>NZ_JAAGWY010000008.1 GCF_010686705.1 Leifsonia tongyongensis | reverse complement strand
GGTGTCTGGGTTCAGGAGATAGGTCACAGTTGATAGGTCCCTGATGAGTCGGGACATCCGTCACAGTCGGGTTTATGTCTCGTGCTCGTGTCGCCGTGTTGAAGATCGTGTCCAAGCAGCTGACCGTGACCGCGGCGGCAGCCGAGTACGGATTCTCACGCCGCCATCTGCATCGACTGTTGGCTCGTTACCGAGACGCCGGACTCGACGCTGTCGAACCACGCTCCCGCGCACCGCTGACCAGCCCACACCGGGTGACCGCCGAGGTTGTGGACCGGATCGTTCAGCTTCGAACAGAATTGACGGCGGGTGGTCTCGACGCTGGCCCGATCACGATCGCCTGGCACCTCGAGCAGGAGAACCTGCCAGCACCGTCGACCTCCACGATCCGACGCATCCTGCACCGTGCTGGGCTCGTAGTCCCGGAACCACGGAAACGGCCCCGCTCGTCCTACATCCGGTTCGAGGCCGCGCAACCCAACGAGACCTGGCAGTCCGACTTCACCCACTGGCGGCTCGCCGACGGCACCGACGTCGAGATCCTGAACTGGCTCGACGACCACTCCCGCTACCTGCTCTCGGCCACCGCCCACCACCCGGTCACCGGCGATGACGTCGTCACCACCTTCCTGGCCGCGGTCGACACCCACGGCGCTCCCGCCTCCACCCTCACCGACAACGGACGGGTTTACACCGCCCGGTTCGGCGGCGGCCGCAACGCCTTCGAATACGTGCTCCCCCTCCTCGGCGTCCAGCAGAAGAACGGTTCCCCGAACCATCCGCAGACCCAGGGCAAAATCGAACGCTTCCACCAAACCCTCAAACGCTGGCTCACCGCCAGACCCGCAGCCGAAACACTCCCCGAGCTGCAACACCAGCTCGACCAGTTCCGCAACGACTACAACGAACACCGCCCCCACCGCGCCCTCGACCGGACAACACCCGGCCACGCCTACCGCAGCACCCCGAAAGCCGTCCCCGCCGGCAGCAGTCACCCCGTCCACTACCGCATCCGCTACGACCACGTCGGCACCAACGGCAAGGTCAGCTTCCGCAGAGCCGGACGAATGCACCACCTCGGCGTCGGCTACGAACACCGCGGCGCCCGCATCCTCGCCATCGCCGACGAACACACCGTCACCGTCGTCCGCCTCGACACCGGAGAAGTCATCGCCACCAACGACATCGACCCCACCCGCACCTACTGGCGCAACAACCAAAAAGCCCC
>NZ_JAAGWY010000007.1 GCF_010686705.1 Leifsonia tongyongensis | reverse complement strand
CACCACTCTTGCCCTCACAAACGGCACCGCAACCGCAGCAATGAGGTACGTGTTCGGCCTCAGTCCTGCTTGCGCCTTGAGCAGCGACCAGCGATCCAGATCGCAGCGCAAGGTCGATGCTGACCAGTCAGGCAGCTTGTCCGCGCCGCTGCCGACTACACCGGTTTCGGAAGCGAGCCGGTCGCTCGATCGCGAGACCGTGCAAAGACATTCCTAGCCGTAGGGGAACGGCTCGCTGAGAGGCCAACCTTCGGGTAAATCGAACATCTCATTGATCGGCCGGTGTGACTCGGTCTGTTCTACGTGATCGACAACAAACTCGGCAGTGCGCCAGAACTCCAGGATGGGTATTGAAGTGTCTGGCGATGGATGGAGCCAGAGAGTTGGTGAGACCGTCGAAATAATGGACGGCGATATGTTCGGTGCCACCAGCACGCCGCTAACGTGTCGATGCGACCAACATCCTGGTTGCCCCCAGTATCCATCGAATGCGCGAACATCGTGCGCCGGAGCGTCTGGGTGCGCCATGTCGAATTGAACCTGAGCGCTGCCGTAAAGCGCATTCATGGTCTCGAAGTCACGGTTGAATCCTGAGGACATGTTGATGGCGACAAGTAGCGGTCGATCCAGGGAACCATACGCCGATCCCTTGTCCTTGACGGCATCACGAATGGACTCCGAATTCCCCATCGGATAAGCCTCGCCGGGTCCCCACATCCCCAAGGGGCGATGTCCTTGGCCGCGCGAATCCTCTCGTATCGGCAGGGGCCGAAATAGAAGATCCCATCCGGCGTTCTGCCACCGGAACTGTTCCCCCGACTCGCGAAGAGGTGAGGCGGGACTTACCCGACCTGGATCGAGCGTCGCGAGCCACGATTCGAGCTTGGCCCGAAGGCGTTTGGTGGGGAGGGCGTTGGGACCTATGGAGTACACGTCTAGGTCAAGAAAGAAGTTGGGGCTGTGAATCGTGTTGATCGCGTCGAAAACTTGATGCAAACGCGCTTGCTCGCCAATGTCATCCCTCCCGAAAATGGCAGTGGCTTCGACGTAGAAGCTCTCTTGACTTCGAGCGACGAGGAAATCCGGTGGGCGAGGTCCGGAGGAAACCACTGGGTGAACCTGTACGTCGAAGCCGGAGGAAATGAACGACTCATGCAGGTAGAGCTCCCAGAATGCTCCGGCCCAGTGGCGGTTGTCGGGCGACCGCAATCGGCCAATCAGGTCCGGTCGCGCGTCGGCCGGGTAGTGGCCCACCCATTTTTCGATGAGGCTGCGAACCTCGTCCCAGTACTCTCCGGCCACGCGGTTCAAGAACATCGACGTCGGCTCGTTGTGTCGCGCGGGCGAAGCATCGTCGCGCGATACTGCGTCAAAGACTCGACTCGATCTGGCCACGCGACTCATTTTCCTCTGTGCAACCGATGTGGATGTTTCGACGCGGCACTAACCCGCCACGACCCCACCTGAAACGCCGGTCTCGTAGTCGATGTGCATCGGAATGAATGTGTTGTAAAGGAACAGACCCGGCTGCCGGCCTTCGCTGCCGTCTGCCGGTGTCGTTACCACTGTCCGGAGTCCCTCAACGCGACCAGTCAATATCTGGGCTGGCGCAGGTCCGACTGGGAGGGCTGGATATGGTGCGATCAATTCATCGCTGCCAAAGTGCTTTAGGGCGCGAACGTGAAAGATAGTCGAGTACACCGACGCGAACATCCACGCCTCTGAGAGGACGCTCGGTACATCGATCCTTACCGTGGTCAACTCGACCCCCTTCTCCCTTCCCGGAGGCCGCCCGAGAAGACTAAGTAGCGGTCGGTCGAAGATCGGCATCGACTTACCTTTGTCGAACGCGCTCACCGGTATGTTTCCGTTTTCATCTGGTGCGGTGGTAATGAGTTCAACGCGCAAATCATCACGGGCGCTGACTGCAAGCCCGTGTTTGACCTTGTTATTCGCAGTGTTGACTGGTAGCTCCGCATTCGTCAGCAAGAGGTTTGCGTGGTTGATCCGCGCAAGCGCGGTTTCAAAGGCCTTTGCCTCTGGCTCGCCAAGAGGAATATCGGGACGAAAATATAGTGACTGGAGTAGGTTTTTGTCGGCGTTCATCGCATTGACAACTCCATTGACTGTATCGGCGAGGCTGTTGGGTGTGTCTGCAACTGCAAGCCAGATGGAAGGCGCGTCGTCGCCCTTCGGCTTCATGACCGCGAGGGCGTGCAGAAGTCGGAGAAGGCCCTCCGCTGCATGGTGTCTGACTGAAAGGGATTCGACCGCGACCTGACGTCGCCGGGCTCCCTCGTCGTACGTGAATACCACGTCCGGATTGTCAAATCGGAGGATGCTATCGCGAGCGACGCGAGCACATTCGCGACCTGACGCAGGAAGCGCTCCAGCATCTAGCTGAGCACGAAGCTCAGGGAGGCGTGCACGATCCAGCAGCGGATGATGCCACGCCCACGTGGGAGAAGGTAAACGCACGCATCGCAGGACTTATCAATGAGTACTCCACCGCACGCGACCGTGACGACTGGCAGGACGTGGGCCGGCGCAGTCGCGAGATCCTCATCGACTTTGGCAGATTGATCGCTGACGCAACATTCGTGCCAGAAGGCCAGGAAGCGCCGAAAGGGGCAGACGCAAAAGCATGGTTCGACCTGTTCCTCGCTGCCTCCGCACGCGGGGGAGACAAGGCAGAGCTGCGCTCGACAATGCGCGCGGTGTGGGATCTCGCGCAGAAGGTGACGCATGGCGACATCGCCGATGTGGATGCCTTTGCAGCAGCTCAGGCAACTGTGATGATCATTCGAACCGCGCAGAAGATGCTGCGCGGCAAGACCAAACTAACTTCGTCCGATGGCGGTCCAGTCGACAGTAATACCTGAGTGGTCAATTTCGGACGCGAGTTTGCCCTTCCAGGCTCCCGCATTGTCAAGCGGAATGTAGACGAGCCCATTTATGTCGCTCGGTAGCTCGACGCCCTCTTCGTAGAGCACCGCCACGTGAGCGCGTCCAATGAGTCCGATGAAAAAGCCCATTTCAAACACGACGTTCTGTCGAGCACGTGGCCGTTCATCCTGGGGCTCGAGTACGGCGGGACGGCCCCGATCATCAGCAGTTAGCAGGACGACCGCATAGCCCACGGACTCCGCGTTGTCCTCGAGCTTCTCGATCAGCACGCGACCGCCATTTGGCTGCTGATGAAGAATGATCGGCGCCTCACCCGTCAGCTTTTGAAGGTACGACTCCAACTCGTACTTTTTTGCGTCGTTCTGCCCATGCACGATGAAGAGCCGTGTAGAAGGCTCACCCGGTGCTTCAGCACTCAATAGTGGCGAAGCCGATTCGGCTATCAATTCAAGTTCGAGTTTCGAGGCTTTGAGAATGCTAATGACTTCCTGCACCCCTGCTCGACGATACGGCCTGAAGTCTGTATTCTCAGTCCACATGCTGGGGCTGTACCTCACGTCATCAAACTTGTGATGCGTGGGGCTCAACTCTCCAAAGATGGCTCGGATGACGACCTCTGTTTTGTTGTGCCAGTCGTCGAAGTTCGCTGGCGAGCCCTCGTTCGCCTCAGCAATTTGCTCGTCGATACGTGCAACGGCGCGGTCCAAGTCCATGTTTTCAGATTAGCGGCGGGGCAACCCTGGCGTCGCAGCGCCACGGGGTCTAGGACAGACGCGCTTCCATTTCGGCGGTGGGACGGCAGCAAGTAGACCGATGAGACTGGTCGCGGTGCGGCGGTCAATTTCTTCTGGAGGAAAATCGGTCGACCGGCGGAGGAAATTGCGATTCCCGCTATCGCTAGTCCGTTGTATTGAAGCGTTTCGTAAACAGCCCACGTTCTGAAAATGGCGGGGTCACCAAAAGGTGGCCCCGCCATTTTCATCACTCGCTGCTGACTATTGGGTCCCATCGCGCCGGTTCCGAGGAGCCGCGCAGCGGCTTCACGGCCGTGCCGATGGGC
>NZ_JAAGWY010000006.1 GCF_010686705.1 Leifsonia tongyongensis | reverse complement strand
CAACACCCGGCCACGCCTACCGCAGCACCCCGAAAGCCGTCCCCGCCGGCAGCAGTCACCCCGTCCACTACCGCATCCGCTACGACCACGTCGGCACCAACGGCAAGATCAGCTTCCGCAGAGCCGGACGAATGCACCACCTCGGAGTCGGCTACGAACACCGCGGCGCCCGCATCCTCGCCATCGCCGACGAACACACCGTCACCGTCGTCCGCCTCGACACCGGAGAAGTCATCGCCACCAACGACATCGACCCCACCCGCACCTACTGGCGCAACAACCAAAAAGCCCCGGCCGATGGCCAGGGGCTTCCTAGATGAGACCTAAGTCGCGACTCAGGTGAGACCTATGTCCCGACTCATCACAGGGTGGCGAGTGAGGGATTCGAACCCCCGAAGTCTAAGACGGCTGATTTACAGTCAGATCCCTTTGGCCGCTTGGGTAACTCGCCAGGGCGCACCCGACCACATGTATTCATCTGACCGAAGGCGCTACATAAGGATACTCATCGAGGCTCGTCTGGTGAAATCGGCTCATCGGGCTTCTCGGATGATGGCCGCGCCTCGTGTTCTCCCGACGCCGGTGGCACCCGTCGCATCCGCACCAGCTGCAAGATCGTGACGACCAGCGCGCCGAGTAGGACGATCAGGCCACCTGCAAAAGCCCACGGCGAGAGGGTTGACCCCGTGGCCGCCGGGGCGGCGCCAAACAACACCAATGCCGCGCTCATTCCGCCTCCGATGCGTCGTCTGGGGAGCATACCCGCGCCAGGCCCGATCGGGAAGAGCGCGGCCTCTGTGATCGATAGGATTCAACGAGGCGGAGCGAACGATTGCGAGGTGTCCGTGGTCGGAATCGATGAGGTTGCTCGCCTCGCGGGCGTCTCGACGGCTACGGTCTCGCGCGCCCTCAGCGGGAACGGCCACGTATCGCCCGGCACGCGCCTGAAGGTGTCGCAGGCGGCGCTGGATCTCGGCTACGTGGTCTCGTCGAACGCCTCGAGCCTCGCATCCGGGCGCACCAAGAACGTGGGTGCTGTCGTGCCCTACCTCAATCGCTGGTTCTTCTCGTCGGTCATCGAAGGCGCCGAACGCGCGCTGCTGCGTCACGGTTACGACCTCACCCTGTACAACCTGAGCGGGGGCGGCGATGAGCGCCGCAGCGTCTTCGAACACTTCCTGCTGCGCAAGCGGGTGGATGCGGTGATCGCCATCTCGCTCGAACTCACCGAAGACGAGGTCAGCCGGCTGCTCGCGCTCGGCAAACCGATCGTCGGGGTCGGCGGCCCCCTCGCCGGTGTCCGCACCCTCACCATCGACGACGTGGCCGTGGCGCGGCTCGCGACCGAGCACCTTCTCGCACTCGGACACACCCGCATCGCCCATGTCGGCGGCCACAAAGAGTTCGATCTCGACTTCCACATCCCGACCAACCGGCGCATCGGCTACGAGCAGGCGTTGACGGGTGCGGGCGTGCCCTTGAGGCCAGAACTGTACCAGCCCGCCGACTTCACCATCGGGGGCGGGTACCAGGCCGCGAAACAGTTGCTCGGCGCTCCCCGGGATCGCCCGACGGCGATCTTCGCGGCATCCGACGAGATGGCGATCGGCACCATCCTGGCGGCCCGCGACCTGGGACTGAGCGTTCCGCACGATGTCTCCGTCGTCGGGATCGACGACCACGAACTGGCCGAGTTCTTCGGCCTCACGACGGTGGCGCAGTTCCCCACCGGTCAGGGAGAGAAAGCTGTCGAACTGCTGATGGGCGTACTGCAGCCCGAGGAGGCGCAGCCCGAACCCGTGAATACGGCACTCCCATTCGAATTGGTGGTGCGATCGAGCACGTCACGGCCCGACCCTTCTTCGTGAGTCGCCACATAAACTGGGTGCATGGCAGATTCATCGTTTGACGTGGTCAGCAAGGTCGACAAGATGGAGGCCGACAACGCGCTCAACCAGGCGCGCAAAGAAGTCGAGCAGCGGTACGACTTCAAGAATGTCGGCGCCTCCATCGAGTGGAGCGGCGAGAAGGTACTGATGAAGGCCAACACCGAAGAGCGGGTGAAGGCCGTTCTGGAGGTCTTCGAGTCGAAGCTCATCAAGCGGGGGATCTCGCTGCGCAGCCTCGACACCGGCGAGCCGTTCGCGTCGGGCAAGGAGTTCCGCATCGAGGCCGGCATCAAGAACGGCATCGAACAGGATGCAGCCAAGAAGATCTCGAAGCTCATTCGCGACGAAGCGCCCAAGAGCGTCAAGTCGCAGATCCAAGGCGACGAACTCCGTGTCTCATCGAAGAGCCGAGATGACCTCCAGGCGACGATGGCGCTGCTGAAGAACGCCGACCTCGACGTCGCGCTGCAATTCGTCAACTTCCGCTGAGCGACTGCGCCCCGGCTCTCAGCGCGAGGGCAAATAGGCGCGGAGCCACCGGATGACCTGGGTGTAGGCGTCTGCCCGAACATCCGCTGCCGACAGGAACACGTCGTGGAGGGCGCCGTCGAGACGAGCGACCGTCACGATCGGAGCCAGTCTGACGGCCCGCACAGCGATGTCGTCGACGACGAGCACGCTATCGGCTCGCATCATGTCGGGTGTCCAACGCGGAAGCACGGCCGAATGAGCTGACAACAGGATGAGCACCGGAGCGTCGATCGAGAGCCCCGTGGCGATGCGAGCGTGCCCGGCGAGCACTGCGTTCAACCAACCCGGATGCACGGCGAAGCCCCGGATGGGCCGCCAGTCGAGGTTGTACGTCCATTCGCCGTCCATCGTGGACGAAATAGATCGCGTATAGAAGCCGAAGTCGACGTTGGGCAGGGAAGCGTGGGGCTCGAGCCGCGCCTGCATGCCGACCAGCGGCGCAAGAGCCGCCCGGCCCGCTCCGCGCGCCTGGAATTCGAGCCACGGACTGTTCAGCACGAGTGCAGCAACGCGGCCGGGGTGACGATCGGCCCACAGGCTCAGGATGAGACCGCCCGTCGAGTGTCCCATGAGGATCAATGGACGCCGTTGCGGCTCCCCTTCGCTCATGATCTCCAGCGCGATCTCCATCTCCTCGTCGTAGGCGGCGAGGTCGGCGATGTCACCCGGTGTCTGGTGTGGGCGGAGGCTCCGACCGTATTTGCGCAGGTCAAGGGCAAAGAAGCGCGCCCCCGCGTTGTGCCAGAACTCGGCGAGCTGGGTCTGGAAGAAATAGTCCGACCAGCCGTGGACATAGAGGACATCCGCTCCCCCGGCGACGGGCTTGGCGAGTCGGACGCGCGGTGCCGGACGATAACGGACGAGAGTCGCGACGACCTCGCCTTCGCTGTCCGATTCGAGCGGAATCGTCCGACGCTCGAAATGGTCGCCGAGCACGTCGGGCACCCAGCTGTTCAACGTCGACACGATCACACCCTAGTAGCGGACCCGCGATATGATCCCGACCCTCAGACCTCTGGTATTCCGCTGCCGAACTGCTTGCTCGTCAAAGCCTGAACGTCACGGTCAAGATCGCCGACCCGCTTGTCGAGCGAGCGGACCCCTGCTTCAACACCGTCGAGGCGAGTGTCGATTCGGTCGAGGCGACGATCGACGTCGGCGAACGAGCGCTCGATGGTCTCGAACCTGATCGTTGACTCCACACGGAGTCCGGTGATATCGGCATGCACTTCCGCACGGAACTGGCCGAGCTGTGCACCGATCTCCGTGCGAAAACTCTCGAACTGATGCTTCATCGTTCGTGTCACAAGGTGCACGAACGCGACGACGGTGGAAACGAGGGTCGCGAGGACGACCCCGATCATGGTCCAGGTTGGGGGCTCAGTCAATGTCACTTCTCCAGCGTGCCGGTTGCATAGCTATAACGCTAGGCATGTAAAAGAAGTGGCACGTGTGCGGGCAAGAATCTGTGGAGAAAACCTACGAACCCGCCATTGTGGAGGAGCCTACGAGCGGTTGGAGATCTTCACCATCTCGTCGCGCGGGACGACCTTGATGCGCGTACGCCCCTCCGCCGCACCGAGCGCGAGCTCATGCGAGTCGAGATTGTGCCAGCCGTCAAGGTTCGTGTATTCGACGCCGCGTTCACGCAGCAGGGTCACGATCGACTCCTCCGACGGGTCGACGGGCGTCCACCAGTTGCCCTGGTCGTTGATGACGTGCTTGATCGTCTCCATGGCGTCCGACTTGGTGTGACCGATGAGGCCGACCGGCCCGCGCTTGATCCAACCGGTGGCGTAGACCCCGTACATCCGCGTGTTGTCGGTCTTGTGCAGCACCTGGCCCTCCCGGTTCGGGATGACGCCGTGCTTCTCGTCGTAGGGGATGTTGTCGAGGGGCGACCCGAAGTAGCCGACCGCCCGGTAGAGCGCGCGGATCGGGATCTCCCGGATCTCGCCCGTCCCGCGCACGCCGCCCTCGCCATCCGGCGCCGTCCGCTCGTACCGGATAGCCGAGACATGTCCCGTGCCGTCGTCGACGATCTCGAGCGGCTTCGCGTAGAAGTGCAGGTGAAGCCTGCGCGACGCCGCGCCGACCTCGCGCTGGCGCCACTGCTGGAGCACCCGGTCGATCACCATGACCTGCTTGTTGCTTGCGATCGCGGCCTTCGACGCGTCGTCGTAGTCGAAGTCTTCTTCGTAGACGATCATGTCGACGTCGTTCAGCTCGCCCAGCTCACGCAGCTCGAGCGGTGTGAACTTCACCTGGGCCGGTCCCCGGCGGCCGAAGATGTGCACGTCGGTGACGGGCGACGACTTCAGGATGTCGTAGACGTTCGCCGGGATCTCGGTGGGCAGGAGGTCGTCGGCGTGCTTGGCGAGCATGCGCGAGACGTCCAGCGCCACGTTGCCGTTGCCGATCACGGCGACCGACTCCGCTTCGAGCGGCCAGGTCCGTGGCACGTCGGGGTGCCCGTCGAACCAGCTGACGAACTCGGCGGCGCCGTAAGAGCCATCGAGATCTACCCCGGGGATGTCCAGGTCGGCGTCACGGATGGCCCCGGTCGCGAAGATCACGGCGTTGTAGTGTTTCTTCAGATCGTCGAGCGTGATGTCGGTGCCGAACTGGACATTGCCGAAGAGACGGATGTCGCCACGATCGACGACCTCGCGAAGCGCGCTGATGATCCCTTTGATGCGCGGATGGTCGGGCGCGACCCCGTAGCGCACCAGGCCGTATGGGGCGGGGAGCTGTTCGAAGAGGTCGATGGAGACGTCGAATCCGCGCTCGGCCTTCAGCAGGATGTCGGCGGCATAGATGCCGGCCGGTCCGGCACCGACGATGGCCAGTCTCAATTTGGTCATGCCTGATCGCCCTCTCTTTCAGATGGATCGGCCTAGCTGGATCGTTCGACGATGGTGTCGGCGAAGCGCGTGAGCGCCTTCTTGACCGGGCCGTCGGGCAGCGGCTCGATCGCTTCGACCGCTTCTCGCGCCCATCGGTGGGCTTCGGCGAGCGTCTGCTGGGTGACGCCGTGTTCGCGGAGGTCAGCGATGGCAGCGAGGGCCGCAGGGGTTATCGGGCCGTCGTCGGCTGTTCCGATGACATCCCGTTCGAGCCGATCGAGCAGGTCCTTCGCGTCAGCGTCGGTCACGGCCCGTTCCCGGAGACGGAGCAGAGGCAGCGTCGCGACGCCCGCGCGCAGGTCGGTTCCCGGCGTCTTCCCGGTCTCCGCCGTCGCACCGGAGAGGTCGATCACGTCGTCGATCAGCTGGAACGCCACGCCGACCTTCTCGCCGAACACCACGACGGGCTGTTCGTACTCGGACGGCGCTCCAGAGAAGAACACGCCCATCTGTGCGGCGGCGGCGATGAGCGAGCCGGTCTTGTCGGCCAGCACCTTGAGGTAGTGCTCGACGGGGTCTTCGCCCTCGCGAGGCCCGATCGTTTCGTGCAGCTGGCCGAGGCACAGCCGCTCGAAGGTGTCGGCCTGCAGATTGATCGCGCGTTCACCGAGGGAGGCGACCATCTTGCTCGCCCGCGCGAACAGCAGGTCGCCGGTGAGGACGGCCACCGAGTTGCCCCAGACATGCTGGGCGCTGGGGACGCCCCTCCGCATCTGGGCTTCGTCCATCACATCGTCGTGGTACAGGGAGGCGAGGTGGGTGATCTCGATCGCTTCCGCCGCCGTCAGGACTTCGGGAGTGTTGCCCTTCCCGAGCTGAGCGGTGAGGAGGGTCAGCATGGGGCGGACACGCTTGCCGCCGGCTTCGAGAAGGTAGCGGGCCGTCACATCCGCGAGGTTGTCTGCGAAGCGCATCTCGGCGTGGAGTCCCTCTTCGACGCGGAGGAGCCCTGCGTCGATGGCCGCCGCGAAATTCTTGTCTTCGCTCGACGCGAAGATGCGCTCGCTGAGGCCGACCTGCCCCGAGAGCGAGGTACTTCGCCTGACGACCGGAACGCTTGAAGCCACTACTCCCCCTTGGTGAGCGGCACGAAACCGCGGTGCAATGCGACGATTCCCGCCGTGAGGTTGCGGTACGCGACCCGCTCGAAGCCGGCGTCGCGCATCCACTCGCTCAGGACCGGCTGGCTCGGCCACTCCGCAATCGAATCCATCAGGTATTCGTATGCCACCGGATTCGAACTCGCAAGTCGCACCAGCACAGGCATACCGTAGCGCAGGTAGGCGAAGTAGCCCGTTCGGACCACGGCGGCCGGCGGGCGCGAGAACTCGCAGATCACCAGGCGGCCCCCGGGCTTGGTCACACGACGGAACTCGGCGAGCGCGGCTCTCGGGTCGACGATGTTGCGGAGGCCGAACGAAATCGTGACCGCGTCGAATTCGGCGTCGCCGAACGGGAGCGCCGTCGCATCCGCCTGGACGAATTCGATGAAGGGGTTGCCGGCCTGGCGCTGCCTGCCGACCTCGATCATCCCCGCGGAGAAGTCGGCGGCGATGACGCGTGCGCCCGTGCGGGAGAGGGATGCGCTCGAGGTGCCGGTGCCGGCTGCGACGTCGAGCACCCGCTCACCGGGCTTCGGGTCGACCGCTCGCGTGGTCGCGTACCTCCACAGCGCCGCGTTGCCGACGGACAGGATCGTGTTCGTCCTGTCGTAATGGATCGACACCTCGTCGAACATCGCAGCGACCTGCTCGGGCTTCTTGTTCAGGTCGGCCTTGCTCACCGTGCTAGCTTACCTTTCACTTCGAACCCCCATCCCGCGCGCATCGGACGCTCAGTTCGGCGGGCGTAGGCTTGAGCAGTGACTCCTCCTTCGACCACGGCGCACGAATCGCGCGTCGTCGAACTCACGGTCGAGACCACGCCCCTCGACGATGTGCATCGATTACCGCCTTTCCTCGATGCGCGCCACCCTCTGGTGTGGATGAGGAAGGGCGAAGGAATCGCCGGCATCGGCACCGCTCTCCGACTGGAGTTCACGGGTCCCGACCGGATGCGCGAAGCGGCGGCCGCGTGGCGCGAGGTGGTCGGCGCAGCCACGATCGCCGACCCCATTGCGAAGCCGGGGACCGGACTGGTCGCGTTCGGAACTTTCGCTTTCGCGGATGACAGCGCGCTGAGCAGCGTCCTGATCGTGCCCGAGGTGGTCATCGGCCGCCGCGACGGGCGGTCCTGGATCACCCGCATCCACGCCACCGGTGCCGATGCCGCAGCGGGCCTCCCGAAGCCTTCCCCGTTCGGCGCGGAGTATCGGCTCTCGCTGCTTCCCGGCGCGCTCAAGCCCGACGCCTACCGGGCGGCGGTGACGGATGCGGTCGCGCACATCCGCGCCCACGATCTCGGCAAGGTCGTGCTCGCACGCGACCTGGTCGGCCACCTCCCCCTCGAGTCCGACGTTCGTCGCGCCCTCGTCGACCTCGCACTCGGCTACCCCGACTGCTGGACGTTCGCCGTCGACGGTCTCGTCGGGTCGAGCCCCGAGACCCTGGTGCGTGTCGACCACGGGACCGTGAGCGCCAGGATCCTGGCCGGGACGATCTCCCGGGGGCCGGATGGCGCGGCTGATCACCGGGCGGCAATCGCCCTCGCCAGCAGCCTCAAAGACCTCGATGAGCACCAGTTCGCCGTGCAGAGCGTGCTCACCGCACTCGCGCCTCACAGCAGTTCGCTTCATGCGAGCGAGATCCCCTTCACCCTGAAGCTCCCGAATCTCTGGCACCTCGCAACGGATGTCGTCGGTACCCTCAGCGACGGTTCGACCTCGCTCGATCTCATCGACGCGCTGCACCCGACCGCCGCCGTCGCGGGTAGCCCGACAGCTGACGCCCTCGAGGTCATTCGCCGGCTCGAGCCGTTCGATCGCGGACGCTATGCGGGCCCGGTCGGCTGGGTCGGCGCGGATGGGGATGGCGAGTGGGCGATCGCGCTGCGTTGCGCCCAGCTGACGGAGTCCGGTGACCTCACCGCATATGCCGGATGCGGGATCGTGGCCGAGTCCGATCCGGACCGCGAGCTCGCGGAGACGGCGATGAAGTTCCGTCCCATCGTCGAGGCGTTCGGCTAGTGCTGGTCGGCTAGGACGCCGCGAGCCGCTTCTTCTCCTTCTCGATGTCGTAGTCGACCTCGGGCCAGTCGAGATCCATGCCCTGGAGAGCGTCGATCAGCAGGTGCTGGACGGCCAGCCGCGCATACCATTTGCGGTCGGCGGGGACCACGTACCACGGAGCGACGTCTGTCGACGTCCTCTCGAACATGCGCTGGAACGCCGTCTGGTAGTCGTCCCAGCGCATCCGCTCGTCGACGTCGGCCGGGTTGTACTTCCAGTGCTTGTCATCCCGTTCGAGACGGCTGGCCAAGCGCTTCTTCTGCTCGTCCTTACTGATGTGGAGCATGACCTTGACGATGGCGGTTCCCGTCTCGACGAGCTCGCGCTCGAACCGGTTGATGGCGTCATACCTGCGCTCGATCTCCTTGGGCGGAGCCAGTTCGTGTACCCGAGCGATGAGCACATCCTCGTAGTGCGAGCGGTCGAAGACACCGAACTCGCCGGCCGCGGGTACCCGCTTGGCCACCCGCCACAGGAAATCGTGCGCCAGCTCGACCGGGGTGGGCGCCTTGAAGGCGACGTACTTGACCCCGTTGGGGTCGACGGCCCGGACGACGTGGGAGACGATCCCACCTTTGCCTGCGGTGTCCATCGCCTGCAGAACGAGGAGGACCTGCTTCCGTTCGCCGACCGTGCCCGCCGCGAAGAGCTTCTCCTGCAGTTCGCGGAGCGCGGCCGACCCTTCGGTGAGCGCGGCGGCCGCCTGCTTCTTTCCGCGATCGAAGCCCGGGCGGGCGTCCGTCGCCGTCTCGGACAGCGTGAACCCGTCGCCGGCTCTCAGCAGTTTGACCGGATCGGTTGTCCAGAACGTCTCATACATCTGGCGGTCTCCTCATCGTCGAACGCCACCACTCTCCCACGGTTTGGGCCGCTCGTCGCCTCCGGCGTCGTCAGCGGTCCAGCGGCACTTCGAGGATGCTCGGCCCGGCCGGCGGTGCTGACAGGGCCCGATCGAGTTCACCGCGCGTACGGACCACACGATGGTGCCAGCCGTACGCTGCGGCGAGCGCCGCGATGTCCACATGCTGCGGTGTGTACATGACGCGGTCGAGTGACGCCTCCGGTGCGGTCGAGGCGACTTCGAGCCCGTCGAAGATCGTTCCGCCCCCGTCGTTCCCGACGACGAGCTGCAGGTGCGGGCGTGGTTCGCCGTCGCCGAGAAGGAGTGCCCCGGCGTCATGCAGAAGGGCGAGGTCGCCGAGGAGCACCCGCGTGACGCCGGATGCCTCGCCGCCGGCATCCGCCGCGGCCCGGCTCGCGAGTGAAATGCCGATCGCGGTCGAGATGGTGCCGTCGATCCCGGCGAGTCCCCGGTTGGAATGAACCCGGATGCGCTTTCCCGGCACGATCCTGTCGGCGTCGCGGATGAGGCGGGATGCTCCGAGCACGAGCCGGTCGTACGGCCAGGTGAATCGCCACAGCGCTTCGGCCAGCATCGGCCGGGTGATCGGCGCCCGCACCGCGGCGAGCTCGGCCCGGGCGAACGCGCCCCGCTCGACCGGGTCGGATGACATCGCTCTCTCGAGGTCGGGGACGGCGAGGCCCGGATCGGATGCGCGTTCCCTTTCTTCACGAAGCGCCCGGCTCGCGAACACCCAGCTCCCCGTCCATGCGCGGGCTTCGCGCGAGTCCGGGTCGTGCTCGGGCGAAGCGACCACAGCGCCGGCGATCGTCGCACGGCGACCCGGGTCGTAGACCTCTGCACCGCGCGGCGCCACGACGATGGTCTCGATCGCGTCACCTATGAGAAGGGCGGGAACTTCCCGGCTGAGTGTCGGATGACCGAACACGATCGCCCGATCGATGCGGCCCCCGAAGTCGTCGTCGCCCAGGAGCTCACGGTAGGACACGACGAGATTCGGGCCGAAGCGCGCCCCGCTCGAGACTTCCGCCAGCAGCGGCCAGCCTCCGTCGCGCGCGAGCGCTTCGGCCTCGGGTCCGGCCCCGGCTCCCGCGATGACGACCGTGCGGATACCTGCGGGCAGTTCGATGACCGGGCGCCCGGCCACGGTCACAGCGTCGGGTACGACGGCAGGCGCATAAGGAACCGAGCTCGCGCGGACCGCATCCGGAGGGACCGCCACCGACAGCGGTTCGCGGAACGCGACATTGAGATGGACCGGCCCGGGATTGCCGCTGGCCGACCCGAGTGCGGCGACCACGGCCGTACGGGCGAGCTCCCGCGCCCGCTCCGGTTCGCCTGGCGCGCCGTGCGGCGCTTCGACATCGGCCTCGCACCGCACCGCACCGCCGAACAGGCCCGGTTGCACGGTCGTCTGGTTGGAGCGGATGCCCCGCAGCTCCGTCGGCCGGTCGGCCGTGATGACGATCATCGGCACCATCGAATGATGGGCCTCCAGGACGGCCGGGTGGAGGTTCGCGGTCGCGGTGCCGCTCGTGGTGATGACCACGGCGGGTCGACCGCTCTCGATCGCGAGGCCGAGCGCGAGGAAACCCGAGACGCGCTCATCGATCCGCACATGCAGCCGGACGGATGCGCTGCGTTCCAGTTCCGCGACGACGAGAGCGAGCGCCTGCGATCTCGATCCCGGGCTGAGCACCACATCCCGTACGCCGAGGCGCACGAATTCGGTCAGAAGGGCGAGCGAGTAGTCGGTGGCAGGATTGCCGGTCGGGGCATCATGCATCCCGTCGGCCGGTTTGGTCGTTCTCTCCGCCATCCCCGTCGAGCTCGGCGAGCTCCTGCTCGAGCCTCCGGATGCGCTCCTCCTGGTCACGATCGCTGGCGAGGCGCTTCAGGAAGGCCGGATCGTCGTCGGGCGCGACCGTGCGCAGCGCATTCTGCGTGTGTCGGCGCCCCCGCCCGATGAGGAACCAGAGGATGCCCCCGATGATCGGGAACAGGATGATGACGAGAAGCCAGATCGGCTTGGGAAGGCCGCGCACTCGTGACCGGTCGAACAGCGCGCAGTCCACCACGGAATAGATGTAGAAGACCGCGGCAACGACGCCGAGGACGATCCAGAGGCGAACCATGCATCAATCGTAACTCTCAGAGAGTGTCTCTAAGCTGGGAGCGTGAAAGGCATTCCCTCCTGGGTCACGTACACGGTGCTCCGGCTCCTGATGTTCGTCGTCCCCCTCGTGATCCTGCTCCTCCTGCACGTGGATGCGTGGATCGCCGTGGTCGCTGCGGCGCTCATCGGGCTGTGCCTGTCCTATGTCCTCCTGAGGCGTCCACGGGAAGCCGTGGCGCGCGACCTCTACGCGGTGCGGCACCGCGAGAAGCCGGTGGTCTCAGCCGATGACGAAGCCGAAGACTCCGCGGTCGACTCCGCGGGCGGGCCGGCGGGCGCCCCGGGGAACCGCCCGGATCAGAAGGCGTAGGCCGCACCCAACGCGACGGCGATCGCGAGGCCGGTGAAGCTCGTCAGCTGGAGCGCGAGGATGAGTTCGCGCGACGTCTTGGCCGTCAGCACGATGATGCAGGCCGGAAGTGCGAGCAGGAGCGCGAAGAACCCGAGCCACGCCCCGGGGTAGAAGATCGCCATGACGGCGAGGACTCCGAAGGGGACGAGCACGAACACGCAGTACACGATGCGGGATGCGACGTTTCCGATGAGCACAGCGAGGGTCCGCTTGCCGGCCTGCTTGTCCGGCACGATGTCGCGGATGTTGTTGACCATCAGCACGGCGCAGGCGATAAGGCCGGCCGCGATCGCTCCGAACCACGCCTCCTGGTTGACCACACCGGCGAGCATGTAGGTCGTCCCTGCCGTTGCGACCAGTCCGAAGAACACGAAGACGAACAGTTCGCCGAGCCCGTAGTACCCGTAGGGGCGCTTGCCCCCGGTGTAGAACCAGGCCGCCGCGATCGCCGCAGCTCCGACCAGCAGGATCCACCAGTGCTGGGTCAGGATGACGAGCACGAGCCCCGCCAGCGCGCCGAGGGCGAAGAAGCTCAACGCGACGGTCAGGACGGTGCGCGGCTTCGCACGGCCTGACCCGGTCAGCCGGCTCGGACCGACCCGGTACTGGTCCGTGCCCCGGATGCCGTCGGAA
The DNA here is from genome assembly GCF_010686705.1 of Leifsonia tongyongensis. Taxonomy (GTDB): domain Bacteria; phylum Actinomycetota; class Actinomycetes; order Actinomycetales; family Microbacteriaceae; genus Diaminobutyricibacter; species Diaminobutyricibacter tongyongensis. Next base: position 63,234 of record NZ_JAAGWY010000006.1, on the reverse strand, counting down.
TAGTCGTTCGCGTAGTTGACGCCGATCTGCAGGAACACCGCGACCAGCAGGCAGAGCACCGCACGAACCGGGTGGTAGACACCCGCGCCGTCCGCGACGGTCGCCGCGCCCGTTCCGATGATGACCGGGCTGATCCCCAGGGGCAGCGTGCGCAGCCGCGCACCCGCGATCCAGTCGGATACCGTGGCCGGCTTGACCTTGACCTTGGGCGCTCCAGGGCGGCCGCGCCCCGACCCGCGCGCGTTGCCCGGCGCGTTCCTGGGCTTCGATTTCTGTGTCTTGGCGCGGTTCTGGCTCATCACAGAGCGAATTCTATCCACGCACCCTATGACGCCGGATGCATCGCCACGTGCCCGGCGATTGCGACCCGATCCGGCTTACCGCTCGCGAGCATCGGAAGTCGTTCGACCCGCACGATCCGTGCCGGCGCGGCCGCCTTCCCCAGAACCGCTCCGACGGCGAGGCGCAGCGCGGGCAGGTCGAGCGGGGGTGCCGCGTCGATGACGACCACGGGAACCTGACCCCATTCGGCGCTGACCTGTGCGACCACGACGGCGCGTTCGAAACCGGGCTGCGCGCGCACAGCGTGTTCGACGGCGTCGAGGAGAACCTTCTCGCCACCCGAGATGATCACGTTGTCGGCGCGGCCGCTCACGACGACCCTGCCGTGCTCGACCTTTCCCAGGTCTCCCGTGCGATACCACCGGTGGCCCGCATCCATGTGGAATGCGGCATCGGTCCGCTCCGCATCGCCCAGGTACCCCTCCGCGAGTGTGGGCCCGGCGATCTCGAGCAGTCCCTGTTCTTCGCGCACGATGGTGCTGCCGATCGGCTCGCCGTTGTACACGCATCCTCCCGCGGTCTCGCTCGATCCGTACGTTGCAGTGAGCGTGACGCCGTGCAGCTCTGCGCGCTCACGGAGCGAGGGTGCGAGCGCCTGGCCGCCCACGAGGATTCCGTCGAAGGAATTGAGGATGCCGGCCAGCTGCCGATCCTGATCGGCCACGTCGAGCAGCCGCGCGACCTGCACGGGCACCAGCGACACGAACCGGGCGTCGCCGGTCATCGACGCAGCCAGGTCGGCGAAGGCCCGAGGGTCGAAGTGGCCTGCGGAGAGGATCACCGGATCGGTTCCCGCGGCCACGGACCGCACGAGAACCTGAACACCTGCGACGTAGTGCGCGGGAAGCGCGAGGAGCCACTGCCCCTGGCCGCCCAATGCGCTCGCAGACGCCGCCGCACTCGCGAGCAGGGCATCCGCAGACAGGGCTACGCGCTTGGGCACCCCCGTCGAGCCCGAGGTCTCGATGACGAGCGCGACATTCTGGGGCACGGTATCGGGAGCGGCCGCGGCGCCCGGCGCCCGTTCAGCACCCGCCCGGTCGCGCGGCATCACGGCCGGCCCGGCACCGGAGAGCACATCGCGCACGGCCTCGAGGACAACCCGGGGATGCTCCGAGTCGACGATGCGAAGCGGTCGCGTCACCTCGGTACCGCCTCAGTCGGTGCTGCCACGATCAGTACTGCCAGGGGTACGGCGACCAGTCCGGTTCCCGCTTCTGAAGGAAGGCGTCGCGGCCTTCCACGGCTTCATCCGTGCCGTAGGCGAGACGCGTCGCCTCGCCGGCGAACACCTGCTGACCGACGAGCCCGTCGTCGACGGCGTTGAAGGCGAACTTCAGCATCCGGATCGCCGTCGGCGACTTGGTGAGGATCTCATTCGCCCACTCGAGCGCGGTGGCCTCCAACTCGGCGTGCGGCACCACGGCGTTCACGGCGCCCATCTCGTAGGCGCGCTCAGCCGAGTACTCACGAGCGAGGAAGAAGACTTCGCGCGCGAACTTCTGGCCGATCTGGCGAGCGAAGTAGGCGCTGCCGTAACCCGCGTCGAACGAGCCGACATCGGCATCCGTCTGCTTGAACCGCCCGTGCTCGGCGCTCGCGATCGTGAGATCGCAGACGACGTGCAGCGAGTGCCCGCCCCCGGCCGCCCAGCCCGGGACGACCGCGATGACCACCTTCGGCATGAACCGGATGAGGCGCTGCACCTCCAGGATGTGCAGCCGGCCGCTTCGTGCGGCATCGATGCCCGAAGCGGTCTCGCCCTCCGCGTACTTGTAGCCGTCGCGGCCCCGGATGCGCTGGTCGCCACCCGAGCAGAACGCCCACCCGCCGTCCTTCGGACTCGGCCCGTTTCCCGTGAGAAGGACGACGCCGATCCTCGGGTTCGTGCGGGCGTCGTTGAGTGCTGAGTAGAGTTCGTCGACGGTGTGCGGCCGGAAGGCATTCCGTACCTCCGGCCGGTCGAACGCTACCCGCGCCACCCGCCCGGCGAGGTCGTGGTGATAGGTGATGTCCGTGAGGCTCTCGAAGCCGGGGACCGGCTTCCATGCGCTCGCGTCGAAGATCTCAGAAACGGCCTGTGCCATGCCACAAGCCTAGGGTCTGGCGCTGCAGACGCGACGTGGTCCGCGTGCAAGACTGAGAGGATGCAGCCTGAGCTGGCCGACCTGTTGGCGAACGCTCGCGTCGTCGCCCTTCCGATGCGAACGCGTTTCCGCGGAATCACCGTTCGCGAGGCGGTGCTGATCGAAGGCCCGGAAGGCTGGACGGAGTTCTCGCCGTTCGTCGAGTACGACGATCGTGAAGCCGCCGCGTGGCTCCGCGGGGCGATCGACTTCGGCTGGCGCCCAACGCCGCCGCTCGAGCGCAGCACCATCCGCGTGAACGCGACCGTGCCCGCCGTACCGGCGGGCGAGGTGCCGGATGTGCTCGCGCGCTACCCCGGCTGCCGCACCGCGAAGGTCAAAGTCGCCGAACCCGGCCAGTCGCTCGCCGATGACATCGCGCGGGTGCGCGCGGTCCGCCAGGTCCTGGGCCCGGAGGGTCGCATCCGCATCGACGCGAACACCCTGTGGAACGTCGACGAGGCCGAGCACGCGATCCATGCCCTGGCCGAATTCGATCTGGAATACGTCGAACAGCCCTGCGCGACGATCGAGGAGCTGGCCGAGATCCGCCGGCGGACCAAATACATGGGCGTCCCGATCGCGGCCGACGAGAGTGTGCGCAAGGCGACCGACCCGCTCGCTGTCGCGAATGCGCGGGCGGCGGATGTCCTCATCCTGAAAGCGCAGCCGCTCGGCGGGATCCACTCGGCGCTGCGAATCGTCGCCGAGGTCGAACTTCCGGTGGTCGTCTCCAGCGCACTCGACACGTCGGTCGGCATCGCGATGGGAGCGCACCTGGCCGCAGCGATCCCCGCGCTCGATTTCGACTGCGGCCTGGGAACGGCGGCGATGTTCACCGACGACGTGACCGACGAACCGCTCCTTCCCGTCGACGGGGAGATCGCGGTCGCGCGCCCGGTGGTGAACGGCCGTCGACTCGACGCACTCGCCGTCGACGGCGAACGACAGCGATGGTGGCTCGACCGGGTCGCGCGCTGCTTCCACATCGTCGAACGGGCCGAAGCCCTCTGACGCCCATGGCAGCTCTGCTCCCCGTAGGTGCACGGTTCTGGACTGCGGCGGCGGTCGTCGTCGTCGCATTGTGGTCGAGCGGCGCACCCGCACTGGTGTACCCGGTCTACGAACAGGACTGGGGTCTCACGCCGGCCGTGATCACGGGGATCTTCGCCGTCTACCCGGTCGTGCTCGTCGTGGTCCTGGTGATATTCGGCGGTATCTCCGACTACATCGGCCGGAGGTTGACGATGCTCGCGGGGCTGGGATCGATCGCCCTCGGCGTGCTGATCTTCGCGATCGCGCCGGATGCCGCCTGGCTTTTCATCGGCCGGATCTTCCAGGGCATCGGTGTCGGTCTTGCGCTGAGCCCGGCAGGCGCGGCGCTCGTCGAGTACAGCCGCAGTGTGTCGCGGGCGAGCTCCGTCAACACGCTCGCCACCGCGGTCGGACTGACCATCGCCACGGTGCTCGGGGGCGCCCTGGTGCAGTATGCGCCATGGCCGCGCGAGCTGACGTTCTGGGTGCTCCTCGCCGTGACCGTCGCGTTGGCGGCGGCCGTCTACTTCCTCCCGCGGAATGACCGGAGCGCTGCACCCGGCGCGCGCTGGCGACCGCGGCCGATCCGGGTTCCGCGCGCGCTGCGGGGGGTGGTGACCGCAGCATCCCTCGGCGCTGCGACCAGCTTCGCGGTCGGGGCCGTGCTCATCTCCCTCGGCGCGCAACTCATCAAGGATGTGCTCCACACCGACAACGCACTGGTCGCCGGCGTCGTGCTCGCCATCAGCGCGATGGTCGGCGGCGTCGTGTCCATCGCCGCCAGGAGGCTGGCGCCACGCACCGCCGTCGCATCCGGGGCGATCACCGGCGCATTCGCCATCGCGCTGCTCGTCGTCAGCGCCAACCTCTCCTCGCTCCTGCTGTTCATCGTGACCTCGGTGATCTTCGGCGCCTCCTACGGGATGCTCTTCCTCGGGAGCCTCGGACTCATCAATCGCTACGCCCAGCCCGACCACCGCGCCGGCACCCTCTCGGTCGTCTACCTGGTCGCTTATCTCGGGCAGGGGACGGTGGCGATCGGGCTCGGACTTCTCGCGACGGCGCTCGGCCTTGCGCCTGCGCTTTCGATCGTGTGTCCGGTGCTCATCGGGCTGGCGCTCGCGGCCGCTGCCGCAGCGATCTTCTTCGGGCGGCCCCGTCGTGAAGCGCCGTCGGCCGATGCGCTGAGCGCGGCGTCCTCTATCGGACGCTGACGGCTGAGCGTAGCCTGAGAGGTGACGTCGAAGGAGATGATGGGTTATGCAGGCATCGGTTGGTGATCGACTCGTCATCCGCGGCAAGACCGTCGAAAGTCCTGACCGTTCCGGAGTGGTGACCGAGGTTCACGGTGCGAACGGCGGACCGCCCTATCTGGTGCGGTTCGACGACGGCCACGAAACGCTCGTCTACCCGGGCACCGATACGGTCGTCGAGCACCACACAGCGTAGCCGGGGCGAGATCCTGAGTCCGGGATCAGAGTCCGGAGTAGGCGTGGAGCCCGTGGAAGAAGACGTTGACCACGCCGAAGTTGAACATGACGGCCGAGAAGCCGATGATCGCAAGCCACGCCGAGCGGGAGCCACGCCATCCGCGGGTGGCGCGTGCATGGATGTACCCGGCGTAGATCACCCAGATGATGAAGGTCCACACCTCTTTGGTGTCCCAGCCCCAGTAGCGACCCCAGGCCTTCTCGGCCCAGATCGCGCCGGCGATGAGCGTGAAGGTCCAGAAGATGAAGCCGACGATGTTCACCCGGTAGGCGAGGTTCTCGAGTGTCTGTGATCCGGGCATGGTCGCCAGGAAGCGGAACTGCTGCGGCTTCGACTCCTCCACCTGGCGCTCGCGCCTGACCTGCAGCAGCTGCAGCGCGGACAACGCGAACCCGAGCGCGAAGAACGCCGTGCCGAGGATGGCCACCATGATGTGGATGACCAGCCAGTACGACTGGAGCGCGGGCGGCAGCGGGACCACCGGTACGTAGTACCGCACCGTGGCGATCATGAGCAGGATGCACACCAGGCCCAGCACGAACGTGCCGAGGTACTTCAGGTCGAAGCGCAGGTTCACGAGGAGGAAGACCCCGACGATGACCAGTGTTCCGGTCATCGAGAACTCCCACATGTTCGCCCAGGGGACGCGCCCCGCGGCGACCCCGCGGAAGATGTCCGCAGCGAGGTGGAAGACGAATCCGAGGATCGTGAGCGCGAAGGCGACGCGCAGGCTCTTCGAGGTCTCGCCGCCGCGATGGACCTCGTCTTCGACACGCGTGCTGATGCGGGTGAGAGTGGTGGTCGAGCCGCCGCCGGCCTGCTGCGCGGTCGCCGCCTCGGCGCGTCGCTCGACGGCACTCGGGACCTCGGCCGGCACGGTCGCTCGTGCGCCGCGTCGCGCCAGGTCGAGCGCGAACGCCACGAACGCGAGCGCATAGATGCCCATCGCGGAGTAGATGCAGAGTGTGGAGAGCTGAGCAAGGGTGTCAGTCACGGTGTAAGCCTAAGGGTTTTCGGGAGCGGTGAGCGAAGCGATGTGCCGATCGGCGAGCGCATTCACCGCAGCGCCCAGATTCGGGTCGTCGCCACGGGCGAGACCCGCGTATTCGAGCGTCACAGAGCCGTCGTCGCCACGGATCGCCTTGACCCAGATCCGCCGTCGTGGAACGAAGAGCGACGTCAGGAGCCCGGCGAGCACGAGGATCGCGAAGAGCAGCACCCAGCCCTGCGTGGGGTCGTGGTGGATGTCGAGCGACGCGAAGCGTTTGACATTGTCGAGACTCACGCTGCCGAGCCCGTTGGGCAACTGCACCGTCTGGCCCGGGGCGAGTTCGAGGGCTTTCAGCTTCGTGCCGGGGCCCGTCAGCTGGGTGAGCTTGTCGGTGTCGAGGTTGTAGACGGACTGCGGAACACCCGAATTGACCCCGAGGTCGCCTTGGTACACATTCAGCGTGAGGAGCGGGTTGTTCAGCCCGGGGAAGGTCGAGGCGAACGCACCCGTCGCCGTCTGGCTGTCACCCTTGGTCGGATAGAAGAACCCGATCATGCCCAGCTGTTTCGCCAGCCCGTCCGGCACCTTCACGACACCGAGTGACGTGAGGTTCGGGTCCTGCGGCAGGAACGGCACGGAGTCCTGGAAGACGATTGTTCCATCCGGGTTCCGCACCGTGATCGTCGGCGCGTACCCGTTGCCCAGCAGATAGACCTGCGTTCCGCCGATCTCCAGGGGATCGTTCACCTTGATCGTGGTTGTTCCGGATGCCGAGCCCGGGCCGGTCGTCGTGACATGCGCCGTGTAGTCGAGAGGCTGGCCCATCGCGTTCACGTTCTTCGTCTCGTAGGCGACGTCGAGGCTGTCGACCCGGATGGAGAACGGCTGGAGCGACGTGTCGTTGAAGAACCGGCCCGGGTTGAACGAGTTGTACGACGGGAGGCTGTTGACGAAGCTCTGCCCGACCACCACGACCTTCTGCCCGTTGTACCCGAACCCGCCTCCCAGGCCGACCGCGAGCAGGATTCCCACGAGTGCCGAGTGGAACACGAGGTTGCCGGTCTCCCGCAGGTAGCCCCGCTCGGCCGAGACGGAGGTCGAGCGGGCATCCTCGAAGAGCGCGACGCGGTAGCCGCTCTTGCGCAGCTGGGCTCGGGCGGCGGAGATCGGCTCTGCCGCCGTCGCGGCCTGCTCGGGCGAGAGGGTGCGGCTCTGGAACCCGGCCATCCGCTGCAGGCGCACCGGGGTGCGCGGGGGCTTGGCCCGCAGCGCGTCGAAGTGGTGTTTTGTGCGCGGGATGACGCATCCGACCAGGGATGCGAACAGCAGCAGGTAGATGGCCGAGAACCACACCGAGGTGTAGACGTCGAAAGCCTGGAGCTTGTCCAGGAACGGCGCGATGTCGGGATGGGCCTGGAAGTACTGGGTCACCCCGTTGGGGTCGGAACTGCGCTGCGGAACGAGAGACCCGGGGACAGCTGCGATCGCCAGCAGCAGGAGGAGGAACAGCGCGGTCCGCATGCTCGTGAGCTGGCGCCAGAACCAGCGCAGCCAGCCGACGAAGCCCAGCGCCGGCTGGGTGACGTCGGTCTCCTGCTGCGGCGGCGCGGAGTCGATGTGATCAGAGGGCCGGCTCAAAACCTGTGATCACCGCCAGGAAGTGGGACATGATCTGGCTCCAGAGCCCGGTGACCATGAGGAGTCCGATGATGATGAGAAGGGCGCCGCCGAGGATGTTGATGGTGCGAATATGCCGTTTGAGGAATGCGACGGACGACGCTACCCACTCGTAGCCCAGCGCGACCAGGAGGAACGGCACGCCCAGCCCGATGCAGTAGAAGAGGCCGAGGAGCGCGCCCCGCCAGGGTGAACCGCTTCCGACGCTGAGAGCGTTGATCGCGATGAGCGTCGGGCCGAAGCACGGCGTCCATCCGATGCCGAACACGATTCCGAGCACCGGTGCGCCGATGAGGCCCGTCGCCGGGCGCCAGTTCGGCTTGATCGTCTTCTGGAGGAACGAGAACCGCCCCACGAACACGAGCCCCATCAGGATGACGACCACTCCGAGGATGCGCACAACGACGTCTTGCCAGCGGATCAGCCAGGCCCCGAGAGCGCCGAAGGCGGCCCCGTAGGCGATGAAGACGATGGCGAACCCGAGCACGAAGAGAGCGACCCCGGTGAGGAGGCGCGACCTGTCGCGCCGCTCCCCCGGTTCGCTGAAGCCGCCGACGTAGGCCAGGTACCCGGGGACGAGCGGCAGGATGCACGGGGACGCGAACGACACCAGGCCGGCGAGCAGCGCGATAGGCAGCGCCAGCAGAAGCTGCCCGCTGAAGACGATCTGTCCTACGCCGCTCACGTTCAGTCGGTCTCGGCGAGCGTGGAGCTGATGAGGGTGTCGAGGATGCTGCGGTCGGGAACCGCACCGAGGATGCGTGCTGCGACGCGCCCCTTCTTGTCGATCACGAGGGTCGTCGGTGTTGCCTTCGGCGGCACGGTCCCGCTGAAGGCGAGCAGGACGGAGCCGGTGTCACGGTCGAGCACCGACGGGTAGGTGACGCCGTGGTCGCGGGCGAAGCCGAGCGCGGTGCTCGTCGAGTCGTAGAGGTTGACCCCGAGGAAGCCCACGTTCTGCGACTCGTACTTCGTGTAGAGGGATTCGAGGTCGGATGCTTCGACGCGGCACGGCGGGCATCCCGCGTACCAGAAGTTCACGACCAGCACCTTGCCCGCATAGTCCTTCGACGAGACGGCGTCGCCGTGCTCGGTGGTCCCCGCGAAGCTGATCGACGGACCCCGGTGGTCGAGGGCGATCTCGGTGATGGACCCGTCGCCGGCGATGTAGTTCTGCCCCGTGCCCGCGCGGTACTGCGCGGCGAGCGAGTCGGTGGTGCAGCCCGTGAGAAGCAGTGCGGCAGCGGCGAGCGCGGCCGCGGGCGCGAGGATGCGGAGCCTGCGGTTCTTCCGTTCGCGCATCACACGGCCCCGACATCCGTCGCAGCGGCCTGGAGAACACGGGCCGGCTCGACGTAGCCGACCTCGACGAGCGTCGGATCGCCGTCGTCGCCCTGGCGCTGCTCGATCGTCGTGATGCTGGAGAGCGAGCAGCGCCGCTTGCGCGGATCGTGGGGAAACCGCTCGCCCGCGAGTGCGAGGTGGGTGACCCAGATGGGTAGCTGGTGGCTGACCAGCACCACATCCCCCGATTCGACGGACAGGAATGCTGCGTCGATCGCCGCACGCATGCGAAGGACGATGCTCGCGTACGGCTCGCCCCAGCTGGGTCGCACCGGATTGACGATGTACGGCCAGTTGCGCGGCTTGCGGAGAGCCCGCTTCATCACCGTGCCCTCGAAGTGGTTCGTCGGCTCGATGATGCGGTCGTCGATCGCGATGGGCAGGCCGAAGGCGAGTGCGATCGGCTTGGCCGATTCGCGCGTGCGCTGAAGCGGGGATGCCGCGATCGCCGAGATCGCCCGGTCGCGTTCCACGAGGTCGTCGGCAGCCGCCTGGGCCATGCGGTGCCCGAGTTTGGAGAGGCCGAAGCCGGACATCCTGCCGTACAGGATTCCATCGGGATTGAACACCTCTCCGTGTCGGACGAGATGTACCTGGCTTGCTACCACGCCCCCAGTCTACGGAGGGCTTTGCCTTGAATTCGCCGGGAACGGGCGGGCGGTAGGCTTGACCCCTGTGACCGCACGCGATTTGATCAAGAACTTGTCCGCTCTCCCTGACGGCCCTGTCACCGTTGCAGGCTGGGTCGATACGGTTCGAGACCAGAAGAAGGTGCAGTTCGTCGTCCTCCGCGACGAGTCGGGCGCCGTTCAGCTGGTGAATCCGCGCACGACCGATGCCGATGGAGCCGTCGTCGCCGACGAGCCCGCCACGACCATCTCGGGTCTCTCCCAGGGCACGTTCGTCGTCGCCACCGGTGAGCTGAAGCACGACGAACGGGTCAAGCTCGGGGGCATCGAGATCAAGCTCGCCTCTCTCGTCGTGGAGACCGCCTCGATCCCCGAAGCGCCGATTGCTGCGGACAGCGGCATCGACAAACGCATGGACTGGCGTTTCCTCGACCTTCGCGAGCCGAAGCACAACCTGATCTTCCGCATCCAGACGACGTTCGAGCACGCGATGCGCGAATACTGGATCGACAACGACTTCATCGAGATCCACACACCGAAGCTGATGGCGAGCGCCAGCGAGTCGCGCGCCGAGCTCTTCGAAGTGGGTTACTTCGAGACCAAGGCCTACCTCGCTCAGAGCCCGCAGTTCTTCAAGCAGATGGCCCAATCCGCCGGGTTCGGCAAGATCTTCGAGGTGGGACCGGCGTTCCGCGCCGACCCGAGCTTCACGAGCCGCCACGCGACGGAGTTCACGAGCGTCGACAGCGAGGTCAGCTGGATCGACAGCCACGAAGACGTGATGAAGCTGCACGAGGATCTCATCGTCGCCGGCTTCACGGCCGTGAAAGCCAAGCACGGTGAGCAGATCAAGGAACTGTTCGGGATCGACATCGTCGTTCCGTCGACACCGTTCCCGCGCATCCCTCTCGCCGAAGCGAAGCGGATCGTCGCTGAGCGCGGCTACGAAGTGCCCCGTCACGATGACGACATGGACCCCGAGGGCGAGCGTCAGATCTCCGCGTACGTGAAGGAGGTCTTCGACCACGAGTTCGTGTTCCTGACCGACTACGCCTCGAGCATCCGCCCGTTCTACCACATGCGCCACGCGGACGACGCGACCCTGACGAACAGCTACGACCTCATCTTCAACGGCGTCGAGATCTCGACGGGCGCGCAGCGCGAGCACCGCATCGAGGTGCTCGAGGCCCAGGCTCGCGAGAAGGGGCTGGACCCCGAGGAGCTCGAGTTCTATCTCGACTTCTTCCGCTACGGTGTGCCACCGCACGGTGGGTTCGGGATGGGCCTCGCCCGCGTACTGATGCTGATGCTCCATCTGTCGAACCTGCGCGAGACGACCTACCTGTTCCGCGGCCCGACGCGCCTCCTTCCCTAGCAGCTGCCGACCGCCGCATCGCTTCCGGAGCGCGTTCACAGGCGCCTCCAGTCCGCGCCGGCGACGAGGATGTGACCGAGGAACCGGAGACCGATCGTCGCGGCGCCCGCGCCGAGCCGCCGAGTGATCGCCATGTCGGCGACGCTCGCCTCGAGCGTTCCGTTCGGGTGGTTGTGGGCGACGGCGAACGATCTGCCGCCTCGTGTGAGCACGGCCTGGAGCACCTCGCTCGGCTCGACCTGGACCGGAGTGTCTCCGCCGTCGCGCACGAAGACGACCTCGAGGGGTCGCAGTGCACGGTCGGCGACGATCACGACGAAACGCTCGGTCGACCGGTGGGCGAGTTCGGGCACGACGATGCGCGAGGTGGCGTCGTCGTCGACGAGTGGGGACCACGCCGACGTCGTGCCCGCCCGGCGCCAGATCTCGAGGGTGGCCGTGAGCCTGCCCGCCATGGCCGGGCCGATGCCGGGAAGGCGCTCCAGCCGAGTCACATCCATCGCGGCGAGACCACTGAACCCTCCCGTCTGGCGGAGGATCGACCGAGCCGTCGCGAGCACGCTGCGACCCGGTTGCCCCGTGCCGAGCACAAGCGCCAGGATCTCTTCGTCAGTGAGCACTCCGGGGCCGAGGCGGCGCAGCCGTTCGCGGGGTCTGTCATGGGGCGGGATGGCGGCAAGCGGCTCTTCTTCCTCCTCGTCGAACATTCCTCCACGGTAGGGGCCGGGTGCTTCCCCGCGTCCGTGATGCGGAAATCTGTGGAGAACCTGACCCTGTGAATGCGTTGGCGTGCGACGTGGTTCAGGGTGTGAGATCGTGGAAGCGTGCGGCCACGAGCCGCTTTCCAGGCACGAAGGAGTCGCCATGACCGCCAACACCGACGTCGTCATCCTGTCCGCAGCGCGAACACCGCAGGGCAAGATCAAGGGCAACCTCGCCTCGCTGCGAGCGGTCGATCTGGGCGCCGTCGCGGTGCGTGCCGCGCTCGAACGGCTCTCCGCGGGAGGCGCCGGCGCACTGGGAGCCGCCGATGTCGACGCCCTGATCTTCGGGCAGGTGCTCCAGGCGGGCGCCGGCCAGAACCCTGCGCGTCAGACGTCGATCGCTGCCGGGCTGGGCTGGCAGGTGCCGACCGTCACCATCAACAAGGTCTGCCTCTCCGGACTCGCGTCGATCATCGACGCCGCCCGGCTCATCCGGTCCGGTGAGGCCGAGGTCGTCGTCGCCGGCGGCCAGGAGTCGATGACCAACGCCCCGCATGTCCTTCCGGGGTCGCGCCTCGGCTGGTCGTACGGGTCGATCACCGCGCTCGACTCGGCCGCGCACGACGGGTTGACCGACGCGTTCGACGGCGACTCGATGGGCGCATCCACCGAGCGGTACACCGCGAAGCTCGGCCTGACGCGCGAGGCGCAGGACGAGTTCGCCGCCGCCTCCCATCAGCGGGCGGGCGCCGCGGCAGCTGCAGGCCTCTTCGATGCGGAGCTCGCTCCGGTCGTCATTCCGCAGCGAAAAGGAGATCCGATCGTCATCGAGGCAGACGAAGGCGTTCGCCCCGACTCGACCGCAGACATCCTGGGCAGGCTCCGTCCCAGTTTCGCCGACGACGGCACCCTGACGGCAGGCAACTCGTCCCCGCTCAGCGACGGCGCCGCCGCCGTCGTCCTGACGAGCAGGGAGAACGCCGAGCGCCGGGGACTCGCCTGGCTCGCTGTCCTCGGCTCGAACGCCCAGGTGGCGGGGCCCGACAACTCGCTGCACTCCCAGCCGTCGCACGCGATCGCCGCAGCCCTGGCGAAGACCGGTCTTTCCGCATCCGACCTCGACTTCGTCGAGATCAACGAGGCATTCGCGGCCGTGGCGCTGCAGTCCATGGCCGACCTCGGCCTCGACCACGAACGCGTCAACATCCACGGCGGCGCCATAGCGATCGGGCATCCGATCGGCGCATCCGGTGCACGTCTCGTCGTCCATGCGGCGCACGAACTGAACCGTCGCGGGTCCGGCCGCGCAGCCGTCGCGCTCTGCGGAGGCGGAGGGCAGGGGGATGCGCTCATCCTGACCCGGTGACGGCCCCGTATCCAGGCTCCGCTATCGCGCCCGCACCGGTTCGAAGGCGTTCGGCGGGTAGTAGTTGACCGTCGAGGTCCAGCCCTCCGGCAGCAGGAGCGGCAGGAACTCGCGTTCCGTCTCGGCGCTGTCGAAGGCGATGTCGATCACTTCCCGCCAGCGCCCGTCGGGCATCCGCTGCACTGTCGCCTCCCAGGTGACGCCGGGCGTCTCCTTCGCCTGCAACCGGAAGTGGAACCCGACGGCACGCCTGCGCTTGAGCAGCGACAGCAGCCCGCGGTAGACCGCGAAACGCTCGACCGTCGTGAACCACGGGCGGAGACTGCGCACGAGCACGTCGGCATTCCACAGGATGGTCGTCAGCAGGCCTGCACGCGACTGGTAGATGTCGACGGCGATCACACCGGGAAGGCGACGCAGCGTCGTGCGGAGCGTGCCCCGGGTGATCCCGTCTTCGACGGTGCTGTGCAGGTAGAACGGCACCGACGGCTGCACCGCGTACGATCCATCCCGCAGCACGGCGTAGTCGACGAGACGCTGTCCGGGTCCGAAGAACACGCCCAGCCCGGTGAGCGCCGCTGCGACCTGTTCGCCCGGCGGGTCGTCCTCGACGGCTCCGGCGGTGTCGGCGTAGGCCGTCGACTGGTGCAGGACGCCCAGCCGGAAGCCCCCGGGAAGCGGCGGCCCGGCCTTGACCGTCAGCCAGTTCGGGGCGGAGCCGGTTTCGCCGCCGCCACGACCGCCGGCTTCGCCACCGTCGAACGGATTCTCGCGCCCTTCGATCCGCGGCACGATGTCGAGAAGGTGTTCGAGAGCCAATACGCGGATGCTCGCAGGAACGCGCACGCGGCCGAGCGGCGCACCCGCCGTGACGAGGTGCGTGACGGTGAACCCGTACCGTTCGGCCCGCACGGCGACCTCGGCGGCGACCATCCCGCCCAGGCTGAAGCCCGCAAGCATGATCGGCTCGCCCGGCGCGATGCCCGCGAGGGACATCGCAGCGAGTGCCGCGCGCGTCATCGTCGGCTCGCGGTCCGCTCCGATCACGAGGTCGGCCGTAAGGTCGTTGGGGGCGACGCCTGCTCGTGGGTGCCAGGACTTGGTGCTCGGGAACTGGACGAGCCAGTGGCGAATGCCGCCTGGTCCCACCCTGGATGAGATGCGAACGACACCGACGTCGTTGCGGTCGTCGAGGTCGGGGTCGCACAGGTCGTCGATCTCCCGCTGGCTGACCAGGAGGTCGCGGTAGCCCGTGATCTGCCGCCGCCGCATCGCCCCGGCCGCGAGACCCGGGAAGCCGAGGGGGTCGGGGTAGGCGCCGAGTTCCAGCCCGAGCGCCTCTGCCGTGGCGTCGTGAAGGCCGGGCGAAGGAACATAGTCGACCGGCGCATCCGGGTCGCGCCACCAGCGGGTGAAGTCGGCGATCTGGGGAAACGCCACCACGAGGAAGTCATCGAGCGTCTGAACCGCGGGATCGTGCCCGTCGATCAGCCAGCCGCGCCGCCGGCCCAGCCCCACCGCCTTCGCGAGGACGGCGCGCAGAGTGAAGACAGCGAGGTACGGACGCGCGCGCCAGCGAGGCGCGACCGTTCCGATCGCACTCGTCACCAGCGCGAGCGGCCCGAGGACGAACCCGGCGAGCCGCGCAGCCGCCCCCACGAGACGCGGAGCCCCGCTCAGGTAGGACGAGCTGAACACATCCGACCGGTGCCGCCTCGAAACCGGGGACGGAAGCTCGAACGGATACTCGACCCGGCGCATCCGCTGCCCGGCGAACCAGATCCACGCCCAGACATAGCCCACGATCCACGCGGCCAGCCAGACCAGCCAGGCGACGACTGCGATCGCGACGAGAACAAGCCCGGCTGCGAGCGACAGGACCGCTCCGACGACGACGCCAGGGAGGAAGAGGATCCACCCGAGCATCCCGCGTCCCGCCCACACCCGGGGCGGAAGCTGGGGCATCATGGCGTCAGCCTACCCGCCGAATTCGACGCAGCTCGCCCTGTCGGCCGCGAGCCTTTCCGCGCTAGCTTGTGGATACGAGCGCGGCCAGGGTGGTGCGCGCGACCGTCGAAAGGACGATCACATGTCGAACAGCTTCTGGAACATCGTGTGGATCTTCTTCTGGAGCTTCGCGTTCATCGCGTACCTCATGGCCCTCTTCGCGATCATCGGAGACCTGTTCCGGGACCAGAAGCTGAACGGCTGGTGGAAAGCCCTCTGGATCATCTTCCTGATCTTCATGCCGTTCCTCACCGCCCTCGTCTACCTCATCGCCCGTGGCCGCGGGATGGCCGAGCGCCAGGCCGCCGCCGTCGGAGAGGCGCGCGCTGCGGCCGACGACCACATCCGGTCTGTCACCGCCACCTCGCCTGCCGAAGACATCGCGAAAGCGAAGCAGCTCCTCGACAGTGGCATCATCTCGCAGGGCGAGTTCGACGCTCTCAAGGCGAAGGCGCTCGGGAGCAACCTCTACGCACAGCCCTAGTGTCACTCGGTTTTCGGCCCTTGACCTCGACTTTCGCCGGTGTCGAGGGCCGAAACACCGACAACCCGGATGTAATATGCCTGTATGCCTGTGCCCACGACCGAGAGTGTCACTCCGCGCAGGCTGATCCGTGACGAAGTGTTCCTACGGCTGCTCGACGCTATCGTCGACGGCGACCTCGCTCCCGGCGAGCAGTTGCACGACTCGGAGATCGAAGAATGGGTCGGCGTGTCGCGCACTCCGGTGCGGGAGGCCCTCAACCAGCTCGCTGCGATGGGACTCGTCGAGGTGCTCCCCCAGAAGCGCACCCGCGTCGCCCCCATCGACATCGCACGATTGCGTGGACTCGTCGAAACGCTCGGCGCCCTCTACGTCAGCGTCGTCCGCGACACGGTGCCGCTGCTCACCGCAGGCGACCTCTCCGAACTCGAAGCGTTCGCCGAGCGGGCGGATGCCGACGAGCGCACTGGGGTGTCGGAGGACATCCGCCAGTCCCACCTCACGGACTCGCTGCTCAACATCTATGTCAGGCGGCTCGACAACAAGACCATCGCGCGGCTGACGACACGGCACGTCCCCGAGCTCAGTCGAGCACTCAAAGCCACGCCGTCCCTGCGGGGATTCCAGCTCGGCGCCCCCATCATCCGCGAGATCGTCGATGCGTCCAGACGCGGCGATGCGAACGCGGCCGCCGACGGCGTCCGGCGGTACTGGGATGTGGCGCTCACCGCACTCGTCGACGACCTGGCCGAATCCGTCGCCGACACGGCCCCGAAGGCGGGCTGACCCATGCCGCTGCCCACCAGGGACTCCAGGCCGGTCGAACGCCGGCTCTTGCGAGACGTCGTCTACGAACGCCTCTACACCGCGATCATCGACGGCACGCTCGAGCCCGGCGAGCTGCTGCTCGACGACAAGCTCACCGCCTGGCTGGGGGTATCGCGCACGCCGGTGCGTGAGGCGCTCATGAAACTCGCCGACATCGGGCTCGTCGAACTCGCACCCAACCGGTACACGCGCGTCGCACCCATCGACTTGCGCGCGATCGACGAAGCCATCTACACGACCGGCATCCTGGTCGAGTACGCGGCGCGCACGTCGGTGGCCACGATGGATGTGGCAGCGATCGGACGGCTAGAGCAGTTCAGCCGGAACGCGAAGAAGTTGGCGAAATCGCGCGACCTTCCCGGCCTCGGCGCGGCCCTCCGCGACTTCTTCACCGAATTCGAGAAGTCGGCCGACAACACCGTGCTGCTGACCGCCGCCGAAGGCTTGAGCCCGCAGCTGCTCCGCTACGTCACCGTCTGGCAGGTGCCGTTCGAGATCGACGATGTCGCCGCAGCCGTGGCGGAGATCGCAGCGGCAGCGAAAGCCCGCGACGGCGAGCGCACAGCCGAACTCATCCGCGAGCTCTACGCACCGGCGCGCGAGACGTTCATCCGCGACTACCGCCGAACCGACGACGAGATCGACGCGCGTCCCGTCATCTGACCTCGAAGTCGACCGCCGAACGGTCGGCGACCACGGACTGGATGTACGACGCGACCACCTTGTGGTCCGGATGCACCTGATACCGGGCCAGCGCATCCGCATCCTCGTAGTCGGCGATCAGGACGAGGTCGAAATTGGCGCCGGGGTGCAGCACGTTCGCGCCCACCTCCATCCGCAGTATCTCCGGGATGGATGCGGGCAGCGACCGAAGGCCGCGCGCGATCGTCTCAACCTGCTCGGCGCGCTCCGCGTCATCCGTCGCAGCCAGCTTGAACAAGACGACGTGGCGGATCATGATGCCTCCAGGAGTGCGGTACGAAGTCGGGCCGGGTCGACCCGCCAATAGGTGTGCATCCGCCCATCGATCAGGACCACCGGAATCTCGTCGGCGTAGCGCTCCAGCAGCTGGGCATCGTCGAGGATCGAACGCTCCGACAGGGACACCCGCGGCGAGCCTTCGGGCAGGGCGGCGATGACCGAGGTGATCGCGTCGCGCGCGTCATCGCAGAGATGGCAGCCGGGCTTGCCGATCAGAGTCAGGTCGACGTGGGACACGTGTCGAGTCTAGTGAAAGCAAAAAGCGCCGGAACCCGAAGGGACCGGCGCTCTCGACCAGTACAGCGACGGGGAAAACTCCCCGCGAAAGCTCTACTTCTTGTTGCGACGCTGGTGGCGCGTCTTGCGAAGCAGCTTGCGGTGCTTCTTCTTCGCCATACGCTTGCGGCGCTTCTTGATTACGGAACCCACAAAGACCTCACAAAGAATAGGGGGTTTGCCGCGGGTTTCGCGGCGACACAAAGGCCAAGTCTAGCGGAACCTAGGCGGTCTCGGCGACGTGGTTCTCCAGTGCCTGGGCGACGGCCGACTCGGGCACGCGGAACGAGCGCCCGAAACGGATCGCCGGAAGCTCGCCCGAATGCACCAGCCGGTAGACGGTCATGCGAGACACTCGCATCATGTCGGCCACCTCGGCGACCGTCAGGAAGCGCACGTCGGAAAGATCGGCAGCCATGAGGTATGGTCCTTTGCGTTCGGGTAAACGCAATGGTACTCGTGTGACACGAGTAAAGAAGAGGAGATGGCGAGGCTAATCGCGACGCCACTTGCGCGGCGTGACCTTCTCGACGGCCGTGGTGACCCGATGACTCGTGTCGGCGAGAACCTTCCCGACGGACCCGGCGAACTCACGTGTCTCCTGGGCGAGCGCCTCGCGGACGTCGACCTGGTCGAAATCGGACGAGAGGAACGGGATCACCCAGTCCTCCACATCCTCCAGTGGCTCGGAGTCGAGCTGATAGTAACGGTGCTGGCCCTCCTCGCGCACCTTCACCAGCCCGGAATCGCGCAGCACCTTCAGGTGCTTCGACACGGTCGGCTGGCTCAACTCGAGCTTGGCGACGATCTCCGAGACGCTGATCTCGCCGGAATGGTGCACATCGTCGACGTAACGGTCGAGCAAGACCCGGAGGATCTCGCGTCGGGTCGCGTCTGCGATCACGTCAAAGATGTCGGCCATGGGTCAAGGGTAGTCATTCCCCCACCCGAGTACCATGCATCCGTCCCGCGCCGCGCGTTACATGCTCCGTCGAGCACATGGTTGTTCGCGATATGAGGGACGGATTTCGGGAACAACACTGTGCTCGCGGCGGCTGTGGAAAGATTCGGACGCTTGCCCTGCAAATTCACGAGGATGTCGGGATGCGAAACAGGCAACCCATTCCGCGCTCACTTCCGCGCTCGGGGTTCTCGTACCAGCAGGCGAGGGCGGCCGGCATAGGCAAGGGGCGTCTGTACCTTGACGATGTGCGCAGACCGTTTCGAGGAGTCGCGGTAGTCGGCGGGGAGCTGTCCGACCATCGGGACGTGTGCCTTGCGTATCGGGTGCGGATGCGCCCGACCGAATACTTCAGTCATGAATCCGCGGCCCTCCTTCACGGACTTCCACTGCCTCAAAGAGTTGACGCGCGAACAGTTCACACTTCAGTCTTCGCCCCCGCGCGGGCGCCCAAAGCTGCAGGGCTTTGTTCGCACGAACTCGACGATGTTGGCCAGACCACCACCGAACACCTTGGACTTCGCAGCTTCTCCTCGGAGGAATCCTGGGGTCAGCTGCGCTCGACTCTTTCGGTCACCGACCTGGTCGTCGTCGGGGACTATCTGGTGACGGGAACGGAGCCATACTCGGGCGAGCCGCCACCCTCTTCCCTCCAGTCGCTTGAAGCGGTCGTCGGCCGGCTCGGGCGTCGTCGCGGAGTGAGAAACCTTCGCGAGGCGTTGACCCTCGTGCGCTACGGCTCGCTCTCACCCCAGGAGACGCGGCTCAGGCTCGCAATGCTGGCGGCCGGGCTGCCCGAGCCGGCACTCAATCTGCCGGTGCATGACGCGCGCGGAAAGCTCGTTGCCATGATCGACCTCGCCTACCCCGAGGCCCTCGTCGCGATCGAATATCTCGGCGATCATCACCGAACCGATCGGAAGACGTACGACGACGACATCCGCCGTCGCGAGATGCTCACCGAGGCCGGCTGGTCGGTCGTCTTCGTCACCTCGGCGGATCTGTCTACACGCCGCGACGCCCTCATGCGCCGAATCCGCTCCGCCTTGACGTCGAGCACAGGGTCCTTCCCGAAATAACGCAATCTTTTCGGGAAGAACCCTGTGCTCGGCGGTCGGCTCGTAGGGCTACGGCTCGGCGAGTTCGCGGGCGCGCGCGAGTGCGGCGTCGGTCGCTCGGTCGAAGAGTGCCTTCAGGTGGGCGGTCTCGAGCACGCCGATCGCGCGCTCGGTGGTCCCGTTGGGGCTGGTGACACGGCGGCGCAGCTCCGCGGGGTCCTCACCGGATGCGACCAGCAGTTCGGATGCGCCCAGGAACGTCCCGTGGACCAGCGTCTTCGCCTGCTCGGGAGTGAACCCTTTGTCCACCGCCGTCGCCGTCAGCTGCTCGATGAGGTAGAAGACGTAGGCGGGACCCGACCCGGAGATGGTGCCCAGGGCATCCAGTTGGCTCTCCGGAACCTCGACGACCTCGCCGACGGTCTCGAACAGGGTGCGCACGAGGGCCAGGTCGTCGGCCGTCGAACGAGGGCCGCCGCTGATGCCGGTGACCGCACGCCCGACGATCGCCGGCGTGTTGGGCATCGAGCGGACGACGGAGACCGACTTCGGCAGGATCGACTCGAAGGTCGCAATGGTGACACCGGCTGCCACACTCACGACGACGGCACCGGGCGTGACCGAACTCGCGATCTCGCGCAGCAGGTCGGTCACCATGCCCGGTTTGACCGCAACGAGCACGATCTCAGCCCCGGCCACGGCAAGCTGGTTGGCTTCGGCCTCCTCCTCGGTCGCGAAGGCCGTTATTCCGGGGGCCTCCGCGAAGTCGTGAGCCTTCTCGCTGGTCCGGTTCGTCACGCGGATGCCCCCCTGGACCTCCACCCCGGGTTTCAGCAGTCCGCTGAGGATGGCGCGGCCCATCGAGCCTGCGCCCAGGATCGCGATGGTGGGAAGAAGGATGCTCTGGGTCTCGGTCACACGACCATCCTAGGATTGTCAGCATGAGCGCATCCGGTGGAAACAAGGCGATCTTCGCGGCCCTTCTCGCCAACCTCGGAATCGCTCTGACCAAGTTCATCGCGTGGTTCGTCTCGGGGTCGTCGTCGATGCTCGCCGAGGGCGTCCACTCGCTCGCCGACTCCGGCAACCAGCTGTTGCTCATGCTCGGCGGCCGGCAGGCGAAGAAGAGGGCCGACAAAGAGCATCCGTTCGGCTACGGCCGCGAGCGGTACGTGTACGCGTTCGTCGTGTCGATCATCCTGTTCTCGGTCGGTGGCGTGTTCTCCTTATATGAGGGCATCGAGAAACTGCGGCATCCGCATGCGCTCGAGAACATCTGGGTGCCCCTGCTCGTGCTGCTCATCGCCATCGGGCTCGAGAGCTTCTCGCTGCGCACGGCGGTCCGGGAGTCCACCCCGCTGAAGGGCGCGCAGTCGTGGGCCCAGTTCATCCGCCGCGCCAAGGCTCCCGAACTCCCGGTCGTGCTGCTCGAGGACGTCGCGGCGCTCATCGGTCTCGTGTTCGCGCTGTTCGGCGTCGGGCTCACGGCCATCACCGGCAACGGCGTTTTCGACGGGATCGGCACCCTGCTGATCGGCACGCTGCTCATCGCGGTCGCGATCGTCCTCGGAATCGAGACGAAGAGCCTGCTGGTCGGCGAGGGGGCGAGCGATGACGACCTCGCTGCAATCGAGCGAGCGGTGCTCGACGGCGATGAAGTCGAGCGCATCATCCATATGAAGACGTTGTACCTGGGCCCGGACGAACTCCTGGTGGCGACGAAAGTGGCCGTGGCGGGCGACGACCGGCTGGCGGATGTGGCGAACGCGATCGACGTCGTGGAGGCGCGCATCCGCAAGGCCGTGCCGGTCGCTCGCGTGATCTACATCGAACCGGATGTCTGGGTCGACCCCGAGGGGACGCACCCGGCCACCGACGCCATCGTCATCAAAGGCCTCGAGTAGGGGCGGCGCGCCCAGCGCGAGCGGATGCGCGAGCTCAGCGCTTCGCGACGAAGAAGTCGTACAGGAGTTCGCCGCACGCCTCGGCCTCGACCCCGGCGAACACTTCGACCCGGTGGTTGAGCCGACGGTCGCGGAGCACGTCGTACACCGACCCGGCCGCGCCGGCCTTCTCGTCCCATGCGCCGAACACCACCCGGGGCACCCTCGCGGCGAGAATCGCCCCGGCGCACATCACGCACGGTTCGAGGGTGACCACGAGGGTGCATCCCTCGAGGTGCCAGTCGTCGCGCGCTGCCGCAGCCTCGCGCAGGGCGAGGACCTCGGCATGCGCCGTGGGATCGTGGCGCAGCTCGCGCTCGTTGCGGCCGGTCCCGATGACGCGGCCGTCCGCATCCACGACGAGAGCCGCGACCGGCACATCGCCGGTGTCCAGTGCTCGCCTCGCCTCGGCTATCGCCTTGCGCATCAACGCGTCGAATCCGGCGGGGGCAGCCAGGGCCACTCGTCTCCTCCGTTCGCCGGGCGCTCATCGCGGCAGTCCGATAGATTGAGCCTATGCGAGTCCACGTTGCAGACCACCCCTTGATCACCCACAAACTGACGGTGCTCCGCAACAAGAACACCCCGTCTGTGATCTTCCGGGCCCTGACCGAGGAGCTCGTGACACTGCTCGCGTACGAGGCGACCCGTGCGGTGCGCGTGGAGCCCGTCGACATCGAGACGCCCGTCACCTCGACCACCGGTGTGACCCTGAGCCAGCCGAAACCGCTGGTCGTCCCGATCCTGCGCGCCGGTCTCGGGATGCTCGAAGGCATGGTGAGACTGATGCCGAGCGCCGAGGTCGGCTTCCTCGGCATGGTCCGCAACGAGGAGACCCTCGAACCGACCACCTATGCCGAGCGGCTGCCGGAGGACCTCTCCGACCGCCAGTGCTTCGTGCTCGACCCGATGCTCGCGACCGGCGGCTCTCTCGGAACCGCGATCGAGTTCCTCTTCAAGCGCGGCGCGGTCGATGTGACCGCCATCTGCCTCCTCGCGGCGCCGGAGGGCCTCGCAGCTCTCGAGAAGGCGACGGAGGGGCGCGACGTCACGATCGTCCTCGGCGCCCTGGACGAACGCCTCAACGAGCACGGCTACATCGTTCCCGGCCTCGGTGACGCCGGCGACCGCCTGTACGGAACGGTCTGAAACATTCCGTAATGATTTGACATCACGAGTCATTCTCCGTTTTACTAGCCAGCATGACTCACGATTCGCGTACCCTGACCTCCTTCGAGGCCCCTGGGGATGCCGGCATGATGATGCCCGGCCGCGACGCTGTCATGTGTTGCCGAATGTGTCGCTGATCTGACGACCCTTCGCCGAGTCCCGACGCCGCCGACCTACTGAGTCGTTTACGGCCGCGGACTCCCCGGATGCCCCACACCCGCATCCGATACCGGCCGATCTGAGGCCCGACACAACACACGAATCCCTGGCACAGCCGTATCCCTTTTCGGCACTGGACCACCCAGACTGCGACGGATTCACCGCATCATCACCCCAAAGGATTCCTCCCATGTCTCTCGCAACCGTCGAAACCGCTCCGTACACCCCTGCCCGTCGCCTCACCACCACGGCAGCATCCGCTGCTCCTGCCGCATCCGCTCCCGGTGCATCCGCTCCTGGCGCTGCCGCCGCGCAGAAGATCCGGGCCGTCCCCAACGGCACCGAAGCCCGCGGATTCGTTCTCTACGTCGGAATCGACGAGGCGAAGGCCGCTGCGGCGGGCACCGACCTGGGCCGCATCGTCGAGGCACTCAAGCGCCTCACCGCCGAGCTCGCGCCGGCCGCCGAGACCTACGCCGCCGTCGCCCTCGCCCCCGAGGGCGCAGGCGGACGTGACGTGGATGTGGTCCGCCTCGCACTCCAAGACCCTGCGGCGATCGCCAAGCACCGCCACGTTGCCGACGAGGAAGACGAGGATCGCGCATCCGGCGGCGTCGTCGTGGACATCTCGCGCAAGCGCCTGGTGCTCGACAATCAGCCTGCCGCCCTCACCTACAAGGAGTTCGAGCTGCTGCAGTACCTGGTGCTGCGCGAGGGACGCACGATCGAGCGCGCGGAACTCATCGCATCCCTGTGGAGCGCGGCGGACGACGAGGTCCCGAACGAGCGGACCATCGACGTGCACGTGCGCCGACTTCGTGCGAAGCTCGGCCGCTACGAAGACATCGTCCGCACCGTGCGCGGCGTCGGCTACCGGTTCGACCGTCACGCCGACGTCTCGATCCGCCACGCGAGCGCGCCCAGCCCCGACCTGTTCTAGGGAGATTGGTTGCCAGAGAATTCGCTTCAGCTGAACTTGAAACCGAATTCGTGGCAACCAATCTCCTCTGGGCGCCGCGCGCGGCTTATGCCGAGCGCTGGTAGACGCGGAACGCGCTCGTGGCGAGCGCGGCCATCACCACGGTGAGCGCCGAGAGAAATCCGAGGTGCACCCAGATCGTGGCCCAGTCGGGGCTCGCGCTGAGCGCCTCGCGCCCGACGACCACCGCCCATTCGAACGGGTTGTACTTCGCGACGGTCTGCACCCATTCCGGCGACAGTTCGGTGTTCATGATCGCCGAGCTCAGGAACATGAGCGGCAGCGTGATGAGCTGCGAGATCCCGATGAGCACCGTCTGCTCGCGTGCGAGCAGCGCCGCCGCGTTCGAGAGCGAACAGAAGATCGCCGTGAGGAGCACGACCGCGAGCAGCAGGATCAGTATGCCCGCGAGCCCGCCCGAGAACCGCGCGCCGGCGAGCCAGGCGATCCCGATCACGATCAGGCTCTGCACGATCGCGAGGATCGACTGGTAGACGAGACTCGAGACGATCATCGCCGGACGACTCGTCGGCGACGTGAGGAAGCGGTCCATCACTCCGCGCTGCATGTCCTGGATGTACACCGTGCCCGACCACGCGCTGCCGAACAGCGCCATCATCATGACGATGCCGGGCGTGAGGAACTCGAGGTAGCTCTGCCCCGTGCCGAAGCCGGGGATCTCGACGACCGACTTGAAGAGCTGCCCGAAGAGCAGCAACCAGATCACGGGCTGCACGAGGTTCATGACGAGGAAGGCCGGGAACCGGCTGAACGCTCGCAGCATCCGCCCGGTCAGGATGAACGTGTGGGTGAGTGCGATGGTCATGATGCGTTCTCCAGTGCGTGGTTCTGTGCCTTGCTGAGGGTGCGGCCGGTGTGCCGCAGGTACACGTCGTCCAGGCTGGGGCGGGCGACGGTGGCGGATGCGACCGGGAGCCCGGCCAGCTCGAGGGCGGCGAGCGCCTGTGGAAGCGTCGCCGCACCGAGGTCGGCCCTGGCACGAATGGTGCGTCCGTCGGCTCCGATCTCGCGCAGCGCCTCCACATTGGCGAGGGCGGCGAGGGCGTACGCCGGGTCGCTGTCTGGGGCCAGTTCGATGATGACGGCGTCTCCCCGCAGGCCGTTCTTCAGCTCTTCCGGCGTGCCACGCGCGACGACGGTGCCGTGGTCGACGATCGCGAGCCGGGCGGCGAGCCGGTCCGCCTCTTCGAGGTAGTGGGTGGTGAGCAGCACGGTCATGTTCTCGATCCGGGTCATCTTCTCGATCTCGGCCCAGAGCTCCGCGCGGGCTTCCGGATCGAGCCCGGTGGTGGGTTCGTCGAGGAACAGCACCTGCGGCCGGTTCATCAGGCCGATCGCGACGTCCAGCTTGCGGGCCATGCCGCCCGAGTAGGTCTTCACCTGGCGGTCGGCCGCGTCACCGAGCCCGAAACGGTCGAGCAGTTCGGCCGCCCGAGCGCGAGCATCCGGTGCACTCAGTCCCTGGAGGCGGCCCGCGAGAACGAGGTTCTCCCTGCCCGTGTCGACGGGGTCGGACACCGGTTTCTGTGCGACGAAGCCGATCGCCTTGCGGACCCGGGCCGGATGCCGACTCACGTCGATCCCGGCCACGGTCGCCCTCCCGGCGTCGGCTTTCGCCAGCGTCGAGAGGATCTTGATGGTCGTCGACTTGCCCGCGCCGTTGGGTCCGAGCAAGCCGAACACCGTTCCCGCGTCGGCGGCGAAGCTTAGGCCGTCGAGCGCGCGGATGGGCGGCTTGCCTCGCCCTGTGGAGTATGTCTTCACGAGACCGTCGGCTTCGAGGGCCGGCGTTGTGTTGATCGCCATGGTGGCGTCCTTCCTTTCGGTGGAAGCCGTGACGCCCGGACTGCGCAGTACCATAGCGGTGGACCCTCGGTGACTGTTGACGCAGGTTCCGTTCGCGGAACGGCTGGGGTTGTGGTGGCTCGGATGTTGGCGCATCCGGGCCACCGTCTTTTTCTGTTACGACTACGGCAGTTCAGTTCCGGCGTGAGCCGAAGAGCATCTGGGCGAGCACGAGCAGCATGGCCACGAACCCGCCCAGCAGCGCGAGCCACGACCAGAGCCAGCCGACCGTGAAGCTCAGCACCACGAAGACGGCGAGTGCGACGATCCAGATGACGGCGGTGTAGATGCCGAAGCGGGCGGCCGACTCGGGTTCCTCCTCGAAGCGGTTCGGCACCGTCAGTTCGCGCTGCGCCTGCCGCACCCACGCTTTGTGGCGATTGGTCTGAGTCGCGCCGAGGAAGGCGAAGAGCACGATGCCGGCCACCAGGCCGACTGCGGCGAAGACGATCCCCCACAGCGGAAGAGCGCCGACGGCGACGAGCCCCGCGAAACCGAGCCCGTAGAGCGACAGGAAGGATGCGAGCGCATAGCCGCCTGCGCGGCCCCTGGGCATGGGATGGTTCGCCGTTGTCTCCTGGATGAGCGAGTCGCCGACGATCAGGCCTACCGCGGCGGCGCCGATGCCGAGCAGCAGGATGGTGACGCCCACCGGAACCGGGAGCACGCCGGTCGCGCCCACGCCGCCCAGCACGAGGCCTGCCGTCGCGACGATCGACTCGATGACGACGCGCACGACGAATGCGGGCTTCGGGCGCACCCTGGCCAGCCGGACGGCCGCGCTCTGGGAGCCCGAGACGGTCGCCGGCCTCGCGCCGGACGCGCCGACCGACTCGCTCACGAGTTCGTGCAGATCACCGAGCTCGTCGACGGCCTGCTGCGCAGCATCCACGGGGCTGACGCCCGCAGCCTCGAGGTCGGCGACGCGCGCCATGAGGTTCGCGCGCACCTCCTCTTTGAGATCCTGGGTCTCCGGCGTCATGTCGATGCCGGCGAAGGCCTCGTCGAGGAGCCGGTGGACGTCGCCGCCACGGGGGCGGGGAGAAGTGTTGTCAGCCATTCTTCGTGTCCTTCACGTCGAGGAGGTTGTCGATGATGCGCCGGGTCGCGACCCAGGCCGCGACGTTGCCGCGGTAGACCGCGCGGCCGGCGTCGGTGATGCGGTAGTACTTGCGCCGGCCGCCCTGGGTCTCGTCGCCCCAGTAGGACTCGACGAGGCCGTCCTTCTCGAGCCGACGATAGGTGGCGTAGAGGGTCGCTTCTTTGATCTCGTGCTCGCCGCCGGTCGCATCGCGGATGGCCTTGTAGATCTCGAAGCCGTACTGCTCGCTGCGACGGAGGATGCCGAGCACGATCGTGTCGGTGTGGCCGCGCAGCAGATCGGCGGCGAAGGCGTTGTTCTCGCCCGTCGCTCCCGTCGCGGCATCCGGTATGTTCATCACGACAGGTACTGTATCACGCACAGTACTTGATCACAACTATTCGGCGGCAAAGCCCGTCGCTATCCGCCCCAAAGGAAATTCGCAGAAAAATAACGAACTGGTAACTAGCGGTCGTTACCTCTTCGTTATATAGTCGAAGAGCGTTAGTTGTTTGCTGTGGCAGCCAACGCGGAATGTGATTGCAGGACACTCTTGGTGCAAGGGAGAGGGCCGGCCGCTAGCCTCTGCGGCCGGCCCTCAATCTGTCTCCCGGCACCTGTCCCCGGCGCTGTGGCTGGCGCTGTCTCCCGCAATCCGCCTCCCGGCCCCGAACTGCTGGCACAATCGATGCATCCGCATCGATAATGGTGCCGGGGGTTCGATCAGGGGAGGCGGCCATGAGCCGACGGGTCAATGCGGTAACCGCGTGGGAATCGTTGTTCCGGGCGCAGGTCGCCGTCATGCGCACCCTCGCTGCAGAATTCCCCACCAGGGACATCTCGTTCAACGAGTACGACGTGATGTTCAACCTGACCCGCCAGCCCAACCGCGAGCTGCGCCTCCGCGACCTCAACAAGCACGTGCTCCTCACCCAGCCGAGCGTGAGCCGGCTGGTCGACCGCCTCGTCTCGCGCGGCTTCGTCGCCAAATGCCCGGAGCCGAACGATGCGCGCGGAACGATCATCCGCCTCACCGACGAGGGGTACGACATGTTCCGCAGCGTCGCCGTCGAACACATGAAGACCATCGTTGCCCGCGTGGGCGGGCGCCTCGACCAGGACGAACTCGAACAGCTCACTGAACTCTGCGACAAGCTGCGCGCCGGCGACTGACCCCTCGTGCGAGGTGCGCGAGCACCGGCGATCTCACGGTTCCGTCCAGAGGTGCGACGCGTATCATGGCGCCATGAAGTCTCCGGAACGTACACGTTGGGGCGTGGCCGGAGCGGCAGTGGGCTTCCTTGCGCTGAGTATCGTCGCAGGAATTCTCGCAGCGGCCGCCGTCACGCCCGCCGTCGCACTCACCGGCACTGCAGCCGACGACACCATCGGGGTGTTCGACGGTCTGCCCGAATACATCAAGGTCGAGCCGCTGGCGCAGGCGTCGACGATGTACGCCACGAGGGCCGGCAAGGAGGTGCCGATCGCCACCTTCTACTCGCAGAACCGCGTCGAAGTCGGCTGGGACGACATCGCCCAGGTCATGAAGGATGCAGCCATCGCGACCGAGGATCCGCGGTTCTACGACCATGGCGGCATCGACGTGACCGGTACCATCCGCGGCGCACTGCTGACCGCGCTCCACAAGGACGTGCAGGGCGGCTCGTCGATCACGCAGCAGTACGTGAAGAACATCCTCGTCCAGCGCTGCGAGACCAAACAGGTCGACGTGACCGCCACCGCGGCTGTGCAGAAGAAGCAGCTGGCGGCCTACCAGGCGTGCTACTACGACGCAACGCAGGTCGACCCGGTTCGCAAGCTCAAGGAGATGCGGTACGCGATCGGGCTCGAGAAGGAGTACAGCAAGAACCAGATCCTGCAGAGCTACCTGAACATCGCGCTGTTCGGCGGACGGGTCTACGGAGTGCAGTCCGCGGCCGCGTACTACTTCGGTGTCTCTGCGAAAACTCTCAACCTTCAGCAGGCCGCCACGCTGGTCGCGATCCTGAACAATCCGGACAACCTGCGCATCGACAGGCCGGCCAGCACCGACAACGGTGCGAAGAACGGCTACGCCCTCACGCTCGAGCGTCGCAACTACGTTCTCGACAGGATGCTGACGAACGGGAAGATCACGAAGGCGCAGCACGACGCGGCGGTCGCGACCAAGATCCAGCCGAAGATCACGCCCGTCCAGAACGGGTGCATGACCGCTCAGGCGTACAGCGCGGCCTTCTTCTGCGACTACGTGCAGCGCATCATCCAGCAGGACCCGATCTTCGGAGCCACGGCGGATGCACGCACCCTGTTCCTCAACCGGGGGGGCCTCAAGATCTACACGACCCTGAACCTCGACCTGCAGGCGGTGTCGCAGCACGCACTCAGCAGCTACATCCCGCCGACCAGCCCGAATCTCGACCTGGGAGCATCCAACGTGTCGACCGAGGTCGGGACAGGCCGCGTGATCACGATGGTGCAGAACAGGGCCTACGACAACACGGCGACCCCGGCGCCGGGGTCGACAGCCGTGAACTACAACACGGACTACGCGTACGGCGGCTCGGAGGGGTTCCAGACCGGATCGTCGTACAAGGCGTACGACCTGCTCGAATGGCTGAGAGAAGGGCACTCGCTCTACGAGGTCATCGACGCGTCGCACCACACCTTCCCGCAGACGTCGTTCCATGAGAGCGACCCGTGCAACGACATCGGCGGCGCGCCCTGGCAGGTCGCCAACGACGAGGGCGAGTCCGTCTCACGCATCAATGTGATGAACGCGACAGCCCAGTCGGTGAACTCCGCGTTCGCCATGATGGCGACGAAGCTCGACCTGTGCGGCATCAAGCAGGGGGCGCAGGCGCTCGGCGTGCACGGCGCCGACGAGCAGGCGAACCCGTACATGGCGAACCCGTCGTCGGTGCTCGGCACGAACTACATCGCGCCGCTGACCATGGCGACGGCGTACGCGGGCATCGCGAACCACGGGGTCGCGTGCAGCCCGGTCGCGATCGACAAGATCGTGGCCGCCGACGGCACCCTCCACGCCGTGCCCAAGACCAAGTGCAACACGACCAATCCGATCGACCCCGGGGTCGCGGCGGCTGCGATCTTCGCACTTCAGGGCGTGCTGCAGGGCGGAGGCACGGCCGCCTCGGCGAACCCCGGTGACGGCATCCCGATCTTCGGCAAGACCGGCACGACGGACAACTCCCAAGAGAACTGGCTGGTGACGTCGACCACGAAGATCGCGCAGGCCACCTGGGTCGGCAACGTGCAGGGCAACGTCGCCCTTCGCAGCCAGACCTTCCAGGGCGTCGGCGGTGGCAACGTGAAGTTCTCGATCGTGAAACCGATCGCCGCTGCGCTGAATGCGGCTTACGGCGGCGGGGCGTTCCCGCCCGTCGACGGCAAGTACCTGAGCCGGCCGGCACCGCCGAGGGCACCCGCTCCGGCAGCGCCCGCACCTCAGCAGGGGGCCGGAAACGGCGGCGGCAATCAGGGCCCCGGCGGCGGCGGCCCGGGCGGTGGTGGCGGCAAACCGAAGCACTGACCCGCGCCGCGCGGGCGCGACCCGCGATCATCGACTCGGTATTGTCTCGCCTATTGTTGTCACGTGGGCCGAACACCTGATCCGAATAGAAAACCAGAGCTGCTTGCGCAGATCCTCGATCACGTCGCTACTGAGCCGCTGTCGAGGATGACCTTCCGGTCCCTGGCGAGCGCGCTCGGCGTCAGCACGTACTCGTTCGTGTACCACTTCGGCTCACGCCGCGAGATGATCGACGCCATCCTCGAAGAGAGTGTGCGGCTCCAGAACGAGGTGCTCGAGGGCGTGGACGTGCTCGCATTCGACCGCGAGCAGCTGACCGCTTGGTACAAGGAGTCGTTCCGCTACTCGCTGCGCGACGCCAACCGCACGGGCCTCCGCCTGCAGTTCGAGGCGGGAGCGCTCGAGGCCGTCGACCCTGACATCGGCAAGCGCATGACCGATTCGTTCGCGAGCTGGCTCGCGCTCCTCGACAACTGGCTCATCGACCACGGTGTCGAGGCCGACCGGGCGAGCACGCTCGCCAACTGGATCTCGGACACGACGCTCGGCCTCCACTTCGGCTACCTGATGACGGGCGACCGCGAGCGCACGATCGCGGCGTTCGACGTGTTCATCGAAGCGTTCATGCGGGAGGCCCTGGACCGCTGAGCCGGCGGGCTGGGTGGCTAGATGGCGCGGGCGAAGACCTGGGCCTGCCAGGGGGCGAGGCGTCCGTCGACCGCGGGCGCCGCGTCCGGAAGGTTGCCGAGCACCGGCTCGGCTCCCTCCCACCCCGGCACGGCTGCTACGTCGTACTCGGCGGCGGAACTGCTCAGGTTCGCCAGGACGAGCAGCTGCCTGTCACCGAGCGTGCGGCTGAACGCGAAGACCGTCGGATGCTCGGACAGCACCAACTCGAAGGTTCCGTGCGACACCACCCGGTCGCTGTGCCGCAAGGCGATGAGCCCCCGGTAGTACGCGAACACCGAGTTAGGGTCCCCGCGTTGCGCGGCGGCGTTGATCCTCGTGGAGTTCGGGTTGACGGCGATCCACGGTGAACCTGTCGTGAAGCCGGCATGGGGTGCATCCGACCACTGCACCGGGGTGCGGGCATTATCACGGCTGGTCCTGCGCAGGGCGGCGAGCACGACATCCGCCCGCTCGCCCTTCACGCCGACCGCCTCGGCGTAGTGGTTCAGCGACTCGATGTCGCGGAAGTCCTGGATGCCCTCGAACGGCACGTTCGTCATCCCGAGCTCTTCACCCTGGTAGATGTACGGGGTCCCGCGCTGCAGGTGCAGCACCGTCGCGAGAGCTGTCGCCGACTCGCGCCAGAAGGTACCGTCGTCGCCGAAACGGCTGACCACGCGTGGCTGGTCGTGGTTGTCCCAGTACAGGCTGTTCCAGCCCGACCGCGCCAGGCCCTCCTGCCACCGCGCGAACGATCGCTTCAGGTCGAGCACGCTGGCCTCCCGCGGGTCCCATTTGCCGCCCGGACCGTAATCGAGACCGACGTGTTCGAACTGGAAGACCATGTCGACTTCGGCCCGGGCCGGGTCGGTGAAGAGCTGCGCATCCGCCACAGTCACCCCCGGCATCTCACCGACGGTCAGGTATTGGCCGGTTCGGCCGACGAAGACGCGCTCGTTCATCTCGTGGAGGAACTCGTGGATGCGCGGCCCCTGCCCGTAGAACGGGTAGCCGTCCCCATACAGCGCGCCGGGCGGCACGACGCCGTCGGGCAGGTCGGGGTGCTTGGAGATCAGGTTGATGACGTCCATCCGGAACCCGTCGACGCCCCGGTCGAGCCACCAGTTCATCATGTCGTAGACGGCGCCGCGCACGGCCGGGTTCTCCCAGTTGAGGTCGGGCTGCTTGCGCGAGAAAAGGTGCAGGTAGTACTCCCCCGACCGTTGGTCGAACTGCCAGGCAGAGCCCGAGAAGAAGGACCCCCAGTTGTTCGGCTCGGCGCCCGGGAGCCCGCCGACCATACCCGGACGCGGAGGGCGCCACCAGTACCAGTCGCGTTTCGGGCTGTCCGGCCCGCTCGCGGACTCGACGAACCACGGATGCTCATCCGAGGTGTGGTTCACGACGAGGTCCATGACGAGCTTCATGCCACGGCGGTGGAGGTCGGCGAGCAGTTCGTCGAAATCATCGAACGTTCCGAAAAGCGGATCGATCGCCCGGTAGTCACTGATGTCGTAGCCGTTGTCGTCGTGCGGCGACGCGTAGATGGGTGAGAGCCAGATGACATCGACGCCGAGGGCCTCGAGATGATCGAGGTGCTGGATGACCCCCTGCAGGTCGCCGATCCCGTCGCCGGTCGCGTCCGCGAAACTGCGCGGGTACACCTGGTAGACGACGGCGGAACGCCACCACTGGTCGCCGGTCGGGGTCGGGTGCTGCTCCGGATGCGCGTCCAGCCCGGTTTCGGTGCTCGTCTCCGTCATGGGTCCCAGAGTATTCTCACTGGCATGGGATTCGAAGGCTGGCCCGACGCCGCGCTCGACTTCTACCGAGGTCTCGAGGTGGACAACTCCAAGGCGTACTGGACAGCGCACAAAGACAGCTACGAGCGTGACGTGCTCGCGCCGATGCAGGCGCTCGTCGACGAGCTGGCGCCCGAGTTCGGTGAGGCCAAGATCTTCCGGCCGTACCGGGACATCCGGTTCAGTGCGGACAAGTCGCCATACAAAACGGCGATCGGGGCACTGCTCGGCGGGGGTGGCTATGTCCACTTCTCCGCATCCGGGCTGGGCGCCGGGGCCGGATGCCACACCATGGCGCCCGACCAGCTGGCGCGTTACCGCACCGCCGTCGCCGACGACGAACTCGGCGAGGAACTCGAAGAGGCCATCGCGACGGTCAAGGCGCGCGACATCCAGATCACCGTGCACGAGAGCCTCGCGTCGGCTCCGCGCGGGTTTCCGAAGGATCATCCGCGCGCGGAGCTCCTCCGCAACAAAGACCTTTCGGCGTGGCGCGAATGGAAGCCGGCACCGTGGCTGAATACGCCGCAGGCGGCCGACCGGATCATCGGTTTCCTGCACGACAGCCGTCCGCTCACCGAATGGCTCGACGCGAACGTCGGAGCGACGACGCAGCAGCGGAGCCGCTGACGGGTGACCGCCGGTAGCCTGAGAGACATGCTCACGCCACCTGCCGTCGCCAAGAAACCGATCGAGCGCATCCATCACGGCGATGTGTACGTCGACGACTACGAGTGGCTGCGCGACAAGGACGACCCGGCCGTGCTCGCACACCTGGCCGAGGAGAACGCGTACACCAACGCCCGCACCGAGCACCTGTCGTCGCTGCGCGAGCAGATCTTCGACGAGATCAAGAGCCGGACTCTCGAGACCGACCTGAGCGTTCCGACCCGCGAAGGCGACTGGTGGTACTACACCCGCACGGTCGAGGGCAGGCAGTACGGCATCCACTGCCGGGTCTCGGTGGCGGATGCGGACGACTGGGAGCCTCCTGTCATCGACGATGCGTCGAAGGCGACCGGTCTGCCTGGTGAGCAGATCCTGCTGGACGACAACGTCGAGGCCGAAGGGCACGACTTCTATTCGCTCGGCAGCTTCGACGTGAGCGCGGACGGCACCCGGCTGCTCTACGGCGTCGACACCGAGGGCGACGAACGCTACACGGTGCGCATCCGCTCGCTCACCGACGATGGAGTCGTGTTCCCCGACCGCATCGAGGGTACGGCGGGCGGCGCGCTGTTCGACCCGAGCGGGAGCTACGTCTTCTACACGACCGTCGACGACGCCTGGCGCTCCGACACCGTCTGGCGGCACACGGTCGGCACCGCACCCACGGCGGACGCGGAAGGCGCGACCGACGACGACTCGCGCACCGACGACTCGAGCACCGACGAGCGGATCTTCTACGAGGCCGACGAGAAGTACGCGGTGGGCGTCGGGCTCACCCGCAGCCGCGCCTTCCTGGTCATCGAGGCCGGGTCGAACATCACGAGCGAGACCTGGCTGCTGCCGTCGAGCGATCCCACCGGCGAGTTCACCGTCGTCTGGCCGCGTCGCGAGGGCATCGAGTACGACGTCGAGCATGCCGTCGTCGCGGGCGTCGATCGCCTGCTCATCGTGCACAACGAGAACGCCGTCAACTTCGAACTCATCAGCGTGACGGCGAGCGACCCTCAAGGTCACCGCCGGATGCTCATCCCGCACAGCCCGCAGGTGCGCATCGAAGGGGTCGACGCGTTCCGCGACTTCGTCGCCGTCGAATACCGGCGCGACGGACTCACGCGGGTCGCAGTCGCTGCCATCCCGCACGAGGGCGGCTCCAGCGACGACCGCCTGCATGAGCTGACGTTCGATGAAGAGCTCTTCACGGTCGGGACGGGAGGCAACCCGGAATGGACCCAGCCGACGCTGCGGCTCGGGTACGGCAGCTTCGTCACGCCCTGGACGGTCTACGACTACGTCGTCGCCACCGGCGAACTGCGGATGCGCAAACAGCAGCCGGTTCTCGGCGAGTTCGATCGCGAACTCTTCGTGCAGCGACGCGAGTGGGCGACGGCGGCCGACGGAACGCGCATCCCGATCTCGCTGGTGTACCGGAGCGACCTCGTCTCGACCGACACGCCTGCGCCACTCCTGCTCTACGGCTACGGCTCGTACGAGGCGAGCATGGATCCGACCTTCGGCATCGCGCGACTGAGCCTGCTCGACCGCGGCATCATCTTCGCCATCGCCCATGTGCGCGGCGGCGGCGAGCTCGGCCGCCCCTGGTACGAGAACGGCAAACTGCTGCGCAAACGCAACACCTTCACCGATTTCGTGGAGTGCGCTCGCCACCTCATCGACACGGGCATCACCAGCCCCGACCGACTCGTCGCCCAGGGAGGCAGCGCGGGCGGCCTGCTCATGGGTGCGGTCGCCAACATGGCGCCGAAGTATTTCGCGGGCATCCTGGCGGAGGTCCCGTTCGTCGACCCGCTGACGACGATCCTCGATCCTTCACTGCCGCTGACCGTCACCGAATGGGACGAGTGGGGCGACCCGTTGCACGACCCCGAGGTGTACGCGTACATGCGTTCGTACTCGCCGCTCGAGAACGTGCACGCGACGCACTACCCGCGGATCCTGGCCGTCACCAGCCTGAATGACACCCGCGTCTACTTCGTCGAACCGGCGAAATGGGTCGCGAAGCTCCGCGAGGTGGGGGCGGATGCGCTCCTCAAGACCGAGATGGCAGCAGGGCACGGCGGGGTGTCGGGACGGTACAACGCGTGGCGGGAGCGCGCGTTCTCGTACGCGTGGGTGGTGGATGCGCTTGGTGCGCATCCGACCGGCGAATAGCGCGGGTCAGCCGAGGTCGTCGGGGTCCTTGCCGGTGCGATAGCCGGAGTCGAGGGTCGCGATGACGGCGAGGTCGTCGTCATCGAGCATGAAACTGAACACGTCGAAGTTCTCGCGGATGCGCGCGGGCGTCTGCGACTTCGGGATGACGACGTTGCCGAGCTGCAGGTGCCAGCGGATCACGACCTGGGCCGGCGAGACACGGTGCTTCGCGGCGATGCGGGCGAGCGGCTCGTTGTCGAGGATGCGGCCGCGGGCGAGCGGAGACCACGCTTCGGTGACGATGCCGTGCGTAGCGTCGTACGCGCGCGCATCCCGTTGCTGGAGCCACGGGTGCAGCTCGATCTGGTTGAGGGCCGGGATTGTCGCGGTCTCGCGGGCGAGCCGCTCCAGGTGGTGGATGTGGAAGTTCGCGACCCCGATCGAACGGGCACGACCGTCGGCGCGCACCCTCTCGAGGGCCCGCCAGGTGTCGACGTAGTGGTCGTGTTGCGGTGCCGGCCAATGAATCAGGTAGAGGTCGACGTAGTCGAATCCGAGCCGCTCCAGGCTCTCGTCGAACGACCGGAGAGTGCTGTCGTGGCCATTGTCGGTCCACCAGACTTTGGTCGTGACGTAGACGTCTTCCCGCGGCAGACCACTGCGCCGCACGCCGTCCCCGACGCCGCGCTCGTTCTCATAGAAGGCAGCCGTGTCGAGGTGGCGGTACCCGGTCTCGAGGGCGAACTCGACCGCATCCGCCGCCAGATCGTCCGCGATCTTGTACACGCCGAAGCCCAGTTGCGGGATGGTGTTGCCGTCGTTGAGTTCGATCGCTGGGACGTCGGCCATGCCTCCATTCTGCACGCGCGGGCCGCCTGTCGCTCGAGTGTGGGAACTCGCTGGCAATCGGGCGCGCGGGGTTGAACCGCCGCCGCAGGTGGGGAATCGTTGCTGACTCCTGAACGCCAACCGGAAGGAAGAGCATGCTCACCCTGACTGAGAACGCGAGCACGATCGTCAAGACCCTGGCCGAACAGGCCGTCGGCGCAGAAGACGCCGGACTGCGCATCAGCAGCACCAACCCCGAGAACACCGCGTTCTCTGTGGGGGTCGCCGCCGAGCCCGAACCGGCCGACCAGGTCGTCGAGAGCGACGGCGCGCGGGTGTTCCTCGAGCCGGGCGCGGCCCTCGCACTGGACGACAAGGTCCTGGATGCGGCACTCGATGACCGCGGCTCGGTCAGCTTCGCCCTCGGGCTGGCCGACTGACAGTTGCCGAGGGCGCGGGCGGGTGGCAGAAGTTGTGTACACCCCGTCCGCGCCCTCCTGTGTAAATGTCTTGTGAAATCCGTGGCCCGAGGTACTGCTGAGGCCCGGACGACCCTATAGTTCCCAACATGACCAATGCCCCGGCGACAGACGCCCTCCACGCCACCGCACCTCGCAGCAGCGCCGCGACCATCGAGTCCGGTGGCATCGAGGCGATCCCTCTCGACAGGCGCCACGGCTCGCCGTGGCAGCTGCTGGCGACCTGGACGGCGCCGAACCTCGAGTTCGCGACCATCTTCGTCGGTGTCCTCGCCATTGCGATCTTCAAACTCGATTTCTGGAACGCGATGATCGCGCTCGCGTTCGGCACGGCGCTCGGAGCGCTCACACAGGGAATCCTGTCCACCTGGGGTCCGCGCGAGGGACTCGCCCAGATGGTCATCGGGCGAACCGCCTTCGGCAGCCGCGGCAACATCCTGCCGAGCGCGCTCAACACCGTCATGGCCGGTCTCGGCTGGTTCGCTGTCAACTCGGTCAGCGGAGCGTTCGCTCTCGCGACCCTCACCGGCATGTCGACGGTGCTGGCCCTCCTCATCGTCGTGGTGATCGAGGTCGCCGTCGCGTTCATCGGCCACGACCTGGTGCAGGTGTTCGAGCGCTACGCGAGCTACGTGCTCGGTGCGATCTTCCTGGTGGCGACGATCACGATCTTCCTGCACGCGAACCTCGCTGGTCCCGTCAAGGGCGGCGGCTTCAGCTTCGCGGGCTTCACGCTCACCGCGGCCGCCGCCTTCGGGTACGCCGCAGGCTGGAACCCGTACGCCTCCGACTACAGCCGCTACCTGCCCGCGAACACGAGCGCGAAGGCCATCGGCTGGGCTGCGGGACTCGGCAACTTCATCAGCTGCATCGTCCTCATGGCGGCCGGCGCTGCCGCTGCGACGATCGCCGGCTTCAACCTCGACGACCCGACGACCTCGTTCACGGCGACCATGCCGACGGTCATCCGCGACCTGACCCTTCTCGCGATCGCGATCGGGGCGATCGCCGCGAACGCCCTCAACATCTACTCGGGCGCGATGTCGTTCCTGGCTGCCGGCATCAAGATCCCGTTCCGGCTCCGGCGCGCGATCGTCGCTCTCGGGTTCGGGGTCCTCGGCTTCTTCATCGCCTGGGCCGCGCTTGCCGACGCGGGCACCAAGTACGAGAACTTCCTGCTGGTGATCGCCTACTGGATCGCGCCCTGGCTCGGCATCGTGCTCACCGACCGCCTGCTGCGCCGCGGAACGGAGATCGCCAGCATTGTTCCCGACCACGCGAAGTACCGCAACCCGGCCGGAGCCATCTCGCTCGTCGTCGCGGGCATCGTCTCCATCGGTCTGTTCTCCAACCAGGTCTTCTATACCGGCCTCGTCGTCCAGGCCGCTCCGCAGATCGGCGACCTCACCCCCCTGGTCGGCTTCGTCGTCGCCGGGGTGCTGTACTGGGTGCTCTTCCGGGCGTTCCGGGTGAGGCTCGGGGCGCCGTTCTCGGGAGCGCCGACCGTCGTGGTCGGCGTCGACGCGGCGGACGACGTGGCATGACCGGCCCGAACATGAACGACACAGCCGGGCGCTTCACCCCATCCGAGATGCTGTATCCGACGGATGCCGAGAAGCTGGCCATCGCGGCCGAAGAGGCGCGGCTCGGCGGCGACGAGGGCGGCATCCCGATCGGCGCGGCCCTGTTCACCGCAGACGGTCGCCTGCTCGGCCGCGGCCACAACCGCCGCGTGCAGGACGGTGACGCGTCCATGCACGCCGAGACGAACGCCTTCCGCAACGCCGGACGCCAGCGCAGCTATCGCGACACCGTCATGGTGACCACGTTGTCGCCCTGCTGGTACTGCTCCGGGCTGGTTCGCCAGTTCGGGATCGGGCGGGTCATCGTCGGCGACGACCTCACCTTCCGCGGCGGCCAGGAGTGGCTGGCCGAGAACGGCGTGGAGGTCACGGTGGTCAACGATCCCCTCCTGATCGAGCGGATGCGCGCCTTCACCGAAGCCAACCCCGACCTCTGGAACGAGGACATCGGCGAGGACTGACCCCGGCGCGCGCTCAGGTGAGGGGAACGCCCGCTCGGGCCGCCCATCCGTCGATCTCGTGCAGCAGCGCGACCTTGCGGTCGAGCGGAGCGAACGCGGACTCCACCGAGTTCTGGGCAATCCGCATCATGTCGAGGTCGGTGAGCTCGAGCGCATCCTGGACCGCGACGAAATTGTCGCCGATGTAGCCGCCGAAATAGGCGGGGTCGTCGGAGTTGACGGTGACCCGCACGCCCGCATCCATCAAGGACCGAAGCGGATGCGCGGTCAGGTCGGGCACGGCGCGCAGCCGCACATTCGACAGCGGGCACACGGTAAGAGCGGTCTCCTCATGCGCGAGCCGCCCCACGAGCGCGGGGTCCTCCACAGCGCGGATGCCGTGGTCGATTCGCTCCGCCTCCAGCAGGTCGAGAGCTTCGCCGATGTACGAGGCCGGCCCTTCCTCGCCGGCGTGGGCGACGGCATGCAGACCGGCGGCTCGCGCCCGCCCGAAGACGTCGGCGAACAGCGACGGCGGATACCCGACCTCCGCCGAATCGAGGCCGACGCCGATCAGGGTGTCGACGCGCGCGAGCGCAGTCGTGAGGATCTGTTCCGCCTCGACGACCGGCCGGTCTCGGAGGAAGCACAGGATGAGCCCGCCCGACACGTCCTGGTCGCGGGCCGCCTCGGCGAGCGCCGCACCGATCCCGTCGACTACCGCCTCGAACGGCACTCCGCGGGAGACATGCGCCTGCGGGTCGAAGAAGATCTCGGCGTGCCGCACGCCCTGTGCGGTCGCGCGCCGGAGATAGCGGCGGGTCAGCTCGGCGAAATCGTCCTCGGTGCGGAGCACCGTCATCGTGGCGTAGTACAGATCGAGGAACGACTGCAGGTCGGTGAACGAATACCGCGACGCGAGCTGGTCGACAGACTCGTAGGGCAGCCGGATGCGGTTACGGTCGGCGAGCTCGAATGCGAGCTCAGGCTCGAGCGTGCCCTCGATGTGCAGGTGGAGTTCGGCCTTCGGAAGGGTGAAGAGGTCGCTCGTCGCGTCGGTCATGGCATGATCCTCCCACCGCGGCGTCACCGGGCACAGGGGGTTGCGCACACGTCGAGAGGTGCGAAAAGTGGTCTCGACAACGCGCATCCGCCACTTCTCGCACCTCTCGTGATGCATCCGCCGGGTTACGGAGCTGCGATGCCCTCTCCGCCTGTGGCGCCGGGGACGACGACCGAGCCGACCGCGGTCAGGCTGCCACCTGCCCCGACACGGAACGCGTCGACGATGCCGGCCTTCCCGGCCTGGACGTAGAGGAACCCGCCGTCTGCGGTCGCGGCGGCATCCACGGTCCCCGCATCGGTGGCGGTGTTGCCCAGTGCCGCGAGCGCACCGCTGCCGGTGTCGCTGTAACCGGAGACGCTTCCGCTGCCGGCGTTCGACGCGAAGAAGGATGCGCCCGCCCCCGCGATCCAGCAGGTCGCCGCCTGGCCTGTGGCTGCCTGGGCGATCAGCCCGAGCGTGCCGTCGGAGTGGATGCTGAACGTCGCGACCGAGTTCGTTCCGGCCTCGGCGACCACCAGGTTTCCGCCGGCGTCGAACGTCACGGCGAACGGGACCGCTCCCGGCTCCACGTTCTTCACGGGCTGTGCGGTGAGCGCGCCGAGGCGGTTCACCCCGTAGACATCGATCGCGCTGCCGTTGCCTTTCGTCGTGACGACGAGCTTCGATCCGTCAGGTGTGAACGCGACCTGCCCGGGAGTACTGGTGAATTCGGGCGTGAGGTTCGCATCCAGCCCCAGAGCGCGGTTCCAGGACGGAACCCGCACCAGGAAATCGCCCACCCGCAGATAGCCCTGGACGGTGCCTCCGTTTCGCGCGTTCAGCACGTAGACCAGCGAACCGTGCGTCGTGACGCTGACAGGAAAGGCGCCACCCGAACCGAGAGTCTCGAGGCGGATGAGCCTGTCACCGCGGATGAGGAAGACGGTCACCGTGTTGCTTCCGGCGTTCACCGCGTACAACAGCCCTCGATCGGAGACGAGCGACCCCTGGGAGGCGAGGTGATCGACGACAGATCCCGCGAGCGCACCGCCGAGACCCCCTGTCGGGTAGGTGCCCGCCTGGTGCAGTGATCCGTCGGGTGCACGGTCGTAGGCGACGACTGCATTGCCGCCGAGACCGTCGGTCTGCACGAAGACGGCCGGAGTGGAATGACCGAACCCGGCCGGCGGCGTCGAGGCCAGTGCAGGGGTGGCGAAGAGCGCGGTCGCGGCGACGGCCGCCACTCCCGCAAGAGCAAGACGAACTGCGGTTCTCATGATTCTCCTTCGTTTCTTCGATGGGTGGTGCTTCCCCGCGTTAGTGACGGCCGTGCGCGGATGCTTACGCATCGGGTCGGGCGCGCCCAGCGAAATCTCAGGTTCAGGCTCGGTCGCGACCCGTAGCATCGAGCACATGGACGCCCCCGATGCGACGCCGCGGTGGCGCCCGTCGCCGGAGGCCGAAGCGGAGACCGCCGAGTGGCGACGCACTCTCACCGCGGGCGGGTCGATCCAGAAGGACGCGACCGCGCGACTGTATGAGCTGCTGCTGCGCGTCTCACACGGCGAAGTACAACGCCGGGCGGCGGCGATCCGGGTCACGGGTCCCGAACTCGACGACCTCGCACACCAGGCGGCAGGGGATGCGGTGATCGCCGTCATCCGCAGGCTCCACGAATTCCGTGGCGAGAGCCGGTTCACGACCTGGGCGTGCAAATTCGCGATGTTCGAGGTCTCGACGAAGGTGGGTCGCCATTTCTGGCAGCATCCCACCGTGCCGCTCGACGGGCCCGACTGGGATCGTCTGCCCGACCGGCTCGGGATCTCGCCCGAAGACGCCTCGCAGGACGCCGAGCTCCTCGCGGCGGTGCGGGTCGCGGTGGAATCGCAGCTCACGCGGCGTCAGCGGATGGTCTTCCTCGCCATCGTCGTCGACGGCATCCCGATCGATGCACTGGCGCTCCGCCTGAAGACCACACGTGGCGCCCTTTACAAGACGCTGTTCGATGCGCGACGAAAGTTGCGGGTCTACCTTGT
Source organism: Leifsonia tongyongensis (assembly GCF_010686705.1). Taxonomy (GTDB): domain Bacteria; phylum Actinomycetota; class Actinomycetes; order Actinomycetales; family Microbacteriaceae; genus Diaminobutyricibacter; species Diaminobutyricibacter tongyongensis. Next base: position 21,109 of record NZ_JAAGWY010000006.1, on the reverse strand, counting down.
CACTAACGGTTACCTGGATGCGGACGGGAGGGAGAGCCGATGAGCGCACGCTCCAGCCTTGCTGCCTTCCTTCGCACCGAGCCCGACGACGCCGGCTGCGACAAGACGATGTCGCTGATGCACGTCTACGTCGAACTCATCCTCGCCGGAGTGGACGCCGCGCGCCGATACCCGGCCATCGCTGCGCACCTGAAGGGCTGCGAGGGCTGCCGCGACGACTTCGAGGGGCTGCTGGCGGCGCTGTCGTCGTGACTCTCAGGCGGTGAAATAGCTCTCGTGCTCTTTTCGTAACTCCTCGGTGTCGCCGAGGATGCGGTAGGAGTGCTGATGGATGACGGCGACGCCTGCCGCTTCGTCGCGATCGTCGAGAGCATCGACGATCCGCTGGTGCTCGCTGACGACCTCCGGGTTGTCGATAGCCACCGCGAGATTCAGGTACCGCAGCCGGTCCAGCTGAAGCTTGGCACCGTGCACGAGGCCCCAGACCTCGGGAACGCCGGCCAGTGCGAACACGAGCTGGTGCAGGCGATCGTCGGTTTCGATGAACGCCTCGAGGTCGTTGTCGAGTGCAGCTTTCCGGTTGCGCTCGACGATGGTGCGTAGCTCCCGTGTGTCGAGTTCCTTCGTGCTGACCGCATCCTGGAAGGCGGACGTCTCCAATGCCTTCCTGATGAACACCGCATCGCGTACCGCTCGCATCGAGATCGGCGCCACCTGCGTGCCCACTTGTGGCACGACAGTGACGAGTCCCTGATCCGCCAGCCGGGTTATCGCCTCGCGCGCCGGAGCGCGGCTGACCTGGAGCCAGGCGGCCACGGCCGGTTCGGACAAGGCTGCGCCCGGCGGCAGGCGGAGGCTTCGAATCGCATCGCTGAGTTCCTGGTAGACCCAGTCGGACCGCCGACCACGCAGAGGCGGTGGGGCGGTAGGGCTCAACTCGCCGAACACCTCGAACGGTCGACCCCTCGTCTGCACGCGGGCACCGGGATCACCCGACAGCGACTCGGCCGACATGGCGACTCCTCTCACGACAACACTTGCAAACAAGTATACAAGTCCATATGATCGTCGCAATCGTCACCTCGAAACCGGACAGGAACAGATACCCGATGACCCAGGGCTCGGACGCCGAACGCTTCGCGCTGATCAACGAGAAGCTCTACACCGCAGTGCTCGGCGACATCCTCGACCAGCTCGGGTTCTACCACCAGTTCCTCCCCCCGGAGATCCGTCCGCTGCTTCCGGGCATGCGGGTCGCCGGCCGGGCGATGCCTGTCCTCGTCGCGGATGTCTTCGGACCGCAGACCAAACCGTTCGGCTACCTCACCGAGGCGCTGGACGCACTCCAGCCCGGCGAGGTCTACCTCGCACGCGGCGGGGCCCAGGAGGCGGCCATGTGGGGCGAGATCCTCACGGCCACGGCGCAGATGCGCGGCGCGACGGGAGCCGTGGTCCACGGGTTCCACCGCGACACCGCGAAGGTCCTCGGCCAGGGCTTCCCCGTCTTCAGCACGGGCACCTACGCGCAGGATTCGAGCGCCAGAACGATCGTGCGTGACTACGGCGTGGGGATCGAGGTGGGCGGTGTCTCGGTGACGCCCGGCGATCTCGTGGTCGGCGACATCGATGGTGTGCTCGTCATCCCACGTGCCGTGGAGGACGAGGTGCTCGCGCGAGCTCTGGAGAAGGCCAGTGCTGAGAACGTCGTCCGCGCGGCGATCGAGAACGGGATGAGCGCAACCGAGGCCTTCCGCGCCTACGGGGTGCTCTAGCCAGGGCGACGAAAGGGAACGACAATGACGTCAGTGACGGAATACGACGAACCGCAGGTGGTCATCCGCGCCCGCTCCGAGGTGGGGGAAGGCCCGGTCTTCGACCACCGTACGGGTCGGCTGGTGTGGGTGGACATCACCCGCGGCGGTCTTTTCGAAACGGATCTCGCGAGCGGCGACCAGCGCTCGGTGACGCTCGCCACCATGCTCGGCGCAGCCGTTCCGCGGCAGAGCGCCCCGGGGTTCGCTGTCGCCGTCTCCGACGGGTATGGCTTCGTCGTCGACGGTGAGCTCGCGCTGGTGGCGCCCGACTTCGTGTCGCCCGAGCTGCGCAGCAACGACGCCAAATGCGACTCGCGGGGACGCCTCTGGGCGGGCACCAACCACATGGAGTTCGTTCCAGGCCAGGGCGCGTTGCGAGTGTGGGACGGCGGCTCGGCCTCGCGGGTCGTGCACGAGGGCCTCACCCTGCCGAACGGGCTCGGCTGGAACGCCGACGACACCGAGTTCTACCTCGTCGACTCGATGACGCGCCGGCTCATGGTCGCCCCCTTCGACGCAGACCGCGGTGAGATCGGCGAGCTCGAGGTGCTGCTCGCCTTCGACGAAGAGGATGGCCTGCCTGACGGGCTCGCCGTCGACCAGGAAGGCGGCATCTGGATCGCGATGTGGGGCGGCGCGCAGGTCGTACGCGTCGATCGTCGCGGGCAGGTCATCGGCCGCGTTCCGATGCCGGTGACGCAGCCTTCCTCATGCGCTTTCGGGGCGGACGACACCCTCTACATCACGAGCGCCGCGTCCGGCCTCGATGCCGACAAGCTGATCGCCCAGCCCGATGCCGGCTCCGTGTTCGCCGTCGCGACGGGCTCCCGCGGCGTCCCGATCACGGCGTTCGCCGGTTAGCCGGAATCGTGGTCATGTCAGTCATCCCCCAGCACGCGATCACCCTCCGGAGCCCGCTGCTCACCGTCGTGCTCGATCCGCGACGCGGCGCCGAGGTCTTCTCGGTGGTCGAGAACACCTCGGGCTCCGAAGTGATGTGGTCGACACCGTCGCGCGACCGCGCCGAGCAGGTGCTCGCCGGAGCGCCGTACGTGAGCGCCGATTCGTTCGCGAACTTCTTCGCCGGGTATCGCGGCGGCTGGCAGACGCTCTCGCCGAACGCCGGGGCGCCGCGAACGGTCCACGGTGCTGCTGTCGGCTTCCACGGTGAGGTGGCCGTGTCCGCGTGGACGGTCGTCGATGCGCGCGACAACGTCGTCATCCTTCGTCTTGAACTGCTGTCGCTGCCCGTATGCATCGAACGCGAGGTCCGGCTGCATCAGGGAACACTTCAGGTGCAGGACCGCCTGACCAACCTCAGCGCCCAGGCGCTCGAGTTCGACTACGTGCAGCATCCGGCGTTCGGCGCCGACCTGCTCTCCGACGAGTGCCGGATCGAAACCGGGGCACGGAGGTTCACAGCCGACCCGGAGACGGACGGAACGGTTGCAGCCGGTGAGAGTTTCGGCTGGCCGAACGCCACGACAGTGGCCGGCGACCCCCTCGATCTCACACTGCTTCCCGCGCCGGGCACCGCGCAGCTGGTGTTCGGCTGGCTCTCCGACTTCGAGCGCCCGTGGTACCGCGTGACCAATACGCGCACCGGACTCACCGTCGAGGTCGAGTGGGACGCGGACCAGCTGCCGTACGCCTGGTTCTGGCAGGAGCTGAACTACAGCGCAGACTTTCCGTGGTTCCGCCGTGCCCGCGTGATCGCCATCGAACCCGCGAGCACGCCGACGTCGGGACCGGACAGGCGGAGCGTCCTCGCTCTGGATGCGGAACAGTCGACGACGATCCGGACGATGCTGACCGTATCCCGCTCCCCGGCGTCGGCCGGCTGAGTTCGACGCAGCACGAACACACGTAACGAGAGGAAGACGAAGATGGCAGAGCACGACGGCAAGGTCGCCCTGGTGACGGGCGGCTCGCAGGGCATCGGAAAGGGCATCTGCCTGGCCTTCGCACGGCAGGGCGCCTCGGTCGTCGTTCACGGACTGACGCAGGATGCCGCCGACGAGACGGTCGCGGAGATCGAGGCTGCGGGCGGCCGCGCCGTCGCGACCATCGGACCGATCGACGACATCGAGACGAGCGAGCGGGCCGTGGGTCTCGCGCTGAGCGAGTTCGGTCGGCTCGACCACCTCGCGACCTCCGCAGGCATCCAGCGGTACGGCGATGTGGTCGAGACGTCGCCCGCTCTCTGGGACGAAGTGTTCGACGTCAATGTGAAAGGCGTCTACCTGGCGGCCCATGTCGCGCTGCCGGCCATCCGTTCGACCGGGAACGGCAGCGTTGCCGTGATCTCGTCGGTGCAGGGCGTCGCCAACCAGAATCTCGTCGCGGCCTACGTCGCCAGCAAGGGCGCCCTGAATGCGCTGTGCCGGGCGATGGCGGTCGACGAAGCTCAGTACGGCGTGCGGGTGAACAGCGTGCTCCCCGGCTCCGTCGACACACCGATGCTGCGCACTTCTGCTTCGGAGTTCTCGGACGGCACACCCGCGGGCATCGAATCGGTCCTCGCGACGTGGGGCAGCGCGCATCCGCTCGGCCGCATCGCACGACCGGGTGAGATCGGCGAGGTCGTCTCCTTCCTCGCCAGCGACCGCGCGAGTTTCATCACGGGCGCGCAGATCACCGTCGACGGCGGCCTGCTCTGCCGCATCGCCGCGCCACTCCCCGACGCCTGAGCCGACCCGCACCACACCGCGACTTCACAGATAAGGACAGGACATGACCTCGATACAACTCAGTGAGATGCTGCCGCCGCGACCGGAGGCATCCTGGAAACTCATCAAGCAGTGCGGCGTCGACACCATCGTCGCGCTCCTCAACGGCGCCGAGCAGGACCAGCGGATGTTCGCATCCGTCGGCGCCAGAGGGTTCGGTGACATCGACGCGGACGAGGTGCCGTGGGGTAAGAAGGCGCTGAAACACAACAGCGAACTCTTCTCCGACCACGGCTTCACCGTCGTCGGCTTCGAGGACAGCGCGCCGATGGACAAGGCGCGGCTCGGTCTTCCCGGCCGCGACGAAGAGATCGACAACGTCATCACCCAGGTGAAGGCGATGGGCGAGCTGGGCGTCACCACCCTCTGCTACAACTGGATGGCCCTCTCCAGCTGGGGCCGCACCGACACCGCGATCCCCACGCGCGGGGGCGCCCTCGTCACCGGGTTCTCGCTCGCCGAGTCGGAGAAGAAGCCGCCCCTCGTCCAGCCCGGCGAGGTCACCGAAGAGCAGCTGTGGTCTGCACTCGAATACTTCCTGAAGGCCGTGGTCCCGGTAGCCGAGGAGGCGGGCGTGCGTCTGGGCCTGCATCCGGATGACCCGCCCCGCCCGTGGGACCGGAACCTTCCGCGCATCATGAGCTCGGTCGCCGCCTACCGCCGGATGCTCGAAATCGTGCCCTCCGAGAACTCCGGGATCACCTTCTGCCAGGGCAACTTCGCCCTCATGCGCGAAGTGATCGACGGCGAGACGGACCTGCCGGCCCTGATCCGGGAGTTCGGCTCGGAGCGCATCCCCTTCGTGCATTTCCGCGACGTGAAGGGCACCGTCGAGAAGTTCCAGGAGACCTTCCACGACGCGGGGCAGACCGACCTCCCCGAGTGCATGCGTGCGTACCACGAGATCGGATTCGAGGGCCCCATGCGGCCAGACCACGTTCCGACGCTCGACGGCGAGTCGAACCAGCGCCCGGGCTACGAGACGCTGGGGCGCTTGTTCGCGATCGGCTACATCCGCGGCCTGGAGCAGGCCGCGTACGGACACCCCGCAGCAAAGGAGAACATCGCGTGAGCGCTCAGGTACGGCCCTTCCCCATCGACGACTTCCGTGGTCGGCGTGCCATCGTCACCGGCGCCGGCTCCGGCATCGGACTCGAACTCGTGCGCGGACTTCTCGCCCGCGGCGCCGAGGTGGTGGGCATCGATCTCGCGACCGACAGGATCCCCGACGGCGCCATGCGCCTGAGCGCAGACATCTCCCAGGTGGACCAGGTCGACGAGGCAGTGCGGGCTGCGCTCGCGGGCGGCCCGGTCGACACCCTGTTCAACAATGCGGGGATCGGCTCGACGAAGAACCTCATCGACTGCGAGCCGGAGGAATGGGATCGGGTCTTCAGCGTGAACGTGCGCGGAACGTACCTGATGAGCAGGGCCGTCATCCCGCAGATGCTCGAGGCGGGCAGCGGCGTGATCGTCAACACGGCCTCTGTCGCCGGCTCGATCGGACTCCCGGACCGGGCCGCGTACTGCGCGAGCAAGGGCGCCGTCATCGCGTTGACGAAGCAGATCGCCGTCCAGTGGGCGAAGGCGGGCATCCGCTGCAACTGCATCTGCCCCGGAACAGTGGACTCGCCGTGGGTCGGCCGTCTCCTGAGCGAGGCGAGCGACCCCGTCGCCCACCGGGAGCAGCTGATCGCGCGCCAGCCTCTCGGACGCCTCGGCACTCCGAGTGAGGTGGCCGATGCCGCCCTGTATCTCGCGAGCGACGCAGCGTCGTTCATCACCGGTTCGGAACTCATCATCGACGGCGGCATCACCGCCGCCTGAAGGCACGGAAGAAGCAGATGAAGATTGCAAACATCGGCGGCCGCGCCGTCCTCGTCGGCGACACGAGCGTGCTCGACGTCCATGCGGCGAGTGACGGCGCGTTCGGGCCCGACGTGCAAGAGGTCTACGAGCGCTGGGATGCGTTCCGCGCCTGGGCAGACGGCGTCACGATTACGCGCGGGTCGCCCGGCGAGTCCGCGCTCCCCGCGCCGACCGAGTTCGATGCGGTCGTGCCACGCCCGCGCCAGGTCTTCGCGGTCGGTCTCAACTACCGCGCGCATGCGCTCGAAAGCGGACTGGAGCTGCCGGATGCGCCACTCGTCTTCACGAAATTCCCCGCCAGCATCGCCGCGCCGGTCGGGATTCTCGAGCTCCCGACCGACCAGGTCGACTGGGAGGTCGAGCTCACCGTCGTGATCGGACGCGAGGCCCGGCGCGTCACGCCGGCAGCGGCGTGGGATCACGTCGCCGGCCTGACCGCTGCGCAGGACTATTCGGCGAGAGATGTGCAGCTGGCCGGCGGATCCGCCCCTCAGTTCAGTGTCGGCAAGTCGTTCGCCGGCTTCCTTCCGCTGGGGCCCGTGCTCACCACCCCTGACGAGTATCCGGACCGGGACGACATCGAACTCTCGTGCCGGGTCAATGGGGAGACCGTGCAGTCGAGTACCACCGCGGACCTGATCTTCCCGGTTCCCGAGCTGGTGTCGTACCTGTCGCACGTGCTCACGTTGTACCCGGGCGACCTGATCCTCACCGGCACGCCGTCCGGAGTGGGCCTCGGGATGAAGCCGCCGCGCTATCTGCGGCCAGGCGACGTGGTCGACACGGTCGTCGCCGGTGTGGGATCCCTGCAGCAGCACTGTGTCGCCCCCGAGGTCGCCTTCCACGCGGCACTGCAGCAGGCGTGACCATGATGCAGGCTACGCGCGCGGTGCCGGCCGAGCTGGCCGATTTCCTCCGGCGGAACGGACTGCTTCCGGGACCCGGCGCCCCGGAGGGGCTCCCCCTGACCGGCGGGGTCTCGTCGGAGATCTGGCTGGTCCGGTCGGGGGAAGCCGAGCTCGTCGTCAAGCAGCCGCTGGAGGAGCTGAAGGTCGGCGACTGGCATGCCCCGCTCACCCGGAGCCGGTACGAAGCCGAATGGCTGCGCGTCGTCGGCGATCTCGTCCCCGGAGCGTGTCCGCGCATTCTTGCGAGCGACCCGCAGGAGAACCTCCTGGCCATGGAATACCTCGAGCCGGAGGACTATCCGGTATGGAAGTCCGAACTCTTCGCCGGACGCATCGATCCGGACGTTGCGACCGGGGTAGGCGACCGACTCGGCCGGATCCATCGGATGAGCGCTGCCCGTCCCGACCTCGCACAGGACTTCGACACGAGCGACCTGTTCGCCGCACTGCGGATACAACCGTATCTGGAGCACACCGGCGCCCGGCATCCTGAACTGGCTCCCGCCCTCGAGCGGATCGCGGCGAGGACGTTGAGTACCCGGCTCGCTCTCGTGCACGGCGACGTGAGCCCGAAGAACATCCTCGTCGGGCCGGACGGCCCGGTGTTCCTCGACGCCGAGTGCGCGTGGTGGGGCGACCCGGCCTTCGATCTCGCCTTCTGCCTCAACCACCTGCTGCTGAAATACCTGGTACTCGACACGCACCGGCCTGCGGTCGAGGCCTCCTACGGCGCTCTGATCGCTTCGTACCTGCCGCATGTGGAATGGGAATCGCGCGACCTCCTGCTCAGCCGCACGGCAGAGCTGCTGCCTGCACTCCTCCTGGCCCGCGTCGATGGGCGCTCGCCGGCCGAGTACCTCACCCCCGCCCATCACGATGCCGTGCGAGCGTTCGCGACCCCGAACATCCATACTCCGCTCCGCGACCCGCGCACTGTCTTCAGCGCCTGGAAGGATGCCCTCTCATGAGCCAGCCGATCAGCGAGCTCCGCGCACGACGCGTCTGGGATTCGCGCGGCCGCCCGACCGTGGAGGTAGAGATCTTCACGGCGGGTGGCGTCCGCGGGCGGGCGATCGCTCCCGCCGGCGCGTCCCGGGGTTCGGCCGAAGCCAGTGACCTGCGCGACGGCGGCACCCGACTGGGAGGGATGAATGTCGGCGACGCCATCGAACGCGTCCGCACGGTGATCGCGCCCGCGCTGACCGGTGTCGATGTCAGCGCACAGGAGGAGATCGATTCGATCATCGACCAGCTGGACCCGAGCCCGACACGTTCATACCTGGGCGGGAATGCGACGGTCGCAACCTCGCTGGCGACCCTGCACACGGCGGCCGCGGTCGCCGGCGAGCCGCTCTGGCGGTATCTGGATACCGACGTCCGATCCCTTCCGCGCCCTGAGGTGCAGATCATCGGCGGCGGCGCTCACGCTGCCCGGCGCGTCGACCTGCAGGATTTCATGGTCGTGCCGCTGACGGCGGCGTCGATCGCCGATGCGCTCTGCCAGGTGGCCGAGGTCTATCGCTGCACCGGCGAATTGTTCGCGGCGCGTGGTCCGGTGCTCGGCGTGGCCGACGAGGGCGGCCACTGGCCCGCTGTCGCCCGCAACGAGGAGGCCCTCGCGCTGCTGACGGATGGCATCGTCCGAGCGGGTCTTCGACCGGGCATCGACATGGCGATCTCCCTCGACGTCGCCGCGAGCGAGTTCGAAGCGGGCGGCAACTACACCCTCTCGTCGGAGGGGCGGACGTACGCCGCCGACGAGTGGGTGGGCGTCATCGATTCGTGGCTGCGCGACTATCCCATCGTCGCGATCGAGGACCCGGCCGGCGAGCACGACCCGGACGGGATGCGCACCGCGACCGCCGTTCTGGGCGAGCGTTCTCTCATCGTCGGCGACGACTACATCGTCACGAGTCCGGAACGGATCACCGCTGCCGCTGCCGACGGGGCCTGCAACACGGCGCTGATCAAAGTCAACCAGGCGGGCACGGTCAGCCGCGCCGCGCAAGCTCACGCGGCCGCGCGCGCGGTGGGCTGGGGCACGATCGTCTCGGCGCGTTCGGGTGAGAGCGAAGACGTGTCGGTCGCACACCTGTCGGTGGGCTGGGGTGCGGACCTCGTCAAGGTGGGCTCGATCACCCGCGGCGAGCGGACCGCCAAATGGAACGAGCTGATCCGCATCGACGAGGAGCTCGGGGGCGTGCCGCTGCGTCCGTTCCCGCTCCGGTAACAGGCTTCGAGGGGTGCGGGCGGGCGCTCAGACGCGCTCTAATACGGCCGCGAGCGCCTGGCCTCCGCCGATGCACATCGTCTCGACGGCGAGGGTTCCATCAAGGGCGGGCAGCTCGCTGGCGAGCGTCGCGAGCATGCGCAGCCCGGTGGCTCCGATCGGATGACCGATCGAGATGCCGCTGCCACGGGGGTTGAGCCGCGGGTCCTCCGCGTCGATGCCCCAGTCGGCGAGGCAGGCGAGCACCTGCACGGCGAACGCTTCGTTCAGTTCGATCACGTCGACGTCGGCCCAGCCGACGCTCGCGCGTTCGAGCGCGAGGTTCGCGGCGGGCACAGGAGCGATGCCGAAGACTCGCGGATCCACACCGGCCACCGCCCACGACCGCAGCCGCAGTGCCGGAGTGAGGCCGAGTGCTGCCGCGCGCTCGGGCGTGGTCACGACGCAGGCAGCGGCCGCGTCGTTCTGGCCGCTCGAGTTTCCGGCGGTCACTGTCGCATCCGGGTCGACTCGCTGAAGCACCGGCCGAAGCGCCGCGAGCGCCTCCAGCGAGGTGTCGGCACGCGGATGCTCGTCCCGGTCGACCACGGCGACGCCGCGTCGTCCCGGCACGTCCACCGGCACCAGCTCGGCGTCGAACGCGCCGGACTCCTGCGCGGCGACCGCGCGCTGATGCGAGCGGAGGGAGAGCGCATCCTGCGCTTCCCTGGTGATGCCGTACTCCCGGCGCAGCGTCTCGGCCGTACCGACGTTGCCGTCGGGCGTGGGATAGTCGCGGCCACCGACGGTCTCGCGACCCCGCGCCAGCGCGTCGTGCAGGAACAACCCACCGGCCGGAACACCCCGGCGGCCCTGCTCGGTGTAGAGGGGCGCGTTCGACATCGACTCGGCGCCGACGGCGACGACCACGTCACTGACTCCGGTCTGCACCTCCATCGCCGCGTTGACCACGGCCTGCAGGCCTGAGCCGCAGCGCCGGTCGAGCTGGTACCCGACGGTCGTCACCGGGAAGCCGGCGTTGAGGGCCGCGACGCGACCGAAGGCGGGCGCCTCCATCGTCGGGTAGCCCTGCGAGCCGATCACGCCATCCACCGCTGCCGGATCGAGCCCGCTACGCGCGATGAGCGCTCGAAGCACGGTCTCGGCCAGCTGCAGCGCATGGAGAGGCGCGAGCACACCACCTATCCGGCCGACCGGTGTGCGCAGCGGGGAGCAGATGACGACGTCGCGAAGCTCAGGCATCCGCAGCCTCCATCAGTGCGATCGCCAGCGGCGCACCGGTCGCAGCGACGACCTCGTCGACGGTCACCCCGGGGGCGAGTTCTCGAAGCACCAGGCCGTCGCCCGTCACATCGATGACAGCGAGATCGGTGATGACGCGGTCGACGCAGGCTCGTCCGGTGAGGGGAAGCGTGCATTGCTGGATGAGTTTCGCCGAGCCGTCCTTCGCGACATGCTCCATCACGACGATCACGCGCTCGGCGCCGTTCACCAGATCCATCGCGCCGCCCATCCCCTTCACCATCTTTCCGGGCACTGCCCAGTTGGCGATGTCCCCGGCGGCGGAGACCTGCATCGCCCCGAGCACAGCGGTGGCGATGCGTCCACCCCGGATCATCCCGAAACTCGCAGCCGAGTCGAAATAGCTCGCGCCGGGGAGCACTGTCACGGTCTCTTTGCCCGCATTGATCAGTTTGGGGTCCTCTTCGCCTTCCCAGGGGTATGGGCCGACCCCGAGGATCCCGTTCTCGGAGTGCAGCACCACGTGCACGCCGTCGGGAAGGTGGTTCGGGATGAGCGTGGGAAGCCCGATGCCGAGGTTCACGTAGTCGCCGTCGGTCAGTTCGCGGGCGGCTCGAGCGGCCATCTCGTCGCGGGTGCGTGCCATGTCAGCGTCCCTCCGGTCGCGGGCGGACCGTGACCTTTTCGATGGGCAGGTCGGAGGACTCGTCGGCCGTCAGCTCGACGACCCGGTCCACGTAGATTCCGGGCAGATGGATGTCGTCCGGGCCGAGCTCGCCGGGCTCGACGAGCCGGTCCACTTCGGCGATCGTGACGCGCCCCGCCATTCCCGCCAAAGGGTTGAAGTTGCGTGCCGACTTCTCGAACCGGAGATTTCCGTGGCGGTCGCCCACTGCCGCGCGTACGAGGCCGAAGTCGGTGCTGATGGCTGTCTCCAGCACGTACTCCTTGCTGCGGCCGAAGATGTCGAAGGGCCGCAGCTCCTTGGGGCTGCTCTGTTCGGCGACCGATCCGTCGGGGGCGTAGCGGATGGGCATCCCGCCGTCTGAGACGGCAGTGCCCGCACCGGTCGCGGTGTAGAAAGCGGGGATGCCGACACCGCCTGCGCGCAGTCGCTCGGCGAGTGTTCCCTGCGGGGTGAGCTCGACTTCGACCTCGCCGCCCAGGTACTGCCGCGCGAACTCCTTGTTCTCGCCGATGTAGCTGGCGATCACCCGGCGGATGCGCCCCGCCGACAACAATTCGCCGAGGCCCCAGCCGTCGACACCGCAATTGTTGCTGACGACCTCGAGCCGGTCCACGCCCCGCGCGAGCAGAGCCCGGATCAGCACGATCGGAACGCCGGACAGGCCAAACCCTCCGACGGCGAGCGACGCTCCGGAAGGAATGTCGGCGACCGCTTCGGCGGCGCTCGCGTACGTCTTATCCATCGTTCTCCTCGATGTCGCCGGCTGACCGGTCAGTGGGTTCGGAGCTCTGCTCGGCGAACACCTCGCGCATCGCGGCAAGCGCGGCGTTCGCCGCAGGCAGGCCCGCGTAGAGCGCAGTGTGGTGGATGACTTCGGCGATCTCGGTACGCGTCAGCCCGTTGCGGAGGGCCGCTCGCACGTGCATCCGCAGTTCGTTCTCGTGACCGCCGGTGACGAGGCTGGCGAGGGTCGCGATCGAGCGCTGGGCCCGCGTGAGTTGCGGCCGCGCCCAGACCTCGCCCCACGCATATCGCGTGATGAAGTCCTGGAAGTCGGCGGTCTCGGGCGTGATGGCGGCGGTCGCGCGATCGACATGCTCGTCGCCGAGAACCGCCCGGCGCACCGTCATCCCGCGCTCGAAACGGTCACCGGGCTCCAGGGCTGTGTCCTCCAGGAGCGTGGCCAGCAGGGCTGCGGTCCGTGCCGGGTCCTCGAGTGGCACGAGGTGGGATGCGCCCGGCAACTCGACGAAGCGTGCGTTCGGCAGGCGTTCGGCCAGCTGCCGCATCGACTCGGGCGTGCACACCGGGTCATGCGCCCCCGCCACGATCAGCGCGGGCGCGCGCACTCCGCCGAGCGCCGTCGTCCGGTCGAATGAGCCGAGCGCCTCGCAGCAGCGCGCGTAGGATTCGTCGTCGACGTCCACCAGCGTGCTGAGTGCGGCGGGGCCGGGGCCGTCGGGATGCGCATTCAGGTAGCCGGGGGCGAACCAGCGCTGGGCGCTTCCGGCGACGACGGATGCCGTGCCGGAGGCACGGACCTGGGCGGCGCGCTGGGCCCACGAGTCGGGGGTGGCGATGCGGGCGCCGGAGCAGAGCATCCCGAACCCGAGCACGCGGTCCGAGGCTGAAATGGCGAGCTCGAGGGCGACCGCGCCTCCCAGCGAGTCCCCTGCGACGCGGAATGCGCCGCCGCCGATGTCGTCGACGAGTCTCAGGACTCCGGCAGCCAGGTCGGCGACCGTGAACGGCTCTCGGGCGGCCGGCGAGGCGCCGTGACCCGGAAGGTCGACACGGAGGATGCGCGGAGCGTCAGGCGAGGCGGAGAGCCGGGAGACCACGTCGCTCCAGAGGTCGGCTGTTGTGCCGAGGGAGGGAAGCAGGACGAGCAGCGGGCTCGCCGCTGCCGTCGGTGCCGCGGAGGACATGAATCCGCGGAGGGTGGGAACCGTCATCGGGGGATCCCCGCTTCGGGTGCGAGCGCGGCGAACCGGGCGCGTGACGCGTCCACGACGGCACTGGCTGCGGCGATCGCGGTCACGGCCCCGGTCGCCGCCGGCGGATCGACCACCAGATGGGCTGCGGCGTTGGCGAGCACGGCCGCGCTCTCCGCAGCGAGACGGAGCAGACCGCGCCATGCCTGCCACTCCGCATGCCATTCGCCCGCTGGGCGGGCATCGGAACTGAGCGCCGCCGCGTGCAAGGTCGCGACCAGGCCACCCGCTCGAAGGCCGTTCGCAGTGAGGATGACCGCATCGACCGGATTGTGCTTGTGCGGCATCGCGGACGACCCGCCGCCCTGGTCGGGCTGCAGGATGCCGTCCCGGGCGCCGAGGGCGAGGGCACGGCCCACGCGTCCTGCGCTCACACACACGAGTGCGGCCACCCCGGCGACGGCGAGCACGGGCGAGCGGTCGGTGTGCCAGGCCCGCCCGGGATCTGCGAGGTGGAGGTGACGTGCGACGGATGCGCGGAGTGCGGCAGGCGCATCCGCACGGCCCGAGAGGCGTGCGAAGGCCTCGCCCGTGCCGACCGCTCCCCCGAGCTGCACGGGAAACGCCGCAGCGTCGAGGGCCTCGACCGACGACGACACGGCGTCGAGCCACACCGCGATGGCGGCGCCGAGGGTGGTGGGCTCTGCCTCCTGCGTGAGCGTGCGCGCGACGTACGGTGTCGCGCTCTCACGGCGGGCGAGGGCCGCGAACGCGTTGCCCGCCGCGAGGAGCTCGCCGCGGGCTGCGGCCAGGACGTCGCGCGAGACGAGCATGAGCGCCGAGTCGAGGATGTCCTGGCTCGTCGCGCCACGATGAACCTCGTCAGCGCGGTCGCCCGCCTGCGCCCGAAGCTGTTCGACCAGTGAGATGACCGGCACACCGTCTCTGCGGAGTCCTGCGACAAGAGCCCCCCGGTCGAGTGCCGATGCGTCGAGCAGTGCCGCCAGCGCTTCGCCGTTGCGTCCGTCCAGATCCGCCCACGCGAGCACAAGCGCACGTTCGACGGCGACGAGCGCACTCAGCACCGCGTCGTCGCCGGCAGCCGATCCAGCTTCCCCCGCCGGCTCGAGAAGTCCCCAATCGAAGGCGTCAGCCACGGCCATCCCCCCGGAAGTCGAGGAAGACGGTCTCCGCCTCCCCCTGGAGGTGGATGTCGAACCGGTAGCTTCGCTCGGCGTCGGGAACCGCGACGAGCGTCCCCCGCCGGGCTTCATCGACGCCGGCGAGGAAGGGGTCCGCCTCGTTGCGGTCGGACTCGTCGCCGAAGTACGCCCGCGTGAAGAGGTGGTGCAGGAGCCCGCGCGCGAACACCGTCACGAGCAGGTAGGGGGCCGCGCCGGCACGGGTCGGTCCGGGCTTGACGGTGGTGAACGAATACGCTCCTGCGCGGTCGGTCGGTGCACGCCCGAACCCGGTTACCGTGTAGCCGTCGCGGTGGATGCTGCCGACCCTCGCGATCGGGACGCCGGAGCTGTCGGCGCCCCAGACCTCGAGCAGTGCATCCGGAACCGGCTCGCCGGCCCCGTCGGAGACGACGCCGTGGAGGCGGATGGAGTCGGCCTGCCACGGCGCTGCGACCTGCGGTCCGCCGTCGTACGGCAGCGCGAACCCGTAGAAGGGCCCGATCGTCTGCGACGGGGTCTGCGGGTATGCGTGCTCATTCGTTTCAGACATGCTCGCCTTCCTCCGGCTCCATCCAGGTCGCCTTGTTTCCGGTGAGCACGATGTCCCACCGGTAGCCGAGAGCCCATTCGGGCACGCTCAGATCGTGATCGTACTCGGCGATGAGCCGGTCGCGGGCTGCTGGGTCGACGATCGACTGATAGATCGGGTCGAGAGCGAAGAGCGGGTCGCTCGGAAAGTACATCTGGGTGATCAGGCGCTGCGTGAACTGCGTACCGAACAAGGAGAAATGGATGTGCGCCGGCCGCCACGCGTTCCGGTGGTTGCGCCACGGATACGGGCCGGGCTTGATCGTGACGAACCGGTAGGAGCCGTCGTCTTCGGTGATCGCGCGCCCGACGCCGCTGAAGTTGGGGTCGAGCGGAGCCGGATGCTGGTCGCGCTTGTGAACGTAGCGTCCGCCTGCGTTGGCCTGCCAGATCTCGATCAGCTGTCCGCGCACCGGGCGCCCTTCGCCGTCGAGGACGCGCCCCGTGACGACGATGCGTTCGCCGAGCGGTTCGCCGCTGTGCTGGCTGGTGAGGTCGTTCTCGAGGACTCCGACATCCGAGTGCCCGAAGGTGGGTGAGACGAGCTCGATCTCTTCGGGATCGGCGCGAACGAGCTCGTGGGTCGGATGCCGCAGTAGGGAGCTACGGTACGGAGCGAAGTCACGGAGCGCCTGCTCCGGCAGGCGACCTGCCTCGGCCGCTGCAGCATGGCCTTCAGCGATCTCGCGGCTGATCTCGTTTTGGGTGGGTTCGGTCATCTGTGGTGCATCCTCAGAACGGGAGTCCGGCATATTGTTCGGCGAGCGCCGCCTCGGCATGGCGGGACGCGGTGGTGTATTCGAGCCGGCCGACCTGACTGCGGTAGCGGAATGCGGCTTCGGACGGCGCCAGCCGGCGATCGACGTGGAGTAACTCGGTCATCCACTGCGAGAACTGCTGCACCTTCCACTGGCGTGCAAGTGCGGAGCCGCTGTACACGCGCAGTTGCGACTCGTCGCCGCCCTGCTGCGCGATGAGCGCGCGGCCGAGCAGCGCCACATCGCCGATGGCGGAGTTGAGGCCCTTCGCGCCGGTGGGTGGGACGATGTGGCCCGCGTCACCGGCAAGGAACAGGCGACCGTGCTCCAGGGTGGAGGCGACGAAGCTGCGCATCGGCGTGATCGACTTCTCGGTGATGGGCCCCTGCTGGAGCGTCCAGCCAGGGACTCCGAGCCGCTCCTGGAGCGCATCCCAGATGCGGTCGTCCGGCCAGGCGTCGATCGACTCGTCGGGGTCGACCTGGAGATACAGGCGCGAGACCTCGACCGACCGCATGGAGTGCATCGCGAAACCGTCGGGATGCAGGGCGTAGATGAGGTCGTCGGTCGACGGAGCGACGTCGGCGAGTATGCCGAGCCAGGCATACGGGTAGCTGCGCTCGTACGCTGAGACACCGGGGATGGCCGGCCGGCACACGCCGTGGTACCCGTCGGCGCCCACGATGAAGTCGGCGTGGATGCGGAGCTCCTCGCCGGCGTGGATGGCCGTGACGTACGGATCGTTCGAATCGATGGCGTGCGGGAGCACCGCATCCACCTCGAACCGCACGTCGGAGCCGAACCGGTCGTGCTCGGCGAGAAGGTGGTGCACGAGCGCCTGCTGACCATAGATGGTCACGGTGCGACCCACGAGCTCGAGGAAGTCGACGTGGTGGCGCCTGCTCTCGTACTGCAGGTAGATGCCGTGGTGGGTGAGCCCGCGCTCCCGGAGGTCGGCGTCGAGGTCGAGGTCGCGCAGGATGTCGACGGAGCCCTGCTCGAGAACCCCGGCCCGGATGCGCCCCAGCACGTATTCGCGTGACTTCTGTTCGAGGATCACGAAGTCGATGCCGGCGCGGCGGAGGATGTGGCCGAGCAGGAGCCCTGCGGGACCGGCTCCGATGATGGCGACCTGCGTTCGCACGGGTCCCGCCTTTCGCGTCGATGGGAAGGTTTACCCATCGTGGTCGCTCGTCGTCGCTCTGGGGTACGGATTTCCACTGAGTGGAAAGCGAATCAGCGACGGATGCTGAGGGCTCCCGAGATGCCGCGCGCCGCCATCCGCACGCCGAGCGGGAACTGCGGCTCATCCCTCCGCTCGACATGCGCGATGATCGAGACGGCCGCGACCACGTCACCCGCACTATCGCGCACCGGGGCTGCGACGGAGAAGGCGCCGCGGGTCAACTCCTCCACCGACCGGGAGATGCCGGTCGAGCGGATGTCCGCGAGCCGCGATCGCAACTCGGCCTCACCCGTCAACGTGTTGGGGAGGAACTTCCGCGGAGGACCGGCAAGAACCTCCGCGAACACTTCCGGCGGCGCGTAGGCGAGGAGGACGAGACCGACACCGGTCGCATGGAGCGGCAGGCGTGATCCGACATCGCTAATCACCCTCACCGCACCAGGCCCGGAGAAGCGCTCCAGGTAGACGACGCCGAGCCCGTCGCGCACCGCGAGGTGGACGTGCTCGCCCGTGGCCTCGAGGAGGTCCTCGAGGTAAGGGCGCGCGACCTCACGGAGTCGCCGTGCCGTGGGCTGCCGCACGCCCAGCCGCCACAACTTCATGCCGACCCGGTAGCGGCCGTCGTCGCCGCGCACGAGCCCGCCCCAGGAGACCCATTCGGCGAGCAGGCGATGGGCGGTCGACGTCGGCAGGTTCGCGCGGCGGGCGACCTCGCTGAGCGTCAGCTCGCCCCCGCGCTCGAACGCGTCGGCGATGGCGAAGACGCGCTCCGCGACACTGCGCTCGTCGCCTGCACCACCGGCCATGCCGCCAGCCTAAGGTCTCGCCGTCGATGCGAGCCCTCGAGTCGTCACCAACTCCCCCTAACCGTCGCGTTTGAGGGGAGAGCGTGACGACTCGATGAGGACTGGCGCGCTCAGGCGGCGGCGGTCGGGCGGCGCGACCAGAGCACCACAGGGATCAGGAGAATCGAGAGGATGCCGCCGGCGAGCGACAGCAGCGCATAGCTGGTGCTCGCCATCACCACTCCGGAGAGCGCTCCTCCCGCCGAACCCGTGAGAGCGATCAGCACGTCGATCGAGCCCTGCGTCTTCGCGCGGTTCTGCGGGGTCGTCGCGTCGACGACGAGTGCCGTGCCGCTGATCAGTCCGAAATTCCAGCCCAGTCCGAGCAGAGTGAGGGCGAGCACCAGTTGAGCCAGCGAATCCGGCGGGGCGGTCGCACTGACGATCCCGGCCGCAAGGAGCGTCACGCCGGCGGCGATCGCCATGAACATCCGCCCGAGCTTGTCGACGAGCACGCCTGTGACCAACGAGGGCAGGTACATCGCGCCGATGTGGATCCCGATGACGACGCCGACCTCTGTCAGGCCATGGCCGTGGGCGCCCATGTAGACGGGCGTCATCGTCATGATGGCGACCATCGCCACCTGCGTGAGCACCATCACGGTGGCCCCGACCACCACGCCGCGATTGCGGAGCGCGGTCAGCGCGGAACCCTCGGCGGTCGCGTCGACGCCGGCGCGAGCGGATGCACCCTCGATGGCCGCCGCGAGCAGCAACGGGTCCGGGCGCAGCCAAACGAGGAGCACGACGCCGGCGATGAGGTAGGCCGCGGCCGCGAGCAGGAACGGGCCCGCGAGAGCGGGAATGCCGAGAGACGTCGCGACCCGGCCCATCGGGGTGACCAGGTTGGGTCCGGCGACAGCACCGAGGGTCGTCGAGACGAGCGCCAGGCTCACGGCGGTTCCGCGCCTGTGCGGCGGGGCCAGGTCCGTTCCGGCGTAACGCGCCTGGAGGTTGGTGGCGATGCCGGCGCCGTAGACGAAAAAGGAGATGAAGAGCAGCGGGACACTGCCGATCGTCGCCGCGGCGATCACGCCCAGCGCCCCGGCAGCGCCGGCCAGGAAGCCTGCCGTGAGACCGGACCGACGGCCCTGACGCTGCGAGACGCGGCCGACGACGAACGCGGCTGCCGCCGATCCGAGTGTGAAGAGTGCAGCAGACAAGCCTGCGAAACCGGGAGCGCCGAGCATGCTCTCGGCGAGCAGTGCGCCGACGGTGACGCCCGCTGCGAGTCCCGCTCCCCCGAACACCTGCGAGACGATGACGATGACCAGGGTGCGTCGGAAGAGTGAGCGCGTGCGCTCGGGTGACCCGGCGTAGCTTGCGACGAGGGCGGGTGGGAGCTGACGCATCGGCCGGGCGTGGTTGCGTTCAGCTCGCGGGACTGACTCGTTCCGCATCCCGTGCTCCCTTCATCCTGTGCCTGCGGACCTCGAGCACATTATGGCCCTCTCCCTAGGATGGGTGCGTCGGCAAGGTTCACGCGAAGCCAAGGTTCACGCAAATGAGGAGCGTTCGATGAGCGAGACGCCAGAGAAGTCACCAGACGTGTTCTCCGCGGAAGAACGCGCGGCGATGAAGGAGCGAGCGGCGGAGGTGCGGAAGGCTGCCCGCCGAGGCGGGAAGACCGTCCGGGAGGACGGCGAGGCCGACGTACAGGCGAAGATCGCCGAACTGGATGGGTTGGACCGCGAGCTGGCCGCTCGTGTGCACACCGTCATCCTGGAAAGCGTGCCGACGCTGACGCCCCGGCTCTGGTACGGGATGCCCGCCTACGCCAGGAAAGGCAAGACCATCTGCTTCTTCCAGCCGGCGAAGAAGTTCAAGACCCGGTATTCGACCCTTGGATTCAACGATCCGGCGAGCCTCGACGACGGGCAGATGTGGCCGGTCGCCTATGCGATCACGGAGCTGACACCCGAGGTCGAGGCGCGGATCGGCGAACTGGTGAGGCGGGCGGCAGGCTGAGCGCGCGCCGCCCGACGCGTGTCGGACTCTACACCGTACGGCTCTGGGTCGAGCGGATCCTCGATGGGATCACCCACGGTGTGATGGCGATCTTGGATCTCTTCTCCCGGTGAGCGTTCCGGACCCGGGCATCGAAGTGCGGCGACGACCCAACCTACCCGAAAGGTTCAGCCGCCGCCGCTCGGACACCCTCAGACGGCCCGACCGGCCCGCCCACGAGTTGCGCCCATGTCCGGGAATTGCCTTCGCGGGGGATCGAAAGCACGGACACTTCAGCTAACAGGGTGCGCAGAGCGAACTCAAGAGAACGTGCGTCGCTCATTTATGCGAAAGGTCACAGACTCGGCTCGGCAGCCGTTCGAGGACTATTCGCCTCGCAGGGTCTGCCTGCCCTGAGCTTCCCGGATCAAGGCCTGGGTCTCTTCAGGCGTCAGGTTGTACGAGACGCTCACCGTGATCGTGCCGCCTCGCGGGCCGTAATCGGTGAGTTCCACCGAGCGGATCAGGTGGTCTTCCCCGAAGTTCAGGTCGGGACGGGTGGCCAGGTAGGCGCGCCCCTCCTCCTCGTACATCCAGTAGCCCATCACGTAATCGTCGGCGTCAGGGTCCGGGTCGTCCGCGTACATGGTCGAACGGTACGCCCCCGCGCCTTCCGTATTCAAGAGTATTTCTCACCTTTCGGACCCCATCGGCGCTAACAGTCGAAGAGCGGCGCAACACCCACAAGACAGGTGTCTGGGGTCCGACTGTCCGGCGCGACCTGAGTCGAACGCGCTGTCGCGGCTTCAGGGAACCCGATATGCCTCAAGTCGGCGAGCACGCGGCCTCTCTCGGGACGAAAACAAAGAGCCCGGCCGATGGCCGGGCTCTTCTGAACTATGAACGATGTCGCGACTCAGGTGAGACCTATGTCCCGACTCATCACACCTACTGGCGCAACAACCAAAAAGCCCCCGGCCGATGGCCAGGGGCTTCCTAGATGAGACCTAAGTCGCGACTCAGGTGAGACCTATGTCCCGACTCATCACAAAGTGCGCCCGGAGGTGTCTGGGTTCAGGAGATAGGTCACAGTTGATAGGTCCCTGATGAGTCGGGACATCCGTCACAGTCGGGTTTATGTCTCGTGCTCGTGTCGCCGTGTTGAAGATCGTGTCCAAGCAGCTGAC
>NZ_JAAGWY010000005.1:345222-348494 GCF_010686705.1 Leifsonia tongyongensis | reverse complement strand
CGAAGCTGAACGATCCGGTCCACAACCTCGGCGGTCACCCGGTGTGGGCTGGTCAGCGGTGCGCGGGAGCGTGGTTCGACAGCGTCGAGTCCGGCGTCTCGGTAACGGGCCAACAGTCGATGCAGATGGCGGCGTGAGAATCCGTACTCGGCTGCCGCCGCGGTCACGGTCAGCTGCTTGGACACGATCTTCAACACGGCGACACGAGCACGAGACATAAACCCGACTGTGACGGATGTCCCGACTCATCAGGGACCTATCAACTGTGACCTATCTCCTGAACCCAGACACCCCATTCTCCGCCAAATTCCTGCACTCCCCGGGCTCCCGCGGGGCGTCCGTCCTCGTCGCGGTTCGACCACCTCCGAAGTGGGGTGCCGTGTCCCCCAAAATGCCGCTACCGGGCTGCCGCCCGATAGGTCAGGCTCGAGAGGTAGAGGGGAATCAATGGAACAGGAGTCCGTCGTGATGACGAAGAGCGTGGTGCTGCGCCCGCACGCCCACCTGTTCACACGCGGGATCGTCGCGGTGCTCGCATTGACGACGCCGGTGTTCGCCGTGCTCTACTGGCTGACCTTCCCCGACGGCAGCTGGCCACTGGTCCTCGCGATTCACATCATCGCCGTGGTCGCGACCGTGCTCGCCGTCTTCGCATTCTTCGGGACGACCATCCAGCTCCTCCCCGACACCGTCCGCGAACGCGGGTTCTTCGGGCGCGTGACGGACATCCGGCCGGGGATGGTCGGGTCGGTCGTGCTGCTCGATCTCTACGAGGGCAGCACGCTGGACACGCTCCCCCAGCTGTTCGTGACGGACGTCGATGGGCGCCTCCTGCTGCGACTCCGCGGGCAGTTCTGGTCGCGAGAAGACATGGAACGGGTCGCCGACCAGCTCGACGTGCCGGTGACGTTGCGTCGGGAGTCGATGACTCTGACCGAGCTGCGCCGCGACTCCCCAGAACTGTTGTACTGGTTCGAGCGTTTCCCCCGCGTAGGGCGCGGGTAACGGCACAGTCCGGATGCACGTTCAGCATGATGCCCCGACCGGGGCCGACGCGCTGCTGGCTCCGTACCTGCGGCGCTGGGAACTCATTTCCGACGGTCCGTCGTTCACTACTGCCACGAGCGTTCTCCTACCCGTTATCTCCCGGGGCCGCGCGGCCATCCTGAAGGTCGCCACCGAGCGCGAGGAGGAGCTGGGCGGCCACCTCATGGTCTGGTGGAACGGCCGCGGATCAGCCCGTGTGTACGAGCACGACGGGCCGGCGATCGTCCTCGAGCGCGCGCAGGGCACGCGGTCGCTCACCACGATGGCGGCTGCGGGCATGGCGCTCGACGACACTGCCACGCGGGTGCTATGCACAGTGGCGTCGACCCTGCATGCGGTGGGCGGGGAGCCACCGGACGGCCTCGTCGGGCTCGACCGCTGGTTCCAGGAGCTCTTCGTGCACGCCGAGACGCGCGGCGGATTCTTCGCCGGCGCGGCATCCGTCGCCCGCGACCTGATCGGCGACCAGCGCGAGCAGGTCGTCCTTCACGGCGACGTGCACCACGGCAACGTGCTCGACTTCGGTGCTGATGGATGGGCGGCTATCGACCCGAAGCACGTCACCGGCGATCGCGCGTTCGATTTTGCGAACATCTTCTGCAATCCGGATGCCCGCATCGCGCTCGCACCGGGCAGGCTCGAACGGCAGCTGGCGATCGTCTGCGAGCAGACGGGGATCGAACGGGAACGCATGACCGCCTGGATCGTCGCCTGGTGCGGGTTGTCTGCGGCGTGGGGCGAGCGCTCCGACGGGGACGCCGGACACGCGCTGGAGGTCGGGCTCATCGCCGAACGGATGCTCGGCCGGTCGTCCGGCTAGCCGGCGAGCCGGTCCTCCATTCCCCAGGGCTGGCCGTAGCCGCCCTCAGCTTCAGGGCGTGCCATCAGGTCGAGGTACGGCTTGGCGTCGAACGCTTCCGGCCCGAGCACGCCGACCCCCGACCAGACCCCCGTCGCGAGGAGTTCGAGCGCGATCACCGGGTTGAGCGCGGTCTGCCAGACCACGCACTGGCTGTCGTATTCGCGCATCGTCCACTCGTTGTCGCTGACGTGGTAGAGGTACACCTCACGCGGCGACCCGTCCACTCCTGTTCCGGTCGCCCACACGCCTGCACACGTCTTGCCGGTCATCCGCGGGCCGATCGTCGCGGGGTCGGGTAGCGCTGCGGCGACGACGTCACGGGGAGCGACATGGACCGGGCCGTCTTCGCTGCGCACCCGGATGGGGACGGTCGAGTCGAGGCCGAGCTGGTGGAGCGTTCGCAGGATGTTGATGAACTCGACGCCGAGCCCGTATTTGAAGGTCACGCGCTTCGCGTCGATCCAGCGCGGCATGAGCAGCACTTCTTCGTGTTCGACGTTGACGCACTCCACCGCGCCGATGCCTTCGGGGAACGTGAACACCTCGGGCTCGCTGAACGGAGGCGTCGTGTACCAGCCCGCGTCCTTCTCGAAGACCACCGGTGGGTTGAGGCATTCCTCGATGGTGGTCCAGATGCTGAACGAGGGGGCGAAGACCTCGTGGCCGTCGGCATCGCGGACGATGAGGTTCGCGCCGTCGCGCGTGCCCAGTTCGTCGAGCTCGCTGAAGAGGTGGTCGGCGGCGTAGCGCGCGAACACGTCGCTGAGGCCGGGCTCGACCCCCATCCCGACGAGGGCAAGCCGGCCTGCGGTCTCCCAGTCGCTGCGCTGGGCGAACTGGTCGTCGCCGAGCTTCACTCCCGTCTTCGAATACGGATCGGTCGGATGCGGTTCCGAGAGGCTCATGGCCATGTCGAGGTAGTCCGCCCCTGCGGCGAGTGCGCCGGCGAAGATCGTGGGCACGAACTTCGGCTCGACGGCGTTCATCACGTGCGTGGCGCCGTGCTCGCGAGCGACCCGCTCGACGCCGTCCGGGTCGGATGCGTCGATCGAGGCGGCCGTGAACCGCGCGGCGATGTCCGGGCCGTGTTTCGCCGCGATCCACGCGATCGTCCTCTCAGCCCGCGCGATGTCGTAGTCGCTGACCACCAGGTGCTCGTAGAACGCGCGCCGCGCGGCGATCTTCGCAATGGCGTCTCCGACGCCGCCGGCACCGACCAGGAGGATTCTCATGGTCGCCACCCTACCCTCGCGCACAGACACCTCTCATTCCGTCGAGAGTCGCCGTTCGCGCCGAGGATCACCGGTGTGCCGGGGCCCACGGGGGCGAAACGCGACACGCGGCGAAGATCCGGGGGAGGCGC
>NZ_JAAGWY010000005.1:0-345212 GCF_010686705.1 Leifsonia tongyongensis | reverse complement strand
GTCGGGGGCGGGGGGCCGGGTTCCCGCGGGGGGGGGGGGCCCCCGGGGGCCCCCCCCCCCGACTCTCGGCGAAGATCCGGGCTAGGCGAGCGACAGGGCCGTCCACGAGACGGGCGGGAGGGTCACGGTGAGGGTGTGGTCGCCGGCGACGACGCTCGGGTTGGGGCGGAGGCCGACCCTCTCGGGGTCGTCGAGGGTGTTCCTGGCCTGGATGTCCGCATCCGCCAGCGTCTGCGCATCCACCACCGAGACGCTGCCGAGCGCCGTGAGGTCGATCGTGACCGTCGCATCCTCGGTCTGGCTGCGGTTCACGAGGAAGACGGCCGTCGTGCCGGATGCGTCGTCGTGCGTCGCGACCGCGTCGACCAGGTTCACCTCCCCGAATTGCTCGGTCGCGTAGGTGTCGCCGGTGAGGCGCACCTCGAGCGTGCATCCCTTCGCCAGCCGCGAGGTCAGTGCGAACGGGAAGAACGTCGTCTGTCGCCAGGCCGGCCCGCCGGGTTCGGTCATGATCGGCGCGATCACGTTGACGAGCTGGGCGAGGGATGCGCTGGTGACCCGGTCGGCGTGCTTCAGGAGCGAGATGAGCAGACTCCCGAACACGACCGCATCCGCCACCGTATAGGAGTCCTCGAGGAGTCGCGGCGCGACCGGCCAGTTCTCGATACCCTCGATCTTGTCGACATCGTGGTAGCGATCGAGGTACCAGATGTTCCATTCGTCGAACGAGATGTTGATCGTCTTCTCGCTGCGCGTCACGGCCTTCACGTGGTCGGCGGTGGCGATGACGGACTCGATGAACCGGTCCATGTCGACGGCCGACGCGAGGAAGCTGTCCAGGTCGCCGTTCTTCTCCTGGTAGTAGGCGTGGCAGGAGATGTAGTCCACGTCCTCATAGGTGTGCGAGAGCACCACACGCTCCCACTCGCCGAACGTCGGCATCTGCGCACCAGACGACCCGCACACCACGAGCTCGACCGAGGGGTCGAGCTGCCGCATCGCCTTGGCCGTCTGTGATGCGAGCTTGCCGTAGTCGTCGGCGGAACGGTGACCGAGCTGCCACGGGCCGTCCATCTCGTTGCCGAGGCACCACATGCGGATTCCGAACGCGTCGGTGCGGCCGTTCGCCACTCGACGGTCGCTGAGCGCAGTGCCGGATGGGACGTTCGCATACTCGAGCAGGTCGAGCGCTTCAAGCGTGCCTCGGGTCCCGAGGTTCACTGCGAGCATGAGTTCGCTGCCGACCTTCTCCAGCCACGACGAGAACTCGTGCAGGCCGACCTCGTTGGTCTCGGTGGAATGCCAGGCCAGGTCGAGGCGGCGTGGACGCTCCGCGCGCGGCCCGACGCTGTCCTCCCAGCGGAACCCCGAGACGAAGTTGCCGCCGGGGTAGCGGATCGTCGTGACCCCGAGTTCCTTGACGAGCTCGATCACGTCGCGCCGGAAGCCCTCGGAGTCTGCGGTCGGGTGTCCCGGCTCATAGATCCCGTCGTACACGCACCGGCCGAGGTGTTCGACGAACGACCCGAAGAGTCGCGGGTTGACGGGGCCGACAGTGAAATAGGGGTCGATCGTGAGGCGTGCGGTGATCATCGTCTTCTTTCGTGATGTGTGTTTACAACGTTGTAGGTAAACGTTGTACGCCAATCCTTTCGAGAGCACTCTCCCCTGTCAACCCTCCCCGCTCGTCACAGGCGGTGAGCATCCGTCACATGGCGCTTATGGCCGCTTCAACGCGCGTCATAGCGGCCACTTGTGCCAACTCACCGCGAAGTGGGGTGGGGGTGGACGTGCGGGCCGACGCGAGGGTGCAGGGAGGACGCGACGCCGAGGGTCGACTCGCGCTCGACGATGCGGAACGACGACTCGTACTCCCGCGGCGGAGCCCCGCCGGCCGGGTCGTTGATGCGCTCGAGAAGCACCCGGACGGCGGTCTCGGCGATCTCCTCACGCCCAGGATCGACCGTCGACAGCGACGGAAGCGAATACCGGGTCTCGTCGATGTCGTCGAATCCGATCACGGCGACATCGTCGGGGATGCGGATGCCCCGCTCCTGGAGCACGCGCACCGCACCGAGCGCGATCACGTCGTTGAAGGCGACCACGGCGTCGAACTCGAGACCGGATGCGAGAGCAGCGCGCATCGCATCGGCGCCATCCGCGCGATTCCAGTTGCCGACGTCGACGACGAGCTCTTCGCGATACTGCAGCCCTGCTGCCGCGAGAGCCTCCCTGTAGCCGGTGAGGCGCAGGCCCGCGGAGCCGATCCCGTCGTCCTCGTGCGCGCCGAATGCGACGATCCGCTTACGGCCGAGCGAGATCAGGTACTCGGTCGCGGCCCGTGCGGCCGCCACGTTCTGCATCGTCACGTGGTCGGCAGGACCGTTGAAGATGCGTTCACCCAGCAGCACGAGCGGCGTCGGGATGTCGAGGAGACCCGCGTCCTCCTGGCCGAGCGCCAGCACGCTGAACAGGATGCCGTCGACCATGCGCATGCGCGGACCGTGCAGCACTTCGAGCTCGCGGTCGCGGATGCCGCCGCTCTGCTGGATCATCACCACGAGGTCGTGCTCGGCAGCGGCGCGCATGACCGCATCCGCCAGCTCCGCGAAGTAGGCGTTCTTGAGGTCGGGGATGATCAGGCTGATCGCGCCCGTCCGGCCGGAGCGCAGACCGCGCGCCGAGAGATTCGGCTGATAGCCGAGTGCGGCGATCGCCTCGAGGACCCGCGACCGCGTCTCCTCGCGGATGTGCGGGTAGTCGTTGATCACATTGGAGACGGTTTTGATCGAGACGCCGGCGCGCTTCGCCACGTCGTGCATGGTGACCGCCACCGTCCGCCTCCTTCATCGCGGATGCGCGTCCGAGCACCGGCCCCACACCCTCGCTCAGGAACTCTACAACGTTGGAGACGCTTTCCTCGCAAGGACGAACGGATGCGGTCTCGCGCCCTCGGCGGCCAGCTTGAAGGCGAGCGGCGCCCAGACCAGGACGGCGACGCCCGCACCGAGGAGGAGCCCGCCGATCGTGTCGCTCAGCCAGTGCACGCCCAGGTACGTGCGGCTCAGCGCCATCGCAACGGCGTACGCGCTCCCGGCGACCCACACCCAGACGCGCGGATAGAAGATGATGCCCAGGGCGACCGCCATCGTCGCAGCGTTCGCCGTATGCCCGGACGGGAATGAGCCAGGGTCCGACTGCACCAGCATGTCCTCCGGCCGCGCCCGGCCGACCGTCACCTTCAGTAGCTGCACGCAGCCCGCGCTGAGAGCGGCGGCGATCGCGTAGTACAGGGCGGCCCACGGCCTTCGGAAGAGGAGCAGCACCACGACGATCCCGATGAGGCCCCCTCCGACGGTGTTCATGATGAGCGCCGGCACGGTCCAGAACGGGGAGCGATGCTCGACGACCTCGCCCATCCACTTCACGTCGAGGACGAACGGCTCGTTCGGGCGCAGGGCGATGATGCCGGCCATGATGAGCACGAGGGCGAGCGCCACGGATGCGGAGAGCACCGGCCAGAAACGCGAGATGGTGTGCGCCTGGTGCAGGTCGCCCGCGTCGACACGGTGGTCGGTCATCCTCTCAAACTATCGTGTCGATTCCCAGACGCCACGGAGGATTTCAGTGCGTGAGCGCGGGTACGGTACGCGGCCGCACCACGAACCAGAGGGCGCAGATGCTCACGGTCGACGTCACTGCCATGACCGCACCCATCGGAATCGCGTTGCTCGTGCCCAGCAGGCCGACCACCGGCGAGATGATCCCGGCGATCCCGAAGTTCGCAGCGCCCAGCAGCGACGCTGCGGTGCCGGCTTCACGGCCGTGGCCGTTCAGCGCAAGCACCTGCACGCAGGGGAACCCGAACCCGCACGCCGCGATGAAGAACCACAGGGGGATGACGGTGCCCCAGATACCCGCACCGGCCTGGCCGAGGATGACGATGAGCAGCGCCGACACAAGCATCACGACCGTCGTGACGGCGAGGATCCACTGCGGGCCGACGTACTTCGTGATGCGCGCGGACGACTGGACTCCGATGATGATGCCGATCGAGTTCACCGCGAACAGGAGCCCGTACTGCTGCGCGTCGAAGCCGTAGAGGCCCTGGAAGATGAACGAACTCGACGAGAGGTACGCGAAGAGGCCGGTGAAGTTCATCGCTCCGACGATCGCGATGCCGACGAAGACGCGGTCGCTGAGCACCGCCTTGTAGCGCTGGCGGGTCGTCGAATGGCCGGCGTCATGGCGCCTGGCCTTCGGGAGGGTCTCCACGATCCACGCAGTCACACAGACGAGGACGAAGAGCCCGTAGACGGCGAGCACGAAGAAGATTCCCCGCCACGGCATGACGAGGAGCAGCTGCGAGCCGATCACGGGCGCCAGGACGGGAGCGAGTCCACTCACGAGGGCGAGACGGCTGAGCATCCGGACCAGCGGGCGGCCGCCGAAAAGGTCACGGACCATCGCCATCGCGACCACGCCGCCTGCTGCCGCCCCGATGCCCTGGAGGGCACGGAACGCGGCGAGCAGTTCGACGTTGGGCGAGAGAGCCGCGCCGACACAGGCGACGATGTGTACGGCTGTCGCGAGGATCAGCGGGAGCCGCCGACCGACCTTGTCGCTCCACGGCCCGACGATCAGCTGTCCGAGTCCGAACCCGATCGTGGTCGCCGTCAGGGTCAGCTGGATCGCCGCCGTCGAAACTCCGAACTCGTTCTCGAGCGTCGGAAGGGCAGGCAGGTACATGTCGATCGTGAACGGCCCGAGCGCGGTCAGCGCGCCGAGGATCAGGATGTACGCGAGCCGCTGGCGGCCAGTAAGCGAGTCACCGGGGTGGACGACGGTAGTCACAGGGGTCCTTGGGAAAGCGAACACCGCGGTCGCGGACGACCACGGTGAGAAGTGGATGGGGCGTTCGGACTCGGGGTCCGGAGGAAGGCCGCTGAGAATCGAATCCATTCGATCGAATCGATTCGATTCCGGGGCCTTCACCAGCTTAGCGGATGCGCGGCCGAATTGTGACCGTTCCCATCCGGCTCGCGCGCGGGTTCAGCCGCTGTTCACCTGAAGACTCAGGTGCCGGCGGGATCGGCGAGCAGCGGGCCGAAGGCCAGCTCCGCCGCGCCGACCATCAGCAGCCGCGAGCCGAGCTCAGCGCGCGCGATGGCGAGCGACTCCCCCGACGCCTTCAGCGCCTGGTCCGCGATCAGCTGCGTGAGGCGCTCCGGTGCGACCTGGTGCAGCGCGCCGAGGAACCCGCCGAGCACGATCAGCTGCGGATTGAAGACATTGGTCGCATTGCGCATGGCGACGGCCAGGTAGTGAAGCTGTCGTTCGATCTCCTCGGCGACCGCGGGGTCGGCGGCGGATGCGGCGAGCGCCCTGTCGAGTTCGTCGCTATCGGCGGATGCGAGGCCGAGCACGCCCAGGAGCGAGGCCTGGTTGACTTCCGTCTCCAGGCATCCGATCGCCCCGCAGTGGCAGCGCATCCCGTTGCTGTTGACGAGCGTGTGGCCGAGTTCGCCCGCGTACCCCGAGATGCCGGTCAGGGGGTCGCCGTTGACGATCACGCCGGCGCCGATGCCGCTCGCGCCGCCGTTGATGTAGACGAGGTCGGATGCGCGCCGACCGGCTCCGAAGTATCGCTCAGCAGTTGCTCCGAGCGACGCATCGTTCGCGGAGCGGGTCACGAAGCCGGTGGCTTCTTCGAGCATCGACGTGAACGGCTCGTCGACCCATTCGAGGTGCGGGGCGAGCCGCACGACACCGTCGGCCTCGCGCACGAGACCGGGCACCGCCACGCCGATGCCGATCGTTCGTGCGAATGTCGCCAGGTCAGTGCGGAGCCCGTCGATGACGGCACTCGCGATCGCGACGGCCTCCTCCGCCGTCGGCACATGGCCGGTCGGGTACCTGACCCTCCGGTGCAGCGTGCCGTCCAGCCCGACGACGCCGACCGTGATCGCGTCGACTTCGGGGTTGACAGCAATGGCGACCACATCCGGCGATGCGGTCACGACGGGGCTCGGCCGCCCCACCCTGTTGCTTGCGCCCGGTTCGCTCTCGACGACCAGGCCGAGGTCGGCCAGCTCGCCGACCAGAGCGCCGATCGTCGACCGGTTCAGCCCGGTCGACTGTGTGAGGGTGGACCGCGCCGCCGGTCCGCCCCGGTGCACCATTGCCAGCACGGTCCCGAGGTTGTGGCGGCGAACGGTGTCGAGGTTGTTTCCGCGCGCGCTGACGGGCACGTCAGCCCCGGCTCCGGTGGGCACCGGCCAGGACGGCGTTGCTGTGTGCGCAGTCTTCGCGCTCTTCGTCGAGGATGTCATGGTCCACACGTACGATATCGAACGGTTCTCCTTATTCGTATCCAGACGCGATCGTCTCAGTTACCTATTTTGTCCCTTCGAACAACAAACTGCGAGAATGAGTCTGACCCACCGCGAGAAAGAAGCCACGTGCCACTCACCGACCTGAACCTCGACGATCTCGTCGACTTCCGTCCGACCGTCGCCGAGCCGGGCGACTTCGACGCGTTCTGGACCCGAACGCTCGATGAATCGCGACGCCTGGCATCGGCGCCGACCCTCACCCCAGCGCCGACGCCGATCACCGAGCTCATCGTCGACGACCTGCGGTTCGGCGGCTTCGGCGGCGAACGCGTGGCCGGATGGGTGACTCGCCCGCGCGGCGAAGGGCGACGACCGGTCGTCATCGAATACGTGGGCTACAACGGCGGACGGGGGCTGCCGGGCGAGCGTGTCCTGTGGGCGCTCGCCGGCTACGTGCACGTCGTCATGGACACGCGCGGCCAGGGCAGCGGATGGGGCACCGGCGGCGATACTCCCGACCCGCACGGCTCGGGCCCCGCTGCAGCCGGGTTCATGACGCGCGGCATCGACGACCCCGACACGTATTACTACCGGCGTGTGTTCACCGACGCCGCACTGCTCGTCGACGCTGTCTCGACCCTGGACTTCGTGGACCCGGACCGCATCGCGGTGACCGGTGGGAGCCAGGGCGGCGGCATCGCGAACGCGGCGGCGGCACTTGCACCTGCGGTGAAGGCCGTCATGCCCGATGTTCCGTTCCTCGCCGCCTTCCGTCGGGGCGCGGAGATCGCGACCTCCGACCCGTTCGGCGAGATCGCGCGCTACCTCGCCGTTCACCGCGCGGAGGTCGACCGTGTGTTCGAGACCCTGTCGTACTTCGACGGCGTGAACTTCGCCCGGCGCATCACCGTCCCCGCGCTGTTCTCCGTCGCCCTCATGGACGACATCGTGCCGCCCTCGACGATCTTCGCCGCCTACAACCATCTGGCGTCGACGGACAGGACGATCGCGGTCTACGAATTCAACGGACACGAGGGCGGGCTGACCCACCAGTGGCAACGCCAGGCCGCCTGGCTCGCCGACCGCCTCTGAGAAGGCTCCGCTACCAGGTCTCGGGCCGGCTCCCGCTCGCAACGGGTTCGGGCCGTTCGACCGTGCTCGAGAGTTCGACGACGCGGTGCTCCCGACCCGCCGCGATGACCGATTCCATGATCTCGAGCACGTGGAACGCCAGTTCTCCGGATGCGCGGTGCGGCCGGTCGGTCTCGATCGCTCGGGCCATGTCCGCCAGCCCGAAGCCCCGGCCCGCGTCCGCGTATCCGGCCGAGGCGGGCAGTTCCACCCACTCGCGGTGTGACGCGGTCGCAACCGAGACGGTGTCCGAGAACGCGTTCGGATCCGGCACCTGGATGGTTCCTTCGGTGCCGTAGATCTCGAAGAGCGGAGCCTTCGTCGCCCAGACCTCGAAGCTCACGGTGACCGTGCTGATGACTCCGCTCGCGTGCTCGAGCAGTGCGGTCACGTGGGTGTCCACGTCGACCGGGATGACCGCTCCGGCGTTCGGTCCGGTGGCGATCGTGCGCTCGCGCGCCGAACGGCTCACCGCACCGGAGACACGGCGCACCGGGCCGAAGAACGTCACGAGGCTGGTCAGGTAGTACGGGCCCATGTCGAAAAGCGGACCACCGCCCGGCTGATAGTAGAACGCCGGAGCCGGATGCCAGAGCTCGTGCCCGGGCGCGGTCCAGTGAACGGATGCTCCGACCGGCGCACCGATCCGACCGGAGTCGAGCACCGCCCGTGTCGTCTGGATCCCCGTGCCGAGCACCGTGTCGGGAGCACTGCCGACCCGCACGCCTGCAGCGGCGGCCCGCGAGAGCACTCCGGCCGCATCCGGGGTCGCCAGCGCCAGCGGCTTCTCGCCGTAGACATGCTTGCCGCCGTCGATGGCCCGCCGGGCGATGTCGGCGTGCGCCGCGGGGATCGTCAGGTTGAGGACCACATCGATGCCGGGATCGCTGAGCAGAGCATCCACGGTCAGCGCTTTCGTGCCCTGCGCGTCTGCGACGGATGCAGCGCGGGCGACGTCGACGTCGGACACGGCCGCGAGACGGAGGTTGGGGAGGCTCGGCAAGGAGGCGAAGTACTGGTTGCTGATGACGCCGACCCCGACGACTCCGACGTTCAGCGTGCTGCCCACAGCAGACCCCTCTCGATGATGGTGCGGACGTTCGGGTCTTCGACCACGTCGATGCGGTGACCGGGCGCTGACACGAAGATCCGCCCTTCGCCCCACTGACGCGTCCAGATCGCAGGAGCCGTGACCGGCCTGTTCCACGCATCCCAGGGCCGGACCTCCTGCGTGGTCGTCGCCAGCACGTCATTGTATTCGTCGCTCAGGACCCAGTACTGCTCGGTGACGAGGTCGAAGTCTTCGATACCGGCCGTGATCGGGTGCTTCTTACCGAGCTCGGTGATATGTACCGTGTACGGAATGTAGTTGTCCGACTGCTCGCCGACCCGCTCGGCCGGGTCCTTGCCTGCGTGGTGCGCGAACTGGCCGCCGATCATGTGCAGATAGTCAGCGTTGTCGCGGTACGAGTCGGCGATGCCGCCGTGCCACCCCGCCATGCCGGCGCCGTTGAGGATGGCGCGTTGGAGGCCCGCGAACTCCTCGCGCTCGATGGTGCTCATGGTCACGACCTGCACGATGAGGTCGACCGTGCTCATGTAGTCGTCGTCGGCATAAATCGTCGTGCCGTTCTCGACTCGCACGTCGAAGCCGTTCGCTTCGAGGAACGGGATGAACAGCGCCGTCGTCTCGACCGGCATATGGCCGTCCCAGCCGCCGCGGACGACGAGGGCGTGCTTCCGGTCCGTCATCGGGCTCCTCCGGTCTCGGTCCACGCGCTGCCGTTGGCTGCGCTCAGCTCGACGGCCTCCAGCACACGCTGCACCTGCAGGCCGTCGGCGAACGACGGCACCGGGTCACGGCCGGCCGTGATGTCGTCGACGAAGTCACGGACCTCGTGCGCGAAGGCGTGTTCGTAGCCGATGAGGTGACCGGTCGGCCACCAGTTCGCCATGTACGGATGCTCGGGCTCGGTCACGAGGATGCGCGTGAACCCGCGTTCCCCCGCGGGCGCTGTCGCATCGTAGAACTGGAGTTCGTTCATCGACTCCAGATCGAAGGCGATCGCCCCGCGGTTCCCGCTGATCTCGATGCGGAACGCGTTCTTGCGGCCGGTGGCATAACGCGTCGCCTCGAACGAGCCGATCGCCCCGCCCGCGAGACGGCCGGTGAACCACGCGGCGTCGTCGACGGTGACCCGGCCACGCTCGGCGGATGCGGTGCCGCTGAGCCCACGACTCTCACCGAGGAGCGGTCGCTCCGTCACGAACGTGGCGAGAGTGCCGCTGACGGCCTCGACCGTCGTCCCCGTCAGGTACTGGATCATGTCGATCGCGTGTGCTCCGATGTCGCCGAGTGAACCGGACCCCGCCTGCGACTTGTCGAGGCGCCAGGTCATCGGGCCGTTCTCGTCGACGAGCCAGTCCTGCAGGTATTCGGCACGCGTCTGCCGGATGTCGCCGAGGCGCCCGTCGGCGATGAGCGCACGGGCGAACCCGATCGCGGGGACGCGACGGTAGCTGAAGCCGACCATCGAGCGGATGCCGCGGGCGGCTGCGCGCTCGGCCGCAGCGACCATCCGCTCCGCTTCCTCGACGGTGTTCGCCAGGGGCTTCTCGCAGAGGACGTGCTTGCCCGCATCAAGGGCGGCGATGGCGATCTCGGCATGCGAGTCGCCCGGCGAGCAGATGTCCACGACGTCGATGGCCGAATCCTCGACGACACGGCGCCAGTCGGTCTCGGCCCGCATCCAGCCGAACTTCTCACGTGCCGCTTCGACCCGCGCCGCATCCCTGCCGACGATCACGGTCAACTCGGGCTCAGCATCCAGCTCGAAGAAGCGCGGGGCGACCCGCCACCCCTGCGAGTGCGCGGCACCCATGAATCCGTAGCCGACCATCGCTACGCGCAGCCGGGGCTTCGTCCCGCTCATCCGATTCGCTCCCTCACGTGCATCCGAATTTGTACTATGCAACCACAAATGCCACGCGACCGAGGTCGGGCTATTCGGCGGAGATCCCGGCTGCCACGGCGTCGGCCTCGAGGATCTCGACGCGTACTCCGACGAGGCGACCGTCTGCTGCGCTCACCAGGTGGTTCTCCCCCACCAGCGTGACCGTGGCGGTCGTCTCGCGCTCGTCGCACGACGGACCCACCCAGAGATCGATCCGGCCGGGCTCGACGATGCGGTCGAACTGCCTGTCCGTCAAGGCGAGGCGTGCGGTCGGAACCGCGAACTCGACGATGGCCTCATCGCCCGGCTCCAGGTCGACCCGGGCGTACCCGACGAGCTGGGCGACCGGGCGCGTGACGCTCGCGAAGACGTCGTGGGCGTACAGCTGCACCAGGTCGGTGCCCGCACGATCGCCCGTGTTCCGCACGCGCACACTCGCTACGAAGGTTCCGCTCGTCGCAGCCTCCGCCTCGACGGTGAGCTCCGAGCGGTCGAACGTCGTGTACGTGAGCCCGTGGCCGAACGGCAGCACCGGCGTGCTGTCGGCGCTCGTGATCTCGGATGAGCCCCCGAGCTTCGGGTGCAGGTAGGAGTAGGGCTGCGAACCCGCGGAACGCGGAAGCGAGACGGGGAGGTGACCCGAAGGAGCCACGCGACCCGACAGCACCTGGGCGATGGCGCGACCGCCCTCCTCGCCCGGGAAGAAGGCCTGGAGCAGCGCATCCGGAGCGGTCGGACCGCCGACAGCCCAGCCGAGTTCGTACGGACGCCCGGAGAGCACGACCATCACGACAGGCTTGCCGACGGCTGTGACCGCTTCGACGAGTTCGCGCTGGACGCCCGGGAGCGACAGGGACTCCACGTCGTTGCCCTCGCCGACGGTCCCGCGACCGAACAGGCCCGCGCGATCGCCGACGACCACGAAGGCGACGTCGGCCGACTCCACAGCGGTCACCGCATCCGCGATCCCGGATGCGTCATCACCTTCGACTTCGCAGCCGACCACATGCGTGATCGCGGCCTCGGGGAACTCCTCCCGGAGCGACTCGAGCACAGAAGGGATGCTCACGCCGAGCTCGACACCGGGGTAATGGGCGAGCACGTGGTTGACGAACGAATAGCAGCCCATGAGCGCTTCGGACGACTCCGCGTTCGGGCCGACGACCGCGATCCGCAGGGGCTCTGCGCGCGGCGCGAGCGGGAGCACACCGTTGTTGGTCAGGAGCACGAGCGACTCTTCGGCGAGCTGAAGGGCGGTCTCGCGGTGGGCCGGGGTGTCGAGGTCGATCGACGTCGGCGGCTCGTCGAACGTCTCGTCGAGCAGGCCGAGCTCCTCCTTCTGCGCGAGGACGCGCAGAACCGAGCGGTCGATGAGGGTCACGTCGAGGAGCCCCGCACGGACCCGGGCGGCCAGCGGTTCGAGGAAGGCGTCGCCGGTCGGAAGCTCGACGTCGATTCCCGCAGCGAGGGCCAGTTCGGCCGCCTCGCCGAGGTCTGCCGCCACCTCGTGCATGGTGTGGAGGAACGCGACCGCGAAGTAGTCGGAGACGACGACGCCGTCGAAGCCCCACTCGTCGCGGAGGATGCCCTCGAGATACTCCGGCGTCGCGGCGACGGGAACGCCGTCGATCTCGGCGTACGAGTTCATGACGGAACGCACGCCGCCATCGCGAAGCGCCATCTCGAACGGGGGGAGCAGCACATCGCGGAGCTCACGCCGGCCGGCATGGACCGGCGCGTGGTTGCGCCCCGCCTGCGAGGCCGAGTAGCCGACGAAGTGCTTGAGCGTGGCATGCACGCCCGACTCCTGCAGCCCGCGCACGTAGGCGGTGCCGATGGTGCCGACCACATACGGGTCCTCGGCGATGCACTCGTCCACGCGTCCCCAGCGCGGGTCGCGGATGACGTCGAGCACGGGCGCAAGCCCCTGGTGGATGCCCAGCTCGCGCATCGACGCGCCGATGAGGCGTGCCATCCGCTCCACGAGCTCAGGGTCGAACGACGCACCCCACGCCAGCGGAGTCGGGAACGTCGCAGCTTTCCACGCCGCCAGGCCCGTCAGGCACTCCTCGTGGACGATAGCGGGGATGCCCAGCCGGGTCTCCTTCTTCAGCCTCCGCTGCTCGGACCAGAGCCAGCCCGCGCGCTCCGCGGGGTCCACAGGTCGGGTGCCGTAGACACGCGTGAGGTGTCCGATGCCGTGCTCGGTGGCGTCCTCGTACTTCGCCGAGTTGGCCATCTCACCGGCCATCGGGGCGACGACCTCATCACCTTTGTCGACCCAGAACCCGACGAGCTGGGCCAGCTTCTCCTCGAGGGTCATCGAGTCGAACAGGCGTTTTACGCGGTCTGAAACGATAGGAAGATCGGGGCTGATCATGAAAAGACACACTTCTCTCTGGGGCGGTCGGGCGCTCAGCCCTTGACCGCTCCGGTGAGTCCGCCGACGATGCGGCGCTCGAAAAAGCTGAAGAACACCAGGGCCGGAATCATCGACAAGGACGTGAACGCCAGCACCTGGGCCGTGTCCGAGGAGTATTGCGATGAGAACGCCTGCACACCGAGGGGTAACGTGTAGGTCGACTGGTCGTTCAGGATGAACAAAGGAAGCAGGTAGCTGTTCCAGCTGCCGATGAAGGCCAGGATGCCGACGGTGATCACGCCGGGCAGCGAGAGGCGCAGCACCATCCGCCAGAAGAATCCGAGCCGGCTGCAGCCGTCGATGAAGGCCGCCTCCTGGAGTTCATCCGGGATCGCCCGGAGGAATGGCACGAGGATGATGATCGTCGTCGGGAGCGCGAAGGCGATCTGCGGGATGATGACGCCTGCGAGCGAGTTCGTCAGTCCCAGGTTGCGCACGACGATATACAGCGGCGTGATCGCGACCGTGATCGGGAACATGAGGCCGGCGGCGAACAACGCGTACAACGCCCCGCGGCCCTTGAATTCGTACCGTGCCAGCACATAGCTGGCCGCAAGGCCGAGGCCGACTGCTCCGATCGTCGTCCCCAGGGCAGCGATCAGCGAGTTCCCCACCTGGGCCCAGAAGACGCCGCCGGTGAGCACGGTGATGTAGTTCTGCACATTCCACGGGTTCGGGAGGCCGGCGGGGTCGACGGTGATCTGCGAGTTCGTCCGGAAGCCGCCGATGATGATGTACGCGATGGGCACCAGCATCAGGGCGACGACGACGAGCGCTACGAAATACACCGCAGGCGAACCCCATGGCAGGGCCGTCCGCTCCTTCCGCCGCTGCAGGCGTGCTGCGCGAACGCTGGCGATGGCGCTCATTTCGCGTTCCTTTCTGTCAGCGCGCCCTGAGTGTCGCGGTGGAGGACGAAGCGCTGGTAGAAGAGCGCGACGATGAGGGAGATGAGGAAGATCACGACGGCTACGGCGTTGCCGTACCCGAAGTTGCCGGCGTCGCGACCGTTCGAGACCATGTAGGTCGCCATGGTCGACGTTCCGGCCGTGGAGGCCACGTACTGGCCCCAGATGATGTAGACGAGGTCGAACAGCTGGAGCGCGCCGATGACGGAGAGGAACGCCCAGATGCGCAGGGTGGGCGCGAGCAACGGCAGGGTGATCCTTCGCTGGATCTGCCAGTACGACGCACCGTCGAGGGCCGCGGCTTCGTACAGCTCCTCAGGAACGCCCTGCAGCCCTGCAAGGAAGAGGATGACCGCGAAACCGATGTACTTCCAGGTGAGGATGCCCAGCAGGGTCCAGATCGCGATGCTCGGATCAGCAAGCCAGTCGTGTGCCCACGAACTCAGGCCGATGTCCTTCAGGAAGCCGTTCAGCGCTCCGTTGGTCGAGAGCATCAGGCTGAGTCCGGTACCCACCACGACCTCGGAGATGACGTAGGGGACGAAGATCAGGATGCGGATGACCGATTGACCGCGCATCTTGCGGTTGAGCAGCAGCGCGAGGAGGATCGCGACGGGCCCCTGGAGGATGATGGACATGACCAGGATGAAGAAGTTGTGACCCAGCGCCTCCTGGAACGCTTTGTCCGTAACGATGACGAGGTAGTTCTGCAGACCGACGAAGTCGGTCGGCGGCCCGTAACCGTTCCAGCGGAAGAATCCGTAGTACGCGGCCATGACGACCGGGAAGATCACGAAGCCGAGGAAGACGATGATCGCCGGCCCCGCCAGGATGGCGATCTCCATGCGCCCCGCCCAGCCGAAGCCGCGGCGGCTACGCCGCGGCTTCGGCGGGAGCGACGCTTTCACGTCGCCCCCGCCTCGCTGCGCGAGATCGGCCTTCGACACGCTAGCTGCCAAAGTGTTCTCGCGGGTGTCGCTCATCGGGTGGCCTCTTAGCCCTTCTTGGCTGCGTCGTTGGCGGCCTGGACGAGCCCCTTGGGGTCAGTCTTGCCTGCCAGCATGTCGACGACAGCGACGTTGAGCGCGTTACCGATGTTCTGTCCGAGGATCGTGTCAAGCCACTGAGAGACGAACGGGGCCTTGTTGTAGGCGACCAGGACATCCTTCAGGTACGGCTCGGTGACGGCCTTCTGAGCCTCGGTGTTGACGGGCGGAGAGTTGAACGCCTTGTAGTAGGCGGTCTGCTGAGGCGTGCTCGCGACGAAGTTCAGGAAGTCGGGGCACTCCTTCGGGGCCTTCGCGGAGCAGGAGTATCCATCGACACCACCCATGATCGAGCCTGGCAGGCCGTTGCCGCCGGAGAGCTCAGGGAAGGGGTAGAAACCGAGGTCGGGAAGCGGCTTCTGGTCGGGGGTGAGCGATGCAATCACTCCCGGGTCCCAAGCGCCCATGAGCTCCATCGCGGCCTTGTGGTTAGCCACGAGACCGGCCGAGCTGCCCGCGCCCTGCTGGGCCGCGGTGGTGAGGAATCCGTCGTTGAACGGCTTCTGGGAAGCGAAGCTCTGGAGGTCGTTCGCCGCCTTCAGCCAGCATGGGTCGGAGAAGTCCTTCGAGTCAGCGGTCTTCTGCATGGTGTCGCCGGAGCACTCGCGGAGTGCGAACCAGTAGAACCAGTGCGCAGCCGGCCACGCGTCCTTGGCGCCGAGCGCGACCGGAGCGACTCCGGTGCCCTTCAGCTTCGTCACGTCGGCCGAGAGGTCGTCGATCGTCGCGGGAGCCTGGGTGATGCCGGCCTTGTTGAAGAGGTCCTTGCTGTAGAACAGTCCACCCGGGAGCACCGAGAGCGGCATCGCCCAGACCTTGCCCTGATACGTCTCCGCCTTGAACGAGCCGGAGGAGATGTTGGCCTTGGTGTCGGAGGAGACCTTGCTGGTGATGTCCATCAGCTGGCCGGCCTGAACCATCGCCGCCATCTTGCCGCCGCCGCGCTGGAGGAAGATGTCGGGCGCGTTGCCGGAGTTCAGCGCCGTCTGGAGCTTGCCGTCCATGGCTTCGTTCTGGACCGACTGCACCTTGATCGTGACGTTCGGGTTCTTCGCGTGGTAGGCGGCCACCGCGTCAGTCCAGAACTTCTGGCCGGGGCCAGTCGTCGAGTTCTGCCACAGGGTCATGGTGACCTTGCCGTTGCTGGAGTTGCTGCTGGGAGCGCTACAGGCACTCAGTGCCATCATGCCGGCAACCAGGACAGCCGCCCCTGCAAGGAGCTTTTTGGCTTTCATGTGATTTCCAACCTGTTCTCTTCGTTGAGCAGGACCTCGACAGTTCGAGGTTCCCGTGTGCTGGGATGCGTTGAGCCGACGTGTGCGACTGCCTCGTAGCAATTCAGTCGGCCGCGATCCCGGAGGGTTTCCGGACTCGGGCCCGGATGGTTCATCAGTGTTACAAACGCATCTGAGTGTGTCAAACGTTTTCGAAAACAGTTTCCATTGCGCTAATGTCTAGGGTCATGGGACGAAGACCAACCATTCATGACGTGGCTGCGGCCGCGGGGGTTTCCGTATCGACCGTCTCGAAAGCGGTCAATGGACGATACGGCATAGCCGAGCACACCGTTGAGCGGGTCCTGGAAGTCGTCGAGCAGCTCGGCTACGAATCGAGCCTCGTCGCGAGCAGTATGCGGTCGAGGCGCACCGGTGTCATCGGCGTGCTCGTGGCTGACTTCGAGCTGTTCAGCGCCGAGATCCTGAAAGGTGTCGGGACCGCCCTGCACGACTCGCGCTACGACCTGCTGGCCTACAGCGGATCGCGCCAGAACTCGAGCGAAGGCTGGGAGCGTCGCTCCCTGAGCCGGCTGAGCGGCACGCTCATCGACGGCGTGATCATGGTCACCCCGACGATCGTGAATGTCTCGGCCGACGTACCGATCGTCGCCGTCGACCCGCACACCGGCGACGCGGACCTCCCGACCGTCGAGTCCGACAGCTTCACCGGCGCCCGCCAGGCGACGAGCTACCTCATCGAGCTCGGCCACCGCCGCATCGGGTTCGTGGCCGGACGACCTGATCTGCGATCATCCATCCTCCGTGACGCCGGATACCGCCGGGCACTCTCGGAGGCGGGGATCGCGTTCGACGCGTCGCTCGTCGGCCTCGGCCGCTATGAGCAGGACACCGTCCACGAAGCAGCGACGCGGCTGCTGTCACGGGCGGATCGGCCCACAGCGGTGTTCGCGGCCAACGACCTCTCCGCGATCGCCGTGATCAAGGCGGCGGCCGAACTCGGCCTCGACGTGCCGAGGGACCTGTCGGTGGTCGGTTTCGACGACGTTCCGGAGGCATCGGCGCACGCCCCGCAGCTGACGACCGTGGCCCAGCCTATGCAGCTTCTCGGGGCCACGGCCGCAGAATTGCTCGTCCGGCTCATGAGGGGCGAGACGCCGTCGCCCACCCACATCCGGATGCCCACGCGGCTCGTCGTGCGAGCGACGACCGCACCTCCGCGCTGACGGTTCGGGATTGCATTCCCGGCTTCGACGCTATATGTTTATTCTCGCAACAAATCACCAATGATGCTGAAGGAAGCACACACATGAGCACGACGACTCCCACCCGCGACGACAAATTCTCCTTCGGTCTGTGGACCATCGGCTACAACGGCACGGACCCGTTCGGTGGCCCCACCCGGCCCCAGCTCGACG
Organism: Leifsonia tongyongensis; assembly: GCF_010686705.1. Classification (GTDB taxonomy): domain Bacteria; phylum Actinomycetota; class Actinomycetes; order Actinomycetales; family Microbacteriaceae; genus Diaminobutyricibacter; species Diaminobutyricibacter tongyongensis. The sequence goes on along the minus strand of NZ_JAAGWY010000005.1, from coordinate 327,763 downwards.
TCGTCGAGGCAGTGACCCGGCTCAGCGAGCTGGGTGCGTACGGCCTCACCTTCCACGACGACGACCTCTTCGCCTTCGGTTCGACGGACGCCGAGCGCCAGAAGCAGATCGACCGGCTGAAGCAGGCGCTCAGCGACACCGGCCTCATCATCCCGATGGTCACCACCAACCTGTTCAGCGCGCCGGTCTTCAAGGACGGCGGCTTCACCTCCAACGACCGTGAGGTGCGCCGCTTCGCGCTCCGCAAGGTCCTGCGCAACCTCGACCTGGCCGCCGAACTCGGTGCGAAGACCTTCGTGATGTGGGGCGGCCGCGAGGGTGCAGAGTACGACGCAGCCAAAGACATCCGTGCAGCGCTCGAGCGCTACCGCGAAGCCGTCAACCTGCTCGGCCAGTACGTCACGGACAAGGGCTACGACATCCGCTTCGCCATCGAGCCGAAGCCCAACGAGCCCCGCGGCGACATCCTGCTCCCCACCCTCGGGCACGCGCTCGCGTTCATCGAGACCCTCGAGCGCCCTGAGCTCGTCGGTGTGAACCCCGAGGTCGGTCACGAGCAGATGGCCGGACTGAACTTCGCCGCCGGAATCGCGCAGGCGCTGTACCAGGGCAAGCTGTTCCACATCGACCTCAACGGCCAGCGCGGCATCAAGTACGACCAGGACCTCGTCTTCGGCCACGGCGACCTGCAGAACGCGTTCGCGCTCGTCGACCTGCTCGAGAACGGCGGCCCCAACGGAGGACCGTCGTACGACGGCCCGCGCCACTTCGACTACAAGCCCTCCCGCACCGAAGACATCACCGGCGTGTGGGACTCGGCCGCGGCCAACATGCGCACCTACCTGCTGCTGAAGGAGCGCGCGAAGGCTTTCCGCGCCGACCCCGAGGTCCAGGCAGCACTCGAGGCCTCACGGGTCCCGCAGCTCTCGCTCCCGACGCTCGGCGCCGGTGAGTCGTACGACGATCTGCTCGCAGACCGCGCCTCGTACGAAGACTTCGACCCGTCGGTGTACTTCGGCGGCAAGGGCTTCGGGTTCGTGCGCCTCCAGCAGCTGGCCCTCGAACACCTGATCGGCGCCCGCTCCTAACCCACTCGACACAACCGCCGAACGGTGAGTTCTGCTCCATGCGTCCCTTGTGTCACGCGCAGAACTCACCGTTCGGCGTCGAAAGCCCTTAAGGAAACAGCATGACGCTCGTCGCCGGAGTCGACTCATCCACCCAGAGCTGCAAGGTCGTCGTGCGCGACCTCGAGTCGGGCGCGCACGTGCGGTCGGGCCGAGCGACCCACCCGGAAGGCACCGAGGTCGACCCGAGGTTCTGGTGGGATGCGCTGCAGGCCGCGATCGCCGACGCCGGCGGTGTCGGCGATGTGGCTGCGATCGCAGTGGCCGGTCAGCAACACGGCATGGTCGTCCTCGACGAAGCCGGCCAGGTCATCCGCCCAGCGCTGCTGTGGAACGACACACGCAGCGCCCAGGCTGCGCTCGACCTGATCGCCGAAGTCGGCGCCGACGAGTACGCGCGCCGCACGGGACTCGTACCGGTCGCATCGTTCACCGCGACCAAACTCCGGTGGCTGCGTGACGTGGAGCCCGCGAACGCGGCGCGCGTCGCCGCCGTCGCCCTCCCCCACGACTGGCTGACCTGGCGACTTCGAGGGTACGGCCCAGCCGGCGAGAGCCCGCTCGGCCCGGTGCTCGACGAACTGCGCACGGACCGGTCCGACGCGAGCGGCACGGCCTACTGGAGCGCCGCCTCCGGGGCGTACGACCTCGACCTGTTCGAGCGGGCCCTCGGGCGCCCGGGTCGAGAGGCCGGGACCGATGGTGCACCCGGCGCCGTCGTGCTTCCGCGGGTGCTCGGCCCGGCCGAGTCCGCCGGGACCACGCCTGACGGAGTTCTCGTGGGGCCGGGCGCGGGCGATAACGCCGGCGCCGCGCTCGGGCTGGGTGCGGGGGCCGGCGACGTCGTGGTGTCCCTGGGGACGAGCGGGACGGTGTTCGCGGTCACCGCGCATCCGACCGCCGATGTCAGCGGAGCCGTCGCGGGCTTCGCCGACGCGAGCGGGCTCTCCCTCCCCCTCGTCGCCACGCTGAACGCCGCGCGCGTGCTCGACGCGGTCGCCCGCCTGCTCAACGTCGATCACACCGGCCTCGCCGAGCTGGCGCTGTCCGCCGAACCGGGCTCCGACGGCGTGGTACTCGTGCCCTACTTCGAAGGCGAGCGGACACCCAACCTTCCGGACGCGAAGGCGAGCCTCCATGGACTCACGCTCGCGTCCACCCGGCGGGCCAACCTCGCCCGGGCATCCGTCGAAGGAATGCTGTGCGGCCTGGCCGCCGGTCTCGACGCGGTGCGCGCGGTCGGCGTCAGGGAGACGCGCATCCTCCTCATCGGCGGGGCTGCACAGAACCCCGCCGTGGCCGCCGTCGCCGCGCAGGTCTTCGACGCACCCGTCGTGATCCCAGAACCCGGCGAATACGTCGCGGACGGCGGCGCCGTGCAGGCCGCCTGGGTGCTGACGGGCACGCGCCCGTCGTGGCCGCTCGCAATCGTCGCCGAGCCAGCGCCGGACCACCGGCCGCTCATCCGGGAGCAGTACGCGCGCTACGCGGCCCCGGCCGCGTAGCCGCGCCGCCCGCCTGCCGCCCGCGGCCCCCTTGGCCGCCGAGTGTCACCGTTACCGTCGAGAGTTCTCGGCACAGCTGTGACACTCGGCCGCAACGGTGACACTCGATGCACAGGCGGCCTCGGCGCCGGGGCGCCGCAGCTCAGGAGGTGCGCTCGGCCAGGTGCGCGCCGGCGGCGCGTGCCCACCGGGCCGGGTCGGCCATCGCATCCGCCGGCCCGCCCGCGAGGTCGGTGAGCGAGATCGCCGCGTCGAAGGGAACCTCCTCGGTCTCTATTGCGCCTGCGACGAGGAATGCGCGTACGCCAGCCGACGCGGCGAGTCGCGCCACGTAAGCGGGCACTTTGCCGGCGGCCGATTGCGCGTCGAAACGTCCTTCACCGGTCACGACGATGTCCGCCCCGGCGACGAGGGTGGGCAGACCGAGCGCCGAGCCGACCGCCTCCGCACCCGCTGCCGGCGTAGCGCCCCAGGCGAGCAGGCCGAAGCCCGTGCCGCCCGCCGCACCGGCGCCGGGTGTGCTCGCGCGCACACCCGGACGCGCCGCGCGCATGAGACGCTCCAGCCGGACCAAACCCGACTCGAGGCCGAGAACCTGCTGACCATTCGCGCCTTTCTGAGGCCCGAACACCGCAGCGGCGCCGCGCGGACCGAGCAGGGGATTGGTGACGTCGCTCAGAATGACGGCGCCCCCATCCGGAACCGTCCGCAGGGCGTCGAGGTCGACCCGCGCGAGCGACCCGAGGCCTCGGTTTCCCAGTCGGACGGGTCGTCCTTGTGCGTTTGCGAACCGCGCACCCAGGGCTGCCAGGGCGCCGACGCCTCCGTCGGTGGATGCGCTGCCGCCGATCGCGAGCAGGAGACGCGAGACCCCGTGATCGAGCGCATCCGCTATCGCTTCACCGAAGCCGAGCGTGTGAGCGTCGAGAGGTACGAGCTCGTCGAGGAGGGTGATGCCGCTCGTCGAGGCCAGTTCGACGACGCCGACGCCCCCGGGGAACTCGTCGGTCGGCGGGAGCAGCAGCCACGATGTCGAAACCGGTCTGCCGTCCGGGCCGTTCACGATCACAGGCATGCGCCGAGCTGCGGGGACCGCGAGTTCGAAGGCGTCGATCGTGCCTTCGCCGCCGTCCGCCATCGACGCGAGGATGACGTGGTCGCGGGGGCGGACCGATGTCCACCCGTCGGCGATCGCGCGCGCGATCACGGCAGCGGTCGCCGACCCCTTGAAGGAGTCGGGCGCGATCACGATCGTGCGGGGCTCATTCATGACACCAGCGTGGCAGGGTCGGGCCGCTCAGCGCAGCCGCCACGTCGGACAACGTCTCGCCGCACCCGTTTCGTCCCACCGCACTCGTTCTACGGAGTGCGGCGGGAACAAGCACGTGCGGTGGGAACAAGCACGTGCGGTGGGACGAAACGGGTGCCGCGGGAACAAGTACGTGCGGCGGGCCGCCGGGAGGCTCGAGCGGGCTAGTGCGAGCGCGGCGCCCCGCGCCCCCGACCCTGCACCACACGCCCGCCCAGCACCAGTGCCACGAGGCAGATCGCCCCGGTGACGGCGAAGGCGCCCGCAAACGGCCACGCCCCGCCCGCCGGCTCGAGCGCTGCGAACGCGATCGCAGTCGCGGCGAGCGCGACGGCCGACCCGATCGAGTCGGCGATGGACAGCGCCGAGCTGTTGAATCCCTGGTCGGCGATCGTCGAGTATTCGAGAGTCATCACCGTCAGCCTCGGAAACATCAGGCCCATCCCGGCACCCGCGAACGCCCACCCGACGATCTGGACGACCGGGTCGAGCGCGAGCACGGCTGTGGCCAGCGACACGGCGATCGCGATGGTCATCAGGCCGACACCGATCCGGATGGTCGCCAGATGGCTGATGCCGGGGAACCGCCCTTGCACCCAGGACGCCGTCGCCCACGTAAGGCCCGCCGCCGTGAGCGCGAGGCCCGCGATCGCCGGCGACAGGCCGAACTGGCTCGTCAGCAGGTACGGGATGTACACCTCTGTCCCGAAGAATGTGGCGGCCACGAGGCCGCGGAGCAGGATCACGCTCGGCAGCCCGCGCTCCGCTCGAAGTGTGTGGACCGGCAGGAGCGGCCGGAGCGCGAACCCGGCGACGACGACGGCGACGACGGGGATGATCCACTGCACGGGCCCGCGCGCTTCCGCCGAGAGGTTGATGGCGAGCACGGCGACGGCGACGAGCACCGCCCAGCCGATGCGCCGGGCGTCCCACGGCGGCCGGTCGGCGCCCGGCGCAGGCGAGTGCATCGACCGCATCACCGGCACCACCATGATCATGGCCAGCAGCACGAGCGCGATGACGCCGAGGAACACCCAGCGCCACCCGACGGATTCGGCCACGATCCCCGCGATCAGCGGTCCGATCAGCGACGGGATCACCCACGCCGCGGCGAACCCGGCGAGGATCCGCGGGTGGAGCACCGGCGGATAGACGCGGGCGACGATCACATACAGTGCGACCGTGAGCGCCCCGCCGCCGAGCCCGTGGACGAGCCGCCCGGCGACGAAGACGCCCATGGTCGGCGCGAGCCCGGCGATGAGCAGCCCGACGACGAACAAGGCGACGGATGCGAACAGTGCGTTGCGCGGATTACCGCGGTCGGACCATGCTCCGGCGAGCACCATCCCCACGACGCTCACCGCGAGCGGGCCGGCGAAGGCGAATGCGTACAGCGACGCTCCGTCGAGCTCACGGCTGATCGTGGGCATGATCGTCGTGACGGCGAGCGCTTCGAACGCCGACAGCATGATGAGTGCGCACATCCCGATGCTGATCCACCGGTAGTGCGGGCTCAGCACACCGCCACGCGGCGCCTCTCCGAGCACCAGAGGCGGAAGGTCGGCGGGCGAGTCGCTCATCGGGTCGTGCATCTCACTTCTACGAACGGCAGGGCCTCGGATGCGGTTGCCTGAGCCTCCGCACGTGTGCGCTGCAGAACCCCTCCGACGCGCTGGCGGCCGAGGGTTCCGGCCCCCGCCGGTGAGTCAACGCCTGAGCTTCAGGCGACCGTTAGATCCCCGAGGCCAGCCGGTAGTACGCAGCGTTCCAGCGTACCTCTTTGGCGAACTCGCGCAGGGTGGTCGTCTCGTCGATCACGAGCAGCTCGGTGCGTGCCATCCGCGCGAAATCCTCGAACGCCTCGACGCCGACCGCGGTCGACATGACCGTGTGGTGTGCGCCACCGGCCTGCAGCCACGCGGATGCGCTGGTCACGAAATCGGGCCGCGGCTCCCAGACCGCGCGACCGACCGGAAGTTTCGGGAGCGGCGCGGTCGGCGGGACCACATCCACGACGTTGGCGACCAGCCGGAACCGGTCGCGCATGTCGGACAGCGCCACGACGACGCCCGGCCCCGAATCGGCGGTGAAGACGAGGCGAACCGGGTCGTCCTTGCCACCGATCCCGAGCGGATGCACCTCCAGGGTCGGGCGCCCACTCGTCAGTGTCGGGCAGACCTCGAGCATGTGGGCGCCGAGGATCTTCTCGTCTCCCGGGGTGAGGTCGTACGTGTAGTCCTCCATGAGGGATGCGCCACCGGGCAGGCCCGCGCCCATCACCTTCGCGGCGCGTACCAGCACCGCCGTCTTCCAGTCGCCTTCCGCGCCGAAGCCGTACCCGTCGGCCATCAGCCGCTGCACGGCAAGGCCGGGCAGCTGCTTGAGGCCGCCCAGATCCTCGAAACTGGTGGTGAAAGCACCGAAGTCGCCGGCCTCAAGGAACGACCGCAGCCCCAGCTCGATGGCGGCGCCGTCACGCAGTGACTGGTGGCGTTCGCCGCTCCTCCGCAGTTCGGGGACGACGTCGTACAACTCCTCGTACTCGGCCACCAGCGCATCGATGTCGGATGCGGCGGCCGCGTCGACCGCATCCACCAGCTCATTGACGCCCCACGTGTTCACCTGCACCCCGAAGCGGAGCTCCGCCTCGGTCTTGTCGCCCTCCGTCACCGCGACGTAACGCATGTTGTCGCCGAAGCGGGCGAGTTTCAGGGAACGGGTGGCCGCCCATCCGGCCGCCGCCCGCATCCAGGTGCCGACACGGCTGGTGACCCGTGGGTCCGAGACATGGCCGACGACCGTCGTGCGGTCCACGCCGAGCCGGGTCTGGATGTACCCGAACTCGCGGTCGCCGTGCGCGGCCTGATTGAGGTTCATGAAGTCGAAGTCGATGTCGGCCCACGGCAGCTCGACGTTCGCCTGGGTGTGCAGGTGCAGCAGCGGCTTGCGGAGCGCATCGAGGCCGGCGATCCACATCTTCGCCGGGCTGAAGGTGTGCATCCACGCGATCAGTCCGATCACGGAGTCGTCGCTGTTCGCATCGAGGGCGGCACGGCGGATGGCGTCGGCGCCGGTCAGCACGGGCTTCCAGACGATGCGGACCGGCACGTCGGCCGCCGCACCCAGGGTGTCGGCGATCGCGCGGGACTGGTCGGCGACCTGGCGCAGGGTCTCTTCGCCGTACAGGTTCTGGCTGCCGGTGAGGAACCAGACCTCATAGTGGTCGAGGGTGGTGGGGGGTTTCGGCATTAGTCGGATTCCTTATCAGTGGGGTGTTCGACGACGGCTTCGGGGGTTTGCCCGTAGACACCCTGGTAGCGGGCGAAGAGCGAATCGATCGCATCCTGCGGGATCGGGATGAGCGGACCGCCCTGGCGAGCGATGTGGACAGTGCGCGCGACATCCTCGAGCATCACCGCAGCCTTCACGGCGTCGCGGGCGTCGCGACCGATCGTGAACGGGCCGTGGTTCTGCATGAGCACGGCGCGCGATCGATGACCGCGAAGGGTGGCGACGATGCCGCGCCCGATCGAGTCGTCGCCGATGATGGCGAACGGGCCGACCGGGATGTCGCCGCCGAACTCGTCGGCCATCGCCGTGATCACGCACGGAATGGACTCGCCGCGAGCAGCCCACGCGGTCGCGTACGTCGAATGGGTGTGCACGACGCCGCCCACTTCGGGCATGTTGCGATAGACGAAGGCGTGCGCGGCGGTGTCGCTGGAGGGGGCGCGGTCGCTGCCGGGCGTGCCGGGGACCACTGCGCCGTCGAGGTCGCAGAGGATCATCGTGTCAGGCGCGAGATCGTCGTAGTCGACACCGCTCGGCTTGATGACGAAGAGCTCCGCACCGGGAACGCGGCCCGAGACGTTGCCACCGGTCCAGACGACCAGACCGTTCGTGACGAGCTGCGCATGGAGGGCGGCGACCTCGTTGCGGGTGCGCTCGATCGCGTGCTCGACCTCTGAGGTGATCGCGGCGGTCACAGCGCTGCGCCTTCCACTGCAGGCGTCTCGGTATCGGTCTCGGCTTGGTCGACCGACCCTGCACGAATCGCGGCGTCGACAGCCGCGCCGTCGACAGCATCCGCCTGGCGGGGGCGCCGGGTGTCCGCATCCGCCGAACGCCCCGCGAGGGCTTCGCGCCGCAGCGCGCGGAGACGGTGCATCACGTCGTTGCCGCCGCGACCGAAATAGTCGTGAAGTTCGCGATACTCCGCGTACAGGCGGTCGTACGCGGCCGCGGATTCCTCGTTCGGCGTGTAGACGTCGCGATCGAGTTTGCCCATGGCTGCCCCGGCCGCGCGCACGTCGGGGTAGGCGCCGGCGGCGACCGCCGCGTGGATCGCGGAACCGAGCGCAGGGCCCTGCTCGCTGGCGATCGTCGAGATCGGCAGACGCAGGACGTCCGAGTAGACCTGCATGAGGAAGGCGTTCTTCAGCAGGCCGCCCGCGACGATGAACTCGGTGACTGGCACTCCGCTCGCCGTGAACGTCTCGACGATGGTGCGCGTACCGAACGCGGTCGCCTCCAGCAGCGCCCGGTACACCTCCTCCGGCCGGGTCGCGAGCGTCGTACCGAGCACGACGCCCGAGAGTTCGTGGTCGACCAGCACCGAACGATTGCCGGACTGCCAGTCGAGGGCGACGAGTCCGTGACCGCCGACCGGCTGGTCCTGGACGAGCGAGGTGAGGTACTGGTGGATGCTCAGCCCCGCCTTGCGCGCCGCCTCTGCGTGGGCCTGCGGAACCTGGTTCTCGACGTACCAGGCGAAGATGTCACCCACGCCGGATTGTCCCGCTTCGTATCCGTACAGCCCGGACACGATGCCGCCGTCGACGACGCCGCACATGCCCGGGACCTCGGTGAGCACGTCGCCGTTCATCACATGGCACGTGGATGTCCCCATGATGGCGACCATCTGACCGGGTTCCACCGCCTGCGCCGCCGGCGCGGTGACGTGCGCGTCGACGTTGCCGACGGCGACGGCGATGCCCTCGGGCAGGCCGGTCCACTCGGCGGCCTGAGCGGAGAGGGTTCCCGCGGCGTCGCCGAGTTGGCCGATCTCGTGCGCTACCTTGTCGTCGGCGAACGATTCGAAAGCCGGGTTGAGCGCCGCGAGGAAGTCGCGGCTCGGGTACTGGCCGTCCTGCAGGATGCCCTTGTAGCCGGCTGTGCAAGCGTTGCGGACGTAACGGCCGGTCAGCTGCCAGACGATCCAGTCGGCGGCCTCGACCCAGTGGTCCATGCGGTCGTAGATCTCAGGGTCCTCTTCGAGAAGCTGCAACCCTTTGGCGAACTCCCACTCGCTGGAGATCAGTCCGCCGTACCGGGGAAGCCAGCTCTCACCCCGCTCGGCCGCAAGAGCGTTGATGCGGTCGGCCTGCGGCTGGGCTGCATGATGCTTCCACAGCTTCACGTAGGCGTGCGGGCGGTCGGCGAACTCGGCGAGCTCGCTGAGCGGAGTGCCGTCTGCCGTGACAGGGAGCACGGTGCAGGCGGTGAAGTCGGTGCCGATGCCGATCACGTCGGCCGGGTCGATGCCCGCTTGCGCGACGGCTGCGGGAACAGCGGTGCGGAGCACCTCGACATAGTCTCGCGGCACCTGCAGTGCCCAGTCGGGCGGGAGGGCGGCGCCGGTCGACGCCAACGTCGCATCCATGACGGAGTGGGGATAGTCGAGGACGGCCGAACCGAGCTCTGCCCCGTCGGAGACGCGAACGACCACCGCTCGGCCCGAGAGCGTGCCGTAGTCGATGCCGATCACGTAGCGCTCCTGGGGCGTAGTCGCGAGCTCGGTGTTCGTCACGATGACTCCTTCGTCGCGGCCGCAGGTCGCGTGGATTGTTGGTCCGTTCGTTAATGTGAACGGTAACATTTGCAATTCAATGGTACACACGCTCCCCCTCGGGCTGTCAAGTCCGGCCGCGGGGTCTCTGCCTGTCCAGCCTGTTCGGCCCGTCCAGCCCGTTCAGGAATCCAGGACGTCATGCGGCGGAGGTGGCAGAAAACGGCCCCCGGGAGCGCATCCGGATGCACGTCCGTCACTCTGTTCACACAGATTCCTGAATTACTGGCGCGGTTGCGACCAACGTTCACACAACAGGAGATCGTGTGACGGATGCGACGGAATCCGCCCTCAGGAAGGCATCCGGATGCACGTCCGTCACTCTGTTCACACGAACTCATGTTTTATGAACAGCGCCCCCGGGGCGTCTACAGTTCGAGTTCGAATCGAGGCCCTTTGCAGCAGGCCGCGACTATCGCGCAGGCGGGGGCGCGGTCGACGCGCGCACGATGAGCTGGGGCTGCACGACCTCGCCGACCGGCGACGTTATGCCGTCGATATCGGCAAGCAGCAGTGCGATGCACCGCCGCCCGAGTTCGCCGAAGTCCTGGCGCACCGTCGTCAACGGGGGCCAGAAATGGGCGGCTTCCGGGATGTCGTCGAAGCCGACGACGCTGATGTCACCGGGCACCTCCAGCCGAGCGTCGCGGATCGCGTGGAGCAGGCCGAGCGCCATCTGATCGTTCGACGAGAACACAGCAGTCACATTCCGGTCGGCCAGCAGCCTACGCCCCGCTTCGTAGCCGAAGTCCGCGGTCCAGTCGCCGAGGATGGCTTCGGTGCGCGGAAGCCCGGCCGATTCGAGCTCGTCGAAGAAGCCTTTCATTCTCGCGCGCGCTTCGAGCCAGTCCTGCGGTCCCGCCACGTGCACGATGCGCCGATGACCCAGATCGATGAGATGACGCGTGGCTTCGCGGGCCCCGGCGATCTGGTCGACCGAGAGTTCGTGGCCTTCGATGACGCCTGCCGTCTGCATCGTGACGTAGGGCACGTCGATCGACACTGCCGAGATCGCTTCGAGCACCGGCGCCTGGGGCGCCACAACCACCACGCCTTCCACAGCCTGCGCCATGAGGTGATCGATCGCCGCCACGATGTCTTCGTGGTCGAGGCTGCCGAGATGCGCGACGGTGACGTAGTACCCCGCTTCGCGAGCTGCATCCTCGATTGCGGTGATGCTGCTCGCTGGGCCGTAGAGCGACGCTGCCGACGCGGCGAGAACCCCGATCGTGTTCGACCGGCTGGTCACGAGGGCACGGGCTGCACGGTTCGGCCGGTACTGCAGTTCGTCCATGACGGCGAGCACGCGCTGTTTCGTGGATTCCCGGATGCTCGGGTGGTGATTGATCACCCGGGACACGGTCTGGTGCGACACCCCTGCGATCCGTGCGACATCACGCATGCTCGGCGCGCGGCCTTTGGGCGGCTCTTCGGTCACGCAGTCAACCCGATCGATCGGTATTCGCTCCAGCGCCAGTCGCTGATGCGTTCCATTATGCCCACGACTCGTACACGCCCTGCGAGAACAGGAAAAAGCACGTCGACATCGGGCCCGGAGATGCTTTCCCCTGTGCTCGCCGATGTGGGAGTGCGATGCTACGGACGCTCAGCCGACAGCATGCCGGCCGCACGATCTGCGGCCTCGCACGATTCATCCGACGACACCGAGTGGGCCGACGGAGCGAGTATGGAGGCCGGCGGCGCCTCGACCACGCGACGACCCGCACCCGACCGCGCCCGGCGCCGGATCACGACGCCGACCAGCACGGCGACCAGCGCGATGCCGAACGGGTAGACCAGGTTGGGACCGGCGAGCACCAGCAGCCCGGCCGCGAACAGCGACGACGCCACGGCCATCCACCACCCCACCGACCAGCGCGGCAGGAGCACGATCGCGGACGCGACGCCCACGCCATAGACGGATGCCGCGATGCTGGTGTGCACGAGGATGACCGGCTGCAGTTCCCCGATCGACATCACGAAAACCGAATACACCGCCATGATCACAGCGGACAGCAACAGGCCGCGGCGGGCCACCCCACCGTTTTCGACGCCGCGCCCGAACCAGCGCGGAAGATCGCCGTCGCGACCCATCGCGGCTCCGAGCTTGCTGAACGCTGCAAGGTAGGCATTGAAGACACCGGTGACGACGATCGCAGCGATCGCTGCGACGACGATTCCCCCGCTTCGACCGGTCGAGACGACCACGAGGTCGAGCAACGGCACCGCGCTCGTGGCGGCATCGGTGCCGAGCACCGCGATCGTCACGGTCTGGATCGCAAGATACGCGACCGAGACGATGACGAGCGCCAGCGCTGTCGCTCTGGGAATGTCGCGCTGCGGGTTGCGGAACTCGCCGCCGATGCCCGCAACGGCCTCCCACCCCGCGAAAGCCCAGATGTAGAGGCTCATCGCCGCTCCGACGCCGGCCAGCCCGTGCGGGAGGAAGGGGGTGAGGTTCGCCGTCTCCGCGTGCGGGAGCGCGGAGGCGAGCACGAAGACGAGTACGGCGACCAGTGCCGCGGAGAGCACCAGCTGCAGCCACCCGGCGAACCGCACGCCGAACGCTGTCACGACGACAGGGATCGCGATCAGCGCGATTGCGATCACGACGGTCGTCGTGCGCGTGCCGCCCATCACGGCGACGACGTACTCCGCCGTCATGAGCGCGGCGATCGGGGCGCCGATGGGCGTGCCGAAGAAGAACCAGTAGCTGATCACACGGGCCGCCGTCGGACCGAAGGCGCGACGGGCGAAGGTGGCGACCCCGCCTGCATCCGGATAGCGACGGGCGAGCGCTGCGAACGTCGCCGCGAGCGGGATCGAGATGATCGCGAGTGCGGCGACGGCCAGGATGGCGCCGGGCCCGGCCGCCTCCGCGGCGAGCGCGGGCAGCACCAGGATGCCGGTGCCGAGCACCGCTGCCACGTACAGGGCTGTGCCGCCGGCCAACCCGAGATGGCCGTGAGGGGTGCCGGTCGTCGCCTGGGTTCCACCAGAAGTCGGTGGCCCGGTTTCCGTCATGTCTCCATGATGGTCGGGGCCACCGACATCCGGCGAATCGGGCTAGTTCGTGGAACCGGCCGACAGGTCGTACAGGGTCACTCCACCGACCGTGCTGGCCGTGAAGTTCTGCTCGACCCAGGCCGCGATGCCGCTCGAGGCTCTGCTTCCGCCGTTCGCCTGGCCGCCGACTCCCCCTCCCCCGGACCCAGCGATGAAGTAGTGGATCTTCCCGGAGGCGACGTCGGCCTTGAACTCCGCGAGCGTCGGGGAAGGGTCGCTGCCGTTGAAGCCGCCGATCGGCATGACGGCCTCGCCCGTCGCCAGCTGGTAGCCGGCGGCGCTGTTCGACCCGACGGCCGCCGCGACCCACTCGTACGATCCGGCGTTCTTCACAAGCGCAGCCTTGACCGCGGAGCTGACAGTGCTCGACTCGAGGAGTCCGCCAGCGCCACCGGCACGGCCAGGCTGCGCGCCTGCTGTCCCGCCACCGAACCCGCCGGGCCCACCGGGCCCACCGGCGCCACCGGGCGCACCACCGACCGCGCCACCGGGCACACCACCGGCCGCACCTCCGGGCGCACCTCCCGGCCTCCCGCCGAAACCGCCCATCGCTCCGCTCACCGCCGGACCCGCCGTCACGATCGACCCGGAGTGCGGCGTCGTAACCGTCTCGAGCGAGTACGCGGCAGGTGCGAGCAGGGTGCTCACCAGCGCCACCGCCATCGTCATGCCGGCGATCATCCGCCCACGACGCGGGAGCACGAGAAGTACAGCGGCCACGACCGCCAACGCGACGACCACGAACTTCAGCCACGGCAGCCAGGTGCCCGCACGGGTCAGCAGCACGTACGCCCACACCGCGGTGCCGAGAACGGTAACAGCGGACAGGATGCGCACCCACAGCCGGTCGCGCGCCGCCCACAGGGCACCGGCACCGATGGCGACAACACCGGCGAGGGCCGGAGCGAGGGCCACCGTGTAGTAGGCGTGGAAGATTCCGGCCATGAAGCTGAAGGCGAGGGCGGTGACGATGAGCCAGCCGCCGAACAGCAGGAGTGTCGCCCGCCGCGCATCCGTTCGCTTCGCCTGCCGCGCCAGCACCAGGGCGGCAGCGAAGAGCACGAGCGCGGCAGGCATCAGCCAGGCGATCTGCCCGCCGATCTCGTTCTCGAACAGGCGCAGGATACCGGTCGCTCCCCACATCCCCGCTCCCCCGCCTGCCCCGGCCCCGCCGCCGGTGACACTTCCCGTCTCATTGCCGGTCAGGCGACCGAGACCGTTGTAGCCGAAGGTCAGCTCGAGAAAGCTGTTCGTCTGCGAACCCCCGATGTACGGGCGCAGCGAAGCCGGCACGAGTTCGACGATCGCGACCCACCACCCGGCTGAGACGATGACCGCCCCCAGGGCTGCGAACAGGTGTCCGAATCGCTTGCGCAGTGAGACCGGCGCGACCGCCAGGTACACGCCCGCCAGCACCGGAAGGATCAGGAACGCCTGCAGTTGCTTGGTCAGGAAGCCGAATCCGACGGCGACACCGGCCCAGACCACCCAGCGCAGACGACCGGACTCGATCCCCCGGAGCGTGAAGTAGCTCGCCGCTGTGAGCAGGAGTACGAGGAGTGCATCCGGGTTGTTGAAACGGAACATGAGCGCAGCCACCGGGGTGATCGCCAGAACGCCGCCGGCGAGGAGTGCGGTCTGCGCGGAGAAGTTGCGTCGCACGATGCAGTAGACGAGGGCGACGGTGACGACACCCATCAGGGCCTCGGGAACGAGGATGCTCCACGAGCTGAGTCCGAAGAGCCGCACCGAGAGCGCCATGATCCACAGGCTCGCCGGCGGCTTGTCGACCGTGATCGAGTTGGCCGCGTCGCTCGACCCGTAGAAGAAGGCCTCCCAATTCACCGACCCGGCCTGTGCGGCCGCCGAGTAGAACGAGTTCGCCCAGCCGCTCGCGCCGAGGTCCCACAGATAGAGGATGGCGGTAAGGGCGAGCAAGCCGAGGAGGGCCGGCCGTTCCCAGGCCGCCGATTCCGCGCGGCCGCGCACCACCCAGCGGCCGGCGGACCGAATGCGGTCGCCGACGCCGCCCGGTCTGCTCCTGGGCCGTGCTGGCGCCGGGCTCCCCGGCGGCGGCCCGGAGGGTGCCGGAACGGGACGTGTCACTGTCACGCCCGAAGGCGTCGAGGTCGTCGTGCTCATGAGGGGTTCGCTTCCTGTCGGAGACCGTCTGCGACGGCTGTCGTGCGATCGGATGTGGGGGGTATGTGCGCGAGCTGCGCACGGGGATGAGGTTGGTGTGCTGCACTCGCATCCGGGCTGCCGCCCGCGGCCTCGATCGGTCCCTGCCGGCCGTTCCGCAGCTGTGCCCGGAACACCCAGAGCCGGAGCAGCGCGAACCGGACGAGCGTCGCGAGCAGGTTGGCGACGGTCAGCACGATCAGCTCGACCTGAGCTGACGCATTCGGTACCACCAGGTTCAGCAGCATCAGGGACCCGCTCGTCATGGCCCACGCGATCCCGAACACGATCAGCCCCTGGAACTGGTGCCGGACCGCGCCGGGCCTCCCGCGCACACCGAAGGTGAAGCGGCGGTTCGCCCACGTGTTGGCGATGGTGGTGAGCAGCAGCGCGACGAAGTTCGCCGCCTGAGCCGCCATCACGGCCTGCAACACGAGATAGAGGAGTGCGAACGCGGCCGTCGAGAGGAGCCCGACTGCGCCGAACCGCACCACCTGGCCGAAGAAGCCCGGCGGTCGCGGAGGTTCGAAGGGCCTTCGCCCGAACTCGGCATAGATCGCTTCGAGCGGGATCCGTCCGCGCGCGATGTTGGTGCCGACCCGCAGCATCCCCCGGACGTCTTCGACCGCGGTGGCGACGATGTCGACGGAGCTGTCGGGATCGTCCACCCAGTCGACGGGGATCTCGTGGATGCGCATCCCGGCCCGCTCGGCGAGGATGAGCAGCTCCGTGTCGAAGAACCACGCATTGTCTTCCACGAGCGGCAGGAGGCGGTCGGCGACGTCGCGCCGGATCGCCTTGAAGCCGCATTGCGCATCCGTGAACCCGACCGCCATCGTGCGCCGCAGCAGCAGGTTGTAGCTTCGCGAGATGAATTCCCGCTTGCCGCCGCGGGCGACCCTGGCGCTGCGGCCGAGCCGGGTGCCGATCGCGAGGTCGGAGTGGCCGGAGAGCAGTGGGGCGACGAGCGGCGGGAGCGCGGCGAGGTCGGTGGAGAGGTCTTCGTCCAGGTAGACGAGCACCTCCGCAGGCGACCTGCCCCACACGTACTTGAGGGCGCGCCCGCGCCCCTTCTCGGCCAGGTGCACCGCCATGACGCCCGGCAACGTGGCCACGAGGTCGTCGGCGATCGCGGCGGTGGCGTCGGTGCTCGCGTTGTCCGCTATCGTGATGCGCCAGCTCGTGTCGAGCTGCGCGGTCAGGTACTCGTGGAGCCGGCGGATGCTGGCGTCGAGCGTCGCCTGCTCGTTGTACACGGGCACGACGATGTCGAGAGCGAGAGGGGGTGATGTGTTCGACATGCCCACACTCTGTGCGGGCTACATTCCCCGGCCCTATGACGTCGCTGTGAGCGCCCTAAGTCGTTTCAACGCGGGAGCGCGCCCTCGATGTCGGCGAGGAGGTCGGCGACGTCCTCGATTCCGACGGAGAGGCGGATGACGTTGTCGGACACTTCGAGTTCGGTTCCCCGAACCGACGCGTGGGTCATCTCCGACGGGTAGCCGATCAGGGATTCAACCCCGCCGAGCGATTCGGCGAGCTGGAACACGGTCGTCGACTCGGCGAACCGGCGGGCGGCCGGGGCGCCTCCGGCGAGCGCGACGGACAGCATTCCGCCGAACCCGCTCATCTGCCTGGCTGCGAGCTCGTGCCCTGGATGCGTCGGCAGGCCCGGGTAGTAGACGGCCTCGATCGCCGGATGGCCGACCAGCGCCTCTGCGATGGCCTGCGCGTTCTCGGAGTGGCGGGCCATCCGCACGCCCAGCGTCTTGATCCCCCGCACCGTGAGCCACGCGTCCATCGGCGACGAGACGGCGCCGGCCGCGAACTGGATGAACCCGACGTTGCCGGCGAGCTCTTCGTCGTCGATGACGAGCGCGCCGCCGATCACATCGGAGTGGCCGCCCAGGTATTTGGTCGTGGAGTGAACGATCACGTCGGCGCCGAGAGCCAGCGGCTGCTGCAGGGCGGGCGAGGCGAAGGTGTTGTCCACCACGACGAGCGCGCCGGCGGCGTGGCCCAGGTCGGCGAGGGCAGCGATGTCGCTGATCTTCATGAGCGGGTTGCTTGGCGTCTCGATCCAGAGGATGCGGGTGCCGGGGGTCGCGAGCGCGCCCTCGACGGCATTCAGGTCGCCCAGGTCGACCGTCGTGTTCCGCACGCCCCACGCGCCGTGCACCCGATTGATGAGCCGGTGCGTTCCGCCGTACACATCGTTGCCGAGCACGACGTGATCGCCCGGCTTCAGCACAGCGCGGAGCAGCGCATCCTCGGCGGCCAGACCCGACGAGAACGAGAAAGCGCGCCGGCCGCCCTCGAGGGAGGCGAGCAGCGTTTCGAGGGAGGAGCGCGTCGGGTTGCCGGAACGGCCGTACTCGTAGCCGCCGCGGAGGCCGCCGATGCCGTCCTGCACGAAGGTCGAGGTCTGGTAGATCGGCGGGATGATCGCGCCGGTGGTCGGGTCGAACTCCTGTCCGTCGTGGATGGCGCGCGTGTCGAAGCCCTGGCGGATGTCGGCCATGGTGGTGGTGTCCTTACGTTGGTTCGCCCGAGCTAGGCGCTCAGGAAGTTCAGGAGGTCCTGGCGGGTGAGCACGGCGACCGGTTTGCCTCCGTCGGTGACGAGAAGCGCAGTCGCGCCGCTGAGCGCCGAGCGCGCTGCGGAGACCGGCTCGTTGGCGCCGATCAGTCCGAGCGGTTCGCCCGTGAACGCGCCGACGTCGTCGTTCATCTGCGCGCGCCCGGTGAAGACGGCGTCGAGCAGCGCGGTCTCGTCGATCGCGCCCGCGACCTCGCCGATCACGACCGGCGGCTCCGCGGTGAGCACCGGCAGTTGCGAGACGCCGTACTTCGCCATGATCTGGATCGCGTCGCGCACGGTATCGCTCGGATGCACGTGGACGAGATCGGGAAGGTCGCGGCTCTTCGTCCCGATGATGTCGTGCACGGTCGACTCGTGCGGGACGTCGCTGAAGCCGTAGGACCGCATCCACTTGTCGTTGAAGATCTTGCCGAGGTAGCCACGGCCGCCGTCCGGCAGGATCACGACGACGATGTCGTCCGGGCCGAGGTCGGCGGCGGCACGCAGGGCTGCGACGACGGCCATGCCGCTCGACCCGCCGACGAGGATGCCCTCTTCGCGGGCGAGGCGCCGGGTCATCGCGAACGAGTCGGCGTCGGAGACGGGAATGACCTCATCCACGACGCTCGGATCGTACGCTGCCGGCCAGAAGTCCTCGCCGACGCCTTCGACGAGGTAGGGGCGGCCGGATCCCCCGGAGTACACGGAGCCTTCCGGGTCGGCGCCGATGACACGCACGCGCCCGGCCGACACCTCTTTCAGGTACCGGCCCACGCCGCTGATCGTGCCGCCCGTGCCCACACCGGCGACCACATGCGTCACGCGGCCGTCGGTGTCGCTCCAGATCTCTGGACCGGTGGTCTCGTAGTGGCTGAGCGGCCCGTTCGGGTTCGCGTACTGGTTCGGCTTGAACGCGCCCGGGATCTCGGCGGCGAGGCGGTCGGACACGCTGTAGTAGGAGTCCGGATGCTCAGGCGGCACGGATGTCGGCGTGACGACGATCTCGGCGCCGTATGCCGTGAGCACATTCCGCTTGTCCTCGCCGACCTTGTCGGGCAGGACGAACACGCAGCGGTACCCGCGCTGCTGTGCCACCAGCGCCAGTCCGACACCCGTGTTTCCGCTTGTCGGCTCGACGATCGTCCCGCCGGGCTTCAACAGGCCGTCCCGCTCCGCGGCATCGATGATGCGCGTCGCGATCCTGTCCTTCGATGAACCGCCGGGATTCAGGTACTCGAGTTTGACGAGCACCGTCGCCGCGGTCCCCTCAGCGACCTTGTGGAGCTTGACGAGGGGGGTGTTGCCGACCAGATCGATGATGGTCTCCGCATACTTCACCCTGCAAACCTAACAGGGGGCACCGGCCTGACAGAGGCCGCCGCAGCGGCACCTGCTCCTAGGATGGTGCCCATGCCCGTGTCCGACCTCTCGACGACCGCGCAGGATTACCTCAAAGTGATCTGGACCGCGACCGAATGGTCGACGACGCCGATCACGGTCAAACAGCTCGCAGAACGCATGGGGGTGCGGGCGGCGACCGTATCCGACGGCATCCGGCGGCTGGCCGAGCAGGGCCTGCTCGCGCACGAGCCGTACGGGAGCATCGAACTCACCGAGACGGGTCGCCGGAACGCCGTGGCGATGGTCCGCCGGCACCGGCTCATCGAGACCTTCCTCGTCGAGGTGCTGGGATACGGCTGGGACGAAGTGCACGACGAGGCCGAGGTGCTCGAACACGCGGTGTCGGACACCCTGATCGATCGGATCGATCGCCGGCTCGGCTACCCGTCGCGCGACCCGCACGGCGACCCTATCCCGGGCGCCGACGGCACGCCTCACCGACCGGATGCGGTCCCGCTCGTCGACGCGCCAGCCGGCATCCCGCTCGTCGTCACGCGCATCTCGGATGCCGACCCGGCCGTCCTCCGTTACCTCGCCGACCGCGGCATCCGCCTGGACACCGTGCTCTCGGTCGCCGAGCAGCGGGCGTTCGCGGGCGATGCGGCGGTGACGCTCGACGGCTCAGCGGTGGCGGTCGACCTGGGCGCGACCGCTGCTGCCGCGGTGTGGGTGACCCCGCGGGCTTAGGCGCCCGGCGACCCGATTAGGTGCCACAGATTTCGCTTCTCGGTGACAAGGAAGCCGAATTCGTGGCAACCAAACGTCGTTCGGCCGCGCGGCTACGTGAAGCCGACGATGGTCAAGACGACGAGGGCCGCGTTCAGCACGACGACGAGCGACGCGATGGTCCAGCCGAGGATGCGCATCCCCCTGCCGTCCACCCGGTCGCCCATGACCGCCCGGTCGGAGGTGAGGCGGATGAGCGGCACCAGCGCGAACGGAATGCCGAGACTCAGGAACACCTGGCTGACCACCAGAGCCCATGTCGGCTCCACGCCCGCCGAGAGGATCGCGATGGCCGGGATGAGCGTGACGACCCGCCGCAGAAGCAACGGAACGCGCACCCTCAGCAGACCGGACATGATCGTCGCGCCCGCGTAGCTGCCGACCGAGGCGGATGCGAAACCGGATGCGAGCAGGCCGATCGCGAAGATCGCGCCGATCACCGGGCCGAGGGACGCGACGATCGCGGCGTGCGCTCCCTCGATGGTGTTGGTGCCGTCCTGGCCGCTGAGGCTCGCGGCGGCCAGGAGGAGCATCGCGATATTGACCGCGCCCGCTACGGCGAGCGCGCCCAGCACATCCCACCGCGTGACGCGCAGGAGCCGTGACACGATCTTCTCGTCGAGGTGATGGCCGTGACGGTCGCGCGCGAGGGAGGAGTGCAGGTAGATGGCGTGCGGCATGACGGTCGCTCCGAGCATGCTCGCGGCGAGCAGCACGGTGGGGGCGCCGTCGAACCGTGGAACGAGACCTCCGGCGGCGGCCCGCCAGTCGACGGGGCTCACGAAGAGCCCGGCGAGGAAGCCGATCGCGATCACCGCGAGGAGGCCGACGATGACGGCCTCGAAGGTGCGCTGCCCCCGCCGGGACTGCACAGCCAGGATGCCGATGGCGACCACACCGACGATGAGTCCGCCGAGCGGCAGCGGAACGCCGAACAGCAGGTTCAGCGCGACGGCGCCGCCGATGACCTCGGCCAGGTCGGTCGCGGCGGCGACGAGTTCGGCCTGCACCCAGAACGCGCGCCGCGGCGCCGTCGACAGCCGTTGGCCGAGCAGCTCGGGCAGGCTCGACCCGGTGACGATCCCGAGTTTCGCCGACTGGTACTGCACGAAGACGGCGATGGCGTTGGCGACGACCAGCACCCACACCAGCAGGTACCCGTACTCCGCTCCGGCGGTCAGGTTCGCGGCTACATTGCCGGGGTCGACGTAGGCGATGGCCGCCACGAAGGCTGGACCGAGCAGCAGAAGCGCGCGTGCACGTGATGCACGGCCACCCGGCGAACGGCGCCGGGTGCCACGCGCGACGTCGACGGCCATGGCGCTCCCCCACGATGAGGCAGATTGTTAGCCCAGCCTAACATCTGCACTCGCCGAGCCGAAGACCCGGACATCACCCGCGGATCGCCCGCTCGCCTCAGTCGAGGACCACCGGCGCTGAGCCCTGGATCTGTTCCGCGTAGAGCCGTGCGTACACGCCGCCGGCATCCATGAGCTCTCGGTGCGTTCCGCGTTCGACGACATGGCCATGATCGATCACGAAGATGACGTCTGCGGCGACGATCGTCGACAGCCGGTGCGCGATGGCGATCGTCGTGCGACCGCGCGACGCCGTGTCGAGTGCCGCCTGCACGATCCGCTCCGAGATCGAGTCGAGGGCGCTCGTGGCCTCATCCAGGATGAGCACCTCGGGGTTCTTCAATAAGACGCGGGCGATCGCGATTCGCTGCTTCTCGCCGCCGGAGAGCCGGTAGCCGCGCTCCCCGACGATCGTCTCGTAGCCGTCGGGGAAGCCCGCGATCGTCTCGTGGATGTTCGCCTGGCGCGCGGCCGCCTCGATCTGCGCCTGCGTCGCATCCGGCCGCGCATACCGGAGGTTCTCGGCGATCGTCGCATGAAAGAGGTAGGTCTCCTGACTGACGACGCCGATATGGGAGACGAGCGACTCCTGCTGCAGGTCGCGCAGTTCGGTGTCGCCGAAGACGATCCGCCCGGCCGTCGCGTCGTAGAACCGTGGAATGAGATAGGAGACCGTGGTCTTGCCGGCGCCGGAGGGCCCGACGAATGCGGCGAACTCCCCCGGTTCGATCACGAACGAGACGTCGTCGAGCGTCGCCCGTTCGCCCGGTCGAGCATCCGGGTAACGGAAGGTCACGTGGTCGAACTCCACCCGGCCGAGGTCGCGCGTGGTGTCGACGGGGACGGCTCCCGGCCGGTCGGCGATAGCGGGCTTCAGGTCGAGGTACTCGAAGATGCGGGCGAAGAGCGCTCCGGAGGTCTGGAGGTCGAGGGCGACCCGCATGAGCCCGAGCAGCGGGAACAGCAGCCGCGCCTGCACCGTCGTGAAGGCGACGATCGTTCCCGCGCTGATATTGGTCGCGCCTCCCAGTACGAGCCAGCCGGCGATCAGGTAGACGATGGCCGGGATGCTGGACAGGAACACGTTCACCATGGCGAAGAACCACTGGCCGCTCATCGACTGGCTCACCTGCAGGCGGATCTGGTTCTGGTTCTCGTCGTCGTACCGCGCGACCTCGGTCGCCTGTCGGTTGAAGCTCTTCGACAGCAGGATGCCCGAGACGCTCAGCGTCTCCTGGGTGATCGCCGTCATGTCGGAGAGCGATTCCTGGGTCTTGGTCGCGATGCGCGCCCTGACCTGGCCGACACGTCGCTGGGCGATCACGAGGATCGGCATGAGGATGACCGCGATGATGGTGAGCTGCCAGTTGAGGAGGAGCATGGCGACGAAGGCCGCGATCACGGTGACGGTGTTGCCGAGCACGCTGGAGACCGTGTTCGTCAGGACGCTCGCCACACCGCCGACATCGTTCTGCAGGCGGGACTGGATGATGCCCGTCTTGGTCTTGGTGAAGAAGCTCAGCTCCATCGACTGGAGGTGGCTGAAGAGCCGCACGCGAAGGGCGCCCATCACCTTGTTGCCGACGGATGCGGTCAGGTACGTCTGCCAGACCCCGAGCAGCGCCGACGTGACGTAGACGACGATCATCGCGCTCACGATCGAGATCAGCACCGGCATGTTCGGCGTGCCGTTCGGGGGGAACAGCCCGTCGTCGAAGGCACGCTGCGTGAGCAGCGGCGGGATGACCGAGAGGGCTGCGCCGATGAGCACGAGCACCACGGTCATGACGAGGGCCGCCTTATGTGGTGCGAAGAGCCCGCTGATGCGTCGCATCAGGTGCGGGATCCTGGGCGCGGTTGCGTTGAGCGCCTTCTGTGCGGCGACGTCTCCGCCGCTCACCCGCCCGCCTCGTCCGACCATTCCACCGCGCGCAGTACTCACGATTCGAGCCTACGCTGCGCGCTGGAGCTGAAGGGATCGCACCGCGATCCCGCGACGCCAGCGCCGAGCGAGCTGCGCTCGCGAGGTCACTCCTGCGTCCTTACCCAGACCATCCCGTTCGCCCTCAGCGCCCCGCGACGGGCTGGACCGTGAACCACACCGTGCAATGGGCGGCCAGGCGGCCTTCCACGATCGCGTCAGGGGCGCTGGCGACGACGACTGTCGCTCCGTCCGGCACGGGGATCGGAATCGCCCCGAAATTCATCAGCACGTGCATCCGGCCGTTGGTGAAGGCGAGTCGCGACACGTCCGTCTCGTTCTCGTTCCAGACGAGTGTGCCGCGGCCGAGTCCCGACGCGCGCCGAAGTCCGAGGGCCGTGCGGTACAGCTCGAGGGTCGAGGCGGGATCCCCATCCTGCTTGTCGACGGCGAGTTCTCCATAGCTCTCCGGCTGCGGCAGCCAGGCCGCCCCCGACGGGCTGAAGCCGAACGCGGGAGCATCCGATCGCCAGGGAAAGGGGACGCGGGCGCCGTCACGGCCGGTCTCATCTCCCCCGGTTCTGAAGAAGCTGGGATCCTGCCGAAGCTCGTCGGGGAGGAGGGTGTGGTCCGGCAATCCGAGTTCCTCGCCTTCATAGAGATAGGCGGATCCCGGCAGCGCGAAGACGAACAGGCTGGCGGCGCGGGCGCGACGAAGGCCGAGCGCTGCATCCGGCTGTTCCTCGTGCGCTCCGATCCCTTTTGGCCAGGCGGTCGGATCGGCGAGTCCGAACCGCGAGGCGTGCCGAACGACATCGTGGTTCGACAGCACCCAGGTGGTCGTCGCGCCGACGGCGGCGTTCGTCTCGAGAGCACGGTCGATGGATGCCCGCATGGCGAGCGCATCCCACCCGACCGTCATGAAGTCGAAATTGAACGCCTGCTGCATTTCGTCGCTGCGGACGTAGCGGCTGAGACGTTCGGCAGGCGCAACCCACGCCTCTGCGACGAGGATGTGGTCATCACCGTAACTGGAGAGCACACTGTTCCAGCCGCGATAGATGTCATGCACATCGTCGTGATCCCACATCGGGCCGCGATTGCCGCCGCCTTCGAGCTCGGCAGACTTCTCGTGCCAGTCGGGAAGGTCTTCGTGCTTCATCAGTCCGTGTGCGACGTCGACGCGAAAGCCATCCACTCCGCGATCCAGCCAGAACCGGAGGATGTCGTCGAACTCCCGCACCACTGCCGGATTGCGCCAGTTGAGATCGGGCTGCCTGGGGTCGAACAGGTGCAGGTACCACTGCGGATCGGCGCGGCCATCGTCGACACGTGTCCACGCGGATCCGCCGAAGACCGATGTCCAGTTGTTGGGCGGGAGTGCACCGCGTTCGCCCCGACCGTCGCGGAACAGGTAACGGTCACGGGCGACGCTGCCCGGCACGGATTCGACCGCCTCCCGGAACCAGGGGTGCTCATTGGACGTGTGGTTCGGCACGAGGTCGATGATCACCCGCAGTCCTCGGCGGTGGGCGGCGGCGAGGAGGGCGTCGAAGTCGGCCAGTGTGCCGAAGAGGGGATCGACATCGCGGTAGTCGGCGACATCGTACCCAGCATCGGCCTGGGGCGAGACATAGAACGGCGAGAGCCAGACCGCATCTATCTCGAGCTCGGCGAGATAATCCAGATGCTCGACGACCCCGCGCAGGTCTCCGATCCCGTCGCCGTCGGAGTCGGCGAACGACCGCGGGTAGATCTGGTAGATCACCGCATCCCGCCACCAGTCCGCCAACTCGGCGGCCCCCGTCCGGGGAGAGGACCAGCCGTCTGGTTTCTCAATCATTTCGGCTCCAAATCGTGATGCAAGCGCTTACGTAAAACGCTTGCACATCACCGGGTCACGGTATAGCGTGACGAACCAAGACGCAACCGCGCCTGCACCAAGCAGCTCAACGAGGAGTGAAATGAAAGCAGCACGTCTCTCCGTCATAGCCGGAGTCGCCGTCCTCGGTATCGCACTCGCCGGATGTACCGGCGGGGGGTCATCTGGTGGATCGTCAGGCGGAGACGCCGGCGCCAACCTCACGGGCAAGGGTCCGATCACCTATGTCCAGGGCAAGGACAACAGCAACGTCGTACGCCCTCTTCTCGACAAGTGGAACTCAGCACACCCTGACGAGAAGGTCACGTTCAAAGAGCAGACCGACCAGGCCGACCAGCAGCACGACGACCTCGTGCAG
Organism: Leifsonia tongyongensis; assembly: GCF_010686705.1. Lineage (GTDB taxonomy): Bacteria > Actinomycetota > Actinomycetes > Actinomycetales > Microbacteriaceae > Diaminobutyricibacter > Diaminobutyricibacter tongyongensis. The sequence continues at coordinate 302,501 of NZ_JAAGWY010000005.1, read as the reverse complement.
CACTTCCAGGCGAAGGACCCGAACTACGACGTCGTCGATGTCGACGTGGTGTGGACGGGTGAGTTCGCCGCCAAGGGATGGCTGCAGCCCCTGACCGGAAGCCTGAAGATGGACAACTCGGCGCTCCTCGCGCCGACCGTCAAGTCCGGTACCTACAACGGCACACAGTACGCAGCACCGCAAACCTCGGATGGAGGCATTCTCTACTACCGCAAAGACCTGGTACCCACGCCGCCCGCCACCTGGGCCGACATGATCAAGGACTGCGCGATCGCGAAGGCGCACAAAATCGGATGCTACGCGGGACAGTTCGCGAAGTACGAGGGTCTCACGGTGAACGCCGCTGAAGCCATCAACACCAACGGAGGCGCCATCGTCGCCGACGACGGCAAGACCGTGAAGGTGGACAGCGCCGAAGCCAACGCCGGACTGACCCGTCTGACGGATGCGTTCAAGAACGGTGACATCCCCGCCGAAGCCATCACCTACCAGGAGGAGCAGGGCCGCATCGCCTTCGAAGCGGGCAAGCTCCTGTTCCTGCGCAACTGGCCGTACGTGTACAACCTGGCCAAGACCGACGGTAGCTCGACGGTCAAGAACACCTTCGGCATCGCACCCCTCCCGGGTGTGAGCGGACCGGGTGTCTCCAGCCTCGGTGGACACAACGCCGCGATCAGCGTGTACTCCAAGCACAAGGCGACCGCATTCGCGTTCCTCAAGTTCCTGCAGAGCGAAGAATCGCAGAAGTTCTTCGTGACCCAGGGCTCGCTGGCTCCGGTGCTCTCGGCCCTGTACGACGACGCCGCGCTGAACACCCAGCTGCCGTACCTGTCCACGCTGAAGACGTCGATTGCGAACGCGGTACCGCGTCCGGTCTCGCCGTTCTACCCGGCCATCACCACCGCTGTTCAGGACAACGCCTACGCTGCCCTGAAGGGCGACAAGTCGGTCGACCAGGCGCTGAAGGACATGGCGGCCGCCATCCAGTCGGCTACCTCTGGCGGCTGATCCAAGGGAACCGATCGATCCCGGGCGGTGGAGTCTCACGCTCCGCCGCCCGGGACATCCCCAACCACTAGCTTCCTCACCTCAAGGAGACGCCGATGTCTACCTCGAAAGTCGCCGCACCACCCGAGACACCCACCAAGAAGCCGACACTCCGGGCGGGGGCCAAGAAGGCCCGTGGGCGTGAGGCCCGGTGGGCGATCTATCTGATCGCGCCGACGATGGTCATGCTGGCCATCGTGATCGGTTATCCGGTCGTCAGCGCGATCATCATGTCCTTCCAGAAAGACGCCGGCCTCGATCCCGCGACCGGGCTGTTCGTGCAGGGCGGGTTCGCCGGCTTCCAGAACTACACGCACTGGCTGCTCCAGCAGTGCGCCGGCCCCAACGGCACCACCGTCAGCTGTCCCCCAGGCAGCCTGGGCTCGCAGTTCTGGAACGCGGTCTTCGTGACCTTCTTCTTCACCGTCACGACGGTTATCCTCGAGACCATCCTCGGAATGTGGTTCGCGTTCATCATGAACCGCACCTTCCGCGGACGCGGCCTCGTCCGCGCCGCCATCCTGATCCCGTGGGCGATCCCGACCGCAGTCACCGCGAAGCTGTGGTTCTTCATCTTCTCGGTCGCCGGCGCCGCCAACGCCCTCCTCGGTCTGCACGTCCTCTGGACCAGCGACGAATGGGCGTCCCGATTCGCCGTCATCATCGCCGACACGTGGAAGACGACGCCGTTCATGGCGCTGCTCATCCTCGCCGGACTGCAGATCATCCCCGAGGAGGTCTACGAGGCCGCGAAGATGGACGGAGCGACGACCTTCCAGCGATTCATGAGAGTCACGCTTCCGCTCGTGAAACCGGCGCTTCTCGTAGCGATCCTGTTCCGCACGCTCGACGCGCTCCGTATCTACGACCTCCCGCAGATCCTCACCGGTGGAGGTGGTGGCACCGGTAATGCCACGACCACCCTGTCGATACTCGTGGTCAAACAGATCAGGCAAGGCTTCAACGCCGCGTCCGCCCTGTCGACGATCACGTTCCTCATCATCTTCCTCGTCGCGTTCGTCTTCGTCCGGTTCCTCGGAGCGAACGTCGTGCGAACGACCGAGAACCAGCAGAAGGGTGTGAAGGCACAATGACCACCGTCGCCGGCCCCTCAACGGCCACCGCGGGCAAAGGCCCCTCGCACACGCTCGACGTCGAAGCGAAGAAGAAGTTCCACCGCCGGCGCCGCAACCAGGGCATCCGCACGGGCGTCAGCGCGCTCGTCGTGGTTCTCTGGTGCGTCATCCCGTTCTACTGGATGGTGGTCACGTCGTTCCGCGACGTCGGCTACACGTTCGAGACGACGCCTGTCCCGACGCACTGGACCCTGGACAACTACGCCTATGCGCTCTCCACGAGCGGCGGCAACCACCTCGTCCAGGCGATCCTGAACAGCCTCTTCATCGGTATCTGCGTGACGATCGTCGGGCTTCTGGTCGGCATCTTCGCTTCGTACGCGCTCGCCCGGCTCGACTTCCTCGGCAAGGGCATCGTGCTCGGCATCATCCTGGGCGCCTCGATGTTCCCCGGCGTCGCGCTGATCACGCCGCTGTTCCAGCTGTTCACGAACATCGGTTGGATCGGTACATACCAGGCCCTGATCATCCCGGAGATCTCGTTCGTCCTCCCCCTGACGGTCTTCACGCTCACCTCGTTCTTCCGCGAGATGCCGTGGGATCTGGAGGAGTCGGCCAGGATCGACGGGTGCACCCAGGCCCAGGCGTTCCGCAAGATCATCCTTCCGCTCGCCGCCCCGGCCGTGTTCACCACGGCCATCCTCGCGTTCATCTCCTCCTGGAACGAGTTCCTGATCTCCAGCCAGCTGTCCAGTGACGCGACGCAACCGGTGACGGTCGCGATCGCGAGCTTCACCGGCAGCCAGCCGCACCAGGAGCCGTACACAGCGGTGATGGCGGCGGGGACCATTGTGACGATCCCGATCATCATCCTGGTGCTGATCTTCCAGCGTCGCATCGTTGCCGGCCTGACCGCCGGGGGCGTGAAGGGCTGACCGATGCGCAGGAGTGATCCCGCCTACTACGTGGACGTGGGAATCGGCTTCGTGGGCTTCTTCGCCTTCGTGATGCTCGTCGTTACGATCGTGAGCGAACTCACGGGCGCCGATGCCCTCGGCTGGGCGTTGACGCTGCTCGCTCTCGTCATCATCCTCGGCCTGCTATGGCGCGCGCGCATCCGTTTGCGCGCCGCCCAGCAGGAGTCCGGGGACCGGCTTCACAAGGGTTCCTGACGACGGATCGGTGAGTCACGTGGCTGGCATCGACGAGGTTGCGCGAGCGACGGGCGTTTCGACTGCGACGGTGTCGCGCGCCCTCCGCGGGCTTCCGAACGTCTCCGACAAGACCCGCGCGCGGGTGCGCCGGGCGGCGGATGAGCTCGGTTACGTCGCGTCCTCGAGCGCGTCGGGTCTCGCGAGCGGCCGCACCCTCGCGATGGGCGTCGTGGTCCCGTCGGTGAGCCGCTGGTTCTACACCTCTGTGCTCGAAGGCGTCGACGCTGAGCTCCGCTCGGCGAGCTACGACATGATCCTGTTCAACCTGGGCGGTCATCGCGGGGATCGCGAGCGCGTCTTCCACCGCACGATCCTGCGGAAGCGCACGGATGCACTCCTCGCGATGTGCCTGGATTTCACGGCGGACGAGCGCCACCAGCTCGCATCCACCGGGCATCCGACGATCGTCGTCGGGGGTCCCGTCCGCGGCTTGCGCAGTGTAGGCATCGACGAGCGCGGCACGGCACGGAGGGCGACGGAGCACCTGATCGCCCTCGGGCACCGTGACATCGCACACCTCGGCGGCGAGGACGAGGAGGGTCTCAACCGCCAGGTTCCGATCGGGCGGATGCACGGGTTCCAGGATGCGCTCCGGGATGCCGGCATCCCGGTGCGCCGCGAGTGGATCATCCCGGGCGGCTTCTCCCTCCCGCTCAGCCGCGCGGCGATGAACACGCTGCTCGACCGGCCCGGCCCGCGCCCCACTGCGGTGTTCGCCGGCTCGGACGAGATGGCGATGGGGGCGATCCTCGCCGCCTACGACCACGGGCTGCGCGTCCCGGACGACCTGTCGGTGATCGGCATCGACAACCACGACTTTGCGGAGTCGTTCGGCCTGACCACGATGGCGCAGGATCCGTTCGAACAGGGAGCGGTCGCCGCGCGCATCCTGCTCGACGAATTGAACGGCGGCGAGCCGCGTGCCCGCTCCCTCAAGATGCCGGTCACCCTCATCGAGCGCGCCAGCACCGCTCCCCCGCGCCGCGACTGACGCCGAGCACAGGGTTGTTCCCGTTATGAGTGCGTTGAAACGGGAAGAACTCTGTGCTCGGCGTCAAGAGTCGGGCGCGAGGCGGCTCAGGAGGCGTCGGCGAGGGTGAGGGCCTCGGCCTCTTCGAGGAGCGACCCCTCGACTCCGTCCACGCGCTTGAGGTGGCGGTGGCCGATCATGATGAGCGCGGTCGCCACGAGCACCGAGATCGCGGCGGCGTAGAACGGCGTCGCTGCGGTGAACATCGCGGCCAGCAGCGTCGCGGCGGGCGGCGCGATCGCCCCACCGAGGAACCGCACACCGGAGTATGCGCTGGATGCGACGGCGCGCGGCAGGTCGGTCGCCTCCATCACGCACTCGGTGAGCACGGTGTTCAGGATGCCCAGCAGCAGGCCGCCCACGATGACGCAGACGATCAGCCCGAACACCGACCCGATGACGAGGCCGGCCGCCGCGAGGTCGACGGCGAGAAGCGGCATCACGATCCAGAGAACCCGGGTGCGCGGCAGCCAGCGGGTGAGCAATGGCGCGACCCAGACGGACGTGACCGCCAGCGACACCCCCCAGCCGAAGAAGATGAAGCCCAGGCTGATAGCGCTCGAGACCCCGAGGGGCACGAGCGCGAAGGGCGTGTAGGCGAGCAGCACGAAGAAGCCGATGTTGTAGAACAGGGCGGCGGCCGCCAGGAAACCCAGAGACGGGTTCGCGAGGGCCCGGAACGGCGCGGACAGGGGTGTGGGCGTGAGCTTCTCGGGATCCTTGCGCAGCAGTGTGGCTATCGCGATGAAACCGATCGCCATGAGTGTCGCGGTGCCGAAGAACGGACCCCGCCAGCTCCAGCTGCCGAGAAGGCCGCCGAGCAGCGGGCCGATCGCGATGCCCAGCCCGAGGGCCGCCTCGTACAGGATGATCGCCGAGGAGGTTCCCCCGGACGCCGCGCCCACGATCGTGGCGAGAGCGGTGGAGATGAACAGGGCGTTGCCGAGACCCCAGCCCGCGCGGAACCCGATGATCGATTCCACGTTCTGGGAGAGGCCGGCCGCGAGCGCGAAGACGACGATCAGGGCGAGCCCGATCAGGAGCGTCCGCTTCGCGCCGATCCGGCTGGAGAGCCAGCTGGTGAAGAACATCGCTACGCCGGTGATGAGGAGGTAGCTCGTGAACAGCATCTCCGTCTGGGTGGGTGTGGCTCTGAGACTCTCGGCGATGGCGGGGAGGATCGGGTCGACGAGACCGATTCCCATGAATGCGATCACGGAGGCGAATGCCACCGCCCACACGGCGGTGGGCTGCGAAAGGATGCTTGCGGGTTTGTCGTGTGCCATGCGGTTACGTGCTGCTCCCTCGGAGTGCGGCGGATGCGGCATCCGTCAGTTCGACGCGTGAGCCGATGATCTCGACGGCGCGCCGCAGTGAATCGACCTCATCGTCTGAGAGGTCGGCGAACATCGGCAGGAGGGCGTTGGCGAGCTGGTTGCGCCAGCTCTCGAGCGCCTCGGCGCCTTTCGGGGTGATGGCGATCTGCCAGGCTCGCGCGTCGTCGGTGTCGGCGATGCGCTTGATCCATTCGGTCTCGACCAGGTTGCGGACGATCTTGGTCATCGTCGGTTGGGAGACCCGGCTGTGCGAGGCGAGTTCGCCGAGGCGCAGGGGGCCGCTGGTCGTGAGCACGCTGAGCGTGCGCCAGGTTGCCGGCGATTCCGTGTTGCCGGTGACGCGGGCCGCGAGGCGGGCGAGGCGGTGGCTGGTGACGACGAGGTCGCCCAGGATCCTCTGGAGTTCTGTGTCGGTGGCCATGGCGGGTGCCCCCTCCTGTGTTACCGGGGATGTGAGTGCTGTGTTCATGTGTCGTCTCCAAGTATATATAGCTTGACTATCTAATTCAAGAGCCAGGCTATGTAACACGTTCGCGCCCACTGTTATGCCCGCAAATTAATTACAAGCGTTTTGATGTGTATGTACCTTGTGCTTGAATGTCCTACATGCACAGCCGCGCCGCCCGATCAAACGCTGAACCGTCTGCTCGCGGTCATTCGCGTCGACGGCGGCTCGGCCTAACGGCCGCTGTCCTGGTGACCGCGTTCCAGGTGCTGAGCGGTGCTACCACCGCAACCGCGGCGACCTGGGCGGCTGTTGCCTCTGTGAACACGAACCTCGGCGGTGGCGGGGACGGGACATTTCCCGGCAACGACGGAAAGCCATACTCCGGGGCGGGGCAGATGATCGTCGTCATCGATGGAGCGTTCGATACGTCTCACCCGATGCTTGCCGGCCGGGTTGTCGAAGAAGCGTGCTTCGGCGCGCGTGAGCAACCGGGAATCGACCCCCGGGATCGACACCTCTGCGGGCCGTCGGCACAGTCGACAGCCGACGTTCCCTACGTGCGCACCATCGGTCCGGGCACGTCGCAGTACAGCAGGGAGTGCGTCGCCGGTCCCGGTCAGAGCTGCCATGAGACCCACGGCACGATGACCGCATCGATCGCAGCCGGGACGCCGCGCACAGTGAGCAACGGCCAGGTCGCTGTCACGGCCGCCGGTGTGGCGCAGAAAGCGCAGCTGGCCCTGTTGAAAGTGGGGAACCGCGTCGGCTGGGCCTATGAGGGGGTTGTCGCTGCACTGGACTACACGCTGAACGTGCTGGCGAAGAAGCACCACGTTGCAGCCGTCAACATCTCGGCGGCGAACACACTGGTTCAGGACGGCACGGAGTGTCCGACTGCGCAGGGCATGGGCTTTGCCGAGTCAGCCGCGGGACTACGCGCGGCAGGCATCGCGGTGGTCGTCGCCGCCGGCAACCTCGGCGCCCGGAACGCGATCGGGTCGTGGGCGTGTGCAGACGAGGTCATCGCGGTAGGCGCGAGCGGGGTGACGGACAAGAACACGCTCACCGACTACTCGAATGCATCGGCCCGGGTCGATCTTCTCGCTCCCGTCGGATCGGGCGGTGGGCTCGACAACCCTGATGCCATCTGGGGTGGTTGGATGACCTCGAGCGGTATCCCGACGACGGGACCGCTGTCGGGAACGTCATTCGCAGCGCCACAGGTCGCGGGAGCGTTCGCCGTCCTCCGGTCTCGTTATCCCGACGCATCCGTCGATCAACTGCTGGGGCGGCTTCGCCGTACCGGTGTAGCGGTGGCCGATACTCGCTCGGGAAACGCCGCCGCCGTCGCGCCGCGAATCCGTTTGGGCGATGCGCTCAACGAGCGCGGAACGCGCCCGGCTCACGACTGGAACGGCGATGCGCGCGCCGATTGGCTGATCCTGGCCGCCGACAAGAACACCGTCGTGATGTATCCGTCGAAGAGCGGCATGATCGATCTCACTGGCGGGCAGTTCATCTCATCCGAATGGCGAGACCGTGGCCGAACGGTCGCCGTGCACGACTTCGGCACGATGGGCTCCAACGGCCTGATCGGCATTCGAGGACGGGACATCTTCTACAGCCAATATGACCCGCGGACCAACAAGCTTGGTGGCCCGATCGTGATCGCCGAAGGCGCGGCGACCGATGTGGTCGCCCTCGCGTATGCGCGCGATATCCCCGGCACCATTGCTGCGATCCTGGCCCAGACGACAGATGGATCGATCATCATCCGGGCGAAGGCCGAGCGAGGCACGACGCTCGGCGAGGCCAGCACCCTGATGAGCGCGAAGGACACGGCGGGCATGCGCCTTGTCGGAATCGCAGACCTGAACAGCGACGGACGGCCCGACCTCGTGCTGCGACACCCCGGCACGGGTCGTCCCTGGGCGTGGTGGGGCACCGGATCGCCTGTCAGCCCGTTCGCTTCGGTCGGCCAGGAACTCACCGCGCAGTCCTACTGGAGTTCGAAGGACCAGCTCTTCGTCCTCGACTGCTTCATCGACGGCGCGCCTCTGATCGGTTACCGGGTTCCGGACGGCAACACCGTCGGCTTCCGGCTCGACGCGACCGGTCGCGTCATCGACGCCAGCGCCTTCAGGATGTCCACCCCCTATGTCGCGGGCGTCGAGTTCTTCGCAGCTTCCACCAAATAGCCACAACGAAAGGCAGTTCGAATGTCCAGACTCTTTAGCCGTGTCCTGCTCACCGCAGGCCTGATCGCGCTCGGCATCGGCGGGGTGACGAGCGCCGGCGCCCTGCCCGCACAGGCCGACCCGAACAGCGACACCTCGGTCGACGGCCTTCTCGCCACATCTAGGAGCGTGAGCGTCGCTGAGGGCTCAGAGGCCAAAGAGATGGAGTGTGCCGCACCCCTCGAGAATTTCGAGGTCTACGATCTGACCGAAACAGGGTTCAAACTCCGGTGGACTCTTCCCGACAATCACCCCGAGTACACCAACTACATCCTGGATGGGCTCGGCGCCTACGTGCTCCCCGTGGGCGACTTTCCGTTCACCGAGGCGATCGGCCTCGACATCAAGCCCGGCACTCACTACGCGGTTGGTGTCAGTTACATCTGCTCCGACGGGAGCATGGCCGGAACACCGATGCTGAGGTTCGTCACCCCGGGCGTCGCCCCTGCACCCGAGTTCGATTTCGGCCCCGAGGCGGCAGCGACAATGAACTCGTCAAGCGGCGCAGGCTCGGAAGCGGCGGCGAACGCAACGGGAAATTCGAGCGGTTCAGCGCCCGTCGAAGGCTCGGAGAACGTCACTACCAATGCAGCGGCGGAAAGCTCGGCCGGTTCCGGTGCCATTGCGGCCGCCGAGGCCACTCTCGATGAGAGCACAAGGAACAATGCCGCGCAGGTTCAGACGAAGGCGCTGGCGAACACAGGCCAGGCCGCCGGAGGCCTCGAGCTGGTAGGCGTCGGACTGATCAGCACCGGCCTGATCGCACTCCTCGCCCGACTTGCGTATCAGTTCAGGCAGCGTCGCGCCTGACCGAATCGGAGGTCCGCGAAAGACGTCGAACGCGGCCCAAACACTCGTGCCCCCTCCCGCAACAGCGGTCGGGGGCACGAGTGCGTTCGGCTACGCCATCGCGGGCGCGCCGAAGGGTCGGGTCTACCGCAGGAACGGCCCATGCTGGGGCGTGCTGCGGTACAGATCCGGCGGATGCGCGGCATGCGCGACACCGGGACCCCGGGACAGCGCGGCATGGAAGACCTGCCGCCAATAGGTCGCGAAGGATCGCCACCTCGTCGTGGTATTCATCGTGGTACTTTCCGGTTGCTGATGCTGGGTAAGCGCACGCGGGATGTGCGTGCGTGGGTGCCGAGCATCCGCCCACCTCGCGCGTCGCACGGACGAAAGGTCCGTTAAACGCACGAAGGCGCCGCCCCGTTGCGGGGGCGACGCCCTCGTAACGCGGAATACCCGGTGAGGAGAATCCGCGTTGCAAGCGTCAGGCGGCTCGAGACGAGCGCCTGTCAGCCAGTGGAAAGTGCCCCGATGCCGGGGCGCAGACTACTTGAGGTTGACGGTGGCGCCAGCTTCTTCGAGCTGAGCCTTAGCCTTCTCTGCGGTCTCCTTGTTGACGCCCTCGAGCACGTTGCTCGGAGCGCCGTCAACGAGTGCCTTCGCCTCACCCAGGCCGAGGCTGGTGAGTGCGCGCACCTCCTTGATGACCTGGATCTTCTTGTCACCGGCAGCCTCGAGGACGACGTCGAAGGAGTCCTTCTCCTCGACCTCTTCAACGGGGGCTGCGGCGCCGGCGCCGGCGGCTGCGACAGCAACCGGGGCAGCGGCGGTGACCTCGAAGGTCTCTTCAAACTTCTTCACGAACTCGCTGAGCTCAATGAGCGTGAGCTCCTTGAACGCGTCGAGCAGTTCGTCAGTCGACAGCTTTGCCATGATTTTCTCCTTAGTTTTCTTAGTAACTCACCGCGGTGCAGGCATCCGTAGAAACGGATGACTAGCTCGCGGACTCCTGCTTCTCACGCAGCGCGTCGACCGTGCGAACGGCCTTCGAGAGCGGTGCGTTGAACAGATATGCGGCTCCGAACAGCGAGGCCTTGAAGGCGCCGGCCAGCTTGGCCAGCAGAACCTCACGGGACTCGAGGTCGGCGAGCTTGCCTACCTCTGCTGCGGTCAGCGGGTTACCGTCGAAGTAACCGCCCTTGACCACGAGGAGAGGGTTTGCCTTGGCGAAGTCGCGCAGGGATTTCGCGACGGCGACAGGGTCACCGGATACGAAAGCGATAGCGGACGGACCAACGAGCTCCTCGTCGAACGACGAGATGCCTGCGTTGTTGGCCGCGATCTTGGTCAGCGTGTTCTTCACCACGGCGTACGTTGCGTGCTCACTGATGGACGTGCGCAGCGTCTTGAGCTGAGCAACGGTGAGCCCGCGGTACTCGGTCAGCAGAACGGCGGTCGAGCTCTCGAAAAGTTCCGTGAGCTCGGCAACCGTGGCTTCCTTGTTCGCCATGGCCTACTCCTAAATGTTTACGTCGCACACCGCGGAAGCGATGTGCGCCTCGTCCACCGGAGTTGAAGGCCCAATAAGAAAAGCTCCGGCGCAGTGGCACGGAGCTGGAAACGCAGACGGTGTGAAACACTCCTGCGAAAACATCTTCATACACCTGCGCGGGCCCTCACCTGGGTGAGCTTCGATCGGGTGCGATTGCGCGCACACCGATAACCGGCGGTCTTTGGCTCCGTACAGGCTACGGGATGCGCCCGGCCGGATGCAAATCCGCGCATCCCGTCATCGGGCACGGATCCCGGTATCGTTATCAATGACGACCGGACGGTTCGGACCGCGAGGTCGTCCACCAGCGACGATACGGGCTCGAGGAGCGACCATGGATTCAGCCGCTCAGTCGAGCCCGGCGCGGCAGCCGACGGTCAAGGAGGTCGCGAAGCTCGCCGGCGTCAGCCCCATGACCGTCTCGCGCACGCTGGCCGGCGGCAAGAACGTGCGCCCCGAAGTACAGGATCGCGTGCTCGAGGCCGTTCACGCACTCGGCTACTACCGCAACGAGAACGCCCGGAGCATCCGTCCCGGCCAGGCGAGCGGTCTTATCGGCGTCGCGATCACCAACCTGGGCAACCCCTATTACGGCAACTTCGCGCTGGGCGTCGAGGAGGTCGCCGCCCAGTACGGCCGCCGGATCGTGCTCGGCAACACCGGCGAGGACCCGGGGCGCGAACGCCAGCTCATCGCCGACCTTATCGGGCGCCAGGTCGAGGGCCTCATCGTCGTGCCCACGGGCGACCAGGCGACCCATCTCCAGCCGGAGAGCCTCCGCGGCACGCCCCTCGTGCTGGCGTCGCGCAGCGTCACAGGAGTCGCAGCGGATGCCGTGGTGCTCGACGATGTCGGCGGAGCGTACCGGGGTACGCGCACCCTTCTGGATGCCGGGCATCGCCGGATCGGCTACCTCGGCAATGTCACGAGTGTCTTCACGGGCCGTCGCCGGTACGAAGGATACCTGCGGGCTCTCGAGGAGGCGGGGATCGAGGTGGATCCGGACCTGGTCAGGCGCGGGCAGCAGGATGTCGAGACGGCATCGGTCGCGATGCGCGAACTGATGGACCTGGCAGACCCTCCGACGGCCGTCTTCAGCGCCAACAACCGCAACACGATCGGTGCGCTCAAGGAGATCGGCGCCCGTCTCAATTCCGCCGACGGAGAGGTCGGCGCCCTTCCCGCGATCGTCAGTTTCGACGACTTCGAACTCGCGGAGATGATGCCGGTCCCGGTGACCGTGGTGGACCACGACGCACGCGAGCTCGGCCGGGAGGCGGCACGCCTGCTGTTCGACCGCCTGCTCGGCGAGGCGGAGCCCGGCCGAATCCGGGAGATCGAGATGCCGACCCAGGTGCGGGTCGTCCGCGCCTGAGCAGTACCCGCCTGTTGGCCAAGTGCTCTCGCGTGCGCTATGGTAACGATACCAACCAGGATCAACCGTTGCGCACCGCTCGCCGACTGAAAGGAGAACCATGCCGGTACTCTGCATCGATTTCGGCGGGACCGAGGTCAAGCTCGGCATCCTCGACGGTCCGCGCATCCTCGCGACGACAGAACGTCCCAATTCCGGCAGCGACGCCGACCTCGACCACGTGCGCCAGGCGCTCGACGAACTGACGGAATCCGCGGGCCGGAGCGACATCGCCGGTGTCGGGATCGCCCTTCCGGGCGTCGTCGACCGCGCGAACGGGAGCCTGATCGCCGCTCACGACAAGTACGGCTACGCACAGGGCCGCGACCTCCGCGAATGGGCGGCGCAGTCCTTCGGAGTGCCCGCGGTCGTCGAGAACGATGCGCGCGCCGCCCTCGTCGGCGAGACGACCTACGGAGTCGCAGCTGGAACACACGACGCTGTACTCATCACACTCGGCACCGGCATCGGCACCGCCGCACTGATCGACGGGCAGGTCCTCCGCGGCGTCCACGACCATGCGGCCATCCTCGGCGGACATGTGACCGTGGCGCTCGACGGGCCCAGCTGCAACTGCGGCAATGTGGGATGCGCGGAGGCGGTCGCCAGCACCTGGGCCCTCCAGCGCGATGTCGCATCCGATCCTGTCCTCGCTGCATCCCCGCTCGGCGAACGCGCCGCACGAGGGGCCATCGGACTCCGGGATCTCCTCGAGACCCGGGACGCACCGGCAGTGGGCGCCCTCTTCGACCGGTACCTGCGCGCCTGGGGCGCCGCGATCGTCACTCTGTGCCACGCCTACGACCCCGACATCGTCATCGTCTCCGGCGGAGTGATGCGCTCCGCCGACGTGATCCTCCCACCCCTGGCGGACTACGTGCACGCGCACCTCTGGTCGTCGTCACACCGTCCCGCCTTCGTGACCCCATCCGCCCCCGAATATTCGGTCTTGCTCGGCCTCTCCGCGCTGGCCGTCAACCCCGGCGACCACGCCGCAACACATCGAAAGGACGCTCAGTGACACCCGCCGATCACCATATGCACACGACCTACGACAAACAGCCGTCGGTCGAGCTGCCCCCCGGGAGTGTCGTCTGGTCCGGTGCTGAGGCGTGGAGCGAACTCGATGCGGCCGCCCGTGCCGCCACGACCGGCCGGCCTGCGGTGATCGCGATCGACACCTACCCGGGCGTCGATCTGCCGGCACTCATCGCCGAACTGCGCGCGAACCTGCCCGGTTACGACGTCATCGATGTCGAGGAGGCCGCCGCGAGGCCGATCGAGGAGATCGACGCGCTGATCGGCCGCAACCTGACCGACGACCGGGTGTTCGGGGTGATGGGGCACTTCACGCTCGACGAGTTCTACGACGCCGACCGGCTCGCCGCCCTCGCAGCGTCCGTGGCCGACACCGCCCGCCCGGTCATCCTCGTCGGCTGGGGCGCCGCGCTCACCCCGGTCACCCCCGATGTCCTGGTACTCGCCGACCTCGCCCGCTGGGAGATCCAGCTCCGCCAGCGTCGCGGGGCGACGAACTGGCGCACCGACAACGCCGGCGAAGACAACCTCCGCAAGTACAAGCGCGGCTTCTTCGTCGAGTGGCGGGTCGCCGACCTGCACAAGCGCGACCTCTTCGACCGCATCGATTTCCTGCTCGACACCAACACGAGCATCCGCAACGCCGGCCTGATCACCGGGGACGCTTTCCGAACCGCGCTGGCGAACGCGGCGGCCGCGCCGTTGCGCGTCGTCCCGTTCTTCGACCCCGGCGTCTGGGGTGGGCAGTGGATGAAGGACCGCCTCGACCTCGACCGGTCGGCCGCGAACTACGCCTGGTGCTTCGACTGCGTGCCCGAAGAGAACTCACTGCTGCTTGAAGCCGATGGCCGCGTCGTGGAGATCCCGGCCATGGACCTCGTGCTCAGCCAGCCCCGCGAGCTGCTCGGCGCGAAGACGTTCGCGCGATTCGGGGCCGAGTTCCCCATCCGGTTCGACTTCCTCGACACGATGGGCGGCGGCAACCTCTCCCTGCAGGTGCACCCGCTCACCGACTACATCCAGACCACGTTCGGCATGCACTACACCCAGGACGAGAGCTACTACCTGCTCGACGCCGACGACGACGCGGTCGTCTACCTCGGGCTGAAGACCGGAATCGACCCGGACGAGGTGGTAGCGGCGCTGCAGGCGGCGACGGATGGCGCACATCCGTTCGACGCGGAGAAGTACGTCAACCGCATCCCGGCCCGCAAGCATGACCACTTCTCCATCCCGGCCGGAACCGTTCACGCGTCCGGGGCGAACTCGATGGTCCTCGAGATATCGGCGACGCCGTTCATCTTCACCTTCAAGCTGTGGGACTGGGGGCGGGTCGGCATCGACGGGATCCCCCGGCCGATCCACCTCGACCACGGCATCCGGAACATCCAATGGGACCGCGACACCACCTGGGTCGAGAGCAACCTGCTCGGGCACGTCGAAGTGATCTCAGAGCGCGAGGGCGTGCGCGAGGAGCGCACAGGCCTCCACGAACTCGAGTTCATCGAGGTCCGCCGCCACTGGTTCACCGACGAGGTCCACCACGACTCCGAAGGCACCGTCAACGTGCTCAACCTCGTAGAGGGCGACGAAGTGGAGATCGCGAGCCCGACCGGCGCTTTCGCCCCTTATCGCATCCACTACGCAGAGACCTTCATCGTGCCGGCCGCGGTCGGGCCGTACATCATCCGCCGCACGGCCCAGTCGAAGAGCGAGCAGTTCGCCACCGTGAAGGCATATGTGCGCGGCACCCGCGACGTCGACGACTGACGCGCCGGCCGCAGTCAGTGGAGCGGGGGCGACACCGACACGGATGCGGCGTCATCCGCGGCCGCGACCTCATCGGCCACGACAACGTCCGCGTCAGCGGCACCCCGGTGCTCGAGCGGCAGCGACACGGTGAACGTCGTCTCTCCGGGCACGCTCGACACGTCGACCTCACCGCCGTGGGCTTCGACGACCGCCTGGACGATCGCGAGGCCGAGACCGGTGCTGCCGGTCGTGCGGGCGCGAGAGCTGTCGGCGCGGGTGAAGCGCTCGAACAGCGTCGACTGGAATTCCGCCGGGATGCCGGGGCCGTCATCCGTCACCGACACCCGCGCGCGATCCGCGCCCTCGTCCACCGCCAGGCTCACCGTCACGTGGGTTCCCGCCGGCGTGTGGACCCGCGCGTTCGCCAGGAGGTTCATGATCACCTGGTGCAGACGGGCCTCGTCGCCCGTGACCTCGACCGGT
This sequence comes from Leifsonia tongyongensis, assembly GCF_010686705.1. GTDB lineage: Bacteria > Actinomycetota > Actinomycetes > Actinomycetales > Microbacteriaceae > Diaminobutyricibacter > Diaminobutyricibacter tongyongensis. The sequence continues at coordinate 287,084 of NZ_JAAGWY010000005.1, read as the reverse complement.
GTATCCGGGAGGTCGAGCGTCCAGCGATGGTCCGGGCCCGCGGCATGCGCGTCGCTGATGGCGTCGACGAGGAGGATCGACAGGTCGACAGGGTCGTGCTCCAGGTCGCGGCCCTCGTCGAGGCGGGCAAGGAGCAGCAGGTCCTCCACGAGGGAGGTCATCCGCGTCGCCTCCGATTCGATCCGACCGATCGAATGGGTGACGTCCTCAGGGAGGTCGTGCGGGCTGCGGCGCGTGAGCTCGGCGTAACCCCGGATGGACGCGAGGGGCGTACGCAGCTCGTGGCTCGCATCCGCCACGAACTGTCTCACCTTCTTCTCACTCGCCTGCCGGGCCGTCAGCGCCGAACCGATGTGTCCGAGCATCCGGTTCAGCGCGGCGCCCACCGTGCCCACCTCGGTGTGCGGATCGGTGTCCTTCTCGGGCACGCGGACCGAGAGGGCGACCTCCCCGTGGTCGAGCGGCAGCTCGGCGACCTCCTGGGCCGTGCCGGCGACGCGCGCCAGCGGACGCATCGCCAGGCGGACGACGAAGCTCGCGATCAGGAACGCGAAGATGAGGCCCGCGAGCGTGACCAGCACGATGACGAACGTGAGCTGGGTCACGGTCGCATTCACTTCGGAGAGGGGCAACCCGATGATGACACTGTCGCCGTTGATGAGCTCGGCCGCCGCCACCCGGTAGTCGCCCAAGGCCGGCCCGAGGTTGACCGTGCGCGGTTTGCCGTCAGCCGGAAGGGACAGCAGGTCAGCCGTCGGCACGGGTACGTTCTGGGGCGAGACCGGCTCGTTCGGAGCCGCCGCCGAGGGTCGCTTGGCGAGGATGACCGGATAGATGAGCATGTCGCCGCTGCGCACGACGCCGAACGTTCCGACCGGCTGACCGGGCGTGTTCACGATACGCGTCACCTCGGGGCCGCTGGGCGACGGACCGTAGACCAGGTCGGCCGCGTGCTGGCCGCGGTCGACCGCACTCGTGAGCTGGGTGTCGAGCCGGTTGAGCAGATAGGTCTGCAGGGCGAACACGCTGATCGCTCCGATGACGGTGCCGAGCACGGCGAGCATGGCAACGACGACCAGCACCACCCTGCTGCGCAGGGTCCAGGAACGGAACGGGCGGATGCGCGGCAGCCACTCCCACCGGCGTCGCGTGCCCGGGGTGCCGGCGCCGCCTGCCGTCGGAGCGGTCTGCGTCACGTCGCAGCCTTGACCATGTAGCCGGCGCCGCGGACGGTGTGGATCATCGGCGTGCGGCCGGAGTCGATCTTCTTGCGAAGGTAAGAGATGTACAACTCGACGACACTCGAGGACCCGCCGAAATCGTAGCTCCAGACCCGGTCGAGGATCTGCGTCTTGCTGAGGACGCGGCGCGGGTTGCGCATGAGGAAACGCAGCAGCTCGAACTCGGTCGCGGTGAGCGAGATGGGCGAACCGTCGCGGTGCACCTCGTAGCTGTCCTCGTCGAGCACGAGGTCGCCGACCACCAGCACCGGGTCGTTCGTGTCGGCGACGGCGCTGCGGGAACGCCGCAGCAGGCCGCGCAGCCGCGCGACGAGCTCCTCGAGGCTGAACGGCTTGGTGACATAGTCGTCGCCGCCGGCCGTGAGTCCGGCGATCCGGTCGTCGAGCGAATCCTTCGCCGTGAGGAAGAGCACAGGAGCCTCGGTGCCATCTGCGCGCATCCGGGACAGCACCTGCAGCCCGTCGATGTCGGGCAGCATGATGTCGAGCACGACCACATCGGGACGGAACTCACGCGCGATCGTGAGCGCCTGCTGGCCGGTCGCCGCCGTCCTGACCTCCCAGTCCTCGTAATGAAGGGCCATCGAGAGCAGGTCGGTCAGCGTGGACTCGTCGTCGACGACGAGCACGCGGATGGAACTGCCGTCGGCACGACGCAGGACGGTTCGCTGCTGGCTGGGGGCGCTCGTGTTGGCGCGGGAGTTGATCGTCACATCTCCCATTATCGTGAGACGCCTCGAACTGGCCTTTGGGAAAGCTTTGCGAAACCTGTGAGCGAGAAGTCTCAGATTGCGCATCCAGCCCACAGCGGAACCACAGGTCTGCCATAGAGACCCCAAAAGACGCGGTCCTAACGTCGCATCATCAGGCCGTGGACCGCCATGGGTGGCATCTGGACGCGCCTGCCGTCGAGGAGAAGAATGTTCGGCACCTACCTCCGGCGCGAACTCGTCAACCGCCGCAGACAGACGATCATCATCGCTGTCGGCATGGCGCTCGCGATCGCGCTCGTGATCATCGTCAATGCGGTCTCGGCCGGCGTGAAGGACGCGCAGGCGACCGTCCTGCAGTCGGTCTACGGCGTCGGCACCGACATCACGGTCACCCAGCCCGCGACCGCCCAGGGGGCGACGACGACGCAGGGCGGCGGGGGCGGCCCCCGCTTCGACTTCGGGGCGGGAGCGGGAACGGCGAACAGCGGCAATACCGGCCGCACGGTCCACACCTCGCGTCTCGCGTCGTCGCGCGGCGCGACCACGATGGACGCGACCGCCATCACCACCACACGGGGCGTGCAGAACGTCGCCGGCGCGGCCGGCGTGCTCTCGCTGACGAACACGACGTTCGACGGCACCCTTCCCAACTTCCAGCAGCTGCGCGAACAGCGGCAGCAGGCCCAGGCGGGCGGGGCCGGCTCGACGCCGGCGCCGACGGGCGGGGCGGATGGCGCGGGGGGCAGCTCGTTCACCGTCGACTCTTTCTCGGTGTTGGGTCTCGATCCGGCGGGCGACGCCGTCGGGCCGCTGTCGTCGGTCACGCTCACCAGCGGCCGAACCTTCACCAAGGCCGACGTCGGCAAGGACGTGGTCGTGCTCGACTCCACCTACGCTAAGACGGCTTCGAAAGTCAGCGGCGACACGGTCACGATCGGCGGCACCACCTTCACCGTCATCGGCATCGTCTCGGCGACCGGCGCCGACTCCACGACCGCATCGAACGCGTACATCCCCCTCGATGTCGCCCAGAAGCTCTCCGCCGAGACCGGCAAGATCAGCGCGGTATACGTGAAGGCGGCGTCGGCGAGCGACATCGACCAGATCAAGGCCGACCTGACCAAGGCGCTTCCCACGGCGACGGTCAGCACTCAGGCCGATCTCGCATCCAGTGTCTCCGGTTCCCTCGGCACGGCCGGTCAGCTCGTCTCCAACCTCGGCACCTGGCTGTCGATCATCGTGCTGGCCGCCGCATTCCTGATCGCTATCCTCTTCACGATCTCAGGCGTGACCCGGCGCACCCGTGAGTTCGGAACCCTGAAGGCGATCGGCTGGAGCAACCGCCGAGTGGTCGGCCAGGTCGCCGGCGAATCGGTCGTCCAGGGTCTCATCGGGGGCGTGGTCGGCATCGCGATCGGCCTCGTCGGAATCGCCATCGTCAACGCGATGGCGCCGACCCTCACCGGCGGCGTTGGTAACGGCTTCGCCAACGCCGCCGGTCGAGTCGGACGTGCAGCGACCGGAACCGGCGGCGCAGGCACCGGCGCGGGGACGGGTGGCTTCGGGGGCGGCGGCTTCGGCGGAGGCGGCTTCGGTGCGGCCGCACGCCAGGCGGCCGCATCCACCACCGACATCGCTCTGCACGCTCCGGTGACCGTCTGGATCATCGTCATCGCCGTCGGCCTCGCCGTTCTCGGCGGCCTCCTCGCGGGAGCGTTCGGCGGATGGCGGGCCTCGCGCCTGCGCCCCGCCGCAGCACTCCGCTCGGTCAACTGATCACCTTCGTCGAACGCCTGTCAGGAGCATCCGTGTACACCCTCACCAACGTCACCAAGACGTACACCCAGTCCCGCCGCAACGTCACCGCACTCAACAATGTGACCCTCGAGATCCCGGATGGCCAGATGGTGGTCATCCAGGGCCCGACCGGCGGCGGCAAGTCGACCCTGCTGCAGATGCTCGGCGCGCTCGACCGGCCCACCTCGGGTTCGGTCGAACTGGAGAAGTCGAGCCTGTCGAAGCTGGGCGACGGCAAGCTGACCAAGATCCGAGCGACCGACATCGGCTTCGTGTTCCAGGGCTTCAACCTGATCCCGACGCTGACGGCGCAGGAGAACGTCGAGACCGCGCTGGCTCCGCTGAAGATCAGCGGAGCGGAGCGCAAGCGGCGTGCGGCCGAGGCACTCGTCTCGGTCGGGCTCGGCGATCGCGGCAGCCACCTGCCGTCCGAACTGTCCGGCGGCCAGCAGCAGCGGGTCGCGATCGCGCGGGCCCTGGTGAAGGACCCGGATGTGCTGCTCGCCGACGAACCCACGGGCAACCTCGACGAGGAGACCCGTGACGAGATCATGGACCTTCTCGAGGGGCTCTGGCGCGACCGCGGCCTCACGCTGATCGTCGTCACCCACGATTCGGCGATCGCGAAGCGGGCGCAGCGCCGCCTGCACATCAAGCACGGCCAGGTGAAGGAGGTCGCCTAGCGGCGCGACCTGCCGGCGAGTGTGACCGTTCCGGTCGAGCGTGCCGTCGAGAGTCGCCGTTCCCGCCGAGATGACTCGGCGGAACGGCGACTCTGAGCATGAAGGGTGACTCTCGGCGAACTACTCAGGCAGCCGGGGCGCTACTCGGGCAGCACGGTGAGGCCGAGCGAGCCGACGAGGACGGCGGCCTGGCGGGCGTCCACGACCGCGCCCTTCAGTTGCGCCGTGAGCGGGTCGAGCGAGCTGAGGTCGCTGCCGCGCAGGTCGGCGCCGGTGAAGTCGGCCCTTTCCATCCATGCCCCCGACAGGTCGCATCCGCTGAATGTCGCGCCATCGCAGCGCGCACGGTTCAGGTCGGCTTCGCGCAGCTTCACACCGTGGAACGTCGTCCCGCTCAGCTTCGCGCCGGCCAGCCCGACGAACGACCAGTCGCCGGCGGCGACGTCCACCAGGTCGAACGAGCACCCGTCGAACACGCTTCCGGTGAGCTTGCACCGGGTGAATGACGCGTCGAAGAAGTTGCAGCGGCTGAACGTGCAGTTGATGAAGGCGCTCTCGGTGTGCTTCGACACGTTGAACCGCACATTGGTGAAGCTGCACTCGGTGAACACCGCGGACGTGCTGGAGATTTCGGTCATGTCGACGTCGACCCAGGCGACCCGCGTGTACTCGACCTTCTCGAGGTCGCGCCCGTACCAGTCCTCACCCCTGATCGTCGTATCGGCCATCCGCCCATCCTAGGCAGCGAGAGTCACCGCTGCCGCCGAGTCCGCCCGGCTGGACGGCGACACTCGGCGGCAACGGTGACTCTCGGCAGTGCCTCGACTCAGTCCTGGTTGGAGAAGGCGGCGTCGAAGGATGCGGTGGGCAGCTTCCAGAGGAGCGAGCGGATGTACCCGACGGCCTCTTCGGCGCCGTGCAGGCGGTCCATGCCCGCGTCCTCCCACTCGATCGAGATGGGTCCCGTGTAGCCGATCGACGTCAGCGCACGGAACGAGTCCTCCCAGGGAACGTCGCCGTGCCCCGTCGAGACGAAGTCCCAGCCGCGCCGCGGGTCGCCCCACGGCAGGTGCGAGCCGAGCACGCCGGCCCGGCCGTTCTTCGGACGTAGCCGTGTGTCCTTGCAGTCGACGTGGTAGATGCGGTCCTTGAAGTCGACGATGAACCCGACCGGATCGATGTCCTGCCACATCATGTGGCTCGGGTCCCAGTTGAACCCGAACGCTTGACGATGGTCGATCGCCTCGAGCGACCGCACGCTCGACCAGTAGTCGTACGCGATCTCCGACGGGTGAACCTCGTGCGCGAACCGCACCCCTTCGCCGTCGAACACGTCGAGGATGGGGTTCCAGCGGTCGGCGAAGTCCTGGTAGCCGGCGTCGATCACGTCGGCGGGCACCGGCGGGAACTGCGCGACGTACGGCCAGATCTTCGAGCCCGTGAAGCCGACGACGGTGTCGACGCCGAGGCGCCGGGCGACTTTCGCGGTCAGTTTGAGCTCTTCCGCCGCACGCTGCCGCACGCCCTCCGGGTCGCCGTCGCCCCACACCTTCGAGCCGACGATGGCCTGGTGCCGGAAGTCGATCGGGTCGTCGCAGACGGCCTGGCCTTTGAGGTGGTTCGAGATCGCCCAGACCTTGAGGCCGTACCGGTCGAGGATGTCGAGTCGGCCCTGGAGGTAGTCGTCGTCCTCTGCGGCACGCCACACGTCGAGGTGTTCGCCGGAGCACGCGATCTCGAGGCCGTCATAGCCCCATTCGCTGGCATGTTTCGCGACTTCTTCGAGCGACAGGTCGGCCCACTGGCCGGTGAACAGCGTGACCGGATGGGTCGACTTCAGTTCGGTGGATGCTTCGGTGGTCATGTGCGTGGTCCTTACTCGATCTCGATCCAGGAGCCCGACTCGGCTGCGTCGAGCACCGCATCCGTCACGCGCACTGCGCGTAGTCCGTCTGCGAACTGCGGCAGTCCGTCGGGTGTGGTGCCGCCGATGGCGGCATAGGTGTCGGCGACGAACGCGTTGAACGCGTCCTGGTATCCCTGCGGATGCCCGGAGGGCACGACGCACAGGCGCGCCGCGTCGTCGTGCAGCTGGTCGGCGTCGCGCGGGATGAGCAGGCTGCCCGACCGGCGCCCGACCCAGAGCGTCTCCGGATGCTCCTGGTCGAACGCGACGCTCTCGGCGCTTCCCGCGATCTCGAGGTGCAGCCTGTTCTTGCGGCCGGGAGCCACCTGCGAGACGAGCAGTGTTCCGATAGCGCCCGACTCCGTCTGGAGCACCACCGCGACGGCGTCCTCCGTGGCGATGTCGCGATGGGCAGCGCGCTCGGCGAACACCGTCTTCTTCGTGGCGGCGACGCGTGCGACGCGGTCGCCGCTGACGAATTCGACGAGGTCGACGAGGTGCGATCCGATGTCGGCGAATGCGCGCGACCGGCCGCCCTGCGTCGAGTCGACGCGCCAGTTGTCGTCGTCGGCACCGAGCAGCCAGTCCTGGAGGTAGGAGCCGTGGATGCTCAGCACCCGGCCCGCGGATCCGTCGCCGAACCGCGCTCGCGCCTCGCGCACCATCGGGTGGAAGCGGTAGACGAACGGCACCGTCGCGACGCTCGTGCCCGCTGCCTCGAGCATCCGCTCGGCATCCGCGACCGTCGTTGCCAGCGGCTTCTCGCAGACGACCTGTTTTCCGGCGGCGAGCGCCGCGACGGCCTGGTCGGCGTGCAGCGCGTTCGGCGTGGTCACATGCACGACGTCGACGGAGTCGTCGGCCAGCAGCGCGTCGAAGGATGCGTACCCGCTGTCGAAGCCGAGTTCATCCGCTGCCTTCGCTGACTTCTCCGCCGTCGACGACGCGATCCCGACGAGCCGTGCCCGTGCCGCCCGCGCGGCCCGCGAGTGCACGGTCGCCATGAATCCGCCGCCGACGACGGCGACGCCGAGCTGGTCGGCTCCCATGCGCGTCAGGCTCCGGGTGCGAGCGTCGCCGCTCGCGGGTCCCAGTCCTCGGGGAGGCTCGGCGCGACCGTCACGGTGCTCTCGATGACGACCGGGGTGCCGGAGGTGCCGGCCTCGATCGTCGAGACCATGACGTCGAGCACGTGGTACGCCTGCTCACCGGATGCGCGCTCAGGGCGACCGGCCCGGATGGCACGCGCGAGCTCGAGCACACCGGTACCGCGCGAAGTCGTCGAACCGTGCGCCGGGATGGTCTCGACTTCATCGCGGCTGCGGTGGATGACGAGCTCCCCGTCGAAGCCGTTGGGGTCGGGCACGACCAGGGTGCCTTCGGCGCCGGCGACCTCGAACTGCGTGCGGGAGAGCTTCGAGTCGAAGCTGAAGACGCACTGCGCGGTCTGGCCGTTCTCGAACTCATAGAGGGCACTGACATGCGTCGGCACCGTCACGGTGAATTCTTCGCCGGCGCGCGGCCCGGACCCGATGATGCGGGTCTCGCGCGCCTTGGAGACGACCGCACTCACCTTGGCGACGGGGCCGAACAGCTGCACCAGCGTGGTGATGTAGTACGGGCCGATGTCGAACAGCGGGCCAGCGCCTTCCTGGAACAGGAAGTCCGGGTTCGGGTGCCACGACTCGGGCCCGGGGCTCTGCATGAGCGTGAGCGCGGTCAGCGGTGCACCGATGGCGCCGCTCTCGACGAGACGGCGGGCCGACTGGATCCCCGCTCCGAGGAACGTGTCGGGCGCCGTGGCGACACGGAGCCCTGCAGCGTGGGCCGCGTCGAGCAGCTCGCGTCCGCTCTCGCGGTCGAGGGAGAACGGCTTCTCGCTCCAGACGTGCTTGCCCGCGGCGAGCGCCTGGAGCGCCACCTCGACGTGCACCTTGGGGATCGTCAGGTTCACGACGATCTCGATGGCGTCGTCGGCGAGCAGCTCGGCGACGGAACCCGAGCCCGGCACGCCGAACGCGGCCGCCTGGCTGCTCGCCCGCTCCTCGTCGATGTCCGCGATGAAGCGCACGTCGAGGTCGGGGAACGCCGTCAGGTTCTCGAGGTACTGCGTGCTGATCACACCGGCGCCGATGAGGCCGACGCCGACCCTTCCGGTGCGGGTGCCTGCCGCGCTCACGCGAAAACGTCCGAGGTGAGGAAGGCGTAGCTGTCGGCGATGGCCTGGAAGCGGTCGCCGCGCGAGTCGTCGAGTTCGATGACCCGGAGGGCATCCGGTGCGGCCGCGATGATGTCGGCGATCGGCAGCGAACCCTGGCCGACGGCGACCTGGTCCTTGGTCTCGGTGGTACCGGGGCCGTCTTTGATGTGGAGTGCCACGACGCGGTCGCCGAGGCGCTTCAGCAGCGCCACCGGGTCCTGGCCGCCGACCGCGACCCAGTAGGTGTCGACCTCGAGCACGACCCGGTCGTCGAGCTGGCTCGCGAAGTATTCGAGGGCGGTGACGCCGTCGACCGTGTTCTCGATCTCGTGGGCGTGGTTGTGGTATCCGACGCGCACTCCGTAGCCGGCGGCCACCTCGGCCGCCGCGTTCAGCTGGGCGGCTGTTTCGTCGATGTCGGCCTTCTGCGTCCAGCGGTCGGGCGTGACGTACGGGTCGATGACCGTCTCGATGCCGAGCGCCTTGGCCGCTTCGAACACGGGCGCAGCGTCGGTGCCGATGAAGCTCTGGTGCGTGGTGGGAGCTGAGAGGCCCGCATCGGCGAGTCCGCGCGCGAGGGCGTCGCCGAAGGAGACGAAAGCGAACGGCTCGACCTGGGTGAAGCCGAGTTCGGCCAGCCGCTTGAGCGTTCCGGCCGTGTCTTCCTGTAGAAGTTCCCGCACGGTGTAGAGCTGAACGGAAAGTTTGGACTGCGTCACGATTCTCCTCGTCGAGTGTTGCTGGATTGCGCGCTGCGCGTGTCCCATTCAATCAGACTTCTGCCGCTTGTCAATCAAAAGTCCATCGTCGATCGCCGTCTTTACTGTGCCCGGCTGGACAATGTGGTTCAATGACTGCATGAGCGACATCGTGCGGGAACGGCCCCTCGTGGCGCCCGAGGCCGCGTCGCTGCTCGCGATCCTGCGCGACGGCGTGCCGCGGACGCGCGCACAGCTCGCGGAGCTGACGGGCCTCGCCCGCTCGACGGTCTCGACCCGCATCGACTCGCTGACCGCATCCGGCCTGATCAGTCCGGCCGGCGACGCTGTCTCCACCGGCGGCCGCCCTCCCGCGCGCATCGCGTTCAAACCCGAGTCGCGCATGATCGTCGCCATCGATCTCGGCGCGACCCACGGGGTGGTCGCCATCGCCGACCTCGCCGGCACGATTCTCGACAGCGAGTCCCGCCGCCTCGCCATCGCCGACGGTCCGGAGCCGATCCTCGACTGGGCCCTCGACACAGCGAAGCGGCTGGTCGCCGAGACCGGCCGGCCGCTCGCCGACCTCGTCGGTGTCGGTATCGGCGTTCCCGGACCGGTCGAGCACTCGACCGGGATGCCCATCAACCCCCCGATCATGCCCGGCTGGGACCGCTTCGACATTCCCGCCTACGTCGCTGCCTCCTTCGCCGAGGTGCCCGTCCTCGTCGACAACGACGTCAACCTTCTCGCGCTCGGCGAGCAGGCGACCGCGTGGCGCGACCAGTCCGACCTGCTCTTCGTGAAGGTCGCCACCGGCATCGGCGCCGGCATCATCAACGGCGGGCGCCTCCAGCGCGGCGCCCAGGGGTCGGCGGGCGACCTCGGGCACGTGCGCGTGCCGTTCACGAACGAGACCGCGAGTCACAGTGCGAAGGATGCGGACCTCGAGGCACTCGCCAGCGGCCCTGCCATCGCCCGCTCACTCTCGGCAGCCGGCATCCCCGCGACCACGAGCGAGGACGTCGTGGCACTCGCACGCTCCGGCAACCCGGATGCGCTCCAGGCCATCCGTCAGGCGGGGCGCGACCTCGGCGAGGTCGTCGCCACCTGCGTCAACCTCCTCAACCCGTCCGTCGTCGTCATCGGCGGCAGCATCTCACGCGTCGGCGAACAGCTTCTCGCCGGCGTCCGCGAAGTCGTCTACCAGCGGTCGACGCCACTCGCCACCCAGCATGTGACCATCACCCAGTCGAAGGCGGGAGAGACCGGCGGCGTGCTCGGGGCAGCAATCATGGTCATCCAGCATGTGCTGGACCCCGAGACCGCCCATTCCACGCCCGTCCGGCGTTAGCCGTCACCAGCCGGGCACACGCACACGCACACGCACACGAAAGGATTCGTCGTGAGCACGAAGTCGAATGACAGGAAACCAGCACTCCGCGTCGGAGTGGTCGGGCTCGGATGGGCCGGCCAGCAGCACATGGACGCGTACGCGTCGCTCGACGGCGTCGAACTCGTCGCACTCGCCGGGATGGAGGACGAGGCGCGGGCGGAGCTCGGCGAGCGCTACGGCGTGACGCGGCTGTACCGGGACTGGAAGGACCTCGTCGCCGAAGGCGGCCTCGACATCGTCAGCGTCGCCGTCCCGACGTTCCTGCACGCCCCGATCACTGTCGGCGCGCTCGAAGCAGGGTTGCACGTCCTCTGCGAGAAGCCGATCGCGCGCAGTGCCGTGGAAGCGCAGGCGATGGTGGATGCGGCCCGCTCGGCCGGGCGCGTGCTCGAGATCGCCTTCAACCACCGGCGTCGCGGAGACATCGAAGCCCTCAAGGCCGCCATCGACGCGGGCACGATCGGTCGCCCCTACCACGGACGCGCGATCTGGCTGCGCCGGGCGGGCATCCCCGCACTCGGCAGCTGGTTCACCAACCGCGAGATGGCCGGGGGCGGACCCCTGATCGACCTGGGCGTGCACGTGCTCGACTACGCTCTGCACCTGTTCGGCGAACCGAAGGTGACCGCCGTGTCGGCCGTCACCCACGCCGAGCTCGGGACGCGGGGCCTCGGCGGCGCAGTCGCGGCCAAGCAGCAGGTGGGCTCGGCCTACGAGGTCGAGGATCTCGCGAGTGTGCTGCTCCGCCTCGAGGGCGGGGGCTCCCTGATGATCGAGACCAGCTGGGCGGCCTACCGGCCGGCCGGCGACGAATTCGGCATCACGATCTACGGCACAGAAGGCGGCGCCGACCTGCGGGTGGTCGACTACGCGCCCGTCGGCGAATTGACGATCTTCACGGGACAGGACGAGACGAGCGAGGATGTCGTGGTGAAGGCTGATCCGGGCCGAGGACATCACGCCGTGATCGAGACGTTTATCGAGCACGTGCGCGACACAGAGCACTGGGCGCACTACGACGGGTCGCTGGCGCTCGAACGAGCGCGCGTGATCGACGCGTGCTACGCATCCGCCGCCGCAGGGGCAGAGGTCGTCCTCGAGCCTGCCTCGGTCGCAGGAAAAGGAGAGGAACGATGAGCGCACTCAGCGTCACCGTCTGGAACGAAGGCGTGCACGAGACCACCCAGCCGGAGATCGCTGCGATCTACCCGGACGGCATCCACGGCGCCATCGCTGATGGGCTGGCCGGCCTGCTGGACGGGGCGCGCATCCGCACCGCCACGCTCGCCGACCCTGAACACGGCCTCAGCGAAGACGTGCTCGCCGACACCGACGTATTGCTGTGGTGGGGGCACATCGCCCACGATCAGGTCGCCGACGACGTCGTAGAACGAGTGCGCAGGCACGTGCTCGGCGGCATGGGCCTGATCGTGCTGCACTCGGGTCACTTCTCGAAGATCTTCATCCGCCTGCTCGGCACCACCTGTTCGCTCGCGTGGCGGAACGAAGCGGAACGCGAGGTGGTGTGGACGGTCGCACCGACGCATCCCATCGCTCACGGCATCGAGCAGCCGATCGTGATCGACCACCAGGAGATGTACGGGGAGTTCTTCGACATCCCGAAACCGGACGACCTCGTGTTCATCAGTTCGTTCGCGGGCGGCGAGGTGTTCCGCTCCGGGGTGACGTTCACCCGGGGCCGCGGCAAGATCTTCTACTTCAGCCCCGGCGACCAGGAGTACCCGGTGTACTTCCATCCGCAGGTGAGGCGAGTGCTCGCCAACGGTGTTCGCTGGGCCGCGCCGGTTGCCGGTGAGAGGCGAGAACCCGAGGTCACGAACCCGTCGGCGGACTGGTTCGCGCGCTGAGTTTCTTTGGCAGCAAACCCAAGGGATCGGCTGAGCACGCTTCGAGTGCTTCCCGACCCTCGTCTGGGTCTGAAAACGGAAATGCCATGGTGGGTACGTCTCGCTTGTAGTCGCTCGCGTCGTAGCCGCGAGGGACTACGCCTTTCCTTCCGAGGCATGCGGCTGCGATCTTTGCCTCGTCAAGATTCTGTGGGTTCCTCCGCATAGCGAAGTAGAGCGAGCCCACCGTGTCGTAGCCCGACGACGCGGAGCAGTTGTCGGATATCCGGTTCGCCTTGTCCGGTCCCATTTCAGGGGGAAAGCCGAACTCGAGCGAGCCGCCCGGATTGATGCCAGCAGTCGTTAGGCCGCCGGCCCGGAGGCAGGTGATGAATCTGTTCTCGACTTCGGCAAACTCCGCCTCTGAGATCGTCCCGTCGGACAGTGCGTTCCGCTCAAAGTCGGAGCTCGCCTTTCTAAAGGCATAAGTGAGATCTCCGGCCCACGGCCCGGAGAACTCGGGAAGGGAGATGCTCACGTCCGAAGGGTGACTCCCCGTAGAAGATGAGGGTTGGCTTGTGCAACCGCAGAGTGCAGCGAGCGAGATGATTGCGCATACCGAGATCGGTACTGCCCCAAGAAGCTTCTTCAACTGTTGCCTGTTCTTCACTGATCGACATGGCCTGACAGACCGGGACGCGCGGATGATGGCAAGGGGGACACATCGGCGCATCCCGGTCCGAATGAATCACCATTGTGATGCGATTCATCTTCACTGTAGTGCATATACACCTCGGGCGTAACTTCACTATCGAAGTTTATGGAAAACTGGTGATATGACGAATCTCGAGACCCTTCCCGCGCCGCGCCACCCCGACCCGTCGGACGCTCCCGCGCTGCGCTGGGGCATCCTGGCACCCGGTGTGATCGCGAACGACTTCGTCGAGGCCGTCCGGATGCACACGCGACAGAAGGTCGTCGCCGTGGGTTCGCGCACCCTCGACCGCGCCGTCGCATTCGCCGCACGGCACGGCTTCGAGCGCGCCTACGGATCGTACGAGCAGCTCGTCACCGACCCCGAGGTCGACATCGTCTACGTGGCATCGCCGCACAGCGAGCACACCGCCCACGCGCTCCTCGCGATCGCTGCGGGCAAGCACGTCCTGATCGAGAAGCCGATGGCGGTCACGGCGGCCGACGCGCGCATCATCGCCGAGGCCGCGCGCGCGGCGGGCGTCTTCGCCATGGAAGCGATGTGGACCCGGTACCTGCCGCAGACCGACATCGCCCGGCAGCTCCTCGCCGATGGGATGCTCGGCGAGGTGAAAATCGTCACGGCCGACTTCGGCGGCGCCGCGCCCTTCGACCCCGCGAGCCGCCTGTACGACCCGGCGCTCGCCGGAGGCGCGCTCCTCGACCTCGGCGTGTACGTCGTGTCGTGGGCATCCTTCGCGCTCGGCGCGCCCGAGAGCGTCGTCGCGACCGGGGAGCTTGCGCCGACCGGTGTCGATGCCCAGGTCGCGCTCCTGCTCACCTCCCCCGGCGGCGGGCAGGCGCTGCTCAGCACGAGCCTGCTGGCTGGCACGCCCTCGCTCGCCACGATCAGCGGAACCGCCGGCCGCATCGAAATGGATGCTCCCTTCTGGGGCCCGAGCGGCATCCGGTTTCACGGCCCCGGCGGCACCGTCGCACACTGGATCGACCCCTACGGCAGGCCCTACCGCCAGGGCATGTCGTATGAGGCGGCGGCCCTTGCGCGCTACATCACCGACGGCCTGACCGACTCGCCGCTGCATCCGCTCGACGAGGCGATCACCACACTCGAGACGATCGACGAGGCGCGCCGCCAGGTGGGCTACTGGAGCGCTCCCGGCGGGGCACAATAGACAGGTGACCGACCTGATGTTGACCTTTCCCTGGGAGGTCGACGTGACGGCGAAACCCGCCCACCTCTCCCACGAGACGCGCATCGTCGCCCGCGCCAGCGACCGCGTCGCCTGGCTGCGGGCGCGAAGCCGGGGCATCACGGCCACTGACGTCGCAAAACTGTCGACGCAGCTCTCGGTGCGGAAGGCCGCACTCGACAAATTGCACGGAACCGGCTTCACCGGCAACGTCTACACCGAGCACGGCCGTGCGCGGGAGCCGCAGATCGCCTCGTGGGTCCGCGCCAACTACGGCATCGAGCCCAGCGACGCACTCTTCCACGCCGAAGCAAGCCGCAAGCACCTCGCGACGCCAGACGGACTCGTCGTCCGCGACAACGGCACCATCGAGCTGGCAGAGATCAAGACGACGAACAAGGGCTGGCGGAGCATCCCCCGCCATTACCTCCGGCAGGTCTGGTGGCAGCAGTACGTCCTCGGCGCCGAGCGAACGCTGTTCGTCTGGGAGCAGCACCACGACTTCATTCCGGTCGACGGCGAGCCCGAATGCCGCTGGATCGACCGCGATGAGAACGAGATCGCGATCCTGGTCAACCTCGCGGACCAGCTGATCGCGACACTTATGCGGACTCGCTGAGGCCCGACCCGCGCGTCCACGGGGACTCGCCGTGGACTCGCTCACGCGCATCCGGAACAGCGGACTCGCCCGCGCTGCTGCGCTCGCGGCCTTCGACGACGAGCGCGAGCCCGTAGGTCGCGAGCCATGCGATCGCCACCGTCATTCCGGCGAACTCCAGCCACGACCCGAAATCGACGGCGACGTGAACGAGCGCCAGCAGCCCGCCGACCCCGGAGATCACGCCGACCGCGATGCAGGACACCAGCGAGAATCGCGCGATACGTGGCCGCCGGCGCGAGAACGCGACCTGGAGCATGGCGTAGCAGGCCGCCGCGAACCCGAGCACCGCGAACGTGGTGTGCACAAGATCCTGGGTGGTCGACCGGGGGTCCACGATCGGCACCGGGCACGTGGCCGTGCAGGTGACCTGCGAAGCGACCGCGAAGCACACGCCTGCGAAACCGATCGTCACTGCGGGCAGCCAGCGGCCGAGCATCCTGACCTGCGCGCGAGCGTGGCCCGCGGCGAGCGCGATGGCGAGCCCGCCGACAGCGATGCAGAGCAGCGCCACCTGGAACGGCCCAGCGGTCGGAGTGCCGACGGCCCCCAGCTCACTGACATACACGGGATACGGCACGGTCAGGCGGGCGGCCCAGATGATCACCAGGCCCGACAGGACGGCGGCCGTGCCGGACACGACGAGGGCGGGGGTCACTCGCTGCCATCCACGGGTCAGCAGACCGGACGGACCTCTCACCCTGCAACCTTTCGCCGGCGACCGGCCGGCGGCGGACCCGCGCGGCGTTCGGTCAAGGATCGTAGCGTGCAGACCTGAGCGGTTCTCGTGACACCGAGCGGGGGTATCCGAAACGGATTGTTCACATCCGGTGACGCGACCGTAACACGGGTGACGCATTGGCGGGTTTGACTGGGATAGACACGAGATTCGGCCCCAGACGCCGGTCGAGGCTGTCACCGGCGACGACGAGGGGACGATCCATGCGCAAGACGATGCAGGCCGCGGTCATCGACGAGGCGGGAGAACCCGGGGTCTTCCGCGTGACCGAGCTCGCGGTGCCCGATCGCGTCAGCGCGGAGTTCCTCGTCAAAGTGGTCGCGGCAGGCGTGAATCCGATCGACGCAAAAACGCGGGCAGGGCGCGGAGTGTTCGACTCGATCCGCGAGTTCCCGAGCGTCCTCGGCCAGGACTTCAGCGGTGTCGTGGTGCAGTCACCCTACGAGGCGCATCCGATCAAACCGGGCGACGAGGTGTTCGGAATGGTCATGGTGCCGCGCTTCCGCGGATCGTATGCCGAATACGTCACGGTCCCCAGCATCAGCGTCGTACGCAAACCGAGCACGCTCTCGCACATCGAGGCCGCGGGCGCCCCGCTCGCTGCGCTGACCGCGTGGGGCATGGTGGTCGAGGTGGCCAAAGCCCACGAAGGGCAGCGGATGCTCATCCATGCCGGCAGCGGCGGCGTCGGGCATTTCGCGGTGCAGTTCGCCTCGTACTTCGGGGCGTACGTGATCGCGACTTCGTCGGAACGGAACCTCGGCTGGCTGCGCGAGCTGGGCGCATCCGAAGTCATCGACTACGCGAGCACCAGATTCGAGGACGTGGTCTCGGATGTGGACGTCGTCATCGACCTGGTCGGAAACGTCCACGATGACACGGGCACGCGCTCGCTGCAGGTGCTGCGCTCTGGCGGGCTGATCGTCAACGTCCCGACCGGCAGCTGGCCGACCTTCGCCGAGGATGCCGCCGCGGCCGGGGTGCGCGGGACCGGGTTCAAGGTGGCGCCGGACGGGCACAGTCTCGCGGTGATCGCTCGTCTGCTCGAGTCGGGCGCCGTCCGGGTCCATGTCGACCGGATCTTCGGCCTGTGCGACGTCGCCGACGCCCACCGCCTTCTCGAGCTGGGACACACCCGCGGCAAGCTCGTCGTGAAAGTCGCCGAGGGCTGACGCGGCGTCAGAGCACGCGCTCCATCACCCAGTCGCGCTCGAGGCGGTCGCCGACGAGGAAGCGCTTCGACCCGACCCGCTCGAAGCCGTGCTTGGCATAGAAGCGCTGGGCCCGCGCGTTCTCCTCGTTGACGCCGAGCCAGATTCCGCCGGCCTTGCGTGCGGCGGCAGCATCGAGGCTCGCGCGCATCAGCAGCGCGGCGACGCCTGCGCCGTGGTGGCCGGGCAGCACATAGCACTTGCTCAGTTCGCTGGTGGGACGCACGCGGATCGCGCTCACTGCATCCGCATCCGACGGTTCACCGTGCACGAGCATCGCGTAACCCGCGACCGCGCCCTCGGCCGTCTCGACCAGTAGAAGGTCGCGGGCCGGGTCGGCGAGATACTCGGCGAATCGCTCCTCCGAGAGGACGTTCGCTATGAATTGCGCCTTGGCATCGTCGGTCGTGTGCGGAGGGCACGCGAGCGGAAAGGTGACGGCTGCGACAGCCGCGAGGGCGGCCGCGTCCTCCGCGGTCGCCGGCCGGACGTTCACGGTCATCCGCCCACTCTACCGACCGACCGTGAGCGCCGCGAAAGGTGCGAGAAGCGGGGAATCGCTGCCCCAGAGGGCACTTCTCGCACCTTTCGCGGGCGGGCGGCCGCCCCTCAGCTCGCGAGAGCCAGCGCCGGTGACGTCTCGTCGTCGACGAGGTAGCGCGCATAGGCGCCGATGGTCAGGAACGTCGGGAACTCGGGCTGCAGCGCGACGTCGGTGAGGACATCCGCCGCCTCCGCGAAGCGGTCGCCCGGCGTTCCGCCGAGGCGAGCGAGCTCATCGTTCAGGATGCGCGAGACCTCCTCACGGTCGACGAGCACACCTTCCGCCGTGACGGTGCGGTTCTCGATCCACTGCCAGAGCTGCGAGCGCGAGATCTCGGCCGTGGCGGCATCCTCCATGAGGTTGTCGATCGCGACCGCGCCGATGCCGCGCAGCCAGGACTCGATGTAGCGCAAGGCGACGACGACGTTGTCGCGCACACCGTCGAAGGTGACCTCGCCGCCGATCGAGCCGATGTCGAGCAGCTGGGCGCCGTCGACGTGGACGTCTTCGCGCAGGCGGTCAAGCTGGTTCGGCCGGGCGCCGAGCACCGCGTCGAACTCGGCCCTCGCGGTCGCGATCAGGTCAGGATGCGCGACCCAGGTGCCGTCGAACCCGTCGGCCGCTTCACGCCGCTTGTCGGCCCCGACTTTCTCGAGCGCCTGCTCGGTCACGAGCGGATCCCGACGGTTCGGGATGAACGCACTCATGCCGCCGATGGCATACGCGCCGCGCCGGTGACAGGTCGCGACGAGCAGCTCCGTATACGCCCGCATGAACGGGACCGTCATGGTGATCTGCTTGCGGTCGGGGAAGACGAACCGGCGACCGCGCGAACGGAACGTCTTGATGATGCTGAAGATGTAGTCCCAGCGCCCTGCGTTGAGGCCGGCGCAATGCTCGCGCAGTTCGTAGAGGATCTCCTCCATCTCGAATGCGGCCTGGATGGTCTCGATCAGCACGGTCGCACGGATCGTGCCTGCGGGCATCCCGATGTACGCCTGCGCGAACACGAAGATGTCGTTCCAGAGCCGTGCCTCTTCGCGGCTTTCGAGCTTGGGCAGGTAGAAGTACGGGCCACGGCCGGCGGCGACGAGACGTGCCGCGTTGTGCCAGAAGTGCAGCCCGAAGTCGACGAGGCTCGCAGACGCCGCCATCGACCGCCCCGCCCGGTCGGTGAACGCGATGTGCTTCTCGACCAGGTGCCAGCCGCGCGGCCGCACCACGATCGTCGGGGTCGCCCCCGCCGTGACGCGGTACTGCTTGCCCTCCGGGCCCGTGTACGAGAGTTCGCCCCGTGTTGCGTCGAGCAGGGAGAGCTGCCCGCCGATGATGTTCGCCCAGGTCGGGCTCGTCGCATCTTCGAGATCGGCGAGCCACACCTTCGCACCCGAGTTGAGCGCGTTGATGGTCATCTTCGGGTCGGTGGGCCCGGTGATCTCGACGCGGCGATCCTCGAGGCCAGGTCCCGCGCCCGTGACCTGCCACGACGCATCGGCCCGGATGTGCTCCGTCTCGGACAGGAATCGCGGATCGCGACCGTTCGCCGCGTCGACGCGCTTGCGCAGGCGTTCGGCGAGCAGTTCGTGCCGTCGCGCTGCGAAGCGCTCGTGCAGCTCCCGTAGGAACTCGATCGCCTCGGGCGTCAGTATCTCGTCGAAGCGATCCTCGATCGCTCCCGTGATCTCGATCATGGTCTTTCTCCTTCTCAGACGTGTCAGAACTGTTCGGACTCG
Source organism: Leifsonia tongyongensis (assembly GCF_010686705.1). GTDB lineage: Bacteria > Actinomycetota > Actinomycetes > Actinomycetales > Microbacteriaceae > Diaminobutyricibacter > Diaminobutyricibacter tongyongensis. The sequence goes on along the minus strand of NZ_JAAGWY010000005.1, from coordinate 267,814 downwards.
GTGCTGCCCACCAGCGCGAGGGTTGCGCTGCCGGGGTTGAGCGCGGTCGCAATGCGGTCGAAGTAGCCCGTGCCGACCTCCCGCTGGTGGCGGGTCGCGGTGTAGCCGTCGCGCTCGGAGGCGAACTCGGCTTCCTGCAGATCGACATACGCACTCATGTGACGCTCGGCGTAGTCCTTCGCCAGCGTGAACATCGAGTGGTTGAGGGCGTGGAACCCGGCCAGCGTGATGAACTGGAATGCGTACCCGTATGAGGCGAGCTCACGCTGGAACCGGGCGATCTGGTCTTCGTCGAGGTGGGATCTCCAGTTGAACGACGGCGAACAGTTGTAGGCGAGTTTCTTGCCGGGGAAGTCGCGGTGGATGCGCTCGGCGAAGGTCCGCGCGAGTTCGAGGTCGGGTTCGGCGGATTCGACCCACAGCAGGTCGGCGTATGGCGCGTAGGCGAGGCCACGCGCGATCACCGGGTCGATTCCGTGCCTCACCTCGTAGAACCCTTCGGCGGTGCGCCCGCCGGTGAGGAACGGGCGGTCGCGTTCGTCGTGATCGCTGGTGAGGAGCGTCGCGGCGAGCGAGTCGGTGCGGGCGATCACGATGGTGGGAACACCAGCGACGTCGGCACCGAGCCGCGCTGCGTTCAGGGTGCGGATGTGCTGCCCCGTCGGCACGAGCACCTTGCCTCCCATGTGGCCGCACTTCTTCTCGCTCGCCAGCTGGTCCTCCCAGTGCACGCCGGCAGCGCCGGCTTCGATCATCGAGTGCATGAGTTCGTAGGCGTTGAGGGGGCCGCCGAAGCCGGCTTCCGCATCCGCCACGATCGGTGCGAGCCAGTCGCCGGGCTCGATCTGGTCGGCGCGCAGCAGCGCGTTGTTGATGCGCCGCACGACCGCGGGCACCGAGTTCGCCGGGTAGAGGCTCTGGTCCGGGTAGGTCTGGCCCGACAGGTTCGCGTCGGCGGCGACCTGCCAGCCGGAGAGGTAGATGGCTTTCAAGCCGGCCCGCACCTGCTGCACGGCCTGGTTGCCGGTGAGCGCGCCGAGCGCCGCGACCCAGTGCGGGTCGTCGGCGCTGCCGGGCGTCTGGATGAGCTCCCACAGTTTCTCGGCGCCGCGGCGGGCGAGCGTCCGCTCCTCCCGCACCGTCCCGCGGAGGGCGACAACATCGGCGGCGGTGTAGTCGCGGCGGATGCCCTCCCAGCGTGGGTCGGCATCCCATTCGAGTTGCAGTTCGGCTGCGGTCTGCGTCACATCGCCCGGTCGGCGAGGTGTGTTGTCTGCGGTGCTCACGGGGTCCTCCATCGGTGTCGTTCGCGGGCTGTTGCATCGATCATTCGGGGTGCGCAACCCCGGCAGAGCGAATTGGTTTGCAGAACTTTTGCTGTTCTTCTGTTTGTCAGAACTTCCGCGCCGTGTCACCATGACGTGCATGACGATCACCACCGAGACGGAAGAGGAGGCGGATGCGGCCGTCGACGCGCTGAACCTCGGCAGGCGCATCCGGGCGTACCGCATCGAGCGGGGTCTGACGCTCGACGCGCTCGCGACCGCGATCGACCGGGCGCCGTCACAGGTCTCGACCATCGAGAACGGCAACCGCGAACCCCGGCTCGCCCTGCTTCGTGCCATCGCATCCGCGCTCGCCGTCTCCGTCGACGACCTGCTCTCGCCCGAGCCCCCGAACGAGCGTGCCGCGCTCGAGATCGCGGTCGAGCGCGCACAGCGCGGCCCCGTGTTCGCGGCCCTCGGGCTCGAACCTGTGCGCGTCTCCAAAGGCCAGAGCGACGAGAACCTGCGCACGATCCTTGCGCTTCACCAGGAAGTCGAACGACTGCACCGCGAGCGCGCGGCGACACCCGAGGAAGCGCGGCGGGCGAACGCCGAGCTGCGACGCACGATGCGCGCCCGTGACAACTACTTCGGCGAACTCGAGGACATGGCCACCGAACTGCTCACGGCGGTCGGCCACACCGGCGGGCCCGTCTCCCACCAGGTGGTCGCCGACATGGCGAACCACCTCGGCTTCTCCCTGCACTACGTCGGCGACCTGCCGCACTCGACACGTTCGGTCACCGATAAGCGCAACGGCCGGATCTACCTTCCGACCGAGCCGTCAGCGTCCCGTGACTCGCGCTCGCCGATCCTGCAAGCGTTCGCCTCCCATCTGTGTGGCCACGATGAGCCCAGAAATTATGCGGACTTTCTGCGCCAGCGCGTCGAGACGAACTATCTGACGGCCGCCATCCTGCTTCCCCAGAAGGATGCTGTGGCATTCCTCTCCGAAGCGAAGAACTTCCGGCGCATCTCGATGGAAGACCTGCGCGACGCCTTCGCGGTCTCGTACGAGACGGCCGCGCACCGCTTCACCAACCTGGCGACCGCTCGGCTCGGCATCCCCGTGCATTTCATGAAGGTGCACGAGTCCGGAACGATCATCAAGGCGTACGAGAACGACTCCGTCTCCTTCCCGTCGGATGCGCTCGGCGCGATCGAGGGAACCACCGTCTGCCGCAGCTGGACCGCGCGCACCGTGTTCGACGTCGACGACCGATTCAGCCCGTACTACCAGTACACGGACACACCCCGCGGGACGTTCTGGTGCACGTCGCGCATCGAGAAGGCCAAAGAGGGCGACTACTCGGTGAGCGTCGGCGTGCCGTTCGAACACGTCAAGTGGTTCCGCGGCCGCGACACGCAGCATCGGGCGCTGTCACGCTGCCCCGACGAGACGTGCTGCCGGCGCGCGCCCGCAGTGCTCGCCGAGAAGTGGGAAGGCCAGTCGTGGCCCAGCGCCCGAACTCCCACCAGTCTTCTCGCAGCGCTGCCGACCGGCACATTCCCTGGTGTCGACGCCACCGAGGTCTACACGTTCCTCGAGCGGCATCAGCCGCACTGAGCTGTCGTCGGCGAGCACAGGGTTCTTCGCGTTATCAGGGCACCTTTTCGGGAATAGCACTGTGCTCGGCAATCGCCTCGAACGGAATGGTCGGAAAATCACGATTTCACGACGGAATCCGCCGCTGAAAGCGGCCCGGACCGGAGAGAATGTCAGCAACGACGCGAAGAGGCGAGGATCGACGTGGGCACCACGGTTTTCGAGAGGATGCGGCCGGACCCATCCGTGGTCAACCACGCGTTGGCGGCGACCCGCCAGTCCCCATTCTGGATCGAGGACGCGCCGGCAGACAGCTATGCCGTCCTGACGGCGGATACGCACTGCGACCTCGCCGTCGTCGGGGGCGGCTACTCGGGTCTCTGGACGGCCCTGCTCGCCAAGCGGCGGAACCCTTCGGCGCGGGTCATGCTGCTCGAGGCGCGGCGCATCGGCTGGGCTGCCTCCGGCCGCAACGGCGGCTTCTGCGAATCCAGCCTCACTCACGGCGACGAGAACGGCCTCAGCCGTTTCCCCGACGAGTTCGAACGGCTCCAGGAGTTGGGCCAGGCCAACCTCGACGACATCGAGCGCACCATCGGTGAGCTGGGCCTCGACTGCGACTTCGAACGGAACGGCGCGATCGACATCGCGACCGAACCGTACCAGGTCGACTGGCTTCGCGAGGCCGCGAACGGGGTCGACGCCCTGTTCCTCGACACGGATGCGGTGCGAGCGCAGGTGAACTCCCCCACGTTCGAGGCCGGACTCTTCCGCATCCGCGACTCGGCCCTCATCCACCCGGCCAAGCTGACCCGTGCCCTCGCGGGTGCGTGCGCCGAGCTCGGCGTGGAGCTTCACGAGCACACGCCCGTGACCCGCCTCGACACGGCGGGCCTGAGCGTGGCGGACGGCGCCGAGCTCCGCACCCCTCGCGCAACGGTGCGGGCCCGCAAGGTCGCACTCGCCACGAATGTCTTCCCCTCCTTGCTGAAGCGCAACCGGTTCGCGACGGTGCCCGTGTACGACTACGTGCTCATGACCGAACCGCTGACGGATTCGCAACTTGCGTCCATCGGCTGGAAAGGCCGGCAGGGGCTCGGCGACTCCGCCAACCAGTTCCACTACTACCGGCTGAGCCGCGACAACCGCATCCTCTGGGGCGGCTACGACGCGATCTACCACTACGGCGGGCGCGTGCGAGACGAATACGAGGACAGGCCACGGACGTTCCGGCGTCTGGCGAGCCACTTCTTCACGACGTTCCCGCAGCTGGAGGGCATCCGCTTCACCCACAAATGGGCGGGCGCGATCGACACCTGCAGCCGCTTCTGCGCGTTCTTCGGCAGTGCGCGCGACGGTCGGGTCGCCTACGCAGCCGGATTCACGGGGCTGGGGGTCGCATCCACCCATTTCGGCGCCCAGGTGATGCTCGACCTGCTCGAGGGCAGCCCGACCGAACGCACGGAACTGGCCATGGTGAAGAGCCGCCCGCTGCCGTTCCCACCCGAGCCGGCCGCATCCATCGGCATCAACCTGACCCGTCGAGCGCTCGACCGGGCCGACCACGACGGCGGCAGGCGCAACCTGTACCTGAAAACCCTCGACGCGGTCGGCCTCGGCTTCGACTCCTGACCCGTTCTCACCCACGCAGCGCAGAGGAGCACTGTTTCACATGGATGTACTCGAAAGGGTCGGCCGCATCGGCGCGGTCGACGTCGAACTCGACCACGAGCCCGTGCCGGTCGGCCAGGTCGTGACCGGTTCGCCGGCGACCGGATCGCGCGCGCTCGGCAGCTTCGACGGTCATGAGGTGGGCGTGTGGGAGATGACGCCCGGTGCGATGAGCGATGTCGAAGCCGACGAGGTGTTCGTGGTGGTGTCGGGGCGTGCGACGGTCGAGTTCGTCGAGACAGGAGCGTGGCTGCTGCTGGGACCCGGGGATGTGGTGCAGCTTCACGCGGGCGACCGCACGATCTGGACGGTGACGGAGACGCTGCGGAAGGTCTACCTCGGCTGAGGTCGCTGCGGCCTGTCGCCACTTCGTTGCGCCCCGGCCACGTCGGTACGTCCCGGCCACCTCGAGCTGGCCGGGACGACTCGAACTGGCGGGGACGCGGCTGCGCCCGCTATCAGTGGGCCGACGTGCGGCGCGCGAGGAGAGCGGCGTGGAGGGCGCTGACGGTCTCGCCGTCGTCGAGGTCGGCTCCGAGGAGATCCTCGATGAGGGCGATCCGCTGGTAGAAGACGGAGCGGGAGAGGTGGCTCGAGGCAGCCGCCTTCGTCCGGTTGCCGGGGTTCGACGCGTAGGCCTGGAGCACCGACAGCAGGTCTCTCCCGTTGTCGAGGTCGTACTCGATCAAGGGTCGGAGCATCTGCTCGCTGTGCGCCTGAAGCCGAGGGTCGCTCCCGAACGAGTTGATGAAGCGCAGCAGCGGTCTGCTGTCGACGCGGTACACCGACAGGTTCCGCCGCCGGCTTCCCCCGTTGCGCGCCAGGAGCTCCGTCGCCTCCTCCACAGAGGCGAGAAGGCCCGGGATATCCACAGCTTCCGCCCCGACCGCCACCACGAGTTCTTCGACGGCAAGACTGGCTGCATGAGCATAACGACGGGCGAACGTATCGATCGCGTGGTCGGTCAGCTGCTGGTTCTGGCCGAGCGAGAGGGCGACGATGAGCTGGGCGCCGGGGGATGCCGGATGCGCGCCGGCCAGAGCATCCACACCGATGTCCCTGGCTGCGGCCAGCGCGGCGGGCGCGCTCTGCGCGGCGGATGCCGTCGCGCCGTCCGACCGCGAGACGAGCGCGAGACCGACAAGCCTGCGCCCGCGCACAGCGATCCCCGCTGCCTCGAATCGCGCGACGAGTCCGCTCTCACTGCTGAACCGGCCGCCGATGAGTGCCCTCAACAGATACTCGTGACTTTGCCGCGTCCATTCGTCGGCATCGCGATCGGCGAGGCGGCTGAGAGCGAGGGCGACCGCGGCCTGTTCGAGAACGTTCGAGCGGCCGGCCGGGTGCGGAGCGCCGGGCAGCGCGATCAGGTGGCCCCAGCGGATCCCACGCGCCTCGACAGGGGTGATCAGCCAGTCGGTGTCCGCGGAGCGGTGAGCGACCCGCGAGCGCTGCTCCCACGCGTCGAGCACGTCGTCGCCCGCGTCGAGCGCCTCGAACGCCACAACGTGGTGATTGAGATTCTCGAGCACGACCGGGGCTCCGAGCACCCGCCCGACCTGGGAGACGATGAAGTCCGCGGGGCTTCCGCGCAGGCTCAGGTCGGTGAAGAGGGCGTGGATGTCGTCCCTTGCACGCAACGCGGCCATCTGATCCGAGATGATCCGCGAGTGCACGGCTTCGGTGATCGCAACGAACCGTGCTTCACGGTGGAGCACGATCAACGGGAGGCCGAGCGCCGTTGCCGCCGTGACCAGGGCGCGGGGAACGGCGTCGAAACGAACACCGAGCTCCAGGACGAGACCTGCGATGCCGGCACTCACGAGCTGTGCGATGAATCCGCCGAGACCGGCATCGTCGCTCGGCCAGCCCACGCCGGTGGAGAGCAGAAGCTCGCCCCCGCTGACCAGGTGAGCGACCGAAGCCGTCTCCGTCACGTGCACCCAGCGGACCGGCCGATCCAGGTGGTCGGCACCGGCGAGCACCTCGGGCAGCGCCGCCGCGACGTCATCGAAACGCAGCACCTCGCGGATGGTCGGGAGGACAACGCCCTCCCCCGCTGGGTCACCGGACGCCGGACGATGTGTATGGTCAGCCCCAAAGCTGCGACGATCTGGCAAGGAGTCCTCCCGAACTGCTCTGCAATCATTGGCATGTAAGCCTAGTGCCCAGCCCGGGCATTTTGTCCGGCAGTGTTGCACGAACGCGTGCACGGCCGGCCCGTTCAGAGAGGAAGGCCGCTCGTGGCCCTCATTCGCCATGTCGTCAACGGTGAAGAATTCGGCACAGCCGAACGCACCGGACCCGTCTTCAACCCTGCCACCGGAGTGCAGCAGCACGAGGTCATCCTCGGCTCGGTCTCCGATGTCGAAACCGCCATCGCTGCCGCCAAAGCGGCGCTGCCCGCATGGCGCGCCACCAGCCTCACCAAGCGCGCAGACGTCATGTTCCGGCTCCGCCACCTCCTCAAGGAGCGCACGCCCGAGCTCGCCGCGATCGTCACCAGCGAGCACGGCAAGGTGCTCTCCGATGCGGCAGGCGAGATCGGTCGCGGCCTCGAGAACGTCGAGTTCGCATCCGGGCTCATCAACCTCCTCAAGGGCGAATACAGCCAGCAGGTCTCAACGGGCATCGACGTGCACAGCGTCAAGCAGCCTGTCGGAGTGGTCGGCTGCATCACGCCGTTCAACTTCCCGGTGATGGTTCCGCTGTGGATGGTCGCCAGCGCGATCGCGTGCGGCAACACCGTCGTGCTCAAGCCCAGTGAGAAGGACCCCTCCGCGTCCGTCTACCTCGCTCGACTGTTCCTCGAAGCAGGGCTCCCCGCCGGTGTGCTCAACGTCGTCCACGGTGACAAGGTCGCCGTGGACACCATTCTCGACAGCCCCGACGTCGACGCGGTCAGCTTCGTCGGCTCGACGCCGATCGCGCAGTCGATCTACCAGCGCGCGAGTGCCAACGGCAAACGCGTACAGGCGCTCGGCGGCGCGAAGAACCACATGGTCGTGCTCGAAGACGCCGACGTCGAAGCTGCCGCGGATGCGGCCGTCTCCGCCGCTTACGGCTCGGCCGGCGAGCGCTGCATGGCCGTGAGCGTGCTCGTCGCCGTCGGCGAGATCGGCGATCCGCTCGTCGCCGCCATCGAGCGGCGGCTCGGCTCCCTCGTCATCGGAGACGGCACGCACGGCGACTCGGAGATGGGTCCGCTGATCACGCGCGAACATCGCGACAAGGTCTGCTCCTACGTGAAGGGAGCGGCCGCGGAAGGCGCGACCGTCGTCGTGGACGGCTCCCAGAAATCGTTCGACAACGACGGATTCTTCATCGGCGTCAGCCTCCTCGACAACGTCGGCACCGACATGCGCGTCTACACCGACGAGATCTTCGGCCCGGTCCTCTCCGTCGTGCGCGTCGACACCTTCGACGAGGCGATCGCCCTCGTCAACGCCAACCCGTACGGGAACGGCGTTGCGCTCTTCACGCGTGACGGAGGCGCCGCCCGCCAGTTCGAGTTCGAGATCGAAGTCGGCATGGTCGGCATCAACGTTCCCATCCCCGTACCGATCGGTTCGTTCTCGTTCGGCGGGTGGAAGAACTCCCTGTTCGGCGACGCGCACATCTACGGGCCGGAATCGTTCCACTTCTACACGCGCAGCAAGGTCGTCACCTCGCGCTGGCCCGACCCGGTCCACTCGAAGATCGAACTCGCGTTCCCCGGCAACTCCTGAAAGGCACCACGATGACAGACACCATGCAGGCCAGCGCGGCGGACGCAGTGGCGGATACCGCAACGGATACCGTGACGGATGCGGTGGCGGGAGCCGTGACCGGATACAGCGACAGGCTCGGCACCGTGCATCCGTTCGGGGACGCCGCGGCCGAACAGCGGGTTCGCTCCGACGACCGCAACCACGTCTTCCACTCCTGGAGCGCGCAGGCCCAGATCAACCCGCTTCCCGTCGCCGCGGGCGAAGGCTCGACCTTCTGGGACTACGAGGGCAACGCCTACCTCGACTTCAGCTCGCAGCTCGTCAACCTCAACCTCGGCCACCAGCACCCCGATCTCGTCCGCGCCATCCAGCACCAGGCAGGGCGACTCGCCACCATCCAGCCGTCGATGGCGAGCGACGTGCGCGGCGAACTGGCCCGCCTCATCGCAGGGGTGGCTCCCGGCGACCTCAACAAGGTCTTCTTCACCAACGGCGGCGCGGACGCCAACGAATACGCGGTCAGGATGGCACGTCGGGTCACCGGCCGCCGCAAGGTGCTCTCGATGTACCGCTCGTACCACGGCGGAACGTCCACCGCCATCTCGCTCACCGGCGACCCCCGCCGCTGGGCGAACGAGCCGAGCGACTCATCCGTCGCGCACTTCTTCGGCCCGTACCTGTACCGGTCGGCGTTCCACTCGACCACCCCCGAGGAGGAGACCCAGCGCGCCCTCGAACACCTCGAGAACGTCATCGTGCTCGAAGGCGCGCCAACCGTCGCGGCGATCATCATCGAGACGGTCGTCGGCACCAACGGTGTGCTCGTACCGCCGCCCGGTTACCTGGCCGGGGTGCGGGCACTGTGCGACACGTACGGCATCGTCTACATCGCCGACGAGGTCATGGTCGGTTTCGGACGGCTCGGCGAGTGGTTCGCGGTCGATGCGTTCGGGGTCACCCCCGACCTGATCACGTTCGCCAAGGGAGTCAACTCCGGCTACGTACCGCTCGGCGGCGTGGTCATCTCCGACCGCATCGCCTCGTTCTTCGACACGGTGTCGTTCCAGGGGGGACTCACCTATTCCGGGCATCCGCTCGCCTGTGCCGCCGGCGTCGCGACGTTCGACGTGTTCGAGCGCGACGGCATCCTCGCGCGAGTCCGCGACCTGGGTGAACGTGTCATCGAACCCGAGATCGCGTCGTGGCTCGAACGCCATCCGTCGCTCGGCGAGGTACGCGGACGCGGGATGTTCTGGGCGCTTGAGCTCGTGCGGTCGCGCGAAACCCGCGAACCCCTGGTGCCGTTCAATGCGGCCGGCGCCGACGCCGCACCGATGGCCGAAGTCGCCGCGGCCTGCAAGGCAGCAGGGGTGTGGCCGTTCACCCACTTCAACCGCATCCACATCGCGCCGCCGCTGATCATCACCGAAGGCGAGCTGCGCCATGGCCTCGCCGCCATCGACGCGGCCCTCACCGTCGCCGACCGTTTCGCGGGGTAGAAGCCGCCGAGAGTCGCCTTTCCCGCCGAGAGTCACCAGCACAGCGGGTCATCTCGGCGCGAAGGGTGACTTTCGCGCACCGGGCTAAGCGTTCTCCCGGCGCGGGATGCCGAGCGGGTTGCCGTCGCGCAGCTCCGGCGGAAGCACGGATGCCGGGGCGTTCTGGTACGCCAACGGCACCAGGAACCGCCGGATCGCGGTCGCGCCGACAGACGAATGGATGGATGCGGTGGTCGCCGGCCACGACCCGCCATGATGCTGAGCCCAGGCGATCGCCACCCCCGTGGGCCATCCGTTGAACACGACCCGGCCGGCAATGCGGGACAGGGCGTCGGCGAGCACGGCGACATCCTCATCCGGGGCGTGCTGGATCGTCGCCGTCAGCGAGCCCTCCAGCAGGCCGACCGATTCGGCCAGTTCGGCGTCGTCGGCGTAACGCACGACGACGGTCAGCGGGCCGAAGCGCTCCGTCAGGAACTCTTCACTCGACGCCAGGAAGCTCGGCGCATCCACGATGACGACCACGGGGGCGCTCCCGGCCTCGATCCCCGTGCCGGCCACGGAACCGGCGTTCGCACCGGCCCCACCGCCCTCGGCCCGCACCGTCCCGATCACCTCGACGTCGTCGCGATGCGCGAGGCTAGCGGCCCCCTGTGCGAACGCGTCGCTCATCCCGTCCGTCAGCAGGCGCTGGGCAGGCGCATCCGCCAGCAGCTCAGCAAGCGCATCCTCGAAACCGGTACCCGCCGGCACGAACACGAGCCCGGGTTTCGTGCAGTACTGGCCGCCGTCGCGCGTGAACGATCCGACAAGACCGCTCGCCAGTTCGACGGCACGCGACCGCGCCGCCGCGGCGGTGATCACGACCGGGTTTATGCTGCCGAGCTCCCCGTAGAACGGGATCGGCGCCGGCCGCGCGCAGACCAGGTCGAAGAGGGCCCGGCCGCCGCGGACCGATCCGGTGAAGCCGACGGCCGAGATCGACGGATGCTGCACCAGCGCAACGCCGGCCTCCACACCTTCGACGAGCGAGAAGGCGCCGTCCGGGGCGCCGGCCGCAGCGAGAGCGGCAACAGCGAGGTCCGCTGTCAGCCGCGACAGCTCCGGATGCCCCGGATGCGCCTTCACCACGACCGGGCACCCGGCGGCGAGCGCCGAGGCGGTGTCGTTGCCGAGCACGGAGAACGCGAACGGAAAATTGGATGCGGTGAACACGGCGACCGGACCGATGGGCCTCAGCATCCGGCGCAGGTCGGGTCGCGGCGGGATCGTCGTCGGATCGGGCGAGTCGAGCGTCGCCTCCAGATAGCTTCCCTCGCGCGCGACCCCGGCGAAGAACCGCAGCTGCGACGCCGTGCGAGTCACCTCTCCGTCGAGTCGCGCCTCGCTCAGGTGAGTCTCCCGGTGGGCGACGGCGACGAGTGCGGTCCGATCGGCTTCGAGAGCATCGGCGAGGGCTTCCAGCCAGCGGGCGCGGTCGACGCGCGAGGTCGAACCGAACCCGGATTCCGCCGCGCGGTTCGCCGCGACGTCGACCGAGCTCACGCGAACGCCGCCAGCCCGGTCAGTGCGCGCCCGAGCACGAGGGTGTGGATCTCGTCCGTCCCCTCATAGGTCCGTACCGATTCGAGGTTCGCGAGGTGGCGCATGACCGGGAACTCGTTGGTGATCCCGTCCCCGCCGAGAATGCTGCGCGCCTCACTGGCGATCGCCAGCGCCTCTCGCACGCTGTTCAGTTTTCCGACACTGATCTGCGTCGGCGTCAACGCGCCGCGTTCCTTGAGCCGGCCGAGGTGCAGGGCGAGCAGCACACCTTTCTCGTATTCGACGAACATGTTCGCCAGTTTCTGCTGCACCAGCTGGTTGGCCCCGATCGGCTTGCCGAAGACCTCACGGCTGGTCGCACGCCCGAGCGCCGCCTCGAGACACGAACGCGCAGCGCCCATCGCGCCCCACACGATTCCGTACCGTGCCTCGTTCAGGCAGCTGAAGGGCCCAGACAGCCCGCGAGCGCCCGGCAGCAGGGCGTCGCTCGGCACCCGAACGTCGTCGAGAACGACGTCGCATTGGATGGATGCACGCATCGACAGCTTGCCCTCGATCGGCGTGGCCGTGAACCCGGGCGTCGACGTCGGCACGAGGAACCCGCGCACGCCGTCGTCGGTGGCCGCCCAGACCACCGCGACGTCGGCGATGCTGGCGAGTCCGATCCACCGCTTGCTGCCCCGGATCACCCAGTCGTCGCCGTCACGGTGGGCGAAGGTGAGCATCGCCGCGGGGTCGCTTCCACCTCCGGGCTCGGTGAGGGCGAAGCATCCGATCCGTTCGCCGCGCGCCATCGGCGGCAGCCATTCCCGTTTCTGCTCGTCGGAGCCGAATTTCGAGATCGCGCTCATCGCAAGCGATCCCTGCACCGACACGAAGGTGCGCCAGCCGCTGTCGGCCGCTTCGAGTTCCAGGCAGGCGAGGCCGTAGCTGACGGCGCCCGCTCCCGCGCATCCTTCGTCTTTCAGGTGCATCCCGAGCAGGCCGAGCGCACCGAGTTCGCCGACGAATTCGCGACGGAAGTGCTTGTCTTCGAAGTCCTGCTCGATGACCGGCAGGATGCGTTCCGTCGCGAACGTGCGGGCTTTCGCCGCCCAGTCGCGCTCCTCGTCACTGAGCAGGGGGTCGATGCTGAAAGCGTCGTCGAGCAGGGTGCCCACGGTGTTCCTTCTTCCGTTCTATGGTGTTGCGGAGTCGATGCCGTCGGTCGACGTCGTGCCGGGTGCTGCTGCGACGGATGCACGTCCCGTCTCGTCGAGCCAGACGGCGCCGTCGTGCTCGCCGAGCGCCGGCGCCACGCGCTGGTAGCGCGCCGGCACGGACGACAGGTGGATCGGGTTGGCTGGCTGCACCTGGATGCGGCCGGTCGTTTCATCCGAGACCTGCGCCACGGCATCGATCCCGAGGGAGGCCGCGAAGTCGAACGCCTCGGCGACGCTGTTGACCATCCCCGCCGGAACACCGGTCGCGGCGCACGCCGACACCCAGTGCGCAGCCGTTCCGACTCCGAGCGCTCCGTTGATGGCCGTGCGCAGTTCGGCGCGGTGCGCCACGCGCGACTCGTTGGTCGCGAAGCGCAGGTCGTCGGCGAGTTCGGGCAGCTCGAGGATGGTGGCGAACGAACGGAACTGCCGGTCGTTCCCGACGGCGACCACGAGCTCGCGGTCGGACGCCTCGAAGACTTCGTAGGGGGCGATACTCGGATGCGCGTTGCCGAGTCGTTGCGGTGCGACCCCGGTCGCGAGAGTGCTCGACGCCTGGTTGGTGAGCCCGGCGAGCAGTGAGGTGAGCAGGTCGACGTCGACGCGCTGGCCGACGCCGGTGCGATCCCGCTCCCGCAAGGCGAGGAGGATGCCCGACAACGCGTTCAGCCCGGTGAGCACGTCGACGACAGCGACCCCGACTTTGGTCGGGGCGGTGTCGGGATGGCCGGTGATGCTCATGAGGCCGCCGACCGCCTGGACGAGCAGGTCGTACCCGGCGAGTGCTGCGCCCTGTTCGCGCCCGAAACCGGAGATCGAACAGTAGACGAGACCGGGGTTGGCGGCCTGCAGTGTCGCCGCGTCGAGCCCGTAGCGTTCCATCACGCCGGGCCGGAAGTTCTCGACGACCACGTCTGCCGTCTCGGCGATTGCACGGGCTGCGGCGAGGCCTTCAGCGGTGCGCAGGTCGCAGACGACAGATCGCTTGTTGCGGTTGACCGCGCCGAAGTAGGTCGACTGCCCGTTCGCGTCGACCGGTGGGGTCCATGCGCGGGTGTCGTCGCCGCCGGGGCTCTCGATCTTGATGACGTCGGCCCCGAAATCGGCGAGCATCATGGTCGCATACGGCCCGGCCAGCACCCGCGAGAAGTCGGCTACGCGGATTCCCGTGAGCGCACCCGGGGACGCAGTGTCGCCCATCCGATCCTCCTCGTCGATGCCCAGAGTTATTCATTCTATATCGAATGATTTGGCCCTCGGTGCAGCCACCGGGGGCTCCTGCGGATAGTGTGAATCCATGGTGCACGCATGACCAGTCTCGCCGGGTCGACCCGATCGGCGCCAGGTGCGCGCGACGCTGTCTTCGCACAGCTCGCCGGCGCAGGCCGCGCTGAGCTGGTCGCCCAGCGACTGACGGATGCGATCGTCCTGGGACTTCTCGTGGCCGGCGAACGCCTCCCCAGCGAAGCCGAACTGGCTCGACGCTTCGGGGTCGCGCTCGTCACCGCGCGAGAGGGGCTCGGCATCCTCCGCGAAGCCGGCCTCGTCGAGACGCGCCGTGGCCGCGACGGGGGCAGCTTCGTGATCCGGTCGGCGGCTCCTCACGCCGCACTCCTGCGGGCCCGGCTGCGGGGCATTTCGCAGGTCGAACTGTCCGACCTCGCCGTCTACATCACGGCGATCGCGGCCGCGTGTGCGGATCGCGCAGCGGAACGATCGGCGCCGGCGGACGACGAACGCCTCCGCGGCTGGCTCGACGACGCAGACTTCACCACGCCCGCCGAAGCGCGCCGGAACGCCGGCGGCTTCTTCCTCGAACTCGCCGTCCTCAGCCAGTCGACCCGGCTCGTCCGGGAGCAGATCAGGCTCCAGGCCGAGTTCGGTCCCGTTCTCTGGCTCGGGATGACCGACCCCGTCATGCGCGAGCGGACGGCCGCCGCGACCCGCTCCATCGCCGACGCCATCGCCTCACGCGACGGGGAGGCCGCCCGCTCCCAGGTCACCGGGCTCATCCGGTCGATCGCGGAATGGCTGCTCGCCGCCAAGGCCCGACTCGAGAAGGGCGGTGCCCTCGATGCCTGAGCAGGGGACTGCAGGCCACCCCGGCGTCGACGACGGAGCCGGGCTCGTCAGTTCGCTCTTCGACGGGGTGTTCGGTCAGCTCGCGCAGTGGCGCGAAGCGGTAGCGGCCGGTCCCGCCGAGACGACGCCCGCGAAACTCGACGAACTGGTGGCGGCCCTGGTGCTTCCGTCGCTCACCGCCGACGACGCCGTCCTCATCGGCGCCGGGTTCATCGCCGCTCCCGACTACGTGCACGGTCGCGACGTGCACTTCGCCTGGTGGCTGGGGCCGCTCGAAGACAACCCGCTGATGGGCACGACCGATGGTCCGACGAAACTCGACCTGTCGACCCGGGGCTATGCGGACTACCTGCGCGACTTCCGTTCCCTCGAGTGGTACAGCATCCCCGAGACGACCCACCAGACCCACATCACCGGCCCGTATGTCGACCACCTGTGCACCTGCGACTACATCGTCACCCTGACGATGCCGACCGAAGTGGACGGCACGATGATCGGCGTCGTGGGGGCCGACATCTACGTCAAGCGGCTCGAGCGCGAACTGCTCCCGACGCTGCTCGCGATCGAGCGGCCGGTCACGCTGGTCAACGAGCAGGGGCGGGTGATGGTCTCGACCGACCCGACGCTGGCCGCCGGAACCCTGCTGCCCGCGCATCCGCCCGCCTCCGCCGGAGGCCGGTACGAACTGCTCCCCTGCGCGGGGACCCCGTTCGCCCTGGCGGTCGAGACGGACGGGTCCTGATTAATCATCCTGTGTTATATCTTTGACGAACGAGAGTGTGCATCGCGGCAGACCCTGAGGGCGTGCGTGCACCTGAAAAGGAGACTCCCATGACCAACTACGCAGTCATCAACCCTGCCACCGGGGAGACGGTGAAGACCTATCCCACCATCACGGACGCCGAACTCGAGGCGGCGATCGCGGGCGCCGATGAAGCCCACCGCACGTGGACCCGCTCCACGACGGTCGCCGAGCGCGCCGCCCTCATCCGCCGGGTCGGCGAGCTCCACGTCGAGCGCCGCCAGGAGCTCGCCGAGATCATCGTGCGCGAGATGGGCAAGCCCATCGAGCAGGCGCTCGGCGAGGTCGACTTCTGCGGCGACATCTACGGTTATTACGCCGACAACGCCGCGGACCTGCTGAAGGACGAGCAGATCACGCTGCTGGCCGGCGAAGGCTCCGCGCTCATCCGCCGCAGTTCGCTCGGTGTGCTGCTCGGCATCATGCCGTGGAACTTCCCCTATTACCAGGTCGCCCGGTTCGCCGGACCCAACCTGATCATCGGCAACACCATCCTCCTCAAGCACGCCGAGCAGTGCCCGGAGTCGGCCGCTGCGATCGAGCAGATCTTCCACGACGCAGGCTTCCCGAAGGGCGCCTACACGAACATCTACGCCTCGCACGACCAGATCGAGGTCGTCATCGCCGACCCGCGCGTCCAGGGTGTCTCGCTCACCGGCTCTGAGCGCGCCGGCGCCGCAGTGGCCGAGATCGCCGGCCGCAACCTGAAGAAGGTCGTGCTCGAACTGGGCGGCTCGGACCCGTTCATCCTGCTGTCGACGGACGATCTGGATGCGACCGTCGACGCCGCGGTCGCAGCGCGCCTCGACAACAGCGGGCAGTCCTGCAACGCAGCCAAACGGTTCATCGTCATCGACGAGCTGTACCAGCCCTTCCTCGAGAAGTTCACCTCCGCCCTCACCGGCGTGGCTGCGGGCGACCCGACCTCCGCGGAGACCGGCCTCGGCCCGCTCTCGTCCGTCGCAGCCGCCGACCGGCTCGCCGAGCAGGTCGAGCGCGCCGTCTCGCAGGGAGCCACGCTCGTCGCCGGCGGCAAGCGCAACGGCACGTTCTACGAGAGCACGGTGCTCACCGACGTGAAGCCGGACAACGACGCCTACCGGGAAGAGTTCTTCGGGCCGGTCGCAGCCGTCTACAAGGTCGGGTCGGAGGCCGAAGCCGTGTCGCTCGCGAACGACACCCCGTTCGGCCTGGGCTCGTACGTGTTCACCACCGACCAGGACCAGGCGCTGCGGGTCGCCGACGGCATCGAGGCCGGCATGGTCTTCGTGAACGTGGTGGGCGCCGACGGTGCGGAGCTGCCCTTCGGCGGCGTCAAGCGCTCCGGATCGGGCCGCGAGCTGGGCCGCTTCGGCGCCGACGAGTTCGTCAACAAGAAGATGATCCGCATCGGCGGCTGAGCCCGTTTTCCCGCCCGATCTCTCTGCTGCCGAGAATCACCGTTCCGGCCGAGATGACCCGTTCCAACGGCGATTCTCGGCCGGAACGGGCCGTTTCGGGGGCAAACTACTATCGAAATCGACACTCCGGGGACCCAAACATCTTGTTTTATAGGTTTTAGGCCGATCTCCACTATATTGGGCACACACAATGAGGTGCCCAGCGGTCGATGGCGACCGTTGAAGGCCTCTGGTCCAACCCGGAAGGCAACGATGTCAGCTAATCCGTCCACCTCCGACCACCTCGCCGACGGCGAGCATCTGGCGGTCCTGGGGTACGAGGATTCCTTCAACCGATCGATGTCACTGTGGGCGAACTTCGCCCTCGGTTTCACCTATCTCTCACCGCTCGTCGGCGTGTACTCGCTCTTCGCGCTCGCCGTCAGCACAGGCGGCCCGCCCTCGATCTTCTGGCTCGTCATCGTGGGCGCAGGCCAGCTGCTGGTCTCGCTCGTGTTCGGCGAAGTGGTCTCGCAGTACCCGATCCACGGCGGAATCTATCCGTGGACACGGCGCCTCTGGGGTCGCCGGTATGCGTGGATGGCGGCCTGGATCTACATCTGGGCCATGATCGTCACGGTCACCGCGGTCGCCGAGTTCGGCAGCGGCTTCCTCGCCAGCCTGTTCGACATCCCGGTCACCAAGGAGGTGACCCTGCTCCTCTCGGTGGTGTTCCTGGTCGTCGCCCTCGGCTTCAACTTCTCGGGAACCCGCACCCTGGGTCGCGTCGCCCGGATCGGGCTCGCCGCCGAGCTGATCGGCGTCATCGGGGTGGGCCTGTACCTGCTCATCTTCCAGCGCCACCAGTCGTTCAGCGTGTTCTTCGACACGATGGGCGTCCAGGGCAACGGTCCGTACATCACGGCATTCCTCGGTTCAGCGCTCGCCGGGCTCTTCCTGTTCTACGGCTTCGAAGCGTGCGGTGACGTCGCGGAAGAGGTCGAGAACCCGGCCCGCCGCATCCCCCGCGCGATGATCCTGACCATCCTCGTCGGCGGCGTCTCGTCGCTGTTCGCGTTCGGTGGCTACGTCATGGCCGCCCCCGACCTGCAGTCCATCGTGAACGGCAAGGACGCCGACCCGATCCCCGGGATTCTGCAGGCCGCACTCGGCGATGTCGGCGCGAAGATCTTCCTCATCGTCGCGCTCACCGCATTCCTGTCCTGCGTGCTGAGCCTCCAGGCGGCCGCCAGCCGCCTGCTGTTCTCGTTCGCACGTGACGGGATGGTCCCCGGGCACAAGTGGCTCGCGAAGGTGTCGCCGCGCAGCAAGGTTCCGACCAACGCCCTGATCGTCGCCTGCGTCATCCCGCTCCTGATCTGCGTGATCATCTACGCCGGGCCCCCCGAGCTGCTCACCCAGATCACCTCGTTCGCCGTGCTCGGCATCTACGTGGCGTTCCAGTCGGTCGTGCTCGCCTCGCTGCGGCAGCGCGTCAAGGGATGGAAGCCTGCCGGCCCGTTCAATCTGGGCAAGGCCGGTTTCACGGTCAACGTGATCGCCCTCGCCTACGGGATCTTCGCGATGATCCTGCTCGCGTGGCCGGGTCACACCGGTGTGTTCCTGAACGACTGGATCGTGCTGATCGGTCTCGGCATCGTCGCCGGCACCGGGCTGATCTACCTGTTCGCCGCACGCCCCGACCGCAAGTCGACCGCGCCCGAAGGCGACGCCATCCACGTCGCCGAACTGCTCCGCGCGCGCCGCTAAGCGGCCGCACCGAACGGCGAGTGTCGCCGCTCACGTCGAGATGACCCGCTTCAGCGGTGATTCTCGGCGGTAGCGGCGACACTCGCCTTCGTTAAGGGGGCGGGGACGGGGGCGACAGGGGCGGGGGCGGATGCACGGGGCTGGGCGAGCAACACACCGGCGCCGAGGGCGACGGCGAGGGCCGCGATCAGCCAGCCGCCGACGAGGAACACCCCGGCCGGATGCACGATCGACTGGCCGGCCAGTGCCTGGAACGTGACCAACGCGAGCACCGCGATGTAGACGAGTGCCGCGACGACGACGAGACGCAGCCGCACGCGGTCGTCGGCGAGCAGGCTCCACCGCCGGCCGAGCCAGCCCAGGAGGATCGCGAAGAGCGGGAGCAGCTGCAAGGCGTGCATCCCGACGAAATGCGGGATGCGCAGGTCGCCTCCGACCGTGCTCCAGCCGAGGAGCGGAAGGCCGGGTCCGCCATCCGGAAGCCCCACCGTGTGCGCGCCGGCGATCCCCTGGAAGTTCGACAACTGCTGGGCCGTCGGGCTCGTCATCAGGTATGCGAGCCCCATGCCGATGAGGGCGATGACGGCGCCCACGCGCACGGCGAAGGTGGTCGACGCCGTCGGCAGCTTCAGAAAGAACACGGCGATGGTCGTCAGGAACGTACACACGTAGAGAGTCGTGATGGAGGTGGCCATGATCGTCCAGACGGTCGTGGCGAACGGGGTGCTGACGTTGAAGTGGCTCGTCGTCCCGGCCGCCGCCGCCCCGACGATCGCGATCTGCTCGACGATCAGGGCGACGGCGATCACCGTTCCGACGGTGTGGGCGAACCGGCGCCAGCGCGGCAGGTGAGCGATCAGCCAGGCCCAGGTGACGCTGTAGAGGAAGATCGAGATCGAGAACTTCAGCGGTTTCAGCCAGGTGTCCACGCCGGTCACGACGCGGTGGTCGAATACGAGCCCGACGAGGCAGACGGCGGCACAGACCACCATGAGCGCCGCGACCGTCATCAACGGACGGTGCCACGCGAAGACGGCTTTCATGAGATGCGCCTTTCAGTTGTGACGTAGGCCTGCGCGATACGGCGCAGGCCCGAGGAGAGGGCGTCGCCGAGCACGGTTCCGACGACCATGAGTTCGGCCATATCGGTCGGATCGTCGAGCTCGGCGATGGCGCCCAGGTCGGCCTCGGCCACGTGTTGCGCCGCCGCCGCATAGGCGTCGAGATAGGAGTCCGGGAGCGGATAGCCGGCACGGTCGAACGCATCGACCACCCGGGCGGCGATCTCGCGGCCGGGATTGTCGCCGCAGTCGCCCCAACCGGCGCGATCGATCACCCCATCGATGCGCTCGAGCGCCGGGGCGGAGCCCTGCGAGACACCCGTCACGGAGTCGCGGGACAACGCACGCTGGGCGATGTCGAAGGTGTGTACGATCGGCGCATCCGGATCGTCGAGCGCGGCGAGCACGCTCGAGATCGAGCCGATCGAGAGCTTGCCGACTTCGAGCATCGCCCGGATGAGCCTCAGGCGGTGTGCGTGGGAGTCGTCGTATTCCGTCCGGTTGCCCCCGACGCGCTCCCCCGCCGGCAGGAGACCTTCGCGCACGTAGTACTTGATCGTGGCTGCCGGGGTGCCGGAGAGTTCTGCGAGTTCCGTGATGACCATGCAGTGATAGTACCACTACCGGTAGCGGCACTACCAGTGGCACTTTCGGGCATGCGAAAGGCCCGCCCCCGAGAGGAGCGGGCCTTCGCGACGTGGTTGCGACTAGATCGCGTTGACGTCGAGGGGGATGCCGGGGCCGAACGTGGTCGACACGGCGCCCTTCTGGATGTACCGGCCCTTCGAAGCGGACGGCTTCAGTCGAACGACCTCTTCGAGCGCTGCGCGCAGGTTGTCGTTCAGCTGCTCGGAGGTGAAGCCGGCCTTGCCGACGACGAAGTGCACGTTGGAGTGCTTGTCGACGCGGAACTCGATCTTTCCGCCCTTGATGTCGGAGACGGCCTTCGCGACGTCGGGCGTGACCGTACCGGTCTTCGGGTTCGGCATGAGGCCACGGGGACCGAGGACCTTACCGAGACGGCCGACCTGGCCCATGAGCTCCGGGGTCGAGACCGCAGCGTCGAACGAGGTGTAACCGCCGGCGACCTTCTCGATGAGTTCGGCGCCGCCGACCTCGTCAGCGCCTGCAGCGATCGCGGCTTCGGCTGCGGGGCCGGTCGCGAACACGATGACGCGCGCGGTCTTGCCGGTACCGTGAGGAAGAATGACGGTACCGCGGACCATCTGGTCCGCCTTGCGCGGGTCGACGCCGAGCTTGAGGGCGACCTCGACGGTCGAGTTGAACTTGGCGGAGCCTGTCTCGCGTGCGAGTTCGACAGCTTCGCTGGGGGTGTAGTACTTTCCGGGTTCGATCTTCTCGGCCGCGGCCCGGTAAGCCTTGGACTTCTGTGCCATGTGTTTCTCCTGATTCGAGATTGTGGTCTGGATGAGCCTGGCTGGCTCTGCCACGTGTTTCCTTGGTGGGAGGTGAGCCGGTTAGGCTCAGCCCTCGACCGTGATGCCCATGGAGCGGGCGGTGCCGGCGATGATCTTCGACGCGGCGTCGATGTCGTTCGCGTTCAGGTCGACCATCTTCTGCTCGGCGATCGAACGGACCTGCTCCTGGCTGAGCTTCGCGACCTTGACGGTGTGCGGAGTGCCGGACCCCTTGGCGACGCCTGCAGCCTTCTTGATGAGCTCGGCGGCCGGCGGCGTCTTCAGGATGAACGTGAACGAGCGGTCCTCGTACACGGTGATCTCAACCGGGATGACGTTGCCGCGCTGCGACTCGGTGGCCGCGTTGTACGCCTTGCAGAACTCCATGATGTTCACGCCGTGCTGACCGAGCGCCGGGCCGATAGGCGGTGCAGGGTTGGCGGCGCCGGCGTTGATCTGAAGTTTGATCAGACCAGTTACCTTCTTCTTCGGTGCCATGTTTCTTCCTTCTTTGTGGGTATTCGAGCTTCACGGGCGAACCCGGTCCGCTCTCCCGGTCTCTCGGCCTTTCCGAGACCCGGTGAACTGAAAATCGTGTCAGAGCTTGGTGACCTGGTCGAAGCTGAGCTCGACGGGGGTCTCGCGCTCGAAGAGCGAGACGAGGACCGTGAGTTTGCCGCTCTCGGGCTTGATCTCGCTGATCGAACCGGGAAGGCCGGCGAACGACCCTTCCTTGATGGTGATCGTCTCGCCGATCTCGAAGTCGATCTCTGCGGGGATGACGCGAGCCGCAGCCTTGCCACCCTTCGTGCCGCCACCCTTGGCGGCCGGGGCCTCCTGGATCTGGACGAGGCTCTTGAGCATGGAGAACGCCTCTTCGAAGCGCAGCGGCGTGGGGTTGTGCGAGTTGCCGACGAAGCCCGTGACGCCCGGAGTGTGACGGATGACCGACCAGCTGTCTTCGTTCAGGTCCATGCGCACCAGCACATAGCCGGGGATGCGCACGCGGTTGACCATCTTGCGCTGGCCGTTCTTGATCTCGACCACGTCTTCCATCGGAACCTCGACCTGGAAGATGAAGTCCTCCATCGACATCGAGATCATGCGGTTCTCGATGTTGGACTTCACGCGGCGCTCGAAGCCGGCGTAGGAGTGGATGACGTACCACTTGCCCGGCTTGCTGCGAAGCTCGGCGCGGAATTCTTCGTACGGGTCGACCGGGCTGGCCTCTTCGTCTTCGACGGCCTCGACCGCGGCCTCGGCCTCTTCGGCAGAGTCGACTTCGAGAGCTTCGTCCACAACGCGGTCGGCCTCGGGGTCGACCGCCTCCGCCATGGCGTCGA
Source organism: Leifsonia tongyongensis (assembly GCF_010686705.1). Taxonomy (GTDB): domain Bacteria; phylum Actinomycetota; class Actinomycetes; order Actinomycetales; family Microbacteriaceae; genus Diaminobutyricibacter; species Diaminobutyricibacter tongyongensis. The sequence continues at coordinate 245,461 of NZ_JAAGWY010000005.1, read as the reverse complement.
GCACGGCGTCGAGGTCGATCTCGGTTCCGTCCTCTGCCACGATGTGAAGGGCCTCGTGCTCGGCCGGGTCGACCGAGTCCTCCTGAGAGGCCAGAACGTTACCGGTCTGCGCCTCATCGTCTTCGGAGGACTGCTCGGCTGCGGTCGCCCAGTCCACGTCGTCGCGATTTGTCTCAGACACTGAATTCATTCCATTTCTCTTGTTGTAGCGGGCTACTTCGGGTTACCGAACACCCACACGACACCGAGCCCGAAGATCCAGTCGAGCAGCGACACCAGGGCCATCATGATGACCACGAAAACCAGCACGACGCCGGTGTAGCTGAACAGTTCCCGGCGCGTCGGCGTGACGACCTTCCTCAGCTCCAGCATCACCTGGCGGATGAACAGGGCGAACTTCGCGAAGGGTCCACGCTTCTCAGCACGGTCCTTTTTCGCGTTCGCGACGATTTCCTCGCTCGGCTCGTCGATAACTTTTCGGGCCACCTAGTTCACCTTTCGTGGGCCGACACGTGAATGCCGACTTGCAGGGCGGACAGGACTCGAACCTGCAACCTGCGGTTTTGGAGACCGCTGCTCTACCAATTGAGCCACCGCCCTAGGGATGAAACGCGACACACTCTCGCACTCGTCTCAGGCTTCAGGCTACTCGAAGAAGCTCCGAAGTTTCTTACGGAGCAACGGGTTGCTCTGCCAAAAAAAGGGCGCAAAAAAGCATGGCAGATTTCAACTACCTCGAACAAGTGTAGGCGACGGGATGCAGCACTGCAAAGTCGGGGGCCGCGGCCGGGCATCCACCGTCCAGCCTATGCTGGAGCGGTGACCGGATCATCGCGAATCTCGACACGGATCGGCTCCATCGCGGAGTCCGCCACCCTCAAGGTCGACGCCAAGGCGAAAGCGCTCAAAGCTCAGGGCCGGCCCGTCATCAGCTACGCCGCGGGCGAGCCCGACTTCGTCACGCCGGACAACATCGTCGAGGCTGCGCTCGCGGCCGTCCGCGACCCCCGCAACTACCGCTACACGCCTGCGGCGGGGCTGCCGGAGCTGCGTGAGGCCATCGCAGCGAAGACGCTGCGTGATTCGGGACTCGAGGTCGCGTCATCCCAGGTCGTGGTCACCAACGGAGGCAAGCAGGCCGTCTATCAGGCCTTCGCCACACTCCTGGACCCCGGCGACGAAGTGCTCGTGCCGACGCCGTACTGGACCACGTACCCCGAGGCGATCAAGCTGGCCGGAGGCACGCAGGTCGACGTCTTCGCCGGTGCAGACCAGGACTACCTCGTCACCGTCGACCAGCTCGAGGCCGCACGCACCGACCGCACGAAGGTGCTGCTCTTCGTCTCGCCGTCCAACCCGACCGGGTCCGTCCACTCCCCCGAGCAGACCAGAGCCATCGGCGAATGGGCGGATGCGCACGGGCTGTGGGTGATCAGTGACGAGATCTATCAGAACCTCACCTACGACGGCGTGAAGGCCGTGTCGATCGTCGAGGCCGTCCCTGCGCTGGCCGACCGCACGATCCTCGTGAACGGCGTGGCCAAGACGTACGCGATGACCGGGTGGCGGGTCGGGTGGATGGTGGGTCCGGCCGACGTCATCGCGGCCGCCGGCAACCTGCAGTCGCACCTCTCGTCGAACGTGTCGAACATCTCGCAGCGAGCTGCCCTGGAGGCGCTCACCGGGCCGCAGGAGGCCGAGGAGCAGATGCGGCAGGCCTTCGACCGCAGGCGCAAGACGATCGTCGCCGAACTGAACGCGATCCCCGGCGTCCTCACACCGACACCGCTCGGGGCGTTCTACGTCTACCCGGACATCACCGGCCTCCTCGGGCGCACCTGGGGCGGCGTGACGCCGACGACATCGCTCGAGCTGGCCGACCTCATCCTCGAGCAGGCCGAGGTCGCGACGGTGCCCGGCGAGGCGTTCGGGCCGTCCGGCTACCTGCGCCTCTCGTACGCCCTCGGCGACGACGAGCTCCTCGAGGGCGTCCGCCGCCTGCAGCGCCTGTTCGTCGCCTAGCTCTCGAGTCGTCACCAACTCCCCTCGACAAGCGATCTTTCGGTCACTTCCCGACGACTCGACTGCCGCGCGAGGGAAGGGGGCTGTGGATAACGTTTTGGGGGCGCGCAAGCACGGCACGCTGGGTGGATGCGCAGGCCGACACCACTTCCCGACCGCTACGAAGACGCGCCCTTCGCGCTCCGCACTGCGCTCCAGGAAGGGCTCACGGTGCGGCGACTCCAAGGCCGCGACCTCCGGCGCCCGTTCCGGGGCGTCCGCGTGCACGCCTCTGCCCCGGACTCCCTGCAGGCGAGGTGCGCGGCCTACGGTCAGCGGATGCCGGTGGGCGGCTTCTTCAGCTGCACGACTGCGGCGCTACTGCACGGGATACCGCTTCCTCTGCGGTTTGCGACCGATGAGCGCATCCATGTATCGGTGCCGCATCCGGCGAGAGCGCCTCGCGTGAAAGGAGTCGTCGCTCATTCCGTACGCATCGCCGAGCACGAGTTGACTACGCTCGCCGACCTGCCGCTCAGCACGCCTTCGCGCACGTGGTGTGAACTCGGTGCTCTGCTCGACGTGGCATCCCTCGTTGCGGCGGGAGATCACCTCGTTCACCAGGCGCACGGGTCGACCACTGTCGCCGGACTTGCCGGAGCTCTGGACGCGTACCCTGGCTCACGGGGACGTACGCGACTGAGGGAGGCCCTGCCTTTGCTCCACGATCGGTCGGAATCGCCGCAGGAATCCGTGTTACGGCTCATGCTCCTCAAAGCGGGCCTGTCTCGGCTTTCCGTCAACCATGAGATCACCACCTTGTCTGGGCACCGTTTCCGCGCCGACCTGGCTTTCGCCGAGGAGCGTGTCCTTCTCGAGTATCAAGGCGATCATCACCGGGAGCGCGACCAATACCGTCGCGATCTCACGCGAACGATGCGACTCCAGGCCGAGGGATGGACCGTCGTGCAGATCGGGCCGGACGACCTCCGTCTTCCAGAAGACCTCGTGTCGCGCATCCGGTCGATCCTCGGCGCGCGCACCCTAACGAGCATCCAGTCGGCGGTAAGTCCCCGAACCGGGCGGAAATGAGAGGAGTTACCGACGACTCGGCGGGAGCGAAAGGCAGTAGGCGGCCGCCGGGCGCGTCAGAGGAGCTTGCGCTCGAGAGCCCAGGCGGTCAGCTCGTGGCGGGAAGAGAGCTGCAGCTTGCGCAGCACGGCCGACACATGCGTCTCGACGGTCTTGACCGAGATGAAGAGCTCCGCCGCGACCTCCTTGTAGGCGTAGCCGCGTGCGATCAGCCGCATCACTTCGCGTTCGCGCGCGGAGAGGCGGTCGAGCTCATCCCCCGCCTCCGCCTGTTCCCCTGCCGCAGCACCGAACGCATCCAGGACGAAGCCGGCCAGCCGGGGCGAGAAGACGGCGTCGCCACTCGCGACGGCGACGACAGCTCGGCTGACGTCGTCCCCCGAGCTTCCCTTCGTCAGGTAGCCGCGCGCGCCGGCGCGGATCACCCCCACCACATCCTCGGCGGCGTCCGACACGCTCAGCGCGAGGAACCGCGTCTCGGGTACATCGCCGATCGTGCGCCGAACCACCTCGGCGCCACCGCCACCCGCCCCACCGGGCAGGTGCACGTCGAGCAGGACGACCGCCGGCCGCGTCTCGACGATCGCAGCGACCGCAGCATCCACATCCGCCGCCTCCGCCACGACGACGAGGCGACGATCGAGGTCGGCTCGCAGCCCCGAACGGAAGATCGAATGGTCGTCGACGATCGCCACCGTGATCGGCTCAGGCTCGGCCGGCTCCTGCGTGATCGGCTCAGGCTCGGCCGGCTCCTGCTCGGCCGGCTCAGGCTCGGCCGGCTCAAGCTCGGCCGGCTCAGGCTCGACCGCCTCTGGCGGCTCCGGTGTCACGTTCTCGCTCATGGCTCGCTCCCGTGGTCGAGGTGGAGGTGTACTTCGGTGCCCGACCCGCCGGCTCCGGTGACCACCGTGGCCTGGCCGCCGGCGCGCCTCATGCGGCCGATGATGGACTCACGCACCCCGAGTCGGTCGTCCGGCACACCCGTCAGGTCGAATCCCGGCCCGCGATCTCGGATGAACACGTCGACGGAGGTCTCCGAATTCTCGAGGTAGACCGAGACGTCACCGCCGGCGTGGCGCGACGCGTTGAGCATCGCCTCGCGGGCGGCCGCCGCGAGCTCCGACGTGACGGTGTCGACCGGTTCGCCGACGGCGACGACCTCGATGCGCACCGGATGGTCGAGCTCGAGCGCGGCGGCGAAGTCCCGGAGCTCTGTGGCCAGGTCCCGGTCGGGGGTCTCCGCTCCCGCGTACAGCCAGTCGCGCAGCTCGCGTTCCTGCGCCCGAGCGATGCGGGCCACCTCGCTGGACGCGCCGGCGCGGTTCTGGATGAGCGCGAGCGTCTGCAGCACCGAGTCGTGCAGGTGGGCGGCGATCTCCGCACGCTGCTCCTCACGCACGCGCGCCGTCCGTTCGGCGATCAGTTCCCGCCAGAGCTTCAGCGCCCAGGGCCCGAGCAGGACGGCAGCGCCGGCGAACACCGTCACGATCACCAGCAGCCACACCCAGCCGGAGTCGGCACGTCCGGCGCCGGCGGTCAGGACGGCGCCCATCGCGAGCAGGAAAGCCCCGGCCGTGATCCGCAACGCGGTCGAGGACGCCGGCCGCGGCATCACGTCGCTGCTGTCCGCGAACTGGTCCCAGGCCACGCCGCCCACTGCGAGCGCGACCATCACTGCGACCGACAGCACGAGCCCCTGATCGGACCCGGTCAGAGCGGCCGAAGCCACCCCCACGATCCCGGTCACGGCGGCGAGCGCCACCAGCAGCCACGCGACGGGAACGCGACGGTGGACCGCGCCGCCGTCGGGCGCGGTCGGGTCCGGTTCGCGAAGCGGGGTCAGTGCCCACAGCCAGAGGTACAGCAGGACACCTGCGCCGCCGACGAAGGCGAGCCCGACGAAACTCCACCGGATGACCGCCACCGGCCAGCCGAGGTGGTCGGCGAGCGCCACCGAGACACCGCCGAGCACGCAGTCGCGGGGACGCGCCAGCGGGCGCGCACCACGCGTGGATGCGGTTGGAGCGGATGTCGGGGTCACGTCAGAATCCAAGCAGGTTTCTGCGCTCCCGGCACGCGCAGTCGCATGATTCAGGGTCGGCTCAGGGTGATACCCCATAGCGCCCGCCCTCGCTCCGGCGGGAGCATCGAGACATGTCACAGCAGCAGACTCCGCCGGGTTCGCCGGCGACACCGGGCGCGAGCAGCGCGACGGGCTCGAACCGCTTCTTCGGGTGGATGCGCAGCCTCGGCATCACCCGCACCGACGGGTGGATCGGGGGTGTGTGCGCAGGCATCGCGGAACGCATCGGCATCGACCCGCTGATCGTGCGCGGCATCGCCGTCGTCGCCGCCGTGCTCGGCGCGCCGGTCCTCCTCTTCTATGCGGTCGCCTGGGCGCTCCTGCCTGATCGCAACGGCACCATCCACGCGGAGAAGCTCGTCCACGGCGAATTCGACACGGCGATGGTCGGGATCGGCGTGCTCGCGCTCCTCTCGCTCCTCCCCTTCACGCAGGGCGTGTGGTGGGCGGGGGCCCAATTCTGGGGCGCGCCCACCTGGCCGGAGGCGATCCTCCGGTCCCTGTGGACACTGCTCGTCATCGGACTCATCGTCGCGTTCGTCATCTGGGCCGCGCGCGGCGCCCAAATGCCTCCCTGGGCCGGCGGTTCGACACAGAACCCGCGAACGGCTTCCGCGGGTTCCGCCGGCCCAGGGTACGGATCGCCGGCCGCGACCGCCGCAACGGCGACGGCGACGACCGTCGCGTCGTCCGCGGCGACAGCATCCGACACCGCCACGGGCGCGACCACGGCTCCGACCGTTCCCCTTCCTCCGGTCGACACGACCACCGAGCCGACTGAACCGCCCGCTCCCCCGACCGATGCTCCTGCCGACGACTACGCCGCGTGGAAAGCTCGTCACGCCTCCTGGCAGGTTCAGCACAACGCCTGGCAGGCGCGGCACGACGCGGATATGCGGGCTATCCGGGCACAGCGCGCGGCCGAGAACCGGGCCCGCTCCGATGCGTACCGGGCCGAGGCGGAGGCCCGGCGCCGGGAGTACCGGCTGGCCAACCCCCGCACCAGCGCGGCCTACGTCTTCGCCACGATCGGACTGGCCCTCATCGCATCGGCTATCACGGCGATCGTCGTGAGCCGCGGGCCGGAGTTCGACGGCTACGAGGTGACTGCCTCGCTCGCCGTCGCGACGATCGTGTTCGCCCTTGCCGGCGTGCTCGCCGGCGCCCTGCGGAGGCGCAGCGGATTCCTCGGCTTCCTGTCGATCCTTCTGCTGGTGGCGACCGTGACGACGGCGTTCCTCCCGCGCGACCGCCAGCTGGTGCTGCAGCCGGTCGGCGCGTGGCTGGTGCCCAGCGCATCCGCGTCGTACGCCCAGCCGTTCGGCGAAACGACGCTCGTCGTCGATTCGGCAAGCGCCGGGGGCGCTCCGGGCACACCGGTGGTCGACCTCGAGAAGGGGCCGGGGACCACCTACGTCCTCACCGACAAGCAGACGACGGTTCGGATGGAGCTGCTCCTGCGCGGCGCGAGCGTCTACTCGTTCGTCGAGGGACAGGGTATTGTGACCGCCCCCGCGTGCGTGCGGACGCCGAGCGGAGCCTGCAGCTACGACTTCGTCGACGGCCCGAAGGCCACCCCCGACGTCATCGTGCGGATTGAGCAGACCGGCGGCGAAGTTCAGCTGCGACGCAACCAGGAAGCGACAGGAGTACAGGGATGAGCGACAGCGACGACAAGACCGTTCCGCTGGAACCACTGGCGGATGCGGCACCGCAACCGGATGCGACCGCACCCACCCTGCAGGCCGACCCTGCGCCGAGCGCGCCGTGGATGGTCGCCATGACGACCGACGCTCCCTCAGTGAGCCACGGTCGCCCCCGCACCCGCTGGGCCGCGATCGTCTGGGGGCTGATCATCGCCGGGATCGCGGCGACCACACTCGCGATCGTGGGCTCTCCCGAGCGCCGACAGGCCGTATCGGACTGGGCGGCCACCCTGACGCCGGGCGCCTTCTGGATTCTCTCCGTACTCGTCGTCGGTGTGTTCATCCTCGTCCTGGCGGTGCTCGCGCTCATCCGGCGCGCCCAGCGCCGCAGCGCTGTCTGACCCGCCCGGTCCCTCCGGGCGCGTGTGCCCGCCAGCAGGGTGCATGCCCGCCACCTCGAGCGGGCTGAGATGCCCCGACCTGGCGGGCACACCTGTGCCGGCGATCGACGGCGGCTCTAGGCGGCCGGGGCACCGCACGTGCATCATTGAGCCATGACCGCTGACGAGAGTCCCGCACCCGACCCGGCTGCCGCGGTCTCGGTGCGCGACCTGCGCAAGGACTACGGATCGTTCACCGCACTCCACGGCGTCAGTTTCGACATCGCGAAAGGCGAGACGTTCTCCCTCCTCGGACCGAACGGCGCAGGCAAGAGCACGACGATCGAGATCCTCGAGGGCTACCGCGACCGAACCGCCGGAAGCGCCCAGGTGCTCGGGATGGACCCCCATCGAGGCGGCGTATCGTGGAAGGCCCGCCTGGGTATCGTGCTCCAGTCGAGCGGCGAGCCGGGCAACGTGACCGTGCATGAACAGCTGGCGCATTTCGCCGGCTTCTATCCGCATCCGCGCGACGTCGACGAGGTCATCGCGGCCGTCGGGCTGACCGACAACGCGAAAACCCGGATCAAGAACCTCTCAGGCGGGTTGCGACGCCGGGTCGACGTGGCTCTCGGGTTCGTCGGCCGACCCGAGATGCTGTTCCTCGATGAACCGACGACCGGGTTCGACCCCGAGGCCAGGCGCGAGTTCTGGGAGCTCATCCGGGGCCTGAAACGCGAAGGCACGACCATCCTGCTCACCACCCACTACCTCGACGAGGCGGCGCAACTGAGCGATCGGGTCGCCGTCATCGCGAATGGCCGGCTCGTCGACATCGGCGCGGTGCACGAGATCGGGGGTGCGGATGCACGCATACCGATCGTGCGCTGGCGCGACGCCATCGGTCAGCAGCACGAAGAGCGGACCGAGCATCCGGCGGCAACGGTGGCGGCTCTCCTTGCGCGTGACGGGGAGCCCCTCGATCTCGAAGTGATCCGGCCGAGCCTGGAGGACATCTACCTCGAGCTCGTCAAGGACGCGGATGCGGATGCCGAGGTCGCGGCGTGAGGACGCTGACGCTCGGCGCCCGGCGCGTCGGCTACGAGACCCGCGTGTACTTCCGCCAGGGAGACACCATCTTCTTCACCTTCCTGTTCCCGGTCGTCATGCTCGGGATCTTCTCGGTGGCGTTCCAGGGGCTCGGCAACGTCGGCGTCAAACCCGACGGAACGGGCGGTGTCCCCCAGGCCGCGTACTACCTCCCGGCGATGATCGCGGCCGGAATCCTGCTGAGCGGGGTGCAGAACCTCGCCGTGGACATTGCGGGCGAGAAGGGCGACGGCACGTTGAAGCGACTCGGCGGCTCGCCTCTGCCCGTGGTCTCCTACTTCATGGGCAAGATGGGTCAGGTCCTGGCGACGAGTGTGCTGCAGATCGCGTTGCTGCTGGTGGTCGCACGGTTCGCCTTCAACGTCGCGCTGCCGACCGATCCGGCGAAGTGGGTCACGTTCGTGTGGGTGTACCTGCTCGGGATCACGACCTCCGCGGTGCTGGGGATCGCGCTGTCGTCGGTGCCACGGTCGGGAGGCAGCGCGACGGCGGTGATCATTCCGATCGTGCTGATCCTGCAGTTCATCTCCGGGGTCTACCTGCCGTTCAACCTGCTGCCGACGTGGCTGCAGAACATCGCCAGCATCTTCCCGCTGAAATGGATCGCCCAGGGGATGCGGAGCGTGTTCCTTCCCGACTATTTCGAGAGTCTCGAGCCGAGCGGGAGCTGGCAGCACGGGCTGACCGCCATCGTGCTGCTGATCTGGCTGGTCGTCGGCATCATCGCGTGCCGTCTGACGTTCCGCTGGATCCGCAAGGACACGTAGCGCCGCCGGGGTCGGCCCACACGTCAGGCGTTGTCCTTGCGGAACGTGCGGGTGCCGATCCACAGCCCGGCCGCGAACAGCACCAGCGTCCACAGCAGGCCCCACAGGGTCGTCAGCGTGGCGATGTCGCCCTTGAACGCGTCGCGGATGCCGTTGACGATGTACTTGATCGGCATGAAATCGCTGAGCGTCACCAGCCACTGCGGAGCGCCGGTCTCCAGGCTGATCGGGAGGAGGATGCCCGACAGGAGCAGCACGGGCAGCGCGATGCTGTTGAGCACGGGCGCCAGCACATCCTCGCTCTTCGTCGACAGCGCGAGAGCGTTCGACGAGGCCGAGCAGGCGCCGCCGAGCAGCATCGTGAGGAAGAGCCCGAAGACCATTCCGGGGATCGACCCGGTGAGCCCGAACAGGAACGAGAGCGAGATCAGCAGGATGCCCTGCACCGTGAGCAGCACGATGTCGCGGGCCACCCGCCCGAGCAGCAGCGCCGTGCGGCTCGCCGGCGTCACGCGTTCGGCCTCGACGACGCCCTCACGCCATTCGGAGATGAGCCCGAAGCCGGCGAAGAGCGCTCCGAAGAGTCCGAGCTGCACGAGGAGGCCGGGGACGAAGAACGTGTAGGCGTTGACGTTTCCGATCTGCTGGGCGAGGGGCACGAGCAGAGGTCCGAAGAGGGCGAGGTAGAGAACGGGTTGGGCGAGCCCGATGATCACCCAGGCGGGGTTGCGGAGGGCGAGCCGCATCTGGCGGCGGAAGATGATCCAGGTCTGGCGTGCGAAGGTCATGGTCGAAATTCCTGGTCGGTGGATGCGCGGGGCCGGGCGCTCAGGCGTCTTCGCGAAGCGAGCGGCCGGTCATGGTCAGGAAGACGTCGTCGAGCGTCGGCCGGCGCACCTCGATCGACGCGAGGCCGACCCCTGCGGCGTCGAGCGATCGCAACAGCGAGGGCAGCTCGCCGCCCGCGCTCGGCACCCTGACGCTCACGACCAGGCCGTTCACATCCGTCGCCGCATCGCTGGTGATTCGCGCGAGCTGGGCCGCTGCCGTCGACACGTGCGATTCGTCGTGCACGACCAGCTCGATCAGGTCTCCTGCGACCTGGCGCTTGAGCGCATCCGGTGTGTCGGCGGCAACGATGGAACCGTGGTCGATGACGAGGATGCGATCGCAGAGCGCGTCGGCCTCGTCGAGGTAGTGGGTCGTGAGGAACAGCGTGCTTCCGCGTTTCGTGCGCAGGTCGGAGATGTGCACCCACAGGTTCGCCCGCGCCTGGGGGTCGAGCCCTGTCGTCGGTTCGTCGAGGAAGACGAGCCTCGGGTCGTGCACGAGACCCATCGCGATGTCGAGACGCCGGCGCTGGCCGCCGGACATCGTCTTCGGCTGCCGCTTCCACATCCCCTCCAGGTCGAGCTGGTCGAAGAGCTCCTTCCCGCGTTTCTCGGCCTGCGACGCGCTGATGCCGTAGAGCAGGCCGTGGTCGACGATCTCTTCGCCGGCGCGCGCCTCACCGGCGGTCGAGCCGCTCTGCGAGACGTAGCCGATGCTCTTGCGGACCTGGATCGCCTCTGTGGCGAGGTCGTACCCCGCGACGGTCGCGGTGCCGCTCGTCGGTTTGAGCAGAGTGGTCAGCATGCGGAGCGTGGTGGTCTTGCCTGCTCCGTTGGGGCCGAGGAAGCCGACGATCTCCCCCTCTTCGACGTCGATGTCGACGCCGGCTACCGCCTGGACGGCGACGCGCTCGCGCCCCCGTTTGGTGTCGAACGTTCGTGCGAGTCCTCTGGCGTGAATCACCGTGGCTCCTTGGTCGGGTCGGACGTTGTGGGTGTTGCGCCGGGCGCAACCCAAGGAAACCACAAGCCTCGGACACGGTGTGGTGGAAGAGGGAAAGCCTCAGAGGGAGAGACCGACCAGCACAGGCTCAGGATGCAGGATCACGCCGAACTCCGACTGCACGCGCCCCTGCACGTACGAGGCCAGCTGGACGATCTCGTCGGCGCCGGCGCCGCCACGATTCGTCAATGCGAGCGTGTGCTTGGTCGAGATCGCCGCCTGCGAGCCGGGAAGCGCGAACCCGCGCCGGATGCCCGCCTGCTCGATCAGCCACGCCGCGCTCAGCTTCACCTCGTAAGGCCCCTCGGCCAGCCGAGGCACGTCATCCGGATGCACGCCGCCTGGGCCGAGTGCCCGCACGACATCGGGCTCAGCGGGTTCGACCGGCCAGCGCGGAGCGGCCGCCGGCAACGACCTCGCGAAATTCTCGGACACGATCGGGTTCGTGAAGAACGACCCCGCGCTCACCGAATCGACGTCGTCGGGGTCGAGCACCATCCCCTTGGATGCGCGCAGCGTGATGACTGCGCGTCGCAGCTCAGCAACCGACACGCGTGAACCGAGCGGAACCCCCAGGGCATCGGCGAGCTGGGCGTAGGCGACCGGCTGGCTGAGCGGCGCGCCCATCGGCTCGTTGGCGTCGGCCAGCTCGAGCTCGACCGCGAGCACCACTCCGGCGAGACCGCGCTTCAGCACCGACGTGCGGTAACCGAGAGCCAGCTCGGCCTTCGTCATCCGGCGCGCATCCCCCGTCGCGTAGTCGAGGAAGTCGATCGCCACCAGGCTCGAGGCGAGCTCCTGCCCGTAGGCTCCGATGTTCTGGAAGGGAGCCGCGCCGGTCGAACCGGGGATGCCCGAGAGGGCCTCGACTCCCGACCATCCGTTCCGCACCGCGTGGGCGACCACCTCGTCCCACGGCTCGCCCGCCTCGACGCGGATGCGCACCCGGCCGGGCGGCGCATCCAGCCGCTCGATTCCCCGAGTGACGACGTGGATGACCGTCCCCGGGAAGCCGTCGTCGCTCGCGATCGTGTTCGAACCGCCGCCGAGCAGCAGCCAGTCGCCGCCCTCGCCCCACACCTGCAGCGCGGTGGCGACGAGCTCGTCGCGGGTGGCGGGCTCCAGCAGACGGTCGGGAACACCTCCGACCCTCATTGTCGTGAGAGTGGCCAGTGCAGGAGCGGCGGATGCCGTGGACGGGTCGGTCATGTCAGGCGAGCGAGACCCGCACCTGCGCCTTGCCGAGCACCGTCTCGCCGTTGAACGTGACGGTGAGGTCGATGCGCGCGACCTGCGCTTCGGCATCGAGCTGACCGACCTTCGCGACGACCGAGACCGTCGCGCCGTCGGCAGGGTCGACGACGACGGGCCGGGTGAAACGCACCTGGTAGTCGACGACACGCGACGGGTCGCCCGCCCAGTCGACGACCGGCTGCACGGCGGCGCCCATGGTGAGCATCCCGTGTGCGATGACGCCGGGGAGCCCGACGGAGGTGGCGATGTCGTCGCGGTAGTGGATGGGGTTGAAGTCGCCGGACGCGCCGGCGTAACGCACGAGGGAATCCCGGGAGAAGGTCACGTCGCGCTCGGCGACCACGTCGCCTGCGGTCAGGTCGTCGAACTGGGGGGCCATTACTCGTCCCCCCTGACCACAAGCGTCGAGACCGCCGTGACGACGTGTGCTCCCCGCGCATCCGTGATGACGGACTCGGCGGTCACCATCGAATGCGCGCCGAGCGATTTCACGCTCGAGACCGTGAGGGTGGCGGTGAGCTCATCGCCGGCGACGACGGGGCGGGTGTAGCTGAAGCGCTGGTCGCCGTGGACGACGCGGCTGAAGTCGATGCCGGCGTCCGGTTCAGCGAGGAGCTGGGCGAGAGTCAGTTCCTGCACGACGACCGGGAAGGTCGGGGGTGCGACGAGGTCGGCGTGGCCCGCTGCCCGGGCGGCGTCGACGTCGACGTTGAGCGGGCTGGTGGCGAACACGGCGCGCGAGAACTCGCGGATCTTCTCGCGCCCGACGAGGTACGGACTGGTCGGGGGGAAGACACGCCCCTGCAGTTCTGGGTTCACTGGCACCGGTCCATTCTACGGATGCGCTTGCGGCGTGCTCTGCTGGGTCTCGCCGCACTCGTTGCTTCCCACCGCACGTGTCATACGTAGTGCGCTGGGACGGAACGAGTGCGGCGAGCGGGCTGTGGCGGCGCAGAAACGACGAACCCCGGCGAGGCCATCTGGCCTGCCGGGGTCCGTGCAGTTCGTGTACTGCAGAGTGTTCGCTATGTGCCTACTGGCAGCTGTCGCACTGCAGAAGATCCATGGGGTCGACGGGAACTGCGTAGCCGCCAACTGAGTCGCTTTCGTATTCCATGATGGCCTCCCCTTGAAGTCTGTGTGAGCCGCTGGTTGCGGTGTCTGCCCACTATATAACGTGAATGACACGATTGTCATTCCACTACATGTAGTGTTTTGAACTTTTTTTGGACTATTTCCAGAGTAGGCCCGACCACCGACATTGACAGCTCGCACCTTCGATGACATCTGACTCAGTCGACCTGACATTTTTCTCACCTGAGACGTCACGAGCCCCGATTCTTAGTCAGTTGAGACCAGAGGATTGTCGATTTCTGCGTACTGAAGCAATGCCACTTCACGCGTGGATTTCGTAGACGAGCACCTTGCCCTATGGCCGAACTCGTTCCGGTCGAACGGCTCGCGCACCAAACGTTCAGTCTCGCAGGGGATAACCCTGCTCTTCTGACTCGGGCCGTAAGTCGAGATATGCGTGACCTAGAGTCACAGAGGCTAGTGCAAGGTTTGCGCTTGATCCATCAAGCTTTGTCGGAGGCGCCGTTCTTCTCTGTCTGCTGCTGCGGCCTGCTCAGGGGTTAACCAGTCGGCGGGGATGAGTTTGGTACCCTCCCTCCAATTGTGAACCACAGCGTTTGTGAACCATTTCGCGTCCGTATAGTTCGCGTGGTCGACGACTATCAGTTGAACGCCACCTTGCAGCTCGTCTGGGTAGTCAGCGAATAGCTTGAACATGTTGCGCACTGCTTCGCGATCTGGGTCGAAGTAGTTGTCATCTGCGCCGGCCGGTCGATCTGATTGGAAATGCGCCTTGCTGGGCTGATCCAACATCAGGAACCGAGGCACCGGACGATTCTGCTTGAGGAAGAAGTGGTGAAGAGCCAGGTGGGCCGACAAGTGGTATCCGACCCAATTTTCGCCGCTTCCGATGTTGCGTAACGGCAGCGGACCCGTCTCTGAGTCGACCACGACCGTGAGCTTGTTCACATCGAGTCTGATGGGACGGTCGGACTGTTCAAGGTGGAGCCGTCGACTGTAGTCACCGAGATAGATGCCTAGTGCGTTTAGTCGTGAAGTGAGTTGCTCGCGCGCATCACCTCCGTCAAGCTCGGACATAAGCGCATTGACGAGTGCGCGGGCGGTCTCTCTTTCGGATTCGAGCCTTCGAATCGTCGAGTCGTCACGGTCTGGCAGCTTGTCGAGTGTCGCATCGATTCGCCCCCGGACAAATGACTGAGCTTCGCCGATCGAGCTAGGGTCGGAGCCGACATCAGTTGATCCACTTGAGAAGATCGCGGATTGAACCACATTCAGGCCTTCACGCACCTCTCTAATAGCGGCGTCGACTTCTCGCAGTGCCTGCTGCTGCTTGGGTCGAACGGCTGATACAGTGGCGAGTTCCGTACGAATGTCGGTCAAGCGCTGGTTCAACTGTGCGACTGTCGGATCGGGGTGCTCCATCTGCTGCTCACAGAGCGGGCAGAATTCCGCATCGCCATCGTGGTCAGGGATAAGTCCGAGTACGCGAAGTCGGCTCGCCTGGATTTTCAAGGAGTCGTCGTATCCGCCTTCCCCGTCGCGAGCGTCCAGGAGAACGTCACGGGTGGCCATCAGACGATTCAGCCGTTGCGATAGCTCGATACGTTGCGACTCGGCTGCGCGCCTTTCGTCTTGCGCACGCGTATCGGCGCCGCGGGGCATAATGGCGGCTCGACGTTCGAGTCGGAGCGCGTTGAGGATGTCGAGCGTTGATGTCTCGCGGTTGTCGGATGCGGTGTTGACGAGCCCCACTGCGCGCGCTTCGGAGAGGAGTTCCCGAAGTTGGATCTCTTGTTCTTGGGTTTCTTGCGTCGCGAGTGCGAGGGCGTTTTCGATGCGGCGGAGGGCTTGGCGGGCCTCTCGAAGTTGCGCACGTTTGGCCGCTTGCTTGCCATCTACTGCGCCGAGGAAGAACGGGATTGTGTCTTTGAGGTTCTGGGCGAGTTCTTCCTGTCGGTGGAAGAGGGTGACTTTGCTGTCGATTTCGTGTTGTTCTTGGAGCGTGTATGGGATGGCACTGCCGAGGCCGACGCTGATCGGCCCGCGGAGCGACGCTTCACTTTCGAGTTGGATGTCGGCGAGTCCGATGCGTGCGCCGATTTGGGCGCGGAGCGCGTCCGTGTCGGTATTCAGCCTGAGCAGTTCGAATGGCGGCGCGGTGAGGTCCTTCCCCCCGAGTTCGAGCATCGCCCGCTGGCTGGTCAAGTTCGCGGTCGGCGCTTCGCGGGCGACGAGCGCGCGACTCCCGTCTTTGAATTGGAAGACTGCGGCGTACCAAGCGATCGCTTGGAACCACGCGGTGGTGGGAATTGATGGTTCTTTCCGGCCGAGGCAGTAGTCAACGATGTTTAGCAGGGAGCTTTTCCCTGTCTTGGAGTCACCGGTGACTATGTTGAGCTGGTTGAGGCGGAATGGAACGTCGCGTGTGCGGCCGTCGCCGCTATAGATCGTTATGCCGACGAGCTGCATTTAGGGGGTGACTCCAAATTGGGCGTACACATTGATAGGGGTTCCGGCTTTCGCGAATATAGCCCCGAGTGTCGCTGCGGCGGTGAGGATAGTGCGCAGTTCAGTGTCTTTGGGTGGTTTCATGTTCGCCTTGATAGTGGCGTGGATCCCTCCGTCGGTCGTGAGTGCGAACAAGTCGGTTCGGAGTCCGAAACGGAGGCCTTCGCGAACGTGGGGCGCGAACTGGGTTGCCCGCTCGGGAAGGCCAGCGAGTGTGACTTGACTGCGTGTGATCCACGATGGGAGGTGCGTGTTTGAGTTGCCTGGCAAATCCTGTCGTGTACGACGGTGGAGGATGATCGGCACCACAAGAAAGCTGAGTTCCCACGGCATTGCCTGCTTCAGTGTTGTCCGGTACCGCGCTGCAGCCCAGGTGATCGTTGCGGCCGTGAGTGCAGGGTTGAGGATTGCCGCGGTTGCTTGCGGCCGCTCGTCCCATCCGCGTAGTGCCGTCACGCTGGTGCCCCTACGAGCTCGCGAATCTTCTCGCGGAATTCTGGGTGCCATCCTAGGTCGCCTTTGTCAGCAATCAGGTGTCGCATCCCGTTTGTGAGGAAAGGTTCGGTGAAAGTTGGCCGGATTACGACTTCTTGCATGTCGTAGAGTCTGTTGAAGAGGTCTCGGCCCGCCTGGATTCGGGCGGTTTCTGTGTCCTGTCCGCTCAGGGCGAGTTGGTCGATCATGTTCTCGAATTGAATTTCCCACTCCTCGACCAGTCGCTTCTCGTAGGTAGTGAGCTCTCCGTCTAACAGGTCTCCGTCATCGGCCCATTTTGCGGTTTGAGCGAATGCGCGGTGGTAGTCGAGAAGGGCTTTCCGCATGTTCCGCCCGGTCGTGCTGATCCCCACCCACGTCATCTGCTTGACAAATGCTTTGTCTCTGTGGACGCTGAGCTCCTCTTCGCCAAAGGATTCATACGCCGGATCCAGAGGAAGCATGCCGTCGACGTACTTGTCTCGCAGGCTTTGCATTTTTGCGCTCAGCTGGCTGGCGGAGACGGTCTTCCCCTTGCCCTTCTCGGTAGTCAGAAGTCGAACACTCATCTCGAGCCACCATCCCCAGAGCTGTTCGAGAAAGCTGTCCAAGTGCTCTGCTCGGACGTTTGTGTATAGCTCTGCGCGAACGAGGTTGTCGACGTCGTTGATACTGGGGCTGTTACCGATGATGCGGACCCGTTTGAGGAGCCCGAGACGTTCCGCGTCGGTCGCGTCAAGCCAAGCTCGACGTCCCTTCTCGGTTGCCTCCGCCTTTAGTGTCGTCGCAGCGTCTGTCAGTTTCGCGCTCGCGATTTGTTCCACACGATTGGTCACACTGATAAGGGCCGCTGCCGTGTCGTCGGGAATTTCGCTCGTGGTGAGCAGCAACAGTTCGGGTCCACGAGGGTCTTTGAGCGCCGGCGTTTCCAGCCACACACGAAGGGTCGACCAGAGGTCCTTGTTGCCGTCGGTGAGCGGAGAGGGTGAACCGTGATGCTTTAGTTGTTGCGCAGTCTCAACTGATCCGTCTGCTGTAAGCAACGAGACATCGTCATATGTTTCCAGCGACAGGCGGAGTGTCGGATCCCGTCGGCTGGCTCGTAGAAGTTCGAGGAGCCCCCACCTGATCTGGTGCATGAATCCGACTGCGGACGCGGAGGCGTCGAACTGAGCCATCTCGTTCCCCATTCGTGTTCTGCGTTGTGTGGCTACCGATGTTGTATGCGGCGGCGTGGAGCGTTCGGGGTGACGTTCCTGGGCGCTGGGTGATACTCCTTGCGGCCCAACCTACACTCGCAGACTCCTCATGGTCGGCAAAGGTCCACGTTCGGGGTTCAAGTTGGGCGCTCTTTGCACGTCGTCCGTTGTGCCTGTTGGCGGGTGACCCCTCAATTGGCCTCAAGAAGCTTGGCAAGTCGTTGTTGTATCCCGCCTTCCCGGTGTGCCGCCGGAGTCGCACCCAGCCATCGCTCAAGCACCGCGATCTCCTCGTCGCGCCTTCCAAGCTTTCGGAGGATGATGGCCGCCTGCTCTGTGTACCAGGGCGCGGGTTCTCGTCCTTCGCGGGCACGCTCAGCGCCTTCGATAGCGATGTAGCAGAGTTGGAGGGCTTCTGCGAGTCGTCCTTCTCGCTTAAGTTGTTTGATTGGCTCGACTGTTTGCAGGTAGTGGATTCCGTTCACCTGTCCTGCCTTGAACGCCTCTGCCCTGGCACCACCCTCAGTGAGGGCTTCAGCAACCATTCGGTCGGCGCCTTTCGCGGCCGCCGTTCGTTTCTCTTCAGGCGTCATCGGCGGCCGGTTGTTGGAGTTGTACTCCCATTGAGCCGGCTCGTCGCCGATCCAGATCCAACCTTCAACGCGGACCCCGTCAGCTTTCAGAGCTGAGAACAGCTGAACCGGTGCTTGGCGTGAACCCTGGACACTCAGGTCGACTGTTTCCGCGGCATAGGACGGCAAGTATCCGATGCGTTCCCCTTCGACTAAGACCGCGACCGCCGCCGGGTTGACAGGGTTTGACGGCTCGCGTTGAAGTACCGCCGTCAATTCCAGGTACCCGAGGTTGGGTTGCTGATGGCGTTCAAAGAGAGCTCGAGCTTCGTCGCGGGCGATCGTCGTCGTCCCGGAGACGGGTAGCAGTGGGCTGTATTCGATCGAGAACTGGAACTTGATCTGTGCCGTATCGCTCTCGGCCGATGACTCTGCCTGAGGTGGCGCCACCGCAGTAGTTGCCGACTGTTTACGGAATCGATCGAGGATGCCCACGGGTCGATGATCGCACGCCCGCTGCTCGCTCGACTCTCGATTCGAGGCGCTTGTCCGCGTAGGGACACCGTATCGAGCGCACGGCCGTCGTCGGCAGGCATGAATCGATCTACACCGGAACTACGACCAAACGGCAATTTGAAGACACAGCAACCAGCCCGTACCCCACCGACATCGACCAGCGCACCTCGACTAGAGTTCGAGTCGCACGTTTCTGTCGGCGCTTTCGGCGAGCCGATCAAGGTAGCCCACGATTTGATCCGTTGTGACCTCGTCGGTCCTCCAGGCGCGGACATTCTCGACCAGATTGGGAAGCTCGGTTAATCGCCACTCCAACTTGGTCTTCGGTAAGACGTAAAGAACCTTCGCGACGAACAGCATCACGGTGGCGTCCTCTTTCGACTTTGCAGCCATCCAGGCGATGTCAACGTCAACCTGCAGCCGGGAGACGAAGGGCGCCATTGTGATGTCGCGCATGCCGCTACGAAGCCAACGTTCGATGTCAGAAATGTGGCGCGCGATCGCTTCGAACAGTTTCGCCAGCGCAGTGTCCAAGTTGTCCTCGTAGCGCTGTGAGGCCTGTGACTTCAGAGTGCTCGTCGCTACCCACCAAGAGAGCACGCCCGCCACGACAGCCCCGGCTAGGGCACCCCACATCGTTGCCCAGAACTGCGACCAGAAATCCATGCTCGAAGCCTATTGGGAGCCCACAGGAGCTTTGACCTCCGGCGCGTGCGTGGTCGTTCAGCGGTCGCGAGTTTCCCCCTGTTCGACGATCCGGGTCGCGAATGAAGTCGTGTTCGCACCGTGAGTGAGGACGTTAGCGGTCATTGATGGGGTTTCAACTTCCGGCGTGGGGTCCCATTCGCCGGTCGGTTTCTCGTTTCCCAATTTGGGTAGTCCTTTCTATACGAGATGTAGGTGTTGCAGGACGCCGACGGCGAGGGCAGCCGCCCACGCGCTGATGAGCCACCAGGTTGCAGGTTTGATGTATCTCTGTTTCCGTTCAAGGTCCCGGACGGCTGCGTCCAACTCGGCAAGTCGGTCCCGGATGAAGCCATATCCAACGGAGTAGGGCGGACTGGTCAAGAGGGTGTCTATCGTCGACTTGTTCAGCCGGGAACCCGTCGACTTCCAAAGCCGGATACCGATCAGCGCAAAGACCGCACTCACGACCGATAGCAGGATCGGGATGGCCAGCCATCCGAGTCCCTGTTGGGTGACAACGAGCACAGAAACGACTACGTCGCCAGCAACAACGATCGCCGCCCGGTCGACAATCGCGGATTGCTTTGCGTTGATGACGTCGATCTGCCTGGCCAGCTCGTCGAGGATCAGGCGCTGCTGTTCAACCGGCTTCGCCGACGGAGTCTCCTTCCGTCGGCGAAGCCACGACCTGTCAGATGTTGGGGAGGTCGTCAAGGTTGTTCCGGGTCGTGTTGTCGGCGTCCGTCCGCAAGTAGGGGCCGTAATGGCCCCGGACGACCTCGATCCAGGTTGATCCGGTGGCCCACGGGACGTAGTAGCTGTGCGTCCCCGCGGTGATGTCGCTTATCGCGTCAGCTGAGGAACGGACGGACCAGTATTCGCCCGGTTTGCCCAGCCCGATGATGTTGCCGGCCTGGTCTTTTCGGGTGTGGGTTACAGCTCGGGTAGCCATGTTGGTTCTCTCCATTTCCGCAACACGGACACTTTCACGGCTCGCGGCCACGCCAAGTAGCGCCCCACGTCCGATCCGGTTTTATACTCGAACTGTTCCCTTCGAAGAACGCTTCGAGCCTCGTTCGGCCGTTTGCCTCGTCCGGCAAACTGTTTACTGAACGAGGCTTCGTTGCTTACTCTGTCGATTTTACTGCGTGATGCCGACGAACTACATGGTTGTAGTTCATTTCCAGCTTCAGAGCGTTATCCAGCTAGCAGCTGATTGACCGGAGTGGAGCCCACTTGAAAGAGAAGGATTCGACAGCCGTCGCGCAAGACATTCGTGTCGCCTACCCGGGCTCGTGGTTCTGGGTTAATGCGAGCAGCAATCCGATGCGCGTCGATCCCGACGCGGCGACCGGTGGCGGCAACCCGGCGTATCGCGCCCTGGATTGGGTTGAGATCGCTCGCGTTGTTCGCGACGCGGTACGTCTGGTCGGCGATGAGTGGCGTCCCGGTGTCGTCGAGTCGACGGTCAGTGTTTCCGGGCGTCTGAGCTCGGAGGAGTGGGCAGTCGTTCACGACTGGACTACTTTCAGACCGGTGGTGACGGCGTTGTCGTTTTGTGGTGAGGATCCGCCTGTGCGGGACGGCCAGCATCGTTTATGGTGTGCCGGACATGTCGGCGCCTATCCTCTGCCTGTTCTTATGGAAGAACTGCAGGATGCCGCGTTGGTGGTCGGGCCGGACGGGAACGTTTGGTCGTTTGATCCGGCAATGCTGGTCGAGGAGTTGCACGATCTCTCTTCCTGGCTTGACAGTCGGAGTTCCGATTTTCAGGTGCTGAACCCGAAGTTGGCGGAGGCTATTGTCGCTGCCGAGCGGGCGCTGTCCATACTTCTCAATGACTGAGTCAGGACGGCGTCGTAGCCAACTCCGAACTGAAGAGGCATGACACGCAGTCTTCGATGGCTGCGGCGACGATAAGATCGGGCCGCCCTCGAGTCGATACTGTTCGACGGGGGAGCGCTCGCGCTGCGGAGTGCTCTGCGCTCGACTGTGAAGGGTCCGTCGCAAGCAGATGACCGTCCCGGCGCGCAGTTCCCCACTGAGTCTGAAATTGGACGCCGCCTCCCCCGCCTCTTTTGGCGCGGATCTCTAGACGGCTAGGCGCTAGTCAGCGATTGCCGCGTACGAGCGACACGAGTGCGGTAGTGGCGAGCGCAACAACCGCGGCAACGCCGATAACCCCCGCGGTCTCGACGGGTTCGGCCAGAAGTGCTGACTTCGCGGAAGTACACGACGCTCTCGCCAAAGGGCCTGCCCGTCATGTAGAAACACTTTGATGAGTCCTCACAAGTCGGATCACTGAATCGCCTCGCTCGACAGCGACCGGCGCGGACAGAAGGATGAACGAAACTGCGACTCACTCACATAGCCGCTTCATGCGCCAACGCAGCAGGGTGCAACGACACCGGCACCTCGTTTGAGCCTGGATGGTGGCTCTGGGGAATCGTCGCGCTGGTAAGTGTCGCAATCGTTGTCGCGGCCACAGTCTTTGCCCGCAGAGGACGCTGACTCTCTGAGGAATAACGTGCCGGCCCTCCCCGACATCCCCCACCGCCAGCATGTCCTGCCGAATCGGGGTCTCGAACGGGGGCGATTACATCGAGATCACGGCGCAAACTATCCCGAAGGGAAGCGCTCCTAGTCCGGCACCGTAGCCGTAGCGTCGGTATTTGTGTTCGCAGGCCCCTCGCAGGTAGAGCAGGGCTGTTGCTCCGGCGAGGACGACGAGGAGTGGCTAGTCTCCCCCGCTGAGTCAGCGCCTTACGACCGGTGTGCGCCCCTGGGCATGCCGGGATGCTTCGGGTCGACGAGGTCAGCGTACTCGGGGTTGCGCTCGATGAATGCCCAGACAATCGGGCACATGATGCTGACGGTTTTGCCTTGGGTGCGCACCTCATTGAGGACGCGGCGGATCAATTCGGACGCGATCCCCTGTTTGCGATACGCGGGGAACACTGCCGTGGCCACCAGCACGAGTCTGTTATCGCTGGCGAAGTTATAGGTCAGGCCGGCGATCACGGTGTCGCCGGCGATGGCCTCGTAGATCCGAGTCTTGTCGTCGTTCCTGACGAAGAAGCTGAGCGTAGGAGCGTGGCCGTCGGCGATCACCTCATCGATGAGGACCGCCTGGTGCCGGGTGAGGCTGCCAACGCCGTCCGGGTTGCCGGAGCCGCCCCGGTACTCGAAGCCGCCGCTGCTCGAATCGCTCGCATTAGTCATCGTTTCGGTATTCCTTTGCTGGTTCTGATCCGATCGGCTGTCGTCAGTAGCGGCTGCTGATGACGATCTCCAGTTACGTCACGCGATCGGGTTTGGGCCAAGCCTCTATCTTTTGTCACCGCGGTCTCCCGCCGTCCGAATTGAACCGAACGAACGGGAGCCCACGGTGGCCTCGACCGACCGGCGAGCCCCCCGAAGACATCCTATGCTGCAAACTGGACGAAATAGTACACTTTGGACACAGGCACCCCAGTCGTGCGCACTCGCCCCCGTTGTTACCAAGCTGCACTGAGGGCGTGCTCCCGCCAGGCGCCCCCGTCGGTGACTGCGTCGGCCTCCACGCCGTGCAAAACGATCGCGCGCAATAGGTGGTTCCCGACAGCGGTCGGAAATAGTTCACTCATGTCCGGCGAGTATTCGCGGCGGGAGTCGGTTGATTCCGCGCCGCCTAGCTGAGCATGCAATACCCTATGGAAGCACTTCGCACCAGGAAAGGATTGCAATGACGCCAGTGTTTGATCGCCGGGGACGCGTTTGCGGATGGATGGCTTCGGATCGTGTGCTGGACCTGCGTGGCCAGACCATTGGATGGGTACAGGGCACCCACTTCTTCTCCCGGCACGGACGCACATTCGGACACCTTGCAGATGGATTCTTCCGCGATCGATCTGGCGGCGCCGTGGCGTTCGTTTCAGGAGCGAACAACGGCCCGTTGCTTCCTATTACCGCGATACCCCCAATTCCGCCCATCGCGGCAATCCCACCCATCCCTCCGATTCCACCAATTCCACCAATCCCCGCTGTGCCCTCCCTCGGATGGTCCAACCTTCCTTGGAGCCAGTACACGACAATCTGACGCTCCCAGCTTCTCTTGAGAGCCGTCATCGCTTTAACTGGTTCGAGAATTGTCGGGGTCTCATAGCCAACGTCCAAGCTCATCGGACCAGGCTCGAGCGGTTTGTTGCGTGCCCCCATTAGGCAAGTCACCACCCGCGGTCAGCTGGCCGCACCGGCTACGAGTTCAGCTTCGTCGTCACGAATCCGGGGATTGCGCGAAGGCGGGAAAGGCAATCTTCCGCTCGGGCGCCCGCTCCAGTTCGCGAACGGTTCTCACTGCGCGGACGTATCGCTTCACGCTTGAGCGCGCGGCGATCCGGATCACTACTCCCCCAACCGTCCAGTCAACGAGCCACTGTGGAGGCACAGCCTGGTTCCAGCGCAGCGGCATTGTCGTCACGCCTGCACACAGCGTGACCATGACGAGAATTGAGAGCCCAGCCCACAGGCTTGACGTGAACACGAAAGCGATTCCAAGACCGGCGAAGATCACGATCGGACTCAAGCCGAGAGCCACGTCGAGCGTCCGAGAAGCGCGGGACACGTCCAGAATCCATAAATAGCGCGCGAGCCCACACCACAGATTGACCAGGGCAGATCCGGCAACCAAGGATACGAAGAGCAGAGGTACTGAGGGAGGGGTTGTTGCCGGGAGCCCGACGATGAGTGCGATCACTCCGATGAGGGTTGAATCGACGAGCCATACCGCAAGCCATGGGCGACGCGAACGAGGCTTCAGCCTGGGCAGTGTCGCTCTGGCCCGGTCGCGATCGGCGGCGGCCAAACGCAGCCTCACTGTCGTGTCTGGAATGACGAAGGCTCCCAATTGTGTCGCCAGGAACAATACAAGACCGGCAGCTGGGACGATGAAAAGTAGGGTGGCCCACCGCTCCGGATGGCTGAAGAACGAAAACAGGATGACAAGAAGTCCGACGAGCATGAATGAAGCGATCGTTTGAGCGATCGCACCCAGAACAAACCGGAGACGCCCACGCTCGTCAGAAATCTGATCGCCGATCACCCCAACGTAGAAGGCTATGAGAGCGGTGAAAAAAATCCCGAACACCCACCCGAGCTGCCCATAGAGCTCACCGCCGGCCGCACTCAGAAGGGCAAACAGTGCCGCCAGATCGGCTCCAGCCAGTGCGCTCATTGTCACAGTGAGAATCACCCCGAGGAAGAGCGATATTCCCAGAATGTCAACCAATGCCTCGCTCGGCCGTCGGGAGTTCAGGTTTGAATCCATGCGCCGAGTCTGCCCTATTGCGATTTGTCAGCGCGCCGCCCGCTAGTACGTTGCAGCATTCCGTCGCGAACTCGAGCGACAATCAGTCCTTGGCGCAGGTGCCGCGAGCAGCCGCCCAAGTCGCACGCGTGGTCCGAAGAGGCGCCGGTAACAGCGAGAATCGTATAGGGGGCCCAGCCTGCCACGTCGCGATGAGGACTTCGTGCTGACATGCCAGACGCCGTCTCGCGTACCACGTCGAAGCGGAGGGTGAGCTTCGGAGTCACGCTCCATTCCACACGTCATAGAGTCCCCACAGAAGGCGTAATCGCGCTCACGAAAGTCGTGGTCCTGCGGGTGAAGGCAACGACAGTTGGGTCCCCCAACCGTTGAACATCGACGACCATCGGCCATCCGATCTTCAGCAGCAGAACTCGAAGGATTTTCAACGATTCTCCGTCGAAACGCATGTGACTGGCCGGCGGCACGAACGGGTCCTCCGAGTCATGCTCGCCTCGAAACCGAGTCAAATACCCCGTCTCGAAGTCGAGGTGGTAACGGCTCGCCTCAGTTTGGACAACGTATCGACCGCGAAGCGGGATCGTGACGTCGCCCCGACGGTCCCAGTTGGGCGGCAGGAGGACGACCGGCACCGGTTCGATCAGGTTGTCGTCGTCCGTCATGTGCTGGGCCTTCCGTCGGGGACGATGTGACGGATGATCGTGCTCTGGTGCCTGCGCTGGACGGAATGTGGTTCGAGTGTTTCGGTCGTCCACATTCCGCGTTCCCCGATTCGGCAGCGTTCGATCGTCTGAAGTCGCAGAACTTCGTGTGAAGCACTGGCTTGCGTGTCGGGTTCTGGAATTTGTTCGACGGTGTGCGCTTCGAGGTCGAATCGGTGCCGGCTGTCGTTGGTGTGAACCACCCAAACTCCGGTGGCTGCGTTGGTCAGCTCTTTCAGCGGTTCACGTGTCGGGAGTGCTTCACCGTCGGCGGTGAGGAACCGGATTGCCAACGAGCCGACGTCGAGGATTGCGACTGAGGCGGTCCCTGTGTGTTGGAGAGTGTCGAGGACGACGACTCTGGTGCTGAACCCTTTGTCGCCGACGACGTAGCCGACGGTCTCGTCGATCGGGAGATGGTAGTGACCGCCGAGCGACAACTTCGGTTGGATTTGCATGAACCCACGATGGAACATCGCGCGGCCTTGTTGGGAGTACCGGATACCGGTTTCGGGCCACATGAACGCGGTCCGGGCCAGGTAGTTGTCGAGTCTGAGCACGTCTTCGGGGGCGTCGTGGCCGATGAGAATGTCTGCATGCTCGGTCCCGAGCGTGGCCAGGTTGTCGTCAGTGATCGACTCGGCGGGCCACCAGGATGTGCGCGACCGCATCGCCACGTCGACGCTGTTGGCGCCACCAAACGCGGCGAGCGTTCGCCCAGTAGGCAGGGTGATGCGGTCCCCGCGTGGGAGGTGGATGACGTTGGTAGAGATCGGTCGTTGGCCTCGGTCGTCGATCGGGTATTTCGCGATCAGGTCGTGGTTTTCGTGGTTCCCGTCGACCCAATAGAACGTCTGCTGGTTGGCGGTGACACGGGCTTCGAGCTTGTCGATGTCGTGCTTCGAGTTCCGTCCCCAGAGGATTCCGACGTCGCCGAGGCCGATCACGCAGTGGACGCCACGCTCTGCGAGCACGTCGAGGATCCGGAACAACGCCGGAAGGTCGCCGTGGATGTCGCCGATAGCGGCAACTGTGGTCGCTAGTTCGATGGGGGCGAACGGCTGCTCGCTTTTCATGTGACCTCTTCCTCACTTATCGCAAGGTGGTTATTGTATTAAACAATTCGCCGAAAAGTGAGGTCTGTCAATGGCCGAATACCCGCACCTCGAGGAGCTTCCCGAAATCAAACTCGGACGCAAGGGCCTGAAAACGCTCGGCGCGACCTACGAAGGCGGAGACGGTTGGGCGACGATCGCGTTCAACCTCGCGTACACGATCAGGTCCTTACAACCGGGGGCGACCGTGCGAATGCGGCAACGCGTCAACATGTTGAACGTCGACATCAACGGGGGCCGAACGCTCGACGCCGACACTGGGGATTCAATTGAGAAAGCTATCGATGTCGCCCGCCACCTCGCCATGTATACCTGCACCGGATGCGGCCGGCCAGGCGTCCTGCGAGGCAGCGGGATATACACAGTCCTATGCGACGGGTGCATGGCATTGCGAGAACACGCCGGCGCCGACGCAGAAGCAGCGACCTTCGCCGGCGCATTTAGCGAAAACCTGGGCCCGCTGTACACGCTCACCTCAGTCTGCGAAGCCCTCAACAAGACGCCCGAAGACGTCTTCGACCACGTCAGCCGCCTCGAAATCCTCTGCATCACCGCCGGGTACGACCAGCACCTGTTCCCGATGTTCGCATTCGGCCCCGGCCCCTCCCTCGTCCCCCACCTCGCCGACGTGCTCAAAATACTCAGCAAAGCCATCGGCGACAGTTGGACATGGGCGCAATACCTGGCCGCGAAACGGCACGGCCAATCCCCCATCGAAAGCCTCCTCGACGGCAACGTCGACACGGTCATCGCCCACGCCCGAGCTGTCGCAGCCGCCTGGAGCGCCTGATGAACAACGACTGGGCGACGGTCCACGAGTTCGCAGAGCTCGCAGGCCTCGACGGGGTCGAACTCGCCGCGGCCGCGCACCGGCGCGGAGTATCCGCAGAAGCCGTACTCGAAGGGTTCCATCGGGCGATTCGACTCAGGGCGGAACGGGGCGAAAACGACCCGTACCCGTTCACGGTCTTCGAGGCGACCCCACCAGGGATTATCGACCTGCGGGTCCTTGACCAGGCAGAGTGGTGGGTTGATCAACTTCGGACACCTCATCGCATAGCCGACCGAGTCGATTTTCCCGACGGCTATCTTGCGAACGTGATCAGGCACCTCATGCGATCAGCGAACGCATATTGGATTCGCGTGGTCGTCTACGATCCGGCGGCGGCGGAATCCGACTCGTTGAGCTGGATAAAAGGGACGACCCTGATGGGAGCGCTCCGTGGCGAGGCGTCACTTCGACTCGTCTCGGCACTCGAAGGGTGGACAACCGTGCTCCCGGCAGAGAGCCCACGCACCGCGTCACCCGACCATAGGGCCACTCGTGGCTAATCAGCAGGGCTGGAACGAACCGGTCACCTATCGCACCCGGAAGGAAGCTGAGGAGCTCGCAGTCCAGGCGCGAGCCGTGGTCAACGAAGTTACGATGCGGCTGCCGCCTGGCCAGTTCGAGTTGTCAGTGGAGACATTGTTCGTCGGGAGGCAGATACCGGAAGAGGTCGCTGTCTTTCTCGCGAGCGTGGTCGGGGTTGATCGCAGCCTGACCGCGGTTGAGTTCGAATTGACGTTCTCGTCGGAAGAGAACGTGGACTGGATCATCGAGGGGCTAGTCCGGTATCGGGATAAATTGCTTGCCGCTGGCGAGTAGGCGACGTCACGCGCAGCTCCGAGCGGCCGGTTCCTGTTCCACGGACGCGTCGGACAATTCACAGCGGCAGAGGCAGGGAGGGTCCCGAGTTTAGGACCCTCCCTGCGATGCCCCGCCATCTCTTGCGTGGTCGTCGACGATGCTAGCGACCACCTCGACGAGGACGAGACGACGAGAGCGCTTTAGTCTCTGCTGGGTGCGACGCCCGTGAAGTCAATGACGAACTTGACTCCACCCGAGCGGCCGGCTGCGACAATGGCCGCGGTGGCGGATCCCTGCTCGATCGTGACCGAACTTACTTCCAAGCTCAGCTTCCCCGCAGCCGCGAGGGCTGCGAGCTTCCCAAGTTCCTCACCATCCGGATGAATGTAGAGATTGTTGCTTGTGATCCCGCGCGCCGGCTCTGGCGCATCAGAAGTGATGGAGCACAAACGGCCACCGTCTTCCAGGAGGCTCATCGCCTCCGATGCTGTGCCGTCCGCAGCAACCAGGACCGCATCGAATCGACGTTCCGTGGTCTGAGCCCACCCCTGCATGTGAGAGTCGATGACATCGATGGCCCCAAGTCGACGAAGCCGGTCGGCATGCCGTGGGCTGGCCGCAGCAACAACGCTGGCGCCAGCTTGGACAGCCAGTTGGACAGCCAGTACAGCTGTCGGCCCCGAGCCGACAACGAGAAGCCGCGTAGCGGAATCGGTTCGAAGCTCATCCAGCGCCTGACGTGCCGTCAACGCGGCAACAGGCAGCGCCGCCCCAAGATCGTGGCTGAGGTTCGGCGGGCAAATCGCCACACTTGACGCGTGGACAAGCACCTGTTCAGCCCAAGTACCGCTTCCCGCCGCAAGCGGCGTGTCGTGGACGATGACCACATCGCCGATCTTGAAGATCTCCACACCAGGGCCGACAGCGATGACGCGTCCGACGCCTTCGACGCCGAGTGCTGCAGGCGGCTCCAGCCCCACGTCCCAACCGCCGGTGTGCAGGAGCACATCCCACGGACCGATTCCCGCGGCGGTCATCTGGAGCAGGAGCTCGCCGGACGTTGGCTTCCGCGGGGTAGGCAGATCGAGGACCTCGATATCTCCATTGGTTGTTCGGACTCCGAGTGCAATCATCAGTTCTCTTCTTTCTTACGTGTATTTGATAGCGGGCGCGAACCCATGTTCGCGGTGCCGCCGGCGGCCGCCGCTTCGTACTCCTAGCGGCAGATGTTTTACGGAAAGGCCAAATCGTTTCCTTCCTCTGGTCATGAGTATCAAAGGGTCCATGGCGAGCCCCCTGTTGCACCCGTCGCCATGCGAGACCGTGGAACCGAATTCGCTTTCACACGTCACTGACTTATTGCCCCTTGAACGTCGAACGATTCGAGGGGACGACGACGGAGATTTGCTACCCCTTGACGCCCGAGTCGATATCGGTCGACGTGAAATACCGCTGGAACACGATGAACAGCACGACGACCGGAGCGGCCAATACGACAGCGCCCGCGAGGATCGCCCCGTACGGGTTCGTTGTCGAAGCGGCGACGGTGCTGATGTAGTTCGCCAACGACACCGCAAGCGGCTGCATCGTCTGCTCCTTGGTAATGAGGAACGGCCATAGGAATTCGTTCCACGGCCCGATGAAAGTCAGGAGCAACACGGTCACGAACGCAGGACGGATAAGCGGTAACGCAATGATTCTCAGGATGGCAAATTCGCCGGCGCCGTCGACCCTCGCAGCATCGAAAAGCTCCTTCGGGATCTGCAGGAAGTATTGCCGGAAAATAAGCACCGCGGTCGAGTTGATCGCGAACGGCAGGATCATGCCGAGATAGTTGTCCGCGAGACCGTAATTGCGTGCAATCAGTACATAAAGCGGCACCATCAGCAGCTGGAACGGGACGACCTGGACAAGCAACGAAAGCGCGAACGTTACTCCGCGACCGCGCCACTGCAGAATGGAGAGGGCATACCCGGCGAGCACCCCCAGCACCACCGTGCAGAGGATGACCCCGCCCGTGAAGATGGCCGAGCTAAGGAGCCCTGTTCCTAGATTGATGCGGTCGTTGATATTGATGAAATTGCCAAAGGTGATGTTCATCGGATGCGGGAGCGCACCCGCGACCGTCGTATCAGGAGCAGCCTGTAGTGCTCCGATCACCATGTAGTAGAACGGGAAGAGGAACGCGATCGCGCCGATGGCGAGGACAACCCCGAGCAGAACGGCTTGTGTTCGGCTGAGTTGTCGCGCGGATGCCAGGAAGTGCCTTCGGCG
Organism: Leifsonia tongyongensis; assembly: GCF_010686705.1. Lineage (GTDB taxonomy): Bacteria > Actinomycetota > Actinomycetes > Actinomycetales > Microbacteriaceae > Diaminobutyricibacter > Diaminobutyricibacter tongyongensis. Next base: position 215,219 of record NZ_JAAGWY010000005.1, on the reverse strand, counting down.
TCGGCGGCCCCCACTACTGCTCTTAGATGCTGAGGCAGAGCCGCTCGAGCTTGGCTCAGTTGTTCTTGTCATTAGTCTTTGTCTCCCGCGAATCGGTTCTGAAAGAAGGCGATGATCATGACGAACACAACAAGCCCGATGCCAATCGCAGCCGCATACCCCGGATGCCCTTGCTGGAGACCCTGCTGGTAGATCAGCAGCACGGGCGACGTGGATGCGCCGTTCGGTCCGCCGCCGCCGGTGAGGAGGTACGGCTCCGTGAAGAGGTTCGCGCCGATGACTGTCGACAGCAGCAGCACAAGCAGGGTCGCGGTGCGGACGCCTGGGACCGTGACGTAGTAAAACTGCTGGAGACGGCCTGCCCCGTCGGTCGACGCCTGCTCATAGAGCTCGGTCGGCACGTTCTGGAGCGCAGCGAGGTAAAGCAGGATGTAGAAGCCGAGCTGCTTCCAGGTGACATAGATCGCGATCATGGGCATCGCGAGCGTTGGGTTCACGAACCAACTTGGGTCCGGAGCGAGCGGCCCAAGAATGTGATTCACAAGGCCGTCCTGGTTGAACAGAAAAAGCCAGACGCCAATGATCGCGACACTCGCCGTGACGTATGGCACGTAATAGCTGACCCGTAGGAGCGTGCGGAACCGTTTGATGCTGTTGAGACCGCTCGCCAGCACGAGGCTGAGAATGACTGTCAAAGGCACGTTGATTATCAGGAAAATGCCGACGTTGGCGAACGACCTCAGCACGGCAGGATCGGTGAATGCTGTCACGTAGTTGTCGAACCCGACGAACGGGCGGGAGACATTGGCGCCTGGAGCCGCAAAGAAGTAGTCGAAGAACGACATATAGATCGCGAACATCAGCGGGTACGCGAAGATCACGATCACGAACACGAGGTACGGCGCGCCGAACAGCCATCCGAGAGGGTTCTTGCCGAAGATGCGGACGCGCAGCGGTTTCACGGGCCGCTTACGGTTACGACGAATCAGGTCCTTCGGTCCGCTCTCGGTGATTGAGTTTCGGCCAGCACTGGGTGCGCTCAAGCGTCTAGCCATGTCTCTATTTCTCCGCCTGGAGCTTGTCGATCTTCTTGGACGCGGCGCGGAAGGCGTCCTCGACGCTGCCGGACCCGGCGATCACCGACTTCGTGTATGCATCTCGAAGCGCCTGCAACTCCGCGACGGTGTTGGGACCAGAGGGGTCATCGACCGTGCGTGCTGACTGTGAGCCGAACTCTTTGTATGCCGGGTGAGCGGCGAAGTAGCTGGCGTAAACAGTGGCGAGGTTGTCTCGGATCGGCATCTGGCCGCTAATATTCAGAAGCTTGCCGTCCTGGTCTTTGGAGGTAGCGAACTTGAGGACGTCCCACGCGGTCCCTTGGTTCTTGCACGACGTGTACATTCCGATGTTCTTAGCGTCGGGGAAGGTGTACGTCTTGTCGGCGGCGACCCCGTCCTTTGTGGGCACCGGCACGGATCCCCATTGAACTTTGTCACCGTAGAAGGCGATCGCCCAGGGACCGACGATCGCCATCGCGGCCTTACCGTCGGCGAACGCGTCGCCCTGGTACTGCTCGTTGCCAGCCAGCCGGTCGGCGTAGATCGTCTTCCAGAAGTTGGCGACCGCCAACGAGTCGCCGCCGGCTACGTTCGCCATGCCGTTCTGAATAAAGGTGTTGCCGCCGTTCTGGGCAGCGAGCAGTGGCAGGTAATCGAAATTCGCCTGGAAGAACTCGCTTGTAGGCGCCGGGTAAATGGCGTAGGGCGCGGCGCCGGAAGCCTTGATCTTCTTGGCAGCAGCGATGAACTTGCTGTAGGTCGACAGGTCCGGCGAGGTGGGATCAATCCCGGCTTTTCGGAAAATCGTCTTGTTGTAGAAGACCATCACCGGGTTCTGCTTCCACGGCATCTGGTAGTAATCGCCGTCCGACGACTTGTACTGGTCCGCTGTCCTGCCGCTGCGGCCTTCGATGTAGGTGGCGCCATCAGGAAACTTCGATAGATCGACCAGTCCGCCCTGTTTCTGCCATTGGCCGGTCGCTGCGGGAAGGTTGTTGAACACCAGACATGGCGTGGTACCTGCGGTAATCGCCGCGCCGATGACCTCTTCGGAGCTCTTACCGGCCGGCACCTCCTGGGCCGTGATGGGCTCCTTCGGATGCAGGGAGTTCCAGGCCCTCACCATCGCCTTCCCCCAATGCACCTCCTGGGCGTTGTTCGAATACCAGATCGTGACCGGGCCGTGAGACCGGATCGCGTCGGCTTCCAAACCTCCGCCAGTGGTGACGCAACCGGCGAGGGTACTGGCAACGACGCCTGCCGTAAGGATGGACATCGCTAGCGTGCGGAAGCGGGTCGTGGGTTTACGCATTATGTGTTCTCTCTTCGTGCTCTGAGTGCGGTTCGTATTCAAATTGAGGGGGTGAGGAGTGCCGAACCGGACACGACCGCCCTACTGCGCCGCGCAGCCGCTCACCGTGAAGGCTTCGTGGTGCTGACACCGGTGAACGGCAGCAGGTGGTCAGTCGTTATCGCCACCGGTCGTGTCCAACCGGATCGCTTGCGTCCCACCCGCCCAGGTCCACTCCGCAACCTCGGGGATGTCCTCTCCGTGGGACCTCGTGTATTCACGCGCTCTGATTCGCGCATCCTGCATCTCCTGCCGCAGCGTGCCCTCCCTCGCGGCGAGGCCGGGCACGCGGTCGATCACGTCGATGACCAGGTGGTAGCGGTCGAGGTCGTTGAGCATCACCATGTCGAACGGTGTGGTCGTCGTGCCCTCCTCCATGTATCCGCGCACGTGCAGGTTGTGGTGCCCGGCGCGACGGTAGGTCAGGCGGTGGATGAGCCACGGGTAGCCGTGATACGCGAAGATCACCGGCTTGTCCGTGGTGAAGATCGCGTCGTATTCGCGGTCGTTCAGTCCGTGCGGGTGTTCGCCCTCGGACTGCAACCGCATCAGGTCGACCACGTTCACGACCCGCACTTTCAGCGACGGGATGCGGGCCCGCAGGATCGATGCGGCAGCCAGCATCTCCAAGGTTGGGACGTCGCCAGCGCAGCCGAGGACGACGTCGGGCTCTTCCCCGTCGACCTCGGTTCCGGCCCAGTCGAAGATGCCGATGCCGCGCGTGCAGTGCACGATTGCTTCGTCCATCGCGAGCCAGTTCGGTGCTGGTTGCTTACCGGCGACGACAACATTCACGTAGCCGACGGAGCGCAGGCAATGGTCGTAGGTGGACAGCAGCGTGTTCGCGTCGAACGGCAGGTACACACGCACCACGTCGGCCTTCTTGTTGACGACGTGGTCGATGAAGCCGGGATCCTGATGGGATGCACCGTTGTGGTCCTGGCGCCAGACATGGGAGCTGAGGAGGTAGTTGAGAGAAGAGATCGGGCGTCGCCAGGCGATCTGCCTGGACGACTTCAACCACTTCGCATGCTGGTTGAACATCGAATCGACGATGTGGATGAACGCCTCGTACGAGTTGATGACGCCGTGCCTGCCGGTGAGCAGATACCCTTCGAGCCAGCCTTGGCACTGGTGCTCGCTCAGCATCTCCATCACGCGGCCGGACCTTACGAGATGGTTGTCCGAGTCGATCGGCAAGTACTCGGCGTTCCATTGCTTGCCCGTTACCTCGTACACGGCGTGCAACCGGTTGGATGCGGTCTCATCCGGACCGAAGAGACGGAAGTCACGGGGATTCGCCTCCATGACATCCCTGAACCATTCGCCGAGCACCTTCGTGGCCTCCGCGAATGTCTCGCCAGGCGATGGCACCTCGACCGCATACTCTCGGAAGTCGGGCAGCCGCATGTCGCGGCGCAGAATGCCGCCGTTGGCGACCGGATTGGCGCTCATCCGGCGGTCCCCCTTTGGTGCGAGAGATGTCACCAGTTCCACTGGGGCGCCGGACTCATCGAACAGCTCCTCCGGCCGATACGACGCAAGCCAACTCTCGAGCAGCCTGGTGTGGGCTTCGGTATCACGGGCGTCGACGAGCGGAACCTGATGCGAACGCCAGTTGTTCTCCGCCGGGTGCCCGTCGATCTCCTTCGGGCAGCTCCAGCCTTTCGGCGTGCGCAGGATGAGCATCGGCCATGAGGGCCGCTCACCCAACTCACCGGCCGCCGCCGCCTTCTTGATGCTGGCGATCTGGTCGAGGATGCGGTCCATCACCCGCGCCATCCGGGCGTGCACACGCCGCGGGTCCTCGCCGTCGAACCCGCCCGAGACGAGGTACGGCGTGTGCCCGTATCCGCGCATCAAGTCGAACAGCTCGCTTTCCGGGATCCGTGCGAGCACTGTCGGGTTAGCGATCTTGTAGCCGTTGAGGTGCAGAATCGGCAGCACGACACCGTCTCTCACGGGGTCGAGGAACTTGTTGGAGTGCCAGGCCGTCGCGAGCGGTCCAGTCTCTGCCTCGCCGTCGCCAATGACGGTAGCGACCAGCAACCCGGGGTTGTCGAACGCAGCGCCATATGCGTGTGAGAGCGCGTAGCCTAGCTCGCCTCCCTCATGGATCGATCCGGGCGTTTCGGGAGCCGCATGGCTTGGGATGCCTCCGGGGAACGAGAACTGACGGAATAACCGGCGGAGCCCGTCGACGCTTTGGTCGATAGCGCTGTATGTCTCGCTATACGTCCCGTCCAGGTACGCGCTCGCCACCACGCCTGGGCCGCCGTGGCCTGGACCGGCGACGAAGATCGTGTGGAGGTCGCGCTCTTGAATCACACGGTTGAGGTGGGCGTAGATGAAGTTGAGTCCCGGGGTTGTGCCCCAATGCCCTAGCAGCCGTGGCTTGATGTGCTCGGGCGATAGCGGTTCCCGCAGCAGTGGATTGTCAAGCAGATAGATCTGACCAACCGAAAGGTAGTTGGCGGCGCGCCACCAGGCATCCAGTCGGTCCAGTGTCTCGTCGGTCAGCACTTGCGGTGTCGTCGTTTCGGGCATAGTTCATTATGACAGCAATTAGGACTATTTCGTCCACTCTTGGATGCTCGTGCGCTGGCGATCACCCATAGTGGGCGCGTTGAGATCGACGTTTTGGGTGCTTCATTGCCGCGTCCGCCATCTCGCGATTTTGGCGAACCAGAGTCAACCGATACGTCATTCAGCGCCGATTCGCGGGCGATTCAATCGCCAGATCAGTGTTGTCGAAACCGAATATCAACCACGGCCCGGAAAGGACTTCGGCTTCGAGGCGAGCGGCTCAGCTTCGGCAGTCACATCAGATGCTGCGGGTACTCCTGGGAAGATGCCGAATCGGTTCAGCTTCGGGGCTAATGCCGTTGAAACGTCGCAGGATCTACTGGCCGTAGCGTTTTCGGGAGCCCCTCGACGACAAGCAGGTACGAATCGGTCACCAAGTCATTGACAAGCCCGGCGTCGATGTTGCCTCCCGGGTGCAACGTTATCCAGTGCGTCTTGTTCATGTGGTAGCCGGCAGTGATGTCCGTGTGGGCTTCGCGCAACGACAGGGCATCTGCAGGATCTGCCTTGAGGATTACGACAGGTTCCCCGGGCATCGTGGTTTGAAGCATGAACACTTTGCCACCGACTTTCCAAACCTCCCAGTCACCCGTGGACTGATGAGTTCGCTCAGTCCCCGGAAGCTCCGCAGCGCGTGTAGCCGAACGCGTCTTCAGCGTCACGTCGTGGTGCATTTAGCCCTCCTGGCTGTTCGTGTAGACAGATAACCCGCCACCGGCAACGCGGTGCCGTACAGACACGCATAAGCCATCTGGATGGCCCGGCGCCCAGAGGTCGCCGGGCCCAAGGCTCAGAGGAAGGTGAACAGGCGGTCGGGGTGGAACCGCGAGATCGGCGTGCCATACACCTTGGCCGGGTCGGGGTAGCCGAGTGCCATCAGCACGGTGGTGGTGTATCCGGTTTCGCGGATACCGAACGCCTCATCGACGGTGTCTCGATCGAAGCCTTCCAGCGGTGTTGCATCGATACCGAGCTCGGCGGCCGCCATCATCGTCATTCCCAATGCCATGTAGGTCTGTTTTTCCATCCAGTGATTTAGATCCTGGTATTTGGTGTTACGAATGTTCAGGAAGTCGCGGGTCATCGACTCCCACAGCACCTGCGTTGCGGGGTCGGGGAATCGGCCGTCCTCGCGCTCCTTGGCGAAGACCGCGTCCATGTGCTCCTCCGGGACCTCTGTCCGCGTGGTGAGGATCATCGCGTGCGACGCGTTCATCACCTTCTCGGCGTTGTCCTGGAATCGCTCGCCTAGGTTGGTCGCAAGCTTCCTTTTCCCGGCTTCGGTGGAGAGAACGTAGAAGTGGTTCGGCTGCACGTTTACCGACGACGGAGCCGAACGCAGGAATCGAAGCAGCTGCTGCAGCGTCTCTTCCGGAATTGTTTTGCTGCCGTCGAAGTAGCGTGTGAGATGTTTGCTCATCAGCTTGTCGAGATCCATGATTGGTCTTCTTCCTTCTTGATAAATGGTCGTTAGTAGTGAGAAATGGGCGGCGAGGTCAGCGTGGTAAGGCTCAGGGCTTGCCGCGTCCGAGGAGCGTGTCCATACGCCCGAAGTCCATGCCTGTCGTAGCCGTCGCAAGGTCACCGCGCGTAAGCGCGCTGACCGCCTCTTCGACGGCTCCCATCGCGTGGGCATAGAGCGCAGGGCCGACGCTGATCCGCTTGACCCCTACCGCGCGGAGCTCGGCGACGGTCAGCACCGCATCCGCCGGCGAGATGAGGACGTTGACCGGGGTTGGCGCGACCGCGGTGATGATCGCGCGCAGCGAATCGAGGTCGGACGGGTACGGCGCGTAGACAACGTCGGCGCCAACTTCGGCGAAGGCGGTGAGACGGCGGATCGTGTCGTCCAGGTCGGGCCGCCCCTGAAGGTAGTTATCCGTGCGCCCTGTGACTACTATGCGCCCCTTACCCGCTGCCGTCGCCGCGCGCACGCGAGCGACAGCCTCATCGAAGTCACGGATGGGCCGGTCAGGATCGCCTGAGGTGTCCTCGATGCCGATACCGGCCAGTCCCTGCTCGATTGCAGCATTTACTGTCGCGGCGACGTCCTCGGGCGTTTCTCCGTAGCCGTCTTCGAAGTCGCCGTTGACGGGCAGGCCGGTCACGCGGGCAAGCAGCCCCGCGTGAGCGAGATGTTCGTCACGGGTGACTTGGTGTCGTCCATCTTGCCGGCCGAGCGAGGCAGCGAGCGCATACGAGGACGTCGCGATCGCCTCGAATCCGGAAGCGGCGAGGAGTTGTGCCGAGAGGCCGTCCCACGCATTCGGCATGACAAGCCCGCCCTCGCGGGTGTGGAGGGCGAGGAACTTCTCGTAGGTCTCAGAGCTGGACATCTCAGGCCGCCTGTCCGGTGGTGGCGGGCACGTCGACGACTGTCTGGTTGACGTTGTTGATGTAGTTGGTGAGGAGGAAAACTACCGCGATTGTGACGATCGCGAGGATTTCGGCGTCGCTGTATCCGGCCCCACGCACTGCGGCGATGTCCGAATCGGCAACCTGTCCGCGGTTGTCGACTACTTTCTGCACGAAGCGAGCGACGGCTGCGCGACGAGGGTCGGTGGAGCTTCCGGCGCGTGCCAGCTCAATGTCGTCGGATGACATGCTGCCGAGCTCCGACGACACGTAGGAGTGCATGGCCAGGCAGTAGCCGCAACCGTTGGACTCAGAGACGGCCAACGCGATGGTGTGGCGTGTCTTCGCGTCGAGAAGTCGACTAATGCTTCCCTGCAAGCCCATCACGATCTCAAGCACGGCGGGGTTCGCCGCGATCGTGCTGAACATGCTCGGCGCGAAGCCGAGTTGCTTTTGGATTCCGTCGAGGATGCCCTGCGTCCCGTTGGGAACGTCAGCACGGGTGGGAACGGTCAATCGAGACATGGCAGGTGATCCTCCGAGGAATGAGTTGCTGGACTATTTCGTCCATTCCTGTAGTGAACACCATGTCAAAGTGGGTTGTCAAACCCATTTTTCTGGTAAGGTGCCAACGTGAAAAGCATGGAGCGGCCTCCTGGACCGTGGAAGCTCACGGACAAGGGCCGGGCGACACGCGCCCGCATCGTTCGCCACTCGGCGGAGCTGATCCACACGCACGGCCTGCGCGCGACAAACAACGAGTTCATTCGCAACGCCGCCGGAATCAGCGGATCGCAGCTCACCCACTACTTCCCAACCAAAGAAAGCCTCGTCCTCGCGGTCATCGATTGGCAGGCCGACGACATTCTCGAATTCCACCGCAGCGAGCGATTCAAAGCCTTCGACAGCGTCGAAGCCTTTCAGGACTGGGCGGACTTCTACATCCTTTCCGGTCGCCGATTCGAGGATGGCTGCAGCCTCGGCTCCCTAGCAAGCGAGATCGTCAAAACAGATCTCGACATTCACGACGAGCTGGCGCGGGTCTTCAAGCAATGGCATGACATCTTCCGCGAGGGACTCGAGCGAATGCAACAGCTGGGTCGCATCAACGCGTCCGCCGACCCGGCACAGCTAGCCCACATGTTCCTTGCCGCCTACCAGGGTGGCATGTTGCTCGCTCAGATCGCTCGCGACATCAGCCCACTACAGCACTCGCTGTACGCCGCTGTGGACCACCTCCGGACGTTTGTGACCACGCCCGACGACTCCGTCTCTCCTTGACCGCGGCCGACACACATCGCCACCGGGATTGGCCACGAAAGCAGGTTCACCAACTTTGATGTTGAGCGCCGTTTCGCGGGCCGGCACTGTCGCCGATCTGCACTAAAGCAGTTCCTCAGCTGTTGTCGGGTCAGTAGCGGTTGAAACGCCGTCCTGCTGGGTTTTTCGGAACCGAGATGGTGGTTCACCCGTTGCCGCGCGAAATGCTCGAGTGAATGCCGACTCGGATTTGTAGCCGATTTGAGCAGCAATCGCCGCGATATTTTGGTCGGAGTTGGTCAACAAATCGGCGGCAGCCATTAGCCGTGACCGAGTCAGGAACTGTCCGAATGTCAGGCCGGTTGCTGCCTGGAAACGCCGGATGAACGTCGCTCGAGACATCGCAACGTCCGCGCTCAGCGGCTCAATTGACCAGCGGTCCCCGGGTCGGGCGAGGATCTCCTGAATGATCCGGCTAAGTCGCGGGTCGGAAACGGCAGTCCACAGACGCGAATGGGCACCGGATGTACCGCTTGTTCGAAGAACCAAGGCGATGAGAACTGTGCAGAGCGCAGACATGATCGCGGCAGTGCCGGCCCCGTCGAGCTCGGCTTCGGACCGCAACAGTTCACTCAGCCTGGTAAGAGTGGCGTGACCGCCCGCAGACCCGAATAACGAGACGTGAGTGGGCGCAGGAAGGGAGCCGAACAGAATCGCGCCGGCCCCAGCCCCAATTGTGTAATGGCCGCAGAACAAGTCGATGACCGGCTCGCTGTCGTCGTCACTCGTGGTGACAGAGAACGTATTCCCGTGACGTTTGATCGTCGATCGAATTGGCCCAACGCCAGCTGTGAGGATTCGATGCGGGGCGCCCGTGGTGATTATCACCACATCGCCCGCAGTCATTGGGTACCGTGACCCCCCTACTTCGAGGACGCATTCTCCTTCGAGTAGGACATGAAAAGGGATTTCCCGAAGCGCTCGGGAAAGCGGTTCCAGACTCGTTGATCCTCCGAGTAGGCACCGTGTGTCCAGAGTGGCCTCCAGCCGGGCCATCCGCAACAGCTGACTGATCTCATCCATATTGATACTTTCGAGCGAAATGTTGAAACTAAACGGGCTATTTGTAGCACACATGGTAGAGCACACTCTATTTATGGACACCACAACAGCTATCACCGCCGACGTTATCGTTCTTGGATTCGGTAAAGGCGGAAAGACGGCAGCGGCCGCTTTGGCAGATGCTGGAAAGCAGGTCGTGTTGATCGAACAGGCGGAGGGAATGTACGGGGGAACGTGCCCCAATGTTGGCTGTATTCCGACAAAGATGCTCGTGCACTATTCGAACGCGAAACGTTTGGAAGACGCGGCACAGGAGTTCTTCGCCAATTCCATCGAGCGAGTCCGGGCGCTCACCACGGCTGGCCGCGCCGCCAACTTCAACGCAATCGACCGTAAAGACACAGCCACGGTAATCACCGGCTCGGCCCGCTTCACGGACCCTCACACAGTCGCGGTAGGCGAAGGTCACGACGAGATCACCGTTACCGCTTCGACGATCCTGATCAACACCGGGTCCGAACCGATCGTTCCAGACATCGAGGGGATCGCTGATAGCGCACACCTGGTCAGCAGCAGCGATCTCACCCGGCTGGAGAGGTTGCCCGAGCATCTGGTCATCATCGGCGGCGGTTACCTTGGCCTTGAGTTCGCGTCCATATACCGACACTTCGGTTCGGATGTCACCGTCCTCGAGGCCGCTGACCACCTTCTTCCCAAAGAAGACGACGACATCGCGTCCGTCGCAGCCGACATCCTCGCCGGCGACGGGATCACGATCGTCACCGGCTCGACCGTCACTCGAGTTGTCGACACCGAGGGTGGAGCTCTGGTCAGCTACACGATAGATGGGAAAACCTACACGATCCGTGCCGATGCTGTCCTACCTGCAACGGGTCGGAAACCGGCCACTGCCGGGCTGAACCTCGCCGCGGCGGGAGTGGAGACCACCCCGCGTGGTGCAGTGATTGTCGATGAGTTTCTCAGGACAAGCCAGCCGCATATCTTCGCGCTCGGCGACGTCAATGGCGGACCTCAGTTCACCTATATTTCGCTGGACGACTCGCGAATTGTTCTCGATCGGCTTCTCGGTTACGGTACCCGCAGCACAGCGGACCGGGTCGCGGTTCCCCAGACTATGTTCATCACACCGCCACTGGCCACCGTCGGGCTGACGGAGCGAGAAGCACGCGGGCGGGGATTGAACATCAAAATCGCCCGCGAGAACGTCGCAAACATCGTCGCCTTCCGCCGGGCGTACACCGTCGAGGAGACCCGAGGCGTGATGAAGTTCATCCTCGATGCAGAAACCGACCTGATCCTTGGCGCCGCGATCCTTAGCATCGACGCCCAGGAAGTCATCAACACCATCGCACTAGCCATGAGGCAGGGAGTCACGGCCGCGACATTGCAAGATGCGATCTACACGCATCCGAGCACCTCGGAAGCATTCAACGAGGTGTTCACCAAGATCATCGCCTGAACTCTCATGCGGATACGCCCGGCGGACTCTGTTCGCCGGGCGCATCCGCGCACGCAGTCCGCGTTTGTCGTCCTGCGGCGATTGGTTCGGTTGCCGCCCCAACACGTTCAGCACATCGCCGGGACGGCCGCCTCGTCTCTTCCTATGAACTCGACCGGTACCAGAGGTCTAACCCGGTACGGGTCTTTCAGCAGGAGTCGGCCCACAGCCGGCGCGGCCGCTCAGGGTCCGTGTCGTCGAACAGGACGGATGCCACCTCACGAGGGTCGCCGAGCGAATACGTCGCTTCGGTGGTTCCAACCGAAGGGTCGACGCTCCCCTCCGTGTCGTGCTCAACCCAGAGCGAGAAGTTCCACAACCCGCGGAAATCCGCGTCGAGGAGCCCGGGGCCATCCACCACCAGTACGCTATCGCGCGAACGGAACGGAGCAATGGTCTCCATGCGAAACCGGTCCGCTCCAGTATCTCCGGCGCTCACTCGCTGCACATCCTGGCCTGCTTCGCGTAGCGCCTCCGCGAACATCTCGGCCGCTCCTGCCGTGTTGCTGCGTGGGACTCCCGTGACGGCCACAAACCGCGGCCCTTGCTTGTAGATCCCCAGGAACTCGGCGGCCACCCCCGCGTAGAACCCGCGCGCCTGCGTTAGTACTTCCTTGCTGTCTGTCACTTCTTCTCCAATCCGTTTCCACCTGATTGAGCGCTGTAGACCCTGAACCGCATGCATCACGATTAGCGGGAACCATTGCGCACATCGGGATGCTCTTTTCGACTCCCCGACTGTTTAGTCAGCGTCTACTTGGACGACGATCTTTCCCAGGTTGGACGTTTTACTCGAAAATGCCGCTGGCGCCTGATCAAGGGAGACCACGTCCCCGACAAAGGTGCGGATGCGACCTGACCGCACTCGTTCAACCAGCTCCATGAGCTGTGAGCGGTTCGTCTCGACCACAAAGAAGTGCGCGTTTATGTCGGTCCGTGCGATCTCCGGCAGATTCGCTATTGAGATCACTGTTCCGCCACGACGCACACGAGCAGTCAAGCGCGTAGCTACGTCACCGCCGAGAGCGTCGAAGAGGAGATCCACCTCAGGCCCTTCCTCAATGCTGTCGTGTTCCAGATCGAGGAAGCGGTGGGCGCCAGCTTCGGCGATACGTTCACGATGCGCCTGTCGCCCCGCCCCGATTACGAAGGCGCCAGTATCGCGGGCAAGTTGACTTACGAGCGTTCCGACGCCGCCGGCGGCCCCTGCTACAAGCACAGTCTGCCCAGGGAGTAGGGCTGCGTGCTGGAACAGCCCCTGCCATGCGGTTAGCCCGGAAATGGGGAGGCTTGCCGCGGTGACAAAGTCAACATCAGCGGGCAGAGGCGCAAGGTTGCGTGTTTCCACGGCGACGTACTCTGCCAGGGTGCCATCGCGGGCCCAATCGGCTACACCGAATACGCGCTGGCCGATTGTTAGGCCAGTTGTGCCGTAGCCCAGTTCGGTGACGACACCGGCCACCTCATGTCCCGGAATCGTGGGCGTTCGATCGCGACCGGCACGGTCTGTCCACGTCGCCGGCCATTCAAGTTCGCCGGGTGTGAAACCGGCTGCGTGTACGCGAACAATGACATCGTTCTCGGCCGCATGCGGGTACGGCCGGTCCTGAATGGTCATTCCTGCAGGTCCAGCAGCACGGTCAGTTACGGTAATTGCTTTCATCTTGAGCTCTCTCGTAGAAATCGGTCTCCTAAACAACTGACGATGTAGGTACCCGAAACGTGAGGTTCCGGCGTCGCGGGTAAAGTTGCGCCTCATCGCAGTCGACGGATGGCACGCCGCGGAGCAGCTAGCCCCTGAGCGCACCTTAAATTTAGAGATGCGGAAGCGCCCAAGGGGAGTCGCTCATCTTGATGATCGCGGCCGCTAGCGTTTGCGTATGGCGCATCTTGAGGCAGTCGCGTGGACCGCGAAGCGCGGTGTCCTTCGGCGTGAAGGGGTGAGCGCTGAGTTCGAGGAGGTGCTGGATCGTGGGTCTAAGTCAATCGACGCCGAGGTAGACGGTCTTTTCCCAGGTGTAGAAGTGTGTTGCGGTGTGTCCCTGCTCGCGGAAGGTACCGGATGAGGAGTCCTTGACTCCGCCAAAGGGTACGTGCAGATCGAGCCCGGCGGTGGCCCGGTTCACCTTGATTACTCCGGCGTGAGCGCGCTCGGCGAAGTCCGACGCGTGGGAGAGGTTCGTGGTGCAGATTCCCGCCGTCAGTCCGTACGCGGAATCGTTTATCGCGGCGAGTCCTGCTTCGTAATCGGGCACGTCCATCACGGCGATGATTGGTCCGAAGATCTCTTCTGCGGCGAGCGGTGAGGTGTGTTCGACGTCGATGGCTATGACAGGCTCGAAGCGCAGCCCATCGCTTTCCGGACGGCCGTGCAGCAGTGTTGCGCCGTTGTCGACAGCTATCTGGACGGCCGTGAGATCCCGTTCCAGCTGCGCGTCGCTCGCCACCACCCCCATGGCCGTGTCCGGCTGCATGCCGTCGCCCGGTGCGTAGGTCGCTGCGAGGGCGGCAAGTTCCGCGAGAAATGCGGATCGAATGCCGGGTGTCACGTACACGCGCGAGGTGGCGGTGCATGCTTGTCCGGTGAGTCCGAAGCCGCCGGAGGCCACGATCTGCGCTGCCCGGCGCGGGTCGGCGTCATCCACGACGAGGACCCCGTTCTTGCCGCCCATCTCCAGCTGGCTGCGGGCACCGCGCTCGTTCAAGACGCGCTCGAGCTGCCGTCCGACCCTGGTCGAACCCGTGAAGGAGACCGCCGTGATGCGGTCGTCGTGCGTTAGTACCTCGCCCACGGTGCTGCCGCTGCCGTGGACCACATTGAGAACACCGGCCGGCAGCCCTGCGTCGTGAAGTGCGGCCGCGAGATGACTTGCCGACATCGGTGTGAGGTCCGACGGCTTGAGTACCACGGCGTTGCCGGCGAGGAGGGCAGGTGCCGTCTTCCAGGCCGGAATAGCGATGGGGAAGTTCCAGGGGGTGATGAGTCCGACGACGCCGAGTGGCTGGCGTCGCGTCGAGATGGTCGTTCCGGGCAGCGCGCTCTCGTACGTCGCTCCTGTCGACGCCCACCCGAGTGACCCGAAGAATTGCAGCACGCCCACGGCACGGGCGACCTCACCGGATGCCTCCGCGATAGTCTTCCCCTCCTCTCGGACCAGGTCGGCCGCGACCTGTCCGGCACGCGTGCGGAGGAGTTCCGAGGCACGCATCAGGACGGCGCCCCGCGCTGGAGCCGGAACGGCCGCCCACTCGCGCTGGGCTGCCGTGGCAGCGGCGATCGCGGTGTCGGCGTCTGCGCGGGTGCCTAATGCGGCAATGACGGCCACCTGGTCAGGTCGCGCGGGGTTGCGGCGTTCCATCACCGCGTCGCCCGTGAATTCCCCGTTGATGAGGTGCTGTGCTATCGCTGTCGATGACATCTGCTGGTCCTTCCGATGAGATTAGTGAGTGCGAACGAGGCCGCCGTCGCAGCGCAGCGCCACGCCGGTGATGTAGCTGGCACGTACGCTGCAGAGGAACGCGGCGGCATCCCCGAATTCCTCCGGGGTGCCGTAGCGTCCGACGGGGATGGTGGATTGCGAGCTCCTTGTCACTTCCGCCGCATCGATCCCCTCCCGTGCTGCTTGCGCTGCGTCGAGTCGGGCGACCCGGTCGGTGGCGATCCGCCCGGGGAGCAACAGGTTCACAGTGACGCCCTCGCCTGCGACCTCGTTCGCGAGGGTCTTCAAGTATCCGGCCAATGCTGATCTGCCGAGGTTGGAGGCGGCCAGGTTCGGAAGTGGCGCTACGACCCCGCTGGATCCCACCGCGAGGATCCGTCCCCAGCCTCGAGCGCGCATGCCTGGCAGGGTACGCATGATGAAATCGTGTCCGGGTGAGACGAGCTGGTCGAATGCCGCCGTCAGGTCGGCCGTGCTCAGGTCGGCGGTGGTCGACGGGCGCGGGCCCGGGCCGTTGACGACGAGGATGTCGACCGCGCCGAACCACGCCTCGGTCGCGGCGATCGCCGCTGCGCGGGAGGATGGGTCCGTGACGTCCAGTTCGACACCGATCGCGGAGGGAAGCGATTCCGCGATCTCCTGAGCCACGGCAAGCCGGCGTCCGGTGATGACGACGTGTGCGCCTTCGTGTCCGAGGGATTCCGCGATGGCACGTCCCAGACCGCCGGTGGATGCGGCGACGAGGGCGGTGCGTCCGTGTAATCCGAGGTCCATCTAACGCCCCCTTTCTTCGATGAGTTCGGCACGGCGGAGCTGGTCCGCGGCGATCTCGCGCAATTGCTCGGGGAACGCCGCGGCGGGCGGCCGGACGGCTCCATCGCCGATGAGGCCCCGGCGTGCCAGCAGATCCTTGCGCAGAGCGAGTGCCACCCGGGGCTGCTGTTCGTAATTGACGAGGGGGAGGTAACGGATGAATGCCTCTCGTGCGCTGTCACTGTCGCCGGCGTGCCAAGCGCTCACGCATCCGACGAGTGCCTCGGGAAAGGAGAATCCGGTCATCGCCCCCGCGGCGCCCGCAGCGAGCTCGTCGAGCAGGCTCTGTCCGCCCAGCCCCCCGAACACGGAGACGCTGACGCGATCCACTATTCGTGCGATGGCCGCAGCTGTTGGCGGCGCCTCGGCCTTCACCGCGCAGACGAACGGGCACGCTTCGACGATCTCGATCACCCTGTCGGTGGAAACGGTGACGTGGCTCGCCACCGGGTAGTCCTGCAACACGATCGGAGTGTTCGTCTCCGCGTGGATGGCGTGGAGGTGTTCGATGACGACCTGGGGAGAGCCGCTGTTGATCTGCACCATGACCGCGCGCACACGGTCGCCGGCTGCACTGCGCGCTGAGGTGACCTCCGCGATGGAAGGCGCCGTCGCGAGCGCGCTCACGCCGACCACCATCGGCAGTTCTGTGCTGGTGGCGACAGTGCGCAGGATGGCCGTGCGTTCCTCGCCGCTGAGCGAAGAGGCCTCCCCGAACACCCCGAGCACTGTGAGGCCGGTTGCGCCGCACTTCTCGTAAAACTGGACCAGCCGAGTGAGGCTCGGGAGGTCGAGGTCTCGGTTCGGCCCAGCGAACGGCGTGGCCAGAACTCCCCATACGCCCGGCTCCAGAGGTGCGGCGTTCCGCTCGCCGACGGTGTTCGCTGCCGTCGTCATCGACCCTTCCATTCGGGCCGGCGCTTCTCCTGGAAGGCGGCGATGCCTTCGATGGCATCCTCACTGTCCAAGGCGGCCATCAGCGCCGGAAGGCGCATCCCACGCGCTTCCGAGGCCGTGAGCTGCGCCGTGCGAGTGACCATCTGCTTGACCGCGCGCACCGAGGTGGGCGCACAGGCGAGGATGTCTGCGATCCAGCGCTCGGTGGCATCGTGGAGCTCGTCGGCGGCGACCACTTCATTCACGAGTCCCATCGCCGCCATCTCGGCTGCCGATGCCCGCCTCCCAGTAAGCAGCATCCCCATCGCCTGCGTGTAAGGAACGCGTCGTACCAGGAGGTGGATGCCGCCGTCCAGAGCGAGCCGCCCGACTCGGGGCTCGGTCAGGCCGAAGCGTGCGTTCTCGCTCGCGATGACGATGTCGGCGCCGAGGACGATCTCCATGCCGCCGCCGAGGGCGTAGCCGTTCACCTGGGCGATCACCGGGATATCGAGGGTGCTCCGCAGGCTCACACCGCCGAATCCGTTCGGGTCCAGCTCCGCCCAGTACTCGAGGCCGGTCTTGCCGACGCTCCCCGCGGACATGTCCGCCCCGGTGCAGAACGCCTTCTCGCCTGCTCCGGTGATGACGACTGCCCGCACTCCGGCGTCGGCCTCGATCGCGGCCCAGATCTCGTTCAACCGGTCGTGTGTCCTCCGGTCGACTGCGTTGAGCACGTGCGGACGATCGATGGTGACCGTCGCGACCCCGCGGGAGTCGAGCTCGTAGCGTACTTCGTCGGTCATCCGAGCACTCCCAGTTCTTGCAGCCGTCCGATCGTCTGTTCGTCGAACCCGTGTTCACGCAGCACCTCCACGTTGTGCTCACCCAGACGGGGCGCGACGCGGCGCACGGTGGCGGGTGTCTCGGAGAGGTGGATCGGCGCGTTCAGCATGCTGAAGCGGCCGGCCACCGGATGGTCTCCTTCGACGATCATCCCGTTTGCGACTGTCTGAGGGTCGGCGAGCGTCTCGGCGAGGGTGAGGACGGGGGCGTTGAGAACCCCTTCTGCTTCGAGACGGGCCGTCCAATGGGCTGTCGTGCCGGTCGCGCATCGCTGCGCCAGCAGCTTCTGCAGTTCTGCGCGGTTCTCCACCTGTTTCTCGAACGTGGAGAATTCCGGGCGTTCCGTGAGATCCTCCCCGAACTCCAGGGCGGCGCTGATCCGTTTGAGCGGGTCGGTGGAGAAGCCCCCGACGAGGCACACGGCCGAGTCGGTGGTCGCGAAGACTCCTGTCAGGGGCATCGCCCCCCAGTTGACCTCGAAGCCCCGGTTGAGTTGCATGCACGCCTCCTGCATCTGCATGTGCAGCATCGAGTCGTACATGCTCACATCCACCCGCTGCCCGACACCAGTGGCGTCGCGGGTGCGCAGTGCGAGGAGGATGCCCTGGAACAGGTGCATGCCCGTCGTGTAATCGCACAAAGTGGTCGGGTAGACCGAGAGCGGCAGATCGTCGGAGCTGCGCCGCCGCATCACGCCCGAGTAGGCCTGGTTGATGACGTCCTGGCCTCCGAGATCGGCATGCGGTCCGGTTGGCCCGAACCCTGTTCCGGAAGCCCAGACGAGCCGAGGATTGACAGTGCGCAGTTCCTCATAATCGAACCCCATCCGCTCCATCACCCCGGCCCGGAAGTTGCTGACCACGACATCGGCCCTCGCGATGAGTTCCCGAAGCGCGGCGCGACCCTCCTCCTGCTTGGTGTCTATGGTGATGCCGCGTTTGTTGCGATTGATCGCGAGGAAGATCGGGTTGTCCTTCCCGTCCCTGTCTGGCAGCGAGTTGCGTGAGGTGTCGCCGGCCCCTGGCCGCTCGACCTTGATGACGTCGGCGCCGAAGTCGCCCAGCATCTGCGTGCAGCTCGGCCCCATGAAGACCTGCGTGAAGTCAACGACGGTGATCCCCGCCAGAGGGAGTGCCGACGCGGCGGCAACGGATTCCTGTGGCCGCGGGGTCATGAGGCGACCGCCACCGTGTTGTCATCCTCGATGAGGGCGTTGGCGGCGGGCCGGTCACCTGGGTCTGCGTTGTGGGCGCGCATTCCGCGCTGGATCTCAGTCGCATCCACGTTGCGCACCCGAATCCCCTGCTGGACCGCCAGGGAAGCCGCCACGGCGGTCGCCTGTCCCATCGCCATGCACGGGGGGATCTCGCGCGACGACTTCTGGGCGTCGGAGGTCGCCGAGAAGTGGCGGCCCGCGACGAGCAACTGGTCGACATTCTTCGGCAGCAGGGAACGGTACGGGTAGTAGTAGTCGCGGCCGCGAGCGACGGTGTCCGTGAAGTGACGACGGCGCACGACGTCCTCCTTCGTCATGACGTACTCGCCCTGCAGAAGCCTGGTCTGACGCACGCCGATCTGCGGGGCGGTGTCGAGCACATAGGAGTCCTCGAACCCTGGCAGGAACTCTCGCACGTACGCGACGGCCTCACCGATGCGGTCACGGCCGGCGAAGTCCGCCTCGGTCAGTGATCGGGGATCGGTGCCATCGAACCCGGTCATATGCGGGGCGTTGCACCAGACCACCCCGGGAAGCGGGGTCTTCAGCCACCACAGGTCCCATGCCCCGCCGAGGATCCGCTTGACCTGCCTATTGATGGCCCGCGCCTCCTTCGGATTCTGCTGCTCGTACTCCTCAGCCAGTCGCGTGTTCACCCCGCCCAGACGGAAGACGAGTGTCGTGATGTAGGCGCCCTGGATGAAGTCGGCACCGGCACGGGATGCTACGTCGATGTCGCCGGTCGTGTCGATCACGACCGTGCCGAGGTGTGCCTCCGGCCCAGCCTTCGTCTCGACGACGACGCCCTTCATGACACCGTCGTCGACGATCGGTCGCGAGAAGAAGGAATGCAGGACGAGATTGACTCCCGATTCCCGGACCAGGTCGTTGGAGACACGCTTCCAGCCGTCCGGATCGAAGGCGGCTGCATAGCAGATCGGCTTCGGATGGGTATGACTGTGGAAGTCGAAGGTGCCGAACCGTCCCCACTTGTTCCACAGTTCCTGCGACATCGCACGGTCTTCGGGAGGAGGAACAACAGCCAGACCCAGTTTCTGCAGTCGCTCGATGTACTCCGAGACGATACCCGTGACCGTGATCTCCTGACCGTTGATCATGTCGTCTAGCACAAGGACCATCCCGCCGGAGGCCAGGCCGCCGAGGTAGGAGTATCGCTCGATGAGAGTGACGGACATGCCGCTGCGCGCCGCCGTCACTGCTGCCGCCACCCCTGCCGGACCACCGCCGACGACGAGAACGTCGGACCGGGAGACGACCGGTGCAGAGACCTCATCTGAGCTGATGAGCAGGTGTTGCGAAGACATTCGTTGTTACCTTCCGATGTGGATGCCATTGATGCGGCGCGCCAGGACATAGAGGACGATGCTGAGGACCATCAGAACCGCCCCGTACATAGAGAACAGCCAGAGCTGGTGGATCGAGGCGCACCAGACCACCAGGTACGCGGCCGTGCCGCCGAAGACCGCGACGCCGATGCCATAGCCCAGGGCGGTTCCTGCCCCGCGCGACGCCTTGGGCATCAAGGTCGACGTCACAACGTTGTAGAGGGTCATGTTCAGCACCATGACGATGGAACCTCCCAGAACGACGCCGGCGAATGCCCCGATCCCGGGCCGCACGTACAGCAGGATCAGGAACATCGACGGGATGGCGAGGGCTCGGGTCCAGATGTACCACTTCGACAGCGCCTTGCCGTCGACGAGCTTTCCCACGATGAGGGATCCGACGACCATGACGACCGACAGGAGTGTCGTGATGCCGAACACCGCGGCGGGGGATTCGTTCATGACGGTTCGTGCCGTGTTAGGCAGTCCGGTGGTCCAGGCATAGTTGTATACCTGAACCGCACCGACGACGAAGACGATGGCCAGTACGCTCAACCAGTTGCGTCCGACACTGCTCCAGATCGCGCCGGTCGACGACTCTTCGAGTTCCTCTTGGGTCATCGTTTCAGGCAGGCGCCGTCGCAGGTACACGACGATGAGACTCCCGACCACAGCAACGCCGAAGGGAATGCGCCAACCCCAATCCGACATGGCGGTCGGACCGAGCACAAGCACGGTCAGGAAAGTGACGAGGGAGGCGGCGAGGATGCCGAAGTTGACGAACGCGCTCATGACGCCAGCGACCGTACCCTCGCGGCCCTCGGGGACGAGCTCGAGGCCCTGAGCGGTCGCGAGCGGCCCTTCCACCCCGGTGGAGATGCCCTGGACGATTCGAGTGAGCAGCAGGATCACGCCGGCCCACGCGCCGATCTGTGCGTAGGTCGGGCAGATGGCGATGACGAGAGTGGTGATTGCCATCATGCCGACGCTGAAGATCATGATCTTTCGCCGCCCGATGCGGTCAGCGAACGTTCCGAGGATGATGCCTCCGATCGGGCGGAAGAAGAACCCGACAGCGAACACCGCGAGGGCGCTCAGGGTGGCGGCCACGGGGCTGCTGGCGGGAAAGAACTTCGGGCCGAGATAGGAGGCCACCAGGCCGAACAGCATCCAGTCGTACCATTCCAGGGTCCCCCCGAGTCCGAGAGCGATCAGGCCTCGGCGAGTCTCTGGCGCGAGCCGAACGCGACTGCTCGGCCGGGTAATGACTTCATTGTCAATCAATGTCTTCTCCTCTTCGAGAGCGTGAATCATCACATGCGAGTCACCCCAACTGGGGCGGCACGGCGTACGTCGAATGTCGGCGCACGAGGCGGACGCGTCTCGTGCGGACGGTCCAGCAGAACGATCCGGCCTACGCACGTCGCCGGCACAGCGGTCATGGATTTTTCGAGGATGCGCATCCTCGGGTAACTATTTGTTGACTATATCTAACGCGTTAACAATAGTAAAGAAATTAGTTCACGACGTTTCGCGCCCTCAACCCGGCGATGGCTGAGGAGGTGTAGCCGAGTTCGTGTAGTACTTCCGTCGTGTGCTCTCCGAGCCTCGGGGGAGCATGGCGGACGGACGGGGCGACGGCCGAGAGCGTGATCGGTGGCGCGATGGTTCGCACGCTCCGACCATCGTTGTCGACGAACTCGAGGATCATGCCGTTGTGGATGGTCTGAACGTTCTGAAGCGCCTGCGCGAGATCCAGCACCGGCCCGCACAGCACGTCTTCGGTTTCGAGTGCAGTCAGCCAGTGCTGCGTCGTCTGCTGGGCGAACCGGCGTGCGAGGATTTCACGGATCTCGGTCCGGTTCTCGCGCAAGCTCGCCAAGGTGCTGAACCGCTCGTCGAGTGAAAGGTCGGGCAATCCGAGCGCGGCGCAGATATCGGCAAGAGGGTTGGGCTTGAAAGCGCCGATGACGACGATCTCCGCGTCGAGGGTCGGGAAGCAGCCGGTGAGTGGCATGAGGGCCCAGTTGAGCTCCTCATCGATCGTCAATCGGGCAGTTGCCTCCTGCATCTGCAGAGCCAGCATCGAGTTGAGCAGACTGACGTCGACCACCTGACCGACGCCGGTGCGCTCGCGCTGCAGCACAGCGAGAAGGATGCCTTGCACGAGATGCTGACCTGCGGTGTAATCGGCGATCGGAGTCGCGTAGATGGCGATCGGATGACCCGGGTCCGCGCGACGTTTCATGACGCCGGAGTACGCCTGGCCGAGGATGTCCTGCCCACCCTTGTGTGCGTACGGCCCACTTCGGCCGAAGCCCGAGCCCGCAGCCCAGATGATTCGCGGGTTGATCGCGGATAGGTCGTCATAGCCGAGCTCCAGCCTTTCCATGACTCCCGGCCTGAAGTTGCTGACGATCACATCCGCGTCGCGAATGAGATCACGGATGACGACTCTGCCCTCCGCGGAGGAAAGGTCGATGACGATGCTGCGCTTGTTCCGGTTCAGGGCCGAGAAGACGGGGTTCTCGTTTCCTGCAGCGGCGAACACCCCGACGCGTGACAGGTCGCCGGCACCAGGACGCTCGACCTTGACGATGTCCGCGCCGAAGTCGCCGAGGGTCTGTGTGCACGACGGCCCCAGCATCACCTGCGTGAGGTCGATGACCCGCAGGCCCTCCAATGGCAATGTCATACGGCGCCGTTACCAGCTCGGTGGGGAGATGACCCAGATCGCGGTGCACACCTCATCGGAGGTGTTCTTGTACCAGTGCGGAATCGTCGAGTTGAAGGTAATCGAGTCCCCCTGTTCGAGCAGGTACTTCTCGCCATCGATGAAGACTTCTTTCTTCCCCGAGATAACGATCCCGAATTCCTCGCCTCGGTGCGTGAACGGAGTATCGCTCGAGTCGTGCCCAGGCGGGGTCTCAACCCACAGCGCTTCCAATGTCCCGTGCAGGTCGGGCGAGAGCAGCTCGAACACGGTGC
Source organism: Leifsonia tongyongensis (assembly GCF_010686705.1). Lineage (GTDB taxonomy): Bacteria > Actinomycetota > Actinomycetes > Actinomycetales > Microbacteriaceae > Diaminobutyricibacter > Diaminobutyricibacter tongyongensis. The sequence continues at coordinate 192,503 of NZ_JAAGWY010000005.1, read as the reverse complement.
GGCCCCGCGCCTCGGCCACAGTAGAGAGGAGATCGCGTCGATCCGACTTCCTCACAACAGGTGATCGGGCGACGGGCTGCTGTGCGAAGAGTTCGCCGACCGGTATGTCCAGCCCGTGAGCGATCTGCGCCAGCGTCGAGAAGGACGGATTCGCGAGCCCGCGCTCGACCTGGCTGATGATCGCCGTGCTGAGCCCCGTTCGCTGGGTCATCGCGCTGAGGGTCAATCCTTGCGCTTTCCGCCGTGCGCGCACGGTATCCCCGATGCCCTCGAGGATCACTTCCAACGAAGCGCCCGGGCGGGAGTCGGACTCGGTTTTCGACATTCACGCCCCCTTTCCTTCTTCATTATCCTAAACTCGTTAACCTCGATGACGCCTAGCGATCTCTTCGGACCTAACTGCAGACGTCTGCGCCGTTCAGTTACGTCTCGCTGAGTGGCGGAGTTTCCCGACACTCTGCGAGGTCAGTCATCGAACCAATTCGAAGTCATCCACAGCGCCCGTCAGAGCTCGTTCCAACTTGTGGGTCGGTGCCTGCCAGGCCCGCCGAAAGCCTCGGGGGGTCTTCGCCTGCACGCCGCTGTGGCGGGGTCCGAGGCTGAAGCGGACACCGTGGGCTCAGTGACGTCATATCCCAGTGCGTCGAGCGGTGACAGCCCGTCGATCGGTGGGCGGCATTGCCTGGCGAATCACCGACTGGAACGCCTAGTCATGCCCATCGCGGAAGGCGTTGATCGATGCACGGAGGTAGTCCTCCCGGCTGGTGTTCCGCCACGAGAGCGATCGACGGGGGCCGAGGACGGGATCATCTTCAAGATCCACCCGGCGCATGTAGGTGAGGCGATACTCGATGCGTCCGAGCTCCTCATGGGTCCGAACGCCGGGCATATTCCTGAGGACCAGGCTCGGCCACGAATCAAGTCGAGTGCCGGTGAAGCGCCTCGGCGATGGAATGCCGCACGGGCTGTCTGGGTCCAGTCTCACTACCAAGCTACGGTGAGGTTCCCGTTACTCGAGACAGTCACGTCGGCGCTCCAAAGAACCTGTGTCCCGCACGGCGACAATATGGACGTCGAACGCAGCGCAACGTGGGTCGAGTGCTCGGATAAGGCACTGCCCGCAGGTTCAGGTATCACAGTAAGAGCGCGAGCCTCAGCCGGACTTGCTTGATCAGCTGCCGGGAGACCAAGCTCCACAACGGGGTACGGCTTCGAAACCATCTGGCACGACCCGTCGAGGCAGACCTCGAGCCTCGTCTTGGGATGAGCGTCGAACCACGCCGAGGCATCGAGGTTGACGTGTGGGGGCGTCTGGTTGGCCTCTGCGCAGGTCACGGAACATCCCGCCAGCGGAAGGCTCGCAAGCGTAACAACGGTGAGGATGAGCCAGCTCCTGGTTCGCACCTAAGTCACCGTACGCTGCGCCAAACGAATCCGGCGGAGCGCACCGCGAATCCACTATGTTTTGGACAAGGGGGTGGCTCTGATGAGCGCACTGATGAACGAGTTTGAGCAGTTGCAGCGCCGTCGTCGGCGGGTCGCGTGGCTGGTGGCGCTTGGTTGTGTGGCCGGCGTCGGGACATGGCTCAGCGGACCCATCGGAGTGATCATGGTCTCGATGGGGAACGCCGCCGGCTGGGCACTCCTCGCTACTGGTGTCGTGTTGCTCGCAGTGACGGTCTTCGCGATCGTCGCGGCGGTGCGTCTCCGGGTGGTGCCACAGAGCCTGCCGGGTGCGGCGAACCCGCACTTCGACGAGCCGCAGCCGTCACCGGATCCGCGCGGAGGTTTCTCTATGAACGGCTCCCAGATTGGGTGGCATTGAGCCTCAGCGTCTCAGATCCGTTTGGGTGGCAGTCCTCGGAATCGCAGCGCGCGAAGTTGCGCACACGACGGGGCAACAGCTGCCGGCTGAAGTTCTAAAGGTCGAGGTCACACCGTGGGGCGCTGCTGTTCACACGCTCCGAACTGAAGGAACCGCTCGGGATCTCACTCGGGAGCTAGGGCGGAAGTACCGCCACGGCAGAAGGAAGCGAAAATGTCAGACTCCATCGACGAAGGTGCCAAGCGATCGGCGTCCAATCCGCTATCACCCGCAGATTGGCGCGCCGCTGTCGCCGGCGACGGCCCCCCACCGATGACGGCCGAAGAAGTCGCCGAGGTACGGGCACGTATGGCACCTGTCAGGACTCACGAGCAGAAGGTCGAGTTGTACCTCAAGACGATCGCCTGGTTTACAGGGATCGTGGCGGTTGCCGTCGTCGCGAATTTCATCGCCGCAGTGGTGATTGGTGTCGCAGCTGCGGCACCCGTCGCCGGGTACTGACGCCATGAGCGAATCACGCAGCGAATCGAGCATCGGCAGGGCGTCTCTTGTCTGGTTCAGTCTTGCCGCAATCGTCGGTGGAGGCATCCTCGCGATCGCGATGAACAGCCGGCGTGTGTTCGACCAGAACGTCGCCGACCTTGGGGCAACCCTTTCTGGAGGCTTCTACGATGATGCGCAAGCGGTCACGGACACCGTTTGGATGTGGGTCGGCATCGGCATCGCCTTAGCCGGGGTGCTAACGCTCATCATCTTCATTGCCGTTCGCGCAGGCACAAGCCGCGCGCAGGGGGCTGTCCCAGAGCGGCCGATGCTGAAGCAGCGGATGCGTGAACGCGAACACGAGGAGGGCCCCGCTCATACGCGCGCCGCGTCTATGTCCGAAGAGCTCGCCAACCTGGCTGATCTGCATGCCAAGGGTGTCCTTTCGGACGCCGAGTTCGAGGCCGCAAAAGCGAAGACGCTCGGGACGACGTCGTAGAAGCTTTCTGGAGTTGCGCTGGCTCGCTCGAACAGGGACCAGGAGTCAGGGCCGAGAGAATCTGCCTGCGTGACATCACACCGACCCGGTCACTTGCCAGTATTGCTGCGCGGTACGTGTTCCCGCATCGCAAACTACACAGCAGTCCCGGCCTTCCACTCGGCCAGAACGAGCAGGTCACCGACCTCGCAGTCGAGTGCTTTGCAGATCGCCGTCAGAGTCGAGAAGCGGATGGCACGTGCACGACCGTTCTTCAGAACCGATAGGTTGACGAGGCTGACGCCGACCAGCTCGCTGAGCTTGGTCAGTGTCATCTCCCGTTCTGCGAGCAGCACGTCCAACCGGCAATGAATTTGTGCGGCATTCTCGTCGGAATCAGCGGGTGCCATTAGACGAGTCCGTCGCTGTCGTACTGGAGCCGCTCGGCCGCCCGGAACGCGACGGCAACGAGAGCCAGGGAGAGCGTGATCGCTACTGTGAGTGGCTCGAATACGAACGAAGTCGAAAAGTTGCTGCCCCCGGATTCCGAGATCACCGCAACCCGGGTCCACCACGCAAGCAACTGACCGACGATGCCGAACGTCAGGACGGCGACGCTCGACCCGGCGACGATTCTCCAAGTGGAGTCGGCGAACGGTCGATCCGAGCGCAGGCGCTTCAGCAGCAGAAGCGCGAGCACCCCAAGTGCCAGTTGGGCGAGCAGGGTGACCAGCGTGGCCGTGACGTAGAGCGCGACTGTACTGGAAGAGACGCCGGTGATTGACGACACGACAGCACCCCCCTGGCCCGCGATGAGGATGCCGCTCGTTCCATCTCCAGTGTCCGTGAACTGCATCTGACCTTCGGACCAGTACATCGTGGGGCGAATGGTGCCCGCTGCGAGCTGCGTAGCGAGTGCGACGACACCGAACACGACGATGCCAAGTGCGTAGACGAGGGTGCCGAGACTGAGAACGTACAGGATGATTCGGCCGAGGCTGGTGCGGCGTTGAGTGTTCATGTGACTCCAACTCTGGTTATCGATAAACGTATACAACGACAATCGATAACATCACCGCCAGTCCCCTATCGGGGCACGCCCGTCCTGGGCTCGGAGCAATAGTGCTGGTTCTGCACAATCGCGTCCGCCCGGATGCATCCCCCCACTGGGGGCGACTCGGCGTTTCCTCGACCGATAGCCTCGGCTTCACGGGCGCACCGCGCGAGTGAAATTGTGGCCGGGGGCCAGCTCTTCAGAGGAGACAGATGCATCGCGAGATCGCGAGGGCCGCACTTGCGTCCGTACAGAGCATGACATACTGCGGCGGCATGTTGCGGGGTGGTTTCGTCGCGGCGCTGGCACTGGCAGCCCTTCTCGGTTTGACCGGCTGCATCGACGAAGGCATCACGCTCCCGAAAGGGACGTTGCCGCCCTGCCCAACCAGCCCCGCTCCGGCCACGCACGTCGAAGACTTGAGTCACCAAACGTGCGATCTAACAGGTGCGAACCTTGTCTTTCCGGACGGTCATACTCTTGCTGCACCGCCGCCGGGTGCACTCACGTCACAGGAAATCTGTCACGCGAAAGAAACTCCGAATCCAAAGGGCCAGACCGTATGCGTCGGGACGTACTACGCCGGAAACCTCGGCGCGTGGGGTGCCGTCGCCTGGATCAAGAGCGCCAATGGAAAGCGCATGAACTACTGGGGAACACCGACGGCCGTGAAAAAGGAAAAGGCTCTCAAATAGGCCCCGCTTGTTTCAGGTGAGCGTCCCCATGAGGACACCCAGAAGGTCTTACGGGACGTCATACGTGCGCCTGACTTGCCAGTCCGCCTTCAACGGCGGCTCGGCGATGAACGGTGTGCAAGCCCTGAGTTCCGAGAGCTGACTAAGAGCAGGCGATGTACCGATCTGCATCGTGAGAGGCGAGAGCGCGTCGAGCTGAGATACGCCGTGATCTTTTGAGACGATTTGGCTTCTCTTGACATTTGTTGGGTGAGGAGGCGAATGCCTCAGGGAGGAAGGGTCAACGAACATGCGACCTGCCCCAGAGGTGGATGACCTGACCAAGTCAAGATCCGACACCGAGCTCCTGCTCGCCAGTGAGGCCGGCGACCGACACGCATTCGGATTACTCTTCGACCGACACAGTCGAGTGGTTTTTGCGGCTGCTCTGGCGATCGTTCAAAGGCGACCGGACGCCGAGGAATTGCTTTCTGACGCGTTCTTTCTGCTGTGGCGAAAGCGGGCGAGCATCGAACTCGCTGGTGATTCGCTTCTGCCGTGGCTGATCACCACGGTCCGATATCTGGCAATGAACAGGCGACGGGCTACCCGATTCTCGGTCGCCCTGAGCGAAGAAATCGACTCGGGGGCGTCGCCATCTGCCGAACACGCGGCGGAGCTTCGGCTTCTGGCTCAACAAGTTGAGGCACTTATTCGCAAGCTCAGCCCGCTCGATCAGCAAATCGTCCAGCTCTGCCTGGTCGAAAGCTTGGGCTATGAGCGCGCCGCAAAGGATTTAGGCATCACTCGCGGGGCTGTCCGCAACCGGCTGTCCCGCGCCAAGAAGCAACTACGAACGGAACTCGATCCGGAAGGACAGTACTCATGAATCCCTTAACTATTGAAAGCGAGCTCCTGCCAGGTGACAGCGATTTCGATCGCATGAAGTCTCAATTGTTCGAACGGATCGAGGACACGGAGCGTCTGCGCACCCCACACCTGGTGCCAGTGACAAGGCGCAGGACGCCGGCGCGACGACGTAAGGTCTGGGTATCTATCACCGTCGTGGCGGCGGTAGCTCTTGGCGTCACGGTGATTGCGACCAATGTTGTTGGGCCGCACGCCGCATCTGCGGAGGCCGCAGAAGTACTTCACCGCGCTGCTTCGGCAACCATCAAATCCGTGGACCTGACTGTTGGAACCGGTCAGTTTCTCAAGATCTCGACCACGGAAGTTGCACTGAGTTTCTCGGGTCAGGAAGCCGCCTACGAGCAACCGCAGGCGATCACCGTCTATATGCCTAGCGACAAGAACGACAGGTGGGTACGTGGCCACCAGTGGCTTGCGCCGGGCAAGGCCTATGGGAACGCCAAGGACTTCATCGACCAGGTCTGGAAAGATCCGCACCACGGCGACCTGCACCTTTACCAGGCCGCAGGAGGCGACTTCGGCGGAAAATCGCCCAACTACAGCACGGAGATCGCGACCATGCCCCGCGAGAGCGGCCCACTTCTCACCTATCTGTACCAACACGCGGAGGGCTCTGCATCAAAGGACGAAGCAGCATTCACACACGTCCAGAATCTGCTGACGACCGGGCTCGTCCCCGCAGATCTCCGCAGCGCAATGTATGACGCGCTAGCAGAAATTCCGGGAGTGTACCTCGCCGATGGTCAAGCGAACCTGGATGGTAAGAGGGGCGTCGCAATCAGCCGCAAAGAGTCCTCACGGCCATTTGCCCAACAGATCATCATCGACCCAGGGACCGGGTTACTGATCGGTGTTCGCGAGCTCTCTACGCAACAATGGGGTCCCGTCCCCGCTGGTTCGATCGTCGACTGGACCGCCGTCGAGGCCTCCGTCGTCGACAAACTCCCCGCCGGGCCATACTCCGCGATGCCGCAAGCCGGATGATGAAAGACATCAGCTGGGTCGCATATGGCCTCGATCCGAATGGCCGTCCTACCTATTGGGTTGACATCACCTACCTTGTCGACCAAGCACTCAATCGCCAGTGCTAATTCTCGACAGGGGCCTCCGACCGGATGCATCCCTCGCACTGGGGGCGACCCGGTTGTTCCGTGACCGATAGCCTCGGCTTCACAGGCGCACCGCGCGAGTGCTATTGCGGCCAGCGGCTTGCTCTTCAAGGGAGACGGATGCGTCGCGAGATCGCCATTGCTGCACTGGTTGCCGTCCTCGGCGTCTGCCTCGCCGGTTGCGGCGCCAACTTCCACCTTGGGTCGGGAATCGCCTATCCTCAGGCATCGTTGCCACCTTGCGCCGTCGTGTCGAGCCCCGCACCGGTGCCCGTCGAGAAACTCCGCGAAATCCCGACCTGCGACATCGGAGGGCAACAGATCCTGTTCCCCGACGGGTACATTATGACCGCACCCTCGTACGGCGCTATGAGTGGCTCAAGCACGTGCACCCCGCGGCCGAGTCCTAACCCGAAGGGCAAAGTCGACTGCGGCGGCAAGTACGAGTCGGCCAACCTCGGCATCTGGGGAGTCGACGCGATCTACATCAGCCCGGACGGAAAGCACAGAACCTATTGGGGAACCCCCACCGCGGTGAAGAAGGAAAAGGAGGCGCGATGACCGGCGCTTCCTTCCACAAGCCGAGCGGGATCACACCTTGGGTGTGACCGGCCGCCGGGCCCTTCCGAAGCGCACCCGACGCATGCGACGTCTCGCGATAGCCTGCTGGGTTGCGGGACCCGTAATTGGCGTCGTAGGCGTAGTCGCTCATATGTTCTGGCCGGCGATGCCGGGTCTGGTCCAGTTCGTCGTGAACTGGATCGCGGCCTCATGCGTGATGGCAGGTATCGGGCTCTGGTACCGCTCTGACCCGGTGTTCGACTACAAGAATCACGAGGACGAGCTGTGACCGCACACGCAGCACAGCTCCGCGCCGGGTGGGAGACGTAATGCCTCCGCCCTGGCTCGGCTACTTGTTCTTGGCGCTCGGTTTTGGGGTTTCCCTGCTGGTGCCCTGGGGGAGACGCGTCGACCGACGTATCGCCGACCGGAGAGAAGCGGCCGGAAAGTCGCGTACTCCGTTTCCTAAGTGGGTGCTCTACGTCGCGGCCTGCGGCATGATCGTGCTCGGCCTCGTGATCTACAACTGGCCGGGTCAGTGACCGGGGACTCGATCATGAGCAGTTCGGCGTGGCATGAGGAAGCAGGAGCTCTATGACAAACCTCTGGATCCCCGCGATTGCCGTGGTGGGGCTCATCGCCTGCGGAATCGTCTGGCCGATGGCGATTCGCCACGACCGACGCGTTGGGGATGAGCGCGAGGCAGCGGGCAAGCCGCGGTCCCCGATTCCGATCTGGATCGTCCTGGTCGCAGCGATCGCAATGATCATCGGCGGCAACCTGCTGTACAACAGTCATTGAATGGGAGGGCGAGGTGATCAATAGGGGTTCGACGTCGTTTCAGCTGGGCTTCGCCTCCGGCTGCCTTCTCGGTCTGATCGGGCTGTTCGCCGTGGCGATCTTTGCCGATTCCCCGTACAACATCGTGGCCCTCTGCCTCACGCCCATTCCCTTGATCGGGATCGGCTTCGCAGCGGTTGCCAGAGGGAGAAACGCGCTGGCGAAACTCCGCGAGAGTCGGGATAGCAGAGACAGCACCTAGCTCACTGTGTTCCCGCGAGGCGGGCTCGGTGTCGACGTACTGTGGCGCGGTTGGCGCAGCGGACGCTGCAATATCGTTGGCGGCCGTTTCGGGTGATGTCGACCACGACGTTGCGGCATGTGTCGCCTGGGTCGTTGCCGGCGTCGCATCGGTGGAGTCTGTGCATGCCTCGTGTGGTCAGGTGCAATGCGGTGCCCACGCTGATGACGGCTTCCAGCACATGGGGAAGGGTCTGGTCCGCGTCGCGGAAGTGCAGGTGCCAGCCCTCGTCGTCGTGGTTGGTCAGTCGCGGGTAGGCGGCGGCCGCGGCGAGGTGTTGGTTGAGCAGCTCGGCGCGCCGTTCAGGCAGCGGTTCATCGACGATGGCCAGCCACTGGTCGATTACGGTTCGGACGGCGGCATAGTCGTCCGGTTTCGCATTCGCGAATGGTGTCTGCATGCCGAAGGCCTGCGCCCGATCGGAGATGTCCTCACGGTTGTCAGGCCACTCGTTGGCCAACGATGCGGCGAGCAGGACGGCGTATTCACCGTAAGGGTTGATATGCATAAGGCTATTACATCACGCTGGATGGAGAACTTCGACGAAAGGAACGAATCGTGACGGTTTCGGGCAACTGGGTCGGCTCGGGTGTAGCCGGCGGGACGACGGAATGGGGAGTAAATCGTGCTTGAAGAACTGACGCTCCCTTTCGAACTCATAGCGCACCCCTCGCGGGTCGAATTGCGGGGGGCGAGTTCCGAGGATCTCGCCGCACTCGTCCGTCTGCTCGCCGATGATCCGATCAATGCGTCCAGAGGCGACGTTGCCGACGATTCTGACCTGCCGGTCTACGCGAACGCGCTCGCTCGAATCATCGACGACTCCGCGAACGACCTGATCGTCGCTGTTGAGGACGACCGTATCGTGGCGACTCTTCAGCTGACCCTCATCCCGGGCATGCCACGACGGGGGGCGACGAGACTTCTTGTCGAAGCGGTGTGGGTCGCGGCCGACCGACGCTCGGCTGGGATCGGCGGGGCGATGATGCGATGGGTCGTCGACACTGCGGCGCCCGCACTCGGCGCCGACCTCGTGCAATTGACCTCGGATGCAGCGCGCGCGGACGCCCATCGCTTTTATGAGCGGCTCGGTTTCGTCGGTACTCACATCGGATTCAAGCTCGAGGTCCAGCCGGGATGACAGTCGCCGACGTGAATTTCGCCTTGAGGTGGACCATCAAAGAAGGGAACAGATCGTGACGATATTTGGCAGCGGGGTCGGCTTGGCGGCCGCAGGTGGGATGGCGCTGGCTGCGCTGGTGATGGTGCTCACTCCGGGGCCGAACATGATCTACCTCGTCTCGCGCAGCGTCGCTCAGGGTCGGGCCGCCGGGCTGGTCTCGCTGATCGGGACGGGCGTCGGGTTCGTCGTCTACATGACGATGACGAATCTGGGTCTGGCGGTTGTCTTCGTGGTGGTTCCGTGGCTCTACATCGGCCTGAAGGCTGCCGGCGTGCTCTACCTTGCCTGGCTCGCGTGGAAGGCATTCCGCCCGGGAGGAGTAGGACTCTTCGAAGCACGCACGCTCGTGCACGATTCGCGCCGGAAACTGTTCCGGATGGGCCTGGTCACCAACCTGCTGAACCCGAAGGCCGCCGTGATGTACCTGGCCCTTATCCCGCAGTTCATCGACCCCACCCGGGGCAGCACCACGGCACAGGGGTTCACCCTCGGCGCCATCCAGATCAGTGTCAGCATGATCGTCAACGCACTGATCGTGCTCGCCGCCGGGTCGATCGCGGGATTCCTCGCGGCCCGGCCAGCTTGGACGAAATGGCAACGTCGCATCACCGGCACCCTCCTCGGCGCGGTAGCGATCCTGCTCGCCAGGGAAGTGCCACAAGCCGCGCGACCCTAGGGGCTTCCCGAGCGGCATAAATGCAGCGTGCGTGAGGTCCAGATGGACAGTCGGTCGCGCATCGCCGCGCGATTCGTTCATGTCGGCTTCCCATCGTGGTGCCATTCTGGGGGTATGCCTGGACCTCTCGTCCCGTCTTCGTCCGATCCGTTGCTGCCGCGGGCCTTCCCAGCTGCGAAACGGGTCAAAGGCGATGCCGATCTTCACGATGGACCCCTGGAGGGACCCGACATTCTTGAAGGCACGGACGATTCCGAGGCCCCCTTCGAATCGCGCACGTTGAATCGCAACCTTCCGATCCGGAAACCGCAGATCGGCGAGAAGCTGTCCATCGACGAACTCGAAACCGAGATCGGGGCAGAGCCCGGCTCGTCCGAGTAACTGGCGTTCGAGGTCAAGACAATTTGTTGACCTTGGACTCGGTGTCGGTGACGTCAGAGTCTTTCAGAGTGTTCAGAGCCAAGGTCGATGCCACGGCACCCACAAACTCGCTGTCGAGCACCCAGGGAGGGGTGGGCTCGGCGATCACCCCTCGCGACTACCGGTCGACCGGACCTGCTCTGGATCCTCATGTCGGATTTCTGCGAGGAAGGCGCGGTCCTGCGTCTCGATCCCCGCCGCGACGTCCAGCACCTGATCGAGCAGCCCTGCAGGGATGACAACCGTCCCGGAATGGTCGGCGTAAATGTAGTCACCGGGCACGACGGTCGTCCCATCGAGGGAGACGGGAACGTTCGCAGCGATCGGCATGAGTGCCTCGGTGCCGGCTCGTACCGTCTCGCCTCTGCAGTAGAAGACCGGCTCGTAGTGCATCAGCTCGTCGAAGTCCCGAAGACGGGCGTCGGTGACGAGCCCGGCCAGTCCGAGATTCTGCAATCGTGAGAACTTCGTGCCGCCGCCGACCGACACGTCCGGGTGACCAGAGCTGTCCAGCACCAATACCGTCCGGGAGGGCTGGGCAGGGACAGCGTCGTAGAAATGCCGGGCGAAGCTGTGACGGCTTTCATCGAACAGATCCGAGCGAAATGGGACGAACCGGATCGTGACGGCCTGACCGAACAGGACCCTCCCCGGAGTCGGCGAGACGAGGTCGAGGACGTGCGCCCGATGGTCGACCAAGCGTCCGAGGGCGTCGGTCAGCGACGCCGCGGAGACGGAGCGGAGGCGGCCGTTGTTCAGGATGCTCATCCGGATCTCTCTTCAGAGCCGCTCGAGGAGCTGCGCGGAGTGGCGCCTTGCGCGAGCTTCAGCCGCGTCCAGAGGTTCATGTTGATCACGACGGCTGCGAGTTCCGCGATCTGTCGTTCGTCGAAGTGGCAGGCCAACTGGCGATGCGTTTCCGGGAACCCTGCCAGGTCATAGTTCGTGAGTGCCTCGCAATACTCGAGAGCGGCTTTCTCCGGGTCGGTGAACATGAGGCTTTCCCGCCAGCTCGCCAGGTGAGCGACTTTCTCAGGCAGCACTCCTTTCTCGAGAGCGCTGCGCGTGTGCAGGATCAGGCAATAGGAGCACGGGGTCAGGTGCGCGACTCGCAGGCGGACCAGCTGTGCGAGCTGATCGTCGATCGAAAGCACGGCTGTGTAGCCGAAAGCCGCCGCCATCTGTTCGGCAATGCCGTGGAATGGCGTCACGTCAGGATCGAACCGGGTGTTGATGAACGTCACGTCGCTCGGGATAAATGGCTCGTTCATACCGACTCTTTCGTGTTGGGGCCGTTAGCGGCGCCCGTCGAGCTGTTCCGCCACGACGGCTTCCATCCCTTGCCAGGACGCCGTGAACTTCTGGAGGCCGTCTTCTTCCAGTCGCGCCGTGACTTCCCGATAGGACACCCCGACGTCGGCCAGGGCGCCGACGGTCGCCATGGCAGCATCCAAGTGCCCACTAATCGTGTCGCTCGCGATGATTCCGTGATCCTCGACCGCGTCGAGAGTGGCCGGGGGCATAGTGTTCACAACGCCGGGCGCGATCAGTTCGGTCACATACGCCGTGTCCGACAGTGCTGCGTCTTTCGTCCCCGTCGACGCCCACAGTGGACGTTGCGCGTGCGCACCCAGGGCCAGGAGGCGTTGGGCACGCGTCGAGGCAAACTCGTCCCGGTGGAGTTGGTATGCCAGGCGTGCGTTGGCGATTCCCGTCTTGTGGAGCAGGGCCAGCGCTTCGGGCGTTCCCACGTTCCTGAGTCGCCGGTCGACCTCGGTGTCTACCCGAGAGACGAAGAACGAGGCGACGGAGTGGATTCGGGAGATGTCGTGGCCGGCGGTCTCGGCCAGTTCCAGTCCTTTAAGGTAGGCCCGGATCACGTCCCGGTAGCGGTCGAGGCCGAACAGCAGTGTGACGTTGACGCAGATACCATCGGCGATGGTCGCTGTGATCGCATCCAGTCCGGATTCGGTCGCCGGGATCTTGATCATCGCGTTGGGCCGGTTGACCCTGGCCCAGAGGTGTTTTGCCTCAGCGATGGTCGCTGTTGCGTCATGAGCCAATTGAGGTCGTACTTCGATCGACACCCGCCCATCAACACCATGCGTCCTTTCGAACACCGGGCCCAGGATGGTCGCGGCGTCCGCCACATCGGTCACGGTCAGCTCGGTAATCACCTCAAGTACGTCGAACCTGCGCGCGGCAAGCTGCTTGAGCTGGGATTCGTAGGCCGTGCTCGCGAATGCGGATTCGAAGATCGTCGGATTCGTGGTCACCCCGACGACGTGCTTGTGGTGGATGAGTTGCTTGAGGCGACCATCCCTGATCGCATCACGGGAGAGGTAGTCCAACCAGATGCTCACTCCCCTCTCACTGAGGAGCCGGGTAGGTGACAGCGGCACTGAAGGGGCCACTTCGCCTGACGTCGAATCGTAGCCAACACTCACTGGGCGGCACCGACCTTTCCATCGACGGTCCAGATTTGACCGTTCTGGTCGGTGAAGAGTTTCGGGATGAGGGCCGCCGCTGACTGTTCGGCGGTGAGCAAGGTACCGGACTCGTATGACCGTCGGAAGCGAGTTGGAAGGTCGCTGCCCAACTTCGCGGGGTTCTGGGAGCGGATCCAAGCTTGCATAGCGGTATCGACCGAGCCGGGGCGGAACGCGTTGATCGCGACGCCGCTGTCCGCGAACTCCGCAGCGAGATTGAGCGTGTGCGCTTCGAGTGCCGCCTTCGACGTCGCGTAGGCGTTGCCCCCGATCATCGACGCCGGTCGAGCTGCGATACCGCTTGAAATGTTCACGATGCGCCCCCACTCCCGCTTGCGCATGGCGGGCGCAAAGTGCAGGTCGAAAGCGACGGGTGCGATCACGTTGAGATCAAGGTTCTCGCGAAACGCACCCAAGCCGATGCTGCCGCTGATTCCGAGCGGGGCGACGGAGCCCGCGTTGTTGATCAGAACGTCGATCTGCCCGAACCGGTAATCCAGCTCCTCCAGCAAGCTCGGAAGCGAAGCGGGGAGGGATAGGTCGGCGGCGACGCTCGTGGCTCGCCCATCGTGTGCCCGGATCGCCTCGGTCACATCGTCGAGCTGCTCCTGGGTGCGGCCAAGCAGGACGAGGTCGGCTCCTGCCTCGGCCAGACCCATCGCAATCGCACGCCCGATCCCACGACCCGCGCCTGTGACGAGAGCGGTTCGACCAGAGAGCGGACTGTCAGTCACTTCGCCCTCCTTCCCGGTTTCGCTGCAAGGCATGACACATTCCTATCGACTAGTGAATGTAATGTCGAGTCCAATCCAGGAGGACCAGTGGCCAGCCGATAGGGGCGCTGAGTACCAGTGGGCCGGGAGCGCCCGCGTTTCGCAGGCACTCTCGGCAGGTCGAATACGGGTGAGGTTCAGACCACTGGTTGCGGCTCTACACCGCAGTACGCTTCGATTCGGTGGGTGTGCCGAAATTGATGACGTACTTGACGCCTCGTGAGCCCCCGGTCGCAACGATCGCTTCGGTTGCCGGCCCCTGGTCGGCAGTTACCGTGGCTACATCGAGGCTGAGCTCTCCTGCGGCGGCGAGCTTCGCAAGCCGCTCCAGATCGGCGCCGTCAGGGACGATGTAGAGGTTGTTGGCGGTGATCCCGCGAGTCGGCTCCGGCGCGTCGGACGTCAGGGAGGTCAGTCGCCCTCCGTCATCGATGAGTTTCATTGCCTCCTCAGAAACGCCGTCAGCGGCGATAAGCACCGCGTCGAAGCGACGGCTGGTCGACTGCGCCCAGTTCTCGGCGTGAGAGTCGATAAGGTCGACAGCGCCCAGCTTCCGGAGACGATCGCTGTGACGGGGGCTCGCCGCGGCGACCACCTCAGCGCTGGCAAGGACGCCGAGCCGGATCGCCATTACGGCGGTGGGGCCGGAACCGACAACAAGCAGGCGCGTCCCCGCACCGACCTGAAGCTCTTTGAGCGACTGACTCGCAGTTAGAGCCGCAACCGGCAGGGCAGCAGCGATTTCAGGGCTCAAGCCCGGCGGCAGCAGGGCTGCGCTCGAGGCATGAACGAGGACCTGCTCGGCCCAGAAACCACTTCCTCCGGGCAGCGGAGTGTCGTGCACGACGACCACGTCACCCACATTGAACCCTTCGACCCCCGCACCGATCGCGATGATGCGGCCGACGCCTTCGACACCGAGCGCAGCCGGCGGCTTCAGCTCGACATCCCAGCCGTCGGTGATGTGTAGCAACGCGTCCCACGGACCGATGCCGGCAGTGATCGTCTCGAGCAAAAGCTCACCGGTCTCCGGCTGCCGAGGTGTGGGTAGGTCGAGGACCTCGACTGCCCCGTCTACCGTTTGGGCTCCGATCCCGATCATGATGTTTCTCCTATTCTTCGACACAACGCTGGGGCGGCTGCCCTCACTTCTTCCACCCGCGGGAGCCTTCTCGACTCCGCGTGCTTACTGTCATAGAACAAGTGTTCCTCGAACGACGTGCGACGAATAGCCCGATTTGTGTCATTCTTTAGCCCTAAAGTTGCAGAAGCACCTGGTGCGTATCAGCTCGGCGGCCAATTCGCTGCCAGGCTCGTCGTGCCGGATTGACTCGCAAGCCGTCGATGCTTACCCCACACGGTGGCCGCTGTCACGTACCCGTTAGCTTCGGGTCGAGGATCGCCGCGGACGAAGTCGTGGCCGACGAGGGATCCGCTATGCTCCTCGAGAACTTCGATGAAGTCGATGATCACCGGGCTGTCAGCAAACAGCGAATCCTCGTCAACCTCGGCGACGCGAATACTTCTCCCCGCTGACCTCGCGCTTCTCTCACGCGACACCAGAACAGCGACTCGATGTCTCACGGCGGCGACCGAACAGCTTCGTTGACGGTTTCTCGCTCTGTACTCGATATTACATTTTGAGGGCGATAGGAATGCTGTGCGGCAAGCGTTCGCAGTCAGACGGAAGGTGATTTGCATGGCAACAGGCTTTGAAGGCAAGAAGATGGTGGTACTCGGGGGCACTAGTGGAATCGGGTTTCAGACCGCGACGGACGTTGTTGCGGCGGGCGGCAGTGCCGTGATCATTGGCCGCCCGGGACAGAAACTCGATGACGCCGTGGCGAGCCTGTCGCGCTCGGGCAGCGTGTGGCCGATCTCGGCTGACCTGACCGACTGGGACCAGGTCCTCGAGGCGCAGAAGGAGTTGGCACAGAGTCATTCCGATGCCACCCTCCTCGTCAACTCGGCGGGGCTGGTACGGCTCAAGCCCTTCCTCGACCACGAGGTGACGGACTACGACTCGTATCATGACCTCAACAGGGCGACTTTCTTCCTTACTCAGACGGTCGTCAAGGGTATGGTCGCGGGCGGGAAGGGTGGCGCCATCGTCAATGTTGGCGCGATGTGGGCGTATCAAGCACTCGCCGCGACGCCTTCGTCGGCATTCTCGATGGCCAAGGCCGGCCTGCACGCCCTCACGCACAATCTTGCGATCGAGCTCGCCCACGAGGGCATCCGCGTGAACGCGGTGGCGCCTGCCGTCACCAACACACCCCATTTCGACTGGATCCCCGTCGAACAGCGTGAGGCAGTGCTACAGCAGATGGCCGGCCTGCACCCGCTGGGCCGAGTCGGCACCCCACAGGACGTGGCCGCCGCGATCACTTTCCTCCTCTCTCGTGCGTCGAGTTGGACCACCGGCGCCATCTTCAACATCGACGGCGGTGTCATGGCCGGCCGCAACTGATCGAGTCGCTCCAAGGAAGCCAACGTTCGGCATTGACACCGCCGTTCGCGCGACCGCATTCTGCTCGCAACGAAGTGAACAAACCATCCCACGGCCGCTAGCCCCGCTGCGACCTTGGGCTACCCACGAAAGGTTAACCAATGGCAACGATCGAAGTCACCGAATCCAATCTCCAGGAACAAATCGATAAAGGAGGGATACTTCTTCTCGATTTCTGGGCAACGTGGTGCGGGCCGTGTACATCCTTTGCTCCCATTTACGAGTCCGCATCGGAGATGAATCCGGACATCATTTTTGGGAAGGTGGATACCGAGGCAGCACCCGGACTTGCAGAAGCTGCCGGAATTAGCGCTATCCCCACTCTGATGGCGTTCCGCGACGGAACCTTGGTCTTCGCGCAAGCAGGAGCACTGCCCAAACCCGCGCTCGATCAAGTGATCGAGAAAGTTCGAGCGCTCGACATGGAGAAGGTGAAAGCGGAAATGTCCGCTCACCCCGATCACGCTGCCCACTCATCGGGTTCCGACAACACGTGAGCCTGCGCTCTCCCTACCGGCGACCATCCATTCGTTGTGGCTTCTCTTTGACAGTCCTCGGACAGGTGCGTCGCCGGGAACCGGGCTGGGCGTGAATGAGGAGCGCGAGCACTCGGCCTCTAGAGGCACGTCGTGAAGCGTGGCGGCCTCAGTTACAGACAAGAACTGAGAGGTGGTAAAGCATGGACCAGTCAGAGCACCTGCTGAAACACGCAGGTGAAAAGGTTCACGCGTCGAGCCCGTCAACCACAGCTTTGCTGAGCCAAGCGGGGGTGAGTGTATGGCTGGATGGGATCTCTCGCGAACAACTCGCATCTGGAACACTTCACACTCTGATCGCCACACGCGGGGTTGTGGGTGTCACGACGAATTTGTCGACGTTCGCCTCGGCGGTCGCGGGGAGAACCTCATACGAAACGCAATTGCGAACCCTGTCCGATCACGGGTCAACAGTGGCGGAAGCCATCGACTCGCTTATTTCAAGCGATGTCGTCAACGCGGCAGCGGCGTTAGAACCGATTTTTCAGAGAACGCAGGGACTTGACGGCCGAGTATCAATCGGAGTTGACCCAACCTTTGCGAACCAAGCGCATCTGACTCTTGAACGGGCCAGCTATCTGTGGACGACCTTGAACCGACCGAACGTCATGATCGAGATTCCGGCTACAGCGGAAGGTATCGAGGCGATCGCGGATGCGACCGCTTCGGGGATCAGTGTCAACGTCACCCTTCTGTTCAGTATCGACATTTATCGTCTGGTGATTCGGGCGTATCTGTCCGGCCTCGCGCGTGCGCAGCTGGCTGGGCACGACTTGACGACCATTCACTCGGTGGCTTCCTTCTCTGTTTCTCTCGTCGATACCGAAATCGATGGTCGGCTCGGGGACACGGACGCGCCTGACGCAGCTGAGCTGCGCGGCACGGTTGGCACCGCTAACGCGCGCCTGGCGTACCGCGTTTTCCAGGAAGAGTTTTCGAGCCCTCGCGCGCAGAGCCTTCTCACACGTGGTGCTCGCGTCCAGCGTCTGCTTTGGACGTCCACCGGAGTCCAGAGCCCAGACGTGCCGGACACGTTCTATGTGGGCGAGCTCATCGCCCCTGGAGTCGTCATCTCCATGCAGCCCACAACTTTGGAGGCGTTCGCCGATCACGGTGTTGTGTCCAGGAACGCGCTTTCCGACCATTACGACGAAGCGGTCGATACCTTCGAGCGTTTGCACGCAGCTGGTATTTCGTACGAAAAGGTGACCGACAAGCTCCTATCTGAAGGAGTCAAAAGGTCCGAGGCGTCATGGCGGCGACTCAACAATGTGGTCTCCGAAGCACTCCGTCAGTCGCCAGAAGACAGCTGACCGCTCGATCGAACCTGTCAAACACTCCGAGGCTTGATCTCATTGTCGGCGGACTGCCAGGTCGTCAGTTTGTTGGGGTTCCATTGAATCCACACGTGGGCCACTGAGCCGACTTCCACCCCAAGGTTTAGAACACCTCCGACACCGTTGCCGTCGACGAGGAGGATAACCGTACGGTTCCCGGACTGGCTCAGCGTGAGTTTGACATCGGGACGGCGCCGCATCACGCCGAGGAAGAATCTCGCAACATTTCGGGCTCCGTGGATCGGTTTGAGCGCTGCGCGGACGACTCCGCCGCCGTCGGAGAGGAGCGCTGCCTCTGGGGCTAGAAGGGTCATGAGTTCGTTCACGTCACCGCCTTCAGCCGCCGTACGAAACGCCCGGACGACCCGGTCATGTTCCTGCGAGGAAACTTCGTTCCGACGGTAGCCTTCGACTCGCCGACGCCCCGTAGCTGCGAGCTGACGCGCGGCAACCTGACTCCTGCCCGTCATCTCGGCAACCTCGTGAAATGAAAAGTCGAAGACATCGTGCAATACGAACGCGACACGCTCGGCGGGTGTCATCCTCTCAAGGACGATGAGCATCGCGGTACTGACCGATTCTGCGATGGATGCGCTGAGCTCGGGGTCGGTGCTGCCAACGACTGAGCTGTTCTCCGGCAATGGTTCTGGGAGCCAGGGGCCGATATAGGTCTCACGACGGACTCGGGCGGAACCGAGGATATCCAAACAGATTCGCGACAGGGTCGTCATCAGCCATCCGGCGGGATTTCGAACACGCTGACGCCGCTCAGCGTCCATGCGGTACCAGCGGAGAAACGCCTCCTGCACCGCGTCCTCGGCAGCGTCGACGGTGCCCAGCATGCGAAATGCGACGGCCATGTATTGAGCACGCGCCTCATCCGCGATCCGGTCAAACCGTTCAGGAGCGTCGTGTTCGACCAGTTTTGACACTCGAGGTCACTACTCCCTTCTATATACGGGTCGTCGGGGTGGAGGTCCATATCCTCAGTCGCTCTGACTGACGGTCTCAGTAACAGTGTGCGGGTTGCGCGCTCCGAAGAGGGTATAGATGGTCGCAAGGAGAGCGAACACGCCATAGCCGAGGACGATCTGCGGGAGCGAGAAGACGTTGGTGAGTTGGCCGGCAATGAACGCTGGGATTGTTGCGCCGCTGTAGCTGATGAGGTAGATCACGCTGAACGTTGCAGCCCGGTCGGTGACTGTGCTGCCGTAGAGCAGGCCGCGCGTTGCGGCGCTGATGGCGATTCCTTGGGCGGCGCCGGCGACGATGGTTGAGACTACAAATAGGAGCAGCGTGCCTGTGGCGACCGCAGTAATGATGCCTGCCGCGCCAACCAGGAAGGCGCCCATTCCTACCCGTTGCGCGGTTGCGGGTGTGAAGCGACTGCCGAACGGAGCCGCGATAGCGCTCGGGCCCATGTACGCGGCGAACACAAGCCCGAGGATGAGCGGGCTGGCAGTGTGAAGCTGATTCTCAACGAGCGCGGGCACGAACGCTTGGTAGAACGCACCGATGGACCACGTAGCGAGGAGGACAGCTGCCGCTACAGGAATGAGGTGTCTGACTCTGACCGGTACGTGGATGCTGGGACGCATTGATCGCCGCGCCCCCCTCCGTCGCGCCACAGTCTCTGGGCTGAATGCGATCAGCACGACAGCTGTGAGGAGGAGGCCGATTACGACGAGGTAGGCGAGCTGACGCGGCCAGGGTGCGAGCTGAATCAGAGCGCCGGACGAGACGGCACCCACCGCGAGCCCGAACATGACCGTCTGGCTGGACGCGACCGAAGCAAGCCACGCTGGCCTGGCGGGTGCAGCGTCAACGATGTAGGAGGTGAGACTACTGCTTGCCAATCCGGCGCCCACCCCCAACAGAAGCCGGCCGGCGACGAGCGTACCGATCTCGTGCACGTTCAGCAGCAGCACGCATCCAGACAAAAGGAGGGTGAGGCTGGCAATCGAGACCGGACGGCGACCTAAATGGTTTGACAGTCGTCCGAGCACAAGCAGCGTTGTGAGCGTCGCCGCGGAGTAGACGACAACAGCGACCGAGATTCCTGCGTTGGTAAACCCGTCCTCGGCTCGGTACACGTTGAAGAGCGGGACCGTCGATCCGACCGCCGCGAACGCAGCGACCAACGCAATTACGGCGGATACGAAGGCAAAGCGAATCCTACGAGGCTGGCCCGGCTCATCGACCGCTAACGCGGTGTCGGATGTTGCGCTGAGTGACGACAGGTCAGGCCCCCGGTGCAATCGCGCATGCCGAGATGCAGACCCACTTGCCCTCACGCTTTTGATACGCGTCGGTGTACAAGGCTTCCTGCGACGATCCGCCATCGATCAACGTGTAGCGTGCGCGGCCGTGGATAAGTGCGATGTCATCGAATAGGCGGATCCTGGACTCGACTAGAGCGAGGTCCTTGAACGGGCGCGGCTGCGCGATGTACTCCAGATACTCGTCGCGATTACGGGTGACGCCCGGAGTCTGCACGACGAAATCATCGGCGAGGAGTTCGCGGAAGCGCGCAGCGTCGCTGTGCTGGTCGGCCTCGTTGTAGTCGAGGTTGAGCTGCTCGAGGATTGCCAAATCCTCTGCCGACTGATTCGTGTCGTTCATTTCCTGCCTTCGCATTATATGGACTATTTCGTCCATTTTAGCACGGTACCGGAACGTAACCTGCGGACTCCCAAGCGCGCTGGTACGACGAACAGATCGATAGCGGCAGATGGGGGAACGCTTCCGGGGTCGGATCATCGGCGACTCGTTTCGCCAAGACGTTGTCAGTGATAATCCGACACCCGGCCACGGCGGCCCCGCCCCTGGAAGTTCGGCTCCCGCCAAAGCCACTTCACCGAATGACGTTATCCCTGTAGGTCGTCCAGCCTGCCGATCAGCCACTCTGAACGCAACGTAGACGCCAATGCCCGCGTTTCAGGGTCACCCCACGTTTCGGGTCGCTGACTCTCCTCGAGGGTCATGACAACGGCACCGAAGACTGCGAGCGCCGCTTGTACCTCCGCGGCTCCGATCGGGGTTTCGTCTGTGTGCCCGTCCGCAATCACATCGAGTGCAACACTTCCGGCGGCCGCCAACGCAATAACTTGACCACGGTCAACGGCTCCGATCTCGTCCACCGCCGACGCAATTGACTCAAGGACATAGACCACCTCGGAATCCTCACCCACGTAGCGCATCGTCGAGTGCCATTGGTTCGACCGCCAATACAAATGCCTTGGGTGACCACCCGGTAGAGCAACCTGAAGCGACCACTCCCACGGCGGTTCGGCGCTGCGAACAATCACAAATTCGGCACCGGGCAACTGCTGCTTCACACGGGAGCGCACGGCATCGAGGACACCATATTCATCGCTTAGCATCGCTTGCCTCGATCAATTCGCTGGCGGTCGGTAAAGCTCACGAAAGGCTAGCTTGAACTATTCGGTGTAGAACATCCAAGCCAACCCAGCATGCTGGTGAGGTCCTGCTGCGTCAATTGGATCCGCCTGTCTCCTGCGAAATCGTGTCCTCCTCCGGGCGGTCGGGGTCAGCTCCCTGCCGAAGCGTTCCAGCCATCGAGAAGATCGACTTTGTCGGTAAGACATCCCGAATCGTTGACGCTGATGAGTGCGAGTTCAGATCAGCCGTGCGGCGAATCCTATGGTTCCATTTCTATCTTCCGCGCTGATCGCCGCACATCACGCTGGAAATATCCACGCGTCTGAGAAGGGAAGCATTATGGGAACGATCGAGCTCACCGACGACAACTTTCAGAGCACCATCAAGGAAAACGACATCGTCCTCGTCGATTTCTGGGCTACGTGGTGCCGGCCCTCAGTTCGCGCCAATCTTCGAGCAGTCCGCTTATGACAACCCCGATATTGTCCACGGCAAGCTCGATACCGAAGCGGATTACCGCGTGGCGACCGCTGCAGGCATCACGGCGATTCCGACTCTGATGGCATTCCGCGACGGCGTGCTCGTTCTCAACCAGGCCGGAGCCCTCCCTGCTACAGCTCTCGCTGAGGTAATTGAGAAGGTCAGGAACGTCGACATCGAGCAGATTCGGAAGCATGCGGCGGAGCACACCGATCAGATGGCGACGCAGAACTGATCCAAATCGAATGTCTTGCCTGGCCGGGCCCCATGGTCAGATGACATTGCATCCGCCTACATTTCCGGCGTTGAACTGATGCTTACACTGCTTCAACTTGTTCGCGCGACAACAGCCGAAGATATGAAATCGCCATATCGATTGAGGATGCCATCAGCGTCACGTCACGCGCCGTTTGCGCCAAGAGGTATCCGCCTTGGACTGCCGCTACGAACCCCGTCGCGAGCTGCATGATGTCAGCATCCTGCGGGATGAGGCCTTCCTGCTGAAATCTTCGGAGCACGCCCTCGAAGAGCTGCTGCCAAGCGGTGAACAGGTCCTGGAGTTTAAGTCTTGCAATCGCGTCTTGATCAGAGACTTCGTTCGCAAGAGACCCCAAAGAACATCCATACCGACCCTCGTGCAGCGCGTTATTCTCGATGATCGCATCTCGCCAACGTTGCAAACCGGCGAAGGTTCGCACTTTCTCAAGGCGATCTCGCTCGCCAGCGATCTTTCGGTCACCCACATACTCGATCACGGCTCGCACTAGGGCCGACTTATCTTCGAAGTGCCGATATAGCTGTGACTTACTGACATTGCTCGCCAAGACGACGTCGTCCAGAGTCGTGCCTCCAACTCCTTGGACGCGAATCAAGTCGGCGGCGGCCTCAACAATCTTTGATCGCGTCTTTGCGCCGCGCGCCGTCAAGCGCCTCTTGGCTTCTTTCGTCGAGCTTTCCTCCACACTGCTATCGTACGACCGAGATTGGCCATAAGGACGGAAGTGTCCCAGACCCGTGACCACGGTTGGTGAGCTCGAGCATCTGTGCGGCGGCGAGGACAGCCTTCCCCACTGTGCCGTTCGGACTGGGTAGTCCACTTTTCAATTAGCGCTTACAGGTCATCCTACGCATCCGGTGCGCCTCCCCCACGCCTGACCCTATGATCTCTGCACATGTCATCGGAGTCGCTTGGTCGATTGTCCGGTTGTCGAACGCGGCCAAGCCCTCTATTCTGGACTATATAGTCCCGTTATCTCACTGCGTAGGTCGATGAACGCTTTGAGCGCGCGACGCCAAAAGTGTCTCCGACAGAAACCCCACATGGGAGCGAAACAACTATGCAACCAGGCGATTCGACGCACACAGAGCCTTACGACAGGCATGCGGAACTCGGGTGCATCCTGCGAGGGACCAGATCGCGAATTGGTTTCCCCTCATGACCGTCCGGTTGGTGGAAATTGCGGGGTGACAGCGAGGACGCGCTTATCCGGACTTCCGATGACCGCTGTCCTGCGCCTCGAAAGTCGCCACTCATGACCGTTTCAGGTTGTCGAACCCGAGTGATCCCGCGCTGTATTCACATGCAAGAGACGAGAATGACGTTCTGCTATGCGCGGTCGACCATCGCACTGTGAATCGGCACGCGAATTGGATATGCGACGGCGAGGGGCTGAAAAAGTCTTCGAATCAGGCATAGTCGTGGTTGATGCGGAATCCGCGTCGTGGCTCAATCCGCTTGGCGACACTGGAGTTAGGCGATATGTGGCGCTGGCCCGATTGCACGAGATGCTGTTGAGGGTGGCCAGGTATGAGGCATATCAACGTGGACCAGTTGTTCGGATCAGCGGACCGGAACTCGACGATATCGCCGTTCAAGCCGCCGACGATGCGATGGTCGCGTTGCTCTCAAAGCTCGCTACTTTCCGGGGGGAAAGCCGGTTCACCAGCTGGGCATACCGTTTCGTCGTGCTGGAGGTGAAAAACAAGATCGGCCGCAACGTCTGGCGATCGCGATTAGATGCTCTAGATACTGAGGAATGGGACCGCCTCCCAGCAGACCGAGCTATCGACCCGCTAAGTCAGGCAATCCAACGAGAGCTAATCTCGGCCGTCCGGCGAGCAGTTGACGAAACGCTAACCGAGCATCAGCGCCGCGTCTTCGTCGCGATCGTTGTCCACGGCACCCCGCTAGACACGGTGGTTTCCGAGTCAGGATCGAACCGCAATGCCATCTACAAGACGGTGTTTGACGCCCGCCGAAAGATCCGGGCTTTCTTGACCGTTAACGGCTACCTAGAGGGTTAGGGACACCTGTGCCCGCTCCCACAAGAGCGCTAAGGGCCGCGTCGAATCGCGATCTCGAAGCCCTGCGCAGGGTGAACGTTTGTGGACGACGCTCAGTTCGAGCTGGGTGGTCCACTGCGCTACAAGCCGCGGCACAACTCATCCTGCGGTGCCCACAACCTCTTTGCTTGAGCGGGCTCCCAGCAAAACCGCCCATCGTCGACAGAACACGAAGGGCACCGATTTGCCGGATCACTCCAGCGTGTAAGCGCAAACTGACAACCCGCGATCGATCTTGAAAGCCTACGATCGCGGGAGGATGACCCGGCCCCCGAACGAGAACTCCCCCTCAAAACCCCAACCGAAAGGACACCCCACCATGACCGCAGCTTTCGTACCCGCTCGCTACGAATTCGAGTACCCCGATACAGCCGGCTACCCAGACGGGACAGGTGCACTGAGCCAGGACCAGAAGATCCTGATTGACGAAGTCCTCGATATGGACGTCAAGCCAGAGTTCGACTTCGGGCTTGTCGACGATGTAGAGCATGGCGTCTACGTGGCATTCGTCGGCGATACGGAGATCGGCGGGATCACATATTCATTGCTCGGAACCCGAGTTGTTCTCCTGGCCGCGTCCGTGTACCCGGAGTACCGTCATCAGGGTGTTGCAACCGAAATGATCCGCCGTATTCTCGAAATCATTCGGTCGCAGAACAGAACCGTGACGATCATCTGCCCGATCGTCAGGACCTTCATCGACAGCCACCCTCAGTATGAAGACCTTGTTGACGTCGCTCACCCCGGGGTGAAGCACGTAGAGAAGCAGTAAACCTCATCTGGCAGTCTCGAGCCGCGGAGCAGCCTTGCGCCCCCGTTCAAGTTCACGATCAGTGCACACTCGATAGAACAACTACTTCTTGAGCAGACTCCCCAGAATGCAACCTCCGTCGGGAGCTGCAAACAACCAGCTTTCGTGGAATCCGTCGTTCACCGCAGACGTGCTCCCGATCGTTCAGGAGACCGTCGCGGTGGTGCGTAGCTGAGCTGTATCACGGCTACACAAACAGGACCGCAACCCGGTGACCCTTCTGCTCGCGCCAATGGGCACCGGGTTACAGACCGCCGAATGCAATTTCGACTTGTACGGCAGGGAGACGGTCATCAAGTTCATGGCTCGCGAATGGGTCGTGCGGCTACGACCTCGAGCACAAGGAGAAACTCCGGGCGCAGTAGCGCCTTAACAACGCCGAGCATCATCCCCGGCCGGTGGTTCAGGTACCGGGAGCGGACAGCCAAGTAACCGTCGACGTCTGACTCGTTGGTCAGCCACTGGCGGATGAACACGATGTTGCCCACTGTGGCGTCTGCCGCTTCCAGAATCCTGACGACGTTTTCCCAGGCTTGTTCGGACTGCCCGGTGATGTCAGCGGGCAATTCGCCATCCTGATCGATGCCTGGCGTGCCCGAAACGAGAATCTGCTCGTAGTCGGCGGGGATCACGATCGCGTCCGCGTAAGGGCCGACCTTACTAACTATTCCCTGGTCAATTGTTTGCAGATTCATCTTCTTCTCTCGTAATTGCAACTTCATGGTTGATTGCTGGACGGATGTAGTGCCTGAGGCGGGATGCATGAATGGAGCATTTCCTGCCCTATATTGAGGTTCTTAATCGCTCCTACCGGGATCAAAAAATCTCGAGTACAGCGGTTGTGGGGCTTCAACCGCGCCTGAGTGTTTCCACTGCAAACGGGTCAGGCTGTCTCGGGGGCTCCGGGTTGGATTCGCTCGAGGCGTTGTACATCCCAGTAGAGACACTCGACGAGGTCGTGGGCGGCGCAATGCGGTGCCTCATCCGCTTCAGAATGGGCCGCGAGTCTTGTGAATTCGGTCCGTGCTTTGTCGAGCAGTAACGCAAACTCTTCGTCGCGCACGATACATCCCTCGACTCCGAGCCACTCTCGGAGAAGCGTCTCGACATCTTCGTGGTACACCCTCGACTCTGCCCATACGCGTTGGACGATGCCGGCGATCTGGTCCGCTCTTGGTGCGGGGCCCGCCCCGTCCATCACGGGAAAGTGCTGTACTGGCTTTGGCTTCTTGTCTTTCATTGTGTTCCTCCTTTGGCGACGCTGATTCTTTTCCCGACATGCAGCTCACCTCTCGATACTCTTATCCTCGCCCCGGTGGGATCTGTTTGAGCCACTCAATGCCCGTCTACTAGTCGCTGCGCCGCCTGGCTGATCGCTTCGCGGTCGATGCCAGTTGCGGACAGCAGCTGCCTCGTGGTGCCGGAGCTGGGGATGTCGCGCACGGCCAGGTGTTCGATTCGCACCTTTGACTTTGTGCCTTCGGTGAGCGCTGTTAAAACGGCCTCGCCGAGGCCCCCTTCTGGGTGGTGGTCCTCCGCAACTACGATCCGGCCATAGGTCGAATCCACTGCCTTGCGGATGGTGGACCCATCAAACGGTCGGATCGAGTAGGCGTCGATCACCATTGCCCGAATACCCATCTCGGCGAGCAACTTCGATGCGGCGAGACATTCGTGAAGAGTGACGCCGGCGCCGACAAGAGTTACGTGGTCGTTGCTGCTTGATAAAGGGACCTTCGAGCCGCCTATTGGAAATGCCGTCCCCTGCTCATACAGCACCGGATATCCGCCCAGTGTGGTCCGTAGGTAAGACACCCCTGTACGGTTGGCCATTTGTTCCACTAACGCTTGGGTGCTGACCGCGTCGCTCGGGTAGAGAACCGTTGCGTCGTTGATTGATCGCATCATGGCAATGTCCTCGAGCGCCATCTGTGAGGGGCCGTCGGCGCCGACCTCGACGCCAGCGTGTGAGCCGACAAGCCGAATGCTCGCGCCAGAAATTCCGGCCATCCTGATGACGTCGTAAGCGCGGGTGAGGAAGGCAGCGGAAGTGGATGCAAACGGGATGAAGTTGCGGACGCTCAGACCCGTCGCGGTCGCCACGAGTTGTTGCTCGGCGAAACCCAGCTCAAAGGAGCGTTTTGAAAATGTCGCGGCGAACTTGTGGTCGAAAGTCGGATGGGCGACCTCGGCGTCAAGAAGGACGACGTTGGCTCGGCGTCCAGCGAGATCTAACAGCGCGTCTTGGTACGCCGATTGCGTGGAAATCTGTGCGTCGGATGTATAGGTGAGAGCCGGAGCGTCGTCGTCAAGTTCGGTGTCTTGGATGACAGAGGCGGCACGCTGCGTGGGTTTGGGCCCACGGACCATTAAGTGCCTCTCCCCGCCGAGCTCACGAATCGCCTGGCGGGAGGTGCCCGGTGGGAGGGGATTGCCCTGCGAGTCGTCTAGTTCTAAGAGAGACGACCCGCGGCCTTTGATTGTCTGCGCGAGGATCACGATCGGCTTACTCTCAAAGCCTCCGCAGGCGCGAGCGAGTGCCGCGTCGACTTCTTCAAGGTCGTGGCCGTTTACGCGGATGACGTGCGCGCCGAACGCCTCAAAACGCTTCGCGTAGGTTTCAAGGTCGAAGTCAAGGCCCTTGGAGTCGCGCTGGCTCGCCTGACTCGCGTCAACGATGGTGATGAGATTCGAAAGCTGATACCGCGAGGCCGTTTCCATTGCTTCCCAGACGGATCCCTCGGTCAGTTCGCTCTCACCACAGAGGACCCAGACACGGTATGCGAGGTTCTCCAGATGTTTGCCGGCGAGCGCTATTCCGACGGCTTCAGGGAGTCCCTGGCCGGGCGAGCCAGTGGCGAAGTCCACCCAGGGAAGAATTGGCATCGGATGCGCTTGGAGCCGGCTCCCGAAGCGGCGATAGTCCTGAACCAGTTCGTTGTCAGAGATGACCCCGACCGCCTTGTACATGGCGTATAGGAGCGGTGACGCCCCGGGTTTGGAGAATATCAAGTGATCGTTGTCTGGCGTACGGGTCGCGCGATCCCAGTCGTAACGGAAGTGGCGGCTGATCAGAATGGCGAGTAGGTCCGCGGCCGACATGCTCGGCAAAGGGTCGCCTGAGCCCGCACTCGTCGTGGACCGGATCGAATCCACGCGAAGCTGGGCAGCCAAGTCGGCGATGGTCTGGAGGTCAGGAATGAGAAGTGGGGGGTTTTCGGTCTTCATGGTTCTTTCGAGTGTCGTTCTTCGAACAGTTAGGGCTAGATGAGGTCGTTTGTCCGGGACGTTGTGCGTTAGTTGCCGACATCGATCCAGCGAAGTCCTTGCAAGGCAAGACGACGTCGCGGCGACCGCTCAACGAGGACGGCGAGCACTTCCCCGCAGGTTCTGCACCTTACGACGAAGCCCATCGGTGACCCGTAGACCATCGCTTGGGCCAGAACTGCGACGTCATCACAGTTCGCGCATTGACCGTTCATGGTTGTGACATCGAGCTCGAACACATCGCACAATGGACCCGCTAAGACATTTCCGTCGAGATGATCGCCGCTCATGTTCCACCGAACCTTTCTGTGCGAATAGACTCCGACGGATACCCGAGGTCTCCGAGAGCCTCCGCGACGGTTTCGACGAACTCGGTAGGCCCGCAGATGTAGACACGCGTGTCGCCCTCCGGGGGCAGCAGCGCTGCTTTTAGGTCAGAGTGCGTGAGTCGCCTGGGCTCCGCACCCCATCCCTGTGGCGCGACGCGTGTGTAGTGCCAGGTGACGTCGACATCCTCGTTGAGGAGTGCCAGTTCCTCGCGGTAGAACGCGTCGTTTGGGCCTCGGAGCGAATACAAGAGGTGCATCGGGATTGTGCTGCCTGTCAGCTTGTGTCGGCGGGCCATTGCGATAAAGGGGACCACGCCGGAACCGCCGGCAATCAGCTGGATAGGAACATGCAACTCTTCCGTCCATACGAACCATCCGCCGAGCGGGCCCCGGAGTTCTACCGAATCTCCTATCTCCAGGCCGTCGACGAGAAAGGGCGAGACTTCCCCGTCGGGAAGTTTGTCGATGGCCAGCTCGACGCGTGTCCCGGGGCCGGACGACGCGATCGAGTAGGAACGCACCGCTTGATATCCGTCAGGGGCGGTCAGCCGGACGTCAAGGTGTTGACCGGCTAGGTTGCCTCGCCAGTCGGGTACCTCAAAAGTGATGCTTCGTGCTTTGGGGTTCAGCGGAACGGCGTCGATCAGCGTTCCAACATGCCACGGTGTCAGACCGCTCACGAGTACCTTTCCTCGCGCCACGGATCGCCGTGAAGGTTGTAGCCGTACTGTTCCCAGAATCCGGGTTCGTCGTCCGCTTGCATAACAAGTCCGCGTACCCATTTGGCGCTCTTCCAGAAATACAGGTGGGGTACGAGCAGACGGGCCGGGCCCCCGTGTTCGGGCGTGAGGTCGTCGCCGTCGTATTCGAAAGCGACCCACGCTTTCCCGCCACGGATCTCGTTCAAGACGAGGTTTGTCGTGTACCCGCCATACGAGTGCGCCATCACGTATTTGTAGTCTGTTTCCACTCCCTCGAAGAGGGTGTCAAGAGACACCCCGCGCCAGTGGGTTCCGATCTTTGACCAGCTGGTGACGCAATGGATGTCGGTGCTTATTTCTTCGGCTGGGAGCGCGCGCAGCTCCGCCCAGTTCCAGGTGTGGGTTTTCCCGCTCTCGGTGCGGATGAAGAATTCCCATTCGTCAGTGCCAATTGAAGGGGTCGGCCCGGCCGAGAGAACAGGGAAATTCTGGGTCAAATGCTGTCCTGGCGGCAGGCTGTCGTCTGGTTCTGGACGATGGCCTGTGAAGCCTCGGCTGAAGACTGCCATGAGTTACCTCTCTTATGTGCTGAGTGAGCGTCGTCAGGCTGGTTGCCGGTCGCGTTCCGGAAGCTTCCAGTCGGGCCGCACATAGTGACAGGTGTATCCGGAGGGGTTGTTCTGGAGGTAGTCCTGGTGTTCAGGTTCGGCCTCCCAAAAGTCACCCGCGGGGACAACCTCGGTTACGACCTTGCCGGGCCAGAGACCCGATGCGTTCACGTCGTCAATCGTTTCGAGGGCGACCCGCTTTTGTTCCTCGGAGGTGTAGAAGATGGCGGAGCGATAGCTGCGGCCGACGTCGTTTCCCTGGCTGTTCGGTGTGGAAGGGTCGTGGATCTGGAAGAAGAACTCGAGCAGTTCACGGAAACTGATCACGTCATTGTTGAAGAGGATCTCAACGCTTTCGGCGTGGTCGCCGTGGTTTCGGTACGTCGCGTTGGGCGTGTCACCGCCGGAATACCCGGTTCGGGTGGTGATGACTCCAGGCTTAGACCGCAAGAGCTCCTGGGCACCCCAGAAGCATCCGCTCGCGAGGATGGCGTCTTCGGTACTCACTTTTCGGCTTCTTTCGTCGAGAACAGTGTCCGGAACTCCGCGAAACCATCTTCTTCAAGCTGGTCGACGGGGATGAACCGAAGGGCGGCGGAGTTGATGCAATAACGGAGACCCCCCTCATCGAACGGGCCGTCGTCGAAGACATGACCAAGGTGGCTATTGCCGTGCTTCGATCTGACTTCGGTTCGACGCATCCCGTAAGTAGAGTCCTCTTTCACAACGATGTTCTCCGGCGCAACCGGCACCGTGAAGCTCGGCCATCCGGAGCTGCTGTCGAATTTGTTGACGGAGGCGAAGAGGGGTTCGCCAGAGACGATGTCCACGTAGAGTCCCTCGTCATGGTTGTTCCAGTATTCATTTCGGAAGGCTGGCTCAGTCGCAGCCTCCTGGGTGACCTCGTACTGTTCAGGTGTGAGCTTGGCCACGGCTTCTGGTGTCTTGCTGTATTCGGGGGGCATGTCTTGCTCCTTAGTTTGATCAATTTCGTGCGGCGCTGGCGGCACGGGTGCGCCGATGGTTTTGCTGTGAGCGGGCATCAGCCCGTGTCACGGTTTAGTGAGCCTGGGCGCTTTCTCGGAGATCACCGTTGAGCCCGTTCGGGTAGAAGCCTCCGGAGCTCGCCCGATCGGCTGTGAGGTAGACGATGTTGAGGATGTGTTCGGGTGAACGGCCGAATGCGCGTCCTTCGGGATCTGTCGGTACGAGGTTGAGCTCAGCCTTGGTCCCGATACCCTGGTCGTCTCCGCCGACGCCGTCGACGGCGCCTCGCACGTTGGAGATCTTCTGGACGGCGTCGAAGACGGCGTCGTTGATCATGCCTTCGTTGTACAGCGAGGTGCGTACGATTCCAGCGTGATACGCCTCGGTGGCAAGCAGGCCAGCGGCGGCGTCAAGGTAGGTCTTGTTGGAGATGAATGGTGCGGCACCTTTGAATGCCGTGACGCCGACGTCTTCGAAGAGGAACGCGGCGAAGAGGAAGTTGAGGTCGTTTGCGTAGGCGTCGAACGTTTCTCCTGGCTTGATGAGACCTGCGGCAAGCGCAGCTGCAGTGAAACTCTGGTCCAAGGAGATGGCTGGCCGCGAGACCGCTGCACTTCCGAGCGCGTTGCGGAGGAATGCCACGTGTGCCCGCTCGTCGGCTGCGATCTCAGCCGCGAATTTGCGGATCACCGGGTTCTGGAACATGACCGGTCGTCCCCCAATGACCTCGCCGCGTGTGCCTGTACCCGTGGTCATGTCGTCGGGCAGGGTCTGGCCGCCGGCTCGGAGGTAGAACTCCGCTTCGAGATATTCGAGGTTGAGTGCGAAATTGAGGATCGTGCTGTCGCTGATCTCGGGGGCCTCGGCGACGTCGTTGCCCTGTTCTGCGGCTGCGACCATGGCGTTCAGTCCGTCGCGGTCTGCTTTGGTTTCGGCGCTGCGGTTGACTGCGTTGCCGAGGAAATTGTTATCTGACATGTCTGACCTTTCTTGTGGATGGTTGGTTAAAAGGTGGAACTTGATGTCGGAGCACGCTCCCGAGCGCAGGCATCGTGTGGTCGTCCGCAGCCCGGGTGGAACATGCGCGGTCGCGTCAGTCCAGTGCAGCTCATCTTGTCGTTCCCGCCGTTTGTTGTGATCTGTCGGGCAAGGGATCAAACCCCGAGACTTGTTCTGGGTGGTTTAGGTCGAATGCCGGCGACTCAGAACGGATTCGGGGGATGGTCGTGAAGTTGTGGCGCGGCGGAGGACAACTTGTCGCCCATTCGAGTGAGCGGCCCGTTCCCCACGGATCATTCACGGTGACTCGCGGAGATCTGCGGGTGGTGAGGTACACGTTGAGGAAGAACGGCAACATTGATGTCGCCAGGAGGGCCGCCCCGAGGGAGGACACCTGGTTCAACCAGGTGAAGCCGTCTCCGGGAAGGTAGGTAGCGTACCGTCGCGGCATGCCAATCACGCCGAGCCAATGCTGGATGAGGAAGGTCGTGTGGAAGCCAACAAAAAGCAACCAAAAATGCCAATGGCCTAACCGCTCGTTGAGCATGCGCCCGGTCCATTTCGGCCACCAGAAGTAGAAGCCGGCGAACATGGCAAATACGACCGTCCCGAAGACGACATAGTGGATGTGAGCGACGACAAAATACGAGTCCGACAGGTGGAAATCCAGCGGCGGTGAGGCGAGAATGACACCGGTCAGCCCGCCGAACGTGAAAGTGACAAGGAACCCGATGCTGAAGAGCATGGGTGTCTCGAAGGTCAACGATCCGCGCCACATCGTTGCAATCCAGTTGAAGATCTTCACGCCGGTCGGTACCGCAATGAGCATCGTCATGAGAGAGAAAAAGGGCAGCAGGACGGATCCGGTCACGTACATGTGGTGCGCCCAGACGGTGACCGCCAAGGCGGCAATTGCGATTGTCGCGTACACGAGCGACTTGTAGCCGAAAATTGGTTTCCGACTGAACACCGGAAGCACTTCAGAGATGATCCCGAAGAACGGGATGGCAATGATGTACACCTCCGGGTGACCGAAGAACCAGAACAGGTGTTGCCACAGCAGGGCCCCGCCGTTTGCTGCGTCGAAGAGGTGCGCGCCGAAAACCCGGTCGGCGAACGCTGCAAAGACTGCTGCCGCGAATACGGGGAACACCATGAGGGCGAGGATCGACGTCACGAGGGCATTCCACGTGAAGATCGGCAACCTGAACATGGTCATGCCCGGGGCGCGAAGGGTGATGATTGTCGTGATGAAGTTGACGGCCCCGAGAATGGTCCCGAAGCCGGAAAGGGCGAGCCCGGCCAACCACAGATTCCCACCCAGTCCCGGCATGAACGTTTGACTAGCCAGCGGCTGGTAGGCCACCCACCCGAAGTCCGCGGGACCTTGCGGTGTGAGGTATCCCCCGATCACGATGAGACTGCCAAAACTGTAAAGCCAGTAGGAGAACGCGTTCAGACGTGGGAACGCGACATCGGGAGCGCCGATCTGAAGAGGCATGATGACGTTCGTAAATCCAGCGAACAACGGGGTCGCGAACATGAAAAGCATGACGGTGCCGTGCATTGTGAACAGCTGGTTGTACTGTTCCTTGGTTTGCACAATCTGAAGCCCCGGCGCGAAGAGCTGGGTGCGGATCGCGAGGGCGAGGACACCTCCGAAGAGGAAATATAAGAACGATGTGACCAGGTACAGGTAGCCGATCTTCTTGTGGTCCGTCGTCGTGAGCCACTGCAGAACGGAACTGCGACTGCTCGTTTGGGGCGTTTGCTCGTCCACGTCACTCACGCTGACCAGAACGTCGGTCATTGGTTCCGGCACCAATCCACGCGTTGCGCTGCAGCACCGGAGCTATCCGCCGTCCAAATCTGGCCGCTGCCTGTTGTCAGTCGCCGTGGGATAAGACTCGACGCGGACTGCTCCGGAGTGTCGAGCGAACCGGACTCATCCGACCACTGGAACCGCGAGTGCAACTCTGATCCGATCTCCAACAATTCTTGTGATCGGACCCAGGCCGTTTGCGTTCGCACGACAAGCACAAGGTGCGCGCCGGCCTCTCCTCGTTGGAGCGCGGTTGCCCGCCCGATCCCGCGAGAAGCCCCGGTAACAACCGCAACGCACCCGGATAGTGAATGTTGAGTCACGTTGCTTCCTTTCACCTATATGGACGCTTTAGTCCATTTTTAGCGAGAACGGAATGTAATATCGAGTCCAAACCCGGAGGATTCGTAATGCAAACTGCACCAACACGTTCTTTTACCTCGAAAGGCGAACGGACCCGATCAAAGATTGTCGACACTGCCGCATCATTGATGCTTCTCGACGGGGTCGCAGGAACAACGATCGAAGGCGTCTGCGAAACAGCCGGGGTGGGCAAATCGCAGATCTATCACTACTTCGACGACAAAAATGAGCTAGTTCGTGCGGTGATAGAACTGCAAGCCGAACTGGTCCTTAACGGCCAAGAACCGCACTTGACCAATATTCGCGGTTGGGAGAGTTGGGATGCTTGGCGCGATTTCGTCGTCGACATTCAAAGAAAGAGTGGGTGCGCCGGCGGATGTCCGCTGGGCTCATTGGCGAGTGAATTGACCGACGGTGACGACCTCACTCGTATGGTGCTCGTCAGGAGCTTCCAGCGGTGGGAGCGAGCGTTCCTTGAGGGCGTACAGCAGATGAAGGACTTGGGGCTGGTGCGCCAGGACACAGATGCGGCGCTTCTGGCGACAACCCTTCTAGCAGCACTCCAAGGAGGGCTGCTCCTCTGCCAAACCTGCAAGGATGTCTCCCCCCTGGAAACATCCCTCGCCGGAGCGATTGCGTATCTTCGAACCTTCGCCGAATCCGAATGACGCGAGGACAGCGAGCACAGAAGTTTTCGCGACCCTCCACGTTTGTGGAATCGCGCCGACATCGTTTCTCAAAGTGGCGTGACCGCGTCATCGGCGGAAGAAGGCCGCCTCCTGGTGTCGATGGTGGCACCGTATGGATACGCAGCATCGGTTTCGGGGTTGCCCGCTTTGTCCGGACCGAGGCTGCGAGCTCGGTTCTGCTGATCATCGCGATTACTGCGGCGCTGATCTGGTCCAACCTCGGTGGCGACAGCTATCAGGAATTCTGGAACACTCGGGTTTCCGCACGACTAGGCCCAGCTGAGGTGAGCATGACGTTGACCGAGTTCGTCAGTTCCGGACTGATGACGTTCTTCTTCCTCGTCATCGGGCTGGAAGCCCGTCGCGAACTCGACTTGGGAGCGTTGCGCGACCATCGGCGCCTACTCGTTCCGATCGCCGCTGGGCTTGCAGGGATGGCGCTGCCAGTCTTGATCTTCCTATCGTTCAACGCCGGGACGGCGAATGAGCACGGTTGGGCGGTGGCGATGTCGACCGACACTGCCCTCGCTCTGGGTTTGATCACTTTCGTCGGGAAGGCTCTCCCTGCCCAAATCCGCGCGTTCATTCTCACAGTCTTCATCGTTGACGACCTCGTTGCCCTCGCAGTGATCACGTTCGCTTACACCGGCCACGTCGAAATTGTGCCGCTCATGATCGCGGTCTTCGCATTCGCTGTCATGCTTCTGTCGCATCGGCTGGCCCGCGTGAGCTGGCTGGCCGTTCCGGCCGCAATCGGCGCCTGGATCGCCCTGTTTTTCAGTGGAGTTGACCCGATAGTGCTGGGATTGATAGCTGGGCTGACGGCTCCAGCACGCGTGCCGACCCGGCGCACCCTCGACGATGCAGCCGGATCTTTCCGACGGTTTCGCGAGCAGCCGACGCCTCAGTCGGCACGACTCGCCACACTTGGATTGAAGGGCGCACTCTCTGTGAACGAGCGGCTGCAAACAGCTTTCCTGCCGTGGACAAGCTATGTGATCGTTCCCTTGTTTGCGCTGGCGAACGCCGGGATCTCGCTCGAGCCTTCCTTCCTCCTTGGTGCTCTGATGTCTCCGGTCGCTCTCGGTGTCATCGTCGCCTATCTGGTAGGTAAACCCGTGGCCGTACTGGGAGTTCCTGCGTTGATCTCTTGGCTGAGTCGGGGGAAGCTCCGACCGCCGGTTGGCTGGGTTGCTGTGGCTGGAAGCGGCACGATCGCAGGTGTCGGGTTCACCGTCGCTGTGCTGGTGGCGGGGATTGCTTTCACCGGTCGGGCGCTTGCGGAGGCAAAACTGGGAGTGCTTGTTGCCGCGATTGTCGCCACGGCACTGACCTGGGCGGTGTTTCGGCTGGCAGCCTTGTTGGGACCCGATCGACGTTCTCGTGCGTTGCTTGGCGATGCGCCCGAGAGGCCGGATTTGGTGGTCCCGGTTGACCCGAACAGGGATCACATCCGCGGGAACGGTAATGCCGCGGTTACCGTGGTCGAGTACGGCGACTTTCAATGTCCGTACTGCGGCCGAGCTGAGCGGGAGGTCCGGCAGCTACTCTCCGATGAGGATGTCCGCTTCGTTTGGCGAAATCTCCCGATCGCCGACGTTCACCCGCGAGCGCAAGCCGCCGCGGAAGCGGCGGAAGCGGCTGGCTCGCAGGGTGCATTCTGGGCCATGCATGATTTGCTCTTGCACAATCAGAATCACCTCGACGATGACGACCTACTGAACTACGCATCCATCTTGGAGCTGGATTTGGACCGGTTCGGGAAGGAACTTGCGGGACGGACCTTCCAGAACCGGGTGGAGGAAGATCTCCTCGGGGCGGACCTAAGCGGCGCGGCGGGCACTCCGACATTCTTCATCAACGGCCGTCGCCATTACGGCGCCTATGACGTCGAAAGCCTGCGATCGGCTGTAATGCTCGCTCGAGACGCCTCCGAAGCGGCCACACGGCGAGCCACCACCACGGACACTCCGCGCTGAGGGCTGAGCATTCCGCGCTGAGAACGCAATCATCTTCACGCCCGGACCTCAGCGGCTCCTCAAGCTTGGTTCGTTGGCCTCAATTGGACTCCGTGTCGCGGACCGTCTCCACC
Source organism: Leifsonia tongyongensis (assembly GCF_010686705.1). Taxonomy (GTDB): domain Bacteria; phylum Actinomycetota; class Actinomycetes; order Actinomycetales; family Microbacteriaceae; genus Diaminobutyricibacter; species Diaminobutyricibacter tongyongensis. Next base: position 155,492 of record NZ_JAAGWY010000005.1, on the reverse strand, counting down.
GGGTCGCTATCAGGCGCGTCGAAGTAGTACCTCACGTACATCTCGCCGTTGACATCGCGTTCTTCGCCGGCGACGTACCAGAACACCGATTCCAGCCCGCGAACCGCAGCTATCGACGCGATGCGCGGGTCAATTTTTCCGTCGAGCAGGATTCGTCGGTCACTGGTCCCTGCAAGAGGACCATCTACGTGTTCGACGATGTACTCGGGCTCATGTGTCAATGTGTCAGTCATCTGCATACCGTAGCGCCAGGAAACCCCTTCTAGACAATGCGGCCCGGCGGATCGCCACCACGCTTGCGCGAAACCAATAGTGGACGATATAGTTCCCTTTAGCCCAACTTCCCGATTGGAGCAACGATGAGCGATCACACGAAAAACTCAAGTCCTGAGAGCGGCGGCCCGATTGGTGCCGAGGATATCGAACGCGCCATCACCGTCGGCGAACTGGTCTACGAAGACGGCTCCACCCAGGTGTTTCTGCCAGACGGTCGGACGACCTACGTGGAGCGCGGCCGACCCACCGATGGCGAGTGGTACGTGGACGACCAAGGCAAGTTCTGGTCGTTTTGGCCACCGAGCTACCGTGCGAGCTACGACCTCGAGTGGGTGGTTGAGGCTGGCAAGTTCATTGGCGTACTTTTCCGAGACGCAAACACCGGTTCGGTCTCGACCGGACGCTACAAGCAGTAACTCTGATGCAAGCCGATATGACAACGCGGGTTGGTTGCAATTCCTAGTCTCACCATAAGGACAACTTGGCCAACGCCAACGCGTTCGATTGCCCGCTGGCTCACGCCGCGTCCGAGCTCGCCGCGAATGAGAACCTCGCGATGATGCCTGCTGGCGGAAAGCGAATTCTCAGTCTTGGTGGTCTAACAGGGCGATCGGGCTCCGACGACCGCAGCACGCTTCGGTCGCGCGGGCGGCGATTCTCCGAGCTCGTCCGGATTGCCAGGGCCCACGGACTCCTTCCAATCGGCCAACTCGATTTCACCCGCGATCCTGCAACATCTGACTTGCGTACCCGCCAGGCTGACAGCCTGAGACTGGCATTGGAGGACGCCGGCGGCGCTTTCGTCAAGATGGGTCAACTGCTCTCGACGCGGGACGACCTCATCCCCCACGAGTGGCAGCTTGCGCTCTCGCGCCTGCAAAAGAACGTCGCTCCCGCTCATCCGGACGCAGTCGAACAGTTGCTCGTGACCGAGCTGGGCGCCCCACTCGACGAAGTGTTTGCGTCGTTTGAACGCACACCTGTGGCGGCCGCCTCCATCGCGCAGGTGCACCGTGCCGTCCTCCACACCGGCGAGACCGTCGCCGTCAAGATCCAACGCCCGGGTATCGCGGGCGAGATGCGCCGAGACGTTGACATCGCCCTCCGTATCGCCAAACTCGTCTCAAGAGCTTCCGCGCAGGTTCGGCAACTCGGGATCGAACAGGTTGCCGAGCAGTACGCGGCCGATCTCATCCGTCAACTGGACTTCAGCATCGAGGCGGTCAACCTCGCCGGCCTTCGTGCAGGCCAAGCGCGCAGCCCGCGCGCCGCTGAGCTCCGCCTGCCCCGTCTTTACGGCGCACTTTCGACGAGCCGTGTGATTGTCATGGAGTTCCTCGAGGGCGACTCCCTCTCCGCGGTCAATGCAGGACGCGCTGAACATGCGGACCTCGACCCGGCAATGCGTGCAGTACTTATAGCATTCATCCGCCAAACCGTCTTCGACGGCACCTATCACGCCGACCTTCACCCGGGAAACATCATGCTGTTGGCAGATGGACGCCCGGCACTGGTCGATTTCGGCTCCGTCGGTCGCATCGACTCGGGTTTACGTCAGACAGTCCAAGACTTACTGATCGCCTACCTGCAATCCGACACCCGGGGTATTGCCGACGGCATGCTCACGCTCGCGCCGCTGCCCGACGACGCCGATGAACAAGCCTTCCGCCGCGATATGGCGAACTTCGTCACGTACCAACTTGGCCCAGGCGCCCGCATCGGCATCAGCACGGTGGATACAGCGGTCGCGATTTTCACCAAGCACGGCATGGCTGTTCCGCCAGAATTCATCGCCGCGGGCCGTGCGTTCGCCGTCCTCGAAGGCACCCTCCGCACACTGACACCGGAGTTCGATGTCCTCGAAGAAGCTCGGACGCTCGCACTGCAGCAGGTCGGCGACCAGCTGACCCCGGCGAACGTGCGCCAACTGGTCACGCGCGAAGCAATGTCGTTGCTACCAGTGGTGCGGCGCGTTCCGCGCCAGATCGACCGGATAGCCAGTGCCTTAGCGACCGGCACACTCAACGTGAACGTGCGACTTCTCGCCGACCGTCGCGACCGCCGATTACTCCTCGGCGTCATCCGTCAGGCCACGCAAACCGTGATCGGCGCCGCAACTGCTGTGATCGCCCTCGTGTTCTTTGCGATGAAACCCGTCGAAAATGCGGTGTTAAGCACAGCGGCGATCGGACTTATTCTCTCGATCGCCGCCGTCGTGCTTCTTGCCGCTTCCGCGATCGACTCGCTGATCACCAGGCGGCGAGGCTGAACCCCTGCACGACTACGCGCCCACTACCCAACTCATTTCGACCATTTCAAACAAGAACCGAGTGCCCAGGAGGTCACATGCCGCAAACAATTTTCGACACTGACAGTGCTGTTCTCACTTTCAAGGAACGGAAATGGCATGTGAGAAGGTGCGAAACCTATGAATGGGCGATATCAAGCCCAGGTGGCGAACCCGTTGGCACTCTGCGTTGCATAGTAAAGGCCGGGCCCGAAGGCGACCCGATATTCAGTCTCGCTCTGCCTGGAATCAAGGAAGACACCCCAACAACCGGCAGCGACTGGTTTTCCATAATCGAGTACGCGATCAACGAGTACTTGGACAAGGAAGACATCAACGGTGAGGTCATCTAAAACCCAGGTGAACAGCGACAGCAGCACCGGCAACACAACGATAACGCGTCCTATCAGCTGAAAAACTGACGGTATGCGGCGTAGCCCAGGGATAGAAGCTCAGCAACAGGGACGAAATGCAAGGCCGCAGAGTTGATACAAAACCGGAAGCCCCCGCCCGGGCCGTCGCCAAATAGATGACCAAGGTGACTATCGCCGTGCGCAGAGCGGACCTCGATACCCTCGCAGGGGCTTCCCTCAGGACGATGAACTCCGATGAAATCGGCACCATGAAACTAGGCCATCCGGTACCGCTATCAAATTAATCAATCGATGCGAATAGCGGTTCACCGGACACGATGTCCACGTACAGGCCCGCCGTGTGATTATTCCAATACTTGTTCCGGAAGGGCGGTTCCGTCGCCGCCCACTGGGTTACCTCGAACTGTTCGGAGGTCAGCCGCGCAATTGCCGCGGCCGTCTTTCGATAGCTGATAGTCACTGAATCTCCTCATTGAGCGGCGGCCGAAGATCCAATGTCGGCGCCAATGTTCGCGACGAACAATGCTTACGAACGCCCCCGGGTTCCTGCTCGGGCTTCGATGGCCGTCGTGACGCGGTTACAGACTTCCTCACTCCTTGCGCAGTTCGGTCATGACACGGACCTACAACATCCAGACCGCGTCAAACCGGATTAGCTGCCAAAAGCCCGTTCATATCTACCACAAAAGGACGCTAGAGTCCGACAGGGCCAATCAAAAGTGCCGCTCTAAGGCGGCGTACCGCCGTCGGCCGCCGGGCGCTGCAAATGACCCTGGCCCGCGGTACGGCCACGGTTTAATGGAGCTTGTCACTAGACTGGGAACTAGTCCGGGCGATGTTCAGGCGGCTTGCCGAATGACCTAACGGCATCCTAATCTGGACCTATCAGTTCTGTTTTCGTGCGATGGCCAGATTGACGGAACGTAAGGCGGCCCTTGCCCAGGCGCCACTCGAGGGCGAGCACGCTGAGGCGCAAGCACGACCGATACGAACTGAGAAGTGCACCGTTAGCGTCCTGTCGCCCCGGGCCATTAGTGCAGAGCTGCACGCATACTCTTCGATCCGACAACCGAAAGGAAGCACCCATGACTACCCCCGCCGAGGCAACCCGATACGCCTTCGAGTACCCAGACGAGGCCGGGTACCCGGACGGGAAAGGCACCCTCAGTCAGGATCAGACCGTCCTGATCGACGAAGTAGTCGATGGCCCCCATGCGTCCGCAATCAACTTCCACCTAGTCAACGACGAGAAGGCCGGCCTCTACAGTGCGATCGTCGGCGACTCCGAGATCGCTGGGCTAACCTACAACGTCACCAGGGATGGCCGCCTCGTGTTGCTGGCTGTCTCCGTGTATCCCGAACTGATCCGACGCGTCCTGGACGACGTGCGCACACGAGGCAACCGCATAACAATCCTGTGCCCGATCGTTCGCACCTTCATCGAACAAAACCCCGAATACGCCGACCTAATCAACGCCGATCACCCGGGCGTTACTAAAACAGTCGCGTGAGTCCTGACGACGACATGCTAATTCCGGCCAAAGGGAGCGAGCCAATGCGGATCAACATCGAGGACGACGCGGTCGCCCGAGAAGAAAACAATTTGGCACTCATCGCCACGTTCGACACGCCCGATGCCAGCGACGTGGCCTCCACCTGGGAGTTTGACGTCCTCAAAGACGAAGAACACGGCCGCTGGATCGCCACCCTCGGTGCCGACGCGATCGGTGTGCTCCCTTACCGGATCGTGGGCGGGCGTGTGGTCTTGCTCGCAACATGGGTCAACCACGCCTACCGCAACAATCGGGTAGCCACAGAACTCGTGTCTCGTGTCCTGAATGAGATACGTGAGAGCGGGAAGAAGATCACGGTACTCTGCCCGGTCGTTGGCGAATTCATCGCTCACAACCCGGAGTACCTCGATCTCATCGACAAGATACATCCGGGTTCAGGTGCGTATCCCAAGCGCCAGCCGCCCAGCTGACCGAAGGGCACGTCTCCGAGTGCCGGCGATCCTGAACTTCCCAGCAGTGTTCGCGCGTCCCGGCCGGGCCGGCTCTACCTACACTGCAGATACGGCCGCGTCGACTTTCAGTCCATCGAGACCCGCGCAGATGGTTCGCCGGTGTGGGCGGCTCGCGTCTTACGCGAACTGAGCTCCTGTTATCGGTACCATCGCCGACATCTTCGGAATTGAAGACGCGCTCGGTCGTTGGTCGGGCGTTTACGCGCCCACATTCGGTGGTCCTTCTGGGAACCAACTTGTCGGGCCGTCAGGCAGCGCAAACTAAGCGATCGCGCCACGAGCCGCGTCGCTGGAACAGCGCTTGTTGACGGGTCGCTAAGCGTGGCCCACGATCTCGTGACCGGCGCCCTTCGTGTGCGCTAATTCTGCGGACGCACGATCCGAGTAGCCGGGACGCCGCGGGTCGATCAGGTCGGAGTATTCGGTGGCTCGGGAGAGGTAGTTCGCCAGAAAAGGGCAGATAACCGTAATGGTGCCCTCACGGCCGCGAATCTCGTCGAGAACCCGCCGCACCATCGCGCCCGCCACACCCTGACCTTGATGACTCGCCTCCACCTCGGTATGAAGAAGCGCATACCGGTTAGGTATTAGGTGAGTGCGGAACAGCCAGCCGACTAGTTCGCCGTCGCGATAAAGTTCGAAGCGGCCGCGATCGGTGTTCTCGACCAGCGTCTCCTGAGTTCGGACGTGCGGCTCAGTGCTCATCGGTTCACACCCTTAAGTGGAGTTGGCGGGATACACCCGCATTTCGGACGATTTAGTCCAAGTATGACGCAACGCGATCGCAATCGAGAATCGGAGCGGGTCAGGTTGGACGCGGGCTACCGAATGTTGGCCGGTCCGCTCTGGTCGGAGCATCGCCAAAAGTGGGACATGGAACACAACAGCCGCGGAATCATCTCAATAGTGCGATGGCCAGCCTCTTCGAGACGCCGGCAAACGAAACGCTGGTCTACGACACGGGGAACATCAGGAATTGACTAGTCCGGCGTCGACGAGTTTCAGTTGGGTCGAGCTCAACTGCCGGACAGGCTCTCGATATGTGCCAGGGCCATGTCAATGGATGTTGCTAAAGGCGTGACATCGCGCGCAGTCTGGGCAAGCATGTATCCGCCTTGAAGCGCCCCCATAAGCCCGGTTGCCAGCTGATCGACGGAGGCTTCGCGGGAAAGCACACCACCGTCTTGCAGTCTGCTCAAAACGCCCGCCAGGAGTCCCTGCCAGTCGACAAAAAGCCGAGACACGGCCTGACGTGCGCGATCGTCACTATCGGATACTTCCGAGGCCAGCGTGCCAAGCGCGCAGCCGTACGCGCCGTGCCGCAAGGCGTTGTTCTGTATCAACGAGTCCCGCCAACGTCGCAAGCCTGGGAGCGTTGACACATGGTCAAGAGCGTCGCGCTCACGCTCCAAAACGCGTTCGCCTACGTGGTCAACGACAGCCCGAACGAGCGCGTCCTTGCCGTCGAAGTGATGATAGAGCTGGGACTTGCTGACCCCTGTCGCCGCCAACACATCGTCAAGAGTGGTGCCCCCGACTCCCCGGAAATACATGAGATCCGCTGCCGCGGCCACGATCCGTGCACGCGTCTTAGCACCGCGCGCCGTCAGGCGTCTGCCATTGGGCAAGGCAACGGTTGTCATCACAGGTCAATGCTAGTGACTGGGCAACTGGTTCCTCGTTCTGGCGAGCCGTTGCCCGCGGAGACCAAAGTTACGAGTGCGAGGTCGAGCGCGTCGTGAAGCGGTCGAGGGTCTCTTGCAACTTGACTCAGCCGGTTTCCCCCATGAAGGGCCGCAAGTATCAGAACCGCCATCTTCTGGGCATCCATGTTAGCCCTCGAAGCTACCGCGGTACCCTCGGGATCCCGCTGGGTGGCACCGGTTTTCAGCAGTCGGTGCACGGTGTTTGCGATGAGCTCCCGCCACTGGTCCAGGAAGTCGGCACGGTCGTGCGCGTCACCCACTTGATGCAACGCCAACGCGTATGGCGACCGCGGGGTCATGAGCTCTTCAACGACACGACGTTTCCAACTAGCCAACATCGCTCCGTTAGTAACCACTCCCAGACACGCACTTTCACGAGCCAAGACTTCCGCGAAATCCGTCCTCATTGAGCCCTCCCAGCCGCGTCGCCCCTGATCAATATTGTCGCATAATTCGGGACTAGATAGTCCCATAATAGAGATTGGCCTACGATAGCCACCGAGGGAAGAGCAGGCGTGTTCGACGCCGGCCGCAGACTAAAAGGTCCCTACTCGCTGAGCGCGAGCTGCACGGAACCGCAGAGAGGTCAACCTCATGCCGCCGCCGAACCACACTATTAACGGGCCAACATCCGAAGGAGTTGCCGTGAGCTTGGGAACCATTCATGAGCGCATTGTCAGCGATCCCGCTAACTCCTGGGCAAAGGACCTTGGCTACGCGCCGCTATACGCGGCCGGGGCTTGCGCAAGGATCGCGGTGATTGGTCAAGCGCCCGGCCGAAAGGCTCAGGAGAGCGGTATTGCGTGGAATGACGCCAGTGGCATCAAACTCCTCCAGTGGCTTGGAGTGTCTGAGACCCAGTTCCGCAATCCAGAGCTTTTCGCCCTCCTTCCCATGGACTTCTATTACCCCGGCAAAGGTACTGGCGGCGACTTGCCGCCCCGAAAGGACTTCGCCGCTCGATGGCACCCACAGCTTCTCGAACTCATGCCCGAGATCCGGCTGACTATCCTTATCGGCCAGTATGCCCAACAGCACTATCTCGCGGGCCGCGCCAAACGGAACCTCACGGAAACGGTTCATGCCTTCGAGGAGTACCTGCCAGCCACCATCCCGCTAGTTCATCCGTCCCCGCTGAACTTTCGGTGGCAGGCCCATAATCCGTGGTTTGTCGTCGACCTCCTCCCCGTGCTCCAGGAGTACGTCGCCGCGGCGCTCTCTTAAGCGAAGTCGTGATCGGACGCTTTTCATGTTCACGACATCGTTGCTACCCATCGGCAATGGGCACATCTTCATCGCTCACGAGGCCGGCGGCGCGCGTCCTCGCATGCAACCTCGTACCTTCGCGCGCGGCGACGCACAGCGCGAGAAGTCATCCACCCACCGTTTTTGGACGATTGCGTCCAGTTTTGCGGTTAGACTGCAAGCGACGTCTCGCTACCGAAATTCGAGATGACGGCCACACCACAAGACCAACCAATCCAGGCTGGACTGTGGTCGCGGCGTGGGCGAAGAATTGATTATTAGGAGGTACCTCATGAAGGCAATTGTGGTAAAGGATCAGACAGCGGGCGCTGCTGGGATGGAGTTGGTTGAGCGTCCCGAGCCGCGGCCTGCTATCAACGATGTCCTTGTTGAGGTATACGCGGCGGGATACGTCCCGACCGAGATCGACTGGCCCTCGACCTGGAAGGATCGCGCCGGTCAGGACCGCGCGCCGTCAATCCTGGGGCATGAATTCGCCGGTGTGGTCAGCGCACTCGGCTACGGGACGACGGGGCTCTCGGTTGGGCAACGCGTGTTTGGAATCTCGGACTGGCATCGAAATGGGACCCTTGCCGAGTATGTGGCGGTTGAGTCACGCAACCTTGCGCCGCTTCCCGGCGATGTTGACTTCACGGTCGGCGCGAGCTTGCCGATCTCCGGTCTCACCGCGTGGCAGGGCCTTTTCGATCACGGGCACCTGAAGTCAGGGCAGACCGTCCTCGCGCACGGCGCGGCCGGTGCGGTCGGCACGATGGTCACGCAGCTTGCGCGGGAGACTGGCGCCTATGTCATCGGCACCGGACGCGCTGGCGATCGTCAGAAAGCACTCGACTTCGGCGCGCACGAGTTCCTCGACCTGGACAACGACAGCCTCGAAGACCTCGGCGCAGTCGACCTGGTCTTCGACGTCATTGGTGGGACCATCCAGGAACGGTCCGCTGGCCTGATCCGCGCTGGAGGGACCCTGGTGACCGTTACCGGCCTCGCCGACGTACGACCCAAAGAGGGACTCGCGGTCGACTTCGTCGTCGAGTCCATTCCCGCGCAGCTGGTCGAGATCGTCCAACGGGTCCGCGATGGCCGGCTCCAGACCAACATCGGCAACATTGCAACGCTCGAGAACGCGGTTGCCGCCCTCAACCCGATCGAACGGCGCAACGGTAAGACCATCATTACGATGCGCTCATAAGTCCAACCGGAGCTCCTGCGGTCCGCTTATCGCATGCCTCCCATAAGCCTTCGAAATGCTGAGCGTTTGGACGGCTGCACGTTCGGTTCTGGTACTGGGGTTCGCGGATTTGGGATGTACTCGAAATACTCACACTCAGGGCAATTCGCGAGGTACTCGTGCACAGATAGGCCAACTCCGAAGTAGGGGTTAGTGCTGCGATACATGCTCGCTTTGCAGTGTGGGCAGATCATGTGCCGGGAGTCCTTGGTCGGCGAAAGTGATTTGGGGGCCTGGCAACCCGAATGCCGGGCCCCCGCCAGCCGCAGGTGAATTGCAGCGGCACGGGTGTCGAACCGATCCGATTCCCGCATAAACAACCTACATGAATTAGACCAACAATTTTACATTTGAGACGCAGTCGTATCGCAGCGATGGGCCGTGGGACACTGAATGTGCACGAATGCATTCACTACCCGAACCTGGAGCGATTGTGCCGAAGAGCCCTGCTGACCCCGATAAGTCCCGGAAGCTGATTCGTGATCGCGCATACGACGCGATCCAGGCAGCCATTCTCGATGGCACCTTTCAGCCCGGTGAGGTTCTTGACGATGCCGAGCTGCAGGCGTGGTTGGGGATCTCAAGAACACCGATACGTCAGGCGTTATATGCACTCAGCATAAAGGGGTTAATCGACATGGCACCGCAGGCGCACACTCGGGTGGTATTACCGCGCCGCGAGAACTCGATTCACTACATCCAGGCCACCGGCGTCCTGGTAACGGGGGTCACCGATCTGGTCGCCGAGAGCGCCACTGACATACAGCGCACTCATCTAGCGGAGATCTTGCAGACAGTCAACGAGGCAGCGCAACAGCAAGACAAGACATCGTTTGTCCGCGCGCTAGGCCGATACTTCGAAGAACTCAACGCGATCAACCCCAACCCGATCCTTGCCAAGCTCAGCGGCCAAGCAATGGTGGCTTTGGAATACTGCGTGTCCGTGGTCTTGCGCGAATCGGATGTCCCGTGGAGCGAAATAACAACACAGCACGAAGAGCTCATCGCGGCATGGCGTGCGGCAGACCCGGAAACAATCGCTGCCGTAACTCGGCAGGTCTTTGGACTACACGGAACCTTGGGCAGCCGTGTCCCCCTCCACCCCTCAGCAGGCCACTCCACCGGAGACCACGCCTGAGGCGAACGGATCCACAGCGTCCGGTTCCTACCCCTTGTCATCTCAGCGGACCCGGTACTTGGTCGGATAGTCCGATCTTGACACGATCTGATGCGACTCGAATATTTGCCGACTCGTCGAGCTAGGTCTGAATCTGCCGCATCTACCTTGTCGTGAAACTACTTGAAGGTCTCCCTGCCAACACTCTCAACGAGAACACATCTCGCGGATCGAGGTATGAGAACAACGCCGTTACGCCGAGCGGCCATCCCTCGTCGTGGTGGCTTGAATCGGCCCACGTCAAGAAATCATCAACGTCGAGGCGCGAAGCAGTCGCAGTCGCCCTCAGCCCCTCATCCGCCCTCGCGGTCCATCAGCCAGTGAACGTGCGGAAGGGAATCGCGAACGCGGCACGCGCCACCAAGAGTGAGCGTGCGCATCTCATGTTCATTGTTGTTCTTCTCGGGAACCTGGTCGTTCGGGCGACCGATCTGATGGTGAACGGGTTCGACCGGCCGACGATCGTTCCCCTCTGGGCATTAGGCGCACTGATCACCACAGGTGTCGCCCTACTGTCGTCGGCCGGCTTTTTACGTCGTCATCGACTTGCGGGCGCGGCCATCGCCGTCCTGGCAAGTATCGCCATCTGGTTCGTTTGAGGACCGACGACGGTAGAGAAAGACTCGACCGGAGGTTCCCCACGATTGCAAACCCCGCCGTCGGTACAAATACGCCATGCGGTCATCGACGGCGGCAAGATACGCTACGGAACCTTCCGGAATCGAGTTGATTGCGACTACTGCCAGCTCGAACGCGCCGCCAAACCCGGTCGGCTTCGCTGCGAGCCCGCTCACGGTGAATCCCGGACCGACTTGAGCACGAACACGCTTCATTTCGCTCTTCACCTGCCGCGACACCGTGTAGACGCCGGCCGCGTAGGCCGAAAGAATGGACCACCCCAAAGCGATGAGCCAGCCAAGGAGCACCACATTAGAAGGCTCTAAGCAAAGCGCAGCAAGCACGAAGGCGACGGCTGCGCATTCGATGACAACAATGGCGCTGTTCGTTGCGATACGTCCAGCGGTCAGCGGACCCGCAACTACCACGACGGCACCATTCGAGCTGACCCATTGCTCACCGGCGACGATTCGAACGAGTGTAACGCCAAACGAAACTGGGCTAAGCAGCACCGCTTTTACTATCGACGGCAGCAATGGAGCACCGGGTCGTCCCGCGAACGCTCGCGCAGAGATCCATGACACTCGGAACGCGTCCGAAACGCGTGCACGTCTGTTCGTCATCCATTTCACCATCGGCAAATTCCCCAGATTCGTTAGTGCACGCGCGGATAACCGCGCCCGACATGAATATCGGACCGGCGCCGGCACATGCGTGAGAGTCAAACGACATCGATAATTCAACATGTCACGTCGGCCTCGAACCCCTGCCGGCCGATGAGGGTTCCCCTGATCCGTGAATCACACCGACAAGATGGATTGAGCCGTCCGTGTTGCAGGCAATGCGTAGGCGATGCGGGCCGCCAGCCACATGGTCAGTGGAAATTCAACCTCTCTGCAACCGCCCCGGCCACAGATCCTTCCCCAGCCCCTGCTCCAACCGGGCAATCGTGTACAAGTCCGGCCACACATCCCCGACCAGGATTGATCGCAACACCGTGTGGTTCATCCCGAGTTCCCTGGCTACCTCCCGCACCGGCCGGTCACCGATAGCTTCTCGCAGGTTGTTAGCGAACTGTCGGGCGACTTCACCGATCGGGTTCTCAGCCGTCACGGTCGGCCAGTCCGGCGTGAGTTCACGCGGGGCGGGACGGTCCGATCTCGGCATGATCCGAGCTTAGGTGAGCGCGATCGAAGCATTCGGACCCCTCGCCGGTGCGATCTATCGCGCGCGATAGAAGTGGTTATTTCATTGACCAGCTTAGCTTGAGGAGATACCAAGTGTGTCGAATCCCATACTTGGTGCGCTTGCCGATGCGTCCTACGAAATCGAGACGGGTCCGCTCGGATTCCATGCGACGACCGAGGAGGTGACGTTTGGCCGGCTCGTGAGCCTGAGATGCTCACCCAAGTCGCCGTTCAGATGGTTGCTCCGGGAATGGACCTAGGCCCAGTCTTGGCTCGGGCACCTATCGATGCCTTCCTCAAAAGCTGCGCTTCGGTTCGATCGCCGCGCCACTTCGCCACTGACGTGGACTGCAATTGTCATCACGAGGGCGGTCACGACTCTCGAGGCTGCTTAGAAATCGACGAAGCCACTGGCGAGTACTGCCTGTGCAACCATGCAGCGGGCGCCGTCGAATGCGGAGACCGCGAGTCAGCCCAGAACCGCGTTGGGCAGAGGTACACCGCGATGCTAGGGGCCGATCTGGCAGAACTGGCCAGGGATACTGAGGGGATGTCGAGCTAATCCGGTGTCGGTGAAGCCTTGGGCAACAGGAATTGACGTGGAGACGAATCGACATGGACAAGCCGGTTGAGTCGTTGGGCCATGTTTTTTGAACTACCTGTCTTTCGCCCATCCAGCCCTTAAGAGGGACGCGTTGTGAAACCATGCGGACATGCAGGCCGCAATCTACTGCCGGATCTCGTCGGACCCTGAAGGTTTCGCGCTTGGAGTTCAGCGCCAGGAAGACATGTGTCGAGCTCTCGCTGCCCGCCTTGGACTTGTTGTCGCGGCGGTCTTTGTTGACAATGATGTCTCCGCGAGTTCCAGATCAAACAAGGCCCGGCCCGAGTACGCCGCGATGTTGCGTCGTGCTCGTCTCAATGAATTCGGGGTGATCGTGGCCTACTCGAACTCTCGTTTGACGCGGCGCCCTCAAGAGTTCAATGAACTCATCGATGCGGCTGTGAAGCACCAAGTGCGGATTAGCACGGTTGCCTCGGGTGAGTTCGATTTGAACACTGCGGATGGTCGTGCTGTCGCACGCACCATCGCCGCGTGGGATGCCGCAGAATCCGATCGGCTGAGTGAACGAGTCAAGGCCGCAGCCGATCAACGTGCGGCGTCCGGCAGGTTTCATGGCGGCCCGGCTCCTTTGGGGTTCCGCGTTCGGAACAAGACCCTCGTGGTGGCACCGGCCGAGGCGAAGCTGATCCGTTCGGCCATCGCTCGTATTATCGCCGGTGACTCTACCTATGCCATCGTGAAGGATTGGAACGCCAAGCGCGTACCCACGCGTCGCGTAAAGCGCTGGTCCGCGATGGTCCTCCGACAAGCTGTGTGCAATCCGGCATTGATCGGATTGAACAAAGCTGGGGTGCCAAGTTGGGATCCGATAGTCGATCTGGCGACCTTCACAACCGTGGTCGACGTTCTCAGCGAACGCGGTCGCCACGATGTGCCTTACGAGCGCTCATCGTTAGGTGGCGGTCTCACCCATTGCGGCCGGTGCGGTGCCCGGCTAATCCGTTCTACCAGCGGTGCGAACAGCGTGATGATCTGCGTCGCTGGACGGAGGGCGCATCCTCGCGACGGCAGCGACCCGCGCGCAGACCCGAGCGGGCTTTCGTGTGGCAAGACAATGATGAAAGCGGACCGACTGGAGGCATACGCCTTCGACGCTGTCCTCAACATGCTCCCGGTGCACGCTATGTCGGCACGCTCGCGCAGATCAGAAACCCTGAATGAGATCGAACGCTTAGACCTCATCGTCCTCGGTCTGGAGGCAGAGCAGCCGCACTGGGAAGTGAAGGGGACAGGTCGGGCAACGGCCGAAACCCGCCATCTTCTGGTGGAGAGACGCGAGGCCAAGCGGGCGCTCACCGACGTGCTGGACCGTGTTCAGTTCAACGAGATCTTCGCTGGCGGAGTGGACTGGCGCAGTTGGAGTATTCCCCGGCGAGCACACTTTCTTCGGTTCACCGTGGATCGAATCGAAATCGACCCGCTTCCGGTCGGGCGGAAAAGTCCACCCCACACGCCCCATATGACTCGCGAAACGTGGGAGAGGCTGGAGAGCGACTTTTGGGATGAAATGGCGCCTCAACGAATCCGCATCATGTACTAACAATCCCGAACTCAGAGAGTTTGCGATCATCGAAGGACGAACCCCGCTATCGCGAGATCACGGCCACAAGCGATCTTGGCTGGGTGTCGGCCGAGGAATCGCAGTGGATCCGAGGGAAGGAGCTCGACTGTAGCCCGACGCCAATTTCCCCGTCTGGCGATATGAGGACGATTACCAGTTCGACGACCCGGTCCTGCTTAGTGGGAAAGATGCCAGTAATCTCCAAATCGACGACAGCGGAACCCTTGCTCATATCCGGCTGCATTCCTATCTTTGATGTACTGAACGCCAGCACAGAGATCCGACAAAGATTGCATGATCCTCGGGCTGGAAGGAGTCCCAAAAGGGGCCGTCGCGCTTGTCAGCCTGACCTGCGCGGGCCGATGACCAATTCAAGAGCGGCCATCGAGCCTCAATGGCCGCGGTTGAATGCGACTACTTCCCGCGGGCAATGTCGATCTGGAGTTGGATCTCTCGATCGACTTCAGCCGCCGACTCCTGAACTTCCGTCTCAAATGGCTCGAACTCGCGTTCAAATTCCGCAAGCGCGGCGAAGGCGCGCAGAGCGTCCACTTGTGAAGTAATCTCAAGCGACCAACCGTCCCATCGACTGATCATCGATCGCGTAAGCGAGACGCGTTCTCGGCGAAGATCCTTCAAGTTACCCATGAACTCTTTCGAAAATATCCTGCGAACGACGTCCATTTCCGAGATTCGCTCAACTGAGCGGTCAATCGTCGCGAGGTAATCGCCGACGAACTCCAACGCGTCGTGGAATGAAGTGACGCGCGAAGTGACGTACGCGGCGAAGACCTCTGCTGCATCTTCAAGGTCCAACGACCGGCGAAGTTCCGAAGCCATCATCCCTTGAAGGTCTTCATCGAAGAAGCCAGTCGGTCGTTCAGGAGGTTCTTGAATGCCGATTCGCCGATAGATACCCCTGCGTACTTCGTCCGCATCCGATCCGTAGCCCATCCATGCCGGACGAAGCCGCTCCATGAATTCCGCTGTCAGCCAGGCATAAAGATGCACCAACGCGCGCAATGCCTCCGGTCTGGTCTTTTCGCGGTGATACATCTCGTTGCGGTATTCGTGAAGTCGCGAAACGACGGAAACGAGATCCTCATCAAGATCCCCAAGCCATGCAAGAAACTGCAGTTTCGAGGTGAAATCACGTTCGATGTCGCTCAGCTGTGTTTTTGACAGTCGCCAGTAAACGAATTCCGTGACGTCGAAGTCGTCCCTCTCGTCCGAACCCTCCATGCGAGACCTCTGTGAAGGATCGTGGAGGTCGATGGCAATCCGGTCTCGCTCCCTGTAGAACCAAGACCTCGGCTCCGGGTCGAGGTCTCCGTGAATCAGCCTTGCTGAGACGCGACGCACCATGAGCGTCTCTATTGCGCTGTCCAGGAGGATGTACGCGACTCGAAGGTCCTCTATGGAGTCCTTTGCGATCGCATCTCGAGCGGTGAACACTTGGGCCGCGAGCCCAGCCGCGCTGCATTCAAGTAACCTCAACCTCCCGGCGTGCATACGCCGAACTATTCTGACGATCTCGAGCGGCGCCGGCTGTTCCCCTTTTGAGCGCTCGCGGAATACCTGACGACAGTGTATTGAGGAGTTTCATCCGCGAGGCAGAGGACCCGTCAAAGTATTGAGCGGCCCCACTCTGATAAACGACGCCTTCAGAAACCAAGCGAATGGCCTAGGTGCCTTAGTTCCGCCAGGGCTCCTGGCGTAACAGGTCCGCCTCCCACTCCTCAGGCTCGCTGTTATCGACCCACTGACTCTCGGCCGAGGCCTGACGAACCCCGCCCTCATATTTGGGCGTTTCGCCCGTCACCGAAACACCGTTGACGGCACGTGGGGAGCGCTCACTGGCGTCAACCCCAGCCGCAACGTCCACGACCGGTAGCGCGTCGCCGTCGACGCGAGCCGACCCGTCCCCGATCCGTAACGGGGGGTCGACGACGACCGGAACCGGTTCCGATGATACGACTGGCTCGCCGACGTTCGATGGTGCATTGTCGGTCTGCGACGAGGCGCGTTCGGCCAGAGGTCGATCAGTTCCCTGGGTGAACGATGGTTCCTCGATCATGGCTGCCCTGTTTTCGGTCTGAGCATGAGGATTAGTCTCGAGCTGTTGCTTCTTCGCTTCCGCGTGGGTGAACCTCTCGCGCGCAGTATCCGACTCGGACGCGCTCTCGCCTGCAGGTTGGGACGGCTGGCCGGCGGTCGGCGTTTCCAGCAACCTCGACTCTTCCGGGCGTGTGCGGCCTCGAACTGCGTGCATCACGGTGTCGAAACTGATCTTGTTTTGATGCGCCCATTTGAGCAAGGCATCGATCCGGGTGACCAATTCCGTATTGCTCTGCCTCGAGACGAACACGCTGTGGTTGCGGTGAACGAGCCCGGCGTCTTCAAGCTTCTTGATCACGGCCAGGGCACTCCCCCGCGAGATTTCGTAGACGTCGGCGAAGTCCTCTGCCTTGGGGAGAGGGTAATCTGCCTTCAGTTTCCCTACGGCGATGTCGCTGGCGACCTCGTCGTAAACACTGTCGACGACGGGCGCTACCTGTTTTCTGCGAGTGGAAATGGTCGCTCCGATGCGGTGGGATCCTGGCGCACGGGCGTGCGAGCAACCCATTTTACGTGGTCGCGGAGCTCAACGGTGGCGTCCCTCCAGCCCCCTACGCGTCGATGGTGATCCATTTGCAACCCATCGGGCGGTCGAACAGAGCCTCGCGCAGACTATTTTGCGCCCAAAGGGCCCCTTCATCCAGATGTGAGTACATCTCTTTGTGCCGCAAAGTCCATTCATTTGTACTTCTCGGTACATTCAAACGTACTCACAAGTACATTCGTTTGTACTCAGGAGCCCACTCCATTCGTTCCGCGAACGGAAAACGTCTCTTTGTGGCCCTTCCGCCACACCAGCTTGAGGCAATTCGACCTCGAAAGGGTCACAGCTAACACTCAGGATCGCTTAAACGGTGAGGCACAAACGCCCGATCTGATCAAAAACGGCGTTTTTGTCAGAACGATCAGCGATTGTCTGGTGACAAAAAAGACAACTGGACCCCTTGAAAACACTGGGATCCAAAGGCCAAAACCCCTACTGTACTTAACTTTCTATTTTAAGTACTCGTAAAGAAAGAAGAAGAAGGGTATATCTCGGCAGAAGGATATATATATATATCCCTTTAGCTCTTAAGTATGTCCTTCCGGCGAAATTCCTCGGACAAACGCTCCAAACTGCCTCCAAGCCCTAGAAAACACTGGGAAGCAGCTGTCTGGGGGTCCACCAGACAACCCTGTCGCCACCAGACAGACCCGATCAGGTAGACGTGGGCTCGGCCAGCGCCACACCACCGGCCTTCTCTCCAGGCTGCGATCCAATCCTGATCGGCAAGCCCAGCCTCAACCGGGCCCCGGCGACGTCTTCCAACCGCATGACGACATCGCCACGCAGCAGACCACCCTCGCGCTGGTAGTCGAGCTCGAAGTGTTTCGCGTAGGCCGCCACCGAGCCGAAGCGCTCAATCGCGGCGGCACGCACCCAACACGCGACCGCGTGTTGGATTCGTGCCGCCCCACGCTGTTCGCGTTGTGCCGCCGATGGCGTCGGCCCCAGAGACTTCCATGTCGCTTGCGGATCGATCCCGAAGGAACGCGGGACCTCAAGTTCGAATCGGGGGCGGAAGCGTGGCGGCATCTGAGAATACTAACTGATGTATGCCAAAGGCATAACAGAGCCAATCTCGTGCGCCTTCGCCGCATCAATCCTGTCGTGATCATGATTCAGACTTTCAGCGATCGGACAAGCCGCGGCCGTAACGCCTCGCGGAAGACCCCGGCAACGACGACGAGAAGTGTCCGCGCGACCGCTCGCCTGGTAACCGCCGGCTTCGAAGCCGGCCGCCACCAAGGGGCATGTTGGCGCCTTCCGCGCGCCGATCACTTCCTGAAGCCTGCGTTCGCCGAGCCGACGGGACGTAGAGCCCAGCCGGCGAAATCGCGGTCGCATAGAGGATTCGAAAGGCCACGAACCCGCGCCGGATGTCCCGGCGGGGTGAAGGGAGTACAGATGACAAAACCCACCCAAGAAGAAATCGACGCGTTCGTTGAGGAGTGCCTCGAGCTGGCGCGCCGAATCCGATACTGCCTGAGCGCGGACGCGGACGACCGGGACGATGATTCGGCGTTCGAGGAACCCACCATCGATGAGATGGAGCGTGCCTTTCTCTACCCGGTCGACGAACTGGAGGACGCCATCGTCGCGTGGTGGAACGAGACTGGGCAGTCTGACCGCACCTACCTCGGCACCATCGAAGAAATCCGCGAGAGGGTCCAAACCCGCGGCTGGCAGCCACACGTCCATCCGAAATGGATGTGGAACAACCGACCCCACTGGTTTGACACCTTCCGGTGAAGCCAAACTCAGGCTCGCCGGGCCTACTCGGCTTCCCGCGCGTGCGGGGGTATTCCAACCCAAGCCGTGAATCATCGCAAGACGGTGGCCACCTTTCCCCGCGCGTGCGGGGGTTATCCAATCCAAGTCGTCAACCTTCGCAAGACGGTGACCACCCTTCCCCGCGCGTGCGGGGGTCAATCGTGCGTTTAGTAGTAGGCGCAACCTGTTTTGGGGGCAGTCCTCAATTTGATTCGGTATGTCACGTGAACGTAGTTTGTTTGAGGCGCCGTTTCCGATTTCGCCGCGTTTGCGGCGGTTATCCGATGGCTGACGCTCAGGCTGGTGCCGTGAGATCGTCGGGAACGGCGTCACTTTGCTGCCCGGCCGTCGTGACCAGTCGTCACCAGACGGGCAAGCGGAAACGGGCCTTAGTGTGCCCACACGGGCGACGACTGTCACCGTCATTCTTTCGCTCAGGGCTTCCGATCTTGCCCGAAAGGTTATTAGAATAACCGCGTTGCTCACGCCCAACGATTTCGCCGGGCAGCGACTCGACTCCGCCTCCTCCCGCATAGCCTTCTGCCGGTGATCGAGGCGTAGAGCACAGCCGCCACCGTCTCCGCCGCATAGATCCTCTTGCAAGCGACAAGCAAGGGAAGAATCGAAATGCCAGGAAGAACGTCAACCAGTTACAAGGCCCTCCGGCCGGTCGAGCCGCGGACGCGAAACCTCATCCTTTGGGAAGACAGCTCCGGAATCATTCACCGTGAGCCAATCGGCCCCGGGGTGGTTGGTGAGCCCTTACACCTGGCGAGCCGTGCGCGGATACCGAAACCCTACAAGGGCATGAAGAACCGGCACGGCAAGTATTGGTTCTCTCAGTTGCATTATCAGGTCTGGCACGAATCGATGTTGGAACGCTGGGCGCTGATGTTCCTCGACTTCTCCGCTGACATAGCGGCAATCAGCGCGCAGCCCTGCCTGATGCAGTTCGAAGACGGCGCCTACCACTACCCCGACTACTTCGTTGTCTACAACGACGGAAAACGCGGAATTGTCGATGTGCACTTCGAAGCGTTCAACTCGCCGCGCTCAGTAAGAAGGTTCCAAAACACGAAGAGCGCTTGCGAACGTATCGGATGGTCGTACGGCATGTTCCGCAGCGTGAACCCCGTCGTTCTACGAAACCTGGAACTTCTCAGCATGTACCGGCATAGCCGATACGCGCCCACGGAGGACGTCCGCCTCGGCCTCATCGACGCCGTGGACGGTCTCCCGTTCGCCGAAGCGGTTGGGGTTGATCGTTCGGTTCCCTTCGCACTTACGACTTGCCGCATCTATCACCTTGTCTGGTCTGGCGACCTTACCGCCGACCTGACCCGCCCATTCAATGACCACACAATTCTCTGGAGTAGCTGAAATGCGACGCATGTTCGACATCGATAGTGAGCTCAAACTCATCGACGGGAAGTATTTCGTCGTCGAAATCCAGGGCAACTTCTACCGAATGCGGAACTCAGCCACCGGTGCTTACACGGTCCTCACCTCACACGAGCTTCCAGCTCGTCTGGCCGAACCCCCTACTCGCCTCGTTGCGAACCCGCGGCAGCTTGAAACCGTATCAACGGCGGAGCGCGACGACCTGAACTTCTGGGTAGACCACCTGCGTGAACTGGATACCGGCCGCAAATCGCCGACCTCACCATTCAACCCCGCCTACGATCCCGACACTGTCGGCGTAAACCAACGGGTGGAAGCGAAAGTGAAGGAGCTTACGTTTCTTGGACACCCCACCTCCCGGTCAACGCTCATGCGCAAACGGAAGAAGTTCAAGGAGGGTGGGATCACGGCACTGATCGACGGCCGGGAAGTCCGCACGGAGACACCGGTCGACAACGCCGACTCGCGGATCATCGAAGCATTCCGGGAGACCATCAACGGGGCAATCAAGAAGTCGACGAAAACCAAGCTTGGACACATCGCGGAAGCTGTGAAGCTCGTGAAGGACCGCCATCCCGGTATCGAAATCCCCTCGCAGGCTACTCTGTACCGCTGGTACAACTACCTCGCCAGCGGAAAGCGGCTGAGCGACACGTTTGCGAACCGGAGTTCACTGAACTCGGTTCCGAAGCGCTCGTTCGGCGACACCCGCAAGTACTTCCCGGGCCAATACGTGGAAATCGACTCAACGCCACTCGACGCGTTTGTCTATGACGAGGACGGCAACGTCGGCCGTCCAATTCTCACCATCATGGTCGACGTGTGCACGCGCACAATCGTGGCTCATAGCTTCAGGATCGTCGCCGCCAAAGCGGTGGACCACGCCTTTCTTCTCGCGCAGGCTCTCACACCACGCCGACTGCGACCCAACTCGGACCAACAGTGGCGAGCCGTTCTGCAGCGATTCCCGTGGGTCGAGCTTGTCAGCGAGGAAGAACGCGACTCACTCGACAACACGCGACCTTTTATCGCCCCGGACAGCATCACGGTCGACCACGGCACCGACTACACCGGAACGACATTCGAGGCTGCATGCGACCTCTACGAGGTCAGTCTTCTCTACGCGGCGCCTGGGACCCCAACTGACAAGAACCATGTCGAGCGCACATTCGACACGATTAAGCGAGGCTTCGTCGAGCACCTCGCAACGTTCACCGGTGGGTCTCCCGGCCACCGTGGAAGCATCGAAGACGAGCCACTACTGGACCTCGTCACCCTCGATCAACTGTTTGACGAATGGGTGACGCGCGTCTACCAGAACAGTCCACATGACGGGCTCTTCGATCCGTTCCGCCCATCTGTAACTCTCACACCGAACGAGATGTACGCGGCGACCTGGGACCTGAGCCCCTCTCAACCCGTACCGATGGACACCATCGACTACATTGCGTTGCTCCCTGCTAGCCGCCGACAGATCCAGGCCCAGGGCATCCAGTTCGAGAACCGGTTCTACGACTCGCTTGCCCTTCAGGCGCTGCGGAATCACGCGCCTCGAATGGACTCGACAGGCAATCCAATCAACTCGTGGGAGCTCCGAGCGAACCCGTACGACCCTCGAGCGATCTGGGTACTCACGCCCGAGAACGACTGGCTCGAAGTTCCTTGGCGACACCGCGCCGCAATAGACCAGCCTCATCAGACGCGTTTGTGGAACGAGGCCAACCGTATTGTGGCGGCGAACCCGAATCGGTTCAGCCCACTCGAGAAGCGTCTGATGACGCTCGACATCATTGAGTCGGCCGGCATTTCCACGGTCACCATTTCCAAGATCCGCGCCCAGCAGAAGGCCGCTCAGAAGATGGCGGCCATCGGCGGGACACCGATTCCAACCGCAGAGCTCACCACCCTGGAAACCTCGTTTCCGACACAGCCGAACGGCAACGCCGTCCTCGACGAAATCGACGACGAGTTGCGGCCCTACAAAGGAGAAGAAATATGAGCGCGCTCTTCCGCACCGAGGAGAAACTACGACGGACTACCGTCGAAGGCCTCACCCGGATCCTCGCAACTGAATACACCCGACCCAAAGTGCTGACGCCAAGGGCCTACGCGGCGCTCAGCGACTCGAAGAGACTGGCGTACAACGCCGAGCGGGCTCGATACACGTCCGGCGGAATCCGGCTCCGAACCGACACAGGTGATGCGACACTGAAGCTCCTACGCAACATGCTGCGCGCAAATGTGGACGCACCGAACTGCACCGGTCTCGTCATCGACGCGGACGGCCACATGGGAAAGACCACCTTGGCGACCCATCTCATGCAATGGACGATGGAAAACTACCTCACGGAATTCCCGGGCGCGATCTCGCTGGGACATGTTCCGGTCGTCTATGTGGAGGCTGACCCCCGGTCTTCCGGACGTGCCCTCATGAAAGCGTTCGTCAAGTTCTTCGGCGGAACCGTCCACCGGAGAGAGACGACCGACGAGCTGCTAGAGAGGACGATCAACTTGATGACTCGTGCAAACACGCATCTCGTCGTCCTCGACGAGTTTCAGAACATCGCCGCCAAGAATGCCGGCAACGGTGAGTCTGTCGACTACCTAAAACGACTTCACAACGAGGTCGGAGCGACCTTCGTCATCGCTGGCATTGATGTGCTCAGAAGCGAGGTAATCGCCGACACGCCGCGCGGGCGGCAACTGCGGAGCAGATTCACGGAACAGACGCTGACTCCGTATTCAAAAGCGAATGACATTGAGGCGCAGCGGTGGAAGCAGCTCCTGCTGGGTTTCGAGGCTGAACTGCCGTTGTTGGCGCAGGAGCGCAATTCAATTCTTCAGTTCAGCACTCTGCTGATGCAGCGGACACACGGCAATCTAGGTGCGCTGGCCAAACTACTCACAAGGACGACGGTTGATCTGATTTGGGCTGACGACGCTAAGAACGAGCGTCTCACCGCCGAGCTGCTCATGAAGCAGCGCCTCGACATCAGTTCGGAACGCGGTGAGGTAGCAGCGGCAGAAACGAAACGCCGCACCCGTTCAGGAAAGAGCAAGGCAACCGAGGCGAACAAGAATGCAGCCTGACCCGTTGACGTGGGCGGAGATCACCCGTCCGTATCCCTTCCCAGTGGCTCCTTACGAGCTCGAGACTTTCGAGTCCTTCTCCCGACGGGTGCTCGCCGAGAACTTCGAACAAGAACGTCACAAGACAGTTCTCACCAACGCTGCCGCTCCCTTCTTTCCTGGCATGCGGCGACCAAGGCAATGGAAAGAGCTGCTTCTGGCTAAGACAGGTGTTGCCCGCGAACGCTTCGAAGGTGGGCCACCAGCAGAGCTTCGCCACCACGACGGCACGACGTGCCAAGGCTGCAGGACCGGAACCGGCGACCAATGGATGTGTCGCGAATGTTCGCATGGAGAGGCGATCGAATTGCAACCTCACCTTGAGCGACTTGTTTGTTTAGAACACCGAATCTGGATTGGTTCAGGTACACAGCTCGAAAATCAGTTCGTCGTCGAGAACGAATTCATCGACGCTGAGCAGGCATTCCAGAAACTTCGCCGGCTTGGACGGGCCGACGCCGCGACCCTTTGGGAAATCATCCACATCGTCGATCCGAGCCTCGTCGACGAAGCCGAGCATCATCTGATGCCGTCGAGACCATTTCCGAAAGCCATGGCCCTCTGGTCCCATCTCGCTGACGATGCCTTCCAACGGAAGTTCTTCGACCCGAACTCAACATACGCGGAAGCGCTCGGTTTTCTACGCTCGGCCCTCGCAGTTCTCCCTTGGGTTGACGACGAAATGTGCAAGCGCGTCTGGCATTACCTTCGGCCAACCGCGCTGGCCGTTCGCGAGTGGCTATTGTCGGGCGGAGAGTTCGCAATCCACTGGGAACACGACTTCTACATCAGTCCGAGCATTACCGCCGCCTGGACTAGGCCGATGAGACCGCTCGAACCTTTCAACCGGTACCTCGCAGCGAGTGGCGTATCAGAGATCACCCCACTGAACTGGAGGGAAGTCGTCACTCATCGATCAGCTGGGCACTCGACTAAGTTCGTCCGACAACGCCCGAACGGAAAGCTCTCCGGCATTTGTATGAACGGTCACCGCATCCATCTCTACGCCTACGTGAAGGTAGGCGAGCGTTCCAACTTCGTTTGCAACTGTTGCATCGGTCGGGTGGCTGTCGCCGGCGACAACGACATCACCTCAACACACCCGTACAGGGCGACTTATTTCGACGAAACCGCGAACCCCGGGGTCAAAGCCACCGACCTCGTCGCAGGCAGCGGGCGACGCATTAACTGGCGCTGCCCTAGCGGTCATCCTTTCCCTCGTCAAGTCTCTGCTCAAATGAGAGTCGAGGTCGCTTGCCCGAAATGCGAAGAGTTGCGGTTCGAAGCCGAGGAGTCCTCGCTGGCTGCTGGCGCCCCAGCCGCAGCCAGCGAATGGCATCCGACAAAGAATCGATGCAAGCCCAACCAGGTCTACGCAAAGAACACAAAGGAACTGTTTTGGTTCCAATGTGAGAACGGTCATGACTACGAATCGACTGCGTATCGACGTCTAGGGGGATTGGGGTGCACACAATGCCCAAAAAAGGGACGGGCCGAGTCTCGAAAGCCGCTTCTATACGAAAGTCGACCAGACCTGAAAGCGGAATGGGACCCGGAACTCAATGACGGCCTGCTCTTCGAAGAGGTTCGCCGCACCGTCAATGTCGTCTACAAGTGGCGGTGCCGCAACGGTCACATCTCGGAGAAGACTCCCCATAAGCGAGTTTTCAAAGGCTGCAAGCGCTGCAGGGGTCGGCTTCGGTCAGGTAAATCAGTCGCTGACAACTATCCGCTCATCGTCAGCGAGTGGGACGAAACTCGCAACCCGCAGACGCCATCGGACCATATCGATCTTAAGGAAAAGCATTGGTGGCGATGTAAGAAGGCAAGCCACATTCGCTTCGCAACCATCTGGACGCGACGAGTGACCCGGGGATGCCCCGAATGTCCGAAGGAAGATCGGATCGCCTACGGGCTGGAGAAGGGCACTTTTTGAAGGTTGTTTCCCTCTTAGGTCGATTGGGCCCCAGATCGGCGGCAGCTATTCGACCATTTCACCTGGAGCCGCTTGCATGCGGCGGAACTATCAACTCCTAACTCGCGCGTATCTGGTGAGACCTTCGAAGGATTTCGGCCTATCCAACCCGAGCATGACGATACGCCGTGGAAGCCCTCGCTGAGGAAAGGATTACGATGACGCCAGTGTTCGATCGTCGCGGACGAGTTTGCGGATGGATAGCTTCGGATCGCGTGCTCGATCTGCGTGGACAGACGATTGGATGGGTTCACGGCACCCATTTCTTCTCCCGACGTGGACACACGCTTGGTCACTTTTCAGATGGATTTTTTCGCGTCGAACATGGCTAGAGCCAATCAGAACCTGCGACATTCGGCGATCATTAACCTAACCAGGCACTTCTCGATGCTCTCTGGTTTTTGCCCGAGTGTTGTCAAACTGTTCTCACGCCAGGGACGAAAACGAGGTGCCTCCTGCGCCGAAGTTCTGCCCACCGTTCAGTTCAACATAAGGACGAGCTCTGTCAACTCGAACGGTCGCCGCCACCCGCGCGCCAGTCAAACGGACTGCTACGACCGGGCAAGTGCCGCATCACCGAGGACAAACTCCTCGTAGTTGTCGCCGTCGGACATCTCGATTCGGATTCGAGGTTGACCGTTGAGGGGAATGTCGACTGGCACCGAGTGCGGATATTCGACCCGGGTCGGCGGAACCAGTTGTTTACCTGCGGCATCGTAAACGGTGAAATACACCACACCGTTGATCAGGTTGTCGTGGCGGGACTTGTCACTGAGTCCGAAGGTCCCGGTCAAGCGCGTGTAGCCCGGCGGGACGATGAACTCGAGTGATTCGTCGCAGGCGCTGCAGTTCTGAAACTCGTAGCTGAGGCTGTTCGGATACGGCGTTCCGGCGATGGACGCGAGACCTTCGTTGTCCCAGACCCAGTGCGGTCGCCGGACGACCATGTCGTCAGTGAGGTCCTTGAGGTAGAAGATTGCCGGGCTGGTGGACGCCTGAAACGAGGGCGGAGCGTCGGGCGTGGGACTCTCCGCTCCAGCGCTGGGCGTGATTGCCTGCGAGCTAACTTGTGAAGCCCCGCTTAGCCCCGCATCATGCGGGGCTTGAACTATCGCGATGATTATGACCACCGCGATTCCGACGATGGCCGTGATACCACTGATCCCCGCCCATCGATGATCCGCCAGGAACTTCATGGCTTATGATCTCATGCGAGCTTGCTGGACGTGTGTTGTCTCAACCGGTCGCCTCGAGTGCAGCTCGATCTACCTGGACCAATCCGCAGATTGCGTCGCGCCTGGACTCGAGAAACGTGGAAGCAGCGACGTCCCCATGCAGTATTTGACGACCACTTCGCGCTGCGCGCCGACACGGGTTATCGCTTCCAACCAACGAGGTCCCAGAGTTTGGTTGAGAGGGCAAGTCTGGCCCTGGCGAAACCAGAATTGTGTTCCTACTGACCGTTCTCCTCTAGCCACATGCGACGACTTTGCGAAACAGTGGCGTGGCGTCGCTTAGGGTTAGCTGCCGCCAGCTGGACGCCCCCAAGGGCGAACAACACCTGCGTTTCGAACCCTTTCGTCCCAACCGCCGCTTGGCTCGCCCCAACAATCAGCCTGGTCATTGACGTTGCGACGAGGACCGCGAACGCCATCATCCCGGGACCGCTAGCGTTTGCGCGACTCTCCTCAGCCGGACGTTCGTCGCCCACGCGCTGGCCCGTCTCCCACAGCAGCGACGCCGCCGCCAATGAGCTCTTCGTCGTACGTTTCCGGCGCACATTCCCCCTTTGACTCGACCGTAATTGCTCGGCCCGAAGCATTTCGCTCATCGGCGAGCCCAGTTGTGTGGACAGCGCGAGCGGGGCCGACAATGACACGCCGGCCCGCGTTCTTCAATGTGCCCAAGACCCGGCCCGATTCCCTATCGGTGCGATAACTTATCGGCTAGCTTGTGCCCTATGACCAGCTCGCAAGATTGGTGGACCGCGGTAGTGTCACCGATCGTCTTCGTCATTGTCGGTGCGGTCATCAGCCTCTACGCGACGATCATCTTTGAGCGTTACAAGTTCTTTGTGGACACAGTTCGCGAGGTGCGATCTGCGCGGCTGACGCTCGGAAGGGACTTTCTTCCGGTTTACGTGGAAGGCATCCCCGAATGCTGCCGATTGGGCTACGAGTACAGCAATTTCTTGGAACTCAAACAGGGACAGCTTGAGGCCGCCGGCCAAAGTTCAACAGCAAAGCAAATTGAGCGACTCCACGCGTTCGCCTACGAAGCGACGGGGCGAATCGTGGCTATGCAGAATGCCCTTGACCTCGTAGCAGGAAGTCCCGAGAAGCACGCGGTAAAAGCAAAGGCGATACAGAATCTGCTGTCGGCCTTTCAGCTCCGTTTCAACAAGGTTAGCCGTGATGAGTTCACCGATTTCGAGCGGAACATGCGGCCGAACCGTGGGGCGCTCCTGCGTCCTTGGCCTCAGCCGCTGGTAGCGAACGAGGCGAATGCCAGCGGTGTCCAATACTTCGTGGACCTCCCTTCAGCTCGCAATGTGTGACCACCACTAAGCCCACGGTTTCTTAGAAGGGTTTGACGACTCCGCGGCTTCCGTTGCGGATTACTAGCCGGTTCCAACTTCGGAGACGGGACGGGTCCGATCGCGCCATTCCGAAGGTTGACGCTTGAACCGATCGATGCGCAGGGACTACCTACAGGTCCGAACGGAACAGCTTCCTGACGGCACACGCTTTGCGCCGGCTCTGAGCGCCCTGGCATAGCTTTAGTTGCCCGGCGCCGCGATGCGTGGCGTCAATGGCCCCTGAGCACGAGTTGACTCCAGAAAAGGGGGATTCAATGAAACATGCCAGCAGCACCGACTATGCGCGCGGCTTCGCCCGGATGGGTTCGTCAAACGTCAGTAGCCAAGCCCTAGCCCGAAGCGACTAAACGGACATTGGCTTCTGCACCACTGAGCCGGCCGAAAACCACGCAACAAGAGTTGAGGCCAATTGGACGTGGGTCAGACATTCTGTCTCACTCGGGTCCTTGCCAGAATGGCGATGTTGTTCCGCGAAAGCCAGCGTTTCCAACATCCCGATGAGGATTAGGCGGTGATCCGGATGGCCATCATCGCGCGTCGCGAGCACGAGCGTCCACTCAGGCTGATCGCGCAAAGCGCCCACGATCTTCCCTAGGCTTGGCTTCCTGTCTTTAGGAGTAAGCACCGAGCCAGCTGCAGCTTCAACCGCCCTAATTCCTTCGGTCATAACCGCACTGGTGTCCGGCGTGAGCGACCGCGCTTCGGTCCACGCTTTCAATAGGTGCCGACCAGCGATTTCGTTCGCCGTTGCCACTGCTTCGTGAGCCGCCTCTTCGACGCCTTGCGGCAGGCGACGGGCGATCCGATACACGCCCGATTCCAGCCGAACACATGCTGCCGACATGTTCTGATCGAAGTGCCACTCGATGTCTGCAACTGGCTCAGGCGTCGACCCGTCCCACGGAACCGGTGAATACTCGCTCAGAAACAGGTCGAGGACGCGGACCACGAATTTGTCGCCCGACTCTTCAATGCGACCAACGAGCGCTCCGGTTTCTACGCGACCGGGCGGGAAGCCGAAATTCACACGCAGTGCGGATTGAATCATCGTGACTAGCCGCTCGTCGGTGTTGTATCCAGAGTCGAGCTCATTTCGAAGCCAGGCACGGACAGCTGCGCGCATCGAATCGGGAATCAAGTCACGTATTACAAGCCGTTCCGCGTGCTCGTCGTCATCCGCGTCCCACGGTCGCCACACACTCACGGTCTCAACATAGTGGCGACGTGACCGGAGATTCTTCTTCCGCTGTCCTGATTGCGTGAATCAGGTGGCGGGCTTCTGACAACCCCACGAAGCGGAGCGTGCAATTAGTCACCGATTTCGCCACGAAGCGCGTCTAACAACACCAGTAACTCCTGACGCTGCTCGGGCGTGGATAGTCTCGGACGCAACGGAAGCTCAATTACGACATCCGGTGCGTATCTCACCTCGAGTTCGACTCGACCGGGCCAGTTGCGGAACATGTCCTGACTGAAGGCGTCGCCAGCCGCGTTAACCCCCACAAACTGAAGCTCGCGTCGACTGTACAGGCGCACTTCCCGGGCAACCTCTCGAGCGCTAATCCGTTCGCCGGTCACTCGCGCGACCACTACGGCCTTCGCGGTGAAGAAGACTGCGTCAGCGATAAACGATCCGTCCTCGTTCGCGATAAGTTGACCGTCGCCATAGACGATCTCCGAGCCCCCGACCGCCAGCGCCAGGGATGAGACGAAGGGTCCGTACCAGGCGACCTCCTCATTCTGTACAACTGGCCAACCGCTCGCCGAGTCCCGACGCAAGACGTTGTTCACTCGCCGCACGGTCTCATCCCAGTCAATGGAGCTCATTCGGGTCCCTTCCCTCGGCCCCACCCGCGCGTGAGGCTGCGTCGCCAGCTTACGGAGGACCGCCGACGGCCACTACTGTCCCCGGAGACCGCTACCGCCTTCATCTGCAATGTCCGCTCGCCGGCGAGGTCTGGACGGGCGTTGAACGCTCACCTTAACCGCCCGAATAGCGCCTGATGGCGTTCGGGACAGCCTCGACTAGTCCCGCTCGAAAGACAGTCCGTCGCGGGCGTATCTCCAGCGTAAGAGGATGCTGCCGCACGCCCGCAGCCCACCGTCCCGACCTTCGGCTCGACTCTGGACTCAGGATCTGTTCCCCGTCTCGTGGGAGGGGTAAATAAGATGGTAGCTAGATTAATGAGTGCCGCCATGCAGCGTCTCAAGCGCACGGCTGACCGCAAATTGTGGGGTGATCGCTGCGAGAGCATTCGACCGGTCAGCGAGAGGGCGACCGCCGACGACGAGGACAGACTGGTGTCATCTTTTCTGAGGGCGTCAGGGCCGCACTGCTCTGGACAACCCAGTGCTTTCGTGGTGCCAAATGCGTGATTGATGTCAGGCGGCGA
Source organism: Leifsonia tongyongensis (assembly GCF_010686705.1). Lineage (GTDB taxonomy): Bacteria > Actinomycetota > Actinomycetes > Actinomycetales > Microbacteriaceae > Diaminobutyricibacter > Diaminobutyricibacter tongyongensis. The sequence goes on along the minus strand of NZ_JAAGWY010000005.1, from coordinate 125,232 downwards.
GAGAGCCGTCAGACATTTCGGCCTGGAAAGGCACGGGGATCCGGGGTCATTCCGGCCGGATCCGGAGGACGACACTTCCCCGTTTGTGGCCGGTCGCGACACGCCGATGAGCGTCGGCGATGTCGTCGAGGTCGTAGGTACTGTCGATCACCGGCTTCAGTGCGCCGGCACCCGCGAGCTCGGCGACGCGTGCAAGTGTTTCCGCCGAGGCGGGCACGCTGCTCGAGACCACGGTCTTGCCACTGCGGCGGGCATTCCCGCGCGCCCGAAGCATCCCCCGAAGATCGCTGATCACCGGAAGGTAGGCCCCGCCCGGCCTGATCGACCGTTCCACCCGCTCGAAAGGCGCATTGCCGACGCATTCGACGATCACGTCGTACGTCAGTCCGCTGCGAGTGAAGTCGTCCTTCGTGTAGTCGATGACCTGATCTGCGCCGAGCGATCTGACCAGTTCCGCATTGGCGCCACTGCAGACGGCGGTCACGGTGGCGCCCCGATGCCGGGCCAGCTGGACGGCGGCCGAACCGACGGCACCCGACGCGCCGTTCACGAGAACCTCCGTTCCCGGTCCCACGTTGGCACGGTCCAGGAATGCGAGGGCCGTGTACCCGCCGAACACGACGGAGGCGGCGTCAGCGAAGCTCAAGTTCGCCGGTTTTGCTGCGATCACACCGCTTTCCGGAACGCGGACGGACTCTGCGTGACCACCGAATTTCGAGCCGGTCATCGCGATCACCTCGTCTCCCGGTGCGTAGCGGGTGACGTTCGCGCCCACGGCCTCCACCACGCCGGCAGCGTCCATTCCGAGTATCCGGATGCGCGGCCGGAAGACGCCGAGCACAAGCGGCCCGTAGAACCAGAGTCCCTTCGGAAGGTCGCGACTGCGCGACCGGTAGTCGGCGATGCTCACTGTGCTCGCGTAGACCCGGATGAGGACGTCGTCCGGACCGGGCGAAGGCTTCGCTACCTCTTCGACGTGCACGACTTCGGGACCGCCGAACCGGCGATAGACCGCTGCTCTCATGATTCCTCCGGGATCTCTCCGTACCTTACGCTGTACGCCTTACACTGTAAGGTAGCGCTGTTCCGCCCGTGTGTAAAGGCCCGTGTGTAAAGAGTCAACCGGTGAACCTGACGTTGTACGGTTGACGTGAAGGAGGCGACGGATGACTTCCACAGCCGAACGAAGCTCAGGGCGACGCACTCCGCTGACGCGCGAGCGCGTCCTGCGCACAGCGATCGAGCTGGCCGACGCGAGCGGCATCGACGCTTTCACGATGCGGCGCCTCGCAGAGCGGCTCGACGTCGAGGTCATGTCGCTCTACTACCACCTCCCGAACAAGGAGGCGATCTTCGATGGCGTCGTCGAATCCGTCTTCGCCGAGATCGACCAGCGCGTCGGCGGCTTCGAGGTACCGGAGACGGATGCCGGATGGAAGACGAGCCTGCGCGAACGCATCCTCGGCGCCCGCGAGGTCATGCTCGAGCACCCGTGGGTGCCGGGCATCCTGGAAGGCCGCACCCAGCTCGGGCTCCTCCGCGCGCGGTACGTCGACTCCGTGATCGGGACCCTCCGCTCGGGTGGCCTCTCGTACGACCTGATCCACCACGCCATGCACGCGCTCGGCAGCAGGATGTTCGGCTTCTCGCAGGAGCTCGTGTCCGACGACGATGACGGCGACGGCGACATTCCCGAGCAGCTGGCCGAAACTCTGCCGCACCTGGTCGGCATGCTCGCAGTCGTCCGCCACGACGACCCGTCGTCCACCCTCGGCTGGTGCGACGACCAGTTCGAATTCGAGTTCGGCCTGGACCTCATCCTCGACGGACTCGAACGCCTCGCCCGCTCCGACGGCGAATCGTTCCCACGAACCGCCTCATAGGGCGGCGACCATCGCTCCGGCTGTCGACCAGAATGGGAGCGTGAGCGATGTTGAGATCTATCAGTCCGATGACGGCACCGTCACGCTCGATGTGAAGACCGACGGCAAGACCGTCTGGCTCACCCAGGCGCAAATGGTCGAGTTGTTCGCCCGAGAGAAATCCACAATCTCGCGTCACATCACCAACGCTTGCAGAGAGGAACTTGCAGGAATACCAGTTGTTGCGGAATATGCATTGATCGAGCGCTGACGCGTGCTTCGCCGCCGTCCGCTTCTCGCACCTTTCGCGGCATTCGTGGGACGCTTGAGGGATGAGCGAAACCATCGACGTCGACGTCGTCCGCGTGTTCACCGACGAGACCGGTGATTTCGGGAACGAACTCGGTGTCATCGAGAGCACCGGCTCAAGTTTGGGCCGTGAGCAGGAGATCGCGAACACGCTCGGATTCAGCGAGACGGTGTTCGTCGACGGAATCGACGACGAACTCTTCACGGCGCGCATCCGCATCTTCACCCCCCTGAAGGAGCTGCCCTTCGCCGGGCATCCCAGCGTCGGCACCGCCTGGCTCATCGCCCGCCAGGGCATCCAGCTCTGGGCGCTGCGCGAGAAGGCCGGTGAGGTGATGGTCGACTTCGAAGGCGACATCACCTGGATCACGGCACGATCCGAGTGGGGCCCGGACTTCCACTGGATCCCGCTCGACTCCCCCGGCGAGGTGGATGCGCTCGACCCCGCCGATTTCACGGAAGGCCAGCACTTCGCCTACGCCTGGATCGACGAGGGCGCCGGCTGGCTGCGCGCCAGGATGTTCGCTCCCGAGATGGGAATCGCCGAAGACCAGGCGACGGGGGCCGCTGCCGCCAGCATCACCTCGTACCTGAAGCGCCATCTGACGATCCTCCAGGGCGAAGGGTCGGTGCTGTTCACCAATCTCGTCAGCCACGACCTGGTGCGGGTCGGCGGCCACACGGTGTACGACCGGCGCGTCCGGCTCGAACTGCAGTGAGACGCATCGTCGAGCATCCGGTCACCGAGGTCGGCGCCGGTCCGTACGGCATCGCTGTCACGGAGGACGGCGCGGTCTGGTTCACGCTCGTCCACTCAGGGCGCGTCGGTCGCCGCGACCCCGACGGCAGCCTCCTGTTCGCCGACCTCGGCGACAGCGCACAGCCCTCGTTGATCACCCGCGCGACCGATGAGTCCGTGTGGGTGACGGACACGACCGGCAACCGCATCCTGCACATCGGGCGGTCGCCTGACGACGGCGACGCCATCCGCATCCTCAACGAGGTCGCCGTTCCCACCATGGAGGCCAGCCCGTTCGGGATCACGAGTCTCTACGACGGCACCGTGTGGTTCACCGAGCTGGCAGCGGATGCCCTGGGACGCGTCGACATCATGGGTCGCGTCACCGAGTTCCCGGTCGGGCGCACCGACACCATGGTGTCGATGATCGCGGGGTCGGGCGAGAGTGTGTGGTTCACCCTCAACCAGGGAAACGCCGTGGGCCACGTGCGGGGCGGCGATGCGGCCATCCAGTATTACGAACTGCCGCGTGCGGCATCGGGGCCGGTCGGGATCACCGTCGCCGAGGACGGCGCGGTGTGGTTCGCCGAGGTGCTCGGTGGTGCGCTCGGGCGGATCGGCCGCGACGGCGTGGTCACCGAGTTCCCTCTGCCTGACCGGGACTCGAAGCCGCATGCCATCACGGCTGCGCCGACCGGCGGATGCTGGTTCACCCTGTGGGGATCGAACCAGGTGGGCTTCGTAACCGACACCGGCGAGCTCACCCTGCACGACCTGCCGACCGCGGCGAGCGAGCCGCACGGCATCGCCGTCGCCCCTGACGGCCACGTCTGGGTCGCCCTCGAGCGCGGCATGCTGGCCGAGCTCACGCCGCCAGCCTGACCCGTCGCACCCACGCCCGCGAGAGTCACCGCCGGCGCCGAGTTGACTCGTTGTGCGGGTGATCCTCGGCGCCAGCGGCGACTCTCGGCGAGAACGCCTACGCGCGCAGCGGCGACTCTCGGCGGAAGACCTACGCGCGCGCAGCAGCGATGATCGCGGCGGCGGTCTCGCGGCCCACGCGGATCGCCCCGTCGACGTGCTGGTAGCCCTTACCCGCCATGTCGCTGCACGAGAACCAGATCGGCCCGACGGGAGTGCGCAGGTCGGCGCCGTATCGCGCCAGGCCGCCCATGTCGAAGCTGGCCGCATAGGCGCCCCGCGTCCACTCCTCCGACCCCCAGTCGCTCTCGTAGTACACGACCGGCTCGAGGGCCTTCTCGCCGTAATAGTGCGACAGGGAGGTCAGGATGCGCCGCTTGCGCTCCTCCGCGCTCAGGGCGAACACGCCGTCGGCGGCCTCGTCTGCGACGAAGCCAACCAGCGTGCCCCGCGAATCACCGAAGTTCGTGTTGTCGTACGCCTCGTGCACCAGTTCATACGGACTGAACGCGGTGCCCGAGAGCCCCGACTCCCGCCAGAACGGCGTCTCGTAGACGGCGTGCACTTTGATGACGAAACCCATCGAGAGATGCTGGTGCAGCTGCTGCTGGCGCCGGGGCAGCGGCGGCTCGTAGCTGATGCGGCTGATCAGGATGGGTGGCACAGCGAGCACCGCGAATCGCGCCTTCACCTCGATCGAGTCCGTGGCGGCTGTGACACCACCCTCGTGCCAACGGAGCCTGCGCACCGGCTGGCCGAGGCGCACGTCACCGTCGAGCCGCTCGGCGAGCATCAGCGGAACCTGCTGGAGACCACCGACGACCCGCTCGTCGAGGATGAAGTCGGCGTCGACCAGGTTGCTGAAGCTCCCCGCGCTCGCAGCCATCAGCAGCGCCTGCAGAGCTGAGAACGCGTGGGCGGGCTTGGTCAGCATCGCACCGGCGATGAACATGCCGATGTTGTCGCGCGCCTCCTGGTCGTCGGTCTGCGTCTCGAGCCAGCGGCTGAACGAGATCTCGTCGAGGTCCTTGGCGAGCGGATGCGCCCACGGGCGATCGGGGTCGATCTCGGCGACCAGCGCATCCAGCTTCTCGATCAGCGTGACGATCTCGGCCTCGGTCTTCGGCGGCACCGGAAAGATCTCGCCCTCGAAGCGCGACAACTCGCCGTCGGCGTTCAGGTAGATGTTCTCGCCTTCGCGGTACCTCGGGTAGGTCTCGAGTCCCAGCTCGGCGAGGGTGCTCTTCAGTGCATCCTGGTCGGGCGAGACCCACTGGCCGCCGATTTCGAGCATGGCGCCGTCGACGTCGTCGGTCCACAGCCGGCCGCCGACCCGATCGCGGGCTTCCAGCACCGCGACCGTCAATCCGGCCTTCTTCAGCTCGGTCGCCACGGTGAGGCCGGATGCGCCCGCACCGATGATGACGACGTCGCGTTCGATCGCGCTCATTTCTTCGCTTCTTTCTGTGCCGGGGTCGCTCAGGACGCCGGGATCAGTGTGTACTTCGTCGACAGGTATTCGTGGATGCCCTCGAGCCCGCCTTCACGTCCGAGACCCGACTGCTTCACCCCGCCGAACGGGGCCGCAGCGTTCGAGACGAGGCCCGTGTTGACGCCCATCATGCCGGTGTCGATCTGGTCGATCATCCGCTGCGCCCGGCCGAGGTCTTCGGTGAAGACGTAGCCGACGAGACCGTACTCGGTTCCGTTCGCGAGCGCCACGGCCTCAGCTTCGTCGCGGAACGTCGAGATGGCAAGGACCGGCCCGAAGATCTCTTCGCGCACGATGTCGCTGCCGGGAGCGACATCGACGAGCACCGTCGGCGCGTAGAAGGAACCTGCTCCCTCTGGTCGCGTGCCTCCCGTGAGGACGCGCGCGCCCCGTGAAACCGCATCCGCGACCAGGGACTCCATGTTCGCGACGGCCGCTTCGTTGATGAGAGGGCCGATCGTCACGCCGTCCTCCGCGCCGCGGCCGACGACGAACGCGTCGACCCGCTCGGTGACCCGGCGGGCGAACTCGTCCGCGACGGTGTCCTGCACGATGAACCGGTTGGCCGCGGTGCAGGCCTGGCCCGTGTTGCGGAACTTCGCGAGCATCGCACCGGTGACCGCCTTGTCGAGGTCGGCGTCGTCGAACACAATGAACGGGGCGTTGCCGCCCAGCTCCATCGAGGTGCGAAGCACGTTCTGCGCCGACTGCTCGATCAGGGTCCGGCCCACGGGCGTCGAGCCGGTGAAGCTCAGCTTGCGGAGGCGCGGGTCGGCGATGATCGGGGCCGAGACATCGCGTGAGGACGAGGTCGTGATCACGTTGACGACCCCGGCGGGAAGGCCGGCATCTTCGAGCAGCTGCACGAGTAGCAGCGTCGTCAGCGGGGTGAGCTCGGCCGGCTTGATCACGACGGTGCAGCCCGCGGCGAGCGCGGGCGCGATCTTGCGGGTTGCCATCGCCAGCGGGAAGTTCCACGGCGTGATCAGGAAGCACGGCCCGACCGGCCGCTGCGAGACGACCGTCGTACCGGTGCCCTCGGGGTTCGTTCCGTACCGCCCGGCGATGCGCACGGCCTCCTCACTGAACCAGCGCAGGAACTCGCCACCGTAGGTGACCTCACCGTTGGCCTCCGCCAGCGGCTTGCCCATCTCGAGCGTCATCAGCAGGGCGAAGTCCTCACGGCGATCCTGCAGAAGGTCGAAGGCACGACGGAGGATCTCGCCACGTGCACGCGGCGCGGTGGCGGCCCATGCATCCGCGGCTTCGACGGCCGCATCGAGCGCACGGATGCCGTCCTCAGGCCCAGCATTCGCTATCCGCTTGATCACGCGGCCGGTCGCGGGATCGGCGACCTCGATGGGGTCGGCGCTCCCGGCCTGCCAGACGCCGCCGATGTACAGGCCGGCGGGAACCCGCGCCAGCAGCTCGGCTTCGCGAGCGGATGCGCCGCTGGAGAATGCGACTCCGGGGGTGATGTCGGCGACGAGGCTCATGCGGTCACCGTACCGATCGACGCAAGAGCGTCCGCGACGATGTCGAGGCCCTCGACGAGCAGGTGGTCCGGCATGCTGAGTGGAGGCAGGAAGCGGATGACGTTGCCGTAGGTCCCACAGGTCAGCAGCACGACGCCGGCAGCGTGGGCCGCAGCCGCCACACGGGAGGTGAGTGCCGCATCCGGCTCGCCCGTGACCGGGTGCACGAGCTCGATCGCGACCATCGCTCCGAAACCGCGCACCTCGGCGACGCGCGCGTCGGCGTCGCGGAGGGCGCCCAGCTTCTCGAAGAGGATGCGACCGATCTGCCGGGCGCGCTCGACGAGGCCCTCCTGCTCGTAGGTCTCGATCGTCGCGAGAGCCGCGACACAGGCGAGCGGGTTGCCGCCGTAGGTGCCGCCGAGTCCGCCCACCTGGGGCGCATCCATGATCTCGGCCCGACCGGTGACGGCGGAGAGCGGCAGGCCGCCCGCGATGCCCTTGGCGGTCACCACCAGGTCGGGGACGATACCGAAGTGCTCGCTGGCGAACATGGCGCCGGTGCGCGCGAATCCGGTCTGCACCTCATCGGCGATGAAGACGACGCCGTTGGCGGCTGCCCAGTCGGCGAGCGCCGGCAGGAAGCCGTCGGCAGGAACGATGAAGCCGCCCTCGCCCTGGATGGGCTCGATGATGATCGCCGCCAGGTTCTCGGCACCGACCTGCTTCTCGATGTGCAGGATGGCGCGGCGCGCGGCCTCGGCACCGCTGAGTCCGCCGTCGCGGAGCGGGTATGAGAGAGGAGCGCGGTAGATCTCGGACGCGAACGGACCGAATCCGCTCTTGTACGGCTGGTTCTTCGCGGTCAGGGCCATGGTCAGGTTGGTGCGGCCGTGGTATGCGTGGTCGAACGCGACGACGGCCTGTTTGCCGGTGTAGTGGCGGGCGATCTTGACCGCATTCTCCACAGCCTCGGCGCCCGAATTGAACAGGGCGCTGCGCTTGGCGTGGTCTCCTGGCGTCAGGCGGTTGAGCGCCTCGGCCACTTCGACGTACGAGTCGTACGGCGCGACGGTGAAGCAGGTGTGGGTGAACTGGGCGACCTGGGCCTGAACCGCCTCGACCACGCGGGGAGCCGCGTTGCCCACGCCTGTCACGGCGATTCCGGAACCGAAGTCGATCAGCGAGTTGCCGTCGACGTCGACGAGGACCCCGCCGCCGGCGGCGGCCGCGAACACGGGGATGGTGGTTCCGACACCCGCGGCGACGGCCTGCGTCTTGCGCTCCATGCGCCGGCGCGACTCGGGGCCGGGGATCGCGGTGACGAGGCGGCGCTCCTGAGGAAGGCTAGGGCCTCCGGTCAGCGTGGCGGATGCGGTGTCGACGATGGTCATGGTCACTCCTGTGGCGAACGATGCGCCTGGGCGGGTTGCGACGGCGCTCTGGCGCTCATGCTAGGCACGCCCGGGGACGCCGCAACATCGCCCGCTTGTACAATTGGACGGCGCCTGATGACCACGGCGTACAACGAGGATGCGTCGACGCAGGAAAGAAGGTGCGGATGCCGCCCACACTGCGCCGGCTCCTCTCGAACCCCGAACTCGACCTCCGCCTGCTGACGTCCGAGAGCGCCCTGCCCGCGCAGGCCCTCGACCAGGTCGTGCAGTGGGTGCACAGCTCCGACCTCGCCGACCCCACGCCGTTCCTCTCCGACGGGCAGGTCCTGCTCATCACCGGCACACAGTTCGCCCCAGCGGCCACCACGGCCGCCGACTTCCTCCCGTATGTCGAACGGCTGCGCGCCCGAGGCCTGGCCGGGCTCGGTTTCGGCACGGAGGTGATCCGCGACGGGACGCCCGACGGGCTGGTTGCCGCCTGTCTCGAGGCCGGTCTTCCGCTCTTCGAGGTGCCCTACCGCATCCCGTTCATCGCGGTCTCGCGCTACGTCGCCGACCTCACCGCCGAGGAACTCTTCGCCCGCAACACGTGGGCGCTCAAAGCGCAGCGCGCGATCTCGCTGGCGGCCCTCCGCCCGGACGGCCTGACGGCCACCCTCGCCGAGTTGTCACGCCAACTCGACCACTGGGTCGCCCTGTTCGACGCGACCGGGTCGGTCGACCGCGTGTTCCCGCCCGACGCGCTCGGCGCATCCACTCTCGCCGCTGTCAGCGCCGAAGCCACCAGGCTGCTGCGCACCCGTCGCCGCTCGAGCGGCACCATCGTCACCGGCGGCGAGACCCTCACCCTCCAGACGCTCGGCACCAGCGGGCAGTTGCGGGGCGTGCTCGCCCTCGGCGGCGCCGGCGAACTCGACCAGGCCGGCCAGCAGGTCGTCACCAGCGTCATCGCCCTGGCGGGGCTCGCACTCGAACAGAACACCGCACTCGACCGGGCGGTCGGCCACCTGCGCTCAGGGCTCTGGCACGTGCTGGTCTCCGGTGACACGCAGCTCGCATCCGACATCGCCGTGCAGATGTGGGGAGCGATGCCCGCGGAACCCGTGCGGGTCGCCCTCGTCGACTCCCCCATCGACGGCGTCGACGCGCTCAGCGAATGGCTGGAGTTGCGCGTGGCCGAGCATCCGGGTGCGCTGTTCTACGCCGCCGACGACGGTCGCATCGTGCTCTGCTTCAGCTCCGCGGCTCCGACCCTGGTCGTAGACCTCACAGCCGGATTCGGCTTGAAGGCTGGGGTGTCGGATGCGGTGGGTTACGCCGACCTCGCCCGCGCCCACGACCAGGCGACGCAAGCCCTCGATCGCGCCCGCGAAGGCGACGAAGGTGTGGTGTCCTTCGACACGATCTCGCGGCAGGGCGTGCTCGCGTTCCTCGCCCGCACCGACGCGCGCGAAGTGGCACGAACCACGCTCGCACCCCTGATCACCGCCGACGAAGCGAACGGGAGCGTGCTCGTGCTCTCGCTGCGGACGTGGCTGGAGCACAACGGAACGTTCGATTCGGCGGCGCGCGAGCTGGGCATCCACCGCCATACGCTCCGCGCACGGGTCGCCGAGGCGGAGCGGCTGCTCGGCCGCGACCTGTCCTCGTTCCACGCGCGTGCCGACCTCTGGGCCGCACTCCTCGCGACGCGCGCGTAACCCTACAGCCGCCGAGAATCACCCTCCCCGCCGACCGTCACTGCTCTGCCGGCGACTCTCGGCCGCAGCGATGACGCTCGCCCGCGGGATCAGCGAGCCGAATGTACCGGCGAATCCACAGACCGGGCAGAATGAGGCCATGATCACTCCTCTTTCCGGGACGCACTATGGGCTGACCGCGGGCGACTACAGCGCGACGATCGCATCCGTCGGGGCCAGCCTGCGCATGTTGCAGCACAACGGACGCGACCTCGTCGTCCCGTTCGCGGCAGACGAGATCCGCCCGGCCTACCGCGGAGCGACGCTGGCGCCATGGCCGAACCGGGTGATCGACGGGCGTTACCGGTTCGACGGCGTCGAAGAGCAGCTGCCCCTGACGGAACCGAACCGCGGAAACGCCCTGCACGGTCTCGCCGTGTGGCTGGATTTCGATGCCATCGAGGGCTCGGCGAGCCACGTCGTGCTGGTTGGGACCATCCAGGCGCAGGCCGGCTACCCGCACCGCGTCGAGGTGACCGTCACGTACACCCTCGACGAGAGCGGACTGCATTCGACCGTGTCAGGACTCAACACCGGGCATGACCAGGCCCCGTGGGGTACCGGCCCTCATCCCTATCTCACGCCGGGCTCGGGCCGGGTCGACGAGTGGACCCTGTCACTCCCGGCCGCGTCGGTGCTCAGGGTCACGGATGACCGGCTGGCGCCGATCGGCCTCGCAGACGTCGCGACCGAGGAGGACGGCTCCTACGACTTCCGCGAGCCGCGCCTCATCGGCAGCACGTTCATCGATCACGCGTTCACCGACCTGGAACGCGACAAAGATGGGATGACCGAGGTCACGGTCGTCGCAGCCGACGGAAACGGCGTCGGGATGACGTGGGCGAACGACTGCCCATGGGTGCAGGTGCACACGGCCGATCAGCCGAATCCCGCCGCCAGCCGCCTGGGCCTCGCTGTCGAACCGATGACCTGCCCGCCCGACGCGTTCAACTCGGGCACCGACCTGATCGTGCTCGCTCCCGGCGCGTCGGCGACCGCCGGCTGGACCATTTACGCTGTTTGAGCCGAGCGTTCCATGAGCCTATGAGGGCGGCGGTGGGGAAAGCGGGCGGGCACCCCACCGCCGCCGCGTTCTCATGGTAGACGTTTTCGATAACGCCCCGATGATGTATCCACATACGGAGTAGTTTGTGGAGGAATGTCGATCAGGGCCATGATCGTTCGACGTTCTCGTGTCACCCACCGAAGACAGGAGAAGTTCATGCGCTACGAGATTCTGATCTACAACAATGCCGAATGCGAAGCCGCGATCACCGGAGACCTGAAGGACGAGTTCGAGAACGCACACGGCACACTCATCCACGAACTGCAGGAATCCGGTGAGCTGATCGAGACGAACGTGCTCAGCATGGAGGCTGCAGTGGTCGTGCGCGCTGACCGCCAGGCGCCCCATCGCGTGCACACGACCGACGGCCCGTTCGTCGAGTCGAAGGAATGGGTCGGGGGCTTCTATCTCGTCGATTGCGTGAGCATCGACCGGGCCGTCGAGATCGCAGGCCGCTTCGTGGAGGCGCGCTTTTCGCCGGTTGAGGTGCGGCAGCTGGAGTACGACCCCAGGTGAGCAGCGCGACCCGTTGACACGGGCGTGCGGCGGTCGTAGCGTGGTGTGACCTGCCCCGGACCCCGGCACGCGAGTTGCTGGAGGTCAGCGATGGAGCAGAGAACAGAACCCGTGCCCATAGACCTGGTTCCCGTGCATCCGGGTGCCTGGCGGGCGTGCGACGCTCGCTTCGCCTACAACGATGCGCAGTCCCTGGTCGGGTTCGTCGAAGATGTCGGCGATGAGGTCGAGGTCATGGTGATCGGCGATCGCTTCTCCTGGGCATTCTTCCCGACGCTGACGGATGCCGTCGAGTTTCTGCGTGCCGTAGCGGCCGAACTGACGGTTCAACGCAGTCGGGGACCAGTCGCGCAGCTCCGCGAGGCCGCGGCGCAAGCCATCTCGTCCTGACGATTCAGAACTCGGATGTGCCCCTCAGCCTGCGGGGACGGCTGTCCGGGTCGATGACGATACGGTTCACCGGGGCGGCCCAGATCCGTTGACGCCGGGAGACGGGCTCGGTCCGGTGCGGCCGCACTCGTCCGATCGGACGCTCCGAGCTTCGTCCGGTCCGGTGCCAGTGATCGAGATCGTCAGCGCTCGCTTTCCACAGCGCGAGGCCGTTGTCGGTGTCGAGGAGGCGGGGGTCATCGGGGTCGAGGCCGAGGTGTTCGGCCCAGAGCTGGAGCCGGAGATCACGCGCCACCTTGCCGGTAAGGGGCCGGCCTTCCGCCGAGAGATCGAGGACGGCGCAGGTGAGTTCGCTGTCCGTGGTCCAGGAGCGACGGTTGAAATTGTCGGAGCCGCAGGTGAACCAGGTGTCGTCGACGACGCAGATCTTCGCGTGAACGTAGATGGGAGTGCCGGCCTCGTTCTCGATGTCGAACACGCCGACCCTGTCCGGCGCGGCGCGGCGCAGCATCGCGATGGAACGGAGTTGGCCGAGGCGGCTGGGCGGCCCGGTGAGCCGGCCGTCCGCATCCGGGTAGCGGGGCACCACCACGATCACCCGCAACCGAGGATTGTCAGTGAGCGCTCTCGCGATTCCCGCCGCGATCTCGGTCGACCACAGGTACTGGTCCTCGATGTAGATGAAGGACTGGGCACGGGCGAAGGCCTTCGAATAGGCCCGCGCCACGCTGCGCTCCCCCGCCGGGGCGAAGGGGAACGGCGGACGTTTCGGCGCATAGGTGCGCAATAACTGCACGGCGTGCGGGCCCGCGGGGGGTGGGGGCGGCGCGGCCTCGGGGAGCGGCTTCGGATGCCGGGGCATGCGGGCGAGTCGTTGGAGCAGGCTCCGGTACGGGTTGCGGTGGTCGAGAGGATGCGGATCGTTCCAGCGTTCGGAGAACACCGTCAGCAGGTCCGCAACCACCGGTCCGCGCAGCTCGAGGGCGGCATCGTGCCACGGCGGTCGTTTTCCGTAGCGGGGATCCATGTCCAGCGTTTGAGGGTCTCCCGCGTGGATGGCATCGTCGCGGCGGCTGTGGCAGAGGTCGATGCCACCGACGAAGGCGACGTCTTTCGACGCATCCTCGGTATGACGGATGACGAAGAGTTTCTGATGGTGCGACCCGAACACCCGTACTCGCTGATCGAGCAGGACCTCTCCACCGGCGTCGTTGATCTCCCGGCCCAGCATCTGGTTGGACAGCCCGCTCATGGGCGCCGAGACCCGTTCCCCGTGCGACCGCCAGATCAGACCGCGCACCTGCACACCGGCACGAGCGAGCCCCGCAAGCAGCTCACCGATGGAAGGGCCATCCGGAAGCAGCCGTTCGTCCGCGTCGCCGCGCCAGTCGGTGAACCACACCCGGTCGCCCGCCTGCAATGCCGACAACTCCGCATGCAGCCGCGCGAAGTAGGTCGCACCGTGGACGAGAGGCTGAACGAGGTTGCCCTCCGACCACGGCGGCCGCCCGGCCTGCACGTCGGTGGCCGGGTTCGCCCGCTCGGCACGGCTCAGGAACCAGTCACCGGCATCATCGTCCACGCCACGAACTCTACGTCATCGCGTGCTGACGGCGCCGCTCTGGGGTCGGTGGCCGGCCCTACGGTGGTGTCATGGACGCTTTCACCGCCCCCGAACCCTTCCGGATCAGCGTTCCCGACAGAGAGCTCGATGACCTCCGCATCCGGCTGGCGCGCACGCGGTACCCGGTGCCGACGCCGGCCGAACCCTGGGAGGCGGGCGTCGACATCCCCTTTCTCGCGACCCTGATGGACGAGTGGCGCGAGTCGTACGGCTGGCGTGCGGCGGAGGCGAGGCTGAATGCGTTCCCGCAGTTCACGGCGACCGTGAACGGCGAGCGCATCCATTTCGTACAGCTCAGGGCCGAAGGGCTGGCGGATGCTCGCGATCCGATCCCGATCGTCCTCAGCCATGGCTGGCCGTACTCGTTCATCGAGATGCTTCCCCTCGGCGAGCTCCTGGCGGCCGACGGCTTCGACGTCGTCATCCCGTCGCTGCCCGGCTACGGGTTCTCCGAGGTCATGAAGGAGCCGTTCACGTCGGCGGCCGTCGCGGAGCGCTGGCACACGCTGATGACGCGCGTGCTCGGCTATGAGCGATATGCGACCTACGGCGAGGATGTCGGAACGTGGGTCAGCGACCGGCTGGCGGCGACGCATCCCGACGCAGTCATCGGTCTCTTCGCCACGCACGCGGCTTTTCCACCGGCCGAGCGGAGGCAGGACCTCACCGAAGAGGAGCAGGCCTTCATCGACTGGCTGGACGCCAAGTGGAAAAGCGCGAGCGCCTACAGCAGTCAGCAGTCGACGCGCCCGGACACGCTCGCGGTCGGCCTGACGGATTCACCGGCGGGCCTCGCGGCCTGGCTCATCGAGAAGTTCCGGGAATGGAGTGGCACCGACGAAGTCTCCGACTACTGGAGTACGGACGAGCTGCTGACGACCATCTCCCTCTACTGGTTCACCCGCACCATCGGAACCTCCTTCCGCGCCTACTTCGATTACCGGCACGAGACGCCGATGCCGATGATCGACGTGCCCGTCGGGGTGTCCATCCAGTGGGGCGAGCGCGGCTTCCCGCGCCATTACGCCGAAAGAACGTACACCGACATCCGGTTCTGGAACGACCTGCCGACGGGCGGCCACTTCACGGCGAAGCAGACACCTGCGCTGGTCGAGACCGACATGATCGCCTTCTTCGACCGGCTGCGGTAGCTCTGGCTGGTTCGATCCAGGCCGGAAAAAACCCTCGCTATTCAGTCTTGCTAACTACTGGTAGTCGGCGTTACTATCTAGTGGTAGTCAACATCACTGAGTAGCGAAGGGAGGGTTCCCATGGCCAAGCAGATGACCGAAATGCTCAAGGGCACGCTCGAGGGCATCGTGCTCGCGATCCTGGGCTCGCAGCCGGCATACGGCTACGAGATCACGGCGCGGCTGCGCGAACAGGGCTTCTCCGACATCGTCGAAGGCACTGTCTACGCACTGCTCGTCCGAATCGAGCAGCGCGGGTTCGTCGACGTGACGAAGGTCCCATCCGAGAAGGGACCGCCGCGCAAGGTGTACTCGCTGAACGCACGGGGCAGCGAGTACCTGGCCGAGTTCTGGAGCGCCTGGAGCTTCCTCTCAGAACGCATCGAACAGCTCCACCGTGAACGTACAGAAGGAGAGAACTGAAATGGTCGCAAAGTGGATCGAGACCCTCACCGGGTCACTCGAGCAGAAGAAGCAATTCAGGGAGTACAAGGCCCGCGTCGAAGCGCTCCCGGAACCCTACCGTGCCTCCGCGAAGGCCATCGAGCGCTACCTGATGTACACCGGAGGTGTCGTCGACGGCGACACGCTCATCACGATGTTCGGCGACTTCGCCGACCTCTGGGAGCGTGCCGCAGCGGATGGGACACCCGTGCGCGAGATCGTCGGCGACGACCCGGTCGAGTTCGCCGACGCGTTCGCGCAGGCGTACAGCGGCAAGCAGTGGATCGACAAGGAACGCGCCCGCCTGACCAAGGCGATCGAGGACGCAGAGCGGGAGGAGAAGAAATGACCACGGAGGCCGCCATCCACGTGCAGGGCATCCAGAAATCGTTCAAAGACCTGCACGTCCTGCAAGGCGTGGACTTCGAGGTGCAGGCGGGCACCATCTTCGCGCTCCTCGGTTCGAACGGAGCGGGCAAGACCACGCTGGTGCGCATCCTGTCCACCCTGCTGAAAGCCGACGGGGGAACCGCAACGGTGTACGGCTATGACGTCGCTGCCAAGCCCGGGGATGTGCGCGAATCGATCAGTCTCACCGGCCAGTTCGCCGCAGTCGATGAAGTACTCACCGGCAGGGAGAACCTGGTGCTGGTCGCCCGGTTGCGTCACCTCAAGAACCCGGGTGCGATCGCCGACGAACTCCTCGCCCGTTTCTCGCTCACCGACGCGGGCGACCGCAAGGCGGCGACCTACTCGGGCGGCATGCGACGCCGGCTCGACATCGCGATGAGCCTGATCGGGAATCCGCCGATCATCTTCCTCGACGAACCGACGACGGGGCTCGACCCCCAGGCGCGCATCGAGGTGTGGCAGACCGTCAAGAAGCTCGCCGGGCAGGGCACGACAGTGCTGCTCACGACGCAGTACCTCGACGAGGCCGAGCAGCTCGCCGACCGCATCGCGATCCTCCACAAGGGCACGATCATCCAGAACGGCACGCTCGCCGAGCTCAAGCAGCTCCTCCCGCCGGCCGAAGTCGAGTACGTCGAGAAACAGCCTTCGCTCGAGGACGTCTTCCTCGCCCTCGTCGGCGAGACCGGCGAGACCGGCGAGACCGGCGACTCCGGCGAAACCGCAACCACCGACGCCGACACGGTGTCCCATGGAAAGGAACTCCGATGACAACCCATGTCCTCGGCGACACCGGCGTCCTGACCGGGCGCTCGCTGCGCCACATCGTTCGCAGCCCCGACACGATCATCACCACGGCGGTCACACCGATCGCACTGATGCTCCTGTTCGTATACGTGCTCGGCGGCGCCATCAACACTGGATCGAACGAGTCGTACATCGACTACATGCTCCCCGGCATCCTGCTGATCACCATCGCATCCGGCATCGCCTACACCGCCTACCGGCTGTTCCTCGACCTGCAGGGAGGCATCTTCGAACGCTTCCAGTCCATGCCGATCGCCAGGTCGAGCGTGCTCTGGGCGCACGTGCTCACCTCGCTGGTCGCGAACCTGGTCTCCGTCGCCATCGTGATCGGTGTCGCACTGATCATGGGCTTCCGCACCGGGGCGTCGGTCGGTGCGTGGCTCGCCGTCGCGGGCATCCTGATCCTGTTCACCCTCGCCCTGACGTGGCTTGCGGTGATTGCGGGGCTTTCGGCGAAAACCGTCGACGGCGCAAGCGCATTCAGCTACCCGCTGATCTTCCTGCCCTTCATCAGCTCAGCCTTCGTCCCGACCGAGACGATGCCCGCACCGGTCGCGTGGTTCGCCGAGAACCAGCCCGTGACCTCGATCGTCAATACCATCAGGGCCCTGTTCTCCGAGCAGCCCGTCGGCACCGACATCTGGATCGCGCTCGCCTGGCTCGTCGGGATCCTCGTCGTCGCCTACGGATTCGCGATCGCCGCCTACCGACGCAAAATGAACTGACGACCCAGGTGCTGAAACGGGAGGGGCGGACGCTTCACAGCATCCGCCCCTCCCGCGCGTCCCGCTGCTACGCTCTGGCCATGAAGCGCAGCTGGCCGTTCCTCGTCCCCGGCGTCATCCTGGTCGCGGCCGGGCTGGTGTGGACTCTGCAGGGATTCAATGTGCTGCGGGGGTCGTCGATGAGCGGCTCATCGGTCTGGGCCACCGTCGGTCCGATCGTTCTGGTGGTCGGCCTGGTGCTGATCGGCATCGCCATCGCCCGCCGCAGGAAGCGATGACGAGAGCTCGGCTAGAAGCCTTCAGCGACGGCGTGCTGGCCGTCGCCATCACGTTGCTTGTGCTCGACCTCCACGTCGATCCGCACGGGAAACAATCCCTGGCCACCCAGCTCGTCGCCGAATGGCCGTCTTTCGCCGCCTACCTGGTGAGCTTCCTCGTCATCGGCGTGATCTGGGTGAACCACCACGCCCTGATCCAGCGAGCGAACCATGTGGATCGGTTGCTTCTCTTCTACAACCTGTTGCTTCTCCTGTTCGTCACCAGTGTGCCGTTCACCACCTCGACCCTGGCCGGATACCTCGCGGTCGAGAATGCCCAGGATCTCCGCGTGGCGGTGCTGCTCTACGGCGCGTCGATGACGGGAATGGCGATCGCCTTCACCCTCCTGTTCGCTCGGGTGAGCAGATTCGAAGCGTCAGAAGGCCAGGTGTGGTCGCCGGCCCGCATCCGAAGTATCGTGCGGTTCGGAATCGGAACGATTCTCTACCCCGTAGTGGCGCTCATCGGACTGATCAGCGCGCCACTCATGCTGGCGATCTATGGCGCGCTGAGCATCTACTACATGTTCAACCAGACCGGTGTGGCCGGCGAGCGCGCGGGAGGAGGCGACTGACCAGCCGCGGTGAGCGTGGGTTCAGTCGTCGTCGAAGTCGACGTCTTTCCCGCGCAGCGCCGCGATCGCTTTGACGATCAGCTGGATGCCTGCGATCGCGATCAGAACGGACACTCCGAGGGCGAGCACCGGGTCGAGCCAGTAGAAACTGTCGGTGACGAGGATGATGGCTCCCGCGACCGCGATCGCAGCAGCGGCAGCCGCATCCGCGAGGGCGTCGATCAGCACTGATCGCATGTGCAGGTCCTCGTCGGCGGCTGAGCGGCCCAGGACGAACGCGCCGGCGAGCATCACGAGAACCGTGATGACACTGACGATGACCATCGGCAGACCCTCGACCGGAGGCGAGCCCTCACGCAGGCGCGAAACGGCCTCGATTGCCACCGTCGCCGTCACGATCAGGAGCAGCGTCGCATTCACGAGGGCCGCGGCCACGATGGGCCGTTGCGCGTTCGGACGATCGGGATTCCGATCGCGCAAGGCAATGGCGATGAGGCCGAGCACCAGCGCGAAACAGTCGGCGATCGTGTCGCCGGCAGCGGCGAGCACGCTCACAGAGTGCGCAAGGACGCCCGCGACGACCAGACCGACGATGAGCGCGGCATTCAGTCCGAGAACGATCAGGATCCGGCTTCGCTGGCTCCGCCGCACGCTATGCTTCGCCGCGTCAGACACGCTCGATATTGTGTCATCCCCGCGTACACTCCGGATATCGCGACCCATGCGATCAGAGGACGCCGATCGGCGGCAAGGAGGAAGAATGGCTGACGATCTCTCCGCGGGCGGCCTCCGCGAGTACATCGAGTACTTGCGTGCAACCGGGTACACAGTGCAGGGTGGGCACACCCCTGACCCCGACCTGATCGATCCCGAGGGAAACCCGGTCTACACCTGGCAGGAGGGGTACCCGTATTCGGAGCGGATGACGCGTGAGCGGTACGAGCTCGAGAAGTACCAGCTGCAGGTGGAGTTGCTGAAGTTCCAGTACTGGCTGGAGGACAACGACCGCCGCGCGGTCATCGTCTTCGAGGGGAGGGATGCGGCCGGCAAGGGCGGCACCATCAAGCGCTTCACCGAGCACCTCAATCCGCGCACCTCACGCGTCGTCGCGCTCTCGAGGCCGAGCGACCGGGAACGCGGGCAGTGGTACTTCCAGCGCTACGTCCAGCACCTCCCCACATCCGGTGAGATCGTCATGTTCGACCGGTCCTGGTACAACCGGGCGAACGTCGAGCGGGTGATGGGGTTCTGCACCGACGAGGAGTATGAGCAGTTCATGGTCCAGGCGCCGGCTTTCGAGAAGATGCTCATCGATTCGGGCATCCACCTGACCAAGTTCTGGTTCTCGGTGTCGCGCACGGAGCAGCGCACCCGGTTCGCCATGCGGCAGCTCGACCCGGTGCGGCGGTGGAAGCTGTCTCCGATGGACATCGCCTCCCTCGACAGGTGGGACGACTACACGGCGGCCAAGGAGGAGATGTTCCACCGGACGGACAAGCAGCACGCACCGTGGACGATCGTGCGGTCGAACGACAAGAAGCGCGCGCGGGTCAACGCCATGCGCTATTTCCTGAGTCAGTTCGACTACGAGGGCAAGGATCCGGCTGTGGTCAAGCGACCCGACCCGCAGATCGTCATGCGCAGCAAGCGCCTCGTCGGCGACGAATAGGACTCATCTCACCCGCGCTCCGCGACGGTTCGGCGACTCGATCGGCGCAGCGTCGACGAAGGCCCGTGCAATGGTGCGCCCTTGGGTCACGAACCAGAGATGGAGCCGGGCCGGGCCAGGGCGCGGCGGTACGTGAACGACGGCGGCTTCGCTCAGCCGGAAAGGCTCGGCCTCGACCCATTCGCTCGCGTCAGACGTCGCCGCACGAGGCGAAAGGGATCCGGCCGTTCCCCACGCCGCGTGCAGCATTCCGGCTACGGGCGCGTGACCGTGATGCGAGACATGCACCCCCAGCGCGAGCGTCTCCGTGGGCACGGGGATGTCGGCACCCGCATGAGCCGGCACCAGGTCGACGACGAGCACTGTCGGACCGAAGGCGTCGGCCGGATCCAGTCCGCCTTCGTCCTTGCGGCGCCGACCAGCATCCAGCACACCGGCCATCTCGTGTTCGACGTCGGTCAGCTCGGTGTAGACGAAGCCGGCGAAGCGGTCGTGACGACGGATCTCCTGCGTCTGCCAGCGAACGTGCCAAGCGCGGTCAAGACTGGTGAACCCGGCGCCGTATTCACTGTTCAGGATGGGGACACCGGTGCGGGGAAAATCGGGCGAACCATAGAACGACTTGTCGACCAGGAAGTCGGGCCCCAGCTTGACCTCGAAGGTCTCCCGCTCCCCTGCAGCCAGAGCCGCGAGGTTCGTCGCCCAGCGTCCAGGGTCCTCATCGTAGTAGTGCCAGTCGACAAGATCGGTGCGCACGTGGGCCCAGCCCGAGTTCTCCACGATGGGACGGGAATCGTCCAGAGCACGCATCGTGTCGTACGCGTGCATCGCCGCTTCGGCGCGTTCCGGACTGCCCGGGATGTCCCAGTCCAGCCCCCACTCTTCGTTGTAAAGGCCCCAGATGACGATCGAGGGATGGTTGCCGTCGCGCTCGACGAGTTCCGGGAGCTGCTGCTCGAACGCAGCGGCGGCGGTCGCGCTGAACCTACTCGGGCACGGTGGTTCCGCCCAGACGAGCATCCCCGTGCGGTCGGCATAGTCGAGCCAGAGGGGCTCCTCGAATTTCAGGTGCTTGCGCACCAGGTTGAAGCCGAGTTCGCGGGCCAGGTCGATGTCTCGTCGCAGGGCGGTTTCGTCTGGCGCGGTCAACCCCGTCGTCGGCCAGTATCCCTGGTCGAGGACACCCCGCACGTAGAGACGTTCTCCATTGAGATGGAGTTCTTCGCCGCAGGTCTCGATTCGACGCAGTCCGGCTGTGACGATGAGTCGGTCAGCGTCTCCCCCGTCGCCCGCGGTGAGCGTCACGGCGTACAGGTGAGGCGAGTCGGGGCTCCAGAGCCGCGGCTCGACGAGCTGGAGGCGGCCGCTGAATCGGCCACCGGAGACCGAGAGCTCCGCGCGCTCCCCGTCCACCTCGGCGATGACGCGAATGCCATCCGTGCGGTCGCCGGCGAGCTCCCCCGTAATGTCGAAGCCGGTCAGTGAATCTCCTCGCAGGGCGACCTCGGCGACGTAGGTTCGGCCGCGCGCTTCCAGCCAGACGCTCTGCCAGATGCCGGAGGTCGGCGTGAAAGCCACACCGTCGTAGTCGTCCCGCGGAATGGAGCGCTGCTTGCCGTGCGGGATGGACCGCTTGTCGGCAGGGGCATCCACCTCGACCGTGAGCTCCGCCGGGCGGCCGGGCTTCAGCGCGTCGGTCACGTCGAACTCGAACGAGCTGTGACCGCCGGTATGCCGGCCGAGCTCGACGCCGTCCACGGCCACGATCGCCTCGTGGTGCACTGCCCCGAAACAGAGCACAACGCGACGTCCGTCCCAGTCGTACGGGACCTCGACCGTTCGACGGTAGACCGCGTGCTCGAGCCAGGTCCGCTGGACGCCTGACGCCTCGGTCTCCCAGGCGAACGGAACGACGATCGAGTCGGGGGTCCGCTCGTCGGCCTCGAATTGCCAGAGACCGTTGAGGCTCAGCCACGCGGCCGAGCGGTCCCGATCGGGTCGGGGATATTCGGGCCGCGGCACGTCGGAGAGCGAGAAGGAGCCGGCGGTGGGCTCGGTGGTCGTTTCAGCAATAGTCACGGAGTCAGCCCTTTACGCTTCCGGCGAGGATGCCGTTGATGAAGTGCTTCTGCAGCACGATGAACAGGATGAGGAGGGGAATGAGGGCGACGGATGCAGCGGCAAGCAGTTCGCCGGTCACCGTCGCATAGTCGGCTCCGATCTTGTTGCCGGAGATGTTCTGGGCGAGAGTCGACAACACCACCTGGAGCGTTGACATCTGGCTGGAATTCGACACGACGACCGGCCAGACGAAGTCGTTGTAGATGTTCATGACGGTCAGGACGGCGAGCCCGGCCAGTCCGGGGCGGATTATCGGCACAATCACACGCCAGAAGATCCCGAACTCGCCACAACCGTCTATTCGCGCGGCGTCGAGCAGTTCGTCCGGGACGGCTGCGATCACCTGTCGCATCCAGAAGATGGCGAACGCGTCCACCGCGCCCGGGAGGATCAGCGCCTGGTAGGTGTTCACCCAGCCGAGTTCCTTCATCTCCAGCAGCAGCGGGATGATGAGCACGATCGTCGGCAGCATCAGGGTCAACAGCACGGCGCCGAAGATGACGCCCTTTCCACGGAAGTCGTACTTCGCGAAAGCGAAGGCCGCGAGTGGCGCACAGAACAGCGTGATCCCGCCCTTCACGACCAGCACGATCCCGGTATTGAGGAAGCCGGAGCCGATGGGTACGTCCTGTAGCATCCCGCGGAAGTTGTCGAGGGTGAACGACGAGGGGTCGAAGCCGAGCGGATCGCGGATGATGTCGGCCGCCGGCTTGAACGAGGACAGGATCGCCCAGGCGACCGGGGCGAGGAACGCGATTGTGAGGATGAGAAGGAAGATGTGCGAGCCGACCCGGATGCGCGGCCGTGGTCGGCGCGCGGCGGTGAGGGTGACGGTGTCAATGGTGGCCATCGTTCAATCCTTGGCTCGGAGCAGGCGGACGAATACGAGGGAGACGAGCATGACGACGATCACCAGAAGGAAGGAGTTGGCCGCCCCGGTGCCCAGATCGGCACGGGAGATGTGGTTGTAGAGGAAGAGACCCGCCGTCGTCGTCGACCCGTATGGGCCGCCCTTGGTCACCACGTAGGGCTCCGCAAACATCTGGAAGACCGCGAGAGTCTGCAGCACGACGCAGAACATCAGCGAACGCCGCAGCAATGGCACCGTAATACTCCACAGCTGGCGCACGCGGCTCGCACCGTCGAGGGACGCCGCTTCGTAAAGAGCGGCGTCGATCGACTGGAGACCCGACAGAAGGATGATCACAACGAACCCCGTGGTCTTCCAGAGGAAGAGCAGGGCGAGCGTCGGCTTGGCCCATGCGCTTGTCACCAGCCACCCGATGTGCGGGATGCCCACGGCGCCGAGCACCGCATTGACCGCGCCGTAGTTCTGGTCGAACAGGACGATCCAGATCTGTGCGACGGCGACCAGCGGAGTGACGAAGGGAACGACGAACGCGACCCGGTAGAAGCCGCGCATCCTCAGCTTCGTGCTGTTGAGCAGCACAGCCACGATCACCGAGACGACGAGCTGGACCGGCACGATCAACAGCCAGAGCACCCCCGAGTTCGCCAGCGACGCCCAGAACGCATCATTGCCGAGCAGGTAGAGGTAGTTGCCGAAGCCGACCCATTCCGCGCCCCCCGCCCCATGCCAGTTCGTGAAGCTGAGGCGCAGGGTGAATATCAGGGGATAGATGCTGAAGGCAAGGAAGATCGCGACGAAGGGGAGCACGAAGAGGTAAGGCGCCACTCGCCTCCGCCCGGGCAGTCCACGCTGCCGGCGTGCCGTGCGCACGCGGGTCGGCGAGGGTGCTGTCATCGTGGTTGCCACGTCATGTCCTTGTCTGCGAGCGGTGTGCGGAACGGGCCGGCCGAGGCCTACTTGCGGTCGACCAGGTTGGACTGGATGTCCTTCGAGGACTGATCGATCACCTGGCTCGGGGTCATCGTCCCATCGAGCATCTTCTGAACGTCGTTACCGAGGTAATCGACTGCTCCTGCCCACCAGGACGGAATAGGCGCTCCGCCCGGGATCTCCTTTCCGGCCTTGATCGCCGTACTCCAGAGATCCTGGTCCCCCATCTCAGGGATCGTCGTGAACAGGGGCTTGGACGGGTTGGCAGCAGGCTGGTATGCCGGGATCGAGGTGTTCAGCCCGCCCGGGTAGACCGCATTCGGACCGTACACCGCGGTGTAGCCCGCCTTGTCGTACATCAGGAACTTGTAGAACAGCCACGCCAGCTGGGAATTCTTGCCATCCTTGGGCAGAACGAACGAGGATCCGCCCATCGCACCGCTTCGCGCTCCCCCGCTCGACCATGCGGGTAGGGGCATGGCGCGCCAGTCGCCCTTGGTCGTCTTCAACTGCTGCTGCGGTGCGAAGTCGAACCACATCGCCCACGGGTAGAAGACCTCGTTGCTCGCGTCGAGGGCACCGACATCGCTGGGGCTGAGATACTCTGCCCGGGTGCCGAGGCCCTGCTTCTGCACGGTGTCGAGCCAGGTGAGGATCTGCTTGTACTGGGGCGAGTCGAGTCGCAGTTTGCCGTTCGCGTCCGCGAGGCTCGTGCTGAGCTGGCTCGCGTACATCTCGAGCTGCAGCTGACCCAGGAACGCGCTCTGCTCCAGGTGGATCGGCTTGGAGCCGGGCTTGTACTGCTGATACTGCTTCGCCGCGGCGATCAGATCGTCGTAGGTGCGAATGCTGCTGGGGTCGATACCTGCCGCGCCGAGCGCTTTCGCGTTATAGAAGAGCAGACCGGGGTCGAGGTCGAAGGGCACTCCATAGATCCCGCCCTTGACCGTGTTGACGTCGACCTTCTGCTTGGCGATGTTCTTCGCGTACGGCGCGAGCACGTCCTTCAGGTTCCAGAGGTAGTCGACGTACCCACCCACCTTCGCGTCGTCGAGGAAGACGCCGTCTGGTACATCAGTTCCGGTGATGAGTGTGTTCTGGAGTTTGGCATCGATGTCGACTGCTTCGTGCTTGACCGTGATGCCTGGGTAGACGCGATTGAAATCCTTGATCGCGTTGTCGAAGACCTTGAACAGGTCACCGGATCGGTCCCAGATGGTGATGGTGCCCTTCGGCGATTTCTCGGTGGGAGCTTTGAGCATCGAGCTGTCAGTGGTCGAGGTGCTGCCGGAACCGATCTCCGGGCCACAGCCACTCAGGCCGACTGCAACGAGCGCTGCAGTCGCCAGGGCCGCGACGCGGAGGACGGTGGTGCGACCGCCCCTACGTGGTGTGTGGTTCATGACACTCCTTTGTGCAGGATGATGGTGTGCCGGCTCGGGTCGTCGCCAGTTTCGCGACATTTGCCAACGTATGCAAACTCTAACCCATGTTTGCATACGTTGCAAACGATAGAATGGCCGGTACCGACGAGAGGAGACCCATGGCAGCCACACTGCGCGATGTCGCCGATCGGGCGCAGGTGTCCATTCGTACAGTTTCCAACGTCGTCAGCGGCTACGAGCACGTCAGCGAAAAGATGCGCGAGCGGGTCACGCGAGCGATCGACGACCTCGGTTACAGCCCGAACCCGATCGCCCGCACACTGCGCACCGGCAAAACCGGCCTGCTCTCCCTGGTCGTGCCCGAAATCGACGTCCCCTTCTTCAGCGAATTGGCCCGGGCGGTCATCGATGAGGCAGACGCGCTCGGCTTCCAGGTGATGATCGACCAGACCGGTCACGACCACGAACGAGAGCGCCAACTGCTGCGCAGTGGTGCTCGACGCAATCTCTTCGACGGGATGCTCTTCGCACCACTCGCCACGCAGGACGAGCTCAGCGATCTCGAAGCCTCCGACACCCTCCCGCTCATCCTCCTCGGCGAACACGTCTTCGATGGCCGGTTCGACCACGTCGCCATCGACAACGTGCAGGCCGCGCACGACGCGACCACACATCTTCTCGAGCGCGGACGCAGCCGCATTGCTGCGATCGGCGCTCAGCCGAAGGAGACCTACGCCACCCCGCTGCAGCGCAGCGAAGGCTTCCGGCTTGCCCTCGAGGAGCACGGCCTCGAGCCGGTCACTGCTCTTCAGATGGATGCGCCCCACTACGGGCGCGCGGACGGCTACGCAGCGGCAACCGCTCTCATCGAGCAGAACCCCGGCCTCGACGCCATCTTCTGCTACTCGGACCTACTGGCGATGGGAGCGATCCGATCAGTCTTCGACGCTGGACTTCGCGTTCCCGACGACATCGCGGTGATCGGGATCGACGACATCCAGGAGGGCCGCTTTTCGCGCCCCTCGCTCAGCACGGTCTCACTCGACACCCCGTACATCGCGCGCACGGCCGTGGAGAGGCTCGCGGCCCGGATCGAGGATCCCGACGTGCCGGCGAACGAGGTCATCGCTCCCCACGAACTCATCCCCCGCGAGAGTACGCAGGGGTGACGAAAGCTGATCTTCCGAGCCGCTGGCAACCAGCGCGGCGCCTCAACCTTGTGCGACCGGATAGATCTCATCGGCGACCAGGCCGTGAGACTCACGGTGCACAGCCTGCGCACTTTCCGCATCCGGGGCCTCGACCAGGCAGAAAATCCGCCCGTCTTCCGCATCGAACCAGTAGTTGAGGTAATTGGTGTTGTACTTGTCCTGAACCTTCAGGTCCGCCTGGTGGGCGTGCTCCAGCATTTGGGCGTCTGCACCCTCAGGAATGCTGCGATGAATATCCATGAACAGTGGCATGGGATCCTCCTTGCTCAGCTTCGGGGATGACCTTCATCCCACAGCTGGCACGCTATGCGCCGGGCGTTCCTCGAGCGTTACCTCTCGAGCAGTCGACTGCGATTGGGAACTGACGCTGCGGATTGTTCACATCTGTCGGCGTCGCGCTGGTGGTTAGCCGATCGAAAGCGAGCCCCGGCCCGTTCGAACAGGGCGACAACGTCAGCCGGCGCGCCACCGAGCGCGAGCAGCAAGGTCGCGTCAGCCTCATCGACCGCCGCGTGCCATGGCCCGCCGGACCACATCGGAGCAACCCGACGTGCTTCGTCGAGGTAATGTTCCGACCGGCCCAGGTCACCGGAGCGGGCGGACACCATCGAGGCATTGACCCTGAACGACATGGCACAGGTGTCGCACGCCTGATGCCGACTGAAGGCGTCTTCCGCCTCATCGATCACATCCCGCGACGTGCCAGCCGTCTCACCCTGGAGCATGCCCCCGTAGATCAAGGGCATGAGGTGCTCGCGCACAGCCGTCTGCTCAGCGATGTGGAGCGCTTGTCGATGTGCTTCCCTCGCGCGCGCCCGGTTGCCGCCACGGGATTCGAGCTGTGCGCCACGCTCCGCCGCCAACGCCCAACCGGTGGTCGAGGAGGATTCCCTGTGGAGTCGTACTGCGTGAGTCAGGTCCTCGCGAACCTCGGTTCCGACGAGCCCTGAAAGCAGGGCGGTTTCGCCGCGCAACAGTCTGCCCAGCGCCTCGGCCTGAGGCGAGCCTGTGCGCGTACTGAATTGAATCAGCCGGCGCGCCATGGCGGCGACGTCGGACAACCCGTTCTGCTCCCCGAGGGCGAACTCGCTCAAGCAGATGTTCGCGTCGAAGACGAAAGGCGCGAGACCCGCATTGCGGGAAAGGCTCTCCATGAAGTTTTCGGCGAAAACCTCGTGCCAGTTGCCCTGGACATGGGCGATCAGCGCGAGCAGCTCGCTCGCCTCTGTGAGTTCCCGGGGCAATCCGGCATCGATGGAGAGCGCGCGTGCTTCGGCGGCCGTCCGTTGCGCCTCGTCGAGATCGGAGCGCTGCCAGTGCACGAGACCCCACGCCAGCAGCGCCCGGGCTCGCTCAGCCGGCGTCGGCGCATCCCGGCCATCCATGTCGAGTGCTCGATTGTAGAGGGCGACCGTGTCGGGGCCCGGCGCGACACCGAGCTCCTCGCGGAGCGTCGTGCGAAGCAGATCGAACTGCCGGATGGCGCCCGCGCGATCGCCTCTCTCGAGCTGGGCCTGCATGATCTCCCGGTGCGCGCGCTCATTGGTGGGTTCCTCGCGTACCAACCTGCCCCATAGCTGTCCCTGCTCCAACAGCTCCCGGAAGAGTCCCCGCAGATAGCGCCCTTCCTGCTCGCACCACGCCACGTACGGATCGTCGGGAAGCAGCTCGCCACCATACTGAGCCGCCGCTGCGCGGCAGGCCGCAGCGTCCCCGGATCCGATCGCCTGCGAGGCAGCATCCACGAAACTGTCGCGATCCGTGAGGACAGTGTGGTGCGGCGCCAACTTCACGAGCCCATCCTCGAGAACGACGCCGTCGGCCAATCCGAGGGCATGCCGAGCCTGAAACGCGACCTTGCGCAGATTCACCGCACTCCGGTCGAGCTGCCCATCGGGCCAGAGCGCTTCGATCACCTCCTCGCGCGGGAGCCTGTGCCGCGGTGCGAGCGCGAGCAGCTTGACCAGGTCGGCAGCGCGCTTCAGATGCCACTCATTCTCGGGAACGACGTGATCGTTCACGGCAACGGAGAAGGTGCCGAGAAGCGAAATGGCGAGCTGCTCGCCGTTCATTCCCCCAGCATATTCCTCGGATGACGTCCGGCTTCTGCGTCGTCGAGTTGCGATCAGGGGCATACGCGCCATAAACCCAGACCGGGTTGCGCACCCCCCGAACGGGGGTACCGTGGCGCGGGTTGCAGAAAATGGGTCGCATCCAAACGGATCCAGCGCATTTTCCGGCAACCAACTCGAAAGGAAAATCACGATGAGGAACAAACTGTATGCGCCTGCGCTCGTTGCGGTGATCTGTGCTGGATTGGTCGGCGTCACGGCTCTGCCAGCGAACGCCGCCCCAGCAGCGCCCGCAATATCGAGCGCAGCTTCGGCGGCGTCGACCGCCCGCGCTACGGCATCATCCGCGATCAATCAGGTGATTCCTGGCGTTGGAACCTTCGTAGGAACCTTCACACCTACTTCGTTCAGCAATCAGAACGGCGTTCTGTCGGTCACGGGTCTCGTAACCGGAACGCTGACCTCGCTCACCGGCGTTGTTACTCCGGTCAGCCAGACGGTGACGACGACCGTCAGCGGAGCTGCCGCGACGGCTGCCTGCAGCATCCTGAGCCTGCAGCTTGGTCCGCTCAACCTCAACCTTCTGGGTCTGGTAGTCACCCTGAACCAGGTCAACCTGAACATCACGGCTGTGCCGGGTGCAGGTAACCTGCTCGGTAATCTGCTCTGCGGCGTCGCTGGGCTGCTGGACCGTGGTGTCGCACTCAACGGACTGGTCAACCAGCTGAACCACCTTCTGGGTCTCTAAGAACCCAATCGGATGAAGAAGGCCCCGGAATCGCACGATTCCGGGGCCTTCTTTCGCGACGAGTTCAGCTTCTCGCTGGGGCGCCCTCGCGGGTCACGACGGCGGCGTCGCCGTCCTGGTCCAGCTTCACTCCGAGGCGCTTGCGCAACGCCCTGGTCAGAACGAGCAGTGTGACGATACCGATCGTCAACCAGATGAGGCCGTAGGTCAGCGCGTCGAAGTGGAGGTTGGCCCGGAGCACGCCGGTGAGCACCATCCCAATACCGGGGAGCACGATGTTGCGCACGATCTGCTTGGCGCCGTGCCGTTCCCCGCGCCGGATCGCGAAGTGGATGATCAAGTGGCGTTCACCACCATGAAGGCGATCAGCGCGCCGAAGTTGATCATCGACGACACGAACTCCAGGGTGAACGCCGCAGCCAGCAGCGACACCGCGCCGACCAGCAGCACCGCGATCGCGGGCGTGCGATATTTCGGATGTACGTGGGAGAGGCTTCGCGAGACTCGGAAACGTCGTTTGGTTGCGGAATTCGTGTTTGGCCAGCGTTTTGCGCGTCTGATTCAGGCCTGCGTCAGGAGGTCGCGCAATCCACGCGGAAGACCCGCTTCGTCGCTGCGACCACGCCCCGGTCATCGTGGTGTTCGAGGGCTGTTTTCAGCGTTTCGTACCCGCGTGCCAGCTCGACGAGGTCGGCGTCGAGCCCCTGGTGTGCCACGCTCACGTGATAGCTGAGGGACGGCCCTGACCGGGCGATGATCTCTACGAGCACCGGATTGGGGCAGGCGTGCAGGATCAATGTGAAGAATGCCTCAGCAGCGGTGGTGATCGCGGGCACATCGCCGACCTGGAGACTGTCGATCACCGCATCGGCCAGCCGCGCAAGCTCGGCTCGCGCGGCCTCGTCGAGGCGCGGGAGGGTCATCAGCGTCGCCCCGGCGAGCAGCACCCCGATGGTCTGCAGCGTCTCCAGTGCGCGCTCCGGTTTCGGTGCGATGACCGCCGAATACGATTGCGGCGCGGTCTGCACGAGACCCTCGAGGCTCAGGGTGTGAAGCGCTTGCCTGATCGGGGTCCCTGAAACCTGTAACCACTTCCGCAGTTCGGCCTCGTCGAGCCTCTCACCGGGGAGCAGGACACCGGTGAGAATCGCGTTCCTCACCTGTGCATACACACGGTCGCGGACGAGTTCACGGGCCGGTTCAGATCGGCCGGCCGGCTCGGGTATCGGCATCAGGAGCCACCCGCTTGCATCACAGCGTCAGGCTGCGCGATCTGGAAGACCCGTTTGGTCGCATCGGCGACTGCCTGCGGGTCCCCCTCCGCCAGCGCATCACGCACCCCCCGGTAGGCCGCCGCCGCCTCGTGCCACTGCACCCCCAGAGCGCGATAGGCGACGACAACGTAGTAAGCCCGGGCCATCAGTGTCCGTTGAGCCAGCTCGACGAGGACATGATTGGGGCACGACTGCATCAGATGCGTGTAGTAGGTCTGCGACGCCGCGAGAGAGCCGTCGATGTCCTCGTTCTCAAGCGCGGCGAGAAGCTGGTCGACATCGCGGACCAGTTCGTCCTGCCGCTCCTGGTCGAGGGAGCCCAGCGTGAGGTCGAGGATTCCGAGAACGAAGATGCCGATCGTCTGCAGGTGCAGCACGGCATCGTCGACACGCGGTTCGATCACACGCGTGTAGGACTGGGCCGCGGTTTCGACGAATCCCTCCACCGTCAGAGCGTGCAACGCTTGCCGAATCGGGGTCTTCGACATCTTCAGCCACGCCTGCAGCTTGTCGTCGTCCAGTCGCTCGCCGGGCAGGATCGTCCGCCCCAGGATCGCCCTCTTGATCGACTCATAGGCGCGATCGCGCGCCAGCACACGCACTGGCGCGTTGCTCGATGCCCCCGGGACCGGCATCGGCACCTCCTCACGGTTCAACCCAGTTCAATGGTATCGAGTGGAAACCCCAACTGGAACTTCAATCTGGATTAAAGTCCCAATTAGCGCATATACTGCACGGCAGGTGAATTCACGGAAGGGCATCGTTTCCCCCGGCGATGTTCTCTTGTGGAGAGGGGCTCCGGGTTCGGGTCTCGGATCCCCTACGGGGTCCTGCGTTTCGGGTACGCAGGACCCCAACACCTCCCCCTCGATGCATGGCAGTCTAAGAGCCGAGGCGTGCCTGACGCCCCTTGAGGTACGCGATCTCAGCGGAGTTCTCCGCGAGCGCGATTGCGGCACCGTACGCCTCCCGCGCTTCGGCGTCCCGGCCGAGATGTCCGAGCAACAGCGCCCGGGCCGCATGGAAGGGGTGATACCCGTCGAGCTCGTCCCCGAGCCGGTCGACCAGAGCGAGTCCCATCTCGGGGCCGTCGCATTCGCCGACCGCGATGGCCCGGTTGAGCTGCACGATCGGAGAGGGGTCGAGCCGCACCAGCTGATCGTAGAGTGCGACGACTTGCGCCCAGTCGGGGGCGGTGCCGTCGGTGTGCACAGCGTTGATCGCGGCCAACAGCTGATAGCGCCCGGGCGCGAGACCGGAAGCCAGCCGCTCGCGCACCAGTGCGTGCCCCTCGGCGATGAGCGCGGCATCCCACAACGCCCTGTCCTGCTCTGCCAGCGGGACCAGCTCACCCGATGGAGAGAGGCGCGCCCTGCGACGCGCCTCGGTCAGCAGCATCAGCCCCAGCATCCCGGTGATCTCGCCATTCGCCGGCAGCAGTTCTCGCAGCAGCCGAGTGAGGCGGATCGCCTCCGCCGTCAGCTCCTCGCGCACCGGCGCGAGGTCCGAACCCGATGCCAGGTAGCCCTCGTTGAAGATCAGGAACAGCACCGCCAGCACCCCCGACACCCGCGCCGGCAGGTCTCCGGCGTCGGGCACGCGATACGGGATGCCGCTGGCCGCTATCTTCGATTTCGCGCGAGTGATGCGGGCGCCCATCGTCGTGTCCTGCACGAGGAACGCGTTCGCGATCTCCGGCACGGTCAGACCGCCGACCATGCGGAGCGTCAGGGCGATCCGCGCCTCCATCGCGAGCGCCGGGTGGCAGCAGATGAAGATCAGTCGCAGTCGATCGTCGTCGATCACGCCGAGCGGCTCCGGCTCGGTGTCATACACGAGCATCGCCTCCTTGTGTCGGGCATCGCGCGTGCTCTCGCGCCTGATCCTGTCGATCGCCTTCCGCGTCGCCGTTGTCGTCAGCCATGCGCCCGGTGCCGGCGGGATGCCGTCCTCCGGCCACCGCTCCGCTGCGGTTGCGAAGGCCTCTGCGGCCGCGTCCTCTGCAGTGTCGAGGTTGCCGAAGCGCTTCGCGAGGGTCGCGACGACCCGCGCCCACTCCTCGCGGTGGGCGCGGGTCAGCGCGTCGCGGACGTCGTTCACTCGGGCGGCGGAAGGACCGGACGAATCTCGAGGCGGCGGTTGCAGGCTCTCGAGCCCTCTGCCGCCAGCTTCAGCGCCACATCGAGATCGGGGGCCTCCATGATCCAGAAGCCCGCCGCCCATTCCTTCGTCTCCACGAACGGGCCGTCGGTGAACACCGGCTCGTCGCCGCGGCCGTCGATGACGGTGGATGCGGTCGGGTCGGCCAGTCCGGCCGCGAACACCCAGTTGCCACCGGCCACCAGCTTCTCGTTGAACGCGTCGATCGCGAGAGCCTCTTCGGCGGTCCCTGACTCACTCCGGTCGTCGATCACGTTGACCAAATACTGCATGTCGTCCATCCTCTCGCTCAGGCGTAAACGGGGCGGCCGCCCACGCGGTAGGTGAGTCCAAGAATGCCGGTGCCGAACACCGTCGAATCCTGCAACTCCAGCCCGAAGTCCAGGCCGTCCTGCGGGAAGAACCGCCTGCCCTCTCCGACGATCACCGGAAACTGGACCAGGTTCAGCTCATCCACAAGCTCGTTCTCCAGGAGCCAGCGGGCGAGCGCAGCACTGCCCACAAGCAGGAGCTCGCCGGGCGGCTGGGCCTTGAGTTCGCGAATCCGGGCGGCGATGTCACCGGAGATCACGGTGGTGTGCTCCCACGCCGGATCGGTGAGTGTGTTCGAGACCACGTACTTCGGCTTCGAGCTGATCGCCTCACCGAACCCGCCGTCGTCGCTCCTGGCTCCCCAGTACGTCTCGAACAGGCCGAACGTCCTGCGGCCGAGGAGGAAGGCATCCGGACGACGCCAGGTATCGAGGATGTACTGGGCAGCATCCTTGTCGTCGAACGCGAGTGCCCAGCCGCCGCGTGTGAATCCGGGGTCCATCTCCTCGTTGTTCCCGCCGTTCGCCTGCGCGACTCCGTCCAGGGTGACCTGCAGGCTGATCGTGAGTTTCATGGTGAGTTCCTTTCTCTCACCAGTGCTACGAACGCGGAACGGGCGTTTCGACAGCGGCGCGGGATTTATTTGGCCGCATCCGAGTTGGCGGGATGCCGATCCACCTTGACCCAGATCGGTGGATGCGGGAGCCGGCGCTCACGATACAGCCGCAATGCGAACGGCGCCCAGATGATGACCGCGACGCCCACTCCTACGAGCATGCCGCCGACGGTATCTGAGATCCAGTGGGCGCCGAGGTAGGTGCGGCTGAGCATCATCAGGACGGTGTAGACAGCACCCACTATCCAGATCCACGTTCGCCAGAAGATGATTCCCAGGGTCGTCGCGATGAGCGCCGCATTGGCACTGTGACCTGAGGGGAAGGAGCCGAAGTCGGGTTGAACGAGGATCTCCGTCGGTCGCGGGCGCCCTACGAGATTCTTGATGATCGTCGTGAGCGCCACGCTCGTTACTGCCGCGATCGCGTAGTACAGGGCGCCCCAGGGGCGCCGCCAGATCAGCAATCCACCGATGATAATGAGCGGCACGATGACGATCGAGCTGATGCCGCCGCCCACCCAGTCGAAGACCAGGGCCGGGATCGTCCAGACCGGGGCGCGCGCCTCGACCAGCTCCCCCATCCACTCGACCTCGAAACCGAACGGCTTGTCAGCCTGACGGTAGAAGATCACCGCCGCCAGCAGGACGACGAGAAGGAGAGCCACCACAGCCGAGACAACCCACCACAATCGGGCGATTCGAACCTCACCGGGAGCCTCACTGTCGACGGCCTCCTTGATCACCTCTTTGGGTGTGCGGGTCTCGTGGTCCTGATCCCCGCTCATTGCAAGCGCCAGCTTCTGAACTCGGATGCCGATGTCATGCCCCCATCGTTCCACGGTCAGCCCATCAGTTCAGGGGCTGGAATGATCGTCCGATCGGTGCAGTGGTATCCGAAGTCGGTGTCGCTCCCCTATATAGCGCGAGCTCGTGTGGTCCTGCCGCCCGTCCGAACGAAGACCACGTAGGCGATGCCCGACAGCACGCTCGCGACGACGGTGACGATGCCCAGGGGCACCATGTCCAGCGCACCTGCCAACCCGACGAGAGGGGCGGCGAGGCCCCCGAAAAGGAAGCGGGAGACCCCGAGAAGGGATGCTGCGGTCCCGGCGATGTGCGGATAGTCGCGCATGCTCAGCGATGTGGAGGGCGGGCTCGTGGTTGCTACTCCGCTGGCGAGGGCGAGCAGTGAGATGATCGCGGCCCAAACCGGAAGGCGAAGGATTGCCGTCGTCAATAGCCCGAGTGATGCCGCGGTAATCATGCCGATGCCGATGATGAGCACGCCACGCTCGGACCAGCGCTCCGCATAACGCCCGGCCAGCCAGCCGAAGACGACAAACCCGGCAGAGTTGAGTCCGAATGCCAGCGCGTACTGCTGGGGCGACAGCCCGTAGATGTCCTGGAGTACGAACGTGGCTCCGCTGATGTACGCGAAGAGGGCTGCGGATGCGAATGAGCTGACCAGGAGCGCACCCAAGAAGAGCCGGTCCGTGAGCAACACACGGAAATGGCCATTGGTGTGAGCGAGTCCGCCGGTCGTGCGAAGCGCCATCGGGAGCGTCTCCCGGAAGATGAAGACGACGGCGAGGAGGATGAGCGCGCCGATCGCGGCGAGGAAGAAGAAGATGCCCCGCCAGTCTGTGATGCCGGCAAGCTGGCCGCCGACGACCGGTCCCACGATCGCAGCGAGCCCGGAGAGAACCACGATGCGCCCGTAATAGCGCACCAACTTGCCACCCGAATAGATGTCGCGACCCGCAGCCTGAGCTATGACCAGGCCGACCGCACCAGCGAGGCCCTGGACGGACCGCGCGACGATCAGCACAGCGATCGTCGGACTGACCGCACAGAGGACGGATGCAGCGATGTAGGCTGCTACGCCGATCAGAAGCGGCCGTCGACGCCCGAACCGGTCCGACAGCGGCCCGGCGATCAATTGTCCGAATGCAAGGCCGAGTAGGCACGTGGTCACAGTGAGTTGTGTGGCCGACGTTGAGGCGGCGAGGTCTCGCCCGAGAGCGGGGAGCACCGGAAGGTAGAGGTCCATCGAGATCGGCCCGAACACCGTGAGCATCCCCAGCACGATGACCAAGGGGAGTCCGGGCTTTGACCTGACCTCCGCGGTTGGAGCTCGCCCGCTCGCGTGGGTCGCGACAGTGCGTTCGGTGTAAGTCATCAGATTCCTTCGGTCACTCACGGGCGTAACAGCACTTTGATCGCGCGGCGTTCATCCATCACGCGGTACGCCTCGGCCGCCTCGTCGAGTGGCAACTCGAGGTCGAATACCTTGCCCGGGTTGATCTCGCCGCGCAGGATCAGGTCGATCAGCCGCGGGAGGTAGTCACGCACCGGTGCCGGCCCACCGTGAAGGTGGACGTGAGAGAAGAACAACTCCAGCCCGTCGAGGCTCACGTCGTGTGCCACGCCCACATACCCGACATGTCCGCCAGGTCGTGTCGCCCGGATCGCCTGCATCATCGATTCCTGAGTTCCGACAGCCTCGATAACCGAGTGCGCGCCGAGTCCTCCGGTGAGTTCCTTGATTTTCGCGACGCCCTCATCACCACGTTCGACGACGATGTCGGTCGCGCCGAACTCCGTGGCCAGTCGCTGCCGGTCCTTGTGCCGGCTCATCGCGATGATCCGTTCTGCGCCCAGCTGCTGTGCCGCCAGCACCGCGAGGAGCCCGACGGCCCCGTCGCCGACGACTGCGACTGTCTTGCCAGGGCCGACCTCCGCGGCGACGGCGCCGAACCATCCGGTTCCCAGTACATCCGACGCCGCCAGCAGCGACGGAATCTTGTCGGCCTCAGGCATTGCCGGTGTTGCGACGAGCGTGCCGTCGGCGAGCGGGACACGCATGAACTCGGACTGTGCTCCGCTCACTCCTTCGCGGTGGATGCAGCTGGTCTGGTATCCGGCTTGGCAGATCTCGCAGGTGTTGTCTGACGCGAAGAAGGAGCCGACCACGAAATCACCGACCTTGAGTTCCGTGACCTCAGAGCCGATCTCATCGACGCCTCCGACGTATTCGTGACCCATCGGAGTCGGCTGGGTGACCACATCCGTGCCGCGATACGGCCACAAATCGGATCCGCAGACGCAGGCCGCAGCGAGCCGGATGATCGCATCCGTCGGCTTCTGGATGTTCGGTTTCGCCCGATCCTCGACGCGCACATCGCGCGGGCCGTACAGGACTGTTGCTCGCATGAAGCTCCTCCAACGTGTGACTGCTGTGGATCAACCATCTCGGTACGGCGGACAGCTAGCGAGGGCTCTGCCTAAACGGGTTCCAACAGAAACCCTCTCACGGAGGCAACCCGTCGTAGCGTTGCAGCATGGACAACCGAGCTGAAGTGCGCGAGTTCCTCGCCACTCGGCGGGCACGACTGACCCCGCAGCAGGCCGGCATCGAACCTTTCGGGGGCCGCCGCCGGGTGCCGGGTCTGCGCCGCGAGGAAGTGGCGCGGCTCGCCGGGGTGAGCATCGACTACTACACCCGGGTCGAGCGCGGGAACCTCTCCGGAGTCTCGGATGCGGTACTCGATGCGATCGCGCGCGCACTTCGCCTCGACCGGGCCGAACAAGACCACCTCCACGACCTCGCCCGGATCGCCAATGACGGACGCCTCCAGCGTCACGGGGCCGATCGCACAGCTGCCGTGCGCCCGACACTGCAGTACCTCCTCGACTCCATAACCGCCGCTCCGGCGATCATCGGCAACAAGCAGATGGACATCGTCGCCGCCAACGCCCTCGGATACGCGCTCTACTCCGAGATGTATCGCGACCCGGCGCGCCCCGCGAACCACACCCGGTTCATCTTCCTCGATCCCCGCGCGCACGACTTCTATCCCGACTGGGAGCGCGCGGCGAACATCAACGTCGCCATCCTCCGCAGAGACGCGAGCCGGTATCCGGATGACAAGCGCATCTCCGACCTCGTCGGCGAAGTCTCGGTGCGCAGTGAGGAGTTTCGTACACGCTGGGCCGCGCACGATGTCCGCCGTCACTACGCGGGCACCAAAACCTTCAATCACCCCGTCGTCGGATTCCTCGAACTCACGTATCAATCCCTCGACCTCGAAGACGACCAAGGCCTCGGCATCACCATCTACCCGGCGGTCCCTGGAAGCCCCTCAGATGAACGCCTCCGACTCCTCGCATCCTGGGCGATCACCGAGCGGGCTGACGCGATCACGATCGTGGAGCGGTCCACGAACTGATTCCCTGTCAAGGGGGTTTCCGTTCAGCCCCAGCGGCGTACTAGTGGCTCCATGACCGACGACACGGCGGGATGCCGTCATCGTGATCAAAGATACGAACGCAGGCCGAGGCACGCGATGAGTGATCCACGAGAAACCGCTCCCGAGACAGTGAGCGTAACGAGGAAGTTGGAGGGCATGTGATGAATGAAGAGCGCAAGGATGAACCGATCGGCGAATTCGATCAGACGAACGACAAGGCGCCCGGTCTTGACGGGGACGACGCCGGGGCGCTCCCCGACGAGGACGACCAGGAGCACGGCGTCCTCACCGACTTGGTAAGGGACCTCGACAGCAACTTCGAGGACCGGAAGGACGACGACGGGGAGACCGCGTACAGCGAGGAAGGCCGACCCTGACTGGAGTCCACCGGCGTGGACTCGCAACCGAGGTCGCTCAGAGCGCCAGCACGAACGCCTTCTTGCTTCCGGTGGTGCGGAAGCCGGCGGAACTGTGAAGCGTGAGAGGGCGCGCCTCGGAGCCTCCATCCGTGGTCAGGGTGACCCGGTCGAACCCGCGCGCCTGGCTCATGCGAAGCTGAGTGGCCAGCAGGGAATGGGCGATCCCTCGCCCGCGCCAGGCGGCGCGTACCCCGATCTGGTCGACTCGGCTGCTGCTGAACCCCTGAGTAGGCCAGATGCTCGGGTCCGTGCTCGACAGGACGAAGCCGACCACGCACTCGCCTCCGCCACAGCCTTGAGCGAGGGCGACGAATGACAACTCCCCGGCGAAGCGCCTCGAACCCACCAACGCACGCCAACGCTGATCGGTCATCGGCTGGCTTCCCCAATGGTCGATGAAGACCTCGTCACGGGCACGGTGTACCGCATCGGACATCGACGTGACGTATGGAACGATTCGGACACGCCTCGGGGCTGGTGGCGATTCGATCGGGTCGGAAAGCGTTCGTTCCATGCTGAGGAAATGGCGGGCGAGTCGCAACCCTCCCCGTTCGAAGAGCCGCGCATCCTGCGGTGCGCGTTCATCCGCAAAGGCGAGGATCCAGCCGGGAAGGTCTCGCGACGACGAAGCCAGCTGCTGGCGCGCGCGACCGACCTGCCAGTTGAACAGGGCCCGGCCGATCCCGCGGCCCCGGAAATCCGGATGCACGCCGCCGATCGGCAGCGACCGCACCAGCGTCTGATGCCGCGACGGGAAGATCACCATTCCTGCAGCGACAGCTCGACCGGTGGAGTCGAAACCGATCATGGAATCGCGCTCCGGCTCGAACCCCGGCAGCGCGAAGTCGGCCTCGATCGATTCGCGAGCGGTTCGGTAGTTCGGATGATCGGCCTCTCCCATGGCCTGACGGAGTTCCCAGATCGCGCCGATGTCGGACTCGGTCGCAGCGCGCCACACCGTCACATCGGGGTGGCGGGGAACCGAGAGCAACCGGGGCGCTGAAACGCGTCGGCTGAGCGGGACGGCGCACGATCTGGCTTCGACAGGCGGGCTGACCGGGCCCGCGGCCTGAACGGTTGTGGGCTCAGCAACGGTCGAGCACATAGTGGCACCCTTCTTTCGAAACCTGAACGGTTACATGAACTTCGGCAGCATTACCCAGCGGGAAGTCGACACGCGATGGTTGACTGCTGTTTCGAATTCGAACATCCGAAACTGAGGAGTTCCGTAAATTTGCCTATGACATTGCAAACGTCTGCCGTTCGAGTGCTGAAAGCCACGGTGTGCGCAAGGTAGTACTACGGTCCTTGCGCTCGGCCTGGCCACTCATCGCCCTCCTCGCCGTCGCGACTGTGCTTTACGGCTGGAATCTCCCCTCGAGCGGATACTCGGACTACTACGCCACGGCTGCCAAGAGCATGTCCGAGAGCTGGAAGGCATTCTTCTTCGGAGCGTTCGACCCCCAGTCGACGATCACTCTGGACAAGCTGGCCGGCTTTCTCGTCCCTCAGGCGCTTTCCGCGAGAGTCTTCGGATTCAGCCCATGGTCGCTTGCTCTGCCCGAAGTGATCGAGGGGCTGGTGACCATCGCGGCCACCTATTACGTCGTCAAGCGATGGCTCGGACGAGCGGGTGGCCTGATCGCGGCCGGGCTCATGGTGGCGACGCCCCTGCTCGTCTCGATGTTCTCCCACAGCATGGAGGACGCAATGCTGACGATGCTCACGGTTCTGGCGATTGCAGCCTGGCAGCGGAGCGTCGAAACGGACAAGCGGCGCTTCCTGCTCCTCGCCGGACTGATCATCGGAGTCGGATTCCAGGTGAAGATGGCCCAGGCGTGGCTCGCCATCCCAGCGCTGGCGGCGGTGTATCTCGCTCTGAACGCTCGGCCGCTTGCACAGAAGGTTCGCGCGGTCCTCGGATTCGTCGCCGTCGCCGTTGCCACATCGTTCGCTTGGATGGGGACGATGGCCATCGTCCCGGTATCCCAGCGCCCGTACATCGACGGCACGACCAACAACAATGTGTTCTCAGGCGCCATCGGTTACAACGGCATCGACCGCTTCTTCCGTAACGTCTTTCCCGGCGCCCTCGGCTCGGATCCCCTCGCGCACGTAACCGGCAACGCTGCCATCGTGGGAATCGTCGATGGCCCACTCGCGCACACACCCCTGAAGTTCTTCCTCCCGCAGTACGCGACACAGATCGGCTGGCTCTTTCCGTTGGCGGCGGCAGGGATTGTGCTCGGCTTCATGGCCGTGCGAAGGAGCGGAACTCTCGTAGCCGACCGCGGCCTGCGAACAGGTCTCATCCTCTCGACGGCCCTTCTCCTCACCGTCGGTGCTGTGCTGAGCGTCATGAGCCTGCCGCATACCGCCTACCTCGCAGCGCTCAGCTTCCCTCTCAGTGCGCTGACGGCGATCGGCATCGTCCTCTTGGGGCGCACCGCGAACCTCACACGAGGTCCGCTACGTTTCGCATTGCCGGTCACGGCCGCCGTCCAGAGCATCTGGTCAGTCGTCGTCATCAGCAACTTTCCGGACCTCGCACCCTGGCTCCTGCCTTCCGTCGTGATCCTCGGCGCGCTCGGTAGCCTCGGACTGCTTGCGCGCAGTCTCGGCATTCTGAAGAACAGGCGTTTCGGTTGGGCGGCCATCGTGACCGTCGCGGTGGCCGGCCTGATCGGCCCGCTCACCTGGAGCGGATCGACTGTGATCCCGGCGTACTCCGGAACGGCGAACGATGCCTACGGCGGCCCCCCGGTTGCCGCGATCGCGGCACGAAAACTCGTCCGGCACGACGTCTACGGAATCGGACTCGACTCCAACCGCCTCATCCCCACCACCGCTGCCACAGAGAAGCGGATCTACGACTACGCCGAGGATCGCGCACAAGGCGGCGCCTTCGCGCTCGCAACGGACACGTGGCGAAGCGCGGCCCCCTTGATCATGAACGGAGCCGTTCGGGTACTCCCGATGGGCGGATTCACGTCGCGGGTCCCCTCCCCCACACTCGCCGCCCTCACACACCTGGTGGACACTCATGAGCTGCGATTCGTCCTGATCACGCGGCCCACTTCGAAAACGGGAACCAGCACACCGAACCTTTGGGCGATCCAGGATTGGGTGAAATCAAGCTGCCGAATGATCCCACCCCAGGAATACTGGAGCCGGGCCACGACCGGGCAGACTGGGCCGCCTGCAGACACCCTCTACGACTGTCTCGCACAGGCTGCGCCCCAGTAATCGCCGGGACGCTGGCGCTCAGCAATTCGTCCCGGAACGACCGACCTGTGGGCATAGAAAAAGACCTCGAGATGGCGAGATCTCGGGGCCTTTCGTAGCGGGGGCGGGACTTGAACCCGCGACACCACGATTATGAGCCGTGTGCTCTAGTTCGGCCCTCGTCGGCCGCTAAGTTGTACAGAGATTCCGCGGAATTCCGCGGATCCTCGAAGCATTGTGATCACCGTGATAACACACACTCCATCCAAAGTGTGGGCAAAATGTGGGCAAGAACTAGGCCGTGTTGCTAAACCCTGTTTGCACCAAGGAGGGCTGCGGCGAGGCATAGGGCGGCGTGGTAGTTGCGGGCGGTCTTGTCGGATCGCATCGCGGTGCCGCGCCACTGATTGAGCTCAACTCGACATTGCGGACCGCGTTTTGTGATTACAGATCGGCAGTTATGCGTGCCTCAGCTGTGCGGATGGGCGGATCTGTCCCGACTGCTGAAGAGCAGCGTGATGCTTACCAATGCGAGCCAGGCTGGAAAGAGAAAGTCAAGTGGACCCGCAAACGCGCCAGTGATGACGAGCAACAGACCAAGCACGTATCCGATACGGCCGAGCCAGGTCGGAAGTGCCCCGAAGCGCAGGCCGAGGGTCGACGTCGCGGACATGAAGAAGCCGGCGAACCTGGACGCACCGATCCCCCAGAGCCCGAACCAGAGGCCGTGCGCGAGCGCAATAGTCGAATCGCTGAGGCTCTCCTCACCGCCAAAGTGAACGACCAAAGTCGGAGCGGCCGCGCACACCGCGGCAGTCGTCGCCAGGATCGCGAACATGATGCCACTTCCGAGAAAGACGGTCGCATAGAACTGGTCTTCGCGCTCAGCGAGCCGTCGGCGAATCACCGCCATGAACCACAAGAACCCGATCATGCCGACCACGCCGAAGTCCAGCCCAATTTCCACCAGGGCGCGATTGCGTGGA
The DNA here is from genome assembly GCF_010686705.1 of Leifsonia tongyongensis. Classification (GTDB taxonomy): domain Bacteria; phylum Actinomycetota; class Actinomycetes; order Actinomycetales; family Microbacteriaceae; genus Diaminobutyricibacter; species Diaminobutyricibacter tongyongensis. Next base: position 82,984 of record NZ_JAAGWY010000005.1, on the reverse strand, counting down.
TCGCCGTACCAACTGAGATCAGGACGGGCTGTGCCCACGCCCGGCTGGCGTTCGATCAGATATATCGACGCCGTCATCAGCAGCGCAGCAGCAAGACCCTCAAGAGCTGCCACCTTGTGAGACAGTGCCCGAAGAGCCCGGACGAAGCCACCTAGACGACTTCCGCCTAACCCGCGTCCTTCGGCCATGCTGCCTACGTTACTAGGAGGTGTCCCCAACCCATCCGAGTGTTCGTCGGCGACTCTGGAAGGCGTGTCTCGCGATGTGATTTCCGAGGAGGTGGGGGCCGTGATCAGCCCGGTGTTCCCGGCCGTGGCGGCGGCGGGGCGCCCGCCGCCGGATCGACGCATGGTCGTGGAAGCAACCGCCTGGCATTATCGGACGGGCGCGCCGTGGCGGGATACGCCCGAACGGTTCAGGAACTGGAACACCGTCTACAAGAACTTCGACCGATGGTCCAAGGCCGGAGTGTGGGCGGATCTGCTCGAGCACGCCCAGTCCCTCGCGCTGGCGAACGAGGACCTGGACTGGGTGATCTCGATCGACTCGACGATCGTTCGCGTCCACCAACACGGCGCGACCCTTCCGCGCACCAAGGGGGCTCGAGCGAACTACAAGAAATTCGGCCTCGAACCTCCTGATCACGCGATCGGCCACTCCCGAGGCGGCCCGACGAGCAAGACGCACTTGGTTTGCGACCGCAACGGGCGAGCGTTGGCGCTCGTCATCACGGGTGGGCAGGTCGCCGATAGGTCGATGCTGGCCGAGACCCTCTCCCAGATCCGCGTCCCGGCGTCATCGGCAGGCCGCGCACACGGCCCGACCGGGTCCTCGCCGACAAGGGCTACCCATCCAGGGCGAACCGGGCCAGGCTACGCGAGCACGGCATCGCTGCGACAATCCCCGAACGCGCCGACCAGATCGCCCACCGTCGCAAACGCCCTGGGCGGCCCATCGACTTCGGCCCCGAACAACGACAGCGCTACCGCGGTCGCAACGTCGTCGAACGCTGTTTCACCAAGCTCAAGCAGTGGCGCGGCATCGCGATGCGATCCGAGAAGACCGCCCGCAACTACCACTCCGCCCTATGCCTCGCCGCAGCCCTCCACTGGGTCCAAACAGGGTTTAGCAACACCGCCTAGATCGCCCGCTGAGACATCACACGCTTTAGACGGACTGCTCATCTCTGATTGAGCGGGGCGTATGAACTACCACTTTGGGCGGACTGACTCTGCCAACAGGTGCCGCATGATTTCTGGCCCGTCGAGCGCGGGCCTTTTCATGCGCCACAGTGCATCGCGCCCGTCCGGAGTGTCGGGCGGGAAGAGGCCGCCCTGACAGGCCGCGTTCACCGACACGCCCCCGATCGCCAGACGCGCGGCTCGATTGCGGTGACACTGGCCACGTGCAGCATCTGCGAATCATCGCCCCCGCCAACCTCGTCGACCAGGTGCTAACGACCCTCCAGGACAACGTGGCGACGACAAACATCGTTCGCGTCCCGAAGGCCGCTACCCGACCTGTCGGCGACCTGGTGCTCTGCGATGTCGCCCGCGAAGGGTCGAGCATCCTGCTCGACCAGCTTCAGCAACTCGGCGTGCAGCACGAGGGCTCAATCTCAGTCGACGACATCGGCATCGAGATCTCGGATGCGGCGAAGCGCGCAAGCCGCGCCGCCCCCGGGCACGCCGCCGACGCGGTGGTGTGGCAGGAGATCGAGCAGCGCACTCATGAGGAGACCAGTCTCTCCCCCACCTTCCTGACGTTCATGTCCGTCGCCACGATGATCGCTGCGATCGGTGTGGTCTTCGACGAACCCATCCTCATCGTCGGCGCGATGGTCGTCGGCCCAGACTTCGGCCCGCTTGCTGCGCTCTCTGTGGGCCTCGTGCGGTGGCGACGACGGATGATCGCTCAATCCGTCCTCGCACTCGCCGTCGGGTTCGCCGTCGCTATCGCGATCACCATCCTGTTCACCTTGCTGCTCACCGTTCTCCACCTGATGTCACCCGCCGACCTGCTCCACTCCCGGCCTCTGACTGATTTCATCTGGAGACCGAACGTGCTCAGCTGGGTGGTCGGTTTCCTCGCCGGCATCGCCGGCTTACTCTCTCTGTCAACCGCGAAATCGGGCGCACTCATCGGGGTGCTGATCTCGGTGACGACGATTCCGGCCGCCGCGAACGCCGCCGTCGCCCTCGCCTACGGGGCCACCGAGCAGTCCGTTGGTGCGCTCATCCAGTTGGCCATCAACCTCGCCGCGATCACACTCGGCGGGGTGGCGACCCTGATTGTGCAGCGTGTGAACCAGCGACGGCGCGCAACACAGGCGATCACCGGGCAGCAGCACGGCACTGTCTGACCGTCTCGTCGGCAAGGCGGCGACCGAGCATAGAAAACTGCGGGTCAGTGCCACCCGCGGCGCCTCCGTTTGCTTGAAAGCGGTTCGCACACCTCTGATAGGTGGTCTGGAGTCGCTTGGCGGAAATCATGCTGCAATGGTGACGAACCGTTCGCCTGGAAGTGGTTGTGACCTCCCGCTCGACGCGCCGTTCCGGCGACTCGACCCTCCCGTTATGAGTCGGAGACAGGGTTGTAGGGTTGGGTCATCGGGATGCCGTATATCGAGTCCACGAGGTGCGCCGGGAAGTCTGGTCGGCAATTGGGTTGACGCGCCTTGACGAGGAGGTCGGTATGGCGGGTTTCCGTAGTGGGCCTCGGGCGGCGCCGTGATCGACATCGAGCCGTTCAGTTTGGTGATCCTCGTGGTCGCCGCGACCGTGATCGTCGCCGTGCTCTCGAATCGCCTGAGCGCGTGGATCCGCGTGCCGGCACCGGCCCTGTTCCTGGCTGCGGCGGCCGCGGCAGCAGCCGTGTTCCCCATCCTCGGCGCCGTGCCCGCTCAGGTCGACGAACGGATCGTCACGGTCGCCTTGATCTTCATCCTCTTCGATGGCGGGATGCACATCGGCTGGCGTCGGTTCCGGTCCGCGGCCGGTGCGATCACCGTGCTCGGAATCGTCGGCACGGCCCTCACCGCAGCAGGGGTCGCTGTCGCGTCGCATTTCCTCTTCGGTTTCGCATGGCAGACCGCGCTGCTCATCGGAACCGCGCTGTCGCCGACCGATCCTGCGGTCGTCTTCTCGATTCTGGGTAAGCGTGAGATCACGGGTCGTACAGGAACGATCCTCGAGGGAGAGTCCGGCGCAAACGATCCCGTGGGCATCGCGCTGATGGTCAGCTTCCTGGCGGCGACGGGCACCGGGGTGGATGCGGTACTCGGCGCCGTAGGCCAGTTCGCGCTGCAGATGGTGGTCGGCGCGGTCGTCGGCTTCGCCGGCGGGTGGGGTCTGATGAAGCTGACCCGGCGGGTGGCGCTTCCGAACGGGGCCCTCTACTCGGTGCGTGCGATAGCGTGCGCCGCCCTGATCTACGCGGTGGCGACCATCCTGCACGGCTCCGGCTTCCTCGCAGTATTCCTTGCCGGCATCGTCAGCGGCGACGGCCGCGCGCCATACAAACGCGAGATCGAGCGTTTCAGTGGCGGGATCGCGAGCCTTGCCGAGATCATCGTTTTCGTCGTCCTCGGCCTCAGCGTCTCCCTCGACGACGTGTTCAACCCTGCCATCCTCTGGACCGGACTGGGTATCTCGGCACTTCTCATCTTCGTCATCCGCCCGGTCTTCGTGGGGGTGCTGCTGCTACCGATACGCCTGCGGTGGGGAGAACGAGCCTTCGTGCTCTGGGCCGGGCTCAAAGGGGCGGTCCCGATCCTGCTCGGAATCTTCATCCTCACCGCTGGTGCTGCCCGCGCCACCACCATCTACGCACTGATCTTCATCGTCGTCGTCGTCTCGGTCGTCTTCCAAGGCGGGTTCATTCCGCTTATGGCCCGGCTGTTTCGGGTTCCTATGTGGGTGGTCGAGCCAGAGCCGTGGGCGAGCGGACTGCGATTCAACGAAGAACCTGAAGGGCTCCATCACCACACGGTCGCCCGCGGCTCACCCGCCGACGGATCCACCATCGAGGACCTCAACCTCGGCGATGACGGTTGGGTAAGCATGATCAACCGCGAGGGACGGCTCCTCCAAGTCCGCGGCAGCACCCGACTTCAAGCCGGCGACATCGTCCTCACCCTCGCAGAACCCGACGCCCAACTCGACCGCATCTTCGACGCAAGCGTCGATCCGTACTAGAAGCGCCTCGCGACTACGCTGGGCAACCGTCGGCGGTCGCCAGTCCTGCCCCGGGTACCTGGCGCGAGGATCAGGACGTGATCGGCTCCGGCGGCGAGATCCGCCTTTCGCCCCGAGCCGCAGTCCGCCGTCCATGTAGACCGTTGATCTCGACCGGCGACCACACTCCCGCCACGGCGCAGCTCGCATCGACCGCATCCACGAGGTTGACGCCGGACGTCCGATCGAATATCCGGAGGTCACCGGTGCCGAGAGGGATAGCCGACTTGCAGCCGGGACCAGGGTTCGAGATGCGGCGCGAGATACTTTCGCCGCGCGCCACCACCCATTGGGCAGAGCTCGGTACAGCCCACGTCATATAGGCGTTGGCATCTTGCCCAGCCCGCCTGAACTGAGCCGCAATGCGGCCTGTTCCTGTCCGGATGTATGTGACCTGTCCGAACGGGTCATCGTAATTCGCTACCGCGCCTCGCCGTTCCAGATGATCTCGGACGCGCCCTGTCGGGCTTATTTCGCCCGAGATCATCTGGCACTCCCGGCGCTCCCGCTCACCTTCGACGCTCCTTGCCGGACGGCACAAAAAACAGTTGTCCACATAGGAGACGAAATCATGACCACCACACCCACAACCACCACTGACGGCCAAAACAGTCGAGCCGAAGCCCTGCACGCGAGCATCGTCGAGCAAGTCGAAGCCCTCCGCCGGTCGGAACGCTGGCAGCAATTCCTTCGGTTTACCGCCTCATTCCACCAATACAGCCTGAACAATGTGCTGCTGATCCTGACGCAACGACCCGACGCGACCGCAGTAGCCGGATATCGAGCCTGGCAAGCCAAGGGCCGCCAAGTCCGCGCCGGAGAACACGGCATCCACATCTTCGGATACCGAATCGCGAAAACCACAGACCCAGACGAGACTGACGACACGAAGCCAAGCGAGACCGCCCAGCGGATGAGAAACGGAGCCGCGCGCTATCCCATCCTGACCGTCTTCGACATCTCGCAAACGGACCCCACCGAAGACACAGGAGAGCCTCCTCTGCTTGCACGGCAGCTGACTGGCACCGACGACTTCGGAATCGTCAACCATCTCACCACCCACCTGACGAGCGAAAGATGGACGGTCGAGCGGCGGCCACTCTCCGGCGAGCTCCACGGATATTCCGACGCCGCCCGGCGACAGGTCGTCCTGAACGCGGCTCTCTCCGCGCAGCAAGCCGCGAAGACACTGATCCACGAAACGGCACACATCCTGTTGGGGCATACGGAGAACCTCGCCGACTACAGCCACCATCGCGGACTTGCCGAAACCGAAGCCGAATCCGTCGCCTACGTCGTCGCAGGCCTCACCGGATTTGACACCAGCGACTACAGCATCGGCTATATCGCCGGATGGGCCAACGCCGACAGCACCCTCATCGCATCCACAGCCACCCGCGTACTGCGCACCGTTCACACCATCACCGGAATCCTGGGACTCGAACCGGTCGAGTGATGAAGGTCAGCGGCGCCCTCCAACGCCGCTGACTCCATTGGAGCCGCGAGCGGCGCGCCCTTTTGGGATTGTTCGTCTGCCTGGCCAGCTGATCGTAGTTCGCTACCACGGCTGCGTTCCGGGCTTTCGCGGCATATCCTCGCTGCGCTCCGGTATTCCACGGTCCCGGCACTCCGCCCGCTCCCGCTCACCATCGATCCTCTTGCCAGACAGGCGAACAAGAACAGTTGAACGGAGAAAGACCATGAGCGACACCACCGTGACCGGAACCACTGAGCACCTCGACCCGGCCAGCCTTGTCATCGAAACCAACGTGCGCCCCAGTACCCCCCTCACTCCCGCGTTCGTACAGAGCGTCCGCGAGAACGGAGTCCTCACCCCAGTCCTCGCCAGGCGGGACAGCGACGGCAGCATCGTCGTTCGGGCCGGACAGCGCCGCACCCTGGCCGCCCGCGAAGCCGAACTGTCCAGCATCCCCGTCTATATCGTCGATGCCGACGACGTAGCTACAGAGCGGATTGTGCAGCAGCTGGTGGAGAACGACCAACGCGAAGCCCTCACCGACGGCGACCGCGCGACCGCCTTTCAGCAGCTCGTGTTCGAAGGGCTCAGCGTCACCGCCATTGCCCGGCGCACCGCAACGAAACCCCGCGAGATCAAAACCGCCCTCGCGGTTGCGGAGAACAGCAGCGCCGCAACCGCGATCCACGAACACGCGCTGACCTTGGATCAGGCGGCCGTGCTGATCGAGTTCGAGGACAACGACGACATCAAGAGGGATCTGATCGAAGTCGCCACCCACGACCCCGCCCAATTCACCCACGCCGCACAACGCGCACGCGACGAAAAAGTGCGGCTCCAGATCAAGTCGGCCACCGAAGCCGACCTGACCGGACGCGGATACACAGTGCTCGAGAACGATCCCGGCTACTACGACACCGGATACAGCTGCATCAGCGACCTGCTTACCGCCGAGGGCGAACGCGTCACTGTCGAGCACATTGAGAACATGGAAGGGCGGGCCGCCCGGGTTCGGGTTTACGCAGACGGCGACGCCCACATCACTTACTTCGTTTCCGACCCGAAAGCCGCCGGGTACCACCGCTACGACGCGGGCGGAAACACTAGCGGGCCGATGAGCGATGAGCAGAAGGCTGAACGGCGCACCCTGATCGCCAACAACAAGGCGTGGGCTTCCGCCGAAACCGTACGCCGGGAATGGGTGGCCACTCTGCTCTCCCGCAAGACCCTCCCGAAGGATGTCGCCGTGGTGATCGCGAACGGGCTGACCATTCACCGGCAAGCAGTCAGCGCCGCGACCCGGGACGGCAACCCGCTCGCCCACGTGCTTCTCGGCATCGAACAGCCCGGCTACGCCGAACCGGACAAGCTCGCGGGCTCTGTCGAGCACACCCCGGCGAAAGCCCAGCAGGTCTCGCTTGCGATTGTGCTCGGAGCCTGCGAAAGCGTTACCAGCAAACAGTCCTGGCGGTACCCCAACCGCACCGACGCGGCCTACCTCGCCCAGCTGGCTGCGTGGGGATACTCCCTCAGCGAGGTCGAGCAAATCGTCACCGCATCTCAGGCAAGTGCAGCGCAGGTGGATGACAGCGACGATCAGCCGGCAGCACCGGTCGACGACGCAAACGAGTAGGTGGCCAATGCGGGTCCGGCCAGGGACGGCCGGACCCGCACTGTCCCGATACGGCTGGTTCAATCAGCCGAGCGACGGCCGACCCGGCCCTGCTGGCGCAACCGTAATTGGAGTTCCGCCACACCGTACGGCACGGTCGAGTGCGAGAAACGGCACGCACGCCGTCTCTGCCGTCAAAGCGGCCAGCCTCCCAATCGGCGTGAACGGGTCTGCAGCAACCGCCCACCCATCGTTCGCATATCGGCTGACGGTCTCCACGCAGTCGCGCTTCTCATCCGCCGTCGGCACGGCCGACCCGACCACCCCGATCATTCCGCCCTGCAGTTCTGGACCCATGTTGCTGGTGTCGATGATGAATACCCGCATCCGTCTCACTCCCCTGTCGCCTGTTTTTGTTTGCCTTTCCGGCGAAGAGATCGAGAGCGAGTGGGAGGGGCGTAGTGCCGGGACCGTGGAATACCGGACCGGAGCACAGCGGAGGGAGGATATGCCGCGAAAGCCCGGCACGGAGAACCGGGAACGAGCTACGATCGGCCGTCGGAAAGACACACAAAAGCAACCAAGGCAGCGCCGCTTCGGCGGCTCCACAGTCAGTGATGCGGAATCCTTCCCATCGAACGATTCTGACGAAGGGTTCAGCGCGAGCTCGCAACGGGCTAACGCGCGCCACGGTTGCAGCCGATCTCCGACCGCACCGAGTCGACATATCTGGCATGAGATCGGCTGGTGACAGTAGGGTCCCGAGGGCTGTCGGATGTGGTCAAGCAGTCCAAACGCCTCGTAGGGATTGAGATCTGGTGACGGAGATGCAGCGCGGGTGCAGCGAGCAGGCGATCGGGCTGGGGATCGCTGGCTGTGTCTCGGCCCATGGTTCGCCGCGAAATGCTCTCCCGCGGGTGACCTCCCACCGGGTCGAATTCGCGACGGCACGCGCGATTTGAGCGGCATATTCTTAGTTGTGGCGCAACAGCGCACCATTCTGTTGCGAGGAGCGACCTCAATGATCCGGACGATGTTCAAGTCAAAGATCCATCGCGCAACGGTGACGGACTCGTCGCTGCATTACGTCGGTTCACTGACGGTCGATCTCGATCTGATGGACGCCGCTGACCTTCTGCCAGGCGAGCAAGTCAGCGTCGTCAACATCGCTAACGGAAACCGTTTCGAGACCTACCTCATCGCCGGCGAACGAGGTTCAGGCGTCATCGGCGTAAACGGTGCCGCCGCCCACCTCGCACACATCGGCGACCTGGTGATCATCATCTCCTACGCGCAGCTAAGCGGGGAAGAGCTCAGAGATTTCCACCCCACGGTGGTCCACGTCGATCCCAGGAACAGGATGTTGGCAGTGGACGCAGACCCGGCCAGCTCGCACGTCGAAGGTGTCAGAACACCGCCGCACGTCGCTTCATTGGTAGGGTGACCTGCGGACTAAGAATCGCCACCGTCGTGTGTGCGCGGGGCCTATTCGGAGGTTGCCACAGCCGGAAGGTTTGGGGGGAACCTTCCGGCTGCGGGCCTTAAGTGATCCGCAATCTAAGGACCGGATCCTTGTCGTGCGGACCGAACCGTCAAAGCTGAGCGACAGCCCGCGTCAACCTTGACGGTGGTCGACTTAGCACTTCCTGTGATACGCGAGCAACGCGGCAAGAGGGCTCCCTTGACTCGCCGCGTTGCCCGCGTGCTTGTTACTTGGTCTTCACCTCCAGCATGGTGAAGCCGTAGCCGGGCAGGCTGACCGCGTAGCCCGCGCCGTTGATCTTCGTGCCCTTGCCGCCGTTGTAGAGATCCTTCGGCTGCTGGTTCAGGTCGATTCCGGTGTTCGAGAGGTCGACCGTCACCGTCGTAGGTGTTGGGTTGAAGTTGTACACGAGCAGAGCGGTCTGCTTGCCGTCCTCGCTGGTGCGGCGCTCGGCGAAGACATTTGCGTCCGGCCCGGCCGGCACGCGGTCACGACTTGCTGCTGGCAGTAGCGCCTTGTTGTCGTTGACCGTGCTCAGCACCCGATCCCAGTTCGCCCGCAACGTCGGTGACCAACGAATGTATTGGTCGTACATTGGCGAACCGTAGAGGATTCCGGACCCGGCCAGTAGCGCCGCCTCCTGGACACGCTGGACTTCATCGTTCGGATAGCTTGGATAGTCGTGGTTGGCAAGGTTGGCGTCGTCGTCCGCTGCGATCGTCCACGCGTGCGTGGTCGCCCCGACCGAGCGGGCGTAGTCGGAGTTCTTCAGCTCGGCTTCGAGCCCGTTGACGTCGATCTGACCGTTGACGAGGCGCGTGTAGTCGTTTGTCCAGTTGCCCTGGTCACTGTAGTTGAACCACGAGTTCAGACCGAAGGCGTGTGCAGTCTGGGCGCTCGGTGCACCCGTGGTTTCGAACGTCAGCCACTTGTCGTTGGTGGTGTATGCCTTTGGCAGGGTGACCGCTGCCTCCTGGAAGCGCGAGTCGAAACGACCCACGTCCCACATGAATCCGTCGATGCCGGTGTCGAGCCAGAACTCCTCGAAGCGTTTCACCTCGGCGACGCTCGTACTCTGGTCCCAGTTGAATCCGGGGCCGAACCAGAGCTTCCAGTAGTAAGCGCCCGCGATCGGGCTCCACTCCCAGCTGCTCGCCCATGGCGGCCCCATCCGAAGTGACGGCAGCGGATCACTCGGATTCGTGGTCCACGTGACCGAGCTCACCTCCCGGGATGTGCGGTCACCCGCGGCGTACTCCTGCTGAGCCTTCGCAAAGAACGGTGAGTTCGCATCCATGTAGATGTTCACGAAGTAGGAGACCACTTTCATGCCGCGCTTGTGCGCCTGGCTGACGAGGGTCTTCCAGTCCTCGATGGTCCCGTTCTGTGGGGATACCGAGTAGTAGTCGAGGGGGTCGCACCCCGCGCACAATGTCTTGTCGCCGTTGTAGGGGCTGAAGAACCCGAGTACCCGGATCCCGCTCGCCTTCAGATGGTCGAGATCCTTGGTGATGTCGCTGTATTTGTAGCCGAAATAGGTGTTGTAGAACCACATGAACCCGTTAAGGTTCTGGAAGTCGGTGCTAACTTGCGTCGGCTTGTTCGTTTGAACGATGGAATGGGATTCGGCCGCCGCCGGCGCGCTTGCTGCAACAGTTCCTGCTGCGATGAGCGCAGCGGTGACCCCGGCTGCTAGTGCGGTGCGTAACCTCAAACGTCGCATCTCTTCTCACTTCGTTGTTCGAATCGGACAGTTTTATTTGGTGCTTCGGTCCCGGGATTGCGGCAACAACCCCGGGACCGAAGTTCAGGAAGCCACTTCGAGAACGTTGACCAGCTGCTCCGCGACGGCACGCAGACGAACGCCCGCCGTGGAGGGGACGGTGTATCCGCGAAGCGTCTCGACGCGGTCGCGCCAAGTCGCCGGGATTGCAGAGGTGCCGTACGCGGCGCCGATGAGCGCGCCGACCATCGCGGGCATCGTGTCCGCCTGCTTAGGGACCAGGTTCGCGATTCCGAGGGCTTCAGCGAACGACTGCGACTCGCGCGCGATGATCAAGGCGAGCGGGAGCGTCTCAGCAGCGATGTTGCCGAAGTTGTACTCTAGGTTCGCGACCTCGTCGTTCCAGGCGGGGATCGCGGCTATCAGCGAGCCGGCATCGGCGAAGATTTCCTCGGCGAGCTCGAGCTTGCGTCCAAGCCACGAGTCGCTGACGATCTCCTCTCGAGCTCGCTCTGCGGCGTCCCGGAGGGTGCCTCCGGCCGCCGTCAGGGCGATCGCGGCTGCAAACGCGGCGGCCGCGTCCACACCAACACCGTCGTTCGTGATCGATGCGAGACGGCGGGCCACGGCGGCGGCCGTTTCCGGGTCTCCAGCGTAGGCGAGACCGACCGGCAGCGAGCGCGCTACGGCGGAGTCGTCATAGAAGTGCGGGTTGTCCCGTCCGGTCGCGGGAGGTGTCAGCCCTTCGATGCTGTTGAGGATCGCTGAGCGATCGGCGACAGATCCCCAGTAGCCATCGGCTTGCGGAAGGACGATCTGAAGCCATGCTGCGAAAAGCTCCCCTGTCTCCGGCTCGTTCCGGGCTACGTCGATGCGGTTCTGGAACGCGCGTAGCAGCACGGCGGCTCCGAGCGCGGCCTGCTCAGCGTCATCCGTTGCCGAGAATTCACCTGCACTCAACGGAGCGGCGTGCGTGAAGGGAAGGGGGAACTTGTTGATCTGGGCGTCATCCATTTCGACGGCCTGGCTCCAGAGCAGACTCCTGCTTGCGCCCGCGTGGGCCATCTTGTGATATCTCGACGGAAAGCCGGAGGCGTCTCCGGATGCTAGCCCGAGCAGGGCCCCATGGGCGCGGTTAGCAAGTTCAGTCATTGGACAGTACCTTTCGCTCGTCGACCGAATCGGCGATCTCATCTGCAAGTTCCCACAGGTCGACACCGGCCATCGCGGCGATGCAACTTCCGCGCAGCGGGCCGAGCCGGTCCTTCCACTCGGATGGAATCGCGTCGACCCCGTTGAGAGCGCCAGCCATCGCGCCGGCCATCGCCGCGATTGTGTCGGCGTCGCGGCCGATGTTCACTCCGCCGAGGACGGCCTCCGAGTAGTCGCCTTCGGCAATCGCGAACACGCCGAAAGCTAAGGCGATCGCCTCCGGGGCGACGTCCGCCCATGGATAGTGGAAGATCGCAACGCGACGTTCCAGCTCGTCCAGTCGTTCCTCAACTGTGCCGGTCCCCTCGGCGATGGCGATAGCCTTCTCGATCATTCGCCTGGTCCACGAGTCAGGCGGCGTAACATCGATGCCTGCCTGAACGATGTGCCGCCAATCGGTCGAGACGATCGCTGCTGCTGTTGCCGCCGCGATAGCTTGGCTCGCCCAGATTCCGTCGCGCGCGTGACTCACCTGCGCGTCGATTCCTGCCAGGCGAGCTGCTTCGACCGGATTGCCCGCGGCATACGCCCCGATCGGAGCCACTCGCATCCCAGAGCCGTCGCTCCACATTTCGTGGTTGTCGGTACCTGACGCTGGCGGGAGCAACCCTTTGGCGAGGTTGTGAATCGCCTCCATTTCGGAGAATCCTCCTCCGTCGAATGGGGTCACTTGATCAACCAGCGCTTCGATCCATCCTCGGGCAACGTCGTTGACGGTAATGTCCGGGCCAGCCTTGAGAAGGATCTGTGCGGTCATTGCTGCGTACTCGGTGTCGTCCGTGCCGGCTGGATCATCTGACACGTATCCCGTGACCCGACCATATTTTGCGCGAATGGCTGCGCGAGTCATCCCCTCGGTTGGAGCGCCAAGTGCGTCCCCGATCGCTTGGCCGAGCACCGCGCCTCGAATCCGATTGCGTGTTGCCTCGTTCACTGGTTCTCTACTCTCTCCAGACGCAACGCGTCATCGACGGCTTGTTTTGTTGGTATTGAAGGCACGGCGCCTTGCTCCTCGACGGACAGTGAGCCAGCGACGCTCGCTCGTCGGGCGGCGGTCTCGTAGTCGGCCCCGGCCGCGATCGCGGCTGCGAAGAAGCCGACGAATGTGTCGCCCGCGCCTGTGGAGTCGATCGAGATCGTCTTCCTTGCATCGATGCGCACACTGGACTCTCCGCGAATGTCCAGCTTCACACCGTCGGCTCCCAGGGTTGTTATCACACATGGAACGGGAAGGTCCGATGCATGAAGTTGCTCTGCTTCGTGCTCGTTGACGATCAGTACATCGACTGCGGCGAGAATTGCCGCCGGAACCGCCCGGACCGGAGTCGGGTTTAGGACGACAGCCGTCCCAGCCTCCCAGGCTGTGGACACGGCGTCCTCGACGACGCTGTCCGGAACCTCGAGCTGGCAGACGAGGACTCCGGACGCGCGAATGAGCTCCCGCTCGTCCTCGGCCAGGCGGCGCAGAGTGCCGTTGGCTCCGGGAACGATCACGATGTTGTTTTCGCCAGCCGCGTCGATCGTGACGAAGGCGGTGCCTGTTGGGCCTTCCTCGCGTCTGAGGCGGGTCGGGTTCATCTGCTCACCGGCGACCACGTCGATGATTATCTTGCCGTGCGCGTCGTTTCCGATCGCGGCCACGAGTTGTGTATCTGCTCCGGCTCGTCGCGCCGCTACAGCTTGGTTCAATCCCTTTCCCCCGGGATAGACCTCCAACGAGTCGGCGGTTACGGTTTCGCCCGGCGCAGGAATACGGGCGACTCTCGTGACGATGTCGACGTTCGCGCTTCCGACGACCGTGACCTTGCCGGTCACCCTTTCACTCCGGAGGATGCGAGGCCGCTGATGAACCTCCGCTGCATCAACAGGAACAGCAGGATCACGGGAATGATCATGATGAGCCCGGCCGCGTCAGTCACGCCGTAGAGCCGGGTGAATCCTTGCTGGAACTGCAGGAAGGCGGTAGAGATCGGCAGGTTGTCCGGCGACGAAATGAAGATCACCGCGAAGAAGAGCTCGCCGTAGACTGCGAGCCCGACGACGAGGCCGGCGGTGAGGAAACCCGGCCGTGCGAGCGGAAGCATAACCTTCGTTGCGATCTGCCATTCGTTCGCGCCGTCGAGCCTCGCGGCCTCGTCTAGCTCTCGCGGAATACCGACGATGAAAGTCTCCAGCAGCAACGTTGCGAACGGTGTGTTGAGCGCGGTGTAGATCAGAATGAGCCCGAACAGGTTGTCATACAGGCCGAGGTTGGTCCACATGAAGAACAGCGGCACCAGAAACATTTGCGCCGGTAGGGAGATAACGATCAGCAGATAGAACGAGATGCCACGCTTGAAGGGCACGTTAAGCCGGGCCAGCGCGTAAGCGGCCATTCCGGCGCAAATCCAGACGCCGATCACGGTACCAACGACAAGGATTGCACTATTCCCGAGGCCTTGCCCCAGTCGGCCCAACGTCCACGCGGTCTCGAAGTTGGACAAGTCCCACGAGCTCGGGAGTCCGAGCGGGTTGGTTGCGAGTTCAGTGTCCGACTTGAACGCGTTGAAGAAGAGCACCAGGACCGGCAGCACTGCGAAAAGCGCAAGGACGGTGAGTGCGATGACCGACAAGGGAGCACGTTTGAGTCCGCCGGGGCGTGCGTCCAATTCACTCTTCGAGCGACGATCGTGTCGTCGAGTCGAACTGTGCGACGGCAGGTGAATGGATTGAGTGTCGTTTGATGCGGTCATGATTCGTCCTCCCTACGGCGGAGCAGACCAATGACGACGAGGATAATCCCGCCGAGCACGGACATTGTGAGCCCCATGAACGCTGCGTACCCGGCTTCGTTGGCTCCGAAAGCCGTGCGATTGACGAGCAGAGAAACCAGGTCGCTGGAACCGGCCGGGCCACCGCCGGTCAGTGCGTAGGCATAGTCGAAGGCGAGCAGCGACCAAAGAGAAATTATGGTGAGGGCGAACACGAGTGTTGGACGGATCCCCGGGAGAGTGACGTGCCAGAATTCCTGCCACGCGTTCGCCCCGTCGATGCGGGCGGCCTCATAGCGCGAGCCGTCGATATTCGTCGTGGCCGCCAGAAAGAGGACGACGAGGAAGCCCCAGAAGTGCCAATTGTCGACGAACATGACACTTCCGAGCGACAGGTTCGGGTCGCCGAAGAAGTACACGTTGTCCAGCCAGTGGATACCGATCTTGTCCAGCGCGGCGGCCAGGCCGGCCTGCGGGTCGAGGATGTTCTTCCAGATCGCGGCGTTGACGACGCTGGCGATCAGATAAGGGATGAAGAACAGCACCCGAAACAATGTCGCGCTGCGACGCACGCGGGACAGAGCGAACGCACCGTAGAGACCCATCGCGATCGGCACGGTTAGGAAGAAGAGCATGTAGATGAAGTTGTGGGTCAGCGCGTTCCAGAACGATTGATCCTGGAACAGTCGTACGGCGTTGTCGAGGCCGTTGAATTTGGCTGGGCCGAGACCGGACCAGTCGGTGAATGCGTAATACAGGTTCGAGATCGCGGGGCCGCCGATCACGACGAGGTTGAGCACGAGGGCGGGCGCCATGAACAGCAGCCCGACCCATGCGCCGCGTCGCCTCAGGCGGCGTCGGCGCCCGCGGGCGAGGCTTGCAGCCTCGCCCGCGGCCTCAACCGCAGCAGCTCCGGTCATGGTTGTGGAACTCATTAGCCGAGCGACTTTCCTGTCGAATAGATTGTCGGGAGTGTGGCCTTCTGCACGTCACCCTTGTACGCGGCCTGTAGGCCGTTGAGGTAGTCCGTCGTCGACAGGCTGCCGGCGAGGACTTTGTCAGTGTTGTCGACGATGTACTGGTCTGCCTGGCCGCCCCACGACGTCCATGTGGTGTAGCCGACCGCTCCTTGCTCACTTGCTTTTGCGAGTTCGGTGTACTCACGTGCGATCTTCGGGTCCACGTTGGAGGGGATCTCCGACGGATTGATTTTCACCGGCATGGCGTCGGACCCCGTGTTCGCGACCTGGTCCCACATCGTCTTGGTGTCCTTGAGGTTCCAGTCGAGGTAGAGCTCGGCTGCGTGAGCGTTCTTGGTGTTCTTGTTCACCGAGAGCACGTTGCCGATGGACAACGGGTAAGTGACCGGCACACCGTCGGCCAGCGAGGGCAACGGCGCCCAGTCGAACTCGCTGTTCGCCTTCTTGAAGTAGTCAGGAAGGGTCACGAACTCCCACGAGCCGGAGATGTACATGCCAGCCTGGCCACTCGCGAACTGAGTGTACTTCTGTGGGTCGGTCGTGGAGAAGTACTTCTTCACGCCGCCGCCGAACCAGCCCTTGTCGAAGTAGCTCTTCAGCCGGTTGATCGAGTCGGCGAACGCGGGGTCGGTCCAATTGGCCGACCCGGTGAGCGCGTCGTGGACCTTGGCCGCGCCGGCGACATCATTGAAGAACGCGCTGACGAGCCACTCGGTTCCGGCTGGATAGTCGGAGTTGCCGGCCGCAAACGGGGTGATGCCCTGCGCCTCCATCTTCGCCGCGAGATCCTCAACCTCTTGCTGGTTCGTCGGCGGCGTCCACCCGTTCTTCTGGAACAGGGTCTTGTTATAGAACAGGAGCAGCGTCTCGTAGCCCTGCGGAAGCGTGACCGTCTTGCCGTCGACCTTGCTCACTTCGGATGCCCACGGGAGAAGGGTGTCACTCCACTTGTTGGCCGTTGCGAACGAGCTCAGGTCGGAGAGATAGCCGGCCTTCGCGTACGTGATCTGGTTGGAGATACCGGACGCAGTGACAATGTCCGGGCCCTTGCCTGCAGCCAACGCGACCTGAATCTGCTGGTTGATCGTGTTGACGTTTTTCTGGACCGCTTGCAGGTCGACTTTCGGATACTTCTTCTGGTACGGGGTGATGTTGTACTTGATGAAGTTGGCCACACCCTTTGCGTCGGGTGTGTTCGGGGCGTACCAGTAGCTCAGCGTGCCAGTCGGCGCGCCGGTAGTGCTACCCGCGGTTCCACTGCTGGTGCAGGCGGCTAGCGCCGCAGCAACCGCGATAGCGATCGCCCCGGCTTTGAGGAGCCGTCGGCGCGATGTGGTGCTGCGCGCGGGTCGGATGGTGCGAGGCATCTTCGTCTCTTTCTCTTGGGGTGGGGTTTTCTCTTGCTGGGGTTTACTTGAGGCCGTTGAGTGCGAGGCTCGTGGTCCGGTCGGCCAGGTCGGAGATCACGGAGTTGTCGAAACCGAAGAGAGCCGAGCGAGTTCGGTTCTCGAGCGGTGCGATGAGATTGTCGGGCAGGTTCTTGGTACCGGCGATAACACCGAGGACTGAACCGACCGTTGCGCCGTTGGAGTCGGTGTCCCAACCGCTCATGACGACGCGGCCGACACCAGTGAGGAAGTCGTCGTCGGACCAGAGCAGCGCGGCGGCAACCGCCGCAGCGTTGTTGATCGTGTGGACCCACGAGTAGTGGCCGTATGCGGCCTGGATGTCGGAGAGGGCCGCGTCCCACGTGACTCCGGACGCTTTCAGTTCGAGCGTGTGCCGGAGGGCTTCGGCAAGGCGGGACTGTGGTGGCACCACGGCGATCGACTGTTCGACGGCCTGTATGGCGGAGGTGGCAGTGAACGCAGCGGCGACGAGGGCAGCTGCCCACATCTCCCCGTAGATGCCGTTCCCGACGTGGGAAAGCGATGCGTCCTGGAAGGAGAGCATCGCAGCGGCCCACGGGTTGCCGGCGTGGACGTAGCCGAACACATCACCGCGGATCTGCGCACCAATCCATTCACGGTATGGGTTGCGGCGTCGGGCGACGTCGGGGCCGGTGAATCCCTCGATCATGTTGACGTAGGCGGCGCGTTCGGCGGTGAACACCTGCTCGATGGGGAACAGCTGTGTCCATGCGGCACCGACGTGCTCCGGCCGCAGGCCGCTGCCGTGGGTTTCAAGCAGGTGCAGGGCCAGGATGGCGTAGTCGATGTCATCGTCGCGTGCGGAGCCTTTGACGTTGCCGCGAGTGGTCTCGGGCCAGCAGGCCGTGAGCGTGAACCCCTCCGGCATCGGGTCGAGTACCGGGATATAGTCGCGCAGCGGATAGGCGTCAGCCAGGATCAGGTACTCGCGGATGTGCTCAGCCGTCCAATGGCTGCCCCACTCGACGGGCTTGCCGACGTTGCAGCCCGCGATCCGGCCGAGCCAGGCGGCGTTGATCTTGTCGCGCAGCGTCGTTTCTGGGAGCGACCGCGCGGGTGTCCGCGCGCTCAAGCTGCCCTCGATGCCTTCGAGCGTATCGGGCTCGACATAGGTCCAGCCGGGGAGACGCTCCGCCGACTCCATCCGATCGACGAGGTCGAGAACTGCCCCGCTGTCTTCGGGATCGGTCAGGTTTGCCTCCCGAACGAACGCGTCGACGTCGTAGCCCGTCTCGCGTCGTTGCGCCACCTCGTCGTGGAGTAGATCGCGCGGGGAGAGCGCGTTGAAGAACTTGGACTGGAAGTCAGAGCTGAGTTCGACGGCAGCAGAAACGTCGGTATTTGTCACGAGGTGATTGCTTTCTTGTTGTGGGTGGAGAGTTACGCCGAGCCGCGCGCGATCAGGTGGGTCGGAAGCGCGGTGTGCTCGAAGGGAACATCAGGATGTTCGATTCGCCGCATCAGCGCGTCGGCGCACGCGTAGCCGACGAGAGTCGCGGGGTTGATGATCGTGGTGAGCCTGGGGCTGACATGTTTCGCGGTGGGGATGTCATCGAATCCGATCACTGCGAGGTCGGTGGGAACTGCGAGACCCCGATCACGCGCCGCCTCGAGGACCCCGATGGCGATGAGGTCGTTGGCGCACATGATCGCGGCCGGCCTGTTCGATCGTCCGAGAAGGCGGTCAGCCGCGTCGTACCCGGTTTCGAGCGTGTAACTGGACGCGAATTCGATCCAGTTTTCGTTGACGCGAAGGCCCGCTTCGGTCAATTCGTCGCGGAATCGTTGCATTCGGCCAGTACCGGGGATGGATCCGACTGGGCCACTGACGTAGCCGATGTCGGTGACGCCCTGATTGCGGAGGTGTTCAACCGCTTCACGAATCCCAATCGAGTCGTCCGTGCCGACCTCGTCGGCACGGAGCTGCCGAATCTCATGCTCCGGCGATTCGAGCGACTCGCCGGTCAGGAGCACGAGCGGCATCGTCGGTCCCACGACGCTCCTGATCCGCTCCGGAGAAAGCGCCATCGTGCCCATGATGACGCCGTCGACGCTGCGGGAGCGCATCTCCTCGAGCACGCGCACTTCGGTCTCGGGGTCTCCATCGGTGTTGCCGATGAAGGAGACATATCCGTGTGCGCCGATGCGGTCATGGATTGCGCGAGCTACGGCCGGGTAGTAGGGGTTCGCAATGTCGTTGACGAGGAGGGAGATCGTCCTGGTCTCTTGCCGGCGCAAACCACGCGCGACGAGATTGGGGCGATAGTTCATCGCTTCCGCGATTTCGAAGACACGCTGGCGAGTCTCTGCCGACACGTACCGCGCACCCGAAAGTGCGTTGGACGCAGTCGAGGGACTGACTCCCGCTCGAAGCGCGACGTCTTTGAGACCCACTTCCAATGACATGACTTCCCTGTCTGTAATCGTCCCGAATCGATTTATATAAATCGATTTTGGCTCTTGGCGCGAACAGTATGAGCGGCGATCGCCCTGGTGTCAAGTAGCAGGTTGGAATTAGCTTTTCGCCCGCTACGCTCGCCATTGATTCTCGGACGGAAGCTATAGGGGAGCCCGTGAATCGGCCTGATTCGATGCGGCAAACATTGCCGTCGCAGAAGGGTCAGCTCCCCGGGTGAATTGGTGAACAAGGCGCTGGGCAGCAACGTCCGGTCGTACAAGTGGTTCCGACACATCTGATCCTTGCAATGAATCGGGTGAGGCTCTCTCGCCTGAGTGTCGCGATGCCCAACGACGAGCGGTACTCAGGATGCGTGCAATCGTCATGACAATCCGCCCTCGTCGTCTGGCGTGAACAGTCTCGAAAGGGTTCGGTGGGGACCGGCTTCACGAGGGCGCCCGCGGTAGACCCACGTTGCGTAGTCATGGTCGCGGCGAAGCGCGCACCGACAGCGAACCTTGATGGTCTCACCGTTCCGGGAACGGTAGATCTCGACGTGCGAGACCCTCAACGGGCCGTTGAAGGCGGGTGTGCTGTCGTCATCTTCGACGTTGGACATCGGACTTTCCTCTCTCCAGTGCGGGAATGTATCCGTTGCAAGCAACTGTGGGACTTTGTGTTCTCGGGCGAAGGTGGCTGCAGCCGGAAGGGGGCGGGGGGTTCCTTCCGGCTACAGACCTTTGGGGTGGCCCGCAGCCGAACTACCGAATCCTCGTCGTGCGGACCTGACCGTCAAGGCCGAGCGACAGCCCGCGTCGACCGTGAAGGTGGTCCTTGAGATGCGATGCCAGTTTGAACGGTTCAGGATGGTGGACGCGCTACCCCCTCCGAGACCCGGGGGTCCGCAGACCCGTTCTCTCGAATGCTGATCTCGACGAATCTGAAACGAGCGCGTCGATCAGGGAGGCTGCAGACAAGGTCCGCGACGATCTGGTTGCGATCGCCACGGCGTAATTAGTACCGCGCTGGAGGTCAGCTGGAAATGCGTCCATAGCCTGGACCCCAGCGACTTTCGCCAACTCACTCAATTCTTGAATAGCTACATCAGCTCTGCCGTCGCTGAGGGCGGTCGCTGTCAATCCGTCCTTGAAGATGGTTGCTCTCGAGCAGATTTCGTCCCGAAGGCCGAACCGGGAGAGCATCGTCTCGAAGTAGATTCCGCTCGCTTCTGATGGCGAGTAGGCGACCGATCGGGCGGACAAGAGAAACGCCAGAAATGACGCTATCGTTTCGAATCGGCGTACGACGCGCCCTTCGACAACCGCAATACCTATAGCAGAACTCGCTACCGCTGTAGCTGAGTTCCGGAGGAGTACACCCTGACGAGTGAACTCCTTAATCGAGCCGGTTGTGTCAATCAAGAGATCCGGCACTTCGCCAGCGCGAATGAGTTGTTCGATCACCGACGACGGCTCAAACCTCGCGCGAATTCCGATACCACTCGCAGCGCTGAAGGCAGGGAGTATGTCACGGGTAAGGGCGTCGCGAAGCGGCAGCGCGCTGAGCAGGACGAGTGAGTCTGAGTGTGAGATTGACATTGCCATCCGAACGCTCCCCCTCTCCGTCTTGCAGTTGATTAGGAAGGTACGTTGACTGCGTTGACGAGTTGTTCAGCGAGGGCACGTAAGTGCACTCCTGACGTGGCCGGGACCCCGTAGCCTGCGGCGTATTCGGTGTCGTCAGTTCCGGCTGGATCGCTCGACAGGAACCCACTGACACGGCCGAACGTCGTTCGGAGGTCCGCGCGGCTCATGCTCTCGGTCGGAGCGCCGAGCTCATTCCCAATCACCTGACCGAGCACGTCCGCCTGGATTCTCCTGCGGGTTTCCTCGTTCATGAGTTCCCTACTCTCTCGATATGCAACGTGTCATTGACCGTTTGCGTCGTCGGGATGGATGAAACCGCACCCTGTTCCTCGACGGACAAGGAGCCCGCGATACTCGCGCGATGGGCGGCGGTCTCGTAGTCAGCTCCGGCGGCGATTCCTGCGGCGAAGTATCCGACAAAGGTGTCGCCGGCGCCGGTGCTGTCGATTGCGAAGGTCTTTCTGGCTGGGATCCTCACGAGAGGCTTCCCGCTGACTGCCAGGGTCGCGCCACGCGAACCCAGAGTGGTCACCACACACGGGACGGGCATATCCGTCACACGCAACTGCTCTGCTTCGTGTTCGTTGACGATCAGCACGTCGACTGCGGCGATGATCGCGGCGGACACAGGCCGGACCGGGGTCGGGTTCAGGACGACTTTCACTCCTGCGGACAGTGCGGTCCTGACTGCGTCGTCGACCGCGCTGTCCGGGACTTCCAGCTGGCAAACGAGGACATCGGAGGAGCGTACGAGCTCCCTCTCGTCCTCGGTAAGACGCCGGAGCGCCGCGTTTGCGCCCCGAAGGATGACGATATTGTTTTCACCTGCAGCGTCGATCGTTACGACCGCCGACCCCGACGGCCCGTCTACGCGTCGAAGTCGTGCTGGATTCATGCCTTCTCGGTTCACCGCATCGACCAGCAGTTGCGCATGGTCGTCGCCGCCGACCGCGGCGACCAACTCGGTGACGGCACCCGCCCGTCGGGCAGCGACCGCCTGGTTCAAGCCTTTCCCGCCGGCGTACACGTCCACCGAATCGGCTGTGACCGTCTCGCCGGGCGCTGGAATGCGTGCCACCCGGTAGACAAGGTCGACGTTCGCGCTTCCGACGACGGTGACTCTGCCAGTCACCCCTTTACTCCGGACGACGCCAGGCCGCTGATGAATCTGCGCTGCATCAGAAGGAACAAGAGGATCACCGGGATGATCATGATGAAGCCGGCTGCATCGGTCACTCCATAGAGCCTCGTGAAGCCCTGTTGGAACGACAGGAACGCGGTGGAAATCGGTAGGTTGTTGGGCGATGAGATGAAGATCACCGCGAAGAACAGCTCACCGTAGACCGCTAGCCCAACGACGAGGCCGGCGGTGAGGAACCCGGGCCGGGATAGCGGAAGCATGACCTTCGTTGCGACCTGCCACTCGTTCGCCCCATCCAGTCGCGCGGCCTCGTCGAGCTCTTTCGGAATACCGACAAGGAAGGTTTCCAAAAGGAGCGTTGCGAAGGGAGTGTTCAAGGCCGTGTAGATCAGGATCAGCCCGAACAGGTTGTCATAGAGTCCGAGGTTCGTCCACATGAAGAACAGCGGTACTAGGAACATCTGCGCCGGCAACGAGATCACGATCAACAGGTAGAACGAGATGCCACGTTTAAACGGGACATTCAACCTGGCTAGCGCATACGCTGCCATGCCTGCGCAGATCCAGACGCCAATGACCGTACCGACCACAAGGATGGCACTGTTCGCGAGGCCCTGTCCCAGGTTGCCCATTGTCCACGCAGTCTCGAAGTTGGAAAGGTCCCACGACTGCGGGAATCCAATCGGGTTTGTCGCGAGCTCGGTGTCGCTCTTGAATGAGTTGAAGAAGAGCACCAGGACCGGCAGGATGGCAAAAAGCGCGAGCAAAGTCAGCGCGATGACGGACAATGGTGCCCGCTTGAGTCCTCCCGGACGGGCGTCCATGTCACCATTCGAACGGATCATACGGCGACGGGTCGAATGGTGGATGGTCTCAGTGTCAGGTGCCGCGGTCATGATTCGTCCTCTCTCCGGCGGAGCAGTCCGATGATGACGAGGATGATCCCGCCTAGCACGGACATCGTGAGCCCCATGAATGCTGCGTACCCGGCTTCGTTGGCACCGAATGCAGTTCGGTTGACGAGAAGAGATACCAAGTCGCTGGAGCCGGCTGGCCCGCCGCCGGTGAGTGCGTATGCATAGTCGAAGGCGAGAAGCGACCAGAGCGAGATGATCGTGAGAGCGAACACGAGGGTGGGTCGGATTCCCGGAAGCGTGACATGCCAGAATTCCTGCCAGGCGTTCGCTCCGTCGATCCGGGCGGCTTCATAGCGGGAGCCATCGATGTTCGTCGTGGCAGCGAGGAATAGCACGACAAGAAATCCCCAGAAATGCCAATTGTCCACGAACATGACACTGCCAAGCGACAAGTTGGGGTCGCCGAAGAAGTACACGTTGTCCAACCAGTGGATCCCCACCTTGTTCAACGCGGCTGCCAGTCCCGCCTCAGGCGCGAGGATGTTCTTCCAGATCGCGGCATTGACAACGCTGGCGATCAGGTAGGGGATGAAGAACATCACCCTGAACAGCGAAGCGCTACGGCGCACTCTCGACAAGGCGAACGCCCCGTACAGCCCCATCGTGATCGGCACGGTAAGGAAGAAGATCATGTAAATGAAGTTGTGGGTCAGCGCATTCCAGAACCCTTGATCCTGGAAGAGTCTCACTGCATTATCGAGTCCGTTGAACTTGGCAGGGCCGAGTCCGGACCAGTCAGTGAATGCGTAGTAGAAGTTCGAGATCGACGGGCCGCCGATCACGATGAGGTTGAGTACAAGGGCGGGCGCCATGAAGAGCAGCCCGACCCAGGCACCGCGTCGCTTCAGGCGGCGACGGCGCCCGCGGGCGAGACGTGAAGCCTCGCCCGCGGCGTCAACCGCAGCAGCACCGGTCATAATTGTGGAACTCATTAGCCTGCGGAACTTCCCGTCGAATAGACCGTCGGGACCGTACCCTTCTTGAGGTCGTCCTTGAATGCGGCGCTCAACCCCTTGAGGTAGTCCGACGTGGACAGGTCGCCGTTGAGCACCCTGTCGTTATTGTCGTTCATGTAGGCGTGGGACCTATCTCCCCACGATGTCCAGGTGGTGTAGCCGACGGCACCCTTCTCGCTTGCCTTCGCGAGTTCGGTGTACTGACGAGCTATCCGTGGATCCACCGTGGACGGGATGTCCGACGCACTGAATTTCACCGGCATGGCGTCGGCACCGGTCGCGGCCACCTGTCCCCACATGCTCTTGGTGTCCTTGAGGTTCCAGTCGAAGTACGTTTCGCCGGCGTGGGCGTTCTTCGTGTTCTTGTTCAGCGACAGAACGTTCCCGATCGACAGGGGATAAGTGATCGGAATCCCGTCTGCGAGCGACGGAAGAGGCGCCCAGTCGAACTCGCTGTTGGCCTTCTTGAAGTACTCAGGAAGGGTCATGAATTCCCAGGAGCCGGAGATGTACATTCCGGCCTGGCCGCTGGCGAACTGGGTGTACTTCTGAGGATCGGTGGTTGCGAAGTACTTCTTCACCCCTCCGCCGAACCATCCCTTGTCGAAGTAGCTCTTGAGTCGGTTGATGGCGTCCGCGAACGCCGGGTCGGTGAAGTCGATCTTCCCGGTGAGCGCGTCATGCACCTTGGTCGGACCTGCGACATCGTTGAGGAACGCGCTGACCAGCCAACCCGTGCCATGCGGGAAGTCGGAGTTGCCAGCTGCGAACGGGGTTATCCCCTTCGCCTCCATCTTTGCCGCCAGGTCCTCGACCTCCTGCTGGTTGGTCGGCGGGGTCCAGCCATTCTTTTCGAACAGGGTCTTGTTGTAGTACAAGAGAAGGGTCTCGTAGCCCTGCGGAAGGACCATCGTCTTCCCATTGACCTTGCTCATCTCGTTTGCCCAAGGCAGGAGCGTGTCGCTCCACTTGTTCGCGTCGGCGAAGGAGCTCAGGTCCTTGAGGTACTTCGCATTCGCGTAAGCCATCTGGTTCGAAATTCCCGACGACGTGACGATGTCGGGGCCTTTACCGGCAGCCAACGCCACCTGAACCTGCTGGTCAAGTGTGTTGACGTCGCGCTGGACGGCCTGTAGATCGACTTTCGGGTATTTCTCCTGGTAGGGGGTGATGTTGAACTTGATGAAGTTGGCCACTCCTGCGGCATCGGGAGTGGGCGGCGCGTACCAGTAGCTGAGCTGCCCGCTCGGCTCTCCGGTCGTGCTCGCCTTTGAACCGGCTGATGTGCAACCGGCAAGAGCGACTGCGACAGCCGCTGCGATCGCGCCGGCTCGGACGAGCCTTACGCGCGACGCACTGCTGCGCGCTGTGTTGGATGTGCGAGGCATCTTCGTCTCTTTCTCTTTCTCTTGTGGGGGTTAGGTTAGGCCGTTGAGTGCAAGGAAAGTGGTCCGATCGGCCAGGTCGGAGATCACGGAGTTGTCGAAACCGAAGAGAGCCGAACGGGTTCGGTTCTCGAGCGGTGCGATGAGATTGTCGGGAAGGTTCCTGGTGCCGGCGATGACACCGAGGACGGAGCCGACGGTGGCACCGTTGGAGTCGGTGTCCCAGCCGCTCATGACGACCCGGCCGACACCGGTGAGGAAGTCGTCATCGGACCAGAGCAACGCGACGGCGACAGCCGCAGCGTTGTTGATGGTGTGAACCCAGGAGTAGTGTCCGTACGCCGCCTCGATCTCGGCGAGGGCGGCATCCCAGGTGATCCCGGATGCTTTCAGTTCGAGGGTGTGGCGGAGCGCTTCGGCGAGGCGAGACTGCGGTGGCACCACGGCGATCGACTGTTCGACCGCTTCGGTGGCGGACGACGCAGTGAACGCTGCAGCGACAAGGGCGGCTGCCCACATTTCCCCGTAGATGCCGTTGCCAACGTGGGAGAGCGACGCGTCCTGGAAGGAGAGTTTCGCGGCTTCCCACGGACTACCGGCGTGGACATAGCCGAACACGTCGCCGCGGATCTGCGCGCCGATCCATTCACGGTAGGGGTTGCGCCGGCGGGCGACGTCCGAACCGGTGAATCCCTCGATCATGTTGACGTAGGCCGCCCTCTCGGCGGTGAACACCTGCTCGATGGGAAAGAGCCTCGTCCACGCAGCACCGACGTGCTCTGGGCGGAGGGCGGTGCCGTGGGTTTCGAGCAGGTGGAGCGCCAAGATGGGGTAGTCGATGTCGTCGTCGCGTGCGGAGCCCTTGACGTTGCCGCGGGTGGTCTCCGGCCAGCACGCGGTGAGGGTGAACCCCTCCGGCATAGGGTCGAGCATCGGCACGTAATCTCGTAACGGGTAGGCGTCGGCGAGGATCAGATACTCGCGGATGTGCTCAGCTGTCCAGTGGCTGCCCCACTCGACCGGCTTGCCGACGTTGCAGCCCGCGATCCGGCCGAGCCAGGCCGCGTTGATCTTGTCACGCAGCGTCGCCTCCGGCAGCGACCGGGCCGGCGTCTGGGCGCCCAGGGTGGCCGCGATGTCCTCGAGCGTGTCCGGCTCGACGTAGGTCCAGCCGGGGAGGCGTTCCGCGGACGCCATCCGATCGACGAGATCGAGGACCGCAGCACTATCGTGTGGATCGGTCAGATTCGCCTCCGAAACGAACGCGTTCACGTCGTAGCCCGTCTCGCGTCGTTGCGCCACCTCGTCGTGCAGCAGGTCACGCGGGGTGAGCGCGTTGAAGAACTTGGACTGGAAGTCGGAGCTGAGCTCGACGGCAGCAGAAACATCGATGTTCGTCACTGGGTGGTTGCTTTCTTGTTGTGGGTGGAGAGTTACGCCGAGCCGCGGGCGATCAGGTGGGTGGGAAGCGCGGTGTGCTCGAAGGGAACATCGGGATGTTCGATTCGCCGCATCAGCGCGTCGGCGCAGGCGTAGCCGACGAGAGTCGCGGGGTTGATGATCGTGGTGAGCCTCGGGCTGACGTGTTTTGCGGTCGGGATGTCGTCGAAACCCACCACCGCCAGATCGGTTGGGACAACGAGGCCCCGGTCGCGGGCGGCTTCAAGCACCCCGATAGCGATGAGATCGTTGGCGCACATGATCGCGGCCGGGCGATCCGACGGCGCGAGGAGACGTTCGGCGGCGTCGTAGCCGGTCTCCAGCGTGTAGCCCGAGGCGAACCCGATCCAGCGATCGTCGACACGAAGACCGGCGTCCTCCATCGCGTCACGGAACCGCTGCAGTCGATCCGTTCCAGGGATGGAGCCGAGCGGACCGCTGACGTAGCCGATGTCGGTGACACCCTTGTTCCTGAGGTGTGCGACCGCCTCGCGGATTCCGATCGAGTCGTCCGTGCCGACCTCATCGGCCCGGAGCTGGCGCACCTGATGCTCTGGGGATTCGAGCGCCTCACCGGTCAGCAGCACCAGCGGCATCGTCGGTCCGACGACGCTCCTGATCCGCTCCGACGACAGCGCCATCGTGCCCATGATCACGCCATCCACGCTGCGAGCCCGCATCTCCTCGAGCACCCGGACCTCGGCTTCGGGGTCGCCATCCGTGTTGCCGATGAACGACACGTAGCCGTGCGCACCGATTCGATCGTGGATGGCCCGTGCAACGGCCGGGTAGTACGGGTTGGAGATGTCGCCGACCAGAAGCGCGATCGTCTTGGTCTCCTGCCGGCGCAGAGCGCGGGCGACCAGGTTCGGGCGGTATTTCATCGCTTCCGCAACGGCGGATACCCGCTGACGCGTCTCCTTGGAAACGGGCCGGGCACCGGACAACGCATTTGATGCTGTCGCCGGGGATACGCCAGCGCGAAGCGCCACATCTTTGATACCCACTTCTAATGACATGACTTCCCTGTCCGTCTGAATCGATTTATATAAAACGATTTTGCACTTGGCGCAAGCGTCGTGAATCCCAGCTCGATAGGTCGGGCGGATCCTAGAGAGAACCAAGCATGTTCTTGGCCGTTTCAAGCCCGCGGAATCGCGATGCGACCCGCGCCCGCGCGGTAGTGAGGAGGTCGTCAGCAACCCCTTCCGCCGAACCGACGGCCTCAGGTCCGAGGGTCTCGAGCCAGGCGCTGGGGATCGAGGGATCCAGGGCGCCGCAGAGCGCGCCGACCATGCTTGCAATGGTGTCGGTGTCCCCGCCGAAGTTTGCGCCGTACTCGACCGCAGTCTGCACGTTCCCATTTGCAAGGATCGCAATCGCAAGGGCAGCCGGGACAGTCTCCAATGAATCGCACATCTCGGGGCGCGAGAATCGCGCGTGATATTCACTTCGGAACTGGTCAAAGCTCTCGGCAGCGGCAGCGAGATCGATTGCGTCCATCAGCACGCGTTTGAAGACCGAGCCGCTCTGGGGCCGGATAACCGCCAATCCGGCTTCAATCGCCTCAGTTACCGAAGTTCCCGGTCGCAGGGCCGCTGCGATCGAGGCCGCGAGGACAGCCGCCGCGTCGGTGCAGTGGTCTACATCATTGACATGGATGAGTCGTGCCAACTCGTAGGCCTGCTTGCCGGCCTCGAACGGCTGTGCGGCATTGGCCAGGGCGACCGGCCAGATACACATCGCCGAGCTGCTCGAGGCCATGTTTCCGACCGCCACAGTGCTCGGTCGATAACCAATGTTGAGCTTCTCGACCAGCTGGATGACCGAAACGAAGAACTTGTCCTTCTTCAACTTGATCTCTGGCCGGTTGCGAAGGATGTCGACCGCCCAGTCATCCGAGCTTGCACGCCCTTCAGTACGCTTGAGCGTCTCGGCCAGAATTGTCGCCATCAGACTGTCATCCGTGCCGTCGCCTTCAAAATCAGTCACCCAGCCATACTGCGCATCGATCTCTTCGACGGTGAGACCTTCCGTGGGAGTTCCCATCGCATCGCCTACTCGTGCTGCGATTACAACGCTTACGAAGCGCTGCCTGATGTCCTCTGTGATCACGTCGGTCTCCTATTGACTATCCATTTGTCCTGTGGCGCCTTCCCGGTGCTCGACCTGGTGACATTCCGTCGACGCTCGATAGTATTGACTATACTATAGGAATCACGAGAGAGCTACCTGTCATGACCGCGAAACGGAGATCCCGGTGCTGAAGACAATCGATTCACTTATCGGTCCTGAGCTCCTCGGCGTGCTCGCCCGCATGGGACATGGGGACACCGTCGCTGTCGTCGACAACAACTTCCCGTCGTACGCGGCGGGCATACCGGTGATCCGGATGGACGGGCAGCAACTTATTGAAGCGGTTAGCGCGATTCTCACGCTACTCCCGATCGACACCTTCAATCCCACCCCCGTCGCACGAATGGCGGCTGTCGACGATCCCGAGGCTGTCCCCGCCGTCGCCGCAGAAACGATCTCCCTGATCGAATCGATCGAGAATCGCCCTATCTCAGTCGAGGTGCTTGAGCGCGGCGACTTCTACGCCCGGGTCAGAGCTGCCACTGCAGTTGTCGCGACGGGCGAAAGCCGGCCGTACGGATGCTTCATCCTCACTAAAGGAGTTATCCGGCCAACCGTTCCGGAGAGCTAACCGGGAGGTCGGGCGCAACCGGATGCGGTCGACCGGCTGCCCTCGAGCTTCTTATTCCGGTCGGATGAGTCCGGTGGACAGGTACGCAATTTGCGCGCTCTCGGAACCGAGAGCATCTGCGAGAACCGACGCGTCTGCCAGCGAGACGGCGTTCGTGCTGACACCGGCACAGAACGTTGTGAACGACTGGACTTCGAGCGGGAGCGATCCTATGACGATGGCCCCCGGTACCGAAAGCAATTCACTCACTTGCTGGATTGCAAGATCAGCTCGCCCGTCGAAT
The DNA here is from genome assembly GCF_010686705.1 of Leifsonia tongyongensis. Lineage (GTDB taxonomy): Bacteria > Actinomycetota > Actinomycetes > Actinomycetales > Microbacteriaceae > Diaminobutyricibacter > Diaminobutyricibacter tongyongensis. The sequence continues at coordinate 53,209 of NZ_JAAGWY010000005.1, read as the reverse complement.
AGAGCGGTTGCGGTTAGGCCTTTGTCGAGCACGGTCGCATTGGCTTCGACCTCCGCGCGGATACCGAGTCGGTCAAGCAGATTTGCGAAGTAGATACCGCTTGCTCCAGATCGCGAGTAGGCCACCGACCGCGCGCCGAGAAGAGTCTTCATGAAATCATCCACGGTGCCGAGCGGGCGCGTAATCATGGTGTCGGCTGCAGCGACACCGATGCCTGACTGGGCTACAGGGCGAATCGAATCGACCAGAACATCGCCTTGTTCAGCGAGCTGTTCGACGGTCCCGCTGACTCCGAGAAGAACGTCGAATCGCTCCCCGTCGTTGATGAGGTCTACGAGCACACTCGTCGGTTCAAACAGCGTGTCGACAGTAATGCCGGTGTTGTTCTCGAATGCCGGGAGGATGTCGTCGACCAGGGCAGCCCTGGTGGCCAGCCCGCTGAGGAGACGAACATTCCTCGTCACCGCTGAGTTCATGCGCTTTCCTTTTGTGTCGCTATTGAGGGCGGAAGGTGATGCGGGCCAACGCGACCGGTGGGAGTTGTCGGGACAATGCCGTGACACGGCGGCGTCACGTGGTCGTCTGGGTTGCCGCTCTAACGAGAAGATCGCGATCGCCGAAGTTTCCTGATTTCAGCAGGATCGCGAACGCGTCGCCGAAGTGGATCCACGGGACGCCTAGTGCCGCCTCCCGGCCGACCAGCCCCGTCCTGAGCTTCAATCCTTTGACCACTGCGCCCGATGTTTCACCGCCAGCGGCTACGATGCGTCCCACCCCGCGCCTCACGAGTGCGGCGGCAATTTCGGCTGTCGCGTGTTCGATGATCTGCGCCGACCTTTCGACGCCGAGCACCGCTTGGATCTTCGCAAGCTCTTCGGGCGAACGGGATGAGTAGATGAGAGCCGGTTGGTCCGTTGGGGTGCGATCGAACCACGCGAGCGCATCCGCCTCGAGTGCTTCTGGGTTAGGCGTCGCGAGGACGTCGAGTTCATACCAGGGGAATCCGGCCTGCTTGAATGCCGCAATCTGACCGAGCGTTGCCTCGGAGCAGCTCCCTGCCACCACTGCCGACCTCGTCGGAAGGGGCAACGCTGGGGGTGCCGCTTCGCTGCGTGCCCGTTCGCGTGCTATTGCACTTATGAGGCCGGCGGAGCCCGCAGCGAACCGTTCGTTTCGAATGGCGTGGGCGAGCCGCCTGAGGTCATCATCGCAGATCGCGTCCGCCACGAGATAGCGCGGGCATGTGCTGCCGTCGGTGATCTTCTGCTGGAGCAGGTCGCTGTCGTCTCGCACTACCGGGAGGTCGAGCATGGTGATACGGCGTGCTGTCTGCGCGCCCAGGAGCCTCAAAACGGACGAGTCCCTCATCGGGGTGAGGGGATGATTGCGCATGTGCGACTCGGCCAAGAGCTTGTCCCCGACGAACAGGTACCCGCGATACACAGTTCGTCCGTGGCTCGGAGCGGCCGGCGTGGTCACGACAGATCCGACGTTCAGAAGGTCGGACAGCGCATCGAGAACGGGCCCAATGTTTCCGTCGGCGGTGGAATCGAACGTCGAACAGTATTTGAAGTAGAAGGAGTCGGCACCTGCCTCGAGCAGCACGCGCGCCGCATCGAGGGTTTGACGAACTGCGTCCTGCGCCGGAATTGACCGGGTCTTCAAGGCAACGACGTGCACATTCACGACTTCGTCTGCGGGCGAGAGTGGGATGCCGAAGGAGAGTAGCGTCCGAAGGCCCGCTCCTCGGCAGGCACTGGCAGCATCCGTCCCGCCGGTTACATCGTCGGCGATGACGGCAATCATCTCGTCCGTCCGAGCCAGTCCGCGATGGAGTCGGCCGCCGCGGACGGTCCGCTGATAACTTGCTTCCCGGTGGCCGCCGCCAGGTCGTTAGCAACTGTTGCGAGTGAGTACTGAGCAAGGAAGACCGCGTCGTGACTGCCGGCCGAGGCTGATAGAAGAAGATCCAAGAGCCCGACATTGTCTCCTTGCGCTGCGCGATCGGATGCGCCAGCGACGACTCGGCTATCGATGTCCACGTTGATCCCGGCGGCCTCGAGAGTGTCTGTCAGCCGGGTGACCGTATCAGCGCGTGCGCTCTCAATGGAGGCGAGCACGAGAATCGATCGAGCCCCGCGTGCCACGACCTGCTCGAACGCCGCATCGTCCGGTGGAAGGACTGGGATAGCCGATTCGTTGCGCCGTGCGACCCAGCCGTATTGGGAGCACGTCAGCAGCACAGAATCGGGCTTCTCAATCAAGGCATGCTCGATGAGTCTTCCCATCCGTTGCTCGAGCTCTGGAGTCACTCCCCCGGCTGCCTGGGCGTCGGTGAGGAGCCGGTCGTCGACGATGTTCCAGACCTTCGCGCCTGGAATTCGCTCGTGGATAGCCGCGGTAGCGGCGGGGATCGCTGCAGTCGTCGCGCTGATGAGAGCGATCAGCGGTTCGTCAGTCATTGGTCTCTCCAATCTTTGCCGACGGTTCCCGGGGTCAGATCATCAATCCACCGGAGCCCAGCGATCGTGTTCGTGACGGGACGGTATTCGCAGCCGACCCACCCGTCGTATCCGCTGGCAGCGACGTTGGCGAGCACATTCGCGTATGCGATTTCCCCAGTCCCGGGTTCTCCGCGGCCCGGGTTGTCGGCGACTTGCACATGGCCGATCGAGGGTAGGAGAGCGTTGAACCGCTCGATCAGATTCCCGCGGTCGACCTGAGCGTGATAGACGTCAAACAAGACGGCGATGGTTTTCGGATCAACGGATTGGGCGACCTCCGCTGCATCCTCGAATGAGTCGAGCGCAAACCGGGGAACGTCCCGCTTGTTGATCGCTTCGAGAACGAGTCGCACCCCAGTTGGTGAGGCCTGTTCTGCAGCCCAGGCGACGTTGTCGACGTACAGTGACATCGAATCGGAAGCAGAGACTCCCTGCGGTCGAAGCCCGGCCATCAGATGAATGAGCCCAGCGCCAAGAGTCGTCGCGTACTCGAGTGCGCGTTTGACGCCGTCTCGGAACTCGGCCTCTGCACCGGGAACGGCCGCCGCCCCGTTCTGGGTGGGAGAACCGGCGGTGCCCGCCGGGGTATTGATCAGGATCTGCGCGAGGCCAGTCGAATCGAGTCGCTTGTGCAGTTCGACGGGCACGAATTCGTATGGGGAGGAGTATTCGACTCCGGTGAAGCCTGCTGCGGCCGCCGCATCGAAGCGGTCCAGGAACGGCAGGTCGGTGAAGAGCCATTTGAGATTCGCTGCGAGCTTCACCGGGCCCTTTTGTGTCTCGACGATCATGCGATGCCTGCGCTCACGGTCAGTTTGTCTCCATTTACGGAGTGCGGAACGTTGTCGCCTTTCAGCGCGGCCAGGACAATTTCGGCTGCAAGGAGGCCGGATCGCGTTCGGGCTTCCTGGGTAGCACCCGCCACATGGCCCGTGGTGATCACTCTCGGAAGGCCGACGAGCGGGGAGGTGACCGGGAGGGGTTCGGTTTCGAAGACGTCCAATCCTGCGCCGCCGAGTCCACCGGAACGGACCGCGTCGGCCAGCGCGTTTTCGTCGATGATTCCGCCCCGGGCCGTGTTGATGACGATGGCGCCTGGTTTGGTACGTGCCAACGCCTGTGCGTCGATGAGATGCTTCGTGGTCGAGTCGAGGAAAAGATGCAGTGTGATGAAGTCTGCAATCGAGAGAAGCTCCCCCAGCTCGACCTGCTTCACGTCGTGATCCTCCCCGAACTGCGAGTCGAAGTACGGATCGTAGGCGACCACCCGCATGCCGAACGCACGACCCAGCAGGGCGACGGTCTTTCCGATGGATCCGAGGCCCACGATGCCGAGTGTCGCGCCTGAGAGTTCCCGTCCCGAGCGTTGCGTCCACTTGCCGGTGGTGACCTCAGCGATGTTGTCCGGTACGTCGCGCGCTGCGGCCAGCATTAGAGCAAAAACGTGCTCAGCGACGGCCTGCCGATTCGCCCCCGGCGTCACGCAAACTGCAACGCCGTGCCGGGATGCGGCGTCGACGTCGACATTGTCGTAGCCGACGCCCGTGCGTGCGATGACCCGGAGGAACGGAGCAGCGTCGATCATCTCGGCAGTGACCGGGTGCGTGCCGGCGATCACAGCATCCGCTTCGCCGAGCGCCTTACGGAAGCGACCGGGTTCCTCATTCGGCTTCGGGATGAAAATCACCCGCGCGCCAGCTTCCTGCAGGCGGGAGTCGACCTCGCCGCCCGGCTTGAGGAACGCTGTAGTGATCAGCACAACGGGTGAGCGTGGGTCGGTCACCAGACTCCTCCTTGATAATCGGCGGCCGTGAATACGCCACCGTAGCGCTCAGGCTCGGTGACCTCTTCGATGTCGGATTGGTAGTCGGCTGCATCGTCGTTGGGGTGGTAGCCGAGCGCTTCCCAGGAGCGGGTGCTGTCCCACCAGGAGTCTCGATTCGCCGACGATCCATACGCCAAGAGGTAGCCGATCCCGTCGGCTTCGATCGAGCGGGCAATGAGTTCGACGCTGTCTTGCGGGCTGAGCCACAACGCCAGTTGCCGGCGATCGGCCGGGCGTTGTCGGAAGATGCCGATTCGAAGTGCCACAACTTCCATGCCCCACTTGTCGTGGTAGAGCCTGCCCAGCGCCTCTCCGAAGACTTTTGAGGCTCCGTAGTAGCTGTCCGGTCGGACCGGAGTGTCCTCATTCACTGTCTCCGCAGCCGGGTAGAAGCCGACCACGTGATTTGAGCTCGCGTAGACAACGCGACGCACACCGGCCCGCCGGGCTGCTTCGAAGACGTTGTAACTGCCGACGATGTTCGAGGAGAGGATCTCGGCGAAATCCGATTCGTCCGCCTTCCCGCCGAGGTGAACGATCACGTCGACGCCTTGTGCGGCCGCGACGAGGGCGCCAAGGTCTGTCAGGTCGCCGACGACGATCGTCTCATTGGGATGGAGCTCGCCTGTCGCGGTCCGCTGGTAAAGGACGACCTGGTCGTACCTGCTGGCGAGCCCCTCCCGGATGACTACAGCCATCCTCCCCGCGGACCCGGTGTAAAGGACTCTCACGCTTCCTCCGTCGTATTGCTGTCGAGCGTCCGGTCGCCGATGCTGCGATCGACTTCGCCCTCGTCGTCGATGTAGCCGATCTGAGCTACTTGGCCTTGTACTCGCGCGAACCCATTGCCGTCCGCCCGAAGGGGCACATCATGACCCGGGATGAGGAGCCCGTTCGTGTCTCGAAGGAGGGCCCGCAATCTCTGGACACTCCGGCGACTGTCGGCCTCGCTCATGGTGAATTCCACGTTGAGCGTTCGTAATTCATTGACGTTCTTCACCGCGTCGCCAGCGAAAATGAAGGTTCCCGTCGTTGTGTCCGCGGTGAGTGCCAGATGCCCAGGCGTGTGTCCCGGGCTGGCGATCACGTGGATCCCGGGAAGCACTTCACGTCCCGGGCGGATTCTTCCGACCCCATCGCCCCGGCGTAAGAGCTCCTGGATGTGCAGGTCCGGACTGAACTGGGTTCCGGCCGGGAGAGTGCTGGCCCAGGCTAGTTCGTCTTCCCCGACCCATGTCGTTGCGTTTGGAAAGACAGTGAAGTTGCTGACGTGATCCCAGTGCAAATGGGTGACAACTACATCCGTAATGTCGGCGGCGCTCAAACCCGCGCTCGCGAGTCCACTGTGTATTAGAGGGATGTATGACGGCGGCCCGGTGTCCACGAGCACACGCCTCTCGTCATCCTGGAGCAGCCAGAGGCTGCTCCAGCCGAAAGCTCCATGTGATCGCGACTTTCCCGGAAAGCCATGAACGAGCGGTATCGCGCTGTACATGGCCTACTCCGCAGACCGATCAACTCGTTGCGGCGCGCTGACGTCAAGTCGTGGGGTCGCCATTCTCGTAGTCGCCTCCTCAACGCGAACAGATTCAATAGTATTGACAATACTATAGTTAGGAAGCCTGCAACCAGCCCGGTCTTAACATGTCAGCCGATCGACCGCCGCATGGCGCCTTCGATATGAGATCGCATCGCCTCGCTTGCGGCGACCGGATCACCCGCTTCGAGCGCTTTCAGGATCACCTCATGCTCTGGTACGGCAGCGTCGAGTCCGGTGTGCCCCATCTTGGAGAAGAGCCTGAAGCGTTGAATCTGCCCACTTAGCGCGTCGTAAGCAGTCTCGAGGAAGGGGTTCCCTGCCTGCGAGGCGATCAAGGTGTGAAAGCGATGGTCAGCGCTCCAATAGAGGCCGAATTCCTCACTTTCGACATCCGCCCGAGGTTCGGCGCTTGCGAAATCCCTCACCGTTTCGTTTATCGCACGCAAGAACACCGGCGTCGCCCGCAGGGCCGCTTCTGAAGCCAACTTCGGCTCCAAGAGCAGTCGAGCGTCCATCAACTGCGCGATCTCATTGCGACTCATCATTGGTGCCACGCGGTATCCGCGCAGAGCTTCGCGACGGACCAGGCCAGTGTGCTCGAGCCGGGCCAGCGCCTCACGCAACGGTGTTTGACTGACATTCAGTTCGCGGGAAAGCGCCCCGATGTTCAAACTCTCGCCTGCCGCACGCGAGCCGTTCATGAATTGGCGGAGCAGGACCTCGTACATTTGATCAGCGATCGGCTGCCGCACCGGGGTATATTCAGCCAACATTCCTCCTCAACACCGGCGCCAACGTGTGCGCCACCGTAAGAGTACCGTCCCGCATCGGCATCACCGGGCGGCCGAATCGACGCTCCGCAACGTGTCCACGTAGAGCGCTAACAACTGTCTCCCCGTCTTGCGGGCCGAACCGTCAACGGCGAGCTGCAGCCCTCGTCGAGGGTGACGGTGGTCGACCAAAGCGTATTCGACCGTCGATCACCGGTCGCTTCTTCTAAGCGTACGCATGTACGCTAAGAAGGCCTATAGAGAGTGGTTTGAGACAAGGACGGAAACGTGTCTGAACTGTCGCGATTTCACATACGGCCAAACGAAGTGCCCGGCTTCTCCCCCGCAAATCATGTCGGGACGGTAAATCGCCGACTGATTGGCCCTGATGTGGGCGCTGAACAGATGGAGGTTCTACTCGGAACTCTCGACGCGGCGGGAAAGGCACTGCCTCACTCCCATCCCGGCATGGAACAAGCGTGTTTCCTTCTGAGCGGGTCCGCTGCTGTCGAAGTTGGTGACGACAGGTTTGACATGATCCCGGGAGAGGCTTGCTTCTTTCCCGCGGGAGTTCCCCATGTTTTCACAGTGACCAGCGCCGAACCCGCGTCGCTTCTCGTGATCTACAGCCCGCCATACGGCGAAGATTCGACGAAGGCCATTCGTCACGGATTCGACTAGGTCCATACGCTGGACTCTCCAAAGATGAAGGACGAAATGAATAGTCCTGATGGAGCGGCGACCTCTGAGCGCCGTGAACGGAATCCAATTGGCGCCGTTTCCCGGCTTCTGAGCGTGTTGGTCGATAGTGCCACTGGAAGCGTCGGGGTACGCGAGCTTTCGCGCACCTTAGGGGCTCCGCCGTCCTCTGTCCAACGGACGTTGGACGCGGCCAGCGCGACTGGCCTGGTGGCACAGAATGCCTCGGGGTCCTGGCAACTCGGATGGGAGTTCTTCCGATTGTCCGCGCTCGGACAACGCCAGCATCCGTACGCAGAGGCTCGCGCTCTTCTCGAGCGATTGCAGGACGAGACTGGCGAGACCGCAGTGCTGACCGTCTACGATCGGTACCGCGGGGAGCGCATGTTCGTCGAAAGCGTTGCCAGCAAGTTCAGCATCCGGTTCGTGCCCGAACTTCTCACCTGGACCCATGTACGCAGGTGCGTCGTCGCACGCGATACTCGCCTTTCGCCCTGAGGGCGAGGTCCGTGCCGTAGTTGAGCGAGGACTGTCAGGACTTACTCCCCGGACGCCGCACTCTGCCGCGGAGCTCGAGCAGACTCACGTTTTCGTCCGCGAGCGCGGCTACGCGATCAGTGACGACGAAGTGAACCTTGGTGCCGTCGGGGTAGCGGCGCCTATTTGGGTTGGGAACGAGGTGTCGAGCAGCATCGGGATTATCCTGCCCCGCCAGCGGTTCCACCCTGGCGTTGAATCTGATCTGTCGCATCTGGTCATCACGTGCGCCCACGATCTCGGTGAGCGAGTGGCAGCGCGACTCTCGTAACCCAGGTCAAATGTCAGGCTCGCGCACCTTGACGAGGACGGTACGCGCCTGCCGAAGTAGTGGCTCGTCGACCATCTGGCCACGAAGCTGGAATACCCCCTGCTGGGCGTGTGACGCTTCAAGGACACTGGTCGCCCACACCACCTCAGCGTCGGTCGGGGCGTAAGCGCTTCGCACCGTCTCGATTTGGGTTGGATGAACACAGGCGGTGGCCGCGAAGCCGCTCGCTGCCGCGTCTTCAGCTTCCTTGGCCAGGCCATCGAGGTCTGGGATGTCGAGGTATACGGCGTCGATCGCCAGCTTGCCGGCAGCATGGGCAGCGATGAGTATCCGCGACCTCGCTTCGCGCGCGACATCCCTGTAATTTCCGGTGGGCAGCCTGCTGGATCTCCCGCCCATACTTGCGAGGAGGTCCTCTGCACCCCACATCAGGGCAGCCACAGCAGGGTGGTACGCGATTTTGGGAGCGTTTTGAACGCCGGCCGCCGTTTCGCACAGGGCGGTGACGCTGAATCCGAGTCCATGAAGTTCATCGATCTGCGACGGTCTTTCGGTTTTCGCAAGCATGAGGTGTCGATAGTGCGTCTCCGCCAGCGCTTCGAGGTCGAGTTGATAATCGGGCGTGCCTACCGGATTGATCCTGACGATGATGCCCGCAGGGTCGAGCCGCGATGCGACGAGGCACTCGCGCGCGTACTCCTTCCGTAAAGGAGCGACAGCGTCTTCGAGATCAAGGATGACGGCGTCCGCCGAGATGGCGGCTTTTGCGTAACGGTCGGATCTGTCGGCGGGGCAGAAGAGTAGCGCCGGTCCCAAGCTCATTTAATGCTTCCAGACAACAGGACCAGGGCGGTTCGACGCGCTGTCGCGACGGCGTCGGCGTGATGATTCCGCATCGTGTGGAGAAACGTCACGATGCCTTGTCCGGGTCTCGAAGTCGATAAACGTTTCGCGGAGACCAGTGTCTCCGCGTAGAGGGTGTCTCCCGCTCGAACCGGCAAAGGGAAAGCAATATCGGTTAGTCCAAGGTTTGCCACGATCGTTCCCTGCGTCAGTTGGGCCACGGAAAGTCCCACAAGGAGGGAAAGGGTGAACATGCTGTTCATTAGTCGCTCGCCGAACTCGGTGCGTTCCGACCATGCAGCGTCGAGATGAAGTGACTGGGTGTTCATTGTCAGCGTCGTGAAGAGAACGTTGTCGGCTTCGGTCACCGTTCGTCCCGGCGCGTGAACGTACGTCGCACCCTCTTCGATCTCGTCGAAGTACAAGCCCCTCTGCACGACTCGACGGTTGGCTCCCATCAACTTTCAGCCGCCACGGTGCAGTGCTCCGCGATGAATGCCGCGGTCGACGCCCCGAGCTGCTCGGCAAACCCGGGGTCGGCGAGTGGTTCGTCGTCAAAGAGGAACGGGGGGCGCGCAGTCCGGAGAGTTCCCTCGGTCGGGTGACTACGCGGCGCGAACATCTTCACCGACGCGAGTTGCAGGTCCTCGAAGAGGTCGCCCAACGAATTGACTCTCGCGTGCGGTACATCGATTCGTCGCAGTGTTTGAACCCACTCGTCGGTGGTGCGTTCAGCGACCTGCTCGGCGACGAACTCATATACCTCGTCGATGTTCGAGGTGCGACCCGCAAGCGTGGCGAACCGCGGGTCGATGATGAGGTCCATTCGGCCTATCTCCGCGAGAAACGCTCGCCAATGTCGATCCGTATAGATCATGACGCTGATGTAGCCGTCTGCAGTCGCGTACGGACGTCGTTCCGGCGACGCGGTTCGGGCATAGAGGGCGGGACCGGTTGGAGGGTCGAATGTCAGTCCCCCAAGCTGTTCGATCGTAGTGAAGGCCGCGAGCGTCTCCAGCATGGGGATCTTTACGGCTCGCGCGGCACGTCCTCGCGCCCGCCCGCTCAGTTCTGCACACACGGCCAGGGCGGCATAGATACCTGCTGTCTTGTCGGCGATTGCGGTCCTCACGTACTCCGGCGTTGCACCATTTCCTTGGACCCAAGCCATCCCTGATGCAGCCTGAATTGTGTCGTCGTACGCCGGCTGGTCTTGAAACGGTCCTGGTCCATACCCGACGATTTCGCAGAGAACGGCGTCGGAGCCCGCCTCACTGAGGGCCGTCTGGGTGAGCCCGATTCGTCCCGCTGCCGACGGTCGCATGTTGTGGACGATCACGTCGTAGCTCCGGAACGACCGTCGGAGCAACTCGCGATTCGACTCGACCCCGAGATTCAACGATATCGACCTCTTGCCGGCGTTGAACGCGAGGAAGATCGGTGACATCGTCGCGCTTTTGCCGCCTGGGACGCGCCGCAGCACATCTCCGACCGGGGGCTCGATCTTGTCCACGAGTGCCCCGAGCTGCGCTAACAATAGGGTGCAGAATGGCCCCGACATCGTGCTCGTGAGGTCGAGAACCCGCAAGCCTTCGAGTGGGCCGTTCGACCCCGGCCCCGCGCCACCTTCCTGTTCCATTTGTCCAGTTTCGCGCAGTACCTTTTATAAACTGAAATGTCGGTTGGTTGTCGATTGATAAACTTGGCGCATGAATCTTTCTATCGAACAACTTCGCGTGATTTCTGCTGTTGCTCAGTCGTCATCGTTTAGTGAAGCTGCTCGAAGCCTTCGCCTGACCCAGCCCGCTGTCTCCCGCACGGTGCAAACGGTTGAAGCCCACGTTGGGGCGCAACTGTTTGCGCGAACCACGCGAATGGTCGAGCTAACGGCGGACGGAATTGAGTTCTTGTCGGTCGCGGCTGCGATCTTAGACGAATTCGATGCTGGCATGGGACGGTTCGCAGCGTTTCAACGTGCGGATCGTGGCCTTCTTACAGTGGCGGCTCTTCCAGTCCTGGCGAGCGGGATGCTTGCTCAAGTCGTCTCCGCTTTTCTGGCGACAAGACCGGAAGTTCAACTGAACTTGGTAACCGGATCGGCGAAGGAGGTGTTGGAACGATTACATTCGGGAGACGCCGATGTCGCAATCACGGAACTACCTACAGAGGCCGCCGGCCTTCTTGTTACACCGCTAGGGAGCGACCCAGCGTGCGCTGTCGTGCCAAGGGATCATCCGTTGGGGCAGATGGGAGAGGTTCGATGGCAGGACTTGATTCATCACAATTTCATCGCGCTCAGCAAAGGGACGAGCGTCAGGCGGCTGACCGACGAAGGCTTCAAGGCGGCAGCCGTTTATCCAAATACGACTGTTACCGTCGATGCGACGGTGACCGCGATTGCGATGATGTCTCACGGCATGGGTATCACTGTGTTCCCTTTGTCGACACAGTCTTTGACGACCGCCGGCGAACTTCGATTCGTTCCGCTGGAAGAGCCAGCTGTCTCTCGCGAGCTCGCCGTCATCGCACCGGCTTCGCCCGCCCCATCAGCGCTCGCGAGACAGTTCTCCGCGACTGTGGTGTCTTTCCGCACGACGCTAGCGGGCGGGCCCCCACAACCCTTCTAACTGAGGATCGCAGCGTCGGAGACAGTTCTGACTCGTTCGACAGTGACCCCAGGTGCCAGTTCTGCGACACGGAATCCGTCGGCCGCCTTGTCAACGTCGAATACCCCGAGAGTCGTGATCACCCTGTCGACGACTCCTGCTCCGGTGAGGGGTAGCGTGCAAGTCGAGACGAGCTTGCTCAGGCCGCCCTTCGACTGGTGGTCCATCACGACAACGATCCGCTTTGCACCGTGGACGAGGTCCATTGCACCACCCATCCCCTTGACCATCGCTCCCGGGATGGCCCAGTTGGCAATGTCGCCGCGAGCGGAGACTTGCATGGCTCCAAGAATCGCGATGTCGATACGTCGCGAGCGGATCATTCCGAAACTCATCGCAGAATCGAAGAAGACCGCACCCTCACGAACAGTGATCGTTTCCTTGCCTGCGTTGATGAGGTCCGCGTCGACCTTGTCCGCTGCAGGGTATGGGCCTACTCCAAGGACGCCGTTCTCACTGTGAAGGAAGACTTCACGTTCGTCCGAAATGTAGTTCGGGACCAAAGTCGGTATCCCAATTCCGAGATTGACGTAAGAGCCGTCGTACACTTCGTGAGCGGCACGCTGCGCCATCTGTTGCCTGGTCCAGCTCATGAGCCCTCACCTAGCGTGATTTTCTCGATAGGTTTGTCGCCTGCGAGTTCTGGTGGGAGGGCCACGATCCGATTCACATAGATGCCGGGCAGATGAACTGAGTCAGGATCAAGCGCTGATTCGGAGAGTTCTTCCACCTCTGCGATGACCATCGCGCTTGCAATCGCGCAGAGCGGGTTGAAGTTGCGCGCAGATTTTCTAAAGATCAGGTTCCCGAATCGATCGCCACGCCACGCTCGAACGAGGCCTACATCGCATGGCAACGCCGCCTCGAGGAGATACTTACCGCGGAACTGATCCAACTCGAAACGCCGAGTCTCCCGTGGCGGAGACGCACGCAGAACCTCACCGTTACCGTTGTAAAGCCAGGGCAGCCCTCCTGTCTCAATCTGAGTCCCTGCGCCTGCGGGCGTGTAGAAGGCGGGAACACCGGAGCCGGCAGCTCTCAGGCGTTCAGCCAGCGTGCCCTGCGGAATCAACTCCACCTCAAGCTCGCCACTGAGGTAACGGCGGGCGAACTCGCGATTCTCGCCGACATATGACGCGACAATTCTCCTGATCCGATTCGACGTGAGGAGCACATCCAACCCATGGCCATCCGTGCCGCAGTTGTTGGACACGATCTCAAGGTCGTCGATACCGAGTTCGTGGACTGCATTGATAAGTGCAAATGGGACGCCGGAGAGTCCGAACCCACCGACAGCAAAACGCTGACCTCCTTCTAGGTCGGAAACAGCGTCGGCAGCGGTCGCACAGATCTTGTTCATGGTTGGATCTTTCGTCCTGGAAATCGAATGGGTTTGGGGCGGCGACGTCGTCAACCCGAACCAAAATCGTCAGAACGAAGTGAGAAGCTAATGGAGAAACCACCCACACCGCCCGACTGGATCACCGGGTGCGCTACCCGCGCCCGGCTTGCATTCGGTGAGGAGTCCCCGTACCCGAGATTGCGGTCAAAATAGGGGTGAGCGCCGCTGGCAATAAGTAAGCCAATCGCATGGCCTTTGGCGAAACAGTGAGCGATTGGCCCGAGGTCGACCTCCAGCGTGAATCCGTCCGGCCCGTTGAGGTCCGGACCTGAGACCCGCCTGATCCCGTCACAGACGTTGAGTGCCGCTCCCGACGGGCCGACATCCAGGACCCGGATAAAGAAGTCGGTGCTCGGCGCGTCTGAACGAACCGACCCGTGAGCCGAAACGCGGCCGGCCGCCAGAAAGTCCTCCTCCAACTGACCGGTTGTGAACACGATCACATCGGACCTGCCGATCAGTTCTCGGTTGTCCTGGGGGCCTCCGATTTCAAGGTTGCCGAACGCGGTAAGCCCAACCGCTGGGGTGGGATCGAGAGGGTCATAGGTCCAGCCGATCTCGGTTGTCTGTAGTTGCGGCTCGGTTGCAAGCCGAAAGTCCGACGTGGCGTAGAGGGTGCGAATGGTCATGTCATCCGGCCAGCGATCGAAATCAACCCATTCGTTCGCTCCGGTGTCAAAGAGGGAGGCCTCGGCTTCGGGCTCACCCTTACCTTTGATGTGTAGGTCAAACCAGGTGACCGTCTCGTCAAGAAATCTGCGCATGTCCAGTGGGCTGTGTGTCCATGGTCCGAAGACGAGTCTTCGTTGTACGCCTGCACGTCCGAGACGCTCGAAATCCTGAAAGATCGGGATGCGGTGGTAGTCATACCAACCGTCGAACAGGAGAACTGGAACAGAAATGCTTTCAGCTACAGACGAGTAGTCGATGGAGTCCCAGTGCGACGAATTCGGTCCGAATGAGAGTCGCTCTTGATAGAAGGGAAGTGATTCCCCGGTTGCGGCCTCGTCCGCTTCGCTGAGCGGCAGCTGGTTAAAAACTTCGGCGCTCGGTGGGGTGTCGGAACCGTCCAGCTCGTTCTGTACGGACCAGGTCAGAGCTTGATCGAGCGTGAAGGAACCGCCGGGGTACCAGGCCGTCACCCGATCGGCGCTGTACTCGGCGATGACCATTGCACGCAACGATGAAGGACATGTCGATGCAGTCGCCCATGCCGTGAAGCCGAGGTAGCTGAAACCGGCGAGCGCGAGGTTGCCGTCGAACCAGGATTGTCGTTCCATCCAGTCGGAAGTAGCCCCGCCGTCTCGCGCTTCGAAGAAGTATGAGGTGGAGGTGCGGGTGTCCTGTACAAGGACCGCGTAGCCATGTGATGCGAGGTGAGCAGCGGCGGAGTTCATCCATGCTCGCCCGTAGGGTGTGCGTATGAGAATTCCCGGAAGTGGCCCAGTAGCGAGGGGCCGCGTTAGCGTCCCATTTAGTAGCATCCCGTCATTTGTCTGAACCGTTACTTCTTCTCGGCCGAGCGGCATCGATCCGAGCGGACCAATTTCGGCCTCGATCTGGATTAGGTCTTCGCGGCCCAACTCTTGAAGCAACGTATTTCTCCTCTAACGTGCGTTGGTTACTCGCGGCAATGCTTGGGGCAGCGATGGCTTGCAATTCGGTGCTGACCGGACAAAGTCAAGGCCTGTTGTAAGCATCGTTGGCATTCTGGTGCCGGCAGCGGGTCGGGGCTGCAGATGGCCGCACCCGACCCGCTGTTATTCCGGCAACAACTGAGTTGGCTACTTCGTCGCCTCTCCGGTGGTGTAAGGGGTGGGAATCAGATTGCGAGCCTTGTCACTCTGGAAAGCCGCGTCCATCCCCTTCAGGAAATCGCCCACAGACTCGGAACCGTTGAGGACCTTGTCAGCGTTGTCGGAGATGAATTGGGTGGCCTTACCACCCCACGATGTCCAGGTCGTGTATCCGACGTTGCCCGATTCGCTCGCCGCCTGCAGGGAAGTATAGACACGCGCGTACCGAGGGTCCACGTTGGACGGGATGTCCGACTTATTGATATTCACGGGCAGCGGGTCGACACCGGTCGCAGCTACAGCAGCCCACATGGTCTTCGTGTCATTAAGCTGCCAGTTGAGGTAGGCCTCTGCGGCATTCGAGTTCTGCGTCTTCTCATTGATCGACAGCGTGTTGCCGATTGAGAGCGGATAGGTGATGGGCACGCCATCTGCAAGCGAAGGCAGTGGCGCCCAATCGAACTCGTTCTTGTTGCCCTTGCCGAAGTACTCCGGCAACGTCACAAACTCCCAGGTCCCGGAGATGTACATGCCTGCCTCACCACTGGCGAGCTGGGTGTATTTCTGAGGGTCGGTCGTCGAGAAGTATTTCTTGACGCCCCCTCCGAACCACCCTTTGTCGAAGTATTCCTTGAGGAGGTCCATCGTCTTGACGAACTCGGGAGCTGTCCAGGTAATCTTTCCGGTGAGCGCGTCGTGGATCTTCTGGGGACCCGCTACCTCATTCATGAAAGCCGAAACGAGCCATTGGGTCGCCGGCGGATAGTCGGAGTTGCCTGCAGCGAACGGCGTTATTCCCTTGTCGAGCATCTTGGCAGCCAAGTCCGCGAGCTCCTGCCGGTTCTTAGGAGGGGTCCACCCGTTCTTCTTGAACAGCGTCTTGTTGTAGAACAGGGAGAGTGTCTCATACCCCTGCGGGAGGGCGACGACCTTGCCATCGACCTTCGCGGATTCCAGAGCCCAGGGCAGCAGTTTGTTCGCCCAGTTGTTCTGTTTCGCCGTGGAAGTCAGGTCCTTCAGATAGCCAGCTTGAGCATACGGGAACACCGACGCGATACCAGATCCAGTGACAATATCGGGACCCTTGCCTGCTGCGAGCGCGATTTGAATGTTCTGGTTGAGCGTATTGACATTCTTCTGCACAGCCTGGAGATCCACCTTCGAATACTGCTTCTGGAAGGGAGTGACATTGAATTTGGTGAAGTCGGCCACCCCCTTCGCGTCGGGCGTGTTCGGCGCGTACCAATACGTGAGTTTCCCCGTCGGCTCACCTGAATTGTTGGCTGCGCTTCCCTGGCCTGTACAGGCGGTCAAAGCTGCCACGACAGCAAAGGTGACCGCGACAGCGCGGATCCTTTTGGCGCGGCGCCCGGCAGGTTGCTCTCGACGGTTGAAGTGAGGCATCTTTGTCCCTTTTCTCTTGGATTTCGTTGTTGCTTTGTGACGGCGGTCCGTGAAGACAGCGGCAGCCACCGCTAGGGGCGCCGAGCTGCGATCAACGAGGCTCAGGTGCGTGCGAGGTGCAAGCCGTGTCGTTGGCTCAGTTTCGCGCAGCACCGTTCATGAACTGAAATGCCAATTGATTGTTGATTGATAACTTCTGCGCATGTATCTGTGCGAGATCTTCGAGTAGTCCCCGCGGTTGCCCCAGCGTCACCGTTCCGTGACGCTGCTAAGCCTTCGTCCAACTGACGACTGTTGCGCGGACGGTCTAGACGGTTGATGCCTTTTTCATCGTCGCCGGCAGCAACCCACCGAGGGCTCGATCGAGGCGGCGCAAGTCGTGGAGTGGAAGGTGATCGGGTGATGTTTGGTAGAAGGTCCGAAGGTTCGAGAAAAAACCTGAGAACGCCTGGACGAATACACTCGGGAAGCTCAAGCACGAACGGAAGGTGAGCCAAGGCAAGCCCAGCAGAAACGACCAAGAGCCAATGCACGTAGGCACTCTTTGAGTGGATTTGAGATTTGCGCGCCAAATCTCCCTTGCAACCGGAACGTGTAGGTGTGCGAGGTGGTGTCGCCAGGTGGAAACGCGGGCAGGCTTCCCAAGGGGTGAAGCAGGCGATCGCGTACGCCTTCAACGGGGTCTGTGATTCGACACTGACGGCCCGCACTGCGGACGGGGTGCTCGCCGCCGCGGGATACGCGGATGCGGTGATGACTCGATACATCGTGGAAAACGGTGCCATCCGCGACGACCTGCTCACCCGCTCCCAGCTGAAGGATTGGGTGGACGGAGTCGACCCGGCTCACATCGGAGCGTCGAGGCCGTGACCTTGAGTCGCCAGTCGCCGACCTGATCTTGGATGCGACGATCAACGCTCCGAAATCGTTCTCAATCGCGGCGATGCTAGACCCGGAGCTGGCGGCCGCGTACGAGGATCTGCAGGATCGGTTGCGGGATCGCATCATCAAGCTATGGCAGACCGAACTCAACGCCCGCCGTGGAAAGCAGGGCGCCATCCGGGAGGACATCGGCAGAGTCGAAGTCGTCGAATTGCGACACGAACGCTCGCGGTCATTGGACCCGCACAAGCACCGGCATCTGTGGCTGAACGTCAAAGTCCAAGGAATGGACCTTAAGTGGTCGAACGTCGACACCAGGGTCGCGTTGCGGTTCCAGAACGTCGTCAACGCGGAAGGCGACCTCGCCTCGCGAACCGACCCCGCATGGATCACCGCGCTAGCGTCGAAGGGCTTCACCCTGAACTCGGACGGGGAAATCGACCAGCTCCAACATCTGGTGCGGCCGCTATCGAAGCGGTCCGCACAGATCGAAACGAACAAGGCTTCTCACCTCCGCGCCTGGAGGGAGCGCCACCCCGACGAGGAGCCCTCTTCCACCGTGCTGACCCAAATCGATCAGTGGGCATGGGCTACTGGTCGACCGAACAAGCCCGGGCACGTGAACGAGGACGATTGGGCGTCAATCGTCAGAGCCGACGTTCTACAAGCTGATCCCGAACTCGGCCGACCGAGGCGCGAGATCGCGATCCGGCCGGCTGCCGTCGAGAGTCTCGATGTCGAGCTTCTGGCTGCGAAGGCGATTGTGGATGCGGACGCTAGATCTACCGGCACGGGAGGTCGGTTCAGCGATATGGACATTCGTGCCGGCGCGATTCGCGCGATCGCAAGCTCCGGCGTCGTCGCCGAGCGACGGCAGTTTGCTGAGGTCCTAGATGAAGTGGTCTCCCGAGCAACGAGCGTTCACACTGTGACGCTTTTAACAGAGCCGAACGTCCCTGCGCACGTCAAGCAAAGAATGGCCATTTCCACCGCGACCTTGAAGGCCACTCTTGCCCGAAGGGTCGAGTTGATATCTGCCCCGGGCGCCACGCTGAGCACAGAGGAGGTGGAGGCGGTTGGCCAAGCAGTCGAGCCTGGACACACGCTTGACAGAGGTCAACTAGCTGGCGTCGCCGCCATAGCTGGAACCTCACGAAGCGTTGCCGTGTCCGGTGCGGCCGGAACTGGCAAGACCACCATGCTCAAGGTCGCGGGTGCTGCACTTCGTCGGCGCGGCCGGAACATGATCATCGTTGCGCCGACCAAGAAGGCGTCGGCAGTCGCTGGCCGTGAAACGCAAAGCGCGTCGTCGTCGCTGCATCAATTGCTCCACGACTACGGCTGGCGATGGTCGACGAACGAGGCTGGAGCGACCCAATGGCGCTGCCTCCAAATCGGCGATATTGATCAGACCACGGGGCTGACGTACACAGGTCCGCGTATTGCAGTTAGTCCGGGCGATCGGATCGTTGTTGACGAGGCCGGCATGCTCGACCTCGAGGGAGCCAACGCACTCGTCGACGTACTGGAACGAACTCATTCGACAGTGGCGCTCGTGGGCGACGAACGTCAGGCGCTGCCAGTGGGGCACTCCGGCGCGATGGCTCTCTTCTGGACCCACTCGGCGGACCAGGTCGAGTTGACTGCGATCCATCGGTTCAAGGATTCTGCATGGGCGAACGTGACGCAAAGGCTTCGCGACCCGCATGGTCGCGAAGCATCCGAAGGCGTCGCTGACGAGCTCATCGATACCGGGCACGTCATTCTTGCAAACAGCGAATACGAGGCACGAGCTCAAATGGTCTCAGCGTGGTTCGAAGCGGTTGAGCAGCGCCAGACGATCGCACTGGTCACCGCGACCCATGCTGAGGCACAAGCGATTAGCGAAGACATCCAATCTGGGAGGGTTCATGCCGGTCAGATCGACACCACGGAATCCACATCAGGTCAAGGAGGCCAGCCAATCTTTGTGGGTGACGTCGTTCAAACTCGCCGGAACGATCACCGTGCCGACGTCCAGAACCGCCAACATTGGGTAGTGAAGCGGATCACGGCGGCACACGTCATTCTCGCGTCCTCCACGGACTCGACCGATGTCAAGAAGATCACCCACGAATACGCCGGCGCCCATCTGCACCTCGGTTATGCATCAACCGTCTATGGCGTCCAGGGCGAGACCACCGATTGCGCTCTCGTCGGCCCAGGTGTTGACGCCGCGGGCCTTTATGTTGGCCTTACTCGGGGCAAAGAGAACAACGACATCGTTCTCGTCGCCCCGACCCGGGCTTCTGCCCGAAGTCAACTCGTCGAGATGATGCAACGCCAGACCATCGAGGAAACGCTGAAAGCGTCCCGCCAAGCTGCTCGAGTCGAGCTCAACCGCGCGGCCCAGAAGGTCACCGACGCGTCCGGGGTTACAACACCCCCGAACATTTCCGCCGCACTCAAGCGATGACATCGACTACCCTCCGGGCAGCCCAACAGTCCGCGCGCGGCGACCTAGGACATTGACCCCCTCTAGAGCGCCGTCCCTGGCGCGGAACCGAAGCAGGGCGACTCCGAGCGCATCCGCCTGGACCCGCGCCTCCGGATATACCCCTCCTGGCACAAAAAGCAGGGCGGATCGCCCGTCTACAGCAGAGCTAGCGGCCGCACGATTCACAAGTTCGACCTCAAGGTTTCCACCGTTGTTCTCCACCCAGCCAAGAAAGTGGTTGCTGTAGAGATCGCAGATGTGTCGCGCCGGAACGTCCATCACACGCGTGTCTGTTGCGCCGAGGTGGACCATCCACTCTCGACACAATTCAATTGCCTCCTCATCCGAAACTCCCCAAGGCCTCGGCGCCGGCATCTCTGTGCTCACATCAACAGTCTGCCGCAACCCCCTGCCATTTGACTACGGATCACGATGCATCCCGGAGTCACGCCAATCGGTCGAACAGCGCGTCTTCGGTCTGGGCGATCACGGATGTCGGAGCCTGATTGTGCGGCTGGCCAATTGGTATCGACGGGTCGAGCGTTCAACGTGCGTTCGCGTCCCACCCGACGCATGGCACCTCTGCCGCTCGCTGACCTGACACGTGCTGACAGCGATCGACACTAACTCGCACCCGGACCGGTCATTTCGTTTAGGTGGTTATGGTCGTTATGTCAGTTGACAGGGGCGAAACGCTGTCGTGTAGCGGAGTTGTCGCCCTAAATCAGCAACGTCACCCACGCAGGACACTTCCTACTCTGACAGCAGCCGAGAACCTCACGCGCAGTTCCCGGTACGTTCAAGTGGTCCAGGCTCCGGGCGCGGAGAAGGCGGCTCGCATGCGGTCAATCAAGAGCGCTACCTCCGGCAGCCGAGCATGTGCAGAGTCGCCCAACGCCGCTTCCCGGACTTCCTGTGCTACCGGCGAGTGTATCCGCAGTTCCTCTAGTGCCCACAGGCTGCTAGCCAGCGCCGACATATCAGAATTGCCCATCCTGCGAAATTCGTTCACAGCCTGAGCATAAAGAGCCCTGCCGGCCCCCGCGTCTCCCATCCTGAACGCAATGAGACCACGAGTTGCGGTAATCGTGACGCGCTCATCAGCGCCTTCGGGGGATTCTGCGTTGCGAAGGTGCTCTTGGGCTTCTGTCGTCATGTCTAGCTTCGCGGCCGCGAAGGCTGCATTGTTTCTCAACATTGAGTCGCCTGGATGGAAGCTGAGCCCGGCACGAGCGACCTCGAGTGCTCCCTCATAGTCCTCCAGCGCCAGGGCGGCAGAATAGGAGGTGCTGAGGGCAGGTTCCAATGCAAATGGCTCATCGCGTTGCCATGCGCGCCCTTCAACCACGGACGCCTCCCATTTGGCCTCGCGAGCGAACGCTCTCGAACGCGCTTCATACCCATGTTCGACGTCAAGGGCCTCTTGCGGAAGCGTGAATCCGCCCGCCTTAGAAGCCCATTCAGCCTGAGCTACGACGTTGTCGTTCGGCTTTTGCAGCGACGAACGAAATAGACCGCGGGCCACCTTAGTCTTACCAGCGCTCAACTCGATGGTCGCCATCTCGCTCCAGAGCTCAGCGAGATCCGCATTCGAGTAATTTCCCACTGCCGCGAGTTCGCGTGCGGTGCGAAACTCTGTGGGCTTCTTGCCGGCGAGTTGCATCGCGCTCATAAGAGGCGCGAGCACCCACGGGTCTTGACGATGTAAGCCGGCGCGACGAAGGACCCACGCAGCCTCATCCGGCTCACCCTGGCTTATCAGCAGGCGCGCTGCGCTCCGCACCACGAACCTATTGGCGGGCGCGAGCTCGAGCGCGATACTGGCCTGACGATTGGCCGACTCTCGGTTTCCGAGCGTGGCGTGGGCAAGAGCGGCATCGATGCGGAATGTTGCGCGGCGAGGGGCGCGCCTGATTACTTGCCGCAGCGCCCGGAGTTTCAGTTGGGCGTGCGAGTTGATCGATGAGAGATCCACAGCACCCTCGGCTAACTCGTTATCGCCCAGCTTGATTGCGTCCCTAGCGAATGCCCAAAGCGCGCTACCCTCCTCCGAGGCGGCAGCGAGCGAATACGCCACCGGATCGATCATCGCCTGATCGACTTGGTAAGTGATAAGGGCGCCAAGATAGTCGGCGATGACGAACCGATCGTTCGAAGACTCGTACCGAGCCCTCAGCGGGGCGAGTTCGGCTTCTGCAGCGACTCTCTGAGCGCTCCTTAGCGGTGCGAGCTCGACGGATGCCTTCGCATCCGAGAAGCTGCGCCATCGCGGGACCACTTCCCGCGCGTCATCAGCAGCCTGAAGGCTCATCGCTGCACTTGTAGTGCTGCACGGCGAACAAGTAGGTCGAGCTCGGATACAGTCCGCTCAAGTGCGAAAGCCGATCCACCTGGCTGCCGTCTTGCCGCGGGATGACCACGAAGTGACGCGTCAGGTTCGCACAAGTATCGGATGATCCGAATCAGATGTTCACCGACGACCTGGGGAAGCTCGGCCTCGATTTGCGCTAACGCAGTTTCGAACGCTTCATCGAGGTAGGGCACCACGCTCTCGTATGAGTCCCCGTAGTATGCCCAGCGGTGGTGTTTGGCGAGGTTGACAGTCAAGAATGTGTTCATCGTTCGGCCGGTGAACATGAACGTGATCAAGCTTCCGAGCTGGTAAAGGTCCGCAGCGAAACGTCGAATGGCGGGGTCGTCGAACTGGTGACGATACTGCTGCTCCGGTGGCGCGTAGGACCGGTCGCCGGGAATGAGTAAGTTGTCGTGAGGGGACTCGGCATCTTCGCGATACGCGCGGCCGAGGTCTGCGACCTTTCCGACGGCTCGCTTGTCCAGGATTGGGAAAACGAGAATATTCGACGGCTTGATGTCCTGGTGCGCAACTCCGATTTGGTGCAGTTGGCGGACCCCAGTAGCAAGGCTGTGCGCATACTCCAACTTGATGACGACGTCGATCTGCTTGGCCCGGCTGAGTGCGACCCTCACATCGTGAGTCGCTTGTTCGAAGATAATGTAGGGCACGGTGCCGATTAGGAAGCCTGGAACTCTGACTTCTCCATGGGTGATGGCAGTCACCACGCGCGACAGCCTCTTGGTCCCGCACATCTCACACAAGTCGCGTTCAGCGCGGAACTCTGCAGAGATGCGGCTCAGCGTGTTGACCAGATCATCGCTCTCAAGCGCTTCCTGGAGATTTAGCACCTTTAGAAATCCTTGGGTGCCATCTGCGCGCACGACCGAGTAGGTGACACTGAAGACCCCGCCGGTGTGTTCTTGATCGAATTGGTTAGGCGGACCCACGGTCCACCCGCCATCCAGCGCCACGCCTTCTAAATGGAGGGCAGCGTTCTGGGCATCAATTGATGTCAAGAGAGTCATCCCCTGAGGCAGATGAGGCTGAATTATCTACCTCTTGAGTGGGTTGGCTTCGACGAATGTGATCCAGGCTTACGCGCATCACGTCCTCGAGATAGGTCTTGTCGGTATCTGAAAGATCTCGCCGTCTTCTAAGAAGCGCGCTGATCTCTGTAATCAGGCTGACCTCTCCTCCGGGCCCGGCATCTTCGCCAGCGACCTCGATGAAATCGTCGGCAGACATCCTCAGCCAGCGGACAATACTTGCGTAACCGTCGAGATCAGGACGCTGCCCGTATCGAAGTCGTGAGAGTAACGAGGGGCTGACGCCTATCTGCGTGGCGGCCTGACGCCACGACAGATTCTCATCGGTCGTACGAGCTTCAAGAACAGCAAAAAGCCGAGCGGTATCGATCTGTGTCTTAGCCATTGCGCTTCCGTTTCTTAAGTCAATTCACCATACCACGGTTGCAACAATGTTGCAGTAGCGAGACAATATGTGTTATAGTTGAATCAATGTTGCAGTTCCGCAACAGGACGCCGACTGGCGAAAGACAGCAACACTCTCCTCGGAAGGAGGGCCCAAATGGCCCCCACAACCCCCGCCACCAGGTCCCTGCAGATCTTCATCGACAGCAAGGCGTTCACGATCGGAGACACCGACCAGGAGGCCGCGTCCCTGCTGCGCCTCGCTGGCCGTGACCCCAAGATCTTCGACC
Source organism: Leifsonia tongyongensis (assembly GCF_010686705.1). GTDB lineage: Bacteria > Actinomycetota > Actinomycetes > Actinomycetales > Microbacteriaceae > Diaminobutyricibacter > Diaminobutyricibacter tongyongensis. Next base: position 29,518 of record NZ_JAAGWY010000005.1, on the reverse strand, counting down.
TGTTCCTCGTCAAGAAGAACGACGTCGAAGAGAAGCTCAAGGACGACGAGATCATCAACCTCAGGGACGCCGAGCGGTTCGTATCACGCCAGCACGTCCGCTTCACCATCGATGGTGAGTCCTTTCGCACTTACGATGACGACCAGACCGCAGCTGACCTGCTCCGCCTCGCCGGTGTCGACCCGGCCGGCTACGACCTCGCCCGCGTCGGCGCCGCAGCGTCGTTCCCCGACGAAGAGATCGTAACCATCGTGGAAGGTGACGAGTTCGTCACCGCGAAGCACGTCGGCGGTGTCGCGTGAGCGACGCGCCAACCCTGTCCGAGGCGGCCCAACAGTTCATCGACGACATGACTGCTGCGGGCGCCCCGGCCAGGGCCGACGGTCCCCGGATCCTTTACGACGTCGTCCCGGTTAACGGGGCCCTCGCCCGCCAGGTCGTGACCACCGGTGTCAGCATCTCAGAAGTCGAGAGCTGGCCGGCGGTGCCGCCGCACTGGATTCACTTGCCCGACACCGTGCGCTTCGAGCAGACCAACATCGACAGCACCGACTGCGCGCCCGGGTTCGTCCGACACTCCCGCGACTACAACTACACCGACACCTCGATGCAGCCGGCCCGTGCGTGGCTGAGCCACGTCCGCGGTTTCCTCTCCATCGCCATCCTCGGGGAGGCCTGACATGCGCTACTCGGTCGCCATGACCGGTGAAACCGAAGCAGCAATGCGGGATCACCTTATCCGTAGCGATGGACAAGAGGATGTTCTCATCGCAACCTACGGACCCTCCACCGGGCTCGAGCGGACCACTGCTCTCATCCGGTCTGTCATCCTCCCCCGCGATGGCGAGCGTCACGTGCACGGCAACGCCTCGTTCACGAGCGCGTATGTCCTTCGCGCTGCGAGCGAAGCACGCGCTGCAGGCCACGGACTCGTGCTCCTGCACTCTCACCCTGGCGGCGAAGGCTGGCAGCGACTTTCCAGTATGGATAGGGACACCGAATCCGAGTACGAGCGCGTGGCCCGCGCCGCAACGAAGATGCCCCTCCTCGGAATGACGCTGGGCGGTCAGGACACTGCATGGTCGGCACGATTCTGGTTCGACCGCACCACCCCGACCTGGGCCGAGTCTGTGCGTTCCGTCTCCCCAACTCTCGCGGTCACCTGGAACGATGACCTTCGCGCCGTGCCCGGCGTCACCGCCTCGCAGGAGCGAACCGTCTCCTCGTGGGGAGAGCGCGCCCAAGGCTCGATTTCCCGGCTACGCGTCCTCGTCGTGGGCAGCGGAAGCGTGGGCCTCGACATCGCCCAACGCCTAGCCGCGACCGGCCTACTCAATGTAGGTGTGATGGACTACGACGCCGTGGAGACCCGCAACCTCGACCGAATGATCGGCGCTACCCGCCTCGACGCCGCCCTCGGGCGCTCGAAAGTCGACGTCGCGGCACGCCTTATGAAGTCTGCAGCGACCGCCGCTCACGTCGAGGTCCGCCGCCACGAGGTCAGCATCACCGACCCCGTCGGAGTAAGCATCGCACTGGACTACGACGTGATCTTCTCGTGCGTCGACCGGCCCTGGCCGCGGGCAGTGCTCAACGGCATCGCCTACGCAGACCTCATCCCGGTCATCGATGGCGGCATCGCGCTCGACACCTTTGCAGACGGTCGCCTGCGCAACGGGATCTGGCGCGCTCACACCCTCGTCCCCGGACGGCCCTGCATGGCCTGCATCGGCCAACTCGTCGCCGGCGACGTCTCCCTTGATAAGTTGGGGCTACTAGACGATCCCGAGTACATCAAAGGCGCGAACCGCGAGGTTCCGTCCAGTCAGAACGTCGCCGCACTCTCTGCCAGCGTCAGCAGCGCCCTTCTGGCACAGTTCGTCAGCCTCACCGCACACCCAGGTCGACGCGGCGTCCCTGATCCGCTCCGGTACATCCTCTCCACCCACATGCTCGAACATTCCACCGCGACATCTGGCCCCTACTGCCCGTATGAGAACGCGACGACGGCGGGTGACCGGCGTACGCCCATCGCCGAGCACCGCGAGGGCTGGCGAACCATCGTCAACAACCGCACTGCGAAGAAGCACTCGCTCCGCCTCCGTGCCGTCGCCAAGTTGGAAAGCGTGGTGCAACGCGTTATCAATCGCGTCGTCGGGTAGTCGCGTCCGTGTGTGGCACCCTCACCTGCATCCTGTCAGTATGCTGCCTTGATTCATGTGATCGGGGACGGAGCACCTCTGCTTGCCGCCGAGTGGTCACTTGTTCCAGCGGTCTGTTCGCTTGAGACTGCTCGCAACCCCGCGTCTATCCCGGAAATTCCATGACAGCCAGGAAAATACCGTGGCAAAGAAAAGTAGACTTCATCAGCATTTCTCGAAGTTGCTGATAGTCCGCAGAAACTGCTAATAGAGCCATACTCTTACTCGAAAGCAAACTCCCTTCGCCCGTCGCGTACAAAGGGGACCGTTGCTCTGCTCTGCTAGGCGCCACTTGAAGCGAGGCAGGCGGACCAGATGCCGGCCCGCCTGCCACTGGCCGTTCTCTCAGACGATGGACCTACGTGAGCGACGCGGCAACAACTGAGACATCAGGAACTCGATCAGGCCCGGTATCAGAAGCTGCCGGGCCGTCAGCTTTTGGGGCGCGGCGTGCGACCTCCGCGGTGGTGTAGCGGAGCGACGGGCCGATGCTGTCGGCGACGACCTCCGTTGCCGCGCGAGGCTCGCCGGTGGCCGGGTCGGTCCAGTGGCGGAATTCGAGGTTGCCGTTGACGATGACAGTGTCGCCTTTAGCGAGACTTTCGCGGACGTTCTCGGCCGTACGGCCGAAGACGGTGGTTCGGTGGTATTGGGTGTCGCCGTCGACCCATTTGCCGTCTTCGAGTTTGCGGTCGGTGACGGCAACGGTGAACTTGGCGAACTTGGTGCCGTTGTCGGATTCGCCGTAAGCAGGGTCAGCGACGAGGTTGCCCTCGATACTGATGGGTACTCGTGTGCTCATGGTTATGTGCCTTTCAGGTGGTGCGGCCGTCTTGTCGGGTCGCTCTTACTTGCACGTTCCGTTTCGGGTGATGTGGACGCGCGCTGGCGGCGCGCAATCGGCTCATTCTGCGTGAGAGCTCGCGATCCAGTCGGGCCAGTCCCTCGGCTCGTAGTGGTCGCTGCCTTGTGGGAGTTCGGTGTGTCCGTTGTGGCATTCGCCGTTGTACCAGCCCGCAAGCCGTGGAATGGCGACGGCGAGTCGCTCATGCCAGCCGATAGGACCGTAGCCGGCATCGAGGTTGTCGAAGGACACGAGCCATGCAGCGTGGAGCGCGGAGAGTTCTTCGACGAGAGCTCCGTGCTTGTACCAGCAGGGCGGGATCTTGCGGGTGGGGAGGTTGTAGCGCCGGATGAACCAGTCGACCCACTCCCCCAGTTCGGTCCAGATCTCTGGTGCCTCATCCTTTGTGAGGGCGCGCCAGTTGATGACGGAGATTCCGAGCATCCCTGGACTCCGGCGCGGGAGTTGAGCGTCCCAGTTCTCGGGCAACGTGTCGAGGAGGTCCTCGATCGGGGTCTCGTCGCCGCTCACTCGAGTTCCGTCGTTTCGATGAAGCGGCCGACCTTGGCGCGGAGCCGCCCGATGGCTTGGGCGGAGGCGGTGCGACGGGAGACGAGGCCGGAGAGGGCGCGGTCGCGGTCGATGAGCTGGTGGACGTATTCGTGGCAGCGCGGGTGGAGCGCGGTGAGGTCTTGGTGCCGTTCATGAGCCGCCCACCCGCGTGGTGTCTGGGTAACGCCGCGATAGTCGAGGTGGTGGAGTTCGAGGGTGCGGGCCGTGCCAACGCCGAGGCAGAGGGTGCAGCGGATCTGTCCGATGCGGCGGCGCTCTTCGATAAACCACCGGTCACGGCGGGCGAACCACATTGGTGAGTGCAGGTAACGGGTGCGATAGTTGTTGTCCCAGGCGGGGCGGCGACGGTTCGACATCAGTTCCGCTCCCCTGCCGCGCGGCGCCGATCTAAGGCTGCTTGGTATTGCTCAGCGAACACGAGCTGCTGATCCGTCTCGGTTGCCTTTTTGCCGGATTTGACTCGTCTGGCGTCGTGGCGGTCGGTCCAGCCTCGGAGGTCGAGGAGAATGCCGCGTCGGGTTCGGTAGGCGAGGAGTCCGACGGTTTCGGGCATGCGGCGGATCTCGTCGAGAGACATGACGGGGACCTTCTCATCGTGGATGTTGGTGGAGGATCCGGTCTCGTTGTAGGAGTGGCCGGTGTTTCTAATCCGCCGGTTGCCGAGGAGTGACTCGAGGTCGCGGAGGTGGTCGACGTCGGACGCTCCGCCGAGGACGAGTTTGGCGGTGGCGGCTGACCAGATGGTGTCGGCCTCGGCGCGTGACCATGCTGTTTCCGCTTGCGAGAGGGCTTGGAGGACGACGATGGTTGAGATGCCGATGCCGCCGCCGTCGGCCATGATGCGGGGCAGGGCGGGCCAGGAGAACATGTTGGCGATCTCGTCCAGGATCAACGCCAGCGGGAGGTCGAGTCGGGAACCGGGAGAAGCGAGCGCTTTACGGCGGGCGGTCTCGACAATGTCGTCCAACACCGCGCCGAGGAAGCCCCCAACAGATCCGGCGCCAGCGCCGGTACCGACCAAGTAGAGACTGTTGGATCCGGTCAGGAACTGGTCGGGGTCAAATTGTTCGCCGGGACCGGGTGTCATGGCCTTACGGATTGCCGGGATGGCGAGGGGGCGGATGGCGCCGGAGACTCCGAACCAGCTCGACGCCAGCAGCTTCTCGTCGCCGTTGATGATCGCGTCCAAGTCTTCCGCCCAGCCTGGCGTTCCTTGGTTGCTGAGGACGCTGACCGCTTCGAGGGCGAGGCGGGGGTTTGAGCCCCAGCGGGCGAGGGCGTCGGCTCCGCGTCCGGAGACGGCGGCGGCGTGGAGCAGTCGGGAGAGCACGGAGGAGGCGACGTGCGCCCACTCCTGGTTCGTTTTGGATGCACCGAGGGCGGTGCCGGCGACGATCGCCTGGCCGCGCTGGTCGGCAACGAGCGGGTCTTCGCATCCGGTGACCGGTGAGATCCGCAGGGACGAGCGGACACCGGAGAGCTCTTGCGGGTCGAACACGGTGACCTCGCCGACGCGGGCGCGTTCGCGCATGGTGGCGGAGAGGTTGTCGTTCCGCGTTGAGGTGGTGATGAGTGGTCCGCACCAGTCGAGGATCGCGTTGATGATGAATCGGTAGCCCTTGCCGGAGCGCGGGGCGCCTTCGACCACGATGGAGTCCTCGATCGAGACGTACACGTCCTGTCGGTGTGCCTGACCAACCTTCCAACCCACGGCAGGGGCCGTCGGACTGGACAATGAAGGGCGCAGCGCCTTGGCGCGACGGACTGCGGTTCCCGCGGACGTGTGTTTGCGGATCTCCCCCGGCTTGGCGAGACCCTCCCGGCCTCGCAGCTCGTGGATGAAGTGTCGGTCCGACTGCCGGAAGCGAAGCCACCAGACGGCAGCCATGGACGAGCCAACAACGATCAAGACGAGCGCGAGCGCATCAAGGACGCGAACCAAGGTGACTGGCGGTGCGCATCCGGTGGAAGTCGTGAACCCATCCGCAGATCCGCTGATCGCAAGTTGGAGCCCGGCGAAGACACTGTCCGGTCGTCCGCCGGCGCCGCAAACGGCGTGAATAGTGGCGCCGGCCGCCAAGGTGGTCAACGCGCCGGCGACGACGACGCCGAAGAGGAGGTAGAGGGCGAGGCGGGGCCAGGATGACCCTTGGTTCCTCATGATCGTTCGCCTCCGAACGCGTCGGTGCGGAAGATGCCCATCTCGTAGTCGGTGCAGATGTTGCGCACTTTGGCGACGCGGTCCTGGCCGATCTGCCAGAGTCCCTCGCCTTTGTGGAGTTTCCGGACGAGGCCGGCTTGGGTGTCGTTCCAACCGAGGATTTCCCGTGATCGGGCGATTTCGCCGCTGTGTTGGGCGTAGGAGATCCGGGTCTCGCAGTCGGCGAGGAGTCCGAGGGCTCGGGAGTGGAGTGCGCTGTTGCGGTCGCCGAGGGCGTCGAGGTCGGCTACGCGGTGCAGGAGGTACCAGTTGCTGATTCCGAGGTGACGGGCGACTTTCTCGTCCTCCACTCGCTCGGCGAGACCGTCGCCGCCAGAGACGTCGTTGAGCAGTTCGACGGCGGCTTCCTCGTGGATGATCACCCGGGCTTGCCGGTTCGCGCCAAGGCTGGAGCGCCGGATCCAGTTCGCGGTCGCCAACCGTGCAAGCGCCTGCGCTTCGGGAGAGGCGCCCTTGAGTGCGGAGGTGTCGACGACCATCATGGGTGCGTCGGCATCGAACTGGACGGTGGATGGGCCGTCGAAGAATCCGGTGAGGTCGCCGGAGACCATCCGCCGTAGCGTGTGAGCGAGCCGGTGCCCGGCGTCAGCAACCTCGACGGGAAGGTTCGCGTCTGGGTCGACGAGCCTGCTGTAGACGTGGGTGATCGTCACTGTCGTTTGACCGCGTAATCCGTCGAGCGCAACATCGAGGGCAGTGTGCTCGACCGGCTCGAGGTTCCCGCCCTCACGAAGCCGGCGAATGATCGTCTTCACGGTCGCGCGCCGGTACTGGAGCACGTTCTGGTTCCAGTCCTCATCGGAATACAACGGATCCCGAGGACCCTCATCCAGAAGGTTGATGCGTGCAGCCTTGCCCGGCCCGACTGTGATGGATGTGCCGCCAACGTATTCGGCGACGCGGACCCATTCACCGTTGGGGTCGTGCGGGACCGCGATCTTCCTTCCAAGCCGGGCCAACCGGGAGGACCACGATTTGGCGAGCATCGATTTGCCTGTGCCCTTGACGCCGAGGATCGCGACGGAGTGGGAGCGGACGGCTTCGGCTGAGTAGGCGTCCCATGGGTCGAAGCAGAACGGGGCGCGGGAGAGCAGGTTCTCTCCGATGTATGCGCCGGTCAGGATGTCGCCTGTTTCGGCCAGGAACGGGTATGCACCACCGAGGACCCGGGATGAACACCGGTGCGCCGGTGGTGTGGCCCGCAGTGGGCCTCGCAGGTTGTGTGGGTGCTTCCAGCCCCAGGAGGGCATCTTCGACGCGGGCAGCTCTTGCGGCTGCACCTTCCAGCTGGCGTTCTTCTGCGACCCCTCGACGTGACGCTGCCGGCCTTGTGTGCCGGGCTTTTCATCCGCGGGGATCCGACCGATGACGCTGACGTTCTTCATCTCACTCTCCCTCGATCGGCACCGGAAGTGCGCCGGTGACGAACCCAGCCGCCTGCTGTCCCGACATCGAGGCGAGGAGCAGACGCGCGGGGTGGGAGGCCTGTTCAATGTCGGTGCGGGCTTTGGCGAGGGCGTCCTTGGATTCGGCGGAAATGGTGATGAAGCCGCGGTATTGGACGTCGCCGAATCCGTCGACCAGGTCGTGCTCGCGCACCGCAAGATCCTCTTCCTCCCGGATATGGGTCAGCGGGATCCGGGATTGCAGCTTGAAACGAATCGTCGCGGCAGTCTCCATGTCAGATTGAGCGCGACTCAACTGGGCCAGCGCCTTGTGCGTGGCAATCGGCCGAACCTGCAGGGTAATCACCCGAGTCGCATCCCCCGCGTAGAGCAGCGGCTCCAAGAATCCGGTTCGGACGTCGGTTCGCGGCCACTCGGCGACCCAGAACGTCTGATGCCAGGATTCGTCGACACGCATCGAGTCCCAGCCCTCGTCGATTCCCATCACTGGCGGCGCGGCCGGCAATTCCAATGGACCAGTGTCCTGTTCGCGACGGACGGAGGCGGACACTGGGTCCGCGGAGAGCGCGAGTAGGTCGTCGAGTTCATCTGAGGTCAGCCATCCAGCGGGAGCCAGACGGGCGTGCTCCATCGATGCTTCGATGCCGGCGACGCGTTCCTTGAGAACGGCACCGAGACCGGTGAGCCCTTTGCCGGCGTCACGGATCGCGGAGTTCAGGGCGGCGGTATCGAAGGTGAGGGTAATGAAGTTGGTGAACCCCATCGACCGCTTCGACGCCGCTTCGGTGAGCATCCAGTACTGCTTCCGCAGTTCGGTGCTGACCTGCGGCTGGTTCTCGTCCTCGCGCGCAACGAGGTAGTCGTGGAGCTCGTTGGACGAGGCACGGTCGACTCGGATCCGGATGGTTGTCTCCCGCACCCCGGGAAGGTTTTCGAGGGAGCTCAACCATTCGACGAAGCCGTCGTATGCGGCCTCTTGGGTGCCTTTGTCGCGCAGCGCCCACGCTTTGGAGCCGACCCGGACGGTGACTGAGGCGAGGCGGCCGCGCGCGTTGTATACGAATGCGCCAGCGCCGGGGACCTGGATGATCTGTACGTCACCGAGCGCACCGGGCAGCAGGAACCGAGAGGTCACGACCGGCTTGATCGCCTCAAGGTGCGCATGACCAATGTCAAGCGACGCCAGACTCACCCGCATCCACACGTCGCGCCGAAAGGCGGTCTGTCCTGCAACGCTTCGGTACCCATACCGGAGCGCCTGGGCGGCGATGACGAGGACGGGTTCCCGTCGGTAGGTTGCGACGGCGAGGAAACACGCGAGCGCCACGATCGGCAACGCGACCCAGAACACATTCGGGTTGATGAACAGCGTGGCGAGGAGGACGGCGATCGCGGCTCCGACGACGACCAGTTGGGGGAAGGTGAGGCCGAGGATGAGGCCGCGGCGCTCGCGTGCGGCGAATCGGACGCGAGGTGCGCCTTCGTCGGAGAGTATTTGGTCGGCGATGAAGGTGGTCATGGTCTATCTCCCGACCTTGATGACGCGTGCGGCGGTTCGCACGGGGGCGGTTGCTGTGCTGGCTCTTGAGACTTGGTCGCGGACCGAGAAGCGATGGTGCAGGGCGGTGCCGACTTCGGCTCCGGCGAAGGACACGAGTTTCGTCGCCCAGAGCGGCGAGAAGGATGCGGCGATGACCGCGCAGGCGGCCACGAGGAGCACGCCGATGCTGAGGCTGGATTTCGTGAGCTCAACGGCCAGGAGGACGACGCCTGCGGCGAGGGGTTTGGCGATCAGGAGACCGGTTGTGAGGTTCATCCAGCGTTGGGCCCAGGCGGTGAGTTTGGGTTGGCCGATCATCATCAACCCGACTGGTGCCATCGCGGCGAGGGCGAGGAGGCCGAACTCGCGGATGGCCATGGCAACGAAGAGGAAGAGTGAGGCGATCATCATCAGCCCGACGACCAGGAGGGCCATGACGTATTCGCCGACCGCGCCCTGGCTTTGCGCGCCTTGGCTAACCATCGAGTAGATCACTCCGCCTTGGGTGAATTCGGCACTGTGCATCACCGCGTTGGATGCCTGTTTCGGTGCGTCGAAGAGGCCAACCACCCGGAGGAGGCCATCGCTGAGATCGCCGCCTTGCACGGAGGTGGTGAGGTTGCGTGTGATGTCGTCGGTGACGGCGGAGAACTGTTGCATGGCCCAGACGCAGACGGCGCTGAATGGGATCGCCAATGCCGCTCCCGCGGCGGTGCGACCGATCCTCGCCCAGTCCTGGAGGATCATCGCGATGCCGATCTGTACTAGAGCGATGATCAGGATGATCGGGGCGGTGATGGCGACCCAGAACAGGAACTGCGAGTGGGCGATGTTCCAACTGTTCTGATCGATGTTGTTATTGAACGCGCCAGAGACCATGGTGGCGATAAAGTCGCCGAGGTTACGGATGGTGGAAGCCATGAACCCGGCGACGGTCTGTAAGGCCTGGCAGCCGAAGTCGCCGACAAAGCATCCGTAGTTCGGCGACCACGGGTCAACAGCGGCGATGGCGATCATGGTTTCGTCACGCCACGTTCAGCGACTGACCCCAGTTGATCAGCCCGGCAATTCCGCCAGCAACGGCGACTCCGGCGATGCAGCTGATCAGGCCAACGATGCCCATCTTCTGAACCCGCCCATTGCTGGAGACATGGCCGACGACGATAAAGCCTGCCGCGATCAGCCCGCCGATCACGGCGAGGGTGAGGACGATGGCGAACACGACGTTCGCGATGGTCTGTAGGGCGGAGACTCCGGGCCCGGAGAAATCTGGGGTGGGATTTGTGACTGTCAACACGTTGATCACGCGGGCATGCGCGATCGTGACGGCCTCGTTCAGTGCATTCATGATTCGTTCTTCCTCTCAGCGTTTGGATCCTTCGATTTGGGGTCGATGTCGGGGGCTGCTTTGAGTCGTCGCGCGGTCAGGACGCCGATGCCGGCGATGCCGGACAGAGTTGCGCAGACAAGGGCTAGGAGTCCGAGCAGGTTGTTCATGAGTTCCAAGGGGTCACTCTCCGTCGGCGCTCGTCGCGCTGATCGCGGTTGCCGGGAGCGGTACAACGAGGCGATTGGGTTGGCCCTCGGCTGGCACGTTGACCGTGAGCAGGAGGCGGTCGACGCCGGGCGGCAGATACCAGGCCGCAGCGAATGCCCGTGGTTGCTTGTTCGGGATCGTCCATACGGCTTCGCCGTGGAAGAGACCGCTCGGGAGCCAAGGCAATCCCGCAGCCTTCGCGACCGCGGGACCGTCAACCGTGTCGAGGACGGCACGCTCAGGCCGGCCGTCGAACTTGGTCCCGTTAAGCGTGGTGCCGGTGACGTCTTGTCTGGTTGCGTTGCCCTGCGACGGCTTCCAAGCCCCGGTCATCGTGATCGTGACGAGCAGGACAGGTGTGCCAGTGGGAAAGAGTTCTTCGGTCGAATCGGGCAGGGTGCAGTGGCAGCCATGCTTGGCCTTGAAGGTGTTACCGGGGTAGACCTCGACCCACACGGTATCGACGATTCCGGACGCCGCCGGCTTCACATCGGCGGCCGACGTCGGCGTCGGGATGACGGGAGCGATGGTCGTGAACGTGTGGTGTCGTTCAGGTGTAGCGGCAACGCATCCCACGAGTGCAAGGGATGAAGCGAGCGCTGTCATCGCGATCAGCTTCTTGACCATGTCGTTCACCTCGGTTTCGTAGCCGCTTTCACCTGCACGTTCCCGATTGGTCCGAACTTTGGCGCGCATTTCACAGATCTCCGAATCAAGGGACCTGGACGTGTTGGTGATTACAGCCGTCGGGGAAGTCGCTGGTGAAGTTCGTCAGCGATCCCAGCCGGACGCCGGCTATGGCGCGGCAATCGCTCTGACCAATGCCGGAACCGTGCGGGGCGAACGGGTCGAGAACATGAATGAGTTGGACCGAGAGACTGTCGGCGCCAGTGAGGGATCGGCGGTCGAGGGCGTAGAAGTCGACGGCTTTGCCCTTCCAGTGCGCGGATGCTTTGCCCGCGCCGGGAGTGGTGCCGGTGCAGCGTCGGTTGAGATCGCTGACGCCGACCTGCGCGAAACTGTGTACCGCGACCACGATCAGTTGCAGGATGTGGGCGTCGATCGCACAATCTGGAGTTGCGGTGCCCGCCGCCATGTTCAGTACCTGTTGCTCGTACCTCGGCTCGAGGAAGTTCAGCTTGCCCTGCTGAATCGCGGCGACGAGGACTGTTGCTGCCGCGCGCGCGTTCGCCGGAATCGAACAGGATCCCTGGTTCGAGTGGGTGAGCGCGGTAAGCACGTGCTCGGCGGGAGGCCAAAACGGGGTGTAGTGGTTCGGGTCTCGGTTGATCTGCACGGCGTGCGCCACGACGGTGGGCGGTGACGTCTGCCAGTTCGGCACTCCAATCATCCGCGTGTAGAAAGCACGTGCGGCGGTGGGTGGGTCCATCCGCTGTGCCCGGGTTCCATAGCTGGCGCCCTGTTGGAAGACACCGATCGTGGTGTTGTCGACAGCATCACCGTGATCCAGGTCGCGCAGACCCGACTCACCCATGCCGACCATCAACGCGATCGCCTGCCCATGAGGCGGCACACTCATCTGCTGCCCTACGCTGATGATGGTTTCCGCGATCCGCAGTTGGACGGGTCCGTAACCGTCGATGGTTCGCCCTGCTGCCACGGCGGGCGCCGACCCGCCGCACAGTCCCCCGGCACCTCCAAACACGCCAGCGCCCATCGCGAGCACGACAGAGATTGGTAGCGCCACAAGGGAAACCGGGACGACGAGGAGGACGACCGCCGCGACGATCAGGAGGTTCCTCGTCGTTTTCGAATGGGTGACCGCGCGTGCGGCGGCACCCGCTCCGATCATGCTGCCATCTCCTGCTGAATGACGGTGCGCGCGATGCCGAGAAGTCGTTTGGCGGTCGCGATCCGCGCTCTCGCCGAGCCGGAGTGGATATGCAACGTCGCGGCGATGGCGTCTGCGTCGTCGCCGATCATCTCGGCAACTTCGCGAAGTCCACCTCGCTCGGGCACACAGTGAAGGATCACTGAGCCGGTCAACGGAAGGTTCGCGTCGACAGCGGCGAGCGCCGCTCGCACCGTGTGCGCGGTCAGACTCACCCGATCCCGAATTGTCCGCAACCCACGGGTCGTGAGCTGGTGACGTGCTGCCACCCGTTCCGTATCACCGTCGCTGAGCGCCATCTCGGTGATCACGGCCCAATCGGATGCGCCTACGAAGTCGGCGACCAGACTCATCCAACGGTGCGCGTCGAATCGGCGAACCAAGGTAGCGAGCGGATCCGGAGTATCGGATGACTCGAGATCCTCGGGCAACTCGTCGAGTTCTTGAAAGTGCTTACACAGCTCGCGACGAACGACATTCCGCGTGATGCCGAACACGAACGCGTTCGGCGTTCCACGTGACGGGTCGAATGCTTCACATCGGTGCCAGACGGTCTCGCGGACAGATTGTAGGACTACGTCCACATCGTTCGGCCGTCCGCGCATCCGATAGCGGACGAACGGGCGCATGGCGTCGACGTTGCGAAGCAACTCGTCGACCTGTTTGTCGGCCACCAGGTCGACCTGATTTCCCCCAGCCACGTGATCACAACCTTTCTTGCTCTGGTGTGGCTACTGCGAAGGATTCGGGTTCGGGTCACAGACCCGTAAGAACGCGCGATCAGCAGAGGAGGAAGGGCAACGCCAGCGGCTAGGGATCTGGCCGGCTTGCCGTGATTCGAGAGCGAGAAGCGACTTCGACCCTGAACTTCCGGAGTCTCAGCCACGATGCGTCACCGCTGCCCTGACTCGATTCGCGAGCCCGGCGCCGCAGTAAACGGGGTGGGAAACAGCCGCTTCATTGGTGTCGCACGCTACCCCCGAACAAGGGGGTGTCAACGCATGACGCGCCGGGGTGAACCAACTGTTCTACTGACAGGTCTCGCACTGCAGATCGTCCATCGGGTCGACCGGCACGAGATAGGCACCCACCCGATCGACGATGCCAGCCGGCGCAGACTGGGTCGCTTGGCTCACGCGAATGCCTCGGTCCTTGTCTGCGCGCTCGCTTCCAGCCATGCGATCACCTCCACGCGCTTGTAGAGAACCTTGTGCGGAGTGGGCTTGTAGAACCGTGGCCCCTTGCCGCGGTAGCGAAGCTGAGCCAATGCGGCCAGCGAAAGCCCCGTGAGTTCAGCTACATCGGACGGCTGAATGAATTCCCCTGTCATCTCAATCTCCTCCGTTTCGACAACTAGAGAGTTATTGATTTGTTGGAACGACAATAGCGAGTATCCGCTAGATTGACAAGAGGATGCGCGCTATTCTGTCAAAATGACGGATTTTCGATCAGAAACGACGCTCGGCTCCCGCATCAAACTCGCCAGGAGACAGCGCGGTTTTCGCACAACTCGCGAGTTCGCTGATGCCATCGAGGGCGGGAACGTCACTGCGGCGGTCCTGGAGAACGTCGAGTCCGGCAGGAAGGCGGACATCAGCGTCAGTCAGTTGCTCAACATTGCCAAGGCGCTCGGCGTTCCCCCTTCGATGCTTCTTGCACCCATTGGCCGGCCAAACGCCCGTCTCGACTTGCCCAACCTCAGCGACGATTTCGACACAATGACTGCAGCAGAGTTCGACTGCTGGCTCTCAGCGACACCCGCAAGCTCATATCGCCCGACCCTTGCGGCAGAACGCGTCGACGTGGACATCCTCAATACGCTCCGCGAGCTTGGAACCTTGCGACGCGAGGTCGAGCGTTTGCGGATCGTTCTTGCGGTGCAATCCGCATCAGGAGACCCCGATCTGGTTGGCGCAAATACTGAGGTCGAGCAGCGTGTCGAGGCCCTCACGCGTGAGGTGGCCCGGGTCTCGAGCCTCTTAGCAACGAGCGGGCTTGAAGACGTTAAGCTCGAGCGGACCGTCGCCCAGGTGTAGCGGAGATGGGGAGCATCACTGCTTACGAGTCGGCGGCCGGAAAGAGGTATCGGGTTCGCTACCGCAAGCCGGACCATTCGCAGACGGACAAGCGCGGATTTCGTACCAAACGAGAAGCCGAACTGTTTCTAGCATCAGTCGTGACCAAGAAGGCGACGGGGCAGTACATCGATCCAACCGCCGCCCGTGCCACCGTCGACCGGCTCGGGGTGGCATGGCTCGCGTCACGCTCGCATCTCAAGCCTTCATCCGCGTACGTCTACGAGTCTGCGTGGCGCCTACATGTTGAGCCCCGGTGGGGTTCGGTAAAGGTCGGGTCCATCCGCCACACGGAGGTGCAAGCGTGGATCACGGAGCTGAGCAACGGCACCGAGACGAAGAAGCCGAAGTCGCCCACTATCGTTCGACGTTCCCACGACATCCTCGCGGGCATCCTCGATAACGCCGTTAAGGACCACCTCATCCCTTCAAACCCGGCGCGCGGTGTGAAGCTCCCCCGGCGCGTCTCACGAGAACACGTCTACCTCACCAACGAACAGGTTGCCGAGCTCGTCGCTGCGTGCGGTGATCACGCGACAATCGTCGCGACGCTGGCGTACACAGGACTGCGCTGGGGAGAAGCAACTGCACTGCGCGCGCGGGACGTAGATGCTGCCAGGCGACGGCTTTCCGTTGTTGAGAATGCCGTATACGTAAATGGCCAAATAGTGGTCGGAACACCGAAGACTCACGAGAGCCGTAGCGTTCCTTACCCCCAATTTCTGGCTGCGCCTCTTTTGGCCGCGTGCGCAAGAAAGCGTGGAGACGAGCTCGTCTTCGATGATGGGCGCGGTGGATACCAGAGGACCCCAACCATGACGGTCAATTCGTGGTGGGATCGAGCACTTCGAAAAGCAGAGTTGCCCGCAATGACAATCCACGACCTGCGCCACACTCCGGCCTCACTTGCTGTCAGCGCGGGAGCAAACGTGAAAGTCGTACAACGGATGCTCGGGCATGCATCTGCGGCAATGACCCTTGATATTTACAGTGACCTCTTCGATGACGATCTGAATGCTGTGGCTGACCGTCTTCACGAACAAGCCGAGGCACGAATCACTCTGGTCTGGCCAGGCTCAGCAAGAGAAGCGGGCTGACTTTGCGGCTACAAGCTCGGTCGGAGTCGGCGGAACCATTGGGTCCGCAGGGGTGAGGCAGCGACACCTGCCACCTCGAAGGGGACTAGACCAATTGGAAAGCGCCTGAAAGCATTTGCGAGAACTGATCAGTATGCCTCCCACGGAGAGAAGGTTTCGCTTGGCTGGAACCAGCGCAGAGGAGTTGCTCGCTGCAAACACCGATGAAACTTGGCGGAGTGCATTTGCAGACGTCGTGGACCTAATGGATTTGCTCAAGGACTGCGTCATCCAAGACAAATACTCTGTTCCGAACGCGTTGACCGACAGAATCGCGCTTACCGAACCTGGTCGGGAAATGAAGAGTCGTTTGATTCGCCAAGAAGAGGTCCCCGGACTCGAGGCTCACCTAATGTGTGCGCTCACGTTGGGCCATGAAGACCTCTTCATAGACGTCGCGAACACCGACATCGATCGCCTATCAGAAGCGATTTCCGATCAGATCGTCGCCCGCAAGATCCGATTTCCGTTCATTTTTGGACGCGAACTCTACGACTACTTCGCGGGCGTCTTCGAGGACGAGAAGGACCTCCTCACAAACGAAGAGACCATCCAACTCCTCGACGCAACGCCGACAGGCGTCTTCCAATACGGGCGCTTCGTCGTCGGTCCGTCTGGTCTGCGCACCTCGAACTACCGGCGAATTTTGCGCTCGTCATCGCGAGTCCCTGCATTTCATTGCGATGATCCTGTCTGCCGCAAGCTTCATTCGGTGGTTCTGAGCACGGGACACAACGCGGCAATCAATGCGGAGCGCGGCAAGCTCGAGCGACTACTTCGGTCCATGCCAAACGCGGCAGCCGATTGGTCCGGACTCGCGAGCGAGATATCCCGAGTACACGAGAGTTACTTCGGCAACAGCTGGACAGCTCCCATGGTGACGTTGGTCGGCGACTGCTTGAGTATGGACGAGCTTTCCACCCTGAACGCGCGTCTTAGCGAATCAAAAACTTTGCCTGGCCTAATCTCGCGCGAACAGTTCCTCGAGGAAGTCCTCACTCAATTCGACGACGACGAAATATGCGTCGCGATCGACGACCTTGTGAGGGCTGGCAAGCTCGGGGTACCTGTGGGCGAGGTCCGCCGTCCAGTCTCGACCGCTCATCTCCGGTCAGGGGCCTTCAAGCTGCAGCCCCAATTGGGTGTGAACGGCGTTCGCTTCGTCTCCGGTGATCCTGGTCTCCCTGTACTTCGCGAACGTGACCTGTTCCGTCGCATCTACCTCGACGCCGGTGACGCTGAGCGCCATGAGCTCGACTGGCAACTACGTGGAATCGATGGAGTCTCGCTAGAGGTGAGACTTGACGAGTACTTGCGAACACAATCGCCCGCAGATGCATTGACCCGTCTCGTTCTGTCAGGAAGCGCCAGCGCGATCGCAGCAAGCGAACTCGTTGGAGCTGGTGATTTTGAAGGTGAGTCTGACGAAGAGATCATCTCTCGCCTGCTCTGGAAGCTGGGATTTGACGACCGTGATCCCGAAGACCTCCATGCTGAATTCTGGCGCCAGCACGAGAAGGTCGCGGCGGCGGTTCAAAGTTGGCTTGGAACTGGAGCCGATGATGCAGCCGACTTCAAGGGCAAGGCCTCCGCATACTTTATTGAATTGGAGGGGCGGCTCGAAGATTCGCTTGCTTTCGCTTCCTGGAGCCTCCTTTACGATCACTCGATCTCACCTCGACCTTTCAACTACACCCCTGATCTAGATCGATCCGTCGGCCTCGAACTACTCGATCGGTACACAAGATCAGAGGAGGCTACCGAGATCGGCGAGAAGCTTCGATTCAACGGAAAGCTCACTATGTATCCGCTGATGAGAGGTTTTGGCGTGCTGTCGGAAGTGCTCGCCAGCGTGCGGTCAAAAGCTTCGGATTTCGAGCGACCCGAATCCGAGTTTCCCAAGTACGCGAGCATCACTGCTCTTCAGAACTTCCCATTCAAATCGACCGTTCCATTCCTAGACATATCAGAGCACAGCCAGGATCGAATCGTGAATGGCTTCCAACAGATCGAGGCTGGACTTCGATTAGCTAGGGTCGATCAGGTTAGAAACGCCTTCTCGCACTATCGACGCACATCTCCTGAGGTCGCACAAATGGCAGAGACCCTTGAATCAGTTGCGCAAGCTATCCGCCTAATTGAGAACCTTGGATTTGGCCTCAATCTGTTCGCACCGGCAGGCGACACCGGGGACCGATGGGGCAGGCGGACCGTAAGGTTCCAAGGGCCACGAAGCCTCGAACATTCCATTAGTCGACCGTCTAGCCTGCAGTGGGCCGGCCTCCCGAGCCTCGGACGCAATCAATTACTCGTGAGAGCTGCGGCGTTTGAGGATGCAAACGAGGTGCTTCGGTTCGAGCGCGGATACAGCAGTGACTTCTCAGTCATGTGGGCGGCCTATCCCAAGCCACGTCGCGCGCTTAGCGGTATCGCGGATGCTTCAACCGCGATACCCGGGTAGGCATCGCCAATTAGTACCCACCTATCCGTCTGCCAGGTGCCGCTTGCCCAAGCTCTTGGGTCGAAGCAGGCCTGACGGCCGATTAGGTTCATTTGCCATCCCGGACGTCAATGTTCCCTCACCTTGACGCGGATTCAAGTGTGGGCAAAATGTGGGCAAATCGGCAAAATGGGGCCGGTCAGCTGGCATGAAGAAAGCCCCGGAATGGCGAGATTCCGGGGCTTGTAGCGGGGGCGGGACTTGAACCCGCGACACCACGATTATGAGCCGTGTGCTCTAACCACCTGAGCTACCCCGCCGCGGCCTCCGCGTGAACGCTGGAGGGCGGAGCCCCCTGTGGGAATCGGACCCACTACCTCTTCCTTACCAAGGAAGTGCTCTACCAATGAGCTAAGGGGGCGAAGCCTGAGCACGACAGCGGACCGTCGGCCGTTTTGGCAACCGTACGAGAATACCATCCCGCGGAGGCTGCTCTAAACACGTGACGGCGTCCGGATCAGACCTCCGCGGTGACGGATGACGCGCCGGAAAGCAACTCCAGCTCCGCGTCGCTCAGCCGCAGCTCGACGCTCGCGATGAGGTCCGCCAGCTGCTGCGTGTTACGGGCGCTCGCGATGGGCGCGACAACGGTCGGCTGGGCGGCGAGCCAGGCGAGGGCCACGGATGCGACGGATGCGTCATGAGCGTTCGCGACGCCGTCGAGGGCCGCGAGCACGTTGCGCCCACGCTCATCCAGATAGGCGGTCGCGCCGCCGGCGCGCGGGCTGTCGATCGTGATGCCGTCCCGGTACTTGCCGGTCAGGAATCCCTTTGCGAGCGCGAAGTACGGCACGACTCCGAGTCCTTCACGCTCGGCGAGTTCACGATAGGCGTCCTCGAAGTCGCGCTCGACGAGGTTGTAGTGCGGCTGCAGCGCGACTGCGCGGTGGAAGCCGTTCTCGTTCGTGATCCGGAACCATTCGGCGACGCGTTCCGGCGTGTAGTTCGAGATGCCGATGTACCGCACTTTTCCGGCGTCGACGAGGCTGGAGAGTGCACCCACTGTCTCGTCGAGCGGCACGGTCTCGTCGTCGAAGTGCGCATAGTAGAGATCGATGCGGTCGGTTCGGAGGCGCTCGAGTGACGCATCCGCCGCCTTCAGGATGTTGTCGGCCGCGAGGCCCTTGAATTCCGGGTGCTGGCTCACCTTGGTCGCGATGACCACGTCATCCCGGTTGCCCCGGGCCGTGAACCACTCGCCGATGATGCGCTCGGAGTCGCCACCCGTGTTGCCGGTCACCCACGCGGAGTAGCTGTCGGCCGTGTCGACGAAGTTGCCACCGGCGGCCGCGTAGCCGTCGAGCACCGAGAAGGATGCGTCACGATCGGCCGTCCAGCCGAAGACGTTTCCGCCGAGGGACAGGGGGTAGACGTCGAGGTCAGAGGTGCCGAGGGTTCTGCGCGGTGCTGTCATGGGGTCTCCTTCGAAGGTGTGCCGACCTTGACGGTAACGCGAATGTTCCTGACGTATTCCGCCGCCAGCCGAACTGTGCCCGCCAGTTCGGTGCATTCCCGCCAGCTCGAGGTGGCGGGAATGTACCGACGTGGCGGGCACACGCCGAAAAGCGACCCGTCAGACCGCAAACGCGGGCAGGACGACCCCGGGCAGGCGCCAGGCGGTGAACGAGGGGCCGGAACCGGTGAGGCGGATGCCCGACCCGCCGGCGTGCAGGCTCCCCTCCCCCACCAGCGGCGCCAGATCCTCGCCAGGGCTGCTGACCAGTCCGGGGGGAAGGGTCAGGTCGTACGTCTCACGGGCCGCCACGACGAGGATCGACTCGTCCGCGTCCTCCCGCACATAGACGAGCGCCTCCGGGCTGACGTGGAGCCAGCGCATCCCCCCGCCGTTGAGCGCGGAGTGCGCCCGCCGCAACCCGATGAGCGACGCGTACAGCGCGATCGTATCGGCGGCCGATCCGTTTTCCTCCGCCCAGGGCAGCGGGATGCGCGACGCTTCACCGTCGACCCCGGTGAGTCCGAACTCGTCACCGGCGAAGACGACCGGGATGCCCGGAAGGGTCACCGACATGCCGAACGCGACCGGCACGGTGCCGGGTTTCGCGTTCGTGAGGAACCGCGGGGTGTCGTGCGTGTCGAGGGCGTTCATCGTTCCGAGCCGGGTGCGCCAGGGGAAGCCGGCCGTGAACTGGCGGTGGGCCGCGAAGAACTGCTCGCCGTCGTACAGGGGAATCGTTCCGAAAGGGAGCCCGAAGTAAGAGGACTCGCTGTCAGGCTCGGACAGCCAGCCCCAGATCGGCCGGGTGAAGTTGGTGTAAGTCATCGCGCCGTGCCACGCGTCGCCCTGGAAGTCGCTCGACGCGTCGTTCGTCGACTCGCCGAGCAGAATCGTGTCGGGGTTGACCGCGAGCATCGTGCGGCGGATGGTCCGCCGCACCTCCTCGTTGAGGTCGTCCTCCCGATAGCGCCCGGTCATATTGGAGACGTCGATGCGCCACCCGTCGAAGTTGTACGGGGCGGCGAGCCAGTGGCCGACAACCGAGCCCGGCCCCTCGATGAACCGGCGGCGCAGTTCGGCCGAATTCCAGTTGAACTTGGGCAGGCTGGGCACTCCGAGCCACGAGACGTACTCCGTGTGCTCGTCGTTCAACCAGTAGAAGAACTCGCTCTCCGGTGCATCCGGATTGCCGTATGCCGCACGGAACCATTCGTGACCGTCTCCGCAATGGTTCGAGGTGAGGTCGCCGATGACGCGCATCCCGCGTTCGTGCGCAGCCTCGACCAGCCGGATCAGCGCGTCGTCGCCGCCGAGCAGCGGATCGACGACAGAGAAGCTGGAGGCGTCGTAGCGGTGGTTCGACCGCCCCGGGAATACGGGGGTGAGGTAGATCAGCGTCACGCCGAGCCGCTCGAGGTGGTCGAGATGCTCGCGAACTCCGTCGAGATCGCCGCCGTAGAACTGCTGTGAGCGACCCGGAGCAACGAGGTCGACCGGGTCGGACCACTCCGCCGGGATCGCCCAGTCGGGCACGGGACGCTCGTCAGCCGCAGCGGACCGCGCGAACCGATCGGGGAACACCTGGTAGAGCACGGAGTCCTTCACCCACGTCGGAGGTGCCGGAAAGGTCACGAGCTTGAAGTCCTCGGAGTCGAGGGTCTCGATCTCGTGGAGTCCGGTCGCGTTCACCCACACCTTGCGGCCATCGGCTCGCGAGATGAGAAAGCGGTACCCGTGCACCGGGTTCTCGACGTGGATGGGGGCCTCCCACCAGTCCCAGCCGTCGGCACTCGCGACGATCACGGCATCCGTGAACTGCGGCTCATGGTCCGGGTTCGACCGCGTTCGAACGGCATCGACCTCCCCCCACGCCTGCGGCACGCGCAGACGCACCGACACGGTGTCGCCCATCCCGGGCGCCTGGGTGGAGACGTACAGAGGCGAACCGTCGTGGTGAGGCAGCATATGCCTACTTAACCGAACCTGCGGTCAATCCGCCAACAATGTATTTCTGCAGCGCCAGGAACAGGGCGACGACGGGCAGCGCGGCGAGCACCGCACCGGCGGCGAAGATGCTCCAGTTGTTCGAGAACTGCTGCGACACGAAGGTGTACAGACCGACCGCGAGCGTCTGGCTCGACGGGTCGGTGAGGACGACGCTCGCGATCACGTACTCCCCCGTGGACGCGATGAACGACAGCAGGCCGACGACCGCGAGGATCGGTGCGACCAGCCGGAGGATGATGCTGAAGAAGATCTGCGCGTGGCTCGCGCCGTCGAGTTTCGCCGCTTCGTCGATCGACACCGGGACCGTGTTGAAGAACCCGTACATGAGGTAAGTGTTCACACCGAGTGCGCCGCCGAGGTAGACGAGGATGAGACCGAGCTGGCTTCCGAGGCCGAGCGCCGGGAACACATCAGAGATCGCCGACAGCAGCAGGAAGATCGCGACCACCGCCAGGAACTGCGGGAACATCTGGATCAGCATGAGCGAGAGCAGTCCGATGCGGCGGCCCCGGAAGCGCATCCGCGAGAACGCGTAGGCGGCCATGGCGCCGAGGAACACGGTGCACACCCCCGTCACCGCGCCGATGACCATCGAGTTGAGGAACCACAGGGCGAACGGCTGGTCGGGGTTGGTGAACAGCGCGACGTAGTTCTGGGGGTCGATGGTCGAGAACAACGCGTTCGACCCGACGAGCGAACCGCCCGGATTGAGGGATGCGCTCAGCACGTACAGCAGCGGGAAGACGGCCACGACGACGAGGGCGATGCCGACGAGGTGACGCCAGCCGGTGTCGGCGAACCAGCGGACGAAGTTGAACGGCCTCTTCCTGTTCATCAGTTGATCTCCTCGAGGGCCTTGGTCTTGCGGAACGCGATGATCGAGATGATCGCGATCAGGATGAAGATGAGGATCGACAGCGCGCTGGCGAGTCCGTAGTCACGGACGCCGCCCTGACCGAACGCGACCTTGTAGACCATCGTGATCAGCAGGTCGGTCGATCCGATGTCGAGAGTCGTGTCGGTGAAGCGCGGCCAGCCTCGGGTGAGCATGTAGATCACGTTGAAGTTGTTGAAGTTGAACGCGAATGACGCGATGAGCAGAGGCGCGACCGAGACGAGCAGCAGGGGAAGCTTGATCGAGCGGAAGATCCTCCACGGGCTCGCTCCGTCGACGCGCGCCGCCTCGTCCACCTCTTCGGGCAGCGACTGCAGCGCGCCCGTGCAGACGAGGAACATGTACGGGTAGCCGAGCCACAGGTTGACCCCGATGACGCTGAGCCGCGCCAGCCACGGGTCGGTCAGCCACGGAATCTGCGCCCCGCCGAGGAGCACCTGGTTCACGAAACCGAACTCCGGGTTGAGGAGGCCGGCCCAGACGAGACCCGAAAGAAAGGCAGGGAAGGCGTACGGCAGGATCACGAGAACGCGGTAGATCTTCTTGCCGCGGAGCCGCGGATGGTTGAGCACCATGGCGAGGAACAGGCCGAGTGCGAAGGTGGTCGCCACCGAGAGGAAGGCGAAGACGAAGGTCCAGATGATCACCTTCCACAACGGCCCGGCGAGTTGCGGATTGGTGAAGGCCTTCACGAAGTTCTGGAACCCGACGTCGACCTTCCAGCCGGGGCTGAGAGTCTTGGTGCCGCCGACCTGCTGGAACTCGCCCTTGCCGTTGTCGGCATAGACGATTCCGTCCGTGTCCGTGAAGGTGTCGGCCTTCGCGTCGTAGGTGAGGTCGGATTTGTACACGTACGCGGTGCTCGCGTCGTCCGTGCGGAGGAAGCCGTCGTTGGGGTTGCTCGAGACCGGGACCTTGAGCGAGGTGATCGCATCCTGCTGGTCGAGTACCCGCGAGAGGTTGAGGCTGCGGTAGCCGGGAACCCCGGTCGCGCGTCCGGTCGAATCCTTCTCCGCGTTCGTGACCGGCTTGAGCGGCTGGTTGGTCGTACCGATCGAGGCCGTGCCGTCGGGCGCGGTCACCAGCAGGTAGAGGGGGGCGCCGCGCTGCACCACGCTCAGCTGGTAGGCGGGAGAGTCGGGGACGCGCTTGGCGCCCGCACTGGAGATGGATGCGACCGCATCCTCTTTCGTGCTGTTGTGCCCGTCGCTGTAGTTCGTGAACGCGATGTAGCCGCTGAAGACGACGACGAACACCTGGAAGAGCAGGAGGAAGAAGACGCCAGGGGCGAGATACTTCGCAGGGAGCCGCTTGCTGCGGCCGAGGTAGATCCAGTTGATGACGCCCGTGACGAGCACGGTCACGCCGACCGGGATCCACATGTGGAGTCCCACCATCACGAAGACGGTCCAGACGGCGAAAGCGTCGAGGAGCCCGAGGAGGACGATCTTCGCGATCAGGCCGCCGAGACCGTTCGATCCGCTCCGCTCCCGCTCTGCGGCTCGTTCCGGCTTCGCCGGCCTCTGGGGGCGGATGCGGGGGGCCGGCCCGCCCGTCGAGCGCGCGGTTCCCGGGTCGACTGCGACCTCATCCGCGGGGTCGAGAGTGTCGACACGATCGTCGTCGTTCGTCATGGTGCTCCTGTGATTTCGTGCGGAGGCCGGGGCCGCGACGTGCGCGACCCCGGCCCGGCGACGAGGGCTCAGCCCTTGATCTTCGCCTGGATGTTGGTGACGGCCGTGTTCCACACGGTTGCGGGGTCGCCGTCGCCCTTGATGAGCTGGAGCTCGGCTCCACCCCAGTCGGCCCAGACAGAGGCCATCTCGGGGATGGCCGGCATCGGGACACCGTTCAGACCGATGTCACCGAACGACTTGATGTCGGCGTCGGTCTTCGCGACGGCGTCGTAGGCGCTGGTGAGCGCCGGCGGACGGCCGCCGACCTTGTACAGCTGCTCCTGGACCGCGTCGGTGCCGAGGTAGTCGACGAGGAACTTGGTCGCAGCGACCTTGTTCTTGCTCTTCGAGCTGATGAAGAACGCGTTCACACCGAGGAACGGCTTCGCGTCCTGGCCGCCCGCGGAGGGAAGGGCGTCGATCGAGTACTTGATACCCGCCTGCTTGATGGCAGGCACGTTCCACGGACCGGTGAGGTAGAACGCCGACTTCCCCTTGGTGAAGGCGTCGAGCGCGATGTCGCCCGTGATGTTCGGGTTCAGGACGCCCTCCTGGCCCCACTTCTTGACGGCGGTGGCGAACGCAACGCCTGCCGGGTCGCCCAGGGTGAGCTTCGACGCGTCGTAGCTGCCGTCGGCCTTCTGTGCGAAGACGGACGAGCCGAACGAGGTCTGGAGCGGGTACATGTGGTACGGGTCGCCCTGCTTGGGGTCGAGGCCGAGCAGGAACGAGTACTTGGCCTTGCCGGCGTTGACCGCAGCCTTGCCCTCGGCGAGAACATCGTCGAAGGTCTTCGCGGCGGTCGGGGCGAGAGCGGTGTTACGGATCAGCGCGATGTTCTCGATCGAGTACGGGAGGCCGTAGACGTTTCCGTCGTACGTGACCGCCTGGACGGCGACCTTGGCGAAGTCCTTCTCCTTGTCGCCGAGCTGCAGGGGCGCGACGACGCCGTTCTGCACGTAGGCGCCGAGCTTGTCGTGGGGCGAGACGATCATGTCCGGGCCCTTGCCGGTGGGGACCTGGCTGATGAAGTCCTTGTCGACGTTCGCGAAGTCCTTGACGACGAGCTTCACGGTCACGCCCGTGTCCTTCTTGAACTGCGCCGCAACCTCCTTGAGTGCGGGCGCGCGCTGCGTGTCGACCCACAGGGTCAGCGTCTGCGAGCCCTTGGAGAGGTCTTCTCCCGAGGTGTTCGACGAGCATCCGGCGAGTGCGGTAGCCGCGACCGCGGTGGCGGCCAGGGCGGCGATCCCTACCCAGGACCGTTTGGTCACCTTCATTGGTGTGCCTTTCTTCTGTGATGTTCCGGAGAAAGGTCGCCCCCGATAGTGGCGAGAGACCGTTCTCCCAGACGCTTTTGTGCAAGCGCTTCCAGTTATAGCAAGTGGATTGCACTTATGCAATTAGCCTGAAATTCCTTGTATTCATCTGGATTTGAGCGGTTTGGCGGGGTTTTGCGGTCAATTCCGGCCCGTCGTGTATCGTCATTCGTGGAAGCGTTTGCACGATTGTTACATTTCGCAATTCAGCTTCCGGGCAGCTCACGCGCGCTAACATCGAACGTCTACGACAGATTTCGAGCTCAACGTTGCGCCCACCGAACGACTGAGGACCCCTTTGAACTCGACCATCGTCATTTCTGAACCGACTGAGTCGGCACTCGAGACCCGTGTGCCTTCCACGCCCACGCAGGGCCGCGAATGGTGGCGTTCCGCCGTCATCTACCAGGTCTACCCGCGGTCGTTCGCGGACTCCGACGGTGACGGGCTCGGCGACCTCGCAGGGATCACCCGCCGGTTGCCTGCGCTCCGCGACCTCGGCGTCGACGCAGTCTGGCTCTCCCCCTTCCAGACCTCCCCTCAGCGCGACGCCGGCTACGACGTGTCCGACTACTGCGACGTCGACCCCATCTTCGGAACGCTGGCCGACTTCGACGCGATGCTCGCCGCATCCCACCGCCTGGGCCTCCGCGTGATCGTCGACATCGTCCCCAACCACTCCTCCAGCGACCACCCGTGGTTCCAGGCCGCCCTCGCAGCGAAGCCGGGCAGCCCGGAGCGCGAGGTCTATCTGTTCCGCGACGGCCGTGGCGCATCCGGTGAGCTGCCGCCCAACAACTGGGAGTCCGTCTTCGGCGGATCGGCCTGGACCCGCGTCACCGAGCCCGACGGCACCCCCGGCCAGTGGTACCTGCACCTCTTCGACACGTCGCAGCCGGACCTGAACTGGCAGAACCCGTGGGTTCGCGAACAGTTCCGTGGAATCCTCCGGTTCTGGCTCGACCGCGGCGTCGACGGCTTCCGTGTCGACGTCGCCCACGGCATGATCAAGGCCGCCGGCCTGCCCGACTACACCCCGCCGGCGGAGAGCGGCAGCATGGGCGGCGGCACCGCTACCCTCGAGCCCGGCATCAGCTCCGAGCCGCCGACGGCGCCGTATTGGGCACAGGATGGCGTGCACGAGATCTACCGCGAATGGCACGAGGTGCTCGAGGAGTACGACAACGATCGTGTTCTCTGCGCAGAGGCGTGGGTCGAGCCGCTCGAGAAGCTGGCTCGCTGGGTGCGCCCCGACGAGATGCAGCAGGCCTTCAACTTCGAATACCTGGAGACGCCCTGGTCGGCCGCCGAACTGCGTTCCGTCGTCGACCATTCGATCTCGGCATTCGCCACGGTCGGCGCCCCGAGCACCTGGGTGCTGTCCAACCACGATGTAGTCCGTCACGCGACCCGGCTCGCCCTCACCGGCGAGAACCTCCAGGGTCACGGAATCGGACCGAAGACTCCCGGTCGCCCCGATGAGGCGCTCGGTCTTCGACGCGCTCGCGCGGCGACCGCCCTCATGCTGCCTCTGCCGGGCTCGAGCTACCTGTTCCAGGGCGAAGAGCTGGGGCTCCCCGAAGTCATCGACCTGCCCGATTCGGCGCGCCAGGACCCGACCTGGTTCCGCACCAACGGCGAGCGTTACGGGCGCGACGGATGCCGTGTGCCGATTCCGTGGGAAGCGGCCGGCCCCTCCTACGGTTTCGGACCGACCGCCGCGAGCTGGCTCCCCCAGCCGGCCGAATGGGCGCGGTACGCACGCGATGTGCAGCAGGGCGACCCGGCGTCGACACTGTCGATGTACACGACCGCCCTGGCTGTGCGCCGCGAACGGAATCTCGGATTCGGCACGATCGAATGGCTCGACGGCTTCGGGCCCGACGTCGTCGCGTTCCGCAACGGCGGCCTGACCGTGATCGCGAACCTCGGTGCTGAGCCGGTGGAGCTGCCCGCCGGCGACATCGTGCTCGCCAGCGAGCCGCTCACCGGGCGCACGCTCCCGACCGACACGACCGCCTGGCTGGTCTGACGCACGTCCCGCTCGTGGTGGGGCGTACCGTGTTCACAATTCAGGAGTTTCCACGCTCAAACTGGCTGGGACGGCCCGAAACCGACCGTTTCGGCCCGATCGGATGCACGAACTCCTGAATTACGAACGCCGACCCTGCGGGGAGCGCTCTATGTGCGCTGCCAAGCGATATACCAATAACCGGACCCGGTGCCTGTTTCCCAGGTCAACCAGAATGTGCAGCTCGCCTTCTTGCGCGGGTCGTTCTTGGCGAACCCATCGAGAACGACCCGAGTGTGTGACGGGCTGGCTGCCTCGGCGGGTACGTTGACGCGACCTTGGGCTGAGACGGCCGCACAATGATCCCAAACCTGCTCCCGATCGCTCTGAGATTCTCGGGGATAGAGTTTGGCAAACGCGGGCTCGCTGTTCGAATCAAAAGAGGCGAGCGTCTTGTCTGTTTGAACTCCAGACGAGACGGCTGGTCCTTGCTCGGCGGGCGGCAAATCAGATAACGAAGCGAACAAAATCAGAAACGCGCCGACCTGAACCGCGACGGCAACCGTCACGATCGCCGTGACGCGAATCCACGGCCGCTTCCGCTTCGCACCCGAATTCACTCGAAGACTCCTATCGCCCCGGCAGCCATCCTCCCAGTTCAGTCGTCGAGGACACCCAACGACGCGAGTACCACTTCGAGACGGGTGAAAAGGCCGTCCTCGGCGGCGATCACCAGCTCCTTGCTCTCGAGGGCGCCGGCGAGACCCCCCACCCTGGCACCGGCCTCACGTGCGATCAGGGCGCCCGCTGCGTGATCCCACGGGTTGAGCATCCGCTCGTAGAATCCGTCGAGCCGGCCGGCCGCGATCGAGCAGAGATCGAGTGCGGCGGAACCGATCCGGCGGATGTCCCGCACCTGGTCGATGAGTCCACCGACGACCGCGGCCTGCCGCACCCGCAATTCCGCCGAGTACGAGAACCCGGTACCGATCAGCGCGAGCGGCAGCTCCACGCCTGTCCGCACCCGGAGCGCGCGGCCGTTCAGGTAAGCCCCGCCGCCAGTCGTCGCCGTGAAGACCTCACCGATCGCCGGATTCACGACCACACCAGCGAGCGTGCGCCACGTCTCAGGGTCCGGGTCGCCCTCGACAACGGCGATGCTGACCGCGTACGCCGGGATGTCATAGGCGTAGTTGACCGTGCCGTCGATCGGATCGACCACCCACGTCAGGCCGCTGGTACCCGCGTCGGCAGCGGACTCCTCACCGAAGAAGCCGTCGTTGGGACGCACCTCGGCCAGAGCATCCCGGATCAACTGCTCCGACTCGCGGTCCGCGAGCGTGACGATGTCCTCCGGAGCCGATTTGGATGCAGCGATCTCGACGCCCTCGCTTCGCCTGCGCTTGACGAGCTCCCCCGCGCGGAGTGCGATCGAGGTGGCGGTGTCGAGCAACTGCGATTCAGCGGTCATGGTGCCAGCCTGTCACAGCCGGCCAAGTGGGCGTACCGTTAGCCGTATGCTCATCCTGGTAATCGTTCTCGTCGTCCTGTGGATCATCCTTGCGATCGTCGGGTTCGCCATCAAGGGCCTGCTGTGGCTAGGCATTATCGGCATCGTTCTCGTGCTCGCCACCATCGTCATCGGGGCGATCCGCCGCAACTCATCGACCCGGAAGCCGTAGACGGGGGCGCGGCCTACTCGTCTTCGTCGTTGGCCCTGATTTCGATCCAGTCGATGGCGCTGTCGGAGAGGTAGAAACCGGACGGACCGCTCTCGCCGACCCACCAGGCGTCGGACGTCGGCGATCCGCCGGCCTGCGTGATCTCCTCCAACACCTCCGCCGAGACGGCATCCCCGTTGTTGTCGATCAGCCACTGCCGTGTCGACGGTTTCAGCTTCGGCCACCACTGTTCAATGTCCATAGGAACATGGTCCCACCGGCTGAAACCCGGCGCGACGTGAGCCGAATCGCTGTGCCGCCGCCGCTTCAGAGACCGCGATTTGGCTCAAGTCGGCGAGCCCGCGACCGCTCTCGGGACCAAAACAGAGAGCCCGGCCGATGGCCGGACTCTTCTTGAACTATGAACGATGTCGCGACTCATCTATGAACGATGTCGCGACTCATCACAATGGTGGCGAGTGAGGTGTCTGGGTTCAGGAGATAGGTCACAGTTGATAGGTCCCTGATGAGTCGGGACATCCGTCACAGTCGGGTTTATGTCTCGTGCTCGTGTCGCCGTGTTGAAGATCGTGTCCAAGCAGCTGACC
>NZ_JAAGWY010000004.1 GCF_010686705.1 Leifsonia tongyongensis | reverse complement strand
GCCCATCGGCACGGCCGTGAAGCCGCTGCGCGGCTCCTCGGAACCGGCGCGATGGGACCCAATAGTCAGCAGCGAGTGATGAAAATGGCGGGGCCACCTTTTGGTGACCCCGCCATTTTCAGAACGTCGGGCTGACAGGATTTGAACCTGCGACCCCTTGACCCCCAGTGACGCTACCGGCATGAACCACTGTTTCCCGTGGTGTCCCGACAGGCGGAAAATCAAGGGATTTGATCGGTCAGCCCGAGGGCGTATGAACGCCTGTTTCCCACCGTTTCCCGCAGCGCGCACACACAAGTGCACACACAGGGGCGCGCCCGTTACCCCAAGGGTGTACGTTCAGCGGCAACGATAGACAGAGGAGTCTAGAAATGGCCGCAACCGCTGAAGACCGTAAGCTACTCGACGCAATCGCCACCTACGCCGCAGCCGTCCAAGTCGAAAAGGAGGGCGCGGTGCCAGAAAAGAGTGTCGATGATGCCGCTGCGGAGGCCCTGGTGGAGCTGGACAAGTTCACCGTTCGGGTGGCACAGGCTGTCGCCGCTAGACAGAACGCCCACGGCGTGTGACTTCTAGCGGGGAAGGGTCTTTCGGATCTTTGCTCCGTACTGTTCGAAGGCGGCATTGTAGCCGCGGTGGCCATGCAGACGATTTAGGAATCCTGCTGCTGCGTGGTGCCAAACGCTGACCGCTGTGCCGGATCCCCAGGCGATGCCCCAAGCCTGATAGGTGCCGCGAAACATGAACATGGTGACTTCATCGACTAGGGAGGTGTTCCAATACACGCGAAGGATGATTCGCGAGGGGTCGAAGTTGGGGATGAGTGCAATCTCCTCCTCGGAGGCGTCGGCGAATACGTTGATCCATGGCCACTCGATTGCCACAGCTAGATGGTTGCGCATCACTGCACGATCAGGGTTTCCGAACTGGTGCCAGTCGGCGCGTTGTGATCGTGCGATGCGTGCTCTTAGTAGCCCAAGCTGGGTTCGGTCGCCATCTTCCAAGGGGAGCACGCCGGCATCAAGTAAACGGAGTGCGGTTGACCAGCCGTATGTGTCGAGGTCGTCACCGAACCTGCGGGCTGTGACTTCGTCGGCGAAGGTCTTTTGTACCATGTGGCCGCTTTCGTCTCGTCCCTGGACCCGCCAAGATCCTCTGCCGTTGGTGAGTCTTCGTCCTGTGACGCTTGCCATGCGATGACGCTACCCGGTTGGGGAGCAGAACGGCTGTCTCATCTTGTGGTCAGCAGACATTCGAACCTATGTTCTAAAAATGGGCAGCAACAAACGGTATCCGTCGATCCCTCCGTCGCAGAAACCGCACCCCTACACGATCGGGAAGCAGCCCGTGTCGCTCACTTCGCTCGAGCTTGAGGAGGAGCTAGCGCGCGCAAAGACTGGCTCTGTGTCGGCCCTCGCCTGGGTGCATTTCGGTCAGATCGCGGAGCTGATCGAGTGCACAGCTACGGCGTGGTCTGAGCACGCGGTGCGTGTCGAGTTTGAGGGGCCGCTTGGGGAGCACCGTCAGGTGTGGGTGTGGCGGGGTGCTGTACGGCAGCCATGATCGCGAGCATCGCGGCCCCTGCTGGTCCGGTCGTGTCGAGATTCTCAGTGAGGCTGCGGAAGCCTACATGGCGCTCCCGTAGCGCTTCGATGACCTCGAGTATCTGGCGGGTGTTTCTGCCGAGCCTGTCGAGCTTCCACACTGTCAAAACGTCTCCGGGTTGCAGATGATCCAGACAGGCAAGGAGTTGGGGTCGTTGCATTATTGCACCCGATACCCCGTTGTCGGTGAAGATGCGTTGCGCTCCAGCCGCATCGAGGACCTTCACCTGTTGCAAAAGGTTCTGTTCCGATGCCCTTGCGACTCTTGCGTAGCCCACGATTGCCACGATTACTCCGATCAGTTGGATATTTGCGCGAGCACTCCTGGCACCTCGGTACACAATGTGACTTCGGCACGGAAGGATTGCTAATACATGATGCGGATTCGTTGAGGTGCCATTTCGTCCCAAAAGTCGCGCTCCACCCTCTCCCACGTTTCGCGAGTCATTTGGGGGTTGTGGGGCGGACTTTTCCGCCCGACCGGAAGCGGGTCAATTTCGATGCGATCGATAATGCTCCGAAGAAAATATGCCCGCCGGGGAATGCTCCAACTGCGCCAATCCACTCCGCCAGCGAAGATCTCGTGGAATTGAACACGCTCGAGCACCGCAGTGAGCGCCGCATTTGCCTCGCGTGTCTCATCCAGAAGATGCCGCGTATCGGCCGCTGCCCGACCTATCCCCTTCGCCTCCCAGTCGGGTTGCTGCGCTGACTCCAGGTCGAGCATCAAGGAGTCCAAGCGTTCAATCTCATTCAGGGTTTCTGATCTGCGCGAGCGTGACGACATGAAGCTCACCGGGAGCATATTGAGGACGGCGTCGAAAACGTATACCTCCAGTCGGTCAGCTCTCATCATTGTCTTGCCACACGAAAGCCGGGTCGGGCCAGCGCGCGGGTCGTCGCCGTCCAGAGGATGCGCCGTCCGTCCCGCAACGCAGACCATCACGGAGTTTGCATGGCTGGTAGAAAGGATCAACCGGGCACCGCACCGGCCGCAATGGGTGAGACCGCCACCTAACGATGAGCGTTGGTGGGGCACCCCGTGTTGACCTCGTTCGTTGAGAACGTGGGCCACGCCTGTGAAGGTCGCCAGATCTACGATCGGATCCCAACTCGCCACCCCAGCACTGTTCAAGCCGATCAATGCCTGATTGCGCACAGCGTGCCGAAGGACCATTGCGGACCAGCGCGTTCTACGACGAGTGGGTACGAGTTTAGAGTTCCAACCCTTAACGATGGCACCTAGGGAGTCGCCCGCCATAATGCGAGCCAGGGCGAACCGGATCAGCTTCGCCTCCGCCGGGGCCACAACTAGGGTCTTGTCCCGAACACGGAACCCCAGAGGAGCCGGGCCGCCATGAAACTTGCCCGACGCCGCACGTTGATCGGCTGCTGCCTTGACTCGTTCACTCAGGCGATCGGATTCTGCGGCATCCCAAGCGGCAATGGTGCGTGCGACAGCGCGACCATCCGCAGTGTTCAGATCGAACTCGCCCGACGCAACAGTGCTAATTCGCACCTTGTGCTTCATAGCCACATCAATGAGGTCGTTGTACTCCTGAGGGCGGCGCGTGAGACGAGAGTTCGAATAGGCCAGGATCACCCCAAATTCATTGAGACGAGCACGGCGCAGCATCGCGGCGTACTCTGGCCGGGCCTTCTTAGATTTGGAACTTGCGGAGACATCATTGTCAACAAAGACCGTCGCGACTACGACTCCAAGGCGCGCAGCGAGCGCCCGACACATCTCCTCTTGGCGCTGCACACCGAGCGCGGTCCCTTCCGGGTCCGACGAAATGCGGCAGTAGATCGCGGCAAGCACACCTCAGAGTGTCCCCCGCGCCTCCGCCTCGGCAAGGGCGATTACGCATGTTGGGCATTTAACACGTAGAACATTCGCGCACACTGCACGACTATCGCGAGCATTAAGGTACAAAAGCCTTAAGCGCGGACACTCTTTAATATGGGGGTTTATCTCCGTAGTCTGAACACGTGAGCAAGCCTCAGGGGGAACGTAAGCAGTCGGTCCATTCCACCGTCATTGGCGGGGCGGTCGCCGTCGTCGTCCTTGTGGGCGCAGTAGTCGGAATATCTGTCGGGCTAGAGAACGCGCGCGCGCAAGCGAAACAATTTCATCTGCTGGCCAACGCGAAAGCATCATCCGTCGTCATGGAAGCCGCATCAGTTGAAGACGCAGCCGTTATGGCGGACGCAACACAGGCGGAAGCGATCAACCACACCGACCAGATCGCTGCACAGCAGGAAGCCGTGAAGGCGCAGAAAGCTGCTGCCGCGAAAGCTGCCGCCCTGAAAGCGGCACAGGAAGCCGCTGCAGCCCAACAGGCGGCACAGCAGCAGACGGTTCAACAGTCCGCCCCAGCGCAGCAGGCGAGCGCACCCGCCGCCCCCGCCGCCCCAACCTCGAGCGGACTACCCGCAGGCTCACCTGTACCAAACATCCCTGGTACAAACGCTCCAGACACCACGGCATGCGCATCCGGAAGCGCATCGACGGTGAACGGCATTCCGGTCTGCGACTAGAGTCCCGCAGCGGTAAGCCGCCGCTCATGATCCTGAAGCGTCGGAATGAGCGCCAGCACGATCCGGTCATATTTGACACCGTACGGCAGGCCTTGTGCGTCGTAATCGACCGCCCACTTCAGCCCGAGCGCGTCCATGTCCTCAGCGATGACACCCCACTCAACCGCAGCCTTCGCGCCCAGCTCAGCAACAGCCTGGTTGTATCGGAACGTGACAACCTGCATCGCCATCATTGCCGACGTGACATCTGGGGCCGGGGTGATGTCCTGTTTGAATCGGCGTGACGATGGCACGTAACCCATCGCCCCTGTGGAGTCCACGTACTGCACCCGGTAGGCGACCGTGAGCAGGTTGTTGTAGACGCCAGTGCTATTCACGCCAGTGGGGAATGTGCCTCCACCGCCAGCGGACACGTTGCCTGTTGCGGAAACGTTCGCCCCTGAGACGTTGCCGCCTGCCGCGATGCCACCCGTAGCAGTGATGCCGCCAGTGGAGATAAGCCCACCGCCCTGAATGTTCCCACCCGCGGTAATGGTAGTGGCAGCGGTAATCGAACCACCCGAGTTGAGCGCACCAGAACCGACGTTCAGCGAGCCGGTACCGCTGATGGTGATTGAGCCGCCACCGTTGACGAGCAGCCCACCTGAGCCGATCTGGGTTGCGGCAGCAGATAGAGCTGATGCCTGTTCGCGTTGCGTGCGCTCAAGGTCGCGCTGTTTGCGTGCGTCATCGCCCATCTGCGGGGGCACGTTCCATGCGAGACTTCCGGGGCTGATTCCCATTGTGTTTCCTTATCCGACCGCAGGGCCGGCGAGAACCGGCGTGATGATGGGTGTGTTGTCGAGTGCGAGCTGGTAGCCGATAGCGCGTGCAGTGCCCTTGTAGCCGCCAGGGAAGCCCGGTACGAGGTCATCCCCGTTTTGGTCGAGTCCGCCGATGTTGAATCCGATGTCGTCACCCAAAAACCAGTCAGTGCCGAGTTGGGGGGCAACGTCAGCAGCCGCCGAAAGAGTCAGGGTGACAGCCCCGCCATCCATCGCAGCAACGGCAGACTGCGCCCACCCGATTAGGGTGTTCGGGTCGATGATCGACGTTGAGGGTGTCCACCGGTATTCATACGTAGGGCGGAGCGGATCAGTCACAATTTGAGGCGGAGACTGGGGGCGGGAAGTCCCCTGACCGCTGGAAGTGGCCACGACCGAGTTCGCGCCCTTACCAGCCGAATAGTCACGAAGCCTCTGAAACTTTGTGACCGGCCCCGGCATTTCGAACGCGGCGTTCGGGGACATGCCTGCTGCGACTGCCGCGCCGATTCGGTCACCCACATAAAGGACAGGTGTGTACCGTTCAGGTGAGGATTGATGTTCCCAGCCGATATACCATTCGGGGCCACCCTGCACGGCCATCAGGTCCGTCAACGCAGAGTAAACGGTCTTGTCGTCCTGGTCTGCGTAGGTGTGATCCCGTGCCTTCCCTGAGCCTGCTGTGACGTACTGGACCCGAATTGGGATACCCCCGTTAGGTCCAACACTTATGTACCCGCCGATGAGCGTATTGATGATGTCGTTCTGACCCGCCGCGGTGAAGATCTGGTTACCCACATAGCGGCGATCTAGGTACGCCTCGAGAGTTGTCAGACCGAGCTGCACAACATCCGTTTCGTCAATCAGGTCCGTGGCAACCGTGGCACCCCATACCGGAATGGGCTGGCCAGAGAAGGCACCTGACAAACCGGTTGGTTGGGAAAGCAGGATCAGGTTCGCGGCACCCGAGGTAGTTGCTCGCTGCCAGTTCTCAGGGGCTGACGGGAGCGGCAGAGTCGCACCCACTGACTCATACCGGCCAAGTGTCTGCCGGATCACATCGGTGAGCTGAAGGTCAGGAAGATCCGCGATTACAGTTCCGGTCTTTGCGTCCGTTGCAACCCATGAAAACTGCGCCATCAGGCAAGCCCCGCAGCGCGCTGGCGGAATTGGATGCCTGCGATAACGGCGTCAGGGTCAGGGCCGGAAATGTTCCAAGTCGTGTTGTGCGTCACGGGCGCTGCGGCTGCCATCGCTGCTCTCGGGTTCTGGTTATACGCCCTCAGGAAACCTGGGTTATATGAAGCCGAAGATGCCTTGATGACGAACTCGTGCGGGCTGAGCATCGCGGGAATCGTGTCGGTGCCCTGCGCCTGGAACGGGAACCCACCGGCTGCCAGATACGAACCGATCGTCCCGCCCGCCGCGAGATGAGCAGGCACCGGACCGCCATCAGCTCGCACGAGAGCTTTGCCGGCCGTTGTCGCGAGTCCTGAGGTTGGGCCGCTGACGACGACGGTTGCCCCAACCTGAATGTTGCGGGTGATCGAAGCAAGCATGGCCTTGAAGTCGGCAATGTTCGCTTTTGCCTTAGCAAGCGCTCCCTGGTTGATTTCCAGAACTGTCGGCGGAACCTTCAGGTTCTTTACGTCATACAGTTTGTCGATATACGCCTGAATCGCCGGAGTCAGGTTATGGGTCGCCCGCAACTGGTTCTCAAGCGCAACCTTCGAATCGCCGTATGCTTTCGTGCCCGCCTGAGTTGAACCAGTCTGCTTCGCAATCGCCTCAGCAGCCTGCTGATCGGCAGACACCTTCGACTCAATCGCCTGCTGGTTAGCAACCGCCGCTTTCGTGTTCCCATCAATCGCGGTGCCGTTCTGCTTGAAAGAATCCAGCAGGGTGTTGGTGGCCGCAGCAGCACCCGTCTGAGCCTGAGCAACCGACAGCATGCCACCGTTGAGAATCGTGAAAGCGTTCGTCAGCAGAGTTGCCGCGTCATTCTCGAGCTGCAACTGCTGTGTGGCCGCTGCCGCTGAATCTGCGTTCTGCTTCTGCGCACCACGAGCGGCAAGCAACTGCGGTAGCGACATTCCGTACGACTGGGCAAGATCGGTCTGCGCCTGCAACTGGGCTTTCGTGTTGATGGTCGCGAAACCCTGAGCCTTCGCAACATCGTTGTAGGCCTTGATATGGGCCTGAATATGTTTCTGATTGTCAGAGATGACACCAGTCAGGTTGATCCAGTTCGCCCGGAACTCCGCGACCTTCGCTGTCGAGTTCGCAGGGTTGTTGGCGTAATCCGTCATCGCCTGATTGACCTTCAGAATTGCGGCACGCTGACCGATCGCAGCGGCTTCGACCGTCTTAGCGGACAGACCCAGCTGGCGCCCAATGTCAATAGCGGACTTGCCGAGGCTGTTGTACTGTCCAAGCGAGTCTTTGTCAGCAAGTGCTTTTGCCGTCTGCTGGCGGAT
Organism: Leifsonia tongyongensis; assembly: GCF_010686705.1. GTDB lineage: Bacteria > Actinomycetota > Actinomycetes > Actinomycetales > Microbacteriaceae > Diaminobutyricibacter > Diaminobutyricibacter tongyongensis. The sequence continues at coordinate 363,829 of NZ_JAAGWY010000004.1, read as the reverse complement.
ATTTTCACCGATCACACCGTTGTCTGCCTGCACAGCCGCCGTATAGTCCTGAAGCGCGCTCGCGGCCTGTTCGGAAGCCATTCGGCTAGTGATGAACGATGACGCGATATACCCGAGCGCAGCCACGGCAATGCCCGCCACTCCACCCACAACGGACAGATCCAGGCCGAACCCACGCACCGCAGCCGCCGCATCCCGGACGGTGGGGGCAATGTTCTTCCATAGGAGGAACGCCCCGTAGACCGTTCCCGCACCCAGTGCAAGAGGGGTGAGGTTGGCGAGCAGAGGGGAAATCAATGAGGCTAACTGACCAAGCGTCGTCAGCGCGCCGAGCAGGAAGGTGCCTAGCGGAGCGAACGCGCCTACAAGATCGAGAGTGCCCTTCACGAGGGAACCCAAAGCGGTGGCAACTTGCGGGAGTGAAGCAATCGCCATCTGCGTGAACTGCTGTAGTCCACCGTCCTGCGTCCATCGCTGGAATCCGAGCGCTAACTGTTCGACGTACACGCCCGCCTGAACGAACAGGGGGTTCAGTACTTCGAACGCCTTCAGGACACCACTGACCAGGAAGTTCGACGTAATGCCAAGCTGCTTCCCGAACACGCCAATCTGCCCGTTGAGGGCAGGCATGTAACTGTTGAGCGTTGAAATGCTCTGCGTGAAGGCCGACAGCATCGAACTTGCTGCGGTCCCCGCCAACTGGTTGAAGTCACCCTTGAGGATCTGCAGCCCGGCAGAGAAGGTGTTACCGGCAGCAGTACCTTCCTCCATCGCATTCTTGACACCGAAGATGGCGAGAATGCCTGCTGCGCCCATCCCTGCGAGCGCGCCAGCAACCCCAGTCGAATAGCCGGCGAGCGCAGGGAGCATGGGCAGCAGGAGCGCCACCGCCCCCGCAATCAACGCCATCCGCGAAGCGCCGAACCCAGCCGTGTTGCCAAGGTTCGTGTTTGACTTCCCGACACCATCCGATGCAACTCTTACGGCCTCAAGCTGTGCGATTGCGTCGCCCACCTTCGCATCAACCTTGACGGTCGGTTCCATCGCCCCAAGTTCACGGGCAATGCCTTTTGCCTCAGCCGCATCCGCCTTGAACTGCTCCATGTCGATACGCAGCTTGGCGATGATGCTGCCAGCTACGGTGGGTCCCTCACTCATGCGATCCCTCCCCGATCATGGCCATGTCGTTCCACATCAGCGCTTGCTGCACGTACGCCAGCGCCTCATCCCGCGAACTTGTCCCCTCGACAAGCAACTTCGCGTACTGCTGCAAAGCCGCCCCGGCCAACACGGCCAACTCAAGGGCGGGGTCGTCAGTCGCGTTTGCGTAATCGATCAGCGCTTGAATCTGCGACCATTCGCCGGGGTCCGCGAGTTCGACAGCAACCTGTTCGAAGAAGAGCTGGACGCGTGACGAACTTTCAAGATCCTCAAAGGCTGAAGTCATTGCGGGTGTCCTTAAAGACGAAAGCCCACCGAAGCGGGCATGAAAGTTGACGGTGGGATTCGGGTCAATTCCGGTGGTCCAAAGCAGGCGGAACCTTCCCCGGTCCTTTGCGCCCCAGAATCAGATCGAGCTCGCCCGCGTTGTATGCGGCAGTGACCTGCTCGGCAGTTGCGGAGGATGCCCAAGCCTGAGTTTTCTGGTTTGCAGCCCAGGCCGTGTAAACCTTCTCCTCCTCATCAGGAGCGTCAGGAACACCGGCCATCACACTTTCAAGTTCACCCGCAACTCGCGCCTTATCAATCTCCTCAGGGGTTGCCTACTTCATCCACGCGTTGCTTCGCTGCGTAGTCATTCGGCAATCGCCTCCTCACGCGAAATCGGGGTCAGACCAAGCCGCTTCAGATCCTCAGCCGGCCACGCGTGCGCGGTGTCACGCATATGCACCTGACCGTTCTCGTGACGGTAGAAAAGCGCATCCTCAGGGATACCTGGAACCTCCTGCGCCACCGTCCTCACACGGGCGAACAGCTCGTCACGGGTCGGATAGCCAGCGTTATCAGCAGTGAAATACTCACGCCCAAGCTGAGAGCTATTCAGCAGTGAATGCAGAAGCCCCTGCAACACCAATCCCGAGTACTCGGGCTGGAATTCTCGAGTCCCCGCACGGACGGCACTATCCGAGTAGGACAAGCCCTGATCGGACGCCAAGGCGGCGAAGCGCGGCCCAATCGGCTTCACGCCGGCAGCAGCCATACGCCCGCGCCAATCAGAGAATTTCGCATTGTCAGACGCGTACTCGCTTACGAAAGCCAGAACAGCCGATTCCACGTTGGTGAGCAGTTCAACCCGCCGCGTGCCCTCCGCCGTCGCGTGAGCATCCATCTCGCCGCGAATCTGACTGAGCACTACCTGACGCTTAGACTCACGGATGCTCTTGGCCTTCTCGCGGGCAGCCTCAACCAGCTTGCGTGCGAACCTAGCCACCGAAATCTGCTCCGACAGGTCCGCATGCGTAACCGTGTCATCGCCGGCCACAATACGATCCTCAATCGCGGTCACCAAGGCTTCAGCTTCAACCGCTTTCGCTTCGGCATCCTCGACAATCACGTCCGGATCTTCGTCAACGCTCTTACTCATGTGCCCTCCTCAGGACATTTCTCAAGCTCTCAAGATCTATCTGCCAGGAGCGCTCATTTACGCGCTTCGCTCGGACTTTTCCCCGTGCCGCGAGCCTTGTAATGTGCCGCTCCGACTTCCCCACTTCGCCTGCCGCCGTGTGGACGGAAACCCAAGCTGTTGGTTCCACAGTGACAGGAGCAGGTCCGATAGCGGACCTAACAGAATCCGGCAACGGCTCCCCCGCCGCGGCACTCAACGCCTCGAGAACAGGCTTGCCCCACAGCGGAAAAGGCTTCCCATTCGAGCGCAACTGAACCGTCAAATCCCGCAACAGGGACCGCATCACCTGATTGGCAACCGGACCCTTCAGAAGGTCATCCAATGCCGTCACCGGGCACACACCGCCGATAGAGTGCGGAACGTGGATGCCTCCAACTGGATCAACCTCGGCATACTCTGCGTCGCCGTCATCGCAGCCGTTGTCGCGATCATCCAAGTGGTCGAAGCACGCAAGGCAAGATCTGACGCCCAAGACGCGCGCGACAAGGCGGGCGAGCACGAAGCCGCAGCGCTGAGAGCAGCCGAACAATCGGCAGCGAGCGCAACCGACTCCGCAGCGTCACAACGACGCATCGCAGACGCCACAGAAGAGCACACAGCGTTACTGAAAGCCCAAGCGACCCCACACCAGGACTGGATCATCGAAGCGCTTACAGATGCCTCAATGGACCAGAAATGGCGCGCAGTCAACAACACAGGCGAAGTGGTGAGGTACGTATACGTCCTCACGCCAACCAACACTGACGAACAGTGGATCGTCCCAGACCACGACCATTGGCAGAACGTAGAACCCGATGAGGGCGTTGGATTCACGTTCAGACGACGCCACACATCACCAAAAGCCGTAACAATAGTGATCAGATGGACGACAGCAGCGAACAGCAGCGAAGCGAGAACATTCAGCGCCACCATCCGCTGACAAAAAACAAGTTTCAGGATTTTTTTCGCGATATTTTTTTGGACACCGCCCCCTTCATAAAAATCCAAAATGAAAAATGGCTCGCGCACCGACGCGGGTAAACCGGGGGTGTCCTCGTCGCTCAGAGGGGGGGTGGGTGGGGTGGTGGGGGTCTTCATTTGCGACCGCCGATGTTGAATCCGGGGAACCATTCCTCACCGTTGCGAGCCTTCTCGATCATCTGCTTACCTACCGCTTGGCGCAGGTCAGCCTGTAACTGCGCTGCCTCTGCGCGCTTGGCCATGGTGCGCTCTGCCCGTGCGATCTTGTCCGCCACTTGGTGGAACGTGGACGGGATGAAGCCGAGATGACTCGAGAGGTTGGCTGCGCGCGTGGATAGCTCGAGGTGTAGCTCCCAAGGTGTGGACTTCCCTGCGCCTGGGTACATCAACTCTTCGTCGGTGAGCGTTTCCATCCAGTCTTCGAACAGATCCGCTCGCGCCTGCGCTCGCGCGTACATCGCCAGTTCGCCTTTGAAACTCGGAGCGTTGAGGTAGTTGAACTGTTCGCGCAGCCCCTTGGATATCTCGGCGGCTCGTGCTGCGATGCGTACTGGCGAGTTGGCTCCGTGCTTGAGTGGTCCCTTGTTGCCGACGCTGAGCCGGTTACCGGGCTGGAACGGGGGCCGCTGCCCAGGGAATGCCGGGGTCCAGTCGTCAGGCGTGTCCATCGTGGCCCCCTGTCACACCGTTGAGCAGGGCGTGCAGCTCGGAAGCCTCCACGCGCCGGCTGGCGCACTCGGTACGCAGCGCTGACACGTACAAGCTGATCGTCTGCGCAAGGTGGTTGTCATGCTCGCGAACGGCCTGCATCGCTTCGCCGTACTCGGCTGCAAGCTGCTTCTGAATGGTCACAGCGCGCTTCCTGTCGTCATGCATGAGCCACCCCCGCACTTGACACGGTGACAACGGGCCACCCGGAAACCCTTGCAAACACTGGGTTGTTGGGCGTGTGTGTGCGCTGTGTGTGCAGCCGGGTACGCGCGCGCGGGGAGTTCGGGGAAATCGCCTCGATGGCACGGGCAGACCGGCCAGCACTGGTATTTGGGTGTTTGGTGCTCATGGGGTTGCTTCCTTGGTCATGGGTCGTTTCTCGTTTCTGGGTGTCTGTTTGTCCGTGTCGGTGTCCTTTGTCCCCTCTATAGAGAGGGGGACGGACGGACATGTCACTGATAGGGCGGACAACTGCGGACAGTGCGGACATGGCTATGAGGGGATGGTGGTTTCGGTGGGCTTGTAGTGGGGCCGCGCTTCGGTTCCGCTGTTGTGGATGTGCCCTTGTTCTAGAAGGGATTTGAGGCTGCGGTGGAAGGTGGCGGGGGCCATTTCGGAGACGTTGCGGAGTTCGGCTTTCGTGGCACCGAGAGCACCGAAATTCTGGACAAGGACGGACAAGAGCGTCTTGGCTTTGTCGGTCATGTCCGCACCCCAGCGGACAGAAAGTGTCACTGATTCGGTGTCATCGACGGGGACAAGTTCGAAGCTGCGTTCGTCCTCGAGGGGGCCGTCTTTGCGTTTAGTGCGTTTGAGTCTGAAGATGTCGCCGTCTGATTCGCTGAGGTAGGCGATGTCTACGCCGGCTTCGAGGGCTGATGATCCGCGGACGGTGGTTTTGTCTTTGCCGGTGTGGTGGAGGACGAGAACGTTTCCGCCGTTTGTGGCGTCGAGGATGTCGTAGAGGGCTGACACGGCGACGCTCATGTCTTTGGCGGAGTTTTCGTCTGCTCCGACGATGGACTTGGAGAGGGTGTCCACGACGATGAACCGGTATTGGTGGGCTTCGATGACCTTGCACAGCTCAGCCACCTTTTCGGGGTCGGTGAGTTGCACGGGGACTGTCATCACCTCGAGTTCCCGGTCTGGGATGGTTACGCCGTGGTGGGTTGCCCAGGCGTGGAAGCGTGCGCCAATGCCGTAGGTGCCTTCCGCTGCGATATAGAGGACTCGTCGCTGTGCTGCCGTGCGCCCGTACCATGCGGTACCAGTAGCGACTGCCCCTGCGATGGAGACGGCGTGGAACGACTTGGCTGTTCCCCAGTAGCCGCCGATCAGACACACTGTGCCTTCATCGAATGTGCCTGCTACGACTTCCACAGGCTTGGGTGCGGCCAGTAGTTCGGGGATGGTGCGGATCTCATCTGCGAGTGGTCGCAGTGCCCGCGCGTTACTCATCGCGGCCTTCGGTTGCAGCCTGTTCGGCTGCGGCTTGCGCTACGAATTCGGCCCAGTATTCTTCAGCGGCTGCACGCATACGTCGGAGGCGCACGTCAGCGAGCTTGGAGCCGGGATTGTAGCAACGTTCGTACAAAGCGTCCCGGTCATCCTGGGCGCGCTCGAGTTCGGGCAGCATGGATTGTCTGCCGTGGTCGTACCCGATTGAGTAGAGGCCGATGATGGCGGGCGTGCAGTCGTGCAGCCCGATTTCGTTGGTCATGAGTCGCCAAAGGGTGGCGTCCAGTGCCTTTTCGACACTGGCACCGATAAGCGCCCTCACGCGGCGATGCTCTCAGCGATGCGGGACAGCTCCCGTTCGATCGCTTCAGCCCTGAGAAAGCAGCCCTCAAGTTCGCTGTTGAGCTGGTCGTACTCTTCCTCTTTGAGCAGCCGACCCCAACGGCGGATCGTGCGGCAGAGGTTCGCGGCGTCGGCAGATGCTTCCGCCAGTTCGCTCCTCAGCTTTGCCAGCGGCGTCCGATTGCCCTTGGGCTGGCGGTAGGAAGCGAGGAAGGCGCGAAACGTGGGGTCAGAGTGAATGTCCCGAGCTGCAATGTGGTTGTCGCGCCACGTCTTAGCGCGCTGGTATTTGCGGATGACCTCATCGGTCAAGTCGTCGCGGGTCAGGCCGTCGTATTCGGCGGGGTCAAAATCGAACAGTGCATTGTGAAGCACTGAATTGGCGGAAGTGAAAAGCGGCATTCGGAAAGGTCCATCCGGGTCTGCGTAACGTGTTCAATGTGCCTGGGTTCGGCTGAACGCCGTGAGGTAGTGCAGGTGTTGCTAGTTGGCCTCGAGCAGGTCGAGCAGGGCCTGAGCCTTGACGACGACGCGAGAGCCGATGTGCAGGACAGGGAGCGTGCCATCCTTCGCAGCGGAGTACGCCTGTCGGCGTCCTATTCCGAGCAGTTCGCCTGCCTCAGGAACAGTGATCGTCAGGCGACTGCGGAGTTCATCGATGGTCACGTTAGGCCTCGCAGGATGTCGAGCAGGTTGGCATACCGAATCGCCGCTGCTGCGCGCGGGGCACGTTCCCCTTGTTCCCATCGCCACACGGCGGATTGGTCCACCTCGCAGACTGAGGCGACCTCTGATAGCGACAAGCGGTTCTTGAGTCGCAGTGCGCGGCCCTCACCATTCGAGGCAGCCGCACGCGCTTTGGCGATCTTGGCAGGGTCAGTTTTGGTCATAACCCCATTTTGCCACATCTATGTCACTTCATAGTCGTTTAGCTTAACCATTTCAAAATCAGTACAGGTATAGGCTTGCCATTTACTTGCCGATATGAGAGGATTGAGGTATGCCGATTGAAGACAGCGAATCGTTCCTTGCCCCTGAGGGGTACTTGGTGCACGTCGGCGTCGGCTGGTTTCTCACGCCGGCAAAAGTGGAGCGTGTGAAAAATGTGCAGGTGGGGCGGTCAACCGTTCCCGGCATCTTCTACGTATTTGTCAGAAGGGACGACGAGAGCCAGGACGCCAGCCCCATAGCGATAGCGCTGAACTTCATCGTTCACGAGGGCGAGCCATTCCTAATGAATGTTGTGAGCGTGGGCCTTGAAGTAGACGAGGCACTCAAGCTGGTCAAGTCCCTTAGACCGTTGTCATGGTGGAAATCGAAAGCGATCCTGCAACTGGTCTTTCAGCGCACCGATGACGACGACGACCTTGACGAGCAAGAGAAGATGCGTAGACACTACGAGGCTCTTTTGGCAGTCAAAGACCTTCCTGCGACTCGTCGCCGTGATCGCGTTACTGACGCGCTTCTCAAAGAGGTGGCAGAGGTGTACCGGCAGGCATGGGCAGATGGCGAGAACCCAACCCAGGAAGTCGCGAAGCACTTTTTCAAGTCGCACTCGACTGCCGCGCGGTGGGTCGGCATGAGCAGGAAGAAGGGCTACCTTGGGCCAGCAGATGGCCCTAAGGGCGGCGAACTAGAGACGTAGCGGCACAAGGCCGAAACGAAAACGCTCCCGGCCTGCGCGAACAGACCGGGAGCAGCATCCACGATGTAACACCTGAAAGGAACACATCATGAACGACACCAATTCTACCGATTCCACCAACCAGGGCATCGGAGCCAGCACGGATATCCCGTGGGCGAACTACGGAGACGATCACGTTGCTGGCGTTCTCAGGAACGCACGCAAGGTCATCGCAGCAGAGATGCAGGAGCACGAACTCGACAGCGCTGACATCCTGGCTCGGCTGGGTGATGTCACCCTCACCGAGTTCCTCCGCATCCTGTACTACTTCGGCCTGTCCGCTGGCGAGCTGCTTGACGAGCCGGGGCTGGGTGAAGTCATCGAATCGCTCAAGGCTGCAGGAGTGGACTTCTCATTCGAGATGTCGAACGGCAAGAGCGGCTGGGAAGTCATCGACGGGGCAACCCGCTAATGATGCCGACCGCCCCGACCCTGCTGCGGCAGGCGACGGTCACACCGGGTGCAGGTGCGCAAAATTACGCACCTGCACCATCGGTGCGGTCAATCGCCTGCGAGAACATCCGTGTTGCGTGCATCTGGCATGACGTGCGCCGCAAGGATCTGGCGACCATGCTGGGCGTTTCGTACGACTACGCGGGCCGCATCATCAATGGCAAAGCGAACCTGACCGTGGAGCATCTGTACCACGTGTCGAATGCGCTGAAGGTTCCGCTCGAGCGGTTCCTAGTCGAACACGACGAACACGGTTGGGGATGGATCTATGAGCGCTGACATTTACAGGCGCTGCGGTTGCCGGGACGAGAACAAGCGCCAGTTTGCTTCTCTCCCGGTGGGCGCAAGCCCCGAACAGATCGCCAGGGCCTGCCCCCTGCTGGTTTCAGACCCGAAGCACGGCAAGTGGGGATTCTACCTCGCAGGAGGTGTGGACCCCAGAACGGGAAAGCGCCTTCAGATCCGACAGGCCACATTCAGCACCAAGGCGGAGGCCCAGAAAGCTCGCAACGCAGAAGCGGTCAAATTGGACCGTGGAACGTACGTGGCACCGACGAAAGAGGTCTACGCCGACTACCTCGCAAAGTGGCTCCCACGGCGGGCAGTGACCGGTAAGGGCCTCGCGGCGACCACGCTGGACAACTATGCCCGATACATTCGCAACGACATCGCCCCGTCAGCTCTGGGGCGTATGAAGCTCACGGACATTCGCCGCTTCCACATCAATGCTTTCGTTGCTGAGCAGATGGACGCTGGCCGGGGAGCTACAACGATTCGCCGGATGGCTGCCGTTATCCAGGGGTCGTTGCGCGCGGCTGAAAAGTCAGCGCTGATCGATCACAACCCCAGCCTTGGAATCGAGCTGCCCGCAGTCGAATCCAAGAAAGTGAAGGTGTGGGAGCCGGATCAGGTTGGCGTGTTCCTCGATACCGCCGCCAAGCACCGACTGAGCGCCCTGTTCGAAACGGTCGTGTTTACTGGACTGCGACGCGGCGAAGCAATCGGCCTGCGATGGTCAGACGTGGACATGACCAAGCGACGCATCACCGTCGCGAACAACCGCACCCAGGCTGGGCCTGCAATTGTTGAAGGTGATGTAAAGACGGTCGCCGGCCAAAACCGCGTCATCGATATTGATGACACTCTGGCCGGGGTGCTGATCGCGTGGAAGCTGACCCAGCAGCAGGAAGCCGACGAATGGGGCGAGGCGTACCGTGACAGCGGCTACATCTTCACCTACGAAAACGGCGAACCGCTCAAGCCGCAGTACGCTACCCGGCTGTTCGACAAGCTGCGAGTGAAGGCAAAGCTTCCAAAGCTGACCTTCCACGGCCAGCGCCACGAGAACGCTTCACTCATGATCGCATCGGGCACTGACATTGCCGTGGTGTCGAAACGACTGGGGCACACGTCAGTCGGCATAACGTCTGACATTTATGGCCATCTGATCGGTTCGGCCTCGAGGGACGCCGCAGAACGCGCGGCTGCCATCGTGCCCCGAAAAGCAGTCACTGCACACACACTGCACACACACGAGGCTCTTTGACCAAAAAGAAAAGCCCCGGACCACGCTACTTCCGCGTGATTCCGGGGCTTTTTTGGTCGGGCTGACAGGATTTGAACCTGCGACCCCTTGACCCCCAGTCAAGTGCGCTACCAAGCTGCGCCACAGCCCGGAGTCATCCGATGCCCGACGTTTGCAGCCGGGCATCGAAGACAACCTGTCCATAGTACCGTGTCGCGCGCGGGTCGAACGACACCCCAGCCGTCAGTCGAACGACAGCAGCCGGACGGCCACGCCGTAGGGGTCGAGCGTCAGCGACGCATCCGTCGGAGTGCCATTCAGGGCAAGCAGTCGGCCAGGCACCCGAGGCTCGAATGTCACTGCCTCCGGATGCTGCGACACGAAGAAAACGAAACGGCGCCCATCGGCGTGCACCAGGGAATCCACGAACACCAGCGGATCATCCACCAGCACGTCGCGCTCGACCCCGGCAACTTCAGCCAGCGCGTCGTACAGCCGCCACGTCTCCTCGGGGTTGATGCGGCCCAAAGCCGAGGCGAAGTACTCGAACGGATACGTGCTCAGCACCGCCCGCCCGGCACCGTGCCGCTTGACCACGATGACGGGGCGACCCTCGGAGTCGACGGCCACCACCTCACCGTCCGTCACGGTCACCGGAAGGAAGGTCCGGGAGTGCTCGTTGCCGGCCACCCGGAAACGGAGCTCGGAACCAGCGGCCAGCGATCCGAACGGCGCGACAAACGTCACAACGACGTCCGACCCAGCGCTGAGCGGCTCGACAAGACCGTACGACAACTCGCGGGAAACACCGAAGAGCTCTTCGGTGTAGACCCACCACGGCCCGCGCTGAGCACCACTCTCGCCGGCGCAATAGGACGCGTACACGGTTGCCCCACCGGCAGCGAGCGACTGCAACTGCACCCAGGACGGCCCGGTCAGCTGCTTGACGGACGGCAGCAGATACAGCCCATACCCCGACGGAATACCGCCGTCCGAAGCCTCCCGCACGACCGCGACCGGGATGTGCGCCTCGTGCGCAGCCACATACGCCTGCTCGGTCGCGGCGACGATGAGTTGCCGCTCGGATTCGTTGGTGAACGGGTAGTCGGCGGCCAGATACGAGCCCACGACGATTGCCGCATCCACCGGCGCGCGACGCGAATTCGCCAGGTCGACAGCCGCCAATGTCTCGGCGAACGCGGCCAACTCGAGCAGCGGCGGTTTGGGCTTGCCCGCAGAATCCGTGATGCCGAAATGCATTTCGAACGGATGGTGCGAGTACGGCCGCTGCCCGATGACCGTGTCGTAGTCGGTGTTGTTCCACGCGATCCATCCGGTGGCGCCGGCGAGCAGCGTGTTGTACAGCAGCTGCCGATAGTACGAGGCGGCACCGGCCGGCGAGACGAAGTCGCTGGTCAGGCCGAACTCCTCCATGATGACCGGCTGCGACGAGATCGCGCACAGCTCGGCGATGAACGCAGCCTTGAGGTGCTGGCGCAGCTGGTCGGTCTCCATCTGGTAGACGTGCGGGCCGATGAAGTCGGTGATCGGTGCGAGGTCGACGGCCGAGAATCCGTTGTCGTGCCCGGTCGTCTCGATGCCCCAGGCGCCGTCGCCGACCGACACGGGCTGGGTGCCGCCCCCGGCACGCACCGCGTTGACGAGGATCTCCGCCCACGCGGCGACGATCGGCCGCGGCGCCTCTCCGCCGTAGATCGGCATCTCGTTGGTGATGAGCCAGCCGGCGATCGCGGGATGCTCCGCGAACCGCGCGGTGAGCTCGCGCACGTACCAGGATTGCCGACCGACGAACCAGATGTCCGAGTACAGGTCGCGACCGTTCCGCCACGCAGGGTCCCAGTTCTCCCCCGACATGTGCCCGACGAGGAACGTCGGCACGGTGGTCAGGCCGACCTCGAGGTGCGCATCCAGAAAGTCCTGGAAGTTGGCGATGCACTGCTCGTCCAACCTGTCCGGCGTCGGGTGGAAGTCGGGCCAGTAGAAGAACGACCGCGTCAGGTTGAGACCGTGGTCGGCGAGCACGCGCAACTCCTCACGCACCACGGCAGGGTCGTAGGTGGTCCACATGAGCGGCCCCCCGGTGCGCGACCAGAAGTTGGCGCCGAGCCAGATCGCGGGGTTGTCGCTGACGGTGAGCACGGGTGAAGGACGGTCCATGGTCTCTTTCTTCAATGAACTACTTGACGGCCCCCGCGGTGAGCCCGGCGACGAAGCTCCGCTGCAGCAGCAGGAACGCGACGACGATCGGGATGCTCACCACGAGCGACGCCGCCATGATCTGGTTCCAGTACACGTTCGTCTGGGTCGAATACAGTTGCAGGCCGACGGCGAGCGTGCGGTTCTCATCCGTGGTCATCACGGACGCGAACAGCACTTCACCCCAGCTGGTCATGAAGGCGTAGATGGCGACGGCGATGATGCCGGGGCGTGCGGCCGGCAGCACGACGTGCCACAGCGCGCCCATCGGACCGCTTCCGTCGACCTTGGCCGCTTCGTCGAGTTCGCGGGGGATGCCGTCGAAGTAGCCGGCCAGCATCCAGATCGCGAACGGCAGGGCGAACGTCAGGTACGTGATCACCAGGCCGAACCGCGTCCCCACGAGTTGGATGCCCACCGCCTGGTTGATGTTGACGAAGATGAGGAACAGCGGCAGCAGGAACAGCACGCCGGGGAACATCTGCGTCGACAGCACGGTCGTGGTGAACACGGTGCGTCCCTTGAACCGGTACCGCGAGACGGCGTAGGCGGCGAAGATCGCGATGATCACGCTGAGGATGGTCGCCGACCCGGCCACGATGAGGCTGTTCACGAAGTAGCTGGCCAGCGGCACCGTGCTCCACATGTCGATGAACGGCTGGAAGGTGATGTGCGTCGGCCACCAGGTGAAGGCCGCCTGCACTTCGGGCAGCGTCTTCAGCGAGGTCGTGACCATGACGTAGAGCGGGACGACCGTGAAGATGGTCAGGACGACGAGTACGACCCAGCGGAACACTCTCGAGGGGGCTGTCTCACGCACGCTGCGACCTCCTGTTGATGACGAGCAGGTAGATGCCCGTGACGATGAGAAGGAAGATGAGCAGGAGCACCGACATCGCGGCTCCCGAGCCGAAGTTCCAGGTGAGGAACGACGCGTTGTAGATGTGGAACGAGATCAGGTCGCCGGCCGCGGGTTGGGCGGTGCCGAAGAGCACGTACGGTGTGTTGAAGTCGTTGAACGTCCATAAGAACATCACTAAGAGCAGCACCGTGTTCACCGGCCGCAGCATGGGGAGCGTGATCGCGCGCCACTGGCGGAACGGCTTGGCGCCGTCGACAGCGGATGCTTCGTACATCTCTTCGGGCACGCTCTGCAGGCCGGCCATCAGCATCAGGAACGCGAAGGGCCACAGGCGCCAGATCGCGACGACCACGATGGAGATGAACGCGTTTCCGCCAAGGAGCCAGAACGGCCTGCCGCCCGGAATCGCGAGGTTGTCGAAGAGCAGGTGGTTGATCGTGCCGGTGTCTTTCTGGAACATGAACTTCCAGGCGATGATCCCGGCGTACATCGGGATCGCGTACGGCACGAGGAAGAGCGTGCGGAAGAAGCCGCGACCCCAGAACTTGCGCTGCAGGGCGACGGCAGCGGCCATCCCGAGGCTCCACGAGATGCCGACGACCAGGATCGTGAAACCGCAGGTGACGAGGAACGACTGCAGCAGCCCCTGACCGACCGCGCCGTTGAAGTCGAGCGCGACCCGGTAGTTCTCGAGCCCGACGAAGGGCGCAGCGCTCCAGTTGGCGATGAAGAACTTCGTCAGTTTGAGGAGGCTGATCCAGAGCCCGGTGAGCATCGGGATGACGTGGATGAAGATCTCGAAGATGATGGCGGGCGCGAGCAGCGCGAACGGCAGCCACCAGCCTTTCGGCCGTGGGCGCCTGGGGCGCTTGACCGCCGCCTTCGTCTTCGCGCCTGCCGCGCTGGCGCTGCGGGGTAGCTCCGCTGATGTCGTCGTCGACATGTAAAACCTGTTTCACTCGTGGTCGGAAGTGATCGGCGGTCCGTCGCAGCGATAGGCGGCGACGGACCGCCGGGGTCGTGCTGCTACATGCCCGCCTTGACCTGGTCCTGCGCGTTCTTCAGCGCAGCCTTGACGTCGGAATCCGAGACGGTGCCACCGGTCGCGATCTTCGCGAACATATCGTTCATCGCCTTGCCGACCGTGTTCTCGAACTGGTCCTCGGCCGGTACGAGCGGCAGCGGCTTCGACATGGTGTTGTAGATCTTCTGGAACGTCGCGGCCTCTTCAGCGTTGTCGGTGAAGACGGCTTTGGCGCCGTTGAGCACGGGAAGCGACGAGTACGGCTTGCCCAGCGTTGTCTGGGTGGCTTCGCTCGTCATGTACTTGACGAACTTGAGCGCCGCATCCTTGTTCTTCGTGTTCTTCATGATCGACAGGTTGATGCCGGCGACGTGGCTCGCGACGGGCTGTCCGCCGGTCGGCGACGGGAACGGGACCACGCCGTACTGGTCGCTCTTCATCCCGTTGGCGACGATCGACGAGTCCGCGTTGTTCTGGTTGAGGATCATCGCGACCTTGCCGGTGGCGAAGTCGTTGACCGCCTTCACACCGTTGTCGTACTGGGCGTTGGCCGTGTTGACGACCTTGTCGGTCTGCATCAGGTCGAGGTAGCGCTTGATGCCGGTGACCACCCCATCGGAGGTGAATGTCGGGTTGCCCTTGCTGTCGAACAGCTCGGCTCCGTTCTGCGCGGAGTTGATGAACGCGAAGTGTGCGTTCTCGGTGTAGCTGCCCGCTGCGAGGGCGAAGCCGTACTTTCCGCCGGCGGTCAGCTTCTTCGCGTCGGCGACCATGTCCTCCCACGTGGCGGGCGGCGTCAGGCCGGCGTCGCTGAACATCTTCTTGTTGTAGTACAGGCCGTACGCGAGTCCGTAGAGGGGCACGCTGGTCACGGTCTTGCCGGGTGCGCCGCCGGTGTCGAGTGCCGTCTTGACGAACTTGTCCGAACCGCCGATCGCTTTCATCGCGGAGTCGTCGAACGGCATGAACGCGCCGGTCGCCTGGAGCGACGCGGCCCAGGTGTTGCCGATGTTCAGCACGTCGGGCCCCTGGCCGCTGGTGACGGCGGTCTGGATGCGCGTCTGCAGGTCGTTCCACCCGATGACCTCGAGCTTCACCTTGATACCGGTCTGCTTGGTGAATTCGTCCAGTACCGGAGTGAGCACCTGCTTGTCGTTGTCGAGGCTGGTGCCCTGGTTGCTGGCCCAGTATGTGAGTGTCGTTCCGCTCCCTGAGCTGCCCGAGTTGCCGCTGCATCCAGCGGTGACGAGTGCGATTGCGGCTACGACGGCGCCTGCGAGGATGGCGCGTTTTCTCATAGTGACTTCCTTGTCTCTCGGTGTGAGGCCGGTGCGTCGTGGACGCCCTGATCAGACGACGCGTAACGTACGCCGACTAGACACAGGTGTCCACCGGGCCTCCGTCGAGACTAACTGAACCGGTTCAGTTGTCAAGGCTTGTATTTGTGCCGGTCGATCGGCTAAGCATCCACGGGATGCGCAGCCACGCTCGTCGCCCGCACGACCAACTCACTCGGCTGTGCCGCCGTCTCGGTGGGCTCCACTCCGAGCAGTACGTCGAGGAGCATCCGCGTGCTGCGCCGACCCTGTTCTTCCGGAAACCGGTCGAGGGCGGTGATGGCGGGCGCGACGATCCGGCACAGCAGGGAGTCGTCCCAGCTGATGATGGCCGCATCCGACCGCCCGAGCCGCCGCACGGCGGCCGCCGCGCCCAGCGCGAGAAGATCGCTCGATGCGACGACTGCGGTGATCCCGGAGTCTGCGGCGAGCGCTGCGACGACGACGCGCTCACCCTCCTCCATGCTGTACTCGGCATTGCACGAGGTCACCTGGATGCCTGCCGAAGCGCCGCGGTCGCTGAGCAGCCGGGTGCGGTCGACCTCGTGCGCCAACTCGGCGGGACCGGCGACGTGCAGGATGCTCGTGTGCCCGAGCTCCGCGAGGTGATCGACGATCAGCCGGACATCGTTGCCGACATCGTTGGTCAGCACCCGGCCCGGCGCCACGTCGGGCGTCGACCCGTGCACCACATACGCCATCCCGAGCTCGTCGAGCAGGGGTGGCCGCTCGTCGCCCACGACCAGGTCGAACAGCATGACGCCGTCGACCCGGCCCTCGGCGCTCCACTGCCGGTAGGTGCTGATCTCTTCGCGCGAACTCACACCGACCATGCGCAGCAGCAGCGCCTTGCCGGTCTCGGCGAGCACGCTTTCGACGCCGGCGAGCAGGCTCATGTAGTACGGCTCCGAGCCGAGCAGGCCCGGGTCACGACGCAGCACGATCCCGATGGAGTCGGTGCGCGACCGCGACAGGGCGCGCGCGCTCGAACTCGGATGCCACCCCAGCGACGTGGCCAGGTCGAGAACCCTGCGGCGCGTCTCCTCGCTCACCCCGGACTGGCCGTTGAGGGCATAGGAGACGGACGCCTTCGACAGTCCCAGCTGATCGGCGAGCCCGCCGATCGTGACCCGGCTCATCCGGTGTTCCTTCCTCTGTGCAGCACAACCATAGTCGTGCGGCAGGCGCACGGGGCCGCCACCCGCGAGCGGCCGCCCGCGGTGTGTCGCCGGCTCACTTCCCGGTCGGGTCGCCCGACCCGGCGAAGTCCCGTAGGGTGTCGCCGGCGTCACAGTGGTAGAGCATCCCGCGCCAGGCGAGCACGTCGGCATCCGTCGCCGCTTCTGCCGTCTCCCGAGCGCCGACGTCGCGTGCGGCATCCGGTCCCTGCAATGAGTACGCGAGCAGCCGGCTGGAGTCCCGCAGCAGGAGCGAGCCGGCGTCGAGCGTCAGCACGGCATCGCTTCCGGGCACGCGGATATCCCCGGGACGGCGCTCGGCGGCCGGCTTCAGCGCGGTGCCGTCCGGTGTCTCCTCGATGCGGTGGGCGCCTCCCATCAGCGCACGGTAGGCATCGACGTTCGACGACGTGGTTGGCGCGTGCGACGTCGAGGAGTATTTCCTGCGCTCGAACACGGTCAGCTCGGCGCCGAAGATCCAGGCGAGTCGGCTGTAGAGCTCGTTCACGCGGTCGGCGGACAGGGCAACAGCGGCAGTAGCAGCCGCCTCCCCGATGACGGCGAGTTCATCGGCGAGCGTCCGCAGCACCTGGTCGGCCAGCAACCGACCGACAGCATCGTCGCTCTCCTCACCCTCGGCCAGGTCGCGCAGCCAGCCGGCCGCCCAGGCGTATTCGCCGGCGAGCGCACGGGCTTCGGATGCGTCGGCGTTCGCATCCCCGGAGTGCTCCAGTTCGAAGCGCAGCAGCGCATCGCTCGCTCGGCGCCAGGGCTCGGCGAGCAGCCGCATGATGTCACCGGCGATGGCGCGCGTCTCCGCGAGCCGTGCGGCGTCGTCCGAATCCGCCGGGTAGGGGTCGTCGTCGAGCAGCAGCACGACCCGCACCGATGGACGCTCCTGAAGCGCGGCCGAGAGCATCGTGGCGCGCACGGCAAGCGGATCCGCCCCGGACGACGGCACGAGCACGGTCATCGACGTCTGCCCGGAGGCGAGGTGCCGGTCCGGCTGAGCGCGAGTTACGGGCAGGTGTTTGCTGAACCACTGAAGGGCACGACGCATGTTCGGGTGGGAGTCCTTGAAAAAGAGGGCCCGCACAGTCGGGTCTGTGCGGTCGGGAGCCCTCTTCCACGAGCCTAATAGACAGATCAGTCTGTCCCCAACCCCCCGTTCGGGGCTGAACCGTCAGGTAAGACTCGTTCGCCAACCATGCTGTCGCGACAAGCCCTGCGTTGATAGGTTGACGCCATGACACCAGCTCCGGGCCGGTTGCGCTTCGAACACGCCCATGTCGTCTCGTTCGAGGAACGCTTCGACGATGGGCGGAGCACGCGCTCGAGCATCCCCCGCACCTCCCATGCCGAGTACACCCCCAGCAGCGATCGAGACCCGCTGGGCATCCTCGAGCAGCAGAACGCTGTTCGACTCGAAGACCTCGTGCCGCTGCGCATCAGCCGGATGCTCGCCAACCCGTTCGCGTTCTACCGAGGCAGCGCCGCCATCCAGGCCGCCGACCTGCGCACCGGGGTCGACACGAACGCCGAGATCGTCATCTGCGGCGATGCCCACATCGCCAACTTCGGACTCTTCGCCTCGCCCCAGCGCACCATGGTCTTCGATCTCAACGACTTCGACGAGGCCTCCTACGGCCCGTGGGAGTGGGACCTCAAACGCATGGTGACCAGTGTGGTGATCGCGGCGCGCCACAAAGGGTATTCGGCGACGGATGCACGGGGCGCCGCCATCGCATCCGCCGTCGCCTACCGCGACTCCCTCCGAAGCGCGATGCAGCTGGATGCGCTCGAGCGCTTCTACCTGACGGCGACGGTCAGCCCCGGGTCATCGCAGTTCGGCAAGAAGTCGCAGAAGACGCTCGACGCCACCCTGCGTGCGGCGCAGAACCGCACGTCGGCCCGGGTGGTGGAGAAGATCACAGAACTGCAGCCCGACGGCACGCGTGTCATCGTCGAGAACCCGCCGACGCTCACCCACGTCGACGCCAGACGTGAGGAGGAGGTTGCCGAGGCGATGCGCCAGTACGCGCGGACGGTGCAATCGCAGGTGGCGCTGCTGCTCTCGCAGTACGAGATCACGGATGTCGCCCGCCGCGTCGTCGGCGTCGGCAGCGTGGGCACGCGGTGTTTCATCCTGGTGCTGACCGGTCCTCGTGCCGATCCCCTGGTGCTGCAGCTGAAGGAGGCGACCGCCTCAGTCGTGCAGCAGTTCGGGCGCATCCCCCGTCATGCGCTGCCGGGTGTGAACCCGCGGGAGCTGCGGTCGCACGAGGGCGGGCGCGTCGTCTCGAACCAGCGCATCCTGCAGGCGGTGTCCGACCCGTTCCTCGGATACCTCAACTTCAGCGGCTACGACTTCTATGTGCGGCAGTTCCGCGACCGCAACGTGTCGTTCGACATCGACGCTCTCGGGCGGGAGCCGTTCACCGACTATGTCGCCGCCTGCGGCGCGCTGCTCGCCCGGGCGCACGCGCAGAGCCCGAACGCGGCGTTCATCGCGGGATACATCGGAACGTCGCAGACCCTGGTCAACGCGGTCGTCGACTGGGCTTTCGCCTACGCCGACCAGTCCCTCGCCGACTTCGAAGCTCTCCGCGCAGCAGTGGCCGCCGGCCGCTTCATGGCCGCCCCCGCCCCCGCCTGACGCGCCGCTGCGCATCCTCACCGCCTTCACGGCAGGTAACGTGCGGCGGCCCGACACGACGTTCGGGAACGTCAACGCCGACGTGCTCGCGCAGTTCGTGCCGGGCTACGAGCGCGGCGACTTCGTCGACGTCATCCAGGGCAGCGACTGGCCGGAATGACGACGACCTCTCAGCTCTCCGGCACGAGGTGCGTCAGATCGCAGAACGGCTTGCGCGCCGAACGCCCGCACCCGCAGAGGGCTGCGCGCGTGACGCTCTCCGTCGATCCGTCCGGGAGGCGGACGGTGATCGCTCCGCGGACATAGATCGGGCCGTCCGGAAGCGGAGTGACGGTCGTCTCGGCGTCGGGGACCTCGTCGGCTCCGTCAGCACGATGGAAGCGCAGCGCGCCGGATGGGCAGCGCAGGATCGTCTCGACGATCGCATCCGGCGATCCGGCATCGGGGAGGACCCAGGGTCTGCGGCCCCGATCGAACACCTGCGGCAGCCCGCGGACGCATTCCTGCGCGTGGATGCAGCGCTCCGCGTCGTAGAAGACATCGATCTCGGATCCTGTGTACTGCCGGTCCATCGGTTCAGCCTCCCGTGCTCCGTCGCTCTCGCCGTGCGCCCACAGTACGCCCACGCGACAGCGTCAAGGCCGGGTTTTCACCTCGTGCCGTACACGCGGACACGTTGTTCACCGACGACCGGGTCGTACTCGCCCTCGTGGCGTGCCGTGATGCCGTTCAGCCAGCCGAGCTGCTCGGACGCGGTGCGGAAGGTGTTCTGGCCCACGAACCGGTTCTGCGTCGGGCTCACGCGCGTGCTCGTGCCCGACAGCTCGATCAGTACAGTCTGCCCGTCGGTCGTCGTGTGGATCTGCCGCGTCTCGTACTCGATCGTGCCGTCCGGCTTCGCGAGCGCGTCGAAGGTCGCATAGAACGTCGAGTCGAAGACGCCGTGGGCCTCCCCCTCGAGATTGCTCTCGAGGGAGATGCCCTCCGGCGCGAAGGCCTTGATCGATCGCGTGGTGTTGTGTCCGGTGAACTCGAGGAGCAGCTCCTCGGTCTTCGCGTCATCCATGGCGTCACTGGATCCAGGGCGCGCGGTACGCGCCGCTCGTGTTGAGGAAGGCGGTGAAGTCCTCGCCCGCCCACTCCTCCGCGATGAGGCCGTCCTCGAGGCGGTAGTAGTCGATCGCGTCCCAGCGCACCGCCTGGCCGGTCCCGGTGACGCCGAGGAGGTCCCCCTGCAGCGTGCCGGTGACGACGAGCCGCACGACGACCTTGTCGTCCTGCACGGCCATGTCCTGCAACTCGGCGTGGAGGTCCGGGATGGCACCGACGACGGCGCCCATGAGTCCCGCGACGTTGTCGCGCCCGGCGACGGTGCCGACCGTCCCGCCGTGCCACGCCATCCCCTCGGTGAGGTACTTCCCCGCGTTCGCGGGGTTGTGGTTGTTCAGCACATCGTCCATGAAGTCGAGGACGACCTGTTCGTGGCCCATCTCAGTTCCTTTCCATTTCCTGCGCGGCTATTCCTTGAGCAGCCGGTCGACGATGACGACCTCCCGGATGCGGGCGACCGTGTCCGCCCGAGCCCAGTCGCGCTGCAGCTCGGTGGCGACGGAGACCCAGCTCACGGGCTGGGCGCCGGCCGCCTCGATGCGGCGAAGCCCCGCGCGATGCGCCTCCGCGGAGGTGCCGCCGACCGCATCCACCACCGGGAAGACCTCGTAGCCTTCGCGCAGCGCGTCGAGCGTCGGATAGGCGAGGCACGCCTCGGTCCACAGAGCGGCGATGATGAGCTTCCGACGGCCTGTCGCCTCGACGGCCGCGCGGAACTCGACATCCTCCCACGCGTTGATCTGCGTGCGATCGAGCTCGGGACTGTCGGCGAGCACGGCCTTCAGCTCCGCGACGGTGGGCTGCTGCCCGTTCGCGACGTTGACCGTGGACAGGACGACCGGAAGCCCGAAGGTCGTGCCGATCTGCGCGAGCGACACCACGTTCTTCGTCATCAGCGCGGTGTCCATCGACCGCACGGAGGCGACCTGCGTCGGCTGGAAGTCGATGATCACGAGCGCCGCGTTCTCCGGCGTCAGGAGCGGGTCGGTGAATGGATCGCGACGGGGTTCGCTGGTCATGAGGCCCTCCTCGACGAAGGCGGTCGGTGGGAATGGCGACAGCGTAGAACTATTTGCTCGCGCGTGCAACTATATATTCATGGGAGCGGGGCGAGTGAAGACCCCGAAGGTAGAGTGGGGACGATGGTGGGGGTCAGGCCTTTCGATACCGTGGAGGATCGCGCATGGCGCGCACTCGTCCACGTCGCCGATCTGCTCCCGCGCCACCTCGACAACGAGATGGAGGATGCGCGCCGCATCTCGGTCAAGGAGTTCGCGATCCTCCTCCACCTCTCCGAGTCCGATGACTCGACGCTGCGCATGAGCACGCTCGCCTCCGATGTGGGCCTCTCTCCCAGCCGCACGACGCGCGTCGTCGAGACGCTGCGCCGGCGCGGTTGGGTTGAGAAGACCCCCGATGCGACCGACGGCCGTGCCACGACCGTCGCCATCACGGCCACCGGCCGGGAGCAGGTCGGCCCCGCATACGACGTGCAGGTCGAAGGGGCGCGCCGCATCCTGTTCGACCACATCAGTCGCGAGGACGCCCAGCAGCTCGCGCGCATCCTCCGCCGGCTCTCGATCACGCTCTCCCGGGAAGACCGTTTCGACTGACATGGCCGGGGTCGAGCGCCTGGATGCCGCGGAGACGCGTGCGTGGCGCGCGCTCGTACGGATCGCGACGATCTTCCCCCGGCATCTCAACGACGAGCTCATGGATGCCCGACGTGTATCGCTGGTCGAGAAGATCCCGGATGGGCGCCTGCAGCGGCGACCGCGGCCGGCTCAGGTGCGCTTGCGCTTCTCCCGCACGCGCATGTTGAGGTTGATCGGCGACCCTTCGAAGCCGTAGATCTCCCGCAGGCGACGGATGATGTACCGGCGGTAGCCCGGGTCGAGGAACCCGGTCGTGAACACGACGAATGTCGGCGGCCGGCTCGAAGCCTGGGTTCCGAACAGGATGCGCGGCTGCTTGCCGCCACGGACGGGGTGCGGATGCGCTGCCGTGAGCTCGGCGAGGAACGCGTTGAACTTGCCGGTCGGGATGCGCGTATCCCACGACTCGAGCGCCAGTTCGAGGGCGGGCACCAGTTTCTCCATATGCCGCCCGGTCCGTGCCGAGATGTTGACCCGGGGCGCCCACGCGACGTGGGCAAGGTCTTGTTCGATCTCGCGTTCGAGGTACCGCCGACGGTCGTCGTCGAGCAGGTCCCATTTGTTGAACGCCAGCACGAGTGCGCGGCCGGATTCGAGCACGAGGTCGATGATGCGGACGTCCTGCTCGCTGATCGGCTCGGACACGTCGAGCATCACCACAGCGACTTCGGCCTTCTCGAGCGCAGCGCTGGTGCGCAGCGATGCATAGAAGTCGGCGCCCTGCTGCAGGTGCACGCGACGACGGATACCGGCCGTGTCGACGAAGCGCCACACCTTGCCGGCGATCTCGACCTGCTCGTCCACGGGGTCGCGCGTCGTGCCTGCGAGCTCGTTGACGACGACCCGCTCTTCGCCGGCGGCCCGGTTGAGGAGGCTGGATTTGCCGACGTTCGGCCGGCCGAGGATCGCGACGCGTCGCGGCCCCCCGACTTCCTGCTTCGCGACAGCGGAGACGGGCGGCAAGACCTTCAGCACGGTGTCGAGCATGTCGGCAACGCCACGCCCGTGCAGCGCGGACACCGGCATCGGCTCGCCCAGCCCGAGCGACCATAGCACGGCCGCATTCGGCTCCTGCCGCGCGTCGTCGACCTTGTTGGCCGCAAGGAACACCGGCTTCTTCGTCTTGCGCATCAGCCGCACGACGTGCTCGTCGGTCGAGGTCGCACCGACGTTGGCGTCAACCACGAACAGCACGGCGTCGGCCAGGTCGATCGCGACTTCGGCCTGTGCCGCGACGGACGCGTTGATGCCTTTCGCGTCGGGCTCCCAGCCGCCTGTGTCGACGATGGTGAACTGGCGTCCGTTCCATTCCGCCTTGTACGAGACGCGGTCGCGCGTCACGCCGGGAGTGTCTTCGACGACCGCTTCACGACGGCCGAGGATGCGGTTGACCAGCGCCGACTTGCCCACGTTGGGGCGTCCCACGATCGCCAGCACCGGCAGCGCCGGAAGGTAGGTGATCGCGTTGGGGTCGTCGGTGGCCGCTTCGAGGATGTCGAGGTCACCCTCGTCGAGTTCGTAGTCTTCGAGCCCGCTGCGGAGGGCCTCGGCGCGCTGGTGGGCGAGTTCCTCGTCGAGATCGGTGAGGCGTTCGACGAGGTCGTCTTCGGTCGCTTCGAACTCGTCTGGTTCGATGTCTTTAGGCATGGGCTTCTCTCTGGACGACTGCGATGACCGCATCCACGGTCTGGTCGAAGTCGAGGTCTGTTGAATCGACGGTGGTCACACCCTCGGCGGCGTTCATGAAGTCGACGACCCGGGAATCGGCCCGGTCGCGATTGCGGAGCTGCTCCCCCACCGTTGCGGCGGAATGGCCGGTCAGCTCGGCAGAACGCCTCGCCATTCTAACGTGTTCATCTGCGGTCAACAGGATTCTCACAGGTGCATCGGGCGCGACCACGGTCGTGATGTCGCGTCCTTCGACCACGATGCCCTCGCGCGAGGTCCCCGCCATGATCGCGCGGAACAGCTCCGTCAGCCTCACGCGCACCTCGGGCACGCGTGCGATGGCGCTGACGACCGCGGTCACATCCGGGTCGCGGATGGCGTCGGTCACGTCGTGCTCCCCCACCATCACGTGGTACCCGTCCGGGTCCGTGCCGATGCGGTAGTCGAAGTCCGGCAGGGTGTCGGCGACGGCACGCGCATCCGTCGGATCCACCCGACGCTGCAGCGCGAACCACGCGAGCGCACGGTAGGCGGCGCCGGTGTCGAGGTAGGCGAACCCGAGCCGTCGTGCGGCCGCCTTGCTCACGCTGGACTTCCCGCTCCCTGCGGGTCCGTCGACCGCGACGACCACCAGGTCGCCCCAGGGCCCCTCGGCGCTGTGCCCCTCGGCATTCATGCCGGCGGCGCTCATCCTGCGATCCTCCAGCCCCGCGCGGTCAGGTCGTCGATCGTGCGCTGCAGCGCTTCGGGCAGCACGGCGATCTCGGCGAGACCGATCTGCGCGCCCGGCGAGTGCTCGAGCCGCAGGTCTTCGAGGTTCACCCCGATCTCACCCATCTCCGTGAAGAGCCGCCCCAGCTCACCGGGTTTGTCATCGACCATCACGACGACGGATGCGAACCGGCGGTCCTGCCCGTGCTTGCCGGGCAGGCGCGAGACTCCGGCGTTCCCTCCGGCGAGTTCTTCGGCAAGCGAGCGGCGCGCGCCCGGGGCGTCCAGGTCGCCGAGAGCCGCGAGGACCCGGTCCAGGTCGTCGCGGTAGGCACGCAGGATCTCGACCACCGCGGGCGCGTTCGCCCCGAGGATCTGCACCCACAGTTCCGGCTCGCTGCTCGCGATGCGGGTGACGTCGCGTACGCCCTGGCCCGCGAGCGCCAGCGCCGCGTCCGACGAGCCCGACAGGCGTTTCGCCATCAGGCTGGACACGATCTGGGGCGTGTGCGAGACAAGGGCGACCGCCGCGTCGTGCGCGACCGTGTTCATCTCGATCGGCGTCGCCCCCAGGTCGAGCACGAGGGCCTCCACGAGTGACACGCTCGCCCGCGACACGTCCGGGCGGGTGCAGACGACCCATGGCCGGCCCACGAACAGGTCGGCTCGTCCGGAGCTCGGCCCGCCTCGCTCCCGTCCGGCCAGCGGATGCGACCCCACGTAGCGGCTGATATCACGGCCCGACGCCTCGAGTTCCGCCATCGGCGCGACTTTGACGCTTGCGACGTCGGTGACCACGGCATCCGGATGCGCTGCCAGCTCGGCGAGCACGACCGACGCCGTGACGTCCGGCGGCACGCACACGACGATGAGCGCAGGCGACTCTTCACCGTCGCTCGCACGCCCGGCGCCGTAGTCGACCGCCAGGTTGAGGTTGGCCGGCGATGCATCGTCGAGCACCACATCCACACCCCGTGCGCGGAGGCCGAGGCCGACGCTGGCGCCAAGCAGGCCGGCGCCTACGACGCGGACGGGTCCGGTGAGCCGGGATGACGTGTCGTTCACGATGCCTCTCAGTGCCAGCTGTGCGCCTTCCGGCGACGTCGGGAGACCCGGCAGCACGCTCAGGTCGTCAGCGTTCGGCCGGTTTCTCGCGCGAGATCGTGAGCAACTGGCCGAGTTCTACCTTAGTCAGGTCACGCACCTGGCCCACTCGAAGCGTCCCCAGGTGAAGCGGCCCGAACTGGCGCCGGACGAGCTCGATGACGGGATGCCCGACCTCTGCGAGCATCCGCCGCACGATGCGGTTGCGGCCGGAGTGGAGGGTGATCTCGACCAGGCTGTCCTGGGTGGCCGCGCTGCGTTCGAGCAGCCGCGCCTTGTCCGCCGCGATCGGTCCGTCTTCGAGGACGACTCCGCGGGTCAGCGTCGCGATCGTCTGCGGCGTCACGACTCCCTTGACCCGTGCGACGTAGGTCTTCATCACTCCGAACGACGGATGCGCGAGCACGTGCGCGAGTTCGCCGTCGTTGGTGAGGATGAGCAGTCCGCTCGTCTCCGCGTCGAGCCGCCCCACGTTGAACAGCCGCTCCTCGTAGGGCTCGGTGAACCGCGAGAGGTCGGGACGCCCCTGCTCGTCGCGCATCGAGCTGACCACGCCGGCCGGCTTGTTGAGCATCAGGTAGCGGCGCGAGGGGTCGAGCTGCACGGCGCTCCCGTCGACGGCGACGAGGTCGTGGTGGGGGTCGACGCGTCGGCCGAGTTCGGTCACGACCGTGCCGTTCACAGTGACGCGGCCGGCCGAGATGAGTTGTTCGGAGACACGACGGGAGGCGACACCGGCCGCCGCCATCACCTTCTGCAGGCGCTCGCCCTCGCCGGCGGCACCGCTCGACGCCGCCCCAGCCCGAGCCCCGGCACCAGCCCCGGCGCCGCCCCGGTCAGCGGACATCGCCGTCAAACCCGTCCGCGCCGTCGGCGAGCAGCGGCGAGATGTGGGGCAGCTCGTCGACCGAGTTGATCCCGAGCTGGGTCAGCAGCAGGTCGGTGGTGCCGTAGTTGATCGCGCCGGTCTCGCTGTCGGTGAAGAGTTCGGTGATCAGTCCGCGCCCGAGCAGCGTGCGCACGACCGAGTCGACGTTGACGGCACGGATGGAGGCGATCGCCCCCCGGCTGATGGGCTGCTTGTACGCGATCACGGCGAGCGTTTCGAGCGCCGCCTGCGACAGCTTGGTCGGATTCTGCGTGAGCACGTAGTCGGAGACCACCTCGTCGTACTCGCTGCGCACGTAGATGCGCCAGCCTCCGCCGACTTCGCGCAGCTCGAATCCGCGGCGGACGCCGCCGTCCTCCCCGTCGAAGTCGCGCACCAGTGCGTCGATCGCGGCGCGCACACGTTTGACCGGCGCGCTCACGGCAGTGGCAAGCATCACGAGGCTGAGCGGCTCGTCGGCGACCATGAGGATGGCTTCGAGCGCGCGCTCGATCTCGACCGCCGGCGCCTCCACCTCGTTCACGATCAGTGTGTCATCCGTCATAGTCGGCTCCGAGGTTAGCAAGATTCTCCTGTGACCAGTGTTCGGCCGTCCATCTGAGGGTGAGCTCGCCGAGCGGTTCGACCTGTTCGAACGCGATGGCCGCGTGGCGGTAGAGCTCGAGCACCGCGAGGAACCGCGCGATCACGACGCCTTTCTGCTCGGCGCCCGCGATCAGCTGGCGAAACGTCAGCGTCTCGCCGGAGCGCAGCATCCCGACGACGTGCGCCGCCTGCTCCCGGATGCTCACCAGCGGTGCGTGGAGGTGATCGAGTCCGACGGTCGGCAGCTCCCGCGGCGTCAGCGCGAGGGTCGCGAGGGCCGCGAAGTCGTCGGCTGACAGCGTCCAGACGAGCTCGGGTGTGCGCTGGCGGAACTTGTCCTCGAGTCGGACCGTTCGCGCGTGCCGTGTCGCCTCGGCTTCCAGGCCGGCCTGGAACCACGCCGACGCCTCCTTGAACGCCCGGTACTGGAGGAGCCGCGCGAAAAGGAGGTCGCGCGCCTCGAGCAGTGCCACGTCCTCGGCATCCACCAGTTCACCCTGCGGCAGGAGACCGGCGACCTTGAGGTCGAGCAGCGTCGCTGCCACCACCAGGAATTCGCTCGCCTCGTCGAGGTTCTTCTCCGAGTCGATGGCGCGCAGGTAGCTGATGAACTCGTCCGTGACCCGACTGAGCGAGATGTCGGTGATGTCGAGTTCGTGTTTGGTGATCAGGCTGAGCAGCAGGTCGAACGGCCCCTCGAAGGTGCCGAGGTCGACGCGGAAGCCTGTCGGGCTAGGCGACTGCGCCACGCGTGATCAGCTCTCTGGCGAGCTGCCGGTAGGCCTCGGCGGCCGCGTGCTCCGGTGCGAACTGGGTGATCGGCGTCGCGGACACCGAAGCATCCGGGAACTTGACCGTGCGCGAGATGACGGTTTCGAGAACGTTGGTGCCGAACGCATCCACGACCCGCTCGAGCACTTCGCGCGAGTGCAGGGTGCGCGAGTCGTACATGGTCGCCAGGATGCCGTCGAGCTGGATGGCCGGGTTGAGACGCTCCCGAACCTTGTCGATGGTCTCGATGAGCAGGGCGACTCCGCGCAGGGCGAAGTATTCGCATTCGAGCGGGATGAGCACGCCGTGGCTCGCGGTGAGCGCGTTCACGGTCAGGATGCCGAGCGAGGGCTGGCAGTCGATGAGGATCACGTCGTAGTCGTCGCTCACCTTGCGCAGCACACTGGCGAGGATCTGCTCGCGGGCGACCTCGTTGACGAGATGCACCTCGGCGGCCGACAGGTCGATGTTCGCCGGGATGATGTCGAGCCCCGGCGTCGAGGTGTGCTGGATCGCCTCGCTCACGTCTTTGGTGCGCGTCAGCAGCAGGTCGTAGATGGTGGTGACGTCGTGGGTCTGGGCACCGAGACCCGCGGAGAGCGCACCCTGCGGGTCGAAGTCGACGGCGAGCACCCGGCGGCCGTATTCGGCGAGGCTCGCGCCCAGGTTGATGCTGGTCGTCGTCTTGCCGACGCCGCCCTTCTGGTTGCAGAGCGCGATGATGCGTGCCGGGCCGTGGCTCTTCAGCGGTTTCGGCACAGGGAACGAGCGCAGCGTGCGGCCGGTGGGGCCGAGCGGGGCGGGAAGGGACGCTTCATCCAGGACGGGGAGCTCTACTCGAACCTCGTTGCTGCGCGTCACCTGCGTGTTCCTCGTCCCTCTCGTGCGGTCCTTCAAACGCACAGTCTATCGGCGGTGTCCCCGGTTCGCGGGCCGCATCGCCGCGATCCGCAAGCCCCCTTTTTGCGGGGACCGCGTGGCCTCAGCGGGCGCGGGGGTGCGCCGTCGTGTACATGTCGCGCAGCGTGTCCGCCGTGACCAGCGTGTAGATCTGCGTCGTCGCCACCGAGGAGTGCCCGAGCAGTTCCTGCACCACGCGCACATCCGCTCCGCCGGCGAGCAGGTGCGTCGCGAAGGAGTGGCGTAGCGTGTGGGGCGACACCTCCGCCTCGAGGTGCGCGCGCTCGGCTGCTGAGCGGATGATCAACCAGGCGTTCTGGCGCGAGACCCGCTGCCCGCGCATCCCCAGGAACAGCGCCGGCGTGGCTGTGCCCCGCACGGAGAGCGCCGGGCGCGCCCGCACGAGGTAGGCGTCGAGCGCCGCGCGGGCGTAGCTGCCGAGCGGGACGATCCGCTGTTTGGATCCTTTGCCAGTCAGCCTCACGATGTCCTCGTCGATGACGTCGTCGACGTTGAGCCCGACGGCTTCGCTCACGCGCGCACCCGTCGCGTAGAGCAGTTCGAGCAGCGCTTTGTCGCGCAGCGACTGGAGG
Source organism: Leifsonia tongyongensis (assembly GCF_010686705.1). Classification (GTDB taxonomy): domain Bacteria; phylum Actinomycetota; class Actinomycetes; order Actinomycetales; family Microbacteriaceae; genus Diaminobutyricibacter; species Diaminobutyricibacter tongyongensis. The sequence continues at coordinate 334,810 of NZ_JAAGWY010000004.1, read as the reverse complement.
TCGTCCCCGTCGGTGGCTGCGAGCAGGGCCGCGACCTGGTCGACCGTGATCGCCTTGGGCAGGCGGCTGGCGAGCTTCGGAGGCTTCACCTCGTGCGCGACATCGGCGGGCACCAGCTGCTCTTCGAGCATGAACCGGTGGAAGCCGCGCACGGTGGAGAGCATCCGTGCCATCGACGACGCCGTGAGCGGTGTCTCCTCGCGGGTTCCGAGGTGGCGCGCGAAAGCGGACACGTCGGCAGGCGTGATCGCTGCCGGGTCGTCGATGCCCTGCTCCGCGAGCCAGCCCGCGTAGACGCCCAGGTCGCGGCGGTACGCGGCGACGGTGTTGATGGAGAGCCCGCGCTCGATCGAGACGTGCCGCAGGTACGAGTCCACAGCCGTCGCGACACTCACGACTGTGTGGCTCCGAGCTTCGGATGCCGCGGCCAGGGGCTGTCGGCCGCGCCCAGCTGCGACCATCCCGTCTCGCGTGCCGTGCGAGCGGTGAGCGCCGCGATGACCAGCGACGGATTCTGGAGGCGGCGGGCGAGCACCGCATCCACCACGTCGTCGAGCGGGACCCACCGCTTCTCGATGTCCGCCTCCTCTTCGGTGCGGTCGAACACCTGGGCCGTCGCCCGCACGGTGCGCGCGAGGTAGACCCGGATCGCCTCGTCGCTCCCGCCGGGCGACGTGTAGAACTCGGCGAGCACGCTCCAGTCGTCGGCTTCGAGGTCGGCTTCTTCGGCGAGTTCGCGCTTCGCCGCCGCAAGCGGAGGCTCACCGTGCAGGTCGAGGAGCCCGGCCGGGATCTCCCAGTCGCGGGTGCGCACCGGATGCCGGTACTGCCTGATCAGGAGCGCGCGGTCGTCATCGTCGAGTGCGAGCACCGCAACGGCCCCGGTGTGATCGACGAATTCGCGGACGATCTCGTCCCCGTTGTACCGGAAGGTCTCCCGGCGGATGTTCCACACCTTGCCCGCGAAGACCGTCTCGGCCGCGACGATGTCGGGCGTCTCCGCCTCGTCGGACAATGCCTCGCCAGCGCCCACCGGCTCAGGCGTCCTGAGTGACTTCGAACAGCCGGCTTGCCTTCTGGCGGTCGAGAGCCGCACCGACGAGCCCGCGGAACAGCGGGTGCGCCCGGTTGGGCCGCGACCGCAGTTCGGGGTGCGCCTGCGTTCCCACGTAGAACGGATGCACGTCCCGCGGCAGCTCCACGTACTCCACCAGGTGACCGTCGGGCGAGGTTCCGGAGAACCAGAGTCCCGCGTCGGCGATCTGCTCGCGGTAGCCGTTGTTGACCTCGTAGCGGTGGCGGTGACGTTCGGACGCCTCGCTCGAGCCATAGAGTTCGGAGACGATGGAGCCTTCGGCGAGCGTCGCGGGGTAGAGCCCGAGCCGCATCGTCCCGCCGAGGTCGCCGCCCGCGATGATCTCGACCTGTTCGGCCATCGTCGCGATGACCGGGAACTCGGTGTCCGGGTCGAATTCGGACGAGGATGCGCCGGTCAGCCCGGTCTCGTGGCGTGCGTATTCGATGACCATGCACTGGAGCCCGAGGCACAGGCCGAGGGCCGGGATGCCGTTCTCGCGTGCGAATCGCAGCGCACCGACTTTGCCTTCGATTCCGCGCACACCGAATCCGCCGGGCACGCAGATCGCGTCGACGTCGGAGAGCTGGTGGGCTGCGCCCTCTGCCGTGCCGCACTCGTCGGAGGCGATCCACTTGAGCTTCACTTTTGCGTTGTGGGCGAAGCCACCGGCGCGGAGCGCCTCCGTGACGGAGAGGTACGCGTCGGGGAGGTCGATGTATTTGCCGACCAGGCCGATCGTGACTTCGTGTTTGGGCTCGTGAACGGCCTGCAGCAGGCTGGCCCAGCCGTCCCATCGCACGTCTCCGGCGTCGAGCCCGAGCTGGTCGATGATGTAGGAGTCGAGGCCCTGGTTGTGGAGCATCGTGGGAATGTCGTAGATGCTGGGCACGTCGATCGCGTTGACGACCGCCGCTTCGTCCACGTCGCACATCAGGGCGATCTTGCGCTTGTTGGAGTCGGAGACCGGGCGGTCGCTGCGCAGCACGAGTGCGTCGGGCTGGATGCCGATGGAGCGGAGGGCCGCGACGGAGTGCTGGGTCGGCTTGGTCTTCTGCTCACCCGAGGCGTTCATGAACGGCACGAGCGAGACGTGCACGAAGAAGCAGTTCTTCCGGCCGAGTTCGTGCCGCACCTGCCTGGCGGCTTCGATGAACGGCTGCGATTCGATGTCGCCGACGGTGCCGCCGATCTCGGTGATGATCACGTCGGGCTGCGGGTCGTCGCCGGCCTGCAGGCGCATGCGGCGTTTGATCTCGTCGGTGATGTGCGGGATGACCTGCACCGTGTCGCCGAGGTATTCACCGCGGCGCTCTTTGGCGATGACGGTGGAGTAGATCTGGCCGGTGGTGACGTTGGCGGACTGGCTGAGGTTGATGTCGAGGAAGCGCTCGTAGTGGCCGATGTCGAGGTCGGTCTCTGCGCCGTCGTCGGTGACGAAGACTTCTCCGTGCTGGAACGGGTTCATCGTTCCGGGGTCCACGTTGAGGTAGGGGTCGAGTTTCTGCATCACCACCCGGAGGCCTCGGGCAGTCAGGAGATTGCCCAGGCTTGCTGCCGTGAGGCCTTTGCCCAACGAAGAAACGACACCACCTGTCACGAAGATGTGCTTGGTAGTGCCGTTCGATTTGCCCGCGTCTGTTTTATCCACCACGGGCTTTTATCCTATCAGACCACGCTGGGCTCAGACCGACGACGAAGCCATCTCGATGAGCTCGCGCGCGTGCGCCAGCCCGCTCTCGGAGTCGGGAAGCCCCGAGAGGAGCCGCGCCATCTCGGCGATCCGCTCCTCGCCTCCCAGTTGCCGCACGCTCGATGCGGTGACCGATCCGTCGCTGCCTTTCACGACGGTGAGGTGGTTCGAGGCGAAGGCTGCGACCTGGGCGAGGTGGGTCACGACGATCACTTGCGCGTTCTCTGCGAGCCGGGCGAGTCGCCTGCCGATCTCGATCGCGGATGCTCCCCCGACGCCCGCATCGATCTCGTCGAAGATGAAGGTGGGAACCGGGTCGCTGCCCGCGATGACGACCTCGATCGCGAGCATGACGCGCGAGAGCTCACCTCCGGAGGCGCCGCGGCCGAGCGCTCGCGGTTCTGCGCCGGCGTGCGGCTGCAGCAGGATCGAGACCAGGTCTCGTCCGGTCGCGGTGTACTCGTCGCGCTGGGCGACCTGGACGATCACGCGGGCGTCGGCCATCGCCAGGGCGGAGAGCTCGTCGGAGACAGCGGCGCCGAGCCGTTCGGCCGCCGACCCGCGCAGCGCTGACAACCCGGCGGCCAGCTCTTCGAGCAGCACCCGGTCGTCGTCGACCTCGTTCCGCAGCTGGTCGATGCGCTCCGAGTCCCCGTCGAGCTCGAAGAGCCGCGAACTGCCGGTCTCCAGGTTGCGGATGACGTCGTCGAGCGTCGGACCGTACTTGCGGATGAGCGTGGTCAGCTCCGCACGCCGCTCCTGCACGATCTCCAGTTCGCGTGCGCCGTCGGTGTCGAGGCCCGCCAGGTATGTCGACAGCTGCGCCGCAAGGTCGGAGACGAGGTAGTTGGCGTTCGCGATGGCTTCTGCGACGCCGACGAGTTCTGCGTCGTGCGACGACACCCTCTCGAGGCTGCGCCGGGCCGAGTCGAGGAGGCCGAGCGCGTCCGCTCCTTCCGATTCCTCGGCCGAGAGGAGTTCGCGCGCACTCGCCGCAGCGATCCGCAGGTCTTCCAGGTTGGAGAGGCGTTCTGCCCGTTCCGCGAGCTCGTCGTCTTCACCCGGCTGTGGGGCGACCGTCTCGATCTCCGCCATCGCGAGCCGCAGGTCTTCCGCTTCGCGGGCACGCCTGTCCTGGTCGGCCACGAGCTCCTCGAGCTGGGCGCGATTCTCGTTCCAGCGATAGAAGACGTGCTGGTAGCTCTCGAGTGCGGTCGCCAGCGCGGCCCCGGCATACCGGTCGAGCGCCTCTCGCTGCGCCACGGCCGATCGGAGACGAACCTGGTCGGACTGCCCGTGCACGACGACGAGCTGCTCGCCGAGTTCGGTGAGCACGCTGACCGGCGCGCTCCGTCCGCCGACGACGGCACGGCTGCGACCCTCTGCCGACACCGACCGGCTCAGGACGAGCTCGGCGCTTCCCGTACCGAGCGGGTCCACGTCTCCCCCGGCATCGCGCACCCGGTCGACGATGTCGCCCGTGTCGCGCACGCGCCAGCGGCCCTCTACCCACGCCTGTGGGCTGCCGAGCCGCACCGCGCCGGTGTCGGCGCGTTCACCGAGCAGCAGGCCGAGCGCGGAGACGACCATCGTCTTGCCTGCCCCGGTCTCACCTGTGAGGGCGGTGAATCCCGGTCCGAGCGGAAGGGCCGCGTCGGCTATCACTCCCAGGTCTTTGATCGAGATCTCCTCAATCACCGTCTCACCTCACTCACGACCGACGGGCCCCCGCCATCCCGCCACCGGGAGATTGAACTTGTGCACGAGCCGGTCGGTGAACGGCCCCGGATGCAGGCGGGCAAGCCGCACCGGCACCGGCGATCGCCGCACGACGACGCGCGCACCCGGAGGGAGGTCGAACGCCCGTCTCCCGTCGCACCACAGGATGCCCGCACCGCCGGCCCGGTCGAGCACTTCGATCGCGAGCGACGACTCCGCGTCGACCACGAGTGGACGCGCGAACAAGGCATGCGCGCTCAGCGGGACGAGCAGCAGCGCCGCTACACCGGGCCAGACGACCGGACCGCCTGCAGAGAAGGAGTACGCCGTCGAGCCGGTTGGCGTCGACATCACGACGCCATCGCAGCCGAAACTCTCCATCGGGCGGCCGTCGACCTCGATGACGACTTCGAGCATCCGCTCCCGGCTGGCCTTCTCGACCGTCGCTTCGTTGAGCGCCCAGCTCTCGTAGACGACCTGGTTGTCGAGTTTGACGCGCGCCGAGAGCGTCATGCGCTCTTCGACCGTGTAGTCATTGGCGAGACCGCGTGCGACCGCTTCGCGCAGGTCGTCGCGCTCGCTCTCGGCGAGGAAGCCGACGTGACCCAGATTGACCCCGAGCAGCGGGGCGCCGCACCCGCGGACGAGTTCGGCCGCTCGCAGGATCGTTCCGTCGCCGCCCAGGACGATGACCAGCTCGAGCTCCTCAGCACGAACGTCGGTGCCCAGTACCGCGACCTCGACCAGGCTCGGTTCGGCGGCCAGGAGGTCACGACGCTCGTCTGCGCTGAGCACCGGCGTCGCGCCCGCCTCGAGGAGCTGCGAGCAGACGGCCACTCCCGCATCGAGCGAATCCTGCCTGCCTGTGTGCGCCACGACGAGGATGTACCGTGCCGGTGCATCCATATGCTTCACGCTCCCACGATCGCGTTGATGTCGTCCAACCATTCTGTCGGATTGCGGCCCTTCGTCGCGCTCAGCCAGACCAGATACTCATGATTTCCTTGGCTGCCCACGATTGTGGAGGAGACGATGCCCGCGGTCCCGATCCCGAGATCCTGGGCCGACCAGAGCACGTTCGCCACGGCATCGGCCCGCAGCGCCGGGTCGTGGACGATCCCTTCGCGGATGCCCGTCCGCCCCACCTCGAATTGCGGCTTGACCAGCAGAACGAAGTCGGCGCCCTCAGCCGCCGTCTCGACGAGCGCGCGCAGCACGGTCCGCAGCGAGATGAACGACAGGTCTCCGACGACGAGGTCGGGCCGGATGGGTTCGCCGAGCAATCCGGCGAGTGCGTCAGGGGTGAGGGTCCGCGCGTTCACACCCTCGAACGAGCGGAGGCGCGGCTCGCGCGCCAGTTCAGGAGAGAGCTGTCCATGACCGACGTCGATCGCGATCACCAGCCGCGCATCCCGCTCCAGCAGCACCTGGCTGAAGCCGCCCGTCGACGCGCCGACGTCCATCGCGACACGTCCGCGTACCGGGACGCCGAACGTGTCGAGCGCGCCGATGAGCTTGTGGGCGCCGCGGCTCACGTACTGATCGGTCTCGGCGACCTCGATGAGCTGGTCGTCGTTGACCTTGGCGGACGGCTTGACGACGCCCTGTCCGTCGACGGACACCAGGCCGTCGGCGATCAGTTTGGCCGCGTGCGACCGGGAGCGGGCGAGGCCGCGCTCGGTCAGGGCGACGTCGAGCCTGGCCTCAGCCATGGGTGCGCGGAACGTCCCCACCCTCGAGCAGCTTCTGCAGTTCGTCGTGCACCTGCGCGTACGCCTCCGCCCGCGTGCTCAGCGGCTGGTCTTCGATGACGCGCAGGCGCGGCATGAGGGCGTCGTCGATCGCAGTCGGGGTCTCGTCGTCGGAGGTCACGTCTTCTACGCTAGCGCCTGCCGGCGCCGTCGGGTCTCAGGTGTACAGCTGTTCGGGAACGTTGAGCCCGTAGATCGCCCGTCCGGATGCCCAGATCGCAGCGGTGGCTGCGCGGAGCAGGTTGAGCTCGGATGATCCTTCCGACACGATCAGCACGTCGTTGCCGGTGATCCGCACGGTGGCGTCACCGACCGTCGCCGTCGAGTTGTCCTTCGAGAAACGCGTCGTCGGGTACGGCTCCGCGAGCCCGCGGAGGTCCGCGAGGATGTAGGTCGGCCGCGAGTTCGCGTCGGCGGCGATGAGCTGCTTGGCCTTGTCGATACCGGTGAGCACGTGCACGGAGGGGATTCCGGCACGGTTCGCACCGAGGATGTCCGTGTCGAGGCGATCGCCGATGAAGAGCGGCGAGGTGGCGGCGAATCGCGCCGTCGCCTCTTCGAAAATCGCGACTTCGGGTTTGCCGGCAACGAGGGGCAGTCGTCCGGTGGCGGTGTGGACGGCGGAGACGAGCGTGCCGTTGCCGGGGGCGATCCCGCGCGCGACGGGGATGGTCCAGTCCGTGTTGGTCGCGACCCAGGGCCGCTCCTCCGCCGTGCTGCGCTGCAGCGCGAACGAAGCCTCTGCCAGGTCTTTCCAGCCCAGGTCCGGATGGAAGCCCTGGATGACCGCGGCCGGTTCGTCGTCGGCGGAGCGCACCACACTGAAGCCGGCCTTCTCGACCTCGTGAACGAGGCCGTCCCCGCCGACGACCAGGATGCTCGAGGCCGGCGCCACGTGTCGCGCGAGCAGCCGCACGGCCGCCTGCGGCGACGTCACGATGTCGCTGGGCTGAACGTGGAGGCCCAGCTGGGTGAGGTGTTCAGCGACGGATGCGTCGGTGCGGGACGCATTGTTGGTGATGTACCCGACGCGCACGGTTTCGGCTGCCGCGTTGAGACTCTCCACGGCATGCGGGATCGCCCGCTGACCTGCGTAGACCACCCCGTCCAGGTCGGCGAGGATGACGTCGACGCCGTCGAGCGGTGTCGCTCCGTCGCTACTGCGTCGCCGGAAGATCGCCATCGTGCCAGTCTTCGCCTTCTACGATCTCCACGTCTTCGTCCTCGAACTCGATGATCGTGTCGCCCTCGTCCTGCTCGATCTCCTCTTCGACGACATCGACCGTCTCCTCGTCTCCCGTGCCGCGTGCGATGCCCATCGCCTGTTCGGCCCGTGCCGCGCGGTCACGCCAGGTGGATGCGTCCTCTTCGCGGCCGAGCTCGTCGAGCACGTCACCGTAGGCATGGAACAGTTCGGGGCTCCACGAGTACGCCCGGTTGGGGTCGAGCTGGGGTATCTCCAGTTCCGCGAGCGCCTCGTCGTTCTGTCCGAGGTCGAGGCGCGCACCGGACATCGCGATCGCCAGGGAGACCTGTACCTCGGTGGGAAGGGACGCCCGGTCGACGGACCGCCCGAGCTCGAGTGCCCGATCCGGGCGCCCGACACCCCTTTCACTGTCCACCATCAGTGGCAGCTGGTCGTTCGACCCGCTGATGCGACGGAACGTGCGCAGCTCGCGCAACGCCAATCCGAAGTCGCCGGTCGCATACGCCGTGATCGCCAGCGTTTCACGGACCACCGCGACACGTCCCGCGCGGCGAGCAGCGGACAGCGCATGCTGGTGGGCGAGCTCGGGGTCGTCTTCGATGAGCTGTGCGGCCATCACCAGGTGGCGCGCCACCCAGTCCGCATTGTCCTTGCTGAGGGTTTTCAGTTCAGCGCGTGCGACCTTGTCGAGGTCGCGTGCCTGGATGGCTTCGGGGATCTCGGGGTCGTCGTGCCGCGTACGCACCGACCGCAGTTCGCGGGCAAGCCGCTCTTCTTCGGTGAGGGCGCGTTCGTGGTCACGGGCATCCCGGTCGCCGCGTGCCGGCTTGCCTTCCCGCGTCCAGAGCTTCTTCCCACGGTCGCCGTCGCGCGCCCCGTGGTTGTCCCGCGGTCCGCTGCTCGGCTTCCCGTCCCGCTTCCACGGCTGGCCACTCTTCGCGTCGGTCGGTTTCCCGTCCCGCTTCCACGGCTGAGCACCTTTCGACTCGGAGCGTTTGGCGGGTCCGCCCGGGGTGCGTCCGCCCTGCGTGCGCCCGCTTTGGGGTCGGTCACCGGTGTGACGTGAGCTGTCTCGTCGCTGGCCGTCCCGCTGGGGCCGGTCGCCTTCGCGGTTGGGTTTCTGCTCGTCTGACGGTGAGTCGCTCACGTCTTCTCCTGTATCTGTGGGGCGCAGCTTTCCAAGCGTACGGCTGTGTCCCGATGAATTCTGGGGTGACTTAAACGCAAAATGGCCACCCATCACTGGGTGGCCATTTCACAAAGAAGTCCGGCGGTGTCCTACTCTCCCACAGGGTCCCCCCTGCAGTACCATCGGCGCAGAGAGTCTTAGCTTCCGGGTTCGGAATGTAACCGGGCGTTTCCCTCTCGCTATGGCCGCCGAAACACTATTGATGTATCAAAGTGAACGGACAATCATTGCTGATTGTTCGGTTCTCGACCGTACATCGAGAACCACATAGTGGACGCAAGCATTCTCATGGCCCCTCATACCAGCCTTACAACATGTATGAGAGTAATGATTATCAAGATATCGGCTTATTAGTACCGGTCAGCTCCATGGGTCTTTAGTCCCCACTTCCACATCCGGCCTATCAACCCAGTAGTCTAGCTGGGAGCCTCTCGCCCGAAGGCATGGAAATCTCATCTTAAGGCCGGCTTCCCGCTTAGATGCTTTCAGCGGTTATCCATCCCGAACGTAGCTAATCAGCGGTGCTCCTGGCGGAACAACTGACACACCAGAGGTTCGTCCAACCCGGTCCTCTCGTACTAGGGTCAGATCCTTTCAAATTTCCTACGCGCGCAGCGGATAGGGACCGAACTGTCTCACGACGTTCTAAACCCAGCTCGCGTACCGCTTTAATGGGCGAACAGCCCAACCCTTGGGACCTACTCCAGCCCCAGGATGCGACGAGCCGACATCGAGGTGCCAAACCATGCCGTCGATATGGACTCTTGGGCAAGATCAGCCTGTTATCCCCGAGGTACCTTTTATCCGTTGAGCGACAGCGCTTCCACAAGCCACTGCCGGATCACTAGTCCCGACTTTCGTCCCTGCTCGACTTGTCAGTCTCACAGTCAAGCTCCCTTGTGCACTTACACTCGACACCTGATTGCCAACCAGGTTGAGGGAACCTTTGGGCGCCTCCGTTACTTTTTGGGAGGCAACCGCCCCAGTTAAACTACCCACCAGGCACTGTCCCTGAACCGGATTACGGTTCGAAGTTAGATATCCAGAGTGACCAGAGTGGTATTTCAACAATGACTCCACGAACACTAGCGTGCCCGCTTCACAGTCTCCCACCTATCCTACACAAGCCACACCGAACACCAATACCAAGCTGTAGTAAAGGTCACGGGGTCTTTCCGTCCTGCTGCGCGTAACGAGCATCTTTACTCGTAGTGCAATTTCGCCGAGTTCGCGGTTGAGACAGCTGGGAAGTCGTTACGCCATTCGTGCAGGTCGGAACTTACCCGACAAGGAATTTCGCTACCTTAGGATGGTTATAGTTACCACCGCCGTTTACTGGGGCTTAAATTCTGAGCTTCGCCGAAGCTAACCCTTCCTCTTAACCTTCCAGCACCGGGCAGGCGTCAGTCCGTATACATCGTCTTGCGACTTAGCACGGACCTGTGTTTTTAGTAAACAGTCGCTTCCCACTGGTCTCTGCGGCCTTCAAACGCTCCAGGAGTAAATCCCTTCACGCATCAGGCCCCCCTTCTCCCGAAGTTACGGGGGCATTTTGCCGAGTTCCTTAACCACGATTCTCTCGATCTCCTTGGTATTCTCTACCTGACCACCTGAGTCGGTTTGGGGTACGGGCGGCTGGAACCTCGCGTCGATGCTTTTCTTGGCAGCATAGGATCACCGATTTCGTCAATTAAGACTACCCATCGTGCCTGGGCCTATATGAGGGACGGATTTGCCTATCCCTCGGCTTACACACTTAGACCGGGACAACCATCGCCCGGCTCGGCTACCTTCCTGCGTCACACCTGTTAATACGCTAACCGCACCAACATAGGGTCGTGTGCTAGGCCCGCTCGTCTAGGCCCGAAGGCTTCGATCAAGGGGATTCAGACACTTAGCATTACTGGATTAGTTTGGGCGGTTCTTCGCCGGTACGGGAATATCAACCCGTTGTCCATCGACTACGCCTGTCGGCCTCGCCTTAGGTCCCGACTTACCCAGGGCGGATTAGCCTGGCCCTGGAACCCTTGGTCTTTCGGAGGACGGGTTTCTCACCCGTCTTTCGCTACTCATGCCTGCATTCTCACTCGTGTAGCCTCCACGGCTGGTTTACACCGCCGCTTCGCTGGCCACACGACGCTCTCCTACCCATCAACACGGCTGGACCACGAAGGCCTACCACTAATGTCAATGCCACAACTTCGGTGGCGTGCTTGAGCCCCGTTACATTGTCGGCGCGGAATCACTTGACCAGTGAGCTATTACGCACTCTTTCAAGGGTGGCTGCTTCTAAGCCAACCTCCTGGTTGTCTGTGCAACTCCACATCCTTTCCCACTTAGCACGCGCTTTGGGACCTTAGTTGGTGGTCTGGGTTGTTTCCCTCTCGACGATGAAGCTTATCCCCCACCGTCTCACTGCTGCGCTCTCACTTACCGGCATTCGGAGTTTGGCTGACGTCAGTAACCTTTTGGGGCCCATCGGCCATCCAGTAGCTCTACCTCCGGCAAGAAACACGCAACGCTGCACCTAAATGCATTTCGGAGAGAACCAGCTATCACGAAGTTTGATTGGCCTTTCACCCCTATCCACAGCTCATCCCCTCCATTTTCAACTGAAGTGGGTTCGGTCCTCCACGACGTCTTACCGTCGCTTCAACCTGGCCATGGATAGATCACTTCGCTTCGGGTCTAGGACATGCGACTGAATCGCCCTATTCAGACTCGCTTTCGCTACGGCTACCCCACTCGGGTTAACCTCGCCACATATCGCTAACTCGCAGGCTCATTCTTCAAAAGGCACGCTGTCACCCCTACAAGGAGGCTCCAACGGTTTGTAAGCAAACGGTTTCAGGTACTATTTCACTCCCCTCCCGGGGTACTTTTCACCTTTCCCTCACGGTACTTGTCCGCTATCGGTCATCTGGGAGTATTTAGGCTTATCAGGTGGTCCTGACAGATTCACACGGGATTTCTCGGGCCCCGTGCTACTTGGGATACTTCTCGGGTGATTGCTGCATTTCGACTACGGGGTTGGCACCCTCTGTGACTGGCCTTTCAATGCCATTCGTCTATACAACGTTCTAACCCTTGCTGTTCGGCAGAAGCAGCTGAAAAGTCCCGCAACCCCGACCATGCAACGCCTGCCGGCTATCACACATGATCGGTTTAGCCTCTTCCGGTTTCGCTCGCCACTACTAACGGAATCGCTTTTGCTTTCTCTTCCTGTGGGTACTGAGATGTTTCACTTCCCCACGTTCCCTCTACCCGCCCTATATATTCAGGCGGGAGTCACTGGGTCACCTTACGGGCCCAGCGGGGTTTCCCCATTCGGAAATCCTCGGATCAAAGTTCGTTTATCAACTCCCCGAGGCTTATCGCAGATTACTACGTCCTTCTTCGGCTCCAGATGCCAAGGCATCCACCGTTTGCTCTTAGAATCTTGAAATCACATGAGTTTGAATCGATTTCTCATAAGAAAAATTGACCAATGATTAGTCAGAACATCCTCGAAAGGATGTTCCTAAAATCTTTTGTGATTGATCCCGAAGGATCAATCTAAGATGCTCGCGTCCACTGTGTAGTTCTCAAAGTACGGGCGGTACCTTCTCTGCGACTCGAGTTATGAGCGCAAGAAAAGGTCCAGAGGTCCAGGTTCTCATCCATACGGATGAGGTCCGGTCCCTCAGGACCCAACAGCGTGCATGTGCGGTGCTTTCCGGTTCAAAGCGTTCCTTCTCCGAAGAGCGTACTGACTTCGAGCCGTTCGGCTCCGCACCAATGTCAATGTTCCACCCATGAGCTACCAGCTGAAACGTATGTTCAGATCTGGCGCCTGGACACTCCGAAGAGTGCCAGTTGCTCCTTAGAAAGGAGGTGATCCAGCCGCACCTTCCGGTACGGCTACCTTGTTACGACTTAGTCCTAATCACCGATCCCACCTTCGACGGCTCCTTCCACAAGGGTTAGGCCACCGGCTTCGGGTGTTACCGACTTTCATGACTTGACGGGCGGTGTGTACAAGGCCCGGGAACGTATTCACCGCAGCGTTGCTGATCTGCGATTACTAGCGACTCCGACTTCATGAGGTCGAGTTGCAGACCTCAATCCGAACTGAGACCGGCTTTTTGGGATTCGCTCCACCTTACGGTATTGCAGCCCTTTGTACCGGCCATTGTAGCATGCGTGAAGCCCAAGACATAAGGGGCATGATGATTTGACGTCATCCCCACCTTCCTCCGAGTTGACCCCGGCAGTCTCCTATGAGTTCCCACCATTACGTGCTGGCAACATAGAACGAGGGTTGCGCTCGTTGCGGGACTTAACCCAACATCTCACGACACGAGCTGACGACAACCATGCACCACCTGTATACCGACCTTGCGGGGCGACTGTTTCCAGCCGTTTCCGGTATATGTCAAGCCTTGGTAAGGTTCTTCGCGTTGCATCGAATTAATCCGCATGCTCCGCCGCTTGTGCGGGCCCCCGTCAATTCCTTTGAGTTTTAGCCTTGCGGCCGTACTCCCCAGGCGGGGCGCTTAATGCGTTAGCTGCGACACGGAAACCGTGGAATGGTCCCCACATCTAGCGCCCAACGTTTACGGCGTGGACTACCAGGGTATCTAATCCTGTTCGCTCCCCACGCTTTCGCTCCTCAGCGTCAGTTACGGCCCAGAGAACTGCCTTCGCCATCGGTGTTCCTCCTGATATCTGCGCATTCCACCGCTACACCAGGAATTCCATTCTCCCCTACCGCACTCTAGTTTGCCCGTACCCACTGCAGGCCCGAGGTTGAGCCTCGGGTTTTCACAGCAGACGCGACAAACCGCCTACGAGCTCTTTACGCCCAATAATTCCGGACAACGCTTGCACCCTACGTATTACCGCGGCTGCTGGCACGTAGTTAGCCGGTGCTTTTTCTGCAGGTACCGTCACTTTCGCTTCTTCCCTACTAAAAGAGGTTTACAACCCGAAGGCCGTCGTCCCTCACGCGGCGTTGCTGCATCAGGCTTGCGCCCATTGTGCAATATTCCCCACTGCTGCCTCCCGTAGGAGTCTGGGCCGTGTCTCAGTCCCAGTGTGGCCGGTCACCCTCTCAGGCCGGCTACCCGTCGTCGGCTTGGTGAGCCGTTACCTCACCAACTACCTGATAGGCCGCGAGTCCATCCTTGACCGAAATTCTTTCCACCCCCTGGAGATGCCTCCGAGGGTCGTATCCGGTATTAGCTTCGGTTTCCCGAGGTTATCCCAGAGTCAAGGGCAGGTTACTCACGTGTTACTCACCCGTTCGCCACTGATCCAGAGGAGCAAGCTCCTCTTTCACCGTTCGACTTGCATGTGTTAAGCACGCCGCCAGCGTTCGTCCTGAGCCAGGATCAAACTCTCCATAAATGTTTGATTGCTCGAAGCGCAAGCGCTTCGGCACATCTAGTGCTGCGGGCCACCGGAATGGGTGAACCACGCTGCAAGTTTGAAACTGACAGAACAAATCATTACTGACTTGCTTTGTTGTTTAATCTGTTTCCAAAGGAATCTCTCACGTAGCCGAAGCTACGAGTCGAGGTTTTTGGCATTTGACATTGTGCACGCTGTTGAGTTCTCAAGGATCGGACGCTCCCAATTTTCAGCCTCTCGGCCTGCTCTTTGGGGCAACTTCTCTACCTTACCACTCTCATTCGCTTTGTCAAATCGGCCGTTTCGCGTTATCTCGGCGATCCGTATTCGGACACACCGTTTCACACGATCCGAGCCAGTTAGACCTGCTCAGTGAGTGGGTTTTCCATCCTAGGCGCTGAGACAAACTCCTTCAAGAGGAGCTCTGCTTTATGCTTTGGATTGGTCCCGCTTGAGGCCGAGAAGCTCTTCCGCTTCCCGCACCTTTGGGGTGACAAGTAAGTACTTTACGCAGGTCCCCGGGGGCTGGCAAATCTGGCGTGCAGCCCGGGCGTGTCGCCCGGCCCAACGCCTGCCGGCACCCCTCCACATCCGCGTGATCACGCGGATCCCGACGATTTCCCAGCCAGCCGCGTGCAGATTTCGCGCCCAGAAACGACGAAGGCGCGGACCGGCCGAAGCCGATACGCGCCACCATCGAAGGCCGGTCTCCCGGTACTACTCGAGGAATACTCCTGCGAGGGTCTTCTTGCCGCGGCGAAGGACCGCCATGCGTCCGGCCAGCAATGACTCGCTGATCGGAGCGTCGGCATCCGCCACCTTGTCGTTGTTCACGTAGACGCCCCCTTGGGCGATCGCGCGCCTGGCCTCACCGAGGCTCGCTGTGAGGCCGGTGTCGACGAGCGCCTGGGCGACAGTCGCCGTCGGCACGGTCGTGGTATTCGGCAGCTCACGCAACGCGCTCTCGAGGGTCACCGCATCCAGCTCCGCGAGTTCCCCGCGACCGAACAGGGCCTCGGTCGCCGCGATCGCCGCATCCGTCGCCTCCTCCCCGTGGACGAGACTCGTGACCTCATACGCCAGCCGGCGCTGGGCCTCCCGCCGGAAGGGCTCATCCCTCACCGCAGCCTCGAGCTGCTCGATCTCGGCCCGCGTGAGGAACGTGAACACCTTCAGCCGGTCGATGACGTCGGAGTCGTCGGTGTTGACCCAGAACTGGTACAGCGCGTAGGCGCTCGTCAGGTTCGGGTCGAGCCAGACGGCGTTGCCTTCGCTCTTGCCGAACTTCGTCCCGTCGCTGTTCGTGATCAGTGGCGTTCCGATCGCATGCGCGCTCACGTGCTCCACGCGCCGGATGAGGTCCGTCCCGCTCGTGAGATTGCCCCACTGGTCGCTGCCCCCGGTCTGCAGGACGCAGCCGTGCATCCGGTAGAGCTCCAGGTAGTCGAGTCCCTGCAGGATCTGGTAGCTGAACTCGGTGTAGCTGATGCCTTCGTCCGAGTTGAGGCGCGCTGCCACCGCATCCTTTTTCAGCATCGTCCCGACTCGGTAGTGCTTGCCGATCTCGCGCAGGAAGTCGATCGCCGACATCGGCGCCGTCCAGTCCAGGTTGTTGACGAGCCGGGCCGGGTTCTCCCCCTCGAAGCTGAGGAAACGGGAGACCTGCTGCTGGAGGTAGCCGACCCACTCGGCGACGGTCTCCCTCGTGTTGAGGGTGCGCTCCGCAGTGGGTCGTGGATCACCGATGAGCCCCGTCGATCCGCCGACGAGTGCCAGCGGCCGGTGGCCCGCGAGCTGGAGTCGCCTCATCAGCAGCAGCTGGACGAGGTTGCCGAGATGCAGGCTGGGAGCCGTCGGGTCGAATCCGCAGTAGTAGGTGATCGGGTCGCCGGCGAGCAGCTCTTTCAGCGCTCCGGCATCGGTCGAGACGTGGATCAGGCCACGCCAGACGAGCTCCTCCCACAGATCGTCGAAGGTCGGATCATTGGCTTGCGCGCGGAGAATGGCCGAATCTGACACGGGTTTTACAGTAGCAGCGCAGTTCGCGGCCATTCAGTCGGACACATGAGAGCCCATGGTCTATCTCCTGCCCTATGAGGCTTGAGGACCTAATGGTGTATAGATTAGACTCAGGGACCTCATGGGAGGGGCGTATATGTTCGTCATCACCGCAGACCAGGTGGACAGCCGATCGCGCACAGACATCGTCGGAAGCACTCTGGCGCGACTGAACGACGAACACGCGGGCCGTCTGCTGCTTCCGGTCGATCGCAACGCCGGGGACGAACTCCAGGTGCTCACCGACGATGCCGGAGCGGCGCTCGCCATCGTGCTCGAGCTGACCCGCGACGGGGCGTGGAGCGTCGGGCTCGGAATCGGCACGGTGCGCCTCCCTCTGCCGTCGGAGACCCGCGAAGCCAGCGGGGACGCCTTCATCGCCGCCCGTGAAGCGGTCGGCCGCGCCAAGAAGTCCGCCACACGGTTCGCGGTCGAGGTGCGTGCCGATGCGGCTGAAGGGAACGGCGGCGAATGGCCGGGTGCGACGGACGCCGAGGCGCTCGTCAACCTGGTCCTCGTCATCCGCGAGCGCCGAACCGCAGCCGGGTGGGAGCTGTACGACCTCGTATCCGCAGGGCTCACGCAGGCCGATGCGGCGAAACGGCTGGGCATCAGCGCCCCGTCGGCCAGCTCGCGCGCCCGGGCCGCGGCGGTGCGTCCCGAACTGGCCGCCGTACCCGCCCTCACTAGGCTGTTGGAGAACGTCGACCGAACGACCACACGAACGGATCCGCAGGAATGATGCCTTACGTCCACCTCCTGAACGTCCTCGGGCCGATCGCCTTCTGGGCCGTCGTGCTCGTGCTGGTGTTGACGAGCCTGTTCTGCGCGGCCTACACGCTGCGGCACCCGCGACGCGCCCTGGTCTACATCTCGGCGGTCGCTCTCGCAGTCGCGTTCCTCGCCGTGGCCGTGCCCGGCCCCGAAGCCCCGCCCATCGCGAAGGTGCTGCTGGGCGTGTCGGTGCTCGCACTCAGCATCGTCGGCGGTGGTCCGGCCGCCCAGCTGGTGCTGGCGCTCGCATCCCGGGGCAGCGTGACGGCCGGACTGCACGGCGGCATCGTCATCGACGAACGCGCGACCCCGGACCACCCGAACGGCGGCACGCGCGAGGTACTGCGCGGAGGAACCTTCATCGGCTACCTCGAGCGGCTGGCCACCACGGGCGCGATCATGGCCGGCTTCCCCGAAGCCATCGCCGTGCTCATCGCGATCAAAGGCGTCGGCCGGTTCACAGAGCTCGAAGCGGCGGAAGCCCGCGAGCGGTTCATCATCGGCACGCTGGTCAGCCTGATCTGGGCGTCCGTCTGCGCCGGGGTGTTCCGGCTCGCAGTCGCTTGAGTCGCTTGAGTCGCTCGGACCTTCGACCTGCTCAGGCCTTCGGGTGCCTGCGGTACGGCGACACCGTCGGGTCGCCCTCGATCCAGTAGCGCCACGGGAAGTCGAGTCCTCCGCCCGCGCCGCTGACACCGGTCCGGGGCCCGCTGGCTGCGGCGACAGGATGCTCGGGGAGCGTCAGGCTGAACGGCGGCTCCAGCAGGTCGGCCCCGCCGTCATCGAGGGAGATGCCCATGGCAACGACGAGCCGGGCCGGGCCGCGCGCAAGCTCCCTGACCGGCACGGACTGACCGCGCCGCTCGCGGGCGACCTCCTCCCCCGAGACGATCTCACCCCCGCGGAGCAGGACCGCCGAGGCGACGCCGTCCGGCGAGCACACCACGTTCGCGCAGACATGCATGCCGTAGGTGAAATACGTGTACAGGTGACCGGGCGGCCCGTACATCACCGCGTTCCGGCGCGTGCGACCGCGAAACGCGTGCGACCCCGGGTCGACCCCGTCACCGACGTAGGCCTCGACCTCGGTGATGCGCAGCGAGACGGCGCCGGACGCCGTCTCGTGCGTCAGAACCGCCCCCAGCAGGCGCGGGCCGACCTCCAGTGCCGACGCCGCGAAGAACTCCCGCGGCGGGGTCGTGGCCACTAGAACATCCGCCAGCCGTTCACGACCACGATCACGAGGCCGACCACGATCACCAGCACCGCGACGATCACGATCGCCGGAATGATCCACGGCCGCTTCGGGGAATGCTTCTCGCGCCGTACGGGACCGGTCATGTCAGGTTCCTCCGGGCGGCCACGAAAGCCGAGGTCAGCATCCGCACCCGTTCGGTGAGAGCCGAGAGCTGCTCGCGGACGCGCTCAGGAGCCGTGCCTCCGATGCCGTCACGGCTGGCGACCGACCCCTCGATGGTCAGGATGTCGCGCACGTCTGGAGTCAGCAGCGGCGACACGGAGGCGAGCTGTGCGTCGTCGAGGTCCGCCAGCTCGAGCCCGCGCTCTTCGGCGAACCTGACCAGGGTGCCGGTGATCTCGTGCGCATCGCGGAACGGGACCCGCCGTTTCACCAGCCATTCGGCCACATCCGTCGCCAGCGAGAAACCCTGCGGTGCGAGCTCGGCCATGCGCTCGGTGTGGAACCGCATGGTCGCGACCATCCCGGTGAACGCCGGCAGCACCACCTCGAGGGTGGTCACGGAATCGAACACCGGCTCCTTGTCCTCCTGAAGGTCGCGGTTGTACGCGAGCGGAAGCCCCTTGAGGGTCGTCAGCAGTCCGGTCAGGTTGCCGATGAGTCGCCCGGCCTTGCCGCGCGCGAGCTCGGCGATGTCGGGATTCTTCTTCTGCGGCATGATCGACGAACCCGTCGAGTAGGAGTCGTCGAGCGTGACGAAGCCGAACTCGCGCGTGTTCCAGATGATGATCTCCTCGGCGAACCGGGAGAGGTCGATGCCGATCTGCGCCGCAATGAATGCGAACTCGGCGACGACGTCGCGGCTGGCGGTCCCGTCGATCGAGTTCTCCACACTGTGCGCGAAGCCCAGCTCGGAGGCGACCAGCTTCGCGTCGAGGCCCAGGGTCGATCCGGCGAGCGCACCCGACCCGTACGGCGAGACGTTCGCGCGCTTGTCCCAGTCGGCGAGGCGTTCCAGGTCGCGTACGAGCGGCCAGCAGTGCGCCAGCAGGTGATGGGCGAGCAGTACCGGCTGAGCGTGCTGCAGGTGGGTGCGCCCCGGCAGGATGGCGGTCGGATGCGCATCCGCCTGCGAAGCGATCGCATCGATGAGCGCGATCAGCTGCTCGGCGATGACGCCCGCATGGTCCCGCAGGTAGAGGCGGACGAGAGTGGCGATCTGGTCGTTGCGGCTGCGGCCTGCGCGGAGCTTGCCGCCCAGCTCCGGCCCTGCGCGCTCGATCAGCCCGCGCTCGAGGGCGGAGTGCACATCCTCGTCGGCGTCGTCGGCCACGAACTCCCCCGTCGCGACGGCCGTGTCGAGCGCGGCCAGAGCCTCGAGCATGGCGCCGAGCTCGGCCTCGCTCAGGTAGCCGGCAGCGGCGAGCGCCGTGGCGTGGGCGCGCGAACCGGCGATGTCGTAGGCGGCGAGCTGCCAGTCGAACTGCGTCGACTTGCTCAGCGCGGCGAGTTCCGGCGACGGGCCGCCGGCGAACCGCCCGCCCCACAGGGCGCCGGCTTCGGCCGCCCGGTTCTCGGAATCGTGTTTCGCCACGATGGCCTACTGGCCGGCGAGGTCGCGACGGGCCGAGATCTTGCTCGGCAGCGACCACAGTTCGATGAAACCCTTGGCCAGCGACTGGTCGAACGTGTCGCCGGTGTCGTAGGTCGCCAGGTTGAAGTCGTACAGGCTCTCCCCGCTGCGCCGCCCGGTCACCACCGCTGTGCCCGCGTGGAGCTTGAGGCGGATGTCGCCGGTCACGTGACGCTGCGTCTCGTCGATGAAGACATCCAGGGCCCGCTTGAGCCCCGAGAACCAGAGCCCGTCGTAGACCAGCTCGGCCCACTTGGACTCGACGCCGCGCTTGTAGCGTGCGACATCGCGCTCGACCGTCATGTTCTCGAGCTCCTCGTGCGCCGCGATGAGCGCGATGCCGGCCGGGGACTCGTACACCTCGCGGCTCTTGATGCCGACCAGGCGGTCCTCGACGATGTCGATGCGTCCGACACCCTGGCCACCCGCGATCGTGTTCATCAGCTGGACGGCTTCGAGGGGCGTGACCGGCTTGCCGTCGATGGCGACAGGTATTCCCTCGCTGAAGCTGATGACGACCTCGACCGCCTCACGCGGGGTCGCCGGGTCTTCCGAATACGTGTACAGGTCTTCGATCGGCGCGTTCCAGGGATCCTCGAGGAAGCCGGTCTCCACCGCACGCCCCCAGACGTTCTGGTCGATCGAATACGGGCTCTTCTTCGACTGCTCGATGGGCAGGTTGTGCTCCGCGGCGTAGACGATCGCCTTGTCGCGGGTCAGGGCGAAATCGCGCACGGGAGCCAGGGACGTGAGGTCGGGGGCGAGTGCTGCGACAGCGGCCTCGAAACGCACCTGGTCGTTGCCCTTGCCCGTGCAGCCGTGGGCGACGCTGTCGGCGCCGAGCGCCTTCGCGGTCGCGGCGAGGTGCTTGGCGATCACCGGCCGGCTCAGCGCCGACACCAGCGGGTAGCGCTTCTGGTACAGCGCGTTCGCCTTGAGAGCGGGCATGAGATAGTCGTTCGCGAACTCGTCCTTCGCATCCACGACGACAGCCTCGACGGCCCCGCAGTCGAGCGCGCGCTGGCGGATCGCCTCCATGTCCTCGCCGCCCTGGCCGACGTCGACCGCGAGCGCGACGACCTCCTTGCCGGTCGCATCCTTCAGCCAGCCGATGCCGACCGAGGTGTCGAGTCCGCCCGAGTATGCGAGCACAACGCGTTCAGCCATGGTTCTCCTTCGATGATCCAGTTCGAGTTTATGGTCTTGGGTGCGCGGCGGCGTCAGGCCGCGTTGCGGGCGAGCAGCCAGACGAGCAGGGCCTTCTGGGCGTGCAGGCGGTTCTCCGCCTCATCCCAGATGACGCTCTGCGGCCCGTCGATGACCTCGGCGGTGACCTCGTAGCCGCGGTCGGCGGGCAGGCAGTGCATGAACAGCGCGTCAGGCCGGGCGAGGGACATCAGCTCGGAGTCCACGCGGTAGGGGCCGAAGACGGCCAGGCGCTCCGCCTTCTCCTCCTCCTTGCCCATCGACACCCAGGTGTCGGTGACGACGACATCGACGCCCGCGACGGCCTCGCGGGGGTCGGTGAACAGGGTCACGGAACCGCCGGTCGCCTGTGCGATGGTGTCCGCATCCGCCACGACCTGCGCCGCAGGCGCGTACGCCTCGGGTGAGGCGATCCGCACGTGCATTCCCGCGGTCGCACCGGCGAGCACGTACGACTGCGCCATGTTGCTGGCCCCGTCGCCGAGGAAAGCCAGGGTGAGCCCGGCGAGGGTTCCCCGCTTCTCCTTGATCGTCAGCAGGTCCGCGAGGAGCTGGCACGGGTGGAAGTCGTCCGAGAGTGCGTTCACGACGGGCACGGTGGTGCCGGCGGCCATCTCTTCGAGGCCCGCCTGACCGTACGTGCGCCACACGATGGCGGAGACCATCCGTTCGAGCACGCGTGCCGTGTCCGACGGTGTCTCCTTGCCGCCGAGCTGGCTGTTGGCCGTGCTGATGATCAGGGGGCTGCCGCCGAGGTCGGCGATCCCGACCGCGAACGACACGCGGGTGCGCGTCGACGACTTGTCGAAGATCACGGCCACGGTCTGGGGCCCGGCGAGCGGCCGGGTGCTGAAGCGGTCGTGCTTCAGTTCGGCCGCCAGCTCGAGGATCTCGGCCTGTTCGGCGGGGGTGATGTCGTCATCACGAAGGAAGTGCCTGGTCATTGGTCGCTTTCGTTCGATGCGGATGGAGGGGGTGCGGCGTCAGGCGCCGAGCGCCGCGAGCGCGCGGCCGAATCGCTCACGGAAGTCGGCGATCTCCGCGTCGCCGACGACGAGAGGTGGGGCGATGCGGATGCTCGACTCGTTGGGCGCGTTGATGATGAGCCCTTCCGCCAGGGCCGCATCCGAAAGCCGGTGCGCGTGCGGCTCGGACAGGCCGATGCCGACGAGGAGACCCTGGCCGCGCAGGACATGCACGAGGGGCGAGTCGAGACCGAGGATCACCTGACGCAGCTGCTCGCCGCGCACCGCCGCGTTCTGCACGAGGCCGGCGCGTTCGATCTCGGCGAGCACCGCGTTGGCGGCGGCCGTGGACAACGGGTTGCCGCCGAAGGTGCTGCCGTGCTGGCCACGGGAGAAGAGCTCGGACGCCCAGCCGAACGTGACGAGCGCGCCGATGGGGATGCCCCCCGCGATGCCCTTGGCGATCGTGATCGCGTCGGGGACGATCCCTGCGTGTTCGAAGGCGAACCACTTGCCCGTGCGACCGACCCCGGTCTGGATCTCGTCGATGATCAGCAGGGCACCGTGCTTCTCCGTGAGCTGACGGGCGCGCTCGAGGAAGCCCTCCGGAAGGTCGAGCACGCCGGCCTCACCCTTGATCGGCTCGACGAACAGGGCGGCGACATGGTCGTCGATCGCTGCCTCCAGCGCCTCGATCGTCGAGTCGATGTGCTCGACACCCGACGGCATCGGCTCGAACGCTTCACGCATCATCGGCTTGCCGGTCAGTGCGAGCGAACCCATCGTGCGTCCGTGGAACGCATTATGGAGCGCGAGCACCCGATTGCGGTGGCCGTTGCCGCGGTTCAGGCGTGCCAGCTTGAACGCCGCCTCGTTCGCCTCGGCCCCGGAGTTGCCGAAATAGACGCGCCCGCGCTCGCCGGCGCCCGTGAGGCGGGTGAGCCGTTCGGCCAGCTCCAGCTGGGGCGGGGTGGCGAAATAGTTGGACACGTGGGCGAGGGTCGCGACCTGGGCGCTCACGGCATCCACCAGCACGGGGTGGGCGTGGCCGAGGGAGTTCACCGCGATCCCCGCGAGGAAGTCGAGGTACTGCTTGCCGTCGACATCCCAGACGTAGCAGCCCTCGCCGCGGGCGAGCATGACCTGAGGGGTCGCCAGCGTGCGCATCATGGTGTGGCCGAAACGATCGCTCCAGCCTGTGGTCTCCGTGGTCATACCGGCACCACCTCCGTTCCGATGCCGTCCTGTGTGAAAACCTCGAGAAGGATGGAGTGCGGGATGCGCCCATCGATGATCGCCGCCTTGGCGACGCCGCCGTCGACGGCGTCGAGGCATGCCGTCATCTTCGGGATCATGCCGGACTCGAGTCCGGGCAGCAGCGCGCGGAGTGCGTCAGCGTCGATCTCCGAGACGAGCGAGTCACGATTGGGCCAGTCGCTGTACAGCCCTGCCACGTCGGTCAGGATCACCAGCTTCGCGGCGCCCAGTGCCACGGCGAGGGCTGCGGCAGCCGAATCGGCGTTCACGTTCAGCGACTGTCCCGGCTGGTCGATGTCGGGAGCGATGGACGAGACGACCGGGATGCGGCCTGCGGCGAGCTGGGCGTGCACCGCCTCCGGGTCCACGGCGATGACGTCGCCGACCAGCCCCAGATCCACCTCGACCCCGTCGACCACGGCGCCACGCCTGCGGCCCTTGAAAAGCCCTGCATCCTCACCGGACAGCCCGGCGGCGAGCGGGCCGTGTTCGTTGATGTGCCCGACCAGGTCGCGGCTGATCTGGCCGGTGAGCACCATCCGCACGATGTCCATCGCCTCGGGCGTCGTCACACGGTAGCCGCCGCGGAACTCGCTGGTGATCCCGAGCCGGTCGAGCATGGCCGAGATCTGCGGTCCCCCGCCGTGCACGACGACCGGGTGGATGCCCGCGTAGCGCAGGTAGACCATGTCCTCGGCGAATGCGCGCTGCAGCTCCGGGCTCACCATCGCGTTCCCGCCGAACTTCACGACGATGATCTGGTCGTGGAACCGCTTCAGCCACGGGAGCGACTCGATCAGGGTCGCAGCCTTCTCGGTGGCGTCGGCGTGGCTCACGCCGGCGGCAGGTGTGTCGATGTCGTCCTCCGTGTCCATGCCGCTCAGCTCGCGTAAGCGCTGTTCTCGTGCACGTAGTCGTGCGTGAGGTCGTTGGTGAGGATCGTCGCTGTAGCCGGTCCGGCGTGCAGGTCGATCAGGACGTGCACGGCACGCGGCGCCAGATCGACGAGGTCGCGGGGCTGGTCCGGCTCACCGGCGGAACAGACCTGCACCCCGTTGATCGCCACATCGATACCGTACGGATCGAATTCCGCGCTCGTCGTGCCGACGGCGGCGAGCACCCGGCCCCAGTTGGGATCGTTGCCGAAGATCGCGGCCTTGAACAGGTTGCTGCGGGAGACGGCACGGCCGACCTCGACCGCGTCGTCCTCGGAGGCCGCGTTCACGACCTCGATGGCGATGTCGTGGGATGCTCCCTCCGCGTCGGCCTGCAGCTGTTCGGCGAGGTCCCGGCACACGCTGGTGAGCGCATCCGCGAAGGCCTCTGCAGCCGGTTCGACGCCGCTGGCCCCCGAACCGAGGAGTGCGACGGTGTCGTTCGTCGACATGCAGCCGTCGGAGTCGAGGCGGTCGAAGGTCACCCGGGTCGCCGCGCGCAGCGCCGTGTCGAGCTGCTCCGAGTTCAGCACGGCGTCCGTGGTGATCACGACGAGCATGGTGGCGAGTCCCGGCGCGAGCATCCCGGCGCCCTTCGCCATCCCGCCGACCGTCCATCCTTCGGGGGACGACATCCTCGCCTGTTTGGCACGCGTGTCCGTCGTCATGATCGCCTCCGCCGCCGCGAGGCCGGCCGCTTCGGAGACGCCGCTGTCGGTCGTGATGGCGAGCGTCGCATCCCACACCCCAGCCTTCAGCAGGTCGAGGTCGAGCTGTTCGCCGATCAGCCCGGTCGAGCACACCAGCACGTCGCCCCCCGACACCTCGAGACGTTCGGCGACCGCCTCCGCGGTCTCGTGGGTGGTTTGGAACCCCCGAGCGCCCGTGTAGCAGTTCGCTCCGCCCGAATTGAGCACGATCGCGGAGACGATGCCGTCGCCGATGACCTGCTCGCTCCAGAGCACCGGGTTCGCCTTGCACCGGTTGGTGGTGAAGACGGCGGCCGCGGCCTGGAGCGGGCCGAGGTTCTGGACGATCGCGAGATCGCGCTTACCGCTCGACTTCAGGCCGGCTACGACGCCGGCCGCCGCGAATCCGGATGCTGCCGTGACGCTCACGGGGCGACTCCATTCACGTTGAGGCCGGTGGTCTCGGTCAGCCCGAGCGCGATGTTCGCCGATTGGACGGCCGCGCCCGCGGTGCCTTTGACGAGGTTGTCGAGCGCGAGCACGGCGATCACGCGGCCGACGGCCGCATCGACGGCGAGGCCGATCAATGCGGTGTTGGCGCCGAGCACGTCGGCGGTGCGCGGCATCTGGCCGTCGGGCAGGACCTGGACGAACGGCTCACCGTGGTAGGCGTTCTCCCATGCCTCACGCACCTCGTCGGCCGTGACGCCCGGCTTGAGGCGTGCCGTCACTGTGGCGAGGATGCCCCGCGACATCGGGACGAGGACGGGAGTGAACGAGACGGTCGGGTCGGAAGCGCCGGCGAGCCGCAGGCTCTGCTGGATCTCGGGGATGTGCCGGTGCGAGCCGCCGACGGCGTACGGGTTCGCCGAACCGAGGATCTCGCTCGCGAGATACATCGTCTTCAGGCTCTTGCCCGCCCCCGACGGCCCGACGGCCAGGACGGAGACGATGTCCTGTTCTTCGACGAGGCTCGCGACGATCCCGGGAGCGATCGCCAGTGAGACCGCGCTCGCGTTGCAGCCGGGGGCCGCGATTCGGGTTGCACCGGCGAGACGTTCGCGCTGGTGGCCTCCGCCGGCGACCGGCAGCTCAGGCACCCCGTACGCCCAGGCGCCGAAGTAGTCACCGCCGTAGAAGGCGGCCCAGTCGGTCTCGCTGGTGAGCCGGTGATCGGCGCCGCAGTCGACGACCAGAGCGCCCGGGTCGAGCTGGGCGGTCAACTCGCCGGATTTGCCATGCGGAAGTGCGAGGAAGACGACGTCGTGACCGGCGAGATTCGCCGCGGTCGTCTCGACCAGCGTCAGGTCGGCGAACGAACGGAGATGGGGCTGCTGGGCGATCAGTGGCTGGCCAGCGTTCTGGAACGCGGTCACCGTGCGCACCTCGAAATCGGGGTGACCGCTGAGGATCCTGAGGAGTTCTCCGCCCGCGTAACCGGATGCACCGGCCACAGCTACCGAGAGAGTCATGCTTCTACCTTATTGAGTGGACGACGTGGGAGAAGGACGGCGGCGCCCACGTGAAGCCCCCTCGAGGGTCGCGCGTGCGTCGCCTAGATTCGGCGGTCGCCCAGGCGTCGACGCAGTGCGCCGGCGGCCACGAGGCCACGAGCGGAAAGGGTGCGCCGAACGGAAAGCATGCGGCAACCCTAGCGGGTCTGCTCGGCTCGCTCCAACTCGGGCGGTGCCGGCGGGCTCCCACCACCTCCCCGCCACCTCGGGAATGTGTGCCCGCCAAGTCGGGACGTGGCCGCCGACTCGAGCGGGCGGGGATGTCCCGAGCTGGCGGGCACGGCGGCTGAGCGATTCAGTCGCGGATGTGCGCGCCGAACTGGTCGCCGGCCCGCGCCGCGCCCGCGAGCTTCGCTTCGCTCGCTTCGGCCGCGGTGAGCGTGCGGTCGTCTGCCCGGAAGCGGAGCGCGAAGGTGAGGCTCTTCGTCCCCTCCGGGATACCCGGGCCACGGTAGTCGTCGACCAGGCGGGCGTGCTCGAGGAGCCGGCCCGCGCCGTCGACGACGGCACGCTCGACATCGCCTGCGGCGACATCGACTCCGACGACGAGCGAAAGGTCCTGGGTCGCCGCCGGGAACGCCGCGATCGCGGACGCCACCCGTTCGCGCGGGGCGAGTTCGAACAGCGCGTCGAGGTCGAGCTCGAAGACGCCGACGACGCGTGGAAGGTCCGCCTCCTCGGCGAGCGCCGGAAGCAGCTCGCCGGCGAAGCCGACCCGCACATGATCGTGCGCGCGACGCACGATCAGCTCGGCCGCGCGGCCCGGGTGGAGCGCCTGGTGCGATCCCTGCACCGGCTCGACCGAGACGCCGATCGCCGCCCCGATCTGGTCGACCATCGCGAGAACGTCCACGATTCCTGCCGCGACGGCGGGCAGGCCCGGCTGCTTCGGTACAGCATTGCCGAGCACCAGACCCGCTACGTGCTGGGGCTGCCAGGGGATGCCGGCGTTCAGGCCGGTCAGGACGTCCTCGGGCGGCAGGGCCGCGCCCGGGGGCAGCGACCGGGAACCGAAGGTGCCGTCAGGGGCGGGGAGGAACACCGTTCCGACCTCGTACAGCGCCAGATCGACCAGGCCGCGGGACAGGTTCCGCTTCGCGATCTCCGTCAGCCCCGGAAGGAGCGACGTCCGCAGGTACGGCACCGTGCCGTCGAGCGGGTTGGCCAGCTTCACCGCGGGCACGCGCCCAGCGACCGGCGAGCCGAACGTGTCGTTCGCCCGCTCGGTCACGAACGGATACGCGAGCACCTCGGTGGCTCCGTTCGCGGCAAGCGTCTCGGCTACGGAGCGTCGGAGGAGCTGGGTGCGGGTCAGTCCGCGTCCGGGAGGCGCGACGGGGAGCACGGAGGGGATGCGGTCGTAGCCGACGATGCGGGCGACCTCCTCGGCGAGGTCCGACTTGTCCGTCAGGTCGGGGCGCCACGTCGGGGGCACGACGCTGAGGCCGGTGGACGTGGCAGTGATCGCGCCGCCGATCTCGGCGAGTGCGGTCTCGATCTCCTCGTCGGTGAAGTCAACGCCGATCAGCGACGAGACGTAGCCGGCGGGCAGCTGGATCGCATCCGGGGTCACGCTCGTGTTGTGGAGGGAGCCGAGGTCGTCCGCGCTGCCGCCCGCGAGCTGCTCGAGCAGCTGGACCACCCGTGCCGCAGCTGCAGCCGCGACCTGCGGGTCGACACCGCGCTCGAACCGTTTGGACGCCTCGCTCGGCAGCTTGTGCCGGCGAGCGGTCCGGGCGATCGACACGGGGTCGAAGTTCGCCGCCTCGATGAGGACGTTGCGGGTCGAGGAGCCGATCTCGGTCGACGCGCCGCCCATGACTCCCGCAAGGCCGATCGGCCCGGAGTCGTCGGTGATCAGCAGGTCTTCCTGGTCGAGCGTCCGCTCCTGGCCGTCGAGGGTCACGAGCGTCTCGCCCGGGCGGGCGCGGCGCACCGTGAGGCCACCGGTGAGGGCGTCGAGGTCGTAGCCGTGGATCGGCTGGCCGAGCTCGAGCATCACGTAGTTGGTCACGTCGACGACGAGGGAGATCGAGCGGATGCCCGCGAGCTTGAGACGCGCGATCATCCAGGCCGGCGTCGGCCGTGTCGCATCGACGTCGCGGACGACGCGCGTCACGAAGACGGATGCTCCGACGCGCCCGCGGATGGGGGCGGTGTCGTCGATCGAGACGGGGAACGTGCTGCCCGTCGTGTGGCTCGGACGGCCGCGCAGCAGCTCAGGGGCGGCCGCAGGGTCGCGGAAGTCAGCCCCCGTCGCGTGCGAGAACTCTCGCGCGATGCCGCGGATCGAGAAGGCGTAGCCGCGGTCGGGAGTCACATTGACCTCGACGGCCGTGTCGTCCAGCCCGAGGAGGCCGACCGCATCCGTGCCGACCGGAGGGTCGAGCTCGAGGGTCGCGAGGCGCAGGATTCCGTCGTGCTCGTCGCCGAGCCCCAGCTCACGAGCGGACGCGATCATCCCGTCGGAGACGTGGCCGTACGTCTTGCGCGCCGAGATCGGGAACGGCCCGGGCAGGACTGCCCCGGGCAGCGACACCACCACCTTGTCGCCTGCGACGAAGTTGTGGGCGCCGCACACGATCCCGCGCACGTCGTCGCCGCCGTCCGCCGCCCGCGTACCCTCCGGGGCCACGCGCACATGACACCAGCGGATGGTCTTGCCGTTCGACTGCGGCTCATCGACGAAGTCGAGCACCTGCCCGACCACGACGGGACCGGAGATCTCGAACGTGTGGACGTCCTCCTCCTCCAGACCGACGGAGACGAGCGCGGCGTGAACCTGCTCGGCCGTCGTCCCCGGCTCGAGATCGACATACTCGGCGAGCCAGCTGAGTGGGACGCGCATCAGACCACCATTCCGAACTGCTGGGAGAAGCGCACATCGCCCTCGACCATGTCATGCATATCCTTCACGTCGTTGCGGAACATGAGCGCACGTTCCACGCCGACGCCGAACGCGAAACCGGAGTACACATCGGGATCGATGCCCGCCGAGCGCAGGACGTTCGGGTTGATCATCCCGCAGCCTCCCCACTCGATCCACTGGGGCCCCTCCTTGAAGGTGGGGTGCCAGAGGTCGAGCTCGGCGCTGGGTTCCGTGAACGGGAAGTAGTTGGGCCGCAGACGCACCTTCGCATCCTCGCCGAACATGTTCTTGACGAAGTGGTCGAGCGTCCCGCGCAGGTGCGCCATCGTCAGACCCTTGTCGACGGCGATGCCCTCGGTCTGGTGGAAGACCGGCGTGTGCGTGGCGTCGAGCTCGTCGGTGCGGAAGACCCGCCCGGGAGCGATGCGGTACAGCGGGAGGTCGTTCTCCAGCAGCGCCCGCAGCTGAACGGGCGACGTGTGCGTGCGCAGAACGAGGTGCGACGAGGTCGGCTCGACGAAGAACGTGTCCTGCATGGCTCGCGCCGGGTGGTCCTCGTCGAAGTTGAGCGCGTCGAAGTTGTACCACTCGCTCTCGAGCTCCGGGCCTTCTGCGACCTCCCACCCCATGCCGACGAAGATGTCGGCGATGCGCTCCTGGAGAAGGGAGAGGGGATGCCGGGCGCCGGCCTGCCAACGCGACGGGAGCGCGGTCACGTCGACCCGCTCGTCGGCGAGGCGCTGCGCATCCTCGGCGGCCTCGATCTCCGCCTCCTTGGCGGCGAACGCCAGGTTCACGCGGGCCCTCGCCTGGCCGACGAGCTTGCCGGCCGCGGCCTTCTGGTCGTTGGGCACGTTGCGGAGGCCGGCATTCAGCCGCGCGAGCGGGGAGTGCTCTGCAGTGTGCTCGGCACGGACGACCTTGAGAGCCGCCGAGTCGGCCGCATCGGCGATCGCCGTCAGCGCGGCCTGGACGGCGGCTTCGACGACGGTCTCGGAGATTTCAGTGGGTTCGGACACGGAACCCAAGTTTAGTGCGAGGCACGGGTCACTCTGCGGCGTCCTCTGCCGCATACACGTCGTAGGCGGCCTCCCACAATCCTTCGCGCTTCGGCGCGTCGAGGCCTTCGAGCAGCAACGTGAGCCCGTCGACGAGGGAGTGCCAGCCGGCGGCGAAATCGGGGGCCGACCGGAGGCGGCCTGCGCCGAAGACGTCCGGGATCGGATCCTGATCGAGCACCAGAAGGGTGCCGTCGACCTCCTCGGAGAGGCTCAGCGTCACTGCCGAGCGGGCAGGACCCCACGTGAACGAGAGCAGGCGGCCCGGTTCGAGGGCGAGCACCTCCATCGTGTGCACGCCGTCCGGCACATTGGCGTCGCCGAGCAGGAAGGTGTCCCCGAGCTCGAGCGGTCGCGAGCGCGCGGGGTCGTCCGGCCATTCGACCACCGGCCAGAGCCACCGGCCGATCCGCTCCGGCCCGGTCAGCGCATCCCACACCTGGTCGATGGGCGCATCGAGGACTCGCTCGAGCTGCACCCCGCTGCGCCCGTCCTGGCGGATCATCCGCGCCGGAGTGAGCGCGGCCTCGCGCCGGCGGTACTCCTCGAGCGCGGCATCGAAAGCCGAGGCGTCGACGGCCTCGCCGAGGTATCCCCGATCACCGAGCGCCTGCTCGCCGGTCAGTTCACCGTCGAGGTGAGTGAACGCGGCCTGCCACAGCGCGCCGTAGACGGATGCGTTGATCGCCTGCACGCGCCGGTGCGCGAGGGTGAGCACGACGTGATCCTCGCCGTGCGGGGCCAGCGTCGCCTCGAGTTCCGTCTCGGCCTCACCGGCGAACAGCCAGAGCAGGACGAAGCGCTTCTCCGGTTCGCAGGCCAGCACGCGACCGGTGACGTCCGGAAATCCGCCGCCCAGCTGCAGCCGGTACCCGTCGGCCTCCGTCGTGTAGTTCCCGATCCAGCGCGCGATGCGGCCCGGCTCGGTGAGCGCGCTCCACAGGTCGGCCGCCGTCGTCGCGTATTCCCGTTCCACCGTGACCGAGCGCCGTGCTCCGTCGAGGGCGATGTCGCCGAAGATGGTCATGATGCCGCACTACCTCATCACGGGTCACACGTTCAGGATCGCTGTGCGAATGCCGACTCGTACAGGCACACGGATGCTGCGGTCGCCAGGTTCATGGACTCCGCACTTCCATAGATCGGCACGGTGACGGCGCGGTCCACGAGCGCGAGGTCGTCATCGCCGAGCCCCCGGGCCTCATTGCCGAACACCCACGCGGTCGCTCGGGCGAGCAGCCCCTCCTTGCGCGCCGCCAGGAGATCGTCACCCTTGATGTCGGCCGCGAGAACCTGCAGCCCGGCCGCTCGGGCCCTGCCGACCACATGTTCCAGTGTCGCACCCACGGCGACGGGCACATGGAAGATCGACCCGGTCGACGAGCGCACCACCTTGGGGTTGTAGAGGTCGACCGTACGGCCGGTCAGGATCACCGCATCCGCCCCCGCCGAATCCGCGGCACGGATGATCGTGCCCGCGTTGCCGGGGTCGCGCACCTCCTCGAGGATCGCGACCAGCTTCGGCTCCCCCGACAGGATGTCGCGGATCGAGGTCGGGAACTGGTGGCACACCGCCACGAACCCCTGCGGTGTGACCGTGTCGGCCATCGTCTCCAGCACGTGCTCCGTCACGAACTCGACATCGACACCGGCGTCGACCGCCGTCTGCGCGATGTCGGTGTACCGGTCGAGAGCCGTCGGCGTCGCATACAACTCGACGACCAGCTCGGGCCGGAACGTCAACGCCTCGGCGACGGACTGCGGCCCCTCCAAAAGAAAGAGCCCGGTCTCGGACCGGGCTCCTCTTTTAGCCAGTTTCGCCACGGCCCGAACACGCGGCGAACGCGGGTTATCAAGCATGGCACCAGCCTATAGGTGGTGACGCAGTGAACGGCGACTACGCGGCGGCGGCCTTCGGCGCCGACGTGTCGGCGGGAAGTGCCTTCTTGGCCGTCTCGACGAGCGCCGCGAAGGTCGCGGGCTCGTTGACCGCGAGCTCGGCGAGGATGCGACGGTCGACCTCGACACCGGCAAGACCCAGGCCCTGGATCAGACGGTTGTAGGTGAGACCGTTCGCACGGCTGGCCGCGTTGATGCGCTGGATCCACAGGCGGCGGAAGTCGCCCTTGCGCGCACGGCGGTCACGGTAGCTGTAGACCAGCGAGTGAGTGACCTGCTCCTTGGCCTTGCGGTACAGGCGCGACCGCTGACCGCGGTAGCCCTCGGCGCGCTCGAGGATGACCCGACGCTTCTTGTGGGCGTTGACGGCCCTCTTTACTCTTGCCATTTTCTTGTTTTCCTAACGTCGGGCGGCGTTACTTGCCGAGCATCTTCTTGATGCGCTTGGCATCAACGGGTGCGAGCACCTGGTCCTGGTTGAGACGGCGAGTGCGACGGCTGGACTTCAGCTCCAGGTTGTGGCGCATACCGGACTGCTGCTTCATGACCTTGCCGCTACCGGTCAACTTGAAGCGCTTCTTGGCCCCGGAATGGGTCTTCTGCTTGGGCATTATTTCTCCTCGTTCGTCGCAGGCATAGCCGGCGAACTCTCTTCGTCCTGCGCAGAAGGCTCTGCGGCAGCAGCCGACTCCTCGGCGGGGGCGTGGGCCCGCGCCTTCGAGGCGGCACGTTGTGCATTGGCCTCGGCCTTGGCCTCTGACTTGTTCTTCAGGGGGCCGATGACCATGACCATGTTTCGACCGTCGATGGTCGGCGTCGATTCGACAGAACCGAACTCCGCGACATCTTCGGCAAATCTCTGAAGCAGGCGCACGCCCTGCTCGGGGCGGGACTGCTCACGGCCGCGGAACAGGATCATGGCTTTGACCTTGTCGCCGGCCTTGAGGAAGCCCTCGGCGCGCTTGCGCTTGGTTTCGTAGTCGTGCTTGTCGATCTTGAGGCGGAAGCGAACCTCTTTGAGAATGGTGTTCGCCTGGTTGCGCCGGGCCTCCTTGGCCTTCTGCGCAGCCTCGTACTTGAACTTGCCGTAATCCATGATCTTCGCGACAGGCGGCTTGGAGTTGGGAGCAACCTCAACCAGGTCCAGATCGGCTTCCTGCGCGAGACGAAGGGCGACCTCGATTTTCACGACGCCGACCTGCTCACCGCTGGGGCCGACAAGACGAACTTCGGGGACGCGGATACGGTCATTGGTACGGGGATCGCTGATGCGTTTCTCCTCTGATCAAAGCGATACATTCGGCCACGTTCCCGTCGGGTGACGAAAGCGGCGAAGAGGAAATTCACGCACCACGAGCACCTGCGAAATAATTCGCAGGCCTGGCACGGCACCCTGGCTACCCTCGCGCTGGCGGCGCGACGGCGGAGTGCGAACAACCCGGTAACCTAGTAGCGGTCAAGCGCGGGTGGGAGAATCTCCACTTTCGTACCGAGACAGAAGCCTCGGAGCCCGAACGATTCTAACAGAGGAAATCAGTGAGCGACAGTTACACCCCTGAGGACGCCGACGCCTACGTCGACGAGGCCACGCGAGACATCGCGGACGTCCCTGCTGTCGAGGTCATCACCACCACTGCAGTGCACCTCATGAGCGCCGCCGCCGTCAAGTGCGGGCTCGCCGACGCCCCGGAGACGCAACTCGACCTGGACGAGGCCCGCAAGCTCATCGACGCCCTCGCGGGCCTCGTCACGGCCAGCGCACAGCACATCGGCGACCAGCACGCCCGCAGCCTCCGCGACGGCCTCCGCTCGCTGCAGCTCGCCTTCCGTGAGGCATCGCCCATCCCCGATGAAATCGGCAAGGGGCCGGGCGAGAAGTGGACCGGCCCGGTCAATTAGCCGACGTCGGCTCGGATGCTCGCCAAGGCCGAGCGGACGGCCTCGATCGTGCGGGCGACGGCTGTCTCGTCGGTCCCCCAGTTGCTGACGGAGAAGCGCAGCACGGCGCGGTCCCTCCAGCGGGACGGCGACGCGAAGATGGTTCCGTCCGCCCGCAACGCCGCGGCGAGCGCGGCGATCGCCTCGTCGTCCTCCAGCGCCAGACACACCTGGGTGAACACGACATCGTTCAGGATGGTCACGCCCGGCAGCTGGGCGAGGCCCTGAGCCAGGGCTGAAGCGCTGTCCGCCAGCCGCTGCACCAGGTCGTCCACACCCTGTCGTCCCAGCCACGCCAGCGTCGCCCAGACCGTCACGCCACGGGCGCGCCGCGACATCTCGGGTACTTTCTCGTACGGGTCGAACCCTTCCGCCGGCCGCGGAAGGTAGGCGGCATGGATGCTGAACGCCCCGTTCAGCGCGACCGGGTCCGCGACGACCGCGATCCCGCAGTCGTAGGGCACGTTCAATGTCTTGTGCGCATCCGTCGCCCACGAATCCGCTCCGTCGTAGCCGGCGGTCAGGTGACGCAGTCCGGAGGCGGCGCCCGCCCACAGACCGAACGCGCCGTCGATGTGGACCCAGGCGCCGGCATCGTGCGCAGCCTCGATCGCGCCGGTGAAGTCGTCGAAGGCGCCCGAGTGCAGGTTGCCGGCCTGAAGACACACGATCGTCGGCCCCTCCCCCTCGGCGAGCAGCGACCGGAGCAGATCGACACGGATGCGCCCCTGGTCGTCGGCCTCCACGGTGAGCGGCAGCCCCAGACCGGCGTACCGCGCTGCGAGGTCGACCGAGGTGTGACGTTCGGCGCCCGCGATGAACCGGATGCGCGGACCGCCCGCCAGACCGTCCCGGTTCACATCCCATCCGGCCCTGCGCAGGACGGCCGTGCGTCCGGCGATGAGACCGACCATGTTGGCGGTCGTCGCGCCCGTCACGAAACCCACATCGGCGGTCGCCGGCAGGCCGAGCAGGTCGAGCAGGTACTCGCCCGCGAGTTCCTCGGCGGCGACCACGCCAGGCGTCGCATCGCGCATCCCGGCGTTCTGGTCCCAGGCCGTGACCAGCCAGTCCGCGCCGAGCGCGACCGGAAAAGTGCCGCCCATCACCCAGCCGTAGAACCGGGATGACTGGATGGCCATGAGGCCGGGCTCGACCGCCGCCGTCAACCGCTCGAGCACCGCATCCTGGTCGGAACCGGTCGCCGGCAGCCGCTCGCCGAGATGTCGCCGGACGTCGCCGACCATCGCTGTCGGCGGGATCGGTCGCTCCTCGAAACCGGCGAGCCACGCTTTCGCGGTGGCCGCCGCCCGGTCGATGATGTCGTCGTAGTCAGCTTGCATCAGCGCATTCGCTCCCGGCGCCCAGCGCTGGGCGCACAGCACCGATTGTCCTCCCCGGTCATACGGAGGGTCAACGCGCGACGCCTTCCTCAGGCCGATGCGGTGAGCTGCACGCGCAGGGAATCCACCCGCGTGGCGATCACGTCGTCGGCCGCCCAGCGCTGCGCGAGTCGCGCAAGGACGGCGTCGAGCTCCTCCTGGGTGAGACCCTGCGCGAGCTCCAGCCGCACGACGATGTCTTCGCCTGCGAGCCGCGCATCCGGGTCACCCGAGCGCAGTGAGACATCGTGCACGCCGAGTTCCGAGCCGATCGAGGCGCTGAACGCAGCGAACACCTCCGGGTCGAGGTGAGCAGGAAGCCACGGCTGCGACTGCGCGATCGCCCAGAGGGCGGGGCGGCGGATGACGAACTCGGTGTCGGAGCGCGGGTCGAGGACGACCAGGTCGGTCTCCTCGCTTGCCGCAGCCAGTGCGACGCGGACGCCATCTGCGGGCACCGGCCTCGCCTTCGGGTTCCAGCGCTGCATCGCCGTGACGGACGAGAACACCGGCAGCACGGTGCGGCCGTCCGGTCCCTCCACGGTGACGATGGCGAGTTCCTGAGATTTGTCGACGAGGTGACCCGCCTCCGTCGTTCCCGACTCGCCGAGCTGGGCCACCAGCGGAATGAGCAGGCGCACGTGGCGGACGACGTCGACCACTGCATCCGCCGCCGCTTCGCCGGCACGGAAGCCCCGGATCGCCTCGATGAGCTCGGCCGGAGCAGAGCCGTCGTCGGCGCCGAACGCGTTCGCGTCGACCTGGCGGCCCGCCCACGGCTGACCGGCCGAGTCGGTGTGAGGGGGCCGCAGCCCGTCAGGCTCCGGCGACATCCAGCGCCTCGGCCAGCGTGAACGCGCCGGCGTACAGCGCCTTGCCGACGATCGCTCCTTCGAGCCCCTGCGGAACCAGTTCGCGGAGCGCCGCGATGTCGTCGAGATTCGAGATGCCACCGGATGCGACGACCGGGCGCTCCGTGCGTTCCATCACCTGGCGCAGGAGGTCGAGGTTCGGGCCCTTGAGTGTGCCGTCCTTGGTGACGTCGGTGACGACGTAGCGTGCGCATCCGGCGTCTTCGAGCCTGGCGAGCACCTCCCACAGGTCGCCGCCGTCCTGGGTCCAGCCACGGGCCGCGAGGGTCGTTCCGCGCACATCGAGGCCGACGGCGATGGCCTCGCCATACCGGCCGATGACATTCGCTGCCCACTCCGGGTTCTCGAGGGCGGCGGTGCCGAGGTTGATCCGGGTCGCGCCGATGCCGAGAGCGGCCTCCAGCGACGCGTCGTCGCGGATGCCGCCGGACAGCTCGACGTTCACACCTTTCACCTGGCTGATGACCGTCTTCAGGAGCGCAGAGTTGTTCCCCCGGCCGAACGCCGCGTCGAGGTCGACGAGGTGGATCCACTCGGCGCCCTGGCCGGCCCAATCCGCTGCCGCGTCGACGGGGTCGCCGTAGTTCGTCTCGGAGCCGGCCTCACCCTGCGTCAGGCGCACCGCTTTGCCGTCGGCGACGTCCACCGCGGGGAGCAGCACGAGACGCGGAGTGGTCGAGAATTCGCTCATATCCTTCTTCCTGGATTTCCCGGCTAGCGCAGCGTGCCCAGCCAGTTGCGGAGGAGGTGGATGCCCGCCTCGCCCGACTTCTCGGGATGGAACTGCGTCGCACTCAGGGGACCGTTCTCCACGGCCGCGATGAAACGCGAGCCGTGCTCGCTCCACGTCACGCGAGGCACCGGGAACGGCGGCATGACCTCGAGCGTCCACTCTTGGGCCGCGTACGAGTGGACGAAGTAGAAACGCTCGTCACGGATTCCGTCGAAGAGCGCGGAGTCCTCCGGGGCATCAACGGTGTTCCAGCCCATATGCGGGAGCACGTCCGCCGTGAGCACATCCACTTCGCCAGGCCATTCGCCGAGGCCGGGGCTGTCGTTGCCACGCTCGACGCCGTGCTCGAACATGATCTGCATGCCGACGCAGATCCCGAGCACCGGCCGGCCTCCGGCAAGGCGACGATCGACGATCTCGTCGCCGTGCGAGGCGCGCAGTGCTTCGGCCACCGCTTTGAACGCTCCGACGCCCGGCACGACGAGACCGTCGGCAGCCTGGGCCTTCGCCCGGTCGCCGGTCAGCTCGACGTCGGCGCCGGCCGCTTCGAGCGCCTTGGCTGCGGAGTGGACGTTGCCCGTGCCGTAATCGAAGACGACGACCGACGGTCGTGTCACAGCGCCCCCTTGGTCGACGGGATGCCCGACACCAGCGGGTCGAGCGCCTTCGCCTGGCGGAACGCGCGGGCGAACGCCTTGAACTCGGCCTCGGCGATGTGGTGGGGGTCGCGGCCGCCGAGGACGGTGATGTGCGTGGTCAGGGCGGCGTTGAACGTGATCGCCTCGAACACGTGCCGAACCATGGAGCCGGTGAAGTGGCCGCCGATGAGGTGGTATTCGAAACCGGCGGGTTCGCCGGTGTGCACGAGGTAAGGGCGCCCCGAGATGTCGACGACGGCTTGCACGAGTGCTTCGTCGAGGGGCACGAGGGCGTCGCCGAAGCGCGAGATGCCCGCCTTGTCGCCGAGCGCCGCACGGATGGCCTGGCCGAGCACGATGCCGACGTCTTCCACCGTGTGGTGGACGTCGATCTCGACGTCACCGCTCGCACGCACCCTCAGGTCGGTGAGCGAGTGCTTCGCGAACGCGGTCAGCAGGTGGTCGAAGAAGGGCACCGACGTCTGCACATCGGCGAGTCCCTTCCCGTCGAGGTCGACGGTGAGCTGGATGCTCGACTCGCTGGTCTCCCGCTGGATCGTGGCCGTGCGATTGGTCATGCCTGCGAGTTTAGTGTCGTCGGGACAGTGCCCTCGTCTGCATGTCCTAGTGAGGCGAGCGCGGTCAGGAAAGCCGTCGTCTCGGCTTCCGTACCGGCCGTCACGCGCAGGTGACCCGGGATTCCGATGTCACGGATGAGGACCCCTTGGGCGAGCAACGACTGGAAGGTCGCGTGGGGGTCGCGCACCCCGCCGAAGAGCACGAAATTGCTTCCGCTGCGGTGCGGCAGATAGCCGAGGGCAGCGAGTTCGGTGACGAGGCGATCGCGCTGGGCGGAGATCTCGCCGACCATGGCGAGCATCTCGTCAGAGTGTGCGAGCGCCGCCACTGCCGCCGCCTGCGTCAGCGCGGAGAGGTGATACGGCAGTCGGACCAGTCGCAGCGCGTCGGTGACGGCTGCATCCGCGGCGAGGTAGCCCACGCGTGCACCGGCGAAGGCGAACGCCTTGCTCATCGTCCGCGAAACAAGGAGCCGCTCACGCCCGGGCAGCAGGCTGAGGGCACTGGGGCTGCCCGTCGGCATGAACTCGGCGTAGGCCTCGTCGACGACGACGATGCCGCGAGAGGCCTCGTAGACGGCAGCGATGGTCTCGATCGACAGGGGCGTACCGGTGGGATTGTTCGGAGCGCACAGGATGACGATGTCCGGATCCACCCGCTGGATCTCCCGGACCGCAGTCTCGGCGCTGAGCTCGAAGTCGTCGTCGCGCGGACCGGCGAGCCACTGCGTGCCGGTGCCCGCGGCGAGGAGGGAGTACATCGAGTAGGTCGGGGCGAACCCGAGCGCCGTACGGCCGGGCCCGCCGAAGGCCTGGAGCACGTGCTGGAGCACCTCGTTCGATCCATTCGCCGCCCAGATCTGGGCCGGCGTCAGATCGTGCCCGAGATAGCGGGCAAGACTTTCGCGCAGTTCGACGAACTCGCGATCGGGGTAGCGGTTGACCCCGTGGACCGCATTGGCGACTGCTGCCACGATGTCGGCGGCCACATCATCAGGGATGGGATGCGTGTTCTCGTTGACGTTCAGCGCGACCGGGACGGTCTTCTGGGGCGCGCCGTAGGGAGTCTTTCCCCGCAGGTCATCGCGAATCGGCAGATTGGAGAGCGAAGTCACCACACAATGCTAATGCGGCTCACCAGCCGCCCTGCCTCGGGCAGTGCTCAGCGCTCAGTACTCAACGGCCCCCGCCGTACTGGCTCGGGATCGCGATGCGCTGCCCGGGGGTCACGACGGCCGACTGCAGCTGGTTCAGTGAGACGATGTCGGCGATCACGTCACGCGGGTCTGCGCTCGGCGCGATCTTCTCGGCGATGCTCCAGAGGGACTGACCGGAGTGCACCGTCACGTACGAGAACTGCGTGTGCTCACTCGAACCGGTCGCGACCGCTCCTCCGCCGTTCATCGCGAAGAGGAAGGCGCCGATCACCAGAGGAACGGCCGCCAGCGTCGTGATCACGGCGCGACCGCGTCGCGTCAGCCGGAGGTGCGTGGTCGCCACGCCCACAGGGCGGGACGTCACAGTGCGGGACGGCACGGGGCGGGACGTCACAGTGCGGGACGGCACAGTGCGGGACGTCGCACCGGCGAAGTGCGTCGGCATCTGAATCGCTGCAGTCATGGCCTGACCTCCTGGGAGTATTCGCATCCGACTCTCGGCCGGGAGGGCCGGATGCGAAGCTGTGTTCCGAATATATCTTCGAATGTTCGAAACTTCAACCAATCCGCAAAACACTGATTCAGTGACGAATATCGCAACACACTCGAACACATGTTTGTTTCAGCGCTGCATCGTGGATACAGTTTCGATTGTCTGGAGTTCACTCAACCAGGCACCACCGACATTCGTTCCGGCGCAGCCTCGGAACGGGGCGGAGGCGGTCACGAAGGGACGGGAAAGTGACGAACGACAACGGAGCAGGGCGGGAACGCGGCGGCACCCGCCGGCGTAAGAACCTGAGCGAGAAGCAGCTCGCCATCCTGGATGTGATCGCACGCTCCGTGAGCCAGCGCGGCTACCCGCCGAGCATGAGGGAGATCGGCGACGCCGTCGGCCTGTCCTCCCTGTCGAGCGTGACGCACCAGCTCAACCAGCTCGAGCTCAGCGGCTACCTCCGGCGCGATCCGAACCGGC
The DNA here is from genome assembly GCF_010686705.1 of Leifsonia tongyongensis. Classification (GTDB taxonomy): domain Bacteria; phylum Actinomycetota; class Actinomycetes; order Actinomycetales; family Microbacteriaceae; genus Diaminobutyricibacter; species Diaminobutyricibacter tongyongensis. The sequence goes on along the minus strand of NZ_JAAGWY010000004.1, from coordinate 294,456 downwards.
CTCGGGCTCTCGAGATCCTGATCGATGTGCCGCAGGCCCCATCCGAGAGCCTCGACTTCGAGAACCAGACTCCCGTGGGTGACGCCAGGATGGTCCCGCTCGTCGGCCGCATCGCCGCGGGCGTGCCGATCACGGCGGAGCAGCAGGTCGAAGAGGTCTTCCCGCTCCCCCGGCAGCTGGTGGGCAACGGCGACCTCTTCATGCTGAAGGTCGTCGGCGAGTCGATGATCGACGCCGCTATCTGCGACGGCGACTGGGTCGTCGTGCGCCAGCAGAAGACCGCGGAGAACGGCGACATCGTCGCCGCCATGCTCGACAACGAGGCCACGGTCAAGGTGTTCCGCCAGCGCGACGGGCACACGTGGCTGCTTCCCCGCAACTCCAACTTCGAGCCGATCGTGGGCGACTTCGCCGAGGTGCTCGGCAAGGTCGTCGCGGTGCTCCGTGCTGTCTGACAGAGCGCCTGACAGACAGAGCGCCTGACGATCAGGGCCCCGGCGCCGAGACGATCCCCGACTCGTACGCGAAGACCACGACCTGCGCCCGGTCCCGGGCTCCGAGCTTGGTCATCGCCCGCGACACATGGGTCTTGGCCGTCGCCGGGCTGATGAAGAGCCGCTCACCGATCTCGGCATTGCTGAGGCCGGATGCGACCAGTGCGACGATCTCCCGCTCTCGTTCGGTCAGGCGTCCCAGTCGCTCGTCGACGTCAGCGTCCCGCCGGGGCAGTGTCGTGAACCGCGCGATCAGGCGTCGCGTGACGCTGGGTGCGAGAAGCGACTCGCCCGAGGCGACGACGCGCACCGCCCGGCGCAGGTCGTCGGGTTCGAGATCTTTGAGCAGGAATCCGCTCGCTCCCGCTCTCAGCGCCTCGAACACGGTCGCATCGAGTTCGTAGGTCGTGACGACGAGCACACGCGTGTCCGGCAGTGCAGGGTCGGAGATGACCGAGGCGGTCGCGGCGATGCCGTCGAGGCGCGGCATCCGCACATCCATCACGATCACGTCGGGCCGGGTCCGGCGGGCGATGTCGACGGCTTCGAGCCCGTCGGCGGCCTCGCCGACCACCTCGATGTCGTCACTGCGCTCCAGGATCGCGCGGAATCCCTCGCGGATGAGCGCCTGGTCGTCGACGAGCACGACCCGGATCACGCCGGCTCCCCGATCGGCAGCGCGGCCGTCACGAGAAAGCCGCCGGACGATGATCGGCCGGTTTCGAGCGTTCCGCCGAGTGACGCTGCCCGCTCGCGCATCCCCAGCAGCCCGAGACCGTGACCGTGCCCGTGCCCGTGCCCGGCATCGTCGATCTGCGCACCCCGGCCGTCGTCCTCGACCGTCACCAGCAGCGCCCGCGCGTCGAGGTCGGCCTCCACGTCGACACGGACGGTGGTCGCCTCTGCATGCCGCACCACGTTCGTCACCGCCTCCTGGACGATGCGGTAGGCGGTGAGTTCGACGAACGGGCTGAGAACGGCTCCCTCGGTCGAGATGCGCGTCTCGACCACCAGCCCTGACGCCTCGATCCCGGCCAGCAGGTCGGGGAGTTCGGCGAGTCCGGGCTGGGGCGCGGTCTCATCGCCGAGGGACGGATCGCGCCGGAGCAGTTCCAGGGTTCGCCTCAGCTCTGGGATCGCCTGTCGTGACAGGCCGCGCACCGTCAGCATCGCCGCACGGGCCGCATCCGGCCGGTCGTCGAGCGCGTCGAGCGCGACACCGGCCTGCACCGAGATGACCGAGATCGTGTGCGCGAGCACGTCGTGGAGTTCCCGTGCCATGCCGAGCCGCTCGTCGGCCAGCTCCTCGCGCATCCGTGCCTCTGCCCGGCTCGCGGCGGCCGCGACGCTCAGCGCGTTGTTCCGCCTGACCTCTGCGGCCGTCGCGCCGAGCGCTACCATGCACGCCATGCCCAGAGCGGGCCCCGTGACGGCGAACGAGAACCATTCGACCGGATGCGGCGGCAGCGACGGAATGATCAGCCACGCGACGATGAAGCCCAGAGCCTCGAGGATCGAACGCCAGGTCGAGCGCCCGAAGGCGCCGATCGAATACGACGTCACGAAGAGGACGAGCGCAGGAGATGCGCCAGGGTACCCGGCGAAATGGTAGACCGCGATCGCAGCGATGACCACGAACGAGATCGCGACCGGGTGACGCCGACGGACGACGAGCGGCGCCGTCGCCACGAGGCCGAGGAGGTAGGCACCGGCGGGGAAGGCGACGATCGCCGGGTACTCCGCGGGCGGCGCTGCGGCGAGCTCGGCGTAGATCCCGACCACGACGACGGCGAGCACGACCAGCGCGATCAGCACGTCGACCTGGAACGCGGTGATGCGATGGGGGCTGGCGGACGCCGCGGCCGGGCTCGTCACCGTGCAAGCCTATCGGGGGCGGGCACGACGACGACGGGGGTTTGCGACGCACGTGGGCGACGGATGCGGTGGCGACGGATGCGGGGACGGCGATAGGCGAGGAACGCCACCCCGGCCAGCCCGGCCGTCCACGCGACCAGGATCGCAATGCTCGTGAGATCGGGCAGCTTCCCGCCCGCGATCTCCCAGCCGAGCGTCGCCAGCCGGTAGGTCGGCATCCACAATGCGACGTCGCTGAGGCCGGTGGGCAGGATGGCCGGTGGAACCCAGAGGCCGCCGAGCGCCGACATCGCCATGTAGAGCCCGTAGCTCAGCGGGTAGGCGACGTCGGAGCCGACGAGGAAGCCGATCGCGATGCCCAGGGCTGCGAAGGTCGTGCTCCCGAGCCAGAGGGCAATGACAAGGGCAATCCATTGCCCGGCGGTCAGGGTGACTCCCTTCGCCAGTGCCGCCGTCAGGCAGACGAGGACGATCGCCGGCAGCGCCGTGAGCACGCTGGCGACCACCTTCGAGCCGAGCACCGTGCCCGCAGAGATCGGCATCGAGCGCAGCTGCTGCAGCCATTCCGTCTGGCGCTCCTCGGCGATCCTCGGCCCGGTGGTGGAGAGCACAGCCCAGATCGCTCCGTAGGCCGCCATCGCGACCATGATCTCGATCGTTCCCGGAAGCTCGCCTGGTGGCGTCGGGCCACCGCCGAAGAGCGTGGCGAAGAGAAGGTAGAAGCCGATAGGAGCGGCGACCGCGAGCGCGAGGTACTTGGGGTCGCGCAGCATGCGCACCGTCTCGAGACGGAGAAGCGAGAGAGTCATGACGCCTCCTGGGTGAGGGTGAGGAACGATTCGTCGAGGCTGGGCGGCGCCACTTCGAGGGCACGCCACGACAGGCCGGACAGGGCCAGTTCGCGCACGGTCGCGTCCGCGTCCGTCGTGCGGAGGGAGAAACGCTCGCCGCTGCGCGCGATCTCCGCGACGCCGGCGAGCTCCTCCAGCCGGCGCTGCGAATCGAAGCCCGTGTCGGCCACGCTGACGCGGACCATCGTCGTGCCCGTGCGCCTCCGGATCTCGTCGGGCCGCCCGTCGCCGACGATCGAGCCGTTGGCGAGCACGACGACCCTGGATGCGTTCCCGTCGACCTCGTCGAGGTAGTGGGTCGCGAAGACGAGCGTTCGCCCCGTGGCGGCGAACGCGCGCATCGCCTCCCAGAATTCGGCGCGCGCCTGCACGTCGAGCGCCCGGGTGGGCTCGTCGAGGATGAGGATCTCGGGATCGGCCACCACGGCGATCGCGAAGCGGAGGCGCTGCGCCTGGCCGCCGGAGAGCCGGTCGACGCGGCGACGCTCGAGACCGATCAGACCGGCGAGGTCGATCGCACGGCCGACGGCGAGAGAGCGGGGGTAGATACTCGCCGCGAAGCCGACGAGTTCGGCCACGGTGACTCCCCCCATGAATCCGGTGTCCTGAAGCATCGCGGCGATGGCGCCGCGTGCTACCGCAGTCCGCGGCGATGTGCCGGCGACCTGCACGCGGCCTCGGTCTGCCGTCACGAGACCGACCATCATCCCGATCGTCGTGCTCTTGCCTGCGCCGTTGGGGCCGAGGAGTGCTACCGATTCGCCGCGCGCGAGGTCGAGGTCCAGCGACCGGATCGCCTCGACGCCGCCGTAGCTCTTGGAAACGCCCACCAGGCGGATGGCCGCCCCGTCCGGCGAGGGCGCGGAGTCCGGAGGGGCGGAGGGGAATTCGTTCATGCCTCGATCGTGCCCCGATCGACACGACGCCTCGTCAGCCCCCGGGTCACGCGATGTACCGCAGCGGGAGTATTTCGCGGTCGCGCGGCCTACGCCCAGCCGAGCTCGCGGAGGCGCTCGTCGGAGAGCCCGAAGTAGTGGCCGATCTCATGGATGAGCGTCACCCGCACCCGGCGCCGGAGCTCGTCGACGTCGGCGCTCCGCTCCTGGATGTTGTTCTTGAACAGGGTGATGCGATCGGGCAGTTCACCGTAGCCGTACACGCCGCGCCGGGTCAGCGGATGCCCCGTATAGAGCCCGTAGAGGCGCGGATACTGTCCGCTCGGCTGGTTGTCGATGAGGATGGCGACATTGTCCAGCTGCCCGAACCAGTCGTCGGGGATGGCGTCGTACTCTTCGGTGACGATGCGTTCGAACTCATCGTCGGAGATCTCGACCATGGTGCCCATCCTGTCACCCGGCGGGCGACCGGCGGGTTACGCCGGCACGCCCGCCTTCTCACGGACGACCCGGGTCGCCTCCAGAATGTTCTTCAGCGACGCCACCGTCTCGTCGTAGCCGCGGGTCTTGAGCCCGCAGTCGGGGTTCACCCAGAGCTGTCGGCCCGGGATGGCGGCCAGCGCCGTCTCCAGCAGCTCGGTCACTTCGGCGACACTTGGCACGCGAGGCGAATGGATGTCGTAGACGCCCGGCCCGATTCCGTGGTCGAAGCCGCTGGTCTGGATGTCGTGCACGACCTCCATCCGCGACCGCGCGGCCTCGATGCTCGTCACATCGGCGTCGAGGTTGCGGATCGCGTCGATGACGACGCCGAACTCCGAGTAGCAGAGGTGGGTGTGGATCTGGGTCTCGTCGCGCACCCCGGCCGTGGCGAGGCGGAACGACCCAACGGACCAGTCGAGGTAGTCGGCGTGCGCGGCACGCTTCAGCGGAAGCAGTTCGCGCAGCGCGGGCTCGTCCACCTGCACGATGCGGATCCCGGATGCCTCCAGGTCGCCGATCTCGTCGCGGAGGGCGAGCGCGACCTGGCGAGCGGTCTCACCGAGCGGCTGGTCGTCGCGGACGAACGACCACGCCAGGATCGTCACCGGACCGGTCAGCATCCCCTTGACCGGCTTCTCGGTGAGGCTCTGCGTGTAGGTGGACCAGTCGACCGTGATCGGCTTCGGCCGCGAGACATCGCCCCACAGGATCGAGGGGCGGGTACACCGGCTGCCGTAGGACTGGACCCATCCGTTCTGCGTGACCGCGAAACCGTCGAGGTTCTCGGCGAAGTACTGCACCATGTCGTTGCGCTCGGGTTCGCCGTGCACGATGACATCGATGCCGATCTCTTCCTGCAGGTCGACGACGCGCTTGATCTCATCGCGCATGAGGCCGAGATATTCGGCCTCGCTGATCAGGCCTTTCGCGAGTTGTGCGCGCGCACGGCGGATGTCGCCGGTCTGCGGGAACGACCCGATGGTGGTCGTCGGCAGGAAGGGCAGGCCGAGCGCCTCCTCCTGAGCCGCGAGACGATCGCCGTAGTCGCCACGTGAGAAGTCGGACTCGGTGAGTGCGGCCGTGCGGGCGCGGACGGCCGTGTCACGGACACCAGGTGCGGCCTGGCGGTCGGCGAGGGCGGCGGATGCGGCACGCAGCGCATCCTGAACCGCCTCGTGACCGTCGACCAGACCGACCGCGAGCGTCGCGACCTGCCCGATCTTCTGGTCCGCGAACGCCAGCCACGACTTCAGCTGATCGCTCAGCGCCGGCTCGTCGTCGACGTCGTGCGGAACGTGCAGGAGCGACGTCGAGGTGGAGACGGCGACATCCGGCGACAGCGCAAGAAGCGAGGTCAGCTTGCCGAACGCGGCTTCGAGGTCTCCACGCCAGATGTTGTGACCGTCGATGACCCCGCCGACGACGGTCTTGCCAGCGAGGGCGGATGCGGTGGCTGCGTCGAGCCCCGACGGGACCGTCCCACGCACCAGGTCGAGCCCGATCGCCTCGACCGGCGAGGCCGCGAGAACGGGCAACGCGTCATCGAGGCTGCCGTAGGGAGCAGCGACGAAGATCGCAGGCCGCTCGGCCGCACCGCCCAGGGCCGCGTAGGCGGAACGCACGGCGTCGAGAACCTCGGAGCGCGGATCCTCGATGCTCTCGCTCACGAGGGCGGGCTCATCCAGCTGCACCCACGGTGCGCCGGCGGCGGCGAGACGAGCGAGAAGCTCCTGGTAGACCGGGAGGACGTCAGCGAGACGCGACAGGGAGCGGAAGCCTTCAGGGGCTTCGTCGCTCGGCTTGCTCAGGAGAAGGAACGTCACCGGGCCGACGATGACCGGGCGGGTCACGAACCCCGCGGCGCGAGCCTCCTCGAATTCGGCCACGATGCGGTCGGAAGCGAGACGGAACGACGTCTCCGGACCGATCTCCGGCACCAGGTAGTGATAGTTGGAGTCGAACCACTTCGTCATCTCGAGCGGCGCGTGCTCCCCCTCGCCGCGAGCGATCGTGAAGTAGCCCGCCAGGTCGACGTGACCGGATGCATCCGCGAGCCCGGCGAAACGCGACGGCAGAGCGCCCAGGGTCACGGCCGCGTCGAGCACCTGGTCGTAGAAGCTGAAGCTCTCGGGGATGGAGGCGTCGTCACGCCCGAGTCCGAGACCCGCGAGGCGCTCGCGGGTGACACCGCGGAGTTCGGCGGCCTGCGCTTCGAGCTCGTCGGCGGTGATCGTTCCGCCCCAGAAGGCCTCGACGGCCTTCTTCAGTTCGCGGCGGCGCCCGATGCGCGGGTAGCCGAGGATGGTTCCCACCGGGAAGGCGGATCGAGTGGTGTCGGTCATGCGGTTCTCTCTTTCAGGTGGCGCTGGCGCTGTGCAGAAGTCCGGTGCGTTCGAGGACGGCCAGAACGGCCTCGTGCTGGTTGAAGGTGTAGAGGTGGATGCCCGGGGCGCCCCCGGCAACGAGCTGTGCGACGACGCGGCTCGCCCAGGCGATCCCGATCTCGCGCTGCCCCTCCTCCGTCGGCTCGATCTCGAGCTGGATCGCGAGCTCGCTCGGGAGGTCCTCACCGCTCAGTTCGAGCATCCGCCGCAGCCGGGCAGGACTGGTCACGGGCATGATCCCCGGGAGGATCGGGAACTCGACCCCCGCATCCTTGGCGCGCTGTGCGAACGCGAGGTAGTCCTCCGGGTGGAAGAAGAGCTGGGTGATGGCCAGATTCGCGCCGGCGGCCTGCTTCGCAAGAAGCGTGTCGATGTCCTGGCTCGCCGAACGCGAGGTGGGATGCCCGTTCGGGAAGGCCGCCACGGCGATGCGCACATGCTCGCGTTCCGTCCGCACCTCGCGGGCGGTCGGGATACCGGGAACCAGCAGTTCCTCGTACGGCACGCGCTCCGCCTGCACCCGGTGGATCAGCTGCACGAGCTCGCCGGCGCTCCTCAGGTCGCCGAGCCCGCTGTCGCCCGGCGCAGCGTCGGCGGGCGGATCGCCCCGCACGGCGAGGAAGCTGCGCACCCCGGCGTCGAGGAACTCGCGGATGAGTCGGTTCGCCTCGGCGTGCGACGAACCCACGCAGGTGAGGTGAGCCATCGGGCTCACGGAGGTGTTCGCGAGGATGTAGCGGAGCACATCCAGAGACGATGTACGCGAGGATCCGTTCGCGCCGTACGTCACCGAGATGAACTCGGGATGCGCGGCCGCGAGGCGATCGATCGTCGCAGGGAGTGCGGCGGCTGCCCGCGCATTACGCGGCGGGTACAGCTCGAAGGAGAAGGGGACGCCGCCGGCACACGGGGCGTCGCCGGCGGGTGCCGGTGCGGATCCGTGGTCGCTCATCGCATGTCTTCCGTCCAGGTGTGATCGGGATGACCGGATCCTCAGGACGGTGGCCGCAGGCTTGCCGCGCACGTCCCTGGAGGGTCATGAGCCCGAAGGCTTTCGCGGGCGGGTGCCGGGCTCGGCTGTCGCTCCATGTCGCCCAGATTCTCCTGCGCAACAACGATTGATAGGCAGATTAGCAAGCGAGAGGTGTCGCCGACAGGCGTGTGTCGTCATGTGACGACACAGGTGTGCTCAGGCCACAGCGAACGCGCTGAAGACGGCCTCGTACTCGGGCAGGACGCGTGCGGTCACCTTGGTGCCGTCGGCGACGTACTCGGTCGACACGACCCGTCCGCGCTCATGGAGGGCCGAGATCAGGTCGCCGCGGTCGTACGGGATGACGAGTTCCAGCTCGATCGAGGGGTCGGGAAGCAGGCGTGCGATCGCGGCCAGCACGTCGTCGATGCCTTCGCCGGTGCGTGCCGACGCGAAGATCGCCCCGGGCTCGAGCCCGCGGAGCACCAGACGTTCGTCGTCGCCGACCAGGTCGGCCTTGTTGAACACGACGATCTCGGGCAGGTCGCGCGCGCCGACTTCACCGATCACGTCGCGCACCGTCGCGAGCTGGCTCGCAGGGTCCGGATGCGATGCATCGACCACGTGGACGATCACATCGGAATCCGCCACTTCTTCGAGCGTCGAACGGAACGCCTCGACGAGCTGATGGGGCAGGTTGCGCACGAAGCCGACCGTGTCGGCCAGCGTGTACAGGCGCCCGTCGGCCGTGATGGACTTGCGCACCGTCGAGTCGAGCGTGGCGAACAGCGCGTTCTCGACGAGCACGCCCGCCTTCGTGATCCGGTTGAGCAGGCTGGACTTGCCGGCGTTCGTGTAGCCGGCGATCGCGACGGACGGCACGGAGTTGCGGCGACGATTCGCGCGCTTGGCCTCACGTGCCGGCTTGAACCCGGCGATCTGCTTGCGCAGCTTCGCCATGCGTGAATGGATGCGCCGACGGTCGAGTTCGATCTTCGTCTCACCGGGGCCACGCGAACCCATGCCCGCTCCGGCGCCGCCGACCTGTCCACCGGCCTGGCGGGACATCGACTCACCCCAGCCGCGCAGTCGCGGGAGGAGGTACTCGAGTTGCGCGAGTTCGACCTGCGCCTTGCCCTCGCGGCTCTTGGCGTGCTGGCTGAAGATGTCGAGGATGACGGCGGTGCGGTCGATGACCTTGACACGCACGACGTCCTCGAGCGCACGACGCTGGCTGGGTGCCAGCTCGGTGTCGGCGATCACCGTGTCGGCTCCGAGCGCGGCAACGGCCCCCGCGAGCTCCTGGGCTTTGCCCTTTCCGAAATAGGTGCTGGGGTCGGGATGCGGTCGTCGCTGCAGCAGCCCATCGAGCACGACAGCGCCCGCGGTCTCCGCCAGCGCGGCCAGCTCGCGCATCGAGTTCTCGGCGTCCTGCAGAGAACCCTGCGAGTACACGCCGATGAGCACCACGTTCTCGAGGCGCAGCTGCCGGTACTCGACCTCGGTGACGTCCTCGAGCTCGGTCGAGAGGCCGGAGACGCGACGGAGCGCCGCACGGTCTTCACGGTCGAACTGGTCGCCATCGTGCGACGTGTCGTCGACGGCCGACCGCTGCAGCGCCTGCGCGCCGCTCGTGAACAGTGACACGCCCGCAGCGTGCGTCTCGGCGTTCGCCAGTACACGCGCCACGACATCGACGTCGGTGGCACGTGCTTCATCACCGCTGAGCGGCTCGTTCAATTCGGTATCCTGCATCTGGGTTAACCCTAGTTCGTTCCTGTCCTGTACGTTTCCTCTATGGCCGGCGGCGATCACTACTTCACCTCTGCGCCCGAGAGCGATCCGGGGCTCCGCCCGTTCACCGTGCGGCTGGCCGGTCAGACGTACGAACTGACCACGGCCAACGGGATCTTCAGCCCGGAGCGCGTCGACACGGGCACGCGTGTGCTCCTCGACCATGTGCCCTCGGCTCCGCCCGGGGGCGACCTTCTCGACCTCGGCTGCGGCTGGGGGCCGCTTGCACTCACACTGGCTCTCGAGTCCCCTCATGCGACGGTCTGGGCCGTCGACGTCAACAACCGGGCACTGGATGTGGTGCGCCTCAACGCGCGCACACTCGGTCTGACGAATATCAACGCCGCACTGCCCGGCGATGTTCCCGATTCGGTGCGATTCACCACGATCTGGTCGAACCCGCCGATCCGCGTCGGCAAGAACGAACTCCACAACCTTCTCGAGCAGTGGATGCCGCGGCTGGAGCCCGGCTCCGACGCCTGGCTCGTGGTGCAGCGCAACCTGGGCTCGGATTCCCTGCATCGCTGGATGCAGACGACGTTCGCGTCGAGCCTGACCGTGACGCGCGCAGCGACGAGCAAGGGATACCGGGTGCTGCGCGCCCGTCGTCGCGCCGAGGCTGCGCCGGACGACTGATGCAGGAGGCCTAGGCCAGCTCGAGTTCGCCTTCGAACACGAGTTCTGCCGGGCCCGAGAGCGCTACGTGCTCGCCGTCCTCTGTCGGGAACATCCGCACCCCGACGGTGCCGCCCGGCACGTCTACGCGCCAGTTGTTCGGCGCGCCGTCTCCCGCCCAGTAGCGGGTCGCGAGTGCAGCGGCCGCGGCCCCCGTGCCGCAGGAGAGCGTCTCCCCGCTGCCGCGCTCGTGGACCCGCATCCGGATGCGCCCGATCCCGTCTTTGACGAGCGGCTCGCGCGGCACAACGAACTCGACGTTGGCGCCCTCCGGAGGGGCCGGGTCGAGGTGCGGGATGTACGTCAGGTCTGCCGCGTCGAGCTCCTCTTCGTCGGCGAGGGCGACCACGACGTGCGGGTTGCCAACATCGAGCCCGAGACCGGGACGCGCGACCGGAAGCTCGCGGGCGCGAACAAGGGGCTCGCCCCCGGAGAGCGACCACCGGCCGAGATCCACCTGGAACCCGGTCAGGTTGCGCTGCACGTCGCGGACTCCACCCCTGGTGCCGATCGGCAGCGTGTCGCCGTCGGCCAGTTCAGCGAGACCGGACTCGATGAGGAACCGCACGTACACGCGGATGCCGTTGCCGCACATCTCCGCCACGGATCCGTCGGCGTTGTAGTAGTCCATGAACCACTCGGCGCCCTCGTCCTCGGCGAGCGACTCGGCCCCCTCGGGGAGATGGCGTGAGCGGACGGCGCGGATGACTCCATCCGCCCCGACACCGAAATGGCGGTCGCAGATGTCGGCGATCTGGGCCGGCGTCAGGTCGAGCCGGCCGTCGGGGTCGGCGAACAGCACGAAGTCGTTTCCTGTGCCGTGCCCTTTGGTGAAGTGGAGGGTCGTCGCCATACTCACAGCCTATCGAGAGCGCGGTCGACGAGTTCGGGGTCGTCGTAGTCGAGCCAGTGGAGCCCGGGGTAGCGTTTGAACCAGCTGACCTGGCGGCGGGCGTAACGACGGGTGAGCTGCTGCGTCTGCTGGATCGCCTCGCGTTCGTCGAGTCGGCCGTGCAACTGTGCGATGGCCTGGGCGTAGCCGATCGCCCGGCTCGCGGTGACGCCGCGTTCGATGCCGGCGGGGACGAGCCGCGCGACCTCGTCGACGAGGCCGGCCAGCCACATCCGTTCGACCCGCGCGTCGAGCCGAGCCGTCAGTTCGTCGCGCGGCGCACGCAGCCCGAGCACGACGGTGGGCATCCACGGTGCAGGCTCGTCCGGCAGGGATGCGCTGAAGGGTTCGCCGGTCAGTTCGATGACTTCGAGGGCGCGTACGAGACGCCTGCCGTTGCTCGGCCCGATCGATGCGGCTGCAGCGGGGTCGAGTGCAGCCAGCCGCCGGTACATCGAACCGGGCCCGTTCTGCTCGAGCTCGCGCTCGAGGCGTTCGCGGATGACCGCATCCGTGCCAGGGAACCGGAGGTCGTAGATGACGCTCGACACGTAGAGCCCGGAACCGCCGACGAGGATGGGCACCGCCCCGCGCTGCGTGATCTCCTGGATCACCGTGCGGGCCAGTGGCTGGTAGCGGGCGACGGTGGCTTCGTCGGTGACGTCGAGGATGTCGATGAGGTGGTGCGGGATCCCCCGCCATTCGTCGGGCGGGAGTTTCGCCGTGCCGATGTCCATGCCGCGATAGAACTGCATCGCATCGGCATTGACGACCTCTGCGGCTCGGCCCGCATCGCGGAAACGCGCCGCCAGGGCGAGGGAGAGGTCGGTCTTGCCGGTTCCGGTTGGCCCGACGACGACGATCAGCGGATGCGCGCCGTCGGCCGCCGGATCGGCCGGCTGCAGGTCAGCGCTCGCCATCCGACGCATCGTAGATGGGCATCGTGCCGACGCCCGGCACCGTCAGCGGCTCGACCGTGCGGATGGTCGGGAGCCCGAGCGACACTCTCCCCTGCGCAGCGCTGCCCGACGACCCGTGCGCCGGTACAGCACACGAATCGGCCTCTGCACGATCCCAGGCGTCGCCGGCTCGCGTGCGACGGATCGTCAGCGGGGCGCCGTCGGGTGCATCCGCGATGAGGTGGAAGGGTGCGGCGTGGGTGACCGTGACCGTGACCACGTCACCGGGACGTGGGACCTCGGACCCGGCGGGAACCTCGAAGTGCACGAGTCGGCTGTCCCGGGCGCGGCCGCTCAGGCGATGAGTGTCGGCGTCTTTGCGCCCTTCGCCGTTCGCCACCAGCAGCTCGACCGTGCGGCCGACGACGTTCTGGTTCTCTTCGAGGGAGATGCGTTCCTGGAGCGCGATGAGCCGGTCGTAGCGGTCCTGCACGATCTCCTTCGGCACCTGGTCGGCCATCGTCGCAGCCGGGGTGCCGGGGCGGATCGAGTACTGGAAGGTGAAGGCGGAGGCGAACCGTGCGGCTTCGACGACGCGCAGGGTCTCCTGGAAGTCGTCTTCCGTCTCGCCGGGGAATCCGACGATGATGTCGGTGCTGATGGCCGCATCCGGCAGTTTCGCCCTGACCCTGTCGAGGATGCCGAGGAACTTCTCGGAGCGGTAGGAGCGGCGCATGGCCTTGAGGATGCGGTCCGAGCCCGACTGGAGCGGCATGTGGAGCTGCGGCATGACCGCCGGGGTCTCGGCCATGGCGTCGATCACGTCGTCGGTGAACGCGGCGGGATGCGGGCTCGTGAACCGGATGCGCTCCAGGCCGTCGATCTGCCCCGCCGCCCGCAGGAGTTTGCCGAACGCCTGGCGATCGCCGAACTCGACCCCGTACGAGTTGACGTTCTGGCCGAGAAGGGTGACTTCGATCGCTCCGTCGTCGACGAGCGCCTGGATCTCGGCCAGGATCTCCCCCGGCCGGCGGTCCTTCTCTTTGCCGCGCAGCGACGGCACGATGCAGAACGTGCACGTGTTGTTGCAGCCCACGGAGATGGACACCCAGCCGCTGTAGCTGGAGTCACGTTTGGTGGGAAGGGTCGAGGGGAAGGTCTCGAGCGCTTCGAGGATCTCGATCTCGGCGGCCTCATTGTGGCGCGCCCGCTCGAGCAGGCTCGGGAGCGAGCCCATGTTGTGGGTGCCGAAGACGACGTCGACCCACGGGGCTTTCTCGAGGATGACGTTCTTGTCCTTCTGGGCGAGGCACCCGCCGACGGCGATCTGCATGCCGGCGTGCCGCTTCTTCACCGACGCGAGGTGTCCCAGGTTGCCGTAGAGCTTGTTGTCCGCGTTCTCACGCACGGCGCAGGTATTGATGACGACGATGTCGGCTTCTTCGCCGTTCGCGGGGACGTAGCCTGCGGCTTCGAGCGAACCACTGAGTCTCTCGGAGTCGTGGACGTTCATCTGGCACCCGTAGGTGCGCACTTCATAGGTGCGGGCTCGACCGGTCTCGTCTACTGCAGCGTCTGACGGCAGGATCACAGTGCGCGCTTCGGTGATGGTGCTCATGATGCGACTAGTTTACGGTCGAGCGCAGGCCTGCGCCGACCCGGGCAACCACCGGGCCCTGCACCTTCCGGCAGCGTCGTCGTGGGTCATTCGAACCGCACCCCGAATCCCTTGTGCTTCGCCATGGCGACACTGATCGCCGAGTTGATCGTGTGACCGTCGTAGCCTTTGCGCGCGAGGAAGGCGTGCACACGCCGCCTGACCACGTCGTCGTCATAGGTCGAGAGCTGCCGGATCCGCTTCATCGCGAGCTCGATGGCCCGCGCCTCTTCCTCTTCGTCGTGCAGTTCGGCCAGCGCCGACTCGATGTCGTACTCGGGGATGTGCTTGCGCTTGAGCTCCTGCTTGATGCCCGCGCTGCCGAGCCCCTTACGCTCCTGAAGCGTCGAGACCAGGTAGGTAGCGAGCGCATGATCGTCGAGCAGCCCGACGTCTTCGAGCCGATTGAGCTGAATCCTGATCGTCTCGTCGTCGATCTCGCGCTTCTTCAGGACCTGCTCCAGCTCCCACCGCGACATCCCCCGCCGCGCGAGCTGGTCGAGCGACAGTTTCGCCGCACGGTCCCGGGCCTTCTGCTCAGCATCCTTCTGCGCGTGCTCATCCTCGAGTTCGGCGTCGGACAGGTCCGAGCCGCTGATGGTCGTCACGCGTGCACGGCGAGCTGCGCCGGGCTCTTCCTTGGGCACGAATTCGCCGTTCTCATCCAGGGTGCCGCCGAAACTCGCGTCGCCGTCGGGGTCGTCGAACCGCGTGAACGCCACACGCTCGCGTGCCGGACGCCGCTGCAGGAAGACCACCGGTGCGACGTGCTCGCTGTCCTCGGAATCCGACGATGGCGGGAAGCGCACCATGCCGGTCACGCTCCCTTGCGGGCCTGGAGCTTCTCCTCGATGGACCCGACGTTCGAAGCCGGCTCTGCTACCGCGTTCGGGTCGGCCATGATTCCCAGCTTGATCTTGATCTTCGTCTCGATCTCCTCGGCGATATCGGGGTTGGAGATGAGGAAGTTGCGCGAGTTCTCTTTACCCTGGCCGAGCTGGTCGCCCTCGTACGTGTACCACGCACCCGACTTCTTGACGATGCCGTGATCGACACCGAAGTCGATCAGGCTGCCTTCGCGGGAGATCCCGACGCCGTACAGGATGTCGAACTCGGCCTGCTTGAACGGCGGCGCCATCTTGTTCTTGACGACCTTGACGCGCGTGCGGTTTCCGACCGCCTCCGTCCCGTCTTTCAGGGTCTCGATGCGACGGATGTCGAGGCGCACGGACGCATAGAACTTCAGCGCCTTGCCGCCTGCGGTGGTCTCGGGGCTGCCGAAGAAGACACCGATCTTCTCGCGGAGCTGGTTGATGAAGATCATCGTGGTGTTGGTCTGGCTGAGACCGCCGGTCAGCTTGCGGAGCGCCTGCGACATGAGTCGGGCCTGAAGGCCGACGTGCGAGTCTCCCATCTCGCCTTCGATCTCAGCACGGGGCACCAGGGCCGCGACCGAGTCGATGACGATCAGGTCGATGGAGCCGCTTCGCACGAGCATGTCGGCGATCTCGAGGGCCTGCTCACCCGTGTCGGGCTGGGAGACCAGGAGGGCGTCGATGTCGACGCCGAGCTTGCGGGCGTATTCGGGGTCGAGCGCGTGCTCGGCGTCGATGAAAGCCGCGATGCCGCCCGCCTTCTGCGCATTGGCGATCGCGTGGAGGGTCAGGGTCGTCTTACCTGACGACTCCGGACCGTAGATCTCGACGATGCGGCCACGCGGGAGGCCGCCGATGCCGAGCGCGACATCGAGTGCGATCGACCCGGTGGGCACGACCTCGACGGGAGCGCGCTCGTCGCTGCCCAGGCGCATGACGGAGCCTTTGCCAAACTGACGGTCGATCTGCGCGAGCGCAGTCTCGAGGGCCTTCTCACGATCGGCGGGTGATGGCATTTCGGTCTCTCCTTCTGGGCTTCGCTAACGAGTTCGACTGTACGCGTGGGCACCGACACTCACGCGTCGACGGGCCAGGTTGTGGACAACCCGTTTTCGATTGCCGTTGTGAAGGAGCCTATCAAGATCCGAACATACCTTCGAGAGATTCGACGGCGTGTCAGGAGCCTCAGGGCTTCGGCGCGGGCCTTCCCGCCCCGAACCAGTGCGCCTTCGGCACGTCCGTCTCGCGGCACAGCGCGAGCCAGACCTCCCGGGCCGGAATGCCGCCCGCGAGCGCCTCGACGGCCGTGCGCCCTCCGAGTTCGCCCAGCACCAGGTCGTGTGTGAGCGCGCGCCCGTACTCGACTCCGAACTCGTCAGCGACGGCGCGCTGGAACTCGCTCAACTTCATGGGACCACCTTAAGAGTTACCGCGGACATGACGGACGCCCCGGTCTCCCGGGGCGTCCGATGAAGAGAATCGAATCAGCGTGTGACGAGATCGGCGTCCATAGCCGCGACGAACTCGTCGGGGATCGTGTCGGGGATGATGGGCTCGATGCCTTCGAGCACCGCAAGGCGATCTCCCACCTCGCGCATGATCACCGAGATCGGTGTGTCCAGCGCGTCGGCCACCGAGGCGAGGATCTCGCTCGACGCCTCCTTCTGGCCCCGCTCGACCTCGCTCAAATATCCGAGTGCGACGCTCGCCTTGCTGGCGACCTGCCGCAGCGTGCGCCCCTTCTGCAGGCGGAAGTCCCTGAGCACGTCGCCGATTTCCTGACGTACAAGAATCATTGGAGCCTCCTTTTCAACCCTGCCACCACGTCGGACGATAGATCCGGATGCCCAACACTACACGCATCCATTGCTCAACGATATCGACGGCGACTGGAGTTTTCTTGTGAATCTGTCACATGTAACAGACCCGAAACAGGGGGTATTCCCGCCTGTTACATGAGGCTGATCCCGAGCTCCTTCGCGAGCTCCTCGATCGCCCTCGTCACCGTCTGCCGGCGGATCTCCGCCCGCGACCCCGACAGCGCGAGCTCGACCACTCTCGTGCGCGCACCGACCGAGACGCCGACGAAGACCGTTCCCGGCGATCGTCCGCCCTGGCCGTCCGGCCCGGCCACTCCGGTCGTCGACAGTCCCACGTCGGCCGCCCGACCCTCGACGGCCAGGCGCTCCCGTACCCCTCGCGCGAGCTGCAGGGCCACCTCCGGGTGAACCGGACCGTGCGCATCCAGCAGTCCCTGGTCGACGCCGAGCAGTGAATGCTTGAGGGCCGTTGCATAGACCACCGCTCCCCCGAGGACGGTGGCGGATGCCCCCGCCACGCGCGTGAGCTCGGCGACGAGTTCGCCGCCCGTGAGCGACTCCGCGGCGACGATCGTGAGGGAGCGCTCGATCAGTTCGCCGATCACGCGCTCGGTGAGGCCGGGAGCGTCGACCCGGTCAGGCACGACGCGCCTTCCGGCCTTTCCACGCCTGCCAGAGATAGTCGATCCCGGTGACAACGGTCAGGATGACCGCAGCGGTCATGAGGATGCCGTTGACCCAGTAGATCCAGTCGCCGAACACCGTCCACAGCGGGACGAGGGCGAACGAGATCGCGACCGACTGGACGATCGTCTTGATCTTGCCCCCACGTGAAGCCGCGATCACACCCTGCCGGATGACGACGAACCGGTAGATCGTGATCCCCACCTCGCGCACGAGGATGACGATCGTCACCCACCAGGGCAGCTCGCCGAGGATCGAGAGGGCTATGAGCGCACCCCCGGTGAGCACCTTGTCGGCGATCGGGTCGAGGAGTTTCCCCAGCTCTGTGACGAGGTTGCGCCGCCGTGCGATGGCGCCGTCGACGCCGTCCGTCGCGATCGCCAGGATGAAGAGCGCGGCTGCCGCCCAGCGGAGCCAGCCGTCCTTGCCGTCGTCGGCCAGGAGCATCCACACGAACAGCGGCGCGAGCAGGATGCGAACGACGGTGATGATGTTCGGCAGGTTCCAGTTGCTCGGGGCACGGAGCGGTTGGCCCCCCGCCGCCGCAGGCGGAGGGTTGTCGGGCACCGACATCGGTCTACTCCCTGTCGGTCAGCTGCCAGGCGTCCTCGTTCGAGTCGCCCTCCACCTCAGGATAGCCCTCGGTCATGCGCGCTACAGGGTCGCCCGCGTACTGGTCGTCATCGTCCGCGGACGGGGACGGCAGCGTCGACGGGCGCGCCTGCTCTGCGGCCGAGCTGCCACCTGGGGGTTCTTCGCCGCGCAGCCTCGCCAGCACCGACGGCAGCTGCTCCGCTGTCACGAGCACGTCGCGGGCCTTCGAGCCCTCCGACGGACCGACGATCTCGCGCGATTCGAGCAGGTCCATCAGGCGTCCGGCTTTCGCGAAGCCCACCCGGAGCTTGCGCTGCAGCATCGAGGTCGAGCCGAACTGGGTCGACACGACGAGCTCTGCGGCCGCGAGGAGCAGTTCGAGGTCGTCGCCGATGTCGGAGTCGATCTGCTTCTTCTCGGCCACGGCAGCGACATCCTGCCGGTACTCCGGGCGCGCCTGGCGCGTGACGTGGTCGACGACCTTCTGGATCTCCGACTCGCTGACCCAGGCCCCCTGGACACGCACCGCCTTCGAGGCGCCCATGGGCAGGAAGAGGCCGTCGCCCTGGCCGATCAGCTTGTCGGCGCCAGGCTGGTCGAGGATGACCCGCGAGTCCGTGACGCTCGTGACCGCGAACGCGAGCCGGGACGGCACATTCGCCTTGATGAGGCCGGTGACGACGTCGACGGACGGGCGCTGGGTGGCGAGCACCAGGTGGATTCCGGATGCGCGCGCCAGCTGGGTGATGCGCACGATCGAGTCCTCGACATCACGCGGAGCGACCATCATCAGGTCGGCGAGCTCGTCGACGACGACCAGCAGGTACGGATACGGCTTGAGCTTGCGCTCGCTTCCGGCCGGGAGCACGATCTCGTCGTTGACGACCGCCTTGTTGAAGTCGTCGATATGGCGATAGCCGAAGCTCGCCAGGTCGTCGTATCGCATGTCCATCTCTTTGACGACCCACTGCAGCGCTTCCGCCGCTTTCTTGGGGTTGGTGATGATGGGCGTGATGAGGTGCGGGACGCCGGCGTAGATCGTCAGCTCGACGCGCTTGGGGTCGATGAGGACCATCCGCACGTCGGCGGGTTTCGCGCGCATCAGCAGGCTGGTGATCATCGAGTTGACGAAGCTCGACTTGCCGGAACCGGTCGAGCCCGCCACGAGCAGGTGGGGCATCTTCGCCAGGTTCGCGACGATGTAGCCTCCGCCCACATCTTTGCCGACGCCGATCGTCATCGGGTGCACGCTCTTCGTCGCAGCAGCCGAGCGGAGCACGTCACCGAGCGACACGATCTCGCGGTCGCTGTTCGGGATCTCGACACCGATCGCGCTCTTGCCCGGGATCGGCGAGAGGATCCGCACCTCGTTGCTGGCGACCGAGTACGAGAGGTTCTTGCTGAGGGCGGTCACACGTTCGACCTTGACGCCCGGCCCGAGTTCGATCTCGTACTGGGTGACGGTCGGGCCGCGCGAGAAGCCGGTGACTTTCGCATCCACCTGGAACTGGTCGAGCACTTCGGTGATCGACTTGACCACCTCGTCGTTGGCGGCCGACCGTGTCTTCGCGGGCGAGCCCGCCGACAGGATGGTCGGGGCGGGAAGCCGGTAGGGCGCGGGCGGCACCGGGACCAGCGGCTTCGCGGCTCCCGCGGCCACCTCGTCGAAGTCGGCCTGCGCATCCGTGGAGAACCCGGGGAGCACCTCTGTCGCGCCGTCGGGTCGCAGACCGGTCGGATGCTGGCCGGCAGCCGCGACCTCGCCCGTGAACCGCTTGACCGCGTCTTCCGCATGGCGCAACTCGTCGAGCACCTCGGTACCGTAATGGTCGGACGCGGGATCCGGCTCGATCGCCGACGCGAACTCGCCGTTTCCCGCCTTCGCCGGCGTGCCGAGAAGGGCCGTGAAGTCTTCGGCGATGACCGGGCTGTCGAAGGCGGGATCGTCTTCACGCTGGGACTTGTTGCGTCGCCACCAGGGAAGGTTCGCCTCGTCGACCGGCTCGTCGACACCGTCGAGCTCGACCTGCTGGGTCTTCGCCTCCTTCGCGGCCTTCCGCTCCTCTTCCGTCGGCAGTTGCGCGCCGAAAAGGTAGGCGTACAGCTCGCGGATGCGCGCCCCGACCTTGTTGGGCGGTGTCTTCGTGATGATGAAGAGGCTGAGCACCAGCAGGAGACCGATGACGATCCCCGCACCGACGGATGTGAGCAGGGCTGTCAGCGGCCAGGCCAGGAGCCACCCGAGTACACCGCCCGCGGTCGCCAGCTCCGCGATGCCGTCGGACGGCACCGGATGCGCACTGAACACATGGCACAGCCCCGAGATCGAGACGAGCAGGATGCCGAGCCCGATGCCGATGCGCGTGTTGTCGTGGACCGAACTGGGATGCCGGAACAGCCAGGCCGCGAACAGGACCATGACCACGGGAAGGGCGTAGGCGACCCGGCCGAAGAGGCCGCCGAACGTCCAGACCTCGAGCGTCTGCGCCACCGTGTTGTCGATCAGGAACCACTCGACGATCGCGCCTGCGATCGCGAGGAGGAAAAGGAAGAAGGGGATGCCGTCACGGCGCTCCTCCTTGGCGAACTTCTCAGGGCCGAGCGCCCGGAAGGCTCCCCCGACCATATGTGCGAGCGCCATCCACAACCGCACGAGAAGACCGGGCTTCGGCTCGGCCGAGGGATACTTCACCGTCTTCTGTGCAGCGGTGTTCGCGGCAGGCTTGCGCGCCGCCGAACCGCCGCGCGCGGGGGTGTTGCGGGCGCGAGAAGTCGACTTGGTGCTCGTAGCCATGCGAACACGGTACTTCGAGCCGCCGTCATTGCGTCGGAAGGGCGCGGGGTGTCACTCCGCAGGTCAGCGGAGGGTGGCGACCATCGTGTCCGAGGATTCACCGGACTCGACCGTTATGTAGCCCTCGCTCACATAGAGACGGTGGGCGAAATTCGCCCGCTCCACGCTCAGGCTGAGCCGGGAATGCCCGGCGGCGCGCGCCTGCCTGGTGATCGCCTTGAGCAGGGCGCGTCCGATGCCCTGCGCACGCCACTGCGGATTCACACCGAGCGTCAGCTCAGGGACCCCGACGGCGACGAAACCGTAGCCGGGCGCGTTCGGGGGGAACAGTCGACCCCAGCACGCGCCGATCGGAATGCCATGGGAATCGATTGCGACCGAGCCGAAGTCGCCGGGGCGTCGCCAGCCGGCGATATAACGGGACACGTTCGGATCATCGAGGATCGCGACACGCGGGCGAGCGCGGGTCACGTTCCAGTTCGCGGCCTCGACCAGCATGTCGCCCATGAAACGGGCATCTGCCGGGGTCGCATTGCGGATCTCGAACCCTCCCATAGCGGGAGCGTACTCGCCGAGTGTTTCCGGCCTATTTCGTCGTCGAAGATCGTCACAATCCCGTCGCCGCACTAATTAGTCCCGGGCGCACGTGTACGTACGCGTGCGCTCGGGAGCAAGTAGTGCGGCGAGCGGGATGGTGGGGTGGTGGTCGAGGCTACGCCTCGATGCGGTGCTTGCTGGTGGTCGAGGCTTACGCCTCGATCACCAACGGCACGATCATCGGGCGGCGGCGGTAGCTCGTGTTCACCCAGCGACCGACCGTGCGGCGCACGACCTGGCTGAGAGCGCGCGAGTCGCGGACGCCGTTGTGGGCCGCATCCGCGAGGGCTGCGGCGATCTTCGGCTTCACGTCGTCGAAGACGGCGTCGTCTTCGGCGAAACCCTTGGCGTGGATCTCGGGGCCGGTGATGATGCGGCCGCTGGCCGCGTCGACAACGACGATGATCGAGATGAATCCTTCTTCGCCGAGGATCCTGCGGTCCTTGAGGTCCGCATCCGTGATCTCGCCGACGCTCGAGCCATCGACGTAGACGTAGCCGACGTCGAGCTGGCCGACCACGCGTGCGACCCCGTCACGCAGGTCGATGACGGTGCCGTCTTCGGCGATGATCGTGTTCTCCACCGGCACGCCGGTGTCCATCGCGAGAGCAGCGTTGGCCACGAGGTGGCGGTATTCGCCGTGGACCGGCATGACATTCTTCGGCTTCACGATGTTGTAGCAGTAGAGCAGCTCCCCCGCCGCGGCGTGCCCGGAGACGTGCACCTTCGCGTTGCCCTTGTGCACCACGCTCGCGCCGAGCTTCGTGAGGCCGTCGATCACGCGGTAGACGGCGTTCTCGTTGCCGGGGATCAGGCTCGAAGCGAGGATGACCGTGTCACCGGGCCCGATCTCGATCTGGTGGTCGAGGTTGGCCATCCGTGCGAGCACAGCCATCGGCTCGCCCTGCGAACCCGTCGACATGTAGACGATGCGGTCGTCCGGCAGGTCGGCCGCCTTCTTGTAGTCGATGAGCACGCCCTCGGGCACCTTCAGGTAGCCGAGGTCGGCGGCGATGCCCATGTTGCGCACCATGGAGCGGCCGAGGAAGGCCACACGCCTTCCGTTCTCTTCCGCAGCATCGAGCACCTGCTGCACCCGGTGCACGTGGCTCGAGAAGCTCGCGACGATGACGCGCCTCGGCGCGCGGGCGATGACGTTGTCGAGCACCGGCCCGATCGAACGCTCGAGCGGCGTGAACCCCGGGACGTCGGCGTTGGTCGAGTCCGCCATGAAGAGGTCGACGCCCTTCTCACCGAGGCGAGCGAACGCACGCAGGTCGGTGATGCGGTCGTCGAGAGGGAGCTGGTCCATCTTGAAGTCGCCCGTGTGCAGGACGACTCCGGCGTCTGTGGTGATGGCCACGGCGAGCGCATCCGGAATCGAGTGGTTGACGGCCACGAACTCGAGCGAGAACGGGCCGAGCTGTTCGTGCTCGCCCTCCCTCACGGTCAGGGTGTACGGCTGGATGCGGTGCTCCTTGAGCTTCGCCTCCACGAAGGCCAGCGTGAGCCCCGACCCGATCAGCGGAATGTCCGCGCGCAGGCGGAGGAGGTACGGCACCGCGCCGATGTGGTCCTCGTGACCGTGGGTGAGCACGACGCCGACGATGTCGTCGAGCCGGTCACGGATGGGCGCGAAATCGGGGAGGATCAGGTCGACGCCGGGCTGGTTCTCCTCAGGGAACAGCACGCCGCAGTCGACGATGAGGATCTTGCCGTCGAACTCGAAGACCGTCATGTTGCGGCCGATCTCGCCCAGCCCACCGGTGGGGATGATCCTGAGGGTGCCCGGTTCGAGTGCGGGCGGGTCGGAGACGAGGTTGGGCATGTGCCCTCCTAGGTGTTGTGCGGGCGCGAAGCGCTCCTGGTGGTGCGGTCCGGGCAGTGGCCAGGACCTAACGTGTTGTGCCGGCGATTCGTGGGAGTGCTCCACCGGCCGCGGCGTTGCGGTCGGGCCGGAAGTTGCGGAAGTCGACGCCGGGGATGTCGGTGACGAGGTCGATCTCGTCCTCGATCTGGGCGGCCTCCCACTCCTCGGGGCCGACGAGGGGCAGGCGGACCCGCGGGCTGCCGATCCGGCCGAGCCCGTGGAGGATGTACTTCGCCGCGACCGTGCCGGGGACGTGGGTCATCACGGCCCGGACCAGGGGTTCGAGTTTCCGGTGCGCTGCGGTTGCGGTGGCGAGGTCGCCGGCGTTGACCGCATCCACGATCTGGCGGTACGGCCTGGCCGCGATGTTCGCCGTCACGCCGATCAGCCCGGACGCGCCGATCGACAGGTGCGGGAGCACGTTTGCGTCGTCGCCGGAGAAATACAGGAGGTCGGTCTGGTTGAGTACGCGGCTGACCTCGCTGAAGTCGCCCTTCGCATCCTTGATCGCGAGGATGTTCGGGTGCTTGGCGGCGCGCAGGATCGTCTCGTATTTGATGGGAACACCGGTGCGTCCCGGGATGTCGTACAGGATGACGGGAAGATCGGTCGCGTCGGCGATCATGCGGAAATGCGTCAGGATGCCGGCCTGGGTCGGCTTGTTGTAGTACGGGGTCACGATCATGACGCCGTCGGCGCCCGCCTTCTCGCTCTGCTGGTAGAGCTGGATGGCGTGCGCGGTCTCGTTGGACCCCCCGCCGGTGATGATTTTCGCCCGGCCTGCGGAGACCGCCTTTCCGACCTCGACGAGCCGCAGCTTCTCCGGGTCGGTCAGTGTCGACGTCTCACCGGTGGTCCCGGTGACGACGATGCCGTCGGCGCCGTCATTGATGACGTCGTCCATGTGCTTCTCGACCCCGGCCCAGTCGACCTCGCCGTCGGCGGTGAACGGCGTGACCAGGGCGACCAGGACCTGGCCGAACGGATTCGCAGAGTCAGACATGTTGTACAGGCTATCGCCTCGGGGTGATCGGAACAGCGCGCGGAACGGTCAGGGGGCGACTCGCCCATTCGCCTCGAATGCCGCATGGGTGAGCGGCATCAGCCGGGCCCACAGCGCCTCCATCTGCTCCGCGCACATCTCGATCTCGCGCTGCGGGAACGACGGGAAATGCGACTCGGGCCGCCGGGTGCGCAGCGAGAGGAAGTTCATCAGCGAACGGGCATTCATCGTGACGTACATGGAGGAGTAGATGTTCAGCGGCAGCACGATCCGGGCGACCTCGCGCGCGACACCGGCTTCGAGCATCCGCTGGTAGGCCTCGAACGCGAGCCGGGATGCCGTCATCGTCTGCTGCTCGACCAGAGCGGACTGCTCGGCCGAGCCCGGAGAGAATTCGTAGGCGCCCGGTTTGCCGGTCTGGACGAGGCGCCGGTCGGCGTCCGGCACGTAGAAGACGGGCCGCAGCTCGCGGTACCGCCCCGACTCCTCGTTGTACGACGCGATCCGATGGCGCATGAACTCGCGGAAGACGAAGATCGGGGCCTGCACGTAGAACGTCATCGAGTTGTGCTCGAACGGCGAACCGTGACGGTCGCGCATGAGGTAGTTGATCAGGCCACGGTCGCGCGCGATGTCGGTGTCGGTCTCGCTGCCGTCGAGCCTGCTCTGCTCCAGGGTCTGTTCGCCCTGCGTCGAGACGCGGGCCGCGAACAGCACGTCGGAGTCGTGGGCGCTCGAGCGCACGAGCTCCACGGTCATCTCGGAACGGAACTCGATCTCGGGCACCCGCCAACACTATCCGGCCCGGGCACCAGGGGCAGGAGCGACGTGCGCGTAACGCCACGTCACACTCGGCACGGAGGCCCCGTCGCGCGCGTAGTGTCGGCGACACCATGAACGGGCTCGCCTCCCTCGCCATCGTGCTCGGCCTCGTCGCCGTCAGCACGGTGATCGGCCTGCTCTGGCGGTCGCGGACGGGCCGGGTGCTCGAACGCACGGATGCGCACACTGTGGTGACGGCCGAGGGACTGGACTCACCGCATCCGTTCGGAGCGGCGGCGACCCTCCTCCAGTTCTCGACGGAGTTCTGCGCACCGTGCCGCAGCACCGCGGTCGTCCTCGGCGAACTGAGCGCGGAGCGCGATGGCGTCGCGCACGTCGAGATCGACCTCACCGCGCGTCCGGAGCTCGCGCGTGAGTACAACATCCTCCAGACCCCCACAACGTTCCTCGTCGACGGATCGGGCGTCGTCCGCGCCCGCATCGGCGGGGCGCCACGGCGCGAGGATCTTCGCGCCGCACTCGACGACCTCATCGGGAGAGCTCATGCCACAACAGCCTGACGCCGGGATCGACCCACGGAGCCCTCGCTTCGGCGCGGGAATCACCGCCGTGCTCCTCCTCGTCACGATCTTCCTGGGGCTCGCCGGACTCGACATCGCCGCGTTCGTCGTGCTCCTGGTCGTCTCGCTCCTGTTCGCCTGGGGTGCTTTCGCCGGCATCCAGCTGCACCCGTACGGGGTGCTGTTCCGGGCGTTCGTGCGACCCAGGCTCGGTCCTCCCGCCGAACGCGAGGACCCGGCGCCGCCGACGTTCGCGCAGGGGGTCGGCTTCGTGATCACCGCCCTCGGGCTCGTGCTCGCGCTGTTCGGTGTCCCGTATGCCGTCGTGGTGGCGGCCGCTCTCGCCTTCGTCGCGGCGTTCCTCAACGCGGTGTTCGGCTACTGCCTCGGCTGCCAGATCTACCTGCTGCTGGTCCGCGCAGGCGTGATCCGCCGGGCGCACACAGACGCCGCGTGACCGCAGGCTGGTAATCGCCTGCATCCCTCCGACGAGGAACCACTCCGTCGATAGGCTGGGAAACCATCTGCCGGCAATCCTGAGGAGGATCCCCCATGGCGCTCACGAGCGAATCGACGACCGTTTGGAACGGTGACCTGAAGTCCGGTTCGGGCACTCTCACCCTGGATTCGTCTCGCGCCGCCGAGTTCCCGGTCAGCTGGGCTGCACGATCCGAGGGCCGCGAGGGCATCACCAACCCCGAGGAGCTTCTCGGCGCTGCGCATTCCGCCTGCTTCGCCATGGCGTTCTCGAACATCCTGGCCTCGTTCGGCACGGCGCCGGAGAGCATCCAGGTGACGGCGGCGGTAACGTTCGACCCCGCATCCGGGATCACCGGAAGCCACCTGCTCGTCAACGCGAAGGTCCCCGGGATCGGCGAAGAGGACTTCCAGCGCCTCGCCGAGGAAGCCAAGTCGACGTGCCCGGTCTCCCGGGCACTCGTGGGCATCCCGATCACGATCGAAGCCGACCTCGCCTGAGCCGGCGATGCAGGTTCTCGTAGCCGGCGCCTCGGGGATGATCGGCGCTGCACTCTGCCGGCGACTGACCGAGGGCGGGCACACCGTGCTCCGGCTCGTGCGGCACGACCCGCGCAGCGACAGCGAGTTCCACTGGGCGCCGGCGGCGCGCATCATCGACTTCACGTTGATGGAGCGGGTGGATGCGGTGATCGGCCTCTCCGGCGCCTCCCTCAGCCACCTGCCGTGGACGCGACGCTACAAGAAGCAGATCCTCGACTCGCGCATCAGCGCGACCCAGACGCTGACCGACGCGATGCGGATGGCGTCGCACGGACCGAAGGTGTTCGTCAGCGCATCCGCGGTCGGCTACTACGGCGACCGGCCCGGTGTGCGGCTCACCGAGAAGTCGTCACGGGGCTCCGGGTTCCTCGCCGATGTCGTCGAGGCGTGGGAGGCAGCGGCACATCTCGCTCCGGAGGAGACCAGGGTCGTGACCGCCCGGAGTGGCGTCGTCGTCGGGCGCGGGGGCGCGATGAAGCCGCTCCTCCCCCTGGCGCGGCTCGGGCTCGCGGGGCCGATCGGCACCGGGGGCCAGCACTGGCCGTGGATCAGCCTGCACGACGAGATCGAGGCGATCATCCACCTGCTCGACTCCGAGCTCGACGGTCCGGTGAACCTCGCCGGGCCGACGCCGGCGACCGCGGCCGCGTTCCTGCGCGAGCTGGCGACGCAGGTGCACCGCCCGTACGGGTTGCCGCTGCCCGAGAAGGTGATCGACCTGACGCTGCGCGACGCCGGACACGACCTGCTGCTCACCAGCCAGAAGGTCGTGCCGGAGAAGCTGCTCGGCGACGGCTTCCAATTCGCCGATGCAACGGCGCGCGACGCGATCGCTCGACTGCTGGCCCGCGTGCCGGCGGCCTCTGCGAGCTGAGCCGCCCGGCTAGGCCACCCCGCTACGCCGCCCGGCGCTCGGCTTCGCGGTACAGCCGGATCGACTCCCGAAGCGCTGCGCGCGCCCGGCGGCGATCCCCGGACGCGTCGTACGCCAGCCCGAGCCGGAACCAGGCGCGCCAGCTGGCCGGCTCGGCTTCGACCTCGGCCTTGTACTGCGGAAACTCCTGGTCGGCGGCGTCGCGGATCGGGCGGCCGCTCGCGCGGTGCGGAAGGTCGTCCACCGGCAGGCCGCCCTCCCCGTCCAGGATGCGCACGAGCTTCTCCGTTCGCGCACCGAACAGCAGTTCGCGGCCGATCGCCCACGCTGCGATCACGGGCAGCACGAAAAGGACGACGCCCATGGCGATAGCGATCGGCTGGCCCGTCTCGATGAAGAGGACCGCGCGCTGGAAGACCAGGACCAGGTAAAGCAGCAGCAGGACCGCCATCAGGATGGCGGCGACGCGGTTCTTCACGAGGTTTCGCGCACGGTGGGTTCGGGAACGTCCCCGGCGGGCTCGGCGATTCCGAGATCGATGAGCTTGTCGAGGCCGACGGTCACGCCGCGAGCTGCCGCAGCAGCACGGATGCCCAGCAGGATGCCTGCCTCGTAGGCGCTCGATCCGACCGTGTCATGCAGGATCGTCAGGGTCTCACCGTCGCCACCGAGGACGACCTCCTGGCGCGCGACGACCCCGCGCATGCGCAGGCTGTGGATCGGGACGCTCGCAACCTGCTGGCCGCGGGCTCGCTGGTCGGTGCGCGGGGCATCCACGGGCCCTCTGGACGCACGCGCCGCGCCGATCAGCTCGGCGGTGCGCACGGCCGTGCCGGACGGCGAGTCGACCTTGCTGGGCCCATGCGTCTCGATGATCTCGATCGAGTCGAAGAAGCGCGCGGCGACGGCGGCGAACGCCGTGCCCAGAGCGGACCCGAGCGAGAAGTTCGGAACGACGACGGCACCGACGCCATCTCGCTCGGCGACCCGGCGCTCGAGGTCGACGATGCGGTCGGCCGCCCATCCCGAGGTGCCGACGAGCACGTTGATGCCGTTGTCGACGGCGAAATGGACGATACCGGGGCTGACCGCCGGAAGCGTCATGTCGACCAGTACGTCGGCGCCGATCATCGACTCGAGCGGCGACTTCGAATCGAGCGCAGCGAACAACTCGAGGTCGTCGGCCGACTCGATCAGCCGGACGGCGACGGAACCGAGCTTTCCGGTCGCACCAGCGACGGCCACGCGAATAGTCACCTGTCCAATGTAGATGATCGCGCGGGCGATCACTTTAGGCTGGGGGGATGGTGTCATTCGCCGACGTCCCCGTCACCGACCCGACCGCACACAGGATGCTCGCCGCCTACTTCGCTGAACGCGCTGCGGGCTTCCCCCCGCAACTCGGCGCCTACCGCACGACTTTCCCCGATCCTGAGCAGTTCATTCCACCCGCAGGCGTGTTCCTCATCGCCCACGATGAGGACGACAACCCGGCAGGATGCGGCGGCGTGCGCAGCCTCTACCCGGAGAGGCAGGCCGATGCTGTCGGCGCGCCTGCAGGCACGCATCCGGTGGTTCGGTACGAGATCAAACATCTCTGGGTCGAGCCGGCCCATCGCGGCCTCGGCCTCGGACGCGCGATCCTCGACGAACTCGAGGATCGCGCACGCGGTTTCGGAGCGACCGAGGTCGTTCTCGACACGAACTCCAGTCTGGAGGCGGCGGGCGGCCTCTACCGGTCGAGCGGGTACGAACGGATCGAGCCTTACAACGACAACCCCAACGCGACCGACTGGTTCCGCAAGGTCCTCTGAGCTCGCTCAGACCCGCCGGCTCAGACGGGCTGGAGCTCCGGAAGACCGGTGCGCAGTTCGACGGGCAGGTGACCCAGGTCGTTGTGGACGACGAGCACGGGCGGCTTCGCCGAACGCACACGGATGATCGTGAGACCGCAGTTCGCCTGATTGAGGCCGAGCCACCGCCAGTCCGGTGCGTCGAAGACCTGGCGCACGAACCATCCGATCACGAAGTTGTGCGTGATGAGCAGGTCGTGCCGATCGGCGCGCGCCGGGGTGAGGAACTCGTTCACGGCGTCATCCATCTGGGCGCGCCCCGCCTCGATCTCGGCCGGGGTGACCGCACCGAAGAACGAGTCGAACGCTTTCGGCATGTCGGGCGTGGGGCCCGACGGGATGCAGTCGAAGAGCAGGCTGGACGGCTCGGGCGTCAGTGCGGGCATCCGCTCGGCCATGATCGCCGCCGTCTCCGCCGCGCGCTTGAGCGGCGAGTGGTACATGGAGGTGAACGGGATGCCCCCGAGCCGCTCGGCGATCAGGTGGGCCTGACGCTTGCCACGTGCGGAGAGCGGGCCGTCGGGCAGACCGTGTTCGGCGTCCTGTTGCTCGCCGTGGCGAACAAGGTAGAGATAATGGGGCACCGTCAACCTTTCGGTGGTTCGTGGGATCGGCCAGCGGGAATCATCACAGCGGGAATCATGACAGCAGCGAGGTGAACATGTCGTCGTCGACGCTCCCGACCGCGGCGACCGAGACCTCACGGGAGGCGAGGTCGGCTGCGAGGTCGCGTACATCGTCACGCGTGACGAGGTGGAGTCGCCGGAGGCTCTCGTCGAGGTCGACGAACTCTCCCAGCGTGATCTCGGAACGGCCGAGACGTGACATGCGGGTGTCGGAGTCTTCGAGGGCGAGCGCCGCTCCCCCGGAGAGCTGGCCGACCGCCCGCCTGAGTTCGTCTGCGGTCACTCCGCCCGACGCCATCCCGTTGAGTTCGGACAGCATCAGTTCGGCGACCTGGGTCGCTTTCGACGGCGCGCAACCCGCGTACAGGCCGAAGACGCCGGCGTCGGAGTACGCGCCGGAGAAGGAGTAGACCGAGTAGGCGAGGCCGCGCTTCTCCCGCACCTCCTGGAACAGGCGGCTCGACATCCCACCGCCGAGGATGGAGTTGAGGACGCTCATGGTCACCCTGCGTTCGTCGCTGGCGACCAGGCCGGGCACGCCGACCAGCAGGTTGGCCTGCTCGATGGGACGCTCGACCGTGACGATCGCGCGACCGCGGCGGATCGCAGACGGCGCGGAGTCGCGGCGCGGTACCGGCGTCGAGACGACGCTGAGATCCCATCCGGCGCCGTTGAGGGCGCGTTCGACATCGGCGACGAGCAGGTCGTGGTCGACGGCGCCGGCTGCGGTGATGACGAGGTCCTGCGGCCGGTAGTTGGCCCGGTAGTGCTCCCAGACGGCCTCACGGGAAGCCGCGCGGATCGTCTCCGGGCTGCCACCGATCGGGCGGCCCAGCGGATGCTCGCCCAGGACGGCTTCGAAGAACCGTTCGTTCGCCACGTCTGACGGGTCGTCCTCGGCCATCGACAGCTCTTCGAGGATCACGCCCCGTTCGTTCTCGAACTCGGCCGGGTCGAGCAGCGAGGAGGTGAGCATGTCGGTGATGACCTCGACGGCCATCGGAAGATCGCGGTCCTGCACCTTGGCGTAGTAGCAGGTGTATTCCTTGGCGGTCATCGCGTTGTGCTCTCCGCCGACCGAGTCGAACGCGATGGCGATGTCGAGCGCCGTGCGCTTCGTGGTGCCCTTGAACAGGAGATGCTCGAGGAAATGCGTCGAGCCGAACGTGGCCGGATGCCCCTTCGAGCCTTCGTTCGCCGGCACGGCGGCCGTCTCATCGCGGGAGCCGACGGCGACCCAGTAGCCGAGGGTGGCGCTCCTCGACCCCGGAACGTGCTCGCTCAGAATGCGGACTCCGCTGGGGAGGATGCTCCGCCTGACCAGCGCCTCGCCGGATGCGGCGAAAGAGAGGTCGGCCAGACCGAGGGGGAGGTCGACTGCGCTGTTCATCCCCTCCACCCTACGCCAGCAGCTTTGGACACGCTGTGACTTTTCGGGAGGAGGACAAACAGACTGGTCTGTCTATGTATATACTGACCTGACGTATACAGCAGGTGGGGAAACCCCAAAACGCCACCTGCCCGACCGTTAACATGAAGCGCACCCGAACGCTTCACGAGAAAAGGAGTTGCGCCGGATGGTCGCAAGTGCCCGTTCGACCATCCGGCCGCCCGCTCCCTCGAAACTGAAGATATTGGCCACGGCCGATGAACTCTTCTATTCCGAGGGAATTCACACCGTCGGCGTCGATCGCATCATCGCGGGAGCCCGCGTAACGAAGGCGACGTTCTACAAGCACTTCCGCTCGAAGGACCTGCTGATCATCGCCTATGTCGAAGGGCGCGACCGCCGGATCCGCGACTGGTTCGACGAGAAGGAACGCACGCTCAAGGACCCGCGCGCCATCGTGCGCGCGCTCGTCGACGAGATCAGCGTCGAGGCGGTCCGTCCCGGATTCCGTGGCGACCCGTTCATCAACGCTGCGGCGCAGTTCGCCGACCCGAACCATCCGGTGCGTATCGCTGTGACGGCGCATCGCGACTGGTACGCCCACCGCATCGAAGACCTGTTCCGCGAGATCGGGCACCCGCACCCGGGCGACGCGGCCGACGACCTCATCCTCGCCCGCGACGGCGCGCTCGCAGGCGGCTACGTCGGCGATTCGATCGCCGCGAGCGCAGCGCTGCACCGCTCGGCGGAGCGCCTGCTCTCCGAGGCGTAGAGCGCCCCAGCCTCGGAGTGGCACCTGCGGTCGCGGCTGCCCCCTGCGGTCGCGGCTGCCCTGAGCGTCGAAATGACACCTGCGGTCGAGGGTGCCCAGCGCACCGGTCACGCTCGACCGGAACGGTCACCCTCGTCGGCTACTCGGAGACGCGGTCCAGGTCGAGCATCTGTGCACGCGTGAGGCGGATCGCCGCAGCCGCCATGAGTGCGTCGACTTGCTCAGGGCGGCTCGCACTGGCGACCGGCGCGACGATGCTGCGCTTGGCGAGCAGCCAGGCCAGGGCGATGCTCGCGACGGTCGATTCGTGCTCGCGCGCGACCCGGTCGAGAACCGCGAGCACACGCTGGCCGCGACGGTTGACGTATTCGGCCGCGCGAACGCTGCGGGCGCCGGCCTTGAGGTCGTCCTTCGTGCGGTACTTGCCGGTGAGGAAACCGTTCGCCAGCGCATAGCAGGGCATCACGGCCAGCCCCTGTGCCGATGCGACGATGCGCAGGTCGCTCTCGAACTCCGCACGGTGCACGAGGTTGTAATGCGGCTCGATGGCGATGAACTTGGGCAGGCCCGTCGATGACAGGATGCGCGCCTCGATGAGCCGGTCGGCCGAGAAGTTCGACGCCCCGAGGTACCGCACCTTGCCGGACTCGATCAGCCATTCGACCGTGGCGAGGCTGTCTTCGAGGGGAACGGTCAGGTCGTCGTCGTGGAAGTAGAGCAAGTCGATGTGGTCGGTCTGCAGGCGCTCGAGGGATGCCTCCACCGCACGGACGATGCTCACCGAGCTGAGGCCCGGGTTGTCCTGGTGCCGCCCGACCTTGGTGGCGATGACCATGCCGTCGCGGTTGCCGCGCTCCTGCATCCACCGCCCGATCAGCACTTCGCTGCGGCCGCCGACGTAGCTGTCTGCGGTGTCGACGAAGTTGCCGCCGAGCTGCGCGAAGCGGTCGAGGATGCTCAGCGAGGTCTCGCTGTCGGCCGTCCAGCCGAACACGCT
The DNA here is from genome assembly GCF_010686705.1 of Leifsonia tongyongensis. Lineage (GTDB taxonomy): Bacteria > Actinomycetota > Actinomycetes > Actinomycetales > Microbacteriaceae > Diaminobutyricibacter > Diaminobutyricibacter tongyongensis. The sequence continues at coordinate 261,471 of NZ_JAAGWY010000004.1, read as the reverse complement.
CGCACCCAGTGAGAGCGGGTACACCGCGAGGTCGCTCTCACCGATGCGGCGTGGCGCGACGATGGAGAGCGGACCGGTGAGCTCCAGTGCCGGATCGAAGACCGGAAGGGCTGACGTCTCGACACGCTCGTCGGCTCCTGCGCCCTTCGCACCGCGAGAGGAGTGGTCGCGCAAGCGCAACGGCAGCAGCTGTGCCATATCCCCTCCCCGGTGGTACCTTGCCATCCTCGATTCGACCCGAGGACGTGAACCCCCCTGTCACGTACTTGCAGGTTACGACATGCCACCGACGGGGCCCGGGCAATCCGATGAACTGTTACAAAAACTTGTATCACGATTTGATTACGAACCGGCGAGGTGCCCCCCGAGCAGGTCACACGCCATTTCCGGCGACGACGCGAGCCCTCGGCGTCAGGTTAACCCCGCGCCTCCGACCGGTGGACGACCGTCTCGGCGTGGCGCAGCACCGGGCCGTCGACCATGCGCCCTCGGAACCGGAACACCCCCTGCTGCTCCCCCGCCGCAGCAAGCAGATCGCGTGCGAAAGCGACCTCCTCCTCGGAGGGCCGGTACGCCGCACGGATGACGTCGACCTGGCCAGGATGGATGCACGCCGTCGCAGCGAACCCCACGGCCGAGGCGTCCTCCGCTTCGGACGCGAGCCCGTCGAGGTCGCCGATGTCGACGTGGACCGTGTCGATCGCCGGCTTGCCGAACGCCCCGGCCGCGATCAGCACAGCCGATCGCGCATGGACAGCGATCGACCGGTAGGTGCCGTCGGCGTGGCGGCTCGCGGTTCCCCCGAGAGAGGCGACGAGGTCCTCCGCGCCCCACATCAGGGCTATCACCCCGCTGGTCGCCGCGAACTCAGGCGCCCGGAGGACCCCTGCGGCCGTCTCACAGAGCGCGATCACCCGCAGCCCGTCGAGCGCCGCGAAGTCGGACACGCGCTCCGTCTTCGCCAGCATCACCGTGCGATACGGCGTCGCGCGCACGGCGGCGAGATCGGCGACGTGGTCGAGCGTGCCGGCGGGGTTGATGCGCACGATCACCCGTGCGGGATCCAGCTGCGACCCGATCAGCGCCTCTCGGGCGGCCGGCCGCGCCGCCGGATCTACGGCGTCCTCGAGGTCGATGATGACCGCATCCGCCCGTTCGAGGGCTTTCGCGTAGCGCTCCGGCCGGTCGGCGGGGCAGAACAGCAGCGCCGGGCCCCAGGGGAGGTCGCTCATGCGCCTCCGACCGCCTCGGCGTGCGCATCCCGGCACCACATCAGCACCGACCGGGTCGCCTTCGCGACGACCACGCCGACCTGGTTGCGCCCGGTGTGCTCCATCGTCACGATCCCCTGCCCCGGCCGCGACGTCGACAGCCGCTTCGCCGTCACGACCGTCTCGGAGTACAGCGTGTCGCCGTGGTAGAGCGGATGCGGGAATGACACATCGGTGAACCCCAGGTTCGCGACGATCGTGCCCTGCGTGAGCTGGGTGACGGATGCTCCGACGATGGTCGACAGCGTGAACATGGAGTTCATCAGCCGCTGTCCGAATGGCTGGCTAGCCGCCCACGCCGCATCGAGGTGGAGCGCCTGGGTGTTCATCGTCAGGGTGGTGAAGAGCACGTTGTCGGCTTCGGTCACCGTGCGGCCGGGCCGGTGCAGGTACCGCGTGTCGAGGTCGAACTCCTCGAAGTACAGGCCGCGCTGCTCGACGTCTTTCATGACAACCCGTCTTTCATGAGAGCTCGATCCGCAGTGGGGCGCCGGTCGCTGCGACGACCTCGTCGACGCTCACGCCCGGTGCGAGTTCGCGGAGCACGAGGGACGACGTGCCGTCGTCGGAGCGTTCGATGTCGATCACGGCCAGGTCGGTGATGATGCGGTCGACGCATCCGCGCCCGGTCAGGGGCAGCGTGCATTCGGTGAGGATCTTGGGTCGGCCCTCCCTGTCGACGTGCTCCATCATCACGATGAGCCGTTTTGCGCCGAAGACCAGGTCCATGGCGCCACCCATGCCTTTGACCATCTTGCCGGGGATCATCCAGTTGGCGAGGTCGCCCGCTTGCGAGACCTCCATCGCGCCGAGCACCGCGAGATCGACGTGACCGCCGCGCACCATGCCGAAAGAGGTCGACGAGTCGAAGAAGGCCGCACCGCGATTGACGGTCACCGTCTCTTTGCCCGCATTGATGAGGTCGGGGTCGACCGCATCCTCGGCCGGGTACGGACCGACGCCGAGAATACCGTTCTCGGAGTGGAGGATGACCTCGACACCGTCGGGGATGTAGTTCGGGATCAGGGTGGGCATCCCGATCCCCAGGTTGACGTACTGGCCGTTCTCGAGTTCGAGGGCGACGCGCGCTGCGAGTTCGTTGCGGGTGAGGGCCATCAGCGTGCGCTCCCGTCGGCCAGGGCGACCGTGCGCCGTTCGATCCTTTTCTCCGTGTCGGCTGCGAGTACCACCCGCTGCACGTAGATGCCCGGGGTGTGGATGCACTCCGGGTCCAGCTCCCCTGCCTCGACGACCTCCTCCACTTCGGCGATGGTGATCCGCCCGGCCATGGCCGCAAGCGGGTTGAAGTTCATCGCCGCCGCGTGGAAGACCAGGTTGCCGTAGCGGTCGCCCTTCGCGGCGTGCACCAGGGCGAAGTCGGGTGTCACCGATCGCTCGAGGACATAGTCGGCGCCGTCGAACGTGCGCACCTCCTTCGGCTCCGATGCGACCGCGATCGATCCATCCGGAGCGTACAGCCGCGGCAGGCCGCCCTCGCTGATCTGGGTGCCGACCCCCGCCGGCGTGTAGAACGCGGGAATGCCGGCACCCCCGGCGCGCAGCTTCTCGGCGAGCGTGCCCTGCGGCGTCAGCTCGACCTCCAGCTCACCGGAGAGGAACTGCCGGGCGAACTCCTTGTTCTCACCGACGTAGGAGCTGACCATGCGCCGGATACGCCGGTCGGCGAGCAGGATGCCCAGCCCCCAGTCGTCGACGCCGCAGTTGTTGCTGACAACGTCGAGACCGGTCGTCCCCTTCTCGTGCAGCGCCTGGATGAGCGCGCTCGGGATGCCGCACAGCCCGAAGCCGCCGACGGCGAGCGAAGCGCCGTCCGGGATGTCCGCGATCGCCTCCGCGGCGCTGGCCACCACCTTGTCGATCATCGTCGATCTCCTCCTCTGGGTCGAACTCTGGGTCGAGCTCCTGCGAACTGTGTGCGTCGAACCTAGGCGTCGAAGCCGAGCGAGCGTGCGATGACCATCAGCTGGACCTCGGTCGTGCCTTCGCCGATCTCGAGGATCTTCGCGTCGCGGTAGTGCCGTGCGACCGGGTTCTCGTTCATGAATCCGTAGCCTCCGAAGATCTGGGTGGCGTCGCGCGCGTTGTCCATCGCGGCCTCGCTTCCCACCATCTTGGCGATCGACGCCTCCATCTTGAAAGGCTTACCGGCCATCATCTTGAAGACCGCGTCGTAATAGGCGAGACGCGCCGTGTGCACCCGGGCCTGCATCCGGGCGATCTTGAAGGCGATGTACTGGTTCGAGCCGATCGCGCGCCCGAAGACGTTGCGGGACTTCGAATAGCGGATGGCCTCCTCGAGGCAGCCCTGCGCGGCGCCCGTGCAGAGTGCAGCGAACGCGATCCGGCCTTCGTCGAGCGTCTGGATGAAGTTCGCGAACCCGCGCCCGCGCTCGCCGAGGAGGTTCGCCTGGGGCACGCGCACATCGGTGAGGGTGAGCGGATGCGTGTCCGAGGTGTGCCAACCGACCTTGTCGTAAGACGGCTCCTGCACAAGGCCGGGAGTCGGCACGGGAACGAGGATGGCCGACAGCTCCTTCTTGATGCTCCCGTCGGCGCGGAGCTCCTCGCCGGTCACTGCAGTGATGGTGACGAGCCGGGTGATGTCGGTGCCCGAGTTGGTGATGAACTGCTTGGTGCCGTTGATGACCCACTCGCCGTCGCGGAGGACCGCGGAGGTCTTGGTGCCCGCGGCATCCGATCCCGCATCCGCCTCGGTGAGACCGAAGCCTGCGAGCGCCTTGCCCGAGGTGAGCATCGGCAGCCATTCCTGCTTCTGGGCCTCGTTGCCGTGGCGGAAGATCGGCATGACGCCGAGGCCGACACCGGCCTCCAGGGTGACACCGATGCTCTGGTCGGCGCGCCCGAGCTGCTCGACGGCGAGACACAGCGACAGGTAGTCCTTGCCCTGGCCGCCGTACTCGACAGGGAACGGCAGGCCGAAGAGGCCCATCTCGCCCATCTGGCCGATGATGTCGTACGGCAGGCTGCGCTTCGTGTCGTACTCGTATGCTGCGGGAGCCACGACCCGGTCGGCGAAGTCGCGCACCTCGGCGACGAGGCGCTTGTGGTCGTCGGTCAGCTCGAAGCCGGCGACCTCGGTGGCGGGCTCGATTGCAGGGAGTGTCATGGTCATGTCGGTACCTCGGTGTTCTCCGGTTCGGCCGATTGTGTCGGCTCTGCGATGGTGTCAACGGATATGTCGTCGACGGGTTGTGCGGCGTGGATCGTCGCGACGAGCTGGTCGAGCTTCACCAGGTCGCCGGGTGAGACGGTGACGTGGGCGATACCGGCGACCGGTGCGGTGAGACGGTGCTCCATCTTCATCGCCTCGACGGTGACGAGGGTGTCGCCCGCATCCACATGATCGCCGGGGGTCACCGCGACCGACACGACCGTGCCCGGCATCGGCGAGCGCACGTCGGGGTCGGCGGTGCCCTCCGCACGGATCACGGTGGCCAGCTCTTCGGCGAGCGCTTCGCTGCGGGTGAGGATGCGGAACTCGCGCGCCCGGCCCTCGGCGCCGAGCCAGGTGCTCGCCGGAGTCTCGGCGAAGACGAAGTCGCGCGTCAGCCCGTCGAGGGTGACGGATGCGCGTGCCGGCAGTCCCCCGGCCGCGAGCAGCAGGACGAGTTCGGCGGCGTGTTCGACGCCGTCGACGGTGACGGATGCGCGGAGGCGGGCGTCATCGACGACGCGGCCGTCGCCCGCGGATTGCCGCACGAACACATCGACACGGTCGGTCGGGCCGGTCGTGATCCGGTAAGCGGAAGGCCGGGGTGCGGCCAGGCGCCAGCCGTCGGGTGTGCGCCAGAGGGCAGAGCTCGCCGCGCGACCGCCGGAATGCGCATCCGCCGCCGGGTCATGCCCGTTCCTGCGGCTCAGGTGACGCAGCAACGCGACCGCGACGAGCTCGGCCACGTCGGCCTCCCGGGCGACGAGGTGCGAGAACCGGCGGTCGATCAGGGTGGTGTCGATACGTCCGGCGCGCACATCGTCGTCGGCGAGCAGGGTGCGCAGGTAGCCGACGTTCGTCGTCGCGCCCAGGATGACCGTCTCGGCCAGCGCCGCATCCAGCCGGCGGAGAGCCGTCTCGCGGTCCGCGCCCCACGCGATCACTTTCGACAGCATCGGGTCGTAGTCGGGAACGATGTCGTTGCCCTGGACCAGACCGCTGTCGACGCGGACGCCCGCTCCGCTCGGCTCGCTCAGCACGAGGATGGTGCCGTCGGTGGGGAGGAAGTCGCGCTCGGGGTTCTCGGCGTACACCCGCACTTCGATCGCGTGACCGCGGAGGCGGATGTCATCCTGGACGAAGGGGAGCGCCTCGCCCGCGGCGATCCTGACCTGCCACTCCACCAGGTCGATCCCGGTGACGAGTTCGGTGACGGGGTGCTCGACCTGGAGACGGGTGTTCATCTCCATGAAGAAGAACTCGCCGGGCGACGCGTCGGAGACGAGGAACTCGACGGTGCCGGCGCCGACGTAGTCGACGCTCTCGGCGACCGCGCAGGCCGCCCGGCCGATCCGCTCGCGGGTCTCGGCGTCGAGCAGCGGCGAGGGCGCCTCTTCGACGACCTTCTGGTGCCTCCGCTGCAGGGAGCATTCGCGCTCGCCCAGGTGGATGGTCGTGCCGTGGGTGTCGGCGAGCACCTGCACCTCGATGTGCCGGGGCGACTCGACGAGGCGTTCGAGGAAGAGGGTGTCGTCGCCGAAGGCCGCGGCAGCGACGCGTCGCGCGGCGGCGAGGGCGTCGGGGAGTTCGTCGGCCGAACGGACCACCTGCATACCTTTGCCGCCTCCGCCGGCCGAGGGCTTGACGAGCAGTGGGTAACCCACCTCGGCGGCCGCCTCGATGAGCTGTGCGTCGTCGAGTCCCGGCTTCGCGACGCCGGGAATGGTCGGAACGCCGTGTTCGGCCACGGCCAGCTTGGCCCGGATCTTGTCGCCCATCACGTCGAGGGCCGCGACTCCGGGGCCGATGAACGCGACACCCGCAGCCGCGCAGGCGTCGGCGAAGGCAGCGCTCTCGGAGAGGAAGCCGTAGCCCGGATGGACGGCCTGCGCCCCCGTCCGGCGTGCGGCCTCGAGGATCGCGTCGATGTTCAGGTAGCTGTCGCGGGCGGGGGCCGGCCCGATGCGAACGGCTTCGTCGGCGAGCGCGACATGCGCTGCGGTTCGGTCCGGGTCGCTGTAGACGGCGACCGAACGGATGCCGAGCTCACGGAGCGTCCGGATGACACGGCAGGCGATCTCGCCGCGATTGGCCACGAGCACGGTGCCGAACAGTGGGGTGGCGGTGGGCACGTTGCCTGGAGCGCCGTGGGTTGCTGGGGTCATGGTCGTCACATCCGGAACAGGCCGAAGGCCGAGTCGGCCAGCGGGGTACGGGAGCAGGTGTCGAGGGCGAGCCCGAGAATGGTGCGGGTGTCGGCGGGGTCGATGACACCGTCGTCCCAGAGCCTGCCGGTCGAATAGTAAGGGCTTCCCTGATGTTCGTACTGCTCGGCGATCGGGGCCTTGAAGGCCGCCTCGTCCTCTGCCGACCAGTCTTCACCGCGGCCCTCGAGCTGCTCGCGTTTGACGGTGGCCAGCACCGACGACGCCTGCGCGCCGCCCATGACCGAGATGCGGCTCGCCGGCCACATCCAGAGGAAGCGCGGCGAGTACGCCCGGCCGCACATCGAGTAGTTGCCCGCGCCGAACGATCCGCCGATCACGACGGTCAGCTTGGGCACCCGCGTCGTTGCGACCGCCGTGACCATCTTCGCGCCGTGCTTGGCGATCCCGCCCGCCTCGTAGTCGCGCCCGACCATGAAGCCGGAGATGTTCTGGAGGAACAGCAGCGGGATGCCCCGCTGGTCGCACAGTTCGATGAAGTGCGCACCCTTGAGGGCGGACTCGCTGAACAGCACGCCGTTGTTGGCGACGATGCCGACCGGATGACCGTGGATGTGCGCGAAGCCTGTGACGAGAGTAGGACCGTACTCCGCCTTGAACTCGTGGAACTCGCTGGCATCCACCAAGCGCGCGATCACCTCGCGCACGTCGTACGGGGCCTGGACGTCGACCGGCACCACGCCGTAGAGCGACGATGGGTCGACCGCCGGCTCCCGGGTCTCGATGACCCGCCACGCCGGCTCCGCCGGTGCGGGAAGGGTGGCGACGATGTCGCGGACGATCTGCAGCGCGTGGCGGTCGTTCTCGGCGAGATGGTCGACGACGCCGGACGTGCGGGCGTGCAGTTCTCCGCCGCCGAGCTCCTCGGCGGTGACGACCTCGCCGATGGCCGCCTTCACGAGCGGCGGGCCGCCGAGGAAGATCGTGCCCTGGTTGCGGACGATCACTGTCTCATCGCTCATCGCCGGCACGTACGCGCCGCCGGCGGTGCACGAACCGAGCACGGCGGCGATCTGCGGGATCTTGGCGGCCGACATGCGTGCCTGGTTGAAGAAGATGCGCCCGAAATGGTCGCGATCGGGGAAGACCTCGTCCTGCATCGGCAGGAACGCCCCGCCCGAGTCGACGAGGTAGATGCACGGAAGCCGGTTCTCGAGGGCGATCTCCTGTGCGCGCAGGTGCTTCTTGACGGTCATCGGGTAGTACGTGCCGCCCTTGACGGTGGCGTCGTTGCAGATGACGAGCACCTGGCGGCCGTGTACGAGCCCGATGCCGGCGATGAGGCCGGCCGCGGGGCACTCGTCGTCGTAGAGCCCGGTCGCAGCGAGCGGAGCGATCTCGAGGAACGGGCTGCCATCGTCGAGGAGCTCGTCGATGCGGTCCCGGGGAAGCAGCTTGCCACGCGCGACGTGACGCTCTCGCGAGCGCTCAGGGCCGCCCGCAGCCGCGACCTCGAGGCGTTCGTGCAACTCGGCGACGAGAGCGCGCTGGGCCTCGTCGTTGGCGGTGAAGCGCGCGTCCCCGGTTTCGATCGCCGTCGTGAGCGTGTGCATGAGCTATTCGCCGACTCCCTCGTCGCATCCGTTCAGTTAGTAGCCACTAACTCACATTTAGGTTAGTGTTCATTAACCGAATTGTCCAGCGCAAGGAGCAGCCACGTGACAGAAGTCGTGGACGGCGCCCGCCCGACCCAGCGGAGCCAGGCCAAAGCCGACCGCCGCGCAGCCCTTCTCGACGCCGCCGCCAAACTCTTCGCCGACAGGGGCTTCAACGGTGTCTCGATCGAAGACCTCGGCACCGCGGTCGGCGTGAGCGGACCGGCGGTCTACCGCCACTTCGCCGGTAAGCAGGCCGTGCTCGCGGCCCTGCTGGTCGGCGTCAGCCAGGACCTTCTCGACGGAGGCAGGGCGGTCGTCGAGAGGTCGGCGGACGACGCGCTGGCGCTCCGATCGCTGATCGCCTTCCACGCCGACTTCGCACTCGGCAACCCGGACGTGATCCGCGTGCAGGACCGCGATCTGGACTCCCTGGCCGACGAAGACCGCCGCGAGGTGCGGAGCCTCCAGCGCCGCTACATCGAGCAGTGGACCGCCGTGCTCGGCCGCCTGCACCCCTCGCTCGACGCGACCGTGCTCCGGGTGCGCGTCCAGGCCACGTTCGGCCTCATCAACTCGACGCCGCACAGCGCGCGCACCCACGGCCGGGCCATCGACCCGGCCACAGCCCGGCCGGTGCTCGAAGCCATGGCGTGGGCAGGACTCAACGCCCCTGTCCGCTGACCGAGCCGGTCAGACCATCGTCAGCACGGAACCGGGCTCGGACAGGATCCGCCCGACATCCGCGATGAACCGGGATGCCTGCTCGCCGTCTACGAGACGGTGATCGAACGAGACGCTGAGCGTCACGACATCGCGCAGGGCGATCCCGCCGTCGTGCTCCCACGGCTGCCGCCGCACTGCACCCAGCGCGAGAATGCCCGCCTCACCCGGATTCAGGATGGGTGTGCCCGTGTCGACGCCGAACACCCCGACGTTCGAGACCGAGAGGGTCCCGCCCGTGAGCCGCTCCGGCGGCGTGCGGCCCTCCCGGGCGACCGCGACCAGGTCGGTGAGCGCCCGGGCGAGTTCGACGAGCGTCAGCTGGTCCGCATCCGGAATCGTCGGTACCAGCAGCCCGCGCGGAGTCGCGGCGGCGATGCCGAGATTGACGTAGCCGAACTCCACGATCTCGTTCGCCTGGGCGTCCCAGCGCGAATTGATCGACGGCGTGCGTGATGCCGCGATGCACATCGCCTTGGCGACGACGACGAGGAAGGACATCCGGACGCCCTCGAAGGCGCGGTCCGTCTTCATCCGCTCCAGCATCGACGTCGTCTCGGTCACGTCGACCGTGAGGAACACGGTCGCGTGCGGTGCGGTGAACGCGCTCTGGACCATCGCCTCCGCCGTGTGCTTGCGCACTCCGCGGATCGGGATGCGCGTCTCGCGCTCCCGTCCGGTGCGCGGGAGACGGGGCGCGGGCGCCTGCTCGGCGACGGGTGCCGTCACGCGCGCGGAGAACTGTTCCACGTCGTGGCGTGTGACGAGTCCGCGGTCGCCGGTCGCCGGAACCTCGGACAGGTCGACGCCGAGTTCGCGGGCCAGCTTGCGCACGGGAGGCGTCGCCCGAGGGCGTTCCGGGGTCGCGGTCGATGTCGCCTGTTCGGTCACTGTCGGAGTCGCTGTCACTATCGGAGTCGCTGTCACTGTCGGAGTCGCTGTCACTGTCGGAGCAGGCGTCGCGGTCGCTGCAGGCTGCGGCTGCTGCTGGTCCTCGTGCTGCTGTTCGGGCGCGGTCGACCCGGGTGTCGACGCCGGTACCTGCTCAGTGGTCGCAAGACCGGGACGCACACGGCGCGCCGGACGCGCAGCCGAGTCGGCCCGCGCGCCGTAGCCCACCAGATTGGGTTCCGGAGCGTCCGGCGCCTCCGCAGCCGTGCTCGAATCGTCCAGCCGAACACCGTCGCCCGGGTCGCCTTCCACCTCGAATGCGACGATCCGCTCCCCCACGTTCACCGTCACGCCCGGTTCGACATACAGGCGGGAGATGACACCGGACCACGGTGCCGGCAGCTCGACGAGCGCCTTTGCGGTCTCCACATCCGCAATGATCTGGTTCAGCTGGACCGTGTCGCCCACGGCCACATGCCATTCGACCAGCTCGGACTCGGTGAGTCCCTCACCGAGGTCGGGCAGAGCGAAATCCTTGATGACACCCACGTCAGTCCTCCACACCGGTCAGCGAGTTCGGCCGGTCCATCGCGCGGTCCACACCGTCGAGGATGCGGTCCAGGTCGGGAACGTGGTACTGCTCGAGCTTCGCCGGCGGGTAGGGGATGTCGTGTCCGGTCACCCGCACCGGCGCGTGCTCGAGATAGTAGAAGCACCGCTCGGTGATGCTCGCAGCGACCTCGGCGCCGAGGCCGCCGGACTGCGCCGCCTCATGCGTGACGACGAGCCGGCCGGTCTTGCGGACGGAGGCGACGACGGTGTCGAAGTCGACAGGCGCGAGCGAGCGGAGATCGATCACCTCGACGGAGATGCCCTCGTCGGATGCGGCGACCGCGGCGTCCTTGGCCGTCTGGACGAGCGGACCGTACGCGACCAGGGTCACATCCGTTCCCGGCGTCACGATCTTGGCCGTGCCCATCGGGCGCGCATCGTCGAGCGGCGTCAGCTCGTCGACCTCGCCCTTGACGTGGTAGCGGCGCTTCGGCTCGAAATACAGCACAGGGTCGTCGCACGCGATCGCCTGCTGGATCATCGTGTACGCATCCTGGGGGTCGGCGACGCTCACGACCCGGAGTCCCGCTGCGTGCGCGAAGTAGGCCTCCGGCGAATCCGAGTGGTGCTCGGCGGCACCGATGCCGCCCGCGAACGGAACCCGGATGGTGATCGGCATCTTCACGATGCCGCGGGTCCGGTAGTGCATCCGCGCCACCTGGCTGACGATCTGGTCGAACGCCGGGTAGATGAAACCGTCGAACTGGATTTCGCAGACCGGGCGGAAGCCGCGATAGGCGAGGCCGACAGCGGTGCCGAGGATGCCCGACTCCGCCAGGGGCGTGTCCATCACCCTGCGGGCGCCGAACTCGGCCTGCAGCCCGTCGGTGACGCGGTACACGCCGCCGAGGCGGCCGATGTCCTCACCCATCAGGACGACCTTGTCATCCGTGGCGAGCGACCGCCTGAGTCCGGCGTTGATCGCCTTCGCCATCGTCAGTGTTGTCATGATACTTTCCTGTCCTGGTGGCCGAGCCTGTCCTGGTCGAGCCTGTCGTGCTCGCGGAGCGCCTGGCTCGGCGTCGTGTCTTCGCCGACGAACGTGCGGAGGTATCGGCTGTAATGGTCGCGCTGGCGGGACAGCCCCGTATGAGACGTGCTGTACACGTGGTCGAACACCGCCATGGGCTCGGGGTCGGGCAGAGCGATGCAGCCGGCGCGCAGCTCGGCCGCCACCGCATCCGCTTTCGCCGAGACCGCCTCCGAGCGCTCGTCGGTCATCAGGCCCCGCTCCGTCAGGTAGGCGGCAAGCCGGGCGATCGGGTCCTTCGCGCGCCACGACTCCACCTCGGACGCCTCGCGGTAGCGCGTCGGGTCGTCGGCGGTCGTGTGCGGCCCCATGCGGTACGTGACCGCCTCGATGAACGTGGGACCGCCTCCGCCGCGCGCGCGATCAAGAGCGAGCCGGGTGACCGCCATCACGGCGAGCACATCGTTTCCGTCGACCCGGACGCTCGGGATGCCGAAGCCCGGAGCGCGTTCGGCGACCGGCCGCTGCGCCTGGAGGGTCACCGGCTCGGAGATCGCCCACTGGTTGTTCTGGCAGAAGAAGATCACGGGCGCCGAATACGTCGCGGCGAAGATCATCGCCTCGGTGACGTCGCCCTCGCTCGTCGCGCCGTCCCCGAAGTAGGCGACGGCGACCGCATCCGACCCATCGTTCTGGATGCCGATCGCGTACCCGGTCGCGTGCAACGTCTGGGCGCCGATGATGACCTGAGGCGTCGCCATGTTGATCGCGTACGGATCCCAGCCCGAAGCGGTCGTCCCGCGCCACACCCGGACGAGATCGGTGAGATCTGCGCCACGGCAGTATGCGACGCCGTTCTCGCGGTAGCTGGAGAACACGAAGTCGTCGCTGCGGAGTGCGCGACCCGAACCGACCTGGGCGGCCTCCTGCCCGAGAAGCGGCGGCCACAGGCCCAGTTCGCCCTGGCGCTGCAGTGCTGTCGCCTCGGTGTCGATCCGGCGGATGACCACCATGTCCTCGTAGAGGGCCAGAAGCTGCTCGTCGCCGACGTCGGCCACCCAGGCGTCGTAGCGCGAGTCGGAGAGTCGGGCGCCGTCGGGGGTCAGGAGCTGAACGGTGTCGATGTCGCCCAGATGGAGCGCGCCGAGCTGGATCTCATCCATGCGCTCGGACGGCTCGGCGGAGTGGGCCCGTTCGACGTGTTCGTCGACGGAGACGGTGCCGGCGGAAACATTCTCGGTTGACATGGGTGCACGCAGCCTTCGCTCTTCGCCCGGTCGTTGCGTTCGTGGCGCGTCGACCGGCCCTCGGCGTCCTTGCCGAAAGTACCTCTGACGGTACGCTGCGTGCTCACAAAGCACAACCAGCAACACGCGCGGTGTGCACGATGCACTGTTCTGGCGTGTCGCGACCTGCTAGATTTCGCACTATGCGCAGCCTCGACAGCACCGATTTCCAGCTTCTCATAGCCCTCAGCAGAGAACCGCGCGCGACGTACGTCTCGCTCGCCGACGAACTCGGCCTCAGCCGCAACACGGTTCAGGCGCGAATGGCTCAGCTGGAGCGCTCGGGTGTGTTCCTCGCCTTCGATCGGCGCATCGATCCGGCCGCTGCCGGATATCCCCTGACCGCCTTCATCACGGTGCACGTGCAGCAGCAGAAACTCGCCCGGATCGTCCAATCGCTCGCCGCGATCCCCGAGATCATCCAGGCGCACGGACTCAGCGGGCCGAGCGACCTGCTGGTGCGCTGCGTGTGCCTGGATGCGGAAGACCTGTTCCGGATCAACGGTGCGATCCTCGCGTGCGACGGCGTCGAGCGCACCGAGACCGCGCTCGACATGGGCGAGCTCATCCCGTACCGCATCCGCCCGCTCCTGGAGCAGCGCTTGCGCTGAGCGGGGCGGCACAGACGACTGCACAGACGACGGCACAGACGACGGATGCCCGCCCCGGCGAACCGGGACGGGCATCCGTTGAGTGCGAACTGCTACGCGTTGACGTCCGCGTCCGCGTCCTCGACGGGAGCCGTCGGGCCCTCGCTCGAGGCGTCGCGACCCTGCGTGTCGGCCTCGTCGGCGAGCACCGGAGCGAGCGACAGCTTTCCGCGGTCGTCGATCTTGGTGATCTCGACCAGGATCTTCTGGCCGACGCTGAGCACGTCTTCGACGTTCTCGACACGCTTGCCACCGGCGAGCTTGCGCACCTCGGAGATGTGCAGCAGGCCGTCCTTGCCGGGCAGCAGCGAGACGAACGCACCGAACGCGGCGATTTTGACGACTGTTCCGAGGAACTGCTCGCCGACCTCCGGGTTGGTGGGGTTCGCGATCGCGTTCACCTGGGCACGGGCCGCCTCGGCCGAGGGGCCGTCGGTCGCACCGATGTAGACGGTGCCGTCCTCCTCGATCGAGATCTCGGCGCCGGTCTCGTCCTGGATCGCGTTGATCGTCTTGCCCTTCGGGCCGATCAGCTCACCGATCTTGTCGACGGGGATCTGGACCGAGATCACCCGCGGCGCGGTCGGGGCCATCTCGTCCGGCCGGTCGATGGCGGCATTCAGCACGCTGAGGATGGTCGTACGAGCATCCTTCGCCTGCTTGAGCGCGCCGGCGAGCACCGCGGAAGGGATGCCGTCGAGCTTCGTGTCCAGCTGGATCGCCGTGACGAACTCGCTGGTACCCGCGACCTTGAAGTCCATGTCGCCGAGAGCGTCTTCGGCGCCGAGGATGTCGGTGAGGGCCGCATAGCGGGTCTCACCGTCGACGGTGTCGGAGATCAGGCCCATCGCGATACCGGCGACCGGAGCGCGCAGCGGCACACCGGCGTTCAGCAGCGACAGGGTCGACGCGCAGACGGAACCCATCGACGTCGAACCGTTGGAGCCGAGAGCCTCGGACACCTGGCGGATCGCGTACGGGAACTCCTCGCGGCTCGGCAGCACCGGCACGAGTGCGCGCTCGGCCAGGTAGCCGTGCCCGATCTCGCGACGCTTCGGCGAACCGACGCGGCCGGTCTCACCGGTCGAGTACGGCGGGAAGTTGTAGTGGTGCAGGTAACGCTTCTTCGTCACCGGCGAGAGCGAGTCGATCTGCTGCTCCATCTTGAGCATGTTCAGCGTGGTGACGCCCAGGATCTGGGTCTCGCCGCGCTGGAAGATCGCCGAACCGTGGACGCGCGGGATGACCTGCACCTCGGCGTCGAGCGGACGGATGTCGGTCAGGCCACGGCCGTCGATGCGGATGCCCTCACGCAGCACGCGGCCGCGCATGACCACCTTCGACACCGACTTGTACGCCGCAGAGAACTGCGAGAGCACCTCGGCGTCGAGCACACCGGCTTCGACCTTCTCGGTCAGAGCGACCTTGACGCGCTCCTTGAGGGCGTCGTCGGCGTTCTGGCGCTCGATCTTGTCGGCGATCTGGTAGACGTTCACCAGCTCGTCGTAGGCGAGGCCGGCGACGTTGTCGTAGGTCTCCTTCGAGTACGGAAGGAACACCGGGTACTCGGCGATGTCCTTCGCGGCCTGCTGCGCGAGCACGTTCTGTGCACCGACCAGCTGCTTGAGGAACGGCTTCGCCGCCTCGAGACCCTGGGCCACGACCTCTTCGTTCGGCTTGGTGGCACCGCCCTGGATGAGGTTCCAGCTGTTCTCGGTCGCTTCCGCCTCGACCATCATGATCGCGACGTCTTCCGAACCATCGGCAGCGGTAATCACGCGGCCGGCGACGACGATGTCGAAGACGGCCTCCTCGAGCTGCGTCACGTTCGGGAACGCGATCCACTGGTCTTCAGCAGCGCCGTTGCCGGGGATGAGCGCAAGGCGCACCGCACCGATCGGACCGCTGAACGGCAGGCCGGAGATCTGGGTCGACATCGAGGCGGCGTTGATCGCCAGCGCGTCGTAGAACTCGCCGGGAGCGATGCTCAGGACGGTGATGACGATCTGGACCTCGTTGCGGAGTCCGTCGACGAACGACGGGCGCAGCGGACGGTCGATGAGACGGCAGACGAGGATCGCCTCGGTCGAGGGACGACCCTCACGACGGAAGAACGAGCCGGGGATCTTGCCTGCGGCGTAGGAACGCTCTTCGACGTCCACCGTCAGCGGGAAGAAGTCGAAGTTGTCCTTGGGGTGCTTGCTCGCGCTGGTCGCGCTCAGCAGCATGGTCTCCTCGTCGAGGTAGGCCGCGACGGCGCCCTGCGCCTGCTGGGCGAGGCGGCCTGCTTCGAAGCGGACCGTGCGCGTGCCGAAACGTCCGTTGTCGAGAACGGCTTCGGCGAATTTGATTTCTGGACCTTCCAAGAGGTCTTTCTCCTTTGTTCAGTACTACTGACCGCCCCGTGTGGGCGGCGAGGCGCGACCCCGTATGGGCGGCGTCTCGTACATCGGAGCAGGGGGAACAGGCAGATCGACACGCGTGTCTACGTGTACGTGCGGCCTCCCACCCGGTCGATCGTCTCTCGACGTGGACCGCTCGGTGGGCGCGCGTCTGGCCATCAGTAGAAATACACGGCTGCGTGTGACGTTCGGGTCGCATCCGGATACCACCACCGAGGACCAGCTTCCTGCCAGCCTGCTCCGTTGGTGCTCTGTCTTCAGTTGTCGGCGACGGGAGAATATCCACGTCAACCGCGAGAATCCTATCAGGTGCCGGTGCGGGGCGGCTGGATCAGCTCGCGAGCGCGAGCGTCGCGAGAGCGGCTTCGTGCAGAGCGTGCCCGTACGAGGGGCCATATGACGCCGCGTGCACGGCGAGCGGATGCAGCTGGTGCAGCGGGATGCGGTCCTGCCAGCCCCAGAGCAACGGCCTCCCCCGATCCCACGCGGCTGCTTCGTATCCGGCGACGATCTCGTCGAAGTAGGGGCAACCGAACAAGGCGAGCATCGCAAGATCGGTTTCGCGGTGACCGCCGTGAGCTGCCGGGTCGATGAGGACGCCGCCGCTCTTGTCCCAGAGAAGATTGCCGTGCCACAGGTCGCCGTGGATGCGTGCCGGTGGATCCTCGTCGTCGAGCTCGCCGGATGCGATCCTCGCCGTGGCACGTTCGATGTCCGGCAGCTGCGCAGGGCTCACGCTGCCCGCTTCGACCGCGATCGGCAGGTACGGCAGGATGCGGTGGCGCGCGTAGAACCGTCCCCACGAGCTCTCGGAGGCGACCGGAAGCTGCCTCCCGCCGATGTAGAGCGGGCCGCGCCAATGCTCAGGCGGGGCACCGAACGCCTCGGCCCCGGCAAGGTGGGTGATTGCAAGGCCGGCACCGAATGCGCGAGCTGCGTCGGCGGTCGGCCGGGCCTCTCGGATGCGCTCCAGTTCGATGACGCCGGGCCACACGCCGATCACCTCGACGACCCTCGCCCCGCCGTCGGGCTCCGCTTCACTCAGCCAGCGGAGCCCCGCCGCCTCCGCTTCGAAGAACAGGTCGGGCGCATCCGGTCGCCGTTTCACGAACGTCGGGACCGCCATCCGCCGAATCTACTCGTCGCGGCAACGGCGAAAGGCGCCACAAGGGGTTCAAGCGTCGCTTGAACCCCTTTACTGGCACCTTTGGTGGCGTCTACTCGGCCTGGAAGCCGCCGATCATCGACCTGAAGTCGCCTTCGAGGTCGAAGGGATCCTTCACCAGGCTGGAGCGGTCGGATGCCGCGACGAGAGCCGCGAACTCGCCTGCGGCACGCTCGACGCGGTCCGGAAGCGCCTTCACGGCGTCGGCACCGCTGCCCCAGTCCGCTGACGCCGCGTAGACCGACGTCGGGACAACGTTCGTGTGCAGGTAGGTGAACATCGGGCGCATCGCGTATTCGAGGGCGAGCGAGTGGCGCTCGGTCCCGCCGGTGGCCCCGAGCACGACGGGCATGCCTTCGAGCGCAGACGGGTCGAGCACGTCGAAGAACGACTTGAACAGCCCGCTGTAGCTGGTGGTGAAGATCGGAGTCACCGCGATCATCCCGTCGGCCGTCGTGACCTTCTCGATCACGTCGGCGAGCGTCGGGCTGGGGAAGCCGGCCAGCAGGTTGTTGGTCACGTCCTTCGCGATGTCACGGAGTTCCACGACCTCGACCTTCGCCTGGATGCCCTGCTCGGCCAACCTGCTCACGGTGGCGTCCGCGAGCCGGTCGGCCAGCAGCCGGGTGGATGACGGCTGGCTGAGGCCCGCCGAGATCACCGCGATCGTGCGTTCGGTCATCGCTGGACCTCCGCGCTCTCGGGCACCGCAGCGGATGCGTCGGCCAGGTCCTCGGCGAGTTCGGCCGCGTCGCGTGCCGCGACGAGTGCCTCGTGCGTGGGGCCGTCGGGCACGTTCGCAGGGCGAAGGGCGTCGAACTCCTTGCGAAGCACGGGCACGACTTCCTCGCCGAGGATGTCGAGCTGCTCGAGCACCGTCTTCAGCGGCAGGCCGGCGTGGTCCATCAGGAACAGCTGGCGCTGGTAGTCGCCGAAGTAGTCGCGGAAGGTGAGTGTACGGTCGATGACCTCCTGGGGGCTGCCGACGGTGAGTGGTGTCTGCTCGGTGAACTCCTCCAGCGACGGTCCGTGCCCGTAGACGGGCGCGTTGTCGAAGTACGGCCGGAATTCGCGGACCGCATCCTGCGAGTTCTTGCGCATGAACACCTGGCCGCCGAGCCCGACGATCGCCTGGTCTGCCGTGCCGTGGCCGTAGTGCTCGAAGCGCTGGCGGTACAGCTGGATGAGGCGCATGTAGTGCTCCTTCGGCCAGAAGATGTTGTTGGCGAAGAAGCCGTCGCCGTAGAAGGCGGCCTGCTCGGCGATCTCCGGGCTCCGGATGCTCCCGTGCCACACGAACGGAGGAACGCCGTCGAGCGGGCGGGGCGTCGACTGGAAGCCCTGCAGCGGGGTGCGGAACTGGCCTTCCCAGTCCACGAAGTCCTCACGCCACAGTCGGTGCACGAGGTTGTAGTTCTCCAGCGCCAGTTCGATGCCCTGGCGGATGTCTTTGCCGAACCACGGATAGACCGGGCCGGTGTTGCCGCGGCCCATCATCACGTCCACTCGGCCGTCGGCCACGTGCTGGAGCATTGCGAAGTCTTCAGCGATCTTGACCGGGTCGTTGGTGGTGATGAGGGTGGTGGAGGTCGACAGGATGATCCGGTCGGTCTTCGCAGCGATATAGCCGAGCATGGTCGTCGGGCTGGACGGCACGAACGGCGGGTTGTGGTGCTCACCCTGGGCGAACACGTCGAGGCCGACCTCTTCCGCCTTCTGGGCGATGGTCAGCATGGCCTTGATGCGCTCATGTTCCGTGGGCGTCTGGCCGGTGGTCGGGTCCGTGGTGACGTCGCCGACGGTGAAGATTCCGAACTGCATTTCTGGCTACTCCAATTTCAATGCGTTTGCATGGATATCCGACCAAACCATCGAGCGTCGGTATCTATTCCCGGGGTTCGCCGACCGCACTCCGGGGCGCGCTCGCCGCCCGGACGAGGCTCACCATCGCGACGCCCAGTGCCGCACCAGCCGTGTTCGCGATGATGTCCCGGATGTCGCTGAAGCGCCCCGGGATGAACAACTGGGCCGTCTCGATCGTCACGGTCATGGCGAACCCGATCAGCACAGCCACCCACAAGCGTCTCGGCGGCAGCAGCAGCGCCAGCAGCACACCGACAGGGATGAACATCCCGATGTTCGCCGTGAACTCGAGGCCCGCGTAGCCGAGCCAGTGGAAAGCGGCGCTGCCCAGGATGAGCCGGATGAGCTGCTGCACGAAGCTGTTCGGGTCGGGGGCGGCGGGCTGCGGCGTGAGCGTCACCCAGCCGACGAACGCGATGTAGCCGACGGTCAGTGCGACGAGGACGCCATGAAGGATCGAAGAGCGTGCCGGCACCCGTGAATCGTAGCGGGCCTCCATCAGCTCGTGCCGCTGTTGTGGCGTCTGCGGCTCGGCATCGGCCGGACTCGCCTCAGGGGGTCGACGTCGGGCGGCGGGAGCAGGTCGAACTCACCTGGGCCGCGACTCCGCACCACGGACCACCCGTTGTTGTGCAGCAACATGTGGTGATGTCGACACAGCAGAATTCCGTCAGCCAGGTCTGTGCGACCTCCGGATGACCACGGGTCGATGTGGTGCGTCTCGGTCCATGACGGCGGTCGATCGCAGCCCGGCCAGCGGCATCCGCCGTCCCGGGCTGCAAGGGCCACTCGTTGCGGTCGCGTGAAGCAGCGCTCGGTCCGGCCGACGTCGAGAATTTCGCTCCTGCCTCCGAAGACGATCGGCAGGACGCCCGCGTCGCAGAGATACCGACGAGCTGTCGCCGCACTCAGCGGCTCAGCCGATGACTCGACGTGTGCAGCACCGTCGTCTGCACCGGACGCCTCGGCCCGCAGATCTTCCAGGGCGATCGTGACCCGCACGGCCGGCCGCGTGGTGCCGAAGACTCGGCCCGGGTCCGCCTCACCGGCGATCCGGATCATCTCCACGACCGAATCGAGCGCGAGCTGGCCGTGCGAGCGCTCATCGTCGACGATGGCGCGAGCCCGGTCCTGCTGTAGCGGGTCGACGAACCTCGGGCCGCCGCGGCGCGGAGCTGTCACCGCATCGACCGCCGAGACGACGACTGCGGCCGACTCGGGATCGAGTAGGCCCGACAGGCGGCGCATCCCGTCGATCTCCGGACCGATGGTCAGGAAGCGCTTGTCGCGCAACTGCTGCTCACGTTCGGCGACGCCTCCGCGGTCGAGCGTGTCGCGCACGGATTTCGCCATCCGTGTCACGGCGTCGGCGTGCGACGATTCGGACTCGCGGGCGAGTGTCTCGGCAGCCGATCTGAACGCCGCCATGTCTGCCTGCGCCTCTACCGGGGCGAGCGCCCGGACGATTCCATCGGCCGCGTCGACATGGATGCGACCGTCGCGCACACCGTCGGCCACCGATCCGAGACCGGCGGGCGTGGCCATCAATTCGCCCACACGGACGAGCGTGGCCGCTTCGCGATAATTCGAACCGCAGATCTCGCGAACCAGCGACTCCGCATTGCGATGCCCTTCGCGCGCCGCCCACCCTCCGTGTCCGTCGATCCGGCGTGACCGCGCCGCCGCTTCCGCCGCCAGCGTCGCTTTCACCGCGTCGATCCGCCGCCCGAGTTCGGCAGCGATCCTGAGCCGCCGTCGCAGCTCTGCCTCGCTGAGCAAGCTCGGATCACCCGTCAGATCGCCCAGCAACTCGCTGATCGCGTCGCCCACCTCACGCGAGCGCGCGCCGTAAGGATCCCCGTGGCGTACGTCCGCCGTGGGCACGTGCGGCCGGTGATCTGACATGTGTCCATCCAAGCATGGACCACCGATAACGGCCCCTGACCTGCACTTAAACTGTGGACAACTCGTCCGACCCCCTCATTGTGAAGGAGTCGAAGGCCCTAGTCTGTCTGCATGACGACGCCCAGCGGCTCCGCGCGCGGCCCGCGCTTCCCGGGCATCCGCTCGCGCATGACCGGCCGGTCCACCGACGAGCTCCACCGCGTGTCGAGCCCCCTCGAGCTCCTGTTCGACCTCACTTTCGTCGTCGCCATCGCCCAGGTCGCCTCCCAGCTCGCCCACCGCATCGCCGGAGGCGACGCCGCCAGCGGAATCGGCCCGTACTGCATGGTGTTCTTCGCCATCTGGTGGGCGTGGATGAACTTCACCTGGTTCGCCTCGGCCTACGACACCGACGACGTTCCGTATCGCCTGCTGACACTCATCCAGATGGGAGGCGTGCTGGTACTCGCCGCGGGAGTACCGACCGCCTTCGCCGGCGGGAACTTCACGGCCATCACCATCGGGTACCTGATCATGCGCGTCGGGCTGGTGAGCCAGTGGGTGCGTGCCGCCATCGAACATCCGGCGCGCCGAACGACAGCCCTGCGCTATGCGATCGGCATCTCGGTGGTACAGGTCGGCTGGTTGTCACGACTCGCCCTCCCCCCGGGGACGGAGGTCTGGAGCTTCCTTGTTCTTGCTGCGGCCGACCTGTCGGTGCCGCTCTGGGCGGAACGCACGGGGACGACGACCTGGCACCCGCACCACATCGCCGAACGCTACGGGCTGTTCACCATCATCGTGCTCGGCGAGTCGGTCGCAGCGTCGGCGATCGGAGTCCAGCAGGGCCTCGACCACAGCGGCCTGACGCTTCCGCTCGTGACGATCGCCGCATCCGGTCTCGTCCTCCTGTTCGCGCTGTGGTGGCTGTACTTCCTGGAGCCGGCGGGTGATGCGCTCGAGGCGCATCGGCGCTTCTCGTACTTCTGGGGCTACGGCCACTACTTCGTGTTCGCTTCGCTTGCCGCTCTCGGCGCGGGCCTCGAGGTCGCGGTCGAGCGAGGCGCGGGTCAGGTCGGCACGGCGGATGTCGTGGTCGAGTATGCGATCGCCATCCCCGTCGCCGTCTACCTCGTGATGCTCTGGGCGCTGCACGCGCCTGTGGTGGACGAGCCGGTCATCCGCCCGCTGTCCATCGCCGTTTCGGCGGCGCTCGTGCTCCTGCTCCCCCTGGCGTCCCCGGTGATCGGGCTCGAAGGCGCCGTGCTCGGTGTCGCACTGGTTGCGGCCGCCCTCACCGGCGTGACTATCGTTGATCGCGCACGCATCGCGTCACGTGAACAGACACCGGAAGAGAGCTGAACCATGCCGACCATGATCTTCGTGAACCTCCCCGTCTCGGAACTCGAGCGGTCGAAGGCGTTCTACTCCGCACTCGGTTTCGACATCAACCCGCAGTTCAGCGATGAGAAGGGGGCCTGCGTCGTCATCAGCGACACCATCTACGCCATGATCGTGACGAAACCGTACTTCTCGACCTTCACCTCGAAGGACATCGCGGACACGTCGACAAGCGTTGCCGCGATCACGGCGCTCTCGCGTGACAGCAAAGCGGATGTGGATGCGATCGCCGACAAGGCGATCTTGGCCGGCGGCATCCAGACCAACGACCCGCAGGACCTCGGATTCATGTACACCCGGAGCTTCCAGGACCCGGACGGGAACATGTGGGAAGCGCTCTGGATGGACCCTTCCCACGTCGAGTAGGCCACCGCAACCGGCAGCGGAGAAGTCTGACGCGGCAGACGACGAACGGGCCGTCACCCGAAGGTGACGGCCCGTTCGCAAGAAGTTCGCGTGGTCAACGATGAGCTGCCGCGCCGACTCCTGCAGAGGTTATCGACGGAGGCCGAGACGCTCGATCAGCGAGCGGTAACGGTTGATGTCGATGTCTGCGAGGTAGCCCAGCAGGCGGCGACGCTGGCCGACCAGGAGAAGCAGGCCACGACGCGAGTGGTGGTCGTGCTTGTGCTCCTTGAGGTGCTCGGTGAGGTCCTTGATCCGCTTGGTCAGGATCGCAACCTGAACCTCGGGGGATCCGGTGTCACCGGGGTGGGTCGCGTACTCTTCGATGATCGCCTTCTTGACATCGGCTTCAAGTGCCATAGATGGGATCCCCTTTCTCTCGTTGCGCGGTGCCCGGGGCAGGATGCCTGGGCTCTCTTTCTCCGCGGCCGTTCAGACGGCAACCGAGTCAGTTTACCAGACCCCGACAGCGTCCCTGGACCGCGACCAGGTCAGATCGCGGCGTCGCGAGCCCTGTCCACAAGGCGGTACGTGAGGGCGATGAAGCCGAAGACGTAGACGGCGACGACGGGCACGGTGGCGAGGGGGACGAGGCGCTTACCAGCGTTCGGGTCGGCCAGGAACAGCAGCCCGGTCACGACGCCCACAATGAGGAGGAACCCGACGAGCGCGACCGCGATCCAGCGGCCGAGCTCCTCCGTGAGCAGAATGACGCGCTCGCGGTCGAGCCGCCGCAGCGTGTAGGCCGAGCGCGATGCCCGGTACGCGCCGGCGTCGCGGTAGGCGTCGGCCACGTGTGCGAAATACCAGATGCCGACGGCGATGATGATGATGGTCGCGCCGGCCGCCCAGGCGTACGCACCGAGGCCCGGTCCGAGACCGATCGTCAGCTGTGCTGCGACCGTCCAGGCGAGCGCAATGCCGACCAGACCGTACAGGAACGCCGCCCAGCGGAGCTTTCGTCCCAGGTCGGCCACGATCTCGTCGTCTGCGGCAAGCAGCGGGTCGTTGACCAGCTGCGCGGGTGAGAACTCCCAGGGGCGCGCATCCGCCGTCTCGAGAAACGCTTCGTCGAGCACGGCCGTCTCGTCGGCATCCGCGCGGTCGGCCTCGACGGTCGCGAAGTCGACGGCGGTGTCGACCGCATCCTGTTCGAAGACGACCGTGCCGAGAACAACGGTGTCGCCGTCGAGAACAACGGTGTCGCCGTCGAGAACGACCGTGTCGTCGTCGTCAGGGAGTTCGGGCAGCCCGGTCATCTCCGAATCGCTGGTCAAGGGTTGCGTATCGTCGTGCTGACGCGGACGGCGTATCGCCATCAGGCCGCCTCGCGCTCCGGTTCGAGCAGCGCGAACGCGCCGCCGAAGGGATCGACGACGACGGCCCAGCGGCCGACCCCTGTCGCCGCCAGCGGCAGCGAGAGGGTCGCCCCGCCCAGCCCGACGAGGCGTGCGATGGCTGCGTCGAGGTCCGCGACCTGGAAGTAGACGAGCCAGTGGCTCGGAGTGTCGGGCGCCCACGGTGACGACGCCCCCGCCACGTTCGCGTCGCCGACGTCGAACAGGGTGTACACGCCCTCGTTCATGGCCGTCTGGCTGACGCCGACGGTGAGCACGTTCTCGTAGAACCCGAGCGAGTTCTCATACCCGTCGGCGACGAGTTCGAGCCAGTCGACCGCACCGGGTTCGTTGCGGAGCCAGGGCGATCCTTTTTCCTGCTGCCAGAGGCCGAAGACGGCTCCGGTCGGGTCGGCCACGATCGCGAGAAACACCCCGCGGGCGAGCTCGCCGGGCGGCACGAGCACCTGGCCGCCGTGATCGGTCGCCGCCGACGCGGCGCGCTCGATGTCGTCGACGACGAAATAGGTCGTCCAGGTCGAGCGGCCGCCCGCGTCCGCGACCATCGGCGGCAGTGGTCCGATCGCGGTCACCGGCGTACCACTGAGGGTCGCGACCGCGTAGCCGCCCATCTCGTCGGTCGCGGGCGCGACCTCCCAGCCGAACAGGTCGCGGTAGAACGCCGCGGCCCCGGCAGGATCGGAACTCTGCAGGTCGACCCACACCGGGGTGCCTGGTGGAAACGCATCGATGACGGGCATGGCACACACCTTACGCCCGGGCTCAGGGTCGGAACAGGGCACGTACACAGCGCCCGGATGCGGCGCGCACCAGGGCCGGAGCGTCGCTCAGCTGACGCCGAGCAGATCGATCACGAAGATCAGGGTCTTGCCGCTCAGCGGGTGACCGCCACCGGCAGGGCCGTAGGCGAGCTGCGGCGGAACGGTCAGCTTGCGGCGACCGCCGACCTTCATGCCGGGGATGCCCTCCTGCCAGCCGCGGATCAGGTTGTTCAGGGGGAAGTTGATCGATTGCCCCCGGCTCCAGGACGAATCGAACTCTTCGCCCGAGTCGTATTCCACGCCCAGGTAGTGGACGTCGACCTTGGCGCCCGGAGTCGCCTCCGCGCCGTCGCCCACGACGATGTCCACGATCTCGAGGGCCTCGGGAGCGGGGCCTTCGGGTGCGTCGATCTCCGGCTTCTCATGCTTCGAATCAGTCATGGGTCCATCCAACCGCGCCGAGCGACGCTGCGTCAAAGCCGTCCGCGCGTTCACGCACAAACGGCGCTCGACGACCGGATGTCCGAAATCCGCTCTTGCATTCGGCGGGGCCCCGGGCCACCCTAGTTACAGATCAACTCATCGTTCGGGAGAGTCGCAGGCATCGCCGCACCGCCGGGCGATGAGTCTTTTTAAGGAACAACGCCGAGTCGATGAACACCTAGCCGAACACTTTGCCGGGGTTCATGATGCCGAGCGGATCGAAGACCGACTTCACCTTCACCTGGAGTTCGTAAGCGTCGGCGCCCAGCTCATGCGCCAGCCAGCGTCGCTTCAGAAGCCCGACACCGTGCTCCCCCGTCAGGGTTCCGCCGAGCGCGATCGCGGTTCGGAACAGCTCACCGGCCGCCTCCCACACCCGGTCGGGAACGTCGTCGCCCTCGTACACGAAGTTGGGATGCAGGTTCCCGTCGCCGGCGTGCGCGACGGTCGGGATGACGATGCCGTACTTCTCGCCGATCGCGCGGATGGCCGCGAACATCTCCGGCATCCGTGAGCGGGGCACGGACACGTCCTCGATCAGGACCGTCCCCTGTGCCTCCAGCGCCGGATGGAATGCCCGGCGGATGGCCAGGAGCCGCTCGCCTTCTGCGGCGTCCGCGGATACCCGCACGGCGCCCCCGGAGGCGCGGATCAGCTCGGATGCGGCCGCGGCGTCTGTCGACGATGCCAGGCCGTCGAACTGGACGAGAAGGAAGGCCGCGCCCCCGGACGCGCCCATCGCCGCCTCGATCGTCTCTCTGCCGAGAAACACCGCGATGCGCTCGAGCGCCGGCCCGTCGAGGAGTTCCATGACGGCAGGGCGGAGGCGGGATGCGGTGACGCGTGCCGAAGCAGCGGCTGCGCTTCCCACATCCGGAAACAGCGCTCCGATCGTCGTCACGCCGCCCACGGGAAGGGGCAGGGTGCGCACCGTGGCATCGACGATCACGCCGAGCGTGCCCTCGGACCCGACGAACAACGCCGTCAGGTCGAAACCCGTCACACCTTTCACGGTTCGGTGACCCGTGCGGATCAGCCGGCCGTCGGGAAGGACCACCGACAGTCCGAGCACCGCCTCGCGGGTGACGCCGTACTTCGCACAGAGCAGGCCACCTGCATTGGTCGCGATGTTGCCGCCGACCGAGGAGATCGCCCTGCTGGCGGGGTCGGGCGCGAACCAGAGCCCGTGGGGCCGGAGCGCGGCGTTCAGGTCGGCGTTGATCACGCCCGGCTCGACGACGGCGAGCTCGTCCTCCGGACTGATCTCGAGGATGCGGTTCATCCCGGCGACGCTGAGGACGATCGCCCCATCCGTGCCGTTCGCGCCGCCGGCGAGGCCGGTACCCGCACCGCGCGGGACGACCGGGATGCGGAACTCGGTGGCCGCCTGCATCGTCGCCTGGACGTCGGCCACCGAGCGCGCCGAGACGAGGGCGAGAGGCCGACCCGGGGAAACCCAGCCCGACCGGTCGGTGCGCAGCGCATCCAGCTCGGCGGGGTCGGTGCGGAGCGCTCCCGCGGCGACGGCTTCGGGGCCGAGTGCCGCAGAGAGCCAGGTGATCACATCCATGCGTGCCAGACTAGCCGCGGCCAGTCACGTCCGATTTCCGCTACCGATGGTCGGTGGCAGGTGTCAGGCTGTAAGCATGAGCTCGAACCGTTCCGACGCACCGCTGGCCGACCCCGTGTTCGCGGAGCGGTACCGCGCGATGTCGTCGAGGGATGCGCGGTTCGACGGCCAGTTCATCACCGGCGTGCACACGACCGGCATCTACTGCCGCCCCAGCTGTCCGGCGGCGACGCCGAAACCCGGCAACGTGACCTTCTACCTGACCGCGGCGGCAGCCCACGAAGCGGGGCTGCGCGCCTGCAAACGCTGCCTGCCCGACGCTGTTCCGGGCTCCCCCGAATGGAATGTCCGCGACGACCTGGCGGCCCGCGCGATGCGCCTCATCGCCGACGGCACCGTTGAACGCGAAGGAGTGCCCGGGCTGGCGCGCCGCCTCGGTTACACGCCGCGGCACCTGGGGCGGGTGCTGACCAGCGAACTCGGCGCAGGTCCGCTTGCGCTCGCGCGCGCACACCGCGCCCAGACCGCTCGACTCCTGCTCGCCGGCACAGACCTCTCCATCACCGACGTGGCGTTCGCCGCGGGGTTCACCAGCGTGCGCCAGTTCAACGAGACCATGGCCGAGATCTACCGTACGACGCCGGGCGCGATCCGGGCGTCGGCGAAAGGGCGCCCGGACCGGCCGACGCATGCGCACGCGGATGCAGGGCAGGCGGCGTCCCTGACCCTCCGCCTCCCCGCCCGCGCCCCGTTCGACGGCGCCGCGCTCTTCGCCTTTCTCGCGGCGCGTGCCGTACCGACAGCGGAGGCCGGCGATGAGTCGATGTACTCGCGCACCCTCGCCCTGCCGCACGGACCGGCCGTCGTCACCCTCAGCCTCGGTGGGACGGCGACCGCCCCCCACGTGATCTGCGACGCCCACCTCGCCGATGTCGCCGACCTCGCTCCCCTCGTCGCACGCGTGCGCCGGCTGCTCGACCTCGATGCGGACGCGGTCGCCATCGACGAAGGACTCGCCGCGGACCCGGCGCTGGCCGACAGCGTGCGCGACAATCCCGGCAGGCGCGTGCCGGGCAGCGTCGATGCCGAGGAGATCCTGTTCCGGGCCCTGATCGGGCAACAGGTGTCCGTCGCGGGTGCGCGTACGGCGCTCGCCCGCCTGACCCACGCCCTCGGCACCCCGATCGACGCCGCGCCGTTCACGCGCCTCTTCCCCACCGCGGAACAGATCGCCGAAGGCGGCCGGCAGGTCCTGCGCGGTCCCGCCCGGCGTGTCCAGACGATCCTCGCAACAGCGGAGGCGCTGGCCGACGGCAGCCTCGTCATCGACGTCGGCGAATCCCGCGAAGAACTGGAGGCGCGGCTGACCGCCCTCCCCGGGATCGGCCCGTGGACCGCCGGCTACGTGGCCATGCGGGTGCTGGGGAGCCCGGACATCCTGCTCACCAGCGACCTGGCCATCCGCCAGGGCGCCGCCCGTCTCGGCCTGCCCTCCGAAGCGCGCGAACTCGCCGCGCACGGAGCGGCCTGGGCTCCGTGGCGAAGCTACGCCGGAATGCACCTCTGGCGAGCGGCCCAGGCGTAGGATCGGAGCCTAAGCCGGAACGGAGGAGGACGCGCACGTGCCTTCGATCACCGTGGTGATTCCGGCTCTGGACGACTCCGTCATGCTCGAACGGTGCCTGCGCGACCTGCAGGCGCAATTGCGCCCGGCCGACGAGATCATCGTGGTCGACAACGGCAGCACCGACGACACGGCCGCGGTCGCGATGGCAGGCGGCGCCCGGGTCATCGAGCAGCCGGTGCGCGGGATCTGGCCGGCGGCGGCGACAGGATACGACGCCGCCACAGGCGACCTGATCGCGCGGCTCGACGCCGACTCGCGGCCGCCCGAGGACTGGCTCATGCACATCGAAGCCGAGTTCACCGTGTCGCCCGAGATCTCGGTGCTCACGGGTCCCGGCGTGTTCTACGACGGCAACCCGCTGGTCGCCGGAATCGGGCAGACCGTCTACATCGGGGGCTTCTTCTGGTCGATGTCGATCTGGCTCGGCCAGCCGCCGGTGTTCGGCTCGAACTTCGCCATGCGTCGCGACGTGTGGCAGCGGGTGCGCGGCCGCGTTCACCGCGACCTGCGCGAGATCCACGACGACCTCGACCTGAGCATCCACCTCGATCCCGACCAGATCGTGCGGCTCGACGAACGACTCACGGTCGGGATCTCGTCGCGCCCGTTCGCGACCTGGCGCGGCCTCGGGCGCCGGCTCAGCTGGGCGTATTCCACGCTGCGCATGCACCTGCCCGAGGAGTCGCCCTGGCGCAGGCGTGCTGCCCGG
The DNA here is from genome assembly GCF_010686705.1 of Leifsonia tongyongensis. Classification (GTDB taxonomy): domain Bacteria; phylum Actinomycetota; class Actinomycetes; order Actinomycetales; family Microbacteriaceae; genus Diaminobutyricibacter; species Diaminobutyricibacter tongyongensis. The sequence goes on along the minus strand of NZ_JAAGWY010000004.1, from coordinate 232,427 downwards.
CGCCGCTGGGAAGAGGAGCACGCCGAACAGGACCTCCCCGGAGCCATCGCCTGACCGCGGACTGATCGGCGAGGAAAGCAGGCGCCAGGCGGACGGGTCGGGCGGACGCGCCAGGCGGACGGGTCGGGCGGACGCGTCAGGCGGACGGGTCAGGCGGACGGGTCAGGCGGAGGCGAAGAGCGCGAGCATGTCGCGGCCGAGCTGGTTGGGCGCCGTCTCGCAGGGGCTGTGACCGGTGTGGTAGACCGCGAGCTTCGCCGCGATCCGGTTCGCGAACGCCGCGTGCAGGTGCGTCGGCCAGAGGTCGTGGTTTCCGGTGGCGACCAGTTTCGGGATGGGGTTGGCAGCGACGCCCGCCCGCGTATCGGGCACCCGCTTCATCAGGCCGACGATGTCGTCGACACTCGAACGCCGCGTCAGGGCGAACCGCGCGCGCACGAACGCGAGCCGGCTGGGAGGCACCTTGTTCTTGTTGGTGACGATGCCCCAGATCATGAGGCCGGCGCCCTGCCGCCCGGTGAGGAACCAGCTGAGCCATCCGATCGTGCGGACCCCGCGGAACGCCTGCCCCGGTTCGGGCGGTGTGGTGAGCAGGGTGAGGCTGCGAAACAGGTGCGGATGCTCCACCAGGGCGAGCTGGCTGAGGATGCCCGCGAACGAATACCCGAGAACGTGCGCCGGTGCTCCTGCGCGGAGGAACGCGACCACGTCGGCCACGAGGAGCTCGTAGGTGTAGTGGCCGCCGGGCACGGGGCCGGCCTCCGCCGACTCGTACTGGCCGGCGAGGTCGAAGCTCTGCACGAAGTAGCCACCGGCGGCGAGGATGGGCGCCAGCAGGTAGAAGTCCTCTTTCGAACCGGTCACCCCGGGGATGAGCACCACGCGCGGGTCGTTCGGGTTGCCGAGCGAGAAATTTGCCAGTTCGCCACTGGGTGCGGTGAAGGTGGAGAAGGCCGCACCGACCGGGGCTATCGACCAGTCGATCTCCGGCAGGCTCGCATCGAGGCGGTACGCCTCGTCGCCGCCGCCCGCGAGTCCGGGCCGTCTTTCACCGATGGACACACACCAACGCTAGCTGTTCCTGGCGACGTTTTCCGGCAGCCGAGCCCGCCCGATAGCCTTGGGACGTGAGATTCTCGCACCTCAGCACCGCCACAGATCGCCATCCACGTTTAGCAGCCGTCGTCGGAGACGGGGCTCTCTTCCTGGACGAGGTGATGGATGAGGCACCCCGGGACCTCCAGGAGCTGATCGAACGCGGCGACCACGGCCTCGCGCACGTTCGGGCCGTCGTCGACAACGCCGTCGCCAACCGCACCGAGCTCGAGCCGATTCGCGACCTGCGCCACGCATCCGCCGTTCTCCGGCCGCCCCAGGTGATCGCGATCGGGGCCAATTATGCCGCCCACGCGTCCGAGCTGAAGCTCCGGAGCGAGAAGGCCGCGACCGTGTTCTCGCTCTGGCCCAATTCGCTGGCCGGACACGAGGGGACGACGACGTGGCCGGAGGACCTGACGACGCAGGTCGACTACGAGGCGGAGCTCGGCGTCATCATCGGCAAGCCCGCGCGTGACGTGCACGTTCGCGATGCGCTGGACTACGTCTACGGGTACACCGTCGTCAACGACATCACGGCGCGCGACCTCCAGTTCTCCGAGGCGCAGTGGTCCCGCTGCAAATCGTTCGACGGCTTCACCCCGAACGGCCCGGTCGTCGTGACCGCCGACGAGATCGCCGACCCTCAGGACCTGTGGCTCACCACCAACGTCGACGGAGCGATCCTGCAGGATGCGTCCACCGCTGACATGGTGCGCAGCGTCGCCGAGATCATCTCTTTCCTGTCGCGGTCGGCGACCGTGCAGCCCGGCACCCTCATCTCGACGGGGAGCCCGGGGGGCGCGGGCTACTCCCGCACCCCTCCGGTGTTCCTGCGCGACCGCTCGACTGTCACCGTGTCGATCGGCGGCATCGGCTATCTCACGACCTACTGCCGCGTCACCTGATCGACTTTCGCGACAGGCGACGCCCTACGTGATGACCGGGATGCTCGTCGTGATCGATTCGAGACCGCTGAGGCGGGCGGGCGAGAGGAGCTTGGTCACTTCTTCGCGGCTCATGAGGTTGGCCTCGACGACGAGGTCGGCCACGTTTCCACCGGTCAGCAGGGCGGTCTTCGCGAGGGCGGCAGCCGCCGAATAGCCGATGTGCGGCATGAGCGCCGTGATGACGACGACGGATGAGCCCACCATCGCACCGAGACGCTCCTCGTTGGCGGTGATCCCGTCGATGCAGTTCACGCGCAGGGTGTGGAAGCCCTGGGTCATCCAGGTGATGCTCTGCAGCAGCGAGTGGGCGATCACGGGCTCGAAGGCGTTGAGCTGCAGCTGGCCGCCCTCGGCAGCCATGGTGACCGTTACGTCCGCACCCGCGACCGAGAATGCGATCTGGTTGACGACCTCGGGGATGACAGGGTTGACCTTGCCCGGCATGATGCTCGAGCCCGCCTGGCGCGGCGGGAGGTTGATCTCGCCGAGACCCGCCTGCGGTCCGCTGGAGAGCAGTCGCAGGTCGTTGCAGATCTTCGAGAGCTTGATGGCGGACCGCTTCAGCGACCCGCTGAAGGACATGAAGGCGCCGGCGTCGCTCGTCGATTCGATCAGGTCCGGTGCCGTCTCGAGGTTGAGCCCGGTGATCACGTTGAGGTGACGGCAGGCCGCCGCGGCGTAGCCGGGGTCGGCCGTGATGCCGGTGCCGATCGCGGTCGCGCCGAGGTTGATCTCCGCAAGCAGCCACTTCGTCTCCGTGAGGCGGGCGTGATCCTCAGTGAGGGTCGTGGCGAAGCCGTGGAACTCCTGGCCGAGCGTCATCGGCACGGCATCCTGCAGCTGGGTGCGGCCGACCTTGAGCACGTGACGGAACTCCTCACCCTTGCGGGCGAAGGAGTCGCGCAGCAGTGCGAGCTCGTCGAGCAGGTGGGAGAGCGCGAAGGTGAGGGCGATCTTGATCGCCGTCGGGTACGTGTCGTTCGTGCTCTGGCTGCGGTTGACGTCGTCGATCGGGTGCAGGAACTGGTATTCGCCCTTGGCGTGCCCGTCGAGTTCGAGACCGATGTTGGCGATGACCTCGTTGGCGTTCATGTTGGTGGACGTACCGGCGCCGCCCTGCATCACGCCGACGACGAACTGGTCGTGGAACCCGCCGTCGATGATCAGCTGGCAGGCTCGGTCGATGAGGTCGGCCTTGTGCGGGTCGAGCACGCCGATCTCGAGGTTGGCACGCGCGGCCGCCTGCTTGACACTCGCGAGGGCGACGATCAGATCGGGGTAGACGGAGATCGGCCGCTTGGCGATCTGGAAGTTCTCGAGAGCGCGAGAGGTGTGGACGCCCCAGTAGGCGTCGGCGGGGATCTCGCGGGTGCCGAGGGAGTCGCTCTCGATCCGCACGGGTCCGTGGACCGCCGTCGGGGTGGGAACGTCTGACACGTTCTCCGAAGCGTCGATGAGAGGGACCGGGCTCGTGCGTGGGGGCGTTGCGGTCGTGCTGGGGGTATTCACTGGTGGCTCCATTGCCTGTCGTTGTGCGGTGGCATCGTGTTCCGTCGGCATGCTTGTGGCTGTCGACGAGTCGACTTTAGCGCGCGAACCTCGGGACATGGTGTCAGCCGAGCTTCCTGAGCAGCCCTCGGATGAAACGGTCTTTGCCGGTCGTGTACGGGGGCGAGATCAGCCGGATCGTGTCGGGCTTCAGCGGTTTGCTGAGCACGGCCTTCTCGTGGCTGAACGTGCGCATCGAGTGGTCGCCGTGGTATCCGCCCGTCCCGCTCTCGCCGACCCCACCGAAGGGCAGGCCGGGCACGATGAGGTGGGCCGCGGGGATCCCGAAACCGATCGCCCCCGAGCTGGTCTCGGTGAGGAAGCGGCGACGGACCTTGTCGTTCTCGCTGAACACGTAGAGGGCGAGCGGCTTCTCCCCCACGGTGATGAGGCGGATGGCGTCGTCGAGACCGCTCACCGTCACGATCGGGAGGACGGGACCGAAGATCTCGTCCTCCATGATCGGCGCATCGCGCGGTACGTCGGCGAGCACCGTCGGTGCGAGGTACAGGGATGCCTCGTCGGAGCTTCCACCCACGATCGCGCGGCCCGACGGGAGCAGCCCGGTCAGCCGGTCGAGATGCTGCTGGTTGACGATGCGGCCGTAGTCCGGGCTGGCCGACGGATCGTCGCCGTACAGCTCGCGGGTTGCGGCGATGAGGGCGGGCTCGAGCCGGCGGGCGACCTCGGCGGTCGCGAGGAGGTAGTCGGGGGCGACGCAGGTCTGGCCTGCGTTCATGAATTTGCCCCACGCGATGCGCCTTGCCGCAGCGTCGATGTCGACCGTGTCGTCGACGTAGACCGGCGACTTCCCGCCCAGCTCGAGCGTCACCGGTGTGAGGTCGGCGACGGCCGCGGCCATCACGATCCGCGCGACGCGGCTGTTGCCCGTGAAGAAGATGTGATCGAACCGCTGCGCGAGCAGTTCGGTGGTCTCGTCGACGGCGCCCTCGACGACGGCGACGGCCCGCTGGTCGAGGTAGAGCGGAACCAGCCGTGCGATCGCCGCCGACGTCGCGGGGGCGAGTTCGCTCGGCTTCATGACGACGGCGTTGCCGGCAGCGATCGCACCGACGACCGGCGCCAGCAGCAGCTGCACAGGGTAGTTCCAGGGGGCGATGACGAGGACGACACCGAGAGGCTCGCGCACGATGGACGCCCTGGCGGGCATGACGGCGCCCGGCACCCTGACGGAGCGCGGGCGCAGCCAGGAGCGCAGGTGCTTCAACGTGTGGTCGATCTCGCCGACCACGAAGCCGATCTCTGCGAGCTGCGATTCGGTGGGGTTCTTCGCGAGGTCGCTCTGCAGCGCCGCCTCGAAGTCGGTGCCGCGTTCGACGAGCATCCGCCGAAGGGCCTTCAACTGGTCGACGCGCCAGGCCAGCGACTTGGTCGTGCCGGCCTCGAAGGTCTTACGAAGGCCGGCGACGGTGCCGGCGATCTCGCCATGGGTCATGTGACAATCCTAGGCTCGGGCGGCCAGCTGAGCGGGCCGACGGAGTGGCGTGTGAAACGGGGTTCACCGGCCATACTGTCTATCGGCACTGCTGATGACCGCGCTTGTCACGAGTGAAAGTACGGGACGATCAGATAGATGCCGTAGAGCACGGCCGCGCCGCAGAGCGTGAAACAGGTGTACGCCCCGATGAGGGCGGCACGCTTCTGCCCGTCGGACAGCGGATTCTTCTTAGCCGCCTTGCGTGCGCGCTTGGCCGCGGCAGCCGCCTCGGCAGGAGTCACCACCGTGATCGCGTCGGTGAACTCGACCGGGTCGACCTGTGGCGCGCGCCCTGCCGCCGCCAGGAGCCTGGTCGCCAGCGAGTACAACCCGACGACGACGCAGGTCGAGACGAGCGAGGCGAGTGCCACGGCGAGGAAGGATCCCCAGTCGATGATCATGCCCGCTCCTCCTCAGGGTCGCGGGGCTCGGGCCCGCGCGCCTCCGGGTCGCGCTGCTTCGTGGGCGGCTTCGTGGGCGGCTTCGATCTCTTCAGGGGTTTGACGTTCGTGATCTTCACGACGCTGCCCGACTGGGCGACCTCGCTGACCCCACCCGAAACACCCCCGCTGACGGCATTGGTGCTGTCGACGCGGCTGCGGTTGGAGCGGACGAAGATGGCTGCGACCACGGCGACCCCGACGACCATGTCCACGAGGATCCCGACGGGACCGAAACTCGCGATCCATGCTGCGAGACCACCGACAACGGCTGCGGAGGGAAGTGTCAGAAGCCAGCCGACCCCGATCCGGCCCGCCGTTCCCCAGCGGACGGACGCGCCGCGGCGGCCGAGTCCCGAACCGATCACCGAGCCGGACGCGACCTGGGTGGTCGAGAGCGCGAAGCCCAGGTGACTCGATGCGAGGATCGTGGCCGCGGTGCTGGTCTCGGCCGCGAATCCCTGCGCGGGCTTGATAGCGGTGAGGCCCGTTCCGAGCGTGCGGATGATCCGCCACCCGCCGGTGTACGTGCCGAGCGCGATCGCGAGCGCGCACGCGGTGATCACCCACAATTCTGGTCCGCTCCCGGTCGGCTGGATCCCCGCGGCGATGAGAGTGAGCGTGATGACGCCCATGGTCTTCTGGGCGTCGTTGGTGCCGTGGGCGAGCGCGACGAGCGACGACGAGAAGATCTGGCCGACGCGGAACCCGCCCCGGCCATCCGGTCTGCCGTCATACCGGCGGGTCACCGCGTACGCGAGCTTCGTCGCGGCGTACGCCACAAGCCCCGCAGTGAACGGCGCGATGACAGCAGGCAGGATCACCTTGTCAAGCACGACAGTGAAGTCGACCGCCTGGATGCCCACCCCGACGATCGTCGCCCCGATAAGTCCCCCGAAGAGTGCGTGGCTGGAACTCGACGGCAGGCCGAAGAGCCAGGTCACCATGTTCCAGACGATGGCGCCGATCAGTCCGGCGAAGATCAGCTCAGGGGTGATCTGCACCCCTCCGGGACCCTCTTTGATGATTCCGCCGGAGATGGTCTTGGCGACCTCCGTCGAGAGGAACGCGCCGACGAGGTTGAGCACAGCGGCCACCGCAACGGCCACCTTGGGCCGCATGGCCCCGGTGGCGATCGGCGTCGCCATGGCGTTCGCGGTGTCGTGGAAACCGTTCGTGAAGTCGAAGAACAGCGCCAGCACGATGACCAGCACGACGATGAGGGTGAGATCCACCTGCGCCCTTCTCGTGGAAACCGGGCGTGATTCACCGGGAATTCATGGAGACCGACCGGCGCGGTTCACCGATCAACGACGATACTCACACTTCATGCCGTGATGGTCAAACTCGGCTCAGACATGCGGGACGAACTCCTGCCAGGCGACGCGCTTCGTCGCACGGGGATCGGACTCGATCCGGTCGTGACGGTCGATGATCAGCGTGAGCCGGTAGTCGTCGTCGGATTCGGCGTCGTAGCAGGGCCAGGCCGGGTCCCGCGGGCCCGGCCTCATCCGGGCTTCCTCGGGCAGCGGGCCGTCCGGATCGCCGGTCGCGGCGAACGCGAGCCAGCGGCGCTGCATCCGCTCGCCGGCCGCGATGAAGGCGCGCCTGCCACCGAGGAGGGTCATCGCGCGACCGAACAGCGAATTCATCCGGTCGAAGACGGCGAACAGCTCGAGTCCGTGGGTGGCGTCGAAGCCGAGCATCCGGACCAGCCGCGGAGCGATGTCGAACCGGTAGAAATGCACCGGCGCGAACTGCGCGTGCCGTTCGCCCACTTTCACGCTCGGATACCAGAACGAGTAGTCTCCGCCGAAGTCCGCGGCCGGCCTGCGTGCGGGCAGCCCCGGGTACTCCCGTTTGATGGCCTTGCGGGTCTTCTTGCGCGTCCGGGAGAAGATGGCACGGATGCGCGCCGGCGACGTCGCGAGGATGTCCAGCCTCCCGATGAACAGCGACCCTTCGCGGTCGTTCGTTCCGATGATGAGGGGCACCGGATGCGCATCCCCGCTCTTGAACGCATCGAGCGGCCGCATCGGCAGGTAGTCACCGTCGATCACCGGGCAGAGACAGATCGTGCCGGGGTTCTCGTCGGGTGTACGGAGCTGGAGTGCGGTCGTCGCCCGCACCAGCGCGTCGGTGTCCGCGGTCTCCAGGAGGGTCACCGCATCCTCCGGCGTCGTCGACTCGACGCTCGCATCGTCGATCTCGGCGCTCAGCAGCTCGACGAACTCGCCCGCCCATTTCGCCGTCAGGTCGGGGAGGTAGAGCGCGTTCGGTGGTGCGCTCTGGGCGATGGCACGGTGGAACAGCCCGCGCGCCGCCGGTGCGGTCATCAGCGTGGTCACCGCGTTCGCACCCGCCGACTCGCCGAACACCGTCACCTTGCCCGGGTCGCCGCCGAAGGCGCGGATGTTGTCGCGCACCCATTCGAGTGCGGCCACCTGGTCACGCAGGCCGAGGTTGCTCTCGAACGGTCGCTCGGGTGTCGAGTAGCGGGTGAAGTCGAGGTAGCCGAGCGCGCCGAGCCGGTAGTTCGTCGCGACGTAGACGACGCCGCCACGGCGGGCGAGCGTTTCGCCCTGGTGCGGCACGGAGCGGACCGATCCGACACTGTAGGCGCCGCCGTGGATGAACACCATCACCGGCGCCGGCTCCGCGTACCCTCCAGCGCGGCGCATCACCTCCAGAGTCAGGCAGTCCTCGCCCATCGGCGTGCCCGGTTTCGCGCCGAGGAACTGGCCGCGGTGCGCCTGCGGCGAGACCTTGCCGAAGTCGGAGACGTCGCGGATGCCCTCCCAAGGCACGACCGGGTGGGGTGCGCGGAAACGCAGGCGCCCCGTGGGCGGAGCCGCATAGGGGATGCTGCGCCAGGCATCCAGCCCCCGCTCGCGGACGCCGCGAACGATTCCGCCGCTCACCGGCACGTCGAGCGCTGAGGTGGTGCGCGTGTCGACGGTCACTGTTCGACACTAGACCGGACGCGGCGGGGGCTGCGTCCCCCATTGGCATTGAATCCGCTGAATTCTCGCCTGAGGGTCAGAGCCGGTCGACGGTGCGAACGCGGATGACGGCGACCCCGGCTTCGGCCGACGCGCGCAGGTCGACGTCGGCCGAGATGCCCCAGTCGTGGTCGTCCTCCGGGTCTGCAAGGATCTGGCGGACGCGCCACAAGCCATCGGTCGCGGCGGGAGACTCGTCGACGATGATCATCGCCGTGCTCCGGGCGTCCGCGCCGGTGCCGATCGCGTCGTGCTCGGCGAAATACGCTTCGAGCGCATCCGCCCAGTCGAGTGCAGTGAAGCTCGGGACCGGAGGGACCGCCTCCTCCGCGCCGAGCGCTGCAGCCTCCACCTCCAGCGCGCCGAGCTCCTCGAACTTGTCGAGTGCCGCCAGCTGCACCCGGCGGAACAGCTCGTTGCGCACCAGGACGAGGAACGCCCGCCGGTTGGTGGTGACGTTCTTCGGTGCGGGCGGTGCGATCGCGGCGGCCTCGGCCGCGTGTCTGGCCGCATCCGGGTGCACGAGTTCCTCCCACTCGTCGAGCAGGCTCGAGTCCACCTGCCTGACGAGTTCGCCGAGCCATTCGATGATGTCGCGGAGATCGTCGTTGCGCAGCTCGGATGGGACCGTCTGGCCGAGAGCGCGGTACGCGTCGGACAGGTAGCGCAGCACGACGCCTTCCGACCGGGCGAGCTTGTAGAACGCGATGAACTCGCCGAAAGTCATCGCCCGCTCGTACAGGTCGCGCACGACCGACTTGGGACTCAGCTCGAAATCGTTCACCCACGGCTGGCTGCGCGCATACGTCTCGAAGGCAGCGGTGAGAAGCTCGTCGAGCGGCTTCGGATGCGTGACCTCCTCGAGCAGCTCCATACGCTGGTCGTATTCGACGCCGTCCGCCTTCATCGCGGCGACGGCCTCCCCGCGTGCGGCGAACTGCTGCGCAGACAGCACCGGCCGCGGATCGTCGAGCGTCGCCTCGACCACGGAGATCACATCGAGCGCGTAGCTCGGATTCGGCGAGTCCTCTGCGCCCGGATCCAGCAGCTCGAACGCGGCGAGCGCGAACGGGGACAAGGGCTGGTTGAGTGCGAAATTCGGCTGCAGGTCGACGGTGAGGCGGATGGACTTTCGTCCGTCAGGCTCGTCGATCGCTTCGACGACGCCGGCCGTGAGCAGCGTGCGGTAGATGCCGAGCGCACGGCGGGCGAGCGCGAGCTGCCGCCGCCACGGCTCGTGGTTGTCGAACACGAGCGCGCGGACGTGCGCGAAGACGTCGCCACCGCGAGCGACGACGTTGATGATCATCGCGCTCGTGATCTGCATGCTCGAGGTGAGGGTCTCCGGCTGGGCATCGACCAGTTTGCGGAACGACGGCTCGCCCCAGGAGACGAAGCCCTCGGGCGCCTTCTTGCGGACGATCTTGCGCCGCTTCTTCGGGTCGTCGCCGGCCTTCTCGATCGCCTTCAGGTTCTCCGTCTCGTGCTCGGGCGCCTGCACGACGACCGTGCCGGCCGTGTCGTACCCCGCCCGGCCCGCCCGGCCGGCGATCTGGTGGAACTCGCGGGCGTTCAGCTGCCGCATCCGCACGCCGTCGAACTTGGTGAGAGCCGTCAGCAGCACAGTGCGGATGGGGACGTTGATGCCGACCCCGAGCGTGTCGGTCCCGCAGATCACACGGAGCAGACCACGCTGGGCGAGCTGCTCGACAAGGCGACGGTACTTCGGGAGCATGCCGGCGTGGTGCACGCCGATCCCAGCCCTGACCAGTCTCGAGAGCGTCTTGCCGAAGCTTGTCGTGAATCGGAATTCCCCGATCAGGTCGGCGATCGCATCCCGTTGCTCCCGGCTCGCGATGCGCGCGCTCGACAACGCCTGCGCGCGCTCCAGTGCGGCGAGCTGGGAGAAGTGCACGATGTACACGGGCGCCTGGCCGGTGCTCAGCAGGTCCTCGACGGTCTCGTGAACCGGCGTCGTCTCGTAGTAGTAGTGCAGCGGAACCGGCCGCTCGACCCCGGTGACCGTCGCCGTCTCGCGTCCGGTCCGCCTGGTGAGATCCTCGGCGAGCGCCGTCACATCGCCGAGCGTCGCCGACATGAGCACGAACTGGACGTTCGGGAGCGTGAGCAGCGGCACCTGCCACGCCCACCCGCGATCGGGGTCCGCGTAGAAGTGGAACTCGTCCATGACGACCTGGCCGACAGGCGTCTCCGCTCCGTGACGCAGCGCCAGGTTCGCCAGGATCTCGGCCGTGCAGCAGATGATCGGGGCATCCGGATTCACGGCGGAGTCGCCGGTCATCATTCCGACGTTCGCAGCGCCGAAGATCTCGACGAGCGAGAAGAACTTCTCCGACACCAGAGCCTTGATCGGTGCCGTGTAGAACGTACGGATGCCGCGGGCCAAGGCCGTGAAATGAGCCGCGACCGCGACGAGCGACTTGCCGGTCCCGGTGGGGGTGCTGAGGATCAGGTTGGCGCCCGAGACGATCTCGATGACCGACTCGTCCTGCGCCGGATAGAGGCTGATGCCGCCGGCCTCGACCCAGTCCACGAACGCCTGGTACAGCGCATCCTCGTCGACGGCCTCGCCCTCGATCGCGGCCGGGATGTCGGAGACGGACAGGATGCGGGACAGAGTGGAAGCGTCGGCCATGGTGCTTCAAGACTGGCACGCCACGCGGTCGGCGCGCGCCGTTTTGCAGAGACGCAGAATCCACGTCATAAGCACAGCATTCGCTCGTAGGCTCAGTGCATGGTCGTGCGAGACTCCCCGGCGCCGAGTTCCGCGCCCGCCGCCCAGCCGGCGCCCCAGCGCGTCCCCTGGTGGCTCGCGGCCGCCGTCGGCGTCGCCGCGGTCCTCGCGGGTATCGGCGCCGCCGAGCTGGTCAGCTCGTTCATCGCGCAGAACGGCAGCCCGATCCTCGTGGTCGGTGCGGCCGTCATCGACCTGGTTCCCGCCTGGCTCAAGAACGCCGTGATCTCCGTGTTCGGCACGAACGACAAGGCCGTCCTGATCATCAGTCTCTCCCTCGTCCTCCTCGTCGGCGCCGGCGCCGCCGGTGTGGTCGAAGAGCGGCGGCCTCCCTGGGGGCGCATCCTGATCGTCGCCGGTGGCGCACTCGGCGTGCTCGCCGCCCTCACCCGCGCATCCGCTTCGCTCATCGATGCTGTGCCCTCGGTCGTCGCGATGGTCGTCGCGGCCATCCTGCTCACTGTTCTCATCCGGATGCTGCGCAGCACGCTGCCCACCCGCGTGGCGCCGAACGGCGCCGTCTCGCGCCGCAGGTTCGTCACCGCGACCGGCGCGACGGCCGTGGCAGGGATCATCGGCATCGTGCTCGGCCAGGCGATCTCCGCCGGGTATCGCGCCGCCGCTGCGGCGAGGGCCGCGTTCCACCTCCCGGCGCCCGCCGTCCCGGCCCCGGCAATTCCCGCCGGAGCCTCCTTCCCGGTGAAAGGGCTCTCGCCGATCATCACGCCGAACGCCGACTTCTACCGCATCGACACCGCACTTCAGATCCCGGGGATCGACCCGTCGACCTGGAAGCTGAAGATCACCGGCATGGTCGACAACGAGGTCGAGCTCACCTTCGCCCAGCTGCTCGCCCTGCCGCTCGAAGAGAGTGCGACCACGCTCACCTGCGTCTCGAACGAGGTCGGCGGAAACCTGATCAGCAACGCGGTCTGGCTCGGCTACCCCATCCGCCACCTGCTCGCCCAGGCGAAGCCGCAGGCCGATGCCGACATGGTGCTCTCGCGCAGCCAGGACGGCTGGACGGCGAGCACCCCGCTCGAAGCCCTGACCGATGGGCGGAACGCGATCCTGGCGGTCGGGATGAACGGCCAACCGCTTCCCCTGGAACACGGCTACCCCGTCCGGATGGTGGTCCCGGGCCTTTACGGCTACGTCTCGGCGACCAAATGGGTGGTCGAGCTCGAGGTCACGCGCTTCGACAAAGTCACCTCGTACTGGACCGACCGCGGCTGGTCCGAACGCGGGCCGGTGAAGCTCTCGTCGCGGATCGACGTGCCATCCGGAGGGGCCACAGCGCCGGCCGGAGATGTCGTCGTCGCGGGCGTCGCGTGGTCGCAGCATGTCGGCGTCAGCCGCGTGCAGGTCCAGGTCGACGGGGGCGCCTGGAACGATGCCACACTCGCGGACGCGATTTCGGCCGACACCTGGCGGCAATGGAAATGGGTCTGGCCGGCCAGCTCTGGGCGTCACACGCTGCGCGTCCGGGCGACGGATGCGAACGGCACGATCCAGACGTCGAAAGTGCAGGACGTCGTGCCCGACGGTGCGACGGGGCTGCACGAGATCTCCGTTACCGTCGGCTGACGAACGTAGGCTGAACGACATGACCGAGAACCCGCCGCCCCTCGTGGAACCCGGGCCCGCACTCACTCCGGCGCGGCTCGAACGGTACTCTCGCACCCTGGCCCTACCCGGGTTCGGTGAGGAGGCGCAGCGGCGCATCCGCGCAGCGCGGGTGCTCGTGGTCGGCGCAGGCGGCCTGGGCAGCGCTGTCATCCCCGCCCTCGCGGCAGCCGGTTTCGGCACCATCGGAGTCGTCGACGCGGATGCGGTGGAGACCAGCAACCTGCCTCGGCAGACCCTTCACACCCCCGCGGACGTCGGCCGTTCGAAAGTCGCGTCCGCCCGCGACACGATCACCGGGCTCGACAGTGAGACCAGGGTCGTCCCGGTCGGTTCGATGCTCGACTCCGGCAACGCGCTCGCCCTGTTCGCCGAGTTCGACCTCGTGCTCGACGGGAGCGACAACTTTCCGACGCGGTACCTGGTCGACGACGCCGCGACGCTGACCGGCATCCCTGCGGTGTGGGGAGCCGTGCACCAGTTCGGCGGCCAGGTCGGCGTGAGCTGGGCACAGTACGGTCCGACCTATCGCGACCTGTTCCCCGTCCCGCCCGAGCCCGGTTCGGTTGCCAGCTGCGCCGACGCCGGAGCCCTCCCCTCCGTGTGCACGGTCATCGGCGGTCTCATGGTCACCCAGGCGATCACCCTGGTGACCGGCCGTGGTGATCCGCTGCTCGGTCGCGCGATCGTCCACGATGCGCTGCGAAGCACATTCCGCGAGGTGCGTTACACGCGGGACCCGTTCGCCGAGCCGATCACGAGACTGATCGACTACGACCTGTTCTGCGGTGCCGGTGCAGCGACGGCTCCAGACGAATCCAGCACGCTCGCCCGGCGCACCGGGGGCTCGGTGACGAATCGCGAGCTGCAGGAACTCCTCGCCCAGGGCCAGAAGATCACCCTCATCGACGTGCGGGAACCGTGGGAGGCCCAGCTCGCCTCCATCCCGGGCTCCGCGCTCGTTCCGCTCGGTGAACTGGAGGCCGACCTCGACGAAGACGCCGAGGGTGTCGCTACCGCACTCCGTGATGCCAGCGTCGTGATCTACTGCCACTACGGCCCGCGCGCCGAGATGGCCCGGCGCCTGCTCATCGAAGCGGGCGTGGCGGACACCGTCGTGCTCACCGGCGGCATCGACGCCTGGGCGCGCGAGATCGACCCGGGGATGGCCCGCTATTGACAGGCACGGCGCCCGAACGCCGGTCTGCGGGATACTGAACGCATGACGCCCGCCGTGACCGTCGAGGAGCACGCCCGACGGATCGAACAGCTGCTCGCTCCCGTGATCGAGTCGCTCGGCGCAGAGCCCGTTCCGCTGGCCTCGGCCCTCGGGTGCCTCACCGTCGCGAACATCCGAAGCGACGTCGACCTTCCCTTGTTCCGCAACTCGCAGATGGACGGATTCGCCGTGCGGGCGATCGATGTGGCCTCGGCTCCGATCGCGCTCGAAGTCACCGGCGACATCCCTGCCGGGCACGCAGCTCCCGTCGCTCTGATCGCCGGCACAGCGCTCAGGATCATGACCGGCGCGCCGATGCCCACCGGTGCCGACACTGTCATCCCCGTCGAGGACACCGAACTCGTGCTCGGACGCGACGACGCCCTCGAGGGAGCCATCGTGACCGTTGCGCGTGCACGCTCCGCCGGTGAGTTCGTTCGGGAACGCGGCAGCGATCTCCGGCGCGGCGACCTGCTGCTACCGGCAGGAACCCGGCTCGCACCCCGTCACCTCGCAGCCCTCGCCGCGGCGGGCGTCAGTCACGTGGACGTGCGCCGACGCCTCAGGGTCGGCGTCATCACCACCGGGGCCGAACTCGTCGCCGACGACGAAGAACTCGCGCTGGGGCGGATCTTCGATGCCAATCGCATCGCCCTCGCGGCCGGAATCGCCGAAACGGGCGCCATCGTGTCCATCGCGACGAGCAGCGACGACGATCCCGTGACGTTCCGACGGGTCCTCGACGAGGTCATCGGGGCGTCCGATCTGGTCATCACATCAGGCGGCGTGTCCAAAGGGGCCTTCGAGGTCGTGCGGGAGGTTCTCGAACCGCTCGGAGCATCCGTCGGCTCCGTCGCCATGCAGCCCGGCGGCCCACAGGGAACCGCCGTGGTCGACAGCGTGCCGGTGGTGTGCTTTCCGGGCAATCCCGTGAGCACGCAGGTCTCCTTCGCGGTCTTCCTCGCGCCGATCCTCCGACGTGTCGCCGGGCTGCCGGCTCGGTCGGCGGAGACCCGGACACTCGCGTCCCCGGTTCAGTCCGTCGCCGGCAAGCGGCAGTTCCTGCGCGGTGTCGCGTCCGACGACGGGACCGTGGCCCTGGTCTCCGGTCCCAGTTCCCATCTCGTGGCCGCCATGGCGCGCGCCGACGTGCTGATCGACATTCCGGTCGAGACGACCCGCCTCGAAGCGGGAGAGAGCGTGGCAGTGTGGATGCTGTGAACCCGGATGCTGTGAACCAGGATGCTGGCGGCGCTGATGCCGGTGGCGCTGACCGCCTGTCGCATGTCGACTCCGAAGGGCGCGCCCGCATGATCGACGTCAGCGGAAAACCCGAGACCCACCGTGTCGCGATCGCCCGCGGCCGGGTGCAGACCACAGCCGAGGTGATCGGGCTCGTCCGCGCCGACGGCCTGCCCAAGGCCGATGTCCTCGCCACCGCGCGCATCGCGGGGATCGCCGGGGCGAAACGCACCTCCGACCTGATCCCGCTCTGCCATCCCCTGCCGCTGACCGGCGTCACGGTGATTTTCGAACTCGGCGAGACGACGATCGACATCGAAGCCATCGCCAAGACCACCGGCCGGACCGGGGTGGAGATGGAAGCGCTCACCGCCGTTGCCGTCGCGGGTCTCACCCTGCACGACATGATCAAGGCGGTCGATCCCGGTTCGACGATCACCGACATCCGGCTCGACTTCAAGAGCGGGGGCAAACGGGGCCGCTGGGAACGCGGACGCACGGAACCTGTACGCACAGCCGACGAGGAAGCCCGGCCCGCAGCGCAGGACGAAGCACAGGCACGGCCCGCCTCGCTTACGGCTCGGGTCATCGTCGCGTCCACGCGCGGTGCAGCCGGCGAACGCGAGGACACGACAGGTCCCGTCATCGTCGCCTGGCTCGCCGAGCGCGGGTACCAGACCGGGCCGGCCATGGTCGTGGCCGATGCGGACGTGGCCGGGGCCCTCGCGGATGCGGTCGGTGAGCATCCGTCCGTCGTCGTCACCACAGGCGGCACCGGCGTCTCCCCCACCGACGTGACCCCCGAGGCGACCCGCGCCGTACTCGACCGAGAACTCCCCGGCGTCGCCGAGGCGCTGCGTGCCCGCGGCCTCGCCAGCACGCCGGCGGCCGCTCTGAGTCGTGGGCTCGCCGGAACGTCCGGTCGGACCGTCGTCGTCAATCTGCCGGGCTCCCGCGGCGGCGTCGCAGACGGCCTGGAGGTGCTCGACGGCATCCTCGCCCATCTCGTCGACCAGGTATCCGGGTCGGCGAGGCATGACGAAAGCGTGGAGACCCGGGAGCACGACCGTGGCTGAGGCGTTCGCGCGAATTGCGGCCGAGCCCATCCAGCCGGGCGAGCTCGACGGCTTCGTGCTCTCTCCGGCGAACGGCGCGCTCGTCGGATTCCGGGGCATCGTCCGCGACCACGACGGCAGTCGCGCCGTCACCCTGCTCGAGTACCAGGCGCATCCCGAAGCCGAGCGGTTCCTGCTCGACTGCTGCCAGTCCGTCGCTGAGCGAACCGGTCTCGCCGTCGCTGCCGTCCACCGCGTCGGCTCGCTCGCCGTAGGCGACCTGGCTCTCCTCGCCGTCGTCGCGGCCCCGCATCGCGCAGCCGCGTTCGCCGCGTGCGCCGAACTCGTCGAGCGGATCAAAACGGACGTCCCGATCTGGAAACGGCAGCATTTCGCCGACGGCATGTCGGAGTGGGTCGGTCTTTAGGACCCATCCCCTCTCCCGCATCCGCAGATTCGGCTCTACCATGTGATTCATGCCGCAGATTCGGGTCAGAGACGCCGCGTTGTACCTGGGAGTGAGTGACGACACCGTTCGGCGGTGGATCGACGCGGGAACTCTCGAAAGCAGCCGCGACGATGCCGGTCGCACCGTCGTCGACGGACTCGCCCTCGCGCAACTGGCACGGGACAACGCCGTGCTGCCACCCGATCCCTCGGAGGTCGGGCGATCCGCGCGCAACCGTTTCGTCGGCCTGGTCACGAACATCCTCATGGACACCGTCATGGCCCAGGTCGAGCTGCAGTGCGGCCCGCACCGCGTCGTCTCGCTCATGAGCAGCGAAGCCGTGCGCGAACTCGGTCTCGAACCCGGCTCGGTCGCCGTCGCCGTCGTCAAAGCGACGACCGTGATCGTCGAAACGCCGCCCGGGAAGGACTGATCGGATGCGCACAGCAGCCACCTCCGCGCGCACCGGGCACCGCGGATTGCGCCACGTGGTGTGTGCTGCCGCTCTCGCAGCGGCCGTCGCCGTCGGTGTGGCCGCATGCTCCAGCTCCAGCGGTTCGACGCCGACTCCCGCCGCAGCGACCTCGAGTCTCAGCGGCCCCATCACCGTCTTCGCGGCCGCCTCCCTGACCAAGACGTTCATCCAGCTCGGTGCCGACTTCGAGAAAGCCAACCCCACCACCAAGGTGACCTTCTCGTTCGCCGGTTCGAGCGACCTGGTCTCCCAGATCACGGAGGGCGCCCCCGCCTCGGTGTTCGCATCCGCTGACCAGGCCAACATGAAGAAGGTCACCGACGCCGGGCTGGCGAGCGGAGTACCCGTCGATTTCGCCACCAACGTTCTCGCGATCGCCGTACCCCCGGGCAACCCGGCAAAGATCACCGGGTGGAACGAGCTCGCGAAACCCGGCGTGAAGGTGGTCACCTGTGCGCCGCAGGTGCCGTGCGGCGCCGCGACCGTCAAGGTGGAGAAGTCGACAGGCGTCACCCTCCATCCTGTGAGCGAAGAGTCCGCGGTCACCGATGTGCTCGGCAAAGTGAGCTCGGGTGAGGCGGATGCGGGCATCGTCTACGTCACCGATGTCACGGGCGCAGGCTCCAGCGTCGAGTCCGTTCCGTTCCCCGAGGCTGCCGGTGTGGTCAACGTCTACCCCATCACCGTGTTGAAGGGTGCACCGAACAGCAAGGTGGCTGACGCTTTCGTCGAGTTCGTCACCGGCCCTGAGGGACAGAAGGTGTTGAGTGACGCAGGTTTCGGCAAACCGTAAGGCGAGCGAGCGGTTCGGGGTTCCCGTCTGGGTCGTCGTCGTCGCCATCGCCGGCGCCCTGTTCATCCTGCTCCCGCTCGTCGCGCTGGTCACGCGGGTCGACTGGACGAACTTCATCCCGCTGATCACGTCGCAATCGTCGATCGACGCTTTGCTCCTCAGTCTGCGAACCTCGCTCGTCGCGACCGTGCTCTGCACCGTCCTCGGTGTTCCCATGGCTCTCGTTCTCGCCAGGACCCGCTTCCGCGGGCAGAGAGTCGTACGTGCGCTTGTGCTGCTCCCCCTCGTGCTCCCGCCCGTCGTCGGCGGCCTCGCTCTCCTGTATCTCTTCGGGCGGCGTGGCCTGCTCGGATCCACGTTCGACCTGTTCGGGATCACCATCGCCTTCAGCACCACCGCCGTGATCCTCGCGCAGACGTTCGTCGCGCTGCCGTTCCTCGTGCTGAGCCTCGAGGGAGCGCTCCGCACCGCCGGCACCCGCTTCGAAGCCGTCGCAGCCACGCTCGGTGCACGACCGAGCACGGTTCTCTGGCGGGTGACCCTCCCGCTCGTCCTTCCCGCTCTCGTGTCGGGCGCCGTCCTGTCGTTCGCGCGCGCACTCGGCGAGTTCGGCGCCACACTCACGTTCGCGGGCAGCCTTCAGGGCGTGACCCGCACACTGCCCCTCGAAATCTACCTGCGTCGCGAGACCGACCCTGACGCCGCCGTCGCGCTCTCCCTGGTGCTCGTGGTCGTGGCCATCGTGGTCGTCGCGGTCGCCCACGGCGCGGCGGAGCCGGCTCGCACCAGACTCAGGGATGCGCGGTGAGCGTCCGTTTCGACGCTCGGTTGCGCGCACGCGACTTCGACATCGCTCTCGAGGTCGCCGACGGTGAGACCCTGGCCGTGCTCGGGCCGAACGGCGCAGGCAAGTCGACGCTCCTCGGGATGCTCGCAGGCCTCATCCGACCGGACGACGGTCACGCCGACATCGGCGGACGCATCCTCTTCGACCTCGCCGAGGATCGCTCCACCTCGCTAGCGCCCCACCGTCGCGGGGTAGCGCTCCTTGCGCAGGAGCCTCTGCTGTTCCCCCACCTCACCGTCCGCGCGAACGTCGCCTTCGGTCCGCGGAGCCTCGGCGCATCCCGGGCGGATGCAGCCGATCGCGCCGACCACTGGCTCGCCGAGACAGAGACCTTCGAGCTCGCCGACCGCAAGCCGGAAGAGCTTTCGGGAGGCCAGGCACAGCGTGTCGCGATCGCACGCGCGCTGGCCGCCGAGCCGCAACTCCTCCTGCTCGACGAACCCCTCGCCGCCCTGGATGTCGCCGTCGCTCCCACCATCCGTCGGATGCTCCGGCGCGTCATCGCGCACCGCACGACGATCGTCGTCACCCATGACCCGCTGGACGCCTACCTGCTCTCCGACCGGGTCGTCATCGTCGGCGGTGGGCGCATCGTCGAGCAGGGACCGACACGCGATGTTCTCGAGCGACCGCGTGCGCAGTTCACCGCACAGCTCGCCGGTGTGAGCCTGCTCACCGGCCTGCGGGTTCCCGGCGGTCTGCTCACCGACGATGGCGTCACCATCGCCGCGGTCGAATCGCACCGGGTGCCGGCTGCGACCGGAGCCGCGACCGCGACCGCGGCCGGCCCTGTGACCCGCGCCGCGCAGTCGACCGGACCCTTCGACCCGGTGCGCGCATCCGAGTCGGACGACGGGCATCACACTGCCCACCCGGTCGTGGGCCTGCGCGTCACGGCTGCGCTGAGACCCTCCGCCGTCCATGTGGATCGCCGCTCCGTCGCCTGGTCGCCGCCGGATTCGGACGGCGTGAACGTCGTCGCCGCCACCGTTCGCGATCTCGAACCGCACGGCGACCTCGTCAGGGTGCGCACCGAATGGCTTGTCGCCGACATCACTCCGGGCCGAGTCGCCGATCTCGACCTTGCCCCCGGTTCGCCGGTCGTGCTCTCGTTCGCCGCCACCGATGTCGATCTCTATCCCGCCTGACCGGCGGCAGGTCAGCTGGTCTCAGCCGCCGGCGAACGGAGGGAGGACATCCACTGTCTTCACGATCGTCTGGGAAGGGTCCCGGCTGACCACCGCATCGACCAGGAACGAACCCGAGCGCATCACGCGCTCCATCGGTTCCCCGTACCGGTGCGCGAGTTCGGTGCGCAAAGCGGAGACCGTCGGCTGCTCGAGTGCGATCGTCTCCTCCTCGCGGCCGGCCGCATCCGCTGCTGCTGCGAAATAGCGGACCGTCACCGTCGTCTGCGACGGAGCCTGACCGGGTTTCTGCCCAGACTGTTGCCCGGACTGCTGCGCGTGCTGCTGCGTGTATGCCACCCGTTCACCATAGACCGCCGACCGCTCGTGCGAATAAGCTGCGAATGATCAGCCACCTCGAAGCGAGGAGCGAACATGGGAATCATTTCGAACGGCTTCCTCGGTCGTCGCCGAACGGACGACCCGCGCCTGCCACCGGGTCAGTACATCACCGAAGGGTTCCCTGTGCTGTCCGCAGGGCCCACCCCCAAGGTGGACAAATCCGTGTGGGAATTCACCATCACGAACGAGACCGGCAAGGTCTACCGGTGGACCTGGGACGAGTTCATGGCGCTCCCGCAGGACGACGTCAGCACGGACATCCACTGTGTCACCAGCTGGTCCAAACTCGGAACCAGTTGGCGTGGCGTGAAACTCGACACCCTGTTCGAGAACGTCGACAGTGACTGCGAATTCACGATGGCGCACTCGTACGGCGGGTACACCACGAACGTTCCGCTGAAGGACCTGCTGGACGGCAAGGCCTGGGTCGCCCACCAGTTCGACGGCAAGGATCTCGCGCCCGAACACGGCGGACCTGCTCGTCTGCTGGTGCCTCACCTGTACTTCTGGAAGAGCGCCAAATGGGTGCGCGGACTCGAAATGCTTCGTCGCGACGAGCCCGGTTTCTGGGAGCAGAATGGCTACAACATGTATGGCGACCCGTGGCGGGAAGAACGCTATTGGTAGGGAGCAGCTGGAAGGTGGCCGATGTCGTCGCCGTCCATGACGAAACCCCGAACGCCAGGACTCTGCGCCTGCGTGTGCCGAAACTCATGGGCCACCTCGCCGGCCAGCATGTGGATGTGCGGCTGACCGCGCCAGACGGCTACCAGGCCGTTCGGTCGTATTCGGTCGCGAGTGCCCTCCCGTCGGACGAGCTGGAGATCACCGTCGAGGAGTTGCCGGACGGGGAAGTCTCGCCGTACCTCGTCCGCGGTGTCTCCGTGGGCGACCAGCTCGAGATCCGCGGACCGGTCGGCGGATGGTTCGTGTGGCATCCCGACGACTCCTCGCCCACGCAGCTGATCGCCGGTGGCTCGGGTGTCGTCCCGCTCATGTCGATGATCCGGGCTCACGCGGCCTCCGAAAGCCTTGCGCCTTTCCGGCTGCTCTATTCCGTGCGCAACCCGGATTCCGTGTTCTACCGCGACGAGCTCGCGCGGCTCGCGATGCCGGGTGCTTCCGCTCCGCTGGACATCACCTACGTGTACACGCGTGTCGCACCTGCCGGCTGGCCGACACCGCCTGGACGGCTGGATGCGGACCTTCTGGCGCGCAGCGTCCTCCCCGCTCCTGAGAACCCCGCCTTCTTCATCTGCGGCGCGACCGGTTTCGTCGAGACCGTTTCCGACTGGCTCGTGCAGTCCGGGCATGATCCCGACCGCATCAAGACCGAACGCTACGGCGGGATCGGAGGAGCATCGTGAGTGACGTCGTCGAAGACTTCGCGCGGCAGGATTTTCCACGCAAGGACTACCTGGATGGGAATGCGGCCGCCGGAATCCTCTCGGACCTTTTCCGTGCCGACATCACGAGCGCGCGCGGCCGGTGTGCGAGCTGCGGCAACGAGGCGGTGGTCGCGGCTGCCCGACTGTATCCGGATGACCACGGCATGCTGCTGCGGTGCTCGGTATGCGAGAACATCCTGGTCCGAATCGTCGAAACGGATCACTCGACATGCCTGGATCTGCGAGGGATGACCTTCCTGGAGATCTTCGCCTGACCGGTGCCACTGGGTTACCATGCGGGCGCCTGGTCATGGTGGTGTGCTGGTCGTGGTGGTGCCCGTCATGGTGGTGCGGGTCATGGTGGTGCCTTGTCGGGCAGCCGGATGCGTCCGCCTTTGCGGGGTGTGCGGGTCGGGTCGAGGTGCGCCGGTGGGGTGAACCAGGGAATGTGTTCGCGGACCTGGATGTCCCAGCCGTCGTCGTGCACCCGATGATGGTGGTGCGAGCAGAGCAGGATCCCGTTCTTCAGATCGGTCGGTCCGGTGTCTCTGTCCCACCAGCGGATGTGGTGCGCCTGCGTGTAGGAGGGTGGGTGTGGGCAGCCGGTCCAGGCGCACCCGCCGTCCCGTTCGGCGAGGGCGTGTTTCTGCGCCGGGGAGAACAGTCGCTGCTTCCGGCCCAGGTCAAGCACTTCACTGTCACGCCCCAAGACCATCGGGATCAGGTTCGCGTCGGCGGCGAGCCGCCGTGCCGTCGCGCCGGAGACCGGGCTGGGTACTTCGTCGATCTCCGCGGCACCTTTCCCGGAGCGCAGCTGGTCCAGGCCCACTCGGACGATCATGGTCACCGGCGGACTGGTCGCCCCGGAGGTGCAGCCGGCCCGGTGCCGGAACACCTCGACCGCCCCATCCGAGCGCAGCTGGGCCATACTCCGGGTCTCCTCCATCGCTGGCGTGTCCGTTGGGCCGGGTTCGGGGTCTTCGAACCGCACACCCGTCGATCCAGCCGACGCATTGCGGGCGTCGGCCGTGGCGCGGGAGTCGCCTACGTCGTGACCGTCACCGGTGTCGCCGGAGTCGCCTACGTCGTGACCGTCACCGGTGTTGCGGCCGTTGCGTTTGTCGTGGAAGTCGCGGGAGACATAGGCGGTGATCTGCGGCACCACATGCCCAGCGGATTCGGCGTCGAGGCGCCAGTCGATACGGGTCATCCCATCCCGGGTGGTCGTGATCGTCAACGACCGACGCCTGCGCTGGATCTGCTCCCTCGGTTCGGTGCCGTCCTCATCCAGCCGGTCGCGGAGCTGGATCGCCGCACGGCGCACCTGCTCGACGGTCAGGGCCGGCGCATGCTCGACCAACAACCGCTCACCTATATGGCGTTGCTCCAGGCTGCAGCCGTCGCCGGTCTTGCCCAGTTCCCGGATGATCACCGCCGCCTGATCGGTCGACACGCTCGGGGCTGCCGGCACGTCGGTCTCGGACTCAGCGTCGAAGTCAGGGTCGTCAGGGACGCCGAGCAGAGCGACGGCGAGCTCGGGGAACACGGGCGGCAGTTCTTCGCCATGCAGGCTGTACTGAGGTGCGGTTGCGCGGGCCACCGCGCACAACTGGCGGGCACTCGGCAGGCTGGTCCGCCACACCTCCGCTAGAAACGACCCGATATCACCGTGCCCGCCGGCCCGCACCGGATCCGTCGCCGGGTCGAGGCCGCCGGCCCGGTCCAGGGCAGCGATCCGCCGCAACGCCACCCGCTCCACCGCCGCCCGCACCGCGCCGATCGCCGCCAGCGAGCGGGCGAGCAGCTGCGCCTCACTCAGACCGGAAGCACCCGCATCCGCTACCGCCACCGCATCCGGATCCGCTTCGAGCGCACGCAACGCGGCGAGCGCGGCGGCGACCGCGTCGAGATCGTCGGCGGGTGGGAAGGTCATGGTTCAACCCAACCAGCAACCACCGACAATCGGAGCCGCGAATAAACAACCTCTGATCAGCAATTTCCCTGTGGATAGATTCCGGAAACGCCCAATTGTGGAGGGCTCGACAAAACCCCCGGTCACGACCACAAGCTGCCGCTCAGCAGCGCGCGAGTAGAATCCTCCGGTGCTGCACGAGACTCCCGCTGAACCCGCCGACCCGGCCGACCGCGCCGGCCTCCCCATCGACCCCGCCGATCTTGCGACGACCCTCCGTGTCCTCGCCGCGATGCAGGACCTCGACGAGGACAGCACCGACTTCATCACGGTGCGCCGCGCGACGGCGCACATGTTCAAGGCTGTCAAGAAGGCGCGTCGACGGGAACTCCGTGACGCCGTGCAGGATGCCGACCGCGCAGTCGTTGCGGCGACGGCGACGGGCGCCCCGGATCGCATCGATGACGAGACACGCGGAATCCAGCTCGCGATCACCACGAGCGCACCGACTGCGGGCACTCTGATCAAGTCGCGCGCCTGCTACATCTGCAAGAAGCACTACAGCGTGGTCGATTCCTTCTACCACCAGCTCTGCCCGGAGTGCGCGACGTTCAGCCACCTGAAGCGCAACGCCCGCACCGACCTCACCGGGAAGCGCGCCCTGCTCACCGGTGGTCGCGCGAAGATCGGTATGCACATCGCACTCCGGCTGCTGCGCGACGGCGCCCACACGACGATCACCACACGGTTCCCCCGCGATGCGGTGCGCCGGTTCTCGTCCCTACCCGACTCACCCGAGTGGCTGCATCGCCTGCGCGTCGTGGGCATCGACCTGCGCGACCCTGCCCAGGTCGTCGCCCTCGCCGACTCGGTTGCGGCGCAGGGTCCGTTGGACATCCTGATCAACAACGCGGCCCAGACGGTCCGCCGGTCGCCGGGTTCGTATTCGCTGCTGGCAGATGCGGAGACACAGCCGCTTCCCGACGGACCGCTTCCTGAGATGGAAACGTTCGGTCACACGAACGATCCGCACCCGCAGGCGCTCGAGGCCTCGGTCGCCAGCCACCCCATCCTGTCGGTCGCGTCCCTCGCCGGCACGGTCGCGGCGTCGGCTGCGCCAGTGCTGACCGCGGATGACCTGGCCACCCTGGCGATGGCCCCCGGCTCGTCGTCGCTGGCGCGTCACGCCGACGGAAGCGCGATCGACGCGGGCGGCCTGGTCCCCGACATCAACCATGTGAACAGCTGGACCCAGAACATCGAGGATGTGGACCCGCTCGAGCTGCTCGAGGTGCAGCTCTGCAACACGACGGCACCGTTCCTGCTGATCAGCAGGCTCCGCGCTTCGATGGCGGCGACGACGACCCATCGGTCCTACGTCGTGAACGTGTCGGCGATGGAGGGCGTGTTCGGGCGCCGCTACAAGGGGCCCGGGCATCCGCACACCAACATGGCGAAGGCGGCCCTCAACATGCTCACCCGCACGAGCGCCCGCGAGATGTTCGAGTCCGACGGCATCCTGATGACGAGTGTCGACACGGGGTGGATCACCGATGAGCGCCCGCACTTCACGAAGGTCCGCCTGGCTGAGGAGGGCTTCCACGCGCCTCTCGACCTGGTCGACGGGGCAGCGCGGGTGTACGACCCGATCGTCCGCGGCGAGGCCGGCGAGGATGTCCACGGCGTGTTCCTGAAGGACTACCGCGTCTCCGCATGGTGACGCCCGCAGGCGGGTAATCTGAAGTCTGCGCGCCCGGCGCACGATGCGAAGAAGGATGCTGATGTCCACCACCCCCGCGGAATCCACTCCGGTTCCCGGGCAGGCGCACATACCGCCTCCCCGCCGGCAGCTGAGCCCGTTCCGTCACTGGTTGTTGAAGGGAATCGTCGACGAGCGCGGCCAGCACCAGGGCCCGCACGGTCAGGCTCCGGAGCGGACGCATCCGTGGTGGCAGGTCATGTGCCTGACCGGTGTGGACTACTTCTCGACCCTCGGCTACCAGCCGGCCATCGCTGCGCTGGCCGCCGGCCTGGTCTCGCCGTTCGCAACGCTGGTACTGGTCGCCCTCACGCTGCTCGGCGCGCTCCCGGTGTACCGCCGGGTGGCTCGGGAGAGTTTCAAGGGCTCGGGGTCGATCGCGATGCTCGAACGCCTGCTCCCCTGGTGGGCGGGAAAGCTGTTCGTTCTCGTGCTGCTGGGGTTCGCGGCGACGGACTTCATGATCACGATCACGCTGTCGGCGGCGGATGCGACGGCGCACGCGATCGAGAATCCGTTCGCTCCTGCGTGGTTCCAGGGCAACCAGGTCGGCATCACGCTCTTCCTCCTGGCGTTGCTCGGCGCGGTCTTCCTCAAAGGGTTCCGTGAGGCGATCGGGATCGCGGTGATCCTCGTCGCGGTGTACCTGGCCCTCAACGTCGTGGTGATCGCAGTGTCGCTGGGCGAGGTGTTCACCCACGCGTCAACGATCACCGACTGGTGGGCGGCGCTCACCACCGCGCATGGCGATCCTCTGATCATCGTCGGAATCGCCCTGCTCGTGTTCCCCCGCCTCGCACTGGGCCTGTCGGGCTTCGAGACGGGCGTCGCCGTCATGCCGCAGATCAAGGGCGATCCGGACGACGACCCGAACTATCCGAAGGGACGGATCCGCGGGGCCGGCCGCCTTCTGAGCACGGCCGCGATCATCATGAGCGTGTTCCTGATCACCTCGAGCCTGGTCACCACGCTGCTGATCCCGCAGAAGGACTTCCAGCCGGGGGGACCCGCGAACGGCCGCGCACTCGCCTATCTGGCGCACGAGTACCTCGGCAACGGTTTCGGCACGGTCTACGACATCAGTACGATCCTGATCCTGTGGTTCGCGGGAGCCTCCGCGATGGCGGGCCTGCTGAACCTGGTGCCCCGGTACCTTCCCCGCTACGGCATGGCTCCGCAGTGGTCGCGCGCGGTCCGGCCCCTGGTGCTCGTCTTCACCGCCATCGCGTTCATCATCACGCTGGTCTTCCGCGCGAACGTGGATGCGCAGGGTGGCGCGTACGCGACCGGCGTCCTGGTGCTCATCACGTCCGCATCCGTCGCGGTGACCCTGTCTGCACGACGCAAGCGGCAGCGCAACCGCACGATCGCGTTCTCGGTCATCTCCCTGGTGTTCATCTACACCACGATCGACAACATGATCGAGCGGCCGGACGGCCTGCGCATCGCGAGCCTGTTCATCCTGGGGATCCTCGTCATCTCGCTCATCTCCCGTGTCGGCCGGTCGTTCCAGCTCCGGGCGACGAGTGTGACCCTCGACATCTCGGCCCTCGATTTCGTCCTCGAGGACGCGGAGGAGGGCGAGATCCGGATCATCTCGCACGAACCCGACGTCGACACCGACAAGGAGTATGCCCAGAAGAACAAGGACGAGCGACGGTTCAGTCACATCCCGCAGCGTTCACGCACCATCTTCCTCGAGGTGTACCCGTCCGACTCGTCCGATTTCGAGGAGGACCTCGTCGTGGAGGGCGTGGTCAAGCACGGCTACCGGGTCCTGAAGGTGAGCAGCGGCAACGTCCCCAACACCATCGCGGCGGTACTGCTCGAGATCCGCGACGTGACCGGCGTGGTACCGACGATCTACTTCGAGTGGACGGAAGGCAATCCGATCTCGAACATGTTCCGGTTCCTCATCACCGGCGTCGGCGAGGTCGCACCGGTCACCCGCGAAGTGCTGCGAGAGGCGGAGAAGGACGTCAAACGACGGCCGGCCGTCCACGTCAGCTAGGGCCGTCCACGTCAGCCAGGTCAGATCGCCTTCACCGAGTTGTTGCGCGCGTCGTGGGTGAGTTCGACGTAGCCGAGTTCCTCGAGCAGGGGCGGCAGGTACATGCCGAACCGACCGCGGTACCCCTTGCGCAGCCCATACCATCCGCCGACCGGATTGCCTTCGTCGCGACCCCACGCCTCGACCGTTCCCTTGGCTGCCGGCTTCTGCTCGTCGGCCGCCCCCAGCGGCACCCAGTCCCCTTGCTCGGCCAGCCAGGCTCGCAGGTCGTCGATCGCACGCAGCTGGTAGAGCAGTTTGGTCGATCCGACCTGGCAGACGAGTGCGGGCGGATCGGCGCTCTCGTCGCGGTACATGGTGTACTCGCTCGTTCCGGGTGCGGTCTTCAGCACCCACGGATCGT
Organism: Leifsonia tongyongensis; assembly: GCF_010686705.1. Taxonomy (GTDB): domain Bacteria; phylum Actinomycetota; class Actinomycetes; order Actinomycetales; family Microbacteriaceae; genus Diaminobutyricibacter; species Diaminobutyricibacter tongyongensis. The sequence goes on along the minus strand of NZ_JAAGWY010000004.1, from coordinate 204,432 downwards.
CTTTGGTTCCCTGCGCCATCGCATGCTCCCTTGGCTCCGTTGCGGGTCGAAGCGACCAGCTCAACGCTAGCGCCGGCCTTTGCGGGGCGCACCCTTCCCACCGCGGGAGCTTTTCGAGCCGGAACGGACGCCTGTTCGCGGCTTGTCGCCTGTCCGCCCCTTTGCGGCGTCCTTCTGCCGGGCATCCGCCGCTTCCGCAGCAGCGACTTCGGGGTTGCGCGAGCTGTGTGCGGTCCGGCCACGAACGATGCCGATGAACTCGTCCACCCACGCGTTCTCCGACTCCCGGGGCCAGGCGAGCGCCACCTCGGCGGGATCCGCATCCTCCAGCGGAAGTGCGACGACGTCGCGTCGGCGCAGGGCTTTGGCGACGGACTGCGGCACGACCCCGATGCCGTCTCCGGCGGCGACCCGACGCATGAACGTCTCGTCCCATTCCTCTCCGGCGCCGGGATCGATGATGGTCTCGCCGTCGAGGTCGGCCATGTGCAGCTTCTTCTCCAGCGTCAGGACGTGCTCGTGGTTCATGGCCGCGACGACGTTCTCGGCGTACAGCGGGATCACATGGAGGCCTTCGGTATCGAGCGGCAGCCGCACGAATGCCAGGTCCACTTCGCCGAGATCGAGGCGTACGCGCAACTCGTCCGGACGTTCCCTCACGACCGAGAGGTCCACATCCGGGTGCCGTTCCTCGAAGACGCGGGTCCATTTGCCCACCGTCACCCCGAGCGGGAATGCGATGGTGAAGGTTCCCGGTGCCATGTGTCGAGGGTAGCGCGGGATACCCTGAGTGCATGAGTGCCGACAAGAAGCCGCAGACCATGAAGCCGGCGACGGCAGCGAAGAAGCTCGGGATCTACCTCCCGGCCGCGCCAGACGGCTTCGGCGACCACGACATCACCCGGACGGAGCTCAACGAGCTTCTCGCGGAACCGCCTGCGTGGCTGGCCGAGCTGCGGCGTGAGGGCCCGCACCCGCGCGACGTCGTGGCGAACAAGCTCGGGGTGTCCGTGTCCGGCCTCGCCCGGGGAGGGATCACCGAGGCCCTGACGACCGCGCAGATCAAGGACCTGCTCGCCGCGCCGCCCGAGTGGCTTGTGAAGGAGCGGGCGACGCAGGCCGAGGTGCGCGCTGAGAACGCCCGCGTCAAGGCCCGCAACGCGGAGCGAGCAACGCGCTGAAGCCGAGAGTGCCGCACTGCGGCACCGCGACGCCAGCGCCGAGGCAGCTGCGCGACCGAGGTCTAGACCCCTGAAGAACCCTCCACCGAGCCGTCCGCGCGACGGGCGGCGTGCGCGATCACCTCGGGGCCGGTCACGAACGCCCTGCGCCAGGGGGCGACCCCGTCGATCTCGACCTGCAGCGAGAAGCTCAGCACCGTCCGGATGAGCACGATGACGGCGAGCACGACGGCGTCGGTCAGCGAGGGTGGCGACGTCACGGTCTTGACCAGGTCTGCCGCGACCAGGATCTCCAGCCCGAGCAGAATCACCCCTCCGATGGACTGCCGAAGCGTGCGGAACGCAACGCCACCGTCGCGTGAGCGGACCCATACGCGGATGGCGATTCCGGCCACGACGACGAATCCGAGCACCATCGTGGCGACACCGACGAACTCGAAGACGTTCGTCACCGTCTCGAAGAAGTCCTGCATGGGCTCATGGTCCCACAGACTGACGCCGGCGACGGGGAAGCCGGGTGCAGAATGAGCGCATGAGCACCGGACGCGAAGCCCAGTCGGCCATCTATCGTGACGGGGTCTCCGGCCGCCGGCCGCGCATCCCTGTCTCCTGGGCGGAACTGGAGCGCACCGCGCAGCGCCGGCTGTCGCGGGCCGCTTTCGCCTACATCGCCGGTTCGGCGGGGCTCGAACGCACGGATGCGGCGAACCTGGCGGCGTTCCGATCGCGCCGCATCGTGCCGCGCGTGCTGCGCGACGTGGCGCGCCGCGACCAGTCGGTACAGCTGTTCGGCGAGCGCAGACCGACCCCGTTCTTCCTGTCACCGATCGGCGTGCTCGATCTCGCGCATCCTGCCGCCGACGCCGGCGCAGCGCGCGCGGCCGCGCGGGCAGGCGTTCCGGCGGTCCTCTCCAACCAGGCATCGACGCCGATGGAGGTCGTGGCGCGGGCGATGGATGCGGGGCGTACACCCCACGACACCGCGGCCCGATGGTTCCAGCTGTACTGGAGTGCCTCGGATGAGCTCGTCGCGAGCTTCGTCACGCGGGCCGAGCGCTCCGGATGCGAAGCCATCGTCGTCACGCTCGATACGCACGTGCTCGGCTGGCGCCCGCGTGATCTCGACCTCGGCTACCTGCCGTTCAGCCGCGGACGCGGGATCGCTCAGTACACGAGCGACCCGGTCTTCCAGCGGCTCGTCCAGGAACGCGTGGACGCCGCAAGCCGGATGCCCGCAGCTCAGCCGGATCCGGATGCCGCTCCGGCGCCGCGCATGCGAGTCACTCCGACGACCATCGCGTCGTTCGCCAGCATCCTGCGGCACCACCCGGGCCGGGTGCTCGACAACCTCCGTTCACCGCTTCCCCGTGCATCCGTGGAGACGTTCCTCGACGTCTTCGCGAACCCCGCGCTGACCTGGGAGCGGATCGCATTCCTCCGCGAGCATACGACCTTGCCGATCATCCTCAAGGGCGTGCTGCACCCCGACGACGCGACACGCGCGGTGGAGTACGGTGTCGACGGCATCGTGGTCTCCAATCACGGCGGCCGGCAGATCGACTCCGAGGTCGCGAGCCTGGATGCGCTGCCGGGTGTGGTCGCGGCGGTCGCTGGACGCATCCCGGTGCTCTTCGACAGCGGGATCAGAAGCGGTGCGGATGCGGTCATCGCCCTCGCACTCGGAGCGACCGCCGTCGGCATCGGGCGGCCGTACGCCTACGCTCTCGCGATCGCGGGTGAGGAAGGGGTGCTCGAACTGCTGCGGAACTTCTCCGCGGAACTCGACATCACGATGGGGCTGGCGGGCGCGACCTCGATCGCCGACCTCACCCCGGACATCCTCGAGCTTCAGCCGACGGCGGAGCGGATGCGGACGAGCAGGGCCCGGCCGTAGGCGGTCGCGGCGTCGGCGTCCTGGTACGCGGCGATCCCGCCGATCGCATCCGGATCGTCGACCTCCACCCGGAACCCGCCGCCCGTACGCTGGAGCGACCGGAAAGCCTCGCCGAGCAGTTCCCGCAGCTGGTCTTCCCTCGGCAGCCACAACGCGTCCTCGAGCGCAAGCGAGTCGAGGGCCCACTCGGTCGTCCCGTTGAAGCCGAGGATGGTTCCCGTGTCGAATTCGTGCGGTTCGATGGTCATCTCGCTGACGGTGAAGAGCTCACCCTGCATGTCGGGTCGGTCGATCGCGAACGCGTCGCCCGAGATCGGCCTCCAGCGCAGGCCCGCCTCCCTCAGGTCGCGCGCGACGACGAGGTCGATCATGCGCCGGCAGGCGGCCACACGCCGATGATGATCGCCATGATGACGATCGTGACGAACTCGTGCGCGAGGTTCAGCACGGTGAGCCCGCTCGGCCTCCGGTCGAAGGCATCGTGGGTGATCATGCGGGCGGCCGTGAACCCGGCCCACAGGATGATGCCGGTCAGGACGGCGTTCCAGAAGAAGCTGCCGTTGTAGAACCGCCAGGAGATGTCGGCGGCTCCGGCGAGCACCCACGCGGTGATGAAGCTGACGACGACCGTGATGATCAGAGGGAACGCCGCGCCGGTGCGCATGGACTCTTCGTCGTGGCCGACCGCCTTCATCCAGTAGGTTCCGAACACCCGGCGCGAATACCAGATCGACCCGACGATCATGCTCGAGGCGGTGGCGAGCAGGACGGCCCAGTAGTTGATGGCAGGAACCATGCGGCAGAACTCCTTCGGTGCAGTCGGCCTTGGGTTGCAGCTGGCCGCCCTGTGCGGTTTTTACGGAGTCTATTACGCACGGTGTCAGTCGGTGACGAGGATGACCTTTCCGCGGACGTGTCCCGCCGCGAGCCGGCGATACGCTTCGGCGGCGCGCTCGATAGGGAAGATCGAGTCGATGGGCAGCACGAGCTCCCCCTGCGCGAGCAGCTCGGCGATCTCGGCGAGGTGGTCGTTCGTCGCCCGGCTTCCGCCGACGTGCGCGGCGCCGCGGGCGGCCGGTCCGTAGGCGGCGATCGTGTTGATCCGCTCGACCGGAACGCCGAGCTCGATCGCGACGTCGATGGTCTCGGGTCCGTGGTTGTCGAGCGCTGCCGTCAGCGGCTGGCCGTCGTGCAGGGATTCCCGGATGCGGTCCGCGAGCCCCTCGCCGTATTCGACGGGGATCACGCCGAGGTCGCTGAGGTAGTCGTGGTTCGCCGCACTCGCGGTCCCGATCACCGTGGCGCCGGCACGGATCGCGAGCTGGCACGCCAGCACCCCGACACCGCCTGCCGCGGCGCTGACGAGGACCGTGTCGGACTCGTCGAGTTCGAGGGATGCGACGCTCGCCATCGCCGTGCGGCCCACCGCGCCGAGCGCACCGGCCACCTCGAAGGTGAGCGCGGCGGGCTTCGGGATGAGCTGCCCGTCCTCCGCGACGATCACGAAGTCGGCTGCAGCCTCGAACGGCTTGCTGCCGAGGACGGCGTCGCCCGGCGTGTAACGCGTGACGCCGGCGCCTACCTCGTCGACGAACCCCGAGAAGTCGTATCCGATCCCGGAGGGGAGCTTCAGTCCGAACGCATTCACGGCGGGTCCGCCGGCCATCGCCTTGTAGTCGACGGCGTTCAGGCCGACCGCCATCACGCGCACCCGGACTTCGCCCGGTCCCGGCCACGGCGGCTGGACGTTGACGACCTTCAGGTTCTCGGGTGGACCGTATTCCTCGAACTGCACGAAACGCGACATCCTCGTCCCTTCACGGTTCTGCGACGACCCCTGCTGCATGGTGATCCCGTTCGGTCTCTTACCCGTACAGTCTTACCCGAACAGTAGCGCGGCTTCGTCGTACCGCTGCTGGGGGACCGTCTTCAGTCCGCCGGTCGCGTCGGCGATGCTGACGTTGACGACGTCGGTGCCCTTCAGCGAGACCATGCTGCCCCACCGCTCCTCGAAGACGGCGTCGATCGCCGCCATGCCGAGACGTGTGGCGAGTACGCGGTCGTAGGCGCTCGGGACGCCGCCGCGTTGCATGTGACCGAGCACGGTCGCCCGCGACTCGATCCCCGTGCGCGCTTCGATCATCGGCGCGAGCATCTCTCCGATGCCGCCCAGGCGGGGACGGTTGAAGGCGTCCAGGCCTTTGTGCGAGTGCGCCTCCTCCATCGTGTCGAGGTGGAAGCCCTCGGATACGACGATCACCGGAGCACGGCCGCGGTCGCGGACCGACTCGACCCATTCGCAGATCTGCTCGATCGACTGCGGCTGCTCCGGGATCAGGATCGCGTGGGCGCCGGCGGCCATCCCCGAGTGCAGGGCGATCCAGCCGACGTGGCGCCCCATGACCTCGACGACCATGCAGCGCTGGTGGGACTCGGCCGTCGTGCGCAGGCGGTCGATCGCCTCTGTCGCGATCTCCACCGCGGTGTCGAAGCCGAACGAGTAGTCGGTCGCGGCGAGGTCGTTGTCGATCGTCTTCGGGACTCCCACGATCTTGATGCCCGCATCCGTCAGTCGTCTGGCCGCCGTGAGGGTTCCTTCACCGCCGATGGCGATGATCGCATCGATCCCGTTCTCGTCCATCACGCGCTGGATGTTCTCGGGGCCCCCGTTGGGGCCTTCGAAGGGATTGGTGCGGCTCGAACCGAGGATCGTGCCACCCTGGCGAGAGAGTCCGCGCACGCTGTGGCGGTCGAGCGGCATGATGTCACCGTCGACGACACCCCGCCAGCCGTAGCGAAACCCGGCGAAACCGGCCTTGTGAACGCGGTCTCCTTTGAGGACGGCCCCGCGGATCACGGCGTTCAGCCCGGGGCAGTCGCCACCGCTCGTGAGAATGCCGATCTTCATGGTGCTCCTAACCTCGTTAACGCCTGAGTCGATCTTGCCGCCTGAGTCGATCTTGCCCGAGCAGGGGCGGCAGCTCCAAAACGCCGTCGGCCTAGCTGCCGAGGGAGTCGACCCCGAGTGCCCTGGCCAGCTTCGATGAGCTGGTGGACGGACGCGCTCCCGCCTCCAGCACTCTCGCCTCGATGTCGTCGAGGAGGGCGGCGCGGCGTTCCCGGGTGTCCGGGGCCGCTTCGAGCAGCTCGACCTCCCATTCGCGCCATCGCCGCACGGACGACGGATCCTCTGGCCCGCGCAGTCCTTCCGAGCTCACGTGGTCGTCGCACAGCTCCGCGATCGCGAAACCGGCTGCGTCCTGGAGGATCACGGTGGTCCGGATGTTCGTGACGCGCGCGAGCGGCTCGAGCGGCGCATCCCCGATGTATTCGCGCACGGCGTCGACGACCTCGCCGGGCGGGGGCTGCGAGCCCGGTTGCACACCCTCTGCCGCGCCCAGCGGCCAACTGAGCTCGGTGCGTCCTTCGTCGCCCGGCAGCTTCACGGTCCAACCCGCATCGCCGCCTCCGTGCCGCACGCGCAGCGCGATCCGGTGGTGGGCCAGTTCGAGGCCCGGAGTGTCGAAGTAGACGGCGACGAGCTCCACTGTTTCGGGGTCGCTCTCGAGGGCGACAGGCCCCGCGCCGACAAGGCGTGGCGGAACAGCCCTCTCGTCGACGTCGTATTTGCGCTCGATCTCGACCTGGCTTCGCTTGGTCATTCCACTTGTCTAGTCGAGGAAACGGCTGGCGCGAAATCGCTCACGGTCGCGGGATGTTCCGCAGGTTCGTCTTGGCCAGTTTCACGGCTTCGCCGACTCCCCCGTTCATCACGACCTTCGACATGGCGAGAGCGAAACCCTTGAGCTGGTCTCCGGTGATGGTCGGCGGAAGGGAGAGCGCCAGCGGATCGGTCACCAGGTCGACGAGGGCAGGCCCGTCGAACGCGAACGCCGCCCGGAGCGCGCCCTCGATCTGGGTCGGCTTCTCGACGCGCTGGCCGAAGATGCCGAGCGACTCGGCGAGGGCCGCATAGTCGACCATCGGGACGTCCACCCCGAAATCCGGGAAGCCGTCGACGAGCATCTCCACCTTCACCATCCCGAGCGTCGAGTTGTTGAACACGATGATCTTCACCGGCAGCTTGTAGGCCGCGACGGTGACGAGCTCGCCCAGCAGCATCGAGAGTCCACCGTCGCCGGACACGGAGACGACCTGCCTGCCCGGATGGCTGAACTGGGCGCCGACGGCCTGCGGGAGGGCGTTGGCCATCGAGCCGTGGAGGAACGAACCGATCAGCCGGCGCTTTCCGTTCGGGTTGATGTACCGAGCCGTCCACACATTGCACATGCCGGTGTCGGCCGTGAAGATGGCGTCGTCCGCGGCCAGGTCGTCGAGCAGGGATGCGGCGAACTCGGGGTGGATCGGCGTCTTGCGTTCGACGTTCTTCGCGTACGCTCCGACGACGGAGTCGAGCAGCTTCGCGTGGTGTTTCAGGGTGCGATCCAGGAACCGGCGATCAGGGGTGCGATCTATCAGCGGAGTGACCGCGGCGATCGTTGCCGCGACATCCCCGTGTAGAGGGACCGTGACACTGGCACGGCGGCCGAGATGCTCTGCCCGTGCATCCACCTGCGCGATCACCACGTCACCGGCGTCGGGGAGGAACTGGTTGTAGGGGAAGTCGGTGCCGAGCAAGAGCAGGAGATCCGCGTCGTGGATGCCGTCGTGGGCGGCTCCATAGCCGAGGAGACCGGTCATCCCGACATCGAACGGGTTGTCGTACTGGATCCACTCCTTTCCGCGGAGCGAATGGCCGAGCGGTGCGGCGAGCAGGTCGGCGAACGCGACCACCTCGTCATGTGCGCCCGCCACCCCGGCGCCGGCGAAGATGGCGACGCGTTTCGCTGCGTTGATCGCGTCGGCCAGGGCACGGACATCACCTTCAGCAGGCACGATGGTCGGCGGCAGGGTCGTCACGAACGCGGGCGCGGTCCCGACCGCATCCAGCTCGGCGATGTCGCCGGGAAGCGACACGACGGCTACGCCTTTCATCGCGATCGCGTGGCGCAGCGCCGAGTTGACCACGCGCGGCGCCTGCTCGGCGGTGGAGACCAGCTCCCGATAGCTGGAGCATTCGACGAACAAGCGATCCGGATGGGTCTCCTGGAAGTACTCCGACCCGATCTGCGCACTCGGGATGTGACTCGCGATCGCCAGGACGGGCGCCCCCGACCGGTGGGCGTCGTACAGGCCGTTGATCAGGTGCAGGTTGCCGGGGCCGCAACTGCCTGCACAGACGGCCAACTCCCCGGTGAGCTGGGCCTCCGCACCCGCCGCGAACGCCGCCGCCTCCTCATTGCGGACGTGGACCCAGTCGATCCCCCCGTTCTTGGCGCCGCCCGTTCGCCGCACCGCGTCGACCAGAGGATTGAGGCTGTCGCCGACGATCCCGTAGATGCGGTGGACGCGTGCGTCGATGAGCTGGGCGATGAGCTGGTCTGCGACTGTCGTGGCCATGCGCCCATTCAACTCCCGGCAGCGTGCAGCGCGCCAGAGCGGGCGTAGACCCCCGGCTGCGGGCGGCGTACCCTTGCAGACATGAGCGATCGCGACACCGATCGGGACGATTCACTCGACGACTTCATCGAGGCGCAGGACGGCGACTACGAGCCCGCCCCGACGCCGTTCGACGCCGACGACGTTCCTGTCGACGAGGATGAGGACGACCTCGTCCCCGACGAGCAGCGCCCCGTGCCGCTCGACCTCGACGACGCCGAGATCGACTAGCCCCTCTCCCCGGCGTCAGTTCTCCCGGGCGTCAGTTCTCCCGGGCGTCAGTTCTCCAGGGCGTCACGGAGCAGCCCCATCAGAGCTTCGAGCTGCACCGAGTCCGCCGAGCCGGGTTCGACATCCGAACCGTCGAGCGCTCGGGCAGCAAGGCCCTTCTTCGCGTCGATCAGTTCGGCGATCTTCGAGTCTATGGTCTGCGCGGCGACGATGCGCCAGGCCGTGACCGGCTCCTCCTGACCGATGCGGTGCACTCGATCGATCGCCTGGGTCTGCTCAGCGGCCGTCCACGACAGTTCGGCCAGCACGACGTTCGAGGCGGCCTGCAGGTTGAGGCCGACGCCGGCCGCGGTGAGTGAGCACACCGCCACCGCCACGGTCGGGTCGTTGTTGAATGCGTCGATCTCCCGTTGCCGCGCGAGAGCCGTCTGGTCGCCGCGGATCGAGATGGTCTTCAGGTCGCGGGAGGCGAACGCCGCCTCCGCCGCATCCATCACGTCGATGTGCTTCGCGAAGAACACCACCTTGCCGACGGAGCGCGCAAGCTGCGCGGTGTAGTCGCTGGCCAGGTTGGCTTTCGCCTGGCCGATCTTGCGCACCATCGTGAAGACGTTCTCGCCGGTCTTCGCCGACTTCGACTCCTCCAGCTCGGACTGCGCGACCAGCCGGATGAGGTGGGCGCGGTGGGCTTCGTCGTCGCCTTCGAAGGAGTCCGGGCGCCCCGCTGCCGCAGCGCGGTTGAAGCGTGCGACCAGCCGCGCCGCGAGCTCGCGCTCAGCCTGGCGGATCGAGCGGCCCAGATCGTCGTCGAGCTCGACCGGCAGGTCCACAACGCGGCGGCTCGGGAGGTCGGCGGCGACATCGATCTTGCGGCGCCGGACGATGCCCATGTCGATCACGGCCTCGCGCGCGGCGGCGTAGAAGCCGAAGTCGGCTGGGGTGAGGCCGGTCTCCTCGAGCTTCTCCATCAGTTTCGGACGCGGCTTCGCGCCGTCGATCCAGCCGAGGAACTGCCAGATGGCACGGAAGTCGTCGATGTCGTTGATCAACGGCGTTCCGGTGAGAGCGAGGAGAAGCGGGTCGCCCGCCGGCGCGGTCGCCCGGATGGCTTCTGCCAGCCCGAGGACGTATTTGCTGCGCTGGGAGTGCAGGTTCTTGATGAAGTGCGCCTCGTCGACGACCATGCCCTTGAAGCCGAGCCTGCTGAGCCACGCGAGGTGCCGGTCGAGCACTTCGTAGTTGACGATGACGACGTCGGCGAACGCATCCAGCCCCTCGCCGTCACCGTGGATGACCGTGGCCCGGCGGTGCGGTGTCCAGAGTTCCACCTCGCGCGCCCAGTTCATCTTGACGACGTTCGGCACGATCGCGAGAAGCGGGTAGGCGCCGGCGACCGAGGCCGCGAGAAGCGACTGGGCGGTTTTGCCGAGTCCCGGCTCGTCGGCGAGGAGGAAACTGCGATGCCCACGGCGGACTTCTTCGACGAAGCGCGCCTGGTGGTGCATCAGTTCGAGGCCAGGAGGCGAGTAGCGGTCGATCGCGGGCGCGGGAGGCAGGTCCATGGAGGCCGCCTGGCCGCCCGATCCGTACTCGAACGATTTGAAGAGCGGTCCGAGGAGCTCCCAGGAGTCGAGGCGACGCCGGGGCGCTGGAGTGGATGCCGCGGCACGCGAGAAATCGGGGGCGAGGAACGGGTTGGAGAGCTGGCGGGCCTTCACCGACTGGGGGACGACCTGCTTCTCGGCGAGTTCGGGCGGGAGCATCGACTCCTGCGGCGGGGCCGGACGTTCGGTGGTGATGATGAGGTCGTCGGGGCTGAGTTCGGTGCCGGATTCGAGGAGCCAGTCACGGCGGAGCTTCTGGGCGGTCGCACTCGGCGGGGCTTCGCTCTCGAGCAGGGCGATGAGGGAGGTGTCGCGAGCAGCGGTCTTCGCGAGGATCGTGGCGATCCCGTCGAGTCGTTTGAGCTGTTCCGCGCGAGCGGCATCGGACAGTTCCGTGTCGGCCTTGGCCCGAGCGCGCTCTTCGCGCATGAGAAATGCGATGACCTGGAATTTCGTGCGGTTCGTCGGCCCGAGTTTCTTGCCGTCGGCGGCCTTCGCTTCGACCTCGCGCACCTTTCGCGCGAGCACCGGGATGAGGCCGTCGTTGTTCGCGTGCCGGGTGCGGCGCTGCTGTGTCGCGCGCGGCGAGGCGCTGCGTTGACCGGAACGGGGCATGGTCCTCCAGTGAGAGCGGGCGGTCGGCTGCGACCGCTGCGCGCCGCCGGTGTGGGCGGGCGACGCCGTGTGGCTGAGATGTCAGCCGTGGCAGCCGGAGAGGGTGATCCCGGCCGAGACGAGCGAGTGCGTCACGAAACCGGTGACGCATTCCCAGTTTACGCGAGAGGAGGCAGTTCGACACCACCGATCCGGTGGGTGTGGCGAACCCTTCGGGTCAGCGTCGGTGATCGACCGGGACCTTGATGACGATCGCCGCGCCGACGAAGACGACCGCCGCGACGAGTTCGAGTCCGCGGAGGACGAGGTCGGCGAGCGTGATCGGCCACACCGGATTCCAGATCACGGCGATCGGAAGGAGCCCGGCCAGCCACCACCATTGCTTCGCCTGCCCGGCGAATACGCACAGGATGAGGGCGAGGATGCTGACGGCGTACTGCACGTACAGGTACCACTCGGTTCCGATGAGCGCGAAGCCGGCGATGAGGACGATGGCCCCGAGGAAGCCGGGTACGAGCGCGCTGCGGGAGAATTCGGGTCTGGCCGCCGGTCGTGTCATAGCTGACCGAGTCTACGGCACCGCGCCGGCGCCCCTGGCCGGGGGCTCCCCGCCCACCGCTCGTTCGCGGCGGACGAGAGACCCGGCCGAATGCGTGGTGCAGGCCGACCCCCTGCACGCGCCCTTAGCAGATGCCTTTCCGGAGGAGGAACGCGCACGGTGGGGCATCTGAGCCCACACGCACGGTCACCACGGACTGACGGGCGAGCGCGACGAATTCGTCGAGCTCGAGGCGTGACATCGAAATGCGGCGGAGTTCGGCATCGGACGCGATGCCGTTCACTGCGAATGCCACGTCTGGCAAGTCGTCGAGGGTGCCTGTGCAGTCCAGAAACGCTATGGGAGCCGGATCGTGGCAGTCGAGCGGAACGACGCTGAGGATCGCGTCTGCCGCGGCCTCTGTCGTCACCTCACCGAGATGAATGACGGGTGAAACGATTTCTTCTTCTGGGTAGCCGCTGCCGACCAACGTAAGGAGGTCGCCATCGTCCATGGAATCCAGAGCGCTTAAAAGCGCGCCGGACAGCAGCGGGCTGAGGTTCTTCAGCAAAGTCGGGCCTTTCCTGTTAAACGAATATTTCTCAACCCCTACGCAGAGCATAGACCCGTCTGTTTAGGGCACCCCACCCCCCGTTATGGGGTAATTCACGTGACGCGCCGGGAAACCAGACCCATTCCGGGGGACGTATCTGCTAGGCGCAGATGCTGTCGGCGGCATATATCGCCTGCCCACCCGAAGGAGGGCTCACGGTACCCCTGAGGGGTATACACGTTCGAAGAGTATCGTGTGACCTGTGATCGCAGACATCAAGAAGCGCGCCCTCCACCGCGCCCGCATCCTCGAAGGCCAGCTTCGGGGCGTCGAGAAGATGATCGAGAACGAGGACTACTGTGTCGACATCCTCACGCAATCCCTCGCCATCCAGAAATCACTCGGCTCCCTCAACAAGCTCCTGGTGGAGAACCACCTCAGGACCCATGTGGCCGAAATGTTCGAAGAAGGCGGAAGCACGCGCGACGCTGCCATCGCCGAACTGCTGAAAGTGTACGAACTCTCCAACAACCGCAGCTGACCGATGAGCGGCATCGAGATCGTGCGCGGCGACATCACCGACGAACAGGTCGATGCGATCGTCAACGCCGCCAACAGTTCACTGCTCGGTGGCGGCGGCGTCGACGGCGCGATCCACAGGGCCGGCGGCCCCGAGATCCTCGAGGAGTGCCGCCGGCTGCGAGCGACGACGTACCCCGACGGGCTGCCGACCGGCCAGGCGGTGGCCACGACGGCGGGGCGCCTCGACGCACGCTGGGTGATCCACACGGTCGGCCCCGTCTGGTCGGCCACGGACGACCGCACTCCCCTGTTGCAGGACGCGTACCGCTCGTCACTGCGGGTGGCGCGCGAACTGGGTGCCACGAGCATCGCCTTCCCGGCGATCTCGGCCGGCATCTACGGATGGCCGATGAACGATGCCGCTCGTACGGCGATCAGCACGGTGCGCTCGGTGCTCGCCGCCTCCACCGGGACGGTGGAGCGGGTGCGGTTCGTGCTCTTCTCCGACACCGCGCTTGCCGCGTTCCGAGCGGCCGCCGGTGAATGAGTACAGTCGATCCATGCCCGACTGCGCCCTGGAACACGAGAACGCCGTGGCTGTGGATCGGTTCCGTGAACTCCTGCGTATCCCGACGATGTCCCGCAACGAGATCGAGACGACCCAGTGGCAGTACTTCGACTCCTTCGTCGAGGCACTTCCCCGCCTCTACCCCGAACTCCACGCCACGGTCGAGCGCACCCTCATCGCGCGCCACTCGATGCTCTACCGCTGGGCAGGGCGCGAGCCCGGCGCGCCGACGATTCTGATGGCGCACTACGACGTCGTCCCCGCCGAGGAGGAGGGCTGGGAGCATCCGCCGTTCGCCGCCGACCTGGTCGGGTCTGACCAGGATCGGGTGCTCTGGGGCCGCGGGACGCTCGACGACAAGGGTGCGCTCGTCGCGATCCTCGAGGCGGTCGACGCGCTCGTGGGCGCCGGTCACCTGCCGCAGCACGACGTCTACCTGAGCTTCGGGCACGACGAGGAGACCACCGGCAAAGGCGCGCAGGCCGTTGTCGCGCACCTGGCGGAGCGAGGCATCCGGCCGGCCATGGTCGTCGACGAGGGCGGTGCGATCGTGGAGGGCGTCTTCCCCGCCGTGCACGACCCGATAGCCGTGGTCGGGGTCAGCGAGAAGGGGATCACCACGCTGCGACTGCAGGTGAGCCAGCCCGGCGGCCACGCCTCGACCCCGCCCCGGATGAGCGCGCCAGTGCGTCTCGCGCGTGCGATCACCCGCCTGAACGGACGGCCCTTCCCGGCGCGCCTGTCGGAGACCGACCTGCAGATGATCGAGACGCTGGGCGGCCACGCCAGTGGGCCGCTGCGGCACGTGTTCACGCGGGCGCGCCTGCTCAAGCCGCTCCTGATCGCAGCGTTCGGGCGCCTCAGCGACGAGACCAGGGCGATCGTGCGGACGACCACGGCCGTCACCCGGCTGAGCGGGAGCCTCGCCTCCAACGCCCTCGCCGAAGAGGCCTACGCAGAGGTGAATGTGCGGATCGCGGTCGGTTCGACCGTCGAGGAGACGCTGCGCCACGTCCGCCGTGCGATCGGCGACCCGTTCGTCGAGGTGATCGTCGTCGACGCCAACGAGCCTTCCTCTGTCTCGCCGACCAGCGGGGCGGAATGGGAGTCGATCCGGGAGAGCATCGCAGAGACCTTCCCGGAGGCGATCGTCTCGCCCTACGTGATGCTCGGCGCAAGCGACAGCAGGCACTTCACAGCCATCAGCGACGCGGTGTACCGGTTCACCCCGTTCGAGATGAGCACCGAGGAGCGCGGCACCCTGCACGCCCGCAACGAACGTATCCGGGTGGCGACCTGGCTGCGCGGGATCGGCTTCTACGCCGCGCTGCTGCGTTCGCGCTGACGACGCTGGGGAACGCTCACGGCCCAGTCCAGCCGCGCAGGTCGGGCAACTGGATCGCCCGGCTCGACGGCGGCTGTTGGCGCAGGCGCTCGAGCGCGGGCCTCAACTCGGCGATCCACGCGCTGTAGCCCGCCTCGTTGAGGTGCAGGCGGTCGTCGGAGTACGCCGGATTCAGTTCACCGTCTTCGAGGGCGAGCGCCGGCCACAGGTCGAGCCACTGTGCGTGAATCGTCGGAGCGAACTGCCAGAGGTGCCTGTTCACGTCGCGGATCTCGGGTGCGAACTCGTGCCCGCGCGGCATCACGGACTGCACCAGGATGCGCGTCTCCGGCAGGTCCCGTCGCAGCGTGACGAGAATGGTCTCGACATTGCGCACGATGTGCTCGGCCGACCTGCGCCAGGCGAGATCGTTGGTTCCGATGAGCAGCACGATCGAGCCAGGCCCGGAGTCGATCACCTCGCTCAGCCTGACGATGACGTCATCGGTGGTGTTGCCGCTGACCCCGAAATTCAGCACATCCTCGTCAGGAAACCACTCCTCCCAGCGGCCCGCCTGGGTCAGGCTGTCGCCGACGAACGCAGTGGCTCCGAATTCCGACATGTATCCATCATCACCCGCGCGGCTCCGAACCGCCAGCGCGCCGACCGACGACGACCCGTCGATCAGATGAGGCTCTTGGTGTGCCAGACGGTCTTGGTCTCCGTGAACGCCGTGATCCGATCGAGGCTGGGCGCCGCTGCATCCGCCCCGTTCTCCGGCGGCAGGACGCGCTTCAGCGTCTCGGCGGCCGCGATCTGCAGGTCGACCCAGTCGAGGTCACCGGCGCCGACCAGGTCGACGGCGTTGACATCGGAATGGGATGCGAGCCACGGAGCGATCTCGGCCGGCGAGCCGGTCAGGATGTTCACCACGCCGCCCGGGACGTCGCTGGTCGCGAGCACCTCGCTCAGGCTGATCGCCGACAGCGGGAACCGCTCGCTCGCGACGACGACCACCGTGTTCCCGGCCACGAGGGCGGGAGCGACGGCACTGACGAATCCGAGGAGGCTGGAGCCCTGTGGGGCGATGACGGCGACGACACCGGTCGGCTCGGGAACCGAGATGTTGAAGTAGGGGCCGGCGACCGGGTTGGCGTTGCCGGCCACCTGGGCGAACTTGTCGGTCCATCCGGCGTACCAGACCCAGCGGTCGATCGCTTCATCGACCTGAGCACCTGCGACGGACGCGGTGACGCCCTCCGCGTGGACGATCTCGTCGACGAACTGCGCACGACGCCCCTCGAGGAGTTCGGCGATGCGGTAGAGCACCTGGCCGCGGTTGTAGGCGGTCGCACCGGCCCATCCGCCGAGAGCCGCACGGGCGGCGACGACGGCGTCACGCGCATCCTTGCGGGATGCTTTGGCCGCGTTCGCCAGGAACGCGCCCTTGGCCGAGACGACCTCAAAGGTGCGACCCGACTCGCTGCGCGGGAACTTTCCGCCGATGTACAGCTTGTAGGTCTTCGGCACGGCGAGGCGGCTCATTTCTTCGCTCCCTTGGTGGAGGTGGAGGTGGATGCGGGTGCTGTGACGGCCTTCGCGGCAGACGCCGAAATGGCCGGCTTAAGGTAGGCAGCCAGTCCGTGGCGACCACCCTCGCGGCCGTAGCCCGACTCCTTGTAGCCGCCGAACGGGCTCGACGGGTCGAACCGGTTGAACGTGTTCGCCCAGACCACTCCGGCGCGCAGCTTGTCGGCGACCGCGAGGATGCGGCTGCCCTTGTCGCTCCAGATGCCGGCCGAAAGCCCGTACGGCGTGTTGTTCGCTTTGGCGATCGCCTCGGCCGGGGTGCGGAACGACAGCACGGACAGCACCGGCCCGAAGATCTCTTCGCGGGCGATGCGGTGGCTGGTCGACACGTTCGTGAAGATCGTGGGTGCGAACCAGAAGCCGTTCTCCGGGATGTCGCAGGCCGGGCTCCAGCGTTCGGCCCCCTCGGCCTCGCCGATGTCGGACAGCTCACGGATGCGCTGCAGCTGTTCGGCACTGTTGATGGCGCCGATGTCGGTGTTCTTGTCCAGCGGGTCGCCGAGGCGGAGCGTCGACAGTCGCGTCTTCAGGCGGTCGACGACCTCGTCGTGGATGTTCTCCTGTACCAGGAGGCGGCTGCCTGCGCAGCAGACGTGGCCCTGGTTGAAGAAGATGCCGTTGACGATGCCTTCGATGGCCTGGTCGATCGGAGCATCGTCGAACACGATGTTCGCCGCTTTGCCGCCGAGCTCGAGGGTCAGCTTCTTGTCCGTGCCGGCCACCGAACGTGCGATCTCGCGACCCACGGCCGTCGAACCGGTGAAGGCGACCTTGTTGACGTCGGGGTGGTTCACCAGGAGCCGCCCGGTCTCGCCCGCACCGGTGACGATGTTGACGACACCCGCCGGGAGGTCGGCCTGCTGCACGATCTCGGCGAAGAGCAGTGCGGTCAGGGGCGTGGTCTCCGCCGGCTTGAGCACGACCGTGTTGCCCGCCGCGAGCGCGGGGGCGATCTTCCACGCGAGCATCAGCAGCGGGAAGTTCCACGGGATGACCTGGGCTGCGACCCCGAGCGCGCGCGGAGCGGGGCCGAGACCGGCGTGGTCGAGCTTGTCGGCCCATCCCGCGTAGTAGAAGAACCACGCCGCGACGAGCGGGACATCCACATCCCGGCTCTCCTTGATCGGCTTGCCGTTGTCGAGGCTCTCGGCGACGGCGAGCTCGCGGGAGCGCTCCTGGATGAGGCGGGCGATGCGGAACAGGTATTTGCCGCGGTCCGAGCCGCTCATGCGTGACCAGACCCGGTCGTAGGCGCGGCGCGCTGCCGCGACCGCCGTGTCGATGTCGCCCGCGTCGGCGGTGGCGATCGTCGCGATGCGCTCTTCGGATGCGGGCGAGATGGTCTGGAAGGCCGGGCCGCCGCCGTCGACGAACTCGCCGTCGATGAAGAGGCCGTACTGGTCGCGAAGATTCAGGATCGACCGCGACTCGGGCGCAGGTGCGTATTCGAGGAAACTCATTGTCTGTCCTTAGTCGATCGTCACGTAGTCGGCGCCGGAGTAGTGCCCGGTCGTCATCTTCTGCCGCTGGAGCAGCACATCGTTCAGCAGGCTGGAGGCGCCGAACCGGAACAGGTGCGGCTGCAGCCACTCTTCGCCTGCGGTCTCGGCGACCGTCACGAGGTATTTGATCGCATCCTTCGATGAGCGGATGCCGCCGGCCGGCTTCACGCCGATCTTCTCGCCCGTGAGCCGGTGCCAGTCGCGCACGACCTCGAGCATCGAGAGGGTGACGGGCAGTGTCGCCGCCGGGGAGACCTTGCCGGTGGAGGTCTTGATGAAGTCGCCTCCGGCGAGGATGGAGAGCCAGGATGCGCGGCGCACGTTGTCGTACGTGTTCAGCTCCCCCGTCTCGAGGATCACTTTGAGGTGAGCGTAGGTGCCGTCGGGGCGACGGCAGGCCTCCTTGACGGCCACGATCTCATCGAACACGAGACCGTAGCGGCCGGCGAGGAAGGCGCCACGGTCGATGACCATGTCGATCTCGTCGGCTCCCGCGGCCACCGCATCCGCCGTATCGGCGAGTTTCACTGTGAGCGAGGCCCGCCCGCTGGGGAAGGCCGTGGCGACCGCTGCGACGGCGATGCCGCCGGGGTTCTTCGCCACGTGGGCGTCGCCGAGCGCTGCGACCGCATAGGGGACCATGTCGCCGTATACGCACACCGCAGCGACCCGTGGCGTGGTGAGGTCGCCCGGGTCCGGCGTCATGGCTTTCGCCACGAGCGACCGCACCTTGCCGGGGGTGTCGGCGCCTTCGAGGGTGGTGAGGTCGATGAGCTCGATGATCTTGTCGAGGGCCCAGCGCTTGCTGGAGGTCTTGATGGAGCGCGTGCCCAGACCGCCCGCGCGTTGTTCGAGGCCGACGGCGTCGACCCCGGGGATGCCTTCGAGGTAGCGGCGCAGGCTGGCCTCAGTGAGGTCACCGCCCAGCACGTCCACTGCGCGTGCTGCCGGCGCGAGGGATCGCACGGGCGGCGTTGTTTCGATGGTCACTTCACTCCTTCGATTCTGACGGGGTCGCCGACAGCGTTGCCGGCGGTCGTCGACCTGCCGAGCAGGTCGTTGGCGGTCGCTTCGTCGGTGATGAGCGTGGTGCACAGACCGCTCGAGACGACCGCGTGGGCGATCCGGTGCTTGGATTCGCCGGCGATGACCGCGATGCTGACGCGCGCGGCCCGCAATTCGTCGAGCGTGATGCCGAGGGTGCGGCCGTTCAGCTCCTCGTCGGCCACGAAGCCGTCTTCGGTGATGAACCGGCCGACGACATCGCCGACGGCGCCCTTCTCGGCGAGGCTGCGCACGTCCTCGGCGGTCAGGTAGCCGCTGTCGACGTGCACCGAGCTGGCGTCGACGACGCCGGCGCTGAACAGGTACGCGGATGCGTTCCGCGCGATCTCGAGCACGCTCTGAACGGCGCGGTCCGCTTCGATCGCGCGACGCGTCGCCGCCTGTTCGAAGATCGCCGGACTGGGCAGCAGCGTCGCCGTCCCCTGGGCTTTGCGCGCGATGACGACGGCGGTGTCGGCTGCGGCTGTCGCCTGCCGGGTGCTGCTGACGCTGCCGTTGATCTGCACGGGGTTGACGCCGACGGCCCAGCCGGGCCGCAGTCGTGCGGCCACCGCGTGGAGCGTGCGGCCCCAGCTCACGCCGAGGACGCGGGGAACGGGCCGCAGGGTCGTGAGGTAGTCGGCGGCCGCCTGCGCGACCCTGGCCTGCACGTCGGAGTCGGAGTCGATGGTGGGCACGACGACCGCGTCAGCGAGGTCGTAGAAGCCGCAGAGTTCGCGTTCGAGCGAGAAGCGCCTGGCGCTCGGGTGGACGATCTCGATCCGGACGAAACCCTGCTCGCGGGCCTGCACCAGGAGCCGGCCGACCTTCCATCGGCTCACGCTGAGCGCAAGCCCGATCTCGTCCTGCGTCTTGCCCGCCTCGTAATAGAGTTCGGCTGCTTTCACGGCGAGGATCTCGTCGCTGTCATTCATCGCGGCTGTCTCCCTTCGCACGATGCACCCTCAACAGCTTAAGAAGCCATTCGCGCCGGAGCAACGCTTGCGCGCTGTTTGCTCATATGAGCATCCCTTGTTTCGCCTACTCTTGACGGGTGCGCACACCCCTTGCCCTCGCTGTCGACTTCGGTGGCACCAAAGTCGAATCCGCTCTCGTCGATGCCGACGGCGCGGTCGTTCCCGGATCGCGGCACCGTCAACCGACGGGCCGAGCCGCCACCTCCGATGCGCTGGAGCACTCCGTTGCGACCGTCGTCCGCGACGCGCTCTCAACCGTTCCGCCCGACGGCGAGGTGATCGGCATCGGGATCGGCTGCGCCGGCCCCATCGAACGGGTCGACGGTCTCGTGTCCCCGCTCAATGTGCCCGCCTGGCGCGACTACCCGATGCGGTCCTTCGTCGCAGGGGTCGCAGAGGCCGCCGGCCACGACGTGCCCGCCGAACTCGAGATGGACGGGGTCGCCATCACCATGGCCGAGCACTGGGTCGGTGCGGCACAGGGCGTCGACAACGTCATGGGCATGGTGGTCTCGACCGGGATCGGCGGCGGGCTGATCGTCGGCGGCCGTGTCATCACCGGCCCGACCGGCAACGCCGGCCACATCGGTCACGTCGATGTCGGCGGTATGACCGGGGAGAACACCTTCGGCAGCCCCACCGCGCTCGAGGCCATCGCCTCCGGTCCCCACACGGTCGCCTGGGCGCGCAGCCACGGCTTCACCGGCGCGACCGGTGAAGACCTCGCCGCAGCGTACGCAGCCGGGGACCCGATCGCACGCCAGGCCATCGAACGCACCGGCGAGGCGGTCGGCCGTGCCATCGCATCCGCCACAGCGCTCGTCGACCTCGAACTCGTCGCCATCGGGGGCGGCTTCTCACAGTCCACACCCGACCTGTTCGATGTCGTCCGTGCGACGATCGCGCGCCACTACTTCGAATTCGTCCGCAAGGTGAGGGTCGTGCCGTCCGCACTCTCCGGCGAAGGCCCGCTCATCGGAGCAGGCGCGCTCGTTCACCGGGCGCACCTGCTGTCCCGACGCTGACCCGACCCCCGGTCAACGGAGTCAGCGAAGTCGGAAACTGTCCTCGAGCTGGTGCGGGCGCGCGACGACCGAGCCGGCGACCGCCGCGGCTGCCGCGGTGGCCAGCAGCACGACGAGTGCGAGCGTCCATTGGCCCGTCACCTGGTGCAGGACGCCCACGACGAGCGGGCCGAGGGCGCCGAGCGTGTAGCCGACGCCCTGGACGAACCCGCTGAGCGCGACGGCCCCCTCGTGCGTG
Organism: Leifsonia tongyongensis; assembly: GCF_010686705.1. Lineage (GTDB taxonomy): Bacteria > Actinomycetota > Actinomycetes > Actinomycetales > Microbacteriaceae > Diaminobutyricibacter > Diaminobutyricibacter tongyongensis. The sequence goes on along the minus strand of NZ_JAAGWY010000004.1, from coordinate 183,527 downwards.
CGCGTGCGAACGTTGATGAGCACGAGCGAGAGCGGGAAGAGCAGCGGCCCGAGCCCGGCGAACACCACCCAGACCCAGGTCGCCGTCGATGGGGCCAGGATGAGTCCGAGATAGCCCACCACGAAGCAGGCGACGGCGGCGTAGACCAGCAGGGCGACATTCTTCAGCCGCGCCGCCAGGAGCGGGACGAGCAGACTGGACGGGATGCCCATCGCGGCGTAGAGCGAGAGCAGGGCGCCGGCCTCGACCGGGTCGGACCCGGCGGTGTCGTGGAGGATCTCGGGCAGCCACGCGAACATCGCGTACGCGTTCACAGCCGATACGGCGAAGATGATCATGAGCGACCACCCGATCGCGGTGTGCCAGACCCGGCCGAACAGGCGCGGCTCCGGCTCCTCGACCTCGACGTCGTGGTCGGGATGCGCGGGCCGGTGCGAGACCAGGATGCGCAGCCACGGGAGCACCGCCAGAAGGCTCAGCGCGCCCCACATGCCCACGGAGGTGCGCCAGCCCAGGCTGTCCGCGACCGGAACCGCGATGAGCGGCGGAAGCAGCGTACTGACCGACATGACGGTTGCGTAGAGCGACGTGACGAGCCCGATCCGGTCGGGGAAGTACCTCTTGACGAGCGGCGGGAGCAGCACGTTGCCCACCCCCATGCCGGCGAACGCGATGGCAGACCCGACGGCCAGCACCACGAACGACCCGGAAAGGGCGCGCACCAGGTCGCCGAGCAGGATGGCCACCAGCGAGAAGACCATGACGGTCTCGAGACTCGCGCGGCGGGTGAAGGCCGGAGCGAGGATCCCGAAGACCGCGAAGCAGACCGGGGGCAGCATCCCGAGCACGCCGACGCCGATGCTGGTGAGTGCGAAATCCACGCGGATCTGGGCGAAGATCGGCGACAATGCGGCGACCGCGGTCCGCAGGTTCGCCGCGACGAGCAGGATGCCCAGAAGAGCGAGCGTCCTGCCGTGCCAGAGGGGGCGTTGCGGGGAGTCCGACACCACTCGATCCTATCGGGGACGCTCGGGCCCCCCGGTCAGGAGCCCTCCCGGTCAGGAAAGGATGACGCGGGCCTGCTCGACGTCCGCCGCGATCTGCGCGATCAGCGGTTCGATCCCGGAGAAGGCGACCATGCCCCGGATGCGCTCGACGAACGCGATCTCGACGCGGTGGTCGTACAGGTCCAGATCCTCGTCGAGGACATACGCTTCGACCTGCTTCTGGGGCACGCCCTCGAAGGTCGGGTTGTTGCCTACCGAGATGGCCGCCGGGTAGCGCACGCCGTCGTCGGTCAGCCAGCCCGCGTAGATGCCGTCGGCGGGGATCAGGCCCTCCGACTCGGGAGACAGGTTGGCGGTGGGGAAGCCGAGTTCCCTCCCCCTCTTCGCACCGTGCACGACGACACCCCGAACGGTCGGCACATGGCCGAGGAGGCGCGCCGCATGGGCGACGTCGCCCTCCGCGAGCAGTTCACGGATCCAGGTCGAGGACACCCGTCGCCCGCCTTCCGGGCGCACGTCGTCGATGAGACGGACCACGAAACCGAACCTCCTGCCGAGTGCCTCGAGTGCGGCGACGTCGCCTGCACCGTGCGCACCGAACCGGAAATCGGTGCCGACCAGCACCACACGGGCGTGGAGCCGGTCGACCAGGATGCTCTCCACGAAGTCTTCTGGGCTCAGGTCGGCCGTCTGCCTGTCGAAGGTCAGCAGCAGTGTCGCCTCGACACCGGTGCCGGCCAGCAGGTCGAGCTTCTGCTCGATGCCGGTCAGCGAGGCGGGGCACTTCTCGGGCGCCAGGAGTTCGAGCGGATTCCGGTCGAACGTGATGACGGTCGCCGTCAGGCCCTGCTCGGCGGCAGCGCGGTCGAGGGTCGCGATGACCGCCCGGTGCCCGGAGTGCACGCCGTCGAACTTGCCGATCGTGACGGCGCTGGGGCCGAAATCGGCCGGAACGGCCTCGAGCGTCCTGAAGACCTTCACGACATACCGGCTTCGGTGGATTCCGCGGTCTCGCCGACCTCGGCAGGAACAGGCTTGTTCTTCGACAGCCAGAGCATGCCCAGGATCGGAAGGACGAGCGGGACGAAGAGATAGCCCATGCCGTAGACCGACCACACCGTCGCCTGCCGCCCGAAGGGGTCGATGCTGGTGAGCCCGAGCGTCTCGGGCGCGAACAGGCTGAGGGTGCCGATCACCAGCACGCCGGCCAGCTCGAACGAGATGGTGAACCACGCGACGCGGTACCAGACCGCTCCCGGAGCGATCAGCGCGATGGTCGCCACGATGTAGACGATGGCGGCCAGCCCGGACAGCGTGAACGCGACGGGCGCCTCGCCGAAGCGGTCGATGATCTGGAAGACGCTGCGCCCCGTGGCCGCGAGCGCGAGGATGCCGTAGACGAGGATGAGGAGACGGCCGACGCCGGTGATACGCGGTCTTCTGGTCTTGGCGTGCTGGTGCACGGCGGGGGTCTGTTCTGGCATCGCCTTACGATTCTAGACGCGTGCCGCTAGGTGCCCTGCACGAACCAGATCTGCCCCATCCGGTACACCATGACCGCGATCGCGAGGCACACGGCACCGAGGATGACGGTGCTCCACCTGTTGCGTTCGACGAGCGCCCAGAACCCCCCGGCGAGGGGCAGGATGAGGGCTGAGATCAGGTAGATGTAGAACTCGGCGAGGCTCCCGGTCGGCTCGTTCCCGACGACTGGGGCGATGATCGTCACGACGAGCTGGGCGACGAGGAGGAGTTCCACGAGCGCGACGGCGCCCATCGTCAGGTCGGAAGGCACCCGCCCGGCGAGCCCGAGCACGATGCAGAGCACACCGGCGATGCACGCGACGGCCACCTGGACCGCCGTGAACCATTCGATCATGCCCCGGCGCCCTCGGCGATCTCGTCGGCCGGGAAGTTGACCAGGGTCCTGGCCTCCTTGCCGTGGAACTCGATCAGGCCGACGAGATGGCCGGTCGGAGCGATGGCCGCGACGGGCTCACCCCCGCCCTCACGGTCGGGTACGTGGATGCGCTTGCCGTGGCCGAGGTCCAGCGCCTGCTGCTCGGTCAGGTCGAACCGTTCGAAGAGGCGCGCGGCCGCATCGGCGGGCGGGATGATGCGCGCCACGACGTCCATGTCCTCCAGCGGGCGCGCATCCGCCACGTCGAAGGGCCCCACCCGCGTCCGCCGCAGCCGGGTCAGGTGACCTCCGACGCCGAGAGCGGCGCCCAGGTCGCGGGCGAGTGAACGGATGTACGTCCCCGACGAGCACACGACCCGGACGTCGAGGTCGATGCCGGCCAGGAGGCCGTCGACGACGCGTTCGGAGCCGAGGAGTTCGAAGGTCGACACGGTCACGGGCCGTGCCGGGAGCACGACCTCCTCGCCGGCGCGCACGCGCGCGTAGGCCCGCTTGCCGTCGACTTTGATCGCACTCACCGAACTGGGGACCTGTTCGATCTCGCCCGTGAGGTCGGCGATCGCTGCGAGCACGGCATCCGGCTGCACCGCGTCGAGCGCGGCGGCGGCCGCCTCCGAGAGGATCTCGCCCTCCGCGTCGTCGGTCGTGGTCGAAGCGCCGAGCCGGATCGTCGCGAGGTACTCCTTGTCCGTGCCCACGATGTAGGTGAGCAGGCGCGTCGAGCTCTGGATGCCCAGGATGAGCAGACCCGTCGCCATCGGATCGAGCGTTCCGGCATGCCCGACCTTGCGCGTCGCCGCCAGGCGCCTGGTGCGCGCGACCACGTCGTGGCTGGTCCAGCCTTCCGGCTTGTCGACGAGCAGGATGCCGCTCGGCGCGGGCGTCCCGGCGAGCACTCCTTCGGTGAGGCTCACGCTTCGGCCCCGACCGCTCGTGACTCGCCTGCCGCTTCGAGAGCGGCCAGGTCGAGGACCATCTGCAGTTTCGTGCCGAACGTCGACTGGAGCAGTTCGCGCGCGGCGTCGTCGGTCAGGTACTCGTCGGGCATCCGCAGCCCCAGCACGGTGTTGAGCAGCATGCCGTGGGCGAGGAAGTCGCGGATGCGCTCAGCGTCGAAGCCGGCTTCGTCGCGCAGCAGCCGGTAGATCGTGAGGAAGCCTTCGCGCGCTTTGCGGCCGACGACGGGATCGCCGCCCATGCTGAAGGCCTGCATCAGGGAGAGCAGGATCCCGCGGTCCTCGATGAGGTTGACGTAGGCGAAGCCGATGCGCACGTGCAGGTCGTCGTCCGGTTCGTCGGTGTCCCGGCTCTCGGCGAGCACGGAGCGGAACGCCTCGATGAGCTTGCCGACCGCGCGGTCGAGGACTTCGAGGAAGAGGTTCTCCTTGCTGCCGAACATGCGCACGACGTACGGCTGGCTGATGCCTGCTGCGCGGGCGATCTGGTCGGTGGTCGCGCCGAAGTACCCGCGCTCGCCGAAGACGAGGCTCGCCGCCGCGAGGATCGACTCGCGTCGTTCACCTGCAGGAATCCGCTCGGCCGATTTGTCTTTCACGCTTGACAGGTTATCAGTCGATTACTACTCTGTGGCTTAGTAATCATCCAATAACCACAATCCTCTCTCCTGAACGGAGCCGGTCGATGAGTTCACCCGCACGGCGCGTGCCCCTCTGGCTCGCCATCATCGCAGCATCCCTCCCGATGTTCATGGCGACACTCGACAACCTCGTGGTCACCAGCGCCCTCCCAGTCATCGCCAGGGACCTGACGGCGTCCATCGAAGACCTGCAATGGGTCGTGAACGCCTACACGCTCACCTTCGCGACGATGATGCTCATGGCCGTGGCCCTCGGCGACCGGTTCGGCAGACGTCGCATCTTCCTCGCGGGCGTCGGCGTCTTCACCGTCGCCTCCGCGCTCAGCGCCCTCGCGACCGAGCCGTGGATGCTGATCGCGGCACGCGCCGTCCAAGGCGTCGGAGCCGCAGCGCTCATGCCGCTGTCGCTCACCCTGCTCGCGGGCACCGTGAGCGAACGCCTGCGTCCCGCCGCCATCGGCATCTGGGGAGGCATCGCCGGCCTCGGAGTCGCCCTCGGCCCGCTCATCGGAGGAGCCGTCGTCCAGGGCTGGAACTGGCAGGCCATCTTCTGGCTGAACGTGCCGCTCGGCATCGTATCCATTCCGCTCATCCTGCTGGCGCTGCCCAACAGCTTCGGCGAGCGCGTTCGCGCCGACGTCGTAGGGCTCCTCCTCGCAGGTCTCGGACTGCTCGGGCTCGTCTACGGGATCGTCCGGGGCAACCCCGTCGGCTGGGACAGCTTCGAGGTCGTCGGATCGCTCGTAGCCGGCGGGGTGCTGCTCGTCGCGTTCGTGATCTGGGAGTCGCGCACACCGTCGCCTCTCCTCCCCCTCCGGCTGTTCCGCGACCGCAGCTTCACCGTCGCGAACCTCGTCGGCATCACCTTCAGCTTCGGCATCTTCGGGTCGATCTTCATCCTCATCCAGTTCCTGCAGGTGGTGCAGGGCCACACCCCGCTCGAGGCCGGCGTGATGACGATGCCGTGGACGCTCGCGCCGATGGTGGTCGCGCCGCTCACCGGACTGCTCTCGCCACGCACCGGCACGCGTCTTCCGATCTTCATCGGCCTGGTGTTCCTGACGGCCGCCATGCTGTGGATCGCGCTCACCCTGTCGGCGACCGAGCCGTACAGCGAGATGTGGCCGGCCTTCGCCGTGGCCGGTATCGGCATGGGCTTGGTCTTCGCGCCCAGTTCGACCGCGGTCCTCGCGAACATGGTGCCGGACGATCACGCCAAGGCGTCGGGCACCAACTCGACGCTGCGCGAGATCGGTGTCGCCCTCGGCGTCGCCGTCCTGACAGCCGTGTTCACCGGTGCCGGCGGCACGCTCACCCCGACCGGTTACGTTCACGCCGCCATCCCGGCCGTCCTCGTCGGGGCCGGCGTCCTCGGCCTCGCAGCCCTCATCTCCCTCGCACTTCCGTCGGGCATCCGCCGCCGCGAGCCGGTCGCGGCCCCGGCCATCCCGGATGCCGTCCCGGAGCCTGCCCGCACCGCCTGAGCGCCGGGCGCCAGAGCGCCGCGCACCTGAAGGCGAGCCCCCCGGAACACCGCCGCCGCTACGCTGGGACGATGCGAATCGGAGTGATCGGAGCGGGAGCGATCGGCGGAACGATCGCCGCCCTCCTCGACCGTTCGGGCCACGACGTCGAAGTGACCGCGCGAGGTGAACACCTCGCCGCCATCCGGTCTACCGGGCTGAAACTATCGGGAGGCTGGGGCACCCATACCGCGCACGTCGCAGCGGCCGAAACCCTCCAGCGGGCGCCGGAGCTCGCCTTCGTCACGACGAAAGCGCAGGATGCGGCGGCAGCCATTCGCGAGCACACCGCGCTGCTCGCAGGCATTCCGGTCGTCATCGTGCAGAACGGGCTCACCGGGCTCGACGAGGCATCCGCCCTCCTTCCCGACTCCGACTGCGTCGGGGCCCTTGCGCTCTGGGCTGCGAGCTACCTGTCCCCGGGCTCCGTCAGCGTGACGACCCCGTCGACCACCTATCTCGGCTCCGGCGACGGACCGCCCACCGCTGCGACGCTGCTCGTCGCCCGCGTGCTCGGCGCCGTCATGCCGTGCCAGGCGACCGACAACTTCACCGGCTGTCAGTGGACGAAGCTCATGGTCAACCAGATCAACGCGATGCCGGCGATCACCGGCCTGAGCGCGCAGGAGACCCTCGCCGACCGGCACCTGCGCCTCATCGTCACGGCCAGCCTGCGCGAAGCCGTCCGCGTCGCCATCTCCGCCGGCGTGCACTTCGGGAGCCTGCAGGGTCTCACCGACCCCATCCTGCGGTTCGTCGCGCGCAGTCCGCTGGCGGTCGCACAGGTCGTACCTCTGCTGATGAAGCGGCGGATGGGGCGCACTCCGAACCCGGGATCGACGCTGCAGAGCATCCGGCGCGGCCAGCCCACCGAGATCGACTACCTCAACGGCGCCGTGGTCGACCAGGCCGCTCGTCTCGGCATCCACGCACCGATCAACGCAGCCCTCGTCGGCCTCGTTCACCGCGTCGAACACACCGGCGAGTTCGTGACACCGGCCGAGGTGATCACGACGATCGCGCCGCTGCTGTAGCCGGCTCAGCAGCTGTCGGCGAAGATCCGTTTCGGATGCGCGGGGTCGGCATTGTCGACGAGCGCGCTGGCATACTGCCGCGGGTTCGCCTCCGCGAAGTAGAGTTCCTGACCCTCCCGATATCGTGCGTTCGCGAACGCATCCGGGTTCGGGTCGCGGGCATCGCGTTCGGCCAGGCGCGCATAGGCGACATCCCACGGGACCTCGAGCAGGATCGAATAGTTCCAGATCCCGCGCAGTTCGGGCCGGCTCAGGAAGACCCCGTCGACGATGAGCACGCCGTCGGGCTGGCCGGTGATCCAGCGGGACAGGGTGGGCGCATCCCGTCTCACATCCCACGCCGCGGTCTGGAAGCCGGTGCTGCCCGCCATCCGGAACGGGTCGATGAGCACCCGGCGAAACGTCCCGTAGTCGAACGAATCGCGGTAGAACGACTCCGGCGATTCGCGGCCGTCCCGGTACCGCTCGGCACGCGAACGGTGGAAGTCCTCCATGGATGCACGGAAGGCGTCATGACCGGCCTCGCGGAACACGGCGGCGAGGTCGTCGCCGAACGACGTCTTGCCGGCCCCGTCGATGCCGTCGATCGCGACGATCACCCGTCCGTGGCCGTAGTTGTGGGCGATCTCTCCCACCAGTTCCCTCAGGAATTCGATGCGCGGTGTGGGCGGCAGCTGCATGAGTCGAGCCTAAGCCGCTGAGGCCGCTTACGCTGGGATGGTGTCCGAAATCGCAGCAGCCTCCGCGCCGCCGCTGCCGCTCGCCGCGATCGTCATCGACTGGTTCCACGCCAACCGGCGCGACCTCCCGTGGCGCCGCGACGGGTTCACCGCCTGGGGCACCCTGGTCAGCGAGTTCATGTTGCAGCAGACCCCCGTTTCGCGCGTGATCCCTCACCTCGAGGACTGGCTGACCCGCTGGCCGACGCCCGCCGATCTCGCCACCGTTCCGCCCGGCGAGGCGGTGCGCGCCTGGAAGTCCCTGGGCTATCCGCGGCGTGCGCTCTGGCTGCACGCTTGCGCGGTCGCCATCACGGAGGAGTTCGGCGGCGTCGTACCCGACGACGTGGATGCGCTCCTCACCCTCCCGGGGATCGGCGACTACACCGCGCGCGCGGTCGCCGTCTTCGCGTACGGGGGCCGGCATCCGGTCGTGGACACGAACATCCGCCGCGTCATCGCCCGGGTGGTCGACGGCAACGCCGACCCCGGCCCGCCGAACGCCAGACGCGACCTGCCGGCGATGGAGTCGCTGCTGCCCGGCGACCGCGCGGCCTCGGTGGCGTTCAACGCAGGAATGATGGAACTCGGCGCGATCGTCTGCGTGGCGCGCGCGCCACGGTGCGACGGATGCCCGCTGAGCGAAGCCTGCGCGTGGCGCCTGGCGGGCTATCCTGCCTACGACGGTCCGCGGAAGGCCGTGCAGAAGAAGTACGAAGGCTCCGACCGGCAGGTCCGCGGCCTCGTGATGGCGGAGCTCAGGGCATCGCACATCCCGGTGACGCGCGCGGAACTCGAGACGTTGTGGCCCGATAGTGCACAGCGCGAGCGCGCGATCGCCGGTCTGGTCGCCGACGGTCTCGCGGTGGAGAACCCCGACGGGCTCGTCCTCCCTTAGCCCTCGAGGGCCCTAACCTTCGAGCAGGGCCCTAACCTTCGAGCAGGGTCCCGCCCTCGAACACGAGCGGATTCCAGTCGAGGATGCGCGAACGCCAGACCAGGCCTTCGGTGACGAAGGGGTCGTTCTCACGGAAACGCTCCGCAGCCTCGCGGGACGTGAAGACCGCCATCGAACCCTCGGTGGCCGGGTCGCCGAACGTACCGATCATCAGCACTTCGCCGCCCTTTGCGAACTCCTCGAGGTAGGCGCGATGGCGTGGATACGTCTCGACCAGGCGTTCGAACGTCTTCGGATCCGGGTCGGGGTCGCTGTCATAGAACGAGACCGCATACATGGTCGAAGGCTACCGTCGACCTGCGGATTCGGCTACGACTTTTCGGAGGCCTCTTCCTCGACCTCTTCTTCGGCGGCATCGTCGTCGTCGGCGTAGAAGTCGCTGCCGAAATCGTCGTCCTCGCCCGCAGTGTCCAACTCACGTGGCTTCACGTAGGGATCCTCCTCCCCGGCATAGGTGGCTCCGGCCGCTAGGCCCGCCACCTCAGTGTCGCGCTGGCGCGCCTCGCGGAGCAAGTCCTCGATGTGAGCCGCGTTCTCGGGGACGGCGTCCGGGATGAACTCGAGCGACGGTGTGAGGCGGGCCGTGATGTTCTTGCCCACCTCGCTGCGGAGCATTCCCGTCGCAGCGGTGAGTGCGGCTGCCGTGTCGGCGCGTTCCTCGTCGGTGCCGTAGACCGTGTAGAAGACACTCGCGTGCTGGAGGTCACCGGTCACCTTGACGTCGGTGATCGTGACGAAACCCATCCGGGGATCGCGGACTCCGCGCTCCAGCCGTTTGGCGATGATCACTTTGATCCTGTCGGCGAGCTTTCTCGCGCGTGCCGGGTCGGCCATCGTTGTCCCCTCTTTCTTCCCTTCAGGGAGTCACTGCCGGTGACCTGCATCCGCTGCAGGGCCGTGAATGGGAATGGGCCGGAAGCGGTTGCCCGCTTCCGGCCCGATCGATCAGACGCGCGGTTTCTCGCGCATCTCGATCGTCTCGATCTCGTCGCCGATCTGGATGTCGTTGAACTTGCCGAGGCCGATACCGGCTTCGAAGTCGGTACGCACCTCGGTGACGTCGTCCTTGAACCGGCGCAGCGACTCGATCGCGAGACCATCAGCGACGACGACGCCGTCGCGGATGACCCGCGCCTTCGCGTTGCGTGTGATGGTGCCGGACCGCACGATGACACCGGCGATGTTCCCGAACTTGGAGGAGCGGAACACCTCGCGGATCTCGGCCACACCCGACTGGACCTCTTCGAACTCGGGCTTGAGCATGCCCTTGAGCGAGTTCTCGATGTCTTCGATCGCGTTGTAGATGACCGAGTAGAAGCGCACATCCACACCCTCGCGGGCAGCGCGTTCGCGGGCCTTGACGTCCGGGCGGACGTTGAAGCCGATCACGATCGCGTTGTCGATGGTCGCCAGGTCGATGTCGGATTCGGTGACCGCACCCACACCACGGTGGAGGATGCGCAACTGCACCGAGTCGTCGACCTCGATCTTCATGAGCGAGTCCTCGAGCGCCTCGACGGCACCGGACACGTCGCCCTTGATGATGAGGTTGAGCGATTCGACCTTGCCCTCTTCGAGTGCACGGGTGAAGTCCTCGAGGCTGATGCGCTTGCGGGCCTTGGCCAGCTGGGCGTTGCGCTCGACGGCTTCGCGCTTCTCGGCGATCTGACGGGCGGTGCGGTCCTCCTCGGTGACGAGGAAGGTGTCGCCTGCTCGCGGCACGCTCGAAAGGCCCTGCACCTGGACGGGACGCGACGGGGTGGCCTCGAGGACCACATCGCCGTTCTCATCTGCCATCGCACGGACGCGTCCGTACGCCGTTCCGGCGACGATCGCGTCTCCGACCCGCAGCGTTCCCGACTGGATGAGCACCGTCGCGACGGCACCGCGGCCCTTGTCGAGCTTCGCTTCGATCGCGACACCGCGTGCGTCCTTGTTGGGGTTCGCGCGCAGGTCGAGCCCGGCGTCGGCCGTGAGGAGCACGGCGTCGAGCAGGTCCTGGATGCCGATGTCGTTACGCGCAGACACGTCGACGAACATGACGTCGCCGCCGTACTCTTCGGCGACCAGTCCGAACTCGGTGAGCTGCTGGCGCACCTTCGCCGGGTTGGCGTCGGGCTTGTCGATCTTGTTCACCGCGACCACGATCGGCACGTTCGCCGCCTGGGCGTGGTTCAGTGCCTCAATGGTCTGCGGCATGATGCCGTCGTCGGCCGCGACCACCAGGATCGCGATGTCGGTGACCTGCGCACCACGGGCACGCATGGCGGTGAACGCCTCGTGGCCCGGGGTGTCGATGAAGGTGATCGCCCTGTCGAGACCGTCGTGCTCGGTGCGCACCTGGTAGGCACCGATGTGCTGGGTGATGCCGCCGGCCTCGCCCGCGACGACGTTCGCGTTGCGGATCGCGTCGAGGAGTCGCGTCTTACCGTGGTCGACGTGGCCCATGACCGTGACGACGGGCGGACGGATCTCGAGGTCTTCGTCGGTCTCGTCCTCGAGCTCCTGGTCGAGGTCGATGTCGAAGCCTTCGAGGAGCTCCTTGTCCTCGTCTTCCGGAGACACGATCTGCACCTTGTAGCCGAGCTCTTCGCCCAGGATGCCGAAGGTGGCCTCGTCGAGGGACTCGGTCGCCGTCGCCATCTCACCGAGGTGGAAGAGCACGGTGACCAGGTTTCCCGGGCTCGCGTCGATCTTGTCGGCGAAGTCGGAGATCGAGGCGCCACGACGGAGCCGGACGATGGTGTTGCCGTCGCCGCGGGGTACGCTCACGCCGCCCAGCGACGGAGCTTCGCGCAGCTCGAATTCCTGCCTCTTCGTGCGCTTCGACTTGCGAGCCTTGCTCTTGCCGCCACCGCGACCGAACGCACCAGCGGTACCACCGCCGGGGCCACGGCCACGGCCACCGCCGCCTGCGGGGCGGGGTGCACCGAATCCACTGCCGCCGGGGGCTCCGGCTCCGGCGCCGCCGGGGCGCTGGAAGCCGCCGCCTGCACCGGCACCAGCACCACCCGGGCGCTGGAAGCCACCGGTTCGGGCTCCACCGCCGGGGCGCTGGAAGCCACCGCCGCCGGGGCGCTGACCCTGTGCGGGTGCACCGGGGCGCGGCGAACCGGGACGCGGCGCCGACGGACGCGGGATGTTGCCGGGGCTCGGGCGCTGGCCCATGCCCTGCGAGCTTGCGAACGGGTTGTTGCCCGGTCGCGGGTTCGCCGGACGCTGGCCCATGCCCTGGTTGGAGGCGAAGGGGTTGTTGCCGGGACGCGGTGCGCCCGGGCGAGGGATACTACCCGCGGGGCGCGGCGCCGCCGGTGCTGCGGTGTCGCCTGCAGCGGGCTTCTCTTCCGCGGCGGGCGTCGCTGCGGCCGACGCGGCCTTGTCAGCGGCGGCCTTCTCGGCCGCAGCCTTCTCTTCTGCGAGCGCCTGACGTTCCGCAACCGACAGCGGTGCGCTCGGAACGGGGGCTGCGGGCGCTGCTGCGGGTGCAGCCGCTGCCGGCTCTGCCACGGCGGGCGCGGGGGCCGCGACCGTCGCCTGGGTCGGGCGGGCCTTGGGTGCTGTCGGCGCGGTCGCGGTCGCAGCTGCGGGCGCGGCGATGCCATCCGCCTGGAGGGCTGCGCGAAGCTTGCGCGCGACCGGCGGTTCGATGCTGGAGGACGGTCCCTTGACGAACTCGCCCATTTCTTTCAGTTTTGCAAGGGCTACCTTGCTGTCGACTCCGAGTTCGCTAGCGACCTCGTGTACGCGTGGTTTTGCAGCCACAATTCTCCTGTCTGGGCCTGACCCGGACAGGGCAGACCGTTAGTAACGGACGGGTCTCATTTCGAGCCGCTCATTAGTTGTCACTCATTTGAGTTCACTGTGCCGTTCAGCCTGTTCTCTCGTAGTGCGGCCTGGATGGCCTCGGTGTCGAGCGCTCCCTCGACCCTGAGCGCCCGCCCGAAGGCCCGTCGCTGCAAGGCCTTCGCGAGGCACTCACCAGTCGGATGCAGCCACGCACCACGCCCGGGCAGAGTGGCGGAATGGTCCACCACGAGTTCTGAACCCCGAGCGACAACCCTCAGAAGTGAGGACCGGGAGGCGCGAGAACGGCAACCGACGCACGTTCTTACAGGTACCATCTTACCCCTCCTGAGGCGGCTGCGGCGCACAGCTGCGCCACGTCCACCGTTCAGGCTACCTCGGCGCCACGCGGGCGAGCATTGTCAACGACCCATGCGAGGGGGCACACTTCATGCGGGAGGGATCGATCCGATGACGCATGGCCTGACGAAGCATGTCCTGATGAAGCATGTTCTGACAAAGCGCAGACGCCGCCGGACCGGGGTGATAGCCGCCGGTACCGCCGCAGCCGTGGTGCTGGCCCTCGGCCTCGCCTCTCCCGCCGCCGGCGCAGCCACGTCCTGGCCGCAGTTCGGCAACGGGCCCGCCCATTCCGGCGTCAACGCGTCCGAGACGGCGATCAGCGCAGCCACGGTCGGAAACCTGACCCTGAGGTACAGCGCGTCGCTGCCCGGCACGTCCGACGGACCGCCGGTCTACCAGCCGGGGGTCGTGACGCCGAGCGGTACGCGCGACCTCCTTTTCGTGACGACCAAGTCCGGCTGGATCGTCGCCCTCGACGCTTCCACCGGCTCGACGATCTGGTCGCACCAGAACGGGCCGGGCGGTTGCACCATCAACAACGATGGCAGCACGCCCTGCTACACCACCTCGTCGCCTGCGATCGACCCCGCGGCCACGTTCGTCTACTCGTACGGGCTCGACGGGCGGGTGCACAAGTATCGCATCGGTGACGGCTCCGAGGTGAAGACAGCACCCTGGCCCGAGCTCACCACGACGAAGCCCTTCGACGAGAAGAGCTCCCCCGCGCTCACGATCGCGACCGTCAACGGCACGTCGTACCTGTACGCAGCGAACGGCGGCTATCCGGGCGACCGGGGCGACTACCAGGGTCACGTGACGACGATCAACCTCGCCACCGGAGCCCAGAAGGTCTTCAACACTCTCTGCAGCGACAAGACGATCCACTTCACCACGACGGCGTCGACCGACTGCCCGCAGGTCCAGTCCGCGGTGTGGGCGCGGCCGAGCGTCGACTACGACGCCGCCACCAACCGGATCTACTTCGCCACGGGCAACGGGACCTTCGACGGAGTTCACAACTGGGGTGACTCGGTGCTGGCCCTCAACCCCGACGGCAGCGGTGCGGGCGGCGGCCCGGTGGACAGCTACACGCCCCTCAACCAGGACCAGCTCAACTCGTCCGATCGGGACCTCGGGAGCACAGCGCCCGAGATCGTGACCGCGCCGGCCGGCTCGACCGTCGTGAACCTCGGAGTGCAGGGCGGCAAGGACGCGAAACTGCGACTCCTCAACCTGTCGAACCTGAGCGGACAGGGCGGCCCCGGCCATCAAGGCGGCGAACTGTCGCCGATCAATGTGCCCCAGGGTGGTACCGTCCTTACCCAGCCTGCCGCATGGGTGGACCCGGCGACCAAGACCTCCTGGGTGTTCGTCGCGAACGGCAACGGTATCTCAGCGCTCAAGGTGGTGCTGGGCACGGGCAGCAAGCCTCAGCTCGCGCAGGGCTGGACCAGCACATCCGCCGGCACATCGCCGATCATCGCCGGCGGGGTGCTCTTCTACCTCACCAACGGCGGTGCGCGCGCACTGAATCCCACGACCGGTCAGGTCCTGTGGTCGGACCCGTCCGGCACCGTCGGACTCCACTGGCAGAGCCCCATCGTCGTCAACGGAGCCCTGTTCTACGCCGACGGGAGTGGGCACCTGCGCGCGTTCACCCTTCCGACAGCATCACGCGTCGCCGGCGCCGACCGTTATGCGACGAGCGCCGCCCTCTCGGCGTCTACGTTCAGTCCCGGTGTGCAGGTCGCCTACATCGCGTCGGGCACAGGCTTCGCGGATGCGCTCTCCGGCTCGGCCGCGGCAGGCAAAGGCGGTGGTCCGGTGCTGCTGGTAACCCCCACCGGCATCCCGTCGAGCGTCGCCGCCGAACTGACACGCCTGCGTCCGACGAGCATCGTCGTGCTCGGCGGGACGGGTGCTGTGAGTGACGGCGTCAGGGCGCAACTCGCCAAGTACGCCAGCGGCGGCGCGACGAGTGTGTCCCGGATCGCCGGGACGGATCGCTACGACACCAGCGCTCGGATCTCGAAGTCGGCCTTTGCACCCTCAAATCCCGTCGCCTACGTCGCTAGCGGCGAGGATTTCCCCGACGCACTATCAGGGGGTGCACTGGCTGCTGGAAGCAAGAATGGCGGTCCCGTGCTCCTCGTCACGCATGACGCGATTCCCGCGTCGATCACCACCGAACTGGGTCGCTTGAAGCCGGCGAACATCGTCGTCCTCGGCGGGACGGGCGCCGTGAGCACCACCGTCGAGCAGCAGCTTGCAGGCTTCGCGACCCGAGGCGCGGCCGGAGTGACCAGAATCGAGGGCACGGACAGGTACGGGACGAGCGCCGCCGTCGCGAACACGTTCACGCCAGGGGCTTCGGTCGCCTACGTCGCAGTCGGGACGTCCTTCGCAGACGGCCTCGCGGCGGCCAGCGCTGCGGGACATGTCAACGCCCCGGTTCTGCTGGTCACCACGCACTCGATTCCCGCTGCCATCGCAGACGCGCTGACGAAGTTGCAGCCGACAGCGATCATCGTGGTCGGTGGAACGGGCGCCGTCGACAACTCCGTGCAGCAGGCACTCGGCGCCTACGTGCACTGAGCCTGCCCACACGCTCCAACCCGTCAGTTCCGGTCACACTCGCTCTACTCGTCGAGGGTCGTGCCCGACTGACTCGCGCGGATTCGCCGGGGAGTCCCTGAATTGCGAACACCGCAGGCGCAGGCAGAAGGGGCTACGGCGCGAGGGGCGCCGTTCGTAATTCAGGAGTTCATGTGACAGAAGTGACGGACGCGCAAGCCTGCGCGGAAAAAGCCCTGATCGGATGACCGGCTCCCGCCGGCGTGCCGCCGAAGATCCTGAATTGTGAAAACAGGCGCGGGCGGCAGGGTGACAGCAAAGACGGCTGAATACGTGCTTATGCGCCTGCGCGAAGACCGATATCCAGAGTTACTCGTCGTCGAGGATCGAGTCCGGCTGGATATCGATCTTCGCGCCCGTCAGCTTGGCGGCGAGGCGGGCGTTCTGGCCCTCCTTGCCGATCGCCAGCGACAGCTGATAGTCGGGGACGAGCGCACGGACGGCCTTCAGCGACTCGTCGATCACGAACGCGCTGGTGACCTTAGCCGGTGAAAGGGCGCTCGACACGAACGTGGCCAGGTCGGGCGAATAGTCGACGATGTCGATCTTCTCGTTGTTCAGCTCGGCCGTGACGGCACGCACACGCTGCCCGAGCTCTCCGATGCAGGCGCCTTTCGCGTTGACGCCGGGCTCGGTCGCCCGCACCGCGATCTTCGTGCGATGACCCGCCTCACGGGCCAGCGACACGATCTCGACGACGCCGCTCGCGATCTCAGGGACCTCGAGCGCGAACAGTTTGCGGACGAGCGCCGGGTGCGTGCGCGACACCGTGATCGACGGGCCCTTGAGCCCCTTGGAGACACTGGTGACGTAGACGCGGATGCGCGAACCGTGCGTGTACTCCTCGCCGGGAACCTGCTCCTCCGGCGGAAGGATCGCTTCGACACTTCCCAGGTCGACGTGGATCATGCGCGGGTTCGGACCCTGCTGGATCACGCCGGCGACGATGTCACCCTCGCGCCCACGGAACTCCCCGAGCACAGCGTCGTCGGCGATGTCGCGCAGACGCTGGTTGATGACCTGTTTCGCAGCGAACGCCGCAATGCGCCCGAAGTCGCTCGGGCTGTCCTCCGCCTCGCCGATGACGTTTCCTTCATCGTCGAGCTCGGGAACGAAGACGGACACGTGACCGGTCTTGCGATCGAGGTGGACACGCGCTGCGGGAGGCTGATCCGTGTGGCCGTGACGGTGGTCGGCCTGGTTGGTGTGCTTCAGGTAGGCGGTCAGGATCGCCTGCTCGATGATCTGCACCAGCTCGTCGAAGGGGATCTCTCGTTCGCGTTCCATGAGACGCAAGACGCTGAGGTCGATGTCCATGCCGGCCTCCTCTATTCAGATTCTTGCCGTCGCGAACCGCGCGACGGACTCAGCTATCTACGGTACCCGATCGCGAGCCCACTCGTAACGATGGGCGGTCGGTCTACTGGACAATCGGCCGCGCGGGCGTACCGTGACCGAGATGACGACGGAAGTTAAGGGAGCCGCGCGCTCCGCGGAGAACAATCCAGCTGTGCAAGCGCTCGCCCGGGTCGGCAATGTCGCCGTCGGGGTCGTGCACATCCTTATCGGCGGCATCGGGATCAGCCTCGCCTTCGGCGCCAGCGGTGAGGCGGACCAGTCGGGTGCGTTCCAGCAGCTCATGAAGACGCCCGGTGGCGTCTTCATTCTGTGGGTCGTGGTCGTCGGGCTTCTGGCCCTCGGGCTCTGGGAGGTGCTCGAGACGATCCTCGCGCCGGGCGCGGACCCGAAGCGGCGCTGGGCGACCCGACTGAAAGAGGGCGGCAAGGCCATCGTGTACTTCGCGCTGGCCTGGCTCGGGTTCGTGATCGCGACAGGCGGGTCGGCGAGTTCGAACTCGTCGAACACCTCGATGACCGCGAAGATCCTCGCGGCACCGGGCGGAGTCTTCCTGCTGGTCCTGATCGGACTCGGCGTCATCGCCATCGGCGTGTATTACATCGTGAGGGGCGCGAGGAAGACTTTCGCCCGCGACATCCAGACGCCATCCGGCGCCGTCGGGGATGCGACGATCACGCTCGGCGTGGTCGGCTACATCTCCAAGGGCATTGCGCTGGGAATCGTCGGCATTCTCGTGGTCGTCGCGGCAGTGACGACCGATCCGCAGAAGGCGAGCGGGCTGGACGGCGCCCTCGTGACGCTCCGCGGGCTGCCCTTCGGCCCGGTCATCCTCTTTGCGGTGTCCCTCGGGCTCATCGCCTACGGCGTCTACTACTGCGTGAAAGCGTTCGTCGTCCGCCTCTGATCCCGCGAGGGCCGCGGTAACGCGGCCTCAGCGATCGAGCTGCCCGGCCACCTCGGCGACGGGAACCTGCGCGCGCTCGCCGGTGCGGCGATCCCACACCTCGACAACACCCTCGGCTGCGCTCCGGCCGACGATGACGATCTTCGGTACGCCGATGAGCTCCGCGTCGCCGAACTTCACACCGGGCGAGACCTTGGGACGGTCGTCGAACAGCACGTCGAATCCGGCGCCGTCGAGCGAGGCGGCGAGTGCCTCGGCGACCTCGAACACGACCGGTTCGCGACCGGCGGCGACGACGTGCACATCGAACGGCGCGACCGACTCCGGCCAGATCAGTCCTTTGTCATCGTTGTTCAGCTCGGCGATGATCGCGAGCATGCGCGTGACGCCGATGCCGTAGGACCCCATGGTCACGGTGACGAGCTTGCCGTTCTCGTCGAGCACTTTCAGTCCGAGCGCCTCGGCGTACTTGCGGCCGAGCTGGAACACGTGGCCGATCTCCATGCCACGGGCGAGCTCGACCGGTCCGGAACCGTCGGGCGCCGGGTCTCCGTCGTGCACGTCGGCGACCTCGACCGTGCCGTCGCTGGAGAAGTCACGCCCGGCCACCAGTCCGAACACGTGGTGTCCTTCTTCGTTCGCGCCGGTGATCCAGCCGGAACCGTCGACGACGCGCGGGTCGACGAGATAGCGGATGCCCGTGCTCGCGTCTTCGCCGAGCACCGGGCCGAGCGCCGACCAGGGCCCGATGTAGCCTTTCACGAGTCCGGGGTTCGCCAGGAAGTCCTCCGGCGTCGCCTGCTCCACTTCTGCCGGCGCGAACGCGACTTCGGCGCGCTTCAGGTCGACCTCCCGGTCGCCAGGAAGGCCGACGACGATCACTTCGCGCCGTCCGTCGAGATGCTTGAGCGCGAGGACGACGTTCTTGAGCGTGTCGGCGGCGGTCCAGGCGCGGCCGTCCGGGCGCGGGTGCTTCTCGTTCGCCAGGTCGACCAGGGTCTGGATCGTCGGGGTGTCCGGAGTGTGGAGGACCTCGGCAGGCGTCAGCTTCTCGTACGTGCGGGTGGGCGGCGCCAGAGTCGTGAAAGCCTCCACGTTGGCCGCGTAGCCGCCGGCCGAGCGCACGAAGGTGTCCTCGCCGACCGGAGTCGGGTGCAGGAACTCCTCGCTGCGCGAGCCGCCCATCGCGCCCGCATCCGCCTGCACGATCACGTACTCGAGGCCGAGCCGCGCGAAGATGCGCTCGTACGCGTCGCGCTGGGCCATGTAGCTCGCGTCGAGCCCTTCGTCGGTGTAGTCGAAGGAATACGCATCCTTCATCGTGAATTCGCGTCCGCGCAGCAGGCCGGCACGGGGCCGCGCCTCGTCACGGTACTTGTCCTGGATCTGGTAGATCGAGAGGGGAAGATCCTTGTAGCTCGAGTACAGGTCCTTCACCAGCAGAGTGAAGACCTCTTCGTGCGTCGGGGCGAGGAGGTAGTCTCCGCCTTTGCGGTCCTTGAGCCGGAAGATCCCGTCACCGTACTCCTCCCACCGCCCGGTGGCCTCGTACGGTTCGCGCGGGAGGAGCGCCGGGAAATGCACCTCGTGCGCTCCAGCGGTCTCCATCTCGTCGCGGATGATCTGCTCGATCTTTCCCTTGACCCGGAGCCCGAGGGGCAGCCACGCAAAGATGCCGGGCGCCTGCCTGCGGATGTACCCCGCACGCACGAGCAGCCGGTGGCTGGTCACTTCTGCGTCGGAGGGATCTTCACGGAGGGTGCGGAGGAAGTAGTTCGACAGGCGTGTAGGCACCGTTCCATGTTAGAGGGCGGCGACCGGCGCCACAGACGGCATCCGGTCACGCCGCCGGATGCTGCAGGGCCTTCGCGACGGCCGCCGCGATCACCTGCTGGCCGGCCGGGGTCGGATGCACGTCGTCGGACTGCAGTAGGGCCGGCTGACCGTACAACGGCTGGCCGATGTCCAGCGTGCGGCCGCCGACGGCTGCCACCGCGCGGGTGACGTCGAGGTCGATGCTGTCCAGCTGCGGCGGGACGTCCTTGTCGTTCCAGATCGGGCTCACCGCGAAGATCTGGGCGCGCGGCAGGGCGGCATGCAGGGCGCGGATGGTCGCAGCGGTCTCCCCCGCGATCATCGTGTCATCGTCGCCGAGGTCGTTGCTGCTCCCCGAGACGAGCACGATCGACGGGTCGAGGCGTGCGGCTGCGGCCACCTGGTCGGCGAAATCGTCGCCGTTGTTGCCGGTGGTGACGAAACCGGACCCGTCGCTCGCCAGGTTGGTGAGCCGCCAGCCGAACTCGTTCGCGAGGAGCGCCGGCCACGCCTGGCTCGGTGCCAGCCCGTGGCCTTCCATGATCGAATCCCCGATCGCGACCACGACCGGTCCGTGCGGAGCGGCCACCGTCGTGTGGGGGACGACGGTCGGCGTGCCCGCTGCGGCGACGACGCCGATCGCGAGCGATGCGGCGACGACGAGGGCGCCGGCAGCCAGTGCAGCCGGAATCCGCCTGACCCTCGATCCCATGGCGACAGGATATGCAAAGGTACCGTGGATCCGCTATGCGCTCGCCCTGTTCCGGCTGAGGGAACCCGCCTGAGGACGCCCGCCTGAGGACGCCTGCGCGACTCGGCCCGGCGTGGCTCAGTTCGCGACGGTGACGACCGGCTCCCCGCTCGTGGCGTCCGGCATCTCAGCAGCCAGCCGGTTGGCCTCCGCGATGAGGGTCGCGACGATCTCCGACTCGGGGACGGTCTTGATGACTTCGCCCTTGACGAAGATCTGGCCCTTGCCGTTTCCGGAAGCGACACCGAGGTCGGCCTCGCGCGCTTCGCCGGGGCCGTTGACGACGCATCCCATGACCGCGACCCGCAGCGGAACGCTCATGCCCTCGAGTCCGCTGGTGACATCGTTCGCCAGCTTGTAGACGTCGACCTGCGCACGGCCGCAGCTCGGGCAGGACACGATCTCGAGCTTGCGCTCACGGAGGTTCAGCGACTGCAGGATCTGCAGCCCGACCTTGACCTCCTCAGCTGGAGGGGCCGACAGGGAGACGCGGATCGTGTCGCCGATGCCCTCCGAGAGCAGGATCCCGAACGCCGTCGCCGACTTGATCGTGCCCTGGAAGCTCGGGCCCGCCTCTGTGACGCCGAGGTGGAGCGGCCAGTCACCGCGTTCGGCGAGCAGGCGGTACGCCTTGACCATCACGATGGGGTCGTTGTGCTTCACCGAGATCTTGAAATCGTGGAAGTCGTGCTCCTCGAAGAGGCTCGCCTCCCACACGGCCGACTCCACGAGTGCCTCGGGAGTCGCCTTGCCGTACTTCTCCAGAAGGCGCGGGTCGAGAGAGCCGGCGTTCACGCCGATCCGGATCGAGACACCCGCCTCCTTGGCGCGCCGGGCGATCTTGCCGACCTGGTCGTCGAACTTGCGGATGTTGCCCGGGTTCACGCGCACGCCCGCGCATCCGGCATCGATCGCTGCATAGACGTAGTTCGGCTGGAAGTGGATGTCGGCGATCACCGGGATCTGGCTCTTCTTCGCGATGATCGGAAGGGCCTCGGCGTCGTCGCGGCTCGGCACGGCGACACGCACGATGTCGCAACCGGATGCGGTGAGTTCGGCGATCTGCTGAAGCGTCGCGTTGATGTTCGGCGTCGGCGTCGTCGTCATGGACTGGACGCTGATCGGTGCATCGCCGCCGACGAGGACCTTGCCGACCCTGATCTGTCGTGTCTTCCGTCGCGGAGCCAGGACTTCGGGCACTTTGGGCATTCCCAGATTGATTGCAGCCACGCCTCTAGCTTAGGCCGCGCGCCACAAGGTTCTATGGGAGAAGCCTCAGCCGAAGAGGTTGACCGGCTTGACGATGTCGGCGTAGATCAGCAGCAGGCTCATCCCGCCCAGCACGACGACGACCGCCATCGTCAACGGCATCAGCTTCGCCATGTCGACGGGGCCCGGATCCTTCTTCTTGAAGAGCTTCGCCCAGCTGCGCCGGATGCCCTCCCAGAGGGCCCCGGCGATGTGGCCGCCGTCGAGCGGCAGCAGGGGGATCAGGTTGAACACGAACAGCGCGATGTTCAGCGACGCGAGCAGGCCGATCATCGTGTACACCTTGTCGACCACCGGGACGTTGTTGAGAGCCGTGAGCTCGCCGGCGGCGCGCCCGACGCCGACGACGCTGATCGGACCGTTGGGGTCGCGCTCGCCCGGGCCGAAGGCGGCATTCCAGACGCCAACGAGCCGCTGGGGCAGATCGATGATCATGCCGCCGACGGCGCCGATCTGCGTGCCGACGGCGGGAAGGATGGCGCTCGGCGGCTGCTGCACGAGTTCGCGGAGCGGACCGATGCCGATGAAGCCGGCCTGGGTGGTGACGGATGCGCCGCTCGCGTCCTTGACGACCGCGCCCTGTGCATCCGTCACGTACTTCTTCGTCGTCGCCGGCGTCACCGTGAAGGTGTGCTTCGTGCCGTTGCGCTCCACGACGACCGTCAGTGCCCGGTCAGCCGACTTCTGGATGATCGCCGTCGACTGGTCCCAGCTCGTGATAGCCGTGCCGTCGATGCTTACGATGCGGTCGCCCGGCCGGATGCCCGCAGCGTATGCCGGAGCGGCCGGGTCGGTGGGTGCGCATTTCTGGTTGGTCGCGGTCGGCGAGATGAGACAGGTGCTCACGGTGGCGACGGTGGTGCTGTTCTGGGCGGTGCCGAAACCGCACAGCAGCACGGCGAACAACGCGATGCCGATCAGGAGGTTCATGACGGGGCCGCCGAGCATGATGACGATGCGCTTGGCGACGGGGAGGCGGTAGAACGCTCGGCTGTCCTCGCCGGCGGCGATGGTCTGTGCGCTCTGCTCGCGCGCATCCTGCACCATGTTCTGCATGAAGCCGGTCGTGGCGTTGCGCGCTCCCGCGCCGTCCTTGCCGGGTGGGAACATGCCGATCATCGAGATGTAGCCGCCCAGCGGGATCGCCTTCACCCCGTACTGGGTCTCGCCTTTGCGGAACGAGAAGAGGGTCTTGCCGAACCCGATCATGTACTGGGTCACTTTGACGCCGAACGCCTTCGCCGGAACGAGGTGCCCGATCTCGTGCAGGCCGATCGACACGGCGAGGCCGATCACCATGATGACGACGCCGAGGATGAAGAGCAGCACGGATTCCACGCCGCAACCCTACCGCCGGACGGCTTGGAACCAGCCGGACGTTCGCTGTGCGACGGTCGCGCTCAGTGGGCGGCGATCAGCCGGTCGGCCTCCGAACGCGCCCAGAGTTCGGCGAAGGCGAGCGTCTCACGGGTGAGCTCCCGTTCCGGTTCGTGCGCGTCGACCACGCGCTCGACGGTGTCGAGGATGTCGAGGTAACCGATCCGCCCGGCGTGGAATGCGGTCACGGCCTGCTCGTTCGCGGCGTTGAAGACGGCGGGATAGGTGCTCCCTGCCGTGCCGACGCGCTTCGCCAACGCGACCGCGGGGAACGCCTCACCGTCGAGGGGTTCGAACGTCCAGGCGTGGGCGGTCGTCCAGTCGAGCGGCACGCCGACCCCGGCGACACGGTTCGGCCAGTCGAGTCCGAGCGAGATCGGCAGGCGCATGTCGGGTGGAGAGGCCTGCGCGATCGTGGATCCGTCGACGAACTCCACCATCGAGTGGACGACGGACTGCGGATGCACCGTCACAGCGATCCGGTCGTACGGCACGTCGAACAGCACGTGCGCTTCGATCACCTCGAGGCCTTTGTTCACGAGCGTGGACGAATTCGTCGTCACGACGAGCCCCATGTCCCATGTCGGGTGGGCGAGGGCCTCGGCGGGGGTGACGTCGCGCAGCGACTCGCGGCTGCGACCACGGAAAGGGCCGCCGGATGCGGTGAGCACCAGCCGTGAGACCTCTGCTGCGGTCCCCGAGCGCAGGGCCTGCGCGATCGCGGAATGCTCCGAGTCCACCGGGACGAGCTGCCCCGGACGCGCGACGCGGGTGACGAGCTCGCCGCCGACGATGAGCGACTCCTTGTTCGCCAGTGCCAGCGTGCGCCCCGTTTCGAGCGCGGCGAGCGTCGGCCCGAGCCCGACCGATCCGGTGATGCCGTTCAGCACCACGTCGGCGTCGACGGCGCGCACGAGACGCTCGGCATCCGCCGCCCCGAGGGCCGTGTCGGCGACGTCGAACTCCTCGGCCTGCTGCGCGAGGAGCTCGACGTTCGTGCCGGCCGCGAGGCCGACGACACTGAACCGCTCGCGGTTGGCGCGGATGACGTCGAGGGCCTGCGTTCCGATCGACCCGGTCGAGCCGAGAATCACTACCCTGCGCACAGGGCCATGCTACGGGCTAGTGCGTGGTCTTCACGATGTCGATCACGAACACCATGGTGTCGGTGCCCTTGATCTCGCCGTTGCCCTTCGAGCCGTAGCCGTCGGCCGGCGGGATGACCACGAGGACCTGCGAACCGACCTTCTGGCCTTCGAGGGCCTTCGTGAAGCCGGGAACGAAGCCGGTGACCGGCCCGCTGTACACCCCGCGGCCCCAGCTCTGGTCGAAGACCTTGCCGGTACGCCAGAGCACACCCTGGTACTGCAGCGAGATCGTGTCGGCCGAGGTGACGACGGCGCCGTCACCCTGCTTGAGCAGGGCGATCTTCGTCGTGGTCGGCGGCGCGCTCTTCGGGATGGTGACGGTCGGCTGACCGGTCGTGGAGAGCTTCACCGTGGGAAAACCGGGGGTCGGCGCGACCGGCGTGCCGTTGGCACGGGTCGGCACCACATCCACGACGTCGGCGACGAAGACGACCGTGTCGGTCGCCTTAAGCCCCAGGCTCGAGGTGTTGGCGCTGCCGAACGAATCCTTCACGCTCGAGGTGGTGACGACACGCGAGCCGACCGGGACGCACTCGATCGTGCGCACGAGACCGGGCACGTACTGGGTGGCGTCGACGACGATCGGCACGGGGCTGGTCTTGTCGAACCCGCTCGCGCTGAGAAGCTTGCCGGTCGTGCCGTTGTAGGCGGCGAGCGCGATGTCGACCGTGCTCGACGGCTTGACGTCGGCCCCGTCGCCCTTGATGACGACGGTGCGCTGGATCGAGGTCGCCTTCAGCGGCGCCGAGAACTTCACCGTCGGCGTTGCGCGGAAGTCGCCGGTCACTTTCACCGAGTCGGAGATCGAGCCCGAGGGGGTGCTCACGCACTTCGCGCCGGAGGCGGACGTCGAAGTCGACGTTGGCGCCGGGGAACCCGAGCTGCAGGCCGCAAGAGCGAGGATGGCGCCGGTGGCGACGATCAGGGAGAGGGTTTTGCGCACGGGATCACTTTCGGAAGTCGAGAGGGGAGGCACCCAGTCTGACCTATCGGCCTTTGTCCAAGCTGACAGTGGCCTTAACACCTCCTGTCCATTCGCCCGCGCGGCCGCGCGGTGACGAGCCGGAAACACGGTCGACCTACGATGGGGGGATGACACGTGACTTCTCCGTTCCGCAGGCCCGCAAGCTCGTCACCGACCTCCCCGGTCCGCGTTCGATCGCGCTGCAGGAGCGCAGGGTCGCCTCCGTCAGCCGCGGCGCGGGCACTCTGGCGAACATCTACATGGAGAGCGGTTCGGGCGCGATCCTGGTCGACGTGGACGGAAACCACCTCATCGACCTCGGCTGCGGCATCGGCGTGACCACGATCGGGCATGCCCATCCCGCGGTCGCGGCTGCGGCGGCGGAGCAGGCGGCGAAGCTCACCCACACGCTGTTCACGGTCACGCCGTACGAGAACTACGTCCGCGTCGCCGAGAAGCTTGCACAGATCACGCCCGGCGACTTCGAGAAGCACTCCATCCTCGTCAACTCCGGGGCCGAGGCGGTCGAGAACGCGGTGAAGATCGCCCGCAAGTTCACCGGCAGGCGTGCCATCGCATCCCTCGACCACGCGTTCCATGGGCGCACGAACCTCACGATGGCGATGACCTACCGGCCCTGGCCAGAGCGTGCGGGCATGGGACCGTTCCCCGGCGAGCTGTACAGCGTGCCGATCAGCTACCCCTTCCGCGACCCCGACGGCATGACGGGCGAAGAAGCCGCCGAGCGCACCATCGACTACATCAACACGCACATCGGGGCGACCGAGCTCGCGGCCCTGTTCGTCGAACCGATCCAGGGCGACGGGGGCATCATCATCCCGGCGGACGGCTTCTTCCGCCGACTCAGCGAGTTCTGCACCGAGAACGGCATCGTGTTCGTCGCCGACGAGATCCAGGCCGGCATCGGCCGCACCGGCACGTGGTACTCGATCGAGCACCACGGCGTCGTGCCCGACCTCGTCACGAGCGCCAAGGGCATCGCCGGCGGGTTCCCGCTCGCCGCCGTCACCGGTCGGGCGGAGATCATGGATGCGGTCCAGCCCGGTGGGATCGGCGGCACGTTCGGCGGCAACCCGGTCTCGACGGCCGCCGCCCTCGCCGTCTTCGACGTGATCGAGAGCGAAGGGCTGCTGGCCGAAGCGCAGCGCGTCGAGCGCGCACTCCTCGCGCGCATCGGTGACTGGGCGGATCGGTTCGCCGTCGTCGGCGAGGTGCGCGGCAAAGGCGCGATGTTCGGTGTCGAGCTCGTTCACCCCGGCTCGAAGAAGCCCAACCCCGAGGCCCTGACGGCCGTGCTCAGGCACGCCACGTCGAACGGCGTCATCGCGCTCGACGCGGGCAGCTGGGACAGCGTGCTGCGCATCATGCCGTCGGTGATCATCAGCGAAGAGCTCATCGACGACGCGGCGACCGTCATCGAAGAAGCTCTCGCCCGATTCAACTGAATCGGCGCGGCATGGGACTCCGCGGCAGGGCCGCCACGATCGTCGGCGCGTCGGCAGCAGCGATCGCTGTCGTCGTGACGCTTTTCGCAGCGCCCGCGGCAGCCGCATCCGACCCGCCGTTCCACCCCGGCCTGATCATCAGCGACGACACGTTCTACAACTACCAGTCGATGTCTGCGCGGGACATCCAGGCGTTCCTCGAAGCCCGCACCTGCAAGCCGAAGGACACGTCCCCGTGCCTGGCGGACTATTCGGCCGACAGCCGCAGCATCCCCGACCAGGGCGCCGGGCATTGCGACGCGATCACCGGGCGCCGGAACGAAGCGGCCAGCAGCATCATCGAGCGCGTCGCCGTCGCCTGCGGTATCAACCCGCAGGTGCTGCTCGTCCTGCTCCAGAAGGAGCAGTCCCTGCTGACCGCACCGAGCGCCTCCGGCTATGCGAAGGCGACGGGGTACGCCTGCCCCGACACGGCCGCCTGCGACAAGAAGTACCTCGGCTTCTTCAACCAGGTGTATCGCGCTGCGTGGCAGTTCAGGGAATACACACTGCATCCCGGCGAATGGCATTACCGGATCGGCCGGGTGCCGGTGCAGTACCACCCGGATGCGGCGTGCGGCTCGAGCACCGTGCACATCGCGGACCAGGCGACCGCGAACCTCTACAACTACACGCCGTACCAGCCCAACGCGGAGACGCTCGCGCACCCCAAAGGTCCGGCGGGCTCCTGCTCGACGTTCGGCAACCTGAATTTCTCGCGCATCTT
This sequence comes from Leifsonia tongyongensis, assembly GCF_010686705.1. Classification (GTDB taxonomy): domain Bacteria; phylum Actinomycetota; class Actinomycetes; order Actinomycetales; family Microbacteriaceae; genus Diaminobutyricibacter; species Diaminobutyricibacter tongyongensis. The sequence goes on along the minus strand of NZ_JAAGWY010000004.1, from coordinate 156,169 downwards.
CAACCAGTGGTTCGGGTCGCCCCTCACGGTGAGGTTCCCCGGCATCCTCCCGGCATGCCTCAACTTCGTCGGCGGTCAGGATTGTCCTTCTGACCAGCCATTCGACTTCGCTGCCATGGCTTCGGGCCGATGAGGCCATTCCGGCAGCGGAATACATTTGTCGCTACGCTCAATGACGTGACGGAAATCGAACCCGATGGCGGGACGACGGAGGAACCACGCCGCCCCGGCTTCCTCTACCTGTTCATCCGCACCGTCGTCGCACCGATCGCGCGACTCGTCTACCGGCCCACCGTCATCGGGCGCAAGAACGTTCCTCGCAAGGGGCCGGTGATCCTCGCCAGCAACCACCTGTCGTTCATCGACTCGGTAGCCATACCGCTGATGGCTCCCCGCAGAGTGCAGTTCCTGGCCAAGTCGCATTACTTCACGGGGACCGGCGTCAAGGGCGCACTCTCCCGCACGTTCTTCACGGCCATCGGGGCTGTGGGCGTCGAGCGCGGCGCCGGCCAGGCCGCACAGGAGGCGCTCGAGCAGAGCAAGCGCATCCTCGACACGGGGGCCGCCTTCGCGCTCTACCCGGAAGGGACCCGCTCGCTCGATGGCCGCCTCTACAAGGGGCGCACGGGCATCGCGTGGCTGGCGCTCACGACGGGCGCCCCGGTCGTGCCGGTCGGGCTGATCGGGACGAACGAACTGCAGCCTGTCGGCACGAAGGTGCCGCGGGTGAGGCCCATCACCGTGACCTTCGGCAAGCCGATCGACCTGTCGCACTACGGCAGCCCGGACTCGGGCCGCGCCAGGCGGCAGGCGACCGACGAAGTGATGGCTGCCATCCACGCGCTCACCGGGCAGGAACTGGCCAACAAGTACAACGAGGCGCCGCCCGCGACGACTGTCGAGCGCGTCAGGCGGGCTCTCCCCCACGAGCGCCTCTAACCCGCCGTCGCGGCGTCAGTCGTCAGGGGAGCCTTTGGCGCGGTAGGTACGCGCCTTCTGGCGGTTGCCACACACGCCCATGCTGCACCAGGTGCGGGAGCCGTTCTTCGAACGGTCGTAGAACGCCCAGCGGCAGTCCTCGGCGGCACACAGCCTGACGCGCCCCATCGACCCCTGGATGCTCAGCACGACCGATGAGGCGACGGCCGCCTCGGCCGCGGTGCGCGCACGCAGGGCCACTCCGCGGTCGCCGCACGTCGTCTCCAGCTCCAGGCTCGGGAGCGACGGCGATTCACCGTCGAGGAACGAACGGAGCGCATCCCTCACCGACTTCGCCTCCGCACGATCGCCCGCACTCACCGCATGCGTGTCGCACCAGGCGTCGAAGGCCGCTGCGTCGTCGAGCAGGTCGGTGCCCTCCTCGATGTCGAGCGTGTTGAGGAAATCGACCAGAAGCCCGGCTCCGAGCTCGGGTTCACGTTCGGTCTCGCGCTCCTCGACCGCGGGTGCATTCGTACGCATATAACCATTGTAACCCAATAGCTGGTTACGTTACGATGTAACTAGCAAAAAGGGTTTGCAGGTTACATCGTCGTAGGAGGACATCATGCATCCGCTTGCAGTCTGGCTCATCAGCACCTCGCAGTTCCGTGAACGCGAAAACGAAGACCGGCTGATGCGGCGGCAGCGGGATGCGCGCGTCCGGGAGGCGGAGCGCGCACGCGACCAGCACTGGGCCGATGTTCTGCACCGGCGGGCAGAGCAGGCGGCGCAGGCGCGCGCTGTGGAGAAGGCCCCGGCACCGCGTACGGTAGCGCCCACGATGGGCGCGGCAGCCGCGGGGTGCGCCACCGCCTGAATCCGGGTCGGCGCTCAGGCGACGACGAACGTCTCCGGCTCGTGGAGGACGGGGAAATTCACCGAAGACGCGATGAAACACAACTCGGACGCTTCGTGGTGGAGGGACTTCGCGGTCTCGAGCATCCCCGGTTCGAGGACGGTCACACGCGGCCGCAGGGTCACACTCGTGAAGTGGCCGCCGCCGTTCCCCGTCTCCTCCATGACGCCCGTCGGTTCGTCGGTGTAGCCGACGACGACGACGCCGTGATTCGTCGCGACGTGGAGGTAGCTGAGCATGTGGCACTGGCTCAGGGCGGTGAGCAGGAGTTCCTCGGGGTTCCAGCGATCCCGGTCGCCGAAGAAGACGCGATCGGACGACCCCTCGATGTCGTGCTTGCCCTCGACCGACACGAGATGGTCGCGGCCGTACGCACGATATGCGCTCGTGCCCGTGCCGCGATTTCCAGTCCACTCGAGGTAGACCTCGTAACGGTGTGCGTTCTTCATGATCCGATTCTGTCAGCAGCAGCGGACGGTTCGGGCCGGGCTAAACTTGCCCATCATGACTGAAACGCTGAGCACCGCTGCGTCCTCGGACGCCCCCGTCGTCTCCATCCCGCAGGAACGCCGCATCGTCACGGCGATCCCCGGCCCCCGGTCGCAGGCGCTGCACGAGCGCCGGCTGGCCGTCGTGCCGACGGGCGTATCCTCCATCCTCCCCGTCTACATCGCCAAGGCGAACGGTGCCATCCTCGTCGACGTCGACGGCAACCAGTTCGTTGACTTCGGCGCCGGCATCGGTGTGACCACCATCGGCCACACCGAGAAGACGGTCGTCCAGGCTGCAGCGGCGCAGCTCCAGGACGTCATCCACACCCTCTTCACGGTCACGCCGTACGAGGAGTACGTACGCGTCGCCGAGCTTCTCGCCGAGCACACGCCGGGCGACCACGCGAAGAAGACGGTGCTCGTCAACTCCGGCGCCGAGGCCGTCGAGAACGGCGTCAAGATCGCGCGCAAGTACACGGGACGCCGCGGCGTCGCCGTGCTCGACCACGCCTACCACGGCCGCACCAACCTCACAATGGCGATGAACTTCAAGGCGATGCCGTACGGCGCCGGCTTCGGCCCGTTCGCCGGCGACGTCTACCACGCCCCGAGCTCGTACCCCTACCACGACGGCCTGGGCGGGGCGGATGCCGCTGCGCGCACCATCGCCTACCTGGAGAAGATCGTGGGCGCGGCCGACCTCGCGTGCCTCGTCGTCGAGCCGATCCAGGGCGAGGGCGGCTTCATGGTTCCCGCAGACGGCTACCTCCCCGCACTCCAGGAGTGGTGCACCGCGAACGGCGTCGTGTTCATCGCCGACGAGATCCAGAGCGGCATGGCGCGCACGGGCGCGTACTACGCGAGCGAGCACTTCGGCCTGGTCCCCGATCTCGTGCTGAGCGCGAAAGGCATCGCGGGCGGGCTCCCCCTGGCCGCCGTCACGGGACGGGCCGAGATCATGGACTCGTCGCACCCCGGCGGCCTGGGCGGCACCTTCGGGGGTAACCCGGTCGCCGCCGCGGCAGCCGTCGCTGTGTTCGAGGAGATCGAGCGGAGCAACCTCCTGGCCGAAGGGCGCAGAATCGAAGCCGCCCTCAAGCCGGCGCTACTCGCCCTCCAGGAGAAGTACGACATCATCGGAGACGTGCGCGGGATCGGCGCGATGCTCGCCATCGAACTCGTCCAGCCGGGAACGGCGTCCACGACGAAGGAGCCCAACGCCGCAGCGGTCAGCGCGATCGCGGCCTACGCGGCGCAGCACGGCGTGCTCGTGCTCACCGCGGGAACCTACGGCAACGTCCTGCGCTTCCTGCCGAGCCTCGCCGTCACCGACGAGCTGATCGCCGACGCCGTCTCGGTGCTCGACGACGCTTTCGCGACCCTGTGAGCCTGGGAGCCACGCCGCTCGGCACGTTCACCGGAGCGGAAGCCGTCCAGCTCGCCGTGGTCGAACGCGGCGGCTTCGCCGAATCGCGCCACCTCGGCTCGGCCGTCGTGCTGGGTCCCGACGGCAGCGTGGTCAGGAAGCTCGGCAGCCCGGAGGCGCTCATCTTCCCGCGCTCCAGCATGAAACCGTTCCAGGCGATCGCCGTCATGGGCGCGGGCGTCCCACTCGACGGACCGGCAGCGGTGCTCGCAACGGCCAGCCACGGCGGCACCCCTGCCCACCTGTCCGTCGTCCGCGGACTGCTGGCCCAGGCGCAGCTTCCCGAGAGCGCCCTGCAATGCCCGCGCGACTGGCCCCTCGACGCAGGAGCGCGGGAGACCGTCATCCGCGCCGGCGAGACGAAGCAGCGCCTGTACATGAACTGCTCCGGCAAGCACGCAGCCATGCTGCTCGCCTGTGTGGCGAACGGATGGCCGACCGACACGTACCTGGACCCGCAGCATCCGCTTCAGGTGCGCATCCGCGAGACCATCGAACGCCTGACCGGCGAGAAGGTGGCCGCCACGGCGGTGGACGGCTGCGGCGCGCCCGTCTACGCCATGACGCTCGAGGCACTCGCACGCGGCATCCACCGGATCGCGACCGCGTCATCGGGGTCGCCGTTCGCGCTGTACCGCAACGCGGCCATCCTGAGGAACGCCGTGCTGGCCGACGGCTGGGCCATCGACGGCCCCGGCCGGGCCAACACCGTCGTCATCGATCGTCTCGGCGTGTTCGCCAAACTCGGCGCGGAAGGCGTGATGGTGATGGCCGCCGCCGACGGAACGACGGTCGCACTCAAGATGCTCGACGGAAGCCTGCGCGCCGCCTCGATCGTCGCACTGCGGCTGCTCGTCGACGCCGGTGCGATCGCGTCGGCCGACGTCGACGCTCTGACCCCGGAGCTCGACCTGGCCGTGCTCGGCGGAGGGGTGCCCGTCGGTTCCATCCGGGTGGCCTACCCGCAGTGAGCCCGGTCGCTGCGGGTAGGCGGCTCAGGGGGTCTAGCGGATGCGCGCGAGCCGTCTGGCCCGGGCCGCCGCCGTGATCTGAGTGATCAGCACGACGAGGATGGTCAGGATGAAGACGGCGGATGCGATCACGTTCGCCTGCGCCGGGATACCGCGCGACGCCGCGATGTAGATGTACATCGGGAAGGTCGTCACCGCCCCCGCGTTGAAGTTCGTGATGATGAAGTCGTCGAAGCTGAGCGAGAACGACAGCAGCGCGGCGGCGAGGATGCCCGGCAGCAGCAGCGGGAAGGTGATCCGCCAGAAGACGGCGTTCGGCGACCCGTAGAGATCTCGACCGGCCTCCTCAAGGGCGGGGTCGAGGCTCGCCACCCTGGCCTTCACCGTTACCACGACGAAGCTGATGCAGAACATCACGTGGGCGATGATGATCGTCCCGAAGCCCTTGTTCACGGCGAGGCTGAGGAACTGCGCGGCGAGGCCCGCACCGAGGACGACCTCCGGGCTGGCCATCGGGAGGAACAGCAGCAGGCTCGTCTGCGACCGGAACCGGAAGCGATAGCGCATGAGCGCGATGGCGATCATCGTGCCCAGGACCGTGGCGATCACCGTCGACACGATGCCGATGATGATGCTCGCTGCGAAGGCGTCGCAGATTCCCGGCGCATCGCAGACGTTGGTCCAGTTGCGGAGGGTGAACCCGCGCCACGCGATGTTGTTCTTCAGGGCAGCGTTGAACGAGAAGATGAACGTGTAGACGATCGGGATGAGCAGGAACGCGAGAGCGAGCACCGAGTAGGTGGCGAGGCCCAGCCCGCGGAACCGGAATCGTGCGCTTCTCACAGCAGGTCCTCCGTTCCGCTCCGCTTCACATAGAAGCCGACGATCACGAGGATGACCGCCATCAGGATCACGGACATGGCCGCCGCCGTCGGATAGTTCTGCAGCACCAGGAAGTTGCTCTCGATGACGTTGCCCATCATCGACGTGTCCGCGCTTCCGAGGAAGTCCTGCGATGCGTTGATGTAGTCACCTGCGGCCGGGATGAAGGTAAGAAGCGTGCCCGAAACGATGCCGGGCATCGACAACGGGATGGTGATCTTGCGGAACGTCGTGAACGCTCCTGCGTAGAGGTCGGAGCCCGCCTCGAGCAGCCTCGTGTCCAGTCGCTCCAGAGTCGAGTAGAGCGGCAAGGTCATGAAGGGGATGAAGTTGTAGGTCAGGCCGAAGATCACCGAGAACGGGGTGCCGGTGAGGTGTGCGTCCGGCGGCAGGATCGAGAGCGCCTTCAGCGAACTCGTGAACCAGGAGTCGTCGGAGAGCAGCTGCTTCCAGGCGAGGGTCCGCAGCAGGAAGCTGATGAAGAACGGGGCGATGACGAGGGTCATCAGCAGGTTCTGCAACAGCGGGAACCGGCGCACCTTGACGCCGATGAAATATGCAAGCGGGTAGCTGATGAGCAGCGCGCACACGGTCGCGATGAGCGCGTAACCGAACGACCGGATGATCTGCGGCCAGTACTCGGCGACCGCATCCGTATAGTTCTGCCACTGGAACGCTGCCTGATACTGGCCGATGTCGCCGCCCTCGACCGGAGCCTGGAACGACGTGATGATCAGCGAGACGAGCGGCGTGAGGAAGAACAGGATGAGGTAGAGCACACCCGGAAGCAGGAGCACCAGCGCGATCCCGCTCTTGCGGCGCTGTGCGGGCTCCTGTGCTGGAGCCGCCGTCGTGAACGCAGCGAGCGCCACGTCAGGCCTCCTCGAGCTCGGAGAGGAGCCGCTCCCTGGTCTGCGCTGCGACCGCCGCCGTGTCCGCATCCACCGTCTCGTCGGCCGCTGCGTCGACCTGGTCGTCCGCGAGCACGAAGGTATGGTCCGGATCCCAGCTCACCCAGACCTCGGACCCGAGAGTCACGACGGGGCCTGCGGCCATGTTCTGCGCGAACACGACGACGGTGCCGACACCGGGCACGTTCACCAGGTACTGGGTGCTCACCCCGCTGAACGAGACGTCGATGACGCGACCGGGACCGAGCTGGTTGCGACCGCCGGGGATGCTCGCCGCACCGGCGTGGAGCGACAGCTTCTCGGGGCGGACACCGGCTGTGACGCGGCCGGAGTGACGCTTCGCCCTGCTCTTCGGGACGACAAGGCGGTGCCCGGCGATGTCGAGAGAGATCGTCGACCCCCGGTCGTCGCGTACGGGGCCCGCGAACAGGTTCGACTGGCCGAGGAAGTTCGCGACGAAGACGGTCGACGGCAGCTCGTAGAGCACTTCGGGCGAACCCATCTGCTCGATCGAACCCTTGTTCATGACGGCGACCGTGTCGGCCATCGTCATGGCCTCCTCCTGGTCGTGCGTCACGTGCACGAACGTCAGTCCGACCTCGTTCTGGATCGACTTCAATTCGAGCTGCATCTGCCGCCGGAGCTTGAGGTCGAGTGCGCCGAGCGGCTCGTCGAGCAGGAGCAGAGCCGGGCGGTTCACCACGGCGCGCGCGAGTGCTACCCGCTGCTGCTGGCCGCCGGAGAGCTGCGCCGGGCGGCGGGCGGCGAGATGGTCGAGCTCGACCAGCCGGAGTGCCTCGTGCGCCCGGGCCACCGGGTCGGGGATCCTGCGCCTGCGCAACCCGAACGCGACGTTCTCGAGGACCGTCATGTGCGGGAAGAGTGCGTAGCTCTGGAACACCGTGTTCACCGGCCGCTGGAACGGTTTCGCCTGCGTCACGTCCTTGCCGCCGATGAGGATCCTCCCCGTCGTCGGCTCCTCGAGGCCGGCGACCAGCCGCAGCGTGGTCGTCTTGCCGCAGCCGGACGGCCCGAGCAGCGCGAAGAACGAACCGGCCGGGATGGTGAGGTCGAGATCCTGGATCGCGGTGAACCCGGGAAAGCGCTTCGTGATCCCGACCAGTTGCAGATCGGCGCCGGACTCGGCGAAAACTCCCCTGGCCATCAGGCGCCCAGGATCACCTTCTGGAAGGCCGCCTGGTATTTCTGTTCCTCGGCGGGGGTGAGCGAGCGGAAGATGTGCGCGTTCGAGAGGGTCGATGCGTCGGGGAAGATGAGCTGGTTGTCCGCCAGAGCAGGGTCGATCTTGACCGCCTCCTCCTTGGCGCCGACGACGGGGGTGATGTAGTTCACCCAGGCGGCGACCTCCGCTGCGACGGCGGGCTCGTAGTAGTAGTTGATGAGCTCCTCGGCGTTCGACTTGCGCGGCGATCCGATCGGGATCACGAAGTTGTCGCTCCACAGCGTGCCGCCCGCCTCGGGGATGGCGAACTCCCAGTTGTCGCCTGCCTCGGCGTTCAACTGGGTGATGTCGCCCGACCAGCAGATCGCAGCGAGCGTGTCACCGCTCTTGAGGTCGTTGAGGTACGAGTTGCCCTTGATGTTGCGCACCTGGCCGTCGCTCACCTCTTTGGTGAGCTTGTCGATGGCCTTCATGTACTGGTCGTCCGTGAACTTCTTCGAGATGTCCACGCCCTGCTGGAGCATGATGAGGCCCATCGTGTCGCGCATCTCGCTGAGCACACCGACCTTGCCCTTGAGGCTCGAGTCCCACAGGTCGTCGACCGACTTCAGGCCGTTCGGAACCTTCTTCTTGTTCCAGCAGATCCCGGCGAAACCGCTCTGCCAGGGCAGCGACTTCTTGCGCCCGGGGTCGAAGTCGGCGTTCGCGAGCGCCGGTGTGAGGTTCTTCTTGTTCGGGATCTTCGCCTCGTCGAAGGTCTGCACGTAGCCGAACCGGATCAGGCGCGCGATCATCCAGTCGGTCAGGCACACCGTGTCGGCGCCGATGTCCTTGCCGAGCGCCAGCTGGTCCTTGACCTTGGCGTAATAGGTGTTGTTGTCGTCGACAGCGACGTCGTACTTCACGGCGAGGCCGGACTGCTTCTGAAAGGCCTCGAGTGTGGGGTATTTGCCCGCGTCGTCCTGGTCGAGGTAGGCCTGCCAGTTGGCCCAGGTCAGGGTCTTGTCGCTCGACGACAGGTCCTTGGCCGCCTTCGGCTTGGTGGATCTGGCGCCGGTGGAACACGCGGCGAGCGCGAGCGCGGCCGCGCCGGCGCCCGCGCCCGCGAGGATGCCCCGGCGTGTGACCTGCGACTGACGTGCGTGCTGGATGAGGTTCTGGATCATCGGGTCCTGTGGCAGCTGCCTCGAGTTCACGTCGGTGACTCCTTCGATACGACTAGGGTTGCGTATTCTTTCCGCGACGATGCGGTGGATCGATACTTGCACAGGCACAGGGCGGAGCGCAGCAGTTAGTGGGGAAATCGCCCATTTGGAAACATAAACTTTACGAAATCAGCACCGAAGGGCACGTTCGTCGGTCGAAATCGTTGGTCGGACGGTTTACGCTTGTTGAAGCCGAACGGTCAACGCAGATGTGTTAGGAGCACCATGAAGGTCGCGATCCCCCGCGAAATCAAGAACAACGAATTCCGGGTGGCGATTACGCCTGCAGGGGTCCACGACCTCGTCGGCAACGGTCATGACGTGTTCGTCGAGACGGGCGCCGGAGTGGGCTCATCCATCCCCGACGAGGCATACGTCTCGGCCGGAGCCACGATCCTCCCCGACGCTGAGAGCACCTGGGAGATCGCCGAACTGCTCCTCAAGGTCAAGGAGCCGGTCGAGTCCGAATACCGGTTCTTCCGCCCCGACCTGGTGCTCTTCACCTACCTCCACCTCGCCGCCGAGGAGGAGCTCACGCGCGCCCTCCTCGCGTCCGGCGTGACGGCCATCGCCTACGAGACCGTGCAGCTCCCCAACCGCTCGCTCCCCCTGCTCGCCCCCATGAGCGAGGTGGCAGGGCGGCTCGCCCCCATCGTCGGCGCGAACACCATGATGAAGCCCAACGGTGGTCCAGGCCTCCTGGTACCCGGGGTCCCGGGAACGCATCCGGCTGTGGTGACCGTGCTCGGCGGCGGTGTGGCCGGCACCAATGCGACGAGCGTCGCCGTGGGCCTCGGCGCCGAGGTGACGGTGCTCGACACGAACATTGCGCGGCTGCGCGAGCTGGATGCCCTCTACGCGGGCCGCATCAAGACGATCGCGTCGAACAGCTTCGAGATCGACAAAGCCGTCGTGGCCTCCGACCTGGTCATCGGGTCGGTCCTGGTCCCGGGAGCGAAAGCCCCGAAGCTCGTCAGCAACGAGCTCGTGTCGCGGATGAAGCCGGGCAGCGTCCTCGTCGACATCGCCGTCGACCAGGGTGGATGCTTCGCCGACTCCCACCCGACGACCCACGCCGATCCGACCTTCGCGGTGCACCAGTCGCTGTTCTACTGTGTCGCCAACATGCCGGGCGCCGTGCCCCACACGTCGACCTACGCGCTCACCAACGCGACCCTCCCCTACGCTCGCGCGCTCGCCAACCGCGGCTGGCGTGAGGCCCTGTCGGCCGACCCCTCGCTCGCTGTCGGGCTCAACACGCACGCGGGCATCGTCACCAACGACGCCGTCGCCGCGGCGCACGCACTCACGGCGGGAACGGTCGGCTCGGCTATCGCCGGCTGAACCCCGGGGACGGCGATCAGTTCACATCGAAGTACTGGTCGCCGATCTCGACGCGCGTGCCTCGGGCGACGCGGTACCGTCGCCCCGGCTCGAACTGGCGGGTGACGCCGCCGGGCGGTCGCACGATCGTGCCGTTGCCGGAGTATCGGTCGCAGAGCCAGAGTTCGTCGCCCTCGAGGCCGAACTCCAGGTGCGTCTTGGAGACCGAACGGCCCGGATCGGTGATCGCTATGAGCTGATCGAAGCTCTCACCGGGCTGCGCGATCGGACGACGCCCGAGCAGGCCGTCTCCGCGCACGGTGACGATCTCGCCCGTGCTGAACGAGAGCGTGAAGGTGTGATGGCCACCCGCCGGCTCGGCGTCGGCAGGCATCGCATGAGCCGGGTCGGGAACGATCGGGGCCGACTCCACAGAGACCACCGCCTGCCGGCCGCCGTCGTCCGCTGCGGGGAAGCGTCCGACCACCGCCGGCTTCGGCAACGGCTCGACGATCGTCGTGTCCGACGTCCGAGGGTCCACGACCACCGGGGGCCGCACCCGCGTGGCTGTCACGGAACTCCCGCATTCCCCGCAGAAGAGCGCGCCCTCAGGCAGTTCGCTGCCGCACACCCTGCAGTTCATCGTCGGGTCTTTCGAACCGTGCGTCCACGGCTGGCGCCGAGCGAACGCAGCGAGATGAGGGCGACGAACCGGCGCCAGGGCGTCAGGCGCCTGCCGAGCGCCCGTCGGAGGTCGTCGACCGCGCGCCAGACCGTGTCCGCCTCCTCCGGGCTCGGCGCTGCGGGACCGAAGACGGCGCGGTCGGCGACCGAGGCGAGGGCGGCCGTTCGTGAGCCGCCGACCGTGCGGGCGAATTCGCTCCGCGTCGCCGACGGGGGCGGATTGTAGCCGTGGTCGATGGCGGCGTCCGCGAACTCCCGCCAGCCTCCGCTGATCCTGTCCACCGATGTCGGCGCCGTCCTCCGCAGGGTGCGCCTGCGCCATTTCGCCCCGATGATGGCGAGGAACGGCGCCGATACGAGCGCCATCCCCAGCAGCGTCCATCCCACGATCGTGAGCACCGCGAGGATGGTCGCCAGCAGCGGGTCCGCGTTGTTCTGGTCGCTGTTGTCGACCTGAGCCTGGGGAGGATCGTCGCGCTGGCTCTGAGTGTCGTCCACCGGCGGCAGGACGTTCGTCTGCGGCCGCGAGATCTGCGTGGGTGTCTCCGGCTGCTTCGGCGGGATCGGGCGGATGGGTGGGGTCGGGTCGACCGTCACCCAGCCGGCTCCGTGGGTCTGCACTTCGATCCACGCGGAGATGTCGGCGCCCGTGAGCGTGACCGTACCTCCGGCCGGCGCACTGGACGGTGCGACGAAGCCCACGACGACGCGGGCGGGGAACCCGAGCTGCCTGGCCATGAGGGCCGCCGTGACCGCGTACTGCTCTTGGTCGCCCACCATCGGATCGTCGGTGAGGAGCTGCGTGATCCGGTCTGCTCCGTGGCCGGAACGGCTGACCGGTTCGTTCGGGCCGATCCCGTGGCTGATGTAGCCGTCGGCCTGCAGTCCCTTCAGGGCTGCGGCAAGCTTGGCGCCCGGCGTCGTCTGGGCCGACGAGTACTTCTGCAGGGCCTGCGTCAGCTCGTCCGGCACAACGGCGGGTTTCGGCACGGGCGCGGTACCCGGCTGCGCATCGACGAGCTGGGCGGGTGTGAGCTGAGGTTTCACCACGGCGTCCAGCGTGTAGGCGTCGCCTGAGCGGAGCCCGCGCGTCACCGCCCCCGTGCCGGTCGTGTCGTTGTAGTAGAACGAACCGGTCAGGGCCTCGGCGTCACCGCCGGCGAAGGTGATCTGCTGCAGCTGACCGCTCCCGGGAACCCACACGCCGGAGTACCCGCGCACCGCGACCGTGATGGTGTCCTTCGCGCCGTGGACGCCCGACTGTTCGAGACGGGACGGTACCCGGGTGAACGATCCGGACGCGCTCGAGACCTGGTCGGTCCCGACGGAGTAGACCACGCCGTCGTAGGTGTCGAGGGTGGCGACGCGGATGCGGCGGTCCGCGGGCAGACCGCTGACGGTCAGCATCGGCACATCGGACTCCGCCGGCTCCAGGTAGTTGCGGAACCCGCTCAGCGGGCTCGCGTAGGCGCGGGGGTCGAACGGCTGCTCGATCGCCGTCCTCACGACCTGGCGGTCGACGCGCGCGGGCAGCACGATGGCGGCGGCCGTTCCGGCGACACCCGCCACGACGAGGATGACGGCGGCGCCGACCACCGTCCGCACGCCGGCGAACCGTCGCTCCCGCGGCGTCTCCACCAGCACACCGGTGTGTTCCGCGAGCAGCCCGATCGAGGCCGACCTCCGCTGCCAGCGGAACCAGATGAGCCAGACGAGCAGAATGGCCATCAGGCCGAGGTTGAGCGCGATCGGGAGCGAGGACGATCCGGGTCCGAGCAGGATGCCGGCGGCCAGGAGCGCGACAGGGGGAAGCGCAGCGAGCTCGCCGTGCTTCGCCCGGAGCGCGACGGTCAGGCAGACGACGATCGCCAGCAGGGTCAGGATGAAGGCGGGCACGAGCAGCGCCTGGTACGACCCGACCGGCAGCGAGATCGTGACCAGCTGCTTCCAGCTCTCCCAGGTCGCCGTCAGCAGCGAGCTCAGGCCTTGCCCGGTCGGCAGGATGCCCCCTGTCGCTTCGCTGGGGATCGCGAGGGGCACTCCGAGCACGACGTAGGCGGCGACCGCCGCACCGGCCACGATGATGCTCGGCCACCGGAACAGGGCCCCGCACAGCGCGATGGCCGCACCGACGGCGAGGGTGACCGCCAGCATCGTCACGAAGGCTGCGTCCTGGTAGACCGGCCAGAACGATGCCGCAGCGAGACCGGTGGCCAGCAGTGCGAGCACGACGTTGATCACGATGAAGCCGGCGCGTGTCCTGTTCATGTCACGCCGCCATCCGCTTCGCCAGGCTCTTCTGGAGGTCCTCGAGGAACCCGATCGTGAGCACGCTGAGCTCGGCCACGCGACGCAGCCGCGGCGTCGCGCCGGTGTCGCAGACGACGGCGACGACGTCCACGCCTACCGGGAAGTGCGCTGAGGCGGACCGCAGCTGTGCCGGCGTGACCGCCGATCCGCAGACCAGGAACGCGATCGACGTGCCGGCGGCGCCTTCCGCCGCGATCCGCGCGAGCTCGGGCACCCGGAGCGCCGCATGGGCGGTCTCCACCGCTGAGAGGTCGTCGAGGAGCCGCCCGCGGTTGAGCGTGCTGATGCGCCGGACGGCGTGCACCGTGCGCTTGGCGAACTCCGGCGTCTCCTCGCTCGCGACCACGGACAGCGTTCGCGAATCGTGGATCGCGCGCACCCCGAGCGACGCCGTCGCACTGACGGCGAGTTCGAACTCGTCGGGCGTGGCGTAGTCGAATTTCGACAGGCTGAGCGCGACGAGCAGGTGGCTGCGCCGCGTCTCCTCGTACTGCCGCACCATGTAGCTGCCGGTCTTCGCCGTACTCTTCCAGTGGATGTTGCGCCGCTCATCCCCCGGCACGTATTCGCGGAGCGCATGGAAGGCGACATCGCTTGCGGTGAGATCCCTCGTCGGCGCCCCTTCCAGGTCGCGCACGAAGCCGGTGCTCATGCTCGGGATGGCGATGGTGCGCGGATGCACGAAGAGGTCGAGCGATTCCGCCCACACCACTTCACGCCGGAGCAGGCCGACCGGGTCGGCGCGGACCGTGCGCACGGGACCGATCGGGATGATCCCGCGCCTCGAGGTCGGCACCAGGAAGACGTCGCTGTGGCTGTCGCCTCGCGGAAGGGACGGCGCGGCGAATTCGGCCAGGCCTTTCCCGACGGGCACTTCGACCCGCACGCCGGGCAGGCGGCGACGTGTCGGGTTCGCCACGATCACTTCGCCCGGCGCCTTGTCACCGACCACGACGCGGTTGCCGGGGAGACCGAGCGTGACGGCGTAGGCGTTCCGACCCGCGAGGTACAGCGTGGCGATGCCGATCATCACCAGCGCTGTCCAGCCGACGACGACCGCTTCGACCCAGCCGAGCAGGTAGCCGGCCGCGAGCGAGACGATCCCGACGACGATGATCGACCAGCCGAGGGCGGTGATCACCCCGGTCAGCCAGGCCCAGACGCGCGCGATCGCCGCGCCTGCCGCTCGCGTGAACCGTACGAGTGCGATGATGGTGTCCGCGAGCAGGCCATCGCGCGTGCCGACAATGCGGGCACGCGCGTTGGTGAGCTCCGTCTGGGTGAGTTTCGCGGTGTTGGTCACACGGCGGGCCGATCGATCGGTGGTGCGGTCTCGATGAGGATCTGGGCTATGACGCTCGACGACGTGACGCCCTCGAACTCCGCCTCCGGGTCGAGGACGAGTCGGTGGGCGAGCACCGGCTCCGCCAGGGACTTGATGTCGTCGGGGGTCACGTAGTAGCGACCGCTTGCAGCGGCCAGGGTCTTGGACGCACGCACGAGCGCGAGTGCCCCGCGAACGCTGACGCCGAGCCGGACCTCCGCCGCCGTCCTGGTCGAATCCACCAGCCGCGAGACGTAGTCGTTGATCGAGGCGTCGACGTGGACGGATCGCGCGAGAGCCGCCATCTCGACGACCGTGGCCGCCGGGACGACCTCCGGGACCACGATCTCGTGCGCCTTGCGCTCGGATCCCTCAAGGATGCGGATGGTCGCCTCATGGTCGGGGTACCCGATGGACGCCTTCATGATGAAGCGGTCGAGCTGCGCTTCGGGGAGCCGGTAGGTCCCCGCCTGCTCGATGGGGTTCTGGGTCGCGATGACCATGAACGGACCGGCGACCGGATGCGTCACGCCGTCGACCGTCACCTGGCCTTCCTCCATCACCTCGAGCAGCGCGGACTGGGTCTTCGGGCTGGCGCGGTTGATCTCGTCGGCGAGCACGATGTTCGCGAAGACCGGTCCCCGGTGGAATTCGAAATTGCCGGTGCGCTGGTCATAGATGTTGACGCCGGTGATGTCACCGGGCAGCAGGTCGGGCGTGAACTGCACACGGTTGCTGGTGCCGCGCACACTCTGGGCTATCGCTCGCGCGAGCGAGGTCTTCCCCGTGCCGGGGTAGTCCTCGAGAAGCAGGTGCCCCTCGCTGAAGAGTGCCGTCAGTGCGAGCCGGATGATGTGCGCCTTGCCGAGAAGCACCCGGTCGACGTTCGACACGATGCGCTCGAACACGTCCGAGAACCAGGTGGCCTGTTCCGGCGTCATCGTCATACTGGGGTCTCTTTCGATCGTGCTCGTCTGCGGGGCACTGCTCATCGGCGGCGTTCCATTCATCAGTATGGTGGGCGAGGGGCTATCCAAGGTCGGCACTCCTCCAGCTGTGTTCGTACGGGGTCGAGACACCGGGGACTCCGACGTACACGATCAGCGTCGGGTTGGTCTCGATCGGCGTGACGGTGCACGTCGGGGTCTGGCCGACGGCGGGCATGTCGGTGCGGGTGGCGCCCCCGTCGCAGCTGAACCGCACATAGTCGTACGCGCCGGTCGGCCATCCGGTCCAGCTGAAGGTGCGCGCGACCGGGTCGTAGCGTGCCCCGCTGAGTTGTGTGCTGACGGGCGTGCCGAGCGGCTCCTGGAACGTGCCGCTGCAGATCGGGTCGGAGCCGGGGTACAGGTCGCACACCTGCACGTGAAGAGTGAGCGAGACGCCGTAGTGACGGGTCCCCGCGGGCGCGAGCACCCCGCCGCCGAGCCCGAGCTGCCCCGACTCGTTCACGCCGTTGCCGGTCAATACGTAGTTCACGACGCTTCCATTGGTGCCGCCGCCCGCCCGGTAGGTGACCCCGGTGAGCGTGAAGTCGAACAGCCCTGTGCCGTCGTCGGTGGGCGGCGAGGTCTGGGCGTCGGTGGGTGTCCCGGGGGCGAGCCGCGGAACCGCCTGGACGACCGGGGCGGCCGTGCATCCCTGCCCGTTGTAGGCGTACACGATGAAGGAGTACGTGTGGTTGGGGCTGAGCCCGGAGAAGTCGACCGAGCTCCCGTCGACCTGCTTGAACCGTGGTCCGAGGTTGTCCACCGTGAGCACGGGCTGGCCGTTCTCGACGCCGGTGACCGTGCAGGACGGCGCGTTGTTCCCCTCGTACACGCCTGCGAAGTAGGACTGGATGGCGCGGCCGTTGTCGGCGAAGGCCCCGCCCCAGCTGAACGTGGCCGAGCGGCCGTCGCTCCTGCTCGGGGATGCCACCGGAACGGCGCCGGTGGCGATGGGAGCACCGGCCGGCACACCGCTTCCCGTCGTCTGGTTCCAGGTCGTCCTGCCTGCGTAGAAGTCGTTCCGCGAAGCGATGCTGATCGGGACGCTCGCACCGTTCGAGACTCCCGCGTCGGTGAGGTTGAGGGAGTATGCCGTGCCCACCCCGTCTTTACCGGAGACCGAGAGCGATGCCGTCACACTGCCGAGTGTCAGAAGATAGGACGTGATCGGGCTCGCGCCGGAGGCGTCCGCCGGCTTGGTCCAGGTGAAGCGCAGTCCGTGGTCGAGCGGGGTGGTCGACACGTTGGCGGGGGCCGTCGGTACGAGGTCGGACCAGACGGCGTCGGTGTACGGAACCGGGTCGGAGAGCCCGAGAGCATTTCGCGCGGCGACGGTGATGTGGACGGCGTTGTCCGGCCCGTTGCCCGGCGTCGGAACGGTGCAGGTCGTGCTCACGCAGGTGGTCACCCCGAAGACCTGGCCGTTGTCGGCGCGGGTCACCGTGAGGTCGTAGCCGAGGATCGGCGAGTTGTTGTACGCCCCGGGGATCCAGGACAGCGTCAGCGCCCGGTCGGCGAACGTCGTCACCTGCACGTTCGACACGGGGGCGGGGCGATCCTGCACCGAGACGGTGACCGTGCCCCAGGCGTAGCGGGCGGGGTCGCCCGTCGCATCCGACACTTCGTACTGCAGCGTGGTGTCCACCGGGGCCGCCGTGGGCGAGACCGTCACGCTCAGTGTGCTCTTGTCCGCACTCGGCGCGATGGTGACCCCTGCAGGAAGGTTCGAACTGGTGAGCCCGCGCACTCCGATGACCTTGAGCGGCTTGTCGGGGAACGGATTGGTCGCGTTGTCGTTGGCCAGCACGTCGACCGTCGTCGTCTTGCCTCTCGGCGCGATCACCCGGTCGGCCGCCGGGCTGGCGAGCGGCCGCGTCGACGGGACGACGTTGAGGTCGATCCTCCCCGCCTGGCCGGCGTTGATCGCATCCTTCACGCCGACGGAGATCGACGGATGCGCTCCCTTGGGCGTGTTCGCATCGACAGCGATCGTCAGCTTCTGCCCGTCGAGGCTCAGGTTCACGCCGGCGGGCTTAGGCTCCTGGACAGTGTAGACGAGCTCGTTCTGGTCTTTCGCGTACGGGTAGCTGGTCAGCTTCGCCAGGTTGATCGTCTTCGACTGACCCGGTTCGAAGTCGATGAGGGCACCGGTGAACACGGGCGGCTGGTTCTGTCGCGGCGTCACCGTGATGGGCAGCACGATGGTCGCGACGTTGGCGTTGGGGTCGTTGTCGCTCGACCCGTCCGTCACCTGGAACGAGATCGAGGCGGTGCCGAAGTAGCGTGCCTCGCTGGTGAACTGGAGGGTGTCGTTGTTGACCACGAGATCGTCGCCGTTCGCGTGTGTTGCACGCACGGTGGCTGCATCCGTCAGCCGCACCTTGCGGTTGCCGACCGCCACGATGTAGTCGTTCAGGTGGATCGTCAGCTGCTTCTCGCTCGGCACGCTCAGTTTCGGCGCACCCCGCTTCAGCTGGGGCAGCGCGTCGTCGTACCCGGGCACGCGCACGAACGCGTACGCGGCGATCTTGTCGTCGTCCGGGTGGGCGACCCTGAAGGGGATGATCTGGCTCTTCGCCGTGATGGCGATGCGGATGCGCTTGCCCGAGGTCACCTCGGCGTTGTTGCCGTACCCCGGGACGACGCTGAGCTTGAGACTGCCCACCGGCCCGTCCGCGAAGAAGACGTTGGCGAGCACGTTCACCGACACGGTGCGCTTGCCGAGGATGTCGGAGAGCCCGAGAACAGTGTCGCTGGCGACAGGCCGCGCGAGGGGCGCATCCTTGCTCACCGTCACCCTGATGAAGTTCTCGCTCGTGCCCCCGCGCTCGTTCTGGATCGTGTAGAAGAAGCTCGTGACGCCCTCGGTCTTCGGAGCCTTCACCGTCACGATGCTGCCGACGATCTTGGCCGTCGCCTTGCCGTCCAGCGAGGTGACCTTCGTGATCGACAGGGGGCTGCCGTCGGGGTCGGAGTCATTGGCCAGGACCTGGATGGAGAGGGTCTTGCCCGGGCGCACGGTCACGTCGTCCTCGACGGCGACCGGGTTGCGCGCGCCGTCGATCCGCGGCGCGATGCCGACCCTGATGACGCCTGTCGCGCGCGCGCCGAGCGCATCCACCACCGCATAGGTGAACGTGTCCGTTCCGGCGGAGTACTCCCCGGCCTGGTAGTCCATCCAGTCGGGGCCCGAGGCGATGACGGCGCCCTTCTGGGGGTTGGTCTCCTGTCCGATGAGCTGAACGGAGTCGCCGTCGGGGTCGATCCCCGACAGCGGGATGGTGATGCGCACGGTGTCGCCGGAGAGGACGCGGGCCGTCGCGGTCTTCGGCACCGGCGGATTGTTCGTCGCCGCGTCTCGCTCGCGGACCGAGATGCTGACTTCGGCGGTCGCCCACTGGCCGTCCTCGCCCGTGACCCGGTAGACCGCGGTGAAGTTACCCGGCTTCGACGGCGCCAGGTAGCGCAACTGGTTTCCCGAGGCGAACAGCAGGCCCGCGCCGGCCGGCAGCGGCGATGCCAGCGTCGGATCCAGTGTGAGCTTGTCGCCGTCGGGCTGCACGTCGTTGGCCAGGACAGGGATGTCGGCCACGTCGCCGACCCGAACCGAGACCGTGTCTGGGTTCGCGATCGGCGGCTGGTGGATCGTCAGTGGCGGCAGCATGACCACCGTCACCGTGCCTTCGGTCTCGGCGAGGCCGTTGCTGATGCGGTAGTGGAAGTTCACCGGAACGTCGAGCGGGCGGTTCAGTGTCACACGGAGGGTGCGCTGGCCGAGGATCTCGACACGCACCCCGGTGGCGGCGGGCGGTGGAGTCACGGCCGTGATCAGGAGCACGCCGCCCGACGGGTCGAAGTCGGTGGCCAGCACGTCGACCGACTGGGTCGTCTGCTCGCGGATGAACGCGGTGTGCGGCACCGCCACCGGCTGGGTCTTGGCGCCGGGCGGCGCCTTGACGTCGATGCGGATCGAACCTGTGGCGGTGAGCACACCGTCGGTGACGGCGTATTCGAGGTTGTGCGTTCCCACCTGATCGCTGGTGAAGCGGAACGTCCCACCCTGGAAGTCGGGGGTGATCGTCGAGTCCGCTTTGGCGGGCACGTTGCTGAGCCGGACCGTTCCGGTGCCACCGCGCACATGGAGGAGCGGGGAGATCGTCACCTCCTGGCCCTGGTAGGCGAGCACGGCGAAGGGATCGGCGATGATCGGCACCGAGCCGGGCGAGCGTACCGTCACCGACAGCGTCCCCGTGCCGTCGGCCCTCGAGTCGGAGACGACGAGCGAGACGTCCTTGAGCGTCCCGCCCCTGCCCTTGTCGGAGTACGCGACCGAGCCCTGCGGGGTGAAGGTGACGGCATCCGGTGCGGGCACGGTGGCCGACGCGAGGAAGAACGCGTCGCCGTCGGGGTCGTAGCAGTTGCCGAGGACCTGGCTGGTCACCCGGCCGCCGGACTGCACGACCGCCTTCGCGGTGCGCGTGCACACAGGTGGCGAGTTCTCGTCGGGCAGCCGCACGGTGACCGTCACCGTGGCCGACGCACTCCCGCCGTGACCGTCGGAGATCGTGTACTGGAACGAGATCCGCCCCGTGGCGTTCTCGGGGAGGGTGATCTGCAGCTGCTGGTCGCTGTTGACCAGCTCGACGGTCCCCTGCTGGGCAGGAATGCCGGTGAACGAGTCGATCACGAGGACATCCCCGTTGGGGTCGTAGTCATTCAGCAGCACGGGCAGCGGGGTGACGCGCCCCGGCCGCGCGCCGAAGCTGTCATTGATCGCCACAGGCGGCTGCTGCGCCTTCGCATACTGGGGAGGCCTGTCCTGTTTGCTCTGGTCGACCTGCTCCTGGTTGTTCTTCTTCTGGACGAGCTGATCCCAGTTGTCGATGACGGCGTTGCCGTTCTGCACCGCCCAGGCCACACCCGACTTCGCGTCGTTCAGCACGACACGCGGTCCGTTTGCGCGGAAGGCGAGGGACGCACCGGGCGGCAGCTGCGGCAGCGCCCGTGTCGATCCGGCCGCGCTGTCGGAGCAGGCGGACCAGCTCGAACCGCCCGTCCAGGCCGCGTACGTGCATCCGCCGACCGTGATCGGAGGCGCCGGGAGACCGGAGCGGCCGCTGACCCGCAGCACCGGCGGCGAACCGTCGAGAGGAACGCGGATGAGGCCCGTCGACGTCGCGATGGCAACGCTGTCACCTGTGGTGCTCGGCTGCTGCAGCACCGGGTCGGTCGACGTTCCGAGGATCGGGGCCAGGTCGACGGTGCGGCCGTGGAGGTACAGGACGCGCCGATCGGGGTCGAGGAGCGCCCAGCGGCCCGCGACGGTCGTGATGGTGTCGTCGACCCCTTGCGCCGCCTGCGGCACGCGCTCCGTCGTGCTGACCGTGTCGGTGCCCGACGTGTCGATGCGGTGCACTACCCCCGTGTCCGGAAGGAACGCGTAGAGCACGCCTGACGCATCCATCGTCGTCGTGGCCGCCCCGCCGAGATCGAGCGTGGGCGCAGCACCGGAATTGAAGTTGGAGAGGTCGCCGACGGTCGTCAGCCAGACCTGGCCCGTCGTCTGCGAGGTGATCGCGACCCGGTTTCCGGCCAGGTGCACGGAAGGCCTCCGCGGGGGCAGCGGCATGCTCTTGCCCGCCTCGCTCGTGGCCGGGTCCACGACCGCGACGGTATTGCTCTCGGAGTCGACCAGCAGCACGTTGGTGCCGTCCTGGACGACGTCGAGCGTGCTCCCCGTGGCAGGGACCACCGTGTTCAGGCTGTCGATCTCCGTGTTCGCCCGCCCGATCGATTTCTTGGCGCCGCTTGCGACCCACACCGCCGCATCACCCAGGTTCATACGCTGGGCGCTGTAGCCGCTCGACACGACGGCCATCGTCGTCACCAGTGCGACGATCGCCGTACCGCTGGTCGCTGTCGCGACGAGCGATTTATGCGCTGCGAGCCACGATCCGATCATGAGCCGCCGGACCGTTCGACGCATTTCTGCGCGCTGGGCTGGCCGGTGCGCCCGTCCCGGTTGACGGTCACGGTCACGCAGACCCGCTCCCCCGGTTTGGCGTCGACCCGGAACTCCGTTCCGCGCTGGATGCTCGGCGGTGAGTCCCCGACCGCGACCTGGTAGGCGTCGTCGGGCTGGAGCCCGGGGTCGGTCCACGTGAACACGACCGTTCCCTGGGTGAGCTGACCGGAGAGGTCGCGCACCGTGGGGATGTCACTGCTCGACCCCACCCGCACCAGGACGAGTGTCGCCGTGATGGCGAGCGCCACCACCAGCACCGAGCACGCTGCGATCGACAGCACGAGCGCGCGCGACCACCGCGACGGAGGCGCCTGCGGCGGTGTATCGGCGCTGCCGAGGGTCTCGCGCACGATGGTGCTCGACGGAGCGCGCGAGGTCGATCCTCCGCCTCCCGTCCGGCGCCGCCGGGTTCCCGCCGGGTCGACCGTCACAACGCCTTTGATGCGGGTGCGGTCCTCCGGGTCAGCGGCCGTCGCGAGCGCCCAGTCATCCATGGCCACTTCGATCGGCGTCTGGGCGAGCCCGAGCTCGGTCTCGACCGCCTGCAGTTCGCGGATCAGTTCGAGGACCGAGTGCTGCCGGGAGTTCGGCTTCTTGGACATCGCTCGCTCGAGCACGGCGATGAGGCGCGGCGGCACATCGGCACGGTCGATCGGCTGCGGGCGGCCCCTCGTGATGCGGGAGATCAGCTCGGCGGACGTGTTCTCTTTGCCGGGAACCTCGAAGGGCGATCGACCGGCGAGCAGCGAGTAAATGGTAGCGCCGAGCGCCCAGACCTCGCTGGCGATGGTGCCCGACGTCTCGTCGAGCAGCACCTCGGGCGCCGACCAGGGGATCGAGAGCCCGATGGCCTCCGTGACGTCCGCTTCACCGAGGGTGGCCGCGATTCCGAAGTCGCTGAGCACGGGATGCCCGTAGACGGTGGTCAGGATGTTGGAGGGCTTGATGTCGCGGTGGAGCACACCGGCGCGGTGTGCCGTCTCGACGGCGCTGGAGATACGGATGCCGATGCTGAGCACCGTGGGCACCGGCAGCGGCTCGGTGCGATAGCGCTGGCCGATCGCGGCAGAGCACAGCTCCATGACGAGGTACGGGCGCCCGTCGGCGGAGACGCTGGCCTGGTAGACGGTGAGGATCGACGGATGCGTGCTCAGCTGGGCCATGAGGTTCGCCTCGGCCTGGAACATCTGTCGCACCTGGCTGGTCACGACTTCGGCGAGCATGACCTTCACGGCCACCTGGCGGCGAGGGAGGTTCTGCTCGTAGAGGAAGACATCGGCGAATCCGCCGGACCCGAGGACACGGACGTACGAGAACCCGGGAAGGTTCGGTGGCTGGGATGGCAGACGCCTGGCCATTTCGCCTCCCGTATGAAGTCGTGCACTCCGGTACGTCGTGCTGCCTGTGTCGGATCCGTCAACGCCGCCGGTACGGGTTGAACGGCAAACGTTTCCCTATTCTAGGCAGGCGCAGATAACGGTCCGGGGCGCCTATCCCCGTTGTGGACAACTTAAACACCCCCAACTCGGGGGACAAAGCCGGGGGGTCAGTGCCTCCGGACCGCCCGGCGCGACAAACCCTCGCCGCGTGCGCCGCTCTCCGGCGTCTCCAGAACGTCGACCACGACGACGGTCACGTTGTCGCGCCCGCCGTTGCCGAGCGCCGCATCCATCAGCTGCTGCGCCGCATCGAGGGGGGACGAGCCCTCCCGCAGGAAATGGCGGATGCCGTGCTCGGTCAGCTCCTTCGTCAGCCCATCGGAGCAGACCAGCAGGCGCGTCCCCGCGACGATCGGGATGAACCAGTAGTCGGGCACCGGATCTTCATTCAGGCCGACGGCACGGGTGATCACGTTGCTGTGCGGGTGCACCTCTGCCTCCGCCGGCGTGATCGCGCCCGCGTCGAGCAGTTCCTGGACGATCGAATGATCAATCGTCAGCTGTTCGAGCACGCCGTCGAGAAAGCTGTACACCCGCGAGTCGCCGATGTTGAACACGAGCCAGTACGGGGCCCCGTCGACGAGGGTCAGCGCAAGACCGGTGACGGTCGTCCCCGTCCCGAGATCGGTGTGCCCGACACCGCGACCCATGTCGTCGACCGCCGAGCGGAGGGCGTCGTTGATCGCGTCCTCCCGGACGAAGTCGACCGAGACCTGCTCGGCGAGGCGGGTAACCACAGCCGTGCTGGCGAAGTCACCGGCCGTGTGGCCACCCATGCCGTCGGCGACAGCGAAGATCGGGGAACGCGCGAGCAGACTGTCCTCGTTGACGGAACGACGGTATCCCTTGTCGCTCAATGCCGCCCAGGCGAGGCCGACGCGGGCGCCCGAACCTCCGGGCACAGCCACATTGTGGCGTCTGTTGCTGCGACCGATCTGGGTCACGCGCATCCTCTCGTTGTCGTGCCTGACGAGTAGGTCATCACGGTTCATCCCGTGCAGGGGTGATCTCGATGATATTACCGTCGCCGATGTCGACCCGGGCGCCAGGCAGCACCACGATCGACTCGCCGGGTTTCAGCCGGCTCTGTAGTCCTTCCCGCGACGACACCAACGTGCCGTTGGTCGAACGGAGGTCGGTGACGACCACCGTGTCGCCCACCTGCTCCAGCTGGACATGCGTCGACGACACCTGCTGCTGGCGCGACTCCACTTCGATGAGCCGCGGCTCGACGCCGGCGAACACCCGCGGAGGCCGCGGGCTGCGGCCGATGAGCACGGGAAGATCGAGATCGATGGGGTCGGCCGAGCCGACGCGGAATCCGAGGACCCCATCCGGTGCCTGGGCCAGTACGGCTCGGCGCCCGGCGCGCACCGAGTCGTTCATCGTCGGGAGCGGGATGGCGGCCGTGACCACGTCGACGACCGGCGGGGGAACACGCTTCGGCCGGATGACCGTCTCGTCCGTCTCGCCCTCAGCCGGCGCCGGTGCGACCGATTCGGGTTGTGGTCTCGCGTGCGGGGCGGCCTCGGCAGGTTCGTCGACGCGCTCGATCGGATGCGTCGACCAGACGAGCAGCTCGCCGTCGACGACGCCCGTCCCGAGCGGAAGCGCCCCACGGGCCGCCGTCGCGACCGGCCCGGTGGGATGGTCGTCGTCACCGAGCACCAGGCCGATGACGGACCGGAACTCGGCGAGCACCCACGGCTGGGTTCCCCGGGCGGAGAAACGGCGGGAGCCGCCCACCGAGAACACGTCGATGCACGCGCTGCCGCGCACGACGGCCGTCACGTGCCCTTCCCCCGTCTCGTGCTGCACGGCGATCGTCGCGGCCGCGAACGACCGGACGGCGTCGTCCCCGACGAGTGGGAACGCCCCGACCACCGATTCGATCGTGGCGAGGTCGGATTCCGCGAGCCACCAGAGCGCATCGACGACCGAATCGCTCGCGGTGCTGTCGAAGACGGCGACGAACGTGCGGCCCGAGACGAAATGCCACTTCGATCGGCCCGCGCTCGGCGCGTACCGCGTGTAGCCGGGGGTCACTGCTGCTGCCTCCTGCTGCCGGCGATGCGTGGGTCGGCCGCGCGTTCCATCCGCTGCGGCCTATGAGCCGATGTAGCTCATGACGTGTTTGATCCGAGTGTAATCTTCGAATCCGTACATCGAGAGGTCCTTGCCGTAGCCGGAGTGCCGGAATCCACCGTGCGGCATCTCGGCGACGATCGGGATGTGGGTGTTGATCCACACGCAGCCGAAATCGAGGCCCTTCGCGAAGCGCATGGCCCGGCCGTGATCGCGCGTCCACACCGACGACGCAAGGCCGTACTGCACGCCGTTCGCCCACCGCAGCGCCTCCGCCTCGTCGGAGAACTTCTGGACGGTCTGGACCGGCCCGAAGATCTCGCGCTGCACCGCCTCGTCGTCCTGTCTGAGGCCCGACACGATGGTCGCCTCGTAGAAGTAGCCGCTCGAACCCTGGCGGTGGCCGCCCAGCTGCACCGTCGCGTGATCGGGCAGCCGGTCGATGAAGCCGGAGACCTGGGCGAGCTGGTTCGCGTTGTTGACGGGACCGAACAGGATGCCGTCCTGGTCCGGCGCGCCGGTCGTCGCATTCTCGCGCGCGTAAGCGGTCAGGGCGGCGACGAACTCGTCGTGGATGCCCTCCTGGACGAGCAGCCGCGTGGCCGCCGTGCAGTCCTGGCCCGCGTTGAAGTACCCGGCCGCGACGATGCCCTCGACGGCCGCGTCGATGTCGGCGTCGTCGAACACGATGACGGGCGCCTTGCCGCCGAGCTCCAGATGCACGCGCTTCAGATCGAACGAGGCGGCGCGTGCCACCTCCATCCCCGCCCGCACCGAACCGGTGATCGAGATCATCTGCGGGATCGGGTCCTGCGTCATCGCCGCACCGGTCGTCCGGTCCCCCGTGATCACGTTGACGACCCCGGCCGGGACGAATTCAGCGATGATCTCGGCGAGAAGGAGCGTGGACTGCGGCGTCGTGTCGGACGGCTTCAGCACGGTCGTGTTCCCGGCCGCGATCGCCGGCGCGAACTTCCAGACCGCCATGTTCAGCGGATAGTTCCAGGGCGTGACCTGGCCGACGACGCCGATCGGCTCGCGGCGGATGAACGACGTGTGGTCCTTCATGTACTCGCCGGCGCTGCGGCCTTCGAGGTTCCGAGCGGCGCCGGCGAAGAAACGGATCTGGTCGACCGACAGGAGGATCTCGTCGTCGACGAGAGTGGACCGGGGCTTTCCGGTGTCCTGCGATTCGAGATCGGCGAACTCCTCCGCACGCGCCTCCATCGCGTCCGCGATCCGGAACAGCGCGAGCTGGCGTTCGCCCGGCGTGGTCTCTCCCCACACCTCGAATGCGTCGCGAGCGGCCGAGAACGCTTCAGCGACATCGGCCTCGGTCGACACGGGTGTGCTCCCGTAGACCTTCTCGGTCGCCGGGTCGATGAGGTGGATGCGCTCCGTTGCGCGGGATTCGGCGTAGTCACCGTTGACGAAATTGCGGAGTTCCTGCGTTTCCATGCCGCGAGTCTACTGATTTCGTCTGTGAAATGGGTCGAAATATACGGAATCACTTGCTGAAGGTGGATCTCGCTGACAGAATCGACCCATGAGCACCCTCAGGGCGTCGACGCCGGGCAAGCCGATGCAGATCGACGACGTGTCCAAAGCGATCATCGAGCAACTCCAGGCCGACGGCCGACGCTCCTACGCGGAGATCGGCAAAGCGGTCGGGCTGAGCGAGGCCGCCGTGCGCCAGCGCGTCCAGAAGCTGACGGAATCCGGGGTGATGCAGATCGTCGCCGTGACGGACCCGATGCAGCTGGGCTTCTACCGGCAGGCGATGATCGGCGTCCGTGTCAGCGGTGACACCCGGGTCGTGGCCGACAAGCTGGCGGCCATGCCGGCCGTCGACTACGTCGTGCTGACGGCCGGCACGTTCGACATCCTCGCGGAGGTGGTGTGCGAGAACGACCTCGACCTCATCACCATGCTGAACTCGGAGATCCGCACCCTCGACGGTGTGCTCTCGACAGAGACGTTCGTCTATCTGAAACTCCACAAACAGTTCTACAACTGGGGAACGCGGTAATTATGAGCACAACCACCGAAGCACCGACCACCTCGACCGAGGCCGAACTGCAGGCCAAGGCGAAGGACCACCTCTGGATGCACTTCGCGCGCCAGTCCGTCATGGAAGACGGGCACGGTGTGCCGATCATCACGCGCGGCGAGGGCCACCACATCTGGGACTCGCAGGGGCGCAAGTACATCGACGGCCTGTCCGGCCTGTTCGTCGTCAATGCCGGCCACGGCCGCAAGCGCCTTGCCGAGGTCGCCGCTCGCCAGGCCGAGCAGCTCGCGTTCTTCCCGATCTGGTCGTACGCGCATCCGAACGCCATCGAACTCGCGGACCGGCTCGCGAGCTACGCGCCCGGCGACCTCAACCGCGTGTTCTTCTCGACCGGCGGCGGAGAAGCGGTCGAGACCGCGTTCAAGCTCGCCAAGTACTACTGGAAGCTGCAGGGCAAGCCGACCAAGCACAAGGTGATCTCGCGCGCCGTCGCCTACCACGGCACGCCGCAGGGCGCCCTCGCCATCACCGGCATCCCGGCGATGAAGGAGATGTTCGAGCCGCTGACGCCTGGCGGATTCCGCGTTCCGAACACGAACTTCTACCGCGCGCCGGAGCACGGCGACGACCTCGAGGCCTTCGGTGTCTGGGCGGCCGACCGCATCGAGGAGATGATCCAGTTCGAAGGCCCCGACACCGTCGCGGCCGTGTTCCTCGAGCCGGTGCAGAACTCGGGCGGCTGCTTCCCGCCGCCTCCCGGCTACTTCAAGCGCGTGCGCGAGATCTGCGACAAGTACGACGTGCTCCTGGTCAGCGACGAGGTCATCTGCGCCTTCGGCCGCATCGGCCACATGTTCGCCTGCGACGAGTACGGTTATGTGCCCGACATGATCACCTGCGCCAAGGCGATGACGAGCGGGTACTCCCCGATCGGCGCCACGATCGTGAGCGACCGCATCTACGAGCCCTTCAAGCACGGCAACACGTCGTTCTACCACGGCTACACCTTCGGCGGTCACCCGGTGTCGGCCGCCGTCGCGATGGAGAACCTCGACATCTTCGAAGAGGAGAAGCTCAACGAGCGCGTGCGCGAGAACTCGCCGCTCTTCCGAGCGGAGCTCGAGACGCTCCTCGACCTGCCCATCGTCGGCGACGTCCGCGGCGACGGCTACTTCTTCGGCATCGAGCTGGTGAAGGACAAGGCGACCAAGGAGACCTTCGACGACGACGAGTCAGAGCGCCTGCTCCGAGGGTTCCTCTCCAAGGCGCTGTTCGACGCAGGCCTCTACTGCCGCGCCGACGACCGTGGCGACCCCGTCGTGCAGCTGGCTCCTCCGCTCACGATCGGACCGGCGGAGTTCAAGGAGATCGGCCAGATCCTCCGTGGAGTCCTCTCCGAGGCGTGGACGCGACTCTGACCAACCACCACCACAGGAAAAGTGGGTCCAAGGCGCCGCTTTGAGCCCACTTCTCCTGTGTTCGGCTTCCTGGAGGACGTGAGATGAGCGACGGTTACCGGCGCGTCAGTTTCTGGATGGATGCGCTCGTCGCGTCGGGCGCAGATGACCTGCAGCCCCGCCCGTCGCTCGCTGAGGACGTCACCGTCGACGTGTGCATCGTCGGCGGCGGTCTCACCGGACTCTGGACCGCCTACTACCTGCAACAGGCCGATCCGACGCTGTCGATCGCGATCCTGGAGAAGGACATCGCCGGGTTCGGCGCGTCCGGGCGGAACGGCGGCTGGAGCTCCGCGTTGTTCCCGCTGTCGGCATCCGCCCTCGAATCGCGCTACGGCTTCGACGCCGCGGTGGCGCTGCGCCGGGCCATGGTCGACACCGTCGACGAGGTAGGCCGGGCCGCCGA
Organism: Leifsonia tongyongensis; assembly: GCF_010686705.1. Lineage (GTDB taxonomy): Bacteria > Actinomycetota > Actinomycetes > Actinomycetales > Microbacteriaceae > Diaminobutyricibacter > Diaminobutyricibacter tongyongensis. Next base: position 127,210 of record NZ_JAAGWY010000004.1, on the reverse strand, counting down.
GGCAGAGGGCATCGACTGCGACTTCGTACGCGGCGGCACCGTCGCGTTCGTGCGTTCCGCGGTCCAGCTCGAAAGCGCAAGGGCCGACGTCGCCGAGGCCGCACGCTTCGGTGTCGACCAGGTGTCGCTGCTCGGCACGGAGACCGTGCGGGAGCGGTTCGGGGTGCCGAGCGCGATCGCCGCGACCTTCACGCCCGAGTGCGCCCGCATCCAGCCGGCGAAGCTGGTGCGCGGTCTCGCCCGCGCGGTCGAACTACGCGGCGCGACCATCTACGAGCGCACCGAGGTGCGCGCCTGGGCGGACGGCCGAGTGGATGCGGTGGTCGCCGGCACGCCGCGAACCGTCCGCGCCGCGACCGTCGTCAATGCGACGGAAGGCTACGGCTCGGCGCTTCCCCAGGTCGGACGACGAATCCTCCCCCTCTACTCGCTGATGATCGCGACGGAGCCCCTGTCCGATGAGGTCTGGGACCGCATCGGAATCGAGCACGGCCAGACGTTCACCGACTTCCGTCACCTGCTGATCTACGGCCAGCGGACCGCGGACAACCGGTTCGCCTTCGGTGGCCGCGGCGCCCGTTATCACCTCGGGAGCGCCATCAGGCCCGCTTATGATCGCGTCGGCCGGGTAACCCACCACCTGCGCAAGGCGCTCGTCGACCTGTTCCCCGCCGCTGCGGACGCCCGCATCACCCACGAGTGGGGCGGCCCGCTCGGCGTACCGCGGGACTGGCACGCGTCGGTCGGCTACGACGCGGGACGCCGGGAGGCGTGGGCGGGCGGCTACGTCGGCGACGGCGTGAGCACCACCAACCTCGCCGGACGGACCCTGGCCGACCTGATCACGGGCGCGTCGACGGAACTGACGTCACTGGCGTGGGTGAACCACCGATCGCGCCGCTGGGAGCCGGAACCGCTCCGGTTCGCCGGCGCCAACGCCGGCCTCGTCGGGATGCAGTTCGCCGACACGGAGGAGCGGCTCACCCGCCGCCCCTCCGTCGCCGCGCGACTCATCCGGCCGCTGACCGGCCACTGACCGGCCACTGACCGATCAGACGTCCTCCGAGATCGCCGCAGCGAACTGCGAGTTGTACAGGTTGTAGTACGCGCCGCCGGCCGCCAGCAGTTCGGAGTGCGTGCCCTGCTCGACGATGCGGCCCGACTCCATGACGAGGATCAGGTCGGCGTCACGGATGGTCGACAGCCGGTGCGCGATCACGAAGCTCGTGCGGTCGGCGCGCAGTGCGCTCATCGCCTTCTGCACCAGCAGCTCTGTGCGGGTGTCGACCGAGCTCGTCGCCTCGTCGAGGATGAGGACACTCGGCTGCGCGAGAAACGCCCGGGCGATCGTGAGCAGCTGCTTCTCGCCGGCGCTGACGTTCGAGCCCTCGTCGTCGAGCACTGTGTCGTAGCCGTCCGGCAGCGAGTGAACGAAGCGGTCGACGTAGGTCGCCCTGGCAGCGTCGAGGATGTCTTCCTCGGTCGCATCCGGTCGCCCGTAGGCGATGTTCTCGCGGATGGTGCCACCGAACAGCCAGGTGTCCTGCAGCACCATCCCCATCCGGCTCCGAAGATCGTCGCGTCTCATCGACGCGATGTCGACACCGTCGAGCGTGATGCGGCCGGAGTCGATCTCGTAGAACCGCATCATCAGGTTGACGAGCGTGGTCTTTCCTGCCCCCGTCGGGCCGACGATCGCGACCGTCTGGCCGGGCTGGGCGACCAGGGACAGGTTCTCGATCAGCGGCGTCTCCTCGGTGTATCGGAACGAGACGTCCTGGAACTCGAGGCGCCCCCTGGTGCCCACCGGGCTCTTCGGGGCGGCCGGATCGGCGGACTGCTCCTCGGCGTCCAGCAGCTCGAAGACGCGCTCAGACGACGCGACGCCGGACTGAAGGAGGTTCGCCATCGAGCCCAGCTGGGTGAGCGGCTGGGTGAACTGCCGGGAGTACTGGATGAACGCGGTGACGTCGCCGATCTGCAGCGCACCGGATGCGACCTGGAGTCCGCCCGCGACCGCAATGACCACGTACATCAGGTTCCCGACGAACATCATGGCCGGCATGATGATGCCCGAGATGAACTGCGCTCCGAAGCTCGCCTTGTACATCTCTTCGTTCTTCAGCCGGAACTGCTCCTCCACCTCGCGGTGACGCCCGAACACCTTGACGAGGGCGTGGCCGGTGAAGGCCTCCTCGATCTGGCCGTTCAGTTCGCCCGTGTGCTTCCACTGGGCTACGAACAGCTTCTGCGAGCGCCGGGCGATCAGCATCGTCACGATGAGCGTGAGCGGAATGGTGATGAGCGCGATCAGCGCGAGGAGCGGCGACACGATGAACATCATCACGACGACGCCGATCACGGTGAGCAGGGAGGTGAGCAACTGGCTCAGGGTCTGCTGCAGCGTCTGCGAGATATTGTCGATGTCGTTCGTGACCCGGCTCAGCAGCTCGCCGCGGTTCATCCCGTCGAAGTATTTCAGCGGAAGCCGGTTGATCTTCGCCTCGACCTCTTCACGCAGGCGGTACACGGTGCGCTGCGTGATCCCGTTCAGCACATACGCCTGCAGGTAGGCGAAAACGGACGAGAAGACGTACAGGGCGAGAACACCCATCAACACCATACTGAGCGCATGGAAGTCGATCCCGGCGCCGGGCGTGAGGGTCATGCCGCTCAGCAGGTCGGCCTGTTGTCCGTGGCCCGACGCGCGGAGCCCGGCGATGACCTGTTCCTGCGTCAGCCCCTTGGGCATCGTCGACGAGATCGCCCCGGCTACGACGATGTTGATGGCATTGCCGAGGATCTTCGGCCCGAGGACCGCGAACGCCACGCTGACGACACCGAGGATCGTCACGAAGAAGATTCCCCAGCGTTCCGGCGACAGGCGACCGGCGAGGCGCTTGGCACTCGGCCCGAAGTTCATCGCCTTCTCGACCGGGCCCTGCATGCCGCCGAAGGGCCCACCGCCACCGGGCCCGCGCCGCACCGGCGGAGGCGGGGTCGGGGTCTTCTCTTCTGTCGTGCTCATGCTGCTTCCTCCGCGGTGAGCTGGGACGAGACGATCTCCGCATAGGTCTCGGAGGTCTCGAGGAGTTCTTCGTGCGTGCCCCGGCCGACGATGCGGCCGTCCTCGAGCACGAGGATCTGGTCGGCGTCGATGATCGTCGACACCCGCTGTGCGACGATGATGAACGTGGCGTCGGCGATCTCGCGCTTCAGCGCCTGCCGCAGCCGCGCATCCGTGGCGACGTCGAGCGCCGAGAACGAGTCGTCGAAGACGTAGATCTCCGGTCGCTTGACGAGAGCGCGGGCGATGGCGAGCCTCTGCCGCTGGCCGCCCGAAACGTTGGTGCCGCCCTGTGCGATCGGTGCCTCGAGCTGCTCCGGCATCGCTTCGACGAAGTCACGCGCCTGCGCCACGCTGAGTGCAGCCCACAATTCGTCGTCGGTCGCGTCCGGTTTGCCGTAGCGGAGGTTGCTCGCCACGGTGCCCGAGAAGAGGTACGGCTTCTGCGGCACCAATCCGATGCGCGACCAGAGCAGGTCGGGTTCGAGCTCGGCGACGTCGACTCCGTCGACCAGGACGAGGCCGCTGGTCGCATCGAACAACCGCGGAATCAGGTTGACGAGCGAGGTCTTGCCCGCGCCGGTGCTGCCGATGATCGCCGTCGTGCGGCCCGAGCGGGCCAGGAAGCTCACGTCGCTGAGGACCGGCTGCTCCGCACCGGGGTAGGCGAAGCTCGCATCCACCAGTTCCACGGTCCCGTGCGTCTCGAGCACGCTCACGGGCGTCGCGGCCGATTTCACGGTCGACTCCGTGTTGAGCACCTCGGAGATGCGGTCCGCGCACACGGATGCGCGCGGAATCAGCACGGCCATGAACGTCGCCATCATGACCGCCATCAGGATCTGCATCAGGTACTGCAGGAAGGCGGTCAGGGTCCCGATCTGCATCGAGCCGTCCTGGATGCGGAACGCACCGAACCAGATCACAGCGACACTCGAGACGTTCAGCACCAGCATCACGATCGGGAACATCAGTGCGAACAGGCGGCCGGCGCGCAGCGCGGTCTCGGTGACCTCCTCGTTGGCCTGCTTGAACCGCCGGACCTCGACGTCTTCGCGCACGAACGCACGGACGACGCGGATGCCGGAGAGCTGCTCGCGCAGCACCTTGTTGACCTTGTCGATCCGGGCCTGCATGAGCCGGAACTGCGGAACCATCCGCACGATGATCAGGCTGACCGCGATCAGGAGGACCGGCACGCTGACTACGATCAGCCAGGACAGCTGGATGTCCTGCCGGAGTGCCAGGATGATGCCGCCGACGGCCAGGATCGGCGCCGAGATCAGCAGCGTGCAGGTCATCAGCACGAGCATCTGCACCTGCTGCACGTCGTTGGTGTTCCGCGTGATGAGCGACGGCGCTCCGAAGGCCGAGACTTCCCGTTCGGAGAACTCGCCGACCTTGACGAAGATCGCGCCGCGCAGGTCACGGCCCACCCGCATCGCGACTTTCGCCCCGAAGTAGACGGCGGTGATCGAGCACGCGACCTGCAGGACCGTGACCCCGAGCATCCCGGCACCCACCCAGAGGATGTAGTTCGTGTCGCCCTTGACGACCCCGTTGTCGATGATGTCGGCGTTGAGAGTCGGCAACCAGAGCGAGAGCAGGGACTGCGCGAGCTGGAAGAAGACGACTCCGACGAGGAGTCGCCAATGCGGGCGCAGGAAGCGCCCGAGGAGTTTCAGGAGCATGTTCGGTCCTCGCTCGTAGCGGTTGCAGTGGTGGACAGGGCAGGAGGGAGCGTCTCATGTGGATCGACCGGTTTCCCGGCGATCCCGTAGAGGACGACGCGCGCGAGTTCGTCGACACTGAATTCCATGCCTTCGTTGAGCGCGGGAAATGAGGAGGCGACGCTGATCATCCGCACGATGTGCGCGACACGCTCGGGCGGCCAGTTCAGCATCGCCGCCTCGGGTGCGAGGACCTCGGCGATGATCGCCGGGAACTCGTGGCGCGCGTGCGGCACGGGCGGCCGTTCGCCCCCGATGGCGGCAATCATGCGGAACATGCTCGAGAAGCGTTCGCGCATGAGGTAGATGATCGCTCGCACCTTGTTCTCGAGCGGAAGCGCGGGGTCGATCGACCGCAGCGCCTGCCGGAGCGGCTCCGGGTCGAGATACTTCTCGATGGCGGCCGTGACCAGGGTGTCCTTGTCGCCGAACGCCCGGAAGATCGTGCCTTCGGCGACGCAGGCGGCTTCGGCGATCTGCTTCGAGGTGACGCTGCGGCCGTGCTCGATGAGCAGCGGGATGACGGCATCGATGATCATCGACTGCCGCTCCTCGACCGACAACGGCTGCGCTCGCCGGTTCTGCACCATGGTGTCCAGACTAGCTGAGTGAGTACTCACTCAGGTGCCGCAAGGCGTTCGCTCACGGCGAAAACGGCGGCGCGTCGCCGTGAACCCTCACGTGGCCCGAAGGCTACGAGAACAGGTCCGAGATGGCCGCCACCTCGTCGGCGGTCGGCTTCCACGACGAAGCGGCTTCCGCGTTCTGGATGATCTGCTCGGGCCTCGTGGCGCCTGCGATCACGCTCGTCAGCCCGGGCTGTGCGAGAAGCCACGCGAACGTCGCCTCGAGCATGGTGACCCCGCGCTCGTCGCAGAACGCCTGGTACTGCTCGATGACATCCCACGGAGCGTTGTCGGCGAGATGCCGGCGGATCCTCATGATGCGGCTGTCCGCCGGCCCGCCCTGACGAGAGAACTTGCCCGTGAACAGGCCGTTGTAGAGCGGGAAATATGGGAGGAACCCGAGCCCGTACCGGTTGACGGCGGGCAGCACCTCCTTCTCAGCGCCGCGTACCAGAAGGCTGTACTCGTTCTGGGCCGAGATGAACTTCGGGTGTCCGGCGAGCTGGGCGGTGAACTCGGCCTCGGCGATCTGCCAGCCGGTGAGATTCGAATGGCCGATGTAGCGGATCTTTCCTTCGGTGATGAGATCGTCCAGGGTCGCCAGGGTCTCCTCGATCGGCGTCACCGGGTCCGGCGTGTGCAACTGGTAGAGGTCGATCCAGTCGGTTCGCAGGCGGCGCAGGGACGCCTCCACCGCCAGGCGGATGTATCGGCGCGATCCGCGAACACCCCAGTCGGGACCGTTCGCACCACCCATGTCCATTCCGAACTTGGTCGCAAGCACGATGCCATCGCGCTTGCCCGCGAGTGCGTTGCCCATCAGGGTCTCGGAGAGGCCGCGCTCAGCGCCGTAGATGTCCGCCGTGTCGAAGAGCGTCACCCCGGTGTCGATGGCGGCCCCGATCACGGCGTCCGTACCGGCCTGGCTCTCCGATGCCGTCCCCTGCCTGCCGAAGTTGTTGCAGCCGAGTCCGATGGTGGAGACGACGAGTCCGGATGTGCCGAGGGTGCGGTATTCGATCTGAGCCATGATCCTAGGCTAGCCGCCCGCCGAGACGGGCCCGTGCCCGTGCCGCCGTCAGCCGACGGGTAGGTTCCCCAGGCCGTCGGGAACCGGGATCGAGGCGAGCAGCCTGGCCGTGTAGTCGTTCTTCGGCGCGTTCCAGACCTGGTCGATCGGCCCGCTCTCCACCACCCGGCCCGCCTGCATGACCGCGACCCGATCTGCGATGACCCGCACGACGGAGAGGTCGTGGCTGATGAACAGGAGGGAGGCGCCGTTCTTCAGGGCGACGTCGCGCATGAGCTGAGCGACCTTCGCCTGGAGCGAGGCGTCGAGGGATGCGATGGGCTCGTCGCCGATCAGGACGTCCGGTCGGGCTGCGATCGCGCGTGCGATCGCGATGCGCTGACGTTGGCCGCCGGAGAACTCATGGGGGTAGCGGTCGGCCGCGTCACGGTCGAGCCCGACGTCGGCGAGCAGCTCGGGCACCGTGGAGCGATCCGGGCCGGCGACCGCGAAAGCGTCCGCTATCTGGGCGCCGACCTTGCGGCGCGGGTTGAGCGAGGCGTAGGGGTTCTGGAACACCATCTGAATCCGCCGCAGGCGGACCGGTCGCGACCGCAGTCGCAGCCTCGGCACCGGTTCGTCGTCGAAGGTGATGGATCCCCCGGAGAGGGGTTCCAGTCCGCAGATGGCGCGTGCGAGCGTGGACTTTCCGCAACCGGATTCGCCCACGAGCCCGACGACCTCGCCGGTGCCGAGCGAAAGCGAGACATCGTCTACGGCCGTGAGCTTTCCGCGCCCGGGGCGGCGATACTGCACGCTGACACCGTCGACCACCAGTTCGCCCGTCATCGGCCGCTCTCCTCGTCGTTCTCGATCCCGGTCTCCACGGCCACCTCGTGCACGACCTGCGGGGGCGGAGGCACGGCCGGCAGCGACTCGATGAGCGAGCGCGTGTATTCGGTGCGCGGTTCGCGGATGACCTGGTAGCGCGATCCGTGTTCGACGATCGAGCCGTTGTGCATGACCGCCACCGTGTCGGCCACCGCCGACATGACGCCGAGGTCGTGCGTGACGAGGAGGATCGCCAGGTCCATCGTGTCGCAGAGTTCGCGCAGCAGTCGCAGGATGCCCGCCTGGACCGTCACGTCGAGCGCCGTCGTCGGCTCATCCGCGATCAGTACGGACGGTTCGCACGCGATGGCGATCGCGATCGCGATGCGCTGGAGCTGGCCGCCCGAGAACTGGTGCGGGTATTTGGACAGCGCATTCTCCGGCTCCGGGACGCGCACCCGCTCGAGCAGTTCGACCGCGAGTTCGCGCGCCTGCCGGCGTCCGAGGCCCAGGTGGTAGCGCACGTGATCGGTGAGCTGGCCGCCGATCGAGATCATGGGGTGCAGGCTCGCAGTCGGGTCCTGGAAGATCATCGCCAGCTCACGCCCGCGCAGCCGGTTGAGCTGGGCCTGCGAGAGCTCGAGGAGGTTGTCGACCGACCGGCGCGCACCGTCGAGCCTGATGCGACCGGACACGCGGGAACCAGCAGGCTGAAGCCCGCAGACGGTCAGTCCGGTCACGGTCTTCCCCGAACCGGATTCGCCGGCGAGGCCGGTGATCTGGCCCGCGGGCACCTCGAGATCGATCCCGCGCAGGATCCGTTTCGGCGACTTCGGGTCGCCGAGCTCCAGAGTGAGGTCCGAGATCGTGATTCCGGTCATACCGAGACCCCCTGGACCTTGCCGGCAGTGCGCGGGTCGAGCGCATCGCGCATCGCGTCACCCAGGAAGTTGAAGGCCATGACGACGGTGAAGATCGCAAGACCGGGGAACGCCGAGAGCCACCAGGCACTGAAGTTCTGGACGCCGTCGGCGACCATCGAACCCCATTCCGGTGTCGGCGGCGTCGCGCCGAGACCGAGGAACGACAGCCCCGAGAGGAGCAGGATCGCGTTGCCGAAGTCCAGGGTGGCGAGTACCAGCACCGGAGCTGCGACGTTCGGCAGCACATCGCGGCCGAGCGAGCGGTAGGCGCTCGCCCCGAGCAGCCGGCCGGCGATGACGTACTCGCGTGCCCGCTCTCCCAGCACCATGGATCGCATGACGCGGGCATAGCTCGGCCAGGACACCACCAGCAGCGCGATCACCGCATTGGTGAGGCTCGGGCCGAGCGAGGCCGCCACGATCATGGCGAGGATGATCGTCGGGAACGCGAAGACCAGGTCGGAGATGCGCATGATCACTTCGTCGACTCCGCGGCCGAAGTAGCCGGCGACCGCTCCCAGGATGGAGCCGATGATCATCGAGGACACCACGAGGATGAGCGCGAGCGGAAGCGATACCCGTGCGCCGTACAGGGTACGCGAGAGAACGTCGCGCCCGACAGCGTCCGTTCCGAACCAGTGCGCCGAACTCGGCGGCGAGAGACGCGTGAAGCTCTGGGCGAGCGGGTCGTACGGCGCGATGAGCGGCGCGAAGATCGCGATGAACAGCCAGATGGCGATCACCGCCACTCCGATGACGGCCATCGGCCGGCGCCAGACGGCGGGCAGGATGGGTCGCTTGCGCTTGACGGCGATGTCGAGGGTTGCGGTCACTGGACCCTCACTCTCGGGTCGACCAGACCGTAGATCACGTCGATCACGAAGTTGGTGATGATGTAGACGAGCCCGACGATCAGGCCGACGCCCATGACGGCCGGCAGGTCGAGGGTCGTCGCGGCTTTGTACGCGTACTGGCCGATGCCTCCCCAGGAGAACACCTGCTCGGTGAGCACCGTCCCGGAGAGCAGCGACCCGAAGGCGAGTCCCACGATCGTGAGGATCGGAAGGAGCGCGCCGCGCAGCGTGTAACCGAAGACGACGCGCCGGGAGCTCAGCCCCTTGGCGCGGGCAGCGGTCACGTAGTCGAGACCGAGGATGTCGAGCACGGCAGACCGGGCGAAGCGGATCAGCAGGCCGACGGTGTACAGCGTGAGGACGAGGCCCGGGAGCGCAAGGTGCGACAGCGCATCCCAGAAGGTGTCCCACTGACCGGCCAGGAGCGCGTCGACCGTGTACATGCCGGTGACCGTGGGTGGGGCCTGTGCAGCCGGATCGAGCCGACCACTGCCCGGCGCCCAGTGCAGCTGGTAGAAGAAGATGTAGAACACCGCGAGCGCCAGCCAGAACGTCGGGATCGAGATCCCGCCGAGGCTGAAGATCCGGATGAGCTGGTCCGAGAAGCGGTTGTGTCGCAGCGCTGCGAACAATCCGAGCCCGATCCCGATGATGATCGAGAAGACGATCACGAAGATCGCCAGCTCAGCCGTCGCTGGGAAGGCGACCGCGAGGTCCTGCGACACCGGGTTGTGCGTCTGCGTGGAGACCCCGAGGTTTCCCTGGAGCAGGTGGGCGAGGTACACGAAATACTGCACGACCACCGGTTTGTCGAGGCCCTGCGCTTTGCGGAACTCCGCGACCACGGCGGGGTCGCTCGCCGCCCGCTCTCCCAGTGCCGCCTGGGCCGGGTCGGCCGGTACGAGGTTCGTGAGCGTGAAGGTGACGAGTGTGACGCCGAAGATCAGCAGCACACTCACACCGAGGCGGAGCGCGATGTAGCGGACGAGAGGGGGAAGGCGCCTGCGCTCGTCGGTGACGAGCCGGTCGGGCGCAGGCGCCTCCAGGGTCGAGCTACTTGATCTCTGCGAGGTCAACGGTCCACACGGGATTGAGTTCGAGCTGCGTCACCGAGGTTGCGGTGACCACGTACTGGCCGGGCTGCACGACGGGCAGGAACGGCCCCGTGGCGTTGGCCTGCGTCTGCCAGGCCTGGTAGGCCTTGGTGCGGTCGGCCGACCCGACCGCCGACGCAGCGGCGTCGGCCAGAGTGCTGACCGCGGGGTCTGCCCCCTTCGCCCAGCCGGCGCGCAGGCCGAGGGACTCACCCGGGTTGAACACGAGGTAGTCCGACGGGTCCGGGAAGTCCGGGCCCCAGTACATGATCCCCGACTGCAGTTTCCCGGCCCGGTAGGCGTCGAGGAAGGTCGAGATCGGAGACGGAGCGAGCGTGATGGTGATGCCGATGTCTTTCAGCTGTGCCTGGATGGCCTCGGCGAGGGTCTGCATCTGCAGCCCGTTGACCGTGATGTCGTTCGGGTACGAGAACTTCACGGGTTGGCCGGCGTATCCGGATGCCGCGAGCGCGGTCTTCGCCGCGGCTGCATCGAACGTGTTCGACGGATCTGAGGTCAGCGCACCGAGGAACATCGACGGGACCATGCCGCCGGGCTGGGTCGAGCCCGTTCCGGCGATGGACAGGATCTTCGAGTAGTCGATGCCGTGGCGGACCGCCGTCAGGAACTGCGCCTTGTTGGTGACGCCTGCCCCGACCGTCGGGTTCTGGTTGTACCAGGTGTAGATCACGTACGGCGAGACGCCCTTGATCACCTTGGTCGAACCTCCGTCGAGGCCCTGGACCTGGTCAGCGTTGAGGTCGAGTGCGACCTGGCTCGAGCCGGCCTGCACGTTGATCTTCTGCGTGGGTCCCGCGACATTCTCGAGAACGACGCGGCTGTAGGCGGGTGCGGCGCCGACGTAGTGCGGGTTCAGCTTGAAGACGACCTTGGTGCTGACGTTGTACGACTCGAGCTCGTACGGCCCGGAGCCCGCGGAGGTCTTGTTGAGGAACGCCTCCGCCTTGTCGGTGTTGTCCGGCGCTCCGCCGTTCTTCGTGACGAGCTTCGAGTTCAGGATTCCGAGCGACGGGTTCGGGAGGATGAACGGAAGCGCGGGGTTCGGGGTCGCGGTGGTGAGGGTGACGGTCTTGTCGTCGACCTTGTTCACGGTGACCCCGTCGAGGAGGAACGACGGGTTGCCCTTGATTCCCTGGACTCGCTTGAGAGAGAACACGACGTCGTCGGCGGTGACCGTCGTTCCGTCCGAGAACGTGTGCTTGCCGTCGAGCGTGAGCGTGAGCGTCTTGTTGTCGGACGACTCCTTGTACGTGGCGAGCTGCGGCACCGGCTTGGTGACATCGGAGCCTTTGAAGGTGAGAAGGGTCTCGTAGAGCGCGCGATCGACGATGCTGCCCGTGAGCTCGAAGGCACGACCGGGGTCGGCGGTCTTCAGGTCGAACGACTGATCGACCACGAGGGTCTTTCCGCTGGAGCTCTTGGCTCCCCCGCTCGGTGAGCATCCGGTGATGACGAGTGCGGTTGCGATGCCGACCGCGACGATGCCCGCGATCGTGCGCCCGGTGTGAGACCTGGTCATGAATTCCCCTTCTTTGCGCTGTTCGCCCAGCGTAGGGCGCGCACGTTTCGCGCGAGTTTCCGACTCGCGGCGAATCAGAGTTCGAGTGCCGGGACGCCCAGGTGCGGTGCAGCGAAGGCGCCATCCGTCGCGCGCAGCACGCGCAGGATGTTCCCCCCTGTGAGAGCCGCGAGCTCGGATGCGCTCCAGCCGCGGCGAGCGAGCTCCGCGAGGAGCGCCGGGTACCCGTCTACGCCCTCCAGCCCCTCAGGGAACAGGTCGGTTCCGTCGAAGTCGCCGCCGAGGCCGACGTGCTCGAGGCCGGCCACGGTACGCGCGTGGTCGATGTGATCGGCGACATCGGCGATCGTGACGCGCGGTGGCGGGGCCGTCCTCGGCCCGTCCGCCCATTCGGCGAAGTCCTCCGACAGGAATTGCGGGACGAAGGTGATCATCACGACTCCCCCGTTCGCGGCGAGCCGGGCGAGCACGTCGTCGGGTACATTGCGCGGATGACCGGCGAGCGCCCTGCACGAACTGTGGCTGAAGATCACGGGAGCGGCCGTCGCATCGAGCGCGTCGTGCATGGTCGCCGCCGAGACATGGGACAGATCGACGAGGATGCCCAGCCGGTTGAGCTCGCGCACGTAGTCGCGACCACGCTCGGAGAGCCCTCCGAAGCGCGGTTCGTCGGTCGCCGAGTCGGCCCATTCCGTGTTGTGGACGTGAGTAAGCGTGAGATAGCGCACTCCGAGCCGCGCGAGCATCCGGAGAACGGCCGGCGAGTCGTTGATGGCGTGCGCCCCCTCGGCTCCGAGGAGGGACGCGATCCTGCCCGACCGGACGGCCGTTTCGATATCGTCTGCCGTGCGCGCGAGCGCGAATGCATCGGGATAGCGCGCGATCAGCCGGTAGACCCAGTCGATCTGCTCGAGCGTTCCCTGGACGGCGGCCGCACCCTCGAGCTCATCGGTGATGTAGACCGACCAGAACTGGGCGCCCACGCCGCCAGCGCGCAGCCTCGGGATGTCCGTGTCGGTGAAGAGAGGCTCGGAGAGCCCCTCGACCGAGTAGCCACGATTCTCGCGGCACTCCCAGGCCCAGTCGTTGTGCCCGTCGATCACGGGCGAGCTGCGGAGCACCTCGGAGACGATCGCAGGGATGGCGGAGGGGCTGTCATCGGTGATCGGCATCTGCCAAGGCTAACCGTTCGAATGCCTGCCTCCGGCGTTGTCCACACCCCCTGCAGGCGAGTTATCCCCAATGTCCGATTTCCGCGCGAACCTGTCACAGGGTCCGTCTACAGTCGAGACATGAGCACTTCATTCGCGTACCTGATCCGCACGGAAAGCCCCATCGGCCGGCTCGAGCTCACCAGCGACGGCGAAGCGATCACTTCGCTGTCCATCGAGCGCGACGGCCACCTCCCGCTCGAAGAGCATCCGGAGCGCACGACCCCTGTCCTCGACGAGGCCGTCCGGCAGCTGGGCGAATACTTCGCCGGCACCCGCAAAGACTTCGAGCTCCCGTTACGGCAGGACGGCACCGCGTTCCAGCGGAGTGTGTGGGATGCGCTGGGCCGGCTCGAGTACGGCCAGTTCACGTCGTACGGCGAGCTCGCAGCAGAGATCGGCCGGCCGGGATCCGGGCGGGCCATCGGCGGCGCCGTCGGCGCGAATCCCATCCCGATCATCGTCGGCTGCCATCGTGTTCTCTCCTCCACCGGGCGCATCACCGGCTACAGCGGGGGCGAGGGCATCCCGACCAAACTCTGGCTGCTCACCCATGAGGGGATCATGCTGGCCGCATGAGCGCGACCATCATCGGAGAAGACGGACGACAACGGTGCTCGTGGGCCGGCAGCGACCCGGAGTATCTGCGCTACCACGACGACGAGTGGGGGCGCGTCCAGCGCGATCCACGCGCACTGTACGAGAAGCTCTGCCTCGAAGGGTTCCAGGCAGGCTTGTCGTGGATCACGATCCTGCGGCGCCGGCCGGCGTTCCGCGAGGTGTTCTATGACTTCGAACCGGCGCGCGTCGCTGCGATGACGGAGGTCGACGTCGAGCGCCTGCTGCTCGATGAGCGCATCATCCGGCATCGCGGCAAGATCGAGGCGACGATCGCGAACGCGAAAGCGACTCTCGCTCTCGATGTCGGGCTCACGGAGCTGATGTGGGGCTTCGCCCCCGCACCGGGCCGCCCGCGCCCGGCGGACTTCAGCGAGGTCCCGGCCGTCACCGTGGAATCGACTGCGATGAGCAAGGAGCTCCGCCGACGTGGGTTCCGCTTCGTCGGCCCGACAACGATGTATGCCTTGATGCAGTCGACAGGAATGGTCGACGACCACGTGGTGGGCTGTTTCCGCGCGACCGTCTGAGCGAAGTCCGCGGGAACGCGAGGCCGACGAAGAGCGTCGGGCCGACGAAGGCTGCGGGAATCGCAAGCTTCGAACTCTCGCTCGTGAGATCACCTCCGCACGGCCCGACCGCAGGGCGGAGTCAGGGATCGTCACGCGTCCGAGCTGCTCGACTCCGGCGCGAGGGGATTCGCGCCCGTGCAACCGATGCGTCGGCCCGACAGATTGGCGGGGACCTCTGCTGCGACCGACCGTCGCTGATCGAGGGCCCACCCAGGCTGAGTGCTCCTCCTCTGTTTCGCATAGCCCGATACGAAGCTGTGATGAGCTTCACCTTAGGGTGAGCATATCTCACTTTTCTGGTGGACACCACCATGCCGACCTCGGAATCTCCGGACGGACCTTTCTCACGTTTTCGTAGTCTGAACAGCGATTGCTCGCTAACGCAGCGCCGCCATCAGACGGCCGGGCTCACCCGTCACCTGCGATACGGTCAGCTCCAATTCGCTGCCGTTCAGCCCAACGTCGTAACCTTCGGCTCTGGCCCAGTCCAGAAGCTGCTCGGCGTCAGCCAATTCGAGCCCGCTTGCGACGATGGCTCGCGCGAAGAGCCCTTTCGCCTGCTTGTTGAAATGGTTCAGCGCCCGCACACGTCCTTCCGCATCACGCCCGAGCACGCGCACGGTGACGGCTTCCTTTCCTGTCGGAAGAGGGCCGAGGGCCGCGTAGCCGTCAGAGCGGAGATCGACGATCACACCGGTCGTTCGTTCGAGTACCGTCGATACGGGCGCCGTCCAGCTCCGCTTGAGGGTCGTCCCGGGGACCCGCGAATCAAACGACAACCGGTAAGGCGGAATCGAGTCTCCCGCGGAGACGAGCCCGAACAACGCGGAGTGGATCGCAACCACGTCTTGTGTCCGCTCCCGCTCTGTCGGCGAGAGCGTCCCCACATCGAATGCATCGTAGAGCACGCCACTGTACAGCTCGATGGCCGGCATCGTCGGCGAACGCCGGAGCCTCCGGTTGCGGTCGACTTCGCCGTGCTGCTTGGGCCCCAGTTTCAGGGCACGGATGCTCGCCTCGCGATCCCGTGACAGTTCGGCCACCGAACGCAGCACCGCGCGCCGCGTCGGGGTGAGCGACGGAAACCGCAGGCTTCCCAGATCGAGCGTGCCGCCGGACCCGCCGTCGTTCTTCGTTTCCGACGGCGGCAGGAGGACGAGCACTACCCCTCCAGGAAGGCGAGCGCGGTCTCGACGTTCTCGCCGATGGTCGCGGTCGTGTCGACCGTGATGCGGGGAAGGGCTGCGCTCGCGCCCCTCCACTCGTCATACTCTTCGATGCTCTGCTCGACGGCGTGCCACGAGGTCTCATCGACGTGCGGCAGCCTGCGGATGCGTTTCTCGAGTCGAGCTTTGTGGAGGTCCTGGTCGCTGCAGACGACCTCGATCACGCGGAGTTTGACATCGGCGCGCGCGGCGAGATCGCGCCATTGGAGCCGCGCCGGCTCGACCGCGTTGACCGCGTCCACGATCACGGAATGCCCGGACAGCAGAGCCTGCTCGGCGATCGTCTCTGCCACCAGGTAGGCGGCGAGACCCGTCGGCTGGTCGGAGTCGATGCCCGCACTCAGGATCGCGGACTCGATCGGATCGACTGAGACGATCGCCGCCCCGAGCCGGGCGCCGATGATCTCGGCGATCGTTGACTTTCCCGCTCCGGGCAGACCCGCCATGGCGATGAGCACCGGTACGCGCACATCCCCGAACTGCCGGTCCACAGCCGCCCCCGCTTCGGCCATAACGCCTAGACCAGTTCCGCCTGGCGGGCGACGACCGTCACCGTATCGTTCTCAACGGAGAGGAACCCGTCATCGGCCTGGGCGGTCACGACGGACCCTCCGACCTGGGTGACGCGGACCTCTCCGGTCGCCAGCATCGCCAGCAGTGGCTCGTGCCCGGCGAGGATTCCGATCTGGCCCTCCACGGTACGGGCGACGACCATGGTCGCTTCGCCTGACCATACCTCGTGGTCGGCGGCGACAACGCTCACCTTCAGCGGCGAAGCCATGCTCAGCCGTTCTCCTTCTGGATCTGTGCCCACTTCTCTTCGACGTCGGAGATCGAGCCGACGTTGAAGAACGCCTGCTCGGCCACGTGGTCGTACTCACCCTTGGCGATCGCGTCGAACGACTCGATCGTGTCCTTCAGCGGGACGGTCGAACCCTCGACGCCTGTGAACTTCTTGGCCATGTAGGTGTTCTGCGAGAGGAACTGCTGGATGCGGCGCGCACGCGACACCGTGATCTTGTCTTCCTCGGAGAGCTCGTCGACACCGAGGATGGCGATGATCTCCTGCAGTTCCTTGTTCTTCTGGAGGATCTGCTTGACCGTGGTGGCGACGCGGTAGTGGTCCTCGCCCAGGTACCGGGGGTCGAGGATGCGGCTGGTCGAGGTCAGCGGGTCGACAGCCGGGTACAGTCCCTTCGAGGCGATCTCACGAGAGAGCTCGGTCGTCGCGTCGAGGTGCGCGAACGTGGTCGCGGGCGCCGGGTCGGTGTAGTCGTCCGCAGGGACGTAGATAGCCTGCAGCGACGTGATCGAGTGACCGCGGGTCGAGGTGATCCGCTCCTGGAGCACACCCATCTCGTCGGCGAGGTTCGGCTGGTAGCCCACCGCCGACGGCATGCGGCCGAGCAGCGTGGAGACCTCGGAGCCCGCCTGCGTGAAGCGGAAGATGTTGTCGATGAACAACAGGACGTCCTGCTTCTGCACGTCGCGGAAGTACTCCGCCATCGTCAGCGCGGACAGCGCGACGCGGAGACGCGTTCCCGGCGGCTCGTCCATCTGGCCGAACACGAGGGCGGTCTTGTCGAACACCCCGGCCTCTTCCATCTCGTGGATGAGGTCGTTGCCCTCACGGGTGCGCTCGCCGACACCGGCGAATACGGACACACCGCCGTGGTCCTGCGCGACGCGCTGGATCATCTCCTGGATGAGCACCGTCTTGCCGACGCCCGCACCACCGAACAGGCCGATCTTTCCACCCTGCACGTACGGCGTGAGGAGGTCGATGACCTTGATGCCGGTCTCGAAGAGCTGGGTCTTCGACTCGAGCTGGTCGAACTTCGGGGGTTCGCGGTGGATGCCCCAGCGCTCGGTGATCTCGATCTTCTCGCCCGGCTCGGCATTCAGCACGTCGCCGGTCACGTTGAAGACCTTGCCCTTGGTCACGTCGCCGACGGGGACCGTGATGGGACCGCCGGTGTCGCGCACCTCCTGGCCGCGGACGAGACCGTCGGTCGGCTTCAGCGCGATCGCTCGGACGAGGTCGTCGCCGAGGTGCTGTGCGACCTCGAGCGTGATCTCATGCGACGTCCCGCCCATGGCGATTGTCGTCTTGAGGGCGTTGTAGATGCCGGGGATCGAGTCGTGCGGGAACTCGATGTCGACGACGGGGCCGGTGACGCGGGCGACGCGCCCAGTGGCGCCTTCGGCCTGCACCGGCGCGGTCTGCGTCTCGTCGGTTGCGATCGTTGTCATTGTCTTCTCTTCTCGTTCTACGTCAAACGTGGTTCGTGACCGGATTATTTGTCGGAGGTGGCCAGCGCATCGGCGCCACCGACGATCTCGGAAATCTGCTGGGTGATCTCGGACTGTCGCGCGTTGTTCGCCAGACGCGTGTAGTCGCGGATGAGCTTGTCGGCATTGTCGCTCGCAGCCTTCATCGCCTTCTGGGTCGCGGCGTGCTTCGATGCGGCCGACTGGAGCATGGCGTTGAAGATACGGCTCTCGAGGTAGACCGGCAGCAGCGAGTCCAGCACCGTCTCGACGTCGGGCTCGAACTCGTAGAGCGGGAGCACCTCTCCGTCGCTGGGCTCCTCGACGCCCTCGACAACCTCGAGGGGCAGCAGGCGCACGATCTCGGGTACCTGGGTGAGCATGCTGACGAAGCGGTTGTAGATGATGTGGATCTCGTCGACCCCGCCGTCGGAGGCGTCACGGAGGAACGACTCGAGGATGGCGTCGCTGATCTCCTTGGCCGTCTCGAACTCCGGTGCGTCGGTTCCACCGGTCCACACGCGTTCGAAAGAGCGCCGGCGGAAACTGAAGTAACCGGCCGCCTTGCGCCCGACAAGGAAGTACACGACATCCTTGCCCTGGCTCCGCAGGAGTTCGGCGAGTTGCTCGGACTCCTTGAGCACGTTGGAGTTGAACGCGCCGGCGAGTCCGCGGTCGGAGGAGAAGATGACGATCGCCGCGCGTTCGATCTTCTCCGGCTCGGTGGTCAGAACGTGCTCGACATTCGAGTACGTCGCGACCGCCGACACGGCGCGCGTGATGGCGCGCGCGTACGGCGTGGACGCCGCCACCCTCGCCTGCGCCTTCTGGATGCGTGAGGCGGAGATCAGCTCCATGGCCCGAGTGATCTTCTTGGTCGTCTGGGCAGACTTGATCTTCTGCCGGTAGACCCGAAGTTGCGCTCCCATGTCTCCTACTTACCTAACTTGTCGATGCGTCTCGTGCGTGTCGTCAATGCGTTTCGCGCGGCGCGTCAGCGCTTCGCCTTGACGATGCGCTCCTGGTTGACGTCTTCTTCGGCACTGGCTTCGAACTTCTCGCTGCCGACCGACGCGAGCGGCTTGCCCTCGCCCGTCTGGAACTCGAGCTTGAACCTGTCGACCTCTGCCTCGAGCTTGTCGACGGTCTCGTCGGAGAGCACGTTGGTCTCGCGCAGCA
Organism: Leifsonia tongyongensis; assembly: GCF_010686705.1. GTDB lineage: Bacteria > Actinomycetota > Actinomycetes > Actinomycetales > Microbacteriaceae > Diaminobutyricibacter > Diaminobutyricibacter tongyongensis. The sequence continues at coordinate 108,459 of NZ_JAAGWY010000004.1, read as the reverse complement.
CGTCGAGCACATCGGTGTTGCGTCGCAGGTGGTCGAGCAGCTCGGATTCGAAGCGCAGGATGTCCTCGACCGGAACCTCGTCGAGCTTTCCGTTCGTTCCGGCCCAGATCGAGACGACCTGCTCCTCGACGGGGAACGGCGAGTACTGCGGCTGCTTGAGCAGTTCGGTCAGGCGGGCACCACGGGCGAGCTGGCGACGGCTCGCAGCGTCGAGGTCGGATGCGAACATCGCGAACGCCTCGAGCGAACGGTACTGTGCGAGCTCGAGCTTCAGCGTGCCCGAGACCTTCTTGATCGACTTGACCTGGGCATCGCCACCGACGCGCGACACCGAGATGCCGACGTCGACGGCCGGACGCTGGTTCGCGTTGAACAGGTCGGACTGGAGGAAGATCTGGCCGTCGGTGATCGAGATCACGTTGGTCGGGATGTAAGCCGAGACGTCGTTCGCCTTCGTCTCGATGATCGGCAGTCCGGTCATCGACCCCGCGCCGAGCTCGTCGGAGAGCTTGGCACAACGCTCCAGCAGACGGGAGTGCAGGTAGAAGACGTCACCAGGGTAGGCCTCGCGTCCCGGCGGACGACGGAGAAGAAGCGAGACGGCACGGTAGGCCTCGGCCTGCTTCGACAGGTCGTCGAAGATGATGAGGACGTGCTTGCCCGCGTACATCCAGTGCTGGCCGATCGCCGAACCGGTGTACGGGGCCAGGTACTTGAAGCCGGCCGGGTCTGAGGCGGGAGCCGCGACGATGGTGGTGTACTCCATCGCGCCGGCGTCCTCGAGTGCACCCTTCACACCCGCGATCGTCGAGCCCTTCTGGCCGATCGCGACGTAGATGCAGCGAACCTGCTTGTTCTCGTCGCCGGACTCCCAGTTGGCCTTCTGGTTGATGATCGTGTCGATCGCGATCGCGGTCTTGCCGGTCTGGCGGTCGCCGATGATCAGCTGACGCTGTCCACGACCGATGGGGATCATCGCATCGATTGCCTTGATGCCGGTCTGGAGCGGTTCGTGCACGCTCTTGCGCTGCATGACGCCGGGCGCCTGGAGCTCCAGCTCGCGGCGGCCTTCCGATGCGACCTCGCCGAGACCGTCGATCGGGTTGCCCAGTGGGTCGACCACGCGACCGAGGTAGCCGTCGCCGACGGGCACCGAGAGGACTTCACCGGTGCGCGTCACTTCCATGCCTTCGACGATGCCGTCGAACTCACCGAGGATAACGACGCCGATCTCGTTCTCGTCGAGGTTCTGGGCGAGGCCCGAGACGCCGTTCGAGAAGCGGATGAGCTCATTCGCCATCACGCCGGGGAGCCCCTCGACGTGCGCGATGCCGTCAGACGCGTCGATGACGTGGCCGATCTCGGTGGCGTCGGCCCGGTTCGGCTCGTATGCCGAGACGAAGTCCTTGAGCGCGTCCCTGATCTCGTCGGGGCTGATCGTTAGTTCTGCCATCTTTGTTCCCTATCTATGCGGGACACGTCGTCCCAGATGCCTGTTGAGGTGGTCGACCCGTCGGGGTCAGCCCACCAGCTGAAGTCGTAGATCGCTGATCCGGCGCGCGATGCTTCCATCGATCACATCATCGCCGACCTGCACCCGCACCCCACCGATCACGGCGGCGTCGACGATTTCGTTGATCTTGAGGCGCACGCCGTACTTCGCGGAGAGCGCGGCCCGCAGCTGCTCGAGCTGCGCGGCCGGAAGCGCATGGGCGCTGGTCACCGTCGCGATGGAGTGCCCGGACTGGTCGGCCACGATCCGGGCGGCTTCACGAAGTGCCTCGCGGATGCTGCGGCCACGCGACTGCAGCACGATCTGGCGGATGATCGCCGAGGTCTGCGGTGAGGCCTTTCCGGCAAGGAGCCGGTCGACGAGTGCGGCCTTCTCCGTCGGGTCGGCGAGCTTGCTGCGCAGGGCGAGTTCCAGGTCAGCACTGGAGATCACGGCGCCTCCGAATGTGAACAGCTCGCCTTCGATGTCCGTCCCGGCAGGCGCGGACATCGCGATACTCCGGATGCCCAGCTCTTCGATCGCAGCGAGTACGTCCCTCTGGCGCGACCACCGCTGCGCGGCGATCGTGGACAGAAGGGAGACGGCGCCGGGCGACAGCTGTGCGAAGACACGCTTCACGAGTTCCGCCTTGCCCTGCGGGTCGGCGGAAGGATCGCTGACGACCGCACGCAGCTGGGCGGAGTCGGCGACGACTCGTCCTGCGGCGAACAGGTCTTCAGCCGTCGCCAGATCGGCCTTGGCGCCGAGTTCGGCGAGTGCCGACACAGCGTTGGCCAATGCTTCTCTGGTGGCGCTTCCCATTACGAGCCCGATCCTGCCTTCGCTTCACTGGCCTCGAGGTCGGCGAGGAAGCGGTCGACGATGGCCTGCGCCTTCTCGTCGTCGCTCAGGACTTCTCCGACCACACTGGAAGCCAGGTCGATCGCGAGCGATCCGACCTCGCCACGCAGCGAGACGACCGCCGCCTGGCGCTCCGCCTCGATCTGGGCCTGAGCGGTGGCAGTGATGCGCGCCGCCTCGGCGGACGCCTGCTCCTTCAGCTCGGCCAGGATCTTCTGGCCGTCGGTGCGAGCCTGCTCGCGGATCTTCGCTGCCTCGGCACGCGCATCCGCCAGCTGCTCGGTGTACTCCTCGAGGAGCGCCTCCGCCTTGTGCTGGGCCTCGTCGGCCTTCGCGATGTTGCCTTCGATGGCCTCCGCACGCTCATCGAGCAGCTTCTTCATACGCGGAAGCACGAGCTTCCAGAAGAAGAACAGGATGATGGCGAAGCAGATCAGCGATCCGACGATGTCGTACCACGCGGGGATGAGCGGGTTGATCGTCTCCCCCGTTGCGGCCCTAACCACACCGTTGAGCATCGTTCCTCCTTACTGAAGAAAGATAAAGAGGATTAGACGAAGATGAAGCCGACGGCGATACCGATGAACGCCAGCGCCTCGGTGAACGCGATACCGATGTACATCAGGACCTGGAGGCGGCCGGCGAGCTCAGGCTGGCGCGCAACGCCCTCGATGGTCTTGCCGACGACGATGCCGACGCCGATCGCGGGGCCGATGGCGGCGAGACCGTATCCGACGGTGGCAATGTTGCCGGAGATAGCAGCGATGTCCACGTTATGTGTTTCCTTCCGTGATGTGAGCTGTGCGGGCGCGCAGCTCGATTAGTGTTCCTCGGCGACTGCGAGCTGGATGTAGACAGCCGTGAGCAGTGCGAAGACGTAAGCCTGGAGGACTGCCACCAGGATCTCGAACAGTGTGAAAGCGAAGCCGAAGGCGAAGGTGCCGATTCCGAAGAGCGACCACCAGCTGCCCGCGGTGAAGAGGAAGAACGCCGTCGCGCTGAAGAACAGGACGAGGAGGAGGTGCCCGACGACCATGTTCATGAGAAGTCGGAGCGTGAGGGTGATCGGCCGCAGGATGAACGTCGAGACGAACTCGATCGGAGTCACGAGGATGTAGAGGAACCACGGAACACCGGGCGGGAAGAGCGAGTTGCGGAAGAAGTTGCCCGGGCTCTTCTTGACGCCGGCGTAGATGAAGCAGATGTAGGCGACGATCGCCAGGACGAGGGGCACGCCGATGACGGACGTGCCGGCGATGTTCAGGAACGGGATGATGCCCGTCAGGTTCATGAACAGCACCATGAAGAAGATGGACGTGAGGATCGGCAGGAAGCGCGTGCCGTCCTTCTTGCCCAGGAGGTCTTCGGCGATGTTGACGCGCACGAAGTCGAGACCCATCTCGACGATGCTCTGCCCGCGGCCCGGGATGAGCTTCATCCGGCGGGTGCCGAGCCAGAAGACCAGGAGGATCGCGATGACGGCGACGAAGCGCACCAGCATGACGCGGTTGACTTCGAAGCTGCCGATGGAAAAGACGGCCGGTGGGAAGAACTCATCGATCGACGGACCATGGAAGCTACCATCGTCGGTAGTCGTGGTCTGGACCAGCAGGTTCACAGCGTTAGCTAACAGCGCTATCTCCTGTTTCGGGGCGTCGAGCTAGGCTCTCGCGACGACGAACATGTGGCACCCGGGATTTCCACGAAATCCGTGGAGCGGGTGGGGGGAATCTTCGATAACTCTACAAGAGTTTCGCTGAGGTAACGAATCGAATCATGCTTTAGGGTTCTCCCCCGGCAGCGTGACATCGCTGGCGTACGGCATCCGCGAGCGGAACACGACCAGCACGTCCACGACCAGCGATCCGAGCACCCCGGCGATGAGGCTGAGGAACATCACCGTCGGGTTGATCCAGGGCTGGCCCTTGAGCGCGAACGCCAGGATGATGAACAGGACGAACTTGAGCAGCCACCCCCCGAGGACGATCCCGAAGAACGCCCCGACGAAGATGTCGGAGCCCGAGAACCGGTTCGCGAGCAGGATGCTCGCAGCGGTGATGCCGAGGAAGACCACGGCCATCGCCGTGCCGATCAGGGCGCTCGCCACGCCGATCCAGCCGGCGAAGATGTAACCGACGATCGCTCCGACGACCGCGATCCCGATGGCGAGGATCCCGCCCCACTTCAGCACGTTGCGGAGCACGGGCTCCGACGACGGCACCGGGCGGGCCGGCTTCGGGTTCTGGTTGTCGGTCACTTACAGCTCCTTGGTGGTGGCGGCCGGTGTCGTCACGGGCGTGTCGGTGTCGATCGGAAGGTCGTCGGATGCCCGGTCGAGCGGGTCGTACACGGCGACCTCGTCGGCCTCTGCGGATCCGGCCGGGGTCAGCTCTGCCGCGGCTTCGGCGATCTTGCGCCTGCTCAGCGGCGCGAAGGTGAACGCCGCGCACACCACGAGACCGATCGCGATGAAGACGATCGCCATCCAGTACGGCTGGAAGAAGAACAGCAGGCAGCCGACGGAGAGGACGGTCGTCCACGCGTAGAAGATCAGCACGGCATGCAGGTGCGAATGGCCCATGTCGAGCAGGCGGTGGTGCAGGTGCTTGCGGTCGGCGCTGAACGGCGACTTGCCCGCACGCAGGCGCCGGACGACAGCCAGCCCGAAGTCGAGCAGGGGCACGATGAGCACGGCGAACGGCAGGATGATCGGGATGAACGCCGGCACAAGCGCGGAGCGGCCCAGCGTCGGAAGGGTCTCCGGGTTGATGTTGCCGGTGACGGAGATCGCGGAGGTCGCCATCAGGAGGCCCACCAGGAGCGCTCCGGCGTCGCCCATGAACATCTTCGCCGGGTGCCAGTTGAGCGGGAGGAACCCCGCACACGCCCCGACGAGGATCGCCGCGATGACGCCGCCCAGGCTGAAGTAGTTGGTCGGGTTGATCTCGCGCTGCAGCAGGTAGGTGTAGATGAGGAACGTGCCGTTGGCGATCAGGGCCACGCCCGCGACGAGGCCGTCGAGCCCATCGATGAAGTTGATCGCGTTCATCACCAGGACGATCGCGAACAGGGTGATCACGATGCTCATCAGGGGCGAGCCGACGGTGATCCCGCCGATGGGCAGCGAGTAGATCTGCACGCCGAGCCACGCCACGAGCCCTGCCGCGACGAACTGGCCGGCAAGTTTGGTCATCCAGTCGAGGTCCCACACATCGTCGGCGACACCGATCGCGACGATGAGCACGGATGCCGCGAGGATCGCCAGGATGGGACCCGGATCGGCGAAGATCAGCCGGAGGATCGGGAACTGGCTCGACAGCAGGTAGGCGGAGCCGAAGGCGACGACGATGCCGAGGAACATCGCGATCCCGCCGAGGCGCGGGGTCGGCCGGGTGTGCACGTCGCGGGCACGGATCTTCGGATAGAGCCGGTACTTGAGGCTGAGCCGGTAGACGACCAGCGACATCACGAAGGTGATGACGGCCGAGATCAGCGCGAGAGCGAGGTAGAGGGTCACGTCGTCGTCTCACCCGCCGGGGCCTCGCCCCGATCGGTCGCCCTCGGTTCGAGCTGATCGCCGACGACCGCGCGGAGGCGCTCTTCACTGATGACGCCGTGCCGGAGGATGCGCAAGGGGCCAACGCCCGCTGCCAGCGCCGTCGCGTCGACGATCGTCGACGACGAGTCGGCTCCCCCGTCGTTCTCGTAACCCGCCCCCGCCTCGCCGCCGTCGAGATAGACCGAGACGGAGTCGCCGAGCATCCTCTCGGCGTCCGCTGCGGTGCGCGCGGAGGGCCGACCGGTGAGGTTGGCCGATGAGACGGCGAGGGGCCCGGTCTCGGAGAGCAGTTCGAGCGCGATCGTGTCGCTGGGCATCCGGAGAGCCACCGTGCCACGGGTCTCGCCCAGGTCCCACGCGAGGGACGGCTGCGCTGGCACCACGATCGTGAGTCCACCCGGCCAGAACTCGGCGACGAGGTCGCGCACCGCCTGCGGGACGGACTGCGCCAGGGCATCGAGCGTCGGGATGCCGGGGATGAGCACCGGCGGCGGCGACTGGCGGCCGCGGCCCTTGGCATCCAGCAGACGTTGCACGGCAGCGGGGTCGAAGGCGTCGGCGGCGACGCCGTACACCGTATCGGTGGGGATGACGACCAGCTCGCCGCGGCCGATCGCCGCGCGTGCGAGTCTCATGCCGGTGAGAAGTTCGGAGTCGACCGAGCAGTCGTAGATGGGAGCCATGTCGGCACCAATGATAGTTGAGGGCGGCCCGCACACCCTGAGTACTGGGCGATACTTGACGCGATGGATGTCTACTTCTTCGACTGCGACAAGACGTTGTACGACTACGACTTCCACAAGCGGCTTCCGATGCTTGCGGAGCTCACCGGAGTCAGCCAGTACCGGCTGGCATCCCGGTGGTGGGCAGGCGGCTTCGAACGCGCTGCGGAGATCGGCGAGTACCGGACCAGCGAGGAGTACCTGGCCGCGTTCGCCGAGGTGACCGGCGCATCCCTCACGCTCGGGCAGTGGCAACAGGCGCGCAAGGCGGCCATGACGCCCATCGCCGGCGCGATCGACGCCCTCCACGAGGCCGCCACGCTCGGCACCGTCTCGCTCCTGTCGAACAATCCGATCCCGTTCAGGGACTCGCTGCCCGTGCTGACGCCCGAGATCGTGGATGCGCTCCAGGGCAACGACCTCATCTCGGCGGTCCTCGGTGCCCGCAAGCCCGAGCGGCGCATCTACACGCGTGCACTCGGCCGGTTCGGGGTGCCCCCGGAGGATGCGATCCTCTTCGACGACTCGGCCGCGAACGTCGCCGGAGCGCGAGAGGTGGGGATGCACGCGTTCCAGCTCCGCCGTGGCCCGGACGGCTTCGACACCGAAGGCCTCACCGAGGCGATGCGCGCCTTCGCCGGGCGGGACCGCTGATGCTGTTCATCTTCGACATGGACAACGTGCTCTACGAGTACGACTGGCGGCACCGGATGGCCGCGATGACCGAACTGACCGGCCTCGACCTCGACCAGCTCCGTGAGCGCTGGTGGAACGACGAAGGCGAATGGGCCGCCGAGGCCGGCGCCTACTCGACGGCCGACGACTACCTCCAGGCCCTTCGATCCGCGCTCGGCTTCCCGGTCAGCGAGGAGGACTGGGTGCGGGTGCGGGCCGCCGCCATGACCCCGTGGCACGACTCGCTCGCGGCGGTGAAGCGCGCCTCCGAACTGGGTACGATCACGCTGCTGACGAACAACGGTGCCATGACGGCGAAACATCTCCACGCCCTCGCTCCCGACCTGGTGCCACTGTTCGGCGCGGACCATCTGTTCACCTCGTCGGAGTACGGCGCGCGCAAGCCCGATCCGACGGTGTTCCGCCGTGTTCTCGCGCGCTACGACGCTGAACCGTCGGAGACGTTCTTCGCCGACGACATGGCGCAGAATGTCGCCGGCGCCGAGTCGATCGGCATCACGGGGCACCTGTTCAGCACTCCGGAGGCGCTCGCCGAGGCGATCGAGGACTTCGCGGCTTCCCAGCTCGGACGCCCCCGCACCAGCTGAGCGCGCGCCGCCCGATGCACCATCGGCAGCGCAGATCAAGGGGTTGACATCATCTCTAAACCGGTTTAGCGTCACATTCAGATGAACTAAACCGGTTTAGTCCGGGTTTGGCCGAGACCATCGAAGGAGATGACGAGGTGGCGCTGCAACCGACGATCAACGATGTCGCCCGCGCCGCCGGCGTCAGCAAGGGTCTCGTATCGCTCGCACTCAACGACCGCGCCGGGGTCGCCCCCGACACTCGTGCGCGCATCCTCGAAGCGGCCGAAGAGCTGGGATGGCACCCCAACCCGAGCGCGCGCGGACTCACCAGCAGGAGGGCATACGCCCTCGGGCTCATCGTGCGGCGCGACCCGAGCATCATCGAAGCCGACCCCTTCTTCTCCGCCTTCATCGCCGGCGTCGAGACCGTCCTCGCCGACCGTGGCCAGGTCCTCGTGCTGAGTGTGGTTCCCGACGTCGAGAGCGAGGCCAAGGCATACACCCGCCTGGCGCACGACAAGCGCGTCGACGGCTTCCTCATCACCGACCTGCTCGCCGACGATCACCGCATCCACCTCATCGAAGGGCTCGGGATGCACGCCGTCACGCTCGGTGAACCCAACGTCGACAGCACTTTCCCGGTGGTCACCCGCGACTACGACAAGGGCATCGCGGCGCTGGCCGACCACCTCATGGAACTCGGCCACCGTCGCATCGCGCATGTCTCCGGCGACGAACGGATGCTGCACGGGCGCCTCCGCCGGGAGCAGTTCGAGCGCTCGATGAGCGACGCAGGACTGCAGGCCGTCGTCGTGCCGACGGACTTCTCGCCCGAGCAGGGCGCTGCGGCGACCGAAGCGCTCCTCGACTCGGCAGAGCCTCCGACGGCCATCATCTATGGAAACGACCCGATGGCCATCGCCGGGATGTCCGTGGCGCACCGGCGTGGCCTCCGCGTTCCCGGCGACCTCTCGGTCACGGGACTCGACGGATCCCAGATCGGAACCTACGTGTATCCGTCACTGACCACCCTCAGGAACGACCCGACCGAATGGGGTCTCGCTGCGGCGAGCTCGCTCTTGCGGCTCATCGAGGAAGGCGCCTCCGACGACGTCGCCCTTCCACCCGCAGAACTCGTGGTGCGCGCTTCCACGGCGCCACCCGCCCGCCCGTGACCGCATGCGATTCATCGGGCATCGCACCAAGTAGATAAAGGAAAGCACACAATGCAACGACGCAGAATCCTGATCAGCATGATCACGGCGGCCGCCCTGGGCGTCTCGCTCGCCGCATGCAGCAGCAGCGGAGGAGGCGCAACCGACGCGATGAAGGCCAAAGGCCCGATCACGATCTGGTACTCCAACAACGCCCAGGAAGTCCAGTGGGGCAAGTCGATGGTCTCCTCCTGGAACTCGGCACACCCGAAGGAGCAGATCAAGGCACAGGAAGTCCCCGCCGGCAAGAGCACGGAAGAGGTCATCACGGCCGCGATCACCGCGGGCACCACTCCGTGCCTCGTGTTCAACAACCTTCCGGCGGCGACCGGTCAGTTCCAGAAGCAGGGCGGCCTCGTCGACCTCTCGAAGTTCAGTGACGGCAAGTCGTACATCGAGTCGCGCAGCGGTAGCGCTGCGGCGCAGTACAAGTCGCCCAACGGCGACTACTACCAGATGCCGTGGAAGTCGAACCCTGTGATGATCTTCTTCAACAAGGCGATCTTCGAGAAGGCCGGCCTCGGCGACAACCCCGACCTCTCGACCTACGACAAGTTCCTTGCCGCAGCGAAGAAGGTCGTCTCGAGCGGCGCGGCGAAGTACGCGATCTACCCGTCGCCGACCAGCGAGTTCTTCCAGCCGAACTTCGACTTCCTCCCGCTGTACGCCGCCGAGACCGGCGGCAAGGGCATGATCGAGAACGGCAAGTCGACACTCACCAGCCCGGAGGCCACCACGGTCGCCAACTTCTGGAAGTCGATCTACAGCCAGGGCCTCGCCGGCAAGGAGCAGTACCAGGGCGACGCGTTCGCCGACGGCAAGTCGGCCATGGCCATCGTCGGCCCGTGGGCCATCGCCTACTACGGCGACAAGGTCAAGTGGGGCTCCGTCCCGGTTCCGACCAAGGACGGCGTCTCGGCTGACAAGACCTACACCTTCCCTGACGCGAAGAACATCGGGATGTACACCTCGTGCAAGAACCAGGGCACCGCATGGGACGTCCTCAAGTTCGCGACGAGCAAGGACCAGGACGGCAAGCTCCTGGACGTGACCGGCCAGATGCCGATCCGCGACCAGCTGCAGTCCACCTACGCGAGCTACTTCGATTCCCACCCCGCCTACAAGGAGTTCGGCGCCCAGGCGGCGCGCACGGTCGACGACCCGTCGGGTCCGAACACCGTGGCCCAGATGCAGGCGCTGCGTGACGCCTACACGAAGTCCGTGATCTCGGGCAGCGGCAGCGTCGAGGACGCCTTCAAGGCGGCTTCGGACAAGATCGACCAGCTGCAGACACAGAAGTAGCTGCCATGGCCGACACCAGCACCACCCCGGCGGCAGGAGGGCTTGCACAGCCTCCCGCCGCCGGGCGGCCGGGCCGGGCTCCCGGCCGCCGGAACAAGCCCCTGCGCGTCCGCGTCTTCGGACGCAATCCGCTCGGATGGCTGTTCAGCGCGCCCTACCTGATCTTCGTCTTCATCGTCTTCGCCTTCCCCCTGGGGTTCGCTCTGTACATGTCGTTCTTCGACTATTTCTTCGCGGCGCCGGGAGCGGTGGTCGACCGCCCCTTCGTCGGCTTCGACAACTACGTGCAGGTGTTCACCGATCCAGCGATCCTCCAGTCGTTCGCCAACGTGGGGATCTTCCTGATCATCAATGTCCCGCTCACGGTCGTGCTCTCGCTCGTCCTTGCAAGCGGCCTGAACAGCGTCAAGCGGTTCCGCAGCTTCCTTCGGGTCAGCTACTACGTGCCATACGTCACGGCAAGCGTCGCGATCATCGGGGTGTGGCTGTTCCTGTTCAGCGGAGACGGGCTCGTGAACCACATCCTCGGCCCGCTCGCTCCGAACCCGACGTGGTTCATCAATCCGACGCTGGCGATGCCGTCGATCGCGATCTACGTGACGTGGAAAGAGCTCGGCTTCTACATCCTGCTCTACCTCGCCGCACTCCAGAACGTGCCGACGGAGCTGTACGAGTCCGCTGCAACCGATGGGGCGGGGCGCATCCGCTCGTTCTTCTCCGTCACGGTCCCCGGAGTGCGTTCGGCGACGGTACTCGTGCTGCTCCTGGCGACCGTCACGGGGGCGAACCTCTTCACCGAGCCCTACCTGCTGACGGGCGGCGGAGGTCCGAATGGAGCATCGTCGTCGCCGGTGTTCCTCATGTACCAGCAGGGCATCGAGCAGGGCCATCCTGGCTTCGCCTCGGCAATCGGCATCGTGCTGGTCATCGGGGTCCTCATCATCGCATTCCTGCAGAACCGATTCGCTGGAGGACGGGAATCATGACCTCGATCAGACCCGCGGTGGGTGCCACTCCCCCCGTACTCAAGAAGCCCCGCCGTCGGCGGCGTGACCTCGGATCGGCCAGAAGCCTCACTCGAGGCCAGGCGATCCTGCAAGGCGCCGTGCTGGCCATCGGTGCCCTCGCCTTCCTGTTCCCCTTCTATTACATGCTCATCGGCTCGTTCCAGGCCGCGCCCGACACCACAGTGGCGGGAGCCTTCCCCAATCCCGCGAACCTGACGTTCCATAACTACGTGGCGATCAACTCGCGGATCAGCCTCCTGAGCGGGCTCGTCAGTTCGGGCATCTTCACCGGCGGGGTCCTGCTCTGCACGGTCGTGTTCGGCGTTCTCGTCGGCTACGCGCTCTCGATCCTGAGGTGGCGCGGGCGAGGGACGACCTTCGCGCTCGCCCTGCTGGTGCAGGTCGTACCGTTCCAGCTGCTGATGATCCCGCTCTACGTGCTCATCGCACGCAACTACGGGCTGGCCGACAACTACCTGGGCATGATCCTGCCCTTCGCGATCAACTCGACGGCGGTGCTGATCTTCCGGCAGTACTTCCTCCAGATACCGAATGAGCTCTTCGACGCCGCCCGGATCGACGGCGCTGGCGAACTGGCCGTGCTCTGGCGCATAGCGCTGCCGCTGGTGAGGCCGGCGCTCGTCACGGTCATCCTGCTGACGTTCATCGGGCCGTGGAACGAATTCCTCTGGCCGTTCCTCATCACCAAGGAGGCAAGCATGCAGCCGCTCGCCGTGTCCCTGGCGAACTACCTGAGTACGGTCGCGGCATCCACCACGAACCCCTTCGGATCGATCCTCGCCGGTGCCGTCGTGCTCGCTGCGCCCGTCGTGATCCTGTTCATCGCAGGCCAGCGCTACTTCATCTCGACGGACATCGGTTCGTCGGTCAAGGGCTAGGAGGCCCTACACATGCAGACTGCCGACACCAGCGCGCTCCGAGACAGCTACCGGGCGGCCCTCGAGCACACGAACGCCCTGACCGACCGGATCTCCACCGATCAGTTCTCTGCTCACTACGACGAGCGGCCCGAGTGGGCGATCGGCCCGTTCGCGCGTGACGAATCGCTGACCTTCGAGCTCGCCGGGCAGTGGGACGACCCGACCGGGATCGGCTGGACGAGCGACTCGATCTTCAATCCGACGATGATCGCCCGCGGCGACGAACTGCACCTCTTCTACCGAGCCTCGCCTCGCAAGGAATCGACTTCCAGCCGGATCGGGCATGCCGTCCATCGGCCCGGAGTGGGCTGGACGGATGACCCGGCGAACCCGGTGATCTACCCGACCTTCGAGAACGAGACCCTCGGCTGCGAGGACCCGAAGGTCTACGCGGTCGACGGCCGTTACGTGATGTTCTACAACGGCATCCGTTCGATCGCCGGGTCTCCCGACCGCGAGACGTATCCGTCACCGGACTATCCGCTCGGGGACGTCGGATGCGACATCATGGTCGCCGTCTCGGACGACCTGGTCACCTGGGAGAAGCGCGGACTGGCGGTGCCGTACGAGGTGTCGCGCCTCTGGGCGAAGGGGGCGGTCATCCCCCGCAACGGAGCGGGCGAAGCGGTGAAGATCGGCGGCGAGTACCTGATGTTCCTGTCGGAGGGATGCGGCGGAGTGCCGACAGTCGGACGATCGACCGACCTGCTCGAGTGGCGTTTCGAGCGTCAGCCCTACCTCGACCTCGGCGAACTGGGCGGCTCGCTCTACGAGGTCGCCTGCGCCGTCGTCGGAGCGCACGCCGAGGACGACCTGGTGCTCGACTTCTTCTACAGCGACGCCGACGGAGAGTTCGCCGCGGCCCAGGCCCACTACTCGACGACCGCCCCGTTCACCCAGCTCGCGATCAACCGCGGCGGGTCGCTGGCATGGGGCGGGCTGCTTCAGCTGGATGGCGACTGGGCGTTCCCTCAGGGCTGGGACGCCCGGCCGAACACCCGCGAGATCTTCATCTATCGAACTGCACCGAACGAAGGAACCACGACCGCATGAGCACCCCAGACGAATTCCCCTACTTCCTCGAGCGTGTCGGCGTCGTGATGACGCCCGAAGACGGCAATCCTCTCGAGGCGGAGGGTGTGCTGAACCCGGCGAGTGGTCGGGGACCCGACGGCGAGCTCTACCTGCTGCCGCGCCTCGTCGCCGACGGCAACGTGTCGCGCGTGGGGCTTGCGAAGGTGAACGTCGTCGACGGCGTGCCCGTCAGCGTCACGCGCGAGGGTGTCGTCCTCGAACCGGAACGCGAGTGGGAGAAGGGCGCGAACAACTCCGGAGTCGAGGACCCGCGCATCACGACCATTCCGGCGCTCGGTCTGCACGTCATGACCTATGTCGCGTTCGGACCGCTCGGCCCGCGCACCGCGGTCGCCGTCTCCGATGACCTGCGCACCTGGCGTCGTCTCGGTCCCGTCACCTTCGAGTACGACGACGAGCTCGGCGTCGACCTCGGGCTGTACCACAACAAGGACACCGTGTTCTTTCCGGAGCCGGTCATCGCGCCCGACGGTGTCGAGAGTCTCGCTGTGCTCCATCGCCCGGTCTGGGAGCTCGGCGAGGTGCGCCCCGGCGAAGGAAACCGGCCTCCGGAGAACATCCCCGATCCGCGTCCGAGCATCTGGATCGCGTTCATCCCGCTCGCCGCGGTGGGCGACGACATCCGTGAACTCGCACGCTGGCGGGGAAACCGGTTCCTCGCCGGCCCCGAGTTCGACTTCGAGGAGCTCAAGATCGGCGGCGGCCCGGCCCCTCGCCGGGTCCCGGAAGGCTGGCTGCTGCTGCACCACGGCGTCACGGGTGTCATCGTGAACTCGATGGCCCAGCAGCAGAACGTCAACTACGCCGCGGCCGCGATGATCCTCGACGGCGACGAGCCGTGGCGGGTCATCGACCGCACATCGGCTCCTCTGCTGTCCGCCGAGACCGAGGACGAGCGTTCCGGCACCGTACCGAACGTGGTGTTCCCCACCGCTATCGAAGCGGTCGACGGCGTCGACTACGTCTTCTACGGCATGGCCGATTCGAAGATCGGGGTTGCTCGGCTCAGCCGTCGGGCCGGCTGAGCCGAGCATCCACGCCTCAGCGGATGGCGGTGGTCGCGCGATCCCGCGTGGTGAAGTCGCGGTGCGTGGCCGGCGCCCGCCAACCATCCGCTGCCAGCAGCGCACGGATCTCGGCACCTTGCAGTTCGCCGTGCTCGATCACCAGCGTGCCGCCGGGATGCAGGAGGCGGAGGGCCGTGCGTGAGACGGCACGCACCACATCCAGACCGTCGGCGCCGCCGTAGAGCGCGCGCTCCGGGTCGAACAGGCGCACCTCCGGATCCCGGGGGATGGCGTCCGCCGGGATATACGGCGGATTCGAGATCACGACGTCGACGGTTCCGTCGAGCTCCGGGAGGGCATCCGCGAGATCGACGAAGACGACGCGCGCGTTCGAAGCGCCCGACTCGTCGACATTGCGTCGTGCCCAAATGAACGCCTCGGGGGAATTCTCGACGGCGATGATCCGCGCATGCGGCACCTCCGTGGCCATTGCGAGCGCGATCGCACCGCTTCCTGTGCCGAGGTCGACACCGATGGGCTCCGCCGACGCGACCGCGCGGAGTGCGTCGATGGCGAACTGGGCGACCTGCTCCGTCTCCGGGCGGGGCACGAAGACGCCCGGCCCGACGGCGAGCTCCAGCGACCGGAACGGAGCACGCCCGGTGATGTGCTGGAGGGGTTCGCGGGTCGCGCGGCGGTCGGCGAGCGCGAGCACCGCATCCCGAACGGAGTCGTCGACGGTCGCGTCCATCGCGACGAGCGCCTGGACGCGGCCCCGTCCCTCCCCGACGACATGCCCGATCAGAAGCTCGGCGTCGACGTCGGGGTCGGGAACGCCGGCGCGGTCGAGGGTGCCCACGACCTGGTCGCGCAGGGACCGGAACGTGGCCGGGTGGTGGTCGGGAGCAGTCGTCATCGCCCGTCGAGCCTATCTTCTGCGAGTCGACGTCAGGCACCGGTCACGATCACACTCCGTCACACAAGCGCCGCACACGGGGCGGATGATTAGGCTGGTGGAGCCCACGATCCACCCGTCTGCCACAAGGAAGAGGCCCATGTCCGGTCACATCTACGCCAACGTCGCCGAAACAGTCGGAAACACCCCGCTGGTCCGGCTCAACCGCATCACCGACGGCGCGGACGCCACCGTGCTCGTGAAACTCGAATTCGCCAACCCCGCGGGAAGCGTCAAAGACCGGATCGGGGTGTCGATCATCGACGCGGCAGAGGCATCCGGTGAGCTGAAGCCGGGCGGGACCATCGTCGAAGGCACGAGCGGCAACACGGGAATCGCCCTGGCCATGGTCGGCGCGGCCCGCGGCTACAAGGTGATCCTCACCATGCCCGAGACGATGAGCAAGGAGCGCCGCGTCCTGCTGCGCGCACTGGGCGCGGACATCGTGCTCACGCCCGGCCCCGACGGGATGCGCGGAGCCGTCGAGAAGGCACAGGAGATCGTCGCGAACACCGAGAACGCGATCTGGGCGAAGCAATTCGCCAACGAAGCCAACCCGGCCATCCACCGCGCGACGACCGCCGAGGAGATCTGGGCCGACACCGACGGCGGCGTCGACATCTTCGTATCCGGTATCGGAACGGGAGGCACGATCACCGGCGTCGGCCAGGTTCTCAAGGAGCGCAAGCCCGGTGTGAAGATCGTGGCGGTCGAGCCGATCGACTCCCCCATCCTGAGCGGCGGCAAGCCGGGACCGCACAAGATCCAGGGCATCGGCGCGAACTTCGTGCCCGAGATCCTCGACACCACGGTCTACGACGAGGTCGTCGACGTCACGTTCGACGATTCGATCGCGGTCGCCAAGCGCCTTGCCAGCGAGGAGGGAATCCTCGCCGGCATCTCGTCCGGAGCGATCGTCTGGGCCGCCCTCGAACAGGCGAAGCGCCCTGAGAACGCGGGCAAGACGATCGTCGCGATCGTCGCAGACACCGGCGAGCGCTACATTTCGACGGCACTCTGGGCGGATCTGGTCGACTAGTCCCGATGGCCGTCATCTCCCGACTCCGCGAAGACATCGCCAATGCGCGCAGGCACGACCCGGCTGCGCGCAGCGGAGGTGAGATCTTCGTCGTGTACTCGGGGCTGCACGCGATCTGGGCGTATCGGTTGTCGCACCGACTCTGGCTGGCGGGTGCACGCACCGTGGCGCGCATCCTGTCGCAGTTCACGCGCTTCCTCACCGGGGTCGAGATCCACCCGGGCGCGACGATCGGCCGCCGCTTCTTCATCGACCACGGCATGGGTGTCGTGATCGGTGAGACGGCGGAGATCGGCGACGACGTGATGCTGTACCACGGGGTGACCCTGGGCGGGAAGGGACGCGGGCACGGCAAACGTCATCCGACGATCGGCGACGGGGTGACCGTCGGCGCCGGCGCCAAAGTTCTCGGAGCGATCACTCTCGGCGCACACAGCGTCGTCGGCGCGAATGCGGTCGTCGTCCACGACGCCCCGCCGAATTCGCTGCTCGTCGGCGTGCCGGCGACCGCGCGCCCGCGCACCGGCACCGAGCAGATCCCGGGCGACACCTGGATCGACCCCGGCATCTACATCTGACCCGTCACTCCCGCGGGGGTCCTCATCCCGGCCGGGCCTCGCGGCCCGCGCCGATTGGTCGCCAATATTCTGGCAACCGATCGCCTTGCGGCAGTACCTTCTGGCGACCAATCCCCTCGGGGCGCTCGGCCCGAGCACGCTCGTGGCTACGACGCGCGGTCAGACCTCGGCGCCGAGGTCGGCGAGGCGCGACTCCTCGTCGGCGGCGATGCACGACTCGATGACCGGGTCGAGCGCGCCGTTCATGACCGCATCCAGGTTGTAGGCCTTGTAGCCTGTGCGGTGGTCGGCGATCCGGTTCTCCGGGAAGTTGTAAGTCCGGATGCGCTCCGAGCGGTCCATCGTACGGATCTGGCTCTTCCGCACGGCCGACGCTGCGGCATCGAGTTCCTCCTGCTGCCGCGCGAGGACGCGCGCCCGCAACACTCGCATCCCCGCCTCGCGGTTCTGCAGCTGGCTCTTCTCGTTCTGCATCGCGACGACGATGCCGGTCGGGAGGTGGGTGATGCGCACCGCCGAGTCGGTCGTGTTCACCGACTGGCCGCCAGGGCCGCTCGACCGGTAGACGTCGATCTTGAGGTCGTTCGGGTTGATCTCGACCTCTTCGGGCTCGTCCACCTCGGGGAAGACGAGGACGCCCGCGGCCGACGTGTGGATGCGCCCCTGCGACTCCGTCGCCGGAACACGCTGCACCCGGTGCACGCCGCCCTCGTATTTGAGGTGCGCCCACACGCCCTGGGCGGGGTCGCTCGAGTTGCCTTTGATGGCGAGCTGCACGTCTTTGATCCCGCCGAGGTCGCTCGAAGTCTGTTCGAGGATCTCCGTCTTCCACTTCTTCGACTCGGCGTAGTGGAGGTACATGCGGAGGAGGTCGGCTGCGAAGAGCGCCGATTCCGCACCGCCCTCACCCATCTTGATCTCCATGATGACGTCGCGGCCGTCGTTCTCGTCGCGGGGAATCAGGAGGCGCCGGAGCTTCTCGCTCGAGTCGTCGAGCTGCTCTTCGAGCTCGGGGATCTCGGCGGCGAACGCCTCGTCCTCAGCGCCGAGTTCGCGCGCGGCCGCGAGATCGTCTTCGAGCTGCTTCCACTGGTGGTAGGCGGCGACGATCCGGCTGAGTTCGGCATAGCGGCGGTTGACGCGCTTGGAGCGCACCGGATCACTGTGCAGGTCGGGGTCGGCGAGCTGCTCCTGCAGGTCGTCGTGCTCAGCGAGCAGACTGTTCACCGACTCGAACATCTCTTCATCTCCCTCGGCAGCCAGTCGCTGCCTTCATTCTTCTCGCGGTGCACATCCGGCACCAATGGAAAAGTGCCCGCCCGGTCGACACAGGGTCGAACCGGGCGGGCACTTATTCAGCTAGCGGTGGTCGTGCTCGCTGGAGTGCGAGTGCGCCGTGCCGTGGGTGGTCGCCGGGGCCGGCATCGACTTCTGCACCTGCATCAGGAACTCGACGTTGCTCGTGGTCTCCTTGAGTCGTCCGAGGACGATCTCGAGCGCCTGCTGCTGGTCGAGGCCCGCGAGGGCGCGACGCAGCTTCCAGGTGATCTTGACCTCGTCGGCGCCCATGAGCATCTCTTCGCGACGGGTGCCCGAGGCATTCACATCGACGGCGGGGAAGATGCGCTTGTCGGCCAGCTGGCGTGACAGGCGGAGCTCCATGTTGCCGGTGCCCTTGAACTCTTCGAAGATGACCTCGTCCATCTTGGACCCGGTCTCGACGAGCGCCGAGGCGAGGATCGTGAGCGATCCGCCGTGCTCGATGTTGCGAGCGGCCCCGAAGAAGCGCTTCGGCGGGTACAGGGCGGATGCGTCGACACCGCCGGAGAGGATGCGTCCGGATGCCGGGGCGGCCAGGTTGTACGCACGGCCCAGGCGGGTGATCGAGTCGAGGAGGACGACCACGTCGTGGCCGAGTTCGACGAGGCGCTTCGCGCGCTCGATGGCGAGCTCGGCAACCGTGGTGTGGTCTTCAGCCGGGCGGTCGAAGGTGGATGCGATGACCTCACCCTTGACCGTGCGCTGCATGTCCGTCACTTCTTCAGGACGCTCGTCGACCAGCACGACCATGAGGTGGACCTCAGGGTTGTTCGTGGTGATCGCGTTCGCGATCTGCTGCATGACGATCGTCTTGCCGGCCTTCGGGGGCGCGACGATGAGGCCGCGCTGGCCCTTTCCGATCGGGGCGACGAGGTCGATGATGCGCTGTGTGAGCTTGCCCGGCTCGGTCTCGAGGCGCAGACGCTCCTGCGGGTAGAGCGGGGTCAGCTTGCCGAACTCGACGCGGTTCTCGGCCTCTTCGAGGGTCTGGCCGTTGATCGAGTCGACCTTGACGATCGCGTTGTACTTCTGGCGGCCGTTGTTCTCGCCCTCGCGCGGCTGGCGGATCGCGCCGACGACGGCGTCGCCCTTGCGCAGGTTGTACTTCTTCACCTGTCCGAGCGAGACGTAGACGTCGCTCGAACCGGGCAGGTAGCCCGAGGTGCGGACGAACGCGTAGTTGTCGAGCACGTCGAGGATGCCGGCGACGGGGATGAGGACGTCGTCATCCGAGATCTCGGGTTCGAGGTCGTCGGTGGCGCCCTGGCCGCGACGCTTGCGGTCGCGGTAGCGGCTGCGGCCGCTGCGCTCGCCGTCGACCTGGAGCTGGCCGGCCGGCCCGTTCTGGCCCTGGCCGTTGCGGTTCTGGCCCTGGCGGTCGCCGCCCTGCTCGCGGTCGCCCTGAGCGCGGTCGCCCTGGGAACGGTCAGCGCGGTCGCCCTGGTTGCGGTCGCCCTGAGCACGGTCACCCTGAGCACGGTCGCCCTGGGCACGGTCACCCTGGGCACGGTCACCCTGGGCACGGTCGCCCTGAGCACGGTCGCCCTGGCCTTCGCGGTCCTGGTTCTGGCCGCCCTGGTTCTGACCGTTGCGGTTACGGTTGCGGTTGCGGTTGCGACCCTGGCGCGGCTGCTCTGCACCCTCGGCCTGGCCGCCCTCCGCCTGCTGCTCGCCCTCTGCCCGATCGGCGCGCTCTGCCTGCTCGTCGCCGGACTCGCCGGGTTCACCCTGCTCGGGCGCACGGTCGGCACGCTCGGGAGCGTTGTCGCGCTGGGCACCGTTGCGGCGGCCGTTGCGCAGGACGCCTTCCGTACGTGCGCCGTCCTGCGTGCTGGGCTGTTCATCCGACGCCGCTTCGGCGCGGGCGCGGTCGAGAAGGGCGTCGACGGCCGGGATCAGGGAGTCGACGCCGGTCGTACCGGAGTTGACGTGCGATCCGGCAGCTACGCCGGCGAGAGCGTCCGCGCTCGTCGCGCGGCGGGGTGCGCGCCGGCGGGGCGCGGAAGACGCATCCGTCGCCACGGCACCCGGAGCAACCTCGGCTGCAGGAATGCCGGCGAGCAGGTCACCCACGAGCGGCTCCGCGATGAGCGGCTCGATCAGGACCTGGGACGCCGCCCTGGCGGATTCGGTCGTTTCGGACTCCGCGGGCTCGGCCGAGTCAGCGGCATCGGCCGCTGCATCACCTTCGCCCTGGTTCTGGATCTCGGAGATGGCATCCACGAGTTCTCCCTTACGAAGCTTGTTGGCTCCCTGAATACCCAGCTGGGCGGCGAGAGCCTGGAGCTCAGCCACTTTGAGAGTCGTCAGTTCGCTCTTTTCCACACCCGGGGCGTGGAGTTTGACATCAGTCACTAAGAGGATTCCTTTCCTCCGACGAGCGTTTTTCGCTGGCGTCTGGAGCGCGTGTCACGTGAACTGCCTTTTTACGCGGTGTGTTCTGATCCACACGGCGTCGGTACTCGGGACGATAGGCCCGGGTACACAGGCAGGAGCGACAGCATGATTGCTAGAAAGTCACCCGAAGACCAGATTCGCTCGTTACGCGGTATCTCCTGGGTTCTGTCACAGTCTAACACCATTGATGATGGTGATTATTCCGTCAGGCCGCGGGCGTGTCGACCGTGCCTGCGGCCATCTGCTGCACCGTCGCGCCCTTGAAATCGACGGCGAGCATCAGGGGCTGCCAGCGCGTCTCCGCCTTCTGGGCGACGAGATCGGCGGCGGCGAGGCGCTGGCTGGGGTCACTGCACAGCACCAGGATCGAAGGCCCCGCACCGGAGACGACGGCCGCGAAGCCGCTGTCGCGGAGGAGGGTGATGAGCCGGTCGGTCTCCGGCATAGCCGAGGCCCGGTAGCTCTGGTGGAGCTTGTCCTCCGTCGCCGCGAGGAGCAGCTCGGGGCTCTGGATGAGCGCCGCCACGAGCAGCGCTGAGCGCGACAGGTTGAACACGGCGTCTTCGTGGGGCACCGAGTCGGGTTGGAGGCTGCGCGCAAGTGCTGTCGACATCACGTGCTCGGGGACGAAGACCAGAGGAGAGACCCCCCGGTGGACGATCAGCTTCTTGAACCGCGGGCCATCGGGTGTGACCCACGCGATCGTGAGTCCGCCGAACAACGCGGGTGCGACGTTGTCGGGATGGCCTTCCATCTCGTTGGCGAGGGCGAGCAGTCCCTGCGCATCGATCTCGACGATCCCTTCGAGCAGACCTTTGGCGGCCATGATGCCCGAGACGATCGCCGCTCCCGACGATCCCATCCCCCGCCCGTGCGGGATCGCGTTGCGCGCGACGAGATCGAGGCCCGGCATCGGGTGCCCGACGGCGGCGAAGGTGTGGGCGATCGCACGGACCACGAGGCTGCTCTCGTCGGTGGGCACCTCGCCCGCCCCGACACCGTGCACGTCGACCGACGCACCCGGCTCGTCGCGCACTCGCACCTCGAGTTCGTCGTACAGCGCGAGAGCGAGGCCCAGCGTGTCGAAGCCCGGGCCGAGGTTGGCGCTCGTCGCGGGGACCTTGACGGTGACCGCGCGGCCCCGGAGGTCACCGGCGGAGTAGGTCACGCGTGTGCTCCCGCCGTCAGGCCGAGCACCTCGGCGATCGCCGTGATGTCGACGGGGACGACGGTGGGCTTCACGTCGGAGCCGTCGGCCGTGCGCAGGGCCCACTGCGGGTCTTTGAGGCCGTGGCCGGTGACCGTCAGCACGACGGTCGCGCCCGCGGGGATCACACCCGCCGCCGAACGCTCCAGGAGTCCGGCCACGCTGATCGCCGACGCGGGCTCCACGAAGATGCCGACCTCGGCGGAGAGGATCCGGTGTGCTTCGAGGATCCTGGTGTCGTCGATGGCGCCGAAATAGCCGTCGCTGTCGGCGCGCGCATTGAGCGCGAGGTCCCACGATGCCGGGTTGCCGATCCGGATCGCGCTCGCGATCGTGTCGGGATCCTTGACGGGGTGCCCGAGCACGAGCGGCGCGCTTCCGGCCGCCTGGAAGCCGAACATCCGCGGCAGCTTCGTCGACTCGCCACGCTTCAGCTCCTCGGAGTAGCCGCGGTGGTAAGCGGTGTAGTTGCCGGCGTTGCCCACGGGGACGATGTGGAAGTCGGGCGCGTCGCCGAGCACCTCGACGACCTCGAACGCCGCCGTCTTCTGGCCTTCGATGCGGTCGGGGTTGACCGAGTTGACCAGGTGCACCGGATAGTTGGTGGCCAGGTCGCGCGCGATCTCGAGGCAGTCGTCGAAGTTGCCCTGTACCTGGAGCAGCTGCGCATTGTGGGCGATGGCCTGGCTGAGTTTGCCCATCGCGATCTTGCCCTCCGGCACCAGCACGACGGCCTGGATGCCCGCATGGGTCGCGTAGGCCGCGGCCGACGCCGACGTGTTGCCGGTGGAGGCGCAGATGACGGCCTTGGCGCCGTGCTCGACGGCTTTGGAGATGGCCATGGTCATGCCGCGGTCCTTGAACGAGCCGGTCGGGTTCATCCCTTCGAACTTGACGAACACGTTCGCACCGGTCCGCGCCGACAGCGCGGGGGCGGGAAGGAGCGGCGTCCCACCCTCGCCCAGGGTGATGATCGGCGTCGCGTCGGAGATGTCGAGGCGGTCCGCATACTCACGCAGGACTCCGCGCCACTGGCGGCTGTTCGGGCGGGGGGTGAATTCTGCGGGCATTACGATCCTTCGACTCGGAGAACGGATGCGACGGCGCTGACCACATCACTCGCGCTCAGCGCCTCCACGGTGGCCGCGAGCGCGGCCTCCTCGGCTTCGTGGGTGCCGATTACAAGGGTAGCGGTGGCCGCGCCCAGCTCCTGACCGGGGAGTGCGGGAACGGGGGTGCCGGCGATCGACTGCTGCACGGTCTCGACGGATACGCCGCCGTCGCTGAGGATGCGCGCGACGGTGGCGAGCACACCGGGCTGGTCGACGACCTCGAGCGTGATCTGGTAGCGGGTGATGACCTGGCCGATGTCGAGCACCGGAAGCTGGGCGTGCGTCGACTCCGCGACGCCGGGCCCGCCGACGACGTGGCGGCGCGCGGCCGAGACCAGGTCGCCGAGGACGGCGGATGCGGTCTCCACTCCCCCGGCGCCCGCCCCGTAGAACATGAGATCGCCCGCCGCAGCAGCCTGGACGAACACCGCGTTGTGGGCGCCGTGCACGGCGGCGAGCGGATGCGTCCTGCTGATGAGCGCGGGGTAGACGCGAGCGGACACGCCTTCGACGCCGGTCACCGGGTGGACGATGCGCTCGCAGATCGCCAGAAGCTTGATCACCGAGCCGTTGGCCCGCGCAGCCTCGACCTGCGCCCGGTTGACCGACGTGATGCCTTCGCGGTAGACCGACTCGATCGGCACGGTCGTGTGGAAGGCGAGGCTGGCAAGGATGGCCGCCTTCTGCGCCGCGTCGTAGCCGCCGATGTCGGCCGTCGGGTCGGCTTCCGCGTAGCCCAGCTCGGTCGCCGTGGCGAGGGCGTCTTCCAGGGTGTCGCCGTCGACGTCCATGCGGTCGAGGATGAAGTTCGTCGTGCCGTTGACGATGCCGAGGATGCGGTTCACGCGGTCGCCTGCGAGGCTGTCGCGCAGCGGCCGGATGATCGGGATGGCGCCGGCGACGGCCGCTTCGTAGTAGAGCTGCGCGCCGACCTGCTCAGCGGCGTCGAAGAGTTCGGGACCATGGGTGGCGAGGAGCGCCTTGTTGGCCGTGATCACATCCGCCCCCGAATTGAGCGCGAGCAGCACATAGCTGCGCGCCGGCTCGACGCCGCCCATCAGCTCGACGACGATGTCGGCGCCGAGGATGAGGGACTCGGCGTCCGTCGTGTAGAGGTGCCTGGGCAGGTCGACGTCACGGGTCGCGGTCTCGTCCCGGACCGCGATCCCCACGATCTCGAGGCTTGCGCCCACCCGCGCGGCGAGTTCGTCGCCGTGCTCGAGCAGGAGCTTCGCCACCTGGGAGCCGACGGAGCCGGCGCCGAGGAGCGCGACCCTGAGGTTGCGGTATTCGATCATGCGGATGCTCCTTCGCGGAATCCGGCGTCGCGCGCCAGCAGGTCGGCCTCGGTCTCGCCGCGGACGATGACGCGGGACGCCCCGTCGCGCACAGCGACCACCGGTGGCCTCCCGAGATAGTTGTAGTTGCTGGCCAGGGACCAGCAGTATGCGCCCGTCACAGGGACGGCCAGCAGGTCTCCCGGCCGCACATCACCGGGAAGATAGTCGGCGTCGACGACGATGTCGCCGCTCTCGCAGTGCTTTCCGGCGACCCGGACGAGCTCCGGCTGCGCGTCGCTGACCCGGTCGGCGATGCGCACGGCGTAGTCCGCGCCGTAGAGTGCGGGGCGCGCGTTGTCGCTCATGCCGCCGTCGACGCTCACATAGCGCCGGACCGCGGTGACCCCCTCGTCGCCGGTCGAGACGAGGACATCCTTGGTCGTGCCGACTGTATAGAGAGTGAACCCGGCGGTGCCGATGATCGCCCGGCCCGGTTCGAAGGCGACGACCGGCACGGGGATGTCGAGGGTCGCGCATCCGGCCGCCACCACATCCGCAATGCGGTCCGCGAGCTCTCCGATCGGGGACGGGTCGTCGCTGGTCGTGTAGGCGATCCCGAATCCGCCGCCGAGGTTGAGTTCGGGCACCGGACCCTCGGCGAGCAGTTCGGCGTGAACGGCCAGGAGCCGCGCCGCCGACTCCGCGAACCCGTCCGAGCCGAAGATCTGCGACCCGATATGGCAGTGGAGCCCGACGAAGTCGAGGCCGGGATTCGAGCGGATGCGCGCAACGGCATCCGCCGCGTCACCGAGCGCGATGCCGAATTTCTGGTCTTCGTGCGCTGTCGCCAGGAAGGCGTGGGTGTGGGCGTGGACGCCGCTGTTCACGCGCAGCCGCACCCGCTGCACCCGCCCGTGCCGTGCTGCAGCCTCTGCCACCCGCTCGATCTCTTGCACGCTGTCGATCACGATGGCGCCGACGCCGACGGACACCGCGCGGTCGATCTCGCCGACCGACTTGTTGTTGCCGTGGAATCCGAGGCGCCCGGGGTCGACGTCCGCCGCGAGCGCGACCGCGAGTTCGCCGCCGCTGCAGACGTCGATGTTGAGGCCGGCCTCGGTCATCCACCGCGCGATCTCGATGCTGAGGAAGGCCTTGCCCGCGTAGTAGACCTTCGCCGCCGACCCGACCCGCGCGAATGCCGTTGTGAAGGCGTCGCGGACCTCGGCGGCCCGCTCTCGTGCGTGGAGCTCGTCGACCACGTAGAGCGGCGTTCCGTAGCGGCTCTGGAGCTCGCCGACGCCGACCCCGCCGACAGTGAGTTCGCCGCTCGACCGGGTCACGGTCCGGGACCAGAGCTCGGGTGAGAGCGCGTTGGCGTCGTCGGGGACGACCAGCCAGTGCGGTGCGAGCGGGTTCGGGGCCACGGGGAAAACCTCACGGGTCGGGACGAGTGGGGGTCTCTCGGGGCGAGCGGACCCGGCTTGGTCCCTGAAGCCAATGGAGAACAGACGCGTCAAGCGCGTGGTACCGGAATTCTAGCGATGTTCGGCGACCGGCTTCGACTTCGTTACGAACAGGTGCCCTTGGTCGCGAGCGTCGACTGCGAGAGCACCAGATCCTGGGCGGACAGGTGGATGGTCGCCGCGCCCGGATTGACGGTGACGTCGTCGACCTTGACACCGGCGGGCAGGTACTGGGCGACGCAGACCGAGAGCGGCTTCGAGCCGACGACGGTGCCGAGCAGGCGCGAGAGATCGAGGTTGCCCCCACCTGTCGTCACCTCCGCCTTGGTGGGCCTCAGCAGGATCGAGTCGCCGTCGGCGGTCGGCTCGACGGTCACCTTGTAGCCGATCGGGAGACCGAGCACCGTCGTGCTCCCGTCGTACTGGAGCGTGCCCTCGCCGAGGGTGACGTCCCCGGTGGCACCCGGCAGGCGCAGCAGGGAGTTGACGGACGACTGGCTGATGGTGATCGTCCCTGTCAAAGCGGACACCGGTTTCGTCAGGTCGACGGGAACCCCGTTCGCGACGACGGATGCGGACAACGGGATCGACTGGACGGTCAGCTGGGGCGCATCCAGTTCGACCTTCTCGAACGTTCCGGACAGGTACTGGGCGATCACGGACACGCCGCCGATGTGCACGGTGACGTCGCCCGTGACGACATCGGGCAGGTTCTGCTCGATCTCGGCCTTCACACGGCCCTCCGCGTACGCACGGGCCACACCGTCGGCGACGAAATAGAGCACGAGGAGCACGACGATGGAGATGCCGATCCACAGCATCGCCCGGAGCCCGCGCCTCCGCCTTCGGGGTTCGGGCACGAACGGCTGGGCAGGGGGAGATGGGGCGAGCGGTTCGGTCGGCTGGGTCGCGTCCGTCATCGCAGCATCCTCACATGCGGTCGGGCGCGGACACTCCGAGGAGGCCGAGCCCGTTGCGGATCACCTGGCCGGTGGCGTCGTTCAGCCACAGGCGGGTGCGGTGCAGGTCGGTGATGGGCTCGTCGCCCAAGGGGATCACCCGGGTCGAGTCGTACCAGCGGTGGTAGAGGCCGGCGACCTCCTCGATGTACCGGGCGACACGGTGCGGCTCGCGCAGCTCGGCCGCCAGGGCGACCACCCGCGGGAACTCCTGGAGGGCGCCGAGGAGCGCAGACTCCGTCTCGTGGGTGAGCAGTTCGGGCGCGAAAGCACTGTGGTCGACGCCGCCGGTCTCGGCGTTGCGCGCGACGGAACGGGTGCGGGCGTGCGCGTACTGCACGTAGAAGACCGGATTCTCGTTGGTGCGCTTGCTGAGCAGGTCGAGGTCGATGTCGAGCTGCGAATCGCTCGACGACCGCACCAGCGCGTACCGGCCGGCGTCGACACCGACGGCGTCGACGAGGTCGTCGAGCGTGACGATCGTCCCGGCGCGCTTGCTCATCTTCACCGGCTCGCCGTCGCGCAGCAGATTGACCATCTGGCCGATCAGGATCTGCAGGTTCACCCCGGGCGTGTCGCCGAAAGCTTCGACCGCCGCCATCAGGCGCCCGACATAGCCGTGGTGGTCGGCACCGAGCATGATCAGGTTCTGTTCGAAGCCGCGCTCGCGCTTGTTCAGGTAATAGCCCAGGTCGCCCGAGATGTACGCGGGCTCCCCGTTGCTGCGGATGATCACTCGGTCGCGATCGTCGCCGAACGTCGTCGTGCGCAGCCACACCGCGCCGTCCTCTTCGAAGATGTGACCCTGCTCACGGAGGCGTTCGATCGCATGCTCGACGGCGCCGGACTCGTGCAGGGAGTCTTCGTGGAAGTACACGTCGAAGTCGACGCCGAACCCGTGCAGTTTCGACTTGATCTCGCCGAACATGAGCTCGGTGCCCATCGAACGGAAGACCTCCTGCTGCTGGTCGCGCGGCAGGCTCGCGAGGTCGCCGTCGAAACGCTCGACCACCTGCGCGGCGATGTCGCCGATGTACGCTCCGCCGTACCCGTCCTCCGGGGTGGGCTCGCCGAGGTACGCGGCGAGAAGGCTGCGGGCGAACCGGTCGATCTGCGAACCGTGGTCGTTGAAGTAGTACTCGCGCGTCACATCCGCCCCCTCGGCTGCCAGGATGCGGGCGAGACTGTCGCCGACGGCCGCCCAGCGGACGCCGCCCATGTGGATGGGGCCGGTCGGGTTCGCCGACACGAACTCGAGGTTGATGGGGATGCCGTCGTAGATCGATCCGTTGCCGAAGGACTCGCCGGCGTCGACGATCGTGCGGGCGAGCTGCCCGGCGGCGGCCGCGTCGAGCCGGAAGTTGATGAAGCCGGGGCCGGCCACCTCGGCGGACGCGACGCCGTCGATCCCGGATGCGGCCTCCGCGATCTCCGACGCGAGCTCACGCGGGTTGACGCCGAGCGGCTTCGCAAGCCGCATCGCGACGTTCGAGGCCCAGTCGCCGTGCTCGCGGTTCTTCGGACGCTCGAGGGGAACGTCGGCGATGGACAGGACGACGGGCGCGGAGCCGGGCTCGGCCGCGCGTCGCCGGTCGACGATCGCGGTCACGATGTCGAGCAGGGAGGCGGAAAGGTCGGCTGGAGTCACAGGGACCGATTCTACCGGGCGCCGACTGTGGGCCCGGCGAGAGTCCGGCGCATCGATTCCGCAACGAAGCCGGTGTCTGGTCGGTTGCACCCATCCGCGCTTGATAAGGTCGCGGAGACGCGCGACGGTGCGCGACTCACCAGACCATTCCGCACATCCGCATCGCACAAGGAAACTCCCGACATGGTTGAACCGACCCGCAATCGATTCACAGGTCTCGCTCGAACGGGCGCTGTCCTCCTGGTCGTGGCCGGCACGATAGCCCTCAGCGCCTGCGCAGGCGGGGCCAAGCCGGCGGCAACGGCGACGAACGCCGCATCGTCCACCCCGACAGCGTCGGCGACGCCCACTCCGACGCCGACTCCCACGCCGTCCGATCCGCCGACGCCCGTGACGCTCACGTGCGACCAGATCGTCACACCCCAGCAGGTCTACGCGTACAACCCCAACTTCGGCGCCGATCCCGGTTACGCGCCGACGTCCGGATCCCTCGAGGCCTCCGTCGTCGCCGACCAGGGCGTGGCGTGCGGCTGGCTCAACCAGACGAGCGGCGACGTGATCGAGATCGCGGTCGCAAAGCCGCCGGCGAGCGAGCTGGACGGGCTCAAGAACACGGCGGTGACCAACAGCCAGCCGGTGCCGACGTACGGAATCCCGCCGCAGGTCGAAGGCTACTTCGCGATGCGCGGCGCCAAGGGCGAGGTGCAGATCTTCACCGGCGCCTACTGGGTCGTCGCGAATTCACCGGCGTTCCAGGAGCCCGGCGATGCGGCACCGCTCATGCAGAACGTACTGGACAACCTGCCCAAGCAGTGATGCTAACCTAGTGCTCGCACTCCTGGCCCCCATAGCTCAGGGGATAGAGCGTCTGCCTCCGGAGCAGAAGGCCGTAGGTTCAAATCCTACTGGGGGCACTTTTTCACCCGTCCCTACCGCGGGAGCGGCGGGAACTCTGTGTCCGGCAGCCGGTCGCCCCGTGCGAGGCCGAGCCCGTCGGTGACCGGATGCTCACCACCGCTGAACGTCACAGCGCGATCCACGTAGATGTTCACCTGGGCCCAGCGGAACTCGTCGGTGTCATTCGCGTTGGCCGTGTGGGGCGTATACCCGTTGTGGAATGTGACGTCGCCGGCGCGGAGCGGGATCGTGACGCGCGGCTCCCAGACGAGGTCCGGCGCTGCGCTGAAGAGGTCCGTGCCTCCGGTCAGGTCGATCGCCCGGATGTCGTGGCGATCCTGCTGGGCCGGGATGAACGTCATGCAGCCGCGCTCCACCGTCACGTCGGTCAGCGCGATCCACGCCGACAGGCTGTGCCGCGCGTTCTCGTGCGGCCAGTACGGGGCATCCTGGTGGTACTCGGTCTTCGCTCCGTTGTGCGGCGCCTTCACCAGCAGCTGGTCGTGCCAGAGGCGCAACGGCACCCCTGCGAGCTGCGTCGCGATGGATGCGAGGTCGGCGTTGAAGGTGAGCTCGCGAAGCACGTCGTCCGTCTTCCAGACCTGGATGATCTGGCGGAAGATGTTGCCGGCGTACGCCAGCCCGGTGTCGGCGTCGTAGCGCCGCGCAGCCGCCTCACGGTACCGGTCGACCTCGTCGATCGTGAGCACCGACGGGATGTGGGCGAACCCGTCGCGTCGATAGGACGATACGAGGTCGGCGTCGAGAAGGAACGGGGTCGAAACGAGATCGGCACTGGCCATGGTTCGCACCTTTCGGGAAGAGAATGCGGCGGATGCTCGCACTCGATTCTTCATCGGCGCGCCGGTCCACCCGTAGTACGATGCGACCGACTACTAGCACGATTACGCATCTGACGGGAGCGGTGGATGGAACTGTACCGGCGTCGCGACGTCTTCGTCGCGCCCGACGAGGAGGTCGGCGCCGCCCGCGTCGAGGTCACGCACGACGTCGGGGAGCACACGCACGACTTCATCGAGATCGCCTTCGTGACGGAGGGGCGCGCGCACCATCGCGCGGCCGACGGTACCCAGCTGGTCGAGCGCGGCTCGGTCGTGCTGGTCAGGCCCGGAAGCTGGCACGCCTACGAACGGCTGGAACCGCTGACGGTCGTGAATCTCTACGTCGCACCCGAACTGCTGCACCGCGATCTGTCCTGGATCCTGGAGCATCCCTCGCTCTCCTCCGCGCTCCTGCGGGGAGGCGCGACGACCGCGTCGATCTCGCCGGATGCGCTGGAACGGGCATCCGAGTGGCTCGGCCAGCTGGAAGCGCTGCCCAGCCCGCGTCGCCGCCCGTCCCTGCTGGGGCTGACGACGTGCATCCTCGCCGAACTGGTCGACGCGGAGTTCTCCGGCACGCCGGCGGATGCTCGTGCGCCGTCCCCGTTCGTCCGTGAGGCCATGGCGCTTCTCGCCGACCGGCTCGACAGCCCCTGGACCGTCCCAGCACTGGCGCAGGCGACGCGGATCTCGGCACCCCACCTCCAGCGGTCCTTCCGCAGCCAGGTCGGGATCTCACCGATGGCGTGGCTCGACCAGCTCCGCGGCGAGGCTGCGGCACGGCTGCTCGTGCAGACCGACCTCCCGATCTCCCGGATCGGGCGTACGGTGGGCTGGGTAGACCCGAACTACGCCAGCCGTCGTTTCCGCGCCCTGTACGCGGTGACCCCGACCGAGTACCGCCGTCGCTTCTGGGGCGCGACGCGGGATGCGTCGGGGCTACGCTGAATCGGTATGGGGAGAGAAGGAGTCGGACGCATGGCCGCGACACGGACGCTTTTCATCGGGGGAACGGGAGTGATCAGCTCGGCGTGTGTCGCCAGGGCGGTCGAGAAGGGGCACGAAGTCACTGTGCTCACCCGGGGACGTCCGACGAACCGGCCGCTCCCGAGCGGGGTGGAGGAGCTGCACGCGGACATCCGCGATCCGCAGAGCGTGCACGCCGCCCTCGGAGAACGCAGCTTCGATGTCGCCGCCGAATTCCTCGCATTCACTCCCGAGCACATCCGCACCGACCTCGAACTCTTCGAGGGCCGCGTCGGGCACTACGTGTTCATCAGTTCGGCGTCGGCCTACCAGAAGCCGCCTGCACGGGTCCCTGTCGTCGAGTCCACTCCCCTGCGCAATCCGTTCTGGCAGTACTCGCGCGACAAGATCGCGAGCGAGGACCTCCTCGTCGAGGCCTACCGCGAGCGCGGGTTCCCGATGACGATCGTCCGGCCGTCCCATACGTACGACCGCACCATGATCCCGACGAGCGGTCACTGGACCGACCTCGAGCGGATGCGCCGCGGCGCCCCCGTCATCGTGCACGGCGATGGCACGAGCCGCTGGACGATCACGCACAACACCGACTTCGCCGTCGCCTTCGTCGGTCTCCTGGGTCGCCCCGAGGCCGTCGGCGACTCGTTCCACATCACGTCCGACGAGGCGCCGACGTGGGACCAGATCTACTGCTGGCTGGCCGAAGGGCTCGGCGTCGAAGCCGACCTCGTGCACGTCGCCTCGGAGACGATCGCGGCCGCTGTGCCCGCACTCGGTCCGGGTCTCATCGGCGACAAAGCCCACTCGATGGTGTTCGACAACAGCAAGGTGAAGTCCCTGGTGCCGGAATTCCAGACCCGTGTCGCCTTCGCACACGGTGCGGGTGAGATCGTCGACTGGTATCTCGCCGACCCCGCGCGACAGCGTGTCGACCCCGACCTCGACGCCGCGTTCGACCGCCTGGCCGACCACGCCCGCTCGATCTGACCGGGCACCCCTGACCGGGCACCCCTGACCGGGCACCCCTGACCGGGCACCCCTCACCGGGTCGCGGGTCGTGTTCGAACATCATCTTTACTATTAAGAAACTTTCCTGATACATTCTGGACACAGTCGTTCCAATGAATGCAGTCGTTCCAACGAAGGGATGTGCGGAGAGTGAGTCCGAAACCGGTACGCGGGACACCGTCGTGGCTTCGTGAGACCAACGACCGCACCGCGCTCGCCCTCCTGCTCGAGCACGGAGTCCTCACGCGCACCAGGATCGGCGAGCTCTCCGGCCTCTCCAAGCCCACGGCGGCCCAGATGGTCGCCCGCCTCGAAACGGCGGGGCTGATCCACGCCGTCGGTGAAGTGTCCGGTGGACGCGGACCGAACGCGGCGAGCTACGCCGTGCGCACCGATCGCGTGCTCGGCGTCGCCATCGACATCAACTACCAGGTCATGCGGGCCACCGTCGTCGACGCGAGCGGCCACGAGCATCCCACGATCAGCCTGACACTGTCGCGGTCCGCGCGTGAACGCTCCGCGGCGACGGATGTGCGGACCGCCATCGACGCAGCCTGCGACGCAGCAGGTGTCACCTCCAGCGCGGTGCAGGCCGTGAGCATCGGTGTGCAGGGCGCCCTCGATCCGCGCACCGACGAGCTGAGCTTCGTCGAGACCCTTCCGGGCTGGCCGCGCAAAGGCATCCGCCGTCACCTCGAAGAGGCGCTGGGCATCCGGGTGCACATCGACAACGACGTGAACCTCGCCGCGCTCGCGGAGCGCTCGGAGGGCGCCGGCGAGGATTCGAGCGGGTTCGCACTGCTGTGGATGGGCGACGGACTCGGACTGTCCATCGACCAGGGCGGCGTCGTGCATCGCGGCGCATCCGGAGGCGCCGGCGAGATCGGATACCTCCCGACTCCGAAATCCGCCGGAGCGCTCGACCCCGAGGCTGCCGACCTGCAGGACCTGATCGGCGGCCCGAGCGTCGCGCGCATCGCACGGTCCCACGGGCTGCGCGGTCGCGGCTACGCGGCACTCGTCGAGGCGATCGCGACGGCTCCCGAGCGCGAGGCGGTCCTCCACGACCTGGCGCCGCGCATCGCGGTCGGAGTCATCCCGGTCCTGGCCCTCCTCGATCCCGAACTCGTCGTGCTGGGCGGCCCCACCGGCCGCGCGGGCGGCGACCGCCTCGCCGAACTCGTCGGACACCACGTTCGGCGAGCGTCCCGCTGGACAGCCACCATCGTCGCTACGGGCGTGGCCGAGCATCCGGTACTCCGCGGAGCGCGCGAGCACCTGCTCGCCGACGTCCGCAACTCGCTCTTCTCCGAGGTCAGCCGCATCACAGCCTGACCGTCCTGCACCGCACCAACAACAGCCGGCCGTGCCTCGCCAGCGTCGAAGAAGCACCGAAGGGCACCGGCCAACAAACAAGAACAGTGAGGAAGACACAGTGAAACACCGTTCCCGTCACATCATCGCCGCCGTCGCGGTCACCGCGGCAGCGGCACTGACCCTCGCCGGGTGTTCCGGCGGAGGCAGCAGCACGGCCTTCGAGTCGACGACGCCGTCCGATCTTTCGGGCACCGTCTCGTTCTGGCACTTCTTCTCGGACCGCGAGGCGAAGGTCATCCAGTCCGTCGTCGACGACTTCGAGAAGAAGTACCCGAAGATCAAGGTCCAGGTGCACTCGGGCCAGGACGACGAGAAACTCCGCAAGGCGATCGCAACCGGCAGCAAGGTCGACGTCGGACTGTCCTACTCGACCGACATCGTCGGCAACTTCTGCTCGACCGGTGCGTTCCGCAGTCTCAACAAGGTGATCGCGCGCGACAAGATCGACATGAGCCAGTTCTCGCCGACCGTCAAGAGCTACACCGAGTTCGAGGGCAACCGCTGCTCGATGCCCATGCTCGCCGACGTCTACGGCCTCTACTACAACAAGGACCTGCTCAGCGCGGCTGGATTCAGCGCACCGCCGAAGACGCTCTCCGAGCTGGAGTCCATGGCCCAGAAGCTGACCACCTACAACCCGGACGGCTCGATCAAGACCCTCGGCTTCAACCCGACCATGGGCTGGTACGAGAACGCGGCGGCGCACTACGGCCCCGCGGCCGGCGCCGAGTGGCTGAAGGCCGACGGCACCAGTGCCATCAGCTCCTCGCCGGGCTGGACCGAGCTCATCAACTGGCAGAAGGCCTTCGTCGACAAGATCGGCTGGGACAAGCTGAACACCTTCACCTCGGGCCTCGGCCAGGAGTTCTCGGCCGACAACGCCTTCCAGAAGGGCAAGGTCGCCATGAACATGGACGGTGAGTACCGCACCGCATTCATCGACGACCAGGCGAAGGGCCTCCACTACGGGACGGCGCCCTTCCCGACCGCGGACAACCACACGGACCTGTACGGCGGCGGCTACATGACCGGCAACATCATCGGCATCTCGAAGGGCTCGAAGAACCCGGAGCTGGCGTGGGCGCTCCTGAAGTACCTCACCACCGATACGGGTGCCGTGGTGAAGCTCGCGAACGGCCTCAAGAACGTGCCGACCACGAACGACGCGCTCAACTCCCCCGACCTCCAGGTGTCCGACCAGTACAAGACGTTCCTCGACGTCGCCGCGAACAAGAACGTCTCCACCACCCCGGCGAGCCCGCTCGGCGCCGGCTACCAGCAGTCCTTCCAGGACTGGTGGAACAAGTACCAGAGCGAAGGCGGCGACGTCCAGGCCGGACTCAAGAGCGTCGACAAGCAGATCAACGACGCGCTCGCACTCGTCTCGGGTCCGTGACGTGACCTCCACCACCACACGCGGGGGGCGGCCGGCCACCACCGGCCGCTCCTCGCGGGCGAGGAGGAAGCGCAAGCTGGCGACGCTCGCGCTCCTCGCCCCTGCGCTCCTCGGCCTGCTGATCTTCTTCGTCTACCCGCTGATCGCATCCGTGTACTACTCGTTCACGCGATTCGACCTCGTGTCGGCGCCGCAGTGGATCGGCCTGCGCAACTACGTCTACCTGTTCACCCAGGACCCGAACGTGTGGACGGCCACCGTCAACACGCTGTGGTTCATCGTGTTCTGGGTGCCCGCGAAGCTCGTCTTCGCGCTGCTGATCGCCGGGCTCCTCGCGCGGGCGAAGAAGGCGTCCGGCGCCTGGCGGACGATCTTCTACCTGCCGGCGCTGGTGCCTCCGGTCGCGAGCGTGGTGGCCTTCGTCTTCCTGTTCAACCCGGGCACGGGCCCCGTGAACCAGATCCTGAAAGTGTTCGGCATCCAGGGTCCGCTGTGGTTCAACGACCCCGCCTGGTCGAAGCCGTCGCTGGTGCTGCTCGGCATCTGGGTCATGGGCGACATCATGATCATCTTCCTGGCAGCGCTCCTCGACGTGCCGCGCGAACAGTACGAGGCAGCGGCGCTCGACGGCGCCAACGGTGTGCAACAGGTGCGGTACGTGACGCTGCCCAGCATCTCGCCGGTACTGCTGTTCGCCCTGATCACCGGGGTGATCGCGGCAGTGCAGTACTTCACCGAGGCGGCGGTCGCGTCCGGTGTGGCGTCAGGCAAGGCCGTCGTCGGCGAAGGCATCGGCAACAACATCGGCTACCCCGACCAGTCGCTTCTCACCTACACGCAATGGCTCTACGTCCGCGGCTTCAGCACGTACCAGCTCGGCTACGCGTCGGCTCTCGCGGTCATCCTGTTCCTCGTGTCCAGCGCGATCCTCATCCTCCTGCTCCGCCGGTTCAAGGCGTTCACCCCCGAAGGCGCACAATGACCTCCGCAACGCTCACCGCGAAACCCGCCCAGCCGCCGGCGCCACCGGCCCCGAAGCGACGCACTCCGCCTCTGCGCGGGCGTCGCCTCCTGGGCTGGATCGCCGAACACACGGTGCTGGTGGCGCTCGCCGTGATCTTCATCGCACCAGTCGTCTTCGTCGTGCTGACCTCGCTGATGTCGAGCGACCAGACGCTCACGGCCTCCCTGTGGCCGCAGCCGTTCGTCTGGAGCAACTACCTCACCGTGTTCCAGACCGTCCCGCTGCTGCAGTGGTTCGGCAACTCGGCGCTGTATGCCGTGCTCGCTACCGCCTTCATGCTGCTCTCGTCCGTCCCGGCGGCGTACGCGCTCGCGAAGATCAAGTTCCGCGGCGCGAACGTCCTCTTCACCGCGATCATCATCGCGATGCTGCTCCCGCCGCAGGTCACGGCCATCCCCATCTATGTGATGTGGTCGCAGCTGAACCTGACCGGGACGCTCTGGCCGCTCATCCTGCCCAACCTGCTCGGTGACGCGTTCTCGATCTTCCTGCTGCGACAGTTCTTCCTGACGATCCCCAGCGAATACGCCGACGCCGCGCGCATCGACGGCTGCGGTGAGTTCGGTGTGCTCTGGCGCGTGATGATCCCGATGGCGAAGCCGGGCATCGCGGCGACGGCGATCTTCATGTTCTTCAACTCGTGGAACGACTACTACGGCCCACTGCTCTACACCTCGGAGAACGCGGACAACTGGCCCGTCGCCTACGGCCTGGCGTCGTTCCGCGGGGTGCACGGGACGGACTGGGGGCTCACGATGACCATGACCATCCTCGTCACGGTCCCCGTCGTCCTCATCTTCTTCTTCGCCCAGCGCGTCTTCGTCGAGGGCATCACACTGACCGGCGTGAAGGGATAGCCGTGAAACTCGCTGTCGTCGGGGGAGGTTCCACCTACACCCCGGAACTCATCGACGGGTTCGCCCGTATGCGCGACCTGCTCCCCATCGAAGAGCTGTGGCTGGTCGACACCGACCCCGAACGGCTCCGCCTCGTGGGAGGGATGAGCGAGCGCATGTTCCGCGCGGCCGGCCACACCGGGCGCATCGTGCCGACCGGCGACCTCGTCGCCGGGGTGTCGGACGCGGATGCCGTGCTCATCCAGCTGCGCGTCGGAGGCCAGGCCGCACGCCACGGCGACGAGACCTTCCCGCACGAGTGCGGCTGCATCGGGCAGGAGACCACCGGCCCCGGCGGGTTCGCGAAAGCGCTGCGCACGGTTCCGGTCGTCCTCCGGGTGGCCGAAGCGGTGCGTGCGCACGCGAAACCGGATGCGTGGATCGTCGACTTCACCAACCCGGTCGGGATCGTCACGCGCGCTCTTCTCCAGGAGGGCCACCGCGCCGTCGGCCTCTGCAACGTCGCGATCGGATTCCAGCGCCGGTTCGCGAGCCTGCTCGGCGTCGACCACACCGCGATCAGCCTCGGCCACGTCGGGCTCAACCACCTGACCTGGGAACGCGCGGCCTACGTGACCGACGAGAACGGGACGCATGACGCGCTGCCCGGCCTGATCGGCGACCACCTCGGCACGCTGGCCGAGGAGATCGAGCTTCCCGCATCGCTGATCACGCTGCTCGACTCCGTGCCGTCGTACTACCTGCGCTACTACTACGCCCACGACGAG
The DNA here is from genome assembly GCF_010686705.1 of Leifsonia tongyongensis. Taxonomy (GTDB): domain Bacteria; phylum Actinomycetota; class Actinomycetes; order Actinomycetales; family Microbacteriaceae; genus Diaminobutyricibacter; species Diaminobutyricibacter tongyongensis. The sequence goes on along the minus strand of NZ_JAAGWY010000004.1, from coordinate 70,881 downwards.
GTCCTGCGCGAACAGCTCGGCTCCCCCACACGCGCCGAGGCCGTTCTCGAGGTCGAACGCGCGCTGCTCGACCTCTACGCCGACCCTGCGGTCGACACGAAACCGGATGCGCTGGCCAAGCGCGGCGGCGCCTTCTATTCGGAGGCGGCTGTCGACCTGCTCGCCTCCCTGACGTCGGACCGCCGCGACACGCAGATCGTGAACCTCCGCAACAACGGTGCGCTGCCGTTCCTGCCCGACGACCACGTGATCGAGGTTCCCGCGGTCGTGGGCGCGGACGGGCTCACCGCACTGCCGATCGAGCCGCTCCCGGCGGATATCGCCGGCCTGGTCGTCCATGTCGCGGGCTATGAGCGGCTCGCCCTCGACGCGGCCGTGCACGGAGGACGCGACCGGGTGGTACGGGCGATGCTCGCGCATCCGCTGGTCGGGCAGTACGACAAAGCCGAGAAGCTCACCGACCTGCTCATCGACCGCAACCGCGAGCACCTGGCGTGGGCGCGATGAGCGGCGGGTACCCCCGCGACGGCGTCGTGCTCGCCGTCGACGGCGGCGGCTCGAAGACGGATGCGGTCGCTCTCGACCTCGCAGGCAACGTGCTGGCGAGCGCGCGTGCTGCGACCTCGAGCCCCCACATCATCGGCGTCGACGCGACCATCGCGCTCATCGACGGGCTCGCCAACGAGATCGTCGAGCAGACCGGGGGCCGGCCGATCGTGCAGTCGAACATCTACCTCTCGGGTCTCGACCTGCCGGCGGAGGTGGAGGCGTTCTCCCGTTCGATCAGCGCATTTCCCTGGGCATCCGGTGCGACGGGGCGACCAGCGATCGTCGAGAACGACCTGTTCGCCCTGCTGCGCGCGGGAACGAACGAGGCCGATGCGGTGGCCGTGGTCTGCGGCACGGGCATCAACTGCGTCGGTGTCCGCGCCGACGGTGCGGTCGTGCGGTACGCGTCACTGGGGATGATCTCGGGCGACTGGGGCGGCGGCTGGCACCTGGGCGAGAAGGCGCTCTGGCACGCGGCGCGCGCCGTCGACGGTCGTGGACCCGCCACATCCCTCGTCGAAGCGGTTCCCGAGACATTCGGCCTCGCCGACGTCCAGGCGGTGATCGAAGCAATGCATTTCGGGCGTCTCCCGAACGCCGAGCTGTCGGCCCTGAGCCCGGTGGTGTTCCGGGCGGCGCGAGAAGGCGATGCCATTGCGGGGCGACTCGTCGACCGGCAGGCGGAGGAGATCGTCGTGTTCGCCGAAGCCACGCTGCGCAAGCTCGGACTGCTCGACCGGCCGACGCCACTGGTGCTCGGCGGCGGCGTGATCGGCGCGCGCGACGAGCGGCTCCTGTCCGGGATCGAGCGCGGGCTCGCAGCGCGTGCTCCACGCGCCCATATCGAGCTGGTCACTGCAGCGCCGATCCTCGGCGCCGGACTGCTCGCCCTCGAGGCGGTCGGGGCCGGACGGGAGGCACTGGAGACGGCGCGTGCCGGGCTCTCATCACGCCAGGCCTCGGTCTCCGTCTCGGGCTGAGGCTCTCGGGGCCGGCCATCGCGGGCTGAGGCTCTCGCGGCCGGCCGTCGCGGGCTGAGTCCTTTCCGATTCGGTGGACCGGTGGTCTAATCGATGAAGGGAGGATCTCACGGCATTCGATGAAGCTCGACGCCGGATGGTTCAGCGCCAGCTGATCCCACGCGGGATCGGGGATCCACGGGTCCTCGATGCGATGGCCCGCGTGCCGCGGCACGAGTTCGTTCCCCCCGGAATCGTCGACTACGCCTACGACGACCGGCCGCTCCCCCTGACAGAGGGGCAGACGATCTCGCAGCCCTACATCGTCGCCCTCATGGTCGAGAGCGCGCGCATCGGCCCGGACGATACGGTGCTCGACGTCGGGACCGGCTCCGGTTATGCGGCAGCGGTGGCGGCGGAGCTGGCCGACCGGGTCGTCAGCATCGAGCGGCAGCCACGCCTCGCCGCGAGTGCGGCGGAGCGTCTCGAACGGCTCGGCTACCGCGTCGAGGTGGTCGAGGGCGACGGCTCGCTCGGCTGGCCCGACGGAGCCCCGTACGACGCCGTGCTCGCCGCGGCGACCGGACCGTCCGTTCCCCGGGCCTGGGTGGAACAGCTCGCCCCCGGCGGCCGGATCGTGATGCCGATCGGCTCCCCGCGAGGCGCACAGCATCTTGCCGCCTTCACACTCGATTCGCACGGCCACCTGCGCGAGGAGAATCTCGGCGCCGTCAGTTTCGTGCCGCTGCTCGGAGAGCAGGCCTGGCCCGTCGACGGCTGAGGGCGTGCATCCGGTCGCTGTTGCGGGGTCAGGCGGCGACGCGCACGCCGGCCGGCACGCGCTCGAGGGATGAGAGGAGTGCGGCGAGCTGGCCCGCGGGCGCACCCGGGTCTTCCGGATGCCACTGGACGCCGACGATGGGCGCTTGCGTGTGCTCGATCGCTTCGATCTCGCCCTCGGGCGTGCGGCCGGCTACCACGAGTCCCTCACCCAGCGTGTCGATCGCCTGGTGGTGAGCACTCTGGACCTGCACCCGCTCCGCGCCGAGCAGGTCTGAGACGGCGCTCCCCGGGACCAGCTCGACGCCGTGCGACGACATGATCTCCGCGATCGGAGCGCCGTGGTTCTTGTGCACCGTCGCATCACCGAGGTGCTGGATGATCGTGCCGCCGAGTGCGACATTGATGATCTGGTGTCCTCGGCAGATGCCGAGAAGCGGGGTCCCGCGCTCGAGGGCGCGAAGAACGAGGGCGACCTGGCCTTCGTCTGCGGAAGGGAAGTGCGCGCTCTCACCCTCGTAACCCGCCCGGCCGCCGTAGAACTCCGGTGCGATGTCTTCGCCGCCCATGATGACGACCGCGTCGGCCGAGTCGGTCTGCGCGAGCAGGGACGCTGGGCCGAGGTCTGCGGCCGCGACGCGGTCGACCTGCCAGCCGAGCTCTTCGGCCCGTGCGATCGTGCGGCCGATGAGCACCTGTACGTAGTCGTGGTAGGCGGGATCGTGTGCCCGGAAGCGAGTGACCTCGACGACGGCGAGGGAGCGGGCTGCGGACATGACAACCAGTGTGCCTGCGGTGCGCAACGCCCGCATCCGCCGCCGTAACCTCCGGAAACACTGCACGCCGAATCCTGAATGCATGAATCGTGATTGCATGGTGCAATGACGACTCTCGGACTCATCGGCGCAGGACACATCGGCGGCCAGCTCGCCCGCCTCGGCGTGGCATACGGCTACACGGTCATCGTGAGCAACTCACGGGGGCCGGAAACGCTCGCTGCACTCGTCGACGAGCTGGGCCCGTCCGCCCGCGCGGCGACGGTCGAGGACACGGCCAGATCGGCAGACCTGGTGGTCGTCACGATCCCGCTCAAGAACATCGGAAGCCTGCCCGCGGGCGCGTTCGACGGCAAGACGGTGATCGACACCGACAACTACTACCCCCAGCGCGACGGACAGTTCCCCGTGCTCGACGACGAGACAACCACGGTGTCGGAACTCCTGCAGGCCCACTTGCCCAGTGCACACGTCGTGAAGGCCTTCAACCACATCTATGCGGCGGACCTCACGGCGGACGGACGGCCTGCCGGCGACCCGAACCGCAGGGCGCTCGCCATCGCCGGCGACGACGAGGCCGCCAAGGCCGCGGTCGCCGGTTTCATCGACACGATCGGATTCGACGTCGTGGACGCCGGTCCGCTCGCGGAGGGATGGCGCTACCAGAAGGACACCCCGGCCTACGGCTCCCGCCTGACGGCTCCGGAACTGCGCGATGCCCTCGCTTCGGCGAGGCGCCACCGCGACATGTAGGGCAGACTGGGAGCGTGGCTGCACGTTTCCTGGTGGTACCCCAATGGCAAGGCTCGGGTTCGTCGCGCGCGATGCGGCTCATCGACGGGGCGGAGGCGATCCAGGGAGATCTTCCCGCGTCGGCCACGCACGTCGTCGAGGTTCCGATGGAGGCCGGTGAATCCCTGGATACGGGGGTGCACCGCTTCTCAGCCCTCGTCGCCATCCGAGAAGCCGCGATGGCGGAGTTGCGTGCGCTCGAAAGCCCCGTCGTCACCATCGGGGGCGACTGCGCGGCCGACCTGGCGAGTGTGCAGCACGCGGTGTCCGCGCGGCCTGCAGGCGACGTAGCTCTCGTCTGGCTCGACGCCCATGGAGACCTCAACGACCCGACGACGTCGCCCTCCGGCGCCTTCCACGGGATGGTGCTTCGAGCGCTCCTCGGGGATGCGCCCGAAGGTCTCGCTTCGACGGGCGCAGAGCTCGTGACACCGTCGAACGTGATCCTCGCCGGAACCCGTGCGCTCGACGACGGCGAGAGCGCCTTCGTCGATGCGTCGGGCATCCGTGTGATCAGTGTCGACGACCTGGCCGACCCGGAGTCCGTCGTCTCTGCCATCGAGGCGACCGGCGCATCCGCCGTCTACCTCCACATCGACCTCGACGTCCTCGACCCGGGGACCGTCGCGGGCATCGGCTTTCCCGAGCCCTTCGGCATCCAGCCCGACCAGCTGAGCGATGTGATCCGCGCCGTGCGCCGACGCTTCGAACTCGCCGGAGCCGCGCTGACCGAGTTCGCACCGGAGTCGCTCGATGCGGCCTCGGCCGACCTCGCGGTGATCCTGCGCGTACTCGGCGCATTGACGGCACCACTCCCCCAGGCAGCTCCCTGAGCTGCCTGGGGGAGTGCGAGGGCCTGCGAGGGTAGCCTCGGATCATGACCGAACCGAGGATCCTCACCGAACGCCGCGGGCACGTGCTGCTCATCGGCTTCAACCGGCCCGACAAGCGCAACGCCGCCGACTTCGAACTGCTCAGCCAGCTGGCGCTCGCCTACGGGGAACTGGAGCGCGACCCGGAGCTCCGCGCAGGCCTCGTGTACGCGGTCGGCGACCACTTCACCGCCGGGCTCGACCTCGCAGACATCGGCCCGCGGATCGGCGCCGATGGCATCGACTACGTCACCGAAGGCGGCATCAACCCGTGGCAGGTGACAGGCGAGCAGTTGAGCAAGCCGGTCGTCGTCGCCGTCCAGGGCATCTGCCTCACCCTCGGGATCGAACTGATGCTGGCGAGCGAGGTGGCGGTGGCAGCGGAATCGACGCGTTTCGCGCAGATCGAAGTGACCAGGGGGATCCTCCCGTTCGGTGGCGCGACCCTGCGCTTTCCGCGCGCGGTCGGCTGGGGCAATGCGATGCGCTGGATCCTCACCGGCGACTGGTTCGACGCGGCCGAGGGCCACCGCATCGGACTCGTTCAGGAGATCGTCCCCGACGGACAGCAGTTCGACCGGGCCCTCGCGATCGCCGAGCGGATCGCAGCACAGGCTCCGCTGGCCGTGCAGGCGACCCTCGCGAACGCGAAGCGGGCCATCCGCGACGGCGACGCTGCAGCCGAGTCCGAACTGCAGCCGGCGCTCTCGAGGCTCGCCGCGACAGAGGATGCGCGCATCGGCATGGAGTCCTTCCTCCAGCGCACGGAAGCCGAATTCGTCGGGCGCTGAACACGAGGACTCCGGCCCGGGCGCCGAGCGTACAGTGACCATCCGGACCCAGACATCCAGACCGTGAAATCCAGACCGTGACATCCAGACCGTGAAGGAGCACCCATGAACGCAGCCGAGTACGACGTGATCGTGATCGGGGCGGGAACGGTCGGCGAGAATGTCGCCGACCGTGCCGCGCAAGGTGGAGTGCGCACGGTCATCGTGGAAGCCGAACTGGTCGGCGGCGAATGCTCCTATTGGGCGTGCATGCCGTCGAAGACCCTGCTGCGCAGTGGTGCACTCCTGCGGGCGGCGGGCAAAGTCGGCGGGGCGCGCGAAGCGATCACCGGCGAACTCGATGTGGCCGCCGTGCTGAGACGGCGCGACTGGATGACGAGCGACTGGACGGACGACGGCGGGGTCGAGTGGCTCCGCAGCGCCGACATCGACCTCGTGCGCGGCCACGCGATGTTCACCGCCCCGCGCGAGGTCACCGTGACCGGTCCCGACGGAACGGTCACGACCCTCACCGCCCGGCACTCGGTCGCCGTGGTCACGGGCTCCGCAGCGGTGCTTCCCGATCTGCCCGGTCTCCGTGAGAGCCGGCCGTGGACGAGCCGCGACGCGACGAGTGTGAAGCAGGTGCCCGACCGCCTGGCCATCCTCGGCGGCGGTGTCGTCGGCGTGGAGATCGCGACTGCGTTCGCCGGGTTCGGAACCCACGTCGACCTCATCGCACGCTCCACCCTGCTGTCGAAGGAGGAGCCGTTCGCCGGAGAGATGGTGGCCGAAGCGCTCGAAGACCTCGGCGTCTCGCTGCACCTCCACACCGGTGTCGGCCGTGTCGAGCGAACCGCCGACGGCGTCGTACACATCGAGCTCGGCAACGGTGACACGATCGAAGCCGACGAACTACTGGTCGCCGTCGGACGCCATCCGCGTACGAGCGACCTCGGCCTCGAGACCCTCGGGCTCCCGTCCGGCGAATGGCTGGAGACGGACGACTCGATGAGGGTCATCGGCCCGGACGGGTCGCCGATCGACTGGCTCTACGCCGCCGGGGACGTGGCACATCGCGTGCTCCTCACCCACCAGGGCAAATACGAGGGGCGCATCGCCGGGGACGCGATGGCGGCCCGCGCGAAAGGCCGCACCCTCTCCACCGAGCCGTGGTCGACCTACGTCGCCACCGCCGACCACTCCGCAATCCCGAAAGTCACCTTCAGCGACCCGGAAGTCGCATCCGTCGGCCTGACCGCAGCCGCAGCCGAGAAGGCCGGGCACCGCATCCGCGTCGTCGACTACGACATGAGCGGGCTGTCCGGAGCGAGCATCGCAGCCGACGACTACGTCGGCCAGGCGCGCATGATCGTCGACGAGGACCGCCAGGTGCTTCTCGGCGTCACTTTCGTCGGAGCGGATGTCGCCGAGATCCTCCATTCCGCGACCATCGCCGTCGTCGGCGAGGTTCCGCTCTCGCGGCTCTGGCACGCCGTACCGTCGTTCCCGACGCTCAGCGAAGTCTGGCTGCGTCTGCTCGAGGCCTACGGACGACCGACGGAGTGATGTGAAGACCCTCGAAGACCTGCTGTTCGACTCCCCGCTCAGCCGCCTCGGCTACCTCTATGCCACCGCCGTGGGTCTGGTGTGGGGTTTCATCTGGAGCACCGGCCCGATCGAGCGCCGGGCCGGGCTGATCGTGTTCCGGGGCCTGCCCACGTGGTCGTTCGGCCGCGGCGGCTCGTGCGTCGGCGGCTGCTACCTCACCGCGCAGAACGTGAACGACGAGGTGATGGAGCACGAGGCCGTCCACAAACGCCAGTGGCAGCGGTACGGGATGCTCTTTCCGCTGCTCTACCTGGCGGCAGGCCGTAATCCGCTGAAGAACAGGTTCGAGATCGAGGCCGGCCTCGAGAAAGGCGGCTACCTGTGAGCCCCCGCAAGCGCACGATCGTCCTCACCGGCGCGAGTTCCGGCATCGGGGCGGTCGCGGCGGACCGGCTCGCCGAGCAGGGAGCGGACCTCGCGATCGTCGGCCGCAACCCCGAGCGGACCAGGGCCGTCGCCGACCGGGTGGGCGGCACGGCGTTCCTCGCTGATTTCGACCGGCTCGACGATGTGCGCAGCCTGGCCGCCGCCCTTCTCGAGCGCTACGAACACATCGATGTGCTCGCGAACAACGCCGGCGGCCTGCACTCTCGTCGCGAGCTCACCGTCGACGGGCACGAGCGCACGATCCAGAGCAACCATCTCTCGCCTTTCCTGCTGACGAACCTGCTGCTCCCGAGGCTGATCGAGACCGCGAACACCGTCGGCCACGGGGAGAACGGCCCCCGCGTCGTGTCGACTGCGAGCCTGGCGAACCTGTTCGGACATGTGCGACTGGACGACCTCGACTGGGAGAAACGGCCGTGGCTCGGCGGATGGCGTGCGTACGGCACGTCGAAACTGGTCACCATCCTCTTCATCCGCGAGCTCGCAGAACGGCTCACCGGTACCGGCGTCGACGCCTACTCGTTCCATCCGGGAACCGTGGTGACCGGTTTCGGGCAGTCGAGCGCCCTCATCCGGTTCGGCAACTGGGCGACCCGGGGCACCTACGGAATCCCGGCCGATGCCGGCGCGGTCCCCTTGATCGCCCTCGCCGCCGATGCGCCCGTGGGGGCACCGAGTGGAACCTACTTCGACCGGCTCGCGGCGAACGGGCGGGTGCGGGCCCAGGCGAAGGACGCCCAGCTCGGCCGCGACCTCTGGGCGCTGTCGGCGCAGCTCACCGGCGTGGCCTGAGGGCGGGCATCGCGCGCCGAGACCGTCGGTTCCAGACAAGTGCGACAGTTGTGCCGGGCACGCTCGACGGGAACTGGCACGCTCGCCCACGCGAAGGCGCTGAACGCGTCAGTGCGGGGCGCGTCAGTGCGGGCCCGTCAGTGCGAGGCGCGGAGGCGGAACGCGGCGGGCGCAGAGACCGCGTCGGGGGCGAAGTCCTCTGGGCTATCGACCTCGACGAAGACCCGGCCACGAGCGCACAGAGGCAGCAGCGCGAGTTCGCTCGCACTCAGTATCGGCATGCCTAACCTAACCGAAGCCTGAAACCGGGCGGACGCCGGGACGTCACCAGACCGGTGGGTGACGGCGATCCCACCGGATGCGCCGCTCCAGCTGCCGGGCGAGCGACAGCAGCGTGGCCTCGCCTCCCGGCCGCCCGATCAGCTGCACACCCATCGGGAGCCCGTCGCCTGTCTGCGACACGGGAAGCACGATCGCCGGAAGGCCGCTCACGTTCAGCATCGAGGTGAACGGCGTGTACTGCACCTGCTGCGCGAAGTTGCGCTCGCCGTCCTCCTGGTCGAACCAGCCGAGCGGCCGTGGGGTCATCGCCATGGCCGGCGTCAGCACCGCATCGTACGCGGCGAGCTGGCGGATGAGCGAACGCTCGAAGGCGGTCAGGGTGCTGAGCGCTTCGCTCAGCTGGCGGGCCGACAGCTCCCGCCCGCGCAGGACGAGCCAGCGGGTCAGCGGCTCGAGGAGGTCGAGAGCGTCGCCCTCCGCCGGGATGCGTGCCGCCCCCGCCTGCCAGATCGTGCGGAAAGCGGGCGCGTACGTCTCGTCGTGTTCGAGTGCGGTCTGCTCGATCCCGTGGCCGAGAGCGTCGAAGGCGAGGACAGCCTCATCGAGCGCGCCGAGCGCCGCCGGGTCGAGGGTGATCTCGTAGGCGTCGTCCCAGGCGGAGGTCGTCATCACGCCGAGCTGGTAACGCCCTTCCCCGCGGATGGCGGCACCGAGCAGGGGACCCTCATCGTCGTCGGGTGCCCGGAGCGTGTAGTGGTGGTCGATGCGGCCGTGCACCCGGGCGATCATCCCGTCGAGCAGGAGGGCCGCATCCGCCACCGTCCGCGCCAGCGGTCCATCGACGACGAGCCCGGCGAGGGAGTCGATGCCGCTGCCGGCCGGCACGAGGCCGCGGGTCGGCTTGAGGCCGACCAGCCCGCAGGCGGCGGCGGGGATGCGGATGGAACCGCCGCCGTCGGAGCCCGGCGCGAACGGCAGCAGCCCGGCGGACACGGCAACGGCAGCACCTCCGCTGGACCCGCCCGCGCCCCGATCGATGCTCCACGGATTGCGCGCGGGCGGGGCCACGAGGCTCTCGGTGTAGGCGGGGAGGCCGAACTCGGGTGCGTTCGTCTTGCCCAGGCTGACGCCGCCCGCCGCGTCGAGCGTCTCGACGATCTCATCGGAGTGGTCCGGCACGTACCCAGCCATCAGCCGCGAACCGAACCCGGCGGGCACGCCGGCGCGCAGCCACAGGTCCTTGTCGGCGAACGGGAGCCCCCAGAGCGGAGCAGTGCGTGGTACCGAGGAGGCCACGTTCTCAGCTCGCTCGAGCGCCGCATCCGCGGTGACGGTGACGAAGGCGCCCAGCTCAGGGTTCAGCCGGTCGATGCGATCGAGATAGTGGGTGGCGAGCTCGACCGGGGAGACGGAGCCGGCCTGCAGCTCCTCCCATTGTTCGAGGGCGGTCAGCTCGTGCAGTTCAGCCATGTGGAGAGACTATCCGCGGATCTTCGGGTATTGACAAACTCGTCAACGATCGCCACAGAAGGGGTCAGCGCATGACCACCACGGCCTCCATCGCCCCGGCCATTCGCGTCGACGGACTCACCAAGCGCTTCGGGTCCTTCACGGCCATCGATGATGTCAGCTTCACCGTGAAGCCGAACCGCATCTAAGGGCTGCTCGGCCGCAACGGCGCCGGCAAGACCAAGCCGACGCCGTGCGCGGGTCGGCCACCACCGTCGTCGGTTCGCGCGGCGCCGTCGACGCGTTTGCCGCCGGCCGCGACGTGCTCCACCGCGAAGGGATCGGCGGGCTCGCCTCCGTCACCCTCGGCGCACTGAGCCCCGCCGAGCGTGCCGAGGCCGTCGCTGCGGGACTCGAGCTGTCGCCGGTGTCCCTCCAGCAACTGATCGCCCGCAAGACCAACGTCCAGCCGACAGAATTCGACAGAGCGCACGACCGCCACGACCGCAGCCCCCGCACCGCCCGCGCCGCCCTCCAGCCCCACGCCGCCGAGCACAGGGCTGTTCCCGTTATCAGCGACTCATAACGGGAACAACCCTGTGCTCGGCGGCTGGGCTACTCGACGCGCGCGACGAGGTCGGTGAGGAGCTGCTGGAACAGGGCGGGCGTGTCGGCGATCACGGAGCGGCCGGTGATCGGGCCGGCCCAATGAGCGGTGCGGGCGACGTTGACGAGTTCGTGTTCGACTCGCGCGCCCTCCTCGTCGGGGAGCACACGGTATTCGCCGCGATACCACCAGCCGCCTTGCACGACAAGCGTGCGCGTCTCGTCGTCGCGGAGGAAGGTTGCGCCCTCACCCTGCGGTGCGACGAGTTCGGCGAGCACCGCGTAGGTCGTGTCCGCATCCGCGTGCACCACCCCGGCGAGCGCGAGCAGTGGGGTGTTCTTCGCGGGCCGTTCGAGTGACGCATCCTGCATCCCCCGATGCTACGTCAGCCCGCGGTTCCCCGGAATCGCTCCCATGCAGCGCGCCAGCAGCACCATCGAGCTACCACCGGTACCGCGTAGCGAAGGGCCGTCGCGTCGGGCCGCAGCGAAGCCACGCGGCGCCGGGCGGGGACCGGCGACGCCAGAAACCAGCGTAGCGAAGGGCCGTCGCGTCGGGCCACAGCGAAGCCACGCGCCGCCGGGCGAGGACCGGCGACGCCAACAAGCACAGTTGGACGGGGCCGGCAGGTCTCCCCTGCCGGCCCCGGTTTTCGCATCTGCCTCGTCACGGCCCGATCACCCGTTTCCCGGGTGTCCGAACCGTCGATGACGTTGGTTTCAATCTAGGTCGCCCGAGCCACCGCGAACCAAACCCCCGGGGTTTCCGAACCCGGGTGAAAGGCAACGCTCAGTTTTCGACGCCGCCGCGCTCCTCGAAGAGGGTGATGTGCAGGCCGGCGGGGGTGTCCAGCCTCGCGTTCAGGGACTGCCACGGCGTAACGGTGGGTGGCGCCACGAGCGCTGCACCCGCATCCACCAGATCTTCGGTCGCGCCGGCCGTGTCGGCGACTTCGAAGGCGAGGCGGATGCGCGGCGCGACCTGTCGTCCGACCTCGACCTCGTCGATCATGCGCTTCTGGGCGGGGTTGGTGATCTCGAGCGTCGCACGTCCGGCGTCGAGGATCGCCACCTGCGCGCCGCCCTCTCCCGAATACGATTCCTGTTCGGGGAGTCCGAGTACGTCCCGGTAGAACGCAAGCGCCGCCTCGTAGTCCTCCGCTTCCACCACGACCCTCAGCTGCCGCACCCGCCGCTCGCCGCCCATCTCGTTGTTCGTGCGGATGTCGCCGTTCCCGTCGATGTCGCCCATGACTTCGCCTCCTGGTCGGTACGGTGTTTCCAGATCGAGCATCCGCCCGACGACAGGAGCAACCGTCCATGCTGGGTTACCTATTCCTCGCCATCGCGATCGTGACCGAGGTCGTTGCGACGACGTTCCTCAAGTTCACCTCCGGCGAGGACGCCAAGTGGTGGGCGTGGCTGATCGTGGCCGCCGGCTACATCGTCTCGTTCGTCGCCCTCTCGCAGTCGTTGAGCCGCGGCGTCCCGCTCGGCGTCGCCTACGCGATCTGGTCGGCGGTCGGCGTCGTCCTGATCGTCCTCATCTCGTGGCTGTTCTTCCACGAATCGCTCACCTGGGTGCAGCTCGTCGGCATCGTGCTCGTCATCGGGGGTGTCGGGCTGCTGGAGCTCGGCGGGAGGCACGCCTGACCGAGCTCCCAGGCCGGTTCAGAACTTTCGCGTGAACGGCATCGGTTTGCGCATCCGGATCAGCAGCAGCAGCGGGACCAGCACGTACGGCCCGTTGTAGAGCAGGAAGATGATCGGCTGCGGGGTGCGCTGGGCGGCGTCGCCGAAGAACTCGACCCCGAAGATCGGGATGGCCGTGAGGCTGATGATCATGGTCGCGTAGATGACACTGGGCAGCTGGATCCAGTTGTATCCCTTGACCAGGCAGATGTTGAGCAGCACGTAGAACGGCAGGTAGATGAATGCGGAGGTGCCGGTGATGAACCGCAGCCAGATCGGCGGATTCTCGTACAGCGGGTCGTACTGCGAGGAGTACGTGTAGTTCCATTGCGCGAACAGGTTGTGGGTCGTCGCCGTCTGTGGAATGCCCAGTGTCGGAATCGCATCGCTGATGATGCAGGTCACGATGAACAGCGAGAACATCACGAGGAAGAAGATGTCGATCGGGCGTTTGCGCAGCGGCAGGTTCGGCGGTGTCGCTACGGCGGATGCGGTTGCCTTGTCGTTCGCGGGGGTCACGGTGGTCACGAACGACACCTTAGTCAGTGCGGAACGTCGCGTGGCAGACCAGGCCGTCCGCGTGTCAGCCTGATCGCTATGGCTTTGGCGCAGGGAGCGTGGCGACGACGCTGTTGACTCGTCGCAGCAGATCCTGCGCAGACGCCCGTACTCCTTCCGGTGGCTTCGTGTGGAGGTTCCAGGCGAAGCCGACGATCGCGTAGTCGGGCGTGAGCTCGTGGAACCCGCACACGTGCCCAGCCGTCGTGCAGTAGGTGTACGCGTCGGGCGCGACCGACGATACGGTCTCCGGCCACCCGATGCCGGCGCGATACGCGTCGAAGACGGCGCGAGAGACGCGCGGAACGATGCTGATCTCGATCGCCGCCGTCGCAGGATCGTAGACGTCGTAGCCGGCCCACAGGCACCGGAGTGCGCCGTTCGAGGTGTCCGCGAAGCTCGGAGGGGTCAGCCCCGGCGCGAAGGCGGTCGGATCCACCGTTTCGCCTGCATCGTCGAGGATCGCGGACAGGGGGATGAGTGCCTTGCACGCCGTCGGCACGTGAAGCGCCGGCGCGGGCGGAGAGGGGGGCGCGGATGCAACGGGTGGCGCGGGCGGCGGGGCGTCCGATTCCACGAGTGGCGGAGTCGGCGTATCTACCGCAGGGGTTTGCCGCGTCGGTGTGTCGGATCCGAGGGCTGACGCAGTCGGCGTGGCCGAGGCCGCTCCCGCCGGGATGGCCTGGGCCGTCGGTTCCGATCCGGCACATCCCGAAAGCGCGAGCGCGGCGACACCCGCCGCCAGGCAGATAACCGAAACGCGCTTCACGAGCACATTTCGATGAATCGTCGGCACGACGCTCATCCTCCCTGGTAACCGTTGTTCTGAAGCACCGTGCGAGCGAGTGCGACCAGCTGCTCCTCGGTCGCTCCGGGGTCCCCCAGCTGAATCCAACCGTTGGCGGCTATCACGTCCAGGCGCCCATCCGGGCTGACGAACGCCGAGTCGCCGAGCCCTGCGATATCGCGCGAGCCTGCGACTCTGGCCTTGGGCGCAAAGCTGGCGCCTCCGGGAAGTATTGCCACGCTCGCATATGCGCTGGATCCCGTGTCGGACACCCAAACGCACCAGTAGCCGCCGACCTGCCGATCGATGTCGAAGAGTGACGTCGAGTATTCTCCCCCGTCGTCTTTCACGACACGAGGGCTGTCCAGCCCTACCGTTGTTGCAACCTGACCGGCGGTCGCAAGGCCGTCACAGCCTGTTGTGCCGCGGAGGTCCGGGGTCGGCCTCCACAAAGGGGCCGGCGCTGGGAGAGCCGAGACGATTCCGTACACATGCTCGAGCAGGGTCGACGCAGCGGTCGGCGCGAGCGTGACCGCAGCAGGCTTGTAGACGTATGCACTGACGCCGTAGTGCGCGGTGAGGAACACGAACCCGACCGGCGTGCCGCCCTGGGACATGAGATAGGCGTCTGGACCCACCGTGGACGGTTTCGCGTCCCCGCCACTCTCTCCGTGGAGATAGTAGTCGAAGCCGTCGCGCGTCACGTCTGGGCCGACCGTCAGATACAGGGCTATTCCATCGAAGCCCGGCGTGCCCCCGTCTGACCACCGACATTCGAGAGCACCGACCCGCGCGTTGCCGAACGAAGTCGGCGAGGTCGTCCCCGTCGGCACCACCGTGGACAGGGCCTTACCCGCCAGCTGCTGGACCATCGCCGGGGGCACCAGGTCGTCGCAGGTCGTGTTCACACGCAGGGTCGGCCCCGTCGCGACAGGCGACGTCGGCGTGGGCGTCGAGCTGGCGACGGGCGCCGAGGCGGGGAGGGCGGCAGGCGGCGCGCTGGGTGCGCACGCCGCGAGCAGCGCGACGAAGGGCATCGTAAGCAGTGCCGCTATGATGCGCGTACGTCGCATATTCCCCCCAGGGCATGTATGCCCGAACGAACCCGTCACGAGGAGACTAGCCGATCGCACACGGCGACGGCGGGCGAATGCGAAATCGTTATTTGAGGGACTTCTGCATCAGCACGGTGCCGAGCCAGCGGTCGAACTTGTAGCCGACCCGTCCCATCCGTCCGATCTCGGTGAACCCGAAATTCTCGTGCATCTTGATGGATGCTTCGGCGCCCTTGTCGGCGATCACCGCGATCATCTCTTTGAGGCCGGCCGCCTTCGACTTGTCGATCAGTGCCTGCATCAGCACCGGCCCGAGGCCCTTGCCCGTGGATGCCGCGCCCAGGTAGATCGAGTTCTCGACCGTGAACCGGTAGGCACGCTTCTGCTTCCACGGCGAGACGAGCGCGTACCCGAGGATCTGCCCGCTCGGCGACACCGCGACGATGAACGGCATGTTCAGCTTCTGCAGGTAGGCGAACTTCGACTTCCACTCCCGCAACGTCATCGCGTCTTCGTCGAACGTGACCGTACTGTTCGCGACGTAGTGGTTGTAGATCTCGCGAACCCACGGGAGGTCGGCCGGCACCGCATCCCGGATGGTGAATTCGAACGGCGTCTCGGCGGGCGCAGGCTTGCGCAGGTGTCGCGGCAGCTCGCGGCGCGTCTCGTATTCCTCCTCAAGCACCATGCGAGTTTACGCCTGCCCTGTTTCGGTCGCGTAACGAGCGGCTTTCAGGGATCCAGGGTCCAGTCGACCGGTTCGGCACCCAGACTCACGAGCAGGTCGTTCGCGCGGGAGAACGGCCGGGAGCCGAAGAATCCGCGCGACGCGGACAAGGGGCTCGGATGCGCGGACTCGATCACCGGCGTCGCACCGAGCATCGGCTTCAGAGTGCCGGCGTCCCGGCCCCACAGGATCGCGACGAGGGGCTTGTCCCGCTCGACGAGCATCCGGATGGCGTGGTCGGTGACCTGCTCCCAACCCTTCCCCCGGTGCGACGCAGGCTCGCCCGGGCGAACCGTGAGCACCCTGTTCAGCAGCATGACGCCGTGGCGGCTCCAGGCGGTGAGGTCGCCGTGAGCGGGCGGCGTGAGCCCCAGGTCGGAGCGCAGCTCCGTGAAGATGTTCTGCAGGCTGCGCGGCAGCGGACGGACATGGCGCTCCACCGCGAACGAGAGGCCGATCGGGTGACCGGGCGTCGGGTACGGATCCTGGCCGACGATGAGCACCCGCACGTCGTCGAGCGGAGCCGCGAACGCACGCAGCACGTTCTGCCCGGACGGCAGGTAGCCGCGGCCCGCGGCCGTCTCGGCGCGCAGGAAATCCCCCATGGCTGCGATCCGGTCCGCGACCGGGTGCAGTGCGCGTGCCCAACCGGGGTCCATCGAGCCGTCGGCGGCCAGCTCGTCGAGGGTCTTGGGCACCACTGCGGCCTACGCCCCGGTCGTGGCCGTCACGGGTGGCAGCGCCGACCACGGAAAGGTGATCCAGCGTGCGGTGCGCCGCCAGAAGAAATCCGGCTCGAGCACAGTCCGCGGTTTGGTGTAGAGACAGGCGGTTCGGACCTCCGCGCCGCTCGCCTCGATCAGCGCCACGACCATCGCCAGGGTGCGCCCCGAATCGGAGACGTCGTCGACGAGAAGGACACGCTTCGCGTCGAGTGCGGTCTTGTCGATCATGGGCGGCAGGACGACCGGCTCGGGCAGGCGAGAATCGACTCCGGTATAGAACTCGACATTGAGCGCCCCGCACGACTTGATGCCGAGGGCGTACGACATGGCGCCGGCGAGGAGCAGCCCGCCACGGGCGATCGCGATGACCAGATCGGGTGCGAATCCGCTCTCCACGACCTCGGAAGCGAGGTGCCTGGCGGCCTCGCCGAACTCGAGCCAGCCCAGCACCTCCCGCTCCGTTTCGCCGAGGACGGTGGTTCCTGATTCGTCGATTCCGGTGGCCATCCATCTACCGTACCGGGAGCGCTCCGCCGTGCTGTTAGCATCCTGCAATGACGTCAACGACGACGGGCGCCCGAGCCCGCACGAGCCGCACGATCGGCATCACCGCCGGCCTGATCGGGTGGCTGTTCCTGGTGGAGATCACGAGCGGGATCCTGCAGGGCTACTACGTCCCGCTCATCTCAGACATCGTCAAGCATCTCGGCATCCACGACGCCGACTACAACTGGTTCGAGGCGGCCCAGCTGCTGCTCTCCGCGCTGGTCGTTCCCGTGCTCGCGAAGCTGGGCGACATGTTCGGCCACAAGCGCATCCTGCTCGTCTCGACGGTGGTCACGGCGCTGGCCTCGTGGGGCATCGCGTTCGCGGGCAGCTTCTCGACCTACCTCATCGCATTCGCTCTCCAGGGCTTCTACACGGTCTGGCTGCCGCTCGAGATCGCGCTCATCTTCGATCGCGGACGGCGCACCGGTACGGCCGCCTCGCGCACCCGCCGTGCCGCGGGCCTCCTCGTCGTGGCACTCGAGGTGGGCGCTATCGTGGGCGCGCTGGCGGCGGGCAGGCTGTTCAGCGCCTTCGGCCAGAACGTGCAGCTGACCCTCATCGTGCCGGCCATCGCGGTTTCCCTCGTCTTCTTCGCGATCTGGTTCGGTGTGCCCGAATCGGAGCCGATGCCGGGCAAGCGCCGCCTCGACATCGTCGGCTTCACCATGCTGACTCTCTCGCTCCTGCTGATCACCTCCGGCCTCACCTTCCTGCGCATCAACGGCCCCGGTGCCGTCTGGGTCTGGGCGCTCATCGTCATCGGGGTCGCGGCCATCGTGCCGTTCGTGCGGTACGAGCTCCGTCAGGACGACCCCGCGATCGACATCCGCGTGTTCCGGCAGCCGAACATGTGGCCGGTGCAACTGACTGCCGGTCTCATCGGGATCAGCCTGCTCGGTGCGCAGGCGCCCCTCAGCACCTTCGCCGGCACCGACCCGAAGAACGGCTACGGGCTCGGCCTCGACGCGAGCGACCGGTCGACCCTGATCGGCGTCTATCTCGTCTCGATGATCGTCGGTGCGCTGCTCTTCCCCCTGGTGTCGAAGTGGGCGAAGCCGCGTGTGGCGCTGATCGGCGCATCCTTCCTCGTCGCGATCGGGTACCTGCTGTTCCTGCCGTTCCACCAGGAGACCTGGCAGGTGATCATGAACATGGCCATCGCGGGCATCGGCTCGGGAGCTCTCGTCGGTGCGCTCCCGGCGGCTGCTGCTGCCGCAGCCCCACGCGGACAGACGGGGATCGCCGCCGCCCTCACCAACACCACCAAGACCATCGGCGGATCCTTCGCCTCGGCCGTGTTCGGGGTCGTGCTGCTCACCGGAGCGACGGCGGTCACGGCGACCGCGGCCAGCCTCTTCGGCTACATGCTGGTCTGGACGATCTGCGGCCTCGGCGCGCTCGTCGCCGCCGTGCTGCTGTTCTTCGTGCCGAAGCTCGCGTTCGCGGATGCGCTACCGGAGGAAGGCGTCGTGGAGGTCGCGGCCCCGGGCGCCTGAGGACCCGGATCAGCCGGGCTCATCACGACTCAGCTCGGCTCGGATCCGCCCGTGTCGTCCTCCTCCGCGAGTCCGATCTGGCGTGCGCGTTGTTCGCGTGCGCGCACGGTGACCATGCGGTCGTTGAGGTAGGAGACCAGCGTTCCGGTTGCGGTGCCGACGATGGCGACTCCGCCGATCATGAGGACGACAGCGAGCACACGGCCCATGATCGTGATCGGGTAGTAGTCGCCGTACCCGACTGTGGCCATGGTGACGCACGCCCACCAGATCGAATCGCCGAAGCTCGTGATGTTCGCACCTTTCGCATCACGCTCTGCTGCGTATTCCGCGAGGGACATCACGTAGATGAACATCACGACGAACGTCGCGGCGATGATGATGACCCGGCGCCGCAGGGCAGCACCCGAGTTACCGCCCAGAAGCGGAATCCTGCCGAGGTATTTGAGCAGGCGGAACGGACGCGCGATAGGGATGAAGACCGACAGGAGGTCCACTTTGCTGTGGCCGATGAACCACCATTTGTCGGGGCTCAGGATGATGCGCACGACGTAGTCGATGACGAAGGCGACCCACACGAGGACCAGGATCACCGTCAGCACCACGACGAGGGTCGTCGAGGGGTTGCGCTCGAGGATGCGCCACGAGTAGGCGATGAGGAAGAGGACGGAGGCGATCAGGAGCGGCCACGTCGTCGCGGCCTCCCAGCGATCGCGTGCGGCCGTGTCTCCGTCCGGCTCCGGCTTCGCAGCCATCAGCTGTCGTCTCTGACCACGAGTGCGCCCTTGTGGAAACGGTACGGCGCGGCCTGTGCGACCGGCTTGATCACGATCAGGTCGAGGTCGACGTGCCTCGGTCGCTCGAGGGCCGCGACGATGGTCTCGGCGATGTCTTCGGCCGTCAGCGGGTCGGGGACGTCTGCGTACACCGCTTCCGCCCGCGCCTGGTCACCGCCGAAGCGCACGAGGGAGAACTCCTCCGTGGCGACCATGCCGGGCGCGACCTCGATGACGCGAATGGGCTCACCGTTCAGCTCGAGCCGAAGCACCTCGGTCAAGGCGTGCTCGGCGAACTTGGCCGCGTTGTAACCGCCGCCGCCCACATACGCCGTGTGCCCGGCGATCGAGGTGACGTTCAGGATGTCGGCGTGCCCGCTCTCGGCGGCCCCCTCCCGCAAGAGGGGAAGCAGCGCTTCGATCACCCGTTTCGTCGCGATGACGTTGATGTCGAACATCCGCACCCAGTCCTCGACGAGCGACTTCTCGACCGAGTCGAGGCCGAGTGCGCCACCCGCGTTGTTGACCAGCGCGTGGATGGGGCCGGTCTCTTCGAGGTGGCGCCTGAGCGCATCCACGTCGTCCTGGTTCGTCAGGTCGGCGGTGAACACGGAGCTGCCCGTCTCGTCGGCGAGCACCTTCAACCGGTCGGTGCGCCGGGCGACCCCCACCACATCCCAGCCCTGGGACCGGAAGAGCCGGGCCGTCGCCGCTCCGATGCCCGAGCTCGCACCTGTCACGACCACACGCCTTTTCGTCATGACCCCTATTTTCCTCGTCAGCCCGGATTACGCAGTATTTCGGCGTCGTTGCCGCGTGCCGGATGCGCGCCTAGCCTGATGACGCGGTGACAGGATCACGCTCACCGACCACCCGACTCCCAGGAGAGCACAATGACCAACGCCGCCGAATGGCAGTTCGAGACCAAGCAGATCCACACCGGAGCATCCCCCGACCCCGTGACCAACGCACGGGCGACGCCGATCTACCAGACCACCTCGTACGTGTTCAACAACTCGGCGCACGCGAAGAACCTGTTCGCCCTCGCCGAGTTCGGCAACATCTACACGCGCATCCAGAACCCGACCCAGGCGGTCGTCGAGGAGCGCGTGGCCGCACTCGAAGGGGGCACCGGAGCCCTCCTCGTCGCGTCCGGTCAGGCCGCTGAGACCTTCGCCGTGCTGAACATCGCGCAGGCCGGCGACCACATCGTGTCGTCGAGCTCGATCTACGGCGGAACCTACAACCTCTTCAAGTACACCCTCGCGAAGCTCGGCATCGAGACCACGTTCGTCGAGAACCAGGACGACGCCGACGAGTGGCGCCGTGCCGTCCGCCCGAACACCAAGCTGTTCTTCGCCGAGACCATCGGCAACCCGAAGATCAACATCCTCGACATCTCGCTCGTCGCCGACGTCGCACACGAGGCGGGAGTGCCGCTCATCGTCGACAACACGATCGCGACGCCGTACCTGATCCGCCCGTTCGAGTTCGGCGCCGACATCGTCATCCACTCGGCGACGAAGTTCCTCGGCGGGCACGGAACCGTCATCGGCGGCATCATCGTCGACGGCGGCACGTTCGAATGGTCGAAGAACGTCGAGAAGTTCCCGGGTCTCACCGAGCCGGACCCGTCGTACCACGGCGCCAGCTACACCGCTGCGGTCGGCGACGGCCTCGCCTACATCATCAAGGCGCGCGTGCAGCTGCTCCGCGACCTCGGCTCGGCGATCGCGCCCGCCAGCGCATGGCAGCTCATCCAGGGCATCGAGACGCTCTCGCTGCGCGTCGAGCGCCACGTGCAGAACGCACAGGAGATCGCCGAATACCTCGAGAACCACCCGGATGTCGCATCCGTCAACTACTCCGGCCTCCCCACGAGCCCGTGGTACGCGGCAGCGAACCGGTACGCCCCGAAGGGGGTCGGTGCGGTGCTCTCGTTCGAGCTCAAGGGCGGAGTGGATGCGGGCGCAGCTCTCGTCGACAACCTCACGCTGTTCAGCCACCTCGCCAACATCGGCGACGTGCGCAGCCTCGTGATCCACCCGGCGTCGACCACGCATTCGCAGCTCACGCCCGAGCAGCAGCTCACCGCCGGTGTCACACCGGGCCTGGTGCGCCTGTCGGTCGGCCTCGAGAACATCGAGGACCTGAAGGCCGACCTCGACGCCGGCCTGGCCGCCGCCCGCTCGGTCGCGGAGGCCGCTCGCGCCTGAGCTTATCGGCGGCGCCGGTCCTCGCCCGGCGCCGCATGGCTTCGCTGCGGCCCGGCGCGACGGCCCTTCGCGAAGCGCGAGAGGTTTCACTCCGGGCCCGCGGTCTTCGGATCGCGGGCCCGCTTCTTTTGAGGTCCACTGGCGTGTGCCCGCCAGTTTGGGACGTGCCCGCCAGGTCGAACGGGCGGGGACGTCGCGAGGTGGCGGGCACACCCGGATGCGGGTGTGGGAGCGCGACGTAACACGGCGGCGGGCACCGGCGCGGTCCGCCAGAATTGACACTATGGAGTGGCAGACATCGGCAGACACCGCGCCGTCGAGTTTCATCACCGAGGCGCAGGCCCGGTCGCTCCTCGGCAAGCCGCCAGCGAGCGGCGCCTGGCGTGAGAGCGACCCGGTCGGCAACCGCCAGTTCGCGGGTATCGGCGCCTTCACCTTCGAGAGCGGTGAGAGCCTCCCCTACGTGCGCATCGCCTACGAGACCTGGGGCGAGCTCTCCCCCGCGCGCGACAACGCCGTCCTCGTCCTGCACGCCCTGACCGGCGACAGCCATCTCATCGGGCCAGGCGGCCCCGGTCATCCCACCGGCGGCTGGTGGGAGGGCATCGTCGGTCCCGGCAAAGCGATCGACACCGACCGCTGGTTCGTGGTCGCGCCGAACATGATCGGCGGCTGCCAGGGCACCACCGGCCCCGCCTCGCTGGCACCCGACGGCTACGAGTGGGGTCCGCGTTTCCCGTTCACGACCATCCGCGACCAGGTGAACGCCCAGGCCGCGTTCTCCGACGCCATCGGCATCGACCGCTGGGCGGGCGTCGTCGGCGGATCGATGGGCGGCATGCAGTCGCTCGAGTGGGCGGTCGGCTACCCCGAACGTGTCGAGAGGGTCGCCGTCATCGCGGCGCCGCCCCATTCCACGGCGGACCAGATCGCGCTCAACTCCGTCCAGATCGAGGCCGTGCGCACCGACCCGCTGTTCCGTTCCGGGCACTACTACGACGTCGAGGACGGCGACGGCCCGCACCGCGGCCTCGCGCTGGCCCGGCGGATGGCACTGCTCAACTACCGCAGCCCCTCCGAGCTCAATGACCGCTTCGAGCGCGCCTGGCAGAGCGGCATCAGTCCGCTCGGCGAAGGCGGACGTTTCGCGGTCGAGTCCTACCTCGACTTCCACGGCAACAAGTTCACCCGCCGGTTCGACGCCAACAGCTACATCACCCTGGTCGAGGCGATGAACTCGCACGACATCGGGCGCGACCGGGGCGGGATCGAGGCGGCCCTCGCCCGGGCGACCTCACGCGCGCTCGTGGTCGGAATCGACAGCGACAGGCTCTTTCCCCTCGAGGGACAGGTGGAGATCGCGCGACACCTGCCCGGGAACATCGACGGAGACTCCACGGTGGTATTAGAGTCTGATTTCGGACATGACGGCTTCCTGATCGAGGACGAACTGGTCGGCGAGCAGTTGCGCCGGCTGTTCGCGGTGTAGACAGGATGCGGGGGATGTTCCGGCGATGCGGGGGCGCCGGGGTTCCGACCGCTGACGAGAGAAGGTCGAATGTCGCGCATCCAGAAGGAGCGTGATCGCCTTCTCAGCACCACGGCGAGATACGTCGGCCTGACCGCGACCGCGACGACGTTGCTCTGCCTGAGCATCCCGGGGGCCATGCCGCTGCCGCTCTATCTCGCGTCCGTGGTGCTGCTCGCCGGTCTCGCGTACGGGCAGCTGCGGCTTGCCTCGCTCCACCCGGGGATCTGGGTGGTGACGATCGTCGCCGCAGGCGTAGCGCTGGTCCTCATCCAGATGCTCCCCGCCGTCCCGCTGAACCCCGCAGCGTTGAGCGCCGTCGGGATGCTCGCAGGCGGCGCGGTGGCGTCGACGTCGATCGTGCTCGTCACCACACCCAGGCGTGTCGCCGGGCTCGTCGTGTCGTTCGTCATCACGTTCTCCGCCGTTGCGGCCGCCCTCGTCATGACCTCCTCGCGCACCGTCGAACCGCTCGCGCTCACCCTCGCCGGCTGGTGTGCTCTCACCATCACCGGCGTCTGGCTGTCGCGGACGGTCCCCCGGACCCTCAAACGCATCACGACGATGAGCCGCGCCTACCGGGTCGAGCGTCACGCCAGCGAAACGGAGGCCCGGCGCCGCCAGGGCGCGCGCCTCCTGCACGACACCGTGCTCGCCACGCTGACCCTGCTCGCCCACTCCGGCGTCGGCGTCAGCGTGTCCGCCCTCACCGAGCAGGCGGCAGAGGATGCGGCCCTGCTGCGGCAGCTGCGACTCGGCTTCGACCCCGACCCCACGGCATCCGGCGAATACAAACTGAAACCCGTCGAAGAGTCCACCCTCGGCAACACGCTCGAATCGGTGAAGCAGCGGTTCAAGCGCATGGGGCTCGAAGTGAACTGGCACGGGACAGGCCAGGTGCTGCTGCCCAGCGAAGTGCTGGACTCGTTCCTTCTCGCGCTCGCCGAGTGCCTCGAGAACGTCCGGCGCCACAGCGGTGTCAGCGAGGCGCATGTCACCATCACCGACGACGAGACGACGGTGCGCGCGATGGTCACCGACTCCGGAAAAGGATTCGACGTCGCCAGCATCGAAGAAGGCCGCCTGGGGTTCACCGAGTCGATCGTCGCGCGCCTGCGCGACGTCGGAGGAAACGCCCGCCTGTTCTCGTCGCCCGGTTCGGGGACGACCGTCGTGCTGGAGGTGCCCAAGTGACCGCATCCCTCGCCTCCACGGTGAACAGCGCGACCGAACGCGACGCGCTGAACCGCTCGCGCCTCGAAATCGGCTTCAACCTCACCGGCTGCGTGCTCATCGCCTACCAGGCGGCCATCATGCTGCTCAACCTGGGCAGCTACCCGGCCCTGCCGTTCACCATCGCGGCGTGGGTGATCCTCATCGCGACGCTCATCATCGGGCTGGTCATCCATCGCCGCTACCGCGAACTGCTCCCGACCGGGCTCTTCATCGCGGCCCTCGCCGCGTGGACGGTCGTCGTCGCACTCGACATCGCCGGCACCTGGAACTCCGGTGACCAGGGCGCGCCGCCGACCGCGGCGGTCGCCGTGGGGGCTGCCCTGCTCCTCTGCGTCACCCTTCGTCCGCCGCGAGACATCGTGGTCACCTCGATCGCGCTCGGCATCGTCCTCGCCGGCGCCTTCGCCCTCCACGGGCAGCACCACCCGTTCGCGCTCGGGCCCGCGTTCATCACGATCGCGCTGTCCGTCGCCCCACCGCTGCTCGGAGTGCAGATCGTGCGATCGCTGCGGACCGTCGTCCAGCTCGAACTCGACCTCGTCCAGGTGCAGAGCACCGTCAGCTCGCCCCGGTTCGCCGTCGGCATGATGGCCAGCGAAGAACTCGCCCGCCTCGACCTCGCCGCGGAACGGCTGCTGGACGGTGTCGCCACCGGCCGCACGCCCCTGCCCCTCGACGAGCACACCGCATCGGAGGCCGCATCCATCGCCACCGAGCTGCGACTCCACCTCATCCAGGGACGCCGCGAAACGTGGCTCTACCACGCGGTCACCGAATCTGCGCTCCTCGGGCCCTCCGTCACCGTGAGCGACCCCGACGGGCTCGCAGGTCTCCTCACCCGCGACCAGCGCGACGGGCTGCTCACCGCCATCTGGCTGCTCATCAGCGACCCCGTGCGGCTCGGGCAGAACCACCCGCGCGAACTCCTGGTCACGCTCGAAAGGCGTGTCCGGGAGGCGGCGATGGACCCTTCGGCCGGAATTCACATCCCGATCACGATTTCAGCCACCGGTGTGCCGCGAAACAGCGTGGACCCCGCGGCATGGCAAGCTATCAGGAAGGTAGGTCGATATGTCGAAACCTTCTCGGGTACTACGCTGCGGATTGATATCGAAAGCGTTGTCGACAACCCGGCCGACCTCTAGCCGGAAGCCCCGGCGACGGCACGACGAAAGGCCACACCGTGAGCGAGCAACCCATCAGAATTGCGATCGTTGACGACCACAAGATGCTCCTCGGTGCACTGACCGAGTGGATCCGGAGCGCAGCAGACGACATCCGCATGGTCGCGGCCGTCGCCAGCTGGCCGGAACTGCTGACGCATCCTGAATTCCCTGTCGATGTCGTCCTCCTCGACCTCGACCTCAAAGACAACATTCCCGTGTCGCTGAAACTGTCGACGTTGAAGACCACAGGCGTGCGCACAGTGCTCATGAGCACCTACTCGGAGCCCGCGGTCGTCCGCGAAGCCCTCGCAGCAGGCGCCCTCGGCTACCTCGTCAAGAGCGAGGACGCCGAAATGATCGTCGAAGCGATTCGCGCGGCCAGCAAAGGCGAGTCGTTCATCTCCGCGGAGCTCGACCTGGCGCTCAACGCCGGCGAGGTCGGTGGAGCACCCAAGCTCAGCGCGCAGGAACGCCGCGTGATGGCGCTGTACGGGGCCGGCGAACCCGTGAAAGCCGTGGCATTCCAGCTCGGCATCTCCGACGAGACCGCGAAGAGCTACCTCAAGCGCATCCGCGAGAAGTACCGCGTCGCCGGTTACGACGTGGGGACGAAGGTCGCGCTGCGCAAGCGCGCGATCCAGGACGGGATCCTGCTTCAGGGGGACTGAGCCGAAGCTCAGAGCGCGACGGGGGCCGTGTCGATCGGCTCGCGAGGGGCAGCGGCGCGCGTTGCAGCTCGGCGGCGGGAACGGGACCGGTCGATCCCGAAACTCAGCACGGAGAGCGCGATGCCCGCGATGCAGAGCGCGACGCCGACGGCGATCGGCGACAAGTAACCGAAGCCGGCGGCGATCGTCAGGCCTCCAAGGAAGGCTCCGGATGCGTTGGCCATGTTCAGCGCCGAATGGTTCAGTGCCGCCGCGATCGACTGGCTGTCGTGGGCGACGTCCATCAGCCGGGTCTGGATGGCGGGCGACAGCGCCGAGCATGCCGCTGAGATGACGAGGAGCGAGACCAGCAGTCCGACGACCGACGCCGCCGTGAAGTAGAGCACCGCCAACCCGACGAGCACCACGCCGAACGCGATGAGCATGAACCGCTTGAGGTTGCGGTCGGCTCCCCAGCCACCGACGAAGTTGCCGATCGTCATTCCTATTCCGACGAGCACGAGCACGAGTGGCACCGCCGCCGAGCTGAGGCCGGTGATCTCGGTGACGATCGGGGCGACATACGTGTACACCGCGAAGAACCCGCCGAACCCGATCGCTCCGATCGCCAGGGTCAGCCACACCTGCAAGCGCGTGAACGCGCGCAGCTCCCGTCGCATGGTGGCGGCCGGATTGCCCGCCTGCCAGGGTACGAGGAAGGCCACGGCGACGAAGGTCGCGACGAAGATCGCGGCCACGACCAGGTATGCCACTCGCCACCCGTGCGCCTGCCCGAGCCAGGTGATCAGCGGCACGCCGATGACGTTCGCGATGGTCAGGCCCGACAACACGAAGGCGACCCCCTTGCCCCGGTTGCCCGGCCCCATGAGCGACGCTGCCACGAGAGAGGCGATCCCGAAGTACGCGCCGTGGGGCAGCGCCGTCAGGAAGCGGGCGAGGAGCACCAGCCCGAAGGTCGGGGCGAGGGCCGAGGCCACCGTTCCGACCGCGAAGGCGACCAGGAGCCAGAGGAGCAGCTTCTTCCGGGGCAATCGCGCCGCGAGTGCTGCAATGGTGGGTGCCCCGACGACCACGCCGAGCGCGTAAGCCGAGATCACCCATCCGGCCTGGGCGTTCGCGTTCGACGGCGACGCCGCATAGAGCGCCGGAAGAAGGTCGTGCGCGAGGTTCGGCAGCAGTCCGATGGAGACGAACTCGGAGGAGCCGATGCCGAAACCGCCCATGGCGAGGGCCAGGAGCGCAAAACGAATACGGGCCGACGACAACTGCGTCGGCCCGTTGGTGGCGGGGTTCACCCTTCGAGACTACAGGGAAATCGCCGAAAATCGAATCGATTCGATAAAACCGTTACAACGTCACGGGCGGAGCCGTCAGTTCTCCGCCGCGGACCTCAATGCAGCCTCGAGACGCTCCACCTTGCCCGCGAGCTCGCCGGTGTGGCCCGGCCGGATATCCGCCTTCAGCACCAGGGAGACGCGCGTGCCGAACGCGCCGACCGCATCCGTCGCACGCTTGACCACGTCGAAGACCTCATCCCAGTCCCCCTCGATCGTGGTGAACATCGAGTCGGTGTGATTCGGCAGCCCGGACTCGCGCACGATCTTCACGGCTGCGGCCACCGCGTCATGAAGGGATGCGTCGGGCGCCTCGCCGCCGCTGGGGGCGACCGAGAAAGCGACAAGCATGATTCCTACTCCTTCGTCTCGAGCGGGCCCGGCGCACCGGCGACCGGATGCCTCGGGTCGGGGAATCCGTCACCGACGGCGTCATCGTCATCGACCGTGCCCATGCCCGCGCCCTCTCCCTCGGTGGGGAGCGCACGGAACGGCCAGACGCGTATCGGGAGCTCATCCGTATTGTCCGCCATCGGGTGGGCGGCACGCCAGAGGGACCACACTGACCATCCGAGCACAACGAGCAGCATGATGTTCCGCGCCGTGAGCACTGCGAGTCCGGCGGGCTGCGCGTTGAGGACGAAGTCATACAGGTTGGGGTACATCACCTGCGTGAGCGCTGCGGTGCACGTCACGAGGATCGCCGGAGTGCGGAAAGCGCGGCCGCGGTAGACGAGGCCGCTCACGACCGGCGCGGCCAGCCAGGTGATGTACTGCGGCGACCCGACCTTGTTGAAGACGATGAGCGTGGCGACAAGCGCGAGACTCAGTGTCGGCAGTAAGCGGGTCATGGGCGCGCCGGCGCGGACCGCGCGGATGCCGATGAGCAGCACGACGACGCTCGCGATCCCGAGCAGCGGGTTCATGAGCGAGCTCGCCACCGCGCTGCCGTCGCCTGTGACCTGGAACGTCAGCAGCTGCGGGTCGTAATAGACGAACGCGTGGGGGCGGTTGAACGCGGCCTCCCACATCCACGGTGTGCTGATCGGCGCTTCGATCTGAAGGCTGCGACCGGTCTGCATGGTGATGAAGCTGAGCACATGCCAGCCGCTGCCGAAGGTCAAGGCCAGGATGACGAGGATGAGGCTCGTCGTCCCCGCCACGACCAGGATCTGCCAGCGGGTGCGCGCCGCTACGACCACGGCTGCGAGGACTGCGGCGGGCCAGACCTTGATCCAGGTCGCCGCCGTAAGCATGACGACCGCCACGCGCTCCCGCAATGTCAGCCAGAGGAGTCCCACGATCACCAGCGGGACGGACACCGAGTCGAGCCTCCCGACGGCGATCGGGCCGAGGAGCAGCAGGAAGGCGAGCCACCACCAGGCAGCGACCAGCTGGCGCGGACGCCGCCCGATGGTGAGCACCGCGAACGCGCCCGCGTCGAGCAGCAGGACCATGGTCAGCCACGATCCGATGTAGTTGCTCGCGCCGAGGAGCAACGGGAGCATGATCGGCACCAGAGCACCGATCGGGTAGACCCAGTCGGACTGGATCCCCACGACGGAGCCGGCCTGCGCCAGCTGTGCCCACGGTTTGTAGACCAGGTAGACGTCGCCGAGCGGTTCTCCGACGGAATGGAACGCGAGGAACCCGAGGATCAGGTGCACGAGCAGAAAGGCGATCCACAGAGCGAGAGGGGATGCGAAGAGCCTGCGAAGGCCGGATGCATCCGCTTCCGGCGTCGCCGACCCCGCGCGCAGTGCCGGTTCGAACGCCATAGACGCCAATCGTAGCGGTGACATATGACGCGATGCCGCCGACGGGGGCCACGCCCGATCAGGCGAGGAGTTCGGCGATGGTCGCCGGGAGCGCCTCGGCGATGTCGAGGGCCGCGATCGGACCTCCGGCGGATGCACGCTCTCCGGCCCGGCCGTGAACGAACGCCGCGGTCGCCGCCAGCATCGACAGGGCCGAGCGGTCTGCGGACACGGCACGCGCATGCGTCGCCACGAGGGCGCCCAGTACGCCGCCGAGCACGTCGCCGCTGCCCGCCGTGGCGAGCCACGCGGGGCCTGCCGAAACGCACAGCCGGGTCCCCCACGGATCGGCGACATAGGTCATGTGGCCTTTGAGCAGCACGGTGACCTGGAGGGTCTCGGCCGCCCGGACGGCCCAGCCACTCGGGTCGGCGGCGATGGCGTCCGCGGTCGGCACAGGTTCGGCACTGCCGCCGGCCGCCGCCAGGGCGCTCGCGAGCTCCCGGAAATGCGGAGTGATCACGACAGGTCCTGTCGCCGTGCCGATCAGGTCGAGCGCGCCGGCGTCGATCACGACGGGCACGCCGTCGGCGAGCGCCGCTCGGAGCCGCGTCGCGTCGTCTTCGGGCCGGTTGTCCGCATCCATGCCCGATCCGATGAGCCACGCCTGGACCCGGCCTGGTGCGCAGACCACCTCGGGCCGGCGCTGAAGCACGAGCTCGCTCGGATGCGCGGCCCCGACATAGCGCACCATCCCGACTCCGGTTCGTGCGGCGGCCTCGACACCGAGCACTGCCGCGCCCGGATAGAGGTCGGAACCGGTGACCACACCGAGCACTCCCCTGGTGTACTTGTCGTCGGAGTCGATGGGCGCCGCAATCCAGATGCCGGCATCCTCAGCGGTCCAGGTGCGCCAGCTCGCCATCATCACGGGGTCACCGCGTTCACAGGGTGTCCGCCATCCACAGCTTCCGGTACCGGGCATTCAAGCTCATCCCTTCACGATAGGTTGAAAACGATGAAAGAGGTCAGCACTGTGACTGCGAACGCCAGTATCAGCATCCCAGGCAAAGTCGTCGTCTTCGACTACGGCGAGGTCATCTCGGTGAGTCCGAGCGAAGCCGATCGCGCCGATCTCGTGGGAATCGCCGGCGGTGAATCCGCAGAGTTCTGGCCGGCCTACTGGAGGCATCGAGACGCGCTCGACCAGGGCACGATCAGCATCCGGGACTACTGGCGGGGCATCGGGGCGGAGCTCGGCGAGCAGTGGAGCGACTCGAAGATCCATCGCCTGTGGCTGGCCGATTTCCGCAGCTGGCTGTCGATCGACCACGACACCCTCGACGTCCTCATCGACCTGCAGGAGGGTGGCACGCGCCTGGCACTGCTGTCGAACGCCGGCCGTGACTTCGGCTCGTACTTCCGCCACGGCACGCTGGGCGACCTTTTCGAGGCGGTGTTCGTGAGCGGCGAGCTCGGCACGATCAAGCCGAGCGCCGACATCTTCGAGATCGTGATGGGCGAACTCGGAATAAGCGCGGCAGACATGGTCTTCATCGATAACAGGGAAGACAATGTGCGCGGAGCCGAAGCTCTCGGGATCACCGCACACGTCTTCACCGGGGCCGCCGACCTTCGACGGTTCCTGATGTCGCTCACCGCCTGAGTCGACCGGCCACGCACGGAACGGAATCCTGACACCCATGCCAACACTCTTCGACCCGCTCAGCATCCGTGGCGCGACCATGCGCAACCGGATCTGGGTCTCGCCGATGTGCCAGTACTCCGTCGCGCTGCACGACGGCGTCCCGCATGACTGGCACCTCGTGCACCTGGGGTCGCTCGCGACTGGCGGCGCCGGGCTCGTTCTCACCGAGGCGACGGCCGTCAGCCCGGAGGGCCGGATCTCCCCTGAAGACACCGGCATCTGGAACGACGAGCAACGCGACGCCTGGGCTCGTATCGTCGGCTTCATCCGTGAGCGGGGCGCCGTGCCGGGCATCCAGCTCGCGCACGCGGGTCGCAAGGCTTCCACCTGGGCGCCCTGGGGGCAGGGTGACAGGCACGGAACGGTGCCGGAATCGGCGGACGGCTGGCGCACGGTGGGCCCGTCTGCGGTGGCGTTCGACGGCTACGACGAGCCCCTCGCGCTCGACGCGGCTGGAATCGACAAGGTCGTCGACGATTTCGCTGCGGCTGCGCGACGTGCCGTCGACGCGGGCTTCGCGGTGCTGGAGATCCATGGAGCGCACGGCTACCTCGTGCACCAGTTCCTCTCGCCGTTGTCGAACCTACGCGAGGACGAGTACGGCGGTTCCCTCGAGAACCGGGCGCGTCTCCTGCTCCGCATCGTGCGATCCGTTCGCGACGCCGTCGACGACGACATCGCCGTGATCGTGCGCCTTTCGGCATCCGACTACGCCGAAGGCGGCTGGGACCAGGAACAGACTGCCGTCGTAGCCGGCTGGGCCGCCGAAGCCGGAGCCGACTTCTTCGACATCTCCAGTGGCGGGCTGGTGGCGGGTGTGCGCATCACCCTGGGTCCCGGGTACCAGGTGCCGTTCGCCGATTTCGTGAAGCACGAATCGGAGGTCTCCGTCGGTGCGGTCGGCCTCATCACGACGCCCCAGCAGGCTGCCGCGGTCGTCGAGGAGGGCCGTGCCGACGCCGTGCTGCTCGCCCGTGAACTGCTGCGCGATCCGCATTTTCCGTTGCGCGCAGCCCACGAGCTGGGGGTCGAGATCGACTACTGGCCCGGGCAGTACCTTCGGGCGCGCTGGCCCGAGGCCTGACGGCCGCGGTCGGCCAGGCGCAGTCGGCCGGACCCGGTCGGCCGGACCCGGTCGGCCGGACCCGGTCGGCCGGACCCGGTCGGCCGGACCCGGTCGGCCGGACCCGGTCACCAGGGCGCGGTCAACCGCGACGGGTCGCGTCCTGAACCTCGCCGACGAGCTCCTCGATGATGTCCTCGAGGAAGAGCACGCCCGTGGTCTCGCCGTCGGCATCGAACACGCGCGCCAGATGGACTCCGGAGCGCCTCATGCTCGCTAGCGCATCCTCCAGGTCGCTATCGGCGAAAACCGTCACCAGGCGGCGGATGCGTTTCGTCGGCACCGGAACCTCGAACGCGGTGTCCTCCAGGTCGAGCACATCCTTCAAGTGCAGGTAACCCACGGGCTCCCCTGACTCGTCCAGAACCACGTATCGCGAGAAACCGTTCTTCGCGACGGCGCGCTCCACATCGCGCGGTGTCGCGTTGTGCGGAAGCGACACCAGCTTTCCGACACCGAGCGCGACATCACGCACCTTCTTCTCGGTGAACTCGAACGCCGCCGTCAGCGCGCCCGTCCGGTCGGTGAGCACACCCTCGCGGGTCGACTGGGTCACGATCGTCGCCACCTCGTCGAGAGTGAATGTGCTGGCCGCCTCCGCTTTGGGTTCTACCCGGAACAGGCGGAGCACCGCGTTGGCCGACGCATTCAGCGCGACGATGATCGGCCGGAACACCCGTGCGATCGCCACTAGCGGGGGCGCAAGGAGCAGTGCCGCCCGGTCCGGCATCGAGAACGACAGGTTCTTCGGGACCATCTCGCCGAAGACCACGTGCAGGAACGAGACCAGGACCAGCGTGATGATGAACGCGATCGTCCCTATGACCTGATCCGGCCATCCCGTGAGCTGCAGCGGGCCCTGAAGCAGATGGTGGATCGCGGGTTCCGACACATTCAGGATCAGCAGCGAACACACGGTGATGCCCAGCTGGGTCGTCGCCAGCATCTGTGTCGCGTGCTCCATCGCATACAGCGCCGTCCTCGCGCTGCGTCTGCCCCGCTCGGCCTGCGGTTCGATCTGCGACCGTCGTGCCGAGATCACCGCGAATTCCGCTCCGACGAAGAACGCGTTGATCAGCAGGAGCACGACCAGCCAGGCGAGTCCGGCCCAGTCACTCATGGTCGGCCTCCCCCGGTTCCTCATCGGGATCGGGTGTGTACCGGATGCGGTCGATACGGCGGCCGTCGAGCCGAACGACCCGCAAGGTCCCGCCATCGATCAGCACCTCGTCGCCGACCACCGGAAGTCGTCCGAGCTCGTTCATCACGAATCCGGCGACCGTCTCGTACGGGCCTTCCTCCGGTACCTGGACGCCCGCACGTTCGAGAAGCTCATCAGGTCGAAGGATGCCGGGGAACGTGAGCGAATCCCGTCCGCGCACCACATCGGCTCGTGTGCGGTCGTGTTCGTCGGCGACCTCACCGATGAGTTCCTCGACGAGGTCCTCCAGGGTCGCGATCCCTGACGTTCCGCCGTACTCATCGACCACGACCGCCATCTGGTAACCGCTGCCTCGGAGCTCACCGAGCAGAGTATCCAGGCTCATCGTCTCGGGCACGCGGAGCGCATCCGTCTGCAGGGCGGAGACCGGCACACGTGCTCGTCGGCCACGCGGGACCGCGACCGCCTGCTTGACATGGACGAATCCGACCACATCATCCACGTCTTCGTCGACGACGGGGAAACGCGAGAACCCGGTGTTTCGTGCGAGCTCGAGCACGGCCTGTGCCGGATCGGTGCGGCGTACGCTGGCGATCCTCAGTCGCGGGGTCATCACATCCGATGCCGTATGACTCGAGAACGCGAGGGTACGGCTCAGGAGGGTGGCCGTGTCGGCTTCCAGAACTCCGGCGCTCGCCGAACGACGGACGAGGGAGGACAGCTCCTCCGCGGTCCGCGCCCCCGACAGTTCCTCCTTCACCTCGAAGCCGAACAGGCGGATCACCCCGTTCGCCGTGTTGTTGAGGAGTGCCACGAACGGCTTGAACACCGCCGTGAAGACGGTCTGGAACGGGATGACCAGCTTGGCCGTCGGGAGAGGGAGCGCGAGTGCGAAATTCTTGGGAACCAGTTCGCCGAGGATCATCGACACCAGCGTTGCGACGACGATGGCCACGGTCGTAGCGATTACGGGGACGGCACCTCGTGGGATGCCCATCGCCGTCAGCGGACCCGACAGAAGGGAGCTGATGGCCGGCTCCATCGTGTAACCGGTGAGGAGCGTGGTGAGGGTGATGCCGAGTTGTGCGCTCGACAGGTGGGTGGACGTGATCTTCAGAGCCGCGATCGTCATGCCCAGACGTGTCTCGCCCCGTGCACGGCGTGCCTCCAGGTCGCTGCGATCCAGGTTGACGAGAGAGAACTCGCTCGCGACGAAGAAGCCCGTACCGATCGTCAGCACCACTCCGATGCCGAGCATGATCCACTCATAGGCCATGGTGGCCACCGCGGAGGCTTGGTCGCGCTGTCGGGCTTGGTCGAGCTGTCGGGCTTGGACCGGCTGTCGGGCTTGGTGGAGCTGTCGGGCTTGGACCGGCTGTCGGGCTCAGTCGAGGGCGCGGTGCGACCGCTGGCCGCGCCGAGGCGAATGGGCTATCGGCAGAAGGAGGGTCGTCCATTGTCAGGCCAAGTATACCGGGAGGGGTTCCCTCGCCCCGGCCCGACGCGGCGCCGTCGACCTCTCCTCCACAATTGGGTGATCTCGGAATCTATCCACAGGGAAATTGCTGATCAGAGGTTGTTTATTCGCGGCCCCGAATGTCGGTGGTTGCTGGTTGGGTTGAACCATGACCTTCCCACCCGCCGACGATCTCGCCGCGGTCGCTGCTGCGCTCGACGCGTTGCGCGCGCTCGAAACGGATCCGGTGGCGGATGCAAGTGCAGTGGTGGCAGGGGCGGATGCAGGTGCAGTGGCGGATGCGGATGCATCCAGTCTGAGCGAAGCGCAGTTGCACGCCCGCTCGCTGGCGGCGATCGGTGCGGTGCGGGCGGTGCTGGAGCGGGTGGCGTTGCGGCGGATCGCCGCCCTGAACCGGGCCGGCAGCCTGGACCCAGCCACGGATCCGGTGCGGGCCGGCGGGCACGGTGATATCGGGTCGTTCCTGGAGGAACTGTGGCGCACCAGCCTGCCGCACGCCCGCCAACTCTGTGCGGTGGCCAGGGCAACCGCACCGAAACACACGCTCACCGGTGAAGAACTGCCGCCCGAGTTCCCCGAACTGGCTGCCGCGCTGCTCGGTGACCCCGCCGATGCCGGTGACCCGGGAGAACCCGGCGACCGGGCGTCCACCTGTGATGTCTCGGTGGAGCAGGCGGCAGTCATCATCCGGGAACTGGGTAAGACCGGCGACGGCTGCAGCCTGGAACAACGCCATAGGGGTGAGCGGTTGTTGGTCGAGCATGCGCCGGCCCTGACCGTGGAGCAGATGCGCCGGTCGGCGATCCAGCTGCGGGACCGGCTGGACGAGGATGGCACCGAACCACGTGAGCAGATCCAGCGCCGGCGCCGGTCGTTGACGATCACGACCACCCGGGATGGGATGACCCGGATCGACTGGCGCCTCGACGCCGAATCCGCCGGGCATGTGGTGCCACAGATCACCGCCTACGTCTCCCGCGACTTCCACGACAAACGCAACGGCCGCAACACCGGTGACGGTCACGACGTAGGCGACATCCGTGACTCCCGCGAAACCCGCGGCACCAGCGACACCGGCAACGGTCACGACCTCGGTGACACCGGCAACGGTCACGACCTCGGCGACACCGGCAACGCCGGCGATTCCCGCGACACTGGTGACGCCCGCAATGCGTCGGCTCGGCCGACGGGGGTGCGGTTCGCAGACACAGAACCCGACACACCGGACACGCCCGCGATGCCGGAGACCCGGAGTATGGCCCAACTCCGGTCGGATGGGGCGGTCGAAGTGTTCCGGCACCGGGCCGGCTGCACCTCCGGGGCGACCAGTCCGCCGGTGACCATGATCGTAAGAGTCAGCCTGGCCGACCTGCGCTCCGGGAAAGGTGCCGCGGAGATCGACGAAGTACCCACCCCGGTCAGCGCCGCAACCGCCCGGCGGCTCGCCGCCGACGCGAACCTGATCCCCATGGTCTTGGGGCGTGACAGCGAAGTCCTCGACCTGGGTCGCAAGCAACGACTGTTCTCCACGGCGCAGAAGCACGCCCTGGCCGAACGGGACGGCGGCTGCGCCTGGACCGGCTGCCCACACCCACCCTCCTACACGCAGGCGCACCACATCCGCTGGTGGGACAGAGACACCGGACCGACCGATCTGAAGAACGGGATCCTGCTCTGCTCGCACCACCATCATCGGGTGCATGACGACGGCT
Source organism: Leifsonia tongyongensis (assembly GCF_010686705.1). GTDB lineage: Bacteria > Actinomycetota > Actinomycetes > Actinomycetales > Microbacteriaceae > Diaminobutyricibacter > Diaminobutyricibacter tongyongensis. Next base: position 34,804 of record NZ_JAAGWY010000004.1, on the reverse strand, counting down.
GGGACATCCAGGTCCGCGAACACATCCCCTGGTTCACGCCACCGGCGCACCTCGACCCGACCCGCACACCCCGCGAAGGCGGACGCATCCGCCTGCCCGACAAGGCACCACCATGACCGGCACCGCGATGACCAGCACACCACCGTGACTGGCGCCACCATTACTGCGCCACCATTACTGCGCCACCACTACCGGCGCACTACGAGCGGCCCCATATCTGGGCACCACCATGCCCGTTGCCACCGCGGGCGCTTCAGGCACCACCATGCCCGTTGCCACCCCGGGCGCTTCAGGCACCACCCTGCCCGTTGCCACCCCAGACGCTTCAGGCACCACCCTGCCCGTTGCCAGCCCAGACGCTTCAGGCACCACCACGACCAACACCACCACGACCAACACCACCAGGACCAGCACCGAGCGCCGGCGGGGCGTACGCCCGACGAATCGAACTCAGCCCAGCGACTCCAGCACGACATTGGACGGGACGAAGAACGTCGTTCCCGTCGTCGCGGTCGAGAAATCGAGGATGCGGTCGTACGACCCCAGGGGGTCGCCCATGAACATCCGCCGCAGCATCTGCTCGATCACCCACAGGTCGCGAGAATATCCGATGAAATACGTGCCGAACTCTCCGCTCGCGGGGCTGCCAAAAGGCATGTTGTCGCGCAAGATGTCGTGCTCGACGCCGTTCGCATCCGTAATCGTATTCAGCGTCTTGTGCGACGGCCGCAACTCTGCATCCCCGTCGAGTTCGACATTGTCGGGCTTCGTTCGTCCGATGATGCGTTCCTGTTCGTCGGTGGACAGCAACTCCCATGCACGCAGGTCGTGCAGGTACTTCTGCACGACGACATAGCTTCCACCCGCGAATTCGGGGTCCTCATCACCGATCAGCGAGGACTCCCACATCGAGGCGCCGGTCGGGTTCTCGGTACCGTCGACGAAACCGAGCAGGTCGCGCGAATCGAAATACCGAAAACCGCTGACCTCATCCACGACGGTGACCGAGTCGCCCAAAGCGTCGAGAAGCAGCCGTTCGAGCTCGAAACACATGTCGCTGCGCTCGCTCCGGATATGGAAGAGCAGGTCACCGGGGGTCGAGACGGCGACAGGATGCGTGCCGTCTTCGCGTGCCGCGCCCGGGATCTGCGGAAACACGCGCAACTGTGCGGGCCGCGAGGACTGCCCGAGCCTGTCCCAGGCTTGACTGCCGACACCGACGTTGCAGGAGAGGTGACCGTTCAGGTCGCGGAACCCTACGGTGCGAACGAGGGCGCCCATGTCGGCGACCACCGAACGCGCGGTGGCGAGTGCCTCATCCGACTCGCCGATCGTGACCACGAGAAAGATCGCCGACGCCGAGAGCGGCGCGTTGACGCTCTGCGGCTCGATCGGTACACGGTTCCAGCTTCCGTCAGACATCGGGTCCTCCCGTTGTGCGAACCAGTCACTCCTTCGAGCAGGTTAGCGTTCGTCCGCGGGGATGGACAGAGCCGCGTTCGACAAAGCTTCAGCGCCCGACAGCGTAGCCCTGCATGCCACGCGGATTGGCCGCTGCACGAACGATACCGTCCGACCACGAGACGGCAGAGAGACGACCGAGCGTCCAACCACCGACGACGTCGACCCGATGCCCGAGTCGACGCAACTCCTCGATGACCTCATCGGCCAGACGATCCTCCACGACAAGGCCGGCGGGCTCCCAATCCCGCGGCCAGAACGAGCTCACAAGCGAGGTGGTGTGGAAGCTGGGCGCATCGATGGCGGCCTGCAGGCTGTAGCCACCGACGACGTGGCGGATGAGGAACGGCAGCTGCCACTGTTCCTGCTGGTCCCCTCCGGGTGAGCCGAACGCCGCATGTGCGCGCCCGTCCTCGACGAGCACGGTCGGAGTCAGCGTCGTGCGCGGCCGCAGCCCGGGAGTGAGCGTCGTCGGCAGGCCCGGCTCGAGTCGGGTCATCTGAAGCCGGGTGCCGAGCGCGAAACCGACCGACGGGATGTACGGAGAGGATTGCAGCCAACCACCCGACGGTGTTGCGGCGACCATGTTTCCCCAGCGATCGACGACATCGATATGACAGGTGTCGCCACGCGCCTCCCCACGCACACCCAGCGTGGGTTCACCTGCGGCAGCGTGCGTCGGGAGCGCCGTCTCAGCCGATGGCTCGGCCCCGACGACAGGGTGGGCGCCGAGCGAGCGATCGCCGTAGCCCGGAACGGATCCGGGTCGCAGCTCGGCCGAGGCGGATGCGTCGATGAGCGCACGTCGTTCTGCGGCGTATTCCGGCGAAAGCAGGTGCTCGAGCGGGACGTCGACGCCATCGCCGTAATACGCATCCCGGTCCGCGAAAGCGAGTTTCTGCGCCTCGACGATGCGATGGATGCCCGCAGCAGTCGACGGGTCGAGTTCGGCGTCGCCGAATCCGTCGAGGATCGCGAGCGCCTGCAGGAAGGCGGGCCCCTGCGACCAGGCTCCCGCCTTCAGGACGGTCCGCCCCCGGAAGGTCCCTCCGACGGGCTCCTCCCAGCTCGCGCGAAAGGCAGCGAAGTCGGTCGCGGCGATGACGCCGGCGTGGCGCATCCCTGACGAGTCCAGCGCAGGCGCGCCGACGAACTCCTCGACGGCGTCCGCAACGACCGCGCCGGCCCACGCATCGCGCGCTGCGTCGATGCGCTCCTCACGCGTTGCAGCCCCGGCGCCCGCGTCGATGAGGCGCTCGAGGGTGTGGGCCCAGGCTTCGTTCCGCACGATCGATCCGGCTGCGGGCGCGGAACCGTCCACGAGCCACTGGTCCGCCGAGGTCGGCCACTCGGTCCGGAAGAGTTCCGCAACGGCACCGATCGTCTTCACGACAGCAGGTGCGACCGGATGCCCGTCTCGGGCGTACCCGATCGCGAACTCCCAGACGTCGGCGAGTTCCCACGTGCCGCGCTCCTTCAGCAGCAGCAGCCAGGCGTCGAACGATCCCGGCACCGCAGCCGCCAGGAACCCGGAGCCGGGAACGAGGTCCAGGTCGAGCGCACGGTACGCGGCCGCTGACGCCGCGGCCGGGGCGGGCCCCTGACCCATCAGCACCCTCGGCTCCTCACCGCTGGGCGCGACGATCGCGACCAGGTCGCCGCCCGGGCCGTTGAGATGAGGCTCCACGACGTGCAGGACGAACGCACCCGCGACGACGGCGTCGAACGCGTTGCCACCTCGTTCGAGCACGGCCTGTGCGCTCTGGCTCGCGAGCCAGTGCGTCGACGCTGCCATTCCGAACGTACCTGCGAGGGTGGGTCGGGTGGTGAACGCGTCGGGCGCGGTGAACGGGGTCATCTGGTGGTCCTCTCCGATGCGAGCACTCTGCAGGCTCTGGGCTCGCCTCCTTCCACCGTATAGAGTGACGCACGAATCCGTGCTGCGAAGGGTGGTTCGCATGGCAGGCATCCGATTGGCCGACGGGACACTGCTCGACGCGACGGTCGAGGGAGCGGGACCCGCCATCCTGATCCCGGTCGACCCTATACCCGTCGAGGGCGACCGCGCCGACGAGTTGCGCAGGTGGGGTGTCGATCCGGCCCTCGGACGACGACTCATCGACGGGCTGCGCGACCGCTTCCGGGTCGTGGCGTTCGACTACGAAGGGCACCTGGCAGCGCATCCGAGACCGGACACGCTGACGCCGATGACGATCACCGACGATTTCCTGGCGATCGCGGATGCGGCGGGGGCTGACCGTTTCGCCTACTACGGCTATTCATGGCTGGCTCTCGCCGGGCTCCAGCTCGCCCTGCGCACCGATCGGGTCTCGGCTCTCGTGATGGGCGGGTATCCGCCACTGGACGGGCCGTACGAGGAGATGCTCGCGGTCACCACGGCCGGGCACGACCAGGCGATCGCGGCGGAGGCACGCCGAGCGGCGGGCGAGGGTGCCGGCGAGACTCCGGGCGAGACTCCGGGCGAGACTCCGGGCGAGACAGCGACTCCGTGGGGCGACAGCGCCGACGGGGATTGGGCCGACTGGGATCCAGCCGACTTCGACTGGTCCTCGGTCGAGATCACGCTCACCGAAGAGCAGACACGCCAGTACCTCACCCTGTACCGGGAGTTGCAGGGTTTCGACGACCGTGCGATCCAGGAACGGCTCACGATGCCGCGACTGTGCTTCGCCGGATCCGAAGACACGATCGACTACGGCGAGAACTGGGGAGACGTGCGAGTCGACCTCGCCGGACCGCTCGTCCGTGAAGGGAGCACACTCACGCGGCTCGGCTGGCAGGTCGCCGTGCTCGAAGGCCTCGACCATACGGGCGCGATGCAACCGGATGCGGTGCTCCCCGTCATCCGACCGTTTCTGTCGTCAGCACTGCTCTGATATCGAGGCTGCACCGATGTCGAGAAGTGCACACCGGCTCCGACTCACTTTCGTACGATGTCCGATTTCGCGAGACCAGCAGGAGGAACCATGAAATACATGATCATGATGTTCGGCAGCGCCGAGGGGATGATGGAGACGCGGACACCCGAATGGGTGCGCGAGATGATCGCCGACATGATCCAGATCGACAAGGACCTGGCCGAAGCGGGTGAACTCGTGTACAACGAGGGGCTCGCCGACCCGGGCACGGCCAAGACGATCCGGCTGGTCGACGGCGCGGTCACGGCGACGGACGGCCCGTTCGCCGAAGCCAAGGAGTCGGTGATCGGGTTCTGGATCGTCGACGTCGAAAGCGAGGCGCGACTGCTGGAGATCGCGGAAAGGATCGTGAAGTACTCCGACGTCGTCGAGGTGCGCCCTGTACCGGGCGGACCTCCGGAGGTCTGAAGCACCGACGAGGGAAGGCACTGTGGACGAACGCCCGCTGGAGAGCGTGCTGCGTGACGCCGCTCCGTATGCACTCGGCACCCTCGTCCGCCGCTTCGGGCAGTTCGACGCGTGCGAGGACGCGGTGCAGGAGGCCCTGATCGCGGCTGCGTCGAGCTGGCCCGTGGACGGGGTCCCGGACAGCCCGCGCGCCTGGCTGACCACCGTCGCCGACCGAAGGCTCACGGATGCGTGGCGCAGCGAGAGCGCACGGCGCCGGCGTGAGCGTGCGGTCGTGGAGGCAGAACCGCCGGGCTCCCCCGAGGTCAGCGACGACGACGACACGCTGCGGCTGATCTTCCTCTGCTGCCATCCGGCGCTTTCCGCGACATCGCAGCTCGCGTTGACGCTGCGGGCGGTCGGCGGGCTCACGACCGCCGAGATCGCGAGCGCGTTCCTCGTGCCCGAAGCGACGATGGCGCAACGGATCAGCCGAGCCAAGCAGAGCATCCGTGCGGCGGGGGCGCGGTTCGAACTGCCCGACGAGCCCGACCGCTCCGGCCGTCTCCGTGTCGTGCTCCAGGTGCTCTACCTGATCTTCAACGAAGGCTATGCGGCGCGCTCGGGCGATTCTCTGCAGCGTTCCGACCTGACGACCGAGGCCATCCGGATGACGCGGATGCTGCACCGCCTGCAACCCGACGAGGGCGAGGTCACGGGACTGCTGGCGCTGCAACTGCTGACGGATGCGCGCAGCGCGGCCCGCGAGACCCCCGACGGACGACTCGTCCCGCTGGCCGAGCAACGACGAGAGTTGTGGGATGGCGAGCGCATCGGTGAAGGCGTGGCCCTGCTGGACCGCACTCTGGGTCGCGGCCCGGTCGGGGCCTACCAGCTTCAGGCGGCCATCGCGGCCGTGCACGACGAGGCTCCGAGCGACGATGACACGGACTGGCGCCAGATCCTCGCCCTCTACGACGTCCTCGAGCGGGTCGCGCCGTCGCCCGTCGTCACCCTCAATCGCGCCGTGGCCCTCGCCCGCGTGGACGGACCACGTGCCGGCCTCGCACTGCTCGGAACACTCGATGGGGATGACCGCATCGCCACCAGTCACCGACTCGACGCGGTCCGCGCGCACCTCCTCGAAGGCGCGGGTGAGTTCGCTGAGGCCGGCGAGGCATACAGCCGGGCGGCGCGTGCCGCGCTCAACCAGCAGGAGCAGGCTTACCTTCTGGCGCAGGCAGCACGGGTCGCCGCAGCGCTGCGCCAGGTCTGAGAGACATGGGAGGACATCGGCGGCCCCGCCACAGCCGACTCAAAGGTGCGGACCTCTAGCATCGACTTCGTACGTGTCGAAGAGCATCGATGGGATGAAACCGGATGGCAACAGGCAGGGGCGGGAACGGTCCGTCGAAGCGCGACCGTCGCGAGGAGGCCCGCGAGCACGCGCGTCTGATGCGCGAAGAGGCCCGCAAGCGCGCCCAGCGTCGCAAGTGGTGGATCCAGGGGTCCATCGGCGTCGCTGCGATCGCCATCCTCGCGGTCATCGGCCTCATCGTCTACAACGGTGTCTCCGCATCCGCCAATGTCGCCAACCCGAAGAACATGGTGAGCAACGGCATCGTGCTGACGAGCACCACCAAAGCCGTCACCACCCCGGCGATCGCCAAGGGCGCGAACCCGACCCCGACGACCCAGAGCAACGGGGCCGGCAAGGCGAACATCACGATGTACGTCGACTACCAGTGCCCGTACTGCAACCAGTTCGAGACCGCGAACGCGACCCAGATCGGCCAGTGGCTGGACGCGGGCATCGCGACGGTGGAGATCCACCCGATCGCCATCCTCGACAACTCGTCGAGTGGAACGAAGTATTCGACCCGGGCGGCGAACGCTGCCGCCTGCGTAGCGAACTACGATCCCAACACGTTCTACGCCGTGAACAGCGCGCTGTTCGCGAACCAGCCCGCCGAGGGGGGGACCGGTCTCACGGATGCGAAGATCCTGTCGGTGCTGAAGGGCGCCGGAGCGAGTTCGGCCGCGATAACGAAGTGCGTGAACGACCAGACTTTCAAGGAGTGGGTGACGTCGGCGACGAACCGGGTGCTCACCAAGCCGTTGCCGAATTCGACGATGGCCAAACTGACCGGGACGCCGACCGTGATCGTCAACGGCAAGCAGTACACCGGCTCGCTGAGCGACGCGAAGGCTTTCCTGCAGTTCGTCGGGTCGGCCGTGCAGGCCGCATCGACGTCCACGCCGACGCCGACGCCGACGCCCTCGAAGTAGTGATCGCATCCGGCGGGTCGCAGCGCATTGACGCTTCGGCCTGCCGGAGTAGCGTTCACACCATGAGCAACGAGAACATCACTCCGCAGTTCGGTGCGGACGGGCGCGACGCGCTCGGTTACGACAAGGACGGCGAGAAGGATTACGCGCTCGACGACGTTATCGCCGACGACGACTTCGCCGATCACGTCGTCACGAACGATGCCGTCGCGGGCGAGACCGTGTTGCCGGGCGCGGGCGACGGCAACGATGGGCCGACGGGCGGCTCGCCCGGTGAGGCGTCTCCCACCTACGACGAGCACAACCGTCAGGACGATCCGTTCGATGCGCTACCGGACGACGACGACTTCGTCGAGTAGGTCGGCGTCGAGCAGGTCCCGCGTCGAGCAGGTCAGACCGAGGCCTGCGTGATCCGAATCATGTTGCCCGACGGGTCGCGGAATGCGGCGTCGCGGGGACCCCACGGCTGGTCGATGGGCTCCTGGAGCACTTCCGCCCCGGCAGCACGCAGCGTCTCGAACGTCGCGTCGAGATCGTCCGTCCAGAAGACGATCGGACCGAGCACGCCCTTGGTGACCAGCTCCTGAAGGGTGTCACCGTCGGCCTGCGAGCGGCCCGCGTGCGGTTCGGAGAGCACGATGCCCAGTTCGGGCTGCTCCTCACTGCCCAGCGTCACCCAGCGGTGCCCGCCGCTCGCCACATCGTTGCGCACTTCGAGTCCGAGGGCGTCGCGATAGAAGGAGACCGACTCATCCACGTCGTTGACCGTGATGTTCGTGTATTGAAGTGAGATTGTCATACGGACAACGCTAGGCAGCGCTGTCGTCTGCTGCTTCTCGAATCCTGCTCGACTTGTTGCGCGTGGGACGCGTGCGCACCTTCGCCTCGCACGGCGGCATGGCGGTCACCGCGTCGTGCTCGCGCTGACGGTATGCGGTGGGCGTCTCGCCCATGATCTCGGTGAACCGGGAGCTGAACGAGCCGAGCGACGTACAGCCGACGGTCATGCACGCGTCGGTCACGCTCATCCCCTCGCGCAGCAGTGCCATGGCGCGCTCGATGCGACGGGTCATCAGGTAGGCGTATGGCGTCTCGCCGTAGGCGGCGCGGAACTGGCGCGAGAAGTGCGCGGGCGACATCAGCGCCTGCGACGCGAGCGTCGGCACATCGAGCGGTCGCGCGTATTCCCGGTCGATGAAGTCACGTGCCCGGCGCAGATGCGCGAGGTTGGCGAGCTCCTGGGGCGTCATGTGACGACGATAACACCAGCGCACCTCTTGGTACTCTGTTCGGATGATCGCGAACGCTTCCGGGCAGACCGCTCGACCGTTTGCCCCACCTGCCGCACCCACCACACGGTCGGTCGGCCTCGATGTGCTGCGTGTGACAGCAATCCTCGGCGTTGTCGCCATCCACGTTTTCGGAGGGATCGTCAGCAACCCGGCCGTCCGCGGATCAGGAAGCTGGTGGGCTGCGGCCGCGGCCGACATCGGAAACATCTGGGTCATTCCGGTCTTCGTGATGGTCAGCGGGGCGTTGCTGCTGGGTCCGAGGGCACACGCGGCGGGACCACGCGCTTTCTACCGCAAGAGACTGCTACGGCTCGGCCCGGCGTTCGTCGCGTGGCAGGTCTTCTACATCGTCGTCGTTCAGCAATGGCTCAGCCACCGGAACCTCAGCCTCACCGATGTTCTGCAGCAGATCGCAGACGGAAAGACGTACACCCACCTGTACTTCCTCTACCTGATCGTCGGTCTCTACCTCGTCGCACCCGTTCTCGCCGCGTTCCTCGCCGGAGGAGGCGCGGGCAGGGCGTACATCTTCGCGGGTGCCGTTCTCGCGTCAACGCTCCTCGTCTACGTGATCGCAAACCTCTCGTCCCTCAACGGCGCCCCGCGACCGATCGTGCTCAACGCCCTGACGCAGTGGGTTCCGTATGTAGGCTATTTCCTGGTCGGCTGGGCCTTGCGCGATGTGCGTCTCTCGTGGCGATGGGCGACACTCGCGACCATCGTCACGCTCGCGTTGCTCGCAGAGACGGTCTGGCAATTTGCGAACTCGGGTCGCCACGTTCTGCTGAACGCTGTCTCGCCCGTCGGCTACCTGGGCTTCATCGTCGCGGCGGCCTCGATCGGCGTCTTCGTCGTCGGCCAGAGCGTCTTCGCATCGGTAAGGGCGTCAGGGCGTTTCGGGCGTGTGATCGCCGAGCTGTCGGACGCGTCGTTCGGCGTGTTCCTCGTCCACTTCTTCTTCATCGTCCTGCTGGCGACGCTCTTTCCGTGGGCGGCCGACCTGAGGGACACGAACTTCTTCGCCGCTGCGGCCTTCTGGTTGTGCGTGGTGGTCGCCTCGTTCGCGTTGAGCCTCGGAGCGCGACGGGTTCCGGTGCTGCGCCGGTTCTTCTGAATCCAGGTCGGCCTGGCCCCTTTGCGGGCCGGTGTCAGCGGCGGACGTTCATATCGAACAGCGGGTTCGGGTCTGACGGCCGGTACGGCACCGTGAAGAAGCCGAACAACTCGGCTTCGTTCCCGGAATAGGCGAAGGTCGTTCCCCGCTCCGGATGCGCAGTGCTGAACGTGATAGTCACCTCGGTGTCGGGCACGTTGCTGTCGTAGACCGATACTGTCGTCGTGCTGCCGCTGTCGTCGTAGGCGTACGCCAGCACCTGGTGGTTCTTGCCGAGATCCGCCGGATTCGTCGAGTTGACCAGGATGAGCCCGAGCGGGCACGGACTTCCCTGGTCGATCGTCCGGCGGAGCTTCGGCAGCTCTTCCTCGACGGTGCGGTACGACGTTCCGTGGATGACCAGGCCGAACCCCACATCCGCGCGACCGAGAACCATCCACTCGTAGTACTGCGCGACCCCTGCCGGGATGTTGAAACTGTCGATCAGTCGCCTGACGATGTAGTCGAAGGCGGGCGAACCGGCCGGCGGGTTGTCGCTGGTCCCGGGCGGCAGCCGTTTCGCGACGAACAGGTCGGCGGCAGCGAAGGCCATACCCCCGCACAGACCGTTCGAGGCGTCGCCGATCGGTATCGAGCCGAACGGGGTCGCGATCGTGATGTCGGGTTCGGAGGGCCACGAGTTGGGATAGTGCAGACCGTTGGTGTTCGGGGCGAACCCCGTCAGCGTTCCCATCGTCGATCCCCTCGTCGGCACCGTCTGTGCCGAAACAGTAGCACGCACGCGTGACCCCGATCTTCTCTTTTTTGACCAGACGGTCTAATCTATGACCATGCGGTCAGATTCCGAACCAGGGCTCACCAGAACGCAGCGGGCCCGACAGGCGGACATCGTGGATGCGGCCATCGCGATCCTGGATCGCGAAGGGTTCGCCGCCGCATCCGTCGAACGGATCGCAGCGGAGGCAGGAACGACGAAGAGCACCGTGCTGTATCACTTCAAGACGAAGGAGGCGATCTACGAGGCGGTCGTCGTCACCCTCTTCCAGGCCGGCGCCGCCTACATGACGGAACGGATCATGGCGGCGGATTCGCGACCCGACAAACTCCACGCCTACCTGTCGTCGAACCTGAGCTTCATCGCCGAACACGCCGCCCACGTCAACGCCGTTCACCGCATCCAGGAGAACGCCGGGCCCAGCGGCGACGGCTCTGACGCCGTCACGCCGCTCGCCCACCTTCTCGCCTCCGGACAGGAGACCGGCGAGTTCGGTTCGCACTTCGATCCGGAGGTCATGGCGCTCGCGATCCGCGCCATCGTCGACGGCGCGTCATTCCACTTCACGGCGCATCCGGGCCTCGACGTCCCACATTACGTCGACGAGGCCATCCAGCTCTTCGACAGGGCGACCGCACCCTGACGAACCAGGAAAGGACACAACAATGAGTACCCGGACAACACCTTCTAACAGCGCGACCGCGGAGTCGACTCCGCCCGGCTTCCGTGCCGTGACCTGGCTCGTCGGCGCCTACGCGGCGCTGAGCCTCCTCACGATGGTTGCGATCGTCGTGCTCACGGACCTCGCGCCGCACCTGGTCAGCCCGCAGGCCTGGGTGCGCGGCATCATCATCGCCGCCACCTCCATCCTCACCTTCGCCTTCGCCCGTCGCGCTGCGAAGGGCTCGCCACGAGCGCTCCTGCGACTCCGCATCGTCGTCGGCATCCTGCTCGTCGCCGTGGTCGCGGTCCTGTTCTTCCTCCCGCTCCCGCTGTGGATGGTGATCGAGCAGGCCGTGTGCGGCGTGCTCCTGCTGGCGACTGCGCTGATCATCTTCCGCCGGCCACCTTCGGGAGCGACTCGGAAGAACTAGCCTTCGGGCTCGAGCCCGTTCCACGACCAGTGCGGGATCGACAGCCCGTCCGGCACGTCGTCGGCGCTGCGGTGATACTCGGCCATCGGCGTCGTCGTCGCCCAGGCGAAGTAGTCGTGCAAGGCCCGACGGAGTCGCTCATCGCCGGACAGACCGGCGTCGGCGAGCGCCTCGTCGAAGCATGCGATCGCGCGACGGTCCATATCTTCGTGCTGCCCGTGCCCACTGTGGAGGCGAACAACGCTCGACTCGGTGCCGTACTGCTCCGAATAGGTTGCTGGGCCACCGAGCGCCTCGCCCCAATAGGCCGCGAGTCGTTCGGTGTGGTCCGTTCGGAAGCCATGACTGAAGGCGTGGGCGACGACCTCATCCGCCATCACCCGGTCATGCCACGCTGCAGCCAGCCGCAGCATCCCGTCCGCTCCACCGGCCGCGTCGAACACCGTCTGCATGCACCCAAGGGTGCCACACCGGCGCGCGGCATGAAAGCGCCCGTTGACTTTGCGGCTGAACGCGCCTACCGTCCGCCTAAACCGGTTTAGATCTTGAGTACCGGTCTGACGAAAAGGAAACGCAACGATGCGACCACCTCACAAAACGGCCTTCCGGCGCGGACTGGCGACCATCGCCGTCGCGGCCACGGCGACAGCGATCGCGATCGCGGGCCAGCTGCCCGCATCCGCCACAGATGCGTCCACCGCGCGCAACGCATCCGCAGGGGCTTCGACCGGCCAACCCGCCGCTGCACCCAAACTGACCAACCTCGCACACCTGAACTGGCTGCTCGACTCGGTGCCGCTGCTCTCGGGCGTGCCCGGCCACACGACCTACAACCAGGCATCCGAGCCCACCGCGACAGCCCCCTGGGTGTATGCGAACCGCAACGCCGACGGAACGTTCACCCACGTCGGCGGCGGCTCGATCACCGATGCCGCGAAAGGCTATTACTCGCAAGGCTCGTTCGACGCCGACGACATCTCGCGCTCGGCCGTGGTCTACCTGCGCGACTGGGCGCAGAACCACACCGCGTCCAGCAAGCAGCACGCGTACGAACTCCTGCGCGAGCTGACCTACCTGCAGACCTCGTCCGGCCCGAACGCCGGAAACGTCGTGCTCTGGCAGCAGCACGACGGCACACTCAACCCGAGCGCGATCCCCATCGAGCAGCCCAACCCGAGCGATTCGGCCGAATCGTTCTGGCTTGCGCGCACCGTCTGGGCGCTCGGCGAAGGCTACGCAGGCTTCAAGTCCGCTGACCCCGCGTTCGCGCAGTTCCTGCAGCAGCGCATGGACCTCGCCCTCGGTTCGCTCGACCACCAGTCGCTGGCGAAGTACGGAACGACCGAGATCGCGAACGGTGTGAAGGTCCCCGGCTGGATGATCGTCAACAGTGCGGGTGCGACCTCCGAAGCCGTCCTCGGCCTGAGCGCATACGTGAAAGCCGCGCCGGGCGACCAGGCGGCAGCGACCGCTCTCGCACGCTACGCAGAAGGCATCGACCTGATGACGAGCGGGGGCATCGGGAAGTGGCCGTTCGGCGCGATCCTGCCCGAAGAGAATTCGCCCACATTCTGGCATGCGTGGGCCGGGATGGAACCCGCCGCGCTCTCGAAAGCCGCATCCGTCCTGAATCGCAGTGACTACCAGAAGACAGCAGCCATCGACACGGCGCAGTTCACGGCCCAGCTGCTCGCCACCGGCGGCCCCGTCAACGGATGGACACCGACCCCCGCCGACCAGACGCAGATCGCGTACGGGGTCGACTCGCGGGTGGAAGGGCTGATCGCTGTCGCTGACGCCACCAACGCGAGCGGCCTCGCCCAGCTGGCGGGCGTACAGGCTGCGTGGTACTTCGGAGCGAACCCGGCGGGCGTGCCGGTCTATGACCCGGCGACCGGAGTGTGCGTCGACGGAATCAACTCCGACAAGACGATCAACCACAACTGCGGCGCCGAGTCGAGCATCCACACCGAACTGTCGATGCTGGCTCTGGATGCGCATCCCGACGTCTCCCGTATCGCGACGTCGCTCAACCGCACCACCGCGACAGACGGCCTGACCGTCGTCGAAGCCGAGAGTGGAACGCTGAAAGGCTCGGCGACGATCGTCACTCCGCCGTCGGCGTGGACCGGTTCGGCCAACTGGTCGGGCGGCAAGTACGTCCAGGCGGGCGCGGGCGACACGATCACCCTCACCCTGCCGCCGCTGCAGGGTGCGCACCGCATCCTGCCGATAGCCGATCTGGGCAACACCAGCGGTTCCGGTACGACGCAGTGGACGGCGTCGGCGGGAGCGCGAACGACGAACCTCGGCTCGAGCGCGAACACGACGGATGCGCCTCAGGGCATCGCCCCGACGACGGTGTACCTGCAGCCGCAGACACTGCCGGGCACAGCACCGGATGGCACCACGACGCTGACCGCACACGTGGGCGGCGCAGTAAACCTGGACGCCGTGATGGTGCAGCCCGTGGTGTCGCACCTCGGCCTCGCGGGCACGAACACGACCCGCGACGTCTACGTCAATGGCACGGACCAGCGCGTCCGGCAGCACCTGAGTGCCGCCGGCCCGGTGACCGTGCAGCGGTTCGACCGGTTCGGCCAGAGCGTCGGCGGTCCCGAAATGCTGGGATCGCACGCAGCCATCACGGTCGAGGCCGGCGGCTTCACGGTGGTGAGCTCACGCTGATCTGACTCATCGGGCGAGGGGCCCATCATGTTCGCGTTTCACCGCGCCGGCATGATGGGCCTTTCGCTCAGGTCGGGTTGACCTGAGTGGATGCGCCCCCAGCCGCTCGCGGCGCGCGTACTGCGAACGCGGACGTGATTGCGAGAATCACGATTCCGATCGCCTCGACGATGACCGTCTCCGGCACGAGGGTGAAGCTCCACACCTCGCGGATGCCGCCCGGGAGTCCGACCGTCAGCGCGAGCAGCAGCGCGGCGAGGCTTGCGATGACGAACAGCAGACTCAGAACAGAAGCGACGCCCAGGAGCCTGCCGCGCAGCACGAGCATCCCGATCGCGAGGACGACGGCCGCGATGACGTTGAGGATGAACAGCACGCCCAGCAGGCCCCCGACACCGTCGAAGACAAGGAAAAGGTGAATCGCGGCGATCGCCAGAAGATCGATCGCGCTGAGGATTTTCATGACCCTGAGTGGGCCCTGGCCGCTTGAATTCATGTGCTTACCCGATTCCGATTCGAGCCTCCACGGGCGGAGACCTCCATCTGGGACACGAGGGTACCGCGCAAAGAGTTCAATCGGGGAGGTTCAGAACGCTTCATGAGGCAGGATGAGCGCATGAAGCTGACGCTCGACCTTCACGACATCTACAACCGGGGCGGTGACATCGACCGCGCGCTTCGGGGCATCATCGCTGAGGCGGTGGACAAGAAAGCGCCACTGGTCGAGATCATTCCGGGCAAAGGGTCGGGCGCGCTCAAGAAGCGAGTCCTGCGATTTCTGGACCAGCCGGAGATCAAATCGCAGTACCACCGGGTCGAGAAGGATTCGAAGAACTTCGGACGGGTGTTCGTGCACTTCCGGTGGAAGTAGCGGGCGGCCGATCTGTCGGTCCTACCGGCGGGTCAGCTTCAATACAGGGATCGTTCGCGTCGTGCGTGCTTCGTAGCTCCTGAACCCCGGGCTGCGGGCGGTGAACTTCGCCCAGGCCGCGTCGCGCTCGGCTCCCTTGAGCTCCTCGACGTGGACCAGCACCTCCCCCTCGCCGGGCAGTTCGACGGCGATATCCGGGTGCGCAAGCAGGTTGTGGTACCAGGCCGGGTGATCATCCGCTCCCGCTTTGGATGCCGCGATCAGCCAGCCTCCGTCCTCCGTCGCGATCTGCATGACCGGTGAGACGCGTTCGATGCCGGTCTTCGCACCGATGTGATGCAGGAGGACCAGACTGCGGCCGAACCCGCGTGTGGTCACCGTTCCGTCGTTCGCCCGGAACTCCGCGATGATCGGATCGTTGTAGCTGTCGTAGCGGCGTTCAGTCATTCCAACATCCTCGCCCATCGCCAGAGCGGTGGCATGGAGGATGCGCGTAGCATCCATTGCGGGAACCGATCGCCGACGGAGACGAGTCAGACATGGAAACCTACAGCATCGAAACGACCGGCGCCGAGATCGTCTACGACATCACGGACGCACAGCAGGGAGAGGATGCGCATCCCCCGCTCGTCATGATCGGCCAGCCGATGGATGCGAGCGGCTTCCGGGCCCTGGCGTCGTACCTGCCCGACCGCATGGTGGTCACGTACGACCCGCGCGGTCTGGGGCGCAGCACCCGCAGCGACGGTCAGGTCACCAATACGCCGACCCAGCAGGCCGAGGATCTGCACGCACTCATCACCAAGCTGGGCGTCGGGCCGGTCGATATGTTCGCGAGCAGCGGCGGAGCAGTGACGGCGCTCGCCCTGGTGGCCGCGCACCCGGACGACCTGCGAACCCTCGTCGCCCATGAACCGCCGCTGCCGGCCGTCCTCCCCGATGCGGAAGCGGCCGAGCGCGGTTTGGCGGCGGTCCACGAGGCATACGCGTCCCGCGGTTTCGGGTCGGGCATGGCCGCATTCATCATGATGACGTCGTGGCGGGGAGAGTTCACCGACGACTACTTCGCGCAGCCCGCACCGGATCCCGCGATGTTCGGGATGCCCGCCACCGACAACGGCTCGCGCGACGACCCCCTGCTTTCGGAACGCTCGGTCGCGATCACGGGTTATCGTCCAGACGTCGATGCCCTCAAGGCCGCGCCGACGCGGATCGTCGTCGGGGTCGGCGAAGAGTCCGAGGGGGTCTTCACCGGACGCACCTCCGCCGCACTCGCCGGGCTGCTCGGACAGGAGGCGGTCGTGTTCCCGAGCCACCATGGCGGATTCGCCGCCGCAGACTCCGTCTATCCGGGACAGCCCGAGGCTTTCGCACGCCGGCTCCGCGAGGTACTCGACAGAGGCGAGTAGGCCGGCGTCGGGGCGCACGCGACGGCGTGGGAGGATGCTGGCGTGCCGTCCTCCCAGTCGCTGAGCGAAGCCGATCGCCGAGCCGTGGCGGCGTGGGCGGCGGACTGCGCCGAGAGGGTCCTGGGCCTGTTCGAAGCAGAGGCGCCGACAGACGATCGACCGCGTGACGCCATCGCTCGCGCTCGCGCGTTTGCTCGGGGCGAGCTCGATGCTGCCGGCGAGATCCGCCGGCGCTTCGTCGCCGGTCGGGCCGCGCACGCCGTGAGCTCGCCCGCGGCAGTGGCGGCCGCCCGGGCTGCGGCGCAAGCCGCCGGTGTCGCTCACATGGGCGCGCACGCTCTCGGCGCAGCTGCGTACGCAGCGAAGGCCGCCGGGCTGGCCGGTCCCGACCGTCCCACAGCTGTCTCGGACGAGGTCGCGTGGCAACTCGAGCACCTCAACGGACCAGCGAGGGCAGCGCTTCAGCAGTTGCCGCCTGTCGGTGAAGACCCCGCCGGACCCCTCGGTCCGGGGCTTCTCGCGTCGGGAACGCTCGGGTCGATCATCCGGACGATCCAGGATGCTGTCGGCAGCAGCTCGCAGGGGGATCCTTCGTGATGCCCGGCCGCTCACCTGGCTGACAGGCCAATACTGGATTCGTGAAGAGCGAGTTCGCGGGAACCACCGCCCAGTATTACGCCGAGTACCGTCGCGACCTCCCCATGGAACAGGTGCGGGCTCTTGCCGCGCACATTGGTCTCCGCGCCGACGACATCGCTGTGGATCTCGGTTGCGGCACCGGACAGATCGCGGTCCCTCTCGCGACACACTGTGCCGCCGTGATCGCGATCGATCCGGAACCGGACATGCTCGCCGGCTTGCGCGCCCGCCGTGCCGAGCGAGTGCTGTGTGTTCTGGGCGACGACCACGATCTGCCAAGGCTCTCGGTGCCGTTGACGGGTCCGATCGGACTCGTGACGATAGGAAATGCTCTGCACTGGATGGACGAACGGTCGACACTGAGCGCGGCAGCGTCCATCCTCCGCCCGGATGGCGCGATCGCGATCGTCACCCAGGGGCCGCCCCTCTGGCTCGGCCCCGCGCCCTGGCAGACAAGGGTGCGGGAGGCGCTCGAGTCGCTCTACGGGCCGGTGTCGGGCAACTGCCGAACCGATCAGTCGGCGCTCGACGAACGTCGTGCGATGGCAGCGGGACTGGGACTCGACACGGAGGTCCTGTCCTGGAGGGCCGCCTACCCGGTAACAGTGGATTGGGTGCTCGGGCATCTGGCCAGCGCGCTGAGCCCACATCAACTGGAGAAGACCGAAGAACTGAGGACCCTCCTGCAGGGTCTTGACCACGACGAAATCGTGGAAGAAGTCACGACAACGGTCCTGGTTGCTCGTCGCGGTTCATGAAGGCAGCGGCAACGACCGCTGTCACTCAGAACCGTGCTGCAGACCCGCGCAGAGGAGTTCGGCGAGGGCTGTGAGGTCTTCGAGCGGGTCATCCAGTCGTCCTCGCGGCCCGCCCTCGATCGACTCGTCCTCGAGCGGAGGAGTCGTGACGATGGCGCCCCACGCGAGCGCGGCAGCTCGAAGCCGCCTGCTCTCGATCGGCTTGCGCAGGCTGCCGGCCAGAACCTTCTCGATCGTGGCGTAGAGGGCACGCCGGTGTGCGGCCAGGTTCGCCTTGACCTCCGGATGCGAGTGCTGTTCGCGCCAGACGATCACACGGATCACCGCGGAGTCCGCCTGTACCCGGAAGAGCTTCTGGCTCAGATTGAGCAAGGATCTGACAGGGTTGCCCGGTTCGATCAGCGGGACAGGATCGATCGTGCCGCCCTCCAGTCTTTCGCCGACCAGCGAGGCGAGGATGTCCTTCTTCGAGGGGAAGTAGTAGAACAGCAGGCCCTTCGGGACTGCCGCCGCCTGGGCGATGGCCGACGTCGCCGTGGCGTCGAAGCCGCGTGCGGCGAAGAGGCTTTCGGCCGCATCGAGTATCCGCGTGCGCGCTTCTCCCGTGTTGTGCACCGTGTGCTGCCGCCCCACAGGTTGGGCGAGGGGCCGGTGACCGGCCCCTCGCGATCGGATAGTTCTAGTGAGTCGCCTGCGCGTGATGCATTTTCGTCGCCGGTTGCACGGCCAGGAGGCCGACGATCACCGCGATGGCTCCCGCGATCCACGAGGTCCACGCCGCTCCGGCGCTCGTGACGTAGTTGCCCACCCACGGCGAGATGATGAGCAGGACGCCGAGAGCGACATGGATCCACTCCATCGCGACGAGCCCCGGCATCGCCAGGCTCCACACGCCCGCTGCAATCAGCAACACGCCCAGGACGATCATGATCGGCGCTGAGGACCCCATCTGGGGCGTCCAGATCGTCGACAAGGCCACATACAGACCGGTAGCGACGGCCACCCAGTCCTGCCAGCGAGTCCATTTCTTCATCGACACCAACATCCCTTCGTCAGTTGGCTCCCGATCTGGGGGTCAGCCCTGATTCTAGAATTGATTGACCGACCGGTCAATCGTGTTGGGTTGTCGTGACCGGTGTCCGCGGTCCGTGCGACCATTCTCTCGACGCGCGATCGATCGGAGGGCGGATGCGGGGCGAGGCGACTGTTCTGCACGCGGATCTCGACGCGTTCTACGCCTCAGTCGAGCAACGCGACGCGCCCGCACTGCGCGGCCGGCCCGTCATCGTCGGAGGGGGCGTCGTGCTCGCGGCAAGCTACGAGGCGAAGGCGCGGGGGGTGCGCACCGCGATGGGCGGGCGGCAGGCTCGAGACCTGTGCCCGGAGGCCGTGGTCGTCCCGCCGCGCATGGACGCATACTCCCAGGCAAGCAAAGACGTGTTCGCGATCTTCCGCGACACGACCCCGATCGTGGAGGGACTGTCGATCGATGAGGCGTTCCTGGAGGTCGGGGGGCTGCGGCGCATCGCGGGCACGCCCGAACAGATCGCGATGCGATTGCGGGAGCGGGTTCGCACAGAGGTCGGTCTCGCCATCTCGGTCGGGATCGCACGGACCAAGTTCCTCGCCAAGGTCGCCAGCGCGGTGAGCAAGCCCAACGGACTGCTCCTGGTCGAACCCGAGCGGGAACAGGAATTCCTGCTCCCCCTCCCGGTCGAACGGCTGTGGGGGGTCGGCGCCGTTACCGCAGAGAAGCTGCACCGGCTCGGCATCCGCACCGTCGGTCAGCTGGCCGAGCTCGAAGAAGCGACGGCCGAGAAGCTGCTCGGCAAGGCGACGGGCGCGCACCTGCACGCGCTGGCCCGGCTGCGGGATCCGCGCCCGGTCGACACGACGCGGCGACGCGGGTCCATCGGCTCTCAGCGTGCGCTCGGAAACCGTCCGCGATCGGCAGAGGAGCTCGACGTCATCCTCACTCAGATCGTTGACCGGCTCGCTCGCCGGCTCCGCGACGGCGACCGCACCTGCCGCACGATCGTACTGCGGTTGCGCTACGGCGACTTTGCCAAAGCGACTCGGTCCCGCACCCTCCCCTTTCCGACAGACCGGACGTCCGTTCTGCTCACCATCGCGCGCGGCCTCCTCGCAGCCGCTCATCCGGAGATCACGGAACGCGGCATCACTCTCATCGGCGTATCGCTGTCGCAGTTGGGACGAGCCGACAGTTTCCAGCCCGAACTGCCGATCGACTGGGAGGACGGAGCTCGCCTCGACACCGTGCTTGACGCACTTCGCGACCGCTTCGGCGCAACATCGGTCGCCCGTGCTGCGCAACTCGGTCGCGATCCAGGCTGGTCGACGCCGCTCCTGCCGGAACACGAATGACGGGCGGACCGTGAAACCGTTACGCCTCGACGGCCATCGCCGGCACGACCTCCGCACTCAGGGGATCAGGTAACCTCACGGCGAACGCAGCACACAGAGCCACAACGACGAGCCCGCAGCACAACCAGAATGCTCCGGCGTATCCCCCAGGTGATCCCGAGGCGACGAGAGGCGCGACAAGCGCGACTCCGAGAGAAGCCCCCACTCCGACGCACACGCCGTTGAGTGCAGGGAGGAGGCCGGGACTCTCGGCGGGCGTCAGCAGAACCGACAGTCCGTTGATCATCGGGAGCACCGTGCCGTTGAACGACAACCCCAGCAGACACGTCGCGGCAAAGACGATCCACAGTTGCGAGGTGAACAGCGCCACGATCGCGAGGGCTGCAGCCGACCCGGCGAGGCCGAGTCTGAGGATGCGCGACCACCCGAATCGAGGCGCGAGCCGTCCGGCGATCGGCGCACTGATGAGTGCGATGAGTCCCGCCGGCACCAGGAACACGATGGCCGTTCCCGTCGAGTCGAGACCGAATCCTCTCATGGCATCCTGCGAGAGCAGGGAGATGAGATACGTCATCACCGCGAACGCGCCGGCGATGCCGCACATCGTCGACAGAAGAAACGGCCAGGCTGAGCGGCCGTGCAGAAGCCGAAGGTCTGCGATGGCGCTCCGCCAGCCCGATCGCGCGACGATGGCCGGCGCCGGTCGCACCATCGGCACGATTAGCGCGCTCGCGACGACCGCGAGTGCCCCGAAGGCAGCGAGTGCCATGAACACGGCACGAGAGCCGACGCGATCGCCCAGCGCCCCGCCGATCAGACCGTCCACACCGAAAAGGCCACCACCGAACGCACTCACCATTCCGACTGCGGGTCCGAATCTCCTTCCAGGGAGGGTTTCACGCAGCAGCAGGTAGACCAGAGGAAAGACCGCACTAGCCCATCCCTGCAGCGTCCGACCCACCATCAGGGTCAACACCGAGGGCGCGAACGCGATGAGGAAGGCTCCGACAGTCGATGCGATCATGATGCTGAACAGCAGCGGCTTCCGGCCGAAACGGTCGCTCAACCTGACACAGACGAGACAGGACACGCCGCCGGCGAGAAAGAACAGTGTCTGCGACGCACCGACCGCAGATGCCGGGATCCCGAGTTCGTTTCCGATGCGGTCGAGAACGGGGGTCACCATGGTCACGCCGAGCTGGAAGGCGAGCACGCAACTGATCAGTGCGACGATCAGCGCGGGCCGTGACTGACGCCACGAACCGGTCATCGGTCGGACATGAGCGACGCGTTCAAGCCGTACGGCGCCGTGAGTGCAGACAAGGAGGGGATGCGGTCGCGCTCGATGTGCGCGTAGGCCACCGCCTCGGCGACCCGCTCGTTTCCCGAAGCGATTGCGTCGCACAGGTTGACGTGGTCGTCGAACGCGTCCGCGGCGTCGAGCTGCGACGTCAGGTAGAAGAGCCAGAGCATCTGCCCTGAGACCGACCTCATGAGCGATTTCATGAGGGCGTTGTCGGTCAGCTCGACCACGGTTTCGTGATACTGGACGCTGGCCTGCGCGATCTCGTACGGGTCGCCTTCGTGCACCACGTTCTGAGAGTGGCGCAACGCATCCTGAAGCGGACGGATGCGCGTTCCGCCGGCCACTTCGCGCGCGGCATACCGTGCGGCGCCGACTTCGAGACACAGGCGCAGGTCGAACAGGTCGTTCACGCGTTTGGTGTCCCACGATGTGACGACGGTTCCTCGGCGCGGAAACGTCTGCACGAATCCGTCCATCTCCAGCTGAGGGACCGCCTCGCGTAGCGGTACCCGGGAGATGTCGAGCTCTTCGGCCAACCGTTGCTCGGCCAGTCGCGAGCCTTGAGGGTACTGGCCGAGGATGATCCCCCGGCGCAACTCGAGGTAGGTCTGCCGCGACAGTGAATCCTTCTTGGTCGGGTCGACTCTGGCGTTCATATTGTCAGTCACGTTCGTGCCCCTGGTTCCGCTTCTCTCTCGAGAAACGCGTCATTGTCGTGTCGTGCACTCGGGTGGGGCGAAATTCACCCGCTTCGCCCCACCCGAGGATTTTCACTGTCCTACTTTTTGATGGAGAGCTTGCTGTAGTCAAGCTCATTCGCGCCGATGTTGTGCGCCTGCGGCACGCCCTGCAGCCACTTCTGGGACACGACCCAGTCGCGGTTGTCCGAGAGCGTCATGTAGCAACCGGTCGATTCGTAGGTCTTCGCAGCCTTCGCGAACAGGTCGTTGCTTCCGGTCTGCACGGCCTGGTTCAGGTCGGCGTCGGTGGAAGGATCGTCACAACCGAAGTAGTTGATCCCACCGGTCTTGTCCCAGAACACGTGGCCCCACATGTACGGGTTGCCACCATCGGGGCCGTTGTTGCCGTCGATGAACGCATCCGGTCCCTTGCTCGGGTTGCTCGCCCACGCGAAGATCTGCGACGTCGGGTAGCTCTGTGCGGTGGCGTGGATGCCGGCCGCCAGCAGCTGCGCCGAGACGATGTTCGCCATCTGCTGCGCGTTCGTGCTGTCCGATGCGTAGCCGATGACCAGCGATGTCCCCTTCGGGAGCGTCTTGGCGTAGTCCGCCATCACCGACGGCTTGTATGTCATGCTCTGCTTGTTCAGGTCCACCGGGAGGACACCCTTGGCGTACAGGGTGGTCGCCGGTGTCGAGCGGGCGCCAAGGACCTCGGTCACGAGCTTCTGCTTGTCGATCGACTGGAGGAACGCCTGGCGCGCGGCGACCGTTGCGAAGAAGGGCTTGCTCGGGTTCGTGAACACGAGTGCGGCCTGGAAGGTCGGCAGCATGTAGCTGTTGAAGGCCTTCGAGTTCGCGTAGGTCGACAGGCTCGAAGACGGCAGGTTCGCGACGCTCACGGAGACATCACCGTGGTTGATCGCGAGCTGCAAGGACGAGACGTCGTTGAACACGGGAAGCTGGATCGTCGTGAACGGCGACTTCGTTCCCCAGTAGCCCGGGAACTGCGTCATCGTGTACTTCGTTCCGACCTGCGCCGCAGTCAGCTCGTAGGGTCCGGTGCCCAGGTCGTGGGTCTGCAGGTAGGTCTGCGCGTTGTCGCTGCCGGCGTTCTTCGCGAGACCGGTCGGCGACTCCATCTTCGGGCTGAACGGCGAAGCAAGGTAGTCGAGGAATGCCGCGTTCGGCGCTTTGAGTGTGACGACGGCTGTCAGCGGATCAGGTGTCGCCACCGACTTGATCCCCTGGACCATGTAGGCAGCACCACCGTTGATCGACAGGCGACGAGCGAACGAGACCTTGACCGCCTCAGACGTGAACGGCGTTCCATCGTGGAATTTCACGCCGGGCCGCAGCTTGAACGTGTAGACGGTGTTGTCCTTCGACACCGTCCAGGATTCCGCGAGCCGAGGAGCGAGGATCCCACTCTCGGCGTCGTTCTTGTACTGGACGAGCCCTTCGTACGCGTTGAGTACGATCGCGAGACCGTTGTTCGCGTAGTAGACATCGGGGTCCGGCGGCTGGCCGATGTCGTTGAGCAGACCGACGGTGAGCGTACCGTCGTTCGGCGCGGGATTGGCCTTCTGCTGGGCGGTGCCGGCCGAGCACGCGGTGAGCGTGATCATGGTCGTCACAGCCAGCGCGGCGACGAGGGCGCCGACAGACTTCTTGACTAACGGGTGGTGCACGAGCTGCTCCTTTGCATTGGCGGGGGTTGTGCGGGGATCGAGCCGGTTACGCGTTGAGTCGCGGATCGGCCATGGCCTGGAGTACATCGACGATCGCGTTGGCGACGACGTAGATGCTTCCGAGCACGAGGGTGACTCCGGCGATCGCGAGAAAGTCGGATACCGGGATGCTGCTGGCGAGGTAGTTGCCGATTCCCGGCCAGCTGAAGATCTGTTCGACGACGACGACACCGGCGAACATGAAGCCGAGTTGCAGGCCGGCCATCGACAGGCCGGGGCCGACCGAGTTGCGGAGGACGTGCTTGCCGAAGACAGTGATCGACCGGAGTCCTTTGGACTCTGCCGTGCGAACGTACTCGGCCATGAGTGTGGTCTCCAGACTTGAGCGGAGAATACGGCCGATGGCGATCGCCGGCGCGATGGCCAGCACGAGCGCGGGCATGAGCAGGTGCTGGAACGCGGCCCCGAATTCGGCGAGGTTTCCGCTGAGGAGGTTGTCCACCAGCAGGAGCCCTGTCGGTCCGCCCGCGTTTCCTCCGCGACCCGACGCCGGAAGCCATCCCAGCTGCGAGTAGAAGACGACGATCCCGCCCAGTGCCAGCAGGAAGGGCGGTGCCACGGCGAGCACGAGGAGCGGCCCGCGGAAGTATGCGCTTCCCTTCCAGCGGAGCGCTCCGGAGACGGCGAACAGGATGCCGAGCACGAGTGCGAACACGAACGCGACGAGGACCAGCTCGACGGTCGCGGGAAGGTAGGTCTGCAGGTCGCTCATCACGGGCCGGTGCGTGCGGTACGAGATGCCGAGGTTGCCCTGGACCAGGTTCCCGAGGAAGTGCAGGTATTGCAGGATGATCGGGTCGTTGAGTCCGAGCTTCTGACGCTCGGCGGCGACCGCCGACGGTGAGGCGTTGTTGCCGAGGTACGCCTTGACGGGGTCGCCGGGCGAGACAGCCTGCAGCAGGAAGATGATCGCGGTGAGCACCAGGATCAGGATGATCGCCGAGCCGAGCCGGCGAAGAATGAATCGAGTCATCAGGGTTCTCCTCAGCGCTTCGAGTTCATGAGGTTGCGGATGGCGTCGCCGCCGACGTTCACCACAAGGCTGAGGAGCAGCACGGCAACGCCCGGGATCACCGGAACCCACCACTGCGTCAGGAGTTGCTGCAGGGTACGTGCCGTGTCGGCGCCCAGCTCGGGTGCCGGCGCCGCCTGGCCCAGGCCGAGGAAGGAGAGCCCCGCAAGCAGCAGGACCACATTGCCGATGTCGAGGCTCGCGGTCACGATGGCCGTCGGAACGACGCCAGGGACGATGTGGCGGAAGATGAGCCGTGAGCGTGACGTCCCGGCGAGTCGGGCTGCCTCGACGTGCGGCCGAGATGCGATCGCCTTCGTCTCGCCGCGGATGATGCGTGCGTAGTACGGCCACCACACGATCGCGATCCCGATCAGCGTGTTCTCGAGGCTGTAGCCGAGGGCTGCGACGATCGCGATCGCCACGAGGGTTCCCGGCAGAGCCAGGAACAGGTCCGTGAAGCGCATCAGCAGGTTGTCCACCCAACCACCGAAGACACCGGCGAAGACGCCGACCGCTCCCCCGATGACGAGGCCGGAGGCCACGATGATGAGGGAGGCGAACCAACTCGTCTGGATACCCCAGAGTGTGCGGCTCAGCATGTCGCGGCCGATCGAGTCGGTGCCCAGGATGTGACCCGGGCTGCCCGGCGCGAGGTTCAGGCCCCCCAGCGGCTGGATCGGATCGTAGGGTGCGAGCACCTGCGCGAACACCGCGACAAGCGTGACGAGGATGAGCAGACCCACGATGACCAGATTCAGGCGGCTTCCCGCGCGGAATGCGAAGGACGGCGCCTTCAGTCCCAGACGGCGCGGGGCGATTTCGGTGGACGCACTCATGCGAGGACTCCGATCTCGGGAACGGATGCGAGCAGGTTTCTGGTGTACGGATGCTCGGGACGCCGCGTGACGACTTCGGCGTCGCCGACTTCGACGATCTCGCCCTGGGTCATCACGACGATCCGGTCGCCCATCAGGCGTGCGACCGAGAGGTCGTGGGTGACGAAGAGCACGGTCATCTCGAGTTCCGAGCGCATTTCGCGGATGAGGTTGAGCACGCTGGCGGCGAGCGACGCGTCGAGCGCGCTGGTCGGCTCGTCGCACAGCAGTACGGCCGGGGGGATCATGGTGGACCGTGCCAGGGCGACGCGCTGGCGCTGGCCGCCGGAGAGCTCCGAAGGTCGAACCCGTGCGACGGCGGTCGGCAAGCCGATCGACGTCAGTGCCCGCTCGATGCGCTTGTCCCGTTCGGCCTTGGTGAGGTGGAGGGGCAGGAGGCGTTCATTCAGCAGTTCGCCGACGGTCAGCCACGGCGTCAGCGACGAGCCCGCATCCTGGAAGACCATCTGCGCGCCGCCCTCGGCGAGCACGACGCGCCCCGAGGTCACCGGGTTGAGACCGGCGATCGCCCGGAGGAGGGTCGACTTTCCTGATCCGCTCTCACCGACGATCGACACCGCTTCGCCGGGCATGACGGTCAGATCGACGCCACGCAATGCGTGGACCTCGCGGCGCTTGCGGCCGCCCGATTTGAGAACGAAGGTGGTGTGCACGTCGATCAGCTGAACGGCGGGTCGACCTGCGCCGGGGGTAGCGGTCGAGGGTCGAGCATCCGCAACGATGCCGCCGCGTTCCAGAAGCTCACCCGCAGCGACCTCGAGTCCGGCCGCGGCGTCGTTCGTCGCCGCGCGGATCTCGTCGAGCGACCGCCAGCAGGCGCGCTCCCGCTCCGCACCGGATTCCGTGCTCAGCGCGATCGGCGGCTGCTCGACTGCGCATGACGTGACGGCGAACGGGCAGCGCGAGTGGTACGCGCAGCCGCGCATCCGCTCATCCGCGGAGGCCGTTTCCGGCCGAAGCGTGCGCAGGGGAAGGTTGCGAGGCGTCTCGAGCGAAAGTCGAGAGCCCAGCAGGCCGATCGTGTAGGGGTGGGTCGGCCGGTGAAGCACGTCGGGTGCCGTCCCGACTTCTGCGATCCGCCCCGCGTAGAGAACTGCGATGCGGTCGGCGATCGTTCCGGCGACGGCCAGGTCGTGGGTGATGAGGACGACACTGCACCCGAATTCGTCGCGGAGCTCTCGCAGCAGGTCGAGCACCTGGGCCTGGACGGTGACATCGAGTGCAGTCGTGGGTTCGTCGGCGATGATGAGCGACGGGCTGCCGGCGACGGCGATCGCAGCCATGATCCGTTGGCGGAGTCCCCCGGAGAGCTCATGCGGGAACACGCGGATGCGCAGGGCCGCATCCGCGATCCCGACGGCCGACATGAGCCGGAGGGTCTCGTCTTCGTCGCGCGTGGCCTCGGTGATCTGCCTGCCTACACGCATCGTCGGGTTCAGGGACGTCATCGGGTCCTGGAAGATGACGCCCAGGTCGTCGCGACGCATCTTCCGGAGCTCGTCCGCCGACCCGTTGACGACATCGGTGCCGGCAACACGAATGGTTCCCGTCATGACCGGCCGGGAGGCTGCCGGGAGCAGCCCCATCATGGCGAGTGCGAGAACGCTCTTGCCCGAACCGGATTCGCCGACGAGACCGACGATCTCGCCCTTCTTGACGGTGAGGCTGACGCCGCGCAGGACGTCGGAGCGCACGCCATCCCGCTCGAGGCTGACCGAGAGGTTCTCGATTGCAGCCGCTTCGTCGGGCCGGCTGCCCGCCCTGCTGGCGGACTTAACGGGTGAGTCCATGGGTGAATACCTCCTGCTGGTCGACGACGGTGTCGGGCTGGATGTCGGCGAACGAACGCACGACGTCATAGATATGGCGAGGCTGGGTGAACCAGACATCCTCGCTGCGTTGAGCGATGTGCTGGAGTGCGCGGCTCAGCTGCTTGAGCCGGAAGGGCGCCCCAGAGATGAAGGAGTGCACGACGATGCTCATCACCAGCGGCTGCTCCTGGGCTGCGAGCAGGAGCTCATCGAACTCGTCGATGATCATGTCCGCGAAGCCGGCCGAGCTGACGTGCCGGCCGACCATCGAGGTGCTGTCGTTCAGTTCGAGGCCGTACGGCATCGCGAGGAGCGGGCTCCCGGTCGTGTTCAGCCAGACCGGCTGGTCGTCCAGCCGCAGGTCGAGCACGTAGCGGTAACCCGTCTCGGCAAGCAGGTCGAGCGTATTGGCGGTGTGGGTGAGCCACGGGCTCGACCACCCGAGAGGAGCGGTTCCGTCTTCGCTGAGGATGCGGTCCGATACGGCAGCGAGGTAGCGGCGCTCTTCATCCGAGGTGAGTCCGGCCAGTGAATCCGAGTTGGTGATGCCGTGACCGACGAACTCGGCTCCCAGACGCCGCGCCTCATCGATGAGTTCCGGCGCGGAGTCGTACACTGCGGTGTTCAGCAGGATGGTCGGCGGCATGCCGAAGCTCTCGAGCCGCTTGAGAAGGCGGAAGGCGCCGACACGGTTCCCGTAGTCGCGCCAGCTGGCGTTCACCAGGTCGGGTGCGGGCACCCCGGCGAGAAGGTTCTCCGTGTGACCTGCGCCGAAGTCGTACTCTTCGAGGCCGATCGCAACATAGACGGCAAGCTTCTTTCCGCCTGGCCAAGGCGCATGGATGCGGTCGTGGATCGGCAGGTAGTCGTAGCGTTCGTGTGCCCCGATGGGGCCAAGGTGCGCGGCGCTGCGCTCGTGCGTGGTCATGCGATTCCGATCCATCTGTTCATTCCGAGGTCAGCGTTCGCGGCCCGGCGCACGATCGACTGATAGAGCGGCCGGACTCCCCCGGCCGCGACCCGGGCGGCCGCGATCACGGGCTGCTTGCGCGCGAAGAGCTCGCGCGCTTCATCGAGCAGCGCGGTCTCGTCCACCATGGTGATGCGGCCATGCTCGAAGACGACCCGGCCGTCGACCATGGTCAGGCGGATGCTCGAGCCCGATTCGCAGTAGACGAGCTGGCCTCGCACATCGTTGAGCGGTGTGAAGGGCAGAGTGTGCAGGTCGAGGAGGGCAAGGTCAGCGAGATATCCCTCGCGGATGGCGCCGAGCTGGTGATCCTGCAGCAATGCGGATGCTCCACCGTGCCACAGGCTGTCGAGCACTTCGGCCGCCGTCGGCCAGTCGTCGCTGTCGAGACCCGAGACGTTGTGGATCAGCCCCGCCGTCTTGACGACGCCCCAGAGATTGGCCGAGTCGTCGCAGATCGCCTCGTCGATCCCCAGTGCCACCGTGATGCCGAAATCTTTCATCCGACGGAATGGGGCCACCCCGCTGCCCAGCCGAAGGTTGCTGACCGGGTTGTGTGCGATCACCGAGCCGGCCTGCGCGATGAGCTCCAGGTCGTGGTCGTCCACCCACACGGCGTGGATGACGTTCAGCCTGTCGCTGAGCAGGCCGAGGTCGGACGTGTACTGCACGAGGGATCTGCCGCCGAAACGCTCGCCTTCGCGGCTGAGCGCGCGCTGCACCTTCGTTTCCAGCATGTGCGCGAAGAGGGGGATGCGGTGCGCGCGACTGAGCGCATCCAGCGCTTCGAAGTATTCGACGCTCGCACGCTGGGGAGCCGAGATCGAGACGGCTGCCGTCAGCCGGCCGCCCTCCGCCTGGTGCCAGGTGGCGAGGAGGTAGTCGTACATCTCGAGCAAGCCCTCACGGTCGAGGGGCGCCGGGGCGCGAAGCGGAGCCAGGTCTTCGCCGCCGGCTGCAGCGAGCTCGTCGAGAAACGGAAGCTTCTCGACGTCGGCCAGTTCCGGCTGGTCGAGGGCGACGCTCGCCCGGATGCCGCAGTCGGCATACGCCTGCATCACGGCGTCGATGATCTCGGGGGTGGGGTGGGGCATGATGAACGCGTCGTCCTGCACGGTCGTCGTGCCGGTGCGCAGCATCTCGAGGGCGGCCAGCATGGTTCGCAGGTACGCCTCGCGCGGAGACGGTGTGAGCGCTGCGTCGGCGGGCGACTCGAAGAGCATGAAGAGTTCCAGCGGCAGGCTCGGCAGTGACCCCTTGAGGTGATTCGCCGGCGAATGGAAATGCGCGTTGATCAGACCCGGGACGAGCAGGTGCCGGCCGTGGCCTTCGATGACGCGAGTCGGTGCTCCCGCGCCTGCGCGCGCCTCGGCTCCGATGGACGCGATTCGGTTTCCGCGAACCAGCACATCGACCGGTCCGATCATGCCCGCTGCGCTCTCGGCGTCGTAGACGAAGACGTCGGCGAAGAGGGTCGTGTTCTCGGTGCCGTTCACGCGCTGACCGCCTCGGACGGGCTGCTCGAGCGCGCCCAGGTGAGCGCACGGGAGGTCGTGAGCGACTGCGCGACCAGGCCTTCTGCGATCGTCACGGCCGCGGCGACACCCTCGATCACGGGAACGCCGAGCGCCGCCTGAAGCGGGCCGACGAGGTCGGCGAGGCCCGCGCATCCGAGCACGATCGCCTCCGCGTCGTATGCGTCGAGTGCGAGCCGGCCCTCGGCGGTGAAGAGGTCGAGGAGGTGGAGGGAACCCTCCGCGAGCTCGGCCACGGTTTCGTCGACGGCAAGCACCGTGCACCGGTGCTCGAGCCCGAGGTTACGCACAACCTGCTCGGACTGCCTCAGCGTGCGCTTCGGCATCGTGATCACGGCGAACCGGTGCGCGACGAGCGAGGCGGTCATCAGTGCGGCCTCGGTCATCCCCACGACGGGGCCGGCAGCTGCCTCGCGCGCCGCGGAGACACCGGTGTCGCCGAAACACGCGACGACGTAGGCGTCCGGGCGCTCGGCCGAGGCCTCGCACCGTTCGATCTCCGTCACGACGCTCAACGCCCCCCACGCCTCATCGACATGACTTTCGACGCTGGCCACGCCGGTCGACGCGGTGACCTCGATGAGCACGGTGTCGCTCCGCGCAGCCGAGCCGGCCGAGGCCGCCGCCGCCTGGGTCATCGACTGTGTCGTGTTGGGGTTGACGATGGCGATGCGCATCGCGCGGCGGGTCATGCGCGGCTCTCCGAGACCTGCGGTTCGCGAGCCGCAGCATCCAGCAGGCCGGTGATTCCGAACGCCCCGATGGCGACCCTGGCCGCCCGGGAAGCTGCGCGTGCCGCCTCGACGGCGTCATCCGTCAGCAGGTGGGTCGCGGCGAAGGCGCCGCAATACGCGTCGCCGGCTCCCGTGCTGTCGACCGGGACGACGGTCTCGGCGGGGACCTCGGTGAGCGTCTCGCCGTCGAGGACGATGCTGCCGTTCTCGGCCCGCTTGATCACCACGATGCTGGGGCCGAGCGCCTGGAACAGTCGCGCGGCAGCCGCCAGGTCGGTTGTGCCCGCAAGGGTGACCGCCTCGATCTCGCTGGGCAGGAAGACGTCGCACGCGGCGATGATCCCGAACAGCGCCTCCCTGTTGCCCTCCAGGTAGTCCTCCTGGAGGTCGAGGTAGAGCGTCGCAGTGGTGTTGGCGCGAAGCCACGGGGTGAGGGCGAGCTGGGAGTCCAGGCTCATCGCCGACAGCATCATGCCGTCGCACGAAAGAAGACCGGCGGGAACGTCGGATGGGTAGACCGACAGGGCGTCGAATTCCTCCTCGCTGGTCAGCATCTTCCACGTACGGGAGCCGTCAGCGTGGTAGGTGACGATGTTGCGGACGGTGGCGATGTCGCGGGCGGGCAGCTCGTCCGCGTGCACACCGCGGGCACGGAGCGAGTCGAGGATAGGCGCCGGAAAGTCGTTGCCCACCGGTGCCAGCATCCGGACATCGTCGATGACGAGACGAGCGGCCAGCGCCGCGTATGCCGCATCGCCGCCGATCGCCGGCTCGCTTCGAGTTCCACCGTGGACGGCCTCATCGATCGTGAGGTTTCCGACGCAGACGAGCGAGACGCCCGTCATGACCTGCTCAGGCATCGAGGGCAGCCTCCGCAGCGTGGAATTTGGCCATTCCGAGGTGGTAGCCGACCATCTGGGCCGGCACGACGTACAGGATCGGGCTCAGGGTCTCACTGACGACGGGCAGCTCGAGCACACGGTTGGCGTGCTCGTCGAACGCGGTCTCGCCGACGGTTGTGAAGACGTAGAGCTGTCCGCCGAACCGGCGCGAATCACGACCGGTGTCGACAGCGCGCGGCACCGAAGGGCCGCTGGGAGCGAAGATGAACATCGGTTCGCCCGGCTTCTGGGAGTTGTAGTGGTGGAACTCCTCGACCTGGATCTCGACAGCGTGGTCGGGAGTCGTCTCCTTGACCTTCGCAGCACCGACGATCGCGGCAGCCCAGTTCGGGCCGCCCGCCGAGAACAGGAACATCGTCCGGTGTGCTTCGGTACGAGCGATCTCGGCGATTGGGGCATCGTTGTCGGCGAGCACCTGCTCGAGCAGCGCTGGCAGGGTGGACACTTCGCGCGAAAGTTCCGTCGCGCCCGCGACATCGCGGATCACGCCGACGTCCGTCGCGAGACGGAGGAGGAGCGCCATCGCCGCGGTCGACGACTGAGTCGGCCATCCGACGCGGGTTGCCTGGATCAGCAGCGTGTTCTCGCTCTCCTGGTCGAGCGACGAACCGACGGTGTTGGTCAGTGCGATGGTGAGTGCCTTGGCGTGCTGGGCGACGAGCACCGCCTCCACGGTGCGGGTGGTCTCGCCGGAACTGGACAGCGCGATGACGAGGGACCGCTCTGTCACCAGGTGCTGCTGGTAGTACGCGAACTCGAGACTCTGAACGGGCTCGCACGGTACACCGAGCATCAGTTCGAGTGCTCGCCGGGTAGCGATCATGACGGCGAGCGAGTCGCCTGCGCCCACCAGGAAGACCCGGTCGAAGGTCGCTCCGGCGATGCGGTCGGCGATCCTGGTGAGCTCTTCCTCGTTGCGCTGCCAGGTGGCCCGGATCGCGTGCGGCTGGCCGAACATCTCACCACGCGTCGCTTCGACCCGCGCACGGCGCTTCGGGTCGAGCGCATCATCGGTCGGCAGAGCCAGGATGCCCGCGCGCTCAGCCTTCGAGACGCGTTCGACGACCTCCTTCTGTCGATCGTCGAGAGGGCTGTCCACGGCGAGAAGGGGGCTGTCGAGGAGGGTGCTGACGCTCATTCTGGATCTTCCTTGTTGTTCTTCAGCTGGTTTCAGGGCAGGGCTCACGACACCGAGCGCGTGCCCGGCGGGTTGGGAGGTGGGTCTTACGCGAAAAGGCGCGGATCGCCGACGGTCGCGAAATTGCGGAGTCCGTCACCGAAAAGGCGTGCTGCGACGGGATCGATCCGCGCGTCGTAGCTGTCGCCATCTTTGAGGGCACTGCCGAGGATCGCTCCGTCGGATCCGCGCATCGCGGCTTCGAGGGTCAGCGCGTTCACGCGTCCGCCGATCAGGATGTCGATATCACGGCCGAGCGCGCTCCTGATAGACGCGATGTCGTCGATGGCGTCGGCGACACCGCTGTCGCGGGTGACGATCACCTTGTCTGCGCCGCCGAACGACGTCGCCTCGGCGGCAGCCCAGCGCACGTCACCCGTGATCGCCCGGCTGGTGGCTTCATGGGCGTCTGCCCAGACCTCGACACTCGAACCGAGAAGCCGCTTCATCATGCCCACCTGCATCGAGCAGCCCTCGATCCACCCGGTGGGTCCGGTCGAGACGCCAGTCAGCACCTTGACGCGGACGAACTGCGCCTCGATGGCGTGGGCGACAGCCACAGAGGCTGCGCCGTCATTGTGGCCGATGACGACTCCGAGGGAAACGTCGGTCGCCCGGCGGACGACAGCGCCGATTGCACTCAGAGCGGCGACAGCGGGCGAATCGACTGTGACCGGCTGCGGCTCGTCGCTCGCGTCCTGGATCATCACGTCCGTGAAGCCCGCAGCGGCAAGGATCCGCGCATCCTCGGCAGCGGCATCGGCCATCGCACCCACGGAGTCACCGCGGTAGTTGACCGCGCAAGGGAGCGGTGGAAGGTGAATTACACCTACAAGCCGAAATGTGCTCATCGTCGAGTCAGTCCATTCAATCGGGAATTACGGATACGGTATACAAAACGAATCCGACTGTCAAACCAGCTTGAACGACCGGACTATCAGGAATACTGACAGCCAACCGTTCCGGTCCGAGCCGATCCGGCTCGCCCGAGGGCGTCGGCTCAACAAAATGGTACATTGATTTGTCATTGATTCCCTGATAAGAGCGCATTTATGAAACAAAAGAACGTTATGGATGCGCGGAATCAGGCCAACGGGATGACGTAGCGATCAGTTCGTTATTCTCGGCTTCTTGACAGAATACTTGCATTCCGATCTCACAAAAGAGCACTCAGACGGTATACAACCCACGAAAGGGTATACAGAATTGCGGAGCCGTCGCCGAGCAGGCGCAGCATCGCATCACCGACTTCGAATGAATGCGCTCAGAATAGAGGCGTGATGAAGATCGAGCGCACGCTGATCTTGCTGCGCCACGCCAAGTCGGACTGGTCGGAGTCCGGCCCGGACTTTGACCGGCCGCTGGCCGAGCGCGGCTTGGCTCAGGCGCCACTTGCGGGACTATGGCTCGCAAGCCGTGCGGGCCGGATCGACGTGGCTATCGTGTCGCCCGCCCGTCGCGCCCGCGAGACCTGGCACCTCGCGTCCGCCCAGTTCGCCTCTGCGCCTCCCACGCGATTCGACGACCGCATGTATGCCGCATCCGCACAGCAACTCCTCGACATCGTGCGTGACGTGCCAGACGATGTCCACACCATCCTGCTGGTCGGCCACAATCCCGGCATAGAACAGCTGGCGTCGCTTCTCGCTGACGAGGATGTGACCCTGCCCACCTCGGGCATCGCCGAAATCGGCGTCACAGGACCGTGGCACGAGCTCGACGCCGCGTCGGCGGTGCTCCGGGTTACAGGACGCTCGTCCGGCCAGGAGTTGACCTGACTCGCACAAAGTGCCCCTGGAGGTGTCTGGGTTCAGGAGATAGGTCACAGTTGATAGGTCCCTGATGAGTCGGGACATCCGTCACAGTCGGGTTTATGTCTCGTGCTCGTGTCGCCGTGTTGAAGATCGTGTCCAAGCAGCTGACCGT
>NZ_JAAGWY010000003.1 GCF_010686705.1 Leifsonia tongyongensis | reverse complement strand
CCCCCCGGCTCTGGATGTGCGGCCATTCTGGGTATGTTGGGGACATGCGATCGAGCACGTCGGCGAAGACGTTGACGCCGTGGCAGTCCGAGACGGTGGTGGCGCGGGAAGACCGTCCGCGGCTGTGGTGGGAGGTCGTGATCGTCCTCGGGCTCTCGCTCGGAGCATCCGCCGTCTACTCCATCGTCAACATCATCGCCCGCCTGACCGAAGGCACCCCGCTCGCCAACCAGTCGGCCACGATCAACGGCTCGCAGTCCACACGCGAGTGGCTCGACTTCACCTACCAGTTCCTTGCGATCTTCTTCGACCTGTTCGCGGTCGCCCTGGTCATCTATCTGCTCTGGAGGCCCGGGCGCAGCACCTTCCGACGGATCGGCCTCGATTTCACCCGCCCCGGGCGGGACGTGCTCGGCGGTCTCGCGCTGGTCGCCCTCATCGGCGTTCCCGGCCTCGTGCTCTACTTCGTCGGCAGGGCGCTCGGCCTGACGGTCAACGTCATCCCGGCGCCGCTCAACAGCCACTGGTGGACGATCCCGATCCTCATCCTGGCCGCACTCCGCGCGGCACTCCAGGAGGAGGTCATCGTCGTCGGCTACCTCTTCACCCGTCTGCGGCAGCTGGGATGGACCCGCTGGGCGATCATCCTCGGGTCGGCCACCCTGCGCGGCAGTTATCACCTCTACCAGGGCATCGGCCC
The DNA here is from genome assembly GCF_010686705.1 of Leifsonia tongyongensis. Taxonomy (GTDB): domain Bacteria; phylum Actinomycetota; class Actinomycetes; order Actinomycetales; family Microbacteriaceae; genus Diaminobutyricibacter; species Diaminobutyricibacter tongyongensis. The sequence goes on along the minus strand of NZ_JAAGWY010000003.1, from coordinate 444,763 downwards.
CTTCTTCGGCAACTTCGCCATGGGGGTGGTCTTCGGATGGTGCTACACGCGGTGGGGACGCGTGATGCCGCTCGTCGTCGCCCACTGGATCATCGACATCGCGTCGTTCGTCGGCTATCCGCTCGCCGTCGCCTGGTGGCCGGGCCTGTTCCGCTGAGGCACGACCCGGAACCGCGAATGTCACCGCCCGCGCCGAGAATCACCGTCGTGCGGGTGACACTGGGCGCGAGCGGTGACACTCGGCGGATGCAGCAAGCGGATGCCGCTAGGCGAACGCCTCCGGCGGCGGGCAGGCGCAGAAGAGGTTCCGGTCGCCCCAGGCCTGGTCGATCCTGCGCACCGGCGGCCAGTATTTCGAGCGCACCAGGCCGGGCACCGGGAAGACCGCCTGCTCGCGCGAGTACGGGTGCGTCCACTCGCCGACGACGACCGTCTCGGCCGTGTGCGGAGCGCCACGGAGGGGGTTGTCGTCAGCTGGCCAGGCTCCGGCTTTGACCGCATCCGCCTCGGCTTTGATCGAGACCATGGCGGTGACGAACCGGTCCAGTTCGCCGAGGTCTTCGCTCTCGGTCGGCTCGACCATCAGGGTCCCCGCGACCGGGAAGCTCATCGTCGGAGCGTGGAAACCGTAGTCGATCAGCCTTTTCGCCACGTCGTCCACGGTGACGCCCGTCGCCTCCGTGAGCGGTCGCAGGTCGAGGATGCACTCGTGCGCGACGAGACCGTCCTCACCCGAGTAGAGGACCGGGTAGTGGTCGCGCAGACGCGCAGCGATGTAGTTGGCCGCGAGCACTGCTGCGCCGGTCGCCTGCGTGAGGCCCTCCTCCCCCATCATCCGCACGTACGCCCAGCTGATGGGCAGGATGCTCGGGCTGCCGTACGGCGCGGATGAGACGGGACCGCCTGCGTGCACCACACGCGCGGCCCCGGTCTCGTCGCCACCCTCCTGGACGCCGAGGTAGTGCTCGGCGCGCTGGGCGAGCGGGTGCCCCGGCAGGAACGGTGCGAGGTGCGCCTTCGCGGCGACGGGGCCGACACCGGGGCCGCCACCGCCATGGGGGATGCAGAACGTCTTGTGCAGGTTCAGGTGGCTGACATCGCCGCCGAAGTCACCGAAGCGGGCGAAACCCAGGAGAGCGTTCAGGTTCGCGCCGTCGACGTAGACCTGCCCCCCGGCGTCGTGGACGGCCTGGGTGATGGCGGCGATCTCGTGCTCGTACACGCCGTGAGTCGACGGATAGGTCACCATGAGTGCGGCGAGGGCATCCGCGTTCGCGTCGATCTTCGCGTGCAGGTCGCCGAGGTCGACGTTGCCGAGGTCGTCGCACGCGACGACGACGACGGACATCCCGGCGAGCACTGCGGATGCGGCGTTGGTGCCGTGCGCGCTCTGCGGGATCAGGCAGACGGTGCGCTGCAGGTCGCCGCGCGACCGGTGGTAGCCGCGGATCGCGAGGAGACCGGCGAGCTCGCCCTGGCTGCCCGCGTTCGGCTGGAGCGAGACCGAGTCGTAGCCGGTGACGTCGGCGAGCCAGGTCTCGAGCTGGTCGATGAGGTGCAGGTAACCCTCGACGTCCGAGGCGGGTGCGAACGGGTGGATCCCGGCGAACTCGGGCCAGGTGACCGCTTCCATCTCGGTCGCCGCGTTGAGTTTCATCGTGCACGAGCCGAGCGGGATCATTCCGCGGTCGAGCGCGTAGTCCTTGTCGGCGAGGTACTTCAGGTACCGCATCATCGCGGTCTCCGAGTGATGGGTGTTGAACACCGGGTGCGTCAGGTAGGCGGATGCGCGTTCCAGCGTCACGTCGAACGAACGGAAGCCCGTCGCGATCGCCGCATCCGCCACGGATGCACCGGAGCCGGGCACGAACACGTCGACGAGTTCGCCGAGCAGGGTGCCGTAGCGGACGTCGTCGGCGGACGGCTCGTCGAGGCTGAGCGTGACCGTGCGGGCATCCGCGGCGTGGAGCAGGATGCCGTGATCGTGCGCCCGGCGGACGGTCGCATCCGCGTCGTCGACTGCGATCTCGAGCGTGTCGAAATACGACTCGGAGAGGACCTCGACGCCGGCCTCGCGCAGTGCGGCGGCGACGACGCCGGTCGCCGAGTGCACGGACTGCCCGATCGCCTTGATGCCGCGCGGGCCGTGGTAGACCGCATACATGCCGGCCATGACGGCGAGGAGCACCTGGGCCGTGCAGATGTTCGAGGTGGCCTTCTCACGGCGGATGTGCTGCTCGCGCGTCTGCAGGGTGAGCCGGTAGGCGGGCTTGCCGACTGCATCCTGCGAGACGCCGACCAGGCGGCCGGGGAGCTGGCGCTCCAGCCCCGATCGCACGGCCATGTAGCCGGCGTGCGGGCCGCCGAAGCCGAGCGGCACACCGAAGCGCTGGCTGGTGCCGACGGCGACGTCTGCGCCGAGCTCGCCCGGCGAGGTCAGCAGGGTCAGTGCCAGGAGGTCGGCGGCGACGACGGCCACAGCGCCCGACGACTTCGCTGCCGCGATCACGGCGGCCGGGTTCCAGACCCGGCCGGAGGCAGCCGGGTACTGGACGAAGATGCCGAACGCGTCGGCCAGTTCGGGCGACGACGGGTCGACGTCGTGAAGGTCGACCACGGCGAGGTCGATGCCCACCGCATCCGCCCGGTTCTGCAGGAGTGCGAGCGTCTGGGGGAACGTGTCGGAGTCGACGATGAAGCGTTTCGACGCGGCCTTGGATGCGCGACGTGCGAGCAGCATCCCCTCGACGACCGCGGTTCCCTCGTCGAGCATCGAGGCGTTGGCGGTGTCGAGCCCGGTCAGGTCGGCGACCATGGTCTGGAAGTTGATGAGGGCTTCGAGGCGGCCCTGGGAGATCTCCGGCTGATACGGGGTGTACGCCGTATACCAACTCGGGTTCTCGAGCACGTTCCGCTTGATGACTGCAGGAGTGACCGTGCCGTAGTAACCGAGACCGATCAGCGAGCGGTTCACGGTGTTGCGCGAGGCGACGGAGCGGAGCTCAGCGAGCGCAGCCCTCTCGCTCGCGGGAGCGGGAAGGGTCGACGCGCGGGATTCGTCCAGCTGGATCGACGTCGGCACGGCGGCCTTCACCAGCTGCTCGACACTGTCGAAGCCGAGGAGGTCGAGCATGGTGGACTGCGCGTCGGCATCCGTACCGATGTGACGCGAGGAGAACAGTTCTGTCATTGGGGTTTAGTGCCTCACTCGCCGATGATGGCGGAGTATTCCTCGTAGCTGAGCAGGGTGGGAAGTGCTGAGAAAGTGACCTTGACCAGCCACCCATCACCGAAGGGGTCGCTGTTGACGAGCTCAGGGCTCGCGACGACTGCGTCGTTCACCTCGGCGACCGTGCCGTTGACGGGCGCGAACAGCTCGCCGACCGACTTCGTCGACTCGATCTCCCCGACGACCTTGCCCTCCGCGACATCGCTGCCGACAGCGGGGAGCTCGACGAAGACGACATCGCCCAGCTTCTCCGCGGCATACGCGGTGATGCCCACGGTCGCGGTGTCGCCGTCGACGAGGATCCACTCGTGCTCGGCGGTGTACTGGAGATCCTGGGGAGCAGCCATGTTCAGTTCTTCTTTCTGCTGTAGAAGGGGAGGTCGGTGACGGTGAAACCAAGGCGGGTGCCGCGGACGTCGACATGGAGTTCTGTGCCGGGCCGCGCGAACGACGGGGCGACGTACGCCATCGCGATCGGGACTCCGATGGTCGGCGAGAGGGCGCCGCTGGTGACGACGCCGACGGTCTCATCCGCGTCCGTGACCCTGTCTGTCGCGAAGACCGGGTAGCCGGCGCGCGCAGCCCGCTTGCCGTGGCCCATGAGGCCGACGAGAACCGGTGCCGTCGCATCCGGACCGACCTCGCTTGCGGCGCGACCGACGAAATCCGTCTCCTTGGCGAGGTTGACCACGCGGCCGAGACCGGCCTGCGCCGGGAAGGTGCCCAGGTCGAGTTCGTGGCCGTAGAGCGGCATGCCCGCTTCCAGGCGGAGCGTGTCGCGGCTGGCCAGGCCGGCCGGCACGAGGCCCTGCTCGGAGCCTGCCTCGAGCAGCGCATCCCACACGATGCGGGCGATGTCGGGTGAGACGTAGAGCTCGAAGCCGTCCTCGCCCGTGTAGCCGGTGCGAGCCACGAGGACCGGATGCTGGTCGAAAGTCGCGGGGAAGGACCAGTAGTACTTGAGAGTGTCGAGTCGCTCGGCGAAGCCGTCCCCGTCGAGTGGGCCGCCCTCGACGGCGAACTCGCGGACGGCCGCGAGGACCGAGATCGCGGCAGGACCCTGGACGGCGATGAGGGCGATCTCGTCGCTCTCATCGAACACTTCAGCGTCGAACGGGGCCGTCCTGTCGCGCAGTTCCTCGGCGACGATGTCGCGGTTCGATGCGTTCGCGACGACCATGTACCGGTCGTCGCCGGTGCGATACACGACCAGGTCGTCGACGATCCCGCCCGAGCGGGACAGCAGCAGGCTGTACTTCGCCTGGTCGACGGCGATAGCGGAGAGCTTGCCGGCGAGCGCGTAGTCGAGGGCGGCCGCGGCCTCCGGGCCGACGACGAAGATCTCGCCCATGTGGGAGAGATCGAACAGACCCGCGGCGGTACGCACGGCATGGTGCTCGGCGAGATCACTCGAATACCTGACCGGCATCTGCCAGCCCGCGAAGTCGGTGAACGAGGCGCCCGCGTCGACGTGGGCGTCGTGAAGAGGGGACAAGCGCTCTGCGGCGGTGTCCTTGTCGGCGCCGGTGGCGTCGGCGCCGGTGGCGTCGGTGTCGCTGGCGGCGGTGTCACTGGCGGCGGTGTCGCTGGCGCCTGTGTCGTGCGAGGTCATGAGTTCTCCGGTCTTCGCCGGCCGGGGCCGAATCGAGAGTGCGGCGGAACCGGGTGGCGGATCCGCACAAGAACTCCCCCTCTGTCATCCGGCCTGAGAGTTTCACCGCGCCCTCGCGGGTCGCGACTTTCACCGTGGGCGAGGACTGCCGCGCCTGGTGGGCGCGCAGTTCTGCTTTTCAGAGTGGCCAGTCCGATGCGGTACGCGTACCTGAGAGATTGTCGGGGAGGATTGCTCCTTCGGTGCCGGTCGTGCACTCGCGTGCCGCCGGCTCTCCCGCATCGACCTCGATGGCCCTGTATTCAGTTGGTTCGCAGCGCCCATGCTCATTCGCGCAGACGCCCTGTCAGCATACCGCGACGCGCGGGGGGCGCACGCGCGCGGTTCCTCGTCGGCGGAGCGCGGCGCTCGCCACGGGACGTCGAGTCGACGGAAATGGCCGTTATGCGTCGAGGAATAACGGCCACTTGCGCCAAGTGGGCGGCCTCAGCAGGCCCGATTGGTGGTGGCCGAGCACGCCCGATCGATGGGCCGAGCACGTCCGATTGGCACTTCGGGTCACGTTGACACTAAGATGGGTAAAGACTTAGAGTCGGAATGACACTTAGTGAAACCGGATGAGCGAAGGATCCCATGGTCTCGGACGAGCAGCGGATGCCCGGGGACGCGAGCGCGACGCTCGCGGTCTCGACGGTCATCTTCGCGCTCCGGCGAGAGGCCGACTCCGAGCTGGCCACGGTCTGGCTCCCCCTTGTCCGCCGCATCCGCGAGCCGTACGAAGGCTGCTGGGCGCTGCCCGGCGGCCCGCTCCGAAGCGACGAGGACCTTGCGGTCGCCGCCGCACGAACGCTGAACGAGACCACCGGGCTGACCCCGCGCTACCTCGAGCAGTTGTACGCGTTCGGCGATGTCGGGCGTTCGGCCGGCGGCCGCGTCGTCTCGATCGTGTACTGGGCGCTGGTGCGCAGCGAGGAGGCCGAGCAGGCGAGCGTCGGCGAGAACGTGCGCTGGTTCGCCGCCGACGACCTCCCTCCCCTGGCCTTCGACCACAACCTGATCGTCGAGTACGCCCTCTGGCGCCTCCGCAACAAGATGGAGTACAGCCGCATCGCGCACGCCTTCCTCGGCGAGACCTTCACCCTCGCGCAGTTGCGCGAAGTCCACGAGGCGGTACTGGGGCGCGCGCTCGACCCGGCGAACTTCCGGCGCGGCATCGAGGCATCGAACGCGGTCGTCGCCACCGACGAGGTCCTGCTGGGAACCCGCCACCGCCCGCCACGCCTGTACCGCTACGACTCGGCGATCGACCTGGCCGACCAGGGGCCGCTCCCCCGGCTGAACGACCGCCCACTGATCGCACCACAGCAGCACCTGAACGACGAAGGAAAGAACGCATGAGCACGACAGCATCGGTCGACACCACCATCCAGCTCATCGCCAGCGGCGTGACGGACGGCGAGACGTGCAGCCCCGACCTTGCGGACGGGCCGTGGGTCTTCGACCTGCAGGCGCCCGGCTACGGGCCCGGCGCGTCGATGGCCGACCCGATCCCGGCGTCGGCGCCGCGCCAGGGCGAACTGCCCGAGGAGTACCGCACCGCGAGCGCGGCCGAACTGCATGAGCGCATCCTCGCCGCCAAGGCGCAGCTCGGCGACCGCGTCGTGACGCTCGGCCACTTCTACCAGCGCGACGAGGTCGTGCAGTACGCGGACTTCGTCGGCGACTCGTTCCAGCTTGCGAACGCCGCCAAGGCCAGGCCGGAGGCGGAGGCGATCGTCTTCTGCGGCGTGCATTTCATGGCCGAGACCGCCGACCTGCTGTCGGGTCCCGGGCAAGCCGTCATCCTCCCCAATCTGGCGGCCGGATGCTCGATGGCGGACATGGCCGACATCGACTCTGTCGCCGAGTGCTGGGAGCAGCTCGAAGAGCTGTACGGAACGGAACCGGATGCGAATGGCCGCGTTCCGGTCATCCCGGTCACGTACATGAACTCCTCCGCGGCGCTCAAAGGGTTCTGCGGCGAGCACGGCGGCATCGTCTGCACATCGTCGAACGCCGACACGGTGCTGAAGTGGGCGTTCGAACGCGGCCAGCGGGTGCTGTTCTTCCCCGACCAGCACCTGGGGCGCAACACCGCGAAGGCGATGGGGATCCCGCTCGAGCAGATGCCGCTGTGGAATCCGCGCAAGGCGCTCGGCGGAAACGAGACGGCAGTCATGCAGGACGCCCGCGTCATCCTCTGGCACGGCTTCTGCTCCGTGCACAAGCGGTTCACCGTCGGCCAGATCGAGGCCGCACGGGCCCAGTATCCGGATGTGCGGGTGATCGTGCATCCGGAGTGCCCGATGCCGGTCGTCGACGCGGCCGACGAGTACGGCTCGACCGACTACATCGTGAAGGCGATCGCGGCCGCGCCGGCAGGATCGACCTTCGCGATCGGCACCGAGATCAACCTGGTGCAGCGTCTTGCGGCCGAGTATCCGCAGCACACGATCTTCTGCCTCGATTCGGTCGTGTGCCCGTGCTCGACGATGTATCGCATCCACCCCGGCTACCTCGCGTGGGTGCTCGAAGGGCTGGTGCGCGGGGAGATCCACAATCGGATCACCGTCCCGGCGGAGGTCGCCGACCCGGCCCGCGTCGCGCTCGAGCGGATGCTCGCGGCCAAGCCGAACACGACGATGGCGGCCTGACATGTCGAGGGTGGTCGTCGTCGGCAGCGGGGTCGCGGGGCTGATCGCAGCCCTCGAGGCGAGCCGGTACCACGACGTGACGGTCGTGACCAAGGCCGAACTGGCCGAAAGCAACACGGCGTACGCGCAGGGCGGCATCGCCGCGGCGGTGTTCCCCGACGACAGTGTCGCCGAGCACGTGGCCGACACGATCGCAGCCGGCGCCGGGCTCGCCGACGGCGACGCGGTCGAGGTGCTGTGTGCGGAGGCGCCCCACCGCATCCGGGACCTGATCGATCTCGGGGTCGGTTTCGACACCTCGGGCGCACAGCTGGCACGCGGTCTGGAGGCGGCTCACTCCCACGCTCGGGTGCTCCACGCAGGCGGGGACGCCACCGGAGCCGAGATCGAGCGGGCGCTCGTGCGGGCGGTGCGGGCATCCGCGGCCCACGTGCTCGAGCACACGTTCCTGACCGACATCCTGGTCGTCGACGGTCGAGCTGCGGGCGTCGAGGTGCGGCTGGCCGACGGATCGGCCGTGACGATCGAGGCGGATGCCGTGGTGCTCGCCAGCGGCGGAGCAGGGCAGCTCTTCCTGCACACCACGAACCCCGAGGTCACGACCGGCGATGGCGTGGCAGCGGCCTGGCGTGCGGGCGCCGAACTTGCTGACGTCGAGTTCTACCAGTTCCACCCGACGGCACTCGCGACGGGCGGCTCGTTCCTCGTGTCGGAGGCCGTGCGCGGCGAGGGCGCGGTGCTGCGCAACGCCGCGGGCGAGCGATTCATGCTCGACGTCCACCCGGCGGCGGAACTCGCGCCACGCGACGTGGTCGCCCGCGGCATCGCCGTCGAGATGGCAGCCCAGGGCGGCCGGCCGGTCTTCCTCGATGCGACCGGCCTCGGGGCCGCGTTCCTCGCACGGCGATTCCCGACCATCGACGCGGCCTGCCGGCGTGCCGGCCTCGACTGGTCGCGTGTTCCCATCCCGGTGACGCCCGCCGCGCACTACTGGATGGGCGGCGTGGCGACCGATACCCGTGGCCGCACCACGGTACCGGGTCTCTACGCGGTCGGCGAGGTCGCCTGCACCGGGGCGCATGGGGCGAACCGGCTGGCGTCCAACTCGCTGCTGGAGAGCATCGTGTTCGCCCACCGGGCCGCGAGCGACCTGGCCGGCGGAGTGCCGGTCGAGTGGGAATGGGACTCGCGCGGGCGACGACGCGAGCGGGTGCGGGATGCCGGTCCGGCATCCGTCACGGGGTTCGGCGCCGAGGACGCCACGCCGGCGACAGTCGTCGATCGCGAAAGCCTGCAGTCGCTGATGTGGTCGGCGGCAGGCGTGCACCGCACCGGCGAAGGACTCGACGAGGCGCTGCGCGCGCTGAACGGATGGCGCCCCTGCCCGTCGGCGAACCCGACCCGACGCCAACGGGAGGATGCGAACCTGCTGCAGCTCGCGCGCATCCTCGTCTCCGCCGCCCTCGAGCGCGAGGAATCGCGCGGTGCACATTTCCGCTCGGACTTCCCTGCGCCCTCCGACGCGTTCGCGCATCAGCTCGTCCATGGCAGAGAGGTGACCGTACCGTGCTGACCCCCCAGATCATCGACACGGTCGTCAGGGCCGCGCTGCTCGAGGATGCGCCGTGGGGCGACATCACCTCCGAGCTGCTCATACCCGAAACGGCATATGCCACCGCCCGCCTGGTCGCACGGGAGGGCGGGGTCTTCAGCGGCGGAGCCGTGTTCGCTGCGACGATGACCGCGACCGACCCGGGGATCCGCACCGACCTGCGCGTCGCAGACGGCGAGAGATTCGAGGCCGGAGCGGAGCTCGCGATCGTCTCCGGACCCGCACGCGCGGTCCTGCAGGCGGAACGGGTCGCGCTGAACCTCGTGCAGCGGATGAGCGGTGTCGCGACCCTCACCGCACAGTACGTGAGCGCGGTGTCGCACACCCGGGCGCGCATCGTCGACACCCGCAAGACGACCCCCGGCCTCCGTGCGTTCGAGCGACACGCGGTGCGGTCGGGCGGAGGCCACAACCACCGGTTCTCGCTGTCGGACGCCGTGATGGCCAAGGACAACCACCTGGCCGTGCTGACCGCCCAGAGCGGGCTGAGCGTGACGGATGCGCTCCTCGCTGTGCGCGCTCAGCTCTCGCACACGACGCACCTCGAAGTCGAGGTGGATCGCATCGACCAGGTCGAACCCGTGCTCGCCGCCGGCGTCGATACGATCATGCTCGACAACTTCACGGTCGATCAGCTCCGGGAGGGCGTGGCACTCGTCGCCGGCCGGGCGATCGTAGAGGCGAGCGGAGGCGTCAACCTGTCGACCGTCCGTTCGATCGCCGAGACCGGCGTCGACATTATCTCGGTGGGGGCGCTGACGCACAGCGTACGCTCGCTCGACCTGGGCCTGGACGTGGTGGTGACCTGATGCTCTACCTGGACGCGGCGGCTACATCTGCGGTTCGCCGCGAGGTCCTCGAGGCGATGTGGCCCTACCTGACGGGCGACTTCGGCAACCCCTCGAGCCATCACACCGTCGGTGAGTCGGCGGCACGTGCGCTGGCGGATGCGCGAGCCACGGTCGCGGACTGGCTGGGCTGCCGGCCGTCCGACGTGGTGTTCACCTCGGGAGGCACCGAGGCCGACAACCTCGCGGTGAAAGGAATCGCGCTCGCGACCCCGCGCGGCAGGCACATCGTCACGACACCGATCGAACACGAGGCCGTTCTCGAATCGGTGGACTACCTGAAGCGCATCCACGATTTCGAGGTGACGTTCGTCGACGTGGACCCGACGGGGCTCGTCGACCCGGCCGCGTTCGCCGCCGCCCTCCGCGACGACACGACGATCGCGACGGTGATGCTCGCCAACAACGAAGTCGGAACGGTGCAGCCCGTCGCCGAGCTCGCCGCGATCGCGCGCAGCCACGGGGTCCCTTTCCACACGGATGCGGTCCAGGCTGCAGGCTGGCTCGACCTCGACGTCTCCGCACTCGGCGTCGACGCGCTCAGCATCTCGGGCCACAAGCTGGGCGCGCCGAAAGGGATCGGTGCGCTGTTCGTGCGCGGTCGGATCCCGCTCGAACCGGTCATCCACGGCGGCGGCCAGGAGCGGGGGCGGCGGTCGGGGACGGAGAACGTCGCAGGCGCGGTCGGGCTGGCCGCCGCGATCCGGCTCGGCGACGCTGGGCGGCAGGAACGGGCCGAGGCTGCCTCACTCGCCAGGGATGCGTTCGTCGCGGCCGTGCTGTCGCGCGTGCCCGACGCCACGCTGACCGGGCATCCGGTGCTGCGGCTTCCCGCTTCGGCTTCGTTCGTCTTCCCCGGCACCAGCGGTGAAAGCGTGCTGCTGGAACTGGAGCGGCGCGGAATCGTCAGCTCGAGCGGGTCCGCGTGCGCCGCAGGGAGCGACGAGGCGTCGCACGTGCTCCTCGCTCTGGGGTTCGACGAGCAGCTCGCGCAGACGGCGGTGCGGTTCTCCTGGGGGCCGGAGGTCGGCGCGCCGGAGCTCGCAACGGTGGCCGAGGCGGTAATCGAGGCGGTCCGAACCGTCGCCTCGATTACGCAGTGAGTGAACATCGGCAGACTTAACCTGCCCGCAACGCACGGTGTCGGTGGCTCTCGATACTGTGGAACTCGTGACTGAGAATGAGGCCTCCCCCGTCGACGTGATCGACGAAGCGCCGGTCGCCACACCCGATCACACCAAGCGCAACAACCGGGTGATCTGGCTGCTGCTGTCCGCGACATTCATCGTCATCCTCAACGAGACGATCATGAGCGTGGCCATCCGCAAGCTGATGGTTGACCTGCAGATCACGGCGATCGCCGCGCAGTGGCTGTCGACCGCCTTCATGCTGACCATGGCCGTGGTGATCCCCATCACCGGCTTCCTGCTGCAGCGGTTCAACACCCGGCCGATCTTCATCGCCGCGATGTCGCTGTTCTCACTCGGCACCCTGACCGCCGCGATCGCTCCGGGCTTCCCGGTGCTGCTCGTCGGCCGTGTGATCCAGGCGTCCGGCACCGCGATCATGCTTCCCCTGCTGATGACGACCCTCATGACCCTCGTCCCGGCCGCGAGCCGGGGGCGCACGATGGGCAACGTCTCCATCGTCATCTCGGTCGCGCCCGCCATCGGCCCGACGATCTCGGGTCTGATCCTGAACTCGCTGTCGTGGCGGTGGATCTTCATCCTCGTCCTCCCGATCGCCCTCATCATGCTGCTGATCGGCATCCGTCGGGTCGAGAACGTCTCGGAGCCCGAGAAGGTCCCGATCGATGTGTTCTCGGTGATCCTCTCGGCCTTCGGCTTCGGCGGCCTCATCTACGGACTGACCCAGGTCGGCCAGGGCGGCGATGTGCCGGGCATGGTCGACGGAGTCAACGTCGGGATGTGGGTCGCGCTCGGAGTCGGTGTCATCGCGCTGGCGTCGTTCATCGCGCGTCAGCTGCTGTTGCAGCGCAAGGACCGCGCGCTTCTCGACCTGCGCACGTTCCGCTTTCCGATCTTCACCGTCGCCATCGTGCTGATGGCGATCTGCACCGCGTCGCTCTTCGGGACGATCATCGTGCTGCCGATCTACCTGCAGGAGGTCCTGCACCTCCAGCCGCTCGCGACCGGGCTGCTCCTCCTGCCCGGCGGCCTGATCATGGGCCTGCTCGCTCCGTTCGTCGGCCGCCTGTACGACCGGTTCGGGCCCACGGTGCTCGTCGTACCCGGATCGATCCTGGTGAGCGCGGTGATGTGGACTCTGACCATGGTCACCGAGAACACATCGCCCTACCTGCTGCTCGCCGCGCACATCGTACTGAGCATCGGTCTTGCCCTGATGTTCACTCCGTTGTTCACGGCCGGGCTCGGCGCGGTGACTCCGCACCTGTATTCACACGCGAGCGCGCTCGTCGGTACGGTGCAACAGGTCGCCGGCGCTGCGGGGACCGCGCTGTTCGTCGCGATCATGTCCGCTCAGACCGCTGCCCTGGCCGCCGGGGGTGCTTCGACGGATGCCGCCGCCGCCGGCGGAGTCCGTATGGCATTCCTCGCGGGCGCGATCATCTCCGTCTTCGGTGTGGTGGGGGCGTTCTTCATCCGCAAGCCGGCGGACGTGCCCGCCGATCTCGCCTTCGCGCACTGACCGGCACGCGCCAGGCTGTCGGGCGCCGGCGCGGCTACCCACGGGCCCGCGCGTTCTGTCCGGCCGCACGAGTTTTGTCGCGCCACCGCACGAGTCTTGTCCGATCGCACTCGTTTTGTCGCGCCACCGCACGAGTTTTGTCCGATCGCACTCGTTTTGTCCGATCGCACTAGTACCTACGCGTGCGCTCGGGTCAAACTAGTGCGATGGCGCGCGGAGTGGAAGCAGCAACCGTCGACGAGTATCTTCAGCGGATGCCAGAGCCTTTCGGCACTGCACTCCGTGAGGTGCGCGACCGTTTGGTCGCGGCCATCCCCGACGTCGAACAGGTCATCAGCTACCGCGTCCCCATCTTCCGGTACCGCGGGCGCGGTCTCGTCGGACTGTCAGCGACGGCGAAGGAATGCAGCCTGCTGCTGATGAGTCCGTCGGCCGCGAAAACCCTCGCCGGCTCGCTGGACGAGGGGTCGATCTCGGGGGCCACGGTGCACTTCGACCCCGCGCATCCGCTCAGCGAAGCGACCGTCCGCCGAATCGTCGACCTGCGCATCCGCGAAGTCGATGCCGCGCTCGATGAGCGCTGATCGAGTCGCGCGCCGCGTCTGTACGCGGCCGCGGAAGCGGGCGCGAGGTTTTGCCTGCCGATAGTTCGGCGCTGCAGGCGATTGGTTGCCAATATTTGGCGATCAATCGCCCCCGCTCGTCTGCTCGCGTCGTCCCCGCGCAGATTGGTTGCCAGATAGTCGCCATTGGGCGCTCCAGACAACCATTCGCGACTCCGGGTGCGGGTTAGCGACCGAAGACGGCCCGGAGACGGTCGGCGGCCTCTGCACGGATGAACACCGGGATGCGGTCGATCGGCGCTGCCACGTCGACGGTCACTGGTCCGGCGACCACCTCACCGGTCCACGCATTCTCCCAGGCGCCGTCCGGTACGAGGACCGGCCAGGCGGTTCTCCCGGCCTCCAGCACGGGGGCCACGAGCAGATCGTCGCCGAGCAGCCACTGCGGCTGCGCATCCCACGCTCCGTCGAGGTGTGGGTACTCGAAATAGAGCGGGCGCATCAGGGGCCGAGCCGTTGCGATCGTCACTGCAGCCTGTTCGGCCAGGTAAGGAACCAGCCGCTCGCGCAGCTCGGCGAAGCCACGGAACACGTCCAGAATCCTCGGGTCCCCGGCGCGTTCAGCCATGTTCCAGGGCGTGCGGTCGCGCGACGGCAAGCGGTGGTGGTTGAACTCCGAGTGATATTGCATGATCGGCACGAACGTGGATGCTGCTGCAGCGCGCAGGTACAGCTCCGCTTCGGGCACGTCGCCGGAGAATCCGGCGAGATCCCAGCCCCAGTAGACGATTCCGCTGGCCGCAGCGGACAGCCCCGCCAGCATCGACCAGCGAAACGCCTGCCAGGTGGAGTTCTCGTCTCCGGCCCAGAACGCTCCGTGAGCCTGGGACCCGGTGAAGCCGGCCCGGCTGAACGTCACCGGGGCCTTGCCGGTGGACTCGAGGAGATCGCCATACGCCTTCGCGTAGGCGACCGGGAAGGTGTTGTTCTTCTCGTCCCCGTGTCGCCCGTCGAGGTAGACCAGATCGCTGCCCCACGCGTGTTCGCCGCCGTCGGTCTTGAAACCGTCGATGCCGACCTCGTCGACAAGGTAGCGACGCTTGTCCGTCCACCAACGCGCTGCGCGTTCGTCGGTGAGATCCGGCATGAGGCCGAGGGGGAACCACCAGCCGCGGTTGCGGTACGGACGAAGGCTCCCGTCGGGCGCGAGTTCCCTGATCAGGACGTTCTCGCGAACTGCCGCTTCGGCATCCGCTTTCGTCTGGCCCACCGGGTGCGGCCGCATCTTGATCAGAGGGATCTGCCAAAGATGCACCCGGATGTCTCGGCGGTGCAACTCGTCGACCATGCCTTGGGGATCCGGCCAGGCACCGTCGGATGGGAATTCGAAGTCAGCCAGCCGGTGCGGTGCGCCATCCGCGTTCACGGCGTACCGCGAGTCGCGGAAGGCGGTGAAGGTACTCTCGTCGCTCCACGCCTCGATCACCACCGAACCAACGGGGATGCCGTGGTCACGGTGCAGGTTCATCTGGCGCAACACCTCCGCCTGGGTGTTCCACTCGTTGCCGCTGGCCCAGAGCCGGAACACCCACGACGGGAGCTCCTTCGGCGAGCCGACGTCGTCGAGGAATGCCCGCAGCACCTCCGTCGGCCGTCCGTCGAAGAACCGCACACCGATCACCCCGTCGAACGAACCATCGCCGTCCACCGTCGCGTCGAGTTCGGCCTCGACGGCGATCGTGTCGGGCGCCGTTCGGCCGAAATCGAACCAGCACCGGCGGGAGGTCTGGATGTGGAAGCCCCAGCCGTCGCCGCCGACGACGTGGGCGAACGGCATCGGCAGGTAGGTCTTTCGTTCGGCGCCCTGGTTCTTGTACTGCTCGAAGACGACGGAGTCCACGAGGGCTCCGCGATGATCGAGGGCGTCGAAGCGCTCACCGAGCCCGGTGACGTGCTCAGTCGTTCCGAGCGGCATCGTGAAACGGACCCGCACCGCGCGTTCCCCGTCGTGCAGCACCGAGACCGAGCCGGGCACGACACGCGACGTTCCGACGGTCGCGATCGCGGCATCCGCCGCACGCCACTCCGCGGCGCGGAAGGTGAACCATCGCGTCCGCTCGACGCCCTCGTCGCCGCGGACCGCGGCGAACCGGTAACGGTAGCGACCGCCCGCCCGGATCCCGGGTACGACCGTCTGCCATCCGCCGGCTGCCCGCCCGAGCCGCGCCTGCGCTGAGGCCAGATGACCTCCGTCGACGGTCTGGCCACGCGAGGACCGGACCACGGGCTCGAGGTCGAGGATCTCGGTGCTCTCGGTCGTGTCGTCGCCTGCCCAGACCAGTTCGCACGAGACGGACACGATCGGTCCGCCGGTGCGCACACCGAGCGTCACGGGAGATCCTGCCTCCGGGACCGCGGGCGAGCGCTCCTCGGTGTCGGTCGAGTACGGATGGCCGGAGCCGTGCGGTCGGTGACGGATCATCGGGCGCTTCCTTCGTGCGTGTCGTGGGTATCATCGGTGTCGTCTGCGGCAAGTTCGACCGCGAGACGAATGATCATGGCGTGGCTCCAGAGGAGCGGTGTTGCGACCGGACCCCACCGGTCGACCCACTCCTGACGCATTCCGGGCGCGATCAGGTGGTGATCGACCTGTTCGGGAATCTCGGACTGCGCGTTGGCTGTCGCGACGGCCCAGGCCAGCAACTCGGCGCCCCGGTCGCGATCGCCGCGAGCCGCATGCGCGAGCCCGAGGAAGCAGCTCAGGAGTGGCCACTGGCCCCCGCCGAAGAACGTGTCCCCGAGGTAGCGGTGCACGCCTCCTCCGACGGTGAGATGGCGTTCGATGATGTCGACAGTTCGTCCCGCGAGGTCGCTCGTCGCGTCGACCAGTCCGAGAGGGGCGATAGCGGAGGCGAGACTCCCGTCGACCGCCGCGACGTCCAGCCATTTGACGAGGTGCCCATCGCGCACGCCCCGGGTCTCGATCAGGTTTCGGATGTCGCGGACTGCTGCCACGATCGCCTCGGCCCTCGGAGGGTCGACGAGTCCCGCATCCGCCACGGCCTGCAGCCCGGCCGCGATGCAGGCAAGCGTCGAGACGTGGACGGCCTCGCTGTGCTCCTCCCACCAGTCGTAGCAGGGCCGCGACCACGAAGCGAGCAGGTAGTCGACTGTCAGCTCCACGGCGGGGAGCCACGGCGATGCGTCGATCTCGAATCGGCCGAGATGCTGGCCCAGCGCCCACAGCCAGGTGCCGTACCCGTCCAGCTGGAAATCCCACCATTCATCGGCGCCGTCCTCGCCGGCGTACGTGAAGCGGGCTGGCAGCATTCGCTCGCCCGACGGTGGTCGACCGACCCGGGTCTCGTCGACGATCCAGTGGATGTGGTCGCGTCGGGCGACGATCGCCTGCGCGCACCAGTCGAAGAAAGCTGTCGCCGAGCCGTCATCGCCGTAGGCGGACATCGCATCCGCGATGAACGCGCCATCGCGGAACCAGCAATAGCCCTCGTAAGCCGGGAACGCGGGGCTTGCGGGATATGCGCCCTCGGGTGTCTGGAGCCCCGCTATCAGGCTGTGGCTGGATCGCACAAGACGGGCTACGGCGGGATCGAGCGCGGTCAGGCGAACGGCCGGCGAAGTGGAGACGGAGGGCATCGCTGTCTTTCTTGGAGAAGTTGGGGGAGGTGCCCGTGGCCCGGCCTTGAGGGCCGAGCCACGGGGCAACCATGGAGTGCTGTGTTACTTGAGCAGGCCGTCGACGGTCGAGGCTGTCGCCTTGAGAGCGTCATCCGCCGACTGGCGACCGGCAGCCACCTCGCCGAGCGCGTTGGTGACCGTGTCCTGGATCTTCTGCGAGTTCGGGCCGAGGTTCGGCGCGACCGCGACCTTCTTCAGCGAGTCGAAGACGGCCTGGCGGTTGGCCGGCACTCCGGCGGTCAGGTACGGCTTCAACGCGGCGTCGTCGGCGACGGTCGGAAGCTCCCACCCGGCCTTCAGGCGCACGTCGACCGTGGTCTTCGAGCTCGCCAGGTAGTCGGCGAACTTCTGGGCCGCTTCCTTGTTCTTCGAATCGTTCGACACGACGACCGCGTTGGAGAACGTCGCGCTCGCCTTCTGGGTGTCACCGGGCTCCACCGCGACATCCCAGCCGAACGGCAGCGTGCCAAGCGAGCTGAACATCCAGATGCCGGTGTGCCACATCGCGAGCTTGCCCGCCTTGAACAGGCCGGAGTCGAAGTCCGGGGTGTTCGCCCCTGCGGCTGCGGTCGGCATGGTCACGCCGCTCTTGTCCGTGAGCCACGCCATCGCACGCTTGCCCGCCTCATCGTTGAACGCCGACTTCTTGCCGTTGTCGGAGAGGAACGAACCGCCGGTCTGCTGGATGACCTTCGAGAACTCGTTGTAGGTGATGGGCTGGAAGTCGCCCCAGACCCCGGCCGCCTTGTCGGTGAGTTTCTTCGCCGCAGCCTTCTCATCAGCCCACGTCCACGAATCGGTCGGGTACGCGACGCCGGCCTTGTCGAAGAGTGCCTTGTTGTAGAACAGCACGACGTTCGAGAACGAGGTCGGGAGTCCGTACTGCTTGCCATCTTTCTTGTACGTGTCGAGCAGCGACGTGCGGTACTTCGAGGCGTCGACGCCCGAGAGCGGGGCGAGCACGCCATCCGCCTGGAGGTTGGAGTAGCTGCCGGTGTCGACGTCGAAGACGTCGGCCTGCGTCCCGGCCGCAAGATCGGTCTGCAGCTTCGTGAAGTAGTTGGCGTAGTCGGTGGTGTTCACCTTGACGGTGATGTTCGGGTTCGCCTTCTCGAACGCGTCGACGATCGTCGTCAGGTTCTTCTCGTTGCCCCCGTTCGATATGAAGTTCGAGTAGGTGATGGTGGCCTTGCCGCCGTCCGAACTTCCGGACGAACTGCAGCCGGTCATCCCGATTGCTGCGAATGCCGCGACCGCTACGGCCGCGACGAGCTGCTTTTTCATGTGAGTGCTATCTCCTTCGATATGTGGTGCGGGGTTGTGACTGGTGTGGCCGGGTCATTTCAGACCGGTGCCGGCGACGCCCTGGACGATGTATTTCTGGGCGAAGACGTAGAGGGCGAACATCGGGATGATGCTGATGACCGAACCGGCCATCAGGACGTCCCATTGCGTCGAGTACTGCCCTTGCAGACTCGAGAGCGCGACCGGAAGCGTCTGCATCGTCGGGTCGCGCAGGATGATGAGCGGCCAGAGGAAGCTGTTCCAGGTATTGAGGAAGGCGAACACCGCGAGGGTCGCGAGAGCGGGCCGGATGAGAGGCAGCATGATCTGGAAGAAGACCCGGAAATGCCCTGCGCCGTCGAGGGTGGCGGCCTGGTCGAGCTCGTACGGAACGGTGTTCATGGCCTGCCTGAGGAGGAAGACACCGAACGCCGAGGCGATGGTCGGCAGGATCGCACCCAGGTAGGTGTTGATGAGGCCGAGCGATTTCATCTCGACGAACAGCGGCACGATCAGGACCTGGAACGGGATCATCATCGTTGCGAGGTAGACCACGAAGATCGCTCCCCTGCCACGGAACGGCATGCGGGCGAAGACGTAGGCGGCGAGCGCACTCGTGACCAGTTGGAGCACTGTCCCGGCGACCGCGATGATGATGCTGTTCACGATGACCTGGCCGAACGGGACGCGCTGGAACAGCTCGGCGTACGGCGAGAGCGACGGATGCTCGGGCAGCTGCGGCGTGGTCGTGAGGCTCGCACCCGGGCTGACCGAGGTGATGACGGTCCACACGAAGGGGAACACCATGATCAGCGCGCCGACGGTTATGACGACGTAGAGGCTGATCCGGCCGATTCGGTTACGCATAGTTCACCCACCGCTTCTGCCCGCGGAACTGGATGAGCGTGATGATCAGGATGACGATGAAGAGCAGCCACGACAGCGCAGAGGCCATTCCGGCCTGGCCGTAGCGGAAGGTGAGATCGTAGACCTCCTGCACGACCACGCGACTCGAATTGTTCGGGCCGCCGCCGGTCATCACGTACACCTGGTCGAACACCTGGAAGCCGTTGATCAGGGAGAGGACGATGACGAAGAAGGTGGATGGCGACAGCATCGGCAGCGTGATGCTGAAGAGCCGGCGCCACCAACCCGCCCCGTCGATCTCGGCCGCCTCGTACAGGTCGGGGTTGATCGTCTGGAGGCCGGCCAGCAGGATGACCATCACGAAGCCGAGGTCCTTCCAGGCCGACGCGAGGATGATCGAGGGCATCGACCAGGCAGGATCGGTGTACCAGCCGGGACCCTGGATGCCGATCAGGCTCAGCGCCCAGTTGACGATTCCGACGCTCGGGTTCAGGAGCCAGCGCCACACCAGCGCGACGACGACCCAGCTGGTCACGACGGGGAGGAAGTAGACGCCGCGCAGGAGCGCCCGTCCCTTGAGTTTCGCGTTGAGCGCGAGAGCGAGCGCCAGTCCGCCGATGTAGACGAGCGGAAGGTAGCCGACAATGTAGTAGACCGTGTGCAGGAAGGCCTGCTGGGTGCCCGGATCGGTGAGCAAGGTCCTGTAGTTGTCGAGTCCGACCCATTTCATCGGTCCGATGAGGTTCCAGGAGTGAAGGCTGGTCCAGGCCGCCGCGATCATCGGCCCGATGATGAACGCGAGCAGAGGGACGAGGCTCGGCAGGAGGAAGAGGGCGATGGTCAGCGCATACTTCACGCGCTGCTTCGGCGAACGCCTGCGCGGTGCGCGTTCGCTGGCCCGTTCTGCGGTTGGCGGCGCTTCGGCCGACGCCGCGACGCGCGCTGCTGAGAGAGTCATCGCGACACACCTTCCGGGATGCGCGAATTGGCGACCAGGCGTTCGCGGACGAGGCGGCCCTGTTCGCCGGCCACGCCATCCGAATCGAACGACGTCGCGAGCACGAGTGCCGCAGCCCCCTGCGCCCACCGGTCGTCCTGCCAGGTCTCGACTGCGACCTCGACTCCGCGTTTTCCGGGGACGAGGGATGCGCGCAGCGCCGATTCGAAGCCGGGCGCCCAGAACTCCCAGGCCGCCACACCCTCGCCGAGCACCACGACCAGTTCGGGATCGAGGACGTTGACGACTCCGGCGAGGGTTCGACCGAGCAGGTGACCCGCATCGGCGAAGATGTCCCTCGCCCGCTGGTCGCCGTCCACGGCCGCACGTGTGACGGCTGCGATCGGTTCGTCAGGCGTGATCACGCCGGCTTCTGCGGCGCGTGCGATGAGTGCGCTCTCCCCCACGAAGGCTTCGAGGCATCCGTGGTTCCCGCACTGGCAGAGCGGGCCGCCATCCGTGACCGGGATGTGCCCGACGTCGCCGGCCCCGCCCGAACGCCCGCGAAGAACCGAGCCGCCCGAGACGATGCCGGCTCCGACGCCGGTTCCGATCGTGACGACGAGGAAGTCGGGGCACGACCGGCCCTGGCCGAACAGGCGTTCCGCCATGCTCAGTGCGTTCACGTTGTTGTCGACGACGACCGGGAGGCCCAGGGACCGTCGAAGCGCGGCCCCGAGCGGAACCTGGTTCCAGCCGAGCTGGGTCGAATCGATGACACCGACACCCTGTTCGTCGACGGTACCCGGGATGCCGACGCCGATCCCGAGGAGTGGGGTGTCACCACCGCCATCGATGAAGGTCCGAGCGAGCTCGACGAGGTTCGTGACGGCGAGCGTCGAGAGCGCGTCGAACGGTTCGGTCGCACTGCGGATGACGCTGCCGTCGATGCTCACCTCGACGAACGCCACGTGGTCGGCGACGACCTTGACTCCGATGGCGCGAGCGGTGTCGGCGACGACCCCGAGCATCCGCGCCGGCCTGCCGCCCTGCGACGGCGAGTGGTCGAGCTCCTGGATCAGCCCGTCGGCCAGAAGGTCTTTGGTCAGCTGTGTCACCAGCGCGGGCGATACACCGAGCATCCGTGCGAGATCCGCGCGGGATGCGGGGCCCTGGGCACCGAGGTGCGCGAGGATCGCCGAGCGGTTGACGTCTGTTCGAGACGGGGATGTGAGCGCCATTGCCTACCTTTTGTTTAGGACTAAATAAACCATAAAAGATAGTTCTGACATTCGTCAAGCCCCAGCCCCGGATTGCGTCGGCAATCCGCGCTTTGCCCGGGTTGGTTGCCAATAAGTTCGCAGTCGCGTTCGATTGCTCGCCGATAGATTGGCGAGCAATCGCGAGGGAACGTCTCCGGCTACCCGCGGCGAAGCGAACGGATCGCGAGCTGCTCGAACAGGTCGCGGAGTTCGGCTTCGAATTGCGGGGCCGGTCCGTCGACCGGGACCCCGGGTGCGACGACAGAGATGGGTAGGCTCTCGACCGGTCCCGCGGGAAGACCCCGTGCGGCGCGCCATCCGCTGGTTTGTGCCGCCGAGGCCGCGTAGACGATTCTCCCGAGCCCGACCCAGGCGTGTGCGGCCGAGCACATGGGGCAGTGCTCCCCCGATGTGTAGACAGTCGCGCTTGCGCGCTCCTCCGCGACCATGTTGCGCGCCGCCCAGCGTGCCAGTTCGAACTCGGGATGAAGGGTCTCGTCGCCCCCGCTCACCCGATTGCGGTCCTCACGCAGCACGAGGCCGTCACCGCCGACGAGCACCGAACCGAACGGTTCGTCGCCGGCATCGAGCGCTTCGCGCGCCAACTCGACGGCGCGCGCGAGGAACCTCAGGTCGGATTCGTCGATAGCCATGTCGTCACTCTGCAGCCTCCATCGCCGACTCTACGCCCGCCCTGCAGGGCTGACACATTCCGTCGAGGAGCCCTAGGTGAGAGCATGGGAGCAGGCAATAGATCCGAGGTATCCTCATGTCGATCATCGCAGTCGCCCGCGAGGACGAAGTCACCGATCGTGTCGCCGAGTTCTACGCCGGCGACATCCGGGAGCAAGGCTACGTGGCCAGCCACACCAAGGTGCTGACGGTCAACCCCGAGGCGTTCGCCGCCTGGAAAGACCTCATGCGCGCCATCGCGGGCCCGATGGACAAACGCCGGTTCGAACTCGTGACCCTGGCCGCGGCGCTCGGCACGCGCTCCGTCCACTGCCGGCTCGCTCACGGCAGAAAATCACTCGCGTACATCGAGGAGGACGAGCTCGAACGGATCGCCCGCGACTACCACGATGCCGGGCTGCCGGAGCAGGAAGTCGCGATCATGGAGTTCGCCGAGAAGGTGAGCCGCGCATCCGACACGATGACCGAGGCGGACAGCGAGCGCCTCCGCGACCTCGGCCTCAGCGACCGCGAGATCGTGGATGTGGCGCTCGCGGCCGCCGCGCGCAACTACTACAGCCGCGCCATCCAGGCCCTCGCCGTCGAGGTCGACGACTTCCCCGAGCTCAGCGACAGCCTGAAGGATGCGCTGCTCGCGCCCCTCTAGACACGGACGCTCGGAACACCGTTTGCGATCGCCTCCGACTGGTGACCGGGTGCGCGTGGCGGGTACGGTCGGACTCATGGATGTGGACGTGCCGACCTCGCTCGGCCCCGGCCGGCTGGTCGTGGACGCCGCGGATGCGCCGAGCTCCGTGCTCTGGCTCGGCCATGGCGCGGGCGGCGGCATCGGGGCGGTCGACCTGGCGGCACTGGCGCGCACGCTGCCGGCGCAAGGGATCACGGTGGTGCGTTACGAGCAGCCCTGGCGGGTCGCCGGGCGACGGGTGGCGGCGCGCCCGCCATCGCTCGACATCGCGTGGCTGGAGACGGCGCCGGTCGTCACCGAGCTCGCAGACGGACTGCCCCTGGTGGTCGGCGGTCGCAGTGCAGGAGCCCGAGTGGCGTGCAGGACGGCGGCATCCGTCGGAGCTGTCGGAGTCGTCTGCCTGGCGTTCCCCCTGCACCCGCCCGGCAGCCCGGAGAAGTCGCGGCTCAGCGAACTGCTCACCCCCGGGGTTCCGGTGATCGTGCTGCAAGGAGAGCGGGATACCTTCGGCACTGCAGCAATGCTCGCTTCAGAGGTGGGCGCTCGATCGAACATCCGGATCGTCCCGGTTCCGGGAGCGGACCACGGCATGAAGGTGGCTGCCTCAGCCCCGCTGAACGCGCGCGGTGTCGCCGAACTCGTGACCACATCCGTCGCCGGGTTCGTCGGCGGTGTCAGCTGAGGGATGCGCGTGGCTGGGCGTGTCCGCCCGTCGACGTGGCCTGCCGAGGTCGAGGATCGTTGAGTGTCCAGCGACCTTCTCATGCGCATCCACAGTCCCGAGTTCCGCGCGATGTCGGAGCGCGTGCTTCGTGCGACCGAGCTCACGTCGCGCCTCAACGTCCTGCCTTTCGACGACGAAGCGGGCAAGGCCGCGCTGTTCGAGCAGATCCTGGGGCGGCCGTTGCCCGAGCGTGTGACGATCTACCCGCCGTTCTTCACGGACCACGGTTTGAACCTCGAGCTTGTGGGGCGGGTGTTCATCAATCAGAACTGCACGTTCCTCGACTACGCGGGCATCCGGCTCGCTGAGCGCGTGATGGTCGGACCTCGCGTCACCTTCATCACGGTCGGCCATCCGGTCGACACCGACGAGCGGCGGATGTGGCTCACGGGCGGACCCATCGATGTCGCCGAGAACGTGTGGATCGGTGCGGGCGCCACGATCTTGCCGGGCGTCACGATCGGACGCGACGCGGTGATCGCGGCGGGAGCGATCGTTGCGGACGACGTGCCGGCGGCGACTCTGGTGGCCGGCGCGAAGGCGGCTGTGCGTCGACAGTGGTGAGTCAGTACTCACCCTTGATGACGAAGTAGGAGCCGCGGATGACCCCCGCCAGCTTCGATTTCTGTCGGGCGAACTTGAAGTTCGACAGTTCCTCGGGGACCTCCATCCCTTCGGCGAGCTTGAACCCGACCGCTCGCTTCCCCGCGTCCTCGATCGTGTACATGGCGTTGATCGACAGCCCGGACTCGTAGAACACGTAGGCCATCCGGATGCCCTCGACTTCGAAGGCGGTCACCTCGAGGGGGCGGGATGCGATGACGATGTCGCGTTCGTCTTTGAGGATGCGCGTCACCCAGTCGAGCGCTTCGGGAGCCTCGTCCGCAGTGCTGACGGTGAAGACATGGTCGTACTTGTTCCGGAAGTACCGCGCCTCGTTCGCGCGCAACCCGGCGAGCGCCGGGGCGACCGGAGACGACTCGAGCCCTTCGGTGGAGACGTTCACGAAGTCGACGACGTACGGCATGCATCCTCCTGGTCAGGTGCGTTCGGTCCCACCGTAGCGCAGGGCGCCTCGGCGTCGCGGCGGAGCCGGCGTCGGGGCGGCCGCACAGATATCTCCCATCCACATCCTGTTAAATTCTCAACGAACATTGAGATGTGGAGGAATGCCGTGGGCGATGATCGCACCCTCGGTCTCGCCCTCAGCGGCGGAGGTGCGTTCGGCGCGGCCCACGTGGGCGTGCTGCAGTTGCTCGCCGAACGAGGCGTGTACCCGGGAATCGTGACGGGGACGAGTTCGGGCGCACTGGTCGGCGCAGCGTACGCCGCAGGATTCGAGCCGGCGGTGATCGAGAAGGCCGCCCTGACGTTCCGCTGGAATGCGATCGCGCGCTGGTCGCTCGTCCCGCGCCTGGGGCTGCTCGATACGCACGCGGTGACCGACAGTGTGCACCGCATCTTCGGCACCGACCCGCTCATCGAGCACCTCCCGCGCACGTTCGGCGCGGTCGCCACGGACCTCCGGACGCGCCAGGCGGTGACGATCGACAGCGGACCGCTGAGCGTCGCATTGCGTACGACGATTGCGATCCCTGGGCTTCTCCCCCACGTGCGTCATGGCAGCGCTCGGCTGGCGGACGGCGGCATGGTCGACAATGTTCCGGTGAGCGCTGCGCGTGACCTCGGTGCCTCCCGCGTGATCGTGGTCCGGCTGCACGCCAAATGGGAGAACGTTCGCATGATGCGCACGGTCAACCGCACCGCGGACCTGGTGAACGACCCCTCGGTCGTCCTCATTCAGCCCGAGATGCAGGGCATGGCCCAGTGGACGATGTCCGATGTGCCACGCCTCATCGCCGAGGGACGTCGCGCCGCGGCGGCGGCGCTGGACGCGGCAGCTCTCACCCCACAGGCCGCGTAGGCGCCACCCGATCTCGCCCCGTGGTCGAGTCGGCGCGAACTCCCCTTATTCGACGCGTTTCAGGGGACTTAGTGACGAGTCGGCGACGCTCCTCACACGTTGAACCGGAACTCGACCACGTCGCCGTCCTGCATGACGTAGTCCTTGCCCTCCATGCGGGCCTTGCCCTTGGCGCGGGCCTCGTGAACGGAGCCCGTCTCCACCAGGTCGTCGAACGAGATGACTTCGGCTTTGATGAAGCCCTTCTCGAAGTCGGTGTGGATGACACCGGCCGCCTGCGGTGCCTTCCAGCCTTTGTGGATGGTCCAGGCGCGTGACTCCTTGGGGCCGGCGGTGAGATACGTCTGCAGCCCGAGCGTGTCGAACCCGATGCGGGCGAGCTGGTCGAGACCGCTCTCCTCCTGGCCGGTCGAGGCGAGCAGCTCGGCGGCGTCTTCGGCGTCGAGGTCGATCAGCTCCGACTCGAGCTTGGCGTCGAGGAAAACCGCCTGGGCCGGTGCGACAAGCGCAGCGAGCGCCGAGCGCTTCGCGTCATCGGTCAGCACAGCCTCGTCGACGTTGAAGACGTAGATGAACGGCTTGGCCGTCAGAAGCCCCAGTTCTCGAATGGGCGTCAGGTCGATGGATGCGCTCGAGAGCGGCTTGCCCTCGTCGAGGATCGCCTGTGCGGCACGAGCCGTTTCGAGCACGATCGGCTCCAGCTTGCGGCCCTTGACCTCTTTCTCGTAGCGCGCCACAGCCTTCTCAAGGGTCTGCAGGTCGGCGAGGATGAGCTCGGTGTTGATGGTCTCCATGTCGCCTGCAGCATCGACCTTGCCGTCGACGTGCACGACATCCGGATCGTCGAAGCCGCGCACGACCTGAGCGATCGCATCCGCCTCCCGAATGTTCGCGAGGAACTTGTTGCCGAGGCCTTCGCCCACGCTGGCGCCCTTGACGATTCCGGCGATGTCGACGAAGGACACCGGGGCGGGCAGGATGCGCTCACTCTTGAAGATCTCAGCGAGTTTGTTCAGGCGGGCGTCAGGCAGGCTGACCACACCCACGTTGGGCTCGATCGTCGCGAACGGATAGTTCGCGGCGAGGACCGTGTTCTTGGTGAGAGCGTTGAAAAGGGTGGACTTGCCCACGTTGGGGAGTCCGACGATCGCGATAGTGAGAGCCACGGGGGTCCAGTCTACCGGCGGTGCCGGGGGCCGGGTTCCGCATCCGCCAGCCTGTGGAGAGCGGTCAGCGACCGGTCCCGTCGCCGTCGAGGGCCACCGGAATCACCTCGAACACCGGGTTCTCGATCAGCCCGATGAGGTGCCCCGCAGGGTTGCGGAACATCCCCAGCTTGATCCCCTCCCCGACCTCGGTGACCGGTTCGACGACGACCGCGCCGGCTGCGGCCAGGCGGGCGGCTTCAGCTTCGATGTCACGCACACCCCAATAGGTTCGGGCGCCGAACGCCGGGTCGGCTGCGGGATCGAGCCCGAGTTCGTATCCGCCGGGATTGAAGCCGACGTAGAACGGCTCGTCGAAGTAGGGCGGAACGCCCAGAACCATGGTCCACCACGCTCTGCTGGCGTCGAGGTCGGGGGCCGGGTAGACGATGGTGCGGAGTCCGAGGAACATGATGATCCTTTCTGCCGGGCCGATTCAGCCGTTCTGGATCGGCAGTGCGGTGCGGTAGCACTCGGTGATGTACGGCATCTCGATGGTGTCGCGACCGGCAAGTGACGGATGCTCGGCCACCAGCCGCCGCACGGATTCGAGCACGGCGAGCTGCTCATCCGCCTCCTTCGTGATGAAGTAGCTTCGCGATCGCACGAGATCGAGCAGGCCTTCGGGCGTCAGCTCCTGCTTCCAGTGCACCGCGAATGTCTCGAGCGGGCCGAACGGAGCGCCGACCCGGGGTGGTGTGTTCGCCGGCGCATAGACGACGTCGCCGCCGATCCGGCGTCCGAGTTCAGCCACCCAGTCCACGGATTCGTCACGTGAATTCCAGACGAGACCGAGAGTTCCGCCCGGCCGCAACACGCGCGCGACCTCGGGCACGGCGCGAACGGGATCGACCCAGTGCCAGGCCTGCCCCGACACCACGGCGTCGACGCTCGCGTCGCCGAGCGGTATGTCCTCTGCCGACCCGAGGTGTGTCCGGATGCCGTGCAGTGCCCGTTCGAAGACGCCGAGCATCTGCGCGGACGGGTCGACGGCGACGACGTCCAGCGCGCGATCGACCAGGAGACGGGTGAGTTTTCCGGTGCCGGCGCCGAGGTCGAGGACGCGCTTGGCAGTGGACGGCACGAGCCAGTCGACGGCCGCCTGCGGGTAGCTGGGGCGCGCGGCCTCGTAGACGTCCGCTGCGCGGTCGAAGGCTCGTGCGTGGGCGGTCACGTCATTTCTCTCGCGCATGGTCCGAGTCTATTCATCGCTACCGACGTCCTCACGGCTCGATCGGGGGCGGATTCACGGCACGCGGCGATCCTCCACGGTCGCGTCGGTGGGCCGTGCGACCATGGCACCGTGCCACTGGATTTCACCGCAATCGACTTCGAGACCGCGAACTCCAGCAGTGCGTCCGCCTGCTCCGTCGGGCTGATCAAGGTGCGGGCGGGCCGCGTCGTCGACCGCACGGGCTGGCTTATCCAGCCACCGCTCGGGCACGACGAATTCTTCGAATGGAATACGCGCATCCACGGGCTCCGGGCAGCGGATGTGGTGGGAGCGGCCGGCTGGGCCGAGCAGCTTCCCGACCTTGTCGAGTTCGCCGGAAGCGACCATCTCGTCGCCCACAACGCGGGCTTCGACATGGGCGTCATCCGGGCGGCGTGTGCCGCGACCGGGCTCCCCTGCCCCGATTTCTCGTATCTGTGCAGCCTGCAGGTGGCGCGCAAGACCTACCACCTCGATTCGTACCGGCTACCGGTCGCGGCGATGGCCGCCGGTTTCGAGGACTTCCACCACCACGACGCGCGCGCCGACGCCGAAGCGTGCGCCGCGATCATCATCCACGCCGCACGTCGCCACGACGCCTCGACCATCTCCGAACTCGCTGCGGCCACAGCAGCCCGCGTCGGACGCATCGGCACAGCCGTCGCAGCGTAACGCCCTAGAACATCCGATCGATGCGGATGCACGGATTTCGCGGTTATCGGCGCTTGCAACAGGCGGTGTCGGAGGCCGCTGCCACACTGAAGCCATGGACCCCATTCTCGCGTTGATCCTCGGACTCGTCGGCGGAGCAATCCTCGGCGGATTCGCCACCATGCTGGCGCTTCGCAGCCGCGCGACGGCTGCTCCTGCGGCGTCGGCAGACGACCCGGCGGTGCTTGTCGCGCGTCACGAGATGGAGCTGGCGCGGGTGCGTGCGTCGGAGGCCGAGGTGCAGGCGGAGATCCGGTCCGACCTCGCGGCGGCCGAGGCGAGGGTGGATGCCCTGCGCGAGCAGGTCGGCGGGCTGCAGGACCAGTACCGCGAACTCGTCGATCGACACCGCGTGGAACAGCAGGCCCGCGAAGAGCGCGAACGGTCGGAGAGCAAGGTCCTCCAGGCGCTGGCTCCGGTGCGCGAAAGCCTCCAGGACATGCAGAAGAAGGTCACCGAACTCGAAGCACAGCGCAGTCACCAGCACGGCGAGCTGACCCAGCAGCTGAAGTCGGCGACGGAGAGCGAAGAACGGCTCCGCAGCACGGCCGAAGCCCTGGCGTCCGCCCTGCGGTCGAACAGCACGCGCGGTGTCTGGGGCGAAACGCAGCTCCGCAGTGTCGTCGAGGCCGCCGGCCTCCTCGAGCGCGTCGACTTCTCAGTGCAGTCGAGCATCCACTCCGATTCCGGCGCGGGACGACCCGACATGATCGTGCACCTTCCGGGCGGCAAGAGCATCGCCCTGGATGCGAAGGTGCCGTTCAACGCCTACCTCGAGGCGAGCCAGATCCCGGCGACCGCGACGGGCGTCGAGGCCGCGCAGCGCGAGGCCCTCCTGAAGCAGCATGTGAAGGCCGTGCGCGATCACATCACCACTCTCGGCAGCAAGACCTACTGGGCCGGGCTCGACGCGTCACCGGAACTCGTGATCGCGTTCATCCCGAGTGAGTCGCTCGTATCGTCTGCCATGGAGGCGGATCCGTCGATCATGGAGTTCGCATTCAGCAAGCGCGTGGCGCTCGCCTCCCCCGTGACGCTGTGGTCCGTGCTCAAGACGGTTGCGTTCAGCTGGCAGCAGGATGTGCTCACGCACGATGCGAAGGTGCTCTTCGACCTGAGCCGGGAGCTCTACTCGCGACTGTCGACGACCGCGTCGCACATCGAGAAGCTCGGGCGCTCTATCGAGCGGACCGTCAAGGACTACAACGGCTTCGTCGGGTCCATGGAACGCCAGGTGCTGCCGACGGCGCGCAAACTCAACGCGCTCGACGAGTCCAAGGTCATCGGGGTTCTCGACGGCATCGAAGAGGCTCCACGCGAACTCACGGCGTTCGAGCTGGTCAGCGAGCTGGCGCCGCTCGAACTCGCCGGCCGCGACGACACCGCTCGCAAGAGCGCCTAGCCACGCGAAACGCCAGCCGCACTTCGTAGCTTCGAGCGCACTACGTCGTACGAGTGCGCTGGGACGGAATGAGTGCGGTGGGACACAACACGCGCGAAAGGCCGCGGCTACAGCCACTTCTCCGCCAGGTGGTCGGCGACGATGCGCCGGATGGTGCCCGACCGGCTGCGCAGGACGATCGACTCCGTGCGGATGATCGGGCCCTTGCGCCGAACGCCCTCGACGAGCCCGCCGTCCGTCACGCCCGTCGCAACGAAGAACGTGTTGTCGCCCTTGACCATGTCGTCCGCGCTCAGGATCACGTCGTAGTCGAGGCCGGCCGCACGCGCCTTCTCGCGTTCCGCGTCGTCGCGCGGCGCGAGCTGGCCCTGCATGAAGCCGCCGATCGCCTTGATCGCACACGCCGTCGTGATGCCCTCGGGGCTGCCCCCGATCCCCACGCACAGGTCGATGCGCGACTCGTAGCGAGCCGCATTGATCCCGCCCGCGACATCCCCGTCGAGCATCAGCCGCGTCCCCGCGCCCGCCGACCTGATCTCGTCGATCAGACCCTCATGACGAGGCCGGTCGAGCACAGCGACACGGATCTCGCCGACGTCCTTCCCCTTCTTCTTCGCGAGTTCCCGGATGTTGTCCCCGATCGACTGGCGCAGGTCCACGACGCCGACACCCTCCGGTCCGGTCACGATCTTATTCATGTAGAACACGCTGGATGCGTCGAGCATCGTCCCACGATCGGATACGGCGATCACCGACAGCGCGTTCTGGCGTCCGGCCGCTGTGAGCGACGTGCCGTCGATCGGATCCACGGCGATGTCGCACGCGGGCCCGCGACCGTTGCCGACGTGCTCGCCGTTGAACAGCATCGGCGCGTTGTCCTTCTCCCCTTCGCCGATGACGATGACACCGTCGAAGTTGACGGTCCCCAGGAAGGCGCGCATCGCATCCACTGCCGCGCCGTCGGCGGCGTTCTTGTCGCCGCGGCCGATGAACGGGGTGGCACGGATCGCCGCTGCCTCTGTCGCTCTCACCAGCTCGAGCGCGAGGTTCCGGTCGGGGTGGATGTAGAGCGTGCTGGTGTCGGTGCTGTTCACGGTGGGTCCTCCCGGACGGATTTGTTCGACGACGATGGCGACCGCCCCGGACTGTGCTTCGCACGACCCGGGCGACGGTGCCAGTTTATCGAGCGACCGAACAGCATTCGGCGGATGTGCACAAACATTCACGCGCGCTGGGCGTCGGCCACTTCTGCACAGGCCCGGCCGGCGCGCGTCCGCCGAATGCGGCCTCGGTATGATTGGGAGCAATCCGCCAAACACCACCGTCGAGGAGACGCAATGCCCATCGCCACACCGGATCAGTACGCCGAGATGCTCGACAAGGCGAAGGCCGGCGGATTCGCGTACCCAGCGTTCAACGTCTCGTCGTCGCAGACGATCAACGCGGTGCTGCAGGGTCTCACCGAGGCGGGCAGCGACGGCATCATCCAGGTGACGACGGGCGGCGCCGACTACTTCGCCGGCCAGACCGTGAAGAACCGCGCATCCGGCGCCCTGGCGTTCGCGAAGTTCGCCACCGAGGTCGCGAAGAACTATCCGGTCACGGTCGCGCTGCACACCGACCACTGCCCTAAGGACGCTCTCGAAGGGTTCGTCCTCCCCCTCATCGCGGCGAGCGAAGAAGAGGTCAAGGCGGGGCGCAACCCGATCTTCCAGTCCCACATGTGGGACGGCTCGTCCGTGCCTCTCGCCGAGAACCTCGAGATCGCCGAACAGATGATCAAGCGCACCAAGGCGATCAACGCGATCCTCGAAGTGGAGATCGGCGTGGTCGGCGGCGAAGAGGACGGCGTCAGCCACGACATCAACGAGCACCTTTACACGACTCTCGACGACGCGATCGCCATGGTCGACGCCCTCGGGCTCGGTGAGAATGGACGCTACATGGCTGCCCTCACGTTCGGCAACGTCCACGGCGTGTACAAGCCGGGCAACGTGAAGTTGCGGCCGGAGCTGCTGAAGACGATCCAGGAGGGCCTGGCCCAGAAGTACGGCACCGGTCCAAAGCCGCTCGACCTCGTGTTCCACGGCGGATCGGGCTCCACCGACGCCGAGATCGCGGAAGCCGTCGCCAACGGCGTCGTGAAGATGAACATCGACACCGACACCCAGTACGCGTTCACCCGATCGATCGCCGGTTACATGTTCTCGAACTACGACGGCGTGCTCAAGATCGACGGGGAGGTCGGTAACAAGAAGGTGTACGACCCGCGCGCCTGGGGCAAGGTGGCTGAGACCGCGATGGCAGCCCGTGTCGTCGAGGCGACCCAGCAGCTCGGCTCTGCGGGCCACTCCGGCAGGTAGTAGGAGAGGCGGCCGTCCCATGGCCGACGAGAACAAGGATCACGACGAGCGACCCCGCCCCCAGTTCGGCGAGCTCGCGCCGGAGGGCTGGGTGTGGCATCCGCCGAAGGATGCCGACAGGCTCGAAACCGGGCATCCGGCACCCGAGGCGCAGCATGGACGGCCGACAACTCCCGTGCGGTCTCGTGAAGAAGAACTCCTTGCGCAGGCGGGCGGCGAACGACCGGTGCCGGCGTGGAACCAGCCAGTGACGATCCTGCTGCTGATCGTCGGTATCGTCGGCATGTTCCTGTCCATCGGCACGCTCGCGGCCGCGCCGGACTCGATCCAGCTCCTCTACGCGAACGAGAGTCTCGGAACCTACAAGCCTGCCCCGTCCGTAGCCGCGATCCTGCTGGCCGGCGAGATCTCCATGGTCGGCATCTGGGTGACGTCGGCCGTCGTCTCGATCTTCCGGCTGACGCGGCACAAGCTCGCGTTCTTCATACCGGTCATCGGCGGGGTGGTCGCCTTCATCGCCCTGTTCGTCTTCTTCACGGTGATCATCGCGAGCGACCCAACCCTCGTCGACTTCTACAGCCGGCTCTCCGCCTGAGCGGCGCCGTCGGCTGCGCGTCAGGCGATGGCGGCGCGGAGACCGTCCACGAGTGACGTCGTCGGGTGCCCGATGAGTGCGCTCAGGTCGCCGGTCACGTCGGCCAGTGCCCCGTCGCGGGTCGCCTGGTCGAGTGCGACGACGAACCCGACCGTGCCCTCGTCGAGTCCGGCGTCCCTGAGGATGCGCGCATACTCCTCCGGCTCGACGGGAGTGTAGACGACCTCCGAGCCGATGATCTCGCTGAAGGCCGCTGCGAGATCATCGAACGACCAGGCGACATCGCCGGCCAGCTCGTAGACCTTGCCCTCGTGTCCCGGCGTGGACAGGACGACGGCCGCCGCATCCGCGTAGTCGTTGCGGGTCGCGCTGCCGATCCTGCCGTCACCCGCGCTCGAGACCACCGTGCCGGTCTCGCGAGCCTGCTCGAGTGGCGCGACGTAGTTCTCGGTGTACCAGTTGTTGCGCAGGACGGTCACCGGGAGTCCGGATGCGGCAAGGAGCGCCTCGGTCGCCTTGTGCTCGGGAGCGACCGGAAGCTCTGTCGTGTCGGCGTGGGGCGCACTCGTGTAGACGATGCGGCCGACCCCGGCGGCGACGGCGGCGTCGATCGCATTCCTGTGCTGCGGCATGCGCTTGCCCACTTCGCTGCCCGAGACGAAGAGGAGTGCATCCACCCCCGCGAAAGCAGGGACGAGCGTGCCGGGCACCTCGAAGTCGATGACTGCGGTCTGGATGCCGCGGGAGGCGAACTCCGCAAGCTTGTCCGGGTTGCGTCCCGCCGCCCGGATCGTGGCAGGGTCCACACCGCGTGCGATGAGGTGGTCGATGACGAGGCGGCCCAGCTGGCCGGTGGCTCCGGTGACGAGAATGGTCATGCGGTGGTCAACCGCAGGGGTGCCCGGATGCTTCCCGCCGGGGAGAATCAGCGGCCGCGGCCCCCGAGGGCGCGTTCATCCGCTTTGCCCGACAGGTCTTTGCGGAGTTCCTTCGGCAGCGAGAACATGAGGTCCTCTTCGGCCGTCTTGACCTCCTGCACGTCGCCGTAGCCCGCACCGGCCAGGTCGTCGAGCACTTCCTGTACGAGGACCTCGGGCACGGATGCTCCGCTCGTGACGCCGACCGTGACGACGCCATCGAGCCATTCCTGCTTGATCTCGCTCGCGTAGTCGACCCGGTAGGCCGCCTTCGCTCCGTATTCGAGCGCGACCTCGACCAGGCGCACCGAGTTGGAGGAGTTCGCGGAGCCGACGACGATCACCAGGTCGGCGTCTTCGGCGACCTTCTTGATGGCGACCTGGCGGTTCTGGGTGGCGTAGCAGATGTCGTCGCTCGGCGGATCCTGCAGGTTGGGGAAGCGTTCACGCAGGCGGCGCACGGTCTCCATCGTCTCGTCCACGGACAACGTGGTCTGCGAGAGCCACACGACCTTGTCAGGGTCCTTGACGTGGACGCTCGGGACATCATCCGGACCGTTCACCAGGGTGACGTGGTCGGGCGCCTCGCCCGCCGTCCCTTCGACCTCTTCGTGGCCTTCGTGGCCGATCAGGAGGATCTCGAAGTCGTCGCGCGCGAACCGCACGGCCTCGCGGTGCACCTTGGTGACCAGCGGGCACGTGGCGTCGATCGCCTGGAGTCCTCGATCGGATGCGGCCCGCACGACCGCGGGCGAGACACCGTGGGCGCTGAAGACGACATGCGCCCCCTTCGGCACCTCATCGACCTCGTCGACGAAGATCGCGCCCTGCTGTTCGAGGGTGGAGACGACGTGCACGTTGTGCACGATCTGCTTGCGCACGTAGACCGGGGCACCGTAGTGCTCGAGCGCCTTCTCGACGGCGATCACCGCTCTGTCCACACCCGCGCAGTATCCACGGGGTGCCGCGAGCAGCACCCGCTTGTGTCCGACGACCGGGGTATCCTTGAGCCTGCCGCGCACGCCAGGGATTCTCGGCATGGGCAGGCTTATCGTTGCGTCGCTCACCAGGCAAGTCTAGGTGAGTGCGCTGGACACCTGATGGGAGGGATGGACGTGACCGACGCCCCTCCCGCGGCCCAGGGCACCTCTGCGCCGACAGCGCTCCCGACGGCCGACGAGCCGTGGGGTGTCGCGACCCTGGCCGGCAAGATCCGCGGCTACATCGAGCGCCTCGGCACAGCCTGGGTCGAAGGCGAGATCACCCAGTGGGGAATCTCCGGCGGCAACGTCTACGGCAAGCTCAAGGACCTCGCTGAGGACGCGACGGTGAGCTTCACGATCTGGTCGTCGGTGCGGGCGCGGATTCCGGCGGACCTGAAACAGGGCGACCACGTCGTCGTGCTGATCAAGCCGAACTTCTGGGTCAAGGGCGGCACCCTGACCATGCAGGTGTTCGACATGAAGCATGTCGGCCTGGGCGACCTGCTGGAGCGCCTGGAGCGGCTTCGGAGGCAGCTCGCAGAAGAGGGCCTCTTCGCGGTCGAACGCAAGAAGAAGCTTCCTTTCCTCCCGCACTGCATCGGCCTCATCACCGGAAAGGACTCGGATGCGGAGAAAGACGTGCTCCGCAACGCCCAGTTGCGCTGGCCCGCCGTCCGCTTCCGCACCATCCACACCGCGGTGCAGGGTGACCGGGTCGTTCCTGACGTGACCGCTGCGATCAAGACGCTCGACGCCGATCCCGACGTCGACGTGATCATCGTCGCGCGAGGCGGTGGCGATTTCCAGAACCTGCTCGGCTTCAGCGACGAGCGGGTCGTGCGAGCGGCCGCAGCGTGCATGACGCCGCTGGTGAGCGCGATCGGCCACGAAGCCGACCGGCCGCTCCTCGACGATGTCGCCGACCTTCGCGCATCCACCCCCACCGACGCGGCGAAGCGCGTCGTCCCCGATGTCGCGGAAGAGCTGGTGCGCGTGCACCAGGTGCGCGCGCGGCTCAGCATGCGGCTCACGCATCTGTTGAGCGCGGAGATCGACCGCATCGGCCACCTCCGCTCGCGTCCATCCATGGCGTCGCCCTCGTGGATCGTCGACACGCGTGCCGAAGAGCTCACTCGGTTCGTCGCGCGCGGCGCGGAACTCGCCCAGCGCATCGTCGACCGCGAGACCAACCGCGTCGGCGAGGTGCGCTCGCACCTCCGGGCGCTGTCGCCGCAGGGAACACTGGACCGCGGCTACGCCATCGTGCAGCTTGCGACCGGCGCCGTCGCGCGTACGCCCGACGAGGCGCCCGCAGGAACCGAGCTCGCGATCACGCTCGCCGAGGGTCGCATCGGCGCCGTATCGAGCGGTCCCAGCCAGTAGCCGGGTCGCTGCCGGCTTCACGCCCGGCAGCGGCTGCAGATGGCGCGTCGGCCTCAGGGGCAGGGCGTCAGCGTGTCGACGCCGGTGCCCAGTGCGCCAGTGCCGCCCAGCACGACGACCTTCGTCGATCCGGATGACTGGATGTCCGCCAGGACCGACGACGGAACGCAGTTCTGCGGGATGGCGTACAGGGCCGCCGGAATGGCCCCGGCGCGGGCTGCGCCACCGAGCGCATCCGGGAACGCCAGCCCGGACGCGAGATAAGTCGTCGCGGTCGACGTGAAGAAGGCACGGTTGATCGCTTCCGAGGTCTGGTAGCGATCCGCTCCCCCGTATCGCTCGACCGTCGCGCCGGGCCGGGCGCCGAGCTGCGCGGCGATGCCGGCGGAGATCGAGGCCGTGCCGCCCGCGATCGCGAAGGACGTCGCATGCAGCCGGTCGATGGTGGTCGCCGTACCGTCGTCGATCGTGGCTTTCGCGCCGTTGACGAGGATGATCGGAGCCGACACCGACCCGGCCGCGGCTCCGGCTGACACGGCATCGGGGAAGTTCAGTCCGTTGGCGATGAACGCTGTCGCCGAGCCGCCCGGGAAGGCGTACGCCGCCAGCTTGCGGGATGTGTCGAAACGGTCGGTCCCGCCGATGCGTATGACTGTTTTCGACGCGTAGGCCCGGAGCTGAGCTAGAACGGTGGCGCTGACCGATCCTGTTCCGCCGACGACAACGATCGTCGCCGGTCTGAGGCGGGTCAGCTCTGACACGACGACGCTCGGGATGCTCGTTCCAGGAACAAGGAGCAGGGGTGCGTCAGTGTGCGCCGCGGCCGGCGCAGCGCCGAGGGCATCCGGGAATGCCGAACCCGCCGCGATGTAGACCGTCGCCGCAGTGCCGGGGAACCCGGACTTCGAAACGGCGACGGCGACGGAGTACCTGTCCGGTCCAGCCAGACGCGAGACCGTCGGCTTGACGGAGAGCGTCAGCGACCCGGTCGCGGGGGACGAAATCGACCACCTGCCCACCGATGCGACGACGCTGTAGCTGTGCGTGCCGACAGCGAGCCCGGTCAGCGGCACGGTCCACGACCCGGTCGAGGAAACGGAGGCGGTGACCGGTGAGGAGGATCCGTCGAAGGTGACGGAGATCACATGGTGGCTCGTCCCGTTCGCGAGCGTTCCGCTCAGCGCGCCGCCGACGAATGCCACCCCGATCGAGGTCACCTTCGGCGTGGCGATCGAGATCGACGGTTCCCAGGACGAACCCAGCGAACTCATCACGCTCGCCTGGCCGTGCGGCGACACCATCGGGAAGAAGAACGAGTACTGTCCCGGACTCGCCGGACCGGTGCACGTATCCGCTGTTCCACCGGGTGCGATTGTTCCGCCGGACACGACGCCGGCGGCCGACGAGCCGATCATCACTGCTCCACCGCTGTCGCCCTGAGCGACGCAGGCATCGGTGACCATCTCGTTCACGGCCTTGCCGTTCTGCCCGTTCTCGTCCGTCAAGGTCACCACGTCGTCGATGGCGAGGACGTGTCCGCACGTCCATCCGCTCATGGAGCCCGATTTGCAGATGGGAGCACCGACGACACCGCCCGTGTACCCCGTGACGGTGATCCCCGTCGACGGCGCGCCCGCTCCTCCGTTCCAGGTCGTGACCGCAGGCAGGGGGTTCGTGCCGGGCGAGAGCGAGACGAGTCCCTCATCGAAATTGTTGCCGTACCGGAAGTCGCTGGTGCTGAGAGGCCCCAGGTCGTCTCCCGCTGCGGCCGCGCCGGGTGCCGCCTGGCTGAGGAGGAATGCGTCTCCGAGCGCGGGCCCGCCGAGCCCGTAGCAGTGGCCCGCGGTGACAAAGCGACCCGCACCCGTGGTCTCGTCGTGGCCGTTGAAGCCGACCGAGCATCGCCATCCGGAGCCGTCAGCCCCTGTCGTGTATCCCCAGCCCTGACCGCCGCGCAGGTCGGCGAGGGGCCTGCCCGTGAGACCGGCGTAGCCCGGCGAGGCCGGCATGGGTCCGAGCTCCGGCGTCGCACCGGCGGCTGCGACGGCGCTGGCTGCGCGCTCGGTCGCGACCGGCACCCGAAGCGTCGTGCCGTCGAGTCGTGCCGAGTCTGTCGCTACACCGGATGTCCGAAGCCGCGCGAGAACGTCGGATGCATTCTCCGCTGCCGACGCGGCGGCGAGATAGGCGGCAGGTGTGATGTGCAGGTCGCGTCCGATCGAGGCCTGAAGGCTCGCGGGGAGCGCAGCCGCGGCGC
Source organism: Leifsonia tongyongensis (assembly GCF_010686705.1). Taxonomy (GTDB): domain Bacteria; phylum Actinomycetota; class Actinomycetes; order Actinomycetales; family Microbacteriaceae; genus Diaminobutyricibacter; species Diaminobutyricibacter tongyongensis. Next base: position 406,429 of record NZ_JAAGWY010000003.1, on the reverse strand, counting down.
GCTCGTACAGGGCGGCCGGATGCGGAACCATCCTGGCCGGGGGCGCCGCTGGTGCCGGATGCGCGCGCGCGATCACCGCCGCCGTCACGGTGCGTGCGGATGCGGCGCTCGCCGGTATGCCGATGGATGCGATCACGACTGACGACGCCGCGATGATCACCATCGCCGACGAGGAATATCGCATTCAAGTCCTTCCATGTCAGTCGCCGGGAGAAGCTTAGGCAAGAACGGCGTCACGCGGCAGTGCCCAGTTCGGTGGACGCGACCATGCTTTTGCTTGCCTGTGGAAACTCGCAACAGACCGTCTGGGGCTCGAACTAGACTGGGTGGCATGGCGCAATCCACCACCGGAGTCGAGGCTCTCAGTTACGAAGAGGCTCGCGACGAACTGGTCCGCGTCGTCTCCGAACTCGAACAGGGCTCGACCTCACTCGAGGATTCGATCGCGCTCTGGGAGCGCGGCGAGGCGCTCGCCCGGCGCTGCGAAGAGTGGCTCATCGGTGCGAAGGCGCGGCTCGACGCCGCTCGCGCCGGTGCCGTCCCGACCACGACGGGAGTCGTTGACGACGAATGAGTCCGTCGAAACGGCCCCCCGCAGTCGTGGCAGAACTCGGGCGGCCGGAAACACCCGAAGAAACGGCTGAGCGCAAGGCCGAGAATTCACGCAACCACCGCAACCGGCAGACGGTGAACAACCTCGTCTTCTCGCTGATCGCGACGGTGGCCGTCGTGGCACTCATCGTGCTCTTCGTTCCGCGTGGCCAGCCCGCCGGCGCTCCCGCCGTCGACTACGCGAGCATCGCCGGGCAGGCGCAGGGTGCCGAACCGGATGCGCTGCTGACACCGGCACTGCCCAGCGGCTGGAAGTCGAACGCCGCCGAACTGCGCACGAAGACTCCCGACGGCGTCGACGCCTGGTACATCGGCCTCATCACGCCGTCGAAGGAATACATCGGCATCATGCAGGGCTTCAAGGCCAACGACAGCTGGCTCGCGACCCAGGTCGACCGCTCGCTCGTCTCGTCGACGAAGACCGCCTGCGGGCTGCGGTGGGATGTCTATGACAACCGCAACTCGGGTCAGGACAACGGCAACGTCGACTACGCCCTCGCGACCAAGGCGGGCTCAAGCACCGTCGTCGTCTTCGGCACCGCCCAGAACCAGGAGTTCGATACCGTGACCAACGCACTGTGCGATCAGCTCGGCACGCTGGGAGCGGGGAAATGACGCCCCCGAGACCCTCGCGGGTGTGGGAGGCGATGCTGCGCGGAAACGAGCGTTTCGTCGCCGGCGAGCCCCAGCATCCGCGCCAGGATGTCGAGCGTCGCGAGACGCTCGCTGCCTCGCAGTCCCCGCTGGCCGCCATCTTCGGATGCAGCGACTCGCGCCTCGCGGCCGAGATCATCTTCGACCTGGGGCTCGGTGACGCCTTCGTCGTCCGCAACGCCGGGCAGGTCATGTCGGAGTCGGTGCTCGGCTCCCTCGAGTACGCGGTCGAAGTGCTGCGCGTGCCACTCATACTCGTACTCGGGCACGACGAGTGCGGCGCCGTGCGCGCGGCGATCGAGTCGCAGGCACCGGATGCCCAACCGTTGCCGCCGCACATCGCCAACCTCATCGCACCGATCGTTCCCGCCGTCCGGCGGATCACGCACGCCTCGCCCGAGCACCCGATCGAGATAGCAGACGTCGACGCGAGCGAGGTGGGCCGGGAGCATCTGCGCGACACGGTCGCCGATCTCCTGCGGAGCTCCGAGCTGATCAGCTCTGCCGTCGCGGAGGGAAGGTTGGCTATCGTTGGTGCCAACTACCGCCTCCAGGAAGGTCGGGCCGTTCCCGACATCGTCGTCGGACTGGTCTGAGGACCGGCCGGCTCAAACGCGTGACGCGCGTGCAACCCGCACAGCGCGCAGCGCCCCAGAAAGGAAAACACACCGTGGTGGACACCCCGGCTCATGCCGAGTACCGCATCGAACACGACACGATGGGCGAGGTCCGCGTTCCGGCCGACGCCCTCTACGGCGCCCAGACGCAGCGCGCAGTCGAGAACTTCCCGATCTCCGGGTCCGTGCTCGAGTCCGCGCAGATCGCTGCGCTCGCCCGCATCAAGAAGTCGGCTGCGCTGGCCAACGCCCGCCTCGGCGTTCTCGACCAGTCGATCGCCGACGCGATCGCCGCATCCGCTGACGAAGTGGTCACCGGAGTGCACGATCGCGAGTTCCCGATCGATGTCTATCAGACCGGCAGCGGCACGTCGTCGAACATGAACATGAACGAGGTGCTCGCCACGCTCGCCACCCGGCGGCTGGGCAGCCCGGTTCACCCCAACGACCACGTCAACGCCTCGCAGTCGTCGAACGACGTCTTCCCGACGTCGGTGCACGTCGCCGTGACGGGCGCGCTCATCGACGACCTCATTCCGGCGCTCGACCACCTCGCCGTCGCGCTCGAGGAGAAGGCCGCACTCTGGGCGACGGTCGTGAAGTCGGGCCGCACCCACCTGATGGATGCGACCCCCGTCACGCTCGGCCAGGAGTTCGGCGGCTACGCGGCGCAGATCCGCCTCGGCATCGAGCGCATCCAGGCCGCACTGCACCGGGTCGCGGAGGTTCCGCTCGGTGGCACCGCCGTGGGCACCGGGATCAACACGCCGATCGGTTTCCCCCAGCTGGTGATCGAACTTCTCACGCAGGAGACCGAGCTTCCGATCACCGAGGCGCGCAACCACTTCGAGGCGCAGGCGAACCGTGACGCGCTCGTCGAGGCGTCGGGCGCGCTGCGCACCATCGCGGTCAGCCTCACGAAGATCTGCAACGACCTCCGCTGGATGGGGTCCGGCCCGAACACCGGGCTCGGCGAGCTCAGCATCCCCGACCTGCAGCCCGGCTCGTCCATCATGCCCGGCAAGGTCAACCCGGTCATCCCGGAAGCCGTGCTCATGGTCTGTGCGCGCGTCGTCGGCAACGACGCCACCATCGCCTGGAGCGGTGCGTCGGGCAGCTTCGAACTCAACGTGGCCATCCCCGTGATGGGCACCGCACTCCTCGAGTCGATTCGTCTGCTCTCACAGGGAGCGCGTGTTCTCGCGGACAAGACGATCATCGGGCTCGAGGCCAACGTCGACCGCGCCCGCGCCTTCGCCGAGTCGTCGCCGTCCATCGTCACCCCGCTGAATCGGGTGATCGGCTACGAAGCCGCCGCCAAGGTCGCCAAGCACGCGGTCGCGAAGGGCATCACGATCCGTGAAGCCGTCATCGACCTCGGCTTCGTCGAACGCGGCGAGGTCACCCTGGAGCAGCTCGACACCGCACTCGACGTGCTGAGCATGACCCACCCGGGCTAGTCCTCTCGGGCCGAGCGCCTGCGCATGTTCGGTACGTCTGCCCCCGCTCGAGCCGCGGCAGACGTACCGAACCACCGCACACCCGACGTGCGCCGCGCGCCGCGGTCAGGCAGCGGGCGACAGGGCGACAGCCGCCCAGAACCCGCCCAGCATGAACGGTCCGAAGGCGATCCGATCACCGGCCCGCGTGCCACCGAACATCCCGGTGACGAGGGCCACGACGCCGGCAGCGACGAATGCCGAGACCGGGCCGAGCACCAGCTGCCATGGACCGAGCGCGCCGAGAACGAGTCCGAGCAGCGCGGCAAGCTTCACATCGCCCATTCCCGCTTCGCCTGCAAGCGCGGGAATGAGCAGCACCGCCGCATAGCCCGCTCCCCCGCACAGCGCAGCGACCGCCATGGCTGCACCGGTCGCGGCACCGGTCGTGGCTGCACCGGTCGCTACTAAACCCGTCGTGGCTGCACCGGTCGTGTCCGCGCCGGCGAACGCGCCGGCGAACGCGCCCCACGACAGCCCCGCGGCGGCGAACCCCAGCCCCGGAACGACCAGCGCGTTGGGCAGCCGGAACTCTGCGAGATCGATGCGGCACAGCTCGCCGGTCACGACCGCGAGGTACAGGAGCGGCACGGCGGCGGAGACCTGCCCGTCGGCGGCGCGCAGCCCGACCACGATCAGGCACGCTGCGAGCGCGACCCGGGCCACCGCATCCGGTGCTCTGATCGATCGATCCACGCGCATCCTGAAACGCTAGACCCGGAGCGGCGCCGGCCGCCGAAACCATCCACAGGCCGCGCAGCCGACCGCCCCCGCTCCCGGAGGAACGAGGGCGGTCGCCCCGAGCGGCGGGATCAGGCCAGTTCGTTTCCTTCCAGCATCTCGGTCACCAGTGCCGCAATGGCCGAACGCTCCGACCGGGTCAGCGTGATGTGACCGAACAGCGGGTGGCCTTTGAGCGTTTCAATGACGGAGGCGACACCGTCGTGCCGGCCGACACGGAGGTTGTCGCGCTGAGCGACATCGTGGGTCAGCACGACACGCGAGTTCTGACCGACGCGGCTCAGCACCGTCAGGAGCACATTGCGCTCCAGGGACTGCGCCTCGTCGACGATCACGAACGCGTCGTGCAGCGAACGACCCCGGATGTGCGTGAGCGGCAGGACCTCGAGGATCCCCCGGTCGAGCACTTCGTCGAGAACGTTCTGTGAGACCAGGGCGCCCAGCGTGTCGAACACCGCTTGCCCCCAGGGGTTCATCTTCTCGCCCTGGTCTCCGGGCAGGTAGCCGAGTTCCTGCCCGCCGACTGCGTAGAGCGGCCTGAACACCATGATCTTCTTGTGCTGGTTGCGCTCGAGCACCGCTTCCAGGCCTGCGCAGAGCGCGAGCGCGGACTTCCCCGTTCCGGCTCGACCTCCCAGTGACAGGATCCCGATCTCCGGGTCGAGCAGCATGTCGATGGCGAGCCGCTGCTCCGCCGACCGGCCGTGCAGGCCGAAGACATCGCGGTCGCCGCGCACCAGTTTGAAGGTGCGCTCTCCCGTCACGCGGCCAAGAGCGGAGCCGCGGTCGGAGTGGATGATCAGCCCCGTGTTGACCGGGAGCTCGGCGACGAGCGGCGAGCGAGCGGTCTCCTGGTCGTAGAGGTCGGCCATCGCATCCGAGCCGAGGGTGATCTCGGCCAGCCCCGTCCATCCGGAGTCCACGGCCAGTTCGGCACGGTACTCCTCGGCGGCCAGACCGATGGACGCGGCTTTCACGCGCAGCGGCAGGTCTTTGGAGACGACCGTCACGGCCAGTCCGTCGTTCGCGAGGTTCTGGGCGACCGCCAGGATGCGGGAGTCGTTGTCTCCCATCTGAAGCCCGCTGGGCAGCACGGACATGTTGGAATGGTTCAGCTCGACACGGAGGGAGCCGCCGTCGCCGACCGGGATCGGGAAGTCGAGACGCTCGTGCTTGATGCGCAGCTCGTCGAGGTTGCGCAGCGCCTGCCGGGCGAAGTACCCGATCTCCGGATCGTTGCGCTTACCCTCCAGCTCACTGATCACCACGACCGGGATGACGACGGCGTGTTCGGCGAACCGGAAGATCGCCTTCGGGTCAGACAACAAGACCGAGGTATCCAGGACATAGGTACGCTCGGTCTGTTCGATCTGTTCAGTTGTCTCCTGCGAGTCCCGCCGTTCGGTTCCGTTCTCCTGGTTTCCAGCTGGCTGTCGGGTTTCTAGTTCGGCCACAACCACTCCCACCCCGGCCGCAGCGAGTGCGATCGGATTCAGTTGGCGAGTCGGCCGGTTCTGTCGCGAAACGAACTTACGTGGCCGTCTCGACCGGGCGCCATGCCCGGTAATCCGACGGTACGTCCGCGGCGGGAAACGCCGGGTGTGACACGCCAAATGTTCAGGTAACGGGGAGGTGAATCCTGACCCCAGTTGAGGGTCTCGACAACGTCCTGCTAGTAGGCACTCGCGTAGGAGGTGAAGGCGGCGCGGAGCATGTCCAGCGTCTCTTCGCCGGTCCCGGCGTGGATGCTGAGGCGGATGCTCTGCCCGCGGCCCGTCGCAGTAACGCCGTGGTTGAACAGGGATGCCGCAAGCACGGTCAGCTGCTCCGGCTGCGGTTCGAGGACCACGATCCCGGCTCGCTCGTCGGAGCTCCTCGACGATCCGACCGGTATCGCGAACTCGTCGGCGATGTCGAGCACGCTTTCGACGCGGTCGGCGATGGCGGCATTGATCGCCGGTACCCCGACGGCGGCGATCTCTTCGAGCCCGGCCGAGAAGCGGGCCTGCGCGATGAGGTCGGGGTTGCTCACGCTGAACGCTTTCGCCGCGTGGCTCGGGTCGACCACGGTGTCCCACGACTCGTCCACGTCGATGCCCGTGAAGCCGCTGAACACCGGGGTGAGGTGGTCGAGCGCGCGCTCGCTGAGCGCCAGGAAGCCGGTGCCCCAGCCGGCGCGCACCCACTTCTGGCCGCCGGCGACGACGACGTCGGCGACCTCGTACGGTGCGTCGACCACGCCGAAGCCCTGGATCGCGTCCAGGATGAGCAGCCGATCGCCGATGACCTGGCGGATCCCGTCGATGTCGGTCAGGTAGCCGGTGCGTGAGTCGACGAGGCTGACAGCTACGGCCGCGATGCCCGGGGTGAGCTGCTCCTTGATCTGCCCGGGTGTCACCCGGCCGTGGTCGGTCTCCAGCCAGGTCGGGGTGACCACGTGGAGGGCCTGCGACGCGCGGACCGCTGCGAACGTGAGGCTGGGGAACTCACCGGCCGAGAGCAGCACGTCTCCGGTCATCCCGAACATCGCGTGCATGAGGCCCGTGCTCGTGTTCGGTTGGAACACCACCTGATCGGAGGCGAACCCGGTCAGTGTCGCGACGGCGTCGCGCACACGCTGGTCCTCCCGGCGCATCCCTTCGACACTCCCGAACCGCGCCTTGGCGAGGATCTCGTTCTGCCCGGTGGCTTCTGCGAGAACGGACGCGGACAACGGCCCGACCCGGCCGTAGTCCAGGTAGCCGGGCTCTTCGCGGAATCCCGCGGCGAACTCTTCCACAGTGGTCATCGTTTCCTCCGCGCTCATTCTGACAGCCCGGGCGCGCGAGGGATGCTCATTCGGGCCGGTCAGCCGCCATATCGTCGCTGACGCCGAGAGTAGTCGCGCACGGCACGGAGGAAGTCGACCTCGCGCAGGTCGGGGCCGAGCGCCTCGACGAAGTAGAACTCGCTGTGCGCGCTTTGCCAGAGCATGAAGTCGCTGAGCCGCTGCTCACCCGAGGTGCGGATGACCAGGTCGGGGTCGGGCTGGCCGCCGGTGTAGAGGTGCTCACCGATGAGGTCCGGCGTGAGCAGGTCGGCGAGGGTTTCGAGGCTGCCGCCGTCGGCGTGGTGTGCTGCGACGATGCTGCGCATCGCATCCGTGATCTCTTTGCGGCCTCCGTAGCCGACGGCGAGGTTGATGTGCAGCCCCGTGTTGGCGGCCGTGCGTTTCTCTGCGGCGACAAGGGCTGCCACCAGCGACTCGGGCAGTCCGGTCGTGGAACCGACGTGCTGGACCCGCCAGTTCCGGTAGTGCGAGAGGTCTTCTGCGAGGCCGGCGATGATCTCGATCAGGTCGGAGAGCTCCTCTCCGTCACGGTTCGTCAGGTTGTCGGACGAGAGGAGGTAGAGGGTCACCACCGATACCCCGAGGTCGTCGCACCATTCGAGGAACTCGCGCATCTTCGCCGCGCCCGCTCGATGACCGTGCGAGACGGTCTCATGCCCGGCCTGGCGCGCCCAGCGCCGGTTGCCGTCGATGATCATCGCGACGTGACCGGGGACGACGTCTTTGGTGAGCCCTCTGCGCAGCCGGTTCTGGTAGAGGCCGTACAGGAGCCCTCGCCCCAGTCCCGTCCGCTGCTTTGTCACACCTGTACGTTACCGCGAGCGCGGGCTCCGCCAACTCACAGGATCGTGCGACCGCGGGTCCCGTACTCTTGCAGAATGAACCCCCGCAAGACCCACGAAGCAGAGGATGTCGCCGAGCTCCTTCAGGAGCCCGCCTCAGAGCTGGGCCCGGCGGATGCCGCGGTCAAAGCGGACGAGGAGCGCGGCCCGGATCTTCCGAACATCCCGTTCCTCGATGCGTCAGCGGCGAACGTCGCCGACATCAAGCCGACCTGGCGCGGCTGGATCCACGCGGCCACGTTCCCTGTCGCCATCGCGGCCGGAATCGTCCTCATCGTCCTGGCACACGGGGCGCCGGCGAAATGGGCTTCCGCTGTCTTCATGCTCACGTCGATGCTCCTGTTCGGCAACTCGGCGCTCTACCACCGCTTCAACTGGAGACCGCGCACCAAGGTCATCCTGAAGCGCATCGACCACGCGAACATCTTCCTGCTGATCGCAGGGACGTACACCCCGCTCGCCATCCTGGCCCTCCCGCCGTCGAAGGGCATCCTGCTGCTTACGCTGGTGTGGGCAGGCGCCCTGATCGGAATCGGCTTCAGGGTGTTCTGGATCACCGCCCCGCGCTGGCTGTACGTGCCCATCTACCTTGCTCTCGGCTGGGCGGCGATCATGTACATCGTCGACCTGCTGGACGCCAGTGTGCCGATGATGGTGCTGGTGCTCGTCGGCGGCCTGCTCTACACCGCGGGCGCGATCATCTACGGGCTGAAGAAGCCCAACCCGTGGCCCGGGGTATTCGGCTTCCACGAGATCTTCCACACGCTGACCGTGCTGGCGTTCCTCTGCCACTGGACGGCGACGCTGATCATCGCGCTCCACCCGGTCTACAACGTCGGCTAGCGGGGGTCTCCCGGCTCGTCGGTGCCCGGCCTCTCGGTGCCCGGCTTCTCGGTGCCCGGCCTCTCGGTGCCCGGCTTCGGATCCACGTCGTCGTCGAGCTCGCGCAGCTGCTCATTGTCGAGGAGCTGCCGGATCTCGTCGCGGTAACGGACGCGGCGGATGCGGCGCACCATGTCGAGGATGAGCAGCACGACGGCCACCGCGATCAGGAAGGTGATGGCGAATCCGACCAGGCCCGGCGTGACCGTGTCGGGGTTGAAGTCGGGAGCGGGCGATGGTGACGGGGTCGGAGTGGCGGCCGCTCGGATGGGGCTCGCGATGATCGACTGCAGCAACGCGTGCGCGGTCACGCGTCGTTCTCGATTCCGGCGAACGGGTCGTTCTCAGGCATTTCCGTCTTCAATTCTCGCGGGCCGCTTCGGGAGCGGCCGAGGTTCTCAGGAATCTCTCCTAGTCTTGAGATCAAGCCTAACCGTTCGGAACGGCGCACCATTTTCACGGGAGTTTCAGTGCAGGGAGTAGCGGGGCTGTGACCGGGCAGCTTGCCGAACGGTACGGTCGCACACGCAATCGCGCACGGCGTGACCGCTGGTGGATCATCGGCATCGCCCTCGCCTTCGTGGCCGTCTTCACCGCCTGGGTGCTCTGGGCCGGGCTGGACGGTTCGTCAGGAGACCTCGAGGCGACCGACACCGCCCACACCATCGTCAACGCCCATAGCGTCAGCGTGACGTTCTCGATCAACACCGCGCCCGGCACGCCGGTGACCTGCGCCGTGCAGGCCCTCGACGAATCGTTCGCCATCGTCGGCTGGAAAATCGTGTCCTACCCGGGCTCTTCGCAGCGCGTGACGAGTCATACTGAGACCATCAGGACGACCCAGTTGAGCAACACCGGTTTGATTTCAAGCTGCTGGCTGACTTAAGATCTTCGAAACGCCCTGACGGATACGTCGGGGCGTCGACTTTATGTCGGATGAGCTCGGCTCGTCCCACCCACCACATCCGATGTCACAACCGGATGGCGCAAAGGAGTTCAGCATGTCTCAGGAGACTCAGGTCACCTTCTTGACCCAGGATGCTTACGACCGCCTCGCGGCCGAGCTGGAGGAGCTGAGCGTCAACGGCCGAAACGAGATCGCCAAGCGTATCGAGGCCGCGCGCGAAGAGGGAGACCTCAAGGAGAACGGCGGCTACCACGCCGCCAAGGACGAGCAGGGCAAGATCGAGGCGCGCATCGTGACGCTCACCCAGCTGCTCCGTCACGCGACAGTGGGTGCTGCGCCGGAGAGCCACGGGGTCGTGGAACCGGGCACGGTCATCACGGCGAACATCGCGGGCGACGAGAGCGTCTTCCTCATCGGCAACCGTGAGATGGCGTTCGGCAGCGACCTGTCGGTCTACAGCGAGCAGAGCCCGCTGGGGTCGGCGATCCTCGGTCTCAAGGTCGGCGACTCGACGAGTTACACCGCACCGAACGGCAAGCAGATCGACGTGACCGTCACCAAGGTCGAGACCTACCTGGGCCAGTAGGACTCACCGCTTCACTCGTAGTCGACGACCGGGTCGTACCCGGCTGTTCGCAGCGCCTCGATCACCAGCTGGCGGTGCTCCGAACCGCGCGTCTCGACGCTGACATCGAGCTCGACCTGGCTGAGTTGCAGGTCGTGCCCGTGGCGGGTGTGGAGGACTTCGACGACGTTGGCGTTCGCTTCGGCCAGCAGTTCGGCGATTCGCGCGAGCTGGCCCGGACGATCGGGCAGCGCGATCTTGAGCTTCAGGTAGCGATCGGATGCGGCCAGCCCGTGTCCGATGACGCGCTGCATCAGGAGCGGGTCGATGTTGCCCCCGCTGAGGATGGCGACGGTCGGCCCGGTCGGCGCGATCTTGCCCGCGAGGATGGCGGCCACCGAGACAGCGCCGGCCGGCTCGACCACCATTTTCGCGCGCTCCAGCAGCACGAGCATCGCACGGGCGATGTCGTCCTCCGTGACGGTCACGATCTCATCCACGGTGTCCCGGATGATCTCGAAGTTCAGGACGCCGGGCTTACTGACCGCGATCCCGTCCGCGATCGTCGCGACCGTCGAGATCTCGGTCGGCTCCCCCGCGGCCAGTGATGGCGGGTAGGCGGCGGCGTTGGCCGCCTGCACCCCGATGACACGGATCTCGCGGCCCTCCTGGGCTGCGCGCAGCTTGACCGCGCATGCGACGCCCGAGATGAGCCCACCTCCACCGATGGGAACGACGACCGTCGTCGCATCCGGGACGTCATCGAGGATCTCGAGACCGAGGGTCGCCTGCCCGGTCACGATGTCTTTGTGGTCGAACGGCGGAATCAGGACGGCACCGGTCTCGGCGGCGAATTCCGCGGCAGCGCGCAAGGGTTCCTCGACCGTGTCGCCGCGCAGGACGACATCCGCTCCGTACGCACGGGTGGCGGCCAGCTTCGGGATCGCGACACCGCGCGGCATGAAGATCGTGGCGGCGATGCCGAGGTCACGGGCCGCGAAGGCGACGCCCTGGGCATGATTGCCGGCGGAGGCCGCGACGACGCCGCGCGCCCGCTCTTCCGGGGTGAGCTTGACCAGGCGGTTGTAGGCGCCGCGGATCTTGTAAGACCCCGTGCGCTGCAGGTTCTCGCATTTGAGATGGACCGGCGATCCGAGGACCTCCGCGAGATAGCGAGAGGTCTCCATCGGCGTGTGCTCGGCGACCCGGGAGACGACGTCGCGCGCTGCCTCGATCTCGTCGAGTGTCGGGCCTGCGAATGGTGTGCGCGTCGTTCCGGTCAGGGTAGCCACCGGTTCAGTCTATTGGCGTTCATATTCCCAGCGCGGCATGGCCGACGGCCTCAGCGGGGCCTCCGGGCGGGCCGCGGAACGGTCTCCCACAGCACGGGTATCGGCTCGTCGATCGAGGGGTCTGACGGTGGTGCGGTGCGCCAGACACCGCTGGAGACGTAGCGCACCATCACGTTGAGCACAGCTGCGAAGGGCACCGCGAAGAGCGCCCCCGGGATACCGGCGAGGAGCGACCCCGCCGCGACGACGAGGACCACGGCGAGCGGATGCACTTTGACGGCCGTCCCCATGATGAACGGCTGCAGCACGTGGCCTTCGAGCTGCTGCACACCGAGAATGATCAGCAGCATGATCAACGCGAACACCCAGCCTTTGAAGATCAGGGCTATGAACACGGCGAGCGTTCCGGTCAGCACGGCACCGACGATGGGGATGAACGAGCCGAGGAAGACGAGGACGGTGATCGGGATGACCAGCGGGAGACCGAGGATGAGGGCCCCGAGCCCGATTCCGATCGCATCGATGGTCGCGACGAGGACCTGGACTTTGACGAAGCTCGTCAGGGTTGCCCAACCGGCGTGGCCGGCCCCGTCGACGGCCGCCCGTGCCTTGTGCGGGAAGATGTGGACGATCCAGTTCCAGATGCCTTTGCCGTCGATCAGGATGAAGATCAGGCTGAACAGCGTGAGCAGAACCCCGGTGAGCACGTGGCCGACGGTCGTGCCGACCGACAGCGCGCCGGAGATGAAGAACTGGCTCTGCTGCTGAAAAGCCGAGCCGAGTTGCTTGAGGTAGCCGTCGATCTGAGCGGGCGTGAGTCCGAGCGGCCCCGTCGTGAGCCAGGCCCGGAGATCCTTGTAGGCGGTGATGCTCTGGGCGCTCAGGGACGAGGACTCACGCGTCACCTCCCAGATGGCGAGGTAGAACAGGCCCCCGATCACGATGATCAAAGTCAGGAGCGCTGTCACGATGGCGATCCACCTCGGCCAGTGGTGGCGGTGGAGGAACGCCGAGAAGGGCACCAGCAGCGCGCCGATCAGCACGGCGATGAGCAGCGGGATGACGATCAGCCGCAGCTGGACCACCAGGAAGATCAGGACGGCGATCACCCCGGCGATGGCGAGCAGCCGCCACGACCACGCTCCCGCGACCCTCACGCCGCGAGGCAGCGTGGCCTCGATCGGCGCAGGCGCAGGGACCGGTGACGTCGTGACAGCTCTTCGGCGACCGGTGAAGAGTCCGCCGCGCGGGCGATCACGCCCCGGGCCAGGAGTGCTGGGTCCCTCGGTCGTAGTCACGCGGCAAGTCTAAGGGGGCCGGTCCGGACGGCCTCAGATCACGATCACGAGTGGCGGATATTCGATGCTCGTCGAATACCAGGTCCAGGGACCTCCTGACGAGGTCTGCTGGAAGAACGCGTTGACCTGGGCGTTCGCAGGAACGTTGTTGAGCACGACCGACAGCGCTCTCTTGCCGACGAGGGTCTTCGGACCTGTCCCGGTGAGCGTCCCGCCACCCGCGTATCCCCCGGCATTGAGCGTGACCGGGTTCGCCGCTTCGAGCAGAAACCCGATGACGTACGTCCCCGTCGTCGTGATCCCGTAGGCCGAGGGCTGGAAGTGCACGGAGACGAACGGCCCGCCGGCCGGCGTCGCGCGGTAGCTGTAGCTCGCGTACGGGGTCGCCGCGTCCGTCTGCAGGATGTCGGGAGCACCGAGCGTGAGATTCGTTCGCCCCTTCCCGATCGTGTGGACGGGGCTGATGACCTCGATGGGCGGCGGAAACCAGGGAAAGTGGACGATCTTCGTCCAGTCTTCGAGGGTGAGATCTTTCTCGAATGTTGTGAGGTCGATCCCCCTGTCCTCGAACGCAGCAGTAGCGATCTCGTACGATTCCTCAGACATGAGGAAAAGTCTACTCCTCGCTGTCTACCCCCTTGCGGTGGTCACAGTGACGGGTGAACCACTCAGTGCGAGAAACACGTCCTGGCCGGGCGACGTCGTCTCACGGGCCGCGTGCTGTACCGAGATGACGGCCCCATCGTCGAGTCGCACGAATGTCCGGCGCAGCGAGCCGAGAAAACTCGTCGCGACGACGGTTGCGGGTATCCCGGCCGGCGCGAGGCTGACGTCCTCGGGTCGCAGGAAGACGCGCACGGGTCCGTCGGCCACATCCGGCCGGACGAGCGGGAGCCGGTGACCGAGCACGGTGACGGACCCGCCGGAGACGACCCCGTCGATCCGGTTGCTGATGCCGACGAATTCTGCGACGAAGTCGGTCGCGGGCGCGCGGTACAGTTCCTCCGGCGTTCCGATCTGTTCGATGTCGCCGGCACGCATGACGGCGACGCGATCCGCGACGGCGAGGGCCTCCTCCTGGTCGTGCGTGACGAAGAGGGTCGTGATCCCCAGTTCTGTCTGGATCTTGCGGATCTCCTCCCGGAGCTGGACGCGCACCTTCGCGTCGAGGGCCGAGAGCGGCTCGTCCAGCAGAAGGACCCGAGGTCGTGTGACAAGGGCACGCGCCAGCGCCACCCGCTGCTGCTGCCCGCCCGACAGCTGGTGGGCGTACCGGCCGCCCAGCTGACCCAGGCCGACGAGATCCAGCGCCTCAGCCGACCGGCGCCGGCGGCTCGCCGCATCCACACGCCGCATCTCGAGGCCGAATTCGACGTTCTGCGTGACCGTCATGTGCGGGAAGAGCGAATACGACTGGAACACCATGCCGATGTCGCGCTTGTTCACGGGCGTGCCGACGACATCCACTCCGTTGATCCGGATCGACCCGGACGTGACCTGCTCGAGGCCGGAGAGCGCACGCAGGGCGGTCGTCTTGCCGCACCCCGACGGCCCGAGGAGGGCGACGAACTCGCCGCGGGCCATCGACAGGTTCACGCCGTTGAGCGCACGCTGTCCCGAGTAGTCCTTGACCACGTCGATGAGTTCGACGCTCGCCCCCTCCTGGACCGTGATGGGCGGTGTGGTCTGTTCGGTGTCAGCTGTCGTGGTCATACGATTCTCCGATTGCGCCCGAGCGAACCCAGGCGGCCGATGAGTAGAAGGAGGACGAAGGCGAGGACCAGGGCGAAGAGCGCGAAGATCGCGGCCACGTACGGATCGCTCTGCTGCAGGAGGATGAGCGCGGTCTGAAAGGTGTTCTGGCTGAGGAACGAGGCGATCGTGAACTCGCCGAGCACGACGGCGATGGTGATGAAGACGGCGGATGCGATGCCGCGTCGCAGGTTCGGCAGCACGATCCGCGCGATCACGCTCCCCCACCCGGCACCCAGCGAACGCGCCGCCTCCGTCAGGACGACGATGTCGAAGGCGGCGAGGCTCACGGCCATCGGGCGATAGGCGTACGGAAGCACGATGATCCCGATCGCGAACGCCAGGGTCCACGGGGAGCTGCCGAAGATCGCCGCCACCCCGGAGTAGACGGGCACGAAGCCGACGACGAGGACGACGGTCGGCACGGTGATCGGGAGGATGCAGACGAACTCGAGCCAGCGGCGCATCTTCGGGTACCGCAGCTCGACCAGCAGCATCGTGGGCAGCAGCAGCAACAGGATGATCGCCAGTGTGACGACACAGATGACGAGCGAGTTCCCCAGGCCCTGCCAGAGGACGTCGTAGGTCGAGGCGTCGGCGGGCCGGACGATCGACACGTAGTGCTCGAGGGTGAGCTGGCCCGTCTGGCCTTTGCGGAGCGTGAACTGGAAGAGCGCGAGGATCGGGATGAGGAAGGCGACCACCGAGACGATGAGGATGGCCCGTCGGGCGAATGCGCCCGGCTGCGCTCCGAAACGCCGGCCGCTCATCGCTGCCACCTCGACGTGCGTCGCTGGAGGGCCGAATAGGCGAGCATGACGACGACCATGACCACGAGCATCCCGAGTGCGAGCACACCGGCCACGTTCGAGACGCCGACGACGGTCTCGCTGGTGAGCTGCTGGCGGATGGTCAGCGGCACGATCCCGCCCTGGTCGATGAGTGCCGCCGCCGTCGCATACGACGAGAAGGCGTTGGCGAAGAGGAGGATGAAGCAGCCCCAGAACGCGGGCGCCAGGATCGGGAAGCCGACGCGCCGCCAGTAGGTGAGGCGACTGCCTCCGAGGATGGCCGTGGCCTCGCCCCATTGGGGCTTCAGCCCGGCCAGCGCCGGCATGAACGTGAGGACCATGAGAGGGATCTGGAAGTACACGTAGGGGAACAGCAGGCCCGGGACCTGGTAGAGGACCGGCCCGTTCGCATTGATGTCGAAGCCGAACGTCTGCTTAAGCCACTGCGTGAGCAGCCCCTGGATGCCGATGGTCGCAATGAACGCGAAGGCGAGCATGACGCCGCCGAACTGGGCGAGCACGCTGCTCGCGGAGTCGATGGCCGTGCGCAGGAATCCGTCGGGCCGCACGCCCAGCAGGGCGTAGCAGATGATCGCCCCGGCGACCGCGCCGACCGCAGCACTCACCAGGCTGACCGCGAACGACGCGACGAACGCCGACTGGATGGTGGGGTCGGCGAACGCGGTCAGGTTCGCGAACGTGAATCGCCCGTCGGACGTGAAGAACCCGCTCGCGACCGCGATGAGGGCGGGGACCGCGAGGAAGATCAGCACGTAGGCGGCGAACGGGGTGAAGCCCAGCCATGCGACGCTGCGGCGCCGGGACATCGTCCCGACGCCGCGCGTCGTCGTCGCCTTCACATCGGTCGAAGCGACAGTCATCTGGATCGCCTCGGTCAGCCGACGGCCTTGGCCCAGTTGCCCGACAGCACCTTGGAGGCCGCGGCGGCCTGGTCGGCGGTCAGCTGCACGAAGTCCGCGGGCGGCTCGCCGACGCTCTTCAGCACCTGGTCGTCGACGGTCTTGTTCTTCTGCGTGGCGGCGAGGGTCGACGGGTACGCGCCGGACGCGAGGAACAGGTTCTGCACCTCGGGCGTGTACAGGTACTCCTCCCAGAGGCGAGCAGCAGCGGGGTGCGGTGCATCCACGTTGATCGCCTGGTTGTAGTAGCTGCCGAGCGCGCTGCCGGGCAGGACGATCGTCTTCCAGTTCGGGTTACCGGCCGATCCGCCGTCCGGGCCCCAGGCCAGGTTGTTGTAGCTCCACTGGATGACGACGGGGGTCTCCCCCGAGTTCACCGTCGCCTGCGTCGGCAGGACCGAGAGGAAGTTGCCCGCCTTCTTCAGCTTGCCGAAGAAGTCGACACCCGGCTGGATGTTGTCGGCGGAGCCGCCGCTCTCGAGCGCTGCGAGGTAGACGGCACTGGCCGCTTCGTTCGCCTGGGTCGGGTTGCCCTTGATGGCCACCTTGCCCTTGTACGACGAGCCGAGGAGGTCGTCGAGGGAGGACGGCGCCTTCGTGATCTGCTTGGAGTCGTAGCCGATCGACATCAGGCCCGTGTAGTCGTAGTACCACTTGCCCGACGCATCCTTGAAGTCAGCGGGGATGTCGGCCCAGTTCGCGACCCTGTACGGGGCGAAGAGATCGAGGTTCTGGTCGAGCACGGCGGTACCGAGGTCGAAGACGTCAGGAGCCGTGGCCTGGCCCTTCTGCGACTTCGCTGCGGCGACCTCGTCGGCGCTCGAACCGTTCGGGTTCGCCGAATTGATCGTGATCTTCGGATACTTCTTCTTGAACCCGTCGATGATCTTGCCGTAGTTCGCCCAGGAGGGCGGAAGGGTGATGACGTTGAGCTGGCCTTCGGCGTTCGCCGCGGCGACCAGCTTGTCGAGTCCGCCGACGTCTGCGGCGCTGGTCGCCTTCGACGCGTCGACCTTGCTGGTTGCGGCCGTGCCGGCGGCCGCGGCCGAGCAACCGGCGAGCGCGAGGGCCGCGATGGTCGCGAGCGAGACTGCCGCGATCGTGCGCTTGGTGGTCAAGGGTGCCTCCTCGGAACGCCCACGGCCGACTCGCGCTGTGTCGCGAACCGTGCAACACCGCAGGATCGATCCTCGGGTCATGCTGTCGGCCGAGAGTTACCGTTTCGGGCGCGGAAGGTGAATGGACGGCGAATGCTCCATGTCGGATGGCCCGGCGGTGTCCGAGGTTGCCGGTAGTGTCATGGCGATGGTTGAGAAGATTTCGTCGGCGGGCGCGCGCCGCATCGCCCTCGCCGCCCAGGGGTTCGGGCGTCCACGCCCGGCGGTCGTCTCCGCCCGGCACCTGAACGGCCTCGTCGACCGCCTGAACGTGCTGCAGATCGACTCGGTGAACGTCTTCGAGCGCAGTCACTACCTGCCGGTGTTCGCGCGGCTCGGCGCCTATGACAAGACCATCCTCGATCGCATCGCATTCGAGGCGAAGGCACCGCACACCGAGTACTGGGCCCACGAGGCGGCACTGATCAACCGTGAGGACTGGGCGCTGTTCCGGTGGCGGATGCGCGACTACCGCCGCCGTTACCGCGACCCCGAAGACGGCTGGTTCCAGCGCAACCGGTCGACGGTCGAGTGGCTGCGCGCGGAACTCGCGGCGAACGGCCCGCTCGCTGCCGGCGAGATCGAGCACGACGCGAACAAGCGCACCGGTCCCTGGTGGGGCTGGTCCGACGTGAAGCAGGCGCTCGAGTACATGTTCTACTTCGGCGAGGTCGCCATCGCGGGCCGAACCCGCTTCCAGCGGCGGTACGCGCTCGTCGAGAACGTGATTCCAGCCGAGATCCTCGATCGGGAGGTCGGCGACGCCGACGCGATCCGGGAGCTGATCCGGCGCTCCGTCCTCGCTCACGGCATCGGGACCCTCGGCGATCTGGCCGACTACTTCCGAATCAAACGCGCCCCGGCCGCTGTCGCCGTTCGTGAGCTGGAGGAGTCGGGCGAACTGGAGCCCGTGACCGTGCAGGGCTGGGAGCGCAACGGAAAACCCGAGAAGGTGTGGGTGCATCGCGACGCACGTCGGCCTCGTCGGCTCGCGGCGACCGCGCTGCTCTCACCGTTCGATCCGGTGGTCTGGTATCGCGATCGCGCACTGCGCATGTTCGACTTCCACTACCGCATCGAGATCTACACGCCGGAGCCGAAACGCGTCTACGGCTATTACGTGCTGCCCATCCTCCTCGACGACCGGATCGTCGGCCGCATCGATCTGAAGAGCGACCGCCAGGCCGGGGTGTTGCGCGTGCAGGCCGCCTGGACCGAACCGAACGCTCCCGACGGTACCGCCGAGCGCGTGGCCGGTCTGCTGCACGAGACCGCTGCGTGGCAGGGCCTGAGCGCGATCACGGTCAGCGGTCGAGGCGACCTCGCACCCGCGCTGGCAGCCAGCCTTTAGAAGGTGCTGCCCATCTTCTCGAGACGCTCGACGCGCTCGGGGATCGGCGGATGCGTGCTGAACAGGCGGCTCATCAGGCTCGGCTTCAGCGGGTCTGCAATCCACAGGTGCGCCATCGACGAATTCTGGCGGCGCATCGGCCGCCCGTAGTCCTGGAGCTTCAGCAGGGCGCTGGCGAGCGCATCCGGGTGGCGTGTCGTCATCGCTCCCGTCGCATCCGCCAGATACTCGCGCTGCCGCGAGACCGCGAGCTGGACGAGCGTCGCGACGAGCGGAGCGATGATGAGTGCGACCAGACCGAAGACGATCACGATCGGGTTCCCCCCGCCGCCACCGCCACCGCTGTTGTTGTTGTTGCGCCCGCCGCCGAGGCCGCCGAAGAACGCCATCCGGAGGAACATGTCGGCGATGAAGCCGACGGCGACGGTGAGCCCGAACACGATCATCGACAGACGGATGTCGTAGTTGCGCACATGGCCGAGCTCGTGAGCCATCACGCCCTCCAGCTCGGAGTCCGTCATGATGTCGAGGAGGCCGGTAGTCGCGGCGACCGCCGCATGCTGGGGATCGCGGCCGGTCGCGAACGCGTTCGGTGCAGGGTCGTTGACGATGTAGACCTTCGGCATCGGGGTGCCCGTGGCGATCGAGAGGTTCTCGACGACATTCCACAGGCGCGGATTGTCGGCCTTCTGGATCTCGATCGCGCCCGACATGCTCAGCGCCTGGCTGCTCGCCAGGTAGTACTGGAAGATCGCGTACAGCACCGCGACCACCAGGGTGATGATGACGATCGTCGTGTTGTTGTAGATGACGCTCGCGAGCCAGCCGAGGCCGCCGATGATCAACAGGAACAGCAGGATGGTGATGACCGTGTTGCGCTTGTTCCTGGCGATTGCTCTATACATTGCCGCCTGCCGCTAGAACTGCACGCGGGGCGGTTCGGCGATCGCCGCGACGTCGCTGACCTCGAAGAAGTCACGCGCGCTGAAGCCGAGTCGCTTGGCGAAGATGCTGTTCGGGAACACCTTGATCTTGGTGTTCAGCTCGCGAACACCGCCGTTGTAGAAACGGCGGGAAGCCTGGATCTTGTCTTCGGTATCGACCAGGTCGGCCTGCAGGCGCAGGAAGTTCTGGCTCGCCTGCAGCTGCGGGTAGGCCTCGGCGACCGCGAAGATGCTGCGTAACGCCGCCTGGATGTGGTTCTCAGCGACAGAGGCCTCCGCCGGGCCCTGCGCCGAAAGCGTCTCTGCGCGCGCCTTGGTGACCGACTCGAAGACGCCGCGCTCGTGCGATGCGTACCCCTTGACCGTCTCGATCAGATTGGGGATGAGGTCGGCACGACGCTTCAGCTGGACGGTGATGTCGCTCCACGCCTCGTCGACGCGAACGTTCAGCGTGACCAGCGAGTTGTACGTCGCCCACAGGTAGATCCCGATGATCGCGACGATGACGACGACGATGATGACCGGGATGAGCCAATCCATGGCAGAAACTCCTTGAGTGTGTGGCGCATTCGTCGCGCGATGTTCATCATATCCGGGGTGGACCTGGCTCCCACGGGCTTCCCACCACACTCAAAGCAACTCCTTCACGAACATCCGGTACTACGCTTTCGTCTCGTGAGCGATGCGACGGATGCGACGCCCAGACGCAGGCGCGGAAGACCGCGTGCCGGCACACGCTCCGGTGCGTCGACGAAGGCTGCGATCATCCGCTCGGCGACCGAGGAGTTCGCCGACCGCGGCTATGAGGCGGCCTCGCTGCGCGCGATCGCGAGACGCGCCGGGGTCGACTCCGCCCTGGTTCACCACTATTTCGAGGACAAGGCCGACCTGTTCACGGCGACGCTCGAGGCGCCGCTTCGTCCGGACCGGGCGATCACGGTCATCCTCGCCGGTCCCCGCGAGGACGTCGGGACCAGCATCGTGCGCTACCTGCTCGAACAGCTCGAGGAGCAGAAGGCCCAGGCGCGGATCGTGGCCATCCTCCGCACAGCCGTCGGGAGCGGACCCGGCAGCCGCATGCTGAAGGAGTTCCTCGTGCGCGAGGTGTTCCAGCGGCTCGCCGCGGCGAGCGCGAGCCCGGATGCGGACCTGCGCGCCAACCTCGCCGCCGCCCAGCTCGTCGGCGTCATGATGACGCGCTTCGTCCTGCGCCTGGAGCCGATCGCGAGCACGCCGACCGAGGAACTCGTACGCCGCGTCGGGCCGGTCGTCCAGTGGCATCTGTTCGGCACCGGGCAGCCGTTACCGGCCCTTGACGTGGCCGTTCCCACCAGCGAATAATTCAGCACATGATGAATTCTCCGGACACTGCGATCGTGATCGACGGTCTTCGGGTCCGCCGCGGCAAGAAGGTGGTGCTCGACGGCCTGTCGCTCACGATCCCGCGCGGCCAGGTGATCGGCCTGCTCGGCCCGAGCGGCTGCGGCAAGACGACGCTCATGCGATCCATCGTGGGGGTCCAGAAGATCGCGGGAGGCACGGTGACGGTGCTCGGGGACGTCGCGGGTTCCGCATCCCTCCGGCACCGGATCGGCTATGTCACCCAGTCGGCGAGCGTCTACGACGACCTCACCGTGCGGCAGAACCTCTCCTACTTCCGCAGCGTGCTCGGCGCTCCCAAAGACGACATCGACCGGGTGATCGAAGCGACCGACCTCGGCGCTCATGCGTCGCAGCTCGTCTCCACACTGTCGGGCGGGGAGCGAAGCCGGGTCTCGCTCGCCGCTGCACTCCTCGGAGTACCCGAAGTGCTGGTGCTCGACGAGCCGACGGTCGGGCTCGACCCGCTGCTGCGCGTCGACCTCTGGAACCTCTTCCACCGGCTCGCGGGCGTCGGCACGAGCCTCCTCGTCTCGAGCCACGTCATGGACGAGGCGACCCGCTGCGATCGGCTGCTCCTCATGCGCGACGGCGAGATCCTCGCCGACGAGACCCCTGCCGGCCTGCTCGCCGCGACCGGCGCCCTCGACACCGAGAGCGCGTTCCTGGCGCTGATCAGGCGGCATCCGAAGCACCTCGAGCAAGGAGCGGAACAGTGACTCTCACCCGCACCTTCGCCACCGCCGGCCGGGTACTCACTCAGATCCGGCACGACCCGCGCACCATCGGCCTGCTCGTCGTCGTGCCGAGCCTCCTCATCGGGCTCGTCGCCTGGATCTTCACCGACACGAACATGTTCCAGACCATCGGGCCGGCCATGCTGGCGCTCTTCCCTTTCATCGTGATGTTCCTGGTCACGAGCATCACGACCCTGCGCGAACGTCGCACCGGCACGCTCGAACGGCTGCTGTCGATGCCGTTGGGGCGCGCGGACTTCATCCTCGGCTACACGCTCGCATTCGGACTGCTCGCGATCGTGCAGTCGGTGGTCGCCGTCGGGTACGCCACTTGGGTCTGCGGCCTCACGATCAAAGGAAGCGTGTGGCTGCTGCTCGCGGTCGCCCTCGCCGACGCCATCCTCGGCACGACGCTCGGCCTGTTCGCGAGCGCATTCGCCCGGACCGAGTTCCAGGTGGTGCAGTTCATGCCGCTGCTCGTGTTTCCGCAGGTCCTGCTCGGCGGGATCTTCATCCCGCGCGATCAGCTGCCCGAGGGGCTGGAGATCATCAGCGACTGGCTTCCGCTCTCCCACGCGATCGACGCGCTCAACGCGGTGGCGACCGATTCGCACGACGCCGCCTACATCGGCGGACAGCTGCTCATCATCGGTGCGTTCGCCGTTGCTGCGATCATCGTCGGCTCGCTGACACTGCAGCGCCGCACCGCCTAGCCGAGCGACGCTGTGGCGTCGACCTCCTGAGTGCCCGACACCAGGAGGCTCGACGCCACAGTCGTTTCGCTGCCGTCACCCGCGGTCGGTCGGATGACGGCAGAGCTTGACGGCTAGTGGGGAGTGTTCCAGCCGAACTGAGCAGTTGTCAAGATTCACTCGAGCCGCGCTCACCCGGATTGGGGGTCTCAGTTCCGGGACCCCAGCACCTCGCGCAGCCACCCGTACGAGCGCTTGGGCGCGCGGTCCCTGGTGTCGAAATCGACGTGCACGATGCCGAACCGCTGCGTGTATCCGGCCGCCCATTCGAAGTTGTCGAGAAGCGACCATACGTGGTACCCCTGCAGGTCGACCCCCTCCGCGCGGCCGCCGGGGGCGACCGCGTCGAGGGCGGCCGCGATGTGGTCGCCGAGGTATTCGATCCTGGCGCGGTCATCCACAGGGTCCTCCGGCCGGGCTCCCTCCGCAACCGCGTCGGGGAAGCTCACCCCACCCTCGGTGATGACCACGGGCGGGAGCCGGTCGCCGTACCGGTCGCGCATCTCACCCAGCGCGACCCCGAGATAGTCGGGGGCGATCGGCCAGCCGAATCCGGTCCGGTCGAACTCCGGCCACGGCTCCAGGTGGAACGGGAGCGATCGCATCGCTTCCGCCTCGCCGTCGGGCGAGTCGGCGTCGCCGGCGCCGGCGGCGACCCGAGACGGGAAGTAGTAGTTCAGGCCGTAGAAGTCGAGAGGCGCCGAGATGACGGCGAGGTCGTCCGGATCGACCTCGTCGAACACCCCGAACAGCTCGCGGAACGGCTCGGGCGCCTCCGGGTAGCGCCCGAGCAGGACCGGGTCGGCGAAGACCCGGTTGTGGATGACATCGAAAAGCGCAGCGAATGCCCCGTCCTCCTCACCGTCGGCGGCCGGCTCGACCGGGGAGTGCACGTTCGTGATGCCGATCCGCCCCACTACCCCGGCGTCGCGCAACGCACCGACCGCGAGTCCGTGCCCGAGCAGCTGGTGGTGGGCAGCGGGAAGGGAGTCGAACAGCAGCGTGTGCCCGGGCGCGTGGACGCCGAGCGCATACCCGTTGAGCGTGACCGTGGCAGGCTCGTTGATGGTGACCCACGACTCGACCCGGTCGCCGAACGCCTCGGCCGCGAGGAACGCGTAGTCGGCGAACCGGTGGGCCGTGTCGCGCGAAAGCCAGCCACCGCGCAGTTCGATCGGGGTGTCCCAGTGGAAGAGGGTGGCCATCGGCCGGATCCCGGCCGCGAGCAGTTCGTCGATCAGGCGGTCGTAGAACGCGATCCCGTCGTGATTGCCGCCGCCGCGACCTCCGGGCTGGATGCGCGGCCAGGCCAGCGAGAACCGGTACGAGTCCACCCCCAGGTCGGCCATGAGCCGGACGTCTTCGCCGAGTCGGTGATAGTGGTCGGTCGCCACGTCGGCGTTCGATCCGCCGAGGATGCGGCCGGGCTGGTGGGTGAAGACGTCCCAGTCCGACTCCCCTCGCCCGCCTTCATGGGTCGCCCCTTCGATCTGGAAGGCAGCCGTCGCGACTCCGACGCGGAAACCTGCCGGGATGCGCTCGCCGAGTTCACGGGCGCGCTCGCGCCAGTGCGCGTCCGGCCGCCGGGGTGCGCTCATGCTCCCAGAACCCTGGTGAGGTAGTCGTTGGCGAAGACGCGTTCAGGGTCGAGCCTGTCGCGCACGGCGATGAAATCGTCGAAGCGCCGGTAGGTGGCCCGCAGCGATTCGGCGTCGCGGTAGTGCATCTTGCCCCAGTGGGGTCGGCCGTCGTACGCCATCATGATCTCCTCGACTGCGCGGAAGTACTCTTCGGGATTCTCCCTGAAGTACCGGTGGACTGCGATATATCCGGATGCGCGGGCGTGGGCGGTCGACAGCCAGTTCTCGTCCGCCGCGGCGGAGCGCACTTCGATGGGGAACGAGATGCGCCATCCACGGCGCTCGATGAGGGATTTCACCTCACGGAGCGCATCCGGTACCGCCTCGCGGGGAATCGCGTACTCCATCTCCCGGAAACGCACCGCGCGGTTCGTCACGAACACCCGCGGCGAGTAGTCGGTGAAATCCCGGTTGCCGGTGAGCTTCTGGGCCAGCCGGCTGAAGGGCGGCACGATGGCGGGCACAGCCGTGCCGGTCGCGCACACTCCGCGGTACACGCCGTTGCCGAGAAGCTCGTCGTCCACCCAGCGGCCGACCCTGCCGAGCGGCCGGCGTTCCGCGCCGAACGGAAGCCTGCTGTTCGTCTTGGTCAGGGCCGTCTCGGTGTGCGGGAACCAGTAGAACTCGAAGTGGTCTTCCATCGAGGACCGGTCCAGGTAGCTGTCGAGGGTCTCTTCGAGCGGTTCCGGGCGTTCGACCGCCTGGAGGAGGAAGGCCGGGACGCATTGCAGGGTGATGTCGACGATCACGCCGAGGGCACCCAATCCGAGCCGCGCCGCGGGCAGCAGCTCGGCGTTCTCGGTCTCGCTGATGGTGAGCACGTCACCCGTGCCGGTCACGATGGTGAGCGCGACGATCTGGGTCGCGAGCCCGCCGAAGCTGCCGCCGGTGCCGTGGGTTCCCGTCGAGGTCGCGCCCGCAATGGTCTGCCGGTCGATGTCGCCCATGTTCTCCAGCGCCAGACCGTACGGCAGGAGCAGCTCCGGCAACTGGTAGAGGTTGGTGCCGGCCGCAAGGGTGACCCGTCCGCGCGCTTCGTCGACGGCGAGCACGCCACGCAGGTCGCCGAGTTCGAGCTGGACGCCGGGCGCCACCGCGATGCCGGTGAAGCTGTGGCCGGCCCCGACGGCTTTGACGTGCATCCCCTGCCGGATCGCTGCGGCGACGGCGCGCTGGACCGCCTCGGCGCTGGAGGGACGTTCGACGCGCGCAGGCCGGACCTTCTCGCTTCTCGCCCAGTTGCGCCAGGTCGCCCCGGTCGCCGTCACAGGAACGCCTTCCCTTCGCCCCGGTACGTCAGGGCGGTGCCGGTGACCGTGTCACCCTCAACGAGGTGGAACTCGTTCACGTGTTCGCTCAGCTCGCCCGACTTGGTGTGGCGCAGCCAGACGCGGTCGCCGACCTTGAGGACGCCGGCCGCGGCCCCGGTCACCGGCGTCTGCACTTCGCCCGCCATCTCCCTGGGCACCATCGACAGGCCGGTCGGCCAGGTGATACGTGGAAGCCGGTCGTCTCCTGCGGGTCCGGATGCGATCCATCCGCCGCCGAGCAGGGTCGCCGTCGCGGGGGTCGGCTTGCGCACGACGGAGAGCGCGAACGCCGCTGCGGGCGCCGGGCGGAAGGACTGGTAGTTGTCGAAGAGGTGACCGCCGAACAGTCCGCTGCCCGCCGCGATCTCGGTGACCGACGCATCCGAGGATGTGAACTCGAGCGAGCCGGTCCCGCCCCCGTTCACGAATTCGAGGTCTGCGACCTCACGCACCGCGGCCACGGCTTGCGCGCGCCGCTCGGCCAGCTCGGCTTTGGAGTTCTTCTGCACCCAGCGCAGGGTGGCGCCCCAGGCGGCACGGCCGGCGGGCTTGTCCCCCTGTCCGGCGATCTGGGCTTCGTACCCCATCATGCCGACCAGCGCGAACCCCGGACGGGCGACGATCTTCGCAGCGAGCGCCCGGGCGTCCTCCGCGGTGAAGACCGGCGACCGCCACACCCCGATGTGGCCGAGCACCGGGTGCTGCCACGACGAGTCGAGCTCCAGGCACACCCGGATGGTTTCGCGCACCGACGCCGGGGCCACGCTGTCGATCAGGTCGAGCTGTGCGAGCGAGTCGACCATCAGGGTCACGCGCGCTGCGAGCTCGGGCGAATGCGCGAGTTCGGCGATGGCTGCGCGGTCGGCGGTCGGGTAGCCGACCACGACATCCTCGATCGGCGGATGCCCGTCCGATCCCTTGGCCAGCCACAGCGCCTCGGCGAGGGTGTAGGCGAGCACGCCGTGGTAGCCGGGAACCGCCAGCACCGCATCGAGCACGTCGCGCACCCGCACCGATTTCGATGCCACGCGGATCGGCTTGCCTCCAGCACGCCGCAGCATGTCGTGGGTGTTGTGGCGAAGCGCGTCGAGCTGGATGACCGCGAGCGCGGGGTCGAGGTGCGCGGTCGCCGCCGTGAGCGACGGCCAGTACGTACCGAGCCGGGTCCACGTTCGGGCGGAAGCGACGGGCGCGACCGACAGGTCGAGGGTGGTCGTAGGCACTAGCGGACTGCTTTCACTCGGGCGACCGCGAGAGCACCCGCGAACGCGAAGACACCGGACATGACGAACAGGCCGACGAATCCGCCCATCATGGCGACGACACCGGCGCCGATCAGCGGGGCGATCGCCTGGGGGACGGCGGTGGCGATGTTCATGATCCCGAGATCCTTGCCCCGCGATTCGGGGTCGGGCAGCACCTGAGTCGCGAGCGCCTGGTCGACGGAGAGGAAGCATCCGTAGCCGAGACCGAGCAGGCCGGCCGCGACCATCGCCACCGTGAAATCGGGGAGGAATGCGAGCAGGAGGGCCGCGACACCCTGCAGCGCGGACGAGATGAAGACGAACGCCTTGCGCCGGCCGAGCCGGTCGGAGAGACGCCCGAGCGCCAGCGACGCGATGATCACGAAGACCATGTAGATCAGGATGAGCGTCAGCAGGTCGTCGTCGGCGTGCTTGTCGTGCAGGCCGAACTGCAGGAAGTAGAGCAGCATCGTCGTCCCGAACGCGTTGCCGAAGTTGACGAGCACGCGGCTGAGGAGCGTCCAGCCGAAGTCGGGGTGTTGGCGCGGGCTGATCCACAGGCTCTGCACGACGCCGCGTGCGGTCATCTTCTCTTTGAGTTCGACCGGCAGCACGGCATCCGGCAGGAACAGGAACGGCGTCACCAGCACGACGAGGAGCACCGCCATCGCCGCGTAGCCGACAAAGGTTCCGACGAACACGTAGGTCACCAGCATGACGCCGAGGATGATCCCGATCGCCTGCGGCGCGCTCAGCCAGCCGGAGACGTAGCCGCGCTGGTTGACGGGCACCTGGTCGCTGATCGTAGCGGTGAGCGCGGCGGTCAGGATGCAGAAACCGGTGAGGGCGAGCGACCAGAAGACGCCGATGCCGACGATCGTCGTCTGTGCTCCCAGCACGATGAGCGAGATCGCGAAGACGAGCGTCCCGATCGCGATCCACGGCCGGCGCCGCCCGAAGCGACTGGTCGTACGGTCGGAGAGCGCACCCGTCAGCGGGTAGGCGATGATGGCGCAGACGCCGGAGATCCCCGAGATGATGCCGAAGGCGACGACGTTGTCGACCCAGTACGTGGTCTTGAGCTGGGCGGTGATCTGCTCGGGCAGCAGCTTCTGCACCGGCGCGAGCTGCGCCATCCAGATCCCGAGCCAGGCGATCGCGAAGAAGGCGATCCACCGCCCGGTGACCTTGCGGGTCGGTTCGGCGAAGACGGCCGTCGTCTGGGTTTCTGTCATGGAGTCCTCGCGGTCGATGGGATGGTGGCAAGGCGTGCGACGGCGTCGGCGGCGAAATCCAGGATGGATTCCACGGCCGCATCGTCGCGGTTGACGAGCCAGGAGATGGTGAGGCCGTCGGTCAGGACGACCAGCAGGGTGGCGATGTCATTGAGCGGGCGGTCCCAGTCCGCGCCGGTGAGCTCGGATGCGACGGCGAGCGCGTTCTCCGCGAGCGCGTAGTAGCTGCGGTACTGGAGTCGCGCCAGGTGCTCGAGTCCGGGCGATCGCATCGCGTAGTGCGTGAGCTCGAACATCGCCTTCTCGCGCTGCGGATCGGAGCGCACGACGTCGAAGTAGGTCTGGAGGCCCGCCCGCACCGCGTCGCGGAGATCAGCCGGGCCTTCGCCGGGCGTCAGCACGGGCACCAGTGCGCGTTCCTGCTGTGCGACGACGAACGCGACGAGTTCGCTCATCAGTTCGTCGCGCGACGTGAAGACGTAGTGGAAGCTGGCGAGGGACATGCCTGCTTCGGCCACGATCGCGCGCGTCGTGGCCGCCTGGACGCCGCGTTCGGCCACGACCCGCAGGGCGGCCTGGACGAGGGCGGCGCGCCGGTCGGCGGCAGCGATACGCGTCATGTGGTTCTCCTGCTCGACGCTGGGCAAGAACTGGGACGATTGACCCAGATGCAAGTATGCACGAAAGTCTGCACGAAAGTCCGCCCTGTGCATTGACATCCCCGTTGATGACACCTGAAATGGGGGGTAGGGTGCACAGGTTCTTCCAGATTCACGTTGTTCCGGTTCGGTCAGGGGTGGTGACTGGACTCCTTCTGAGCGCCACCGCACTCGCTCTTGTGCTCTCGGTAGCCACAGCGCCGGGCGCCGCACACGCCGAACCCGCGCCGTCGCCCCCGCCCCCGTCCGCGACGCCGGCCCCCGGCTCGCCCACGATCACCTCGCCGGCTCCCGGCACTCTCGTGACGACGGGCACGGTCACGGTCAGCGGCACCGGAAACCCCGGCGACCGCATCGGGGTCTTCGTCGATGCACACGGTCCCGCGTGCCAGGCGACGGTCGACCCCGCCTCCGTCTGGTCGTGCACCGTGCCGACGCTCAGCGACGGCCCCGATGTCATCATCGGCGCCGTCGTCACGGGCGACACCGACCGCTCCGACAGCGTCAGCGTGGCTGTGCTCTCCCCGCCGACCATCTCAGGCGGCTCCAACGGCTTCCTCTCCAGCGGCGGAGTGCACGGCACCGGCTACCCGGGCGCGACGGTGACCGTGACGGCTGCGGGCGGAGCGACCTGCACGTTCCCGGTCGACTCAGCCGGGTCGTGGGCGTGCGTCCTGAGCGGGCCGCCGCCATCGGGGACGTACGCCGTGTCGGCGACCCAGACGGCGCCGTTCTCGACGGAGAGTTCCCGCGCCAGCACACCCGTCGGCATCACGATCGACTCGACCGCACCCGCTCGTCCACAGCTCGCCTGGCCGGCGCCGAACTCGACCGTGCCGCACGGTCGCGCCGGGGCGTTCGGCGGAACCGGCGAGAACAGGGCGCACGTCACCGTCTACGGAGGCGACGATGCCGGCTCCGCGGTGATCTGCCGCACGATCGTCGCACAGGGTGCGTGGTCCTGCAACGGCACACTGCCGCCGGGGCGCTACACCGTCTCTGCGCTCCAGAGCGACCCTGCAGGCAATGTCAGTCCGGCGAGCGCGGCGATCACCCTGACCTTCGCGGCCGCGCCGCCGGCAGCTCCGGGGGCACACGCAGCCAGCCCGGCGCCCAGCCCGTCGAGCTCGGCCGGCCAGTCGGCACAGCCCGTCCCCACCGCGCCGAGCTCGCCGACACCGTCAGCGCGGCCACCCCACGCGACGCACGGTGGGCTCCAGACCTGGTCGGGAGCATCCCAGTTCACGAATGCGACACCTCCGACGATCGCGCCCGCCGCCATCCCGGGCTGGCTCCGATCCGTCCTGCTCGCCGCGGCCGCCCTGCTGCTGCTGGCACTGCCCGCCCGCCTCCTCGCCACGACACTGGCCCGAGCCCGCCTGGAACACCCCGCCGCCGGACGGCACCGCTTCTTCGGACGCAACAGGCCACGCTCGGAGGTCGAGGCCGATGCGGACCCGGATGCGCATCCGGCCGGCATCCTGCAGCGTCGCCTCGCCGCCGGATCCGGATTCGTCGCGGCCGCTGCCCTCGTCACTCTCTCCAGCCCCGTCGGGTCCAGCCCCGCCGGAGACGTCGGGACCTACGTGCGCGTCCTCATCGCCGTACTGATCGCCCTCGCGATCGTCAACGCGGCCTGGATCGCGATCCCGAGGTTCGCATCCGTTCACCTGACCGGTGCTCACGCGGTGATCGCCTTCCAGCCCAGAAACCTCCTGGTCGTCGCGGTCGCCGCGGTCGCATCCCGGATTTTCGACCTTCAGCCCGCCCTCCTCTTCGGGCTCCTCGTCGGCGCCGTCGCCATGCCCGGCGTCACCGGTGGAGCTGCCGAATCCGTCCGGCGCTCGGCACAGGGGCGGCTCGCCGCTGCGCAGGTCGCCGGGCTCGCCGGTGTCGGTGTGCTCGCCTGGCTCGCTCTCGGCCTCATCCCCGACCCGTCTGACCCGCTCAGCGCGTTCGTCACCGAGCTCGCCGGCGCGATCACTCTGCTCGCGCTCGGTTCGGCCGGTATCAGTCTGCTTCCCGTCGGAGCACTGGCCGGGCGTGCCGTCTTCCTGTGGTCGCGACGGGTGTGGGTCGCCCTGAGCCTCGCGGTCTACACCGTGCTGTTCGCGCTCCTGCTCCCGGTGCAAGCCCTGTGGAACGCGGGCACCGCGTCAGTCGTCCTCGTCGTCGGCGTCATCGTGTTCGCCGCGTTCAGCGTGGCCTTCTGGCTGTGGGAGCGTTTCGTCGAACCGGCGCGCCAGTCTTAGACCGTCGCCGTGGATCCGTCGACGTAGAACCAGCGGCGCCCCTCGCGGACGAACCGGCTGTCCTCCTCCTGCACGCCGATCGCGTCGCCCTTGAAGTAGGCGCGGAAGTGCACCGTGCCGACCTCGTCGAGAATCCCGCCGCGCGTGGTGCCGACGATGTCGAGCCGGTACCAGCGCAGGCCCGGGTCGAGTTCGAGGCCGGCGGGGCGCGTCGACGGATGCCAGGACGCGAGCAGGTACTCCGCGTCCCCCAGCGCGAACGCCGAGAATCGAGACCTCATCAGGCGTTCCGCGGTCGGTGCATCCGCCTGGCCACGATGGATCGGCCCGCAGCACACGTCATACGGGTCGCCGCTGAGGCACGGGCAGCGCGTCCGGCGGCCCTCGGCATCGCGGATGCTCACCGGAGCTCAGCCATGGTTGGCGAGCTCGCCGGCCTGGACGACGCAGAAGCGGTTCCCGTCGGGGTCGGCGAGGACGATGTAGTCCGCATCCGGCTCATAGTCCCAGTCGACCCTGGTCGCCCCGATGCTGACCAGGCGCTCGACCTCTTCAGCCTGGTCGAAGGCGTACAGGTCGAGGTGATGCCGCTGGTGCGTGCCGGCGAGCGAGGAGACCTCGGTGATTGCCAACTGCGGCCCGTGGCCTTCCCTGGGCGCCAGGATCGCCCAGTCGTCCGACGGCTCCTCGTCGCGGGGGCGGTAGTCGAGTGCTTCCGACCAGAACCGGATGGCACCTGGCACGTCGCGCACACCCCACACGATCGAGCCGACGCGCAACATCTCCCCAGTATCCGCCCGCGACCCGGCGCGCGAAACCCTCTGACGCGGCACTGTGGCAGCAGCGGATGCGAGGTGTAGCGTTCAGGCATGGAAGGTTGGCTGATCGCATTCATCTGGTTGGTGATCATCGTCGGCGGAGCGCTCGCGATCTCCTGCCTCGTCGCGCTCATCAAGGCGCCGTACCGCGACCATCATCTGGGCCGGTCGGGCAGCAGGTAGACCGACTTGGCCTGCGCTGAGGCGAGTCGCTGCGGCGTGTAGTACCGCTCGAGCAATGCCGTGTCGAGAAGGTCGGGATTGGCGTCGATGAACGCCTCGAAGTCGGCATACGGCTGCTTCGGTGGATGCGCTGTGAGACGCTCGGCGATGAGTGAGAGGAACGCTCCCGTGATCGTCAGGTTGAACTTCTCGGGTCGACCGGCGTGGACTGCGAGCTGCCGGATGCCTTCCGAGTAGCGCGCGAACGCCACGGAGAAGGGATCGCGGCCCAGGGCGAGGAACGCCATGCGCAGGTGGTCGCGGTGCACGAAGCCGGGCGTACGGATGCGACCTGCGTAGAAGTCCTCGAGTTCATCGTCGGCTGTGGGTTCGTCGAGGTGGTGAGCATCCGCACTCGTCAGGTCGAGGTCGTAGACGGACTTGAGGGACTCGATCTTGTGGATGGTCGCCTTGCTGAACGGCGTCGTGCCCTCGAATGAGTGCAGCAGCACGCCTTCGAGCAGCTCGCCCAGCGGGATGTCGAGGGCCTCGGCGAGACCCTTCGCCGTCTTGAGGATCCGGCGCTCGATCCGCACGCCGGTCTGGACCCGATCGATTGTTACCATATTACCAAGGTACCATCATTGGGGCTTCGGATGGCACGCATCCGTGGCCCTAAACTGTGCCTATGTCCGCAACGACGACCGACCTGCATCCGACCGACACCCACGCAGAAGCCGCGCCGGCTGGGCCGGCCGCACCCCTCACCGGAGGGCTCGCCACCGCCAGCACACTCTCGGCCGTGCTCGGCGTCTTCCTGCCGCTGTTCGGGATCATCGCCGCCAGTCTCGTCGCCCGGCGTGCGCGCATCGCCGGCTTCTCCACGCGCTTCCCCGACCTCGTGATGTTCTGGGTCGCGATCCTGATGTACTTCGAGACGCTCTGGCTTTTCACCCAGCTGCTCGGGCTGCTCGGCCACCACTAGGGGCGAGAGCCGGCCCGCCCGGCGTCAACCGATCACGTACTGCAGGCCCA
This sequence comes from Leifsonia tongyongensis, assembly GCF_010686705.1. Lineage (GTDB taxonomy): Bacteria > Actinomycetota > Actinomycetes > Actinomycetales > Microbacteriaceae > Diaminobutyricibacter > Diaminobutyricibacter tongyongensis. The sequence goes on along the minus strand of NZ_JAAGWY010000003.1, from coordinate 373,551 downwards.
CCGCCGACTCGAGGGTTGCCGACGCTGCGTGGAGCGAGACGCTCCAGGTCTGGTCGCCGACCACGCCATCGACGACGACGTGCCCCCACGCCTGAAACGCTTCGACAGCCTCCTCGGTGTGCGGGCCGAAAATACCGTCGATCCCTTGAGGCGTCACGCCTCCCCATTGGGAAGCACCGTTCGTCAGCACCGTCTGCAGGCTCTTCACCGCGTCTCCCGTCGAGCCCAGGGAGAGAACCGGCATGGGTCCCCCGTCGGGCAACGCGGCCCACGTGTGTGGCCCCACGATGCCATCGACCACCAGCGGCGGATTGCCTTGCTGGAACTGGATCACGGCGGCGTGCGTCGCCGGCCCGAAGATTCCGTCGACCACAAGCGAAAGATTCGGTGTTCGGCGGATTGCCCGCTGAAGTCGCCTGACGACCCTCCCCGTCGCACCTTGCTGGATCGTCGGTTGTCCTGGATTCGCCATGATGTCCCCCATCCGCGTTGCGCCTTCGTCGGCGTCTGCGATGGTACTCGCCGGTCTACCCGGGCGCCGACCTTCCTGAGAGAACGCTCAGGAACCGGCGCTGGCGCATCGGGCGGCCGCTGCAACAAGGTGTCGACGATCGTTAGGCCATTAATACCCTAGGTTTTAATGTGTGTTGGCTATTTTTCGCAAGGTGCAAGGCGCAATAGTGCGCACCGTCGTCTATTGGGTCGCGTGTCTCATCGGCATCGCGCTCGCCGCGGGCGTCGTGGTTCAGGCAGTTGGCGCATTGCAATTGGCGGAGGCGTCGCCCGGCTCCGAAGCGGCGAACGCCTCAGTCGCTGCAACGGCGGCTGGCAGAGCGCTGGTGCTCGTCTATGTCCTCTGCGTAGGTGTGGCTCGCCGTTCCTTCCGCCGCCGTGACAAGGCGGGGTTGTAGTCATCTTATTTTGGGAGCAGCGGCAGGTGTTGGTGTGGCGGGGGGCGGTTAGACGCCCGAAGGTTGCGTCCAAACAGCCTTTGCAGCACGAATCGATTAGTAGTCGAAGATCTTATCGATGACGACCGTTGCGGCGAGGGCACCGGTGACCAACCCCGTGAGCGCCATCGTCTTCTTAATTCCTTGGCTGGTGAAACCGGCTATCCCGAAAATGACTGCCGCTCCAGCAACCCATCCGATGATGTCATAGGCGATCAGGGGGAAAAGCGACCCGATCAACGCAAGGATCCCCAAGATCACAGCAGTTAGACCGTAATGATCGCTCGTCTGCTTGGAGGCCGGCGGAACGCGCTTCTGCTTGGGCGTCATAGAGAGCAACTCCGCCGCCTGTCGCCAACGCACACTCAGATGTTATCGGGTGTTCGGTGCAACCGCTCTCGAGAAGGCTCATGCGACGAAGTACCCCCAGTGGGACTCGAACCCACACTTGGGCGATTTTAAGTCGCCTGCCTCTGCCGATTGGGCTATGGGGGCCCGCCCTCGATCCTATCGAGAGCGGACCGGCCGACTTGCGGGCTAGTGCAGCACCACGCTCGCCCGCTCCGATGCCCCGGCACCATCATCCGTACCGCTCTTCACCGGGATGCGGCGACCCCAGATCGCGAAGAGCACGAGAGCGAGCGCCGGAAAGGCCGCGCCGACCAGCAGCGTCGTCGAGATGCCTTTCGCTTCGCCGCCGACAAGCGTCTGGGCGATGAAGATCGTCGTCAGCACCGCGACACCGACGGAGCCGCCCAGCTGCTGCATCCCCTGCAACAGGCTCGACGCTGCGCTGACCTCGCCCTCAGGCGCCTGGTCCATCGCGATCGACGTCAGCGGCGCGAAGGTGAGTCCCGCGCTGATGCCGAGCACGACCGCAGGGCCGAGCAACCCGCTGAGGAAGGTGCTCGACGAGTTGAGCTGCCCGAGCCAGACGAGACCGATCACCATGCCACTGAGACCCACGACTCCCACGACCTTCTCGCCGATCCGAGGAAGCACGCGCGGGGCGATCTCGTTGGTGACGAGCATCGAGGCGACGAAGGGCAGCAGCGCGAGTCCGGTGCCGAGCGGATCGAACCCGAGCACGTGCTGGGTGAAGAGGGTCGCGAAGTAGAAGAAGCCGAACATTCCGGCCGGCACGAGGAGCATACCCAGCAGAGGAACCGCCGTGCGCATGGTCGAGAAGAAGTGCAGTTGCACGACTGGGCTGATGTGGCGCCGCTCGATAAAGATGAGCGCAACGAGCGCGACGAGTGCGGTACCGAACGAGATGAACACCTGCGGGTCGGTCCAGCTGTGACTGGCCGCGCGGGTGAAGCCATAGACCAGGGCGACCATGCCGATCGTCGAAGCGGCCGCGCCACCCAGATCGAGTTTCGCCGGGACCCGCTCGGTCTCGTGCAGGAACAGGGCTGCGCCGACGATGATCAGGATGCCGATGGGCACGTTGACGAACATCACCCACTCCCAGCCGAAACCAGTGGTGAGCAGGCCGCCGAGGATCAACCCGATGGCCCCGCCACTGCCGGCTGCCAGCACGAAGAGCGACATCGCCCTGGCACGGTTCTGGCCTTCGGTGGTGTTCGCCACCAGCAGCACCAGGGTGCTGGGGGCGGCGATCGCGGCCCCGACACCCTGCAGCACTCGCGCGGCGACCAGGATCTCGGCCGTCGGCGCGAAACCTCCGAGGGCGCTCGCGACGATGAAGAGTCCGACACCGACCATGAGAGCTAGCCGGGCGCCGACGATCGAACCGATCTTGCCGCTCAGCAGGATCAGGCCGCCGAAAGCGAGCGCATACGCCGTGACCACCCACGACAGATCGGTGGGCGAGAAGTGCAGTTCCTTCTGGATGTCGGGCAGCGCGACATTCACGATGCTCGCGTCCACGACGAGCATGAGCTGCGTGATGAACACGACGACCAGCCCCAGGGCTGGGCCACGGAGCGCGCGGCGGTCGGAGCCGGCGGATGCGGCGGATGCGCCAGGTCGGGTGGCGGATGCGGGTGCAACGGGTGCGATGGGGGTAGCGATGGTGTCTTCTGCGTCTTCTGCTGGGTGCGGTGTGAGATCGGTTGTCGTCATGCTGGTGCATCCGTTTCTGATGGACGTACACTGTTATCCGGAGAGACTCTCCTCTTGAACGAATATACGGAGACTGTCTCCGCTTTGTCAACGACGACGAAGTGAATTGTGGAAAGGAAGATCGTGGCCGGCGAAACAGTTGCCCCCGTGCGACCGATGCGCGTGGATGCCCAACGCAACTACGACAGAATCGTCGCCGTCGCCTGCGAGGCGTTCAGCGAGCACGGCGTGCACACATCGCTCGACGACATCGCGAAGCGAGCCGGAGTCGGCGCCGGCACGCTCTACCGCCACTTCCCCAACCGCGAGTGCCTGCTCGCCGCCGCGCTGGTCGAAAGCCGGCAGGCCCTCGACGAGACTGCCGAGGAGTTGCTCGTCCGTGACGATGCCGGCGCTGCCCTCGACGACTGGCTCATCGAGTTGGCTCGACACCTCAGCAGCTACGACGGCTTGCCCGACTCCGTGGCCGAAGCGGTCAACGATTTGACCTCTCCGCTGACGGCCCCGTGCAGCATGATGAAGAGCGCCACGGCGCGGCTCCTCGACCGGGCGCAGGCAGCAGGAGCGGTGCGCGTGGACGTGCTGCCCGACGATCTGTTCGTCTTCGCCAGCTCGCTTGCCTGGGCGGCGAACAAGAGCGGGTACACGCGCGACGACCTCCGCCGGGTACTGTCGCTGTTCACCGCCGGCTTGCGCTGACGCGACTTCCGCACGCGAAAGGCCCGGGCGACTTCGTCGACCCGGGCCTTCGCGAGAGACCTACTTCACCGTGACTTCGGCAGGCTCCGCCGTCTTCGTGCGCGACCGGGCCGGCGCTTTGACGGCCTTGGGCGCCGGGGCGGGCGCGGCCTCGACGGCCGGACGGGGACGAGCAGCGAACTCTTCGAACGCTGCGCGAGGGTGCTGCGCTGCAGCGAGCGACACGAGGTCGCGCCCGAGGAAGAAGTTGTTGATCCAGCCCCAGAACACGCGGATCTTGCGCTCCCAGCTCGGCATGGCCAGACCGTGGTAGCCGCGGTGCATCAGCCAGGCGATGAAGCCCTTGACGGCGATCTTGCCAGCCTGGAACACACCGATGCCGAGGCCGAGGCCCGCGACGGCGCCCAGGTTCTTGTGGAAGTACTGGCGGGGCAGCTCTCCGCGCATGTCGGCGACGAGGTTCTTCGCGAGCAGCTTGCCCTGACGCACGGCGTGCTGCGCGTTCGGAACCGTGAAGCCGCCGACGCCGCCACCGGTGAGGTCGGGCACAGCGCAGATGTCGCCGGCGCCCCAGGCGTCCTTGACGATGTCCTCTTCGGTACCGACGCGGAGGTCAGCGCGAACCTGGAGACGGCCGCGCTCCTCGATCGGGAGGTCGGTGTGGCGAACGATGCTGGGGTTGGCCATGACGCCGGCCGTCCAGACGATGAGGTCGGTCTCGAACTTCTCGCCGGTGGAGAGCTCGATGACCCCGTCGACTGCACTCGAGAGCTGCGTGTCGAGGTGGATCTCGGCACCCCGCTGCGCCAGGTTCTTGATCACCCAGTGGCTCGTGGGCAGCGACACCTCGGGCATGATGCGGCCCATCGCCTCGATGAGGTGGAAGTGGGTGTCGTCGAACGTCAGCTGCGGGTAGAACTTGAGCAGCGCGCTGGCGAACGAACGGAGCTCGGCGAAGATCTCGATGCCCGCGAAGCCGCCGCCGACGACGACGAACGTGAGGAGACGGTCGCGCTCGGGACCGGCGGGCAGGTTGGCCGCCTTGTCGAAGTTGGTGAGCACGCGGTCGCGGATGGCGATCGCTTCCTCGATGTTCTTGAGGCCGATCGCCTGGTCGGCGACACCGGGGATGGGGAACGTGCGCGAGACGGCACCCGCGGTCACCACGACGATGTCGTACTCCTGCTGCCACGGCTCGCCCACGGGCGGCTCGATCGTCGCCGTCTTGTTCGCGTGGTCGATGTACGTGACCTTGGCCGTGACGACGTTCGTCTTCTTGAGGTGGCGACGGTGGGCGACGACCGCGTGACGCGGCTCGATCGACCCGACAGCGACCTCGGGGAGGAACGGCTGGTACGTCATGTACGGGAGCGGGTCGACCATCGTGACCTCGGCTTCGCCGTTACGCAGCCATTTCTCGAGCTTCCACGCGGTATAGAACCCGGCGTAGCCGCCGCCGACGATCAGAATTTTGGGCACAGTGAACGGTCTCCTCAAGACGAAAGTATGGGGACAATCTACCCCCTGCGACCCACTCGCCTGAAATGCAGGACCGCTCCCGTTACGCCGAGAGAAGCGAGGACGACGAATCCTGCGAGCAGTGTGAAGGGAATCCAGAACAGGGTCAGAGCATCCCAGCCCGGCACCACGAGCTGCCCGACGGCGATGGTGCGGTCGGGGCTGAGAGCCCGTGGCGTGCTCGTCGGAACGGGAGCCTGCGAACCCTGCGCGGGCGTCTCCGAGGACTGCGCACGCCGGTGGATGTGGATCCATTGCCCCAGGTCGCCCATGGGGTTGGCGGTGACCGGAGCGACGGATGCGGTGACCGCCGCGTTCGCGTTCAGCAGCCCGTATCCGTAGATCGGGCTCGGCACCGAGCCGACCGGCCGGGCGGTCGAGATGATGCGGTTGATGACGTTGGCTGCGTTCAGCTCCGGATGCGCAGCCCGCACGAGCGCGACCGCTCCCGCCACCAGGGGCGCAGCTCCGCTGGTACCCGCCCACTGCACGTACCCGCCGCCCGGATTCGCACCCACCAGTTGCTCGCTGGGCGCGGACACTCCGATGGTGATGCCCTGCGAGGACGCGTCGAAGCTGGCCTTGCCGTTGCGGTCGACCCCGGCCACCGTGAGGACGCCCGGTATGGTCGCCGGAGCACCGACTTCGGTGGTGCCGCTCCCCCGGTTTCCGGCCGCGGCGACGATGACGACGTCGTGCGCGAACGCGTACTGGAACGCGGAATCCCAGCTCTCGGGCCAGTCGAGCGTGTTGCGGGTGAGCGACATGTTGATGACTTTGGCGCCGTTGTCGACCGCCCAGCGCACGCCATCCGCGATCTGGTCGTCGCTGCTGACCGACGACGGCGAGGCTCCGAGCGACACGGACACGGTCAGGAGGGAGGCCTCGGGCGCGACCCCGATCACGCCGTTGTCGCCACCGGTCCCGCGACCGGCGAGAAGCGATGCCACCCACGTACCGTGTCCGGAGTCTTCGCTCGACCCGAGGGGTTTCTGGCCGTTGGCGGAGCCGATCCCAGATACATCCGTGCCCCCGACCACCGCCCCGCTCAGGTCGGGCACCGAGCCGTCGACACCGGTGTCGATGATCGCGACCTTCACGCCAGCACCGCGCGTCGTCGACCACGCCTGGGAGATGCCGTAGTCGTTCAGCCAGTATTCGAGGCTGCGAACCTGGTCGGCATGGGCGACGGTGGCGCCGCCCAGAGCGAGAACGACGCCTGCGGCGAGCGCGACGAGGGCGCGGCCTGCGCGGATCATCCGACCGAGTAGTCCAGGCACTCGCACACGGAGGGCGACCAGTTCGCGCGCTCCAGGGCGAGATCGCCGATCGGATTGACGCCGGGGCCCGCGGCGAGCGCGTGGGCGCCGAGTGCATGGAGGCATTTGACGCGCGAAGGCATCCCGCCGGCCGAGATGCCGGCGATCTCAGGTACCTCGGCGATGCTCTCGCGGTCGGCGAGGTAGGCGGCGTGAGCATCCGCGTAGTGCGCCCGCAGGTCGTCGTCGTTCTCGAGCAGTTCGTTGAATTCGTTCATCACCTGTGTCGCCTCGAGGTACGAGAGCGCCGCCGTCGCCGCGGGGTGGCTCAAGTAGTAGAGCGTCGGGAACGGTGTGCCGTCGTCGAGCCGCGGAGCCGTGGCGACCACCGTCGGCGCACCGCAGACGCAGCGGGCGGCGATACCGATGACGTTGCGAGCGGGTCGGCCGAGTTGTGCGGAGACGATGGCGATGTCCCGGTCGGTGGCCGGATCGAATGGTGGGGTTGTCATGTCTACTTGCCTGGTGTCGGTGCGGGGGCCGGAGGCGGCTGTTTCGTGCCGGTGCCTCCGGAAAGCTCTGCGGGCGTCGCGTCGCTCAGGCCCGCGGTCATGAACGAGCCGAACAGCGAGCCTACCCAATCCGTCTTCGTCGCCTGTATCTGCGTGCTGACCGGCCCCTGGTCGGCGGCTTTCGCTGCGGGCGGCCGGTCGTCGATCACAAGATAGCTCACCTCGCCGGGCATCACGTAGTAGAGGCGGTCGCGGGCCTGGGCGCGGATGTAGCTGGGATCGTTCCAGCGGGCACGTTGCGATTTGAGGTCGGTGACCTGCGATTTCAGCTGGTCGACGGCAGCCTGCTGGTCGGCGATCTGCTGGCGCTGCTCGATGAGGGATCTCAGCGTCGGCGCGAGGATGACCACGGCGACGATCAGCAGCCCCATCATGACGAGGGAGAACCCGGAGAAACGGATGCCTCGCAGCCAGCTGCCGGCCACCGTCTCGGCCGACATGGCGACCGGCACTCGGCGGGTTCGGGGCCTGGCCACGGTACCTCCAAAGTCGTGCGACGCTTTCGCGCCGGGCAACAAGCTGCTGCCGAATCATTATCGGCGACGGCGGCCGGTTTCCGGCTGTGCGGTCGCGCGAGCCTCGAAGCCGGGACCGCTGTCGAGCTTCGCACGACGTCGAGGACCCGATCCGGATACCTACGACCTGACACTTGTGGTCGTTTTCCGGGTCGCGTTAGCGACCACGACTGCCAAGTCGGCTCTATTCGAATGTTCGCGTTCGGATTGGACCTTCCCTGATCCTCGTCGCGCGAGCCCCAGCGCGCACAAAAGGGTCAGCTCCGCTGGTTGCACGATGGCGCACCATCGGAAGCTGACCCCTCTGTCTGCGAAGTGCCTACGCCGTGAAGCGCGGGAAGGCGCGGCGGCCGGCGTAGACGGCGGCCTCGCCGAGTTCCTCTTCGATGCGCAGCAGCTGGTTGTACTTGGCGACACGCTCCGAACGGGCCGGCGCACCCGTCTTGATCTGGCCGGCGTCCGTCGCGACGGCGAGGTCGGCGATGGTCGTGTCCTCGGTCTCACCCGACCGGTGCGAGAGGATCGCGGTGTAGCCGGCGCGCTGGGCGAGTGCCACGGCGTCGAGCGTCTCGGTGAGGGTGCCGATCTGGTTCACCTTGACGAGGATCGAGTTGGCCGCGCCCAGTTCGAGGCCCTTGGCGAGGCGCTCCGGGTTGGTGACGAAGAGGTCGTCGCCGACGATCTGGATCTTGCCGCCCAGCTCAGCGGTGAGGTGCACGTAGCCGTCCCAGTCGTCTTCTTCGAGCGGGTCCTCGATCGAGACCAGTGGGTAGGCGGCGACGAGCTCACCGTAGTAGGCGACGAGTTCTTCAGCGCTCAGCTGCTTGCCTTCGAAGTGGTAGGAGCCGTCCTTGTAGAACTCGCTCGCCGCGCAGTCGAGCGCGAGGGCGATGTCTTCGCCCGGGGTGTAGCCGGCGTTGGTGATCGCCTCGACGATGAGGTCGAGCGCCGCGCGGTTGCTCGGCAGGTTGGGGGCGAAGCCGCCTTCGTCGCCGAGGCCGGTCGAGAGACCCTTCGACTGGAGCAGCGCCTTGAGCGCGTGGTACGTCTCCACACCCCAGCGCAGCGCTTCGCTGAAGGTCTCCGCTCCGAGCGGGACGATCATGAACTCCTGGATGTCCACGTCGTTGTCGGCGTGCGAACCGCCGTTGATGATGTTCATGAGGGGCACCGGCAGCGTGTGCGCGTTGGGGCCGCCGATGTAACGGAAGAGCGGCAGGTCGGCCGAGTCGGCCGCGGCCTTGGCGACGGCCAGGCTGACACCGAGGATGGCGTTCGCGCCGAGGCGCTTCTTGTTGTCGGTTCCGTCGAGCTCGATCATCGCGGCGTCGACGAGGCGCTGGTCGGCGGCCTCGAATCCTTCGATCGCCGGGCCGATCTCGTCGAGCACAGCGTCGACCGCCTTGAGCACGCCCTTGCCCTGGTAGCGCTCCTTGTCCCCGTCACGAAGCTCGTACGCCTCGAATGCGCCGGTGGATGCGCCGGACGGCACGGCGGCACGGCTGACCGTGCCATCTTCGAGCAGGATCTCGACCTCAACGGTCGGGTTCCCACGCGAATCCAGAATCTCGCGAGCGCCTACAGCCTCGATTTGAGCCACAACTGTCTCCTTGTTTCACGGTGTGGGGGGTGGGGTGAAATCTCCGTTGATCCGCTGGCCAGTCTAGTGACCTCGCAGAAAGGGCCCCGAGCCCGCTTCAGGCGAGCGGCTTGAACTCGAGGTCGGCGACACTGCCCGTTTCGTCGGTCACGAAGGCGAAGGATGCGAACCCCGCGGCCGCCGACCGGTCCAGCAGCGCTTTGAGGTTTTTGGCGCGGCGTTCGAGGCGCACGCGCCGCCCATCGTCGAGGAGCGCGCTCTTGAGGGTGAGGAGCCGGGACAGCGGTACGGTCGGGTCGAAGACGAGGACGACCGCATCCGCCCCATCCGTCTCGGGCAGCTCGATGAGGTCGACCACCCGCTCGAACCCTATGGAGAAGCCGCACGCGGGCACGTCGGTGCCGAGAAAGCGCCCGATCATCCCGTCGTAGCGGCCGCCGCCGCCGACGGAACTCCCCGAGCCCGGGTGCGAGATCTCGAAGATGGTGCCGGTGTAATAGCCCATCCCCCGTACCAGTGTCGGGTCGAAGCGCAGCTCGACCCCGGGCGGGAGCGAACTGAGCGCGTGGGCGAGCGCCTCCAGCTGGGCGACGGCGTCGGTGTCGATGCCGTCCGGGAGGATCGCCGTGATGGCCTCCACGGTCAGCGCCACTCCGCCTTCGGCGAGGTGCGGCTCGAGCGTCTCGAGCACGCCGCCCAGCACGGCGGCCGAGTCGGCGCCGTCAGCGCTCAGCTCTGCTACGACGCCCTGGGCGCCGATCTTGTCGAGCTTGTCGATCGAGATCAGCACCTGGGGCCACCGTGACTCCTCGAACCCGCAGAATTCGAGCAGACCGTTCAGGATGCGGCGGTCGTTGATCCGGATCGTGCAGCCTTCGAGCCCGAGCGCTTCGAGAGCCGCGGCCGTCGCCGTGATGAGCTCGACCTCGGCGAGCTGGCCCGCCTCGCCGATGATGTCGATGTCGCATTGCACGAACTGGCGGTACCGGCCCTTCTGCGGTCGCTCGGCCCGCCAGACCGGGGCGATCTGGATCGCGCGGAAGACCGGCGGGAGCTCGGCCCGGTGCGTGGCGTAGAACCGGGCGAGCGGAACGGTGAGGTCGAAGCGCAGGCCGAGGTCGGCGAGGCTCATCAGGTCGCCGTGGTCGATCGCGGCTGCGAGGTCGTCGGAATCCAGTCCTCGTCGCATCACGCTGAACGCGAGCTTCTCGTTGTCGCCGCCGAGCCCCGAGTGGAGGCGCGCGATGTCCTCGACGACTGGCGTCTCGATCTCGTCGAACCCGTGTGCAGCGAAGGTCTTCCTGATGACTCCGAGCGCGTGCTCCCGGCGGGCTTTGTCGGCGGGAAGGAAGTCGCGCATGCCGCGGGGCGGGGTGATGGGAGCAGCCATGCTGACGATTCTTCCACGGGCGGGTACGGTGGCAGCGATGACCATCGAACCGTTCCGCATCCGCGTGCCCGACGAGGTGCTCGACGACCTCCGGCTCCGGCTCGAGCGGACCAGGCTCGTCCCGGCGCTCGGGTCGAAGCCCTGGGAGGGCGGGATGGACCCCGCGAGGCTCCGCGCGATGGTCGCCGCGTGGGCGGCGTTCGACTGGCGTGCGATCGAAGACCGGCTGAACGCGTTCGAGCATTCCCTCGCCGACGTGCGCGGCCATCGCATCCATTTCGTGCGCATCCCTGCCGCCGGTTCAGCCGAACTCCGCGTGCCGTTGCTGCTTCTCCATGGCTGGCCGAGCGCGTTCACCGAGTACCTTCCGTTGGGCGAGCGTCTCGCCAACCCCGCCGCCTCCGGGTCGGATGCCCGCATCGCGTTCGACGTCATCATCCCGTCGCTGCCCGGTTTCGTGTTCTCCGAGCTCGGCGACCGGCCCCTGACACGCCACGAGATCGCCGAGGACCTGCACGAACTGATGACGGGCGTGCTCGGCTACGACCGCTATGCGGCGTTCGGCGGTGACATCGGCGGCGGCGCGGCCACCTGGCTCGGGGTCGAGCACGCCGATCGCGTCATCGGCATCCAGCTGCTCAACGCGCCCTTTCCTGCTGACACGGCGCCGCACAGCGAGGAAGAGCGGGTGTACCTCGAGGGGGTCGACCGGTACGACCGCGCCGACGGCGGCTACAGCGAGATCATGCTCACCCGTCCCGACACGATCGCGGCCGCGCTGGGAGACTCGCCTGCGGGACTGCTGGCATGGATCGCCGACAAATGGCACGACTGGGTCGACGGCGACCTCGACCGGGTGGTGGACGCGGATGTGCTGCTCACCATCGCGACGCTCTACTGGGTCACTGAGAGCATCGGCACCTCGTTCGCGCAGTACTTCGACTACCCCGCGAATGCGCCTCGCCCGCTGATCGAGGCGCCGGTCGGCGTATATCTGTGCCGGGAGCCGGTCATGCAGGGCTTCCCGCGTTCGCTCGCAGAAAGAGCGTCCGCCGACCTCCGGGAGTTCGTCGTCGCGCCGCGGGGCGGTCATTTCGCCGGGATCGAGCAGCCGGAGGACACAGCGGACGCTATCCGAGCGTTCTTCACACGTATGCTCGGATGAGCGAAATTCATCTCGCGAGCGTTCGCCCCCGGTCGTAAACTGTCCGTGTTGCCACCCTGATGGCCGGGCCTGCCGGCTTCGGTGGTGTCCCAATAGGACATGGCATGAGCCGCATCCCGACCCGACCCCGGGCGGTGCTCGCTGCCAGACACAGGACGACGGCACGATCGCCAGACGCCAGGAGTGCGGTTCCGCTCTCACCCGAATGGTCGAGGGGGTGCCCACCTGGTGATCGCGCCGTCGGCCACGGCCTCCGTCAGCGCTCGATCGGGCCTCGGGCGCGCTATCAGGCCTCGGGCGCGCTATCAGGCCTCGGGTACAGCCAGCCCGATGATCCCCGCGTCCGCGACCCCGGCCTCGTGCTCGCGGATCTCGCCCTGCAGGTCACGCAAGGTGGCACGCAGCGCCCGCTCGGCATCGAGACCCTTCGACTTCGCCGACGCCACGATCGCCAGCAGGAGCGCGCCCAGCTCATCCTCCGACTCGACGTTCACGCCGCCGGCGCCCTCGAGCTCGATGAGTCCCACCTTCTCGGCGCGACCCAGGAGTTTGTCAGCCAGTGCAAGCGAGGGCATCGCCTGGGGAATCCCGTCGAGCACGCTGGTGCGGCCGGGCTTCTCGCTTCGCTTGAGGTCTTCCCAGAACTCCATGACCGCATCCGGGGTCTCCGCGACGCGGTCGCCGAAGACGTGCGGATGCCGGCCGACCATCTTCGCCGTCATCTGGGCAGCGACGTCCTGGATGTCGAAATCCTCGCCGGGGGTGTGGGCAGCGATGTCCGCGTGGAAGAGCACCTGGTACAGCACGTCGCCCAGCTCCTCGAGCATGTCGTCACGGTTGCCGGTCTCGATCGCCTCGACGAGCTCGTAGGTCTCCTCGATCAGGTACTGCACGAGCGACTCATGCGTCTGGTCGGCATCCCAGGGACACCCGCCGGGCCCGCGGAGCCGGGCCATCACGGCGACCAGTTCGTCGAGTTCGGTCGGCACCCCGGTCGCTGCGGAGGATGAGAAACTGAGGTCGGTCATGAGCCCTCCAATACGTCCACTGCCATCTTCTCACCGTGGCCCGAGAACCCCGGACGACTAGCCTGATGTCATGGGAACCCGCATCGTACGACTCACCATCTCGGTCGAAGAACTCCCCCGTGCGCTCGCTCTCTACGAGGGCGTGCTCGGCCTGATCCGCCGCTATGCGGTCGAGGGTCTGGTGATGCTCGCGACGGATTCGGATGTGGGCGGAAGCGGGATCGAGGTGTTGCTGCACGAGCGCATCCCGGCCACCGGGGACGCCGGCGTCGCACCGAGCTTCACCGTCGCCGATGTGGACGCGGCGACCGAAGCGGCCGTCGAGGCCGGGGCGACGGTCATCGACGAGCCGGCGGACCAGGAGTGGGGCGAGCGGCAGTCGGTGATCCGCGACGCCGACGGCCACGTGCTCTGCCTGGTCGCTCCGCTGTGAGTCTGATCCGGTCGGAGCGCACGGCGGCCGGGCTGCTGCTGGGTGCTGCGGCTCTGGGCCTGTTGCTCGCGAACACCGCAGTGGGACCCACGCTTGCCGACCTGCAGCACACGACGATCGGCTGGCCCGGCACGCAGCTCACCGTCGGCCACTGGATCAGCGACGGGCTGCTGGCGGTCTTCTTCTTCATCGTTGCGGTCGAACTGAAACACGAACTCGTCGTCGGTGAGCTCAACACCCTGCAGAAGGCGATCCATCCCGCGATCGCCGCGGTCTTCGGCGTGATCGTGCCCGCCGGGATCTACCTGCTGATCGCGGGATCGGCCGGCTACGGCCAGGGCTGGCCGATCCCGACCGCGACCGACATCGCGTTCGCGCTCGGTGTTCTCGCCGTGTTCGGCCGCGGGCTTCCCAACCGGCTGCGGGTGTTCCTCCTCGCACTCGCGATCCTCGATGACCTGATCGCGATCCTGATCATCGCGATCTTCTTCACTGCGAACCCGAACCTCGTCGAACTGCTCCTCGCCGCGGTCACCGTCACCCTCTTCGGTGTGCTCAGCCGTTACCTGAAAGGGCGGATGCGGGTGCCGATCGGGGTGCTGATGGTGCTGCTCGCCGGTCTCAGCTGGTGGCTCGTCCACGACTCCGGCGTGCACGCCACCATCGCCGGCGTCGCCCTCGGGCTGGTCATGTCCCGGCAACCCGCCGGCCGGGTCACCCACCACCTGGAACCCTGGTCCAACGGAGTTATCCTTCCGCTCTTCGCCTTCTCCGCCGCGCTGGTACCCATCCCCCAGGTCGCGCCCTCGCAGCTTGCCCCGGCGTTCTGGGGAATCCTGGTCGCCCTTCCGCTCGGCAAGCTCATCGGGATCACCCTGGGCGGCTGGCTGGGCTCGTTCACCCGGCGCGGGGCCGACCGGGGCAAGATCTCATTCGAGGGGCTGGTCATGGTCGCCGCCCTCGGCGGCATCGGCTTCACCGTCTCCCTGCTGATGAACGAGCTGGCGTTCGCCGCGCACTCCGAGGTACGGGATGAAGGAACGCTCGCGGTGCTGCTCGGTTCGGGCATCTCGATCGTGATCGCGGCGCTGCTGGTCAGCCGGCTCGCCCGCAAGGTCCGGCGCGAGCATCCGCGCCCCTCGCCTGCCGCCTGACCCGCTGGTCGCGCCATCTGTACCATCTGTTATAGTACAGATGGAGCAGATGAAGGGCGGTGACCACGTGCAGATCCAGATCGATCCGGTGTCGGCTGCGCCGATCTACCAACAGATCCGCGATCGGGTCGTCGAAGCAGTCGCCGCCGGCGACCTCACCCCCGGCGACCAGCTTGCCTCGGTTCGCCAGCTGGCGGTCGACTTCGGCATCAACGTGGCGACCGTCGCGAAGGCGTACGACGTGCTGCGCAACGAAGGAATCATCCGCACCAACCACAAGTCGGGCTCCGTCATCGCCCGCGGTCCGGGAACCGCTCCCGCCGACGACGCATTCGTCGCCGACTGGTCGGCGCGACTGGCGACGCTGCTCGCCGAGGCCGTCGCCCAAGGCCTCACCGACGCCGCGATCATCGAACGCAGCACCGCCATCGTCGACGACTTCTCCGCCCGTCGCTCCACGTCCGACACAGCGAAAGACAGCCCCTCATGAACTGGATCGTGTCCATCGTCACCTTGCTCATCGTCATCCTGATCGGCGCGATGTTCTACGCCATGCCCTGGTTGACGCGACCGACGATCCCGCTCGGGGTCAGCATCCCCAGCACCCGCGTCGGCGATCCTGCCGTGACCGGCGCTGTGAAGTGGTACCGCATCGGGATGGTCTCCGTGACGCTCGGCGCGGTCGTCGTCGGCATCCTCGGCGCAGCCCTCGCGCCGCTGGCGTCCGCGCTCCTGCCGATCCTGGTGATTCTCGCCGGCACCCTCACCGTCTACCTCACGAGCCGTCGCCGCATCCAGCAGGCCAAACGGGATGGCGACTGGTATCACGATGTGCCCGTGCGGCTTGCGGCCACCGTCACCACTGCCGGCCGGCCCCGGGTCGCGCCCGCGCTGGGCTGGTACGTCGCTGGCATCATCGTGCTCATGGCGGCCATCGTCATCGGCGCAGCGATCTACGACAGCCTCCCCAACCCCCTGCCGGTGCACTGGAACGCGGATGGGGTCGCCGACCGGTTCGCCGCGAAGGACCTCTGGTCGGTGTTCGGCCCGATCCTGCTGGGCATCGGCGTGGTGGCGTTCCTGTTCGTGCTCGCCGTGCTCATGCCGCGGTGGCCGGTCAGGGCAGTCGCATCGGACTCTCCCGAGGTGTCCGCGCGCCTCGCTGTCGCCCAGCTCACCCTGATGCAGGAGCTGCTGGGCCAGCTCGCCTTCCTCATCGCCCTCGAATTCGCGAGCGTGGCCGTCGTCGGGTGGCTGGCCCCGGACTCGCCGACCGTCATCCTCGTCGCCACCCTGGCACTTCCGCTGCTCCTCTTCGCCCTGATCGTCCTGTTCCTCGTCCGGTATCGACGCGCGACCGTGGCCGCGCGCGCCGGCGTGCCGGTCTCGGCCGGAAGCGCGGGCCCCACCGACGCTCCCCGGCCCGAAGCGCCCGACGACGACCGCTTCTGGAAGGCCGGATCCGTCTACGTCAACCGGGCGGACCCGGCTTTGGTCGTCCCCAAACGGTTCGGCGTGGGCTGGACGGTCAACCTGGGACACCCCGTCGGCATTGCGCTCGCCGCGGTCATCCTGCTCGTCGTCCTGGGAGCGATCGTCTGGGGTGCCGCCGCGGGGTCGCACCCGCACGCCTAGGGCGGGACCGCATCCCTGCGCGGGGTACCATGCGATCGTGACCGGAAAAGTCTTCTTCAGCGTGTCGATGTCATTGGACGGGTTCATCGCGCCCCAGTCCCCGGACGAGCTGATGGGGCAGCAGTGGATGGAACTGCAGCAATGGGTCTTCCCGACGCGGTTCTTCCGCGAGAACCTGGGGCTCGGCGCCGGCGGAGACGAAGGTCTCGACAACGACATTGCGCGTCAGACGTTCGAGCGCACCGGCGCGAGCGTGATGGGCAAGCGCATGTTCGAAGCCGGCGAACAGGCGTGGCCGGAGGATGCTCCTTTCCACACGCCGGTGTTCGTGGTGACCCACGAGACGCGTGACCCCTGGGAGCGGCTCGGCGGAACCACCTTCCACTTCGTCGACGACGGCATCGAGACCGCACTCGACCTGGCGCGCGAAGCCGCCGGTGATCGAGACGTCCGCATCGCGGGCGGCGGTGCGGCGATCCTGGAGTACCTGAACGCCGGCCTGGTCGACGAGTTCTCGATCGCGCTCTCTCCCGTGCTGTTCGGGGCGGGCATCCGCCTGTTCGACGGCGTGGACGCGAGCCGGATCGCGCTGCAGCAGGTCAGCTCGCAACCGACGAAGCGGGCGACGCACCTGACCTACACGGTTCGCCAGCGGTAGCCGCTAATTGGCCGGGGCTTCGGCCGCTTCGGCAGGCTCGGCCGGTTCCGGAACCGGGAAGATCGCTCCCAGCAGCGAACGGACCCACTCGACCAGGTCGGCATCGGCGGGCGCTTCGCCGTTCACGCGCGGCAGTGGCACGGTGACGACCTTCGGTGCGGCGTGGTATTTGGAGCCCGGGTACATCCGCTGCAGGCGCACCTGAAGCGAGTCGGGAAGGATGGCGGGCGCCACCCGGAGGTTGGAGCCCATCGCGACGACCTCTCCGAGCCCCGCACGCTGCGCCGTGCGCCGGAGCCGGGACACGGCGATGAGGTTCACCACCTGCTCGGGAGGCTCGCCGTACCGGTCTGTCAGCTCCTCGAGCACAAGCCCGATCTGGTCCTCCTTCGCGCTGGGCGAGCTGGCGGTCGACAGCTTCTGGTAGGCCTCGAGACGCAGCCGCTCACTGTCGACATAGTCTTCGGGGATGTGCGCATCGACCGGCAGCTCGAGGCGCAACTCGGTCTGCCCTTCGGCAACTTCTCCCCTGAACGTGCTGACGGCCTCGCCGATCATCCTCAGATAGAGGTCGAACCCGACCCCGGCGATGTGACCGGACTGTTCGCCGCCGAGCAGGTTGCCCGCGCCACGGATCTCGAGGTCTTTCAGAGCCACCTGCATGCCGCTGCCGAGATCGTTGTTGGCCGCGATCGTCGACAGGCGGTCGTGGGCGGTCTCGGTGAGCGGTTTGTTCTCATCCCACAGGAAGTACGCGTACGCGCGCTCCCTTCCGCGGCCGACGCGACCACGCAGCTGATGGAGCTGGCTGAGCCCGTACTTGTCCGCGCGGTCGATGATGATCGTGTTCGCGTTGGCGATGTCCAGACCGGTCTCGATGATGGTCGTGGAGACGAGCACATCGAACTTGCGTTCCCAGAAGTCGACGACCACCTGCTCGAGCACATGCTCAGGCAACTGGCCGTGGGCGACGGCGATGCGCGCCTCCGGCACGAGCTCAGCCAGTTTGGCTGCGGCTCGCGAGATGCTGCCCACCCGGTTGTGCACGAAGAAGACCTGCCCCTCGCGCAGGAGCTCGCGTCGGATCGCGGCCGCGACCTGGCGTTCTGAGTACGGCCCGACGAAGGTGAGGATCGGATGCCGGTCTTCGGGTGGCGTCGCGAGTGTGGACATCTCGCGGATGCCCGTGACAGCCATCTCCAGCGTTCGCGGGATGGGCGTGGCGCTCATCGCGAGGATGTCGACGTTCGTCTTCAGCTTCTTGAGTGCGTCCTTGTGCTCGACGCCGAAGCGCTGCTCCTCGTCGATGATCACGAGGCCCAGATCTTTGAGCGTGATCCCATCGGCGAGCAGACGGTGCGTTCCGATCACGATGTCGACGGTGCCGTCGGCGAGCCCGCGGACGGTCTCGGCGGCCTCGCGGTCCGTCTGGAACCGGCTGAGCGCGCGCAGATGGATGGGGAAGCCGGCGAAACGCTCCTGGAAGGTCTCGAAGTGCTGTTTCACGAGAAGGGTGGTGGGCACGAGCATGACGACCTGCTTGCCGTCCTGGACGGCCTTGAACGCCGCACGCACCGCGATCTCGGTCTTCCCGAAGCCGACATCGCCCGAGATGAGCCGGTCCATCGGGATCGGCCGCTCCATGTCGGCCTTCACCTCGTCGATGGTCTGCAGCTGGTCGGGCGTCTCCGCGAACGGGAACGCCTCCTCGAGTTCGCGCTGCCAGGGGGTGTCGGGCCCGAAGGCGTGTCCTTTGCTGGCCATCCGGGCCGAGTAGAGCTTGACCAGTTCGACAGCGATGTCGCGCACAGCCTTGCGGGCGCGCCCCTTCGCCGCAGCCCAGTCGCTGCCCCCCATCTTGCTGAGCGCCGGGGCCTCGCCGCCCACGTAACGGGTCAGCAGGTCGAGCTGGTCGGTCGGCACGTAGAGCTTGTCGCCGGGGTAGCCGCGTTTCGACGGCGCGTACTCGAGCAACAGATACTCTCGCTTCGACTTCACCGCGTTGCGCCCACCGCTCGAGACTTCACGCTGCGTGAGTTCGACGAACTTGCCGATGCCGTGCGTCTGATGAACGACGTAGTCGCCCGCCTTCAGCTGGAGCGGGTCGACCACGTTCTTTCGACGCGCCGCCAGCTTCTTGACCTGGCGTGAGTCGTAGCCGGCGGCGCGCCCGTAGAACTCGCCCTCGCTCATCAGCGCGAGCTTGGCTTCCGCCAGTTCGAACCCGTGCTCGACGGATGCCTTCAGCAGGTATGCGACGCCCGGTTCGGGATCCGCCGGGTACTCCTCCACCAGCCGCGCGGGCAGTTCCTGTTCGGCGAGCACGTCGGCCGCCCGCTCGACGAGGCCGGCGCCTTCGGCGACGACCGCCACCCTCCACCCGTCGCGCAGTCGAGCCGCCACGTGCTGGATCGCGCCGTCGACGTTGCCCTGGAAGCTCGGGATGGCCTCGGCGTCGATGCGCACCGCGAGGTATTCCTCGACCTCGCGGAGCTCGGGCACCGGATCGCCGGCGTTGAAGCTGCTGAACGTCCACCAGGGATGGTTTGGGGCCGAACCTCGCGAGCGCAGCTCGCTCGGCGCTGGCGTCGCGGCGTCGCGATGCGACGCTCCAAGCTCCAGCGCGCCAGGACTCGAGAACTGCACACTCTCCCTGAGCTTCTCCAGGGTCATGAAGTCGCCGGCAGCGAGGTCGATCGGCGCTGCGGCACCGACCGTCGCGGCGCTCCAGGCTGCCGAGAGGAACTCCCGGTTCGTCTCAGCGAGGCTGATCGCGCGTCCGGCCACCCGCTCCGGAGAGAGAACGGCGACGGCAGCGCCGTCGGGCAGGTAATGGGTGATCGGGACGAGGCGATCGACGAGCGCGGGAGCGAGCGACTCCATTCCCTCGACCGGGATGCCTTCCGCGATCTTCGCGAGCATCCCGGACATGCTCGGAAACTCGTGCTCCATCTCGCGGGCGCGCTGGCGGACCGAATCGCTCAGCAGGAGCTCCCGGCTCGGCGGAAGCGTCACGGAGGCGATCGCGTCGGGAAGCGACCGCTGGTCGGCGACCGAGAACGGCCGGATCTGCTCCACCTCGTCGCCGAAGAAGTCGACCCGGTACGGATGCTCGGCCGTGGGCGGGAACACGTCGAGGATGCCGCCGCGCACGGCGAACTCGCCGCGCCGCGTGACCATGTCGACGCGCGAGTAGGCGAGGTCGACGAGCTGCAGGGCGAGCCCCGCCAGATCGAACCCGCGCCCGGCGGCTGTCAGTTCGATGGCCTCATAGTCGGTGAGGTTGTCGGCCACCGGCTGCAATGCGGCGCGCACAGATGCCACCACGATGATCGGCGTGGAACGGTCGCCCTTCTGCCATTCGGCCAGGCGGCGCAGGGCCAACAGCCTCTTGCCGACGATCTCGGCGCTCGGGCTCAGGCGTTCGTGCGGCAGGGTCTCCCACGCCGGGAACTCGATGATCTCGGCGTTCGGCACCACGCTGGCGAGCGCGCCGCGCACGGACTCGGACTCGCGACCTGTCGCTGTGATCACCAGGAGCGCAGGTGGCAGCTCCGACAGCGCCCGGCGCGCGAGGAGCCCGGCGAGCAGAGGCGCCCGCAGCCCGTCGGTCAGCGAGAAGTCGGCGTTGCGCGATGAATACGCGAGGGCGTCATCGAACGTGGAGGCGCGCGAAAGCGCCGCGATTAAGCCCTGAAGGATCACCGGACAAGTCTACGGAGTACCACCGACGTGTCGACCGCGAGGCTCAGATCCAGCCGTCGAGCGCCCTCATGAAGCCCTCGAAGTCGTCCCGGTTCACGGTGTGGCCGGCCCCGGCGACGATCCGGACGGCGAAGCCGCGATCCCGCAGGCGGTCGGCGAGATCCTCTTTCACGAGGTGCGAGTTGTCGGCGAGCACGACCAGCGAGGGAACGTGCATCTCTTCCGGCGGCCGAAGGGATCCGGGCGCCACCAGCACCGGGATGACGGCCCTGTCGTACGACTTCATCGTCTCGACCTCGATGGCGACATCGAGCGGATCCCAGCGCGGATTGCGGCGGGCGATGGCTGCGGCGGACGCCCAGGCGAGGGTCCGGAGGAAGGCTGGGGCGAGCATCCGCTGCCACCACGGCAGCTCGGGACCGAACGCCGGGTCGACGTAGACGACACGCTCCGGCTGAAGTCGTTCGACGGCCAGGCTGACCGTGAGACCTCCCAGGGAGTGACCCATCACGAGCTCAGGGTGGGGCGCCACGGTGTCGACGACGTCCTGCGCGAGCAGTTCTGCCGTGTACTCGTTCGATCGCGGGCTGTGACCGTGACCTCGAAGGTCGACGGCGGTGACGCGATAGCCCTTCTCGGCCAACGCGGGCCCGACCGTCCGCCAACAGCGGGAATCCGACATGACGCCGTGGACCAGCACCGCGTGACGATCTCCCGTGCCCCACTCACGCGTGTGCAACTTCATGTCCCTGACTGTATTCTCCGAGCCTCGACGCAGGCCGGGAGCTTGCTCGTGTTTGCATGGGAGAACACTCGAAAGGGGGTGACCGTCGGTGATTGCCCCGGGGCCGCTCTGCCAATAGCCTCTGGGCATGACCGATTTCCCGCCGCCGGAGCCGAACGCGCCATCCGGTCCGCCTGCTGAGCCCGCGTCGACCGGCGAGCAGCCGGCCCCGCCGCCGGCCGAGCCGGCTCCCCCGCTGCCTGCTCCTCCGACGGTTCCGACCGCTCCGACGGCTCCCGCTGCTCCCGCTGCACCCGCTGCACCGACTGCTCCCGCGGAGGCGCCCCCGGCCTACGGTGAACGGATCCCGGGATACGGGCAGCAGCCACCCGCGTACCAGCAGCCGCCCGCGTACCAGCAGCCGGCGTACCAGCAGCCACCGGTCTATGGGCAGCCCGCCCCGGGCTACGCCCAACCGCAATACGGCGAGCAGGTCGCAGCGCCCAAGTCGAAAACCCTCGGTCTCGTCGCGATGATTGTGGCGATCGTGGTGTTCGTCGTGTCGCTCGTGGTCTTCATCAGCCTGGGGACGGCCCTCGGGCCGTACACGACCCGGTCGGGCAATACCGTCACGCTCAATCAGCAGGGGGCATCGCCTGCGCTCGCCGGCTACAGCCTCGGTTTCCTGGCCACGATCCTTTTCGGCACGGCGCTCGGGCTCTGGGCCCTCATCCAGGGCATCGTCGCCACAGCGAAGAACCGTGGGCGCGCCTACGGGATCGTCGCGATCGTCGTCTCCGTGCTCGCGCCGATCGTCGCGTTCACCGCGTTCGGAGTCACGATCACCGCATTCGTCGGCGGGCCCTGACCCGCAGGCCAGCGCCGTTCGCAATTCAGGAGTTCGTGGGACCGACGTGACGGTCGCGCGCCCCTCGCGCGGAAAAAGGCCTGATGGGATGCGCGGCCAGCGTCGGCGCACCCCCGAAGTTCCTGAATTACGAACACCGCTGGCCCGGCCCATAGAGAGCGGCGGCGCCGCAGCGCCGTTCACAAAACAGGAGTTCGTGGGACAGACGTGACGGTCTCGCGCTCCAGCGCGGAAAAAGCCCTGATGGGATGCACGACCCACGCCGGCGCACCCCCGAAGTTCCTGAATTACGAACACCGCCCGCCCGGCGGGAGGAGGACGGATGCGACCGCCTCAGGCGGACGTATGGAACCGGAGCTGCGCCGCGGTGAGTCCGTCGGTCGCGATCTGCTCGACCGCATCGGCCGCATCCGCGATGACGTTCGGCAGCACCTTGCGCTCCGCCGAACCGAATTCGCGGAGCACGTGGTCGGCCGCGCCCTGTTGACCGGGCGGGCGTCCGACGCCCACCCTCACCCGGGTGAAGTCGCCCGTGCCGAGTGCGGCGATCACGTCGCGGACGCCGTTGTGCCCGCCGTGGCCTCCGCCGAACTTGAGTTTCATGGTGTCGAACGGGATGTCGAGTTCGTCGTGCACCACGATCAGCCGCGAAGGTTCGAGCGAATAGAACCGCATCAGCTGGGAGACCGGTCCGCCGGACACGTTCATGAACGTGTTCGGCTTGGCGAGGATGAACCGGGGGCCGCCGGGCAAGATGCGCCCCTCGGCGACCGTCGAGTTGGTCTTGTGGGTCTTGAACTTCATCCCGCCGCGCGCTGCGAGCTCGGCGAGGACCATCTGCCCCACGTTATGGCGCGTGGCTGCGTAGCCGGGCCCGGGATTACCGAGCCCGACTACCAGCCAGGGCGTGTCAGACGAGTCCACGTGACGTGATCTCACGGCGGCGTGAAGTCATCTCTGTGTGCGAGTGCCGACTACTCTGCGGCTTCGGCCTCAGGAGCCTCGGCTGCCTCCTCGGCAGCTGCAGCTGCTTCCTCGGCCTCTTCGTCGGCACGGGCCGCTGCGGGCACGAGGACGTTGAGGATGAGGACGTCGGGCTCGTCGAGCAGCGTCGAACCGGACGGGAGCGGCAGGTCCTTCGCGTGGAACTGGGTGCCCTCTTCTGCACCTTCGACGTTGAGGACGATGCGCTCGGGGATGTGGGTCGCCTCGGCCTCGACACGCACGGTCGCGACTTCGAGCACAGCGATGGTGCCCGAGAACGACTCGCCTTCGACGTGGACCGGGACCTCGACGTGCACCTTCTCGCCACGGCGGACGACGATGAGGTCGAGGTGCTCGATGATCTGCAGCACGGGGTCCTTCTGCACGTCCTTGACCAGCGCGAGCTGGCTCTTGCCCTCGATGTCGAGCTCGAGCACGGCGTTCGCCTTGCGGAGCAGCAGGCCGACCTGGTGGGCCGGGAGGGTCACGTGCTGGGGGTCGGTGCCGTGTCCGTAGATGACGGCGGGGATCTTGCCTACTGCGCGGATCTTGCGCGCAGCGCCTTTGCCGAAGCTGGTGCGCAGCTCAGCGGCGACTTTGTTGCTCTCGTCAGCCATGGTTTTTCTCCTTGCCGGGCGTGCCGGCTGTCAGGCGAGCGGGGACTCGCAGTGTCTGGTGTTGTGTCGACTCGAACGCATCGTTCAGATGAAAGACGTGTGAGGAAAGACTGCGAAGCCTGCTCCACCGCGTCGATAACGGACACACGCCCGGTAGCCCGGGTGAGCATCCCTCGCCGAAGTTCAGTTCGCCAGTCTACCCGATCCCCAGGGCGGCGCGGGCACACGCGACGACGGCGGACGGCGGCTCGTCGTTCGGGATGCGCACGCCGGGCTCGTCGGGGGCCAGCGGTTCGAGCGTTGCGAGCTGCGAGGCCAGGAGGCTCTCCGGCATGAAATGGTCTGTGCGCTCTGTCATGCGTTCGGCGAGGATGTCGGCCGAATTGTCGAGTTCGACGAATCGCACGGTCGGCGCCTCGGCGCGGATCGCATCGCGGTAGCTGCGTTTCAGTGCGGAGCAGGCGACGACCAGCCCGGCCGGGCCGGCGTCCGCGAGCGCCCGGCCGACGGCGGCGAGCCACGGCCACCGGTCGGCGTCGTCGAGGGGGATGCCGGCCGCCATCTTCGCGACGTTCGCGGGCGGATGCAGGTCGTCGCCATCCGTGAACCCCACGCCGATCGACTCGGCGAGCAGCGCACCCACCGTGCTCTTGCCCGAGCCGGACACCCCCATGACGACGATGAGCGGACGCCCGGTCTGCGGGTGGGGTTCGGTCATCGGGGTCGTCCTGCTCTCTGCCAGTCGTGCATCACCAGTCGTGCATCACCGTCGTGCATCACCAGTCGTGCATCGTCCCGTCGGTCAGACGGTTCACCGGCAAGTATGCCGCCTCGTAGGGGAACGATTGCGCCACGAGGTCGTCGTAGTCGACGCCGAGCCCGGGGTCGTCGCTCGGGATGAGCATCCCGTCGGCGAAGCGGTAGCTGGTGCGGAAGACCTCGTGGGTGGCCGCGCTGTGCCGCATGTACTCCTGGATGCCGAAGTTCGGAATCGCGATTCCGAGGTGGATGGCCGCGGCCAGGCCGACCGGCGAGACATCGGTCGGGCCGTGCACGCCCGACTTGATCTGGTACACCGCCGCATAGTCGAAGATGCGCCGGAGCGCCGTGATGCCGCCCGCGTGGGTGACGGGCGAGCGCACGTAGTCGATCAGCTGTTCCTCGAACAGTTCCCGGTAGTCCCAGATCGTGTTGAACACCTCGCCGATCGCCAGCGGGGTCGTGGTGTGCTCGCGCACCCGCCGCAGTGCTGCCTGGTTCTCGGCCGGGGTCACGTCTTCGAGCCAGAAAAGGTCGTACGGTTCCAGCGACTTGCCGAGCTTCGCCGCCTGGATCGGGGTGAGCCGGTGATGCGCATCGTGCAGCAGCGGAAGCTCGGGGCCGAACTCGTTCCGCACCGCCTCGAACACCGTCGGCGCGTGTCGCAGGTACGCCCGCGTGTCCCAGGTCTCCTCGACGGGGACGGCGCTGCGCCGGGCCGGCTCGTAGTCGTAGCGGGCGTCGCTGCCGCTGCCCGCACCGGCCGCAGCGTTCTTGCTGGATGCGACCCCGTACACCGACGACAACCCAGGGATGCCCGTCTGCACCCGCACCGCCCGGTAGCCCTCCTCGAGGTGCTCATTGATCGAGTCGAACAGCTCGGGCAGCTCCGCCCCGGACGCGTGCCCGTAGACGAGCAGCCCTTCCCTGCTGCGACCACCCAGCAACTGATAGAGGGGCAGCCCGGCGACCTTCGCCTTGATGTCCCACAGCGCGGTGTCCACCGCCGCGATCGACGCCATCGTCACCGGTCCCCGACGCCAATACGCACCACGGTAGAGGTATTGCCACGTGTCCTCGATCCTGTGCGCATCCCGGCCGATCAGCAACGGCACCACGTGCTCGCTCAGATAGGCGGCCACCGCGAGCTCGCGACCGTTGAGGGTCGCGTCGCCCAGGCCGACGAAGCCGTTGTCCGTGGTGATCCGCAGCGTCACGAAATTGCGGCCCGGGCTCGAGACCAGGACCTCGGCGGATGTGATTCGCATATCAGCGTGCTCCTCGCGTTTCGGGGGTGGTGAGATCGTCGAGCCGTCGCAGTTCGACGAGCTGCCGGGCGACCTCGGCGACGAAGGCCGCGTCGACCCGGGATGGTTCGGGTTCGAGCAGGGCGATCGCGTCGTGTGCGCTCGCCTCGACGTCGCGGAGGTCGAGCATCCGCACCAGCGCCTGCGCACCCGGATCGCGGACGGCGTCGGTCGTGAGATGGATGATCCAGGCAGCGACGACGCGTGCCTCCGCCACTCCGACAGGAAGACCCGCCTCGGCGCGCGCACGAGCGGCATCGAGGATGCGCGGAGGCAGCTTCTGCGACCCGTCCTGCGCGATCTGCACGAGCCGATGCTCGATGCGCGCGTTCTCGAAGCGCGAGCGGAGCGTGGCGAACTGCACCTCCAGTTCAGCGGCGTCGAACGGAAGCACGGGGCTCGCCTCCGCCCACACCGCCTCGAGGGCATCCCGGCACACGCTGTCGGCCATGGCCTCGGCGATGGTCGTGCATTCGCGCAGCAGTCCGAGGTACGCGAGCGCCGAATGCCCGGCGTTCAGCAGCCAGAGTTTGCGCCGTTCGAACGGTTCGATGTCGTCGACGAAACGCGCACCGGCGACATCCCACTCCGGTCGGCCGGACGGGAATGCGCCGCTCAGCACCCATTCGCTGAACGGTTCGGTGACGACCGGGGCCGCATCCGCGAAACCGGTGAGCGTGCGGGCGATCGCCTGGTCGCGTGGTGTGGATGCGGGGGTGATGCGGTCGACCATCGTCGAAACGAAGGAGACGTTCCCGTCGACCCAGTCGACCAGACCGGGATCCGTGGATGCGATCCCGCGCACGAGGTCGCGCACGACCTCGCCGTTCCCAGGCAGGTTGTCGCAGCTGACGACGGCGATCGGCGGCGACCCGGCAGCGCGACGCGCACGAAGCCCATCGGCAAGCCGTGCGCCGGCCGACGCGGGTCCCATGGCCCGATAGCCGGCCTCGGTGATCGTGAGCGTGACGATCGCGACAGCGGGGTCGGCCATCGCAGCGCGCCAGAGGCTCTCGTCGGCGCCGTCGGCCGCAACGCTGATGCTCTCGATCAGCCGGGCGGAGTCCCCCGCACCGGCACGCTCGATCAGGGTGTAGACGTCATCCTGGGCGGCGAGCACCGTCGCGGCGTCCGGGCTCCGTCCCGTGAACGCGGCGATGCCCCAGCCCTCATCCGTGTCTGCGTCGTTGGCGAGCTGGGTGTACCAGGCCTGGTGGGCGCGATGGAAAGCACCGAGACCGAGGTGCACGATCCGCACGGGGTGACGCTTCGTGCGCGGTGAATCCGCGCCCATCACCTCCGGACCGACCGACGTCATCGTCTCTCCTCACCGGCGCGTTCCCGGGTGCGGGACTCGACAGCCCACAGGTATTCGAGATTGTCCCGCGTCCGCTCCTCGAGGGGAAGGTCGGTCGAGAAGTCCTCCGCGGTCACCCAGCCGTCGTAGCCGAACGCGGCGAGCGCGGCGAAATAGGCCTCGACGTCCGCCTGCCCGGTGCGCAGCGGAGCCCACTCGTCATGCCAGGAGACGCTGCCGTCGAATCCGGGCTCCCCGGTCGGCACCCAGCGCACGTTCTTGACGTGCACGTGGGCGAGATACGGCCCGAGCAGCTGGAAGGCCGCGAGGTGATCCTCGTGTCCTTCGATGACGAGGTTGCCGAGGTCGTGGATCACGCCGACGTGCCGGGGGTCGAGCCCGTCGACGAGCCGGAACGCAGCGGACGCCGACGGCGTGATCGTCGTGTGGTGCAGCTCGACGAGTGCCTTCACACCGAGGGATGCTGCGCGCTCCGCCGCCCATTCCAGGTCGGCGCGTGTCGCCGCGAACAGCTCGCGGTAGTCGCCGAGCCGTGTCTGCGGCATGGTCACGCGCACCTGGCGGGCGCCCAGGGCCGCCGTCGCGGCGAGCATCCTGTCCACGTTCTCGTGGTCGTCGGCTCGCGCGTACCCGCCGATCCCCGAGAACTCGAGGCCGGCCTCGCGGGTGATGCGCGCGATTTCGTCGAGGGAGCCCTCGAGACCTTCGAGCGGCCAGGTGGCGCGATTGCCTGCCCAGAATCCCGGCGGATCCGCGGGCTGCTGGTCGGTGACACGCCATTCGATGCCCTCCCAGCCCTGGGCGGCGAGGATGCGCGCGGCCTCCTCGGGCGTCCACTCGGGTGTCGAGGCGGTGAAGACGGAGAACCTCATGCGACGGTTCCGGTAACGACGCTGATTCCGTCGAGCGATCCCGACAGGACCTCGTCGACCGCGACCGACCGACCGAGCGTCGCGGAGAGGTAGACCGCACGCACGACCGCGAGCGAGAGGAGAGCGTCCTCGACGCGAACGCCGGGTTCCCGCCCTTCGACGATCGCGTCGACGACATCCTCGTACTGGCGCAGATGGCCCGTGATGAACACATCCGGTCCGCGGTCGCCGCCGCGGAGTTCATCCGCCGGCACCAGCTCAGCGGCCTGGTTGCGAGCCGACGATCCGCCCGGATCGAACGCGTCATCGCCTGCCGCGTAGAAGTATTCGAGCTGGTCGTCGTCGATGATCGCCGACCCGCGGTCGCCATGCACCTGCACGCGCACCGACAGCCCGGGGTAGGCGGCGGTCGTGGCATGGATGACGCCGAGCGCGCCCGACTCGAACCGCACGGTGGCGACGGCGACGTCTTCGACCTCGACGCGGTCGTGGGCGAGCAGAGCAGTGTGGGCGTAGACGTCGACAGGGCGCCCGAGGAACCAGACGAGCAGGTCGACGGTGTGCACACCCTGGTTCATGACGGCTCCGCCGCCGTCGAACTCCCACGTCCCCCGCCACTGCCCTGAGTCGTAGTAGTCCTGGCTGCGCCACCAGGCGACGGATGCGATCCCACTGGTCACGCGCCCGAACCGGCCGTCACGGACCGCCCGCGCGACCGCGACCGACGAGGGGTCGAAGCGATGCTGGCTGATCACCGACACGACGAGCCCGCGCGTCGCAGCGGCTGCCGCGAGACCGGCGATCTCTCTCGCCCGCTCCATCGAGACGTCGAGCGGCTTCTCGATGACGACATGCTTGCCTGCGAGGAGTGCCTCCTCGGCGAGCGGGACATGGAGCCCGCTGGGCGTGCACACCACGACGAGGTCGATCGGGCTGGCGGCGAGCGCGGCGGTCAGGCTGACGTGCTCAGCCGGCCGGGCGATCCCGAGTTCCGACTCGACCTGGTCGGCCAGCATCGTCGCCGCGGCAGGCACGGCGTCGACGAGAGCTGTGATCGTGAGGCGGGGGTGCCGGGCGATCGCCCGTGCGTGGTTGAGGCCGATGATCCCGCATCCGACGATGGCGACGGAGAGGACGGATCGGCCGGTGGCTGCATCGCTCATGCGAGGCGGACTCCAATCTGGTCGGTGAGGGTGCGGAAGGCACGCCCGGCTCGCCCGAACGCCTCCGGTCCGGAGAATCCCCCGAGGGCGTTCACATCGGTGAGGTGCGGTTCGAGCGACGCGAAGCCGGCGTAGCCGTCGTCGCGGAGGGCGGTGAGGGTCTC
This sequence comes from Leifsonia tongyongensis, assembly GCF_010686705.1. Lineage (GTDB taxonomy): Bacteria > Actinomycetota > Actinomycetes > Actinomycetales > Microbacteriaceae > Diaminobutyricibacter > Diaminobutyricibacter tongyongensis. The sequence goes on along the minus strand of NZ_JAAGWY010000003.1, from coordinate 344,406 downwards.
GAGTACCTGGCCGTCGCCCTCCCCCGCGGGGCGCACTTCGCCGCTCGCTGAGAGGGCATCTTTGACCTGCAGGTACGCGAAGTGCGGGCGCAGCATCGCATAGGCGTCGTCGAATGGTCGCCCGACGCCGACCTGCACGAAGTTCGCGCTGTCCCAGGCGACGCGGAGATGGTCGGAGCCGACCGATTCGATGACATCGAGCACCCGCTCCGGGGTGTCTCCGTAGACGTCCTTCTCGTTCTCGTGCAGGAGCACGACACCGGACGCCTCGGCGAGAGCGGCGAGGGCGCGCATCCGCTGCAGGACGTCGTCTCGGATGCTCTCCACGCTCACTCCATCGCCCCGGTAGAACGAGAAGATCCGGATGAAGCCGGAGCCGAGCCGATGGGCGGCAGCGATCGCCCGTGTGAGGCGTTCCACCTCGTGCTCGACCGGCAGAGAGACGTCCACCTTGCCGATCGGTGAGGCGATGGCCGAGACGCCCATCGAGCGCTCCGACAGGATCCCGGCCAGCCGATCGAGCGAGTCCTCGTCGAGATCGACGATGTTCACTCCCCACGCGCTGCGGACCTCGATGTGGTGGGCGCCGAGCGCCTGCAGCACGGCGGCCTGCACGACCGGGTCCTGGTCGATCTCGTCGCCGAACCCGGAGAGGGTCCACGTCGGCCGGGTCGCCTGGGTCGGCCGGGTCGGCCGGGTCGTCTGGGTCATGTGACTGCTCCTGAGGTGAGGCTGGGTCGCACCGAACACCTCATCGTGACTCTCCTTCGATTCTGGTGCAACCGTTTGCCACAATTTGCCAAACTATGCTTTGCTTCCCCCATGGAACCTCTCGCCGGAGCGGGGTCACGACGCCCCGCGACCCTCGCAGACGTTGCAGCAGCCAGCGGCGTCGCGACGTCGACGGTCTCGCGCGCCCTCTCCAATCCTGGCCGCGTCAATGCGATGACACGGGAGCGGATCGAGCGCGCGGCACGTGAACTCGACTACGTTCCCAACTCCCAGGCCCGCGCGCTCACCTCGGGCAGGACACGGGCGATCGCAGTCCTCGTGTCCGATGTGACCAACCCGTTCTACTTCGGGATCATCCGCGGCACGCAGCAGCAACTCAAGGCGGCCGGGTACACGCAGCTGCTCATCGACACCGAGGAGTCCGACGAATTCGAGGACGGGATGCTGCACAAGCTCCGCCGGTCCTTCGACGGGGCCATCCTCGCCGCCTCGCGCCTGACCGACAGACGCCTCACCACTCTCGCCACCGAACTGCCCCTGGTCGCGATCAACCGCCAGACCAGAGGGGTCCCCAGCGTCTTCATCGACACCCCGAGCGGGATGGAGCAGGCGCTCGGGCACCTGGTCTCCCTCGGGCACCGCGAGATCGCCTATGTCTCCGGCCCGGAGACCTCCTGGCCGAACGAAGGCCGCTGGCGCGCGCTCCAACGGGCGGGCGGCGCCTACGGCGTCACGGTCCGGCGGATCGGGCCGTTCACACCCAAGAAGAGCGCCGGTGCCGCGGCTGCCGACGCTCTGCTCAACGCGGGCGTGACGGCGTGCATCGCCTTCAACGATCTGCTCGCGATCGGCATGCTGATGCGTTTGCGCGAACGCGGCGTGAGCGTTCCGGACGAGATCAGCATCGTCGGCTGCGACGACATCTTCGGGGCTGACTTCTGCAGCCCGCCCCTCACCACCCTGACGGCACCGATCGAGCAGGCGGGGCGAACCGCCGTGTCGATCCTGCTCTCCCGTCTCGAATCCGACTCGATCGTCGCTGCCCGGCAGAGCGCGACGCTCCCCACCCACCTCACGATCCGCGCATCGACGGGGCCCGCCCCCCACGTGAAAGGACGATCATGACTGCTCTTGCGCCGCATCCCGACCGGCTGTTCCCCATCGAACCGATCGAGCGCGACCTCGCGCGGCGCCTCCACGCATCCGTCGCCCAGGCGCCGATCTACTCGCCGCACGGCCACATCGACGCTGCCATGCTGGCCGACGACGCTCCGTTCCCCGACCCTGCGGCGCTGCTGATCACCCCCGACCACTACGTTCTGCGCATGCTGCATGCGGTCGGGGTGCCCCTCGACGAGCTCGGGGTGGCACGCGCCGGAGCCACGGCCCGCCCATCCGGCCGGTCCATCTGGCGGCGCCTCTGCGAACACTGGGACGACTTCCTCGGCACGCCCGTCCGCTACTGGTTCGAAACCGAGCTGAACGAGGTCTTCGGCCTGACCGAGCAGCCGTCGGCCGCCAACGCGGACGAGCTCTACGACCAGCTCGCCGAGACGCTCGCGCGCGACGAGTTCCGGCCGCGCGCGCTCATCGAGCGGTTCCGGATCGCGGTGCTCGCCACCACGGACGACCCCGCCGACGACCTTGCTGCGCACCACGCACTGCGCGACGACCCGACGTTCGGAGCGAGCGTCATCCCGACGTTCCGCGCCGACCGCTACATGCATCCGGACGAACCGGCCTGGGGCGGGAAACTCGACCAGCTTTCGGCGCGCTCCGGAATCGACTGCTCGACCTACCGCGGGCTGCTCGACGCCCTCCGCAGCCGTCGGCAGGCGTTCATCGCGGCCGGAGGGACCGCGACCGACAACGGCGTGCTGGATGCGGGATCCGAGCCGCTCGACGCATCCGACGCCGAACGCCTCCACCGTGAAGCGCTCCTGGGGCCGCTGACCGCCGCGGAGGCCACGGCCTACCGGCGCAACATGCTCTACCAGCTCGCGGCGATGTCCAGCGAAGACGGCCTCGTCATGCAGCTGCACCCGGGGGTCATCCGCAACCACCACCGGCCGACGTTCGACGCGTACGGGCCCGACACGGGTCACGATCTTCCCGACGTCGGCTCGTTCACCCGACCGCTCACGCCGATCCTGCGCGACTTCGGCACGAACCCGACGTTCCGGCTGGTGCTGTTCACCGTCGACGAGACGACGTTCTCGCGCGAGATCGCTCCGCTCGCCGGCTTCTACCCGTCGGTCTACGCCGGGGCGCCCTGGTGGTTCCTCGACACACCGGCCGCGATCCTCCGCTACCGCCAGGCGGTCACCGACAGCGCCGGGTTCACCAAGACGAGCGGCTTCATCGACGACACCAGGGCGTTCTGCTCGATCCCCGCACGCCACGACATGTCCCGCCGCGTGGATGCCGCCTACCTGTCGTCGCTGGTCGCGACCCACCAGCTCAGCGAAGAGGACGCTTTCACCATCGCCCAGCGGCTCGTCTCGGACATCCCGCGGGCGACCTTCCGTCTTCCGTAACCGAGCAGAACGGCGCAGCAGCCTCCCGCTACGCTGGAACAAAACCCCCATCCACTGAAGGAGTCGATCGTGCCCGAGTCCACCGTCGGAAAAGCCAACATCGGAGTCGTCGGTCTGGCGGTGATGGGCTCCAACCTCGCCCGCAACCTCGCTTCGCGCGAAGGGAACACGGTCGCGGTGTACAACCGCACGTTCGCGCGCACGGAGACACTCACCGGCGAACATCCGGAGGCCGGCTTCGTCGCGAGCGAGGCCATCGACGACTTCGTCGCCTCGCTGCAGAAGCCGCGCACCGCGATCATCATGGTCCAGGCCGGGGCGGGCACGGACGCCGTCATCGACGAGCTCGTCGAGCGTTTCGAGCCCGGCGACATCATCGTCGACGGGGGAAACGCCAACTTCCATGACACCATCGCCCGCGAGAAGCGCATCAGCCCGACCGGAATCCACTTCGTCGGTGCCGGCATCTCCGGCGGCGAAGAGGGCGCCCTGAAAGGCCCGTCGATCATGCCGGGCGGCTCGGAGGAGTCCTACAAGACCCTCGGCCCCATCCTCGCCTCGATCGCGGCGATCGCCGAAGGCGAGCCGTGCGTGACCCACATCGGCACCGACGGCGCCGGCCATTTCGTCAAGATGATCCACAACGGCATCGAATACGCCGACATGCAACTGATCGCCGAAGCATACGACCTGCTGCGCACGGTCGGCGGCCTCGAGCCCGCCGCCATCGCCGACGTCTTCAGCGAATGGAACAAGGGCTACCTCGAGTCGTACCTGATCGAGATCACGGCCGAGGTGCTGCGCCAGGTGGACGCCAAGACGGGCAAGCCGTTCGTCGACATCGTGCTCGATGAGGCGGGGTCGAAGGGCACCGGTGTGTGGACGGTGCAGAACGCGCTCGACCTCGGCATCCCGGTCGGAGGCATCGCGGAGGCGGTGTTCGCGCGCGCGGTGTCGTCGAAACCGACGCAGCGTGCCGCCGTGCAGTCCGTCGTGAAGAGCCGGCCGGAGATTCAGAAGGTGGATGCCTCGTTCGCCGACGACGTGTCCAAGGCGCTGTACGCATCCAAAGTCGTCGCCTACGCCCAGGGGTTCGACGCGATCATCGCGGGCGCGGAGAAGTACGGCTGGAACATCAACAAGGACAAGATCGCCAAAATCTGGCGCGGTGGCTGCATCATCCGCGCGCAGTTCCTCAACCGCATCGCCGACGCGTACGACGAGAATCCCGACATCGCTACTCTGCTCGAAGCCCCGTACTTCGCGGACGCCGTGGCAGAGGGCGAAGCGGCGTGGCGACGCGTCGTGGCCACTGCGGCTCTCTCAGGCGTGCCGGTGCCCGGGTTCGGCTCCGCGCTGAGCTACTACGACTCGCTCGCATCCAAGCGGCTCCCCGCCGCCCTCGTGCAGGGACAGCGCGACTTCTTCGGCGCCCACACCTACAAGCGGGTCGACGAAGACGGCGTCTTCCACACGCTGTGGTCGGGCGACCGCTCCGAGATTCAGACAACGGGGTCTTCTCACTAGTGCGCGAGCCGAGTTGGCGACAAGAAGGCGAGGAACCCGACTACCGGTTCTCGCTCGCGAACGAGCGCACCTTCCTGGCTTGGGTGCGCACCGCGCTCGCCCTCCTCGCCGGGGGTGTCGTCCTCGAGCAGTTCTCGACCGAGATCGGCCCTCACGACGTGATCGTCGTCCTCGCGGTCGCACTCAGCGTCATCTCCGCAGTACTGAGCGTCATCGCTTTCGTGCGCTGGCGGGCCAACGAGATCGCCATGCGGCACGGCAGACGACTGCCCACCACGGTCGCGATCCCGCTCCTGTCTGCGGTGGTCCTCGCCGTGGCCGCTGTGATCGCAGTACTGCTCGCGGTGCACTGACGATGCCCCCCAGGGAGCCCGGCGATGAGCCAGGCCGCGATCCGGGACTTCAGGGCGAGCGCACCGCCCTGTCGTGGACGCGCACGGCGCTCGTCATCACGGTCAACGCGCTGCTCGCTCTCCGGAGCGGGCTCGTCTCCGGTCAGCTCGCCCTGACCGTCGTGGGCGTCGTCCTGCTCGTCGCGGCGATCGGCGCAGTGCTGTACGGAAACGTCCGCGGACGCGCTCTCGCGGGCCACGGTGGACACCAGATTCCTCCCGCCGCACCGGCGCTCCCGATGAGCATCCTCGCCGGGGTGACGCTCATCGCATGTGCCGCGGGGGTTGCGTCAGTGCTCGTACGGCACTGAGACTCGAATCATGACGTTCGACGACCACCCGGAGCTCGCAGGGTACGAGCCGCTCGGCGAGCCCCTCCACGGGCGCCGCAGGAAGAGCATGACCAGGGCCGTCGTCGTGCTCGGACTGCTCGCGCTGATCCTTCCCGGAGTGCTGACCACGGTCTCGGTGTCGTCGGCCACGGCCGAGAGCACGTGTTCCGTCTACGTGCGGCAGTACACCCCGGATGCGCAGAGTTCCTCCGCACGATTCGAGCTGTTCGGTCCGTTCGGCCCGGGCTGGCAGTGCTACGCACTCAACACGGAAGGCGACGCGCGGTTCGTTGCTCCGCTCGGCCTCATCCCGACGACTCCGCGGCCGCCGCGGCCGGCCACGAACAGCTGAGCCGGCGCCGCCCGGCCGCCTCCATCCAGCCCACGCTTCCCGGTCGCCCGTACCGTCCGTCCGTCCAGGAATTCAGGACTTCGTGTGACGAGAGTGACGGATGCGCACCCGATCCGGCCGATTCGGCCACTTTGGACCGCATCCGGCCCCGGAACTCCTGTTCTACGAACACGTGGCGCGGCTCGCGAAGGGCGCGGATGCACAGAAAGGTGTCAAGAAGGGTGGGTGTCAGCGCGGCGCACTCGTAGTTTTTGCCATCTAGGCAGGACAGCGTGAACGCCGGGACAGCGGGTGGGCGCTACGCAGCCCCGTCGAACATCGACGTGACGGAGCCTTCGGTGAACACCTGGTGGATCGCGCGGGCGAGCAGCGGCGCGATCGGGAGGATCGTCAGCTTCTCGAACCGCTTGTGCTCCGGCAGCGGAAGCGTGTCGGTGACGACAACCGAGTCGATCGCATCGCTCTGGAGAAGCTCGACCGCCGGGTCGCTGAAGACGGCGTGGGTGGCGGCGACGACGACGCCGATCGCGCCGGCCGCCTTGAGGGCTTCCGCCGCCTTGACGATGGTGCGCCCCGTGTCGATCAGGTCGTCGACGAGCAGGCAGACGCGACCGCTGACCTCGCCGACGATCTCGTGCACGGAGACCTGGTTCGGAACCAGCGGGTCACGACGCTTGTGGATGATGGCGAGTGGCACTCCGAGCCGGTCGCTCCAGACATCCGCGACACGCACGCGCCCCATGTCCGGCGATACGACGGTGAGGGTCGTCGGGTCGAGTTCGTTGCGCATGTGCTCGAGGAGCACGGGCATGGCGAACAGGTGATCGACCGGGCCGTCGAAGAAGCCCTGGATCTGCGCCGCGTGCAGGTCGACCGACATGATCCGGTCGGCTCCGGCCACCTTGAAGAGGTCGGCGACCAGGCGTGCCGAGATGGGCTCGCGGCCGCGGCCCTTCTTGTCCTGGCGCGCATACGGGTAGAAGGGTGCGACGACGGTGATGCGCTTGGCGGATGCCCGCTTGAGCGCATCCACCATGATCAGTTGTTCCATCAGCCACTCGTTGATGGGCGACGTGTGCGACTGGATGACGAACGCGTCGGAGCCGCGCACGCTCTCATCGAAGCGCGCGTAGATCTCGCCGTTCGCGAAGGTGCGGGCGTCGGTGGGAACCAGGTCGCTTCCGAGCTCGTCGGCGATCTGCTGCGCCAGGGCGGGATGTGCACGCCCCGAGATCAGAACCAGTCGCTTCTGCCCGGTGGCCGTGATTCCTGACACCTATTCCCCGCTCTCTTCCGCAGCTCGTGCGGCGTCGGTGCCAGGGCGTTTCGTGGCGACCCAGCCCTCGATGTTGCGTTGCGGAGCTACCGTGATGGCGAGTGCGCCCGGTGGGACGTCCTTACGGACGACCGTGCCTGCGCCGGTGTAGGCTCCGTCCCCCATCCTAACGGGAGCGACGAACACGGTATTGGTGCTGACGCGCACGTGGGAGCCGATCTCGGTGCGGTGTTTGTTGACGCCGTCGTAGTTCGCCGTGATGACGCCGGCGCCCAGGTTCGACTTCTCCCCCACCTCGGCGTCGCCGACGTAGTTGAAGTGCGCGAGCTTCGTCCCTGAGCCGATGCGCGCGTTCTTGGTCTCGACGAAGGTCCCGATCTTGCCGGATGCGCCCAGGTAGGTTCCGGGGCGAAGGTAGGCGAACGGGCCGACGGTCGCATCCGATTCGATGACCGAGAGGGTCGCGTCGGTGCGGTTGACGCGGGCGTTCTCGCCGATCTCGCAGTCGAGGAGTGTCGTGTCCGGGCCGACGGTCGCGCCGCGTGCGATCACCGTCGCACCGAGGATCTGGGTGCCGGGCAGCAGGGTCACGTCCTCGGCGAGCTTCGCCTTCAGGTCGATCCAGGTGGTCGCCGGGTCCTGCACGGTGACACCCGCCAGCTGCCAGCCGCGCACGAGCAGCGCATTGAGCTTCGCAGCCGCCTCACTGAGCTGGGCCCGGTCGTTGATCCCTTCGACCAGCCACGACTCCGACACCGGAAGGGCGTCGACCTCCGAGCCGGCACGGCGCAGCAGTTCGATCACGTCGGTAAGGTACTTCTCACCCTGCGCGTTGTCGGTCGTCAGCGACGCCAGCTGGTCGCGCAGCGCCGACAGCCCGAATAGGTAGATGCCCGCATTGATCTCACCGATCTCGCGTTCGGCCTCTGTGGCGTCCTTGTGCTCGACGATGCGGTCGAGGTGGCCTTCGGGGGTCCGCACGATGCGCCCGTATCCGGATGCGTCGGCCGGGAAGCTCGACAGGATGGTCGCGGCGGCGCCGCCGGAACGGTGGGCCGCGATCAACGACGACAGGGTGTCGGCGTCGAGGAGCGGGACGTCGCCGTTCACGACCAGCACATCACCGTCGAAGTCGGCGGGAAGCGCTGCGACGGCCATTTCGACTGCACGCCCGGTGCCGGCGACGTCGTCCTGGTCGACGATCACACTCTCGGGAAGGTCGGCTTCGATCACCTCGACGAGCCGGTCACGCTCGTGGCGCACCACGGTGACGACATGCGCGGCGTCGAGGGCGCGGGCGGTCGCCAGCACATGGCTCACGATCGGCACGCCGGCGAGCGGGTGGAGGAGTTTCGGTGTGGCGGATTTCATTCGCGTGCCCTGGCCCGCCGCCAGGACGACGATCGCGAGATGTGCATCGGTCATGCGTGGTCTCTTCCTCTCAGCCGCGACGAAACGCCGTCACGGGTTCGCGTGGCTCCGCCTCCAGGACTCGAACCTGGACCTAACAGCTCCAAAGGCTGTCGTGCTGCCATTACACCAAGGCGGACCGCGAGCACTACATCGTTCGCATCCCCCAGTTTGCCAGACGGCGACGTCGCACCCGGACGCGCGCGGCCGCAACGGGCACCTGTCGGCCAAACCGGAGGGCGAAGAAATAGCATGGTGAAATGCCTGATGCAAGCGACGAAGTCGACCGGATCGTGGACTCGTGGATGCGAGAACGCCCCGACCTCGACTTCTCGCCTTTGCAGGTCCTGTCGAGGGTTGCGCGGCTGTCGAAGCACCTCGACCGCGCACGCAAGACGGCATTCACACGGTCCGACCTGGACTCGTGGGAGTTCGATGTGCTCTCGGCACTCCGCCGTGCGGGCGCGCCGTATCAGCTGAGCCCGAAGGCGTTGCTGCAGCAGACCCTGGTCTCCAGCGGGACGATGACGAACAGGATCGACCGGCTCGTCGAGCGCGGTCTGGTCGAACGTCGCACCGACCCGAACGACGGGCGCGGCATCCTGGTGCACATGACGCCCCAGGGACTTACTCGCGTGGATGCAGCGATCACCCGCCTCGTCGACGCGGAGGCCGAGCTCCTGTCGTCACTGTCGACAAGCGACCAGGAACGGCTCGCGGGACTCCTGCGGCGGCTGTCCCTCGGCTTCGACTGAGCTTCTGGTCGCGCCGGTCCCCGCCCGGCGCGACATGGCTGCGCTGCGCGAGAGGACGTACCGGCATAGGCGGCTCACAGGAGACCGTTATGCCGCGCCAATACAATCGGAGGCGATGAGACTGTCACGCCTGAAACGATTGCCCTCCCGTGTCAAGCGCGCCGCCCGCTTCGAGATCCACGCGTACTGGCGTCGCCAGCCGATCGTGCCGGGGTCGGTCCTCTACGAGTCGTTCTCCGGCAACGGCATGCTCTGCAACCCGGAGGCGATCTTCCGGAAGCTCCTCGCGTCACCCGATCTTTCGCACCTCACCCACACCTGGGTGCTCTCCGATTTCGACCAGTACGCGTCCACGATCGCTGAATTCGCCGGCCGATCTGACGTGACCTTCGTCCGCTACGGTTCTCCCGCCTACCTGCGCGCGCTGGCGACGAGCAATTACCTCGTCAACAATGCGACCTTCCCTCCCGATTTCAGCAAGCGCGACGGCCAGGTGTACCTCAACACGTGGCACGGCACCCCGCTCAAGCGGATGGGCTACGACATCGAAGACGGCGCGCTGGCGACGGCGAACATCATCCGCAACTTCGTCGCCGCCGACTACCTGCTCGCCGCGAACCCGTTCATGGCCGACCAGATGTACGAGACGGCATACAAGCTCCGCGGCATCTACCGCGGCACCATCGTCGACGAGGGCTATCCCCGGATCGACCGCCAGCGGCTGGATGAGGCGGGGCGGGCGAGCATCCGGAGCAAGCTGGTCGAGGCGGGGATCCCGCTCGGCGACCGCAAGGTCATCCTGTATGCACCCACCTGGAAGGGCACATCCTTCTCGGAGCCGAACGACGACATCGACGACCTGCTGACCCATGTCGCGGCCGTCGAGAGCCGGATCGACACCAGCCGATACGCCGTGCTCCTGAAGACGCACCAGATCGTGCACCGCCTCGCGCACACGCGGCCCGAACTGAAGCGGATGCTCGTGCCGAACGAATTGCCGACCAATGAGATCCTCGGCGCCACCGACATCCTGGTGACCGACTACTCCAGCATCTTCTTCGACTTCCTCGAGACAGGTAGGCCCGTCGCCTTCTTCGCTCCCGATCTCGCCGACTACAACGACACCCGCGGCCTCTACCTGGAACCCGACCAGTGGCCCGGACCCGTGGCGATGACCGCTCACGAACTGGGCGACACGCTGAAGACGATCGCAGAGGACGGCGACGCCATCCCCGCTGGGCACCGCGAACGGTACCTCCGGATGCAGCAGGAGTACTGCGGCTCCGAGGACGGGCACGCCTCCGATCGCGTGGTCGACATCGTCTTCCGCGGCAAGACGGACGGCTACCGACTGCGCACCGACCACTCGGACGGCCGCACGTCGATCCTGCTCTACCTCGGCGGGATGCAACCGAACGGCATCACGACTTCCGTGCTGAACCTGCTGAACAACATCGACCATTCGGTGTACGACGTCTCGGCGTTCTTCGCCCAGAGCACGTCGCCGGCGGCGATAGCCAAACAGCGGGCCATCAACCCCGAGGTACGGCAGTTCCCGCGGGTGGGCGGGATGAACGGGCCCAAGGCGCGGCATCTGGCCCGCCACCTCCATTTCCGGCGCGGCCGGATCGCCGAACACCGTGACCACCCGCTGCAGGACGAGCTCTGGAACGACGAGTGGACACGCTGCTTCGGTGACAGCGTGTTCGAGTACGTCGTCGACTTCAGCGGCTACGGTCCGTTCTGGGCGACCCTGCTGCTGCATTCCCCCGACGCGAAACGGTCGATCTGGCTGCATAACGACCTGGCGTCGGATGCACACCGCGAGATCGACGGGCGGAAGCGGATGCTGCACAGCCTCACCCAGATCTTCACGCTCTACGAGCAGTACGACCACCTCGTGTCGGTCTCCCCGACTCTGTCGGACATCAACCGCCGCGAGCTCGCCGAGTATGCCGACCCGCGCAAGTTCGTCTCGGCTCTGAACACGGTGGATGCGGACCACATCCTCGAATACTCGGTCGCCGATCTGCGAGCGGCGAGCTTCGACGACGAGACGGGCACGGTTCCCGCGTGGGCCGAAGCCCTGCTTTCGCCCGACGACGACGTCACCACGTTCGTCACGGTCGGGCGGCTTTCACCCGAGAAGAACCAGGGTCGGCTCATCCGCGCGTTCGCAACCGTGCATGCGGCGAACCCGCAGACCCGCCTCGTCATCGTGGGCTCCGGCCCGTTGGAGGACGAGCTGAACGCCCTGATCGCCGAACTCGGGCTCACCGGCGCGGTGTTCCTGACCGGCATGCAGCGCAACCCGCACGTGATCATGGCCCACGCCGACTGCTTCGTGCTCTCCAGCGACTACGAGGGCCAGCCGATGGTCATCCTGGAGGCGCTCGTACTCGGCCTGCCGATCGTCACCGTGGAGTTCGCGTCGGCGAAGAACGCCCTGCCCGCCGGGTCGGGCATGGTCGTGCCACAGACGGACGAGGGCGTGGCGGACGGGATGGCGGCGTTCCTGCGTGGCGAGGTCCCAGCGAGCGTGTTCGACTACCACGCGTACAACCGCAAGGCGGTCGACCAGTTCTACCGCGCGATCGGCGCCACGGCGGACGAGCCCCAGCCCGTCTGAGCCCCCACCCTGGCGCGCTGCAGCCGCTGAGAATCACCCTTACCGCCGAGAGTCGCTGCTCTGCCGGGTCAGCTCGGCTACGCCGGTGACTCTCGGCGGACTGGGCGGACTGGGCGGGCGGGTCAGGCGGGTCAGGCGCGGGCGAGGATGGGAGCGACGTCTGTCCCCGGGTCGAGCTCGCCGTAGAGGGTGGAGCGGTGTTCGCCGAGGCGGGCGGCGACGAAGGCGCGGGAGACCGCATCCGGGGCCGTGCGGAGCATCAGGGACGCCTGCAGGGTGAGCGCGAGGGCTCCGACGAGACGGCGCGCCTGAGCTGCGGCGAGGTCGCCGCCGGCGACCGACCGCGCGAGCGACCGCGTGGACTCGAGGTGGGCGTCGAAGACGGGGTCGATTCCCCGGGCCGTCGCGACCTCGGCATCGAAGGCGTCGAGCGTGTCCGGCTCACGGGTGATCGCGCGCAGGACATCCAGCGCGATCACGTTGCCCGACCCCTCCCAGACCGCCATCACCGGCTGTTCGCGGTACCGGCGTGCCAGCGGGAACGCTTCGGTGTAGCCGTTGCCGCCCAGGCATTCCAGTGCCTCGTACGCGTGGCCGGGCCCCCGCTTGCAGACCCAGTACTTCGTGACCGCTGTGGCCAGCCTTCGGAACGCGCGGTCCGTGTCGGATGCGTCATCATCGTGGGCACGGGCGAGCCGGAGCGAGACGGCGATCGCGGCCTCCGACTCCAGCGCCAGGTCGGCGACCACCGCGGTCATGGCCGGCTGGTCGACCAGCAGGGCGCCGAACGCGCGACGGTGCCGGACATGCCAGAGCGCTTCGGCGACCGACTGCCGCATCCCGGCCGCCGTCCCGAAGATGCAGTCGAGCCGAGTGCGGTTGACCATCTCGATGATGGTTCGCACGCCTCGACCCTCCTCCCCGACGAGGAAGCCGACCGTGCGGTCGAACTCGATCTCGGCCGACGCGTTCGACCGATTGCCGAGCTTGTCCTTCAGCCGCTGGATCAGGAACGGATTGCGGGTGCCGTCGTCGAGGACGCGCGGAACCAGGAAGCAGCCGAGCCCCGCATCCGTCTGCGCGAGCACCAGGAAGGCGTCGGACATCGGCGCGCTGCAGAACCATTTGTGGCCGGTGAGGAGCCAGCTGCCGTCACCAGCATCGACGGCGCGCGTGGTGTTGGCCCGCACATCCGATCCGCCCTGCTTCTCGGTCATCGCCATCCCGAACAGTGCGGACGTCTTGCCGGGCCGCAGATTCGGGTCGTAGTCGCGGCTGAGCAGGCGTGGATTCCAGCGCTGTGCGAGTTCCGGATTCGCGGCGAGCGCAGGCACCGCCGCGTGGGTCATCGAGATCGGGCAGGCGTGGCCGGGCTCGATCTGCGCGAACAGCATGAAGGTCGCCGCGCGTGCGACGTTCGCGCCGGGTCTCGGCTCGGCCCAGGCCGAGGTGTGGGCGCCAGAGCGTACGGCTTGGGCGAGGATCCGATGGTACGACGGGTGGTATTCGACCTCGTCGATCCTGTTCCCGACGCGATCGAACGCGACGAGGCGCGGCTCGCAGGTGTTCGCCAGCTCGGCGTCGCGCTGGAACTCCTCGGTGCCGACGTGGGTGCCGACGCGCGTGAGCTCACCGTCGGCCCAACCCGCGTCGTAGTGTCGGACGCCTTCCACGAGGGCGGTGTTGGTGCTGAACTCGTCGACTCCGACGCGTCTCGGGACCTGGTTCGTGACCTCGTGGGTGACCATTTTCTGCCGTCCTAATGCTCCAGTTGTTCGGACAGTTCGAGCCAGCGCGTCTCGAGGTCCGCCACCTCGTTCTCGAGTCTGCGGAGCTCGTCGGTGAGGACCCCGAGGCCCTGGTAGTCGCTCTGGTCGTGCTCGGCGAGGAGCTCGTGGGTGCTGGCGACCCGGTCGGCGAGCTTCGCCAGCCTGCGGTCGATCGACGCGATCTCCTTCTGCGCGTTGCGGAGCTCCGCGCCGGCCAGCGCGGGCGAAGCGGATGCGGCGGATGCGGCGGCCCGGGTCGCGGTGGCTGCATCCGACGCGGCGGTGGTGGCCGCCGCCGACTCGGACCGACGCAACGCCAGGTACTGGTCGACGCCGCCGGGCAGGTGCCGCAGTGCCGCATCCATCACCGCGTACTGGTTGTCGGTGATCCGCTCGATGAGGTACCTGTCGTGCGAGACCACGATGAGCGTGCCCGGCCAGGAGTCGAGAAGGTCCTCCATCGCGGCGAGCATGTCGGTGTCGAGGTCGTTCGTGGGCTCGTCGAGGATGAGCACGTTCGGCTCGTCCAGCAGGATCAGCAGCAGCTGCAGCCGGCGCTTCTGACCGCCGGAGAGGTCTTTGACCGGCGTAGAGAGCTGCGCGCTGGTGAAGCCGAGGCGCTCGAGCATCTGCCCCGGCGTCATCTCTTTGCCACCGGCCAGATACGTGGTGCGCTTGCCGGCGATGACGGCACTGACCCGCTCGTCGAGGATGTCGTCGAGATCGCCCAGCAGCTGCGTCAGCGTTGCGATCTTCACGGTCTTGCCGCGCTTCACCCGGCCGCTCGTCGGGGTGACGGTCCCCGCGATGAGACCCAGCAGCGTCGACTTGCCCGCGCCGTTCACCCCGAGAATGCCCGTGCGCTCGCCCGGCGCGATCCGCCACTCGATGTCGCGGAGCACCGTCTTCGGCGGGTAGACGACCGTGGCGTCGAGAAGATCCACCACATCCTTGCCGAGCCGTGCCATGGCCATCTGGCTGAGGGCGACGGTGTCGCGGGGCGGCGGTTCGTTCTCGATCAGTTCGTAAGCCGCATCCATCCGGAACTTCGGCTTGGAGGTGCGTGCTGGTGCTCCGCGGCGCAGCCAGGCCAGCTCTTTGCGCAGGAGGTTCTGCCGTTTCGATTCGCTGGCGGCGGCCATCCGGTCACGCTCGACGCGTTGCAGGATGTACGCGGCGTAGCCGCCCTCGAACGGCTCGATCAGGCGGTCGTGCACCTCCCAGGTGGCGGTCGAGACCTCGTCGAGGAACCACCGGTCGTGGGTGACCACGAGGAGACCGCCCGCGTTCGCCGGCCAGCGCGACTTCAGGTGATTCGCCAGCCAGGCGACACCCTCGATGTCGAGATGGTTCGTCGGTTCGTCGAGGAACAGCACGTCGAGGTCCTGCACCAGCAGGGTCGCGAGGGCGACACGACGCCGCTGGCCGCCGGAGAGGTCGGCGACCAGGGCATCCCAGCGGATGTCCGAGACCAGCCCGGCGAGCACATCGCGCACGCGTGCGTCGCCGGCCCAGACATGCTCATCCAGTTCGCCGACGATAGTCTTGCCCACCGTCAGCGACGGGTCGAGCTCGTCGCCCTGGTCGAGTACGCCGATGCTCACCCCACGACGGCGGGTCACGCGACCCGAGTCGGGCTGGATGCGGCCCGAAAGCAGGGCGAGCAAGGTCGACTTTCCGTCGCCGTTGCGGCCGACGACGCCGATGCGGTCGCCCTCATCGATCCCGACGGTCACACTGTCGAAGATGACGCGGGTCGGGTACTCGAGGTGGAGCGCCTCAGCGCCCAGAAGGTGTGCCATGTATGCCCCAGTTTAGTCGCGCGTGCCGCCCTCCCCGAATGGGTGCTGCCGCGCAATGTTGCGCCCGTGAAAGACTCGAAGCGACCGGCGCATCCCACCCGAGCTGGACGCGCCGCCGTCGTGTGGGGAGATGACATCATGCTGATCGGCAGAGACTTCCCCCGCGAGTCCATCCTCACGGTCGCCGGGCGCGCGCTCCTCGAGGGCGGCGCCGTGCTGGTCACCGGCGAGCCGGGTCTCGGCAAGACCACCCTCCTCGCCGATGTGGCCACACGCCTCGACGGCTGGGCGGTGGTGCGGGTGCATGCCGACTCGTTCGAATCCGACCTGGGCTACGCGACCGTGGAGACCCTGGTCCGCGGTCTGAACACCCGCACAGCATCGCGGGTGCGCGCCCCGGACCCGACAGACAGCGCCATCACGGTCGGTCGGCTCCTCCTGGACGCCGTGGACGGGATCGGCTCCCCCGTCGCGATTCTCATCGACGACGCGCAATGGGTCGACGAAGCATCTGCGCGCGCCCTGCGCTTCACCGTGCGTCGTCTCGTCGACCAGCCGTTCCTCCTCATCGCAGCGACACGACCGAACGCGGGAAACGCATCCGCCCTCTTCGACGGCCTGGCCGCCGCGCTGCCCAACGGCGCGCGCATCGACCTCACCCCGTTCACCGTCGACGACACGCAGGAGCTCGCCAACCGCATCCTCGGACACGCCGTCTCGCGCCGCACTGCCGCCCGGCTCACGGAGGCGACGCAGGGCTCGCCGCTGCTGCTGAACGTGTTGCTCGTGCAGCTGCGGGAATCGTTCGCGGAAGCCCTCCACCCGGCCGGATGGGAGATTCCGATCGACGCGGCCGTTCCCCTCTCGGGCGCCGTCGCGGCTGCCCTGGACGGAACCGACCCGTCCGTGCGCGCGGCGGCAGAAGTCGTCGCGGTGCTGCGCGACCCCATCCCCGTTCCCTTCTACGGCACCATCGCGGACCGACTCGGACTGGTCGTCGACGTCGACACGGCGATCGAACGCGGCCTGGTCGCATCGAAAGTGCGTGACGGCGTCGTGTGGCTGGAACCCGCCCATGCGATCCTCGCGGATGCGATCACCGCCGATCTGCTGGTTGCGCGACGCGTCGAGATCCACCGGGTCGCTGCGTCCGTTCTCTCCGGTCACCGGGCACTTCGCCACCGCGTCGAGGCCGCCGACCGAGCCGACCCGACGCTCGTCGCCGAGCTGATGGCCGCAAGTCGTGAGGCGGCGGAGCTGGGCCACGCGGGCCAGGCCATGAGCTACGCCCGGTCGGCCGTCCACCTGTCCACTGCCGGTGACGAGAGGGAGCGGGCGCTCATCGAGATCGGGATGCTCGCTCTGCGGACGCGGCTCCATGAGCGCATCTTCGACCTGGTGCCGGCGATCGAAGAGCTTCGGCCGAGCCCGCCGCGCGACGCGATCCTGGTGGAGCTCCGCACGCTGACCGGGAACATCTCCGGGGCACTCGCACTCGGACTCGCCCTCCAGGCGGCCCCGGCGACCAGCGCCGAGGAGCGGGTCCTGCGGGCGCACGTCGCCTGCGCTCTTCCGATGGTGCAGATGGCGACGCGCGACTTCGGCTCCGTCCTCGGCCAGATCGACATAGCCCGCTCCTTCCTGGCGACGTCGCCCACACATCCCGACGAGGTCGCCGACCCAGCCGTGAGCTGGCTCGTCCAGCCGCGCGAGGAACTCCTGCGGCTGCTCGGCTGGCTGATCACCGCGGCATCCCACATGGGCCGGACGGAACTCCTCGCGGCGAGCGTCGACGAACTCGACACCTTGCTGGACGGACCAGGATCCCCGGCCGTCGTCGACGCCCTCGTCTCGCGCGCCAGTGTGTTCATCCGCCTCGGGGACATCGATCGCGCCCTCGACGACCTGGAGCGCGCGAACGACCTCATCCGGCTGTTCCCGTCGAGCTGGACGGCTGGCCATGGCCGGTCGATCTACGCCCACGTGCTCTTCCTCCTCGGCGAATGGGACGAGTCGGTCACCGTCGCCGACACCGCCGTTGCCCTCGCGCTGGACGAGACCGACCTGTCGGCGTGGCCGATCGCCCTCACGGTCTCCACACTGGTGCGGGCTGGGCGCGGAAAGGGCCGCGCCGTCGAGGAGCGCCTGGCCTCCGCAGGCGAGGCCCGACCCGGAATCAGTGGCTCCTACGACACCGACCTGCCATTCATCGCACGCGCCGAGGCGGCCCGCGCGGCCGGCGACCGCCTGACGCAGCTCGCCGCGACGGAACCGGCGACCCGCGAAGCCGCCGCATCCTCCACTCTCGGATGGCTGACCTACCGCATCGACGCGCTCGCTGCCCTCGGCCGCAGCGACGAAGCCAGGGCCGAGCTGGCGGTCTGCGACGACCGCTCGCGTCTCTGGCGGCCCTACTACGGATCGCTCTCCTGGCTGGAGGGCCGGGTCCTCGAAGCGGAGGGTCACGCGGATGCGGCGATCACCTCCTACCTGCTCGCCGCCGACTCCCCCGCATCCGCCCGTCTCCCCTTCCCGCATGCGGTGACCATGCTGGATGCCGGGCGGCTCCTCGCGACCGAAGGACGGCATCCGGAGGCCGTCGACCTGCTGGAGCGCGCCGCCGCCGTCTTCCGGCGTCTCGGGGCCGCCGACTACCTCGCGCGCTGCACCGAACAACTCGAGGCCCTGCGCCGCGCCGGGGCGGAGACCGCTCTCCCGACGACCCGCGACGACCCGTTCGCCGACCTCACGACCCGAGAGCGCCAGGTCGCGCACGCGCTGGCCGCCGGCATGACCAACAAGGAGATCGCCGAACATCTCTACGTCTCGGTCACGACGGTCAACTTCCATGTGCGAAACATCCTCGCCAAGCTGCGAATCTCGTCGCGGCGCGAGTTGCGCAGCCTCGCGCGCGCGGCACGGGACAGGTCCGCGCCGAGCGGCCGCCGGCCGGATCGGACCCGCTGACCCGACTCGTGCGTGGGCAGACCGCACCGACCCCGTCAAGAGTTGACGGTTTTCCGTCCAGCGCTTGGTGCGTCGCCGCTCACGTCGATACCGTGAAATTCACCCCGGGATGACCGACCACCCTGGCTGATCGCGTGGAAACGCTTCCGACACGAATCGTCTCAACCCGACATGCGCTCTGCCCGCTCGGTCGGCATCCCTGGGGCCCCGGCACATCCCTGGAGCCCCGGCACTCCGTCGCCGGAGTCACGAGTCAGGCGGCCGGCGCTCAGCGCGCGTCGGCGAGCCGCAGCGCCTGCTGTTCGAGGTAGCGCTGTTCCGGGGTGCTCAGCGTGCGCCGCGCGGCCGTCGTGAACGCCTCTCGGGCCGCGTCCCGGTCGCCGGCCTGCTCGAGCAGGTGTGCGCGCACGACGTCGACGCGGTAATGACCCGAGAGCCCGACGCCGTCGGCGACGCTCTCGAGCTGGGCGAGGGCCACGACCGGGCCGTCGACCTCGGCCAGGGCGACGATCCGGTTGAGTGTGACCATCGGGCCGGGCTCGAGGCGTTCGAGCACGTCGTACAGCCCGAGGATCTCGTTCCAGTCCGTGTCGGCGGCGGTGGGGGCCTCGTCGTGGACGGCGGCGATCGCCGCCTGCACCTGGTACGGCCCGACCGAGGTGTTGGCGAGGCTGTCGCTGATGAGCGCGACCCCCTCCGCGATCGCGGCCTTGTCCCAGAGCGAGCGATCCTGCGCCGCCAGCGGGATCAAGGCGCCGTCGGGGCCGCTTCGGGCGGGCCGGCGTGCGTCGGTGAGAAGCATCAGGGCCAGCAGCCCGACCACCTCGCCGTCCTCGGGCACCAGCTCGCGGAGCATCCGGGCCAGCCGGATGGCCTCGGCCGCCAGTTCCACCCGCGTCGCCTCGCGGCCCGAGCTCGCGGTGTGGCCTTCGGTGAAGATCAGGTAGAGCACCCGCCGGACGCTCGTGAGCCTCGACGGGCGCTCGGCGTCATCCGGCATCGAGAACGTCCCGCCCGCGTCGCGGATGCGCTGCTTGGCACGGCTGATCCGTTGTGCGATCGTCGCCTCCGGCACGAGGAAGGCACGGGCGATCTCCGCTGTCGTGAGTCCTCCGACCGCACGGAGGGTGAGCGCGACCTGGGAGGTGGGCGTGAGTGCGGGATTGCAGCAGAGCATGATGAGGGTGAGGCTGTCGTCGATCGAGCTCGGTGCAGGCGCATCGGCCTCGTCGAGCGACGCCACGGCCTCCTCACGGTGGCGTCGCGCCGAATCCGCGCGCCATAGTTCGATGCGCCGGCGGGAGGCGACGGTGATCAGCCAGCCGCGCGGACTGTCCGGGATGCCCGCCGCGGGCCACGTCTGCGAGGCGCTCAGCAGCGCCTCCTGTACTGCGTCCTCGCACAGGTCGAAGTCGCCGTACCTCCGGGTCAGCGCGGCGACGGCCTGCGGCGCGAGCTCACGCAGCAGGGCTTCGATCTCGGTCGGCCCGCTCACACGTCAGGCCCGCCCAGGCTGAGCACCGGCCGCACCTCGACCAGCCCGTATGCGGCCTCGGGAAACCATTCGGCGATCTCGACGGCCCGGTCGAGGCTTTCGCAGTCGACCAGGTAGAACCCGTTCAGCTGCTCCTTCACCTCGGCGAAGGGTCCGTCGGTCGCGGTGAGGGACGTGTCACGGGCGGGGATGCGCACGGCGAGCGACGGATCCGTGAGCGCCTCGGCGGCGACCAGCTCACCGGATGCACGCAAACGCTCGTGCAGTTCGGCATAGAGTTCGTACCCTTCGGCACGCTGCTGGTCGGTGAAGCTCTCCCATGCGGCGCGGGACTGCGGGTTGCCGTTGATGAGAATGAGGTACTTCATCACTGCCTCCATCGTTGGGTGAATCTTCTCACCCGATACGTCGAGACCGACACGTCTGCTTCGACGTCTCTTGTGGAAGTCCAGATCGGATGCACACGAAGGAGAAGATCATGACCACCACGACAACGACAGCAGACACCGACATCCGGGCGGTTCTGGCCGAACGCGAGCGCGCGATGAGGGCACGGGACGCCGAATCGCTCGGAGCCCTGTTCACCGACGATCTCGTCAGCTTCTCGCTGGCGCCACCCCTGTCGTCGCAGGGGCGCGACGTCGAGGGGCTGCGCGCGTGGCTCGCCACGTTCGACGGGCCGATCGGGTTCGACATCACCGACGCGGTCGTCGAGGCGGCCGACGACATCGCTTTCGTCCACAGCATCAATCGCCTGTCGGCGACGCCAAAGGGAAGCGACTCGCCGTTCACCCTCTGGTTCCGGTCGACGCTGGGCCTCCGCAGGGTCGGCGACCGCTGGCTGATCGCCCACGACCACGGCTCGACGCCGTTCTACATGGATCCGAGCACCGGGTTCCGGGCGGCGATCGACCTCACGCCGTGAGTGATGCTCGCGCGGGGCTTCGTCGCGTCGCGCCCTGTCGGGCCAGGTAGGTCGTCGCACTTCCTTCGTCCCAGCGCACTTCGTTGCACGAGTGCGCTGGGACGAAACGCGTGCGCTGGGACGAAACGCGTGCGTGCGCTGGGGCCAATCTCGTGCGCTGGGACGAAACGCGTGCGGAGCGCTACTCCGAGAGGATGCGCGCACCGTGCACGGGCGCCGTCGCCCTCACGGCGGTGTGACGGGATGCGCTCAGCGCGATCTGCAGGTCGAGCGCGCTGTCGAGGTCCGCGGTCAGGAACGCCACCGTCGGCCCCGAGCCCGAGACGATCCCGGCGAGCGCGCCGTTCATCTCGCCGAGCTCGATGATCTCGCCGATGTGGGGGGCGAGATGGATGGCCGGCGCCTGCAGGTCGTTGACCAGCGTTTCGGCGAGCATCCGCGGATCGCCCGCGCGCAGCGCCTGCAGCACATTGGCGTCGACCGTCGGCTGCTTCTGCGCCGGGAAGATGTCTTGCGAGTGGCGTTCGCGGTGCCGGTCGAGCTCGTTGTAGACCTCGGGCGTGCTCATGCCTTCTTCGGGCAGCACCAGCACCCAGTGGAACTGGCCCTTGGCGAGCGCGGGGCTGAGACGGTCACCGCGCCCTGTGCCGATCGCCGTGCCCCCGATGAGTGCGAACGGCACGTCGGCGCCGAGCCGGGATGCGAGTGCCAGCAGCTCCTCTTTGGTGCAGTCCGTTCCCCAGAGCGCGTCGCAGGCCAGCAGGGTCGCTGCGGCGTCCGCGGAGCCGCCGCCCATCCCCCCGGCGATGGGCACGTGCTTCTCGATCTCCAGGTGCACGCCACCCCGGTAGTCGGCCTTGCGGGCGAGCATCCGTGCCGCCTTGATGGCGAGATTGTTGCCGTCCGTCGGCAGGCCCGACGAGTCGATCGTGCCGCTGAAAGAAACCGAGAAATCATCGGAAGGGTAGGCGCGGACATCTTCGTAGAGGGAGACCGCCTGATAGGCCGTTGCGACGTCGTGGTACCCGTCGTCCATGACAGCCCCGACCCGGAGGAACACGTTGATCTTGCCCGGCGCCCTGGCGTGCACCATGTGGAGCGAGGCCTCGGAGGTCATGCTTCCAACCTACAGCCCTCGCAGCGCTCAGATCTCCCGCGCGATCGCGATGAAGTCGTCGACGGTCAGCTGCTCGCCGCGTTCGGTCGGTTCGACGCCCGCTCGCACGAGGGCGGCGGATGCGCTCGCAGCGTCGCCGAACACGCTGGAGAGCGACTGCCGGAGCATCTTCCGCCGCTGCTGGAAGGCCGCGTCGACGACCGCGAAGGTGCGCGCCCGGAGTGCCTCATCGCCCGGCTCCGTCTCGTGACGCTCGAAGCCGACCAGGATGGAGTCCACGTTGGGGACGGGCCAGAAGACCTGGCGGCTGACGGTGCCGGCGGTCCGCCAGCGCCCGTACCACGCGGCCTTCACGCTCGGCGACCCGTACACCTTCGAACCGGGCTCAGCTGCGACGCGCTGGCCGACCTCCGCCTGCACCATGACCACACCGGTGCGGATGCTCGGGAAATGCTCGAGGAAATGAAGCAGCACAGGGACGGACACGTTGTACGGAAGGTTCGCCACCAGCCGTGTCGGCTCGCCGGCGAGCTCGGTGACGGTGAGCGCGTCGCGGTGGACGACACTCAGTCGGCCGGCGGCGGACGGCGCGAGCGATTCGACCGTGACCGGCAGCTGGCGCGCGAGCCGCCCGTCGATCTCGACGGCGACGACGGATGCTCCGGCCTCGAGCAGGCCCAGCGTGAGCGACCCGAGTCCGGGGCCGACCTCGACGACGCTGTCACCCGCCTCGACGCCGGCTACCCGCACGATGCGCCGGACGGTGTTGGCGTCGATCACGAAGTTCTGGCCGAGCTTCTTGGTGGGCGTCACGTCGAGCAGCTCCGCCAGGTCGCGGATCTCCGCCGGCCCCAGGAGCCGGACGTCGGTCATGCGACGGACCCGATGGGGGTGGTCGGCGGCGATGCGACAGGCTCGGAATCCCAGCGACCGTAGACGAGCTCGGTGTTCGACGAGATCTGGGCGGCGAGCATCGAGACGTCGGTGCGGAGGTGCTCGGCCATGGCGCGCAAGGTGTGCGGGATGAGGTAGGGCGCGTTGGGGCGGCCGCGATACGGCATCGGCGTGAGGAACGGTGCATCCGTCTCCACCAGGAGCAGGGCGCGCGGCGCCACCTCGAGGGCCTCGCGCAGCTGCCCCGCGTTCTTGAACGTCACGTTTCCCGCAAACGACATGTACCAGCCGTTGTCGGCGCAGAGCTGGGCAAGCTCTGCGTCGCCGGAGAAGCAGTGGAAGACCGTGCGTTCGGGGGCGCCGACGCGCCTCAGGGTTCGGATGACGTCGTCGTGCGCGTCGCGGTCGTGGATCTGGAGCGCGAGATCGTTCTCTTTGGCGATCTCGATGTGCGCCTCGAACGAGCGGAACTGGGCGTCGCGCCCGGATTCGTCGGTGCGGAAGAAGTCGAGCCCCGTCTCGCCGACGGCACGGACCCGCGGCCGCCCTGCCAGTTCCGCGATGATCTGGAGTGCATCGTCGAGTTCGCCGCGCGCCGCGTAGTCGGGCGCGTCGTTCGGGTGGACAGCGACCGCTGCGAGCATCCGCGGCTCGATCGCCGCCATGTCGGCCGACCAGCGCGACGTCTCGACATCGTTGCCGACCTGGACGACTCCCCGCACGCCGACACTGGATGCGCGGTCCAGCTGCTCGCGGTAGTCGAGAGGATCGTCGCCGTCCGAGATCTCGAGGTGCGTGTGGTTGTCGTACACGCCGACCACGAGCGCCTCCGGCAGGGGCGGATAGCTCAGATCGCGGCCCTCCGCCTTGTGCCGGTGACGGATGTGGGACTCGTCAGACAACGGTCGCTTCGATCCGGGGGAACAGCGCTTCGAGCCCATTGACGGTCGTGCCCGCCGCGAGCTGGCCCCACCGGCCCGCGTCGCGGATCGGCTGCGCAGTGAGGGGACCCAGCTCCTGACCCGCACCGAGCGATTCCCAGAGCCGCTCCGTGGCGGCGGGCAGCACCGGCGACAACAGGACGGCGAGCGCCCGCAGGCCTTCCGCGGCCGTGTAGAGCACGGTGCCCAGGCGTTCGCGCTGGGTCTCGTCCTTCGCGATCGACCACGGCTCCTGGGTCGTGATGTACCCGTTGAGTTCGTCGACGATCGTCCAGATCGCTGAGAGCGCATCGTGGATGGCGAGGCCGCCCATCGCCGCATCCGCGTCTGTTACGGCCTTGGCCACCACATCCTGCACCACCAGGTCGGCCGCGTCGTAGTCGCCCGCCGGTGGCACGATGCCGTCGAAGTAGCGCGAGACCATCGCGATCACCCGCGAGGCGAGGTTGCCGAAACCGTTCGCGAGCTCCGCCTGGTAGCGGGCCGCGAGATCCTCCCAGCTGAACGAGCCGTCCTGTCCGAAGCTGATGGCGCGCATGAAGTAGTAGCGGAAGGCGTCCGAGCCGAACGTCTCCGTGATCTGCGTCGGGGCGATGCCGGTGAGCTTCGACTTCGACATCTTCTCGCCGCCGACCAGCAGCCAGCCGTGACCGAACACCTGGTTCGGAACCTCGAGCCCCGCGGCCATCAGCATTGCGGGCCAGATGACGGCGTGGAAGCGGAGGATGTCCTTGCCGACGATGTGGGTGGCCGGCCAGCGGCGCGCGAACTGCTCGTCGTCCTGGCCGTAGCCGACAGCGGTGACGTAGTTGAGGAGCGCGTCGAACCAGACGTAGACGACGTGGGATTCATCCCACGGCACCTTGATGCCCCAGTCGAAGCTCGACCGGGAGATCGACAGGTCGGACAGGCCCTGGCGCACGAACGAGACGACTTCGTTGCGCGCCGCGTCGGGCTGCACGAAGTCCGGTCGGGAGTCGTACAGGTCGAGGAGCTTCTCGGCGAAGTCGCTCATGCGAAAGAAATAGTTCTTCTCCTGCAGCAGCTCGAGCGGCTTCGAGTGGATGGCGCACACCTTCTGGCCGACGTACTCGCCGGTGCCGTCGACGATCTCACTCTGCGGCTTGAACTCCTCGCAGCCGACGCAGTACAGCGCCTCGTATTCGCCCGCGTAGATGAAGCCGTCGTCGTAGAGCTTCTGCAGGAACAGCTGGACGTTCTTCTCGTGCCGCTCGTCCGTCGTGCGGATGAAGTCGTCGTTCGCGATGTCGATCGTCTTCAGCAGCGGCAGCCACTCGTCGTGCACGAGGCGGTCGGCCCACTCCTTCGGCGTCGTGCCGTTGGCGGTCGCCGTGCGCAGGATCTTCTGGCCGTGCTCATCGGTGCCCGTGAGCAGCCAGCTGTCGTCGCCGGCCTGGCGGTGCCACCGGGCCAGCACATCAGCGGCGACCTCGGTGTACGCGTGCCCGATGTGGGGAACATCGTTCACGTAGAAGATCGGCGTGGTGATGTAGAACGAAGAGCCGTCGGACATGCTGACTATCCTACGGGCGCGGGCGAGCCCCTTCGGCGGCTGTTACGCGCGCGGCCAGCGCCGCCTGGTAGAGGTCGCGCCTGCCGAGCCCGGTCGCCTCGGCGACCTCGGCGGATGCGTCCTTGAGGCGCGTGCCCGCCGCGACCAGAGCCAGCACCTGCTCGACGCCGGTCTCGAGGTCGGCGACGGCCTCGGGTGCGCCCTCGACGACGATGCAGATCTCACCGCGAACGCCATCCGCCGCCCACGCCGCCAGCTCGGCGGCGGTCCCTCTGCGCACCTCCTCGAACATCTTCGTGAGTTCACGGCAGACGACGACCCGGCGGTCGGAGCCCAGCACCGAGGCGACATCGGCGAGCGCGGCGGCAAGCCGGTTCGGCGACTCGAAGAAGACCATGGTGCGGCGCTCGCCGGTGAGAGCGCGCAACGCGCTCATCCGCTCGCCCTGTTTGCGCGGGAGGAATCCTTCGAAAGTGAAACGGTCGGTCGGGAGGCCGGAGACGGCGAGCGCGGTGATCACGGCCGACGGGCCGGGCAGCGCTGTCACGGCAACCCCGGCGGCGGCCGCGGCCTCGACCAGGTGGAAGCCGGGGTCGGACACGGTCGGCATGCCCGCGTCGCTGAGGACCAGCACATCCGACTCCCGTGCCAGCTCGACCAGCTCCCCAGCGCGGTCGCGCTCGTTGTGATCGTGCAGGGCGATGAGCCGCGGCCGGTTCTCCACCCCGAGGCCCGCAAGCAGTCGCTGCGTGACCCTCGTGTCCTCGGATGCGACGATCCCGACCGTGCCGAGCGTCTCGACCAGACGCATCGACGCATCCTTCAGATTGCCTATGGGAGTGGCGGCGAGGATGATCATCAGCCCAGTCTGACAGGCGGACCTCACTAACATTGCAGCGTGACCAGGACTCCCACAATCGGCTTCGACGCCGTCGTCGCCGAACCGACCGGCAGCCGCCTCGACCACTGGTGGGCGCGCACCCTGCGGACTCCGCTGCGCCTGAAGCTCTGGTACTGGGGCGGTCCGCTGGCGGTGACCCTGCTCGCGGCCGTGCTCCGACTGTGGAACCTGGCGAACCCGCACGCCCTGGTATTCGACGAGACCTTCTACGTGAAGGACGCCTGGACGCTCCTGCATCTCGGCTATGAGGGCAGCTGGCCCGACAAAGCAGACCTGAGCTTCAACGACGGCAACACGAACATCTATGCAACGGCGCCGTCGTTCGTAGCGCACCCTCCGCTCGGCAAGTGGATCATCGCGCTGGGGCTCGCGGCCTACGGTGCGGGGAACAGTTTCGGCTGGCGCGTCAGCACGGCGGTCGTCGGCATCCTCGCGGTCGTGGTGCTCATGCTCATCGCGCGCAAACTGTTCCGTTCGACCATCCTGGCCGTGATCGCCGGGTTCCTGATGGCGATCGACGGGCACGCGATCGTGATGAGCCGCGTCGCGATCCTCGACAACTCGGTGATGCTCTTCGCCCTGCTCGCCTTCTGGTGCATCCTTCTCGACCGCGACTGGCACGCAACACGCCTCGCCGCGAAAGTCGCGGAGCAAAGGCGGACCGGCGAACCGGCGTGGGGCCCCGTGGTCTGGTGGCGTCCCTGGCTGATCGCGGCGGGCATCCTGTGCGGGCTGTGCGCCGGTGTCAAGTGGACCGGGCTGTACTTCCTCGCGATCTTCGCGATCTACACGGTGATCGTGGATGCGGTGGCCAGGCGCCGCGCCGGCCTGCCGTTCTGGATCTCGGGCAGCATCCTCAAGCAGGCACCTGCCACCTTCGTGCTCATGGTCCCCATCGCTCTCGTCAGCTACGTCGCGACCTGGTCGGGCTGGATCGTCACGAAAGGCGGCTACGACCGGTCGTGGGCCACCACGGTCGGCAAGCCCTGGGAGGGCGTACTGGCCTGGGTCCCGCACTGGCTCCAGAACCTGTGGCACTACCAAACGGAGATGTACAACTACAGCATCAACCTGCACGTGCCGCACCCGTACCAGGCGAACCCGCTGACCTGGCTCTTCATGATCCGGCCGACGAGCATGTACTACCAGGGAACCGTGCTCGGACAGGACGGCTGCACGTCATCGTCGTGCTCCTCCGCCATCACCTCGGTCGGGAATCCGCTGATCTGGTGGGCTGCGGCCGCGGCTGTCTTCTACCTGGTCTACCGGCTCATCCGATACCGCGAATGGCGTGTCGGTCTGATCCTCACCGGCGTGGCCGCCGGCTACCTGCCGTGGCTGCTGTACATCAACCGCACGGTGTTCCAGTTCTATACGATCGCGTTCGAGCCCTACCTGATCCTGGCGCTGACCTTCGTCATCGCGCTGATTCTCGGCAAGCCGACGGATGCGGCGTGGCGGCGCAAGCGCGGCATCCTCACGGTCGCGATCTACCTCGCCATCACGGCTGCGGTGAGTGTGTTCTTCTATTCGATCTGGACTGCCCAGCAGGTTCCGTTCTGGTTCTGGCAGCTGCACATCTGGCTACCCAGCTGGCGATAGGCCGTTCAGGGTGTCGGGTGTCGGTGAGCGGTGGTAGACCGGGGACATGGCCACTCCACACGAGAACGAACCGCTCGACCTGACGCCGCTCCCCGGAAGCGAGCGGGCCCCCGCTCCCGGAGTCACCTCCTCGGAGCCGCTTCCGCCCGAGACACCGATCCAGGCGACCCTCATCGTCCGTCGTCGCGCAGAAGTTCCGGAAGACGTGCTCACGAATCCGCTTCCGCCCGACGAGTTCGCTGCCCGGTACGGCGCCGACCCGGCCGACCTCCAACTCGTCACATCGACGCTCGAGTCGCTGGGCGTCACGGTGATCGACAGCAGCGTGGCCGATCGACGGGTCAGGGTGTCCGGCACGGCGGCCCTCCTCAGCCGGGTGTTCGGCACCGACCTCGGCCTCGCCACCAGCGTCGACGCGAACGACAACGCGGTCACCCACCGGCACCGCACCGGCGGACTCAGCGTGCCCTCCGTACTCAGCGGGGTCGTCACCGCTGTGATCGGACTCGACGACCGGCCACAGGCGCGCGCGCTCTTCCGCGTCGCGATGCCGGCAGCCGTGAACACCAGCTACACGCCGATCGAACTGGGCGCGATCTACTCGTTCCCCCCGAACACGGACGGCTCCGGCACCACCATCGCGATCATCGAACTCGGGGGCGGCTTCGCGCAGAGCGACCTCGACGCCTACTTCGGCGGTCTCGGGATCACGCCGCCGACAGTGACTGCGGTCGGGGTCGACGGCGCGACGAACGTGCCCGGCCAGGACCCGAACGGCGCAGACGGTGAGGTGCTCCTCGACATCGAGGTCGCCGGCGCCCTCGCACCGGGCGCACACATCATCGTCTACTTCGCGCCCAACACCGACGCCGGGTTCCTCGATGCCGTCGTCACCGCTGCGCACGCGACCCCCACACCTGCGGCGATCAGCATCAGCTGGGGCCAGAGCGAAGACCAGTGGACCGCTCAGGCCCGCACGGCCTTCGACCAGGCGCTCGTCGACGCGGCGGCCCTCGGTGCGACAACCACGGCGGCCGCCGGAGACGACGGAAGCTCGGATCGCGAGACCGATGGTCGCCCGCACGTCGATTTCCCCGCATCCAGCCCTCACGCACTGGCGTGCGGAGGGACTCGACTCAACGCGGACGCCTCGACAGCCACCGTGCGGTCGGAAACCGTGTGGAACAACGGGCCGGGCAACGGAGCGACCGGCGGCGGCGTGAGCGACACCTTCCCGCGACCGGCGTGGCAGGCGAATGTCGGAGTTCCGACCTCGGCCCAGGCGTCCGGTCGCGGGGTTCCGGATGTGGCTGCCGACGCCGACCCGCAGACCGGCTACCGCATCCTCGTCGACGGGCAGGAGATCGTGATCGGCGGCACCAGTGCGGTCGCTCCGCTGTGGGCCGCGCTGATCGCGCGGCTCGTCCAGTCGACCGGCAGACCACTGGGTCTGGCCCAGCCGAAGCTCTACGACACGATCAGCGCGGGACAGGTCGCGCCGGGCTTCCGCGACATCACGAAGGGCGACAACGGCGCGTACGATGCCGGTCCGGGCTGGGACGCCTGCACCGGTCTCGGCGTACCCAACGGCTCCGCGCTCCTCGCCGCCCTCTGACCGGGGCCCTCGACCGCCTCGCCTCGGGCGCCTCGCCTCGCCGCCTCGCCTCGGGCGCCTCGCCTCGCCGAGCACAGGGTTATTCGCGTTTTGAGGCCGTCATAACCGGACTTTGCCTGTGCTCGGCGATCAAGTGAGGTCGGGCAGGACGGCCAGAATAGAGGGGATGAACGCCGCCGCCGCCGATACGCGATCCACGCTCGCGTGGCTTCCCGGGCTGATTGCCGCCGCAGCCGCAGCTGCAGCCGCGTGGGGCATCCACTGGCTCGTGCCCGCGATTCCACTGCTGACGGCGGCTGTCGCGCTCGGCATCATCGTCGGCCAGCTCCCGTTCGCACGCCCTGCGATCACGGGGTCGCTCGCGCCGGGGCTCGCCGTCGCATCCCGCCGGCTGATGCGCATCGGCATCGTGCTGCTCGGCCTCAAGCTGAGCCTCGTCGACATCGCGAAGCTGGGCTGGCTGACGATCCTCACGACCGTGGTGATCGTCGTGCTCACCTTCGTCGGCACGATCGGGCTCGGCCGCCTGTTCCGCCTTCCCGGGCAGCAGCCTCTGCTGGTCGCGACCGGCTTCTCGATCTGCGGCGCGTCGGCGATCGGTGCGATGAGCGGGGTGGTGCGCGCGAAGGACGAGGAGACAGCGACACCGGTTGCGCTCGTCACCCTCTGCGGCACGCTGGCGATCTTCGTCCTGCCGGTGTTCTGGCATCCGCTCGGACTCACGAGCGTCCAGTTCGGCCACTGGGCGGGCGCCGGTGTCCACGACGTCGGACAGGTCGTCGCGACCGCCCAGATCGCCGGCTCCGCGGCCCTGGCCGTCGCCCTCGTCGTCAAGCTCACCCGCGTGCTGATGCTCGCGCCGATGGTCGCGCTCACGTCGGTCGTCGAGCGTCGCCGGCACGTCGACCCCGACCCTGCAGCGAAGCGGCCGCCGATCGTCCCGCTGTTCGTCGCCGGGTTCATCGCGGCCATGCTGGTGCGGTCGTTCCTGCCGGTTCCGCCTGCGGTACTGAACGGCGCCGACACCCTGCAGACCTTACTGCTGGCGATGGCCCTGTTCGGGCTCGGTTCGGCGGTCCGCCTCCGCACCCTGCTGGGGACCGGATGGCGCGCGCTCGCGGTCGGGCTGCTCTCGTGGGTGCTCATCGCGGCACTGGCGCTCGGAGCCGTCGAGCTCTCGAGCTGAGACCGCCGAGGCGACCGCCGGGACGACCGCCGGCGCCGGTTGCGGACTGTTACACCGTGGCACAGCGCGTCCTGCACGCTCGGGTAGCGTGAACGCATGGCAGATCGCGAATACGGCTTCCGCACGCGTGCGATTCACGCGGGCAACATCCCCGACCCCGTGACGGGCGCACGCGCACTTCCGATCTACCAGACCAGCGCGTTCGTCTTCGACGACACGGCGGATGCCGCGGCTCGCTTCGCCCTGCAGAAGTACGGCAACATCTACTCGCGCCTCGCCAACCCCACGGTGGCCTCGTTCGAAGAGCGCATCGCGAGCCTCGAGGGCGGCCTGGGAGCTGTCGCGACCGCAAGTGGCCTCAGCGCGCAGTACATCACCTTCGCCTCGCTCGCCGGCGCCGGGGACCACATCGTCGCATCCGCGAACCTGTACGGCGGGTCGATCACCCAGCTCGACGTCACCCTGCGCCGGTTCGGTGTCGAGACGACGTTCGTCCAGAGCGCCGACCCGGCCGACTACGCCGCCGCCATCACCGACCGCACCAAGCTCGTCTTCGCCGAGACGGTGGCCAACCCGTCGGGCGAGATCGCCGACATCGAAGGGCTCGCCGCGGTCGCGCACGCCGCAGGCATCCCCCTCATCATCGACTCGACGATCGCCACTCCCTACCTGAACCGCCCGTTCGAGTGGGGCGCCGACATCGTCATCCATTCGGCCACCAAGTTCCTCGGCGGTCATGGCACGACGCTCGGAGGGGTCGTCGTCGAGAGCGGCCGTTTCGACTGGCACAGCGAGAAGTTCCCGCTCTTCGGGCAGCCGGTGCCGTCGTACGGCGGAC
Source organism: Leifsonia tongyongensis (assembly GCF_010686705.1). Lineage (GTDB taxonomy): Bacteria > Actinomycetota > Actinomycetes > Actinomycetales > Microbacteriaceae > Diaminobutyricibacter > Diaminobutyricibacter tongyongensis. Next base: position 312,878 of record NZ_JAAGWY010000003.1, on the reverse strand, counting down.
TCCAGTGGTCGGGCAACTTCGGCGAGTACGCGTTCCTCACCCGGCTCCGGGCCGAACAGCTGCGCGACATCGGTCCGACGCTGGCGCCCCACTCGGCGTTCCTGCTCGCGCAGGGAGTGGAGACGCTCCCCTACCGCATCCAGGCGCATGTCGACAACGCGCGAGCCGTCGCCGAGTGGCTCGACGCCGACCCGCGGATCGAGTCCGTGCTCTGGGCGGGCCTCCCCGCGCATCCGCATCACGAACGTGCGCTGAAATACCTGCCCAAGGGCCCGGGCAGCGTGTTCAGCTTCGAGGTCAAGGGCGGCCGCGCGGCCGGCCAGAGGTTCATCGAGTCGGTGAACCTCGCGAGCCACCTCGCCAACATCGGCGACGCCAAGACTCTGGTCATCCACCCGGCTTCGACCACTCACGCCCAGCTCACGGAGCAGCAACTCGTCGACGCGGGGGTCCTCCCGGGCGTCGTGAGGATTAGCGTAGGTATCGAAGACGTTGATGACATCATCTACGACCTCGACCAGGCGCTCGAGCTGGCCGTGAAGGAGAACTCATGACAGACGTTGCCGAAGTGCAGCTCGCGAACGGCCTCAGCTGCGAGCTCCCCGCCGACTCCCCGCTCGCCAAACTGCTCAAGTCACAGCGCACCTGGGTCGGCCCCGACGCCAAGGAGCGGCTGAAGATCCTTCGTGCGGCGAAATCGGTCGCGATCGTGGGAGCCTCGCCGAACCCGGCTCGCTCCAGCTATTTCGTGGGAACGTACCTGCAGCAGTCCAGCGACTACCGGGTCTACTTCGTGAACCCGAATGCCGACGAGATCCTTGGGCAGAAGGCCTACCCCGACCTGGCGTCGCTCCCCGAAGTGCCCGACATCGTCGACGTCTTCCGCAAGGGCAGCGACATCCCCGCCGTCATCGACGAGGTCGTCGCGATCGGCGCCCCGACGATCTGGGTCCAGCTCGGCATCTGGAACCAGGACGCCGCCGAGTACGGCGAATCGAAAGGCCTGACGGTCGTGATGGACCGCTGCATCAAGATCGAGCACGCGCGCTTCCACGGGGGGCTGCACCTGCTCGGCTTCGACACGGGGCAGATCACCTCGCGCAAGACCATCCGCTGAAGCGAACCGCAGCCTCGGCGCCCGCTCCCTCAGGCGGGGTTGCGAGCGACGACGTGGAACACGTGCCAGTGCTTCGGGCCTTCGAACGAGAGCCCGTCGCGGTTGTCCTCGACGACCTGGACGATGTCGAGATCGGCGAGCATCCGCTGCACGCCGGCGCTGTCGTGGAAATTCATCCCGGGTCGCCCGAACCAGTCGTCGTCCGGGCCGAAGAACTCGCCGGCGAAGACGCCGCCGGGCTGGAGGGATTCGCGGATGTCCGCCCAGAGGTACGGAAAATGCGAGGCGTCGCAGAACGGCAGGGCGAACCCGGCATAGACGAAGTCGGCCTCGGGCAGCCCGGTCAGGGTTTCGAACGAACGCTGCCAGATCTCGACGGGCGCGCCGTCGGCGGCGTCGCCGATCGTCGACCGGACGCGATCTTCGACGGCGTCGTCTGAGTCGATGGCGAGCACACGCCAGCCGCGTTCGAGAAGCTCGCGGGTCTCCACGCCGTCGCCGCAGCCCAGGTCGATCGCCCGGCCCGGCGGGAGATCGTCGCGTGCCTCGAGTCCCGCGACGAATGTCGCGCGGACCCCCCGTCCCGCCTGCGCCGTGTAGAACTCCGACCAATCGTTCGCCATGTGCGCCTCCCGGAGTGCGCTGCGCATTCGCTGCAGCACCGTCTCTCGCTGAGCCTATCGCCGCTCTCCGCCGCACGCCCCGGACGATGCCGGTTCGTCGCGCCCGCGCTCGCTAAACTCGGCGAGTGGACTCCTCGACCCGGCCGCGGCCTCGCGTCGCCGTCCTCGGCCCCGTCCTGGTCGAGGATCGCTCGGGTGTACTCGCCGAGCCCTCGGGCACCCTCGGCAAGAGCCTCATCGTCTCGCTCGTCCTCGCGCGCGGATCCGTCAGCGTCCCGTCGCTGGTCGACGACCTCTGGGATGACGCACCGCCCCGGCAGGAGCGCGCAGCGCTCCAGACGCTCGTCTCGCGCGTCCGCACGGCCAGTGCTGACGGCATCCTCGAATCCACTGCCAGTGGGTATGCGCTCGCGGTACCTCCGGAGCACACCGACCTGGGCCTGGCACGCGCCCTCCTCGAGCGCGCACGCGCGGCCGAGGTCGCGGGCGACCCTGCCCGCGCCGCCAACGACGCGTCCGCGGCCCTCGCACTCTGGCGGGGCGACCCCGGCGCAGAACTCGGTTCGACCCCGCTCGCATCCGAACTCGAACGGGTCGCCGGTTCCCTCCGGTCCGAGCTGCTGCTGATCCGCGCACGGTCGCACCGGGCAGAGGGCGACACCTCCGCGGCCCTCGCCGATCTCGATCCGCTCCTGGCCGCCTCACCGCTCGACGAGGGTCTGCAGCGCGAACTCCTCTTGACGCTCGACGCGGCGGGGCGCCGCAACGACGCCATCCGTGCGTTCGACGACTTCCGTTCCCGCCTGCGCGACGCCCTCGGCACGCGGCCGGGGCCGGAGCTCGTCGCACTCAATGCTGCGCTCCTCGTCGAGGAGGTTCCGACGGCGCCCGTCGCCGGCGCCCGCACCCGCATCGGGCTGCGCACCGCTCCGAACACCCTGATCGGCCGCGAGTACGACCTCGATGCGGTCGAGGACCTCGTCGCGACCGGGCGGCTCACGACCATCCTCGGGGCCGGGGGCCTCGGCAAGACCCGACTCGCCCAGGAGATCGGCAATCGCGCCGTGCTCACCCCTGCGGTCATCGTGCTCGAACTGGCGAGCGTGCGCAGCGGCGACGACCTGGGACTGGCGCTGGCCTCCACGCTGGGCATCCGTGAGGCCCGGTCGACCCGCGTGCAGTCGATCGACCCCATCGCGCGGATCGACCTGCGGTCGCGCATCCTGAGCCTGCTCGCCGAACGGGAGACCCTGCTCATCGTCGACAACTGCGAGCACATCGTGGATGCGGCGGCGGCCTGGGTCGCGGACATCCTCGATTCGACGACCATGGTGCGCATCCTCGCGACCAGCCGTGCCCCGCTTGCGATCGGCGCCGAGCGTGTCTACCAGCTCGATTCGCTCAAGAGTGGCCTGTCACCAACCGACATCGTGCCGTCGACGCCGGTTTCTACCGATCTGTCATCGCTCGGTCCTGCGGTCGCCCTGTTCGTGGAACGTGCGCGGGCGGCACGCCCAGCCGTCGTGCTCCCCCTCGACGTCGTGGTGCGGCTCTGCGATCGGCTGGATGGACTGCCGCTGGCCATCGAGCTGGCGGCCGCGCGCATCCGCTCGATGTCGGTCGAAGAGGTCGAACGCCGCCTCGGCAACCGGTTCGCGCTGCTGACCAGCGGCGAGCGCACGGCCCCCGAGCGTCACCGCACGCTTCTCGCCGTCATCGACTGGAGCTGGAACCTGCTCACCGACCCGCAGCGGGCCCTGTTGCGCCGGCTGTCCCGTTTTCCCGACGGGTTCAGCGCGGAGGCTGCCGAGGTGGTGGCCGGCTCACAGGACGACATCCTCGACGACCTCGACGCCCTCGTCAACCAGTCCCTCGTCTCGGTCGCCGAGGACGCTACGACGGGCATCCTGCGCTACCGGATGCTCGAGACGGTACGCGAATTCGGCGACCTCGTCCTCATCCGGGCCGGTGAGACCGACCTGGTCCGCGAGGGGATGTACCGGTGGGCACGGGCGTTCAGCAGTGCGTCGCTCGGTCACCTGAACGGCGCCGAGCAGGTGCATACCTTCCAGCTCGTCACGTCGGAGCAGGACAACCTCGTCTCGGTGCTCCGCTCCGCGATGGACGAGGACAGGCCGGACGTCGTCGCCGTGGTGTTCGCGACCCTCGCCTACTACTGGACGCTCCGGAGCGCGCATTCGGAGGTCATCGCGTTCGGGCCGACTGTGCTCGAAGCGCTTCGCGGCTACGAGCCGGAGCCGGCCGAGCGGCTGGAGACGGCCGCCACGTATGCGGTGATCGGGGCGACTTTCCTCTACTTCGACTCGAGCGTCGCCGGCCGCGCGCTCGCGCGACTCAAGCGCATCAAGCGCGGCACTGTGCTGCCGGACGGGCGCCTCGAGGCGCTCACCAACCTCATCCTCGCCGCGGGCAGACCGGCAGAAGGATTCGGACTGCTCGCGGAGTACACCGCATCCCCCGACCCGGCGACGGCGTCGATGGCGACGTTGATCTCCGCCCAGTTCCACGAGAACGCGGGCGAGCTGGACGTAGCGCTCGCTGAGGCGCAGCGCTCATACGAGCTCGCCGTGCGACTCGACGACACCTGGGGGCAGGCCTCGGCCGCGCAGGGGCTCACCCAGCTGCACAGCCAGCTCGCCCATCGGGCCGAGGCACTCGAGTGGGCGGTCCGGGCCGAGGCGGGCCTCTCCTCCCTCCAGGCCGACGGCGACCTGCGGCAGCTCGAATGGCTGATCGCGATGAACGCCGTCGCGACCGGGGACCTCGACCGGGGCCGGCCCATCCTGGAACGTTTCGCGACCGACGATGCCGATGCCCTCGGCTTCGACTTCCTCGACCTCCGCGCGATCGGGCGGAGCGGGCTGGCCGAGATCGACCTCGTGACCGGGCGCGTCGAGTCGGGCCTGGCCCAGTACCGGGAGGCGGTCGCGGTGTTCGCCACGACCGATCCGTCAGCGGTCCCAGGACCCGCCCCCTGGCTGAACATCGTGTCGGCAGCGTGCCTGCTCGCGCACATCCGCGCCCAGGTTTCCGATTACACCTTCATCGACGGGGTCGCGCGGGATCTCCGCACTCGCGTGCTCGTCCAGTACCGGATGCGGTCCGCCTACGTCGACAGACCCGTGCTCGGATCCGCAGTAGCAGGTCTCGCGGCGTGGACCCTCTGGGAGCGCGGCGACGCCGAACCGAGCGCCGAACGGGTCGAAGCGGGGCTGGAGCTCTTCGGCCTCTCCGCGCGCCTCAACGCCCGCCAGGACCTCCGGTCGCTCGAACGCCCCATCCTCGAACGCGAAGTGAGGGATGCGTGGGGTGACGAGGCGGTCGAGGCCGCCCTGTCATCCGCCGCATCCCTCACCCGTGACGAAGCCGTCGACCGCGTGATCGACCTGCTGCGCTACGCCTTGCGCATGTAGGCGCGCACCGTGAGCGGTGCGAACACCAGCACGATGACCGCAGCGCCGAGGATCGCCAGCCAGCCCTCGGCTCCGAAGGTCCCGTTGTTGGCCAGGTCGCGCACTGCGGTGACGAGGTGCGACACCGGGTTGATGTTGACGAAGGTCTGGAGCCAGCCCGGCAAAGTGTCGACCGGCACGTACGCGTTCGAGAGGAACGTCAGCGGGAACAGGATCAGGAACGAGATGCCCTGGACTGAGCTCGCTGTTCTGGCGATGACGCCGAAGAAGGCGAAGATCCAGCTGATCGCCCAGGACGAGACGATCACCAGCATCCCGGCCAACACGACGAAGCCGAACCCGGCCTTGGGGTGGTAGCCCATCAGGAATCCGACCGCGAACGTGATGGTGGTGGCGATCGCATAGCGGATCGTATCGGCGAGCAAAGCGCCTGCAAGTGGCGCTATTCGTGCGATCGGCAGTGACTTGAACCTGTCGAAAACACCTTTGTCCATGTCTTCGCGCAGCTGCACACCCGTGACCACGGACGTCGTGATCACGGTCTGTACCAGGATTCCCGGGATGAGCGCTGGCAGATAGTTCTCCACGCTGCCGGAGATCGCGCCACCGAACAGGTACGCGAACATCACGGTGAAGATGATCGGCTGGAGCGTCACATCGAAGAGCTGCTCGGGCGTGCGCTTGATCTTGAGCACGCCGCGGTAGGCCATCGTGAACGAGTTCGCGAACGACTGGCGGATGCTCACATGGTTGCGGAGATTCCGTTGCGACGGCGGGGTGATGGTCGGTGTGTTGAGGGTGACGGCGCTCATGCGCTGACCCTTTCTGCTTCGGCGGCGTCCTCGTCGGAGCCGGATTTCTCGTCGTCGACACCGTGACCGGTGAGTGTCAGGAACACCTCGTCGAGGGTCGGCTTCTGCACCGACAGCTCGGTGAGGTGGATGCCGGCCTCCCGGAAGGTGACCAGGAGTTCGGCGACGGTGTCGGGGTTGCGCATGGGGGCCGTGACCCGGGTGCCTTCCGGCGAGACGACCGACTCGACCCCGAGCACCGAGGTGATCGCGCGGCGCGCATCCTCCATGTCGGCCCGATCGGCGAGGCGCAGTTGCAGTGACGACTCGCCGACGGAGGCCTTCAGTTCGTCTGCGGTGCCTTCGGCGACCACGCGGCCGCGGTCGATGACCGCGATGCGGTCGGCGAGCTGGTCCGCCTCGTCGAGGTACTGGGTGGTCAGGAGAACCGTGGAGCCCGTGGCGACCAGGCGGCGGATGGTGTCCCACATCTGGGCGCGCGTGCGCGGGTCGAGCCCGGTCGTCGGCTCGTCGAGGAAGATGAGCGGCGGCTGCGCGATCAGGCTGGCCGCGAGGTCGAGGCGGCGGCGCATCCCGCCGGAGAATTTGCTCAGCGGGCGCTTCGCGGCATCGGTGAGACCGAACTCCTCGAGCAGCTCGGCGCTCTTGCGCTTCGCCTCCGACCGGCTGAGACCGAGGAGGCGCGAGAAGATGACGAGGTTCTCGGTCGCCGACAGGCGCTCGTCCACCGAGGCGAACTGCGCCGTCACGCCGATGAGCTGGCGAACGATCTGCTGCTCGCGGCGCACGTCGTGGCCGAAGATCGTGGCCGTCCCGCCATCGGGCTTGAGCAGGGTGGCGAGCATGCTGATGGTCGTCGTCTTGCCGGCCCCGTTCGGGCCGAGCACGCCGTAGACCGTCCCGGCACGGACACTGAGGTCGACGCCGTCGACCGCACGGTTGTCGCCGAAGACCTTGACGAGCCCGTGGGCTTCGACAGCCCAGTCGGAGCTGGTGGTCATGATGATCCTTCCTGTGGATTCGTGGTGCGATGTCCATGGTGGGGCAGCCCGCTTACACGCCGCTTACGCGGCGCTTACAGGCTCGTCTCACGCGTGAAAGTGGACCGGATGGGCGGCCGACCCTCAACCGGAGAGTGCGGCGACGAGTGCTGTGCGGTCGATCCCGGCGAGTTCGAGTGCCCGGGGAACTGTTCCGAGCTGGAGGTCGAGCAACGCGATCGCCAGATCTTTCTCCGCCATGCGCCGTCGCCGTTCGGGGCCCGTGCGCATCCGGGAGGCGGCGACCATGGCCTGGCGCGCCGACGCGCCCCAGCGCGGACGGGTGATTCGGGCGGCCGATACGAGTCGGTCCTCCGGCACGGGCGTCACGCCGGCCGCTTCGAGGCTTGCGACGCGCTCGGCACGGAGCGCCCGGATGATGCCTGCGTGATCGAGTCCGACCGCCGCGAACGTCGCAGCGGGCTCGCGGTCGCTGTCGTCGGCCAGCGCGAGCAGGAGGTGCTCCGCTTCGACGGCGCTGTCGCCGCGACGCTGCGCTTCGCTCACGGCGCGGAGGATGATCGGCCGGAGCGTGCGGGGGAAGTTCGACTCATCCATTTCGTCTCCTGAGGTCGATTCCTGCGTCGGCGATACGGCGCAGGTGCTTCTTGTGGACGGCCTGCCGGCTCACCCCGAGGGCTTCGGCGACCTGGCTCCAGCTCCAGCCCTCGCGGAGGGCGCGTTCGACTTCGGCGTCTTCGAGCCGATCGGCGAGTTCGCGGAGCGCGACGACCGAGGCCAGTCCGTCTGCGACTCCCCCGATGGGGTCCGGTGTGATGGGAGGCATATAAGCAACCTAGGTTGCTATCTCGGATTTGTCAACCCCGGTTGCTTATTTCTGGGGTCAGCGGAATCGTGCGTGCTTCTGCGCATCCGCGCACGAATCATGCGCGAATGGGAACGTAGACTGGAAATGTGACAGCGTACGTCTCGGCCTTCGACCTCTTCTCGATCGGTATCGGCCCCTCGAGTTCCCACACCGTCGGGCCGATGAGAGCGGCGCGCGCATTCGCGGGCGGACTCGTCGACGTCGGAGTCCTCGACCAGGTGAGCCATGTCACCTGCACCCTCTACGGGTCGCTCGGGGCGACCGGCATCGGCCACGGAACTCCGGATGCGATCCTCGCGGGCCTCGCCGACATCGCCCCGGAGAACTGCGACCCAGCCCAGGTCCGCGGCTCGTGGGCCGACCTCGGCGCAGACGCGACGCTCCTGCTGGCCGGCACCCACCGCATCCCGATCGCCAAAGACGATATCTCGTTCGAGCCGCGCACGCGCCTGCCCGGCCACCCCAACGCCCTCACGCTCAGCGCGTGGGGCCCCGGACCCGACGGGACGACCGACGTGCTCCCCCTCGTCGAAGAGACCTACTACTCGATCGGGGGCGGGTTCATCCGGCGCGACGGCGAAGAGGCCGAACTGGCGGCCCGGGCCGCGCATCCGCTGCCGTACCACACGTCCGAACAGCTCATCGGGATCTGCGACGATCTCGACATCCCCATCTGCGAGGTGGCGCGGCTCAACGAGTTCGCCCTGCACGGCGAGCAGCAGACCATCGAAAGGCTCGACCTGATCTGGTCGGCGATGGCCGAATGCGTGGCGAACGGTCTCGCCGGCGGCGGAACACTCCCGGGCGGACTGGGCGTGAGGCGCCGGGCGGCGGCACTGCGCGAGCACCTCGAGGTGGCAGACCGTGAGCCCCAGCGCGACACCTCCATCGAATGGCTGCACGCGTTCGCTCTCGCGGTCAACGAAGAGAACGCATCCGGCGGGCGCGTGGTGACAGCGCCCACGAACGGCGCCGCAGGAATCGTGCCGGCCGTCGCGCACTACTACATGCGCTTCGTTCCCGGAGCGTCGCAGGAGGGCATCCGGAAGTACCTGCTCACGGCCACCGCGATCGGCTCGCTGTTCAAGGCGAACGCATCGATCTCCGGAGCCGAAGGCGGCTGCCAGGCCGAAGTCGGATCGGCCTGCGCGATGGCCGCCGGGGCCCTGTGCGCAGTGCTGGGCGGCACCCCACGCCAGGTGGAGAACGCGGCCGAGATCGCGATGGAACACCACCTCGGACTCACCTGCGACCCGGTCGGCGGCCTGGTACAGATCCCCTGCATCGAACGCAACGCCATCGCCTCGTCGACCGCCGTCTCTGCGGCCAGGCTCGCCCTCCACGGCGACGGGATCCACCTGGTCTCGCTCGACACCGTGATCGAGACGATGCGCCAGACCGGGCTCGACATGTCCACGAAGTACAAGGAGACCAGCGAAGGCGGACTCGCCGTCAACGTCATCGAGTGCTGACGCGCTCCTCTCGTTACGACGTGTTGCGGGTGCGAGAGCGCGCCACGCCGGGACTGGCTACCGTGGACGCGTGACCAGCTCAACCGCATCCGCCTCCACCGACCCGACCAGCCCGATCGTCGGCGCCGCCCTCGACGGGCCGACCGTGTCGACGCAATGGCTCGCCGACCACCTGGGCTCCGACGGGCTCGTCATCCTCGACGCGACGGTGCTTCAGGTGCCGCACCCGCACGGCGGGCTGGCCTGGCTGAGCGGGCTCGACCAGTACCTCGTCGACGGCCACATCCCCGGCTCGGTTTTCGCCGACCTCCTGGAGACTTTCAGCGACCCGGCCGGCGCCTACGCGTTCAGCCGCCCGGACGACGAGCAGTTCGTCGCGGCGGCCGCATCCGTCGGGGTCGACAACGAGACCACCGTGATCGTCTACGACAGCGCCGTCGGAACCTGGGCAGCGCGGGTCTGGTGGCTCTTCCGTGCCTTCGGCTACGACCGGGTGGCGATCCTCGACGGTGGCCTGACCAAGTGGAAGGCCGAAGGCCGAGCGACCGAACTCGGCAACGTCGAGCCCCGCCGGGCGGCAGGTTTCACCGCCGACGAGCGCCCAGACCTGTGGGTCGACAAGGCGTACGTCGAATCCGTCGTGAACGGCGACGAGCGTGCGACACTCGTCTGCGCCGTGCCGCCGAAGGAATTCGCCGGCGAAGCGGGACAGCGGGGCCGGCTCGGCCACATCCCCGGCAGCGTGAACGCCCCGGCCGGCCGGCTCGTCTCGCGCGAGACGAACGCCCTCCTGCCCTTGGCGGACCTGCGCGCCACGTTCGCGGCTGTCCTGGCCTCGCCCGACCCGATCGTCAGCTACTGCGGGGGCGGCATCGCGGCGGCGGCGGATGCACTGGTGCTGGCGCTGCTCGGACGCACCGATGTCGCGATCTACGACGGCTCCCTCAACGAGTGGGCCGACGACGAGGATGCGCCGCTGGCGCGCGAAGCCGCCTGACACGCGAATCAGCCTGACACGCGAATCAGCCTGACACGCGAATCAGCCTGACACGCGGCGGTCCGCTCAGGCGGTACGCACCACCATCTTGCCGGTGTTCTCGCCGCGCATGAGCCCGAAGAAGGCCTCGAGGGCGTTCTCGATCCCGTCGACCACGGTCTCGTCGTAGACGATCTCGCCCGAAGCGACCTTCGGGGCGATCTCCGCGGCGAAGTCGGCGGCGTGCTGCTGGTAGTTGCCGATGGTGAACCCGCGCAGGGTGAGCCCTTTGCTCGTGATCATCGACAGGTTGCGCGGCCCCGGCTCCGCGGTCTCGGCGTTGTAGCCCGAGATCGCCCCGCACAGGGCGGCCCGTCCGCCGTCCTTGAACGCGAAGATGGCGGCCTCCAGGTGCTCGCCACCGACATTGTCGAAGTACACGTCGATGCCGTCGGGCGCGGCCGCCTGCAGTTGACGCGCGATGTGCCCGTTGCGGTAGTTGAAGGCCGCGTCGAAACCGTAACGCTCGGTCAGCAGGGCGACCTTCTCATCCGATCCGGCACTGCCGATCACGCGGGCGGCGCCCCGTAGCCGGGCGATCTGGCCTGCCGCCGACCCGACCGCGCCGGCCGCACCGGACACGAAGACCGTGTCACCCGGACGCATCTCGGCGATGACCAGCAGGCCGACCCAGGCCGTGAGACTCGTCATCCCGACGGCACTGAGGTAGGCCGACGACGAGATGCCCGGAATCTCGGCGACTTTGCGGAACTGGGCGCCGGGCCCCTGGGCGACATCACGCCAGCCCTGGAAGTGCTGGACGAGGTCGCCGACAGCGTGGGCCGCCGAGCGGGACTCGATGACCCGGCCGACCGCGCCGCCGACCATGGTCTGGCCGAGCGCGTAGGGCGGAGTGTATGACTTGACGTCGTTCATGCGGCCCCGCATGTACGGGTCGACGGAGACGAACTCGTTGCTCACCCGGACGTCGCCCTCGGAGAGGTCGGGAAGCTCGACCGTGACGAACCGGAAGTCCTCCTCGACCGGCCAGCCGACAGGCCGTCTGACGAGCTGCCATTGACGACTGGACGCATTCGAGGTGATGGAGTTCATAGTTCACAATCCTGCACCCCGTCGCCGGCCGGCGACGATTCTGTGAGTGAAACTGACACTTGGCTGGGTCATTCGCTTCCATGCATACGAATACTTGCAGTGGATGCATAAACTCAATTCATGAGTCTCACGGACATCCCCATCCAGACCATCGACGGGGACCCGACCTCGCTCGCCGAGTTCGACGGCAAAGTCATCCTGGTCGTCAATGTGGCCTCGCGCTGCGGGCTCTCGCCGCAGTACGAGAAGCTCGAGAACCTGCAGAAGACCTACGGCGACCGCGGCTTCACCGTGATCGGGTTCCCGAGCAACCAGTTCCTCCAGGAGCTGAGTTCGACCGAGGCGATCAAGGAGTACTGCTCGACGACCTGGGGTGTCACCTTTCCGATGATGGAGAAGGTGCGGGTGAACGGCCGTTCGCAGCACCCGCTCTACACCGAGCTCACCAAGACGCCGGATGCCGAAGGCAAGGCCGGCAAGGTCAAATGGAATTTCGAGAAGTTCGTGATCACACCGACCGGCGAGGTCCACCGCTTCCGCCCGCAGGTCGAGCCGGATGCGCCCGAGATCCTTCAGCTCATCGAGGCGTCGCTTCCCGTCGCCTGACGGCGGAGACGAAGCGAGCGGCGCTATGAGCGCGTCAGGGCTGTCCACACCGACACTCGCCCGCTTCAAGCGCGTCCTTCGAGAGCGCCGCGCGCTCGACGCCGAGGAGGCCAGCACGCTGGCTGCGTCGATGGGCGACGTGCTTTCTGCCCGAGCCGACGGTCAGGCGGATGACGAGCACGACCCGGAGGGCCCCACGCTCTCGTTCGAGTGGTCACGACTCGACGCTGTGCAACGTGAAGCCGCGGCCGATCTGCACGCCGTCGATGCTGCGCTCTCGCGCCTCGCGGACGGCACGTTCGGAGTGTGTGCGCGGTGCGGGCGACCGATCGGGATCGACCGACTGAACGCGCGACCGACGGCCGAACTGTGCATCGACTGCGCCCGCCTGATCAGCGGCTGACCCGTGCACTACCACCGGCGTGTCGCCACTTCTACGCCCTCGGTTTGGGGTAACCGGCCCTCACCAGTACTTCCTTAGACTCGACGTATGCCCTCCGGACCGACCGGAGCGAGCCACGAGCGTGAGGAGGTCAGGCTGTGAGCACATCGACGATGGAGGCGATTCCCGTCGCCGGCTGGTACGAAGACCCTCTGACGCCGTCCGCCGTGCGCTGGTGGAACGGTCAGGGCTGGACCGAGCACACACAGGCTCCGCCGTCGCCCGCCGGGGACTTCGCGTCGAGCTGGGCGACCTACTTCGACGGCCCGTCAGCTGCTCCCGCCGCCCCTGCGGTCGCCCCCGTTCCTGCGGTCGCCCCCGTTCCTGCTGCGCCCGTCCCTGCTGCGCCGGCGGCACCCGTGGTGACGGCGCCGACTCTTGCGCCGACGCTCTCGACCGAGCAGACGCCGGCTCTGGCGCTGACCGGGGACGATGACCTTCCCACCCGCGGCCGCCCGGCGCGCGCCGACCGCGTTGCGACTACCGCCGCGGAGAGCAGCTGGCTGCAACCGACCCACTGGAACACCCCCGGTGTCTGGATGATGGCGTTCACGCCGTGGATCTCCGTGGTGATCGCTGCGACGCTCGGTGTGCTCGCGGCTGTCGGCGCGGCCTGGTACGTCATGCTGGCTGCCATGCTGCTGATGCCGCTCCTGTGGATCGCCTTCGCGGTACGGGATCGCCGACGGCTCGCCGGGTTCGGGTACCACAAGCGTGCGTCGTGGGCATGGGTGATCCTCAGCCCGTTCGCCTACCTGATCGCCCGGGGTGTGCGCGTTCACCGGGTCTCGGGCCGCGGATGGGCGCCGCTGTGGGTTCTACTGGCGAACGTCGTCATCGTCGCGGGCGCAGGCCTCGGTGTCTCGCTGTTCGTCAAGGCCGACCTGCTTCCTCAGCAGCTCCACTCGTTCGAGACCACCATCGCAAACGACTACGCCGGCCCGGTGTCACTGCCCCGGCGGTGAGTGCACGTTCAGTGCATCGTGTGTGCCGCCCGATAGACGGCCTCGGTTCGTGAGGATGCCCCGACTTTCCGCAGGATGCTCGAGACGTGAACGCTCGCCGTCTTGGCGCTGATGTAGAGACGCTCGCCGATCTGCCGGTTGCTGAGCCCCTGTTCGATGAGCGCCAGCACCTGCTGCTCGCGCTCGGTGAGTCTGCTCGGGTCGAGATCGACCCGTGGATGCCTGGCCGCTTCCGCGCCGAGGTCGAGCCCTGCTTGCGCGGCGAAGTCGTCGATCCAGGACGTTATGAGCCCGAGGCCGAGCCGTTCGGCACCGCGGCGCGCCGCTCGTGCGACCATCTCCGCCTCTGCCCGCTCACCGTTCACGACGAGCGCCTGTGCGAGTCGGAAGCGCGTGTATGGACGCAGGTGGACCGGTGCGGTCTCGACGACGACCGCTTCGCTCGCCGCCTGCCATCCGCTCACGGAGGTGCCATCGTGATCGGTGCCGCCGAGTTCAGCGTCGAACACGGCCCGCCAGACCGGCGCGGTCGGCCAGTCGCCGACATCGGCCATGACTTTCCGCAGTCGTGTCTCTTCATCCGTGGTGTCGATTGACGAATCCGCTTTCGACAGCGCGACGAGGGTGCGCGATGCGATCGCGAGCAGCGGGAGGTCGTAGGCGGGCATCCGGCGCCGTTCGGGTGCGGTGATGGCGCCGGCATCGTTCCAGGCACGCTGCAGGTCGCCTTGGGCGAACGCGATCTCGGCGGCGACACGGGCGAAACCGAGGCGCGACTGCATTTCGAGTTCGCTTTGCGCGACCATGCCCGCACGCCACCCGCGCAGCAGCTCGTCGGCACGCGCGGGATCACCGCGCCAGAGCGTGAGCCAGAGTTTCATGCGCTGCAGGTGAACCCGGAATCCCGGCGGAGGATCGAGCGCGAGAGCCGGGTCGAGGAGCGCCTCCGCCGAATCGAGCCTGCCCGCCGCCAGCAGCGGTTCGACCGTGTTCGACGACAGCATCACACCCGACGTGCGTTCCATGCCGCGCTCGCGCGCCTGCTCGGCGCCGGTCTGGGCGATCGCGATCGCGTCGTCGTACCTGCCGAGAAGGTTCATCACGTCGGACGCATTGACGAAGTAGCGCAGGAGCGGACCTCCGTCGACTCCGGCGAGCATGCGCGCCTTCTCGAGGTCGGCGAGCCCTGCGTCGATCTCTCCGCGACCGACGCGAGCGACCCCGCGTACGGTTGCGGCGATCGACATGCGCTCGGTCACTCCCCCGGCGCTCGCCTCCTCGAAGGCGAGGGTGGCCGTCTCGACGGCTTCGTCGTCACGTGCCTCCAGCATGAGGCGGCCGGCGAGCTCGCCGAGCAGCTGTGCACGCAATGAGCTGTCCGCGCTGTCAGGCAGGAGTTCGAGCGCCTGCCGCAACAGCTGGGTGGAACCGGGACGGCTGAGGTTCGCCAGGTACTGTGCCTTGTCGCGCAGAAGTCGCGCATACCTGTCGCCCGGCTCGCGCGGGCTCTCGTCGATGGCCACGTTGATCATCGACAGCGCCCGGTCGCTCTCCCCGGCGTTCCGCAGCGCGGACGCAGTCTGCGCCAGCAAGTCGATCCTGCTGCGCCCTGCTATCTCTTCGGCGCCGGCGACACGGTCCCACAGCTCGATGGCGCGTTCGCCCATCGTGGCTGCCGCAACGTAAGCGTACGAGAGCCGCGCTTCTTCCATCGCCTCGAGGGTCGCGACGAACGCGCGGCCCACATCATGCGCGGCCATCCAGTGGTAGGAGATCTCGCTCGGGGAACGGGGACCTCCACGGCCGCTCTCGAGTGCTTCGGCGTAGCGGGTGTGGAATCGCGCGCGCTCCCCGGGAAGCAGGTCGGTGTGGATCGCCTCGCGCACGAGGGCGTGCCGGAACGAGTACTCATTTCCGTCGGTGGTGAGCACGTTGGCGGTCACCGCTTCGCGTGCAGCAGCGTCGAGCTCCTCCGGGGTGCCCGTGAACACCGCGGCGACGAGCTCGTGGTCGACACAGCTGCCACCGGCCGACATGAGCCGGAGGACGTGCTGGGTCGGTTCGCTGAGCCGCTCGTAGCGTGCGAGCAGCAACTCCCGGAGCGTCTCGGGCAGGTCGTCGCCCGTGCCGAGATGGTCGATGCCGATCAGCTCTTCGACGAAGAACGGAACACCTTCGCTCAGCTGGTACACCCGGTCGACCGTTGCGGCGTCGGCGGGGCATCCGAGGATCTGCTCGCACTGCGCCGCGACCTGGGCGCGATCGAGACGCGCGAGCTCCCAGCGGACGACACGTCGCGTGCGGTCGAGCTCGGGCAGGTAGGAGCGCAGCGGATGCCCGCGCAGAACTTCGTCGCTGCGGTAGCTGAGCATGATCAGGATGCGGCCGCCTGTGAGCATGCGGATTAGGAACCGCACGAGGTCGAGCGTCGCCATGTCTGCCCAGTGGATGTCTTCGATCACGATGACCAGCTGGCGCGCCCGCGAGACGTTCTCGAGCAGCACCGCGACGAGTTCGTAGAGCCGCTCGACCCCGGCGCGCTCGGCTATTGCCGGCGGACCGAGCCCCTCGATCGCGCCGAGCTCCGGAAGCAGCACCGTCAGCACGCTGCGACTCGTACCGGCCGCCTCGAGGAGGGCATCGATTCCGATGTCGTCGGCGAGCTGGCGGAGGATGGCGGTGAACGGGGCGTACGGCGCCCCGTCGGCCCCCAGGTCGACACTGCGGCCGGTCAGGACGAGAGCAGACCGCGACGCTTCGGCCCGGAATTCGTCGAGCAGGCGCGTCTTGCCTATGCCTGCCTCTCCCCCCACGACGACGGCCCGCGGATGACCCTCGGAGCTCTCCGCGAGCTGTTCGCGCAACGTCTCGAGATCGGCCTCACGCCCGATCATCGAAGGGCTCGCCGCCGGTGACTTCATGGCTTCATCGTGCCACGAGCCACCGACGTTCGAACCCGTTTTTTCGCTCGCCTTCGCCACGGGCGAAATCGCTTTCATCGCATCGCCGCGTGAAGCTCCCTGCGCGCCTCGGAATCGTCTCGCGAGGCGGGTCCACCGCTGACGGGGGCCCCGACGACGACCGGCGGTGCGGACCGCAGGATGGTCTCGACGGTCACCGTCTCGGGCACGACGGGCACCTCGGATCCGGCGACGACTTCGACCGTGCGCCGCGCCCTCCGGGCTGCCGCACGCTGCTCGTGTGCGAGTGCCTTCCGTTCCGCGATGACGCGGCGGAGTTCGAGCTCCCGCGCCCGCTCGGCTTCGGCGAACGCGTTGAGCCGGTGTGCTGCGTATTCTTCGGCGAACTGCATGATCTCTCCCCTGTGCTTGTTCTCCTTGTGCCTTCCATCGTGGTTTCTAAGGTGGGTGCCGGACATCGGGAGGATGCCCTATTTATCGCCCTGGTCGTCCTCTCGACACCGGGGCGGATGCGGAGAAAGCTGGGGACATGGCCACAATCATCGAGCACATGCCGCCGTACTACGTCGGATACTTCGTCGGAAGCCTCTCCGAACAGTCGATCAACCGGGCTCTCGCCCGGGCACTCATCCGACTCGCACCGCAGGAACTGGAGCTCAGCGAGATGGTCATCAAGGACCTCCCGCTCTACAACCGCGACCTCGACGGCCACTTCCCGAAGGTAGCGGTCGACTACAAGGCCGAGATCGCGAAACAGGATGCTCTCCTGTTCGTGACCCCCGAGTACAACCGGTCGATCCCAGGCGCGCTCAAGAACGCCATCGACTGGGCGAGCCGGCCGTACGGCGAGAACGTGATCGCTCGCAAGGCGACCGCCGTCATCGGTGCATCGCCGGGCGCGATCGGCACGGCCGTGGCCCAGCAGAGCCTGCGAAGCGTCCTCAGCTTCCTGAACGCGCCCCAGATGAACGCACCCGAGGCCTACATCACGGCTCGCCCTGGTCTCATCACGCCCGAGGGCGAGGTCACGAACCCGGCGACGGAAGACTTCCTGCGTGCGTACATGGTGTCGTTCTTCGAGTTCATCGAGCGCGTCCTCACGGTGGTGCCGGGGCCCGCCAGGCCGTGACGCCAGGCCGTGACGCCAATTTCCGTCAGCGCTGTCCCGTCAGCGCCCTCCGGTCAGCTTGCGGGTGCGCTGCTCGATCGCCGGTGCCCCGTACGGGTAGTCCTCGGTTCGCGGAGTGGACACCTCGTCGAGCATCCGCACCTCGTCGTCGCTGAGCGCGACGCTCCCGGCACCCAGATTGTCCGCGAGCTGGTCGACCGTGCGGGCGCCGAGGATGACCGAGGTGACGGCCGGTCGCGTGAGCAGCCACGCGAGCGCGACCTGCGCCGACGACACGCCGTGCGCCCCGGCGACCTGCGCGACCGCGTCGATGACGTCCCACGTGCGCGGATCGGCGTTGCGCGCATCCCACGCCTCCATGCCGCGCTTCGGGTTCTCGCCGAGCCGTGTCGCTCCGGTCGGCGCCTGATCGCGCACATACTTGCCGCTCAGCCATCCTCCGGCCAGCGGCGACCACGGAAGGAGCCCCAGGCCCGCGTCGAGCGCCGCAGGGACGACCTCGTGTTCGATGCCGCGCACCAGCAGGCTGTACTGCGGCTGCAGCGTGACAGGAGGCGCCCAGCCGTGCGACTGCGCGACAGAGGCGGCCTTCGTGAGCTGCCAGCCCAGATAGTTCGAGAAGCCGTAGTAGCCGATCGAGCCGCTGCTGACGGCATCGTCGAGGAACCGCAGGGTCTCGTCGATCGGTGTCACGGCGTCCCACGCGTGCATCTGGTAGAGGTCGATGTGGTCGACACCCAGTCGACGCAGGGAGCCCTCGAGCGCCTGGCGCAGGTGGGTTCGCGAGAGGCCGAGGTCGTTGGGTCCCGCGCCCATGGGGAAACGCCCTTTCGTCGCGATCACGACACGGTCGCGACTTCCGGGATGCGAGGCCAGCCAGCGCCCGATGATCGACTCGGATGCGCCCCTGCTGTAGACGTCGGCGGTGTCGACGAACGTCCCTCCTGCTTCGACGAAGGCGTCGAGGATCGCATGGGAATCCGTCTCGTCCGCCTCCGCCCCGAAGGTCATCGTCCCGAGGGCGAGCTCGGAGACGACGGTTCCGCTGGTGCCGAGTGTGCGATAGTCCATATTCCGACGCTAGACCAGGATGCCCCTGCCGCGCACGGCCGGTTCGTGGTCAGTCTGCTTCGTATGCGGCCTTGAGCCAGTCGAAGACCTCGTCGTCGAGTTCCGCCGGGTCGGTGATCCGCACCCGGTGGGTCACCATCGCGTTCCAGCTCCCGGCCGCCTCGAAGCGTCCGTCCGGGTCGACGCCCTTGCGCTTGATGCCGAGGTCGAGGCGTTCCCCCGTCGGCTGCACGATCGCGAACTTCTTGCCGCCCCGCGTGAGACTCACATAGCTGTCGGTCGGTGCGACCGCCACGTCGTCGCCCCAGCCTTCCGCGCGAGCGAGAACGCCGTCGAAGAGCGGTCGCCACCGTGCGCGGGAGCCCGCGAAGAGCGCATCCACCTTGTCGTTCTTCGTCACTGCCGGGCCGGACTGGTCCTTCAGCAGGCGCACGATCGCCATGGCGTGGCCCCGGCCCAGGCCGTAGTCGTCCGCAAGCCACGACACGACGTCGCCCGCTTTCGTCGACGGCTCATCGAAGCCTTTGTCGCGGGCGATCACGAGGAGCTCGTCGATGGACATGCCGGTCTTCGCGGTGATCGTGTCGAGATATGCCTGGAACGACATGCCTTCCTCCGTGTGTTGAGCAACTGGGTTCGCCGGGCGCATCCACTCTGGCACAACGCGCCCGCGAGCACGACCGGCGCATACGCTGGGTGCATGTCTCCTGAGCCGGCCGTGATCCGCCTGGTGGTGATGTCCGACACGCACATCCCCCGACGGGCGCGGGACCTGCCGGGCGCGCTGTGGCAGGCGGTGGATGCTGCGGACGCCGTCGTCCACGCCGGCGACTGGGTCGACGTCGCGACCCTGGATGCGCTCGAAGCGCGCTCCAGCAGGCTCATCGGTGTGTATGGCAACAACGACGGTGCCGACCTCCGGAGGCGCCTGCCGGAGGTGGCGGCCGTCGAGCTCGGCGGGGTTCGCTTCGCCGTCGTCCACGAGACCGGGCCGGCCACCGGACGCGAAGCCCGGATGGACCTCGCCTTCCCCGAGACCGACGTCCTCGTGTTCGGACACAGTCACATCCCCTGGGACACCGTGTCGGCGCGAGGGCTGCGGCTTCTGAACCCGGGTTCGCCGACGGACCGCCGGCGCCAGCCCCGCTGCACGTTCCTCACGGCGAACGTGCGGGAAGGCGGCCTGCACGACGTCGAACTCGTCTCGGTCCCCTGATCGGGCCCTTCGAAGGGGTCAGGCGACGGGCACGAGGAAGCCGTCGTCGATGAGTCCCCGGATCGCCGGCAGGAGCTCCTCTGTCAGCGCTGCCGCATCGACCTCGAGCAACTGGGCGATGGCCGCCACGATGGCGCCGACGCTCAGCTCGCCGTCGCAGGCGCCCACGAACGCGATCAACGCGGTGCCCGCCTGCACCGTGCGGCCGAAACCGCCGCCCTGGCGGAGCACCATGGCCGTCGGACCCTCGTCGCCCGGCCAGGAGTGGCGCTCCTCGGTCACATCCGGCGCCACGGTCAGCAACGCCGCTTCGAGCTCCGCATCACTGGTCCCCGCCTGCCAGTCGTGGGCGGCGAGAGCGGCTCCGAGATGGACGCCGAGACCGGCCTCGTGCCGGCCGAGCGACCCATGGAGCCGTTCCAGCCGGCGCAGACTCGGCGATCCGGTCTCCGGGCGCCGCAGCAGCACGTAGCCGAAACCGACCGCTGTCACGTCGCGCGCGGCGAAGTCGTCGATCCACGCGCCGAGGAGGTCGTCGAATTCGCGCGTCCCCGGCCTGGTGCCGCCGTCGCGGATCCAAGTCTCGGCGTATTCCGCAGCATCCTGGACGTCGCGCTCGACGACCCAGGCGTCGAGGCCCGCGGCGCGACCGCTGTCGAGCCAGCCGCGCACCCTGTCGAAGGCGTCCCCGTCGCCCCCGTACTCCCAGTTCGCGAGAAGCTGCGCGACCCCGCCCGGTGCGAGGTAGTCGCCGGCGCTCTCGATCACGGCTTCGACGAGGGCGTCGCCGACCATCCCGCCGTCCCGGTAGTCGTACGCGGGAACACCCTCGCTGCGCGGGGTGATGACGAACGGCGGATTCGACACGATGTGCTCGAAGCGTTCGCCCTCGACCGGGTCGAAAAGGCTCCCCAGGCGGAAATCGATGTTCCCGACGCCGTTCAGGCCGGCGTTGAAGGCCGCGAGTTCGAGCGCGCGCTGCGAGACGTCGGTGGCCACGACGCGGTCCGCGTGCCGGGAGGCGTGCAGCGCCTGGATCCCGCATCCGGTGCCGAGGTCGAGAGCCGAAGCGACCGGCGCCTGCAGCATCAGGCCGCTCAAGGTCATCGACGCGCCGCCCACCCCCAGCACATGGTCTTCGGGCAGAGCGCGGCCGAGCGCCAGTTCGCCCAGGTCGGATGCGATCCACCATTCGCCCGGACCGAGAGCGTCCACGAAACTGTACGGGCGGAGGTCGAGCAGGGGGAGGGCGTCACCGTCCTTCACGTCCACGAGTCCGAGGCCGATCGCCCCGGGGACGCCGAGGGCGGGCAGGGCGGCCGCGAGGCTCTCCACAGGCACGGCGTCGCCGAGCACGAACAAGCGGCCCAGGGTCGCGAGCGGTGCCGACGTCCCCGAACGGTGCGCTTCGAGCGCACGCAGGGCCGGGATGCGCTGGCCCCGATAGAGCGCGGCTGCCGCGACCTCGCCCCACAGCCCTCCCAGAGCGGCGACCGAGAAGTGCGCCGAGACCAGATCACGACGCAGGAGGTCGACGGACGATTCGGTCATCGCCCCATTCAACCGCATCCCCCGGCCCCTCCGGCCCCAGTCGAGTCGTCACCGACTCCCCCTTCGAAAGCAGAACGTCGTCGCTTCGTGACGAGTCGACGGCGACAATGGTTCGATGATCCGCAAACGCGTCGTCGTCACCGGTGTCGTGCAAGGCGTCGGCTTCCGCTGGAGCGCACGCGAGACCGCGCGGCGCATCGGCGTCGCGGGCTTCGCCTTCAATCGGGCGGACGGCGCCGTCGAACTGGAAGTCGAAGGGGAACCGGCGGCGATCGAACGGATGCTCACCTGGCTGGCCGACGGACCGCCCGGCTCGCGGGTCACGGCCATCGACGTATCCGACCTCGAACCGGTCGGCGATGACGCTTTTCGCATCATCGCGAGACAATAGCCACATGAACACTGCGACGCTGCTCCTGCTGACCCGTCCCGCGACCACCTCCGCACCGACCGGCGACGCCGGGTTCGTGGAGGCCGAAGCCGACGCACCGCACGTGAATGTCATGGACCTCGGAGTCACCCGCGGAGACGGCTTCTTCGAGACGATCAGTGTCGTGGACGGGCATCCGCAAGCCCTCGAGCCGCACCTGAAGCGGCTCGGCCACTCCGCCGAGCTCATGGACATGCCCGCACCGGACACCGATGTGTGGCGCCGGGCGGTTCTCGCGGGCATCGACGCGCACCAGCGCGAACACGGCGTGCAACGCGAGATCTTCGCCAAACTGATCATGACGCGGGGCGTCGAAGGAACCGGTATCGCCACCGGCTGGGTGTACCTGGACACCGGCGAGGACTTCACCGCCTCGCGCCTGGGGATCCGGGTCGTGAGCCTCGACCGCGGCTACCGGCACGACGTCGCCGAGACCTCACCGTGGCTGCTGCAAGGCGCGAAGACCCTCTCCTACGCGGCCAACCGGGCCGCCCTGCGCGAGGCAGCGCGCCGCGGCGCCGACGACGTCATCTTCGTGAGCTCCGACGGGTACGCACTCGAAGGGCCGACCTCCAATGTGATCATCCGCAACGGCGACCGCGTGCGAACCCCGCAGACCGACCAGGGCATCCTCGCCGGGACGACGCAGGCGGCCGTGTTCGAGTTCTTCGAGGCGCGGGGCATCGAGACCTCCTACGAGCACATCCCGGCCCGTGAGCTCGCCGAAGCCGACGCGCTCTGGCTGGTGTCCAGCGTCCGGCAGGCATCTCCCATCACGAACCTGGACGGCAAAGACTTCCACGTGGACGCGGCACTCGCAGCCGAGCTGAACACCTACCTGCTCTCGCGCACGCACTGACCGGCTGCTGCGCGCGAGGATCGCCGTGCGGGTCGCGGACTTGCCGTTCCGGCTCAGCCACGTAGGCTGGACGGACTGACGAACGGCGATCGCGTACGAGGAGGACGACCGTGTCGGAGCACGTGCCAACCAGCCTCGAGGTCCTGCGCCAGCAGGCACGCGACGAACTCTCAGCCGTGATCGAGTACCGGTGCCGCCTGGGCGACGACCCGTGGGAGTTCATCCCCGACCTGCCCAGCGTCGACGAACAGGTCGTGCACACGCTCCGCGAAGACGCCATCGACACGTACGGGCTCGGCGAAGAGCGCGCGAGAGCCCACCATCCGACCGCGAGCCGGACGACGCTCGTGCGCTTCGAATACCAGCTCCTGCGCCAGATCGCGCTCGATCACCCCGACCTGAGCACCGCCGTCTGGGGCATGCTCGACCGGCTCGACACGCACTGACGTCAGCCGAGCGCCGCCGGGTCCTGCAGCGGCATCCGGCAGACGAAATCGCGGCACGCGTACGCGGTCGGATGCGCATCCACGGCCACCCTCCCCTCGAACAGGTCGAACCCTTCGGCGGCGAGCGACCGAGCCTGCTCGTCCGTGACGACCGCCACCAGGCCGCCGGGCCGACGCCGGACGGCGGCCACGAGGCCGAACACGTCCTCACCCTCGGTGACGACCACGAGCTGCTGGTGTTCGTCGGCGAGCGCCGACATGAGCTCCAGCGCCCCACCGAACGCCGTCGGGTTCTCGACCGCCTGCGCGGCGACCACCCGCATCCCCTCACGGGCGGCCCGCTCGTAGCGCCGCTCCCCGGTCAGGAGGTACACCGTGTGCGCAGCCGACGCCGCAGAGGTGAGGCCGGACGGGTAGGCGCCCTCCGACGGATCCACCCGGATGGCCATCCCATTGCTCTCCAGCACAGGGTCGGGGCCGCCCGGCACACCGAACGGCTCCTCGCCGACCGGGCCGGCTGCGAGTGCGAGATCGACGAGGTCGCGGGCGGCCAGCGCATAATCGGGCGAGCCGGTCGTCGTGGCGAGCGCGAGCAGTCCGCCTGCGAGGCCGCCGTAGTCTTCGAGCGTTGCGAGCGCATCCGACAGCCGGTCGTCGAGGGATGCCCGCAGGAGCGTGCCGTCAGGTCGCCGGTGACGTTCGAGCAAATAGTCCGCCGCGCGTCGTGCCGCGGCCGTCCAGTCAGGCCGGTCGAACGCGAACCCGGCGCGCGCCAGGGCGCCGATGGCGAGGCCGTTCCAGCCGGTCAGCACCTTGCCGTCGACGGGCGGCGGTTCGAGCATCCGGCGTTCTGCGGCCGACAGCGAATAGTACCGGCCCTCCACGCGCACCCCGTCGATGACCGACTCCGAATCCTGCGCCGAAGCGAACCCGCCGCCCTCACGGCGCATCACCGTGAGAAGGAATTCGGCGATGCCCTCGGCCGTGTCCGACGCCCAGCCGGCGCCGCTCAGTTGCCACGCCCTCGTGTAGGCGTCGAGCAGGAGGGCGTTGTCGTAGAGCATCCGCTCGTAATGCGGATCGCCCCAGTCGCGACGCGTGGCATAACGGAAGAAGCCGCCCTCGACGGGATCGCGCAACGGAGAGGACGCCATGCGCTCGAGGGTCCGCACGGCCAGCTCCTCACCATTAGCACGCGCGAGCAGGAAACGGAGCGCCGGCGCGATCGGAAACTTGGGCGCGCCACCGAAACCGCCGAACTCGGCATCCTCGAAACGGGCGAGCTGCTCGATGGCGCCGTCGAGGACTGCGCCGGAAGGGAGGTCGGAACCCGTGGTCGCAGCCGTCGACGCGGCACGGATGGCTTCGACGACCTTCGCGGCGTTGTCCTCGACCTCCGCACGACGCGTGGACCACGCATCCGAGACGGCCTCGAGCACCTGGTGGAAGGAGGCGCGATCGCCCACCGGCTCCGGCGGGAAGTAGGTGCCGGCGAAGAACGCGCGACCGCGGGTGGTCGTGAACACGGTCAGCGGCCAGCCCAGGTTGCCGGTGAACGCGCTCGCAGCGGAGAGGTAGCTGGCGTCGACCTCCGGATGCTCCTCGCGGTCCACCTTGATCGCGACGAAACGCTCATTCAGGTACGCGGCGAGCACCGGGTCGCTGAAGCTCTCGCGCGCCATGACGTGGCACCAGTGGCACGTCGCGTAGCCGATCGAGATCAGGACGGGAAGGTCGCGCCGCTCCGCTTCGGCGAACGCTTCGGCTCCCCACGGAAACCAGTCGACAGGATTGTCGGCGTGGGAACGCAGGTACGGGCTGATCGCTGCTGCGAGCCGGTTCATCTGCCCAGAATAGGCTCCTGGTGGTCCGGGCGCGCGGGTCGGGTGTGACGACGCGCGGGGCGCATGCCGGCGAGGCGCTCAGGCGGCGCAGCCGTAGAAGCCCTGGTCGGCGTCGAGCTCGGGCGCCCAGTCGGGGCGCGGGCGCGCATCGTCGAGTGCGACCCAGTGGCCGCCGACGAGCTCATACGTCCAGCGAGGGCCGTGCTCCAGGAACCGCGAGAGCTCTGCGATGAGCAGCTCCACATCCGACAGCCGCGACCCGACGCCGAAACTCGCGCGCACGGCCGGGCCGGTGATCCCGAGCCGCTCCAGCAGCGGATGCGCGCAGAACTTGCCGTCCCGCACTCCGATGCCCGCCTCGGCCGACAGCGCCGTCGCCAGCAGGCGCGAGTCGACTCCGTCGACCGAGAAGCTCACGACGCCGACGGCGTCCGTCGCGTCGGGGAAGATGCTGTGGATGCGCACACCGGGCAGCCCGCCGATACCGGCGACAAGGCGCTCGCGGAGCGCGCGCTCGTGCGCCTCCCACGCGCTGATGTCGAGTGCTGCGAGTTCCTGGATCGCGCGCGCCAGGGCGGCGACACCGATGACGTTCGGGGAGCCGGCTTCATGCCGGGCAGGTCCCGTACGCCACGTGGTGGACTCGAGGCTGACCTGGGTGACGGCGCCTCCTCCGCGCAGGTACGGTTCGCCGAAATCGAGCCAGTCGCGCCGGCCCACCAGCACTCCGGAACCGAACGGTGCGTAGGTCTTGTGACCTGAGAACGCCAGATAGTCGACGCCGTCGAACGCGATCGAGACCCGGCGGTGCGGCACCAGCTGCGCGCCGTCGACCGCGAGGCGCGTGCCATGGCGGTGGGCGATCGTGGCCAGGCGGCGCAGGGGAAGCGTCTCCCCCGTCACGTTGCTCGCGCCGGTGACGGCGAGAAGGGCGGCGGGCCGGGCGGCGAGTTCCGCATCCACCCGTTTCAGCGTCTCCTCGAGCGTGTCCGCCGCTTTGACGACGCGGGCGTTCGCGTTCACCCACGGAAGCAGGTTGGCGTGATGCTCGATATCGAGGACCACCGTCTCGCCGGGGACGATCGACGCGAGCAGGTTGATCGAATCGGTCGTGTTACGGGTGAAGATCACCAGGTCGTCCTGGCGCGCGCCCACGAAATCGCCGACGACGCGGCGCGCATGCTCATACGCCGCGGTCGAGATCTGGGATGCGTAACCTGCGCCGCGGTGCACACTGGCGTACAGCGGAAGCACTTCGGTCACATGCCGGGCGACCACATCGAGAGCGGGAGAGCTCGCGGCGTAGTCGAGGTTCACGTACCGTGTCTCGCTCCCGTCGACGAGGGGAACCTGGAGGTCGCCGCCGATCACCGGCAGCAGCGGACAGTCGGCGGTGCTCATCGTCCACCCAGGTAGCGTGCGATCGAGTCGGTCTCGGCGACGCTCAGGCGGATGAGCGGCAGCGCTCGTGCGACCGCCAGGTCGATGCGCTCGTGCAATTCGAGACTGGAGACCTGGTGGTTGGTGAAATCGGAGTCGTTTGCGTAGACGCCGATGGGCAGCGTCAGTGCCTGGAAGAACCCGAACAGCGGCCGGAACTGGTGCTCGATGATGAGGGCGTGGCGGTCGCTGCCGCCCGTTGCCGCGAGCAGGACCGGCTTGTCGACAAGGGCGTACTGCCCCACGAAATCGAAGAGGTGCTTGAAGAGCCCGGTGAAGGATGCGCGGTACACCGGGCTCGCCACGATCAGGAGGTCGGCGGTCTCGATGCGGTCCAGTACGGCCTCGACCGATTCGGGGAGCTGGTCGCGCCGCAGGGCGCCCGCGAACTCCGGACCGATCTCGGTGACCTCGATGAGGTGGGCTTCGATCGGAAGTTCGCGCCCGAACGCGGCGAGGATCTCCTTGACGAGCGCCGTCGTCCGGGATGGCGTGTGCAGGCTGCCGGAGACGGCAACGACGCGGAGCGGTCGGGCGGTCGATGGCTGGGACATGAGTAGACGGTAGACCGGGCCCCGGGCCGGTGCCACCCTGCCCGACACACAACGTAAAGAGGCGGCGGCGCCGCCGCGCCGCCCCGCCGCCCCGCGCTGCCGCCCCGCGCTGCCGCACTACTTCTTTCCCACCGCACGTCGTGGTACGAGTGCCGTCGTGGCGAAGTAGTGCGGCGGCGCCCGACCAAGCATCACGTGGCCTGCGTCCCTCCACAGGTTGCACCACCAACGCGTTCTCCACAGATGCGCACTCGTACCGGCTCGCGCTCCATCCGCTCGGCCATGCTCGAGGGATGAATGTCGACACGCTGATACCGGAGGAGTCCGGCCTCATTCCTGCTCGACGCCTTCGTGAGAACGGCATCACCGGTGGTCGGCTCGAGTCGGCTCTCCAGGCAGGCGATCTGGTGCGCATCCACCGAGGGATGTACATCGGCGGCCCTCGCTGGGCCTCCCTCGACCAGGATGCCCGCTACCTTCTGCGCGTCAGGGCGGTGGCATCAGTCAGCAATCGCCGGCTGGTGTTCTGCCGAGAGACTGCGGCAGCAATCCACGGACTGCCGCTGGTTTCGCCGTGGCCGGCCACGGTCCATATCGCGACCCCGAACGCTCGCGGCGGGAGTTCGCAAAAAGCAATCACGGCGCACACCTGTGCGAATCCTGGAGACACCGTCGATGTTGGGGACCTGACGGTGACATCACTGGCCCGCACGGTGATCGATGTAGCGGCAACGAGCCCCTTCACGGACGCGGTCTCTGTTGTAGACGCTGCCCTCCGACGGCGAGGCGAGAGTCTGCGATCGATTCTCGCCCAGGAACTGGAGGCTTCCGGACGCGCACGAGGGCACGCCGCGCGGCACGAGCGATCGCGTTCGGCAATGCGGGCGCGGAGAGTCCGGGTGAATCCCTCTCACGGGCTCGCATCCACGAACTCGAATTCGAGCTGCCCGAGATCCAAGTCGTGTTCGACGTCGCGGGGCACGACTACGTCGTCGACTTCTATTGGAGGAAATCGAACCTCGTCGGCGAATTCGACGGCCGTGTGAAGTACACACGCGATGAATACACGGGCGGCGCACCCGCGGGGGACGTCGTCTGGCGCGAGAAGAAGCGCGAAGATGCGCTCCGGGCTGCGACGAGGGCGCGCGTGATCCGGTGGACCTGGGCAGATGCGATGGATCCGCTCGCGATGCGCCAGCTCTTGACCGCTGCGGGGGTTCCGCGTCGCGCCTAGCAGGCTTTCGCACCCGCAAAGTTCGAGCGCACTCGTACAGACACGTGCGCTCGCGCATATCGAGTGCGGCGGGACGGAAGTAGTGCGGGAGCGGGCGCGGCGGGCGGCGGCGGGCTACCCGGGCTGGTCGAGCGCACGGAGGCGGACCGACGAGTGCAGGTAGAAGGCGGCGAGGAGCGCCCAGGCGACACAGACGACGGCGGCGGTGCCGGACTGTTCAGGTGGCGCCGCGAGCGCCCCCAGCAGGGAGATCAGCGAGAGGACACCGGCGACGCCGCCGATGATGAAACCAGCCAGAGGCCGGTTGGTCGCACGCCACCACGGGCGCGGCGCGGCGACGTCCTCGCCGGGCCCCCGAAAGGTGCGCACGCCGATGAAGACGTAGACGAAGTTGAGCACGAGCACGGCGGCGAGGTCGACGACGGGCGGAAGGATGTTGTAGAGCAGGAGCCCGTTCAGCGAAAGCACGACCGCTTCGCCCACGAGGATGTAGATGGCCTTGTTGATCGCCGTGGTTATGCGCACGTCGCGAGCCTAGGCGGTGTCGAACCTGGCCACCAGTTCGCGCTTCAGCACCTTGCCGCTCGGCCCGAGGGGAAGCACCTCGAGGATCTCCACCCGCCGCGGATACTTGTAGGCCGCGACCTGCTCCTGCGCGAAGGCGACGAGGTCGCTCGGGTCCACGGTCTGGCCGGGCATCAGCGTGACAGCCGCCACGATCTCCTGGCCACGGGTCGCGTCGCTGACCCCGAAGACGGCCACCATCGCAACGGCCGGATGCGTCGACAGCACCTCTTCGACTTCGCGCGGATACACGTTGTAGCCGTTGCGCACGATCATGTCCTTCTTGCGGTCGACGATCGTGACGTAGTCGTCGTCGCTCTTCGTTCCGAGGTCTCCGGTGCGGAACCAGCCGTCGACCACGGCTTCCGCATTCGCTTCGGGCAGGTGCAGGTACCCCTTCATGAGGTTGTGTCCGCGCACGATGATCTCGCCGAGTTCGCCCCGCGGGAGCAGTTCGATGCGGTCGTCGATCTCGGCGTCGGCGATCTCGACGTCGACCCCCCAGATCGGCTGGCCGACCGTGCCGACACGCGTCGGCCGGCCGCGATGGTTGAAGGTCGCGACGGGCGACGTCTCGGTGAGCCCGTATCCTTCGTGGATGTCGATGCCGTAGACCTCCTTCATCCGCTCGATGACAGCGACGGGGATCGCGGCGCCGCCGGACATCCCGTAGCGCAGCGGGGGCCGTTCCGGGTTCGACTTCGCCGCCTCGAGCAGCGCGATGTACATCGTGGGCACACCCGTCATGATCGTGCACTGGTGCGCGTTCAGCAGCGAGAGCGCCGTCGCACCGTCGAATTTCGGAACCAGGACGATCGCCGAACCGATCCGGAATCCGAGGTTCATCACACACGTCTGCCCGAACGTGTGGAACAGGGGAAGACAGCCGAGGATGCGGTCTTCCGGCGTCACGTCGAAGGCGTCGCCCGACAGTGTGTTCACCTGTTCGACGAGCGAGAAGTGGCACCCTTCCGCGCCCTTCGGCTTGCCCGTCGTCCCACTCGTGTAGAGGATCGTGGCCGTGTCGAACGGGTTGCGCGGAACGTAGGAGTCGATGGGGTCTGCGGCGCGCGCCTCGTCTTCGAGCCGGGCGAACGGGGCCTGCGCGAGCATCTCATCCGGAACCAGCACCGACAGCGTCTCGATGCCCGCAATCGCCGCGCCCTTCGCGCCCTCACCGAGGAGCGGAGCCGCGCAGATCAGCAGCCGGGAACCGCTGTCGCGCAGCACGTAGGCGATCTCGTCGGCTTTCAGCAACGCATGGACCGGCACGACGACCGCTCCGAGCGACAGGATCGCGTAGTACGCCCGCGGGAAGTCCGGCACGTTGGGCACCAGAAGGGCGACCGCATCCCCCGGGCCGATGCCGCGAGCGCGGAGTGCGCCGGCGTATGCGAGCGTCTGGTCCCACAGTTCTGCGTAGGTGATCTTCTGCTCGCCGAAGATCAAGGCCACATTTTCGGGCATCCGTTTGGCCGTTTCGGCGAGGATGGACGCGACCGACATCGTCGCATATCCCGTATTCGTCATATTCTCATGTCTCCATCGACTCGAGGCGCTCTGGGCGTGTGGATGAACGCTACGCCCCGGGTGGCGCCGACGGCAATTCCCTCGTCTGCGGCACGCCGTGCTCCCAGCAAATAGAATGGAAGGCTCATGTCTTCCACGGTCTCCCCCGCCCGACTTCACTTCCCTCCCGAGCTTCCGGTCAGCCAGAGGCGGGAGGAGATCGCCCGCGCCATTCGCGACCACCAGGTCGTGATCGTGGCCGGCGAGACCGGGTCGGGAAAGACCACCCAGCTGCCGAAGATCTGCCTGGAACTGGGCCGGGAGAGCATCGGCCACACGCAGCCCCGTCGGCTCGCCGCACGCACGATTGCCGAGCGCATCGCCGAAGAGCTGGGCGAAGAGGTCGGCGGACTGGTCGGCTACCAGGTGCGCTTCACCGATCGCGTGGGGTCGGCGACCCGGATCAAGCTGATGACCGACGGCATCCTGCTGAACGAGATCCATCGCGACCGCATGCTGCGCAAGTACGACACGATCATCATCGACGAAGCCCACGAACGCAGCCTCAACATCGATTTCCTGATCGGCTACCTGCGGGAGCTGCTGCCGAAGCGCCCCGACCTGAAGGTGATCGTCACGTCGGCCACCATCGACCCCGAGAGTTTCGCACGTCATTTCGCTGCGCCCGACGGCACGCCCGCACCCGTGGTCGAGGTCTCCGGCCGCACCTTCCCTGTCGAGGTCCGCTACCGTCCCCTCGTCGGCGAGATCGAGGAGGACGAGGACGGTGAGACGGTCGAGTCCAGCGACAGAGATTATCTGCAGGGCATCAACGACGCCCTCGATGAGCTGGCCCGAGAGTCCGACGGCGATGTGCTCGTCTTCCTGTCCGGTGAGAACGAGATCCGGGATGCGGCGGATGCGGTGCGCGGCCGCAATCTCCCGTTCACCGAAGTCCTCCCCCTCTACGGGCGCCTGTCGAGCGCCGAGCAGCATCGGGTCTTCCAGCCCTCGCAGGTCGCGGGCGTGCGGCGTCGCATCGTCCTGGCGACCAACGTCGCCGAGACGAGCCTGACCGTTCCCGGGATCAAATACGTGGTGGATGCGGGGACGGCACGCATCAGTCGTTACAGCGTCCGCGCCAAGGTCCAGCGCCTTCCGATCGAGGCGATCTCGCAGGCGTCGGCGAACCAGCGCTCGGGACGTTCCGGGCGCACGAGCGACGGCATCGCCATCCGTCTGTACTCGCAGGAGGATTTCGAGAAGCGACCCGCGTTCACCGAACCGGAGATCCTGCGCACGAACCTCGCTGCCGTCATCCTGCAGATGATCTCGCTGGGGCTCGGCGACATCGCCGCCTTCCCGTTCCTCACCCCTCCCGATTCGCGCGGAATCAAGGACGGCCTCGACCTGCTGGCCGAGCTGAACGCGGTCGTGAAGTCGAAGACCGGCGAGCCCGTTCTCACGCGGATCGGACGCCAGCTGGCACAGCTGCCCATCGATCCGCGGTTCGCACGAATGGTTGTCGAGTCGAAGCGCCACGGGACGAGCCGCGAAGTGATGGCGATCGTCGCCGGGCTGACCATCCAGGACCCGCGCGAGCGACCGGTCGAACGACGCGGCACCGCGGACGGATTCCACGCCCGTTTCGCCGACCCGACCAGCGACTTCCTTACTCTGCTGAACCTCTGGAACTACCTCGAGGAGCAACAGCGGGAGCTGTCGTCGAGCGCGTTCCGGCGTCTCTGCAAGGCCGAGTTCCTCAACTTCCTCCGTGTCCGCGAGTGGCAGGACGTGTACCGGCAGCTGCGGCAGCTGGCGAAGCCACTGGGGCTGACGATCGGTGATGCGAG
Organism: Leifsonia tongyongensis; assembly: GCF_010686705.1. Taxonomy (GTDB): domain Bacteria; phylum Actinomycetota; class Actinomycetes; order Actinomycetales; family Microbacteriaceae; genus Diaminobutyricibacter; species Diaminobutyricibacter tongyongensis. Next base: position 280,828 of record NZ_JAAGWY010000003.1, on the reverse strand, counting down.
CGTCAACCCCGACGGCATCCACAAGTCTCTGCTGGCCGGCCTCCTGTCGCACATCGGTCTGAAGGATGCGACGGCGAGCACCGGCGGCCGGCCCGCCTCGACGAAGGCCGGCCCGAAATCCCGCAGCGCGGAATACGTCGGGGCCCGCCAGGCGAAATTCGTGATCTTCCCGGGTTCGACGCTCGCGAAGCGCCAGCCGAACGCTCTGATGAGCGCCGAGCTCGTCGAGACGAGCCGGCTGTTCGCGCGGATGAACGCCGCCATCGACCCCGCATGGGCCGAACCGATCGCGGGCGACCTCTGCAAACGCAGCTACAGCGAGCCGCACTGGGAGAAGACCCAGGGGGCGGTCGTCGCGTACGAGCGGGTCACGCTTTTCGGCGTGCCGATCATCCCGCGACGGCGCGTTCAGTATTCGCGCATCGACCAGGAGCTCTCGCGCGAGCTCTTCATCCGCCACGCACTCGTCGATGGCGAATGGGATTCGAAGCAGGCGTTCGACCGCTCCAACCGCGCACTCCGGGCCGAGCTCCGCGAGCTGGAGGAGCGCACCAGGCGCCGCGACATCCTGAACGACGACGAAGCCGTGTTCGACTTCTACGAACGGCGCATCCCTGCCGATGTCGTCTCCACCCGGAGCTTCGAGGGCTGGTGGCGCAAGGCCCGCGCCGAGACGCCCGACCTGCTGACGATGACGCAGGAGTCGCTGCTCGCCGAGGATTCCGCACCGGTCGACGACGAAGCGTTCCCGCCGGTCTGGCGTCAAGGCGAACAGCGCCTGACACTCCGCTACCGTTTCGAGCCCGGCGCCGACGACGACGGCGTGACCGTGCAGGTTCCCCTGGCGCTGCTGGCCGGCCTGCGTGCGGAAGGATTCGACTGGCAGGTGCCCGGCCTCCGCCACGACCTCGTGACCGCGCTCATCAAATCGCTGCCGAAGTCGATCCGGCGACAGGTCGTGCCCGCGGCCGACTGGGCGAGGCGACTGCTTGGCGAACTCGCCGACACGGCCGGGATGCACGCCCAGGACGGCGAGCGCCCCGCGGCATCCCTCCCCGACACGCTCGCGGCGGTGATCAGCAGGCTCACCGGCTCACGCGTATCCGGATCGGACTTCGACCTCAGCCGGATCCCCGGCCACCTCCGCCCGACCTTCGCCGTCATCGGGGAACGGGGCAGGGTCGTCGCTTCGGGCAAGGACCTGCCCGAGCTGCAGGAGCGGCTCCGTTCGCGCGCCCGTGAATCGGTGGTCAAGGTCGCCGAGGCTCGCACACCGAACGCGATCGAGCGCAGCGGCCTCACCACGTGGGACTTCGACGAGCTCCCGCGGTTCCTCGACACGGAGCAGAAAGGCCCGGGTGGGAGCGTGAACGTGATCCGCGCCTATCCCGCGCTGGTCGACGACGGCGCGAGTGTGAGCATCCGCCTGATGGGCACGCCGGCCGACCAGGCCGCTGCGATGCCCGGCGGGGTGCGGCGCCTGCTCCTTGCTGCCGTGCCCTCCCCGGTCGCCTACGTGCAGCAGCACCTGACATCGACCGAGAAACTCACCCTCGCGGCCAGCCCCTACCCCAACACGAAGGCACTGTTCGACGATTGCCTCCTCGCCGTCGTCGACAGTGTGCTCTACCGCATGAAGCCCGACGGGCAGCTTTTCATGCGTGCGGAGTTCGAGGCCGTGCGCGACCGCGTGTCGGCCATCGTGATGGATTCGATGTTCGAGACGGTCGCGCTCGTCACGCGCATCCTGACCGCGGCCCGCGCCGCCGACAAGGCCATCGCGGGTGCGACGAGTCTCACGTTCCTTTCGGCGCTGAATGATGCGAAAGGCCAGCTGGCCGGGCTCGTCTACTCCGGGTTCGTCTCGGCGACCGGTCTGGAGCGTCTGCGCCACCTTCCGCGGTATCTGAACGGCATCAGCCAGCGGATGGCGGCCTTACCGACGAATCCGGCCCGCGACCGCGCCTGGATGACGCAGGTCGAGACGGCCACGGCCCTGTTCACGGATGCGGGTGGCCGCATCCCGCTCGCCCCCGAATCGTCGCCGTCACTGGTCCACGCCCGCTGGATGCTCGAGGAGTTCCGCGTGAGCCTGTTCGCGCAGTCGCTCGGCACGGCAGAGACGGTCTCGCTGCAGCGCATCCGCAAAGTCCTCGACGCCTGACGCGCGCCGCCTGCCCGCGAGCCCGCCGCCGAGAGTCGCCGTCCGCGCCGAGAGTAACCCTTTCATCGGGTCATCTCGGCGGCGGTAGTGACTCTCGGCGGTCGGGGCGGTCGGGAGTGCGCTAGAGCACCTTCGAGAGGAAGGCCTGGGTGCGCTGGTGCTGCGGGTTCGCGAGCACTTCGCGCGGGTCGCCCGACTCCACGACCACGCCGCCGTCCATGAAGACGAGCGAGTCGGCCACTTCGCGTGCGAAACCCATCTCGTGCGTGACCACGATCATGGTCATGCCCGATTTCGCCAGCTCCTTCATCACGTCGAGCACTTCGCCGACGAGTTCGGGGTCGAGCGCGGAGGTCGGCTCGTCGAACAGCATCAGTTTCGGTTCCATCGCAAGGGCACGAGCGATCGCGACGCGCTGCTGCTGGCCACCGGAGAGATGTGCCGGGTAGTGGTCGCCCTTGTCGCCCAGCCCCACCCGAGTGAGCAGTTCCTCGGCCCGGGCGACGGCCTGCGACTTCGGTACGCCCTTCACCCGCATGGGCGCCTCGATCACGTTCTCCAGCGCGGTCATGTGCGGGAACAGGTTGAAGCGCTGGAACACCATGCCGATATCGCGGCGCTGCAGCGCGGCCTCCTTGGGTTTGAGCTCGTAGAGCTTGTCGCCCTTCTGGCGGTAGCCGACCAGTTGGCCATCGACCGACAGCCGCCCGGAGTCGATCGTCTCCAGGTGGTTGATGCAGCGCAGGAAGGTCGATTTGCCCGACCCGCTCGGGCCTACGATGCAGAGCACTTCAGCGGGCAGCACCGTGAGCGAGATGCTTTTCAGCACCTGGTTGGAACCGAAGCTCTTCGAGACGCCGACGGATTCGACCATCGGCGTGACGGCTGTCGCGGTCAATGTTTTCCTCCCAGGTCGATTCCGGCAGCGCCGTCGGTCGTCGGCATTACCGGGGGCAGCACAGGTGGCGGTTCCTCGTTCTTTGTGTTCCGCCTGGCTCCGATGCCGCGCGAGAAGCGCTTCTCGAGGAAGTACTGGCCGATCATCAGGACAGACGTGATCGCGAGATACCAGACCGACGCCACGAGGAGCAGCGGGATGGGCGCGAACAGCGTCGTTGCGATGTCCCTCGATCTCGTGAAGAGCTCGAGACTGTATGGGACAGCGGTGACGAGCGACGTGGTCTTCAGCATTGAAATGACTTCGTTGCCCGTCGGCGGAATGATGATGCGCATGGACTGCGGGATGACGATGCGCCACATCGTCTGGCTCCAGCTCATTCCGAGCGCAGTCGCCGCCTCCTCCTGGCCGCGGTCGACCGAGAGGATGCCGGCCCGGATGATCTCCGCGAGGTAGGCGGCCTCGTTGAGTCCCAGGCCGATGACGGCGAGGGTGAAGAAGTTGAGGGTGTTCTGGGTTGGCAGCGAAATGACCGGCTGGAGGAACGGGAGCCCGATCATCAGCGTCGGGTAGATCACCGACAGCAGTCCCCAGAACACGAGCTGCACGTATACGGGTGTGCCGCGGAAGATCCACAGGTAGAACCACGCGACGGACTTGAACACGGGGTTGTCGGAGAGCCGCATCACCGCCAGGATCAGCGCGAGCACCGCTGCGATGATCATCGAGTACAGCGTCAGCAGCAGGGTGTTCACCGCTGCTATGGGGATGCGCTGGTCGAAGACGTATTTGGCGAAGATGTCCCACTGGAACGCCGACCGCTGGGCGGCATCCCAGATGAACGCCACGAGGTAGACGATGAGGATGATCGCGATGACCGTGCGCCACGGGTGGCGCAGCCGGACCGCCTTGATCGGTTGCGAGATGGTGTCGCCGTGCGGCGACGGGGCTGTGCCCGCCGCCGCACCGCTGTGACCGTCGGTGGTCATTGTCAGCCCTTGGACGCCGCGTTGACCGTGATCGAGGACAGTGCGCCGTCAGCGACACCCCACTTGTCGAGGATCTTCTTGTAGGTGCCGTCGTCGACGAGCGACTGCATCGCCTTCTGAACGGCATCGGTGAGCTTCGATCCCTTGTTGACAGCGATTCCGTACGGAGCGACCTCGAAGGTCTTGCCGGCGACCTCGAGCTTGCCGTTGGACTTGGCGATCGCGTACTCGGTGATCGGGGAGTCGGCACTCATCGCGTCGGCCTGGCCGAGGACGACTGCGTTGGTCGCCTGGTCCTGGCCGTCGAACTTGAGGATCTGGATCGCAGGCTTACCGGCGGTGGTGCAGGCCTTCGACTTGGCGGGGATCTCATCCGTCTCTTCGGTCGTTCCGGTCTCGACCGCGACCTTGAGGCCGCAGGCATTGTCGGGGTCGACGCTCTTGCCCTTCGGCGCGGCCCAGAGGATGCCGGCCGAGTAGTAGTTCACGAAGTCGACCTGCTTCTCGCGCTCGACGTTGTCCGTGAACGAGGAGACGCCGACGTCGTACTTTCCACCGGTGATGTTCGGGATGATCGTGTCGAAGCCTGCGATGACATACGTGGCCTTGACGCCGAGCTTCTGTGCAACGGCATTGAAGAGGTCGATGTCCCAGCCGACGGCGTTGCCGTTCGCGTCCTTCGACTCGTTCGGCGGGTAGGTCGCGTCGACACCGACCGTGATGACGCCGGCCTTCTTGATGGCGTCGGGCAGGAGGGCTGCGGCAGCGGAATCCTTCGAGACCGTGGACGTCGACGTCGAGCCGCTCGAAGGCGTCGAGTTGTCGACGCATCCGGTCAGCGCGAGCGCTGCCACGGCGAGCAGTGCGGGAGCCGCATAACGGGTTCGCATATGTGTGTATTCCTTCTCTTGGTTGCAGGTTCGGGAGAATCGCGGTGAGTGGAGCCTACCTCAGCGCTGGCGCTGACAATCAACCTAATTGACGCGTGCAACGCAACATTTCGCAGAGATTTGTCGCGTATTTCGCGATTAATTGCATCGCCGCCCCGTCTGGCATGACGAAGTGTGAACAATCCATGTTGTCACGCGCACAGCGCCGACATATCGTCGGTGAGTGCCTGTTTTGCCTAACGATTTCGCATCGACGGCGACCGTCGTCCACTCCAGTCCCGACGACCCGCTGGCAGCGCCTCTCGTCGAGGAGCTCTCGCGCGAATACGACGAACGCTACGGGTTCAACGACGGCATCCCGTCCTCGGCCGAACTGTCGCGCTACCCCGCGGAACGCTTCCACGAATCGACCGGAGGGGTGTTCCTCCTGCTGCTTGTCGACGGCACCCCGGTCGCCGGCGGCGCGTTCATGCGCATCGACGACCAGACCGTCGAGGTGAAAAGGGTCTGGACGCACTCCGGTCATCGCCGGAAGGGCCTGGCGAGGCGTGTCATGGCTGAGCTCGAGGCAGAGGCAGCCGCGCGTGGGGTGCGACGGATCGAGCTCACGACCGGCGCGCGCCAGCCCGAGGCCGTCGCCCTCTACCTCTCGCTCGGCTACCGGCCGCTCTTCGACCTCGACGCCGACTACGAGGCGATCGGCTACCTCTCGTTCGAGAAGGAGCTCCCGTCCGCCGGCGGGTCGGCCGACTGAGCAGTAGGCAGGACCGGCGACCGGGCAGCGCTCAACCGAGCGACGCGACGACCACCGGCACGAGTTCCGAAGCAGGGATTCCGGATGCGATGGCCGCGTCGACCCGTCCGAACAGTGCGCCTGTCCCGGCGCCGGTCGGCCGAACACCGGTCACCAGAAGCAGATCGACCGCGTGCAGCGCCTCGATCGCCGCGAGTTCGTCGACGAGGACGGCCGACCGCTCCAGCAGCTGGAGGGCCAGCGGCGCGAGCGACGCGTGATCCTCCACCCCGGACAGCGTCGTCACCCCGAGCGTCGCAGGAGCCGCCAGCTGCCGCACTTCGGCGAGCGCCGCAGCAGCCGAGTACGCGAGCAGTCCGGGTACGCGCGTCCTCCCCTCCCGGCGCGCAGGCGTGAGCGCGCCGGACAGCGTCGAGATGCGGCGTTCGGTCGCCGACGCCACGTGCGCGAGTGCGAGCCGCACGTTTTCGAGGGCCAGCGCCAGCGGAACCGCCTGGAAGTTGCCGCCGGAGATCATTCGCCCCGTTCCCGCATCCACCAAAGGGTTGTCCGAGCGAGCCGCGAGCTCGAGGTCGATCTCGGCCAGCCCCCGGTCGACCGCCTCGCGCAACGCGCCGTGGAGCTGAGGAACGGTGCGGAACGCGATCGGATCCTGCACCGTCACGGTGCGATCGGATGCCGTGAGAGCACTGCCTTCGAGGGCGGCACGAAGCACGGCAGCCGACGCTCGCTGGCCGGGACCGCCCCGAGCATCCGCTATCTCCGCGCTGAAGGCGCCCAGGTTGCCTGCCGGTCCCGCGGCGCCCAGCGCTTCCAGCGCCAGTGCGACGACGCTATCCCAGGCGCCGACCCGGCCGGCGAGAGCAGAGAGCACGAGCGCGCCTGCACCGAGGCTGTAAGCGTTCGAACTGAGCACGGCGAGTCCTTCGTGCGGAGCAAGGACGACCGGCGCGAGCGCTGCGGAGGCGAGGGCTTCATCACCCGGAACGACGACACCGTCGACGAAGGCACGCCCGCCACCGGTCACGACGGCGGCCACCTCGGCGAGGTGTGTCAGGTCTGCCGCGCCGACCGAACCTCGGGCCGGGATGACCGGATGGATGCGGGCGTTCAGCAGGTCGGCGTACGCCTGGGCCAGCTCGACGCGCACGCCCGCACCGCCGCGCGTGAACCCGATGAGGCGCACGGCGATCAGCGCGCGCGCCTGGCGCTCCCCCAGCGCTTCGCCGATCCCGCCGCGATGGTTGGCAATGACGAGCCGCTGGAAGTCGAGCAGTTCGTCGTCGCCGACTCGGTCGTCGCGGCCGGCGCCGAGTCGCGTGTTCAGTCCGTAGACCGCCCTGCCGGCGGCGATGGCCGCGTCGACGACGGCACGGGATGCCGCGATCGCTTCGCGCGCATCCGTATCGATGGCAACCTGCGCACCCTCGGCGATGGCGACGACGTCCGCCGACGTCGGAGCGTCGGCGCCCAACGTGACGATCTCCGCCGCCACGTCAGAACTCCAGAAGATTCGCCCGCAACCCCGAGCCGCCGAAGCCGGTGCGGATCAGCCCGCGCCGCCGCAGGGCGGGCACGAGTGGATCGAGCGTGCGGTGCACATGCGACGGATGCACCTGGCCGGTGAACAGGAAGCCGTCGCCCCCGACCGCCTCGCCGAGTTCGCCCAGGTGGTCGGCGATCTCGTCGGCCGTTCCCACGATCGCGAGCCCGTCCTTGCGGGCGCGGACCTGGAGGATCTCGCGCAGAGTCGAACCCTCGGGCGCCGACTTGACGAAATTGTCGAGCGTGCCCTGGTTGCTGTTCGTCGTGACCTCGGGCAGCGGCGCGTCCAGGTCGAACTCCTTGAAGTCGACGCCGGACAGGTAGGAGATCGACTGGAGCGCCTCGTCGATCGCAGCCTGCGTGAGCTCCGCCCGGGCCGCCTTCACCGTAGCGGTCTCCTCGGCGTTCGCCGTGACGACCGGATTGACGACGAAGAGCACTTTCACGGCATCCGGATTCCGGCCGTTGGCGGCCGCAACCTCGCGAATGGAGTCGCGGTATTCGCGCATCCGCTCGGGGGTGGATGCGAGCGCCAGGATGACGTCGGAGTTCTTGCCGGCGAAATCGCGGCCACGACCGGACGCGCCCGCCTGCACCATGACCGGCTCCTCCACAGGCGGAACCGTGTTGAGCGGGCCACGCACCCGGAAGAACCGCCCGTCGTGGTTGATCGGCCGCACTTTCGTGAAGTCGGCGTAGACGCCCCGCTCGGTGTCTTCGAGAACCGCGTCGGCATCCCAGCTGCGCCAGAGGCGACGCACCACGTCCACCCACTCGTCGGCGCGGTCGTAACGGAGATCGTGTTCGACCTGCTTGTCCAGGCCGTAGTTCTGTGCGGCCAGATCGGAGCCGCTGGTCACGACGTTGAAGCCGAGGCGGCCGTTCGCGAAATGCTGGAGCGTGGCCAGCAGCCGGGCCGCGGTGAACGGCTCGTAGAAGCTCGCGCTCAGCGTCGGCACGATCCCGAGGTCTCGGGTCGCGCCGAGCAGGTAAGGGACCAGTGGCAGCGGGTCGTGCTTCGGCACGAACCGTGCGTTGGCGAGGTTGACCTCGGCCGTGCCGCCGTAGGTGTCGGGAACGGCCACGCCGTCTTCGATGATGAACAGGTCGAAACCGCTGGCCTCGAAGAGGCGTGCAGCGTCCTGGTAGACCTGCGGCTGCTTCCAGTCGTAGCCGATGCCGTAGGTGGGGTCGCCCCAGCCCTGGACGCCGAAACCGGCGCCGAGGAACCAGCCGAAATGGAGAAGGGTCATGGTGCGAAACTACTCGCCGTTCCGGTCTCGTGACGGTGTGTCGGATGGAGTGAGCCCGGCTTTCGCCAGCCACACGGGGTTGAACGCCTTGGTGAGGTAGTTGATGCCGCCGTCCGGCGCGATCGCCACGATCACGTCGCCCGGCTTCGCCGTGGCGGCCTCCTGAAGCGCGACCGCGACGGCCAGCCCCGACGAGGGGCCGAGCAGCAGCGCCTCCTCCGCTGCGAGCCGGTGGATGGTCTGGTAGACCGTGCGATCGTCGACCGTTCGCACCTCGTCGACCAGTTCGCGGTCGAACGTCGTCGGCCAGAATTCGCGCGGCCAGCTCGTCCCCACGCCATCGACGACGATCGGGCCGGCGGATGCTCCGCCATAGGTCGATCCCGCAGGGTTGGCGCCGACGACCCGGACCGCGCCCGCGCTCACGTCTTTGAGGAAGCGGCCTGCCCCGCTCACCGTTCCTCCCGTGCCGATCGACGCGACGAAGTGCGTGACCGCACCCGCGGTCTGGCGCCAGATCTCCGGGCCCGTCGTCTGGTAGTGCGCGTGCGGGTTGGCGAGGTTCTCGAACTGCGACGAACGCCAGGCTCCCAGGGTCTCGGCGGCGATGCGATCGGCGACAGCGCGCGGGTTCCGGGGGTCGCTGGGTGACGCATCCCAGTCGGCTTCGACGAGGCGCGCGCCGTAGGCCGTGAGGACCGCACGCTTCTCGTCGGAGATGTCGGCGCTGTGCACGATGACCACCGGATGCCCGGTGAGGCGACCCACGAGTGCCAGGCCGATGCCGGTGTTGCCCGACGTCGCCTCGACGATGGTCCCGCCGGGCCGGAGCACACCGGTCGCTTCCGCGGTGCGGACCATGTTCAGTGCAACGCGGTCCTTCGACGAACCGCCCGGATTCCGGGATTCGAGCTTGACGAGGATGCGACCCGGGAGCCCACGGGTGAGCGAACGGAGTTCCACCACAGGCGTGTTGCCGATGAGGGCCGCCGCAGAATCGAGGATTCCGTCCGTCGCGCTCACCGCCCTCAGCTCGGGGACGTCACCGAACGCGAGCAGGCCGGCGGGCCGCTCGTCCGGATGCGCATCCACGGTGGTCATGCGTCGACACTAGGCGCGTGCGCGAGGCCGGCAAAGGGCTGTTGCCCTGTGTTACACGGGTCATGGAGCCGCTCCGGTCGCGACCTGGCGGTGCGGGTCGTTCGACCAGGCGGACCACGAGCCGGGGTACACGACGCCCTGGAGGCCCGCGAGTTCGAGCGCGAGCACTTCGTGGGCTGCGGTGACGCCGGAGCCGCAGTACGCGCCGACCGGCGCATCCGCTGTGACCCCGAGCGCTGCGAAGCGTGCGGCCAGCAGATCCGGGGGGAGGAAGCGCCCATCCGCTGCCAGGTTCTCAGTCGTCGGCGCGCTGATCGCGCCCGGCACGTGGCCTGCGCGCGGATCGATCGGCTCCACTTCGCCCCGATACCGCTCTGCGGCCCGTGCGTCGAGGAGCACGCCGTCGCGTGCCACGGCGGCCGCCTCGTCCGCACTCAGGGCGGGGAGGTGACCGTAGGCCAGCTCGATGTCGCCCGGCTCGGGCACGATGTCGCCCGTCTCGAGCGGGAAGCCGGCGGCGGTCCACGCGGAGAGTCCGCCGTCGAGTACGCGAACGTCGCGCACTCCCGCATACCGCAGCAGCCACCAGGCCCGGGCCGCGGACATGGCGGAGAGGTCGTCGTAGACAACGACAGCGTCGCCCCGATTGAGGCCCCAGCGCCGAGCCGCGTCCTGCAGGTCGGCGACTGCGGGAACCGGATGCCGGCCGTCCGTCGGCAGGCCGTGGCCCGCCAGCTCGGTGTCGAGGTCGACGTAGACAGCGCCCGGAATGTGGCCCGCTTCGTAGAGTGGTCGCCCCGGCGGTCCGCCGAGCTTCCAGCGCACGTCGAGCAGGCGCGGTCGGGTGGATGCGGCAAGCTCCGCGGCGAGGTCGGCGGCCTGGATCAGTGTGGACACCCTCCTATCCTCTCGCGCGCGCCGCCCGCGCGCGCCGCTCGCGTGCGCCTCTCGCCGAGTGTGAACCCGCCATTTCGGTACAACCCGGCCCGCTCGAGCTGGCGGGATCGCACCCAACTGGCGGGCCCAGCATCCCGAACCGCGGGGTGCTCAAGCTCCAAGACGGCGCCGCCACGCACGTGCCCGCCACCTCGGTACAACCCGGCCCGCTCGAGCGGGAGGGGACGCACCGGAGTGGCGGGCACAGGGGGTGGCGGGCACAGGTCGCGGCGGCCACAGGGCGCGGCGGGCGCTTACCGGTTGCCGGTCGACGCCTTCGCGTTCGACTCGTACGACGTGTTCGTCGACTCGAAGAAGTTGACCAGCTCAAGCGTGTCGTTCGCCGTCGCCATCCACTTCGCGGGGTTGGACACCTTGTACTCCGCCTCGAACCCGAGCTCTTCGAGGCGACGGTCGGCCAGGTACTTCACGTACTGGTTGATGTAGTTCGCGTTGAGCCCCAGGATGCCGTTCGGCAGGAGGTCGCGGTTGTACTCCTCCTCCATCTCGACGGCGTCGAGGATCATCTGGCGGATCTCCGCCGCGAACTCCGCCGTCTGCAGGTCGGGGTTCTCCTCCAGCACCGTCAGGATGAGGTTGATGCCGAACTTGAGGTGCAGCGACTCGTCGCGCACCACCCAGTCCATGAGCGACCCGAAGTTGCGCAGCAGGTTGCGCTGACGGAACGACAACGCGACCATGAAGCCCGAGTAGAACCAGATACCCTCGAGGATCACGTTGTACGCCACGAGGTTGCGGATGAAGTCCTGCTTGCCCGCGGTCGTCGTGATGTCGAGCGTCTCTTCGGTCATCCGCTTGATGAACCGGATCTCGAACTCTTCTTTGCGCGCCATCGACGGGACATCGATGTGGGAGTTGTACGCCGCTGCACGATCGATCGGGAATGTCTCGAGGACGTATTCGAACGACATGCAGTGGTTCGCCTCCTCCCACATCTGCTTCGCGAGATAGAGGTGCGCCTCGGCCGCGTTCAGGTACGGGTAGACACCGAACGCGAGCGCCTTGTTCACCAGCAGCTCATTCGGGTTGAAGTAGCTCATGAGGAAGGTGATGGCGTGCCGTTCCTCATCCGTCATCTTCTTGAAATCGGCGATGTCCTCGCCCAGCTGGATCTCGTTCGGGAACCAGGTGTTCGCCACTGCCTGGTCGTACAGATCCATCGCCCATTTGTAGGTGACCGGCTTGAGAAGCAATCCTTCCTGGATTCCCGTTCCCAAAATCGCCATATCTAATCTCCAACTTTGTTTACGCCGACGGAGCGGAGCTCCGTCGGAACTGGCGTCGCGGCGACGCGATGCGTCGCTCCAAGCTCCAGCGTTACTGGCACGACTCGCACTGCAGGTCGTCCATCGGGTCGACCGGAACGTAGTATTCCTCGACGCGGGTGGTGTTGTTGCTCATTTACTTGTCACCACCCGTCGCGAGACCTCCGAAGCCGAAGCCGCGGCGAGCCGGTGCCGGAGCGGCGGCGGGAGCGGCATCCGCACCCTCGCCCGCGCCGACGGATGCGAACCCCTTGCGAGTCGCACCGGCCGCGATCTCCTCGGCCTTGTTGACCTTGACGGTCGACTGCTCGGCCTGATGACGCGGCTTCATGTGCAGGTAGTAGGTGGTCTTCACCCCACGCTCCCACGCGGCGTAGTAGATGTCCATCATGTCGCCGAGATCGCGCGTCTCGAGGTACATGTTGCGGCTGATCGCCTGGTCGATCCATTTCTGGGCGCGTGCTGCGACCTCGATGAACGAGTAGGGCGAGAGCTGGAAGCTGGTCTTGTAGGTCGCCTTGATCGCATCCGGGATCTCGGGGATGCCCTGGATGTCGCCCTGGCTGCGCAGGATCGACTCGCGGACCTTCTCCCAGATGCCCTCCTCCTGCAGCGCGGCGACGAGGTTGCGGTTGACCTCCAGGAACTTGCCCGACGAGGTCGACCGGCTGAAGATCTGCGAGAACTGCGGGTCGAATCCGGGGGTGGTTCCCGCGACGAGACCGATGGATGCGGTGGGCGCGATCGCCATCAGCGTCGCGTTGCGCATGCCGCCCTTGACCTTCTCACGCAGCGAGTCCCAGTCGAGACGGGTCTTGCGGTTGACCTTGATCGGCACGCCGCGGTCCTGCTCGGTGAGGGCGATGGAGTCGAACGGCACGAGGCCCTGCGACCAGCGTGAGCCCTCGAAGTTCGGGTAGGCGCCACGTTCGCGGGCGAGGTCGGCGCTCTCGTCGATCGCCGCATACGAGACGTGCTCCATGATCTCGTCGATCAGGTCGTAGGCCTCTTCGCTCTCGTAGCTGATGCCGAGCTTCTCGACGACGTCGGTGAAGCCCATGACGCCCAGGCCGATCGCGCGGTTCTGGGTGTTCGAGAAGTCGGCCTCGTCGACGCTCGAGATCGTGATGTCGATGAGGTTGTCGAGCTGGCGGACGGCACTGCGCGCGCTCTCTTCGATGCGGGCCCAGTCGAAGACACCGTTCTCGAGGTGACGGGTCAGGTTGATCGAGGCGAGGTTGCAGACCGAGACGTTGTCACGGTCCTGCGGCAGGCAGATCTCGGTGCACAGGTTCGACAGGTGGATCGTGCCGGTGTTGTTGTTGAGGGCACGGTTGTTGATCGTGTCCTTCCAGGTCAGCCACGGGTGGCTGGTGGTCTGGAGGCTCATCAGGATCGCCTTGAACTGCTCGCGGGCCGTGATCTTCTTGAACATGTGCAGCCGGCCGGCCTCTGCCTCGGCGGCGTAGTGGGCGTAGCGCTCGGAGAAGGCCTTGCCGTACAGCTCGTTGAGGTCGGCGACCTCCAGCGGGTCGAACAGGTACCACGGCTCATCGTTCTGCACGCGCTTCATGAACTCGTCGCTGATCCACACGGCGGTGTTCGCGGTGCGGGTGCGGCGGTACGGGTCGCCGGAGTTCTGGCGCAGGTCGAGGAACTCCGGGAAGTCCATGTGCCAGTTCTCCATGTAGAAGCACAGGGCGCCGAACTTCTTGCCGCCGCGACTGACCGCGCGCAGCACGGAGTCGATGGTGTGCATGAACGGGATCGGACCGGTCGAGGTCGTGTTGTTCGAGCGGATGGGCGAACCCTGCGCGCGCAGCTTCGTGACCGAGAGGCCGATGCCGCCGGTGCCCTTCGTGAGCCACATCACATCGCGAACCGACTTCGCGATGTGCTCGATGTCGTCCTGCATCTCCATGACGAAGCAGTTGGAGAGCTGCGGGTACGCGGTTCCGGCGTTGACGAGCGTCGAGCCCGCTGCGAGGTATTCGAGCTTCGACATCTTCGTGTAGAACTCGAGGGCGTGACGCGTCGGGTCTGCCTCGTTGAGTGCGAGGCCCATGGCGATGCGCATCCAGAAGAACTGCGGCACCTCGAGGGTCTCGCCGTTGCGCGCCTTGATCCCGTAGCGGTTGTTGAGGGTGACGACGCCGATGTACTTGAGCAGTTCGTCGCGCCCGGGCTCGAGGGCGGCCGCGAGGCGGTCGAGGTCGTAGAGGGAGGTGAAGCGCGGGTCGAGCAGCTGCTCGGAGACGCCGCGGTCGATGTAACCGCGGAAGTGGGAGGCGTGCAGCGACCGGAGCTCGTCGTCGCTCTCGTAGTCGCCGAGCACGCGCTTGTAGATGGTCTTCAGCAGCAGGCGCGCGGCGACGATGTCGAACGCCGGGTCGTCCTTGACGTTCTGGAGCGCGACCTGGATGACGGCCTCGTCGAGCTGCTGGGTCGTGATGCCGTCGAACAGGGTCAGTTCGAGTTCGCTCGCGATCTGGGTGACCCACGTGATGTTCTCGTCGAGCCCCTGCGAGGCGTGTTCGATCGCCAGGTTGATCTTGTTCGCGTCGTACGGCTCGCGCTGGCCGTTCCGCTTGACGACGGTGATTGCCACTTCTTCTCCCTCTTTCATGCCGTTCTCCGCGAACGGCGAAACCTCACCGGATGCCCCGGTCTGCAGACGCCTTCTAATCCCCTGAAATCGCTCTGTCACTCCCCAGTCGTGGGGGCATTTTCACTAGCTTCGTAACGGCGTGTGACCACTATATAGCGGGGTATCACGACACGCGTAACCCCACATCTAGTGGGCGTGTCATCCACAGATGTGCATAACTTGTCCGACTTATGCACACCCTACGACCCCCCACCGACAGGGGTGCCGACCGATAGACTGGGCACCTTGTGAGCACCTATACGAGCCTTCTGAAGACGCCCGGCGTCGCTCGTATCATCGCTGCGCAGCTCACTGCACGCTTCCCGTTCGGGATGCTCTCACTGGCATTCCTGCTCCACATCGAGCGCGTCCATCACTCCTACGGCGCGGCGGGCCTCGTGCTCGGCGCGATGAGCATCGGGCAGGCGATCGCGGGGCCGATGACCAGCCGTCTCATGGGAGTGCTCGGGATGCGCACCGTGCTCTGGACGACACTCGCACTCTGCTCGGCAGCGGTCGCGAGCATCGGCCTCTTCGTGCTGCCCATCCCGGTCACGATGGGCATCGCCTTCTTCGCGGGTCTGAGCATGCCCCCCATCCAGCCTGCCGTGCGGACGATCTACCCCAAGATGGTGAACTCGCGGCAGCTCACCCCGCTCTTCTCGCTCGACGCGTCGGCGCAGGAGATCATCTGGATCGCGGGCCCGGTCGCGATCACCTTCGTCTCCACGCAGATCGGCACCGTGGAGGGCATCCTCATGTCGGTGGCGATCATGCTCCTCGGGGGAACGTGGTTCATCTCCTCCCCCGAAGTCGGCCGGGTGCGCATCCCTCGCAGCAAGCGCCGGTTCGGGTCCGTGCTGCAGCGCCCTCCGGTGCTGCTCGCGACGGTCGTCGGGTTTCTCCTCATCGGGTCGTGTGCGGCGATCGAAGCGGGCGTCGTCGCCAATTTCGGCAACCAGGGCCCGGAGGCGGGCGTGGTGCTCGCCATCTGGTCGCTCGGTTCGCTGGTCGGAGGCCTCGCGTTCGGTCACATCCCGATCGGTCCGTGGGCGACCGCACGCCGCATGCTCATCGTGTTCGTCGGCGTGACGATCTCGATGTTCGCGCTGGCCACCTGGTGGGGCCTCTCACTGACGCTGATCATCGCGGGCCTCGGGATCGCCCCTGCCCTCGCGGTCCTCTTCTCGATCGTCTCGGCGAGCGTCAAGTTCAGCGACACAGCGGAGGCATACGGCTGGGTCGGCACCGGTCAGCTCATCGGCGCTGCCCTCGGGTCGGCGCTCGCCGGGTTCCTCATCGACTCGCAGGGTCCGATCGGCGCCTTCTGGGCAGCGAGCGCTTTCGCGCTCGTCGGCTTCATCGTGCCCGCCCTGGCCCACCGCTGGCATCCCGACCTGCGGAACCGCGACTCCAGCCCCATCCCCGACACCGAGCCCGTCCCCGTCCAGCCCTCCTGAGCGGAGGCGTCCTGCGCCGCCCTAACCGCCGCCGCGGTCACCGCACTCGTTATGCGCGAGCGCACGAGTATGTACGAGTGCGCAGGCGCCAAACGAGTGCGGTAGCGCACGTCGCAGGCGCAACGAGTGCGGTGGCGCACGTCGCGGGCGCAACGAGTGCGGTCGCGCGCGCCGCGGCAGCAACGCCGCGCGCCGGGCCTACCAGCGGGAGTGGATGGATGCGCGCAGTCGCCGGTCGTAGAGCGCGACCACAGCCCCGTCGAACGGCGCGCCGAGCGGGCCGACGGACCCTGCCGCCGCGTTCGCCCTCGCCTGCTCGACAGATCGCGCACCGGGGATGACAGCGCTCACACCGTCCTGCTCGGCGACCCAGGCGATCGCGGCCTCACTCGGCGTGAGACCCGCGGGCACCAGTGTTGCGAATTCGTGCGCGGCAGCGACCCCGGTCTCGAAGTCGACGCCTGAGAAGGTCTCGCCCACGTCGAACGCCTCGCCGTGACGGTTGTAGGAGCGGTGGTCGTCAGCCGAGAACGTGGTCGACGCCGTGTATTTCCCACTCAGCAGCCCGGAGGCCAGTGGCACACGCGCGATGATGCCGACTCCTGCGTCGCGCGCAGCCGGCAGCACCTGGTCGAGGGGCTTCAGCCGGAACGCGTTGAGGATGATCTGCACCGTCGCCGTCCCCGGCCGCGAGATCGCCGCGAGCGCCTCGTCGCACGTCTCCACGCTCACGCCGTACGCAGCGATCGCGCCGTCGGCAACGAGCGTGTCGAGTGCGTCGTAGACCGCATCCGCGGAATACACCGGTGTCGGCGGGCAGTGCAGCTGCACGAGGTCGAGGGTGTCGACGCCGAGGTTCCGGCGTGATCGATCGACCCAGGCGCGGAAGTTGGCGAGCGTGTAGTTCGCCGGCTCCTGCGCCACCCGCCGCCCCATCTTGGTCGCGACGGTGATCCCACGGTCGGGATGCGCGGCCAGGAACTTTCCGATGAGCTGCTCGCTGCGCCCGTCGCCGTACACGTCCGCCGTGTCGAAGAAGGTCACGCCGGAGTCGGCGGATGCCTCGAGCACGGCCAGCGCATCCGCCTCCGACACGTCACCCCAGTCGGCGCCGAGCTGCCATGTTCCGAGTCCGATGACGGAGACGGTGCGTCCTGTACGTCCGAGTGTCCTGGTCTGCATGCTCCCAGCCTAGGCGGGCTGGAGGCTGCCCTCACGCTCGGTCTCGCCCGATGGCTTCTCGAGTGCGTCTTCGACGTGCACTACCTCCTGGTTGCGGAAGTGCCCCGCGACCATCGCGATCATCCCGAGCACGGTCCAGCCGGCCAGCACGAGCCACGGGAAGGTCGCGTTCGCATCGGGGAAGTAGGACAGATCGCGGACGAGCGTCGACGCCGCCCCCGGCACGAACCACTGGCCGACAACGCCCCATGGCGCAACCGTGAACTGGATGGGCTGAGCCGCCGACGAGAGCGGGTTGCCGATGAGCATGGTGATGACCGCGCCGACCGCGATGCCGGCACGCCCGATGAGGGCGTTCATCCCCACGATGAGCGACACCGTCGCAGCCATCGCCAGTGAGACCGCGAGCCCGTTGATCCAGAAGTTCCCCTGGAGCACCCCGAACCATCCCTGCATGATCCCGACGACCGAGAATCCGGCGGCGAAGCCGTAGACGACCACGCTCACGAGCCTCCGCCACGGCCCGACGACCAGGAGCGAGATGAGCACGCCACCGATGATGCCGCCGAGTACGAGCGGGAACGAGGCGGCTGTGAGGCCGAGGCCGCGGGGATCGCCGGAGGTGAGCGGGACGACGTCCGTGACGGCGACGGTTATCGTCGGCGGTTTCGTCCCTGCCGGCGCCTGGCCCGCGGCGATCGCCTGCTCGACGGCGGCGGCCGCCTGCTGGTTCGCCTGCGCCTGCAGCTGAACGGCGAGCTGCCCGAGGATCTGGCTGGTCGCCGCCCCGTTCGCCGACGCGGTGAGGACTTCCGGCTTGTCGCCGACGACGACCGCCCCGTAGACGTCCCGCGTCTTGATCAGGTCGATCGCGGCTGCGCGGTCGGCCACTTTCGTGACCGAGAACACGCCGTTCGCATTCTTGTCGAGCGCGCTCGTCACGGCCGCGACCTGCTCGGACGACCCGGCGACGGCGATCGGCATGTTTTTGACGGAGGATGTGATGATCGGCCACACGAAGGCGATCAGGATGGCGACGACGACGACTGCGGCGGCGATCGCGATCCCGACGGCACGGCCCCACGCGGTGTGGGGCTGTGGTGTTGTGCTGTTTGACATGATCGACTCCAAATAAAAAGAATGTTCGTTCTTTTATGGTGATACCCTGAAGTCGAGTTGTCAAGAACGAACGTTCCTTTTTAAGGTGGATGCATGCCCAAGGTCAGCGACGCCCACCGCGCGGCCCGTCGCCACGAGATCGCGACGGCCGCGCTGCGATGCTTCGCGCGCAAAGGATTCGCCGCCACGTCGATGAGCGACATCATCGCGGAGAGCGGGTTGTCGGCCGGTGCGATCTACGGTCACTACAAGAGCAAGGACGAGCTGATCACGCTGGCGATCACCGAGGTCCTCGACCTTCGCCTCGGTGAACTCGAGTCGGCGCGCGAGCAGACGCCGATGCCTGCGCCCGGCGAGATCGTCCGCATCGTGATGAGCGGCATGCAGGGCGAACTCGGCTCGCTGAGCATCCTCGTGCAGATCTGGGCGCACGCTGCCGTCGAGCCGGCCGTCGGCGCGACCCTGGCGAAGGTCGGCGATCGCGTCAAAGGGATCTTCCACGACTACCTCCGCGCCTGGTACCTCAAGGAACTCAAGCTCCCCGCCGACGACGCCGAACGCGCGGCACAGCTCTACTCCGGCCTGTATGTCGGCATCGTGCAGGGATTCATCGTGCAGTCGTCGATCTTTACCCACTTCGACAGCGAGGCCTACCTCGAAGCGGCTTCGTCGATCCTGCCGGTCGCGGGCCCCGGGGCCGCCCAGCTCAGCCCGGCGGACCTGAGCCGATAGCCACGGCGACCACTCGGGCCAGGCGCTTCCGGATGATGTGGTCGTTGCCGTCGACCCGGTGCATCTGGACGTGGCGCATCGCCTCGATCACCGACAGGCTTCCCGGCGCGATGAAGGCGTCGAGCGATCCGTAGATCACCTCGACGGGAACCCTCACCCGGGCCAGGTCGCTGACGATCGTCTGGGACTCGATGCAGTTCTCGAGTGATTTCACGAACGGATCCCAGTTCTTCTCCGTCACCTCGAACACGCCCTTGATCGGAAGCATTCGTGCGAGCACCGACGCGTTGAACATCGTGAACTCCTTGTTCGCACGCAGGAACTCGTAGGCGCGGAGGTACGCGCTCACCCGGCTCCGCACCCGCCGGTCGCCGATCTCGTTCGGCGATCCGTACACCGGCGGACCGATCAGCACCAGCCGCGTGATCCCCGACGGATGGTCGGCCGCGTAGCGTGCGACGATCAGGCTTCCCAGGGAGTGTCCGACCAGGACGAAGTCGTGCACCTTGAGCGCTCGGAGCGTGGCGTGCAGCCAGGCGACGTGCTCTTCGATCGTGTAGTCGGCATCCGGGGGCGCCGGCGACCGTCCGAAGCCGAGGATGTCGATCGAGATCACCCGGTGCGTGGGCTCCAGCAACGGAACGAGGTTCTGGAACGTGACGGACGACGACGCGATGCCGTGCACGAGCACGACGACCGGCCCGTCGCCTTCGTCGCCGGCGACATGGAGGATCGGGGCGCGACGACCGAAGAGCGATCGCGTCCGGTCGGCCAGCCACCCCATCCCCTCATTATGCCGCCGGCCACGGCGATACCGTTTCGTGACCGATTCGTCGCCGGACCGTGACCCTGCGGGCGACGCAGCGCTTCTACTCTTATGCCATGAAGCGCATATGGGCGGGTGCGGCAGTGCTGGCGGTGGCGGCGCTGTTGCTGGCGGGATGCACGGGTGCGGGCACATCGTCGAGTTCGGCGGGTCCCGGAGGCTCGACTGTTCAGGGAAAACCGGGTCAGGATGCGTCGGGCGGCTTCGCGGCTCCGGCGTCGAAGAGCGACACCGTCATCTCCACCGACAGGGATGTCGTCACAACCGGGTCCGTCTCGCTCACGGCGGCCGATCCGATCGGCACGGCCGACCGCGCGACGGCGATCGTCCTCGGCTCGGGCGGTCGCGTCGACAGCAGCTCCGAGCAGCCCGGCACGGGCGACGAGAAGGCGAGTGCGACACTCGTTCTCCGCATCCCGTCGTCCCGTCTCGATAGCACCCTCACGGCTGTCAAGCGCCTCGGCACGGTCGAATCGGCGACGCTCAACGCGACCGACGTGACCGCACAGTCGAAGGACATCGACGGACGGATCACCGCGCTGCAGACCTCGGTCGACCGCCTCCTCGCCCTGATGGCCAGGGCGACCACGACCGCCGACCTCATCACGATCGAGTCGACGCTCTCCGACCGCCAGGCGCAGCTCGACAGCCTGCGCGCCCAGCAGAAAGCGCTCGCCGACCAAGTCGCCATGTCGACGATCACGCTCACGATCCACACGAAGGCCACCGTCGTCGCCGCCGCCCCCGGGTCGTTCTGGAGCGGCCTGACCACCGGCTGGAATGCGCTCGTGGCCGCTGTGAACGGCCTGCTGATCGGCCTGGGCGTCATCCTCCCCTGGCTCGTCGTGCTGGCGGTGCTCGGCGGTATCGCGTGGTGGATCGCCCGCTGGATCGGGCGCAAGAAGGGCGCCGCTGCGTAGGCTTGGAGGGTGACCGAGAGCGCGCACGTAACCGAACCGCTGCTGACCGACGACCTGCTCGAACGCATCCGATCGCGTGCGGCGGCCTACGACCGCGAGAATGCGTTCTTCGACGACGATCTCGCCGACCTGGTGCGTGTCGGCTACCTGAAAGCCATGGTCCCGGTCGAGTTCGGCGGTCTGGGTCTCGGCCTCGAGCGCACCGCACGGGAGCAGCTGCGCCTGGCGTCCGCGGCGCCGGCGACGGCCCTCGCCGTCAACATGCACCTGGTCTGGACCGGCGTGGCGAAAGTCCTGCACGATCGCGGCGACGATTCGTTCGACTTCCTCCTCCGCGAGGCGGGCGACGGCGAGATCTTCGCTTTCGGCCTGAGCGAGGCGGGCAACGATCTCGTGCTGTTCGGCTCGACGACGGATGCGCGACCCCAGCCCGACGGCGGATACCGCTTTCACGGCACCAAGATCTTCACCTCCCTCTCCCCCGCGTGGACGCGTCTCGGCACCATGGGCCTCGACACGGCGAGCGCGGATGCGCCCAAGATCGTCTACGGGTTCATCACGCGCGACGGCGGCGGGTTCGAGGTGAAGGAGGACTGGGACACCATCGGCATGCGGGCCAGCCAGAGCAACACGACCGTGCTCGACGGAGCCTACGCACCGGCCGACCGGATCGTCCGGCGGCTCGACCCCGGTCCGAACCCCGATTCGCTCGTCTTCGCGATCTTCGCGAACTTCGAGATCCTGCTCGCCGCGGTGTACACGGGCATCGGAGCTCGCGCGCTCGAACTCGCCGTCGCTGCGGCCCGGCGGCGCACCTCCCTCAAGAACGAGGGGCGCACCTACGCTCAGGACCCGGACATCCGGTGGCGCATTGCGGATGCGGCGATCGCGCAAGACGCCCTACCGCCCCAGCTCGACACGCTCGCCCGAGACGTCGACCAGCGGGTCGACCACGGCAGCCAGTGGTTCCCCCGGCTCGTCGGGCTGAAGATCAGGGCGACCGAGACCGCCAGGCACGTCGTCGACCAGGCGGTGCGCGTCAGCGGAGGCTCGACCTATTTCGCCTCGAGCGAGCTCGGCAGGCTGTACCGCGACGTGCTCGCCGGCATCTTCCATCCCTCGGATGCAGAGTCGGCGCATTCGACCGTGGCCAACGCCTATCTCGGCCCGATCGACGACCGGGCCGGTCCTGCACAGGGAACGCGAGCTGCAGAAGGGGAGCGCCCATGAGACCGTTCACCGCCGACGACTATGCGGCCCGGCTCCAGCGCGGAGCGGCCCAGGCCCGGGATGCGGGTCTCGACGGTCTGCTGATCGCGCCGGGCCCCGACCTCGCCTACTTCATCGACTATCTGCCCGTGGCCGTCACCGAGCGGATCACCCTGCTCGTGATCCCTGCCGACGGCGAGCCGAGCATGGTCGTTCCGATCCTCGAGCACGACAGTGCAGCCGAAGCGCTCGGGGCCGGGTCCGTCCACCTCGTCGACTGGTCGGACGGGACGGACGAGTATGTGCCCACCGCGGGGCTGCTGGCTCCGGAGGGAGGCTATGCGATCTCCGATTCGACGTGGGCGATGCACCTTCTCGGGCTCCAGCAGAAGCTGCCCCGCGCCCGCTTCGAAGCGATGACGCGCGCCCTCCCGATGTTGCGTGCTGTCAAGGGCGACGACGAGATCGAGCGACTCGCCTCGGCGGGAGCTGCGGCCGACGCCACGTTCGAGCAGATCATCCACGTCCGTTTCGCCGGCCGTACGGAGAACGAGGTCGCCGCCGACCTGGCCGCGCTGCTGCGCGAGCACGGGCATTCGCAGGTGGACTTCACCGTGGTGGGCTCCGGTCCCAACGGCGCCAACCCGCACCACGAGGCGGGAGAGCGCACGATCGAAACGGGCGACATGGTGGTGCTCGACTTCGGGGGGCTGAAGGACGGCTACGGGTCGGACACGACCCGCACCGTCCACGTCGGGGAGCCGACCGCTGAGGAGCGCGAGGTCTACGAGGTCGTCAGGCGGGCGCAGCAGGAGGCGTTCGAGGCTGTCGCGGTAGGGGTCACTTGCCAGGAGATCGATCGTGTCGCGCGCCGGGTCATCGCGGATGCGGGATTCGGCGACCGCTTCATCCACCGGGTGGGTCATGGCATCGGCCTCACCACCCACGAACCGCCGTACATGGTCGAGGGCGAGGAGCACCCGATCCGTGCCGGGATGTGCTTCTCGATCGAGCCGGGGATCTACCTCCCCGGCCGGTTCGGCGTTCGCATCGAGGACATCGTCGTGGCCACGGCCGATGGGGCGCGCCGGCTGAACAACACGAGCCGCGAGCTGCACATCGTCGACTAGCTCAGGCGACGCGGCGCCTCGCGATGGGCATGGCGATCAGCCGCCATCCGACGAGGAAGAGTCCGAGGAACACGGTGGCGACGACGACGAACGCGGCGTCGACGCCCTGGCCGGCCGATGCACGGAACAGCATGGCCGCGGCGACCGTGATGATCCAGATCGGGATGCCCGGCCAGAGGATCGCCAGCGGACGGAGCCAGGCGAACGTGAGCACCCATCCGAGCGCAAGCCCGGCCAGGAACGGCCACAGGGTGTCGAGGGTACCGATGGAGGTGAGGGCCTCGGAATGGCTCGACCGGCCGAGGAGCACGAAAAGCACCACCCCGGCGACATCGATCACGGCCGCGAGCGCAACCGTACCCGGGTTCTTCACACAGTGATCTTAGGCACCCGTCGCCGAGCGTTGGCTGGCAACGACGCTGCGGCGCGCGGTCGCGCCATGCCCGGTCACAGCCGGAATCCGCCGTCGCTGGTGATCACCTGCCCGACCACCCAGCGGCCTTCGTCCGTGGCGAGCCAGCCGATCAGCCGGGCCGGGTCGTCCGGAAGGCCGAATCGACCGAGCGGCAGGCTCCGCATGCGTTCCTGTATCTCGTCGAGGGGACGGTCGGTGGTCTCTTCATCGAGGTAGCCCGTGTTGACCGGCCCAGGGTTGATCGTGTTGAGCAGGATGCCCCGGGTGAGCAGTTCGCTCGCCACCGTCGGCGTGAGCCCTGCGAGTGCTGCCTTGCTCGCCGCGTACGCGACCTCTCCGGGCATCGGCCCGTCCTGCTGGCCCGAGGTCATCCAGAACACGCGGCCCGTCTGGTGCTCGTCGAACGGGCCGTCGGTCCGCTGCCTGACGCCGGGCGCCGTCGCCGGCGGTGCTGAGCCGTCGACGGGCGAGCCGGAGAACGCTTCGGCGAAGTACCGCGTGAGCAGCAGTGTCGCACGCGTGTTCACCGACCAGTGCGCGTCGAGGCGTTCGGCCGTCATGTCGAAGATCGAGCCGTCACCACCGCTGCGCGCGTGGTTGCAGACCAGGATGCGCGGGGTGCCCACGTCCTCGATGGCAGCGGTGATCACCGCGGCGGCCGAATCGGCAACGGCCAGGTCGGCGCTCAGCTCACCGAACCGTGCGCCCGAGGGCTGTGCATCCCGGAGCGCGGTGAAGACGGCGCCCAGATCGTCCGCACCCCAGGGAAGCTCGCTGTCGTGCGGCGCGAAGTGATGGACGAACAGGTCGGCGCCCAGCTCGGCGAGGCGGTGCGCGATGGCGAAGCCGATGCCGCGCCGGCGCGATACGCCGGTGACGATCGCGGCACGACCGAGCAGGGGAAGATCCGGATCGGTCATCGTGGCCCCCAGGTGAAGCGGTGCGTGTGGATGGAGTAATAGGAGAACGTCTGTGCCTTTGCGACGCCCGGAACGGCGCGGATGCGCTCGTTGATGAGCTCGAACAGGGCCTCCGAGTCGGCCGCGATGACCTCGACGAGGATGTCGAACGTGCCCGCCGCCAGCACGAGGTAGATCACCCCGTCGATCGCGCCGATCGCATCGGCCACCGCGCGGATGTCGCCGTCGACCTCGATCCCGATCATCGCCATGCGCTCGTACCCGAGCTTCAGCGGGTCGGTCACTCCCACGACCTGCAGGATCCCGCGCTCCTGGAGACGCAGCACCCGCAGGCGCGCTCCACCGGGCGACAACCCGACGAGTTCGCCGAGTTCGGCGTAGCTGAGACGACCGTCTTCCTGCAGCGCGACGATGAGCGCACGGTCGATCGAGTCGAGTCCGTCCTCGAGTGTCGATTCGTGATTCGTCATCATGAGAGCCAGTCTATTGCGTACTCCGCATTTGCGAATTCGAAGCGATGCTGTTTCGTCAGTACAATGACCACATCCCTCATGACCGACTCGACCACGATGAGAGACCATGACGAATTTCGACTTCCTGGCCCAGCCCTCCGCGCTCCCGCGCCCCGACGTCACCGCTGCCGACGCCCAGGCGATCGCGCGCGACCGTTTCGGCGTGGACGGCACACCGACCGAGCTGGGCAGCCAGCAGGATCGCAACTTCCGCATCGATGGGCCATCCGGCGTCTTCGTCCTCAAGGTCGCCAATCCGGTCTTCTCAGCCGATGAGCTCGCCGCGCAGAACCTGGCGATGGGCGCGCTGCACGATCGCGGCGTCATCGCTCCCCGGGCGCTCCCCGGGCTGGACGGCTCCGACCTGCAACGGGTCGAGCTGGGGGGCGAGCGTCTCATCGCGCGGCTGCTCACGTATGTCGACGGTGATCCGCTCACCGGCGAGGGCGAGCTCTCGGATGCCCAGCTGCGCTCCCTCGGCGACATCGCCGGCCGGGTGGCCGCCGGGCTGACCGGACTCGAACACCCGGGCACCGAGCGGTCGACCCAGTGGGACCTGCGGATCGCCGGCGAGGTCGTCGACCGGCTGGCCGATCATGTGGCCCAGCCTGCACGGCGACGCCTCATCGAGGAGGCCACGCGTGGCGCCCTCGCCCGACTCGAGCCCCTGCGGGACTCCCTGCGCATCGGGGTGATCCACGGCGATGTGACCGACGACAACATCGTGATCACCGGTGCCGACATCGACGGCACGGATGTACCGGCGGGCGTGATCGACTTCGGGGACGTCTCCCGCGGCTGGATCGTCGCGGAACTCGCCGTCGCCGTCGCATCCGCGCTGCACCACGTGCCGGGCGAGCCGCTGCGAGCGCTCGAGACGATCGCTGCGTTCACCGCGCACCAGCCGTTGACCGACCCGGAGATCGAAGCGCTCTGGCCGCTCGTACTCCTCCGCGCCGCGGTCCTGGTGGTGAGCGGTGAGCAGCAGGTCGCCGTGGATGCCGGGAACACCTACGCCGCTGAGAACAGGGCGCACGAATGGCTGGTGTTCGACGTCGCCAGGCGCGTCGATCCCGACGAAGTGGAGTCGCTCATCCGCTGGCGACTCCGGCGCGATGCCGCCGCGTGCGCGCCGCTCCCACTCTTCGACCTCGGGTTCGACGATTCCGATGTTCTCGACCTCTCGGTCACCAGCCACCGTCTCGACGAAGGCCGTTGGCTGGAGCCGGACATCGAAGCGCGACTCCTCACGGAGACCGGCCGCTCGAACGGGCGCGCCGTGACGCGCTACGGCGAGTTCCGTCTCACGCGCGCCGTCCCGGAGTCCGCCGCAGCGACGCCGACCCTCGCGCTCGCGGTCACCGCCCGGGTTCCCGAGGGCACGCGCGTGCACGCCCCCGTGTCCGGGATGCTCACGGCGTCGGGCGACGACTGGGTACTCAGCTCCCCCGGACTCGATGTCTGGTTCAGCGGGCTGGTCCCCCTCGATGCCGCCGCTCGTGAGGTCGCCGCGGGCGACCCGCTGGGGACGACCGAGACGCTCACCGTGCAGCTCTCCCGTCTCGCGGGGCACCGGCCACCCGCGTTCGTGCGACCCGGCGCCGAACCTGAATGGCGCGCGCTCAGCCCGGATCCCTCACCGCTGTTCGGCATCGGACTCGCCGCTCCTGAGGAGGACCCTGACGCCCTGCTGCGACGCCGCGACGCGAGTTTCGCCCGGGTTCAGGAGCACTATTACGCGCATCCGCCGCAGATCGAGCGGGGCTGGCGCCATCACCTCGTCGACACGCGCGCCCAGACCTACGTCGACATGGTCAACAATGTGACCGCCGTCGGCCATGCCCATCCCCGTCTCGTGAACGCGGTCCGCGACCAGTGGGCGCTCCTCAACACGAACTCGCGCTTCCACTACGAGGAGCTCTCGGATTTCACCTCCCGGCTCGCCGAGCTGGCTCCCGGCCCGCTCGACACCGTCTTCCTCGTGAACAGTGGAAGCGAGGCCGTCGACCTCGCGATCCGCCTCGCCCAGACGTTCACGGGGCGGCGCACCATCCTCGCCGTTCGCGAGGCCTACCACGGCTGGACCGTCGGCGCAGACGCCGTCTCCTCGTCGATCGGCGACAACCCGCGTGCCCTCGAGACCCGGCCGGACTGGGTGCGACTCGTCGAATCGCCCCACTCCTATCGCGGAAAGTATCGCGGCCCCGGTGCCGCGGCCGGCTACCTCGCCGACGTCGCAGCCCAGCTTGCAGCGCTCGACGACGCAGGTCCCGACGACGCAGGGCTCGCCGGGTTCATCGCCGAACCCGTCTTCGGGAACGCCGGCGGTGTCATGCTGCCGGACGGCTACCTCGCCGGCGCCTACGAACTGGTGCGGGAGCGCGGCGGCGTCTGCATCGCCGACGAGGTTCAGGTCGGCTACGGACGCCTGGGCGAATACTTCTGGGGCAGCGAGCAGCAGGGGGTGATCCCCGACATCATCACGGTCGCCAAGGCGATGGGCAACGGCCATCCTCTCGGCGCCGTCATCACGACACGAGAGATCGCCGAGCGATTCGCCGCCGAAGGCAGCTTCTTCTCCTCGGCAGGAGGCAGCCCCGTCAGCGCCAGGGTCGGGCTGACCGTGCTCGACATCATGCGCGACGAGCACCTGCAGGAGAACGCGCGCATCGTCGGCGCCCACCTCGCTGCCCGACTCGACGAGCTCGCGAAACGCTTCCCGACCATCGGAGCCGTGCACGGTCTCGGCCTCTACCTGGGCGTCGAACTGGTGAGAGACCCGGTGACCCTCGAACCCGCTGGAGCCGAGGCCGCCCGGATCTGCGACGCCCTGCTCGCCGAGGGATGCATCGTGCAGCCGACCGGCGACTACAAGAACGTGCTCAAGATCAAGCCGCCGCTCTGCCTCACCGTCGAGGCAGCGGACTTCTTCGCGGACGCCCTCGAGCGGGTGCTGTCGGACTGACGGTAAGCGCCAGCGCGGCCTGCTGCGCCAGCGCATCCGTGACTCTCGCGAGGGATTCGGACTCCACCGACCAGTGCTGCCAGAACAGCGGCACATCGATCGGATGCGCGGGGTCGAGGTCGATCAGGCGGCCCTCCGTCACGAGTCCGGCCGATTGCTGGTCGGGGATCATCGCCCAGCCGAGGCCGAGTGCGGTCGCGGCCACGAACTCGGTGGATGCGGGAACCTGGTGCCGAGGGGGCTCGGCGTCCGTCCCGCGCGCGTCGAGATAGCGATCCTGGAGAGTGTCTTTGCGGTCGAAGACGATCATCGGGGCCACGGCGAGTGCTTCCCTGGTCGGTCCAGCCGGAAACCACCGTGCGGCGAATTCCGGCGTGGCGACGGCGCGATACGTCATCGAGCCGAGTGGCCGTACGACGCAGCCCTGCACGGGGACCGGATCGGACGTCACCGCGCCGACGACCGTGCCGTCGCGCAGCCGGGCGGTGGAGTGAGCCTGGTCGTCGAGGTACAGTTCGAAACTCATTCCGTCGAGACCCGCCAGCGCGGGAAGGACCCAGGTCGCCAGCGAGTCGGCGTTCACGACGAGCGGGATGGCGCGGACGGCTCCCTCCGCTTCGGTGCCGAGCCGTGCGAGCGCTTCGCCTTCGAGGAGGGCGACCTGCCGTGCCAGGCGGAGGAGCACCTGCCCCGACTCCGTCACGGCGGCGGGCTTCGACCGGAGCACCAGCACGCGGCCCGCGCGCTGCTCGAGGGCCTTGATGCGCTGGCTCACCGCCGACGGCGTAATGCGGAGCGCCTCGGCCGCGCGTTCGAAACTGCCGTGGTCCACGACCGCGGCGAGCGTTCTCAAGTGTTCGACGTTGGCCTCCATCACAAGCAATGCTAATGCGGTTGAAGAATAATGAACTTCACTTCAGTCCAGATCTCCCCTAACGTCGAACCATGCCCGCCGCAGCCATCGCAACGACCATCCTCGCCGGCCTGGCTGCGGGGGCGTCCCTGATCATTGCTATCGGCGCACAGAACGCCTTCGTCCTGCGCCAGGGCCTTCGCCGGGAACACGTCCTTCCGGTCGTGCTGATCTGCATCGCGAGCGACGGCATCCTCATCGCCCTCGGAATCGCCGGGATCGGCGGTCTGGTGCGCGCAGCACCAGCCGCCCTGGAAGTCGTGAGGTGGGCCGGGTTCGCGTTCCTGGTCCTCTACGGAATCCTCGCCGCTCGGCGCGCGTTCCGACCCGAGCGGCTCGAGACCGGCGGCAGCGCCGCACGCACCACCCTCGCATCCGCCGTGCTGACCTGCGTCGCCCTCACCTGGCTGAACCCGCACGTCTACCTGGACACGGTCGTCCTGCTCGGCTCCCTCGCCACGCCGCACGGTGACCCCGGGCGCTGGTTCTTCGGGCTCGGCGCCCTCATCGCCAGCACGATCTGGTTCGCCGCCCTCGGCTTCGGCGCCCGCTTCCTCGCGCCGCTCTTCGCGCGTCCCATCGCGTGGCGCATCCTCGATGCGGGCGTCGCCGTCCTCATGGTGACGCTCGCGGTGCTGCTCGTCGTCCAGGCGTAACGGAGGTGCAGCGCCGCTAGTGGGACTCGACCCGGTGCTCGGCCACCCAGGCTGCGATCTCGGAGCGTCGCGACGCATCGAGCTTCGCGAGGATGTGCTCGACGTGGGCGCCGACGGTCTTGGGAGCGATCGTGAGCGTGGCACCGATCTCTTTATTGGTCGCTCCTGCGGCGATCAGAGCGGCGACCTCGAATTCTCGCTCGGACAGCGGCGCGATCCCCGATTCCGGCGCGGTGCGGACGCCCAGTGCATCCGCTCGCCGTTCGAGGGTCTGCGCCCCCGCCTGCCGGGCCAGCGCGCGAGCGTGCGCCGACGCCTCCGCGGCCTCCCTGCCCCGGCGGGACCGGTTGAGGGCGGCGGCGAGATCGATCGACGCCTGGGCGGACTCCCAGAACCGGTGGCGCTCCTCCCAGCCGGAGAGCGCGGACTCGAGGTGCTCCCTCGCCTGCACCCAGTGCGTCTCCCCCGATGCCAGGAGGCCGTCAGCATGTTCGAGCGCGGGCAGCGTTCCCGGGATGCCCCTGGAGGTGATCAGCTGCGAGCAGCGTGCCGTCCAGGCGCGCGCCGCCGTCGCCGCGTGCATGGCCAGGTGCGCCCTCACCCCGGTGACGAGGAAGGGGAACAGGTAGGCCGCGTCGCCGACGCGCTCCGAATCGCGGAGAGCCCGGTCGCAGAGCTCGACCGCATCCTGTGCGCGATCCTCGAGAAGGGCGAGTTCGGCCAGCCCCCAGAGCGCCGGGGACAGCCGCTGGAGCTCGTTCATGTGCTCGCCGATCGAGCGCGCCTCGTCGAGAACCGTGCGCGCCTCAGCGGCGTCCCCTCGCCCCACTGCCAGGTAGCCGAGCACGATCAGCGCCGTCACACGCGTGGTGATGCCGCCGCGCCCGTCGGCGAGCGCCTTTCTCGCCTCATGGTCGGCTCGCTGCCAGTCGCCGCGCGCCCAGCACACGTGCGCGAGGTGCGAGGCGAGGTAGTGGTGATCGTTCCACCGCTCCGTCCGTTCGGTGTACGCGAGCCCGTCGTCGAGCCAGCGTTCGGCACGGTCGTATTCGACCAGCACGGATGCCGACGACCCGAGCATCCGGAAGGCGCGCGCGGTCTCCGCCTCGACTCCCGCCTTGCGCCCGCTGACGATGGCGCTCTCGAGGAGACGCCAGCCTTCCTCCATCCGCCCCGCGAACACCATCACGGCCCCGAGGGTCGCGTTGAGATTGACCCGCGCGGCCACGGTCGCGACATCGTCAGGATCGTCTGGGAGCCTGATCGCCGCTGCAGCCGTCCCGTATTCCATCGCGGTGTAGAGCCGCCTGTCCAGCATGTAGGCCGCGGCGAGCGCGGAGAACAGTTCGTAGCGCACCAGCGGAGGAACGGTCGCCTGGTCGATGCCCGCGTCGCTCAGCCGTGCTAGCGCATCGAGGGCGAGGCGCACCCGCGACTCGATCGGATGCCCGACGAGATGGCGCGCCGACATCAATCGCGGAACGATGGCCGCCGCAGCCACTTCGTCTCCGGCCACGCGGAACAGGTGGATGGCCCTCGAGAAATGCTCGGCCGCCTCCTCGTTCTCGTCGACGGCAGCCAGCTCCGCGGCGAGGCGGGCGTGCAGGTCGGCCCGTTCGGACGGCGGAAGCCCGGATGGCGCGGTGCGGCGCGCGCGCTCGTACAGCGTCGCCGCCTCCCGATGAGCGGATACCCGCGCAGCGTCCGCGGCCGCGAACAGGGCGTGCCCGTACGCGATGTCGGGCAGGTTCGCCCGCTCGTAGTGGTCGGAGACGTCCGCGTAACAGTACTCCGCGACGATCGCCGCGACCCCGGCCGCCTCGTGCAGCCGCCGGCGCCTGCTCGGCGGGATGCTCTCGTAGATGGTGTCGCGGATCATGGCGTGACGGAAGTCGAAATTCGTTCCGTCCCCGGTCGAGACGATGACGTGCCGGTCGAGGAGCTCGGTGAGTCCGGAATCGAGTTCGTCGACCGATTCGCCGACGGTCCCGGCGAGCACGTCGATGTCGAAGGACCGTCCGATGACGGCCGCCGCGTCGACCAGGGCACGCGCGTGGGGGCTGAGTGCACCCCGGCCGAGCATGACCGCCTCCGCGACCGTCCCCGGCACCCGGCTGACCGCACCTGCCGCGATCAGCTCCTCCACGTGGAGCGGAATGCCGTCGCTGCGGGCATAGAGCTGATCGAGGTAGACCGACGAGAGCACGGTTCCGGTGATCGCTTCGGCGAGTTCGCCCGTCTGCGCGCGATCGAGGCGCCGGACATGGGCCTCTTCGGCGAGGCGTTGCCCGACGAGCCTGTCGCGCCACTGACGCAGCGGCGTGCCGGGAAAGAGTTCTTCCGTCCGATAGGTGGCCAGCACCAGTGTCCGCGTCTGCCTGAGGGGGACGGCCAGCCGTTCGAACACATCGAGGCTCAGTTCGTCCGCCCAGTGCAGGTCTTCGAGCGAGAGAAGCGTCGGCCCGCTGGTTTCGAGGAATTCGACCAGGATGTCGGCGAGGTCGGTCACGAGGACGCGGCGACGGCGGGCGCTGTCCCCGCCTTCCGCGCCCGCGAAGATCACTCCGCGGAGCCGGTCGGCGACGTCGGCCTGGTGCGCTCGGCGGAGGTCGGCCGCCAGTTCGAGCAGGACTCCTCCCACGATCTCCGAGCCGCGTCGGAAGGCGGCGGCGCCGAGGCGGGTCCGGACACCGCCGGTGCGGCTCGCGATGTCGTCGAGGAGCCTGCTCTTGCCGATCCCGGCCTCGCCCGCGAGCAGCAGCAGGTGTCCGTCGCCGGCCGCGGCGGCCGTCCACCGCCGCTCCGCGAGCGCCAACAGGTCGTCTCTCCCGACGGGTACGGGCGAAATCCGGATCTGCTCCGCAGCTGAGACTTCCTCAGTGGGCATGGCCATATGGTAACTCCGCGCGGCCCGACGATGATCGGTCGGATGACCGATGTGTGCGCACGCGCGCCGCCCGACACTGATCGTGCACCGATGACCGGCTGCAGCACCACCTACGAAAGGATCCGCTCATGGCAACATTCATGGATGTTCACGACGGCTTCGTCGGCGTCAGTGCCGACGAACTGGCCGAAGCCCACGCGGCCGACCTCGCCATCGAAGGCGAAGAAGGCGTCCACTTCATCAAGGCCTGGCTCGACCCCGAGGCGGGCAAGGCGTTCTGTCTCTCCGAAGGCCCCACCAAGGAGTCGGTGATGCGCATCCACGAGCGCACCGGCCACCCGACCGCGGAAGTGTACGAGATCGCCGTCGAAGTCTGACGGTTCCGCCGCGCTGTCGGCGGCATGGCGCAGAATGGGATGGTGCCTGAGCTTCCCGAGGTCAACGCGCTTGCCGCCGACCTCGCCGCACGCCTGTCAGGGCGCACCCTCGACCGTTTCGACATCGTTTCGTTTGCGGTGCTCAAGACGTTCGATCCGCCCGTGTCGGCGCTCGCCGGCCAGACGATCTCCGGTGTGACGCGACACGGCAAGTTCCTCGACATCGCCGTCGGCGACCTGCACGTCGTCATGCACCTTGCCCGTGCGGGCTGGATCCGCTGGCGCGAGGCCGCGCCCGCGCCGCTCAAAGGACTCGGAAGGGGACCGCTGGCTGCGCGACTCGTGCTCGACGACGGCTCGGGCCTCGATATCACCGAGGCGGGAACCAAGAAGAGCCTGGCCATCTACGTGGTCCACGACCCCTCCGAGGTGCCGGGTGTCGCCCGGCTCGGGCCGGACCCGCTTGCCGACGACTTCACCGAAGCGGAGTTCGCCGCGATCCTGGCCTCGGCGGGCAGAGCGCAGATCAAGGGGGTGCTGCGCAACCAGGCGGTGATCGCGGGGATCGGCAATGCCTACTCCGACGAGATCCTCCACGCCGCGAAGATGTCCCCGTTCAAACCGGCGGCGATGAGCGACGACGACGTCGCCAGGCTCTATGCCGCCATGCAGTCCACTCTCCGCGAGGCGATCGCGCGCGCCGACGGCCTGGCCGCCTCCGAACTGAAACGCGAGAAGAAGTCCGGGCTTCAGGTGCACGGGAAGGCGGGCCAGCCCTGCCCTGTCTGCGGCGACACCGTGCGGCAGGTGATCTTCCACGATTCGACCCTCGAGTACTGCCCGACCTGCCAGACGGGCGGCAAGCCGCTGGCAGACCGGGTGCTGTCGCGGCTGCTCAAGTAGCCGCGCACGAGCGGTTCGCCAAGAATGGGAGGATCGTTCCATGCCGAATCGCCCTTCCCTGCTGATCCTGTCGTTCTCTCCGATCCGCTCCGATCCGAGAGTGCTGAAACAGGTCCAGTTGTTCGCACCGCTCTACGACGTCACCACGTGCGGTTTCGGGGATGCCCCGGAGGGCGTCGTCGAGCACATCGAGATACCTGGCGAGGCCCGAGCCTGGGTCGACGACCGGGTCGCCATCGCGACGCGCCGCTACGAAAAGGCGTACTGGAACATCAAGGCTGTGGCGGAGGCGAAGCCGCGACTAGCCGGCCGCACGTTCGACGGGATCCTCGCGAACGACCTCAACGCGATCCCCCTGGCGCTCTCGCTCGAGCCTCGTCGCGGCGTTCACGGCGACCTCCACGAGTTCGCACCGAAGGAGAAGGACGACGACCTCCGCTGGCGGCTCACCGTCGCCCCCTTCATGCGGTGGATGTGCCGTACCTACTTGAAGAGGCTGACGTCGATCACGACTGTGGCGCGCGGCATCGCCGACCAGTATGAAGCCGACTACGGGGTCACGGTCGGCGTCGTCACGAATGCCGCCCCGTACTCCGAACGCGAACCGGCTCCGGTGCATTCGCCCATCCGGCTCATCCATTCGGCCGCAGGCCAGCGCTACCGGCGCCTCGAGAACTTCATCGAGGTGATGAAGGATGCTCCCCCGAATGTGACCCTCGACATGATCGTCATGCCACACGAGCCCGACTATGTCGCCGAACTCAGGACGCTGGGCGAAGGTGTGCCCGGCCTGACGTTCCGCGACCCGGTTCCGTACGCGCGGCTGGTCGACACCCTGGCCGAATACGACGTGTCGATGACCTTCCTGCCACCGACGAACTTCAACCTCGCGCACGCGCTTCCGAACAAGTTCTTCGAAGCGGTGCAGGCGCGACTGGGCCTCATCATCGGGCCGTCGCCGGAGATGGTCGCGATCCTCACGCAGTACGGTCTCGGCGAGATCGTCCCGGACTTCACGGTGGAGTCGCTTCGTTCGGTGATCCGCGCCCTGACCCCGGAGAAGGTCGCATCGTGGAAGCAGGCGGCCGATGCCGCGGCGAAGGACCTCTCGGCCGAGGCGCAGCAGGCGACCTGGAAGACCTCGATCGCCGCCCTCCTCGGAACCCCTGGCGAAGCGTCGTAGCGCGAGCCGGCACGGACCCGCGCGGCCGCCTACACCGCGCTGCCGCCTACAGCAGCGCGGACGCGGCGATGAACCGCAGAGGCGCCTCGACGCTGAGCAGTGTTGCCGGGTGCCGGGTCAGCAGGGTCGACGGCCGACCGAACCGGCGGCGGGCTCGCGAGAGCGACGCAAGCTGCTCGACACGGGCAGCTCGGTCCACGAGCGCGTCGAGAACGCGGACGTCGGCGATGGAGAGCGAGCGCTCGAACCCCGGCGCCAGGGCCCGCATCCGTTCCACGAGTTCGGCCAGGTACGCGTGGTCGTCGTCGTCCCACACTCCGCCGTCGATGCGCACCAGCACCGCCGAGAACAGATGGACGCGTGCGATCTTGACGGCCAGCGCACTCCGGGTGCGGCCGGGCAGACCGGCGAACCACGGATCGTCGAGCAGGCCATCGACGAACGCCAGGTCCTGATGCATCGGCCGATAGGTCATGCTCACGCGGGCCTCGGCATCGGCGCCCACGATGTAGCGGGGCGCGCGAGCGGCATAGCGGATGCCGCGCCCTTCCACCCAGAGGCGTGCGCTGAACCCCTGGTCCTCGCCTGAGGCGAGCCCTTCGGTCAGCGTCAGCCCGAGCCGCTCGACGGCCTCCCGGCGGATCAGCCCCAGGGGCGCGGTCCGGTAGAAGAGCCGATCCTTGAGCGCATCCCGGTCTCCACGACGGAACGGTCGCACCGGAGGCGTCCTGACCTTCGCCCCGTTCGCGTGCGCCTGGGGGGCGATTACGGCGTCGGCGGCGTCACCTGCTTCATCGCACCACGCGCGAAGCGCTCCCGGCTCGAGATAGTCGTCGGATCCCATGATCGAGACGAAGCGTCCCGTTGCGGCGGCGATGCCGGCATTGAACGGTCCGGCCGGGCTGCGGATGCCGTCCGGATGCTCCACCAGCCGCACCTGCGCGGTGAGGTCCTCCCCCAGCGCCTGGGTGATGGGCTGAGCCGACAGGTTGTGGCACACGACCGTGATCCGCACGCCGCCTTCGCCGACCGGGAGACCCGATTCGGTCAGGGATCGCACGGCGCGCGCGATCGGGCGACCCGGATCGTGAATGGCGATGACCGCGTCGACGAGGGGTTCGTTCACGCGGTTCAGCCCGTCATCCCCGCGAGCGCGGCCTGCTCCGCGAATTCGGGAACCGAGCGGATGAGCTCGTCGAACGTCCCGCTCGCCGCGACCTCGCCGCCGGACATGAAGAAGATCTGGTCCGCGTGGCGGATCGTCGAGAGCCGGTGCGCGACCAGGATGACCGTCACCTTGCCGTGCAGGTCGCGGATCGCCTGCGCCACTGCGGCCTCGGTCGCGGTGTCGAGAGCGCTGGTCGCCTCGTCCATCACCAGAACGTACGGATCGACGTAGAGCGCCCGCGCGATACCGAGGCGCTGGCGCTGTCCACCGGACAGGGAGAGCCCGCGCTCGCCGATCGACCCGTTGAGGCCGCCCTCGCGGCCGTCGATGATGTCCCACAGCTGCGCCTGTTGCAGCGCGCGCCTGGCCCGCTCCTCGTCGATGTCGTTCGTCCAGGTCAGCGCGACGTTCTGGCCGACCGTCGCGTCGAAGAGCGAGACGTCCTGCGGGACGTAGCCGACGCGGGAGTGCCAGGCTGACGCGATGTGACGCAGCGGAGTCCCGTCGATCGAGATCGTGCCCTCGGTGGGGTCGACGAGCCCGAGGATGAGGTCGACCAGGGTCGACTTGCCCGCACCCGACGACCCGACGAACGCCACCGTGGAACCGAAGGGAATGGTCAGGTTCACGTGACGGAGGGCCGGTGCCGCCTCCGGCGCGTAACGGAACCCGACGTCCCGGAGCTCGAGGTTCGACGGATGCTCGGCGAGCGTCCCGGAGTCGAGCCCTTCCTGCGAGATGAGCTGCAGCTTCTCCATCGAGTGGATGTCATCGATCACGTTGCGGGCGTGCGGAATGTTCGCCGCTGTCACGGAGACGATCGCCTGGAACCGGGTGATGGACGGGACCATGCGGAACCCGGCGAGACTGAAGACGGAGACCGCGGTCACCGCTCCGACGATGCCGCCGGTGGTGAGATAGCCGACGACGCCGACCAGCACGAACCCACCGATCAGCGCCGTCTCGAGCACATAGCGCGGAACGATGCCGAAGAACTGGATGTTCGCCCGCGCCCGCGACGTGCGGATCCGGTTGGCGTGCACGACCGCTGCGACTTCGCCGGCCTTGTTGCGGAGTGTGATCTCCTTGAGCGCGCCCATCATCTCGGTGAGAAGACGAGACACGGTGAACGAGTAGTCGCGGTTGACCCGGCCGGCGATCTGCGAGTTGCGGGACACCCAGAAGTAGAGCACCACACCGACGAGGCCGAGGTACAGCAGCGCTGTGATGGCGATCGCGGGCTGCGCGATCACCAGCACCGCGAGCACGACGATGAACGTCATCGCTTCGCCGACGAGGGTCGCCGCCGGCAGCAGGACACCCGCGATGGTGTTGGCGATGCCCCAGTCGGCGATGCGCACCACGTCTGCCGAGTTGCGTTTCAGGCGCTCGACCCAGGGCGCCGCAAGATAGCCCGCGAGCAGGCGGTCGCCGATCTCCAGCTCATAGGACGCGAATCGTCGTGTCGCGTAGAACTGGAGCACCGAAGCGAGGACGCCCTTCAGGACCACGACTGCGCAGATGATCACCAGCAGCCAGATGAGGCCGGTCGTCGATACCGTGCCGATTCCCGGCAGGGTCAGCGGGTGACCGGAGACGAGCGGTGAGATCACGACGGCGAGCAGACCGAGGGAGAAAGCGTCGAGCAGTGCGAGGAGCCCCAGGAGCACCGCATACAGTTTCAGGAACCGCCTGCCCGACCGGGGAAGCAGCGGCATCAGCTCGCGAAGGATGCCTACCAGCGCTTTCAAACCTGTACTCCGCACCTACTCGATGGCCTCGGGATTGCTTGGGCCAGTCTAGGCGTCCGTATCGTGGATGATCCTGAACCGCACTGCTCGCGGCGATGGACACACGACAGTGTCACGTGGTGGAGCTAAGGAGATTCGAACTCCTGACCTCTTCGATGCGAACGAAGCGCGCTACCAACTGCGCCATAGCCCCGGGAACTGCTTAGCTACGATAGCACCCCGACCGGCACCAGATCGAACTGAGGAAAACTAACCGACGGCACGGCGCCGACGGAGCGCTGCGTCGAGGTCGATCGACGAAAATGCGGCGTCGTCTACGAGTCCCATCGCGGCGAAACGCGGGTCGGCCGGCACGGGCGACGAGGGGCCCGCGCTCCCGTGCCCCACAGCGGCAGCTGCGGGAACGGACACCGGGACGGGCGGCCGGAGGGCCGTGACCTCGGACGCGAGACGTGCCGCGCGCTCCTCGATCTCCGCACGGGCGGCCGCGCGGCGCAGCTCCGTCGCCGCATCGATGGAGGCCATCGCGCTTGCAGCGATCGTGCCTCGCGAAAGATGGAGCGGCTTCGGGAGCGGCTGGGGAGTCCAGGTCGGACGCGCCTCGGGCACGACCTCGTCGTCCGCGTGGTCGTAGAGCTGAGCGGCGACGGGCGCCACGGCGACAGGGCGGACCGCCTGCGGGCGATGGCGGACGCGGGCGAGGCGGCCGAGCATCCCGAAGCTGGCGACGGCGACAGCAGCGGATGCCGCGAGCAGCATCCACGTCCCACCCGTCGCGAGCAGCGCGACACCCCCGATCGTCCCCAGAAGCCCGGCCAGGAGGATCGCCGACGTGGTCGCCCGTACGCGGCGCAGGCGGCGGCGACGGCGTTGCGCGCTCGGCGCGATCACGGACCGGGCGGCGCGAGGCGCAGCATCCCGGTCGCGTGCGGACGCGGCGACGCCTGCCCGGGATGCCCGTTCGACGTCGATCGCGGCCAGGGCCGCTCTTTCCGCCTCTTCGGCGGCAGCCCGCTGCGCCTCGGCGACAGCTCGTTCACGTCGCGCATCGGCTTCGGCCGCAGCGCGGGCATCCGCCTTGACGCGGCCTTCGGCCTTGCGCAGGATGCGCTGCTGCTCCGCGACCGTCCGCGCCGTGGCCTCATAGCGCACGGCCTGTGGAAGCTCCGACGTCTCAGCGAGGATCCGGAGCGTCTGCTGCAGCCTCACGGCGTTGCGCTCGGTCGCGAGATACTCGCGCCGGCGCAGCCAGACCGGGATCAGGTACGCCAGCCACAAGGCAGCCGCAAGGGCGACCACGACCCCACCGCCAAGCACGTCCCCGCTCATGTTCCTACGGTAGGGGGAACGGTCGGTCTCTGGTCCTATGCCGTGGGGTGTGTCACCGATCGCGCGCGACCGGAAGCGGGATGGCCGCCGCAGCGCGGTCCTCCGCCGAAACGGTCGCGGCATCCTGCGGCGCCTGCCCGTCGAGCCACCGGCGGAGGACGCCCTGCGTCAGTTCTTCCGAGACCAGCCCGAAACAGAAATGGTCGCGCCAGTCCCCGTTGATGTGGATGTACCGGCGGCGGAGCCCCTCGTAGCGGAACCCGAGCTTTTCGACGACGCGCAGGCTGGGCGCGTTCTCCGGGCGGATGCAGATCTCCATGCGGTGCAGGCCGAGCTGGTAGAAGCAGTAGTCGGTGGCCAGGGCGACCGCCGTCGGCGTGATGTTGCGGCCGGCGAACTGCTCGGCGATCCAGTAGCCGATCGTCGCCGACGACAGCGACCCGTACGTGATCGACGAGACGTTCAGCTGGCCGGCGAGCTCCCCGTCGTACTCGACGATGAACGGCAGGCCGTGGCCGGCGCGCGCGTTGTTCTGGAGCGAACGGATGCTCGACCTGGTGTCGAACGCCATCGGGGCGTACGGGCTCGTGGCCTCCCACTGCCGCAGCCAGCTCCGGTTGTCGAGCAGCGAGCGCTCGAGTGCGCGCGCGTCGCGCAGGCGGATCGGCCGCAGCCCCACCGAACCCTCGCGCAGGGTCGGAACAACGATCGACACTGACGGACCTCTGACCTCTCTTTATGGCCGATCGCTCAGCGACCGGTGTCCACGCCGTCGCCGACCGGCACGGGCAGCTCCTCGACGATGTCGTCCGGCTTGGGGTTGTCGTCCAGGCCGTCGACGAAGGTCCGCAGCCAGGGCCGCAGCGCAGGTCCCAGGTCTTCCCGGTCGACGGCGAGCTGGACGATCGCCTTGATGTAGTCGAGCCTGTCGCCGGTATCGTAACGGCGACCCCGGAAGACGACGCCGTAGACGCCGCCGGTCCACTCCGGAGCCTGCGCCATCTTCTGCAGCGCATCCGTCAGCTGGATCTCGCCGCCCTTGCCGGGCTCCGTCTTCTCCAGCACGTCGAAGACCTCGGGGCGCAGCACGTAACGGCCGATGATCGCGTAGTTCGACGGGGCGTGCTCGCGGTCCGGCTTCTCGACCAGCCCGGTGATGCGTACGACGTCTTCCTCGTCTGTCGCCTCGACCGCCGCTGCACCGTAGAGGTGGATCTGGTCGGGGTCGACCTCGAGAAGCGCGATCACCGTCGCGTTGCGTGCCTCCT
This sequence comes from Leifsonia tongyongensis, assembly GCF_010686705.1. Classification (GTDB taxonomy): domain Bacteria; phylum Actinomycetota; class Actinomycetes; order Actinomycetales; family Microbacteriaceae; genus Diaminobutyricibacter; species Diaminobutyricibacter tongyongensis. The sequence goes on along the minus strand of NZ_JAAGWY010000003.1, from coordinate 240,540 downwards.
GCACGTCGAGCATCCGCTTCAGCAGAACATCGCGGCTGTCGATGATGTCGTCGCCGAGGAGCACAGCGAAGGGTTCGCGGCCGACGTGCATCTTGGCGCGCAGCACAGCATGCCCGAGCCCCTTCGGGTCACCCTGGCGCACATAGTGCATGTCGGCGAGATCGGTGGAGTACATGACCTTCTGCAGGCGCTCGATGTCGCCCTTCTGCTTCAGGGTGGCCTCGAGTTCGGTGGCGCGGTCGAAATGGTTCTCGAGCGCGTTCTTGTTCCGGCCCGTCACCAGCAGCACGTCGTGGAGGCCCGCTTCGACGGCCTCCTCGACCACGTACTGGATGGCCGGCTTGTCGACGACGGGAAGCATCTCCTTCGGCATCGCCTTGGTCGCAGGAAGGAATCTGGTGCCGAGCCCCGCTGCAGGAATAACTGCCTTGGTCACTTTGATTGCCATGTTGGACAGGTTATCGGCATTTAGGATGACGTACATGGACTCGGATGCAGGCAACCGCAAGCGCGCACTGCGTGCCGAACTCCGCGAGCGACGACGCAATCTGACCGGTCCGGAACGCGATGCGGCGACCGCCGGGATCACCCGCAACCTCGTCGATCTGGCCACCGACCTCTCCGCGCAGTCGATCGCCGCCTACCTCTCGACGACAGCCGAGCCGAACACCCGCCCGTTCCTCAACTGGGCGCACCGTCAGGGCATCCGCGTTCTCCTCCCGATCAGTCGCGAAGACGGGCTGCTCGACTGGACGACCGGCGACGGCGAAAGCGAGACCGAGGGCCTGTATGGGCTGCCCGAACCGGTCGGCGGCCTGCTCGGTCCGATCGCCATCAACGACGTCGACCTCATCGTCGTCCCCGCCGCGGCCGTCGACCAGACCGGGATGCGCATGGGCTGGGGCCGGGGCTATTTCGACAAAACGCTCGGCAGCATGGAAAAATGTCCCCCTGTATACGCCGTACTGTTCGATGCCGAACTCGTCGACGAGGTTCCCCGCGAGAAACACGACCAGCCGGTCGACGGCGCGGTCACCCCGACACGGATCGTCCAATTCACGTGAGCGTGCCGCCGGCGAGTTCGACGGCGTCCAGCAACACCCCTGAAAGCCGAGGCTGAAGTGCCCACCTATTCCTATAAGTGCCCGACCTGCGGGCACGCCTTCGACATCCAGCAGTCGTTCACCGACGACTCGCTCACCGACTGCCCGAACTGCGGCGGCGCGTTGCGCAAAGTGTTCAGCGCCGTCGGTGTGACGTTCAACGGGTCGGGCTTCTACCGCACCGACTCCCGCCCGGGCGGCGCGCCCAAGGATGCCGGAACCGGGTCGCCTGCGCCCGCTGCGACGCCGGCATCCGCCCCCGCACCTGCGGCGGCATCCTCTTCGTCCACCTCGACTTCCTCCACGCCGGCAAAAAGCACCACCTCCGCGTCCTGATTCGACGAGAAGGAGCTCTCATGCTCAAAGGGTTCAGGGAGTTCATCCTCCGTGGCAACGTCATCGACCTGGCTGTCGCCGTCGTCATCGGCGCAGCCTTCACCGGTGTCGTCAATGCGGTCGTCAACGGGATCTTCAACCCGCTGATCGGCGCCTTCTTCCAGGCCGACAGCCTGAACAACCTCGGCGTCATTCAGATCGGGCACGGCAAGGTCCAGCTCGGGCTGGTTCTGGGTGCGGTCATCCAATTCCTGATCGTCGCGGTCGTCGTGTATTTCGTGTTCGTCTACCCGATCAACCTCGCCAAGGAGCACGCCCAGAAACGCCGCGAGACCGGCGTCGTGGATGCCGAGGCACCCGTAACCGAGCTCGACCTGCTCACCGAGATCCGCGACCTGCTCGCACGCGACCAGGCGCCCGCCGGCGGCAAGCACACCCCCGACGCCTGAGCCCAGCTTCCCGCTGCCCCAGCGCACTCCGTATGTTCGACCGCACCCGTACGTACGCGTGCGGTCGATGCCAACGAGTGCGCGCGCTGCCAACGAGTGCGGTGCGGCGCAACGCGCGCGGGCGCAACGGGTGCCGCACAGGTGCGGCGCAACTGGTGCGGCGCAACGGGGGCGCAACGCGCGCGGCGCAACGCGCGCGGGCGCTACCAGTGCGGCGGGACATCTCCCTTGAGGCGCTCGTCGTTCGAGTCGGAGGTGTCGCCCCAGGCGCGGTCGGTGTCCTCGCCGGCACGAACCGGCGCATCCGCCTGCTTCGGCACCTTCTGCGGCGTCGGGTCGGTGCCCGGCGCGGCAGGCAGCTGCGCGCGCCGCGCTCCGCGTCGCACCGGCTTCTGGCTCATCCTTCAAGCGTAACCGCGCCACCCGGGTCCAGCATCCGCCCGCGATTCGGCAAAAGACGTCAGTCGCGCTGACCGCTAGAACCCGCGCGGGCTGGCGGCGCGGATCCCGGCCGTCCCTCCCAACAGACCGGGCAGACCGGGCGGACCAGCCCTCAGACGGCGACGGGGATGTGGATGGGCGCCGTCTCGGTGCTCGCATCCGTCACGCCGATCAGGCGGGCGATCCGCACGGCCACGGCGTCCGGGTCGGCGAACAGCTCGAAGCTGTGCACCCGGAGGTAATGCCAGCCGAGCCGGCGCAGCACCTCCGGACGCAGCCGCAGCGACTCGCGCAGGCTCCCCTGGTTGACAACCGCGTCCGTCTCGATCGCGACCGCGCGCCCCGCGTGCGAGGCGACCAGCGCCAGCTTGCCGCGGTAGCCGAGCCGCACGGTGAGTCCACGGCGCTCGAGTCTCTTGGCCAGGTCGACGAGCATCGGTTCGCTCTCCTCGACCATGAATTCGGCGGACTGGATCGCATCCGCTTCACTCAGCACCTGCGCGAGCGCGACGATCCCGTGCCGCATCCTCGAGTCGTCGATGTCGTCGGGCGCGAAGCACGAGACGATGTCCATCGAACGGCGGGCACGCGTCATGCCGACCGCGAGCAGCCGTTCGCCGCCCGGCTCCGCGAGCGCTCCGAAGTTGGAGAGCAGACGACCGTGCGGGGTGCGGCCGTAGCCGATCGAGAAGATCACCCGGTCGCGGCTCTGCGCGACCGACTGCTCGAGGGTCACGACCGTGAACGGCTCAGCGCGGTCTTTCAGGATGAAGTCGGCCAGGTCGCTGCGGGACGCGAACGCCGCCAGCACCGCCTGGTGCACGCGCACCGCATGACGGGCGCTGGCCGTGATGACCATCAACGACTCACGCGGACGGTTGAGGGCGTGGTCGAGCACGAGGTCGACGACTTTGGACACTTCGGCGTCGACGCTCTCGACGGCGCCGCTGTCGGCATCCGGCATGCCGTGGCCGCCCTCGACGTAGTTGAGGGTGAGGCTGCCGTGCCCGAGGAAGGTTCCCGCCCACGGCAGCGAGTCGATCTTGCCGCCGTAGAAGCGCCTGTTGACCAGGTCTGCGAGGTCTTCGCCGCCGGCCCGGTAGCTCCGGGTGAGCGTGAACACAGGGAGCAGTTCGCTCAGCTGGGCGAGAGCCGAGTCGGCGTGCAGCCGGTCGACGTCGAGGTCGGCCTGCTCATCCGGAAGCTCGTGGAGCCCGATCTCGAAGGGCGAGGGCGTCTGGGTGACCGGGTCACCGAATGCGACGACCTGGCGCGCACGGCGCACCACACCCACGTTCTCGGCCAGGCTCGACGCGCCCGCATCGACGATGAAGACCGCGTCGAAGCTGAGTTCCGTCGAGATCGCCGGCACGTCGTACGGTGACGCCAGCCATACCGGGGCAAGGGCACGTGCCAGGTGCGGCGCGACGGAGTTCAGGGTCGCGGCGTTGAGGGTCTCGGCCGTCGCGCGCTCGCCTTTGAGGAGCCGGCGCAGGGCTGCTGCCTCGTCCGGCCAGTCGACGACGCCGATCTTCCAGGTCTCGGCGAGCATCCACGCCAGCTGTTGCCCGGTCGCCGACGCATGGGCCTCGTCGACCAGCCGGAAGTCCGCCTCGAGCCGGTCGAGCACGCCGGTGTTGGCGTTCAGGAGCGCGCGGTCGCCCGCGAGCAGCGTCTCGAGCACCGACTGCCACCAGGCGAGCTCGAGTTCGGCGCTCACCTGGCTCTCGGGAACATGACGCTCCGACAGGTCGGCCAGCAGCGGGTCCAGGTTGCGGTCGCGCAGCGAAGCGAGCAGCGCCGTGCGTTCCTGCAGGTTGGCGAGCACTTCGGAGTCCGCCGCGAGCCCCGCCATCTGCGAGGTCAGCTGGGCGATCGGGAGCACCGCCAGCGAGTACGGCGTTCCGACCCGGCGCAGCGGGATGTCGAGGCGGGCGAGATCTTCGGCGACGCGCTGGTAGGCGACCATGACATCCGCGATCCCCACCGGAACCTCGGGGACCACTCCCGCGGCCGCGAAACGCTGCCACAGGATGCGCTGCTGCTGGATGCGCCGCAGGCATTCGTTCAGGTCGGTGACGTGAACGCCGGGACGGACGTATTCGAGCGCCAGTTTGCGCAGGCGACGCCGGTTCGCGCCCGACATGTTCGGCGCGTCACGACGGTTCGAGGTCGCGGCGATCAGTTCGGCGAGCGAACGGTCGTAGACGGACGGCTGGAACTTGTCGAGCGTCTCGCGCACGTCGAGCAGGAGTCGCAGGTAGACGCCCAGTTCGGCGATCGACTCGAAGGGGCGCATCCGCGTCTGCCCGATCAGGGTGTTCGCGCGGTCGAGCAGGCGCGGGAGCTCCGCACGGTTCAGCTTCTTCGCGAGTTCGTGCGCCGCATTGCCTTCGGCCGTCGTGGCGAAGGAGGCCCCGTACCAGGGCGAGTCGTTCGGGCCGTAGCGGAACTCGCCGAGACGCGCGGCCTTGATGAGCGCATCGGCCGCATCCGACCTGTCGGTCGCGAGCAGTTCGATCGACAGCCTGTCGAGTCGTGCCGTCGTCGACGGCGGGGTGGGCAGGAGCGCGAGGCGCGAGAGTTCGTGGATGGCGTCGAGCACCGAGACGCCGAGTGCCGGATCGCGCCGCACCAGCGCGTGGCGGTAGTCGAGCAGCACCTTGCGGAGGCGGACGAGCGCATCATCGACCTCGGTGACCCGCGGTTGCGTCGCCTTCTCGTTGCGCCCGATCGACTGGATGACGTCGCGGCGCAGCGTGCGTGGCGTCACGGCGAGGCCGGCGAGCCCGACCTGGCTCAGCCGGTGGGCGATGTCGTCGAGGCTGGAACGCCGCGGGCTGACCACGAGCACCCGCTTGTGCTGAGCGACGAGAACACCGATGGCGTTCACGATCGTCTGGGTTCCGCCCGTGCCCGGCAGCGTCTTGACGACGAGCGAGTTGCCTGCGCCGATCTGGGCGACGACGTTCTCCTGCTCTTCGTCGGCGTCGAGCAGCAGCGTGTCCGTCGCGGGCGGCCGCTCGTCCTGCCCGACCGTCTCGGCGGGGCGGTACGCCTCTTCGATGGTGCGGCGGGCGGATGGGTTTCCTGCGAGCGCGTCGAGCACCGGGCTGTCGAGGTTCTCGGCGTCCGCGCGCATGCCGCTGGCGACATCCGCGAAGGACGACACCACGAGCCGGGGCTGGACGTTGAACCAGGCGAGGTGGGAGGTGAGCCCCCGCAGCCGATCGATGACCGGCTGGGGCTTGAAGACGCCGTTGGTGAGCGCGAGGGCGACGAACGCCTGAGCGTCGAGCGTGATCTGGAACTGCTCGGAGAGCGCACGGGCGAGTTCCGGGTTGAGGAACGGCTGGCCCTTCAGCTTCAGCTCGAAGTCGCGCCCGTACCGGCGGATGGCGAGCGGACGCAGCAGGATCGGCGCCATGAACTCGTCGCCGCCGTGCCTCCACTGGGCGAGACCGATCGCCAGGTGCACGGATTCGATGCCGCGCACCGACCGCAGCTCGATGCCTTTCGACGTGATCGCGTTCGCCGCGAGGCGGGCGTTGCGCAGGGCCAGTTCGTCGCGGATGAGACTGGAGAGGAGCGTGCTCTGCCCGGTGATGAACTGAGGGAGGCCGCCGGGATGGGTCGAACTCAGCTCGATCCGCGTTCGTGCGTTGTCGTCGAAGTGGAGCAGGGGTGACCGGCCCCCGACGTTCTCGAGCTCTTCGCGCCAGCGTCGCCACACCGGCTCGGCGATGTTGCCCGCGACCACGTTGGGGTCTCCCAGGCTCAGCTTGTGAGGCTCGGTGGAGTTCCGGGGGTTGAGGGCGTCGTCGGTCCGGGAATCCGACGTCACGTCGTCCTCCTCATGTCTTCTGTCGAGTCGCCACACACGGCCACCATACGTGCCCGGTGGCGGATTTCCCCGGCAATCAGGCCGAGTTTCGCGCTACTGGGCGCTCGGCGGCCCTGCGGGCGTCGCAGGATCGGCGCCCGGCGCCGACCTGCGCCCGAGGAAGGCCAGTCCGATCAGTCCGCAGAGGATGTACACGGTCGCCTGGCCGTTCAGGATGGTCACCACGTCCACATGCTGAACGAGCAGCCCGGCTGCGAGCAGTCCGAGGCCCTGTGCAGCGCCGCCGAGAGTCTGCACGCTGGCGATGACCCGGCCAAGCGCATCCGGTGGCGTCACCTTCTGAACGATCGTGATCTCGCCTGCTGTGGTCGCCACGGCCGGGATGCCGACCACGATGAACAGCGCCACGTACACGCCGATCGCTGTCGTCACCGAGTAGAGGTTCCAGGTGAGCATGGAGATCGCACCGAAGAGCACGAACCCCCAGCCGACCAGCGCCCGCGGTGAGACCCGGCGGATGAGCACGCCGACCAGCAGGCCGCCCGCGACTCCCCCGATCGCCTGCACACCACGGAGCAGGCCGACGGCCGTGTCGCCCGCGTCGAGCTGCTGGACCACGTACACGATGAACAGCACGAGGAAGATGCCCTGGGCGAACTGGCCGAGCAAGGTGAGGACGGCGATCGTGCCGAGCGGCCGGGTGCGCCGGATCGTGGACAGGCCGTCCACCCACTGGTGGAGGAAGTGGATGCGCGGCAGCGGCCCGTCCGCGGCCTCAGCGGGTGCGGGAATCGGCCGGCTCGCAGCGACGAGTATCGCGCTGACGACGTAGGTGGCCGCATCCACCATGACCACCCCGGGCAACCCGACCGTCGCGAAGGCGAGACCGCCGAGCGGGGAGCCGATCAGGCGGGCGAGATTCTCGCTCACCGCCATCAGGGAGTTGCCCGTGCCGAGCTGGTCGGGTTCGACCAGGCGCGGGACGAGCGCCTGCCGTGCCGGGTTGAAGAGCGCCGCCAGGCACGCTTCGACCGCTGCGACGATGTAGACGATCCAGATGTGCTCGGCCGACGCGAAGAGGAGGGGCAGCAGGAACAGTCCCTGCAGCAGGTTGACGACGATCATCGTGCGTCGGTGGTCCCAGCGGTCGACGAGCACACCGAGGAAGCTGCCGAGCACGAGAGCCGGCAGCAGTTCTGCGAGGAAGACCGTGGACGCGCCGAGCGCCGAACCGGTCACGGCGAAAGCGAAGAGCGGCAGCGCGATCATCAGCAGCCAGTCGCCGGCGTCGGAGACGAAGCTGCTCGACCACACGAGGGCGAAGTTCCGCTGCCGGAGCGGTGAGCGCTGCCGCTTGGCTGCGGGGAGGGTGTCGGTCATCGCTCGCCGTCTTTCGGGGTCGGGTTGGTGAGGTGTGCGGCCGCGGTGCGCAGCGCATCCGGATGCAGGAAAGCGTTCAGGGTCAGCGCAACGACATCGCTGTCGGCGGGGGCGTCGGCGCGGGTCAGGCCGATGTAGGGGCGGATGAGCGCGTCGAGCTTCTCGCCGAGCGCCTTGAGCTCATCCGGGGTCAGGCGCAGCGAATACCCGGAAAGCATGGTCGCGTCGCGCCACGCGGCAGGGATCTCGTCACGTTGCGCGACTGCCCGGTGCGCGAGGTTCGCCTCGTCGTCGATCTGCCGGTCGACGAGCAGGCGTTCCGCGGAGTCGATGCCGAGCGCGGTCGCTGCGTCTCCCCCCTGCGCAGCGCTGGCCCCGAACTGCAGCCCTGTCGCCGTGCTGCGCCACGGGTGCTCGCGACCATCCACCGGCTCCACCGACTCGACCAGTCCGAAGCGTGCGAGCGAGCGGAGGTGGTAGCTGCAGTTGGATGCGGTCGAGCCCACGACCTCCGCACACTGGCTCGCCGTCTGGGCACCGAACGACATCAGGTGGTTGAGGAGCGCGAGGCGCAGCGGATGCGCGAGGGCACGGAGTGCGCGCACATCCGTGACCTCGCGGCGTACTTCGGGGCGCCCGCTGTCTTCGGGAGATGTGAAAGACATGTTTCACATTATGCATGCCCGGCTCACGGGAATGCAACAGGAACGCGTACGTTGTTCTGAGAGTCCGATCCGCCGGCAAGCCCCCAGGAGGCCCATGTCCACCGCCGTACGCGAAGGGGTCGGGTTCCGTTCGGAGCGCGGGCCGGTGCTCATCGCCCTCATGCTCACGACGGGCCTCGTCGCCATCGATGCGACGATCCTCGCGACCGCGGTCCCGTCGATCGTCGCCGACCTCGGCGGGTTCTCCCAATTCCCGTGGCTCTTCTCGGTCTACCTCCTCGCCCAGGCGGCCTCCGTGCCCGTCTACGCGAAACTCGCCGACACAGTCGGCCGCAAACCGATCGTCCTGATCGGCATCTCGCTCTTCCTGCTCGGCTCGATCCTCTGCGGGTTCGCCTGGAGCATGCCGGCCCTCATCGCCTTCCGCGTCGTTCAGGGCCTCGGCGCGGGCGCGGTGCAGCCGATGGCGGTCACCATCGCCGGCGACATCTACACCGTCGCCGAGCGCGCGAAGGTGCAGGGGTACCTCGCGAGCGTCTGGGCGATCTCGTCGGTCGTCGGCCCCACGCTGGGCGGCATCTTCTCGCAGTTCACCTCCTGGCGCTGGATCTTCTTCGTCAATGTGCCGTTGTGCATCGTCGCGGGGTGGATGCTCATCCGCAACTTCCATGAAAGCATCGAGCCCCGCCGCCACCGCATCGACTATGCGGGGGCCGTGCTGCTCACAGCCGGGATGAGCCTCCTCATCCTCGCCGTGCTCGAGGGCGGCCAGGCGTGGGCCTGGGACTCGGTGCAGAGCATCGGCGCATTCGTGCTCAGCGCCATCCTGCTCGTCGCCTTCGTGCTCGTCGAACGGCGCGCGGCCGAGCCCATCCTGCCCCTCTGGATCTTCTCGCGGCGGCTCCTGGTGACCACGACCCTGATCTCGCTCGGCGTCGGTGCCATGCTCATCGGGCTGACCTCGTACGTGCCCACCTACCTCGAGGGGTCGATCGGCGCGGTGCCGGTCGTCGCGGGCCTTGCCGTCGCGGCACTCACGATCGGATGGCCGATCAGTGCGGCCCTCTCCGGCCGCTTCTACCTGCGTATCGGCTTCCGCAACACCGCCCTCGTCGGTATGGGTATCGCGATCATCGGCGCGATCAGCCTCGTGCTGACATCGCCGCATCCGAATGTCGCCTTCGTCGCGATCAGCTGTTTCATCATCGGACTCGGAATGGGACTCGTCGCGACCCCGACGCTCATCGCCGCGCAGTCGAGCGTGCCGTGGAACGAACGCGGCGTCGTCACCGGCACCAACCTGTTCGCCCGCTCGATCGGCAGCTCCGTCGGTGTCGCGATCTTCGGCGCGATCGCCAACGCGATCATTGCCGGCTCCGCAGGCGGCGAACACGACCCCGGGACGGTGGAGGCGGCCGGAGGCGCGGTGTTCCTCTCCGTCGCCATCGCCGCGATCCTCACGATCGGCGCGGGCCTCGCCATGCCGAAGGGGCGGGTCGAGGACATCGAGGTGGTGCGCCCGGCGGTGCAGCCCGACGAAGGCACCGCCTGAGCCGTAGCAACCCGTAGCGGCGGGCGCCGTGATGCGTTAGTCTGTGGTCGGACCACATGTGGTCTGACCACACCGAGGCCACGTGCCTCACCCCACCGCAGCCCGCCCGAAGGAGTCAGCATGACCGCCGACGACCGCCGCGCGTGGGAACAGGTGCTCTCCCACATCGAGACGCAGCTCGTTGAAGGGCGACTTCAGCCCGGCGATCACCTTCCTCCCGAGCGCGCCCTGGCCAGTGAGCTCGACGTCGGGCGGTCGAGTGTGCGCGAAGCCGTGCGCGTGCTCGAGGTCATGGGGCTCATCCGCACCCAGACGGGCTCGGGGCCGAACTCCGGTGCGATCATCGTGGCCCGGCCGAACGGCGGCATGCAGGCGCTCATGCGACTTCAGGTCGCGGCGAACGGGTTCCCCGTCGCCGACGTCGTGCGCACCCGGCTCCTCCTCGAGACGGCCGTCGTCGGCGAACTCGCCGACCGCGCGCCGGCCCGCGACGGCGAAGAGGGTTCCGTCGAGCTCAGCGACGCCGTCGAACTCCTCGACGCGATGGATGCGCCCCACCTGACTCCGCGGGAATTCCTCGCCCTCGACGCCCAGTTCCATCTCGCACTCGCCGTCGCCGCCGAAAACCAGGTCGTCTCGGCCATGATGGCCGGCCTCCGCACCTCCATCGAGGGCTATGTGCGCGCCGGCGCCGAGCGCCTGCCCGACTGGGAGGGCATGGCCGCCCGCCTCCGCGGCGAGCATCGCGGCATCCTGTCGGCCATCCGCTCGGGCCACGCCGACCTCGCCCGCACGCTCGTCCACGACCACATCACCGACTACTACCGCGACTCGCGCCTCACCTCCGACCGACACGCACCGACCTTCAACGCACCGACCGCGCCAATCGCACCGATCGCCACGACCGTCACGACGTGACCGAACCCAGACAGGAAAAGCCCCCATGGTTGAACGCCGCATCCCCCGCCCCCGTGATCTCGCGCCACTGATGAGATTCAAGAAGCCGGAACTCGACGCCAAAAAGCGGCGCCTGGATGCTGCGCTGACGATCTCCGACCTGCGGGCGATCGCGAAACGCCGCACGCCCAAGGCTGCGTTCGACTACACCGAGGGCGCCGCAGAGGCCGAGATCTCGCTCGCCCGTGCCCGGCAGGCATTCGAGGACATCCAGTTCAACCCGTCGATCCTGCGGGACGTGTCGACCGTCGACACCACACGTGAGGTGCTCGGCGCACCCGTCGCGCTCCCCTTCGGAATCGCCCCGACGGGCTTCACGCGGATGATGCAGACCGAGGGCGAACGTGCCGGCGCGGCTGCGGCCGGTGCGGCAGGCATCCCCTTCTCGCTCTCGACCATGGGCACCGCCTCGATCGAAGACGTGAAGGCCGCGAATCCGAACGGACGCAACTGGTTCCAGCTGTACATGTGGAAGGATCGCGAACGCTCGATGGCACTCGTCGAACGCGCAGCCGCTTCCGGGTTCGACACCCTTCTCGTGACGGTCGACGTCCCGGTCGCCGGTCAGCGCCTCCGCGACACCCGCAACGGGATGACCATTCCGCCGACCCTGACCCCCAAGACCGTCGTCAACGCCATCCCGCGCCCGGCCTGGTGGATCAACTTCCTCACGACGGAACCCCTCGCGTTCGCGTCGCTCGATCGCTGGTCGGGCACGGTGGCGGCCTTGCTCGACTCCATGTTCGATCCGACGGTCACGTTCGAAGACCTCGCCTGGATCAAGGAGCAGTGGCCGGGCAAGCTCGTCGTCAAGGGCGTGCAGAACGTCGACGACGCGAAGAAGCTCGCCGCCATGGGCGTCGACGGGATCACTCTGTCGAACCACGGCGGACGCCAGCTGGACCGCGCCCCCATTCCGTTCCACCTGCTGCCCGAGGTCGTCCGCGAGGTCGGGCGCGACACCGAGGTCCACCTGGACACGGGCATCATGTCCGGTGCCGACATCGTCGCCGCCATCGCCCTCGGCGCCCGGTTCACGATGATCGGGCGCGCATACCTGTACGGGCTCATGGCCGGCGGACGCGAAGGCGTCGACCGCACCATCGCGATCCTGTCGGGCCAGATCGCCCGCACGATGCGCCTCCTCGGCGTCGCGTCCCTGGACGAGCTGAACCCCGGCCACGTGACACAGCTCGCGCGGCTGACTCCGCTCGCGCCCGCTGCGGCCCGTGCGGCGGATGCGGCGGATGCCGTCGCCGCCACCCCGGCACGTCGCGCCCCGGTGAAGCGCCCAGCGTCCGCGGCTGCGGCGACCGCACGGGCCACGACGAAAGCGCCGAAGGTCGGCACGACCGCGAAGCCGGGCACGACTGCGAAGCCGGGCACTTCTGCGAAGCCGCGGACTGGTACAGAATAGGCGCGGAACCGCCGACGAGCGCATCGGCGGAGCCGAACCACGGTCGCGCCGAGCAGCTGAGCTTTCGAGTCGAAGGAGACCCGATGAGTCGCACCGACCACCACGTCGCCGTCCTGGTTCTCGAGGGCGCGAAACCGCTCGATGTGGGCATCCCGGCACAGGTGTTCTCCCATCGGCCGAGCATGCCGTACGACGTGCGCGTATGCGGTGCGGCTCCGGGTCTCGTGAGCGGCGGGGACGGCCTCTCGTATCACGTCGCCGACGGGCTCGAAGCGCTCGAACTCGCCGACACGATCTTCATCCCCGGCTATCGGGAGCCCGTCTCCACCGAGCCACCCGCATCCGTCGTCGAGGCACTGAAGACTGCGCACGAGCGCGGGACACGGCTCGCCGCGATCTCGACCGGAGCGTTCGCCCTGGCTGCGACGGGGTTGCTCGACGGAAAGCGCGCCACCACCCACTGGCACTACGCGCAGGCGCTGGCTGAGAAGCATCCGCTCGTGAAGGTGGATGAGAACGTGCTGTTCGTCGACGAGGGCGACGTCCTCACCTCCGCAGGTGCCGCATCCGGAATCGACCTGTGCCTCCACCTCGTCCGGCGTGATCACGGTGTCGGGCTGTCCAACCACGTCGCTCGGCGTCTCGTCGCAGCGCCGTATCGCAGCGGCGGTCAGGCCCAGTACGTTCCGCGGAGCATGCCGGAACCCCTCGGGGACCTGTTCGCGAGCACGCGCGAGTGGGCGCTCGCACATCTCGCCGAACCGCTGACCCTCGAGGTGCTCGCCCGACATGCACGCGTCTCCGCGCGTACGTTCTCGCGGAGGTTCATCGAAGACACGGGCTACACACCGATGCAATGGGTCCTTCGCGCCAGGGTCGACCTCGCCCGTGAACTGCTCGAGCGCACCGACCTCGGTGTCGAGCAGGTCGCCGACCGGGTCGGCCTCGGGACCGGCGCCAACCTGCGGATGCATTTCCAGCGCATCCTCGGCACCTCACCGACGGAATACCGGCACACCTTCTCGGCCTGAGCTGCCTGGGCGAGCGAGCGGCCCGAGCGTCTTACTCGTCCTGCGCTCTGGCGGGAACCTTGCGTTCTCTGTCCGCACTGATGGCCGGATTCTTGCGCATGCTGTCGTTCAGGCCACTTTCCGCGTCTCCTCCCGCGAGCGAACATGGACGGCAGAACGAAAGGAACCCCTCAATGACCCGCATCGCCGTGAACGGATTCGGCCGTATCGGACGCAACACCCTCCGAGCTCTGCTCGAGCGCGACAGCGACCTCGAAGTCGTCGCCGTCAACGACCTGACCGCACCCGAGACGCTCGCACACCTGCTCGCATACGACAGTTCGATGGGCCGACTCGGTCGTCCGGTCGAGGTCGACGGAACGGACCTCATCGTCGACGGTCGGCGTATCATCGTGCTCGCCGAACGTGAGCCGGCCAACCTGCCGTGGGCTGAGCTCGGGGTCGACATCGTGCTCGAGTCCACCGGCCGCTTCACGTCCGCTGACGCTGCACGCGCCCACCTCGATGCCGGGGCCAAGCGGGTCCTGGTCAGCGCCCCTTCGGATGGTGCGGACGTCACCCTCGCCTACGGCGTCAACACGGATGCGTACGACCCGAGCACGCATGTGATCGTCTCCAACGCCTCCTGCACCACGAACGCCCTGGCCCCGCTCGCCGCCGTGCTGGACCGGCTCGCGGGAATCGAACACGGCTTCATGACGACGGTCCACGCGTACACGCAGGAGCAGAACCTGCAGGACGGCCCGCACCGCGACCTCCGCCGGGCACGTGCCGCCGCTGTGAACATCGTTCCGACCACGACCGGTGCGGCCAAGGCGATCGGTCTCGTCCTGCCCGGCCTGGACGGAAGGCTCTCCGGCGACTCGATCCGCGTTCCCGTCCCGGTCGGTTCGATCGTCGAGCTGAACACGACCGTCGCACGAGACGTCACCCGCGACGACGTCCTCGCCGCGTATCGTGAGGCTGCCGACGGGTGGCTCGCGGGCATCCTCGACTATTCGGACGAGCCCCTCGTCTCGAGCGACATCACCGGCCAGCCCGCGTCGTCCATCTTCGATGCCGCTCTCACGCGGGTCGACGGGAGGCACGTCAAGGTCGTCGCCTGGTACGACAACGAGTGGGGATTCTCCAACCGCGTCGTCGACACGCTCGAGTTGCTCGCGCGCTGACCGGGGTCGGCGCACTACTTCGTTCCGAGCGCACTACGTAGACCTAGTGCGCTCGGACGAAGCTAGTGCGGGATGCGCCTCACCAGCTGACGGGAAGCGCCTTGCCCTCTTCGTACCCGGCGGCCGACTGGATGCCGACGAGAGCCCGGTCGTGGAACTCCACGACACTCCGCGCACCCGCGTATGTGAACGAACTCCGCAGGCCTGTCGTGATCATGTCGAGCAGGTCCTCGACCGACGGCCGGAGCGGGTCCAGGTAGATCCGCGAACTGGAGATGCCTTCGGCGAACAGCGTCTTGCGCGCAAGCTCATACGCATCCAGCCGCTCGAAGCGCTGCTGCACGGCCTTCGTGCTCGCCATCCCCCAGCTCTCCTTGTAGAGCGCACCGTTCTCGTCACGGTCGAGGGTTCCGGGCGCTTCGATGGTTCCGGCGAACCACGAACCGATCATGACGGATGCGCCACCAGCGGCGAGCGCGAGCGCGACGTCCCTCGGGTACCGCACCCCGCCATCCGCCCACACGTGCGCGCCCAGTTCGCGCGCCGCCGCCGACGCTTCGAGAACCGCCGAGAACTGGGGCCGGCCCACCGCCGTCATCATTCGCGTCGTGCACATGGCTCCCGGTCCGACGCCGACTTTGAGGATGTCGGCTCCGGCTTCCACGAGATCGCGCACGGCCTGGTCGGTGACGACGTTTCCTGCGACGATCGGAAGACCGAGCCCGAGACCCTTGACGATCTCGATGGCGCGGCGCATGCCCTCTTGATCACCGTGCGCGGTGTCGATGACGATGACGTCGACTCCAGCCGCGGCGAGCGCTTTGGCCTTGCCACCGACATCCCCGTTGATACCGACGGCCGCAGCGACCCGCAGGCGCCCGTGCGCGTCGACGGCGGGCTCGTAGATGGTCGACCGCAGCGCGCTTCGCAGGCTGAGCGTGCCGATGACTCGACCGTGCTGCAGAACCGGCGCGAATTCGAGTCCGGCGGCACTCATGACCTCGAACGCGGCACGGCCGTCGGGAATGTCGTCGGCGTCGAGGGACGTGAGCGCGCCGTGCAGGAGGTCGCCGAGCCGCGCATCCGGAAGTGCCGTCCCGAGCTGGGAGGCGGAGAGACAGCCCAGGTACTCGCCGGACTGGTCGCGGATGACGATGCCGTGCCCTTCGACGGCGGGAACACGCCGCAACGCGGCGGCGACGGTGTCGTCCGGCGCCAGCACATACGGCGTGTCGAAAGCGACCGGCTGTGCTTTGACCCAGCGGATGGCGTCGTCCAGGTCTTGCAGGTGCATGTCCTGCGGAAGCACGCCGAGCCCACCACGCCGGGCCAGGGTCGCAGCGAGGCGCTTACCTGTGACGCTGTTCATGTTGGACGAGACGATGGGGATGGTCGCACCGGTGCCGTCGCCCGGGGCGAGCGAGACATCCAGGCGGCTCGTCACGGATGAGCGGGACGGGACGAGGAACACATCGGAGTACGTCAGATCGTGGCTGGGGGTCGTCCCATAGAACTGCATGAGAATAACGCTATCCCGATACCCAGTCGCCCGCAGCCCTCCGGCAATGGGATTAGGCTTGAGCACTGGACAGAAAAGGGTGGCCACGAGCCACCCGATCGAATGCGAAATCAATGGAGAGAGTGGGCGATCGGCTGTGTCGAGCCAATTGACCGGAGTGGGAACCGACGACGGATCCTCGGGCGAATTCGGAGCCAACGAGTGGCTCGTGGACGAACTCTACGAACAGTTCATCGTCGACAAGAACTCGGTCGACAAGTCGTGGTGGCCGATCCTGGAGACCTACCACCCGACCGTGAAAGACGACAGCGCGTCGGCGCCGGCCACCTCCACGGAGCCGATTGCGCCGACACCGAGCGAACCGACCGTGCCGACCCCGGCGGAACCGACGATCCCGGCACCGACCGAGCCGAATCCGCCCGCACCGGCTGAGCCGTCGACGCCGATCGCACCCGAGACCGCCGCACCCCCCGTCGAGCCACGTCCGGTGACGGCACCGATCCCGGTGATCGGCGCCCAGCCTGTCGCACGCACGACGTCGATCGCACCGAAGCCCCAGCCGGTCCCGGCCGATGCACCCGTCACCGCCCCCCAGCCGGTCATCGACACCGCCGCGAAAGAAGAAGAGGTCGCCCCGCAAGACGTTGTGACGCCGCTGCGCGGCCTCTCCAAGGCGCTGGCGACGAACATGGATGCGAGCCTGTCGGTACCGACGGCCACCAGCGTCCGCACGATCCCGGCGAAGCTCCTCATCGACAACCGCATCGTCATCAACAACCACATGCGCCGGGCACGCGGCGGCAAGGTGTCGTTCACGCACCTGATCGGCTGGGCACTGATCCAGGCGCTCAAGGAGTTCCCGAGCCAGAACGTCTACTACGACGAGGTCGACGGCAAGCCGTCGGTCGTCGCACCCGCACACGTCAACCTGGGCATCGCGATCGACCTGCCCAAACCGGACGGCACCCGCGCCCTCCTCGTGCCCAGCATCAAGCGCGCGGACACGATGGGCTTCGGCGAATACCTCGCGGCATACGAAGACCTGGTCACGCGAGCCCGCACCAACAAGCTGACCGCGACGGACTTCGCCGGCACGACGATCTCGCTCACGAACCCGGGCGGCATCGGCACCGTGCACTCGGTCCCCCGCCTGATGAAGGGCCAGGGGGCGATCATCGGAGCCGGAGCGCTCGAGTACCCTGCCGAGTTCCAGGGCGCGAGCGAGCACACACTCACCGAGCTCGCGATCGGCAAGACGATCACGCTGACGAGCACCTACGACCACCGGGTCATCCAGGGCGCAGGTTCGGGCGAGTTCCTCAAGATCGTGCACGAGATGCTGATCGGCAAGCGCAACTTCTACGAAGACATCTTCGCGGCGCTGCGCATCCCGTACGACCCGATCCACTGGGCACCCGACATCAGCGTCGACCTGGCGAGCGCCGTCGACAAGACGGCGCGCGTACAGGAGCTGATCAACGCGTTCCGCGTACGCGGGCACCTCATGGCCGACATCGACCCGCTCGAGTACGTCCAGCGTTCGCATCCCGACCTCGACATCGCGAGCCACGGCCTGACGTTCTGGGACCTCGACCGCGAGTTCGTCACCGGGCAGTTCGGCGGCGACAAGCGCCAGATGCTGCTCCGCGACATCCTCGGCGTCCTGCGCGACTCCTACTGCCGCACGATCGGCATCGAGTACATGCACATCCAGGACCCGGCACAGCGCCGGTGGATCCAGGAGAAGGTCGAGCGCAAGTACGAGAGTCTCGACCACGACGAGCAGCTGCGCATCCTCGGCAAGCTGAACGAGGCCGAGGCCTTCGAGACGTTCCTGCAGACCAAGTACGTCGGCCAGAAGCGCTTCAGCCTCGAGGGTGGCGAGTCCACGATCGCGGCCCTCGACACCATCCTCCAGGGTGCGGCGGAGGAAGGTCTCGACGAGGTCGCGATCGGTATGGCGCACCGCGGTCGGCTCAACGTCCTGACGAACATCGCGGGCAAGACGTACGGCCAGATCTTCCGCGAGTTCGAGGGCACCCAGGACCCGCGCACCGTGCAGGGCTCCGGCGACGTGAAGTACCACCTCGGGACCGAGGGTACGTTCAAGGGCGCGAACGGCGAGGAGATTCCGGTCTACCTCGCTGCGAACCCGTCCCACCTCGAAGCGGTCGACGGTGTGCTCGAGGGCATCGTCCGCGCGAAGCAGGACCGGCGCCCCGCGGGCACCTTCCTGACGCTGCCGATCCTGATCCACGGCGATGCCGCGATGGCCGGCCAGGGCATCGTGATGGAGACGCTCCAGCTGTCGCAGCTGCGCGCCTACCGCACGGGCGGCACCATCCACGTCAACATCAACAACCAGGTCGGGTTCACCACCTCCCCGTCCGAGGCGCGTTCGTCGGTGTATTCGACGGATGTCGCGAAGACGATCCAGGCGCCGATCTTCCACGTCAACGGCGACGACCCCGAGGCCGTCGTGCGCGTCGCGCAGCTGGCGTTCGAGTACCGCCAGGAGTTCAAGCGCGACGTGGTCATCGACCTGGTCAGCTACCGCCGCCGCGGACACAACGAGGGCGACGACCCGTCGATGACGCAGCCGCTGATGTACAACCTCATCGAGGCCAAGCGCAGCGTCCGCAAGCTCTACACGGAGGCCCTGGTCGGACGCGGCGACATCACGCAGGACGAGTTCGAGCAGGCGCACCGCGACTTCCAGGAGCGCCTCGAGCGCGCCTTCATGGAGACGCACGCGGCCCAGACCAACTCGATGCCGGTCATCACGGCGGATGCGAAAGCGGTCGCCGACCTCGAACGGCCGGCAGCCCAGCAGCACGAGGACGGCGCGGGCGAACCGGAGACCACGGGGGTGAGCGACGCGGTCATCCGACTCATCGGTGACGCGTTCAACAACCCGCCCGAGGGCTTCACGGTGCACCCGAAGCTGCAGCAGCTGCTGACCAAGCGCCTCGACATGAGCCGCAACGGCGGAATCGACTGGGGCTTCGGCGAGCTTCTTGCGCTCGGCTCACTGCTGCTGGAAGGCACGCCCGTGCGCATGGCGGGCCAGGACACCCGTCGCGGCACATTCGTGTCGCGTCACGCCGTGCTCCACGACCGCAAGAACGGCCAGGAGTGGCTGCCGCTCGCGAACCTCAGCGACAACCAGGCCAAGTTCTGGATCTACGACTCGCTGCTGAGCGAGTACGCAGCCATGGGCTTCGAGTACGGCTACTCGGTCGAGCGACCGGATGCACTGGTGCTGTGGGAAGCGCAGTTCGGTGACTTCGCGAACGGCGCACAGACGATCATCGACGAGTTCGTGTCATCGGCCGAGCAGAAGTGGGGCCAGCGCTCGTCGCTGGTGCTGCTGCTCCCACACGGTTACGAAGGCCAGGGCCCTGACCACTCCTCCGCGAGGATCGAGCGGTACCTCCAGCTGTGCGCGGAGAACAACATGACCGTCGCACGTCCGTCGACCCCGGCGTCATACTTCCATCTGCTTCGTCGCCAGGCGTACGCCCGGCCGCGCAAGCCGCTCGTCGTCTTCACCCCGAAGGCGATGCTCCGCCTCCGCGGTGCATCGAGCGATGTGCCCGACTTCACCTCGGGCAAGTTCGAGCCGGTGATCGACGACGCACGGATCACCGACCGCGGTGCGGTACGCCGTGTCCTCCTCATGGCGGGCAAGCTCTACTACGACCTGCTGAACGAGCTCGAGAAGAACCCGAACCCGGAGATCGCCCTCGTCCGCGTCGAGCAGTACTATCCCCTGCCGGCGACCCAGCTCAAGCAGGTCGTCAACTCCTACCCGAACGCCGAACTGGTGTGGGTGCAGGACGAGCCCGAGAACCAGGGCGCCTGGCCGTACATGATCCTGGAGACGTCGAAGCTCGGTTCCCGTCCCCTCGGCGTGATCTCCCGCGCACCGTCGGCTTCACCGGCCGCAGGGTCGGCGAAGCGTCACGCGCAGGAGCAGGCGCAGCTCATCCAGCGGGCCCTCACGCTCCAGTAGCAGGCCCGGCACGACAGACGACAGGCCCCGGACAGCACGTCCGGGGCCTGTCGCGTGCGGCCCTTCCTCACGTGGGCGGTCGGTCATAGGCTGGCGGAGGGCATCCGATCGGTGCCATCGCGTGGCCGGGTCGACCCGGCGGTAGGGAGACGACATGCCCGTCCTGACAACCCACCGACTCGGCGAACCGTGCTGGGTGGACTTCATGAGCAACGACGTCGCGGCCTCGCGCGACTTCTACACCGCACTCTTCGGCTGGGAGCCCCGGGTGTCGGACGACGAGCAGTACGGCGGCTACATCACGTTCCACAAGGACGGACACAACGTGGCAGGCCTTGGTGGTGCGATGGGCGGCTCCGACGCACCGGACGCGTGGATGACCTACCTGCTGGTCGAGGACTCCGAGGCGACCGAGGCGTCGGTCGTCGCCGCCGGCGGCCAGGTCTTCGCACCGACGATGACCGTCGGTGATCAGGGCAGGCTCGCGGTCGTCGCCGATCCGGGTGGCGCGGTCATCGGACTCTGGCAGGCCGCCGAGCATCGGGGCTACGAACTAGCCGAGGAGGCCGGGTCGGTCGTGTGGCACGAGCTGAACGCCCGCGATTTCGACGCCCAGCTCGGCTTCTACACGGACACATTCGGCTGGCAGCCCGCTGTGCTCAGCGACACCGAGGACTTCCGTTATGTGACGTTCGGCCCCTCGCCGGACAGCCCGGTCGGCGGCGTCTACGACGCAGCGGCGGTCCTTCCGGCCGGAATGCCCTCGAGCTGGCTGGTGTACTTCGGGGTCGACGATGTCGACGCCAGTGCAGCACGGGTCATCGAACTCGGCGGCGCGGTCGTGCGCGAACCGTGGGACAGCGAGTTCGGGCGGTTCTGCCAGGTCACCGACCCCACGGGAGGCTTCTTCGTCCTCAGCTCGGTCATGGCCGACTGAGGCGCCTGACGCCGATCGAGCGCTCAGACGGAGTGCGCCTGGAGCTCGCGGATCTTCAGCAGCACCTGGGCCCGGAGGACCTCCGGCGCGGTCTCCTTGCATGCCCGCTGCACGACCTCGGTCAGCACCACACCCATGTGGGCTTCGTGGTTGCAGTCGGCACAGTGCTCGAGATGCTCGCGGATGTCTGCAGCGTCTTCGTTGCAGAGCTCGTTGTGCAGGTACTCCTCGAGGTCCTGTTTGGCTTTGTCGCAGCCGCAGTCGGTCATTTCGCGCTCCTGGGTGTCTGCACGGCCGAGAGTCCCCGCTCGTGCGCATAGTCAGTCAACAGTTCCCGCAGCATTCGGCGACCGCGATGGAGGCGGCTCATCACAGTGCCGATGGGGGTCTTCATGATGTCGGCGATCTCCTGGTAGGAGAATCCCTCGACGTCAGCGAAATACACGGCCATCCTGAAGTCTTCGGGAATGGCCTGGAGAGCGTCCTTGACGGCGCTGTCCGGAAGGTGGTCGATCGCCTCGGCTTCAGCCGAGCGCGTGGTCGACGCCGTCGTCGACTCCGCGCCGCCGAGCTGCCAGTCCTCGAGCTCGTCGATGGTGCCCTGGTACGGCTCGCGCTGCTTCTTGCGATACGTGTTGATGAAGGTGTTGGTGAGGATGCGATACAGCCACGCCTTCAGGTTCGTTCCCTGCTCGAACTGGCGGAACGCCGCGTACGCCTTGACGAACGTCTCCTGCACGAGGTCCTGAGCGTCGGCGGGGTTGCGCGTCATGCGGAGGGCCGCCGCGTACAACTGGTCCATGTACGGGAGTGCCTGCTCTTCGAAGAGGGATCCGAGATCTTCTGGTGCGGTGGTCATCACGGGCCAGTCTAGTTCTGCCAACAGGGCGCGTTCTGCGAGTTCCGAGGGACGCTCAGCTGTGAGAACAGCGGTTGCCGTCATGCTCAGTCCGTCCTTCCTCTGGTTCTACGCCTCTCCCGCGGCCGATCGCGGATAATCTTGACAACAATGCTGATCTCGAAATATTCCGCTCCGGACTTCGACCCGTACGGCGACAGGGCGTCCGCCAACCCCGACGTGCCGTGGCCCGCGCCGGTCGCAGACGGCCCCCTCCGGGCATCCGTCGCGCTGCCCGGCTCGAAGTCGCTGACCAACCGCGAGCTCGTCCTGGCGGCACTCGCCGACGGACCATCGCTGCTCCGGTCGCCCCTGCATTCCCTCGACAGCGAGAACATGGTGCAGGCGCTCCGTGCGCTGGGAACGGTCATCGAGGAGCGACCGGGTTCCGGTCCGTTCGGTGCCGACCTCCTGGTCACCCCGGCCGACGAGCTGTTCGGCAGCACGACGATCGACTGCGGCCAGGCGGGCACGGTGATGCGGTTCGTTCCACCGGTGGCCGGTCTCGCTCTGGGGCCGACCACGTTCGACGCAGACGATTCGGCTCGCGGTCGCCCGATGAAGACCATGATCACGGCGTTGCGCGCCGTCGGCGTCGACATCAACGACGACGGCCGTGGAAGCCTGCCGTTCACCGTTCACGGCACGGGGCGGGTCGGCGGCGGCTCGATCACCATCGACGCGTCCGCATCCAGTCAGTTCGTGTCGGGCCTGCTGCTGTCGGCGCCGCGTTTTGACGACGGGCTGCACCTGGTCCACGAGGGCGAACGGCTCCCGAGCCTCCCCCACATCGAGATGACGATCGCGGCCCTCGCCGCGCGCGGGGTCACGGTGGCGTCGCCCGCGGTCGGCGAATGGATGGTGTCCCCCGGCTCGATCCGGGCGACCGACATCGCCATCGAGCCCGACCTCTCCAACGCCGCACCGTTCCTCGCGGCCGCCCTCGTCGCCGGTGGAAGCGTCACCATCACGGGATGGCCGGCCACGACGACGCAGGTCGGTGCGGATCTCGCCGACCTCCTTCCACTGCTCGGGGCCACGGTCGAACGCAGTGGGGACCGCCTCACCGTCTCGGGCGACGGCGCAGCGGCCGGCGGCATCCGCGGAGTCGCACTCGACCTCACCACGGGCGGAGAACTCGCCCCGGCCATCGTCGCGCTGGCCGCCCTCGCGGACGGGCCGAGCGAGATCACCGGCATCGGCCACATCCGCCACCATGAGACGGACCGCCTGGCCGCACTCGCCGCCGAGATCAACGGGCTGGGCGGCGACGTCACCGAGCTCGAGGACGGCCTCCGGATCGTGCCACGACCTCTCCACGGCGGCGTCTGGCGCAGCTACCACGACCACCGCATGGCCACAGCGGGCGCGATCATCGGCCTCGCTGTTCCCGGTGTCGAGATCGAGAACGTCGCGACGACCGCGAAGACGCTCCCCCAGTTCACGCAGCTGTGGCAGGCGATGCTGACGGAAGGCGCCCCGTGACCTGGCGGGCGCCGACCCGGCGGGCGCCGACGTGGTGGGCGCCGACCCGGTGGGCGCCGTGACCTGGTGGGAGAGCGCGGACGACGACGAGGATGACGAATTCGACGAGTCGAGCATCCGCAGCCGTCCGAACCGCAAGGGTTCGCGCCCGCGCACGAAGACCAGGCCCGAACACTCCGATGCCCGGATCGCTCGCGTGCTCGGCGTCGACCGCGGCCGGTACACGGTCATGCTCGACGAGAACACGGCGGATGAACGCCAGCTGACGGCCGCACGGGCCAGCGAATTGCGCCGCAAGGCGATCGTCACCGGCGACCGGGTCGCCATCGTCGGCGACACGACCGGCGAGGAGGGCAGCCTCGCCCGCATCGTGCGCATCGAACCACGGAAGACCCTTCTCCGGCGCAGCGCCGACGACACGGACGAGGTGGAGCGGGTCATCGTGGCGAACGCCGACCAGATGCTCATCGTCGTCGCGGCCGCGAACCCCGAGCCGCGCACCCGACTGGTCGACCGCTACCTCGTCGCCGCCTACGATGCGGGCATCGAACCGATGCTCTGTGTGACCAAGATCGACCTCGCCGACCCCTCGGAGTTCCTCGAGAACTTCGCCGGTCTCGACCTGCCCGTGTTCACGAGCCGCGAGGACGCCATCCCCGTCGAGGAGATCCGCGCCGCCCTGGTCGGCCACGACACGGTCGTCGTGGGTCACTCGGGGGTCGGGAAGTCCACGCTCGTCAACGAGATCGTCCCTGGGGCCAAGCGCGCGATCGGCGTCGTCAACGCCGTGACGGGCCGCGGACGACACACCTCGTCGTCGACCGTCTCGCTGCGCGTCGAGACGCCGGAGGGTCGCGGCTGGGTCATCGACACACCGGGGGTCCGGTCGTTCGGCCTGGGGCACGTGAACACCGACAGCATCCTGAAGGCGTTCACCGACCTCGCCGCCGTCGCAGAGGATTGCCCGCGCGGCTGCACCCACCTGCCCGACGCCCCGGATTGCGCTATCGAGGAAGCCGTCGAGGAGGGCCGCCTCGGCCCGACCGGCCGCGCACGACTCGACTCGCTCCAGCGCCTCCTGACCACGTTCGCGGCTTCCACGCCGAGCGGCTCGCGGTAGCGTTGAGGTATGACTGCTGAACGACTCGAAACCGGCGACATCGCACCCGCATTCACGCTGAAGGACCAGGATTCGAAGGACGTGTCGCTGGCCGACTTCGCGGGCGAGAATGTGATCGTCTACTTCTACCCGGCCGCGATGACGCCGGGCTGCACGACGGAGGCCTGCGACTTCCGCGACAATCTCAACTCGCTGAAATCGGCCGGCTACCAGGTCATCGGCATCTCCAAAGACGCCCCCGCGAAGAACAAGGAATTCCAGGAGCACGATGGCCTCAACTTCCCGCTCCTCTCCGACGAAGACCTCACCGTGCACAACGCGTACGGCGCCTACGGCGAGAAGTCCCTCTACGGCAAGACAGTCACCGGAGTCCTGCGCTCGACGTTCGTCGTGAACCCGGACGGCTCGATCCGCCTGCCGCTCTACAACGTCAAGGCCACCGGCCACGTCGCGAGCCTGCGCAAGAAGCTCGGAATCGACGCCTGACGCTCGACCGCTGCGCCGCGCGCTAGGCGGGCAGCCGGGGAACCGACTCCAGCAGGCGGCGGGTGTAGTCCTCGCGGGGCGCGCCCAGCACCTCCGCTGTCTCACCCTGCTCGACGATGCGGCCGTTGCGGAGCACGACCGTCCGCCGGCAGAGCGCGGCGACGACACTCAGGTCGTGGGAGACCATCACGACGGTCAGCCCCCGCGTCTGCCCCAGCTCCGCCAGGAGGTCGATGATCTGGATGCGCGTCGTCACGTCGAGCGCGCTGACCGGCTCGTCCGCCAGCAGCAGGCGCGGATGCCCGACGACCGCACGGGCGATGGCGATGCGCTGCCGCTGACCACCGGAGAATTCGTGCGGATAACGGGACGCCGCGTCGGGCGCCAGGCCGACCGACCCGAGCGCTTCGGCGACCCGTGCGGATGCATCCGCACCCCGCGCGATCCCGAGGGAACGGAGAGGCTCGGCGACGATGCGGCCGACGCTCTGGCGGGGATCGAGCGAGGAGTACGGATCCTGGAAGACCGTCTGGACCGCGCGCCGGAAGCCGCGCATCCTCGCTCTGTCCTTCGGGTCGAGTCGTTCACCGTCGAACAGCACTTCACCTGTGGTCGGAGCGGTCAGGCCCAGCATGAGCTTCAGGAGCGTGGTCTTCCCCGCTCCCGACTCGCCGACGAGACCCACGCTCTGCCCCGGCTCGACGGCGAAGGAGATGTCTTCGAGCGCAGGCGTGACGCTGCCCCGGTACGCATACCCGGCTTTGCGCAGCTCCAGGATGGCGCTCATGACACCTCCAGGGCTGCGTCGAGGGCGCGTGCGCTCCGCACCAGTTCGACGGTGTACGGGTCGGTGGGCGCCGACAGGAGGGTCTCGACGGGACCGGCCTCGACGACGCGGCCGTGCCGCAGCACGAGGGCCCTGTCGGTCATCCGCGCGACGACGGCCAGGTCGTGGCTGACGAAGAGCAGGGCCATCCCCCGCTCGGCGACCAGGCTGTCGAGAAGGGTGAGGATCTCGTCCTGAACGGTCACGTCGAGCGCGGTGGTGGGCTCGTCGGCGATCAGCAGTCGCGGACGGCAGGCGAGCGCCGCGGCGATGGCGACCCGCTGGCGCTGCCCGCCGGAGATCTCGTGCGGGTACGCTTTCGCGATCCGCTCGGGGTCGGGCAGGCTGACCTCAGCGAGCGCGTCGATCACGGCGCTGCGGAGGGCCGCCCCACGGAGTCCGAGGTGACGCTTCAAAGGCGCGGCGACCTGCTTGCCGAGCCGCATGAGCGGGTCGAGTGCGGTCAGGGGCTCCTGGAAGACCACGGATGCGGTGCGCCCCCTCAGCGGGACCAGGTCGCGTTCTCGTGCGCCGACGACTTCGACGCCGTCGAGGATCGCGCTCCCCGACGCGGTGAGACCGGACGGAAGCAGGCCGGTGACGGCGAACGACGTGAGGGACTTGCCCGAACCCGACTCTCCGATCAGACCGACGCGCTCCCCCGGTTCGACGGTGAGGCTCACCTCGTGCACCAGTGGCGTGCCGTCTGCCGCCGCGACCCCGAGCGATCGGACGTCGAGCAGCCTGGCGGCCTGCAGACCGGTCATCGCGCTCTCCTCCTCGTCGGGTCGGCGACATCGCGCAGTCCGTCGGCGACCAGGTTCACACCGATCACGAGCACGACCAGGGCGACTCCGGGTGCGATCGCCCCCACCGGCGCGGTCGACACGGTGCCCTGCGCCTCCTGCAACAGGCGCCCCCACGAGGCGTTCGGCGGCGGAGCGCCGAGACCGAGGTAGGAGAGGCTCGCTTCTGCGAGTACGGCGACACCGAACTGGAGCGCGAGGTTCACACTGAGCGTCGGCCAGATGTTGGGGAGGATGTGCCGGCCGACGATCCCGAGCCAGCCTGTCCCGGACGTACGGGCCGCCGTCACATACTGCTGCGACAGGATGCGTTTGGCGAGTACACGGGTGAGTCGCGCCACGACGGCGGACATGGCCAGCCCGATGGCGAGGATGGCCGAGCCGAGGGACGCACCCTGCGCCGCCACGATCAGCATGGCGAGCAACAGTGTCGGGAAGGCGATCACGATGTCGAGCGCCGCGGAGATGGTGTCGTCCAGCCAGGTGCTCGCAAATGCTGCGAGCAGCCCCAGCGTCACGCCGATGAGAGCACCGATCGCCACCGATCCGATGCCGACGGCGAGCGCGATGCGCGCGCCGATCATCAGCTGGGTCAGGAGGTCGCGCCCGAGCTTGTCTGTGCCGAGCAGGTGCGCCGCTCCCGGGCCCGCGAGCCGGCTGCCCGAGATGTCCGACGGGGCGTACGGAAGCCACACGAAGGACACCACGGCGACGACCACGACGATGCCGACAAGCACGGCGCCGATGCCGAGGGTGGCCGAGCGGCTCCGGCGCCTCCTCGTCGGCGCGACCACACCCCCGGCAGCCTGTTCGACGACGGCGCTCATCGGTTGCCCGAGATGCTCTGGCGCAGGCGCGGGTCGATGATCCGCTGCACGACGTCGGCGGCGAATCCGATGATCAGTACGGCGAGCGTGCTGACGAACAGGATGCCCTGGATGTTCGGGTAGTCGTGTTGCGCGATCGCTTTGAGCAGCATGCTGCCGAGCCCGGGGAGGGTGAAGACGCTTTCGACGACGACGGCGCCGAGGAACGTCGTGGCGAGCTCGATTCCGAGGATCGAGATCACCGGGACCGACCCGTTGCGGATCCCGTGGTGCCGCATCGCCTGGCCGAAGCCCGAACCGAGTGCCCGCGCGTTGCGCAGGTAGTCGCTGCCGATCACATCGAGTGTCGCGCTCCGGACGTACCGGGCGATGGATGCGCTCATCACGACGGCGACGGTGATGACGGGAAGCGCCAGGGAGTTCAGGGCGGCAGCGGGGTCTGCCCAGTCGTCGCGGGGGAACCCGCCGGACGGGAAGATCCGCAGGTTGATGGAGAACGCGCTCACGAGCAGGATGCCCACCCAGAACACGGGCACCGCGATCCCGAGCTGCGAGATGGCGGAGAGCGCGATGCCGTACCAGGTGTCCGACTTCCAGGCGGCGACGAAGCCGATGACGAGAGCCAGCACGAGGGCCACCATGAAGGCGAGCAGGGTCAGCGGAATGGTCACCGCCAGTCGCGAGGCGATCTCGGGCCCGACCGGAAGCGACGTGATGAACGATCGGCCCAGGTCGAACGAGAGCATGCCCCCGAACCACGTCGCGAACTGCTGCAGGAGCGGTTGGTCGGAGCCCACCTGCGCCTTGGCCGCGGCGATCTGCTCCGGCGTCGCGTTGACCGACAGGAGCGCATTGGACGGGTCGCCGGGCAGCACCCGCAGCAGCAGGAACAGCACGACCATCGCCAGCAGCAGCGAGACGACCAGGAAGGCGAATCGTCGGAGGAGGTAGATGGTCATGGCGTTCTCACGGCTGAACGCTCCGGGGCGCGGTCCTTGCGGCTCGCGCGCCCCGGAGCGCCGAAACGGATGGTTCGGTTACTTCTTGACGATGTCGTAGGCGTAGAACTGCGAGTTCAGGCCGTTCAGCGGGTAACCGCTGAGGGTGCTCGACGCGACCACGATCTGCGGGTAGAGGTAGAGCCAGGCGCTCGCCGCATCCTTCGCGATCTGCTCGTTGACGAGCTTCAGCTTGGCGGTCTGCTGCGCCTCCGTGGTCGACTGCTCGGCCTCGTTCACCCACTTCGTCACCTGCGGGTTGTTGTAGCCCCAGTAGAAGTCCGGGTTGCCGTACCAGACGACGTCGCGGTCGTTGACGTGCTCCTGGAGCGTCGCCTGGAAGTTCTGGTCCTTGAACACCTTGCTGTACCACTGGTCGGCGGAGATCGAGTTGATGTTCACCGTGATGCCGACCTTCGCCAGCTCGCTCTTGAGGAACTCGGCCACCGCGGGGTGCGGGTCGTACGTCGGGGTGTCGAGCGTGAAGGTGAAGCCCTTCGGGTAGCCCGCCGCGGCGAGCTCCTTCTTGGCGAGCGAGACGTCGTACGGGTTCACCTTGGTGAGGTCCTCGTACCACGGGTCGGTCGGCGGCACCATCGAGCCGATGAGTGTGCCGTAGTTGCCCCAGATGGAGTTGAGCAGCTTCTTCGTGTCGATCGCGGAGTAGACGGCCTTGCGCACCTCGGCCTTGTTGAACGGCGCGACGCGGTCGTTGAATGCGAGGAGTTCCTTGGTGGTCGACTTGCCGTTGTTGACGACGAAATCCTTGTTGCTTTCGAACTGGGCGAGGGCATCCGGGCTCTGCACGCTCGTCACGACGTCGACCTGATTGGTCAGCAGCGCGTTCGACAGCGCGGTCGCGTCGGTGAAGTAGTCGAAGACGACTTCCTTGTTCTTCGCGGGCGTGCCCCAATAGCCACTCCAGCGTTCGAGGCTCAGCGAGCTTCCGCGCTTCCACGAGCCGAGCTTGTAGGGGCCCGTGCCGTCCTCGGTGGTCTTCAGGTTCTTCGCCTCGGCGTTGATGATCCAGATGTAGCTGAGGTTGTAGACGAACGAGATCGAGCGGCTCTTCAGCTTCACCACGACCGTCTTGGCGTCGGGTGTGGCGATCGAGGACACGACGGCGAAGCTCGACTTGCGGGCCGACTGGGAGTCGGGGGCGACGACACGCTCGATGCTCGACTTGACGTCGGCCGACGTGAGCGCCTTGCCGGAGTGGAACTTCACACCGTCGCGGAGCGTGAACGTGTAGGTGAGTCCGTCGCTTGAGACGGCCGTCTTGGCTGCGAGCTGCGGCACGACCTTGCCATCGTCGGTCAGCTGGAACAGGCCCTGGTAGACGTTCCCGTTGAACGCCTCGGTCACGCCCTGGCCGCCGCCGCCGGTGTTGTCGAGGTTCTGCGGCTCGTACAGCGAACCCACGGCGATGGATGCGCCGCTTCCGGATGCGGTCTGCGATGCGCCGCCCGAGCAACCGGCGAGTGCGAGTGTTGCTGCGATGGCTGTCGCGATGACCGCCGTCGTTGACTTTCTCAAAGTGATCTCCTGTGCTGTGTGCTGATGGCAGGGCGGTGTCCGCCCCGCCGGGTCGTGCGGGATGAGATGGTGCGCGGGTCGTTGCGCGGGTGGTGCGAAAGGGTCGCCGTCAGGCTGCGTCAGTCTGAGTCAACATGTCGTAGCCGTCGCGGAAGACGACCCGCTTCTCGCCTGCGTCGACGACGAGACCGAAGCGGTTGTTCCGCGGCGGCAGCGGACAGTTGTACTGGCTGGAGAAACCACAGGGCGGGACGAACGCGCGGTTGAAGTCGAGGAGGACGCGGCCCGGCTCGCCGTCGATGCGATGCACGAACAGGAAACGTCCGGAAGCGTAGGTTCCGTCCGGTCCGTCGGCCCCATTGCTCGCGTCGCCGAAGACGAGCAGCAGCGTCCCGTCGTCGTCGAAGGCGCTCAGCGAGTAGTCGACGCGGTCGCGGGTGAAGGTGATGTCGCCGGGGACGACGAGGTCACGGGTGCCGCCGTTGTCGCGGATGTGCTCGAACGGCACGGAGCGCTCTGCCGAGACCGGCGTGAACTCGGCCTCGATGACCCAGTCCGGATTGAAGGGGAAGGCCGTGACCGTCTCGAACGCGCGGATGGCGGGCGCGTCTGCATCCCACAGCCGCACGCCCCGCTCGGGGGCGCCGGTGTCCAGGTTGCGCCGCTGGATGAGGGTCGCCACGACCGACGCCGGCTGGCCCGCGAGCGCCGCCTCCGGCGTCGTCTCGGCGCCGTCAGGAAGCCAGCGGGTCTCTATGAGGCTCAGGTTGCCCGTGGGGCCGGTGACCGATTCGAGACGCCACGCGCGCCATTCGGGGTGGGCCGCCCTTGCGGCGTCGACGATGGATGCAGGCACAAGGGTGGCAGGAATTGAATCAGTCACGGTCTCAGGCATAACCCTTCGAGTCTCGCTTCTGTTCCCGGCAGAAGCTAATCGTGTTCCGATTTGTTGCGCGTCGTCGCCCGTACGACCGATGGTGACAGGGCGAGACCGATGCCGGCGAGGGCGGGGACGAGCAACGCCCAGCCCAGGTCGGGCGGGGCGTAGAGCCCCTGGAAGCTTCCGATCGCGACGGCGATCTGCAGCACCTGCCAGGTGACTGCAGAGGCGCGTACCCACGACTTCAGGCGAAGTGTCGAGACAGCCGTGAATGCGATCCACGCCGCAGCGAGAACCGCGAGCACGAGGAGCGCGACGCCGCTCGCGTACGATTCCGGACCCGCTGCGACGAGTTCGACGACCAGCCAGACGACCAGCGCGATCGCCCCGAGCGCCTCGAGAAAAAGCAGCACGGCGAGCGCAATGAGGAGCGGCGGACGCACCGGGGACGGGGATCCTTCGGCCGGGGGCATACCATCCGAAGGTTGCGCGCTTGTGTTCACAGGGTTATCTCATCCAAAACTGTTGATTTGCATTTACCAGTATGGGAGCATATTTGAGGTCGAGTTGACGCTCACAGGGTCGTGGGCAGGTCTCATCCCCACGGATCATTCACCCTGTAACTCGACGCTTACCCCACCGCATTCTAGGCCGTTCGGCCATGCACCCAGCTACAAAGGAGCACCCCCATGGACTGGCGCGACAAGGCAGCCTGCCTCACCGCTGACCCGGAACTGTTCTTCCCCGTCGGCAACACCGGGCCCGCCGTCGACCAGATCGACAAGGCGAAGTCCGTGTGCGCACGCTGCACGGTCACTGAGATCTGCCTCCAGTACGCGCTGGAGACCGGGCAGGACTCCGGCGTCTGGGGTGGTCTGTCCGAAGACGAGCGCCGCGCGCTCAAGCGCCGCGCCGCGCGCGCCCGTCGCGCTTCCTGACCGCGTCGCCGCCGCCGTCGAGGATCTCGCGGCACACGCTGACCTGTGGTGACCCGTCCGCCCCGGCGAAGTCTTCGGTGAGCAGGAGTCTCCCATCCGCCTCGCGCGAGATGGTGGACGTCGCCTCGCCGGACACCAGGGCTCCCGTCGTCGACCGGTGGACGAAGGCGACGCGCAGTTCGTCTCCGTCGCGGCTGCCGCAGAAACGGCCCTCCGTGACCGTGTCGCCCCGGTACTCACCCCAGACCACACCGTCGCGTTCGCTGTAGCGGAAACGTGTCGGAGCGACGCCCGACACGACGCTCGCCGTCGACGAGACCATGTCGAAGATCCTCCCGTCGAGCACATCGCTCCCGCTCATCCGTCAGGCCTTCGTCAGGTAGCGCAGCGGTACGTCGATCGTCACTTCGGTTCCCTGCCCCATCATCGTGTGCCAGTCGATCGTGCCGCCCAGTTCGCCCTGGATCAGGGTGCGGACGATCTGCGTGCCCAGTCCGGAGCCGACTTTGCCTTCCGGAAGGCCCGACCCGTTGTCGACGACCTTGACGGTGAGCATGTCGTCCGAGCGGTCGGCGATGATCTCGACCTGGCCTTCTCGGCCCGCTAGACCATGCTCGACGGCGTTCGTCACGAGCTCCGTCAGGGCGAGTGCGAGCGGGGTCGCGTATTCGCTGGGAAGAACGCCGAAACTTCCCGACGATTTGGGGTGGACGGTGGTGTTGTGACTCGACGCGACTTCGGCGACGAGCAGCAGCACGCGGTCGAAGACGTCGTCGAAGTCGACGATCTGCGCGAGCCCGGTCGACAACGTGTCGTGCACGACCGCGATGGCGGCGACACGACGCATCGCCTGGCTGAGGGCCTCACGCGCTTCATCCGAATGCGTCCGCCTGGCCTGGATGCGCAACAGCGACGCGACCGTCTGCAGGTTGTTCTTCACCCGGTGGTGGATCTCGCGGATGGTCGCATCCTTGGTGATGAGCTCGCGCTCCTGGTGGCGCAGCTCGCTCACATCGCGGCACAGCACGATCGCGCCGATCCGCTCACCGCGGTTGCGGATCGGGATGGCACGCAGCGATACGGTCACTCCGCGCGCTTCGATGTCGGTGCGCCACGGCGCCCGGCCCGTGACGACGAGCGGTAGGGACTCGTCGACGGCCATCCGGCCGCTCAGCAGGCGGGTGGTGACCTCGGCGAGCGATTCGCCCTCGAGTTCGTCCGTGAAGCCCATGCGGTTGAACGCTGACAGCGCATTGGGGCTCGCGAACGTCGTGACACCGTCGACGTCGAGGCGGAGCAGGCCGTCGGACGCACGAGGCGCTCCCCTGCGAGGTCCCGCCGGAGCGCCCAGATCGGGGAAGTCCCCGGTCGCGATCATGGTGAACAGGTCGTTTGCGCAGTCGTTGAAGGTGAGCTCCTGGCGGCTCGGGGTGCGCGCCTCGCTCAGGTTGGAGTGGCGTGTGATCACCGCGACCGGCTGGTCGGCCGTGTCGGGCGAGACGGCGCTGAGCCTGCGGATCACCGGCACTGCGCGCACCCGGGTCGGTGTCTCCTCGAACCAGTCCGGTGCTGAGGTGTCGATGATCCGCTTCGTCTCGAACGCTTCCGTCACCTGCTGGCGCCAGTCGGCTTTGATGCGCTGCCCGACGAAGTCGCGGTAGAAGAGGGTCGCCGCACTCGACGGACGAGCGTGGGCGACGGCGACGAAACTGCCGTCATCGGTGGGCACCCAGAGCACAATGTCGGCGAACGCCAGGTCGGCGAGGAGCTGCCAGTCGCCGACGAGCATGTGCAGCCAGTCGACATCGACCTCCGAAGAGCGTCCTTGGGCAAGCACGAGATCACTGAGCGTCGACACGCACCTAGTCTAGGCAGCCGCGTCCTGTGCTCCGTTCGGCGCCCGGAGTTATCCACACGGTTCGTGGTCTCTGGACAGCAGCACGCTGTAGCTGCTTGAGTTGCTGACCAACGCGACAGGTCACCGGGCAGGGCGGGCCCCGGATGTTGACCGTACGTCGACTGCGACGATCGCGCCACACGTGCTGTCCGCGACTCCGCGGGCACGAACCGAGGGGAATCCATGAGTCACGCTCTACACGAACATCGCGAGCACGCACGCGAGGCCGTCCGCCGGCCGCGGCTCGAGGCAGCGAGCGGCCTGCGTGACAACTATTTCGGAACCCGCGTTCCGTCGCGCTTCGGTCTGCCCGACCCGTCGACGCTGCTGCTGAACCTGGCGCGCTGCGTCGTCGAAGTCCTCGCAGGCGTGCGCGGCCTCGACCAGCTCTCCCGTTGGGTGACCGACGACGTGTACCGTCACCTGCTCAAACGCGTGGTGCTCGCCAGTCGCGCCCGGCAGGTCACGGGCGGCACGGTGCGCCGTCCGCAGCTGACCGTCGGGGAGCCTCGCATCACCTATCCGCGCGAAGACGCGATCGAGGCGGTCGTCGTCGTGCACCAGCGTTCCCGCTCGCGCGCAGTCGCGATCCGGCTCGAATCCTTCGAAGGGCGCTGGCGGGCGAGCGCGATCAACGTCCTCTGACCGCACCGAGGACGGACGCCGGGGAGGTCAGCTCCCCGGCGTCGGCGTTCGTGACGCCTGGCCGGCTCAGCGGCGCTTCTTCTCCTGTGCACGTCGCTCGGCGCGGTTGACCGGCGCCTGCCCTTCTTCGACTCGCTGCCCGAACGCGCCGCGCTGGGTCGCGCCCTGGGCGGGCGGCTGCGCCGGAGCGTTCGCCTCGGCCTGGGCTCGCTGGGCGCGGGCGGTGGCCGCCTGCTCGAGCTGGCCGCGCTGGTCGCGCACCTCGACGCCGCCCGAATCGCTCGGGGCGGAATAGCTCAGCCGCTGCTGTTCGGCTTCGGCGCGGGCGAGGCCCTTCGCTGCGACCGACGGCCCAGCGACTTCGCCGGGCGCCTGGTTCACCTCGACTTCGAGGTTGAACAGGAAGCCGACGGTCTCCTCGCGAATCTGTCCCATCATCTGCTGGAACATCGCATAGCCTTCGCGCTGGTACTCGACGAGAGGATCACGCTGGGCCATGGCGCGGAGCCCGATGCCGTCCTTGAGGTAGTCCATCTCGTAGAGGTGGTCACGCCAGCGACGGTCGATCACCGAGAGCACGACACGACGCTCGAGTTCGCGCATCGCCGGCGAGCCGAGGCTCTCCTCACGACGCTGGTACGCGAGGCGCGCGTCCGAAAGGATCTCTCGCCGCATGAAGTCGCGGTTGATCCGCCCGCGGTTGCCGGCCTCCGAGATGACCTCGTCGATCGTCACACCGACCGGGTAGAGCGTCTTGAGCTCGTTCCAGAGCGCGTCGAAGTCCCAGTCGTCGCCGTTTCCGTCGCCGGTGTGCGAATCGAGCACCTCGTCGATCACGTCGGTGAGGAACTTCTGGGTGCGCTCGTGCAGGTCGTCGCCTTCGAGGATGTGACGGCGGTCGCTGTAGATCGCCTCGCGCTGGCGGTTCAGAACGTCGTCGTATTTGAGGACGT
Source organism: Leifsonia tongyongensis (assembly GCF_010686705.1). Lineage (GTDB taxonomy): Bacteria > Actinomycetota > Actinomycetes > Actinomycetales > Microbacteriaceae > Diaminobutyricibacter > Diaminobutyricibacter tongyongensis. The sequence continues at coordinate 205,430 of NZ_JAAGWY010000003.1, read as the reverse complement.
TCTTGCGGATCTCGGCATTGCGGGCCTCGACCTGGGACTGTGCACTGCGGATGGCGCGGCTCACGACTTTCGACTCGATCGCGAGATCGTCTGGAACGTTCCCGCGACCCATCAGGCTTTCCGCTGCACCGGCGTTGAACAGGCGCATCAGGTCGTCGGTCAGGGAGAGGTAGAAGCGGCTCTCGCCCGGGTCGCCCTGGCGGCCGCTGCGTCCGCGCAGCTGGTTGTCGATGCGTCGCGATTCGTGTCGCTCGGTGCCGAGGACGTACAGCCCGCCTGCGTCGATGACCTTGTCGGCCTCTTCCTGGACCTTCGCCTTGACTTCGTCGTAGACGGCGTCCCACGCGGCCTCGTACTCGTCAGGCGTCTCAATGGGCGAGAGGCCTCGGGCGTTCATCTCGGCGACGGCGATGAACTCGGCGTTCCCGCCGAGCATGATGTCCGTTCCACGACCTGCCATGTTGGTGGCGACGGTCACCGATCCGAGTCGCCCGGCCTGAGCCACGATGGCGGCCTCGCGAGCGTGGTTCTTGGCGTTCAGGACCTCGTGGCGCACGCCCTTCTTCGCGAGCAGGCGGGAGAGGTATTCGCTCTTCTCGACGCTCGTGGTGCCCACCAGTACCGGCTGGCCCTTTTCGTGGCGTCGCACGATGTCTTCGACGACCTGTGCGAACTTGGACTCTTCGTTCTTGTAGACGAGGTCCGACTGGTCGAGCCGCTGCATGGGCTTGTTGGTCGGGATCGGCACGACTCCGAGCTTGTACGTGCTCATGAATTCCGCCGCCTCGGTCTCGGCGGTACCGGTCATACCGGAGAGCTTCTTGTACAGGCGGAAGTAGTTCTGCAGGGTCACCGTGGCGAGCGTCTGGTTCTCGGCCTTGACCGCGACGCCCTCTTTCGCCTCGATCGCCTGGTGGATGCCCTCGTTGTAGCGGCGGCCCATGAGGATGCGGCCGGTGTGCTCGTCGACGATGAGCACCTCGCCGTTCATCACGACGTAGTCCTTGTCGCGCTTGAACAAGGCGTTCGCCTTGATCGCGTTGTTCAGGAACGAGATCAGCGGCGTGTTCGCCGACTCGTAGAGGTTGTCGATGCCGAGGTAGTCCTCGACCTTCTCGATTCCGGGCTCGAGCACACCCACAGTGCGCTTCTTCTCATCGACCTCGTAGTCGACGTCGGCGGTGAGGCGGTTGGCGAGGCTCGCGAACTCGTTGAACCACCGGTTGGCCTCACCGGATGCCGGACCGGAGATGATCAGCGGCGTGCGGGCCTCGTCGATGAGGATCGAGTCGACCTCGTCGACGATCGCGAAGAAGTGCCCGCGCTGGACCATGTCGGCCGCCTGCCACGCCATGTTGTCGCGCAGGTAGTCGAAACCGAACTCGTTGTTCGTGCCGTAGGTGATGTCGGCGGCGTACTGCTCGCGTCGCTCCTCGGGCGTCTGGCCGGCGAGGATCACGCCTGTCGACATGCCGAGAGCACGGAAGACGCGGCCCATCAGTTCGCTCTGGTAGCTCGCGAGGTAGTCGTTGACCGTGACGACGTGGACGCCGCGGCTGGCGATGGCGTTCAGGTAGGCGGCCGTCGTCGCGACGAGGGTCTTGCCCTCACCGGTCTTCATCTCGGCGATGTTGCCGAGATGAAGGGCCGCGCCGCCCATGATCTGCACGTCGAAGTGACGCATGCCGAGGGTCCGCTTCGCCGCTTCCCGCACTGCGGCGAACGCCTCGGGCAGCAGGTCGTCGAGCGACTCGCCGTTGCTGTACCGCTCACGCAGTTCGACGGTCTCGTGTTTCAGCTCGTCGTCCGTGAGCTCCTGGAAGTCGTCTTCGAGAGCGTTGACCGCCCTGGCGTACCCCTCGAGCTTGCGAAGGATGCGACCCTCGCCGACACGGAGAACCTTTTCCAGTACTGAGGCCACTGATGCACTCCACTTTGTATGTCTGGGCGCGTCATGCGCCTGTCGTCCGGCCGGACGCACGCGTACTAACCGACCGCAGCCGGCAACTATAGCAATGCTACTTGTTCGGGGGCTGAGCCTGCTCAGCCCCCGAACACGTTCAGGTTCTCAGTGGCTGAGCTTGCGGCTCGCTGTCGCGACCTCCTGCAGTTCGTCGGCGTCTTCGTCGAGCGAAATCACACCGTAGTCCCAGCCTTTGCGGCGGTAGACGACGCTCGGCCTGGTCGTCTCCTGGTCGATGAAGAGATAGAAGTCATGCCCGACGAGCTCCATGTAGTAGAGAGCGTCGTCGACGGTCATCGGTACGGAGGCGAACACCTTCTTGCGGATGACCACCGGGCAGTAGTCGTCGGACTCCTCACTCGCCTTCGGTTCATCCGCGACGACCGGCACCGACCCCGTACGTACCTGGTCGAGCACCGCCACGGGCGCCGGAGTGATGTCGACGACGCTGAACCCGCCGGTGCTCGCTTCGCGGAGGGATGTCGGGCGATGCTGTCCGCGATGCACCTTGCGCCTGTCCTTCGCGCGTCTCACACGTTCGAGGAGTCGGGCGATGGCAACGTCGAACGCAGCGTACTTGTCGGTGCCCGTCGCTTCGGCGCGCACCACGGCCCCCGGCCCTACCAACGTGAGCTCGACGCGGTCATCGCCGTTCTGGCTGCCGAGCTTCTCGTTGTGGCGGCTCACTTTGATCTCGAAAGTGATCGCGCGCTCCGCGAGGTGAGTGACCTTGGCGGCCTTCTCCGTCGCGTATTCACGGAATCGATCAGTGATGCCGAGGTTGCGTCCGACGATGTTGATTTCCATGAGGGCCTCCCTGACCGGCGTGTCACACCGCCCGGATCACGAAGGGCGAGTCATCCACGCCTTTTCCCCTACCGTAGTGCCGACCCGTTCATAAGTCACCCGTGAATCTACCTGTATCGCCATCCCATCCGTTCAGCCCATCGCGGCGCTCCGTTCGGGCTACGACGGCACCGCCGACGACGCGGGCGCCGGCCGCCCGGAGCGCCCTGGCCGCCTCCCGGAGGGTCGATCCAGTGGTCAGGATGTCGTCGACGAGCAGGTAGCTGCGGCCCGCCGCACGCGGCACTGCGCGCAGCGACCCGGCCCGATTGAGAGCTCGCTGCGCGACGCCGAGCGAGGCCTGGTCCGCCGTCGGCCTGACGGGCCGCAGCACCCGTTCGCTTCGCAGGCCGGCCCGGGCCAGGAGGAGTTCGACCGGGCGGTAGCCGCGGCGCCGGAACGCCTCCCGCGATGAGGGAACGGTTGCGATGTGGACGCCACCCGGCCCATCGCGCGGCGCGGCGTCGCGCGGCGCGGCGTCGTGCAGGGCGGCGTCGTGCAGCGCGGCGACGACCGACGCTCGCAGCGCTGCACCGAGCGCACGGGCGGCATCCGTTCGACCACCGTCCTTGAAGGCGAGGAGCACCGCCCTCGGCGCGGACGCGTAGTCGAGGGCGGCCCAGACGCGGAACTCCGGAAGCTCGACGAGCGCAGGGACGGGCTCGAGGGCCTCCCGGCAGGAGGCGCAGAGCGCGCGGTCGGGCTCACCGCATCCGCTGCACTCGGTCGGCGCCAGCACGGCGAGAGCGTCGAGCACGGCTTCGCGCACGAACGGCGGCAGGGATGGCATTCCCCGATCTTCCTGCCCCGCAACGCATCCCGGGGCCGCGCCGGAGGATCTGTGGACAGCCGAGCGCTCCGCCTCACTGTGGAGGGCGTGCTGTGGAGCTGTGTCGCTACTGTGGCTGCCCCAGCTGCGTCCCCAGAGCTCCGAGCTTGTCGGTCTGCGCCTGCCAGCCCGTGCCCGTCGGCGCCTGGAGCGATCCGTCGGCCGTCAGCACCAGGTACGACGACAGCCCAGAGGCGCCGACGATCGTGGATCCGTTCGCCGGGCCGCCCGTCGAGTTCAGCGTGCCGCCGATCTGCTGGAGTGCGATGGCGGTGTTGTCCTCGCCGGTGTTGCTCAGCACGGCCACGTTCAGCTGGCTGATCCAGGTCGCCGCGAGCGGGCGCCCTGTGCCCAGTCCGAGTTCGATCGGCTCGGTGAGCGAGGCCGGCAGGTTGCCCTGGGCGCGCACGATGCCGGAGGCGACAAGGGAGTAGGACGCCCCGGACTGGAGCACGGCGATGACCCGGGTTCCGTCACGGGAGACCTCGAGCGAAACGATCTGCGTCGCGTTCGGCCAGTTCGTCTTGATCGCCTTCTGGACCCCGTCCGCTCCTATCGCGACGAGAGCCCCCGGCCGGTCGGCCGGCACGGACCACGCATAGCCGTAGTTGTCGAGTGCCGGTGCGATGAGCCCTGGGCGCGCATCCACCCGCTTCGCGGCCGCGTCCGCCTTGCGGACGAGGTAGACGTGGCCCTGTGCGAGCGCCACGGCGCTGTCATGTCCGGCCGTCAGCGACACGGAGGTCGGATGCAGCGCGGCCACCTTCGGGGAGATACCGGGGATGTCCTCGACCCCTGTGGCGGTGAGCAGGCCGAACTGCCCTCCGCGGTACACGAGCGCGTGGTTGTCGACCTGCGGATCCTGGATGGGCGTGTTGGCGGCCGAGAGATCTTCCACCGACTGCGTCGTGCCCTCGATCGACAACTGGACGGACTGCACGATGGAACCGAGGCTCTGCTGGAGCTGGAACTTCATCCGCTGCAGAGTGAGCGCGTCCGCCTGGCCGGCCTGCGAACTGAGATCGACGTCCGCCCTGCCGTTCGAGATCGTGACGGACGGCAGCGCGAGCTGGGTGCCGGGCGGGAAGGCCGACGCGACCGCGCCCACCAGCCACTTGGCCGGACCGGCCAGCACCGCATTGGTGACCCGCGTCGCCGCATTGCCGACGCGCGACGGGAACCAGCGCAGGTCCGGCACCAGGTAGGTGAACGACGCGTTGTAGAAGTACAGCGTCTGCGGCGCATACACCGCACGGAACGTGGGGTCGTCGATGACGACGCCGTTCGGCGCGACGGAGATGCGCCACTCCCCGTCGACCTTGACCAGGTCGTAGCGGAGCGAGACCGGTGCGGTCGACGAGACCCCGTGGTAGGCGCCGACCGAGTCCACGTTCGCGACAGGGGTCACGTCGACCTGCCAGCGTGCGGCCGCCGGTCCGTTGGAGAGCTGGTTGTAGAGGCGGCCGGTCCCCTGGTCGACGGTCACGGACTCGTTCGGGTTCCACGATGAGGACATCGCGGCGGTCAGGTACTGCCGCGCTACGTTGAAGTCGTTCTTCGGGCTCGATGCCGCGTCGATGAATCCGTGGACGATCTGGTCCTGCGTGGCGCCTTTCGCGGGCGGCGACGGGTTGAAGTCGAGGTCGAGGGTGTCGTTGCGCTGCGCGATCGGCGCACCCTGGCGAACAGGGCCCGAGTCGGGGATGCTCGCACAGCCGGCGAGCGCTGCGGCGAACGCCGTCAGCAGGGCAACGACGCGAAGGCGTGCGGCGAAGCGAGACCTCACGGGTGCACCTCCGCTTCCGCCTTCTCCACGGCCTCGCTGTCGGTCGGCCTGCCTCGGTCTCCGGATGCGCGCGCCCCGCCCGCAGCCGTGCCGCCCGCCGTCGTGTCGCCCGGGGACGCGCTCCGTCCGCTGCGATCCCCCGCGTCTCCCGCCGTCGCGGCATCCTCCGGCGGTAGCGGAAGCGGTGACGACGCTATCCCCCGCCCTGGCACGCGGGGCAGGGTCAACCGGAAGCAGGAGCCCGCCCCGGGCGCCGACCAGACCTGCAACCAGCCCGAGTGCAGTGTGGCGTCTTCGAGTGAGATCGCGAGCCCGAGTCCTGTCCCGCCGATGGTCCGCTTACGCGACGGGTCGGCGCGCCAGAACCGGTCGAACACGTGGTTGACCTCCTGCTGGTTCATCCCCAGCCCGTAGTCGCGCACCGAGAGGGCGACCGCGCTCTCGTTGCTGTCGACCATCACCACGACCGGTTTGCCTTCGCCGTGCTCGATCGCGTTTCCGAGGAGGTTCCGCACGATGCGGCGGATGCGGCGCGGATCCATCCCGACTTCGAAGTAGCCGCCGGGCGCCTCGAGCCGCAGCTCGCTCCCGTTCTGCTCGGCGAGGGTGTGCATGCCGTCGATCGCATCTTCCGCGAGACGCACGAGGTTGGTGGGCTCGGGGTCGAGCACCACCGATCCTGCGTCGTAGCGGCTGATCTCGAGGAGGTCGGAGAGCAGCAGGTCGAATCGCTCGATCTGGGTGTGCAGCAGTTCCGCCGTGCGCTCGGTCGCAGGCGGGAAGCTCTCGCGCTGGTCGTAGATGACGTCGCCGGCGAGGCGGATGGTCGTGAGCGGGGTCCTGAGTTCGTGCGACACGTCGGAGACGAACCGCTGCTGCAGCTGCGACAGGGTGGCGAGCTGGTTGATCTGGCTCTGGAGGCTGTCGGCCATCCCGTTGAACGACCGGGCGAGCGAGGTGAAGACGTCTTCGCCCTTCTCGGGCATCCGGACCGCGAGGTCGCCTGCGGCGAGCCGCTCGCTCGTCTGCGCCGCCACCCGGATCGGGCGCACCACGAACCGCACGATCACCCACGTCACGGCGCCGATCAGCAGGATCAGTGCCAGACCGGCGAGCAGCAGCGTGTTCTGCACGAAGACCAGGGTGCTCTCGGCGTCGCTGAGGTCGTAGCCGATGTACAGCTCGTAATGCCCGACGACGGGGAGGGTCAGCTGCGATCCGACGACGATCCCGGGGTCGGACGAACCGCTGGCCGAGACGAGCTTCACCGACTGGTAGAACTGCTTCGTGCCACCGTGCTGAACGGCCGTGCGGAGCTCCTTGGAGATGACGTCGCCGGAGAGTCCGGGACTCAGGCGATCGGCCGGAGCGAGGAAAGTCGGTTCCTGTCCGGGCACGCGGAACGCGGCGATCAGCCGGCTGGACGACGACGTCGACGCCGTCCGCAGTGCCGAATCGAGCAGGTTCCTGACCGAGTCCCCGCCCGTGATGTCCGAGGCATTCAGAGTAGTCTGCGCCGCTGTCGTCGCCCTGCTCGAATCACGGAGCGCCTGATCGAGTCGCGACTGGTACAGGTCGTTCGCGATGCTGAGCGACATGTAGATGCCGGTGACGAGGATGGCGATGCCCGTGAGCGCGAGCGTGATGGTCACCGTGCGCACCTGGAGGGAGGTACGCCACAGGTGCGCCAGGCGCGACCCGGCAGCCGTCCACCACTGCCGCCAGCCCAGCCCGCGGGGCCCACCCCTCGTCTGGGTACGGGAATCCTCAGCCACCACCACTCCTACGTGACTGCGCCTGCGCGGTATCCGACCCCGCGCACGGTCATGACGATCCTCGGGTTGTCCGGGTCGTCCTCGACCTTGGCCCGAAGGCGCTGCACATGGACGTTCACCAGCCGGGTGTCCGCCTTGTAGTGGTAGCCCCAGACCTGTTCGAGCAGCATCTCCCTGGTGAAGACCTGCTGCGGCTTGGATGCCAGCGCGAGCAGGAGGTCGAACTCGAGCGGTGTGAGGTTGATGCGTGTCTCTCCGCGCCTGACCTCGTGGCCTGCCACGTCGAGCACCAGGTCGCCGATCCGGAGCGTGTCGACCGCGGGGGCCGGCGCGGCCGGGCGGAGCCGGGTCCGGATGCGCGCCACGAGCTCCTTGGGATTGAAGGGTTTGACCATGTAGTCGTCGGCGCCGGATTCGAGCCCCTTGACCACATCCGCCGTGTCGGACTTCGCCGTGAGCATGATGATCGGCGTCCCCGATTCGGCACGGATGCGCCCGCACACCTCGATGCCGTCGACACCGGGAAGCATCAGGTCGAGCAGCACGAGATCGGGCTTGGACGTGCGGAACACATCGAGGGCGAGCGCGCCGTCCTCGCAGAACTGTGGATCGAAACCCTCTGTGCGCAGCACGATGCCGATCATCTCGGCCAGGGCGGTGTCGTCGTCGACAACCAGGATGCGACCGTTCATATACCCGTTTCCCACTGGGGCGCCGCATAATGTGCGCGGCAAGCCATAGAACTTCTTGCACAAGAGTAGTCGAGACACCTGCACGGATCGTGAACGCCTGACGAGCGGATGCGCAGGGATGTGCCAGCATGGGTAGCGGAATCCGCACCGGAACCGGGGTAGAAGGAGCGATCACGTGAGTGGAGAGCAACCAGGGCCCGCCGAGGAGCACTGGCAGGCACCCAGTGGTGCGCCCGCGCCGCAGCCCCGCTACGGCGAGTACGCGCCGGGCAGCGTGCCGCCTCCGCCGCCCCCGCCGCCATACGGCCAGCCCGCCTACGTCCAGCCCGGTTACGGGTTCGGCCAGCAGCCCGGCTGGACTCCCCCACCGAAGCCCGGGCTGGTGCCCCTTCGTCCTCTCAGCTTCGGAACACTCATCGGAGCGCCGTTCCAGGTGCTCCGTCGCAACCCGAAGGTCACCGTGGGCGCGGCCCTCCTCATCCAGGGCGTGCCGCAGGCGATCGTCTCCCTTCTCATCATCGGTGGCGTGACCATCCTGTTCAGCCGGGCCGACAATGCGTCGGCCGCCGACCAGGGAGCCCTCCAGGCCGGAGCGGTGGGCTGGGCGATCGTGCTCGGCATCGTCTCGCTCGTGGTCTCCGCCGTCTCCACGTCACTCCTGCAGGGAATCGTCGTCAACGAGGTGGCACGGGAGACCCTGGGTGAGAAGCTCACGCTCGGATCCCTGTGGCGCCTCACCCGGTCGCGCGTCGGCGCGCTCATCGGCTGGACGCTGCTGCTGTCCGTCGCGCTGGGAGCCGGCGTGTTCGTGCTCGCGATCATCGCCGTGCTCCTCTTCGCCGGTGGCGGCGCCATGATCGGGGTGGGCGTCGCGTATTCGGTACTCGCGGGCCTCGGGGCGGTCGTCATCGCGGTCTGGCTGTCGACGAAGCTCGCCCTCGTCCCGAGCGCGATCGTCCTCGAGCGCCTGCGGATCAGGGATGCGATGAAGCGTTCGTGGCGCCTCACCGCCGGCTTCTTCTGGAGGACCCTCGGCGTCATCGTGCTGATCGGCCTGATCGTGTACGCCGTCACGCAGATCATCACCTTCCCGATCGCGCTCATCGGCAGCTTCGTCACCCTGCTCGTCAACCCGACCGGTCTGGGGGCGAGCGCATCGGACCCGTCCGTCGGGCAGGTCTTCCTCTCACAGCTCGGAATCAACGTCGTCTCGACGGTTGTGACCGCCGTGATCGGGGCCGTCCTCGCCGTCGTCCAGTCCTCGGCCGTCGCCCTGATCTACGTCGACCTGCGGATGCGCAAAGAGGGGCTCGACCTGCAGCTCATCCGGTTCGTCGAAGCGCGTCAGGCGGGCGCCACCGGGTTGCCCGATCCGTATCAGCCGGCCGAGCATCCGGCTGGAGCCACCGCGTATCCCGGCAGATGACCGCCCTGACGGTCCCGGCACGCCTGTCGGCGTCCATCCCGGTCGATCCCGACGCCCCGGAGGCGCACGACTGGCTCGTGCGCGAGCTTGCGAGACCCGAATACCAGGCGGCGAAGCCCACCTGGTTCGACCTCGCCTCCAAGGCCGTCCAGGACTGGCTCGCTTCCCTGTTCTCGGCGGGGAGCGGCAGCTTCAGCGGCATCCTCCTGATCGTGGTCGTCGTGCTGGCTGTGGGGCTGCTCACCGTCGCGTTCGTCGTCTTCGGTCTTCCGCGTCTCAACCGCCGGAGCCGCGCACGGGTCGACGCCCTGTTCGGCGCGGACGACACGAGGGATGCCGCGACGCTCCGGCGGTCGGCGGAGCGGGCGGCGAAGACCGGTGACTGGACGCTCGCGGTGGAGGAACGGTTCCGCGCGATCGCCCAGTCGCTCGACGAACGCACGATCGTGCTGCTCATGCCGGGGACGACCGCGAACGATTTCGCCGCCCGAGCGTCGATCGCGGTGCCCGCGGAAGGCGCGCGACTCGGGGCCGCAGCGCGCACCTTCGACGGCGTGCGCTACCTCGGACGCGCCGCCTCGCCCGAGCAGTACGACGAATTCGTCGCATTGGATGCGGCACTCCAGTCCGCTCGTCCTGCGGCATTTGCCCAGCCGGTAGACCAGGTGACGGTACGATGACGATCACCGGTCCCGCGCCGGCGATCTCCTCGTCGCCCAGACAGGTCGCCCGACGGAGCGTCGGGTGGATCGTGGTCGGCGCCATCGCGATCCTGGTCGCCGCGATCGGCTTCCTGACCACCGGCGGCCATGGCCCCGGGGTCGCGCTCGACGCCTCGAACGCCGCCCCCGCAGGAGCCAAAGCGCTCGCCGAGGTCCTTCGGCAGCAGGGCGTCGACGTGACGTCCGCATCCTCCCTCGCGCAGGTGCGTGACCTGGCGCCCGGCGACGGGACGATCCTCGTCTACGACCCGCAGGGCTACCTCGACGAGGGCCGTTTCACCGAACTCCAGACGCACGCAGCCACCCTGGTCGTCGTCGATCCGGGATTCGCGGCCCTCCATGCGCTCGCACCCGACGTCCACAACGCGGGAGCGGCCGCCGGCAACGGCATCCTGACCGCCGATTGTCCGGTGGCAGCGGCGAACCGTGCGCAGACGATCGAGCCGACCGTGAAATCGCCGACGCTGCGCGTGACCTCCGGCGCCGCACCGGCTACGGGATGCTTCTCTACCGGGAACGGTGGTTTCGCATTCGTCAGCAGCACCGCGAACGGAACGACCCTCCACCTGGTCGGGTCGCCGAGCCTCCTCGACAACGAGGGAGTCGTGCGGGCAGGCAACGCCGCGCTCGCGCTCAACCTCCTGGGCGAGCACCCTTCGCTCGTCTGGTACCTGCCGACACTGCGGGATGTCGCGGCGAACGGGCCGCCCGACCTCAATGCCCTCACACCCGGCTGGGTCACCCCCCTCGTCCTCCTCCTCGTCGTGGTCGTCATCGCCGCTGCGGTCTGGCGGGGGCGCCGGTTCGGTCCGCTCGTCGTCGAGAACCTCCCGGTCGTGGTGCGCAGCGGCGAGACGATGGAAGGGCGGGCGCGCCTCTACCAGCGGTCATCCGCGCGACTCCGGGCCCTCGACAGCATTCGCATCGGCACGATCGGGCGTCTGGGGGCGGCCGTGGGCCTGCCCTCGACGGCCTCCGTGTGGGAGGTCTGCGACACGGTCGCCGCGCTCACCGGCACCGATCGCAGCGTCGTGCGCGACCTCCTCGTCGATGCGCAGCCGCGCACCGACGCCCAGCTCGTCTCACTGTCCGACCGGCTCGCCCGGCTCGAATCGGCCACGCTGAACGCCGTCAATCCCGCAAACGACCGTCCGACCGGAAGAATGGAACCATGACCGACGTCACCACGGCAACGACATCGCCGGCTTCGGCCGATCCCGGTGCGGACGCCGCCGCGCTTCGCACCGCCCTCAGCCGGGTCCGCACCGAAGTCGGCAAGGCGGTGGTCGGCCAGGACGGCGCTGTGACCGGACTCATCATCGCTCTGCTGGCACGTGGCCACGTCCTGCTCGAAGGCGTGCCGGGGGTGGCGAAGACCCTGCTCGTGCGGTCGCTGAGCCAAGCGCTCAGCCTCCAGACCCGTCGCATCCAGTTCACTCCCGACCTGATGCCGGGCGACGTCACCGGCTCGCTCGTCTACGACGGCCAGAGCGGCGGCTTCCAGTTCCGCGAGGGGCCGGTGTTCACGAACATCCTGCTCGCCGACGAGATCAACCGCACGCCTCCGAAGACCCAGTCGGCCCTGCTCGAGGCCATGGAAGAACGCCAGGTGAGCGTCGACGGCGTCAGCCGGATGCTCCCCGACCCGTTCATCGTCGCTGCGACCCAGAACCCCATCGAGTACGAAGGCACGTACACCCTCCCCGAAGCCCAGCTGGATCGGTTCCTCCTCAAGCTGACCCTCGACATCCCGGAGCGCGAGAGCGAGGTCGAGGTGCTCCGGCGCCACGCCGCAGGATTCAACCCGCGCGACCTCGCGGCCGCCGGCGTGACCCCTGTGCTCGGCCCGGCAGAGCTGGCAGCCGCCCGTGCCGCAGCAGCGTCCGTCGGCTCCTCGGCGGACGTGCTCGCGTACATCGTCGATCTGGCGCGTGCGACACGTCGCAGCCCGTCGGTGAAGCTCGGCGTCAGTCCGCGCGGGACGACCGCACTGCTCGCCGCGGCGAAAGCCTGGGCGTGGCTGTCCGGCTACGAGTCGATCACCCCCGACCACGTGCAGGCGATGCTCCTGCCTGTCTGGCGTCACCGCGTGCAGCTTCGCCCCGAGGCCGAGCTGGAAGGCGTCGAGGTGGATGCGATCCTGCGCTCGATCGTCCAACAGGTCCAGGTCCCGATCTAGAGGGCATCGTGACCGTCTCCGGCCGTTTCGTCGCGCTGATCGCAATCGGCGTCGTCCCCCTGGTGCTCTTCGGCGCCGACAGCGGCACGGCCATGCTCATCCTCGCCGGGTGGGTGGCGCTCGCACTGGCCGCGGGGGCGATCGACCTCGCTCTGGCCGCCTCACCTCGTCGCGTCGCGATCGACCGCCGCGTTCCCGGCCGGGTCCGGATGGGGGCGGATGCCCTCAGCGAGCTCTACGTCACGAACACCGGGAAGCGGATGCTGCGCGGGGTCGTCCGCGATGCCTGGGAGCCGTCAGCAGGCGCATCCCCGACGCGCAGCAGCGTCAGCATCCCGCCCGGCGAGCGCAGGAGGGTGACCACGACACTGGTCCCGGTTCGACGCGGTGAACGGCGGGTCGAGCAGGTGACCGTGCGGGCGTGGGGGCCGCTGCGCCTGTGGGCACGCCAGGCGACCCTCGCGGCGCCCGGTCGCATCCGGGTCCTGCCCGCGTTCAACGCCCGCAAACACCTCCCCTCCCGCCTCGCACGGCTGCGTGAACTCGACGGCATGACCAGCGTGATGCTCCGAGGTCAGGGCACCGAGTTCGACTCCCTGCGCGAATACGTGCGCGGCGACGACGTGCGATCGATCGACTGGCGCGCGACGGCTCGACGGCACGATCCATCGGGTGGCGCCGGCCAGCGGGTGATGGTGCGCACGTGGCGACCCGAGCGCGACCGCCGGGTCATCATCCTGATCGACACCGGGCGCACCGCGGCAGCGCGGGTCGACGACGAACCGCGCATCGACACGGCGTACGAATCCGCGCTTCTCCTCGAAGCGCTCGCGACCCGGGCGGGAGACCGGGTCGACGTGATGGCCTACGACCGGCGTGTGCGCGGCCGGGTGCAGGGGGCGAGCGGCCCCGAGCTCCTCGCACGCACCGTCGACATGATGGCGGGGATCGATCCCGAGCTGATCGAGATGGACTGGGCGGCCGTGCCCGCCCAAGTGTCGTCCCTCACGAGCCAGCGAGCCCTCGTCGTGCTCCTCACGTCGATCGACGCCCCTGGGGCATCGCACGGGCTCCTTTCCGTGCTCCCTCAGCTCACCCGCAAGCACACCGTCGTCGTCGCATCCGTGACCGACCCGGAGTCGTTGCGGGCGACGAGGCAGCGGGACGACCGGGCAACCGTGTACCGCGCGGCGGCAGCGGAGCGTGCGCTTCTGGACATCGCCCGCATCTCCGCCGCGATCCGGCGCCTGGGCGCTGATGTGGTGACCGGCGCACCCGCCGATCTTCCGCCTGCCCTCAGCGACCACTACCTTGCGCTCAAGGCCGCCGGGCGGCTGTGACCTGCTCCCTGGCAGCGACCTCCGGGCTAGCTCGCCTCGCCTATTCTGCGGAGCAGGGCGGCGACGTTCTCGCGAACCTGCTCCGTTCCCCAGAACGACTTCAGGAAGCTCCGGTTGGCGGCGAGCTCGTCGTCGCTGAGCGGGTGTGCGAGGGAACTCGCGGTCGCCAGCTCCGAGGTCGACCGCACCGACGCTCCTGAGCGCCGGAAGAACGGGTAGACGGGATTCGCCTCATCGAGATACACCGTCGCGCCGGCGTTCAAGGCGGTCCCGATGTTGCCGAGCGCCTGCTGCCGCCGATGGTTCATGATCACGACGTCGCAGCCCGCGACGAGCGCGTTGTACTCCTCGAGCGGCATCCGCTCGACAACGGGGACGAAATCGGTTCCGAACATCTGCGTCCCCCGCTCGACGATCGCATCGCGGTACGCGGGATCGCCGTAGCTCAGAGGCACGACGATCCGACGCCCTCCGAGCTCCCGACCCGCCAGCAGGTCGAACGCCTCGAGATGGTTGTTGGTCGGAGTCGCCGAGTTGCCGAGAAGTATCCCTGTGCCGCTCGGGCGATCGGCTCCGTGCGTGGCGAAGCTCTCTTCGAGACTGAAGTAGCTGAGCTGGCTCGACTGTCCCCGGAACTGCGGGAACTGCGAGCGGAAGACGGCCTCCTCGCCTGGCACGGGAACCGAGAGGTAGTCCGTCCGGGCCGCCGCCCTTCGTTTCAGCGTGCGAGCGAACCCGTTCCAGGCGCCGGTGAGGGAACGTCGCCATAGGGGGCGGTGCACGACCGACCGCGATCGCGCGAGTTCGTCGACGAGCGCGCGCGTCTTCGGCCCGAGCAGCGATCCTTCCGTCTCCGGGCCGTAGAAGTCGTAGCCCCATCCGCTCCAGACCGTCGCGGTCCTCCTGCCGGCACGGGCGAAGGCCGCCGTCGCGTGCGCCGTCATCGAGTGCGCGACGATGAGGTCGCCTTTCGGGCGCCGGGCCAGGATGGAGAGGACACCGAGCGGCGAGGGCGACACGACCGTCACGACGCCTCGCGACACCGGGTAGCGCAGCGCTCCGGCTGTGCCGACCACGACGTATTCGTTCGCCCCGGGCGCGACCGACTCGAAGATGTTCGCCGCGAACCGCAGGTGCGGCGAATCGGGGCCGATGTGAACGATCTTCAGACGTCGCGGTGGTGCATCCATACCGATTCCTTACTGCGGAAGCCATCACGTGCCATGTCTGGTGATCCAGCCTATCCGGATCTCGGATCGGCCCCTGTCCGGGTGACCACCGCCCCCACCGTGAGATGGCAGAATGGCCCGATGGCCTCCCGTACACCCACGCCCAGGGTGACACACTTCAACGACTGCGCGTACGTCGCGCGCGCACTCGTCGACGCGGCGGCCAGAGCCGGGCTGACCTGGGGATACGTGCCGCCCGCGCAGGTGCGACCGGCGAGCGGGTTCGGCAGCGGCACGGGCAGGCTCGGGGAGTTCAGGCACGTGCTCCGCCACCTGCGCACCGCGCGGACGAGCGACGTCATCCATGTCCATTACGCGACGGCCGTCCACTTGCTGCAGCGGCCGTGGATCCCCAAGCGCCCGTATGTGCTGCATCTCCATGGCACGGACATCCGACGGCTCTGGAAGTCCCCCGCGACGCACGACCAGATCCAGCGGGCGATCGACGGGGCCAGCGCCGTCTACTACACGAACCTCGACACGGTCGAGGAAGCCACGACCGCGCGCGCGGACGCGACATACATGCCCGCCTTCGTCGAGCCCCAGCTGCACCCGGTGTGGCGCCCCGGCTCGGAGCACGGCGACCCGACCGTGCTGTTCGTCTCCCGCTGGGACGACACGAAAGGGGTCGAGACACAGCTCGAGACCGCCAGGGCGCTGCGCTCGGCCCTGCCGACCGGAACACGCCTCGTCGGACTGGACTGGGGACCCGGCGCCGCGGCTGCGGCCGAACTGGGGATCGAGCTGGTGCCGCGCCAGGACCATCCCGGATTCCTCGAGCTGGTCGCGTCGGCAGACGTCGCCATCGGCCAGGCGGCCGGCATCATTGCGGTGAGTGAACTGGAGGCGATGGCCATCGGCCCCACCGTGCTCTGTCCGGTGCCGTCTCTCGCGGACGACGGCGACCCGCCGCCCGTGCTGCTGGGAACCGTTCAGGAGATCGTCGAACAGTGCCTGATCGCGCTCGAGGATCCTCGCGCGTCGTCCGCTCGGTTGAACGCCAGGCCCTGGGTACTCGGCAAACACACGCCGGACCGGTGGATACCCGCCCTCGAAGAGGTCTACCGCGCGGCCGCGACCGGACAGGTCGTCACGCCGAGCATCCCGGGCCTGACCCTCCATCCGCAGCCGCGAAACACGACGCCGTAGCGCCCGTTCAGCCGGCGACGATCCTGCGCGCGCCCGCCTCGAAGTCGTCCAGGTCGCCTGTCGCGCCCAGCCGCACGGCGCGGCGGCCGACGACGAGCATGTAGACGAGGAACGCGACGAGCGCCAACACCCCTATACCGATCTTCACCGGCCAGGGCAGATCGGACGGCGTGACGAACCCTTCGATGAGCCCGGAGACGAACAGCGAGAGAATCAGGCCGACAGCGACGGTGAACAGCGCCCGCCCGTCCTCGGCGAGCGCCTGGCCACGCGTGCGGGGACCCGGAGCGATCCAGGACCAGAAGATCCGCAGGCCGGCAGCCGCGGCGACGAAGATGGATGTCAGCTCCAGCAGGCCGTGCGGAAGGATGTAGAGGAAGAACACGTCACCCCGGCCGTATGCGAACAGCACGGCCGCCGAGATGCCGATGTTCTGGGCGTTCTGGAGCAGGACGGCCGGCACATAGAAGCCGACGATCCCGAACGCGATGCACTGGGCTGCGATCCACGCGTTGTTCGTCCAGACCTGACCGGCGAAAGACGCTGCGGGATTGTTGGAGTAGTAGTCGATGAACTCGTGGTTCACGATCTGCTTCAGTTGCGCATCCGACCCGAAGTTCGCCATGACCTGAGGGTTGCCGAGCGCCCACCACGCGAAGAGACCCGCGACGACGAGCGAGGCGACCGCGACGGCGAGCGTGAGCCAGCGAAGCCGGTAGAGGGCGGCAGGCAGCTGCAGCACGAAGAACCGGGGCAGCTGGGACAGGATGTTCGCGCCTGTGCCCGTGAAGCGGAGGCGCGCCGTCGACAGGGCGACCGAGAGCCTGTCGCCCTGTGTCGTCGAGCCGGCCTGCGTCTTGATCGCGGAGAGCTGGGTCGCGCCGGTCTGGTAGAGGTCGATGAGCTCGTCCGCCTGCTCACCGCTGAGCGACCGCTGCCTGGCGAGGGCGGCAAGCCGGTCCCATTCGGCGCGGTGCGCTGCGGAGTATGCGTCGAGGTCCATCTGCTTAGATGATAGCCATGGCTGCACCGGGGGCTCCGCGGATCGACCTCGTCGACGGGGGTGTCGAACGCGAAGTGGTGACGGGCGAGGCCGTCGCGCTCGACGTCAAGCCCGCTTCCTACATCCTCCGGGCTGCCGGCGCGGCGCTCGACTGGCTCATCTACGTCCTGCTCTTCGTCGGCCTCGTCCTCATGATCGTGTTGACCGCGGGAGGGCTCGACGACGCACTGCGAAGAGCGCTGGTCACGGTCAGCCTCGTCTTCGCTCTCGTGATCGCGCCGATGACGGTCGAGTTCGCGACCCACGGACGTTCCGTGGGCAAGTTCGCGGTCGGCGCCCGCATCGTCCGCGACGACGGCGGCGCCACCCAGCTGCGCCACGCCTTCATCCGCGCACTCACCGGTGTCGTCGAGATCTACATGACCTTCGGCGGCCTGGCGGCGCTCGTCGGCCTGCTGAACGGGCGTTCCAAGCGCCTCGGCGACCTCATCGCCGGCACGTACAGCCAGCTGGAGCGCGTTCCGGCGATCGACGCGGTCGGGTTCGCGATGCCGCCCCAGCTCGCCGGATGGGCGGCCATCGCGGATGTCGCACGACTCCCCGACCGGCTCTCGCGGCGCATCGCCCAGTTCCTGAACCAGGCACCGGGGATGACACTCACTGCCCGTGCGGGACTCAGTGCGGAACTCGCCGGCGAAGCAGGCGCCTACGTCTCACCGCTGCCCGCGGTGGACGCCGAGACCTTCCTCGCGGGAGTGGCGGCCCTCCGTCGGGACCGCGACTTCCGCGCGCTCACACTCGAGAAGGAACGACTCGAGCGACTCGCCCCCGTGCTCGATGCACTCCCCCACGGATTCCCTGAAAGGTGACATGACCGACTACCGCGCTCACTTCGACGCCACCATCGCTTTCGTGAACGGCGGGAGCCTGGAAGCCACCGGATTCCGCCTCGACCTTCCTTCGAAGGACGTCGAAGAGGCCGATGTCGCGCGCCTGCTCGTCGAGCATCTCGGGCTCGCGCTCGTGGGAGGAGTGGAATTCCATTCGCTCGCCATCGTCGAAGAGCCGCATCGCGGGAGCCGGGGCGTGGTCAGTGAACACTCCGAGTCGTCGGCGCGGTCGCGGATCGTCGACCTCAGCCACACCGTGCGCGCTGGCCTCGTCACCTATCCGGGCCTCCCGGAGCCCGTCATCACCCCGCACCTCACCCGTGAGGCTTCACGGGCGCGCTACGCTCCGGGCACGGAGTTCGCGATGGATGTGATCACGATGATCGGCAACACGGGCACGTACCTCGACAGCCCATTCCACCGCTACGCCGAGGGCGGAGACCTGGCCTCGCTCCGGCTGGAGACCCTCGTGGGGCTGCCCGCCGAGGTCTTCCACCTGACGGATGCGCTTCAGCGCGGCATCCCGTCGTCGGTCTTCTTCGACCGGGATCTCGCAGGCGCTGCCGTGCTGCTGCACACCGGCTGGGATCGTCATTTCGGCACGCCGGCCTACGCATCCGGTGCTCCGTATCTGACCGAGGACGGTGCGCGCCACCTGGTGGACGCCGGGGTGGCCCTGGTGGGGATCGATTCGCTCAACATCGACGACACCGAGGCCGGCGGGGAACGCCCCGCTCACACCCTCCTCCTGGCCGCGGGAATCCACGTGGTGGAGCACCTGACCGCGCTGGGCGAGGTCCCCGCACGCGGAGCGCGGTTCACGGCGGTTCCCCCGAAGGTCGAGGGATTCGGGACCTTCCCCGTGCGGGCGTTCGCAGAACTCTCCTGAGGTCGCCTCAGTAGCGGTAGTGGTCCACTTTGTATGGACCATCAACGCTTACGCCGATGTACGCCGCCTGCTCCGGCGTCAGCTCGGTCAGCTCCACGCCGAGGGCGTCGAGGTGCAGTCGCGCCACCTTCTCGTCCAGGTGCTTGGGAAGCACGTACACGCCGACCGGATACTTCTCCGGGTAGCAGTACAGCTCGATCTGCGCCAGGACCTGGTTGGTGAACGAGTTGCTCATGACGAAGCTCGGGTGACCCGTGGCGTTGCCCAGGTTCATCAGTCGCCCCTCGGAGAGCACCAGCACGCTGCGGCCAGTCGGCAGGCGCCACTCGTGGACCTGCGGTTTGATCTCGATCTTCTCGGCCCCAGCGAGGTCTTCGAGCCCTGCCATGTCGATCTCGTTGTCGAAGTGCCCGACGTTCGCGACGATTGCCAGGTGCTTCATCCGCAGGAGGTGCTCGGTCGTGATGACGTTGAGATTGCCGGTGCCGGTGATGAAGATGTCCACCTGTTCGACGACGGATTCGATCCTGGCCACCTGGAAGCCGTCCATGGCGGCCTGGAGTGCGTTGATCGGATCGATCTCACTGACGATCACCCGGGCGCCCTGGCCGCGCAGGGCCTCGGCAGCGCCCTTTCCGACGTCGCCGTACCCGGCCACGAATACGACCTTGCCGCCGATGAGCACGTCGGTCGCACGGTTCAGCCCGTCGGGAAGCGAGTGCCGGATGCCGTACTTGTTGTCGAACTTGCTCTTGGTGACCGAGTCGTTGACGTTGATCGCCGGGAAGAGCAGCTTGCCGTCGCGCGCGAGCTCGTAGAGGCGGTGGACACCGGTGGTCGTCTCCTCGGTGACGCCGATGATCCCGGCGGCGATGCGGGTCCAGCGATCGTGCGACGTGGCGAGGGATGCGCGGAGCGCGGCGAGGATCACGCGGTATTCGTGGCTGTCGCCCGCGGCATCCGCCGGAACGGCTCCGGCGAGCTCGAAGTCGCGCCCGGAGTGGACCAGCAGGGTCGCGTCTCCCCCGTCGTCGAGGATGAGGTTCGGGCCGATCCAGTCGGCGCCGGAGGCGGCGGCTTCGGCCGTCCAGTCGAAGATCTGCTGGGTGCACCACCAGTAGTCTTCGAGCGTCTCGCCTTTCCAGGCGAAGACCGGCACACCGGCAGGAGCGTCCACCGAGCCGTGCGGGCCCACCGCGATGGCCGCGGCGGCCTCGTCCTGCGTCGAGAAGATGTTGCAGCTCGCCCAGCGCACCTGGGCGCCCAGGGCGACGAGCGTCTCGATCAGCACGGCCGTCTGCACGGTCATGTGCAGCGAGCCTGCGATCCGCGCTCCTGCGAGCGGCTTCGACTCGCCGAACTCGGCGCGGAGCGCCATGAGCCCGGGCATCTCGTTCTCGGCGAGGCGGATCTGGTGCCTGCCGGCCTCAGCAAGGGTCAGGTCTGCGACCTTGAACGGGAGGGCGGTGCCGGAGTCGGCGAGGGAGAGTGCGTTGGCCATGCAGTCATTCTCTCATCGGCCTGGTGGTCACTCGTTCGCGCGGAGGGCGACAGGCCCCACGACTCAGCGGCGGATGAGCTCGAGGACCTCGTCGCGGATGCGCGCCATGGTGCTGACATCCGCCGCTTCGACGTTGAGCCGTAGCAGCGGCTCGGTGTTCGAGGAGCGCACGCTGAACCACCAGAACGGTTCGTCGCCCGCAACGAGTCCGGTGACGGTGAGCCCGTCGAGCTCGTCGAATTCACCGCGGCCGGTGAACGCCTCCACGATCCGCGTGAACGCGGCCGGAACGTCGTCGACGGTGGAGTTGATCTCGCCCGACTGCGCGTAGGGAGTGTACGCGTCGGCGAGCACCGAGAGGGGTTCATCCTGCGAGCCGAACTCCGCGAGGAGGTGCATCGCGGCGAGCATGCCGTTGTCGGCGCTCCAGAAGTCGCGGAAGTAGTAGTGCGCCGAGTGCTCCCCACCGAACACGGCTCCAGTTTCGCGCATCGCGTCCTTGATGAGCGAGTGCCCGACGCGGGTGCGCACTGGGATTGCGCCCGCAGCCAGGATGGTCTCCGGAACGATGCGCGAGGTGATGAGGTTGTGGATCACCACGATCTCGGCATCCGGGTCGGCCGCGCGGGCGCGCGCGATCTCACGAACGGCGACGATGGCGGCCACCGCGGACGGGTTGACGGCATCCCCGCGCTCGTCGACGACGAAGCAGCGGTCGGCGTCGCCGTCGAAGGCGAGCCCGAGGTCGGCCCCGTGTTCGACGACGGCCTTCTGCAGGTCGACGAGGTTCGCAGGTTCCAGCGGGTTCGCCTCGTGGTTCGGGAAGGTGCCGTCGAGTTCGAAGTACAGGGGCACGATCTCGATCGGCAGCGCCGGCAGGCCGGCGGCCTCGCCGAGCACGGCGGGAACGGTCAGTCCTCCCATTCCGTTGCCCGCGTCGACGACGATCCGGATCGGCCGGATGCCGGACAGGTCGACCAGGCCGCGGAGGAACGCCGCGTAGTCGGCCAGCACGTCCACCTCACGGATGCCACCGGGCTCCGCGACGGCGACCACGCCATCGATGACGTACTGCTCTGCGCGTTCGCGCACGGCTGCGAGGCCGGTGTCACGGCTGATGCCCTGGGCGCCGGCACGGGACAGCTTGATGCCGTTGTAGGTCGCCGGGTTGTGGCTGGCCGTGAACATCGCCCCGGCGGCCGCGAAGTAACCGGACGCGAAGTACGACTCGTCGGTCGAGCACAGGCCAAGGGAGACGACGTTCGCGCCCCGGGCGCGGGCGCCCTCGGAGAAGGCCGCGGCGAATCCCGGGGACGAGTCGCGCATGTCGTGGCCGACGACCACATCCTGTCCGGCCGCACCGATCTCGTCCACGAAGGCCGCACCGATCGCCTCGACCATCTCGGTCGTCAGCGTGATGCCGACGAGCCCGCGGACGTCATAGGTCTTGACTGCTGCCTCGAAGTTCGCGTGGATCTGTTCGGCCGAAATAGCGTTGCTCACGCCCCATAACCTACTTCACCGAGCACCGAGTGCCTCATGACCTGCCAGCCCTGCGGTGCCGAAAGGCGCTCGGCGTGGATCGCGCACAGGTCGTACGAGTGCGGCTCATGGGTGCTGCTGAGCGGGCCGAGAACGGCCATGGAGTCCGCGTACACGTACGTGAGCGTGGCCACCGCATCTCGGGGGCACGCGACACGGGAACACGGTCGGGTCAGCATCGCGCCCAGACTATCGGAGCCCCGGCGTCGTAGGATGACGACATGCCCCGTTCCCGCCGCGCAAGCAGTGAGCCGCCCGCGGCCGCGCGCTGGAGGAACCGTCACGGCCGGGGCGCCCGTGGGCCGGTGACCGGCCCGCACCTGCCCATGCTGCACAACCGCATCGACCTGTTCGACATGACGGTCGCGGCGACGGCCGACTATCTGAAGGGCATCTGGCCGGCGGAGCTCGAGCACGTTCGATTCGAAGTCGCGGCGGCCCCGATCAACGCGGTCGGTCCGGACGGGGTGGAGCGCTGGCGGGTGGACCCGCGCGAGCGCCGCATCATCCTCTTCCGCGTCCCCATCCAGCGGCTCAGCAAGCTGCACCGCAACGACGAACTGCACCAGCGGATGCTCGTGGAGAGCTGCGTCTTCCGTGCGGTCGCCGAACTGCTCGGCAAAGACCCCTGGGATCTCGCGCCGGAGCGTTTCCGCCACTACTGAGCCGCCGGCTCGGCGCTATCGCCTGGCGAGGGCTATTTCGGGTAGACCTCGATCGGCGACGCCAGCGGGCTGGGCGGGCTGACCGGGAACGACGACACGAGTCCCTTGCCGATGAGGCTGGTGGAGACGTAGAGGCCTTTCGCTCCCGTGACCGTGTACGTGCCGGGTTGGAGAATCGTGAGCCCTGCGCTCCCACCGGACGGCACGGCGAGTGTCTTCGTCGCACCCTTGACCGCGACCTTCACCGTCACGGTCGGCCCGTCTTCTCCGCTGTTCGCGAAGTGCAGGACCGCCCCGGGCCCGGGCGGCACCGCCGCAACGAAGCTGTCGTCGGCCTGCTCGGTTGCGACGAACCAGCCGAAGTCGAAGGCCTTGCCCGAGACCGTCGAGGTTCGGGCGGCCGCGACGATCGGCTGCGTGGAGTCGATGGTGACCGTGTAGTTGCCGTCGCTGAGATGGTCGAGCGGGATCTCCGTCACGATGCCGGGCTTGACGGTCGCCGAGTACGAGTTGCCCATGGCCGTCCCCTTCTCGCCGAGTGCGCCGACACGCACGGTCGCAGCCTGCGTGCCGGGGACGAAGACCCGGACCGCCGGGAGGTCGCTTCCGTAGCCTTCGCCGCCCTGGGCGGACTGGATGGCGGCCAGCGAGCGGATGACCATTCCGGGGATGACCTGGTGGGCGGCGGGCGCGGCCGTCGCTCCGACGAGCTCCACACCGTGAGGATCGATCCCGACGATGTCGCTCTGCTGCAGCGAGGCCACCACGCGACCACCACGCGACACGACGTGCACAACGGGTGCGGCGACCGAGGGCGCGAGCCCGGCGAGCGGGATGACGCGCTGGGTGCCGGGGGCTACGACGATCCCCGTCGCACCAGGCGCCGTCACCGTTCCCGTCTCCGAGTAGATCGAGAGGTCGACCGTTGCCTGGACCGAGCTCGGGTTGCTGAGCAGCACGAGGCTCGTCTCACCGAGGGTCGTGGCGCCTGCGACGAGCCAGGAGTCAGGGCGCGCCTCGTCGCAGGACGCTGCCGCGAGGCCTGCGAAGTCCTCCAGGGCGGCCTGCTGCGATTGCGCAGCCCCGACGAGTGGTGGAGCGGACGACGCCGACGGCGCCGGCACGGTCAGGGTCACCGGCGTCCCGTTGCTCTCGCCCTGTGTGTCGTCGACGGGCTTGAGCGAACGCGTCCGCACATCCGCTCCGGTATTCGTGCCGTAGACAACGGTCGGCGGAGCGAATGCGGCCGCCCCTGTCGCTGCGGCGGAGTTCGATGCGAGCGTCAGGAGTGGTCCCGGGCAGGTGCGTTCCTGGGCGGTGGGTACGGGGACGACCGTCGACGACGGCGGCGTGACGGTGAAACCGTGCAACGGAAGCCAGGTCGCGCCGGCGATCGCAAGCGCGGCGACGCCGATCCCGGCGACACCGGCGATGGCGCGCGCACTTTCGCGGGCGATTCCTCGTCTAGTCGGCACTGTCGCCTCCGTTCCCTCGGGCGACCGCCGGTTCGCGATGATCCCACTCGTCGACCGGATCGTATGCCGACAGCTCTTCGCGTTCATCGGGCCAGGCGAGGGGCTCGTCGTCGTCCGCCAGATCGGCATCGAGCGCCGACCCGGAGTCGACGACATCGTCGTCGTCCTCAGCCTCGTCACCGCTATCGGGTTCCGATTCGCCGTCCGACTCGGCGGCCGGCGCCCCACCCGGCTTCTTCGTCCCCTTCGGCCGGCGGACGGACTCCGCGGCGAGGCTCTCGTACGTCCGCCGCGTCGGGATGGAGAGCAGGAGGATCAGTCCGATCACCACGGCTTGCACAGCGAGAACGATCGTTCGCCAGGGGGCGCCCGCATCCGGCGGGACCTGCGCTGCCGGCGGGGCGTCCGTCGTTCCGCGCTCGAAGCTCCAGAGTGCGCCCGTCGCCGTCGGGCCGACCGGCACGAGTGCGGCGTCGGCGTCGAGCGCCACCGTGGCACGCAGTGCGGTCGCCTTCGCCGCCGGAGTGGCGTCGGCGCCGAGAGCCGTGACAGGCGGCGCGAGCAGGATGTAGTCGATCCCCAGGGATTTCAGCTGCTGGGTCGGGTCGAAGCCGCTCTTCGACGACAGGTTGCCGGCGAGTGTCGCGAGGGAGCGTTCCTCGTCGGACAGGGTGCGGTCCGTGCTGCTGAGCGTGCTCTGGCCTGACAGCGTCGCACCCGAACCGCGCAGGACCTCCGCTCCGATCCCGCCATCCGGCTGCGCCGTGAGCCTCAGGGTGCCGGTTCGGGGAGCACTCGACGCGTTCGCCGTGACGACAGCGGGCAGCGTGCGTCCGTCGCTCGCCCGGACGGACGATACGCCGAGCGGCATGGCGATAGCGGCCGGGGTGGCGGCGATGGCGATGGTCGCGAGTGCGGCGAATGCCGGAAGCGCGGCGAACCGGCCGACGGCTCCCAGCCCGATGATCGCGGCGCACACGAGCCCGAGCCAGTACAGGCTGACTCCCGTGCCCGGCCAGATGAGCACAGCCACGGATGCCGACACGGAGACCGAGACGAGGGTGGCCGCGACCGCCGTCGCAAACCCGAGCAGCGCGACCACGAGGGCGAGGACGGCGCGCGATGAACCGCGCAGGAAGAGCGACAGCAGGGCCAGGATGGCCAGCGGGGCGAGCAGCACGGCTACGACGACGTTCGGGGCGACCCCCGAGATGTGGAGGGCGGTCGCCACGGCATGCCATCCCCCGAGCATCCCGTCGGGAAACCCGAGCGCGAGCTGCCAGGCGGGGACGGGCCTGCTCTCCGTCACCACGCCCGGATCCGCGAACACCGAGACCCACGCGCCCCGCAGCGCCTGCTGCCAGACCAGCGGAGCGAACAGAACGGCTGACGGAATCAGCACCACGATGAGCCGCGCGAATCGACGGCGGCTCAGCACGAGGGCGATCACCCAGATGACGAGGAGCGCTGGAATGAGCGAGGGTGCGCAGGCGACCGTCGCAGCGGCCAGCAGTGCCGTCGTGCCTGCCGCAGCCCACGAGCGCGCAGCCGACAGACCGGCGAAGAACAGCCACGGCAGAAGCAGATGGGCCAGGATCGCGGCGGGGCGGCCGGTCTGCATGGCGATCAGAAGGGGTGGCGCGATCGCCCAGGCCAGGGCGGCGAACGCGCGCAGGCTGGAGCGTTGGGTGAGACGGGATGCGAGCATCCAGGCACCGAGTGCTGCCAGCGGCAGCGCAGCGAAGTAGAGAACGACGAGGAAGAGCGACGGCTGCCAGAACGTCAGTGTCCCGAACACGGCGAGCACAGCCGCGAAGGGATCGGCGGCGCCGACGAAGCCGAGCCCGACATCGCGCCAGCCGTAGCCGAGCGTGTTCCACAGGTCGCCGACGCTCGACGGCATGGGAAGCAGCGCGCCGCCGGCGAGAGCGTCGGACCCGAGCAGCGGGAAGAACAGCGCGATCCCGAGCACTGCTGCGGCGAGGACGACCCAGGCGCCGCCTCCGCCGAAGAAGTTGAGGTCGCGCCGCTCGCCCTGGAGCGTGACGTAGGCCGCCTCCCGCTTCAGCGCGCGGGCGCGCCGCACCTCGGCGATCGGGATGCGCAGGGGCGCGATGGCCGCCCAGCCCACCACCCGGTGGCGGGCCAGGTTGCGCCGCGCAGAGCTGACACGGATTCCCGCGAACGCCGTCCGGAACGCGGCTGCGAACTCCCCGGTGATCGCACCCGGTTCTTTGCCGACGATACGCCCGATCGAACGGAAGAAGGCCAGGGGGACCAGGCTGAGCCAGTGGATCGGCACAGCGGCGGCCGGCGCATAGACCATCCGCCGATGGAGCTGCGCCGCGCGGCGCGCGCGGATCAGCCTCCGGCGCACACGGCCCTTGCGGGACGAGTTCGGTCCTGCCACGCCGTCACCCGCGATCGCGATGCGGGCCGAGGGGACGAGGACCACCCGGAAACCGGCGAGGCGCACCCTCACGCAGAAGTCCAGGCCGTCGTCGACCACCGGAAGCGCCGGATCGAAGCCGCCGAGTTCGTCCCAGACCGACTGCCGCACGATGAGCCCGGCGGGCGAGACGGCGAGGACGTCGCTCAGGCCATCGTGCTGTGCCTGGTCGAGTTCGTTCTCGACCAGGTTCACGGCGGTCCCGAACTGGGTCATCGCTTCGCCGTACTCGCGGATCGTGTTGCGGTCGTCCCATTCGACGAGCTTCGGGCCCGCCGCCGCCACCGAGGGCGACACCTCGACCGCGCCGAGAAGGGCTTCGAGGGCTCCCGGTTCCGGTGCCGTGTCCTGAGCGAGGAGCCAGAGCCAGTCGTGCTCGCTGGACGCGGGCGGCGTGACGCGGAGCCCTGTCGCGACAGCGGCGCCGAAGGGCAGCTTCTCCTGGAGCGACACGAGGTGGGTGGGGGCGGATGCGGCGAGAAGCTGGGCCGCATCGTCGGTCGATGCGCAGTCGACGGCGACGATCACGTCGGGCTGTCGCGTCTGGGCTGCGAGGGCGTCGAGCGTGCGCTGAAGGTGGTCGCCTCCATTGCGGGCGACGATGACGGCTGTGACTCTCGGATACATCGGAGACAGCCTAAGTTGGCGCCCGTGGATCACGTGTCAGCGTACGGGCGCGCCGGAAATCAGACGGCGCGCTTGCGCAGCTTGCGGCGCTCGCGCTCGGAGAGGCCGCCCCAGATGCCGAACCGCTCGTCGTTGGCGAGCGCGTACTCGAGACACTGTGCGCGGACCTCGCACGAGGCGCAGATCTTCTTCGCATCGCGGGTCGACCCGCCCTTTTCAGGGAAGAACGCCTCAGGATCGGTCTGTGCGCACAACGAATCCGACTGCCACGCCAGCGGGTTGTCGTCGTCGACCGACTGTCGAACCCCGGGCACTCCCAGCCTGACGGGATCGACAAACCAGTCGTCGGGTACCCCAGAGCGATATTCCGGACCAGCCATATCGATCTCCCACCCATATCGTGCATCCACGTCAGCGGACGTGTTGTAAGTAATTACACCCGTGTAATTCTCACTAGTCAAGTCGCGAATCGTAAAGCCTCAACTGGCCCTCGAGGGTTTGCGACGCGCCGACGGACGGCAACAATCGCGACACGCCCGGGTGTTCTACCCCTGTTTCCTGTGAATGATCAGGAAACGGCCTGCCGTGCAGCCCATGCGCTGTCTACCATCTCGGTCAGAGAGTGGCGCATCCGCCAGTCGAGGTCTCTGGCCGCGAGTTGGCCTGATGCGACAATACGGGCTGGATCCCCCGCTCGTCGCGGCCCCACTTCTGGGGTGAAGGGAATTCCGGTCACGGAGGCCACCGTGGCCATGATCTCGCCCACCGACACCCCGTCACCGCTCCCGAGGTTGTAGACGGGCTCCACCCGCTCGCCCGCATCCAGGCGTTTCGCCGCTGCCACATGCGAGACCGCCAGATCCGAGACATGGATGTAGTCGCGCACGCAGGTTCCGTCCGGAGTCGGGTAGTCGTTCCCGTTGATGCGCGGGGTGCGCCCGTCGACGAGGGCATCGAACACCATCGGGAACAGGTTGTGGGGGCTGGTGTCCCTGAGCTCGACCGAGCCGGAGCCGACGACGTTGAAATAGCGCAGAGAGGTGTGACGAAGCCCGACGGCCACGCCCTGGTCGCGCAGCAGCCACTCCCCGATGAGCTTCGACTCCCCATAGGGCGACTCGGGTGACCGGGGCGTCTCCTCGGTGACGAGGTCGGTGTCAGGGGTCCCATAGACGGCGGCGCTCGACGAGAAGACGATCGCGTCGATCCCCGCCTCCTGCATCGCGGCGAGCAGCACTGCCGTCGCGGTGACGTTCTGCTCGTACGTGTGGAGGGGCCGCTGCACGGAGACGCCGGCGTACTTGAACCCCGCGATGTGCACGACCCCCGCGATTCTGTGCTCGCGGAAGACGGTCTCGAGGAGCTCACCGTCGAGCAGCGTCCCCCGATAGAAGGGAACATCGACCGGAACGAACTCGGCGTGCCCGCTCGACAGGTCGTCGACCACGACGACGTCGATCCCTTCCTCGCGGAACGCCCTGACCACATGCGAACCGATGTAGCCCGCCCCGCCCGTCACCAACCACGCCATGGCGCCCTCCTCGATGGTCCGAAACAAGAACCCTATCGCGGCGGCCTAGCGGTTCGGGACGGCGATGAACACGGTACCCGACCCGGAGATCACGAGCTCGCGCTCGTCCGGTGTCACGAACATTGCTTCGCCGCGCGACAGGCGGACGGCGTGGCTCGCCCCCCGGAACTCGAGTGACCCTTCGGTGCAGACAGCTGTCGCAGCTCCCGGTAGCCGGACGGTCACCGACGACACGGCGCCGTCGAGCTGCACGACGTCGAGCGCGAAATCGGGGACGTCGGGACGATAGGTCTCGAGCCCCGGTGCCGGCGACTCCGGCTCCAGGGGCTTCGCAGTGAACGGCGAGAAGTCGAGTACCGCGAGCAGTTCGGGCACATCGACGCGCTTGCTCGTGAGGCCGCCGCGCAGAACGTTGTCCGAGGCCGCCATCAGTTCGATCCCGAGCCCGTGCAGGTAGGCGTGGATGTTTCCTGCCGGGAGGTAGAGCACCTCGCCGCGCCTCAGGGCGATCCGGTTGAGCAGCAGGGCGAGCACGATGCCGGGGTCGCCGGGGAACGCCTGCGCGAGCATCGCGACGGTGTCGGCCGCCGAAGCGACCTCAGGGTCACCAGCCGTGCCGCGTCGTGCCGCAGCGCCGGTCACGACCTCGACGAGGGACCGGACGTCCGGATCCGCTCCGAGGAGCCACGCGGTCGAGTCGCGGAGCGCCTCTCCCGCGGGGGCGTGCCGCAGGCGGCCCGTCAGAAGGCCCACGAGCCTGAGGCCTTCGGGGTCCGACCCCTCGGCGAGCGCGTCGAGCACGCGTGCGCTCACTGCCGGGTCGCGATAGCCGCTCAGCGCGTCGAAGGTCTCGCTCAGCGCGTAGATGAGCTCGGGCTTGTGGAACGCGTCCTTGTAATTGCGCTCCGGCGAATCGAGGGGCAGACCGCGGGCGTTCTCGCGGGCGAAGCCCTCTCCGGCCTGCCCGCTGGACGGATGCGCCTGGAGCGACAGCGGCCGGTCTGCCGCAAGTACTTTCATCAAGTAGGGGAGGTGCGGCTTCTCGCCGGCCGCCGCGGTCTCCCCGAGGGCGAGGCGCGGTTCACGGTCGATCCACGTAGCGAGGTCACGCGCCCCATCCGTCTCGGCAGAATCGAGGATGGCACTCGGCGAACCCGGATGCGCACCCAGCCACAGCTCCGCCTCCGGCGCCCCCGACGGGACGGATCCGAGCAGTTCCGCGATCGCGGTCCGCGACCCCCAGTCGTAGTCGCGAGGGGTGTTGCCGATGCGCACAAACATCCGAGACGGTCCCTTTCGATCGTTAGACCAAACTACCAACCGCTTTTGCGCGCCCAGCGCACGTCAATAGGCTGACGTGCGGACCAGCAACCTGACGCAACGGAGCAGACATGGCATTCGAGACCCTCGCCAGCGACTTCTACGGCTACGAGAAGCTCCTCACCGATCGCGAGAAGGACTTCATCGCCGTTCTTCGCGAGTACCTCGAGAACGACGTCAAGCCGATCGTCAACGAGCACTGGGAACGGGCGGAGTTCCCTCCGGCCGTCATCCCGGGCCTGCACAGCCGTGGCGTGATCGGTCTCGGCTGGGACGAGACGAAGGCGTTCGAGAACTCGGCGGTCTTCCGCGGCTGGGTCGCCCTGGAGCTCGGTCGCGTCGATGCGAGCGTGAGCACGTACGTCGGGGTGCAGAACGGCCTCGTGGTCGGTGCGCTCGGTGTCACCGGCTCCGCCGAGCAGCGCGCCGAATGGCTGCCGAAACTCGCCTCCGGTGAGGTACTCGGTGCGTTCGCACTCACCGAGCCGCAGTCGGGGTCGGATTCCGCGCAGGGCCTCCAGACGATCGCGACCCGCTCCGGCGAGGACTGGGTGCTCAACGGTTCGAAGCGCTGGATCGGCAACGCCACCTTCAGCGACATCACGATCGTCTGGGCGAAGAGCGCCGAGGACGGCCAGGTCAAAGGGTTCATCGTGCCGACGTCGACGCCGGGATACACCGCGACGAAGATCGAAGGCAAGCAGTCGCTGCGGATGGTGCAGAACGCGGACATCACGCTCGAGAACGTGGTCGTACCGGAGCGCCTGCGACTCCAGGGTGCGAACAGCTTCAAGGACACCGCGAAGGTGCTCCGCCTGACCCGCGCCGAAGTCGCATGGTCCGCCATCGGCGTCGCCGTCGGCGCATACGAGGCCGCCCTGCGCTACGCGACGGAACGTGTGCAGTTCGGCAAGCCGCTGGCCTCGCACCAGCTCATCCAGGACCTGCTCGTGAAATCTCTCGGCAACATCACCGCGAGCATCGGCCTGTGCACCCGTGTCTCCGAGATGCTCGACCGCGGCGAACAGCGCGACGAGCACTCGGCCCTCGCCAAGGCGTTCGCCACCTCCCGGATGCGCGAGACCGTCTCCTGGTGCCGCGAGATCCTGGGCGGCAACGGAATCGTGCTCGACTACGACGTGATCCGGTTCTTCGCCGACGCCGAGGCCCTCTACTCGTACGAGGGCACGCGCGAGATGAACACGCTCATCGTGGGCCGCAGCATCACGGGCAAGGCAGCCTTCGTCTGATCCAATAGCCTTGCCTGATGAGCACTGCGCGTAAACCGATCGCCGTCGGCGCGTTCTCGACCCTGCTGGTCTTCACGCTGTTCGCCGGCGACTTCTGGCGCAACCTGCTCAGCTGGTACGGCTGGGGGGTGATCGCCCTCGGGCTGGTGGTCGGCAGCGTGGTGCTGCTGGTGCGCATCCGCCCCCCGCTCCTCTGGCGTCGGCTGCCTGTCACGCTCGCCCTGTTCCTGCTGCTCGCCACCCTGTCGATCGCCTGGTCGGACTACCCCGGTGCGAGCGCACTCGGCGTCTTCCTGCAATGGGTGACGACGATCACCGCCCTCTTCCTGGCCCTGTGCCTCGAGTGGCCCCAGTTGCTGCGCGCCCTGTCGCATGCCTTCCGCTGGATCCTCGGGCTCTCACTGGCCTTCGAGTTCATCGTCGCCGCCTTCATCCGCCACCCGGTCCTGCCGTTCTGGACCGACTACGGCACCGAGAAGGTCCCCCAGGCGTTCTACTGGAGTCGGGGGCTTCTCTTCCACGGCGGCCAGATCCAGGGCATCCAGGGCAACAGCAACCTGCTCGCGATGGTCGCGCTCCTCGCCCTGGTCGTCTTCGGAATCCAGTTCGCCGACGGTGTCGTTCGACGCGGGTCGGGCATCGCCTGGCTCGTCGTGGCCGCGCTCACCCTGGTACTCACCCGCTCGGCCACCGTCATCATCACCGCCGTCTTCACGCTCGTCGTGCTCCTGTTCGCCCTGTGGATGCGGCGGGTGCGACCGGATCGCAGGCGCCCCGTCTACCTGACCATGCTCGCCTCCGTCGTCCTCGGAGTCGCCGCCGTCTGGGTCTTCTCGGGGCAGCTCCTCAAGCTCCTCGGCAAAAGCGAGGACCTCACCGGCAGGCTCGACATCTGGCATTCGGTCACGGCACTCGCCGTCCAGCGGCCGGTCTTCGGCTGGGGCTGGGTCAGCTACTGGGCGCCGTGGGTCGAACCGTTCAAGACCCTCGCCGTGCGCAAGGGCGTGGTCTATCTCCAGGCGCACAACGCGTGGCTCGACGTCTGGCTCCAGCTCGGCGTCGTCGGTCTCGTCGTCTTCATCCTCCTCGTCGCCACAACGCTGACGAGGAGCTGGTTCTTCGCGGTCGACCGCCCGCGCGTCGCGGTGTCCGACACCCTGCCGTACCGTGCGCTCACTCTTCTGCCCCTGCTCCTCATCGCGGCGCTGATCGCCCAGAGCGCGGCGGAGAGCAGGATGCTGGTCGAGGCCGGCTGGATGCTCCTGGTCGTCGTATCCGTGAAGACGAAACGTGCCGCGCCGTAGGATTGGCGCATGGCCGTGACCCGTCGACCCCTGGTGCCGGCCGCCTTCACCGAGTTCTTCGGCTCCGCCCGGTTCGCGTCCGCCCTGTCTCTCGTCGCGGTCGGCGTCGGGTTCTCGACCCACGCCATCCGGAGCGTCATGGGCTGGCCGGGGCTCATCGGAGCGCTCGCCGCCCTCGTCCTCCTCGCTGCGATCTCGTTCATCGCCCAGCGCGAGACGATCGAGTGGCACGGCCTTCTCCCGATCTCGATCCTGGTCTTCGTGGGCTGGTGCGCCCTGTCGATCTTCTGGAGCAACTACCAGTGGGCGACGCTCGCCGGAATCGGCTACCAGATGACGTTCGCCTTCCTCGGCATCTACATCGCACTCGTGCGCGACGCGATCCAGATCGTGCGCGTCGTCGGCGACGTCCTGCGCGTGCTCCTGTCGGTATCGCTCGCCCTCGAGGTGTTGAGCGGCCTGCTCATCGACCTGCCGATCCGTTTCCTCGGAATCCAGGGAAACATCGCCCTGGGCGGACCGATCCAGGGTCTCTTCGGCAGCCGCAACCAGCTCAGCATCGTCGCCCTCATCGCGTTCGTCACCTTCCTCGTCGAACTCCGCACGCGCTCGGTGCGGCCGGCGACGGCGGCGGCGAGCATCGCGTTGTCCGTGCTCTGCATCCTGCTCGCGCACTCCCCGGTGATCGCCGCCGTGTCCGTCCTCGTCGGGCTCGCGACGCTCGCTCTCTACGCCGTGCGCAAGGTCCCGGCGAACCAGCGCAAGTACTACCAGTGGGGCCTGGCCGCGATCACCGTCCTCGCCCTCGTGCTGGCGTACGTGTACCGCACCAGGGTCATCGACCTTCTGAACGCACGCTCCGACTTCTTCGTGCGCTACCGCCTCTGGATCCAGATCTGGCAACTCATCCCCGTCAACCAGATCCTCGGCTGGGGCTGGGTCGGCGGGTGGCCGGAAGACCTGTACCCGTTCACGGCGATCCAGGCCAACACGGGTGCGGAGCACGCGAACGGGCTGAACGCCTACCTCGACGTGTACCTCCAGGTCGGCCTGATCGGGGTCATCCTGTTCGTCGCCCTGATCGCCCTCGCGTTCGGGCGGTCGTGGCTCCTCGCCTCCAACAAGCGGAGCGTGGTGTATGTCTGGGCGCCGCTCGTCCTCGTCTCGCTCCTGGTGACCAGCGTGTTCGAGAGTTCGATCCTCGTCGAGTCCGGCTGGCTGCTGCTCGTCGTGTGCGCCGTGAAGGCGTCACAGGGCATGAGCTGGCGCAGCGCCCTGCCGCGGCACGAACCTAGACCGGCTGGAGAAGGTCGCGGATGATGTCCAGGCGTCCGCGGCTCGCGAAGCGGCTGTAGAGACGCCGTCGCGCGAGTCCGAAGACGGTGCCGACCCGGCGGATGCGGTTCGGCGGCATGGCCGCCCGCGTCGCCTCGAAGTCGGCCTTCTGGCGCGCGGCGCTCATGTACGCCGCGGGAACGGCTTCGCCGAGCGTCTCGAGGCGGTCGGCCAGCGCAGCGAACTGTTTCGCGAGCTTGATGTTCCGGTCGCCGCGCGGTTCGAGCATCCGCTGGACCTTGTACCGCAGCGTCGGCTCGGTGACGCCGATCTGGTTGGCCCCGTGCTGCCGGTAGTCGATCGTCGTCTCGCGCACGACCCCGACCCGGCCCGTGGCCGCAGCCATGATGGCCAGCCATTCGTCGTGTACCCAGTCGGGCGGGAACGGCCGGGCCCGGTCGAGGAGCTCACGCCTGAACACCACGGTGGCGCCGGTCGCCAGGTTGCGTCGCAGCAGCGCCTCGAAGGCACGCCCCTGCTCCTCCAGCCGCAGCTCCTCGTCCGTGAGCTCCAGGGATTCGAAGAGGGTCGACCCCAGGGGCGCGCCGCCCTCGTCCACGAGCCGCGCATCGGTGTGCACGAAGGTGAGACCCTCGTCGTCGAATCGCGCGGCGAGACGGCTGAGCCGGTCGGCGTGCCAGACGTCGTCCTGGTCGCTGAGGGCGATGAGGGGGCGCGTCGTCTGGGCCACCGCCCGCTCGAAGTTCGCGGTCACCCCTGACGGCGCCGCGCCCGCCAGCACGACGACCTCCGGCGAGATCCCGCGCGCAGCGGCGGCGGCGACCGTCGCGGCGACGACCTCCAGGGTGCCGTCGGAGGAGCCGTCGTCGGAGACGACGAGCTCATCGGGGGCCCGTGCCTGGTCGAGGATGCTCGCCAGCTGCTCCTCGACGTATGCCGCCCCGTTGTAGGTGCACAGGGCGACCGAGATCTCAACCGTCACGTCACGAACGCTTCAGCACGACCGAGAGCACGCCGAGGAACATCCCCGCCATGATCGTCTGGGCACCGAGCATCATCAGGAGGGCAGCAGAGATGGCGGTCCTCACGGTCCGGTCGATTTCGAGCGCACCGAACCCGGTACTGCCCCACATCACGAGCTGGAGGATGGCAACGGTCAGGCCGATCAGGAAGAGGATGAGGCCGACGACCGCGCTCGATTCGAGGCTGATCCGTTTTTCGAGTCGATCGAAGTTGCGGCTTCGCGGTATTCGGAAGCCCTCGTGCTGTGCGTAGATCTTCGACAGGATGGCGAAGATCACGGCCTGGTAGCCGACGACGGCGATCGCAGCCAAGTACACCTGGCTTGCGACATCGAAGCCGATCTCGCCGATCGAGAAGGGGCCGAAGGTCAGGATGAACGTGCCGAGGATGCCGAGTGCGAACGCGATCGTCCCCGGTACGAGGAAGAGCCAGCGCGGGCTGAAGATGAGCAGGAAGCGCAGGTGACGCCAGCCGTCCCTCCAGCTGCGCAGGTGCGGCGGCCTTGACCGCCCGTCCTTCTTGAGGGTGGTCGGGACCTCGCTCACGCGGCGGCCGCCGAGCGACGCCTTCACCACCATCTCGCTGGCGAACTCCATGCCGGTCGTCTGCAGGTGCAGGTCGAGCATCGCCTGGCGGTTGAACCCGCGGAGGCCGCAATGGAAGTCGCGGATCGGCGCCCGGAAGAAGAGCCGGCCGATCGACGAGAGCACCGGATTGCCGAGGTATTTGTGCAGCGGGGGCATCGCGCCCGGCTCGATCCCGCCGAGGAACCGGTTGCCCATGACCAGGTCGTCTCCGGCCCTCAGCCGCGCGACGAACTGGTCGAGATCAGCGAAATCGTAGCTGTCGTCGGCGTCGCCCATGATGACGTAGGTTCCGTTCGCCGCCGCGATCCCGCCGAGGAGAGCCGACCCGTAGCCCTTGTCGAGGACGTTCACGACCCGCGCACCGTGGGCCTCCGCGATGGCCTGAGAACCGTCGGTGCTTCCGTTGTCGGCGACGACGATCTCACCGACCACACCGCTTCGGTCGAGGTAGCCGCGAGCCTTGTCGATGCAGGTGGCGAGAGTCTCCGCCTCGTTGAGGCAGGGCATCAGGATGGTGAGCTCGATCACCTGGACGGTTGTCATGAAAACGGGAGTGTCCTCGCTTGATGTGGAAGGGCGATCTGATCATAACCGGTCTGCCGCGCCGCGCCCGGCGACCGGTCCGGTGATGCGATAGTTGAGGGATGGTGAGGAACGAGAGCCGGTGACCGCGACCGTCGACGTCGTCGTCCCGGTGTACGGAAAGTGGGAGCTCACCAGGTCGTGCCTCGAGCACCTCCAGCGGCAGTCCCTCCCCTGCAACATCATCGTGGTCGACGATGCCGGGCCGGATGACACGGTCGCCCGGCTCCGCGCCGGCTACCCCGAGGTCACGGTCGTCGCGCTCGACCGGAACCGCGGTTTTGCCGGAGCCTGCAACGCGGGCATCCGCGCGGGGTCGGCAGACGTCGTGATCCTCGTCAACAACGACGTCGATGCGGCCCCCCAGCTCGTCGCCCGGCTGGCATCCGCGTTCGACGACGCCCGCGTCGGCAGCGCCTGTCCGCTCCTGCTCAAGCCCGACGGGCGTGTCGACGCCTACGGCATCTGCGCCGACCCGACCATGGCGGGCTTCGTGCGGTACAACGGCGCGAGCGTGGACCAGGCCCTGTCGGCGCATCCGTCCACCCGCCTGCTCGGACCGTACGGCGCGGTCGCGGCCTACCGGCGCTCCGCCCTCGACGAGGTCGGCCTGCTCGACGAGGGAATCGTGATGTACGGCGAGGAGCTCGACCTCGCGCTACGCCTGAGCGCGGCCGGCTGGCGCTCCGTCCTCGTTCCGGATGCTCAAGGGGTGCACCTGGGAGGGGCGACGTCGGGCCGCGGCTCCGCCTCGCAGCGGAGGATGGCTGGATTCGGGCGCGGCTACCTCCTGCGCGCCTACGGCGTGCTCCGCGGCCGCTACGGCATCCGTGCGCTGGTCACCGAGGCGATCGTCTGCGTCGGCGACCTCGTGCTCTCGCGCGACCTCGCCTCGACGACCGGCCGGCTGGCCGGGTGGCGCGCCGGAGCCGTCAGCTTCCGGCGGCCGCGGCACGTCCCCGGCGTCGATCGTGCGATCGGCTTCCTCGATTCGCTCCGCCTCCGCGTCGGCGATCGGCGGGCGTGATCGTGACGACCGAGCTTCCCCCTGAGCTGCGGCTGAAAAGCGCGGCGCTCTCGCTCATCACCCTCGTGGGCGGAGTCTCGCTCGCCGTCATCCCCGCAGCGACCGTATCCATCTCGTCGCGGGTGTTCCCGATCCAGCAACAGGGTTGGATCGCCGTCGCCGTCCTGATCGGGACGTTCTTCGGCCAGGTCACCTTCGCCGTGGTCGTCGAGTCCCGGCTCAGTTCGGCCGGAACCGACCGGCGCGTCACCTTCCCGCTGTGGCTGGCCGGGCTGTCGGTGATCACCGCTGCGGCCATCGCGGTCGAGTACCAGAACGCGGTGGTGCTGTGCATCGGCCTTCCGATCCTTCTCGCCTCGCTCGAGGTCGGGCGCGGGGTCTCCGTCGCCGAGCGCCTCGACATCCGTGAGATGTGGGCGGCGATCGCCGTCGGCGCCGGAGCGCTCACCGGGGTCCTCGTGGCATTCGCCGGTCAGAGCTGGGGACTCATCCCCCTGGTCACCGGGATCGTGGTCGCCACGATCGTCCGGTCGCTCCCCGTCTCGCACAAGGCCAGCCGGCCGGAACCCCGCGTCATGGCGTGGGTGGTGGCCGACGTCACGATCACCGGGGGCATCTACCCCCTGCTGAACGCGACCATCCTCGCCCTCCTGGGGCCGGTGCCGGCCGTGCTCTTCACCTCCATCTCGACGGTCTCCGGCCTTCTGGCCATTCCCCTCAACTTCATGCGCCTCCGGCTGCTGAAACAGCATTCGACGCTGGACATCGTCGTGTCCGCCGTGTCGGTGGTCGGCGCCATCGTCGTGATCTTCGTGTGCGAGTTCCTGGGCGTCTTCGAGTTCATCTTCGCCCAGGCGTGGACGCTGGAGGCCACGCTGGTCCCCCTCTTCGTCGCCTGTCTCTGGCGCGCCGCCTCGCTTGCGACCACCATCCCCTTCGCTGCGCTTCGCCGGATGGGCCAGGCGAAGCTCCTCACCGTGCTCCGCGCGAGCGTCGCCGTCGTGACCTTCGGCGCGGCGCTGGCGATCATCGCGCTGAACAGTCTCGCGTTGATCTTCGCCGTCCTGCTCGCCGGCGAACTGCTGCAGGCACTGCTCTACGAGCTCGCGCGCCGCCGCCAGGTCGCGCGTGCGCAGGCGCTGGAGGCCTCGTGACACGCATCCTCGTCGACCTCCTGTTCTACACGGGCACCAGGGGCGGCATGGAGTCCTACGCCCGCAACCTCTACCGCGCCCTCGGCGCAGGCCCATACGGGTTCGAGCACGTCGGGTTCGAATACGTCGGGTACGCCTCGCGGGAGCTGGCCGCGATGGACACCTCCTGGTTCCCTGGCGAGGTGATCGACTCCGGGATCAGTGGCGAGAGCCGGGTCGCCTGGGCACGCGGAGAGCTGACGGCGGTACCCGGCGCGGCCCGGCGGCTCGGCGCCGACCTGGTGCACTCCCCAGCGAACATCGGGCCATGGCGATCGTCGGTGCCCCTCGTGCTCACGGTCCACGACCTCCTGCCGTTCCGCCATCCGGAATGGGTGCCGGGGCCGTACGCCCCCGTCCTCCGCGCGCTGATGCGCGGCGCCGCACGGCGCGCGACCCGGGTGCTCACCGTGAGCCGGGCATCCGGAGACGACATCGAACACGTGCTCGAGGTGCCGGAGGACCGGATCGACGTCGTCCCCCTCGCCGGCGGGCCGGACCACCTGACTCAGGTGGCGACCGAGCGGCACGACGGTTTCATGCTCAGCGTCGGCAACCGCATGCCGCACAAGAACTTCGGGATGCTGCTGGAGGCGCTTGCCCTCATCCCCGGGCGGGAACGGCCGCACCTGGTCATCACCGGCGGCCACGGCGACGACCCTCTGGCGCCGATCGTCGAACGGCTCGGGCTCAGGACCCACGTGCAGCTGCTCGGCTGGGTGGCCGACGACGAACTCGAACGCCTGTACGGCGAAGCAAGCTGCGTGGTGCTCCCTACCCTCTTCGAGGGCTTCGGGCTCCCCGTGCTCGAGGCCATGGCGCACGGGTGCCCGGTCATCTGCTCCGACCTGCCGGTGCTCCGGGAGATCGGCGGCGGCGCGGCCGTCTACGTCGACCCGGAGAGCGTCACGAGCCTCGCCCAGGGCATCCGCCGCCTGCTCTCCGACCCGGCGAAGCGTGCCGAGCTGTCGGCGCTCGGCCGCGAACGCGCCGCCGGCTTCACGTGGACGGCCGCCGCACGCGGCACCGTGCGAAGCTTTCAGCGCGCTCTCGACGCCTCGTAGCGCGCGAGCAGCTCGTCCACCGAGCGGGCCAGGTTCTGCGTTTCGCGCGCACGCTCGAACCAGCCCAGGGTGGACACTCTCAGTCCCTCGCCCGCGTCGAGCACGCGGAGGATCGCCGAACCCAGGTCGTCTGCGGAGACGGACTCCGCGACGAAGCCGTTGACCCCATCGTGCACGAGCTCGGCGGCGGCGTTGTCCTCGCCGGCGACCACGACGCTCGGTGTCCCCCGGGCGGCCGCCTCCGCGACGACCAGTCCGAACCCTTCCCGTCGTGAGGGGTTCACGAGCACACCCGCCGACGCCATCAAACGGTCGAGCTCGTCGTCATCGACGCGACCGACGATCCGGATGGCGGCCTCCTGCCCCGACGCCGCCACGGCATCCCGGAGCCGCTGCGTCTCGGGGCCGGCACCGGCCACGACCAGGTGCACGTCATCGCGCGACCGTCGGGCCACCGCGATCGCCGCCGGAAGCGAGGCGAGCTGCTTGTCAGGGATGTGGCGCCCGGCGAAGAGGGCGAGACCTCCGTCGACGGGAACGGTCGGGGTCGGACCGGGAGCGCCGACCAAATCGAGAAGGCCGAGCACCACCGGAGCGCTCCGCCGCCGATAGCGCCGGACCCTGGCGCGCGTGAAAGAGCTGTTGACCGTGATGTCACCGGCGATCCGCAGTCCGGTCACCTGCAGGAAGAATGCGGCCGAGCCGACGAGGGCGCCCGAGTATTCGCGCCATTTGCGCCACGGCCAGACCTCGAGCCAGTCGGTGACGACGTGTGTGCGCGACCCGAGGAGGGCGGCACGGGCGCCGAAGACGTTCAGCACGGGAAGGGCGCTCACGATGACCAGGTCGTAATCGTGACGATGGCGCCTCAGATACCGGGACAGCGCACGGGCGAAGCCGACCGCGGCGCTCGTGAGCCTGCCGCCTGCGTCGTCGTAGATCTCACCCGACCACACCGGCACGACGCGGAACGAGGCATCCGGTGCGGCCCCATCCCACTGCCTGCGGGTCAGATAGTCGACCTTGTGGCCGCGTTCGACGAGGAGTTCGGCCATTCGGCGATAGACGCGTTCGCCTCCGCCGGTGTTCACCGGGTATAGGCAGTCGTACGCGATCGCGACCCGCAGGGTCGTCACCTGGCGCCCACCCGGTCAGCGCGGCGAGCGTCTTCGGCGACGGCGATGCGGCGAGCGCTGAAGCCGAGCCAGAGCACGAAACCCGTCATGGCGAGCGCATAGAGGCCGACCAGGGCCTCCCAGCCGAGCGGCGGCTGCCAATCAGGGTGGAACATCTTGCCGATGCCTTCGCCGAAGCCCGTGACATAGCGGCGCATCACCGCGAAGAACGCGACGATGCTGAAGACGCCGGCAAGGCCGAGCGCGACCCAGCTCACGCGCACCGAGAGGAAGGCGAGCCGAGCGCCCGCAGGTGCGGAGAGCATCCAGGCCGCGAGCAATGGCACGGCCAGGAACAGGAACAGCCCGTAACGCCCCTGCCAGATCATGCCCGTGCGCCCGATGGTGAGCGCCTGGACCACCGCAGGGATCAGGACGATCGCGACGAGCGACGACAGCACGACTATGGCGGAACGGCGATCCGTCCCGGTGAGAGCGAGCACGACGACCAGGCCGATCGCGACCGAGATGACCGCATACAGGATCCACGGCAGAGGCGTGTCCAGCCAGCCGAAGACGCCGAGCTGCTGTTCGAGGAAGGCGGGCGTGAACCGGATCATGGCGGCGAAACCCGAGAGGAACCCCTTGCCGACGAGCGGAGCGTCGCCGGCTCCGGCCTGGGCGCCCACTCCCCCGGTCGCGAGGGTCCAGATGCCGGCGAAGAGCGTCCCCGCAGCGATCACGGCGATCCATACGTAGTTGCGCCCGCGCGTGAAGAAGGCTCTAGCCGCACGCCGTCCCGCGATGGCCACGCAGGCCGCTACCACGATGACGAGCCAGAGCGGGCCGACGGAGCGCGCATTCGCGAGGAGGATCGACGACACGGTCACGATGAGCCACAGGTACCAGCTGGGAAGGGCGCTCCAGGCCGCCTCGAGCCGGTCGTCGTGGCGCTCGAGAAGGCGGAGCAGGGACGCCCACAAGGCGGCCGCCGCAGCGATCTCGACGCCGTTCGGGTTCACCGATCCCACGAGGTAGAGCACCATGGGGCCCGCGACGAGCAGGAGGCCGAGCGGAAGCCAGCGCGACCGGAACGACGACAGCGCCGACTGGAACGCCCACGCCAGCAGCAGCGCGCCGAGGAGGGCGCTCGCGATCCGCATTGCATAGACGCCCACTGCGCCGTTGTCGGTGAGGAGACTCGGCCAGCCCACCAGGTAGTAGTAGATCGGGTTGTAGGCCCCGACCCAGTTCTCGAAATAGTTCCTGCCGGTCCCGTCGCCGAAGCTCGCGGTGCAGTGCGCCGACTGGGTGGGGACGAACAGGTAGCACATCGCCGAATGGTTGTAGTGGTAACCCGTCGGCAGGTCGACGACCAGGTACTTCTTTCCCGGTTCTGTCGCCCCGACGACTTCTCCGCGAACCTGGGCGATCGCCTTCGTCGCGTGCGCGTTCTCGTCGGGGACGGAGAAGAGAGGACCAGCGAGAGCCCAGAGGCAGCTGAGGACGGCGATGAAGGCGAACGGGATCCAGAACGCGCTGCGGGTGCGAGTCCGCGCCGTCCCGGGCGCGGCCTCGGCCGTCTGGCTCACTCGCCCGGTGCCCGGGTCAGGTGGGCGTCCCACGCCGAGCGCACGATCTCGTCGAGACCGCGCTGTGCCCGCCAGCCGAGCGTCGCCGCGATGAGGGCGGGCGACGCCACCACCGAGGCGGGGTCGCCCGGCCTCCGGTCGTGCACCTCCGGCACCAGGCCCGACCCCGCGACGGCGAGGATCTCCTCGATCATGGCGCGGACGCTCGTTCCCTCGCCGGTGCCGACGTTGAAGACCTGGTGGCCGTGCGCACCTCCGGCCAGGTGGTCCAGGGCTTCGACATGCGCATCCGCGAGGTCGAGCACGTGGACGAAGTCGCGAATGCACGTGCCGTCGGCGGTCGGATAGTCGTCTCCGAAGATCGCCGGAGGCAGCCCGACGTCGATGCGCTCGAAGACCATCGGGATGAGATTGAGGATCGCGCGATCGGCCAGGTCCGGCCAGCCAGCACCCCCGACGTTGAAGTAGCGGAGGCTCACCGCCGAGAGGCCTGTACCGATGGCGGCGTCGTCGATGAGCTGCTCGCCGATGAGCTTCGTCCGCCCATACGGATTGACGGGGTGGGTGGGGGCCGACTCGGCGACCGCATCCCCCTCGACCGCGCCGTAGACGGCGGCCGACGACGAGAACACCAGCCTCGACACCTCGGCGGACTCCATGGCGAGCAGGAGATTGGCCAGGGAGCCGACATTCTGCGCGTAGTACCAGGCGGGTCTGTTCACCGACTCGTGGACCTGCTTGCGCGCGGCGAAATGGAGGACCGCATCGATCTGCTCCTCGCGGAGCACGGCCTCGATGATGGCCGGAGCGGTGTCCGAGGCCAGATCGAGGCGCACCAGACGCGTGCCGGCGACCCGGTCTGCGAAACCGGTCGAAAGGTCGTCGACCACCACGACCGAGTCGCCGCGATCCCTGAGGAGTCGGACGACATGCGAGCCGATATAGCCGGCTCCGCCGGTGATCAGGGTCCGCATACGACCGATCCTAGGGGATGGGCGTCTGGCTGCCCGTGGCGTCGGCGGGGTGTTGGGCCAGGGGTTCCTCGACCGGTGCGACGGAGCCGGGCGGCGGCGCCTGGAGGATGGCGAGCTGGCGAGCGAGCTCGGTGATCTGCCGTTCGGTGTTGCGGTAACGGCGCTGGACGAGGATCGAATTCCCGATGAAGACCACGATGAGCCCGTAGAGGAGCAGATCGGTGCCACGGCCGACGCCGACGAAATGCGCCACCTGGTTGACGGCCGACGGGAACACCACGGCCAGCACCGTGATCGCCAGAAGGGCGACCATCACCAGGCGACGGATCGCCGCATGCCGGACCCCCCGCCCTGGGAGCATGAGGAAGACGGCGAACGCGGCGAACGCCACGACCAGGATGATCTTGATCACAAATTGCCCGTTTTCCACGAGGACTCCTATTTCAAGAAAAGGTCGCTGAGGATGTTCACCGAGTTCCACACGGACTGCCCTTTGGAGCGGGAGTAGTCGGTGTACACGACGTGAACGGGCGCTTCGGCCCACCTCAGGTCATTGCGGCCGATCTCCGAGACGATCTCGGATGCGTGGGCCATGCGGTTCTGCGTGATGGCGATGGTCTCCGCTGCGTGGCGGTTCAGCGCGCGGAGGCCGTTGTGCGCATCCGTCAGCCGGACGCCCGTGCTGAGCCGCTCGAAGACGATGCCCAGTTTGAGAACGACGCGCTTCAGCGGGGAGACCGACGTGCGGCCATCGAGGAAGCGGGAGCCGACGACGATGTCGAGAGGCTGGGAATCGAGCATCTTCACCATGACGAGGGCGTCGTCGACGAGATGCTGTCCGTCGGCATCGAAGGTGACGAAGTAGTCGGCCCCGGGGTCGCGCATGGCGTAGTCGAGGCCCGTCCGGAGGGACGCGCCCTGACCGAGGTTGATGGGATGCCGCACCACGATTGCGCCGGCCGCCGTCGCCTCGGCCACCGACGCATCCGAGCTGCCGTCATCGACGCAGACCACTTTGGGGAACGTGGCGCGCGCCTGCTCGACGACCGCGCGGACCACCGGGGCTTCGTTGAAGAGGGGGACCACGAGCCAGGTACGCTGCTCGACGGGCGTGCTGATGGTGACTCCTCGGTTGATGGGTTCGCGCATGTGACGACTGCACCAATCCTATCCGGCCCGTCCTGACCGGGCCCTGTGCACGCGGTCGGGGGCGGGCCGCGACCGGGGCCCGGCAAGCTTCACATGGTAGTTTCTTTGCGGAAGCGCCCCCGCTCCCCGAGCCGAAGAATTCACCGAGAGGACCGGCAGCGTTGGTCTTTATTGCACCCGGGGCCGATGTGTCGACTGAAGCGGCGATCGGCGAAGGCACCAAGATCTGGCATCTCGCCCAAGTACGCGAAGGCGTGCAGATGGGTCGCGACTGCATCATCGGGCGCGGCGCATACGTCGGCCCGGGCGTCGTCATGGGCGACAACTGCAAAGTGCAGAACTACGGCCTGGTCTACGAGCCCGCGGTTCTGGGGAACGGTGTGTTCATCGGCCCGGCCGTCGTGCTGACGAACGACACCTATCCCCGCGCCGTGACGCCGGACGGCGAGCTGAAGAGCGCCCACGACTGGACGCCGGTCGGGGTGACGATCCGCGACGGCGCGTCCATCGGAGCCCGCGCGGTCTGTATCGCGCCCGTCACGATCGGCCGCTGGGCGACCGTCGCGGCCGGGGCCGTGGTGACGAAAGATGTGCCCGACTTCGCGCTCGTCGCAGGAGTGCCCGCGCGACGCATCCGCTGGGTCGGCCGGGCCGGCGTGCCGCT
Organism: Leifsonia tongyongensis; assembly: GCF_010686705.1. Classification (GTDB taxonomy): domain Bacteria; phylum Actinomycetota; class Actinomycetes; order Actinomycetales; family Microbacteriaceae; genus Diaminobutyricibacter; species Diaminobutyricibacter tongyongensis. The sequence goes on along the minus strand of NZ_JAAGWY010000003.1, from coordinate 160,782 downwards.
CGAGGCCGAAGGCGACGAGTGGGTGTGCCCCGAGACGGGAGCGCGCTACCGCGAAGAGAACGACGAACTGAGAGAGGTTTCCGCATGACCGAGCAGCTGGAGTTCATCCCGGCCGCCAAACCGATCATCGGCGATGAGGAGCGGGCGGCGGTCGACGCCGTCCTCGTGTCGGGGATGCTCGCACAGGGCGCCGAGGTCGCAGCATTCGAGACCGAGTTCTCGGCCCACCTGGTCGATGGTCGTCACGCTGTAGCCGTGAATTCGGGAACCGCCGGCCTCCACCTCGGCCTCCTGGCCGCAGGCGTCGGCCCCGGCGACGAGGTCATCGTTCCGTCGTTCACGTTCGCCGCCACGGCCAACTCGGTCGCACTCACCGGCGCGACCCCCGTCTTCGCCGACATCGAGCCCGACTATTTCGCGCTGGATCCCGCTTCGGTCGCCTCCGTCATCACGGAGCGGACGGTCGGCATCATGCCCGTGCACCTGTACGGACACCCGGCCGACGTCGTCGCCCTCGGCGACCTGGCGTCGCAGCGCGGGCTGCAGCTCTTCGAAGACGCGGCGCAGGCGCACGGCGCGACGAAGGCCGGAGTCCCCGTCGGAGCCTTCGGCTCCTTCGCGATGTTCAGCCTCTACCCGACGAAGAATATGACGTCCGGCGAAGGCGGCATCGTCACGACCGGCAGTGACGAGGTTGCGCGCCGGCTCAGGCTGCTGCGCAACCAGGGCATGGAGAAGCAGTACGAGAACGAGATCGTCGGCTTCAATGCCCGGATGACGAACCTGCACGCGGCGATCGGTCGCGTGCAGCTGACCAAGATCGACGGCTGGACGCAGCAGCGACGGGACAACGCCGCCTTCTTCGACGCCGAGCTCCAGGGTGTCGTCACACCGCCGGTCGCAGCGGACGCGACCCACGTCTACCACCAGTACACGATCCGCGTTCAGGACGACCGCGACGGTCTCGCCAAGGCGCTGCGGGACGAGTACGCGATCGGCAGCGGCGTCTACTACCCGATCCCCAATCACCGTCTCCCCTCGTTCCAGCGCACCGAAGACCTGCCCGAGACCGAGAGGGCGGCCGCTGAAGTGCTGTCGCTCCCGGTCCACCCGTCGCTCTCGCGCAGCGACCTGGAGCGCATCGTCTCGGCCGTCAACGCCCTTGCGAAGGCGGGTTCGTGATGGCAGAGCTGAGGATCGGCCTGGTCGGCCTGGGCATGATGGGGAGGCATCACGCACGCGTGATCCGCGAGACGGATGGTGTCGTTCTCGCCGGCGTCGCGGATGCGATGGGCGATCCCCACAGGGTCGCGGGCGACCTCGAGGTCTCGAACTCCGTCGAAGACCTGATCTCCGCAGGGATCGACGCGGCCGTCGTCGCCGTTCCGACAGTGTTCCATGAAGACCTGGCCCTCCGGCTCGCCGACGCCGGGATCCACACGCTCGTCGAGAAGCCGATCTCCGGCGACGTCGAGTCGAGCGCCCGCATCGTCGAGGCGTTCGAGTCGCGGGGACTCGTCGGCGCGGTCGGTCACATCGAACGATTCAACCCGGCCCTGCAGAACATGCGGCAGCGCATCGAGGCCGGCGAACTCGGCGATGTCTACCAGATCGCCACGCGCCGCCAGGGGCCGTTCCCGTCGCGGATCGCCGACGTCGGCGTCGTCAAGGATCTTGCGACGCACGACATCGACCTCACCTCATGGCTGGCCCAGAGCCCGTTCGCGACCGTCTCGGCGCACACCGCGCTCCGCAGCGGCCGCGAGTTCGAGGACATGGTCTCGTTCACCGCACGCCTGAAGAACCATGTGATCACCAACCATCTCGTGAACTGGCTCTCGCCGATGAAGGAGCGGGTGACCGTGGTCACCGGCGAGCGCGGGGCGTTCGTCGCCGACACCATCAGCAGCGACCTCACCTTCTTCGAGAACGGCACCGTCGCGACCGAGTGGGAGTCCGTCATGGCCTTCCGCGGCGTATCCGAAGGTTCGATGCTGCGGTACGCCTTCGCGAAACGCGAACCGCTCCGTCTCGAGCATGAGGCGTTCCGCGACGCGATCCTCGGGTTGGGCGGCAACATCGTGACGATGCGCGAGGGACTCCAGAACGTCAGGGTCGCCGAAGCGGTGCTCCTGTCGGCGCTGCAGTCGAGGACGGTGAACGTCTCCGAGTGAGCCGGGCCCCGCACATCGTCGTCGCAACGAGGCTCTACGCGCCTGAAGTAGGTGCTGCGTCCTTCCGGCTTCGCGCCCTCGCGCGCGGTCTTGCGGCCGAAGGTGCCACCGTGCGCGTCGTCACGACGATTCCGCCCGCCGGCTCCGCTCCCGAGCCCGTCGACCCCGGAGTGACGACGGCGCGCGCGCCGGTGCTGCGCGACGCGGGTGGCAACGTCCGCGGTTACGTACAGTACCTGAGCTTCGACATCCCGTTGTTCTTCCGGCTTCTGTTCTCGGCCGCCGACCTCGTGGTCTCGGAGCCGCCGCCCACGACGGGCCTCGTCGTCGCCATCACCTCGTGGCTGCGCCGGCGCCCCTTCGTCTACTACGCCGCCGACGTCTGGACCGACGGCCTGATCGCGCTCGGCGCCCCCTCGCCGATGATCGCCGTCATGCGCCGCATCGAAGGGTTCGTGATGCGGCGTGCTGCAGCCGTCGTCGCCGTGTCGGAGGAGGTCCGCGACAAGGTCGTGGCCTTCCGGGTCGCTCCTGAGCGCATCCACGCCATCGGGAACGGCGTCGACACCGAGATCTTCCGTCCGGACGGACCCGTCGCCGAGACCACCTCGCCGACGTTCGTGTACACCGGCGCCATGTCGGAATGGCAGGGCCCGTCGGTGTTCGTCGAAGCGATGCCGGCGGTGCTCGAAGCCTTCCCCGCGGCCACGCTCCGCTTCTTCGGCCAGGGGGTCGAAGAGCCCGCCATCCGCGCCGCGGCCGAGCGGCTGGGCCTCACCTGCGTCGTCCTCGGCGGCGTGATCCCGCCGACCGAGACCGCGACCTGGATCCGAGGGGCGACCGCCGCACTCGCCAGCATCACGCCGGGAGTCGGGTACGACTTCGCGAAACCAACGAAGACCTATGCGGCGGCGGCCTGCGGCACCCCGGTCGTCTTCGCGGGCTCCGGGGTCGGAGCCCACCTGGTCGAGGACGCCGGCCTCGGCTGGCGCACTGCGCACGAACCGGACTCGGTGGCCGAGGCGATGCTCGGTGCCGTGCACGCCGAGCTGAGCGGTGAGACCGAGCGCGAGCGCGACCGTCGGGTGGCGTGGGCGAGGGAGAACGCCTCGATCGCCGCCACAGGACACCGGGCGGCCGTTGTGGTCCTCGATGCGCTCAGGCGGACGTCGCGCGCTCGGTGAGCACCTCGACCACGCGCTCGGCGGCGTCGCCCTCGCCGTAGGGCGCGGCATCCGTCGCCGGCGGCAGCGGCCTCTCGACGGCCGCTGCCAGGCGGGACACGTCGGAGCCGACCAGCACGTTCCACCCGAGATCGACGGTCTCCACCCACTCGGTCTCCGGCCGCACGGTCGTGCACGGCACCCGCAGCAGGAACGCCTCCTTCTGGAGGCCACCCGAGTCGGTGATGACACCGCGGCTGCCGCTCACCGCACGGATGAGCTCGGGATACGCCAGCGGCGAGGTGAGGATGATCGCGCCCCGGTCGAGCTGCACGCCCGACGACGCGGCGGCGGCGACGAGACGCGGGTGCGCAAGCAGGAGCACCGGCCGGTCCAGTGCGGCCAGCCCCTCGACGATCTGCTCGAGGCGGCCCCGGAAGTCCGTGTTGTCCGGGCGATGGATGGTCGCTACGTAGTACTCGCCCTGCACCAGACCGTGCGGTGGCGCCGCGTTCTCGGCCAGGGCTGCGTCACGCACGCGGAAGAGCACATCGGTCATGACATCGCCGACGAGCACGCTCCGGTCGGCCAACCCCTCGTCGGCCAGGTGCCGCATGGCAACCTCGGTGGGCGCGAGCAGCAGATCGGCCGCATGGTCGGTGAGGACCCGGTTGTGCTCCTCGGGCATCCGCCGGTTGAACGAGCGCAGCCCCGACTCGAGGTGCGCGAGCGGCAGGTGCAGCTTGACGGCGGCCAGCGCCGCGGCGATCGTCGAGTTGGTGTCGCCGTAGACGAGCACCCAGTCGGGCGCATACTCCTCGAAGACCGGCTCGAGCGCGCTGAGCATGGCGCCCGTCTGCGCGCCGTGCTTCCCCGACCCGACCGCGAGGTTCACATCCGGGGCAGGGATCCCCAGGTCGCGGAAGAAGACGTCGGACATGAGCTCGTCGTAGTGCTGGCCGGTGTGGACCACGATGTGGTCCACCTTGCCTGCCATAGCCGACGAGATGGGGGCGAGCTTGACGAACTGGGGGCGGGCGCCGACGACGCTCAGGACACGCATGGCTCAAGCCTATTCGCAGCCGATGGCATCGACGTCATCGGCCGGGACCCGGCCGCAGGGCGTCCGAACCCAGCCAGGCACGGCTGAGGGTCTCCGCAGCGGCGAATCCGCCGTGCAGCTCGGTGACGAACCGCTGGCCATCGGCCGCGACCCGCCGCGCACGGTCACGATCGCCCAGGAGCTCCCGGACCACGACACCGACGGTCTCGACGTTGGCCTCGATGATGGGAAGCTCGGACCCGGTGCGCTCCTCGACCCGCGCACGGACGTGATCCGCGACCTGGCCGACGACGACCCGCCCGGTCGACAGGGCCTCGCACGCGGCGACGCCGTAGCTGCCGATGCGGAACTGGTCGAGCACGATGTCCGCATCCCGGATGATGTCGGGCATCTGCGCCCACGGAACGCCCTCGAGACGGCGGTACTCGATCAGCCCCTCGTCCTCGAGTGTCCGGAGGTGGGGTTCGATGAGGTCGCTCCCCTTGATCGCCGACGAGCTCGGCGAGTGCACGACGACCGGGCGATCCCGTTCCATCGGCGCGGCTCCCGGGTACCAGCGCTCCGTGTCGACGACGACCGGGCACCAGATGCCGAACGGGACGTCGTCGAGCAGGTCGGGAGTCGAGACGAAGACGGGGCCGTCGAACCGCTCGAGCCCGCCCACGAATTCCGTCGCCCGCCGTTCGGCGGACCGGCTGTAGAGCGAGCGGTCGGCGTAGGGCGACCACCGGTGGTTCTCGCGATGCCGGGCATGCTGGCGCACGTCACTCCCGTGGCACATCATCGCGACACTGACCCCCGATTCGGCGAGCGCGGCGGCCTCGGCGAATGCATCCTGACCGAAGAGTCCGCCGAAGAGCGGCCGGCCGCTCTCGACCAGGCAGTGCGTGAACCGCCCGACGTATTCGAACTGCTCCTTCTGCCAGGCCCCGGAGCCCATGTACACCCGCAACGGCACCTCGATGTCAGCGGCGAACCGGATCATCCCGGGAACGTCGACGACCATGTTGATCGCTCGCGTTCCCTCCCGGCTCGCCTGCGCGGCGGCAGCCCACTCGCGGCCCTGGCCGGCGTAGTTCGCCGGGCCGATGTAGAGCCGGGTCGTCTCCCCGTCGAGAGCCGGATTCGCACTCGGCGTTCCGTCCGTCGCTCCGATGACCCGGTAGGCCAGCGCGCCGATCAGGCTGTTCGGTCGCGCAATCGCCCAGTCGAGGGCGGACGCGACCCAGCGCGGAAGCCGATGCCGGTTCGCTGCGGCCCGCCTCGCGACCGCTGAGGCCAGGGACTTCAGGGGGTTCCCCATCCTCGAACCGTCTCCTTCCCGCCGTCTGGTGCGCTCTCGGTCATCCGCTCGATGAGTCGCGAATAGGATTGAAAGCCTAGACACTATCAACGTACGACGTATTCAGGGACCACCTCGCACATGAGAATCGCGGTAATCGCACTAGGTAAGATCGGACTCCCCCTCGCGGTCCAGTTCGCGACGAAGGGCCACGAGGTCGTCGGAGTCGACGTCAACGCGCAGACCGTCGAACTCGTCAACGGCGGGATCGCGCCCTTCCCCGGGGAGGCCGATCTGGCCGAACTCCTGGCGGACGCGGTCGCTTCCGGCAACCTGCGCGCGACGACCGACTATGCGGATGCGGTTCCCCAAGCCGACGCGGTCGTCGTCGTCGTGCCGCTGTTCGTCGACCTCGACGCCCGCCCCGACTGGGGATGGATGGATGCGGCCACGAAGTCGCTCGCCGAGACCCTCACGCCGGGCACGCTCGTCTCCTATGAGACGACCCTTCCCGTGGGCACCACCCGCACCCGCTGGAAGCCGCTCATCGAATCGACGTCGGGTCTCGTCGAGGGAGTGGACTTCGACCTCGTCTTCTCGCCCGAGCGCGTGCTCTCCGGCCGGATCTTCGCAGACCTGCGCAAGTATCCGAAACTCATCGGCGGCCTCTCCCCGGAGGGCGCCGCCAAGGCCGCCGCGTTCTACCGCGACGTCCTCGACTTCGACGAGCGCGCCGACCTCGCACGCGGGAACGGGGTCTGGGATCTCGGATCCGCCGAGGCGGCCGAGTTCGCGAAGCTCGCGGAGACCACCTACCGCGACGTCAACATCGGGCTGGCGAACCAGTTCGCCCGCTTCGCCGAGCGCGCCGGAATCGACGTCTACCAGGTGATCGAGGCGTCGAACTCGCAGCCGTACAGCCACATCCACCGCCCGGGCATCGCCGTCGGCGGCCACTGCATCCCCGTCTATCCCCGGCTGTACCTCTGGAACGACCCCGAGGCGACCATCGTGAAGGCGGCCCGCGAAGCGAACGCGGCCATGCCGATGCACGCCGTGTCGATGCTCGAGGGCGCGTACGGTTCGATCGCCGGCGCCCGCGTCGTGGTGCTCGGCGCCGCCTATCGTGGCGGCGTCAAGGAGACGGCGTTCTCCGGCGTCTTCCCCACCGTCGATGCGCTGCGGTCGCGCCACGCCGTGCCACTGGTGCACGACCCGCTCTACACCGACGATGAACTGCGCGGCCTCGGGTTCGAGCCGTACCACTTCGGCGACGAGATCGACGCGGCCATCGTGCAGACCGACCACGCCGAGTATCGCACCACCGGACCGGACGATCTGCCCGGCGTGAAGGCCTTCATCGACGGCCGCCGTGTGAGCGCACCGGGCGCGTGGCCGGGTGTGACCTACCGCGTGATCGGCGTCGCCTGAGCGATCGCCTCCGCGGTCGCCGGTGATCGCCGGTCGGCGTCCGCCTCGTCGACGACGCTGAAACGCGCGGACGACGATGCCTCGGCTTCCCCTGCCAGAGGCCGAGGGGTCAGGGCGAAATACACCGCCGCTGCGAAGGCGAGTGAGCCGACGATCCACACGGCCATCGGTGGCACCGGCGTGTTCCACCACCAGTGCTGGGCGTGGTCAAGGTTCCAGTCGTAGACATAGAAGCCTGAGATATAGCGCTGCATCGTGTCGTGGAGTGCTGCACTGTTCGCGACGCTCACCCCGATCACGACAACGAGGGTCTGCAGTCTCGTGAAGTCCACAAGCCTGGCCCCGACCTGCAGGAGTGCGACGCCCGCGAAGATGATCACGAGCGGCATGATGTAGCGCGGCTGCACCTCCTGGGTGACGATCGCGTGGCTCTTGTAAAGGATGTAACCCGGGATCGCGAAGAGGGCGACGATCGCGATCACCAACGCCGTGAGCTTGCGCGCCGACCACGACGCGATCCCCGTGAACGTCGCAGCGCCGAACGCGAGGATTCCAATGGTCGAGGTGATGGCGGGCACCCACGTGTCCAGCCAGCCGAGGCGCCACGTACCAAGGACCCCCGCCCAGAGCGAGGGCGTCCAGAGCAGGTTGTACCAGACCAGCCCGGCGCCATTGATCGCTCCAGCCGTGTGCATACCGGTGAGTCCGTTCGAAGCCACCCCTGACTGATTGGAGAGCAGGTAGAAGAGCCCGGCCACGATCACAATGCCCAGAGGCAGGAGGGCCTTCAACCAGAATGCCCTGGTCCTCGACATCGTCATCACAAGCGCAATCACGACACCGATAACCGCGTAGATCGCGGCATCCGCCCTCGCCCCGGCTCCCATGACAGCAGCGACGAGCGCGAGAGCGCCAAGCGAGATGCTGCGCCACCCGTTCTGTTCGAAGTACCCGACGAGCGCGAGCCAGAGACTGCCCGCAGAAATGATCCCCCACGCGCTCGGGTTGTTCGACGCGATGAGAAACGCACCCAGTGGCACGATGACGATCGACCAGGTCCACACGAGGGTGCGACGCCTGCTCGGCGACAAGAGGAAATAGAGCAAGCTCGTGATGCCGACGAAGAGGATCACGTTGATGGCCCGCATGAGAAGGATGGAGAAGGTGAAGTTCGTACTCGCGAACAACCCCATCGTCGCGTAGTAGAGGGGCGGGTACGACCCCGTCGAATTGACGTGCGAGACCGTGACCATCGAGTCGGGCGCGAGTCCGTCGACCGGGCACGTCTCATCGCTGCCCACGAAGTGTCGGCTGCACGGTGTCTGGCCGACCGCCCAGGGTACAGTGCGCTCGTTCGGGTGCCCCGGAACCGACTCGCACAGCCCTGGGCGCTCCCCCAGCCCGCACCAGATGCTCGCCAGGTGGTAGTCGTCGTCCGGACTCGAAGCGATCGGCGACGCGAACACCCAGCACAGCAAAGCGATGAGAGTGAATACGGGGACGAGGAGGATCGGTCTGAAACGACGAGTGCGCTTCAGGGGTGTTTCGGTCGATTGCACCAGTGAATACTATCCGCTCGGTTATGGGCGAATGCTGCACCCGCCCGGCGTCATGCGGCCGGACCTGTCGGAATGGCGGCGGCGAATTTCGCGACGACGTTCAGGTACGGTTTGCCCTGGCTGAGCTGCACGAACCGCGCCATGGAGGTGATCGGGCGCTTCTGCCCAGCCTCCAGAAAGTAGATCGAGCCGTCCGGGACCCGGATGAACGCGGTTGCCGGCGAGGCAACCTTCAACAGCGCACAGGTGAACTGGTCCAGCGGCACGTACGTGAAGGGAAACGCCGGCTGAAGCTCTTTGCTCACGCCGTGGAGGGCGCCGCCGGCACTGACATAGTTCTGGGTCCCGCAGGCGACACCGAATCCCATCAGCGTCGGGGCCAGCGGATACGCGTCGAGCCGCGCCTGTGTCGTCATCGTCCAGGCGGTGATGCCCGCTTCCGTCGTGAAGACGAAGTCGGACAGCGCGATCTTGCTGGTGACACCGTTCACGAGATAGACCGTGGCGTTGGTCGGCGTGCGAACGAGCGAGCCCGCTGTGAGAGCGACTGGTCCCTTCGGGAGCGCGCCGACGAGCGCATCCGGAACCGTCGTGATGGTCGGAGTCTTGCCGGCGTTGAGCGCAAGCAGGGAGTCCCATGCCCCGACGGGCAGGATCTTGTCGGTCATCACGATGTAGACGGTCGCGCTCCCTGCCGTCTTGACGGATGCACCGGCCGCGATGGAACCGACCGAGGGGTAGGCGTCCAGGAAGGCCTGGGGCACGGTGACCGCGGGGAGCGCCGCCGAGCCGCTCCAGGTGTATCGTCCGGCCGCGGTCAGGATCGACACAGGATCGGTCGGCAGCGTCGTCACCATCCCGGAGAACGTGGTGGCCCCTGCCGGGATCTTCGCCAGGCTGGCGGTGCTCAGGCTCCCCGCGGCCGTCTTCGGCAGCCCAGCGCCCGCGACGGCAATAGCGTCGACGGGGTAGCGCGCCGCGTTTCCGAGATACGAATAGTTCGAAGTGCCGCGCTCGGCGACGAACACCGAGTCACGGATCACCGGGTTTCCGTACGGCAGCGTCGACACCGCGTTCTCGGTGAGCACATTGAACCCCGCCGGGAGCCCTGCGGCGGCCTCCGACGTGTCGTCGAGGATCTCGCGCTTCGTCCCTGCCGTGATGTAGTAGCGGGCCCCGGCGGTCGTGCCGAGCACCGGACCCATGGTCGGGCCGGGCGCGAAATGGCTCAGCTGCTCATCCGTCAGCTGCACGAAGCCCGTCGCGTCGCATCTGCCGCCGTAATCGACCACCAGGCCGCACGACGTGAAGCTGAGCTTGAGGCCGGCGTCCGTGAAGTAGATGGTTCCGCCCGGCGAGCGGATGACCCGGCCGGCGAACTGCATCGTCTTGTAGGCGCTCAAGTACTGGGCGGACACATAACCCACCTGGCCGAGTGGCGAGTACGCCGCCAGCATCTGGGCGTTCGCGATCGGGTACTTGTTCGTCCCCGACACGACGTAGACCGTCGGATCGGTCATCGTCCGCAGAAGGCTGGTGCCCGCGATCGTCGACCCGAACCAGTCGGTGTACATCCGCCAGAAGTTCCGATTGCCGTAGGAACTGCAGCCGTCGCCCGTCCCGTACAAGTTCGCGAGGGCCGCAGCGTTGGGCTGGTACGGCGTGTAGTTGTACAGTCCCGCCGTCGCCTGGTTCTGGATGAAGACGTTGCTGGAGCCGCAGGCGGCGTTCGGGCTGAAACGCACCGCATTCACGCGCCCGGCCACATGGTTCCAGCTCGTCGGGGTGGCCGCATACCGCTTGAACTGTAACGCAGCGTTGTAGACCTGGTTGAAGAAGCCGTAGTACTGGGAGTCGCAGACGGCGGTGTCCGGGCAGCCGTAGCCCGTGGCCGACCGGTACTGGCCCGACCCCGGGAAGTCGTCCGTCACCAGGCCCTGCTCCTTCTCAAGGAGCACGATCAGCGCCTTCTGGCTGATGCCGCAGGCTGCGCCCACCTTCGCGATGATCGCCGATGCGAGTTCGTTCGCGGCGCCGGCGTATGCGTTGCACCGCCCACTGACAGCGGCCTTCGACGTCGTCGACTGGCGGTAGTCCTTGAGGCAGGTGTAGCCGGAACGGCAGGATGAGACCTTGCCGTTGAGGAACGTCTGGATGTCGGCCGCGTTCATCGCGGCGCCGTCGAAGAACAAGGCGTCGCTGATGATGTCGCCGGGGTCGAACTGCCTGCCGTCGGCTGCCTGCGCGGCCGGCTGCTCGAACGGGAAGGCACTGACGACGGTGAACGTCAGTGCGAGCGCGAGTGCCGCCGCCACGAGTCGAAACGGTTTCACGGGATCTCCACACTCACGGGCTGTGACACCACGGTTCTCTGGGACAGGGACGTGTAGGTCAGCACGACGTTCCACGACCCGCGGGACAGTCTGCCGATGGGAGTGCTGCCCTGGCCGCAGGAGGTCGTCGACCTGTCGGCCTGGCCGGCCGTCGTCGTCGTTACGGTGGACGCTCCCGAGGTGAGCACGAAGGCGCACGACCCACCGTCCTCGATGATCCCGTTCACATAGCCGGAGGTCGTCACGGCCTTTCCGTCCGCATCGACGGATGCCACGACGATGACGGCTTCCGGTTCACTGGTCGGCGTCGGGGTCGGTGTGGGCGTTACGGTCGTCAAGGACGGGCCGGGCGAACCCGGCAGTCCGATCACGCCGCCTGTCGTGCATCCGGAGAGCCCGAGCGTGAGCAGCGCGCATGCAGCGATTGTGCGCGCACTCCACCGCGGTGTCCTCATCGTGTCCCCAGCGTGTTCGGGCCGCTCGGTCGGCGCGGCTCAATCAGGCTATCGCCCAGGTGCGCGCGGGCACCCTCACAACACGTACAGATATTTCCCTTAGAATCGAGCCTGTCCGTTCGTCGAACGGTACGTGAACCCGAGATGAAGGCGCCGATCGAACACGTCGGTGAGGCGAGTGACCAGTACAGCTATGACCACCATGGACGCAGAAGCGCAGGAGCGCGCGTCCCGGATCGCCTCACTTCCGATGGAGCACGTCGGACAGAAGACCGGCTTTTTCACGGGAACAGGGAAATCGGTCGCCGAGATCTGGGCGCACCGAGAGCTCCTCTGGCTTCTGGTGCGACGCGAGATCCGTGCGCGCTACAAAGACAGCTCGCTCGGCATCGTGTGGAGCCTCGTCCGCCCCCTCGTCCAGCTCCTCATCTACTACTTCGCGATCGGCCAGATCCTCGGGGCTGCACGCGCCGTCCCGGACTTCGCGATCTTCGTCTTCATCGGCCTGACCACCTGGGGCCTTTTCGCCGAGTCCGTCTCGAGCATGACGACCTCGCTCGTCTCCAATTCGGGGCTGGTGAAGAAGGTCTACCTGCCGCGGGAGATCTTCCCGCTCAGTTCGGTCGGCGGCGCCATCTTCAACTTCGCGGTCCAGGCGGTCGTGCTGCTGGTCGCCATCACCTTCCTCTCGTCGTTCCCCGGCGACGGGAGGCTCTGGTTCGCCCCCGTCGCGATCGTCACACTGATCGTGTTCTCGACGGCCGTCGGCCTCGTGCTCTCGGCGGTCAACGTCTACCTCCGCGACACGGAGCACCTTGTCGAGATCGCGCTCGTGGTGCTCTTCTGGGCCTCGCCGATCGTCTACTCGTTCACCTTCGTCCACAACGCGCTCCACGGCAACTGGCTCGAGCAGCTCTACCTCGCCAACCCCGTCACCATCTGCATCATCGCCATGCAGAAGGCACTCTGGGCCGCCGGCTCCGACGCAACGGGAAAGTTCACACAGGCCTGGCCCGACCACCTCGAACTGCGCCTCGCGATCACCCTGGTCGTCAGCCTGGTGCTCGTGTGGCTCGCCCAGCGCATCTTCTCCCGCCTTCAGGGCAACTTCGCACAGGAGCTCTAGAACATGACCTCACCGATCCTGGTCAGTGTCGACGACGTCTCGAAGCGCTTCGTCCTGCACAAAGAGAAGTCGCTCAAAGAGCGGCTCGTCAACTTCAAGGCCTCCCGCAAGCACCGTGAAGACTTCTGGGCGCTCCGCAATGTGAGCACCCAGATCGAGGTCGGCTCGACCGTCGGGCTCGTCGGCCACAACGGCTCCGGCAAGAGCACGCTCCTCAAGGTGATCGGCGGCATCCTGCAGCCCAGCACCGGATCGGTCGCCCGGCGCGGTCGCATGGCCGCCCTTCTCGAGCTCGGAGCAGGCTTCCACCAGGATCTGACGGGCCGCGAGAACGTCTACCTGAACGCTGCGATCCTCGGCCTGTCCCGCGCCGACACCGACCGTTACTTCGACGCCATCGTCGACTTCTCGGGCATCGAGTCGTTCATCGACACACAGGTCAAGTTCTACAGCTCCGGCATGTACGTGCGTCTCGCCTTCGCCGTGGCGGTACACGTCGACCCCGACCTTCTCCTCGTCGATGAGGTGCTGGCCGTGGGCGACGAGCCCTTCCAGCGCAAGTGCATGGAGAAGATCTCCGAGTTCCAGCACGAGGGCCGCACCATCGTCCTCGTGAGCCATTCGGCCGACCAGGTCGGAAACCTCTGCGACCGGGTGCTGGTGCTGCACGGCGGCGCGGTGCAGCACGACGGCGATCCTGCCGAGGGCATCCGGATCCTGCGCAACGGCTACGAAGAGGACCGCCTTGCGTCGAACCTGCGACACGGCACCCGCCGTGAGGACTTCCCCTACCTGATCGACGACGTCCGTGCGGCGATGGTCGAACGCGAGGGCCGATCCGACCTCACGCTGACCGTCTCGGTTGACATCCGCAAGCCGGTTCCTGACTGGGGTATGGGCATGTCGATCGACACCCCGTTGGGAACGCGGCTCTACGAAGCGACGACGTGGGACACGAACGTCGTGCTCCCCAACGTCAAGGGCAAGCACGTGCTCACCATGACGTTCCCGGACGTCCGGATCGGGACGGGCAAGTACCTGGTCAACGTCGGTCTTGGAGACAAGACGGGCCGCAACTTCGACCAGGCACCGGCCGCGGTGAGCTTCGACACGCCGACCGGAGCGGTCGGCCACGGCATCCTGCGCCTCTCCCCGACCGTCACTGTCGAATAGCCCACAGTCGAGTGGCCGCGCTCACTTCTTGCGCGAGTGCTCCAGCGAGCCGGCGCGGATGGCCTCAGGATCATCGAGGTCGACCAGCGTCGACCTGCGGTAGCTCTCCCATTTGGTCACCTGGTATGCCGGGTTCGCCGCGAGCCAGTACAGCTTGCGCTTCCAGCTGAACTCCGGGTCGCGGAGGATGCGGAGGCTGTCGCCGGCGATACCGCGCGCAGTGAGCCGCAGCCGCCCCTGGTTGCTCAGAGGTTGGATCGGCGTCCCGATCTGGCGGAGGCCGACGGTCTCGTCGAAGATGCGCTGCCGGTATTCGTCGCGTGTGAGATCGTTCGAGTGCTCGACCGCGGCCCGGGGCGCATACGCCTTGCGATAGCCGGCTTCGATGAGGTCCTTGCCGAACAGCTGATCCTCCGCGTAACGCACGTCACGATAGGGGATCACATCGAGCAGGAATCGCCGGCGCGCGGCCGAGTTCACGTCAGAATAGAAGCTGATGGCGCCGAGGATGCCCTCATCGGTGACGAACGAGTCCTTGTAGAAGACCGCGGTGCCGAAGTCGGGGCCGAAATTGCGGAACACGCCCTGGATCTCGTACTTCTGAAGCGGGAACGCCCCACGGCGTGGAACCTGCTTGCCCATTACGGCCACGATGGTCGGGTCGATCGCGAACGGTGCGATCAGTTCGCGCAGCCAGTTGTGGTCGACCGGCACCGCGTCGTGCGTCAAGTAGGCGATGAATTCCCCCCGCGCGAGCTCGGCCGCCAGATTGCGGGTGCGCCCGTGCCCGAATTCGCCGTTCGGAATCTGGTGGAGGCGCACGTGGGGGAATTCGGCGACGATACCCAGCGTCCCGTCGGTGGAGCCCGAGTCGATCACGAGGATCTCGACCTCGCCGTCCACCTCCTGCGCGCTGACCTGCTCGAGGATCCGCCGCAGGTAGGTCTCCCCGTTGTAGGTGAGGATCGCCACCGTCGCCAGGGGTGTGGCGTCAGCGTTCGATTCCGGAGCGGATTTCGTCATAGGTCCGGCGTATCCCTTCGTCCATCGGTGTCATCGGAATCTCGCCGAACTCCGTACGGAACCGTGAGGTGTTCAGTACGACGGTGTCGACGAACGTCGGCGGCTTGGGGCGTTCCTCGATCGCGAAATCGCCGCCCACGACACGCCGCAACGACTCGAGCACCTCGTTCACGCTCGTGCCGCTGCCGCTGCCCACGTTGTAGAGACCGTATTCGGTCGCGCGCCCCAGCACGGGGACGAGCATCCGCACCAGGTCTTCGACGTAGACGTAGTCGCGGACCATGGAACCGTCGCCGAGCCGGACCACCGGCCGCCCGAGCACGATCTGCCGCAGCGCAATCGGGATGAGCCCCTGCTTGCGGTTGGGATGTTGGCGGGTCCCGTACGGATTCGACACCCGGAACGACGTCGATGAGAGCCCGTGCTTGGTCTTGAAGTACTGCAGGTAGTGCTCGATCGACAGCTTGCCGATGCCGTAAGGCGAGATCGGCAGCGCGCGGTCGGACTCCGAATACTCCGCCTTGCCCTGCGGCCCATAGATCGCTCCACCGGTGGAGGTGAAATAGAGGTGCCCCACGTTGGCGTCGACACACGACTCGAGGAGTTCGACGGTCTGCGCGACGTTGGTGCGGATGTCCAGTGTCGGATCGCTCTCGGCGGTCGCGGGTGTCGTCGTCGACAGCGCGTGGACGACGTAGTCCATGCCCTGCACCGCAGAGTCGAGGTCGGCGCGGCTCAGGAACTCCCCCTGGACGATCTCGACGTCACGGGTGGCGAAGGTGGGCGTGCGCGAACTGAACCGGTCGAACGCCCGGACCTCATGGTCCGCTCCGACGAGAGCATCCACCAGGTGCGAGCCGATGAAACCGTTCGCGCCGATTACGAGGGTCCTAGGCACTCATCACCCTTTCGAAGGCCTCGACGAACTGGTTGCCGGAGTCGCGCCAGTCGACGTTCGCGAGCGACTTGGACATGGCGATCGTACGTTCCACCGCATCGGGGCGGTCGAGGACCTCGACCATCGTTCGCGCAATCGCCAGTGGGGAGGCGGGCACATATTCGATGAAGGGATTGTCCGAGACCAGTCGATTGTTGGGAGCGTCATTGACGACCGGCGCCACACCGCTGGCCATCAATTCGAGGGGCAGAAGCGACATGTTCGTAAGCGAGAGGACGAGGCCCGCTGCGCAGCGGTTGTAGACCTCGTTCAGCTGGGAGATGTCGAGGCTGGCCAGGTTCTTGTACTTGAACGGGATGTTCCAGTTCGACACGTTCCATCCGGCGAGGTTGATGGTGACGTCCGGCTTCATCGCAGCGAAATCGGCGAGCGCGAGGAGCCCGAATTCGAAGGCGCGCCGAGCCGTCACCGGGCGCGCATAGAAGAACACCTCGGTGCGGCGATTCGTGTTGGTCACGTGATAGTGCGTCTTGTCGACGGCGAAATCGAACATGTCTGTACTCATGCCGTACTCGGCATGGAGCTTGTGGGCGAGCCAACCCCCGGCGGTGATACCGTGAAACCCGAACCTGTAGGTATTCTCAGCGAGAACGTATTCGGTGCCCACCGGGTAGAAGCTCGGTTCGAAGTCCTGGACGAAGTAGAAGCGCTTCGCGCGCGACTTGTCGAGGTAGACCGGGTACGCGGTCTCCCACCCGGTTGCAAACAGGGCCTGTGCAGAATCGTGCACTCCGGATGCGGCCTCGTACATACGGATATCGGCCGCGAGGTTCGGATACGCCGCCGATTTCGCGAGCATGGAGCGGACGTCGGGGATGCTCACCTGGTCGACCATCGACGAGTAGAGGTAGATCGTGCACCGGTGGCCGGCCTTCTCGGCGAAGTCGATGAACCGGAACAGGTTCTGGTGCCCGCCGCTCTCGCGCCCAGGGGGCGACATCACCCAGGCGATGTCGACGGGTCCTTCGCGGACAGTGATCTGGTCTTCGAGCTGAGCCGGACGGGTCGTCCAGTCGACACCGGCGGCGTCGTTGTTCGCCACGAGCATGGCCGGCTTGTACCGGACGAGCCTCGTGTGGGCTTTGGCGAGAAGCCTGGCGAGGAAGACCCGCGGGCCCTCGGCTCCGAGGACTCTCAGGCCCTTGACGATCATGCTCACGTTAGTTCCTCATTCATCAGTCCGTACGCTAGGCCCGTCGGGCGTGGCCTTGCGATGCAGCAACCCAGTGTAACAACGCGGTCACAGCCGAATCTGGGCGTCCGTGTCTCCGGCGCACAGCGAGCATCCTCGCAGGGGGCCCACCGGGGACCGGGATAGGATGGGCCGCGATGTCCGCTACCCCCCTGGAATCCGTCGCTATCGTCACGGTCACCTACAACTCGAGCGGCGCCCTCGAACCGTTCCTCGCATCGGTGCGGAAGAGCGAGTCGTCCGCCGTGACGGTCGTCGTCGCCGACAACGATTCGCGGGATGCCGCCGAGTCGCGACGCATCTCCGCCTCGTACGGCGCGACCTTCCTCGAGGTGGGCGCGAACCTCGGTTACGGCGGTGCTGTCAACGCAGCCGTGCGCAGCCTCGGGCCCGGTACGGCGTACGTCCTCGTGTCGAACCCGGATGTCGAGCTCGGCGAAGGCGCGCTCCGCACGCTCACGGACCGTCTCGACGCGAACCCGGGCGCCGCCGCAGCGGGTCCTCGGGTGCTCAACGCGGACGGCACGACCTATCCATCGGCCAGGCGCCTGCCCTCGCTGCGCACCGGTGTCGGTCACGCGCTGCTCACCGGCATCTGGCCGCGCAACCCGTGGACGCGCGCCTACCGTTCGGACGAGTCCAAGCCCGATGAACGTGCCGTGGGCTGGCTGAGCGGGTCGTGCGTGCTCCTGCGCAGGAGCGCGTTCGACGCCGTCGGCGGTTTCGACGAGGGCTATTTCATGTATTTCGAAGATGTGGATCTCGGCTTCCGGCTGGGACGCGCGGGCTGGTCCAACCTCTACGTCCCGAGCGCCCAGGTCGTGCACACCGGTGCCCATTCGACCGCGACCGAGTCCACCCGCATGCTCAGGGCGCACCACGAGAGCGCGTACCGCTACCTGCAGAAGAAGTACCCCGGCCCGCTCCTGGCGCCGTTGCGGTGGGCGCTGCGGGTCGGGCTGACTGTTCGGTCCCGCCTCGTCACGATGCGGGTCGAACGGGCCCAGCGGCGCGCCGTCCAGGCTCAGGCGCCGAGCAACCCTTCGAGGTAGGTGCCGTAGCCGCTCTTGACCAGCGGCTTCGCCAGCTCCGCGAGACGCCCGTCGTCGATCCAGCCCGCGCGCCAGGCGATCTCTTCGATGCAGCCCACCTTGAAGCCCTGCCGGTCTTCGATGACCCGCACGTACTCCGACGCCTGCATCATCGATTCGAACGTTCCGGTGTCGAGCCAGGCGGTGCCGCGGTCGAGCACCTCGACCTGCAGGGCGCCGGCGTCGAGGTAGCGCTCGTTCACCGTCGAGATCTCGAGCTCGCCGCGAGCGCTCGGCACGATCGTCTTCGCGATCTGCACCACCGAGTTGTCGTAGAAGTAGAGCCCGGGCACCGCGTAGTTGCTCTTGGGTGTGACCGGCTTCTCCTCGATGGAGAGCGCCTTGAAGTCGTCGTCGAACTCGACGACGCCGTACGACCGCGGATTGCTCACGTGATACGCGAAGATCAGCGCTCCGTCGATGTCGCTGTGGTTGCGCAGCGACGTCCCGAGGCCGGCGCCGTGGAAGATGTTGTCGCCGAGAACCAGCGCGACCGGCTGGTCGCCGATGAACTCCTCGCCGATGATGAATGCCTGTGCGAGGCCGTCGGGCGAGGGCTGCACCGCGTACTCGAGGCGGATGCCGAGCTCGAAGCCGTCGCCGAGCAGCGCCTTGAACTGCTCGTTGTACTCCGGCGTCGTGATGATCAGGATCTCGCGGATGCCGGCGATCATGAGCGTCGACAGCGGGTAGTAGATCATCGGCTTGTCGTAGATAGGCATCAGCTGCTTCGAGATGCCTTTGGTGATCGGCCACAGCCTGGTGCCGGATCCGCCGGCCAGAATGATTCCGCGCATGGTGCTTACTCACCTCCGTGGTCGAGGGATGCATACAAGGCACGGGCCTGTTCCCAGCTCGGGAGCAGTCCGGATGCGGCGGCTTCCGCCAGCCCGGGAGCGTCGGTGTCCTTGGGCGAGAGGAGCAGGTCTCCTGCCTCGGCGGGGAATCTCAGCGCGACGTCGGGATCGAGAGGATTGATGCCGTGCTCGCGGGTGGGGTTGTACACGTCGGAGACGAGGTAGCTCACGGTCGCGTCGTCGGTCAGCGCGACGAAGCAGTGGCCGAGACCTTCGGCGACGTAGACCGCCCGCCGGTCACGATCGTCGAGGAGCACGCTGTCCCACTGGCCGAACGTCGGGGATCCGACCCGGATGTCGACGACGAAGTCGAGCACGGCGCCCCGGGGCGCTGTGACGTATTTCGCCTGGCTCGGGGGGATGTCGGCGAAGTGGATCCCGCGAACGGAGCCCCTGCGGGAGACCGAGATGTTCGCCTGCCTCAGGTTGAGCGGATGCCCGACCGCCTCCTCGAGACGATCGAACCGGTACCACTCGAGGAACAGCCCACGGTCATCGGTGAACTGCTTCGGGGTGACCTCATAGGCATCGGGTATGGCGAGCTCACGGATTTGCACCCCCGGAGTCTACCAATCAGCCGGGTGAGGGATCGGGCCGGGCATGGGCTACGGGCAGACGGTGAGCTTGGCGACGCCGGCGCCGAGCACGGACGAACCGCCGAGCAGCGTGAAACCTGGGTGGGTCGCGAGGGCGCTCTCTGCGGCAGCCGGCGCGACGCATCCGGCCTTCACGACGTAGAGCGGGCTCGCCGCCGCCCCGGCCGCCGCAGCGCCCGCCAGCGCATCCGGGAACGACAAGCCGGTCGCGAAGTACGTCTTGGACGTGGCGCCGGGGAACGCGTCGACGTTCACCGCAACGCTCGTCTGGTAGCGGTCGGGGCCACTCAGGCGCTGAGTCGTCACGAAGCTGCCCAGGCTCTGGGCGTAGGCGGCCGACACGGCGCCGGTGCCGCCGACGATCTTCACTTTCGTGACGCCGAGATCCGTCAACAGCTTCCTGGTCGCGGCGTCCACCGACTTCGAGCCTCCGTTGACGAGGATCACCGGCGAACCGTGAGCACCGGCAGCAGCTCCCGCAGACAGGGCGTCAGGGTAGTTGAACCCCGTCGCGATGTAGGCGGTGGAGGCGGATGCGAAAGCGCTGCGGGCGATGACGCGGGACGTGTCGAAGCGGTCGACGCCTGCGAGACGCACGACGGAGCTGGAATAGGACGCGAGTTGCTTGGCGACGGCTGCGCTGACCGCTCCCACGCCGCCCGCGATATAGATCGTCGTCGGTTTGAGTCGCTTGAGCTCGTTGACCACGCTCGCGGGGATGGCGGTGGGAGCCACGAGGAGCAGCGGCCCCTGGCGGCTGCTGAGGGCTGCGACCGGCGCCGCACCCAGCGCATCAGGGAAGTCGGCGCCCGACGCGATGTAGACGGCAGCCACCGGAGTGGACGCCGTCGGGTAGGCAGCGGCGGACACGGCGACTGCCGTGGCGTACCGGTCGGACCCGGCGGATCGCGTCACGGTCGGAGTGCTGCCGGCCGTGGGGTTGCCGAACCACTGGGTGTAGATGCCCCAGAAGTTGCGGTTGCCGTAGGCGGAACAGGTGTTGCCCTCACTGGGATAGGCGGCGATCGAGGCGGCGTTGGGCTGGTACGGCGTGTAGTAGTAGAGCGCAGCCGTCGCTTTGTTCCAGATCGCCACCGGACCGGAGCCGCAGGCCGGGTCGAGATTGAACCGCACCTGGCTGACCTTGCCGACGGGATAGTCGGTGAAGTAGTTGCTCGTGCCGGGCGGGTTTCCGTAGCGCTTGAACTGCCACGCAGCCCAGTAGACCTGGTTGTAGAAGCCGGTGTATGCCGGGTCGCAGTTGCCGGTTCCGTCATCAGGGCACGCGTAGCCCGTCGCCCGGTCGTACAGAGCCTGGGTCGGCTGGACCGACGTCACCAGGCCGGTCTCCTTTTGAATGAGCGTGATCAACACTTTCGGGCTGATTCCGCAGGCAGCTCCGACCTTGGCGATGATCGCTGCCGCCGTCTCCAGGGTGGCTCCGGTATACGCGCTGCACATCGGATCCGCCGCTCGGGTCTGCGTCGTCTGCCTGTATGTCTTGAGGCACGCGGGGGTCGTCCCCTTGCAGGTCGCGACCTTCCCAGTGAGGAAGGACTGGACCGCCGTCGCGTCCATCGACGTGCCCGCGAAGAAGGTCGCGTCGCTGATGAGGTCGCCGACAGCAAGTGCTGCGGGGTTCACCGGGTTGTCGAGTGCTGTGGTGGCAGAGGCGGCCGTGGCGGAGACCACCGATGAACCTGCCAGCACCAGGGCGACGATGGAGGCGATGAGAGTCCGGCGCGCACGCCCGGCAGTGGTTTTCACGGAGTGATCGTAATCACGGAAGTTTGCGTGAGCGCAAGATTTCCGATGAAAGATGGACCTTTCGCACCCGGTAGAATCGCCGGGCACACCGATTCAAGGACAGGTCGATCGCTCGTATGAAGATTCTCGTCACCGGCGGCGCCGGTTTCATCGGCTCCAATTTCGTCAGGCGCACCCTGCAGGACGCCTACCCGGGCCTCGAAGGCGCAGAGGTGGTCGTCCTCGACGCCCTGACCTATTCGGGCAACCTCGAGAACCTCGCCCCCGTCGCCGCCTCCCCCCGGTACACCTTCATCAAGGGCGACATCCGCGACGGCGGCCTGCTCGACGAGTTGTTCCCGTCCGTTGACGCGGTGGTCCACTTCGCTGCGGAGTCGCACGTCGACCGTTCCGTTCGCGACGCCTCGATCTTCGTAGAGACGAACGTCCTCGGCACCCAGCAGCTCCTCGACGCCGCGCTCCGCAACGACCTGAAGCGTTTCGTGCACGTCTCCACCGACGAGGTCTACGGCTCGATCGCGGAAGGCTCGTGGGCCGAGGACCGCCCCCTCGAGCCGAATTCCCCCTACTCAGCGAGCAAGGCCGGCAGCGATCTGCTCGCCCGCAGCTATTTCCGCACCCACGGCCTGAACATCTCGATCACGCGGTGCTCGAACAACTACGGTCCCTACCATTTCCCCGAGAAGGTCATCCCCCTTTTCGTCACCAACCTGATCGACGACAAGCACGTCCCGCTGTACGGCGAAGGGCTGAACATCCGTGACTGGCTGCACGTCGACGACCACACCCGCGGCATCGCGATGGTGCTCGTCGGCGGCCGTGCCGGCGAGATCTACAACATCGGCGGTGGCACGGAGCTCACCAACAAGGAGCTCACCCAGCTGCTGCTCGACGCGACCGGCAAGGACTGGTCATATGTCGACCGGGTCGCCGACCGGCTCGGCCACGACCTGCGCTACTCGGTCGACATCTCGAAGATTCGCTCCGAGCTCGGCTACGAGCCGCTCGTCCCGTTCCAGCAGGGTCTGGCGGATGTCGTGCAGTGGTATCGCGACAACCGAGCGTGGTGGGAGCCGCTCAAGGCGCGCGCCGCACTGGACGCCTGACCGATGGCGCCGGTCCACTCAGGTCGCTACCTGGTGACGGGGGCGGGCGGCATGCTCGGAGCCGACCTGCTCCGTGCCCTCGACGGCCGCGAGGTGACTGCGCTCACGCGCGCACAGCTCGACGTCACCGATCTCGCTGCGGTGCGGGATGCGGTCCGAGGCCACGATGTCGTCGTCAACGCGGCCGCGTACACGAAGGTCGACGACGCCGAGACCCACGAGGACGAAGCGTATGCCGTCAATGCGATCGGTCCGCAGAACCTCGCGATCGCTGCATCCGATACGGGCGCGAAGCTGGTGACGCTCTCGACGGACTACGTTTTCGACGGCACGGCCACCTCGCCCTACCGGGAGGACGCCCCCCGCGACCCGATCAATGCGTACGGCCGGACCAAGGCGGCGGGCGAGGAGTTCGCCATCGCCGCGCATCCCGACGGCACGTACATCGTTCGCACGGCCTGGCTCTACGGAGCAGACGGCCCGAACTTCGCGCGGACGATGCTGCGGCTCGCCGCGACGAACGACACGGTCTCCGTCGTCGCCGATCAGCTCGGCCAGCCCACCTGGACGGGCGATCTCGCCCGCCAGATCGTCGGGATGCTCGACGCGGACGCGCCGGCGGGCATCTACCACGGCACCAATTCCGGGGAGACGACCTGGTTCGGTTTCGCGCAGGCGGTGTTCAGCGCGGCCGGATTGAACCCTGATAGGGTCACACCGACCGACAGTTCCCGATTCGTACGGCCGGCACCTCGACCGTCGTATTCGGTGCTGGGTCACGCGGCGTGGAACGCGGTCGGTCTCGAGCCGATGCGCGACTGGAACGAAGCGCTGGCGGATGCCGCCCGCCACGGAGTCTTGGAGCAGCATGACAACCCTGAGAGTGGTCGTTGACGAACTCGTCGCCGACTCTCCCGGTGGCATCGGCCGCTATGCCGAAGAACTGACCCGGCAGCTGATCGCCGTGGCCCCAGCCGGCTGCGACGTGCAGGGCGTCGCCTCAGCGTTCCCGCAGGAGACCATGGACGACCTCTCGGCGCGCCTCCCCGGCATCGCGGGCATCACCCGCCTACCGCTCGCACACCGCGAGCTCTCCCTCGCCTGGCAGTCCGGCATCGCACTCGCCGGCGGCCGCGGCATGGTCCATTCGCCCAGCCTGTTCGCGCCGCTCGGCAAGCATGATCGCCTCAACGATGGCGACCAGATCACGGTCACCATCCATGACGTGCTCCCCTGGACGTCGCCCGAATCCATGAGCGCTGCGAGCGTGCTCTGGCACAAGTCGATGGCGAAGCGTGCCAGGAAGCACGCCGACGCCATCGTCGTCCCGACGCATGCCGTCGCCGAGCAGCTCACCGAGTTCATCGACTTCGGCGACCGGGTGCGCGTGATCGGCGGGGCTCCCGCATCCACGCTGCGTCTTCCAGCGGACGCGGATGCCCGGGCCGCACGCCTTCAGCTGCCTGAGCACTACATCTTCACGATGGGCTCGATCGCGCCACGCAAGGGCGTCGCCGACCTGATCCGTGCCATGGCGCTCCCGGATCTCCACGGATTGCCGCTCCTCGTCGCGGGGCCGGACCGCTTCGGCGAGGGAAGCGCCACCGGTGTGGCCGCCTCCGCCGGCCTTCCCGAGGGCCGGGTGCGGGTGCTCGGGCACCTCGACGACGACGATCTGGCCGTCGTTCTCGACCGCGCGACCCTCTTCGTCTTCCCGAGCCGTGCGGAAGGGTTCGGCCTGCCGATCGTCGAGGCGTTCCACTTCGGCACTCCGGTCATCCACTCGGACGATCCGGCGATCCTCGAGGTGTCCGGCGGAGCAGGGCTGAGTGTGGAACGCGAAGGCCCGGAAAGCTACTCCGAGCGCCTCGCCGCAGCCATCGGGTCCGTGCTCGAAGACGGCGAACTCCGTTCCCGGCTCGCGGTGCACGCCTCGGATCGCTCGAGAGCGTTCAGCTGGCGCGACTCCGCTGAGCGGGTGTGGCAGCTTCACGCTGACCTGTAGCGGCATCGGCGACGGCTTTGCCGGAACGGCCCTCGTCGCCTCGCTCGGTCAGCTGCGGACGCTCTCGCTCCGGCTCGGTGGCGCGGAAGGCGGCCGCATAGCGCGCCGAGGCCCACGCGCCGGCCGCGCGCGCCCACTGGTGGCTCCGCGCCTCGACGAGCCACGTGAATCCGACCGCGACGAGGATCGCGAGCGGGATGCCGACCAGCGCGACGACGTACAGCGGCTGCCCGGCGAGCAGGTAGGCGCTGAAGATGAGGATCGGGACATGCACCAGGTACAGGCTGAACGAGATGCGCCCGGCGAAGGCGAACGGTGGCGACGAGAGCAGGCCGCCGAGGGGCTTCCAGCCGACCGCGCACAGGACGAGGCCCGCCGCCGCGAGGGGCGCGAAGGCGCGAAGTGCGGCCGTCAGTTCGGACCCGGCGCCGGGTCCGAACAGCCACGGGGAGATCAGAAGGGCTGATGCGCCGATCGTGAGGCCGAGCCAGATCAGGTGCCGGACGGCGAAGCGATTGATGCGGCCGGCGAAGAGACGCACGGCGTCCAGACGCACGGCCAGCACGGCGCCGACGAAGAATGCGGGGAAGAAGCTGAAGGCGCCAGATCCGGCGCGCACGCCCAGCCAGGTCACCACGACGGCCGCCGCGAGCCCAGCGCTCCACCACTTGCGGAGCGAGATGGCGAGGATCACGAAGACCGGGAGAGCGAGGGAGAACAGGATCTCCCAGCGAAGCGACCAGAGCGGGTTGTCGATGTGACCGTTGCCCCCGACGAGGTCCCATGCCTTCACGATGTACTCCCACGTGAAGTTCGGGGTACTGGAGTTGCTCAGCCAGGTGCCGGACGGCTGGAGCGAGCGCTGCGGGATGGCGACGACGAAGGCGGCGGCGACGAGCACGGCCCCCACCACGGGGATCATCAGCCGCATCACGCGGCGCGGATAGTAGGCGATCCAGTCGAAGCCCGGCCGCTTGACGACCGGCAGCGTGACGACGAGCCCCGAGAGAACGAAGAAGACGATCACCGACTCCCAGCCTGCGGTGGCGAGTTTGAGCGGCGTGTAGCTCATCCACCACAGAGGCGTGCCGGGCTGGAGGCTCCCCTCCCCTGGCGACGCGGGGAAGTTCGCGTTCAACAGCATGGTGTGGTGCAGCACCACCACGAGGGCGGCAAGCCCTCTCAGGCCATCCAGTGCTGCCAGTCGGCCACTGCTTTTCGTCTGAGTCCCGCTGTCTGTGCTTGACATAGACGGCTTAGTGTACGAAGTTCCCCTTGGGGCACCCTGTGACCCTTTTGGGGGTCATCTGGGAATCGGCGTGAGGGGGTTGAAACGGCTACGGAGCAGGGGTAGAGGGTTTCGGAGCGAGTGCGGACGTGACCATCTTGTGGATCTGGGCATAATCAGGGTTCTGCGGATCGATCGCCGGCGGCACGAGCTCGACCTGCTGCACCGGAAGCTTGCGCGTCTTGAGGCCGAGGTCGACGAAATAGCCGAGCATCGACTGCGGGATGTCCGTCTTCATCACCTGCTTGCCGGCCTTGGCGATGTCCTGGAACTTGGTGACGACGTTGACCGGGTTGATCTGCTTCAGGATCGCATCCTGCAATTGCCGCTGGCGCGCCATCCGGTCGTAGTCGCTCGTGCCGTGCCGCGAGCGCGCATACCACTGCGCCGTGTAGCCGGTCATGTGCTGCTTGCCGGGCTGGATCCACCCGACGACGCCGTTGAGGTTCTCATCGCCGCCGATCGGGAGGCGCTGCGTGACGGTGATGTCGACCCCGCCGAGCGCATCCACCAGGTCGGCGAAGCCCTGCATGTCGATCAGGACGTAGTACTGGATGGTGATGCCGAGCGCTCCCTCGAGCGCGTCGCGCATCGACTCGATGCCCGGGTCGCTGTTGTGTTTGGTCGCGTTCGGGTAGAGGCCCGGCTTGTAGAGCGAGACCTCGGTGTAGATCGAGTTCAGCTGGCACACGTCGACGTCGCAGTGGTCCTGGAACCCGTAGCCGTCCGGATACAGCTTGTGGAGCGGAGACGACGCCGGGAACGGAACCGGATCGAGGTTTCGGGGAAGACCGATCGTGACCGCCTGGCCCGTCGTCGCGTCCACGCTGACCACCGACATGCTGTCGGGCCGCATGCCCTGGCGGTCGGGCCCTGCGTCGCCGCCGAGCAGCATGATGTTGTAGCGGCCGTTCACCGGAGGCACGGACGGACCCGACGAGAAGATGTCGCCAAGGGCGCCACGAGCGGATCCGGCGACGAAGGCGCCGTAGCCGGCCGTGCCCGCGATGCCGACCAGCAGCACGACCGAGAACGCTGCGATCCAGGCGCGGGCGTTCGGCGCAGTCTTGACCAACCGGACGAGCCGGAGCGTGTCCAATGTCAGCACCACCCACAGCACGACGTAGGCGAACATCGCGAGCTGCACGATCCACAGGCTGAGGGTCTGGGTGAAGATCGTGTAGATGACCATCGGCCACAGCAGGTACACGACGCCCGCGAGGACGACGAGCGCCCACAGGGTCAGGGTCGCCACGATGCCGAGTCGGCCGAGTCGGCGATTGCCGGCCACGACCTGGGCCGAGCCGGGCAGCAGGACGTTGAGCACGACGAGCCACCAGCCGCGCTTGGTCATCACCTTTGCGGATGCGGCGTCCGGGTACCGGAGGGGGCTTGCGACGGTCATAGTCTCGCTTTGAGGTCCGCGTTCTTCTGCTCGACCAGTGCGGCCAGGTCCTCCGCGTACGCGGCGAGCTTCGACGTGAGTGCTTCGTCGGCGGTGGCGAGGATCTTGATCGCGATCAGGCCGGCGTTCTTCGCGCCGCCGATCGAGACCGTGGCGACCGGGACGCCCGCCGGCATCTGCACGATCGACAGCAGCGAATCGAGCCCGTCCAGCCGCGAGAGCGGCACAGGGACGCCGACGACGGGGAGGGTCGTCACCGAGGCGAGCATGCCCGGCAGGTGCGCGGCTCCGCCTGCACCGGCGATGATCACCTTGATTCCGCGATCGGCAGCTTCCTTGCCGAACGCGATCATCTTCTCGGGCGTGCGATGAGCCGAGACGACCTCGACTTCGTGGTCGACGCCGAACTCCTCGAGCACGGCCGAGGCGTCCTGCATGACCGTCCAGTCCGAGTCGGATCCCATGACGACGGCGACGCGGGGCCGGGAGGAGTTCACGCTGGGCATGGCCTCAATGCTATTCGGCAGTCCTGAAAGAACACGCTGCGAAACGCGCTCAGGCGACAGTGCCCGGCGCGATCATCCCTCGAAGAAGGCGGCCGCGCTCCGCGCCTGGTAGGCGACTTCGTCCAGATCGTCTCCGCTCGCCGTCACGTGGCCGACCTTGCGACCGGGCCGGGGTTCTTTGCCGTAGCCGTGGATCTTGACCATCGGATGCGCCGCGAGGGCGGCCGGATACCGGTCCTGGAGCGTACCGTCCGCCGGTCCCCCGAGGATGTTCACCATGACCGACCACACGTCACGGCTGCCGGTGGCGCCGAGCGGCAGGTCGAGAACCGCACGGAGGTGCTGCTCGAACTGGCTGGTCGTCGACCCTTCGATCGACCAGTGGCCGCTGTTGTGGGGCCGCATCGCCAGTTCGTTCACGAGGAGCCGCCCGTCTGTGGTCTCGAACAGTTCGACGGCGAGCACCCCGGTGACCCCGAGACCCGTGGCCACCGCGGTCGCGATGTCGGCCGCCAGGTCGGCGATCCGCCCTGCCGACTGCGGCGCGGGCGCGATGACCTCAGCACAGACCCCGTCGCGCTGGACGGTCTCGACGACCGGCCACGCGGAGACCTCACCGGACGGCCGCCGTGCCACGAGTTGGGCGAGCTCCCGCCGGAAGGACACGAGCTCCTCGACGAGCAGTGCGCCCCCGCGGCCGTCCTCGGCGAGCGCCAGGAACCAGTCGTCCACGCTGTGCGGCTCCGAGACGACGCGCACGCCCTTGCCGTCGTAGCCACCGCGTGCGGTCTTCACCACGGCCCGGCCGCCGTGGGTCTCGAGGAACTCGGCCAGCTCGTCGGCGGATTCGATGGCCGCCCAGTCGGGTACCGGCAGCCCCAGCTCGGTCAGCTTCGCGCGCATGTGGAGCTTGTCCTGCGCGAAGAGCAGTGCATCCGGTCCGGGGCGCACCGGAATGCCGCGTGCGACGAGTTCGCGGAGGATCGCCGGCGGGACGTGCTCGTGGTCGAAGGTGACGACATCCACCGTCTCGGCGAAGGCGATGACGGTCTCGAGGTCACGGTAGTCGCCGACCCCGGTGGCGGCGAGCTCGGCGGACATGCCCGGCGCCTCCTCGAGGACCTTGATCGTGATTCCGAGTTCCACCGCGGGCGGGATCATCATCCTCGCCAGCTGTCCGCCACCGATCACGCCAACCGTGCTCAGAACCATTCGCCGGTCACTCCTCGTATTGTTCCGCCATCAGGGCGTCTTACGCCTCTGAGAACGTTCAGCGACGGGAAGGGGAACTCCCAGATACCCCTACCGAATCTCGCGTAAGCTCGCGAACGCATGTCTATCTTCGCCTATGAATTCGATTCGAACGTATGACTGAACAGCAAACCGAGACTCCTCCCACCACAGCACCCCGCACCGCGCGGCTCTTTCCGCAGCTGGTGAAGTTCGGTGCGGTCGGCGCTGTCGGCTTCGTCGTCAACCTCATCGTCTTCAACGGCCTCATGCTGACTGTCTTCTCCGGGGTCCACCACGGCACGATCTATGCGACGGTGATCGCCACCTTCCTTGCCATCGTGACGAACTGGATCGGCAACCGATTCTGGGCCTTCTCGGGTCAACGCCAGTCGAACACCGTCCGCGAGGGTATCGAGTTCTTCCTCGTGAGCCTGGCCGGCATGGGCATCCCCCTCCTGTGCGTGTGGATCTCGCACTACGTGCTCGGCTATGTCTCGCTGGTCGCCGACAACATCGCGATCAACGTCGTCGGACTCGGGCTGGGAATGCTGTTCCGCTTCGCCCTGTACCGGTGGTGGGTGTTCTCGCCCGACCGCGCGCAGCGCACCGGCTTCCGGCCGCGCACCGGTGGATCCGGTTCGCTAGCGGGATCCCCAGACGGCGGTCTGGTCGGGGACAGCTGACTCGTCCTGCTGGCGGCGCATCGACACGATGTTCTGCGAGTGCTCCATCAGGTCGTGCAATGCGCTCTGTACCAGATCGGCCTTCGGAACATCCGCCAGCACCACCGGCTGCTCGAGACCGGAATTGATGCGGACATCGCCCGAACGGAACGCGCTCTGCAGCCAGCTGCGTCGCACGGTGATGTCATAGCCACGGCTGTGCAGGAGCTCCTGCCGGACGCGGACGAAGAAGCCGTGTCGCAGGATGATGCGCCGCGTCGTGATCGTGTACCGCTTGCTCAGCCAGAACGCGAGCGGCAGCAGGAAGAGCAGGAGCACGATCGCAGCCGCCGAAGCGTAGAGCAGGACGTTCTCCCACACTTCGGTGAACTGTCCGCCGTAGTAGCCGAGCGCGCCGCACGTGGCGATCAGGATCAGGCTGGGCCAGAACAATGCGCGAGCGTGCGGGCGCAGCCGCGCCACGATGCGTTCAGGTGGCGGAGTCGCCGCTGTGCCCGCCGTGTTGCTCATGACCCATTAATACCGCAGGTGAGTCACATCGCCTGCGGCGACAGTCGTGATGCCGGCATTCGTATCGACGATCAGGCGCCCATCGGGGTCGATGCCGGTCGCTGTGCCGACCAGCCGCTCGCCGGAGGGGAGCTCGACCTGCACGGAACGGCCGAGCGTTCCACACGCCTCGGAGACATCCCGTTGGAGCCCGCACCCCACAGCATCACCGGAGAACGCCAGGAACGAGGTGTACAGCGCGTCGAGCTCGCGGAGGTACGACGAGAGCAGGCGGTCCGGATCGGTGTCGCTCGCACCGGCGATCGACAGCGACGTGGCCGTATCGACGGGGAGCTCCTCGGTGTCGAGCGTGAGGTTCAGGCCGGCGCCGATGACGACACCCGAGGTGTCGGGCAGCAGCTCGGACAGGATGCCGCAGACCTTCCGGTCGCCGATGAGCACGTCGTTCGGCCACTTCAGTGACACGCCCTCCGCGACGACCGAGCGAACGGTGCGCGTCATCGCTAGGCCGGCCATCAGGGGGATCCAGCCGAGAGTGTCCATCGGAAGCGGGTCCCCGGTGGGTGTCCTGGGACGAAGCAGCACCGAGATCGCCAGCGACTTGCCGGCCGGAGACACCCAGCTGCGGCCGAGCCGGCCGCGACCCTGGGTCTGGTTGGCGGTCGCCACGACGGAGAGATCCGGCCAGTTCCCGGACTCCGTCCCGGTCGCCCGCCGGACGAGTTCGTCGTTCGTCGAGCCGGCCTCCGGCAGGATCTCGAGAACGGATGCTTCGGCACGGCTGAGAGGGAACTCCATGGGTCAAGTCTGCTGCAGTCCGACCAGCGAAACCAACCGAATTTGTAGGTATTCCTCAACGGCACGGCCCATCCGCTGGCCGGTAGAGTGAACGGCGTGACCGACACCGAACCACGCACCGACCTCTCGACCACGGCCGGCAAGCTCGCCGACCTCAAGGACCGCTACCACGAAGCCGTGACGGCCAGCGGCCTCTCCGCCATCGAGAAGCAGCACGCCAAAGGCAAGATGACGGCCCGGGAGCGCATCGACCTGCTGCTCGACCAGGGCTCGTTCGTCGAGTTCGACGAATTCGTGCGTCACCGGACCCACGCGTTCGGCATGGAGAACAAGCGCCCGTACGGCGACGCCGTGGTCACCGGCGTCGGCACGATCCACGGCCGCAACGTCGCCGTGTTCAGCCAGGACTTCACCATCTTCGGGGGCTCGCTCGGCGAGGTCGCCGGCGAGAAGATCATCAAAGTGATGGATCACGCCCTCAAGACCGGTGTACCGATGATCGGCATCCTCGACTCCGGCGGCGCACGCATCCAGGAAGGCGTCGTCGCCCTCGGCAAGTACGGCGAGATCTTCCGCCGCAACACCGCGGCCTCCGGCGTCATCCCCCAGATCTCGATCGTCATGGGGCCCGCGGCCGGCGGTGCCGTCTACTCCCCCGCGCTCACGGACTTCGTGATCATGGTCGACAAGTCGAGCCACATGTTCGTGACGGGCCCGGATGTCATCAAGACCGTCACCGGGGAAGACGTCGGCTTCGAAGAGCTCGGCGGCGCGCTCACGCACAACAAGATCTCCGGCGTCAGCCACTACCTCGCCAGTGACGAAGAGGACGCGCTCGACTACGCGCGAACACTCCTCGGATTCCTCCCCGACAACAACCTCGCGGAACTGCCGGTGTACGAGTCGAACGCCGAACTCGAGGTCACCGACGCGGACCGCAAACTCAACACGATCATCCCCGACTCCCCCAACCAGCCGTACGACGTGAAGTCGATCATCGAGCACATCGTCGACGACGGCGACTTCCTGGAGATCCAGCCGCTGTTCGCCCCGAACATCGTGATCGGGTTCGCCCGCGTCGAGGGCCGGTCGGTCGGCATCGTCGCCAACCAGCCGAGCGCGATGGCCGGCACGCTGAACATCGACGCAGGCGAGAAGGCATCCCGGTTCGTGCGGTTCTGCGACGCGTTCTCGATTCCGATCCTCACGCTCGTCGACGTGCCCGGCTACCTCCCCGGCACCGATCAGGAGTGGACGGGCGTCATCCGGCGCGGTGCGAAGCTGCTCTACGCGTACGCCGAAGCGACCGTTCCCCTGGTCACGATCATCACTCGCAAGGCATACGGCGGCGCGTACATCGTGATGGGCTCGAAGCAGCTCGGCGCCGACCTCAACTACGCCTGGCCGACGGCGGAGATCGCCGTCATGGGCGGACAGGGCGCGGTGAACATCCTGTATCGCGGGGAGATCAAGCGCGCCGAGGAAGCCGGCGAGGACGTCGCGGCCGTGCGCACCAAGCTCGCCAACGAGTACACCTACAACGTCGCGAGCCCGTTCCTCGCGGCCGAGCGCGGCGAACTCGACGGCGTCATCGAACCGGCAGCGACCCGCGTCGCCATCATCAAGGCGCTCAGGGCCCTGCGGACGAAGCGGGCCTCGCTGCCGCCCAAGAAGCACGGGAACATCCCGCTGTGACCGAGACGGAGGACGCGGGCGAGATCACGTTCGTCACGCGAGGCGTCACCGCCGACGAGGTCGCCGCGGTGACGGCCGTGCTGACCGCTGCGATCGCGGAGCGGGCGGCCGACCGGGCCGTGCGTTCCCCTCGTGGAGCCAGCGCATGGGAGCGCAGCCAGCGCGCCCTTCGCAGCCCCCTCACGCCGAGCGACGGCTCGTGGCGAGGCTTCACCGGCTGACATCTGTACCCCACTTGAGCCCGGTTTCGTGACCCCCCTCTTGCGGGTCACGCGTGATTCCGCGGACAATGAAGCCGGGTGAAAAGTGAGGTGTCCCCCTCCTGTCCCCCAAAATGACGACTTTTCTACTTTCGCGCAACCCGTCAATATTGTTATTGCTAGGTGTCTCTCTTCGTGAGTTACACCGCCAATCACTCGCCGACTAGGGTAAGCGGGCGAGTGTTTTGGGGGCGAGTCAGGGCGATATTCGGGTTGTCGCCCTGACTCGGGGTTTTCGAGAAGGGCCGGCTGAACAGCCGGCCCTTTCTCCGTGTCAGGGCGCCTCGTGCGTGTCAGGCGTCGACGAACGGCCGAGGGATCTCCAGCCAGAGATCGACCTCGTCATCCGTCGCATCCGAGCCGAGCGCGTTGGCGTCGTCGTCCGACATCCGCAATCCCACCACCGTCACGGCCGTCTTCGACGAGCGGGGCACCGTGCGCACGATCAGCTTGTCCGTCGTCGTACCCCGGATCGCCTCCGCGAGCCGCCCGAGCACGACACCGAGCGCCGGCTCGTCGAGGTCGTCGATACCGCCCTCGTCGAGGAGACTGACGACGACACCCCGGCGGCGCGCATCCATCACCTGGCGGCGCACGTCGTCGTTGAGCAGCTTGCGTCCCCGGATCTCGTCGCGGATCGCGCCCTCGAGATACCGGCACTCGCGGCGTTCCGCCTCCGTCAGGTCCCCGTTCCTGCGAACGATCTCCGCGAGCATGGGAGCCGCGACCCGGTAGGTCTGGCGCAACCGGAGCTGACGCTCCATGACGTGCGCCTCCTGTGCCGCCTGCCACTCCGTCGCCTCACGCTCAGCGCGCGCGAACTGCAGCGCATCCCGGCCGGCTTTCGCCAGCGAACCGGAGATCACCACGGCGATCCCCACCCACACGACGCTGCCGATGACCCCGAGCCCGGCCAGCGCCGGGAAACCGGCCCAGACGATCGTCTGGACGGCCAGGAAGCCCACGCCGATCCACGCGGCGAGCTGTTGGCGCCGCACGGCCGCGATCGTCATCAGGGTTCCGACAGCTGCGACGTACCAGGTGGCGTAGCCGTTGTCCTTCGCCGGATCGAGCTGGCTGGTCACGAGGATCGGCACCGCGACGCACACGGCCAGGTCGAACGCCGCCAGCCACACCGGCATGCGGGTCGGGCTGGTCGGCCACAGGCTGATGACGGTCGCGACGGCGTACAGGATCATCGCTGCGATCGTCGGTCCCGAATTCTGCGGGATGGACAGGGACGAGAGAGCGAGGAAGAGGTGATACGCCGAGAACAGGGCACCGAGCCCCAGGAAGAGCGCACGAGGGAGGGTGATCACGATGCGACCTCCGAACCGTCGGCACGTGCATCCGCCTCGACGGGTACGGCGCTCTCGTCGTCCTCAGAAGCCGGCCACATGATCATGACCGTTGTGCCCTCGCCCGGTCGGGACGTGATGCGCGCCAGACCCCCGACCTTCGACAGGCGCTCGCGGATCGAGACCCGCAGCCCGAGGCGTTCGGCAGGCACTTCGCCCTGGTCGAAACCAGCGCCCTCGTCGCGGACGGTGACCTGAACCGTCGCCAGCGGACCGCCGCCCAGGATCTCCAGCGACCGGTGCACTGACGGGCCGCCCGCGTGCTGCATGCTGTTCACCATCGCCTGCACGGTCGCCGAATACACCGCCTCGGTCACGTGGACCGGAACCGTGTGCACCTCGACGTCGCGGACATCGATCGCGAACGGCGACGAGAAGGCGGCCGCCGCAGCCGTGATCCTGTCGCTCAACCGGTCGAGGCCGACAAGGGTCTGGTCCTCGGGGTCAGCAGCCTCGGCGGCGTGGAGATGGCCGATCGCGTCGGACGCCATCCGCGCGGCCAGCGCCTTCGCCTCCGGCGTCCGCGCGCTCGCGGCCGACAGGAGCGTCGTCAGCACGCTGTCATGCACGATCGCGTCGACCTGGACACGCTCGACCTCAGTGGCGTGCTGGCGCACCGCGATCGCGTACTTGGCGAGCGCCGCGCTCTGCGCGTCGTCGACGGCCGACGCGGCCTGGCGCAGCATCGCGATGATCACGAGGATCACGCCACCCAGGATGATGGCGTAGACCGAGTCGAGACCGGCGATCTCGGCACCGACACCGCCGCCGGAAGGCAGCGCGCGGATGATCCCGTAGGCGATCGGCGTGATGAAGGTGTATGCCGCGGCAAGCCACAACGGAAACGCGACCGCCGCGTACGCCGTAGCCACGGTGCAGAGGAACCAGACCCACGGCTTCTGACCGATGGCATCGGGGTTCACAGCCAGAAGGGGCCAGGTCACCACGCTGATCAGGTACACGACGGCGAAGGTGCCCATCGCCGTCCGCACGTAGACCTGCGCGATCGCGAGGATCGGGATGATCGCGAGCAGACCGAAGACGACGACGACGCCGACCATCCCCCACGGCGCCTTCAGTGCAGGGAGTTGCGCAATCGCGACCGGAAAGGTCTGAAGCCCGAACACGAGCCCGAATGCCGAGACACTGCGACCGGCGATCCGCTCGAACCGGGCCCGGCTGATCGGGTTCCTCGGCTGGTTCTGGCCGGGAAGCGCGCGAGCGGGCCCGTTAGTTGCGCTCATTGCCGGTATCGGGGTCGAGCCCGGGCAGGATGCCGTCCTCCACCGCGCGTCGCAACAGGTCGACCTTCGTGGGGGCCGGGCGCCCGACCTCGACATATTTCACCCGGATGCGGTCGAGGTACTCGCGCGCCGTCGAGTTGGCGATGCCGAGCTGGGCGGCGACCGCCTTGAGGGGAAGCCCGGATGCGTACAGGTGCAGCACATCGCGCTCCCGGCGGCCCAGCTGGGCCTTCGCGAAGTCGCTGTCGGCGTCGATCGCCGTCGCCCACTCCAGATTGTTCAGGACGTCGCCGCTAGCGACCGTGGCGATCGCCGCCATGACCGTCGTCGTCGGGGACGATTTCGGGATCACGCCCGCAGCGCCGGCGGCGAGGGCCTCGCGGACACTCGCCACCCGGTCCGCGATGCTGTGCACGAGCACGGCCGCCCCGGTCGCCTGAACCCGCTTCACGTTGTCGGTCACCCGGGAGCCGTCGCCCAGTGAGAGGTCGAGTACGACCACCTCGCACTCGCGGTCGCCGAGTTCGGCGACGAATTCGTCCACGGTCGCAGCCGTGAGGACCACGTCGTACCCGGCCTCCTGGCATGCTGCCTTCAAGCCGAGCCGCACAGACTCATGATCATCTACGATTGCCACCCTCACCATGATGTTCATCGTAGTGCGGTAACACGGGGCCGCCCGGGATGGCGCGGTCACCTGGACAACATCGCCACCGCCTCGACGTGGTGCGTGTTCGGGAACAGGTCGAACGCTCTCAGGGAGCCGAGTTCGTAGCCGTGACCGGCGAACGTCGCGAGATCGCGCGCCAGTGCGATCGGGTCGCAGGCGACGTACACGACCTGCGCCGGGGAGAGCTCGGCGATCGCGTCGACGACCGCCCTGCCCGCACCCGAGCGCGGAGGATCGAGGATGACCGTTGCGGCGCGGAACCGTGAGCGCTCTGCGGGGGACGCCTCAGCGGCGAGGCCCGTGACGAACCGTTCGACGCGCTCGGTGACGGCGTTCGCGCCGATCCACTCCGCGAGATTCTCGGCGGCGTGATCCGTCGCCGTCTCGTCACCCTCCACCGACGTGATCCGCACAGTGCTGCCGAAGCGATCGCCGATCGCGGCTGCGAGCAGCCCCACCCCGCCGTACAGGTCGAGGTTGGCCGCGCGCGGGTCGAACAGCGCCTCGTCCACCGCAGACTGCACGGCCTCCGTCAGCGTTGCCGCCGCAAGGCGGTGAACCTGCCAGAACCCACGGGCATCGAGCTGGAACTCCCGATCGCCGACGCGCTCGCGCACCAGCATCGGGCGGTGACGGGGGCGGATCGTACGCCGACCCCTTTTCACGGGAGCGTCGTTCACCAGGACGTGTGCCGAACCGCCGGTCGTAGCGACGACGTCGATCGACTCGGCACCCGCGAAACGCTGGCCGAACGGAGCCGACTCAGCGACGCGCTCCGTGGCCAGCGGAAGATCGTCCACCTCGACGACGTGGTGCGAGCGCGAGGCGAAAGGCCCGAACGCACCGTCGGGCGCGACCTGCAGGCGCACACGTGTGCGCCATCCCGAACCATCCGGCGACTCCGGCTCGACCCCTGCCACTGCGGCGCCGGCCGGCTCGACCGTGACGTCGCGGTCGATCTTCGCCATGCGCGCGAGGGCGTCCACGATCACGCGCCGCTTCAGTTCGCGCTGGTGGTCGAGCCGGATGTGGCCGAACTCGGCACCCCCTGCACGCTTCGACGGCGGCTTCTCGACCGACGCCGCCGGCCACAGGTGCGCCTGCCGCTCGGGCGCAGCGTCGATCACGGAGAGGGTCTCGGCGCGCCAGAACCGGTCGTGGGTGGTGTCGGTGATGCGGGCACGGATGCGCTCCCCCGGCATCGTGTCAGGGACGAAGACCACGCGGCCGTCGAAGCGGGCGACGAAGACGCCACCGTGCGCGACGTTGGTAATCTCGAGTTCGACATCATCCTGTGGCATCCGTCGAGCATCGCACACCGCGCGACGCCACGCACGAAGGAAGACATGCGCCTCTACCTCGCCTCAACGTCCCCCGCCCGGCTGGCACTCCTGCGCGCTGCGGGAGTCGAGCCGATCGTCGTCCCCTCCCAGGTGGACGAACCGGCCACCGTCGCGCGGGCGGAGTCGACCAGCGGGCCTCTCGGCCCCTCGGCCATGGTGCAGCTGCTCGCCCAGGCCAAAGCCGAGGCCGTCGTCGGCGAACGGGTCGACGGTCAGCCCATCGACGGGTTCATCCTGGGCGGGGACTCGGCATTCGAGATCGGCGGCTCGGTCTTCGGCAAACCCCACACGCCCGAGGTCGCACGCGCACGCTGGCATTCCCAGCGCGGCGACACCGGCCGCCTGCACTCCGGACACTGGCTGATCGACCACCGGGGTGGGCGCACCAACGCAGCGACCGGCGCGACGGCCGTCGCGACCGTGACGTTCGCCTCCGACATCAGCGACGACGAGATCGACGCGTACATCGCGACCGGGGAGCCGCTCGAAGTGGCAGGAGCGTTCACCGTCGACAGCCTCGGCGGACCGTTCATCACCCGGATCGACGGCGACCCGAGCACCGTTGTGGGACTCTCACTCGCAACCGTGCGGGAACTCTTCATCGAACTGGGCGTGAGCTGGCCCACCCTGTGGAACCGCGCTTTGTAGGCTTCCCGACCCTCTAGCATCCCATTTTTGTCGGGTTCACCCAAAAGGGGTGCACCCGGGCGGCATAGGCTAGAGAACTGTGCCACGCATAACCAAGGTCCTCATCGCCAACCGGGGCGAAATCGCCGTCCGGGTCATCCGCGCCGCGAAGGACAGCGGAATCGGCTCGGTCGCGGTCTACGCGGACCAGGACCGGGACGCCCTCCACGTCAAGCTGGCGGACGAATCGTACGCACTCGACGGCACGACGAGCGCCGAGACCTACCTGGTCATCGAGAAGCTCCTCTCCGTCGCACGGCGCTCCGGCGCCGACGCCGTGCACCCCGGCTACGGGTTCCTCGCCGAGAATGCCGACTTCGCCCGGGCTGTGATCGGTGCAGGACTCACCTGGATCGGCCCGTCCCCCGACGCCATCGAACGGCTCGGCGACAAGGTCAGCGCACGGCACGTGGCAGAGAAGGTGGGCGCTCCGCTCGCGCCGGGCACGCTCAACCCGGTGGCCGACGCAGCCGAGGTGCTCGACTTCGTCGACCAGTACGGACTCCCCGTGGCGATCAAGGCCGCATTCGGTGGAGGCGGGCGCGGGCTCAAGGTCGCACGCACCCGCGACGAAGTCGCCGAACTCTTCGAATCGGCCACCCGCGAAGCCGTCGCGGCCTTCGGACGCGGCGAATGCTTCGTCGAGAAATACCTCGACCAGCCCCGCCATGTCGAAACCCAGTGCCTCGCCGACGCCTACGGCAACGTCGTCGTCGTCTCCACCCGCGACTGCTCGCTGCAGCGCCGCCACCAGAAGCTCGTCGAAGAGGCACCCGCACCGTTCCTCACGGCCGCGCAGACGGATGAGCTGTACCGCGCATCCAAGGCGATCCTCAAAGAGGTGGGCTACCTGGGCGCCGGCACGTGCGAATTCCTCATCGGCAAAGACGGCACCGTGTCGTTCCTCGAGGTGAACACGCGGCTGCAGGTCGAGCATCCGGTCTCCGAGGAGGTCACCGGGATCGACCTCGTCCGCGAACAGTTCCGCCTGGCCGAAGGGGGCACGCTCGACTACGACGACCCGATCGCCCGCGGCCACTCCTTCGAGTTCCGCATCAACGGCGAGGACGCGGGGCGCGGATTCATCCCCTCCCCTGGTCCCATCCACGTCTTCAAGCCCGCCGGCGGACCCGGCGTGCGCGTCGACAGCGGCGTCCAGGCCGGCGACGTGATCTCCGGGTCGTTCGACTCCCTCCTCGCCAAGCTGATCGTCACGGGCGCAACCCGCGAGGACGCCCTGGAGCGGTCGCGTCGTGCGCTCGACGAATTCGAGGTCGCGGGTCTGCCCACTGTCCTCCCCTTCCATCGCGCCATCGTGCGCGACCCGGCATTCGCACCGCAGGACGGCGAACCGTTCTCGGTCTACACGCGCTGGATCGAAACCGAGTTCCAGAACGAGATCGAACCGTGGAGCGGCTCGCTCGGTGCGGCCCTGCCGAGCCAGCAGCGCCACAGCGTCGTCGTCGAGGTCGAAGGCAAGCGCATCGAGGTCAGCCTCCCGGGCAGGCTCCTGACTTCGGCCGGCGCCGACATCGCCAGCACGCCGGCGCCTCGGCGCCGAGGCGGAGCCCACGCGGTCGACACCGCCACCGGCGACTCGATCACCGCGCCCATGCAGGCCACCGTGGTGAAGCTTGCCGTGGACAACGGCGACCAGGTCGTCAAAGGCGATCTCGTCCTCGTGCTCGAGGCGATGAAGATGGAGCAGCCGCTCACCGCTCACAAGGACGGCACGGTCTCCGGGATCAACACGACGGTCGGCGCCACGGTGTCATCCGGGCACCTGCTGCTCAACATCAGCTGAGCCGCCCGCCCCGCCGCGACCCGTCCCAACCCGTCGCGCGCCGCCTCCGCACGCCTGTTCATAAAACAGGAGTTCGGGTGATTTGCCTGGCACCTGATGCATCATTCGGCACCTATTCGGCCGCTCCAGTCCACTCCTGTCACACGAACTCCTGTTTTATGAACGCGCTGCGTGTGGGCCCAAGCACCTCCAGGACCGTGCGCTCGACTCGGCTCCACTCATGGAGCACATCGGTAGCCGCGAAACGGAGCCGCTGAAGCCCTCCGAGGACGAAGGCGGCATCGCGTCGGCGATCCTGTGCGAAGGCGCGCGGCGACGAGTGGAATTCGAAGCCGTCGATCTCGATGAAGAGCCGCCCCTCGACCAGCATGTCGACTCGTCCGACGCCTGGAACGGCGACCTGTTGTTCAACCGCGAGCCCTCGGTCCTGCAGCCGCTGCCGGGCGAGAGATTCCACGCCTGAGTCAGAGCCCGGCCGCGCGCGGGACGAGATGATGCGCGATGCGATCGGCTCGCCTGCGAAGATCCGGCCGATCGCCCGCCGCTCGAGCTTCTTGAGTGTGATCGCCGTGTCGAGCGTGGCGACGGCCGACTCCGAAGAGTTGCACCGCACCACTCCCCTCAGGCAGTCCGCCAGGCTTACGCGCCAGGATTCAGATTCCTGGAGGTCGTCCTGCCAGTGAACACGGATGACAGCATCCATACCGGTCGTCTCGAGCCGCGACGCCGTCGGCGGCACTGCGATATGCAGGGTCGCGTCGGTACCCGACCAGAGACCGTACGTCGATGCCGCGCTCCCACAAGAGAGCCGGCCCCCCAAGGCGACCGCGGCCCGCTGAGCCGGTGTGGCAGTCGCGGTGGCATAGTGCCCGCGGCGCAATCGGTGAAGGCGGCCAGTTCGAACTGCATTCGTCAACTCTCGCGGACGGTGACCGAATCTGAGGAGCTCGGCTCTGGTAGCGACGTCACCGAGGCGTCGGACTGTTTCGTGAAGTTCTCGCACGCGATTCAGCTTCGGCCGGTGTAGAAGCCTGAGCGAGCCGAGATCGTGAATCTGTGGAAAACACCACGACCAGCAGGAACTGTGTAGGAGTCAATCCGGCTTCAATGCGACAACCGTGACGTTCATAAAACAGGAGTTCGTGTTACAGGAGTGGCCTACGAGACACGATTGCGCGCACATCTGCCCCATCCGTCACGCTGTTGACGCGAACTCCTGTTTTATGAACCAGACGCGCTGGGAGACGGGCCTGAGGGGGCGGGACGCGCGCAGCGCGGCCCTACAGGACGATGTGCATTGCGCGCGCGGCCTCGGAGATCGAGCCCGACAGCGACGGGTACACCGTAAAGGCCCGGGCGACCTGGTCGACCGTCAGGCGGTGCTCCACCGCCAGCGCCAGCGGGAAGATCAGCTCGCTCGCTCGCGGCGCCACGATGACACCGCCGATGACGGTTCCCGAACCTGTACGGGCGAACAGCTTGACGAATCCGTCGCGGATTCCGAGCATCTTTGCCCGCGGGTTCGACCTCAGCGGCAGCTTGTAGATGTCACCCTGGGCGATGCCCTCTTCGATCTGCTTCTGATTCCAGCCGACGGTGGCGATCTCGGGTTGGGTGAAGATGTTGGACGTCACATTGCGGAGTTCGAAAGGGTTCACCGCATCGCCCATCGCATGGAACACCGCGGTACGTCCCTGCATGGAGGCGACGGATGCGAGAGGCATCAGGTCGGCGCAGTCGCCCGCCGCATAGATGTTGGGGATGGACGTGCGCGCCACCCTGTTCACGCGGATGTGACCGGATGCCGTCAGCTGCACGCCCGCCTCCTCGAGGCCGATCCCCGCCGTGTTCGGGATCGAGCCGACAGCCATCAGGCAGTGACTCCCCTGCACGGTCCGACCGTCGGAGAGCGTCGCAACGACGCCGCCCTCATTGCGCTCGACCGATTCTGCACGCGACTTCGAGAGGACCGTCATGCCGTTGCGCTTGAAGACGTTCTCGATCACTCGGGCGGCATCGGCATCCTCGCCCGGCAGCACCTGGTCGCGGCTGGAGATCAGCGTCACCTTCGACCCGAGTGCCGTATAAGCGGAAGCGAACTCCGCACCGGTCACACCGGAGCCGACGACGATAAGGTGCTCCGGCACGTGCGGGAGGTCGTAGAGCTGGGTCCACGTGAGGATGCGCTTGCCGTCCGGCTGCGCAGAGGGCAGGATGCGCGGGCTCGCGCCGACCGAGACCACGATCGTGTCCGCCTCGATCCGGTCGAAATCAGTACCCGTGTCGCCTTTCGCCGTCGAGACGATCACGGCGCCGGCACCGTCGAGCCGGCCCTCGCCGGTGACGATCCGCACGCCGGCGCGGATGAGCTCGGATTTCATGTCCTCCGACTGCTGGCGCGCGAGACCGAGGACCCGCTTGTTGACGGCCGCGAGGTTCACGGCGATCTCGGGGCGAACGGGCTTGCCGGACTCCCCGCGGGTGAAGAACTGCACACCCAGGTCGGCGGCCTCACTGATCGCGTTGGTGGCCTCTGCCGTCGCGATGAGCGTCTTCGAGGGAACAACATCGGTGATGACGGCCGAGCCGCCGACCCCGACCCGTTCGACGAGGGTCACGACGGCCCCGAGTTGGGCGCCGGCCAGGGCCGCTTCATACCCACCGGGACCTCCCCCGAGTACGGCGATTCTCTGCTTGCGCTCGAACTCGTAGGACATGCACTCATTCTCTCGCTTCCGGGGATGCCCGCCAAACCGCGCCGATGAGCGCCACACGGCCCGAGCACCCGAAAGTGGGATCGCAATAGAGTGGATCCATGTCTGACACCACCAAGAACCCGCTCGATGACCCTGCTGCCGACCCGTTCGAGGTCGCCCGGGATGCCGCCGCAGCGATCGCTGAGAAGACGGGCGTCGCACGCCACGACATCGCACTCACGCTCGGCAGCGGCTGGGGCAGAGCGGCCGATCTCATCGGGGAGACCACTGCGACCATTCCTGCGACCGAGATCGTCGGCTTCGGCGCTCCCGCACTCGTGGGCCATGTCGGTACGCTGCGCTCGGTGCTGCTGCCCAACGGCAACCGTGCCCTCGTGATCGGGGCTCGCACCCACTACTACGAAGGCCACGGCGTGCGGCGGGTCGTTCACAGTGTGCGCACGGCGGCGGCGACCGGTGCGACGACGATGGTGCTCACGAACGGCGCAGGAGGCATCAAGGAACACTGGAAGCCCGGCACGCCCGTCCTCATCAGCGACCACATCAACCTCACCGCCGACTCGCCCCTCGAGGGGGCGACGTTCATCGACCTCACCGACCTGTATTCGGCCCGACTCAGGCAGCTCGCCCGGTCGATCGACCCGACGCTCGACGAGGGCGTCTACTGCCAGTTCCGCGGACCGCACTACGAGACGCCGGCCGAGGTGCAGATGGCGAAGACGATCGGCGGCCACATCGTCGGAATGTCGACCGCTCTCGAAGCGATCGCCGCGCGGCAGGCGGGAATGGAGATCCTCGGAATGTCACTGGTCACGAACCTGGCTGCGGGCATCCAGAAGACTCCCCTCAGCCACCAGGAGGTCATCGAGGCCGGCCGTGAAGCCGAGCCGGTGATCAGCGCTCTGCTGGCACGGATCGTGGACGCGCTGTGAGCGCCGCGCAACCCGACGTGCTCGATCAGGCGCGGGCATGGATGGCACAGGACCCCGACCCGGAGACCCGCGCTGAACTCGATTCGCTGGTGATCGCCGCCGAGGCCGGTTCAGCGGAGGCCCTCGACGACCTGCACGCCCGCTTCGATGCACGGCTCGCGTTCGGAACAGCCGGCCTCCGCGGCGAGATCGCGGCAGGACCCAACCGGATGAACCGCGTCCTGGTGGCGCAGGCGGCAGCAGGGCTGGCCTCGTATCTGCACGAGCACGCGGAAGGGTCGACCCCGTCCGTCGTCATCGGCTACGACGGACGCAAGAATTCGGCGATCTTCGCACAAGACACGGCCGAGCTGATGGCCGGGGCCGGTGTTCGTGCGATCCTCCTGCCGCGACTGCTGCCCACACCGGTGCTCGCCTTCGCGGTACGGCATCTCGGCACCAGCGCCGGTGTGATGGTCACCGCAAGCCACAATCCGCCGAACGACAACGGCTACAAGGTGTACCTCGGCGGCATCGACGACGGCTCCCAGATCGTGCCGCCAGCGGATGCGGACATCGCGGCCCACATCCTCCGCGTCGCCGCAGCGCCGATCACCGGGTTGCCCCGATCGGACGCGTACGAGGTGGCCGCCGAATCCGTCGTCGACGCCTACATCGAAGCCACCGCGGCCATCGCGCGGACGCCCAGCGCGGCCGTCTCGTACGTCTATACCGCGATGCACGGCGTCGGCTGGGAGACCGCATCGCGCGTTCTCGAGCGCGCCGGATTCAGCGCACCCGTCGTGGTCACAGAGCAGGTGGACCCCGACCCCCGGTTCCCGACCGTCGCCTTCCCGAACCCCGAGGAGCCGGGTGCACTGGACCTCTCCTTCGCGACGGCGCGGAAGGCGGGCGTCGCGCTGGTCGTCGCCAACGATCCGGATGCGGACCGCCTGGCCA
Organism: Leifsonia tongyongensis; assembly: GCF_010686705.1. Classification (GTDB taxonomy): domain Bacteria; phylum Actinomycetota; class Actinomycetes; order Actinomycetales; family Microbacteriaceae; genus Diaminobutyricibacter; species Diaminobutyricibacter tongyongensis. The sequence goes on along the minus strand of NZ_JAAGWY010000003.1, from coordinate 116,356 downwards.
TCGCCATCCCCGACCCGTCGAGCCCTGAAGAGTACCGTCGCCTCACCGGCAATGAAGTGGGCGCACTGCTGGGTTGGCGCGCCGCAGAGCTGGCCGAAGCCGATGCGGCCACAGACAGCGGCCCGAACGGCACACTCGCGTGCTCCATCGTCTCGAGCCCTGCGCTCAGGGCGGTCGCGGACGCATACGGGCTCGATTTCCAGGACACCCTCACCGGGTTCAAATGGGTGTCGCGCGCGACCGGTCTGATCTTCGGCTTCGAGGAGGCTCTCGGCTACCTCGTCGACCCGGAGGTGGTCCGCGACAAGGACGGCATCTCCGCGACGGTCGCCTTCCTCGATCTCGCGTCGTCACTCGCGGCCGACGACCTGACGATCGCCGACCAGCTCGACCGGTTCAGCGAGCGATTCGGCCATTTCGCCTCCGACCAGATCTCCCTGCGGGTCACGGACCTCGCCGACATCGACGTCATCATGGCGCGGCTGCGATCCACGCCTCCCTCCGACGTCGGAGGGGTGCCGGTGAGCCAGATCGACGACCTCAAGGACGGTTTCGACGCGCTCCCGCCGAGCGACGTCCTCCGCATCTGGCTGGAGGACGGTTCACGCGTGATGGTGCGGCCGAGCGGAACCGAGCCCAAGCTCAAGGTCTACATCGATGCGTCGAGCGACCAGGGCTCGGCAGCAGAGCGTCGCTCCGCCGCCGAGTCGCGCGTTCGCGAACTCGCGGACGGGATGCGCGCCCTGCTCGCCTGACCCGATCGCAAGTCAGCCGAGGGCGGCCTCGAGTTTCGCCTCGAGTTCTTCGAGGTCGAAATAGTTCTCGATGACGACGATATCGGCGTTGGTGTCGCCGATCGCATCCACGAGTTCAGGCGAAGTCAGGATGACCTGGGCGTCGGATGCGACGGCACGGACGTTCGCCACATCGGATGCGGTCACCTCGGCGTCGATGTCGAGCCGGTCGAGAACCCGTTCGGCATTGACCTTGAGGATGGCGGAAGTTCCGATACCGGCACCGCAGATGGCGACGATCTTCACCGGGACGCCTCCTCGCCGCTCGCAGCCATGATGCGCTGGACCTCGCCGACGTCAGCGGCGGCGGCCAGCGCGGGGATCGCACCGGGATCGTTGAAGATATTGGCCAGTTCCGCGACGCTGGTGACATGCGCATCCGGTGTCGCCACGGCGAGCCCGATCACGACGCCGACAGGATCGTTGTGCGGATGCCCGAAGACGACGGGCTCGTCGAGGGTGACGATCGAGAGTCCATCTGCCAGCACATCCGGACCCGGGCGCGCGTGCGCCAGCGCGAGGCCGGGAGCGATCACGATGTATGCGCCGAATTCGTCGATGACCTGGATCATCCGCGCCGCATAACCGGGCGTCGTCGCACCGGAACGAGCAAGTGCCTCACCCGCGAGTTCTACGGCCTCCCGCCAGTCGGAGGCGTGCGCTCCGACAGTGATCGCGGAATCAGGAAGGGGCGGAAGGGGCATGCTCCAAGCGTATCGTCCGGGCGCTTACGAACCCTCGAAACCTGCTGTGATGATGTCGGCCAACTCCTCACGATCTTCGAGGGGCAGGAAGGCCGACGACGCGGCGTTCAACTGGAAGACCTCGAGGTCGGTCAGGTCGTAGTCGAAGGCGTCGGCGAGGAGTGCCAGCTCCCGGCTGAGTGTGGTGGCGCTCATCAGGCGGTTGTCGGTGTTGACCGTGACCCGGAAGCCGAGCTGGTACAGCAGATCGAACGGGTGGTCGAGGAGATCGTCGCCCCACGCTGCGATCGCGCCGGTCTGCAGGTTCGACGACGGGCTCGTCTCCAGTGCGATCTCACGGTCTTTGACCCACTGCGCGAGGGGTCCGAGCGAGACGTAGGTGTTCTCGTCGTCCTGGCGTTCGATCACGATGTCTTCGGCCAGGCGCACGCCGTGGCCGAGGCGGAGGGCCCGCCCGTCGATGATCGCGCTGCGGATACTCTCCAGCCCGTCGGCTTCGCCGGCGTGCACCGTCGCCGGGAAGTAGTGCTCGGCGAGATAGTCGAACGCCCGACGGTGATTCGACGGCGGAAAACCGGCTTCCGGGCCGGCGATGTCGAAGCCCACAGCGCCGCGGTCGCGGTGGCGGACCGCGAGCTCGGCGATCTCGAACGCCCGGTTGGTGTGGCGCATCGCCGAAATGAGCTGGCCGACACGGATGCCGCTGCCGTTCTGGTTGACGTCGTCGATGCCCTCCTCGATGCCTTCCTGCACGGCTTCGACGGCCTGGTCGAGCGTCAGGCCACGACTGAGGTGCTGCTCCGGCGCCCACCGGATCTCGCCGTAGACCACGCCGTCGGCGCCGAGATCCTGTACGAACTCGCGCGCGACCCGTACCAGGCCTTCCCTCGTCTGCATGACCGCCGTGGTGAGGTCGAACGTCTTGAGGTATTCGACAAGCGAACCGGAATTGCTGCGTTCGGCGAACCACTGGCCGAGCGTGACCGCATCGTCGGCGGGAAGGTCGAGGCCGATCGCGTCGCCGAGTTCGATGATGGTGGAGGGGCGCAGGCCGCCGTCGAGATGGTCGTGCAGCGAGACCTTCGGAAGCGCGGTGATGCTCGTACCGCCGGCGAGCAGGAATTCCTCAGGCACAGTGTTCATGACGACAAATCTATCGGGGCCGCGCGGTCGGATGCAGCCGCCTTGTCACGGATGTGGACGGATGGCCTCAGAGATCTCTGCCGCTGTGTCCCTGGCCAGTTCGACGACCTCGTCGACGTCGACTTCCGGATCGGTCGTCGCGGCGCACGGGACGGTCAGCGCTACGGCGGGAAAGCCGCCCGTCCCCACGATCGGGAACACGATGTCCACGATGCCGACCAGCCGACGCCCGGATTCACGGGCGTACCCCCGCGCAGCGACCTCCGCCAGCTCATCGGAGAGGCGGGCAGCCGCCTCGGGGTCGCGTGACGAGAGGTCGCCGAGGTAGGCGCGCTTCAGCTCGGTCCCGGCCGATGCGAGCAGCACGGCTCCGGTAGCCGTGCTCTCGACGGGGAACTCGGCGCCGACCCGGACCTGGAAACCGAACGGGCCCGGGCTCTCCACCTGGGCGATGACGAGCACCCGGCGGGCGTCGAGAACGGACAGATTGCAGGTCTGCCCGGATGACGTCGACAGTCGACGCATCGGCCCCAGCGCTGCCTGCACCAGCCCGCGCAACGGCGGATTGCGGTGGGCCAGCTCGAACATCATCAGCGAAACGGAGTACAGCCCCGAGGCGGGATCACGGACCAGGTAGCCGCGCCGCTCCAGCGTCTGGAGCACGCGGAAGATCTCGCCCACCGAGCGGCCCGTCTCGGTCGCGATCTGCGCCTGGCTGAGACCGTCGTTGCTGTCGGCAAGCAGCTCGAGGATGTCGAGCCCCTTGTCGAGGGCGGGCACCGCATAGCTCGGCATCAGCGCGATGCTCCCAGAGCTTCGAGGAACCGTGCTGCGATCAGGCGCTCGATGTCGTCGGGTACGGGCTGTGCGCCGGGAACGAGGCGCGCCGCATCCGTCGCCACCCGCTCCAGCGAGAGCGCCTGCAGCAGGAAGCCCAGATCCATCGATTCGAGCGAGTTGCCCTTCGGCTCGCGGCCGGCGAGGTTGAACATCCGTCCCCCCGCCAGGAGCACGACGCGGCGTCCATTCGCACGGTGGATCCGCTCGATTCCGTCGTCGACCTGGTCGATGGATACGGCGCCGGCCCGTAACGCTGCGACGTCGATCTCCCACGGGAAGTGCCCGGAGTTGCCGAGGACGGCGTCGTCGCGGAGGAGATCGAAGGTCTCGGACCCCACCACGCCCTCGCGCCCCGTGGCGGTGATGAGGACATCCGCCCACCCGGCGAGCTCGGCGAGCGACCCGACCCGGAACCCGTCGAGAGCAGCCTCGAACGCCTTCATGACATCCCGTTCCACGACCCCGACCTGTGCACCCAGCGAACGGAAGTACTGGGCGATGCCGCGGCCGCACCAGCCGTAGCCGACGACGACGACGTGGCGCCCCGGAACCATCAGGTTGGTGATGCGCATGAAGCTCTCGACGATCGACTGGCCGACCGCGTGACGGTTCTCGCCGATCGCTTTCAGACGGCTGTCGTTGATCACGACGACCGGGAACGGGACGGCTCCGGCTAGCTCGCCGCGGAGACGGTCGGCACCCGAGGTCGTCTCCTCCGTGCCGCCGATTATCGACGCCTGGGCGCCGCGCTCGACGATTCCCGCCGCCAGATCGGCGCCGTTGTCGAGAAGGATGCGCGGAGCGCTGTCGAGCACGGCCGCCACGTTGGCGCCGTGCTGCTCGAGGGTGTCGGCGCGCGTTCCGAACACGGTCATACCGGCCTCGCGAAGCGCTGCGACCGTGTCGTCCTGTGTGGAGCCGAAGTTGCCAGTCGCGATAATCTCAGCGCCGCCCGCGGCGAGGGTCTCGAGGAGGACGGCGGTCTTGGGTTCGAGGTGGAGGGACATCCCGATGCGATGCCCGGCGAACGGCCGGCTCACCGCGAACTGCTCACGGGCCTGCGCGAGGAGGGGCATGCGGGAGCGAATCCAGTCGATGCGGGCGCGGCCTTTGGCGGCCAGGTTGTGGTCAGTGGTGCTCATCTTCCGATTGTTTCATATATGGAAGTTAGTTTTATATAGGTATCCACACATCGGAGCCGCCGGTGATGTTTCCACAGGTCAAACTCCGTCGGGCGGCCGTCGCTCTCTCCCGTTGGACAATCGATGATGCCCCGCAAGGTCGCACCGCTTCCCGACACCCTCGCTGGCGGGCCATTCACCATCGCTGACGCGCGAGATCACGGCGTCGGACTCCGTCGCACGTATGCAGAAGACCTGGCAAGGCCGTTTCATGGAATTCGAGTTCCAGCAGGAATGGACCGCACGCTGCTGCAGCGTTGCTCGGCGCTGGCCCTCGTGCTCAAGCCAGACCACTTCTTCAGCCACGTCACAGCGGCTCGACTCCACGGGCTTCCGCTCCCCCGCCGGTTGGAACAGGATACGACCATCCACGTTTCGTCGTTCGCACCGACTCGAGCACCGCGGAGGGCGGGTGTCGTCGGCCACCGCGCGGAAAGGTCTCGCGTCAAGGTGGGCCGTATCGCCCAGCTCCCACTCGCACTCCCGGCCTACGCCTGGTGCCAGTTGGCGAGCATTCTCTCGCTCGACGAATTGATCGCGGCGGGAGATCGACTAGCTGGAATGTCGCGTCCCCTCGCAACTTCGTCGGAAATCGAGGAAGCTGTAATCGCGTTCGGACAGGGACATGGGTCCAAGAGGCTCGCGGATGCGTTCAACCTCATCCGGCCGAATGTCGCTTCACCCATGGAGACCGCCTTACGACTTGAGCTCATGCGGGCCGGACTTCCCGAGCCGGAGTTGAACATCCCTATTTTCGACAGTACGGGTCATCGGATCGCGATAGGCGATCTTGTGTACACCGGTTTCCGAGTGCTTGTCGAATACGACGGCGAACAGCATCGCCTCGACGACTATCAGTACTCGCGAGACGTGGTCAGACACAACGATCTGATCGCGGCCGGCTGGATCACGATCCGCGTGAACAAGCAAATGCATCTTCGAGAAGCGTCTGCGCGAACACGAGAAGCACTGCGCTCGCGCGGCTGGCCCGATTCGGATTAGGTTCCACGAGTTACGCTTCAAGGCTCGGGGAAGCGGAATTCGTGGCACCTAATCGCTAGGAGATGCGGTCGGCGATGAGGGGGCCGCCGTCGAGCACGGGCTCGCCGGGGTCGCCGATCCGCCAGGCGCCCTGCACAGCTTCGAGGGCGCGCTCGAAGCGCGCGGGCTCGTTGGCCGAGAGCGTGAAGAGCGGCTGGCCCGCCCGCACCGTGTCGCCCGGCTTGGCGTGCAGGTCGATCCCCGCCGCGTGCTGCACCGGGTCCTGCTTGCGGGCGCGTCCGGCGCCGAGTCGCCACGCGCCGATGCCGAACGGCAGCGCCTGCTGCTCGACGAGCACTCCGTCGCGGTCGGCGACGACCGTGTGCGTCTCCTTCGCGACCGGGAGGGCCGCATCCGGATCGCCGCCCTGGGCGCGGATCACCTCGCGCCATTTGTCCATGGCACGGCCGTCCGTCAGGGCGGCCTCGACGTCGACATCGGTCTTGCCGGCGAGGGCGAGCATCTCCCGCGCGAGGGCCACCGTGAGTTCCACGATGTCCGCCGGCCCGCCACCGGCAAGGACCTCGACGGATTCGCGAACCTCGTTGGCGTTGCCGATCGCGAGGCCCAAAGGCACGTTCATGTTCGTGAGCAGAGCCGACGTGGCGACACCGGCATCGCGCCCGAGGTCGACCATCGTGCGTGCGAGTTCGCGCGACCGTTCGATGTCCTTGAGGAACGCACCGGATCCGAACTTCACATCGAGCACCAACGCGCCCGTGCCTTCGGCGATCTTCTTGCTCATGATCGACGAAGCGATCAGCGGGATCGCCTCGACCGTCCCGGTGATGTCGCGAAGCGCATACAGCTTGCCGTCGGCCGGCGCGAGGCCGCTTCCGGCGGCGCAGATCACACCGCCGACGTCCCGCAGCTGGTCGAACATCTCCTGGTTGGTGAGATTGGCGCGCCAGCCCGGGATGCTCTCCAGCTTGTCGAGGGTGCCACCGGTGTGGCCGAGCCCGCGCCCCGACAGCTGCGGTACCGCGACATCGAAGACCGCGACGAGGGGCATCAGCGGAAGGGTGATCTTGTCGCCGACCCCGCCCGTGGAGTGCTTGTCGGTGGTCGGCTTGCCGAGGCCTTCGAAGCTCATCCGCTCGCCGCTGGCGATCATCGCCATGGTCATGTCGCGGATCTCGCGCCGCGTCATGCCGTTGAGGAAGATCGCCATGGTCATCGCCGACATCTGCTCATCGGCGACGTAGCCGCGCGTGTACGCGTCGATCAGCCAGTCGATCTGAGCGGTCGACAGTTCGCCTTTGTCGCGTTTCGTGTGGATCAGGTCGACGGCGTCGAACGCCTCGACCCCGCCGCTGGTGGCGGTGTCGCTCATCTGGTTCTGTCCTTTGTCGTCGGTCAGCGTTTGTAGTCGGTCAGGGTGCGCGGCCCGAACGCATCGGGCAGCACCTCCTCGATCGTGCGGATGCCCGAGACAGTCTCGAGCAGCATCCCGTGCGCCGAGTGCTCGTAGAGCAGCTGCCTGCACCGGCCGCACGGCATCAGGATGTTGCCGTGCCCGTCCACACAGGTGAAGGCGACCAGGTGTCCGCCGCCGCTGAGGTGCAGCGCAGAGACGAGCCCGCATTCGGCGCAGAGTGTCACGCCGTAGCTGGCGTTCTCCACGTTGCACCCGGAAACGATGCGGCCGTCGTCGACGAGGGCGGCGGCGCCGACCGGGAATTCGGAGTACGGCGCGTATGCGTGAGTCATGGCGGAGCGCGCGGCCTCGCGCAGCGCATCCCAGTCGATCGTCTCGTCGGTCATGCGCTCGCCTACTTGATGTACGGCTTGCCGTCGGCGGCCGGCGCGCGGGAGACACCGACCAGGCCTGCGACGGCGAAGATCGTCACGAGGTACGGGAGCATCAGCATGAACTCGCTCGGTACGGGCGATCCGATGATGCCGAGTGTGGTCTGCAGGTACGACGCGAAACCGAACAGGAGGGCCGCCAGTGTGGCACGGATAGGATCCCAGCGCCCGAAGATCACTGCGGCCAGGGCGATGAAGCCCGCGCCCGCCGTCATCTCTTTGCCGAAGCCCGGCGCCGACACCAGCGTGAAGTACGCGCCTCCCAGACCGGCGACGGCGCCCGCGAGCGACACGTTCCAGAACCGGGTTCCGGTCACGTTGATGCCGACCGTGTCCGCTGCGCGCGGGTGCTCTCCGACCGAGCGGAGACGCAGGCCCCAGCGTGTGTGGAAGAGGCCGAACCACACCGCGAAGATCGCGATGTACATCAAGTAGACGATCAGCGACTGGTTGAACAGCACCGGACCGATGATGGGAATGTCGCTGAGCAGCGGAATCGGGAAGCGCCCGAGTCGCGGCGGAGCGTTGAGCACCGTCGGATTCGCCGAGAGCACCTGCGAGAACAGGAAGCTGGTGAGACCGGTGACGAGGACGTTGAGGACGACACCGACGATCACCTGGTCGACGAGGTACTTGATGGCGAACGCACCCAGGATGAACGAGACCAGCACCCCGGCGACCATCGCTCCGATGAGCCCGGCGAAGACGTTGCGGGTCGCCGAGGCGATGACCGCAGCCGCGAAGGCGCCGGCGAGGAGCTGACCTTCGATCGCCACGTTGACCACGCCGCCGCGCTCGGAGATGACGCCTCCGAGCGCGCCGAAGACGAGCGGGACGGAGAGGCTCACGCTGCCGAGGAGGAGCCCGGTGAACGGGACGGTGTGGCCGGCTGCGGCCCAAGTGAGGAAGCCGAACATGAAGACGGCCACGAAGACGATCGCGAGCCAGAGCGGCGACTTGCCGACCCGCCAGACGAGGTACCAGCTGGTCGCGGCGAGCAGTACGCAGATGATCGCCACGATGACGCCGGTGGCGTGGGTCGGAACCGTGAGCACCGAAAGCTTGATCGCGTCTCCGGGCTCGGTGAACCGGAAGCTGCTGGTGCCCTCTCGGGGCAACCCGATGAAGAGGATGACGCTGATGACGGCGAAGACGCCGAGAGCGATCGGAGCCTTCCAGCTCTTGATCTGCGTCTTCTCGAGGACGATGGGGCCGGCATCCATGGGAGCGGTCGTGGTTGCTGCGCTCATTTCGCCGCCACCTCCTTCGTCACGATGGGTCGTTGCCTCTTGGGCTCTGTGCCCGGCGTCGGCAGCCGGAAGATCGCACGAACGAGCGGCGGCGCTGCGATGAACAGCACGATGAGGGACTGGACGACGAGCACGATGTCGATCGGGATGTTGTTGGCGGCCTGCATCGTGAACGACCCCGCCTTGAGTGCCCCGAACAGCAGTCCGGCGATGAAGATGCCCCAGGGGCGGGAACGTCCGAGCAGCGCGACCGTGATCGCGTCGAAGCCGATGCTCGCGTCGAGGTCGGCGGTGATGCCCTGCGGGAAGGTGGCGAGTGCCTGGTTGATACCGGCGAAGCCGACGAGGGCGCCCGACATGAGCATGGCCACGAAGTAGATGTTCTTCACGTCGATACCGGCCACACGCGCAGCGTTCGGGTTCTCGCCCACTGCTCGGAAGCGGAAACCGAGGGACGACCGGTTGAGGATCCACCAGACCAGCACGGTGAGGCCGATGACGATGACGAACGCCCACGTGAGGTTGTACTGGTCGCCGAACATCGGTGGGAGGATCGCGTTCGGGTGGATCGGCGGCGACTTCGGGTTGTTCGACCCCGGCGCCTGGAACAGGCCGGGCGTGCGAAGGAAGTACGAGATCAGGTAGAACGCCACGTAGTTGAGCATGATCGTCACGATCACTTCGTGGGCGCCCGTTCTCGCCTTCAGCAGACCCGCGATACCACCCCACAGCGCTCCGCCGGCGAGGCCCGCGAGGATGGCGACGATCAGGTGGATGACGGGTGGCAGGTTGAAGGACCAGCCGACCCAGCCCGCGACGCCCGCCGCGATCAGGATCTGTCCGCGGCCACCGATGTTGAACATCCCGACCCGGAACGCGAGCCCGACTCCGAGACCGCCGGCGATGAGCGGGGTCGCGAAGGTCAGCGACTCCGTCAGGGGTCGGATGCCCGCTGCGAACGTCGGTCGCCCGAAGTTGTAGATCGAGCCCTGGAAGAGCGAGAGGTAGGCGCTCGAGACCGAGGTCCAGATCGCGTTGAAGGTGTCGGCCGGCCGGGAGAAGAAGTACGCCGACGCCTTCTGCACGCCCGGATCGGTCAGGGCGATGAGGATGGCGCCGATGACGAGGGCGATGACGACGGCGAGGATCGAGATGATCACGCTGCCGCCCATGATGTCGCGAAGCGCGATCTGCCACCGCGACGGCGGCTCGGTGGCCGGCGGCGCCGTGTCGGGCTTCGGTGCGGTGTCGATCTGGCTCATGCTGCCACCTCCGCTCCGGCCGGATGCTCGCCAGCCATCATCAGGCCGAGCACCTCACGCGATGTCCCTCCAGGGACGATTCCGACGATTCCCCCGCGATACATCACGGCGATCCGGTCGGCGAGCGCCTCGACCTCATCGAGCTCGGTCGAGACCACGATCACCGGCAGCCCGGCGTCGCGCGTGGCGACGATGCGCTTGTGCACGAACTCGATCGACCCGACATCGAGTCCACGGGTGGGCTGGGCCGCCACGAACAGGCGCAGCTCGCGGCTGAGTTCGCGGGCGAGGACCACCTTCTGGGCGTTGCCGCCGGAGAGCGCTCCGACCTTGGTCTCGATGCCCTGCGAACGCACGTCGAATTCGCGCACTTTCTCTTCCGCGAATTCGTTCAGGTAGCCGAGCTGCAGGTTGCCTGCCTTGACGAACGGGGCGCCGGTCGATCGGTCGAGCATCAGGTTCTCGGCGATGGTGAACTCGCCGACGAGGCCGTCCTCGTTGCGGTCCTCCGGGATGAATCCGACGCCGCTGTCGATGACGCGTCGCACGCTGAGTCCGGTGAGCGGCTTGCCGTCGAGCGCGATCGTGCCGGTGACACGCGGCTGGAGGCCCAGAAGGGCTTCGGTGAGTTCGGTCTGGCCGTTTCCCTGCACGCCCGCGATGGCGAGGATCTCGCCGGCCCGGACCTCGAAGCTGACCCGGTTGACGACCAGCTGACCGAGCGGGTCGATGACCGAGAGATCGTCGACGACCAGTGCGGGCCCGCCGGGCGTTGCCGGCTCCTTCTTCACGGTGAGCTCGACAGGACGGCCCACCATCATCGATGCCATCTCCGTATTGGTCGCCGTCGGGGCGACTTCCCCGACCACCTTGCCGAGACGGATGACCGTGATCCGGTCCGCGACCTCGCGGACCTCGCGCAGCTTGTGGGTGATGAAGACGATGCCCGTTCCCTGCTCCTTCAGCTGACGCATGATCACCATCAGCTCGTCGGTCTCCTGCGGGGTCAGAACGGCTGTCGGCTCATCGAACACCAGCACCTTCGCGTCGCGGGACAGCGCCTTGATGATCTCGACGCGCTGCTGGACGCCGACCGGGAGGTCTTCGACGATCGCGTCCGGATCGACGTGGAAACCGAATCGCGCGGAGATCTCGCGAACGCGCTTGCGCGCTGCCGGGAGATCGAGCCTGCCGCCGAACTTCGTCTCTTCGTGGCCGAGCATCACGTTCTCGGCCACGGTGAACACGGGGATGAGCATGAAGTGCTGGTGCACCATGCCGATCCCGGCTTTCATCGCGTCGCCGGGGCCGTTGAAGTGCTGGACGACATCGTCGAGCAGGATCTCGCCCTCCTCGGCCTGGTAGAGGCCATAGAGCACATTCATGAGGGTGGACTTGCCTGCACCGTTCTCACCGAGGAGGCAATGGATCTCGCCGGGTTCTACGGTGAGATCGATGTGGTCGTTTGCGACCAGGGCACCGAATCGTTTCGTGATGCCGCGAAGTTCGAGCTTCATACGGGTGGGTTCCTTCTCTGCTCGCCCGGGTGAGCGAATCGCACGGCGACCAGACGCCGCAGTGCGCGTCTTCACACTACCCATTGCACATATGTCAGTGTGCGCTCAATTGAGCACGACGGCTGGGCGACCCGCCCAGCACGGACGCGGGAAACGGAACGGGGAGGCCAGCGCATGCTGACCTCCCCGACCGGGACTGCTTGGTACTACGGCTGCTTCGGCGACGAAGGCGAGGTGACCTTGATCGAGCCGTCGATGATGCCGGCCTTGATCTTGTCGAGCTCACCCTGGAGGGCGGGGTCGACCTTCGACTCGAAGTTGTGGAACGGTGCCAGGCCGACGCCGTTGTTCTTCAGCGTGCCGACGTACGGCGTGTTGGTGAACTTGCCACCCGCTGCGTCCTTGACGACGGCTGCGGTCGCGCTGTTCAGGCCCTTCATGACCGACGTGAGGAGCAGGTCCTTCACGCTCGGGTCGGAGACGAACACGTCGGTGTCGACGCCCATGAGGGCGATGCTCTTGCCGGAGTCGCGGATGGCCTGCGCTGCGCTCTGGTAGATCGGCCCACCGACCGGCATGATCACGTCGACACCCTGGTCGAGGATGCCCTGCGCGGTCTGCTTGGCCGTGTCGTTCGCGTCGAAGCCACCGGTGAAGGAGCCCTTCTGCGAGTCGACGTTCCAACCGACGACCTGGACGTTCTTGCCCTTCTGCTGGTTGAAGTACTTCACGCCGTCCGCGAAACCGTCCATGAAGATGGTGACGGTCGGGAACTGCATGCCACCGAAGGTGCCGACCTTGCCGGTCTTCGAGTAGCTCGCAGCCGCGTAGCCGCCGAGGAAGGCAGCCTGAGCGGTGTCGAAGATGATCGGTCGCACGTTGGGCAGGTTGATCTCGTTGTCGTCGACCGTGGCGAAGTTGATGTCCGGGTTGGCCTTGGCAGCCTTCTCGGTCGCGTCCTTCAGGTTGAAGCCGACCGAGATGATCAGGCTGCAGTTCTGGTCGACCATGCTCTGGATGTTCGGAGCGTAGTCGTTCGCGTTCTTCGACTCGGCCTTCTTGTAGTCGATGCCGAGGTCCTTGGCTGCACTGGTCAGACCCTCGTAGCTGGACTGGTTGAACGAGTGGTCGTCGAAGCCGCCTGCGTCCGAGACCATGCAGGGAAGGAAGTTGCTCTTCGCTGCGGTGGTGCTGCTGGTCGATGGCGCGGACGCGCACCCGGCGAGCAGCGCGAGCGCGCCGATCGCCGCAAGACCGGCGAGGCCGGCCTTTCGGGCTGTGATTGTCAAGATGTCCTCCAAGAAATTCCGGCCTGCGGGTGCGGCCGTCATGTTTCACGTTACCGAATGTTACGAATCCTCAAAGAATCGAAAACAGGTTCTTGACGTAAGCGTTACAAATACTTGCCATGCCCCGCAGTGCTCATGTGAGCATCGGCTGCACCCCGTTGTGGGGCGGAATCAGAGGACGTCGCTCGATCCGGAAAGCTTGAGCGCGTCGACCACGGCCTTCACCCGCTGGGCGTGCTCGCTCGTCGTCACCAGCAGCGCATCCGGGGTATCGACGACGACGATGTCCTTCACGCCGATGAGGCTGATCACGCGCTTGGACTGGCTCACCACGATTCCGCTCGACGAGTCGGAGAGCACACGCGCGTTCTCGCCGAGAATCGCGAGGTCGGACTTGCGGCCGCCCGAATTGAGCTTCGCCAACGAGGCGAAGTCCCCGATGTCGTCCCAGTCGAAGTACCCGGGGACCACGGCCAGGCGGCCGGCAGCCGCGGCCGGCTCGGCGACCGAGTAGTCGATCGCGATCTTCTTGAGTCCCGGCCAGATGCGGTCGACGGCCGGACCGCGCGTCGCAGGGTCGTCCCACGCCGCCGCGAGCTCGAGCAGGCCGGCGAGCAGCTCCGGCTCGGAGCGCCCGATCTCTTCGAGGAGGCGGTCGGCCCTGCTGATGAACATGCTCGCGTTCCAGAGGTAGCCGCCCGTCGACAAATAGGACTGTGCGGTGGCGAGATCGGGTTTCTCCTTGAACGAGTCGACGGCCATAGCGCTCGGAGCGCCGTCGATCTCGACCGCTCCCCCGCAGTGGATGTACCCGAAGCCGATCGCCGGCTCCGTGGGCTGGATGCCGACGAGTGCGATGTAGCCGGCGTCGGCGACAGCGACGGCCTGGGTCACAGCCTGAAGGAAGAGCGCCTGGTTCGTGATGACGTGGTCGGCGGCGAACGACCCGATGATCACGCCGGGCTCACGCCGCTCGAGGATGGCCGCGGCGAGCCCGATCGCGGCCGTCGAATCCCGTGGCTCGCTCTCCAGCACCACGTTGTGGTCGGCGAGCGCGGGCAGCTGAGCCTCGACGGCCGCACGGTGTGCACGACCGGTGACCACCATGATCCGCTGCTCGCCCGACACCGGAACGAGCCGATCCCAGGTGTCGCGCAGGAGGGTCTGGCCCGAACCGGTGAGGTCGTGCAGGAACTTCGGGGCGTCGGCCCGCGACAGCGGCCACAGGCGTGAACCGATTCCGCCGGCCGGGATGACGCTGTAGAACCGATCCAGCGGGGTGTTTCTGGTTGCCATTCCGTCAGGATACTGTCCACCTGCCCGGTCCCCGCGGTTCACTCCCTATTCATAGGGGCGCAATGCCGCGTGGTTAGCGTCGCAGCATGCGCGTCGCGGTCGTCACCGAGAGCTTCCTGCCCACCGTCAACGGTGTGACCAACAGTGTGTGCAAGGTGCTCGACCATCTGGCGGCAACCGGGCACGAAGCGATCGTGATCTGCCCGGACGCCGGCGCACCCTCCGAATATGCGGGTTACGCCGTTCACACCGTGCCCGCACTCGCCTACCGCCAGTTCCCCGTGGGGCTTCCGAACCCACTCGTCCAGCGCATCCTGACCCGCTTCGCACCGGATGTGCTGCATGCCGCCTCTCCGTTCCTCCTCGGCGCGCAGGGCATCGCCGCTGCGAACCGGCTCGGTGTCGCATCCGTCGCCGTCTTCCAGACCGACGTGGCCGGCTACACGATGCGGCACGGTGTCGGGCTGGCCTCGTCCATCGCCTGGCGGTTCGTGCGCTGGGTTCACGAGGGCGCCGACCTCACCCTCGTCCCGTCCTCGGCGTCGCAAGCCGACCTGGAGGCCGCCGGCATTCCGCGGCTGGCCCGCTGGGGCCGCGGTGTCGACCTCGTGCGCTATCACCCGAACAACCGGTTCACGCAGGCGACCCGGGCGCTGCGCGAACTCCTCTCGCCCGACGGCGAGGTGGTCATCGGGTACGTCGGGAGGATCGCCGCCGAGAAGCAGGTCGAGCGGCTGCGGAGCCTGCGCGGCATCCCCGGCATCCATCTCGCGATCGTCGGCGACGGACCGTACGTGCCCGTCGTTGAGAAGGAACTCCGCGGGATGCCCGTGACCATGCTCGGCCGTCTCGGCGGAGCTGATCTGGCGGCGGCCTACGCGAGCTTCGACATCTTCGTGCACACGGGCACCGAGGAGACCTTCGGCCAGACCGTGCAGGAAGCCCACGCGAGCGGCCTCCCTGTGGTCGCGCCGCGGGCCGGCGGACCGATCGACCTCGTCGAGCCCGGCATCGACGGGTACCTCTTCTCACCCGCCGACGACCACGACCTGCGCGCATCCGTGGCGGCACTGGCGGCGGATGCACCCCTTCGCCGCCGCATGGGCGAAGCAGGCAGGCGGGCCGTTCTCGGTCGTACGTGGGAGTCGGTGTGCGAGGAACTGGTCGGACACTACGAGCGGGTCATCGTGGACCGCGTACTTTCCGTCGGGGATCCCTTGAACACCCTGGTATGAGCAATCGGGTCAAGCTCCAGCGGGTGGGTCTACAGTTGGGGTGCCCAAGCGAGCACACGGAGGTGACCCATGGCCCACAACACGACGCGACGCGGCATCCCGATGCCGTCCTTCGTGCAGCGAGCGCGACGGGTGGACCCTCCGTCGAATACGGTCACGGATGCGACGCCTGAGACCGCGCAGCGGCGCCGGAGCATGGTCGACAGCGCCATCTATTCCGAAGGGAAGCGCGTTGCATCGCCGATGAGCCTGGCCGAGACCTACCACGCTCTGGACGCCACCCCGGGCGGGGTCGCGTGGATCGGCCTCTACCGGCCGACCGAGCAGGAGCTCCTCTCGCTCGCCGACGAGTTCGGGCTTCACGAGCTGGCCGTCGAAGACGCCATCATCGCCCACCAGCGACCCAAGCTCGAGCGGTACGACGATGTGCTCTTCGTCGTCCTCAAGGCCGCCAGCTACCTCGACGTCCCTGAGGAGGTCGACTTCGGCGAACTGCACGTCTTCGTCGGTCCCAACTTCGTGATCACGGTCAGGCACAGCGAATCGCCCGACCTGTCGCATGTGCGACACCGCATGGAGAGCGAGCCCGAACTGCTCGCCCTCGGCACCCAGGCCATCCTGTACGCGATCATCGACGCCGTCGTCGACGGCTACGGCCCGGTCGTCGCGGGTCTCGCCAACGACATCGACGAGATCGAGACGCAGGTGTTCGGCGGTGACGCCCTGGTGTCCCGGCGCATCTACGAGCTGTCGCGCGAGGTCATCGACTTCCAGAGGGCGACGCATCCGCTGACCACCGTGATGATCGCCCTCGAGCACGGCTCGATCAAATACGGGGTGACCCAGGAATTGGAGCGCGGGCTGCGCGACGTCGCCGACCACCTCATCCAGGTCAATGAGCGCGTGGACGGGTTCAGGCAGCTGCTCCGCGACATCCTGACGGTCAATTCCACGCTGGTCGCCGAGCGCCAGAACGAGGAGATGACCCGGCTGGCCCATTCCAGCCACCGGCAAGGCGAAGAGGTCAAGAAGGTCTCGTCGTGGGCGGCCATCCTGTTCGCTCCGACGCTCATCGCCGGCGTCTACGGGATGAACTTCGACAACATGCCCGAGCTGCACTGGCCGCTCGGCTATCCGCTCGCCATCCTGGCGATGGTCACGCTGAGCGTGAGCCTGTACTGGATCTTCAAGAAGCGCAACTGGATGTGACGGCTGCCCAACTGTCTTGACATCGAGACAGTTAGGGCGGCCTAAGCAGCGTGGCACCGTGAAGCCGTCATAGACTGATGGCGCGCGTTCTGCGCTTCTTCCGGTTCTCCACGCGGACAACCGTGATCACAACCAGGGAGGGTTGTTCGTGTCGAATCAAGCGGCAGGAACCCTGCAGCCGAAGAAGACTCGGCCCGGGGGCACGCTGTACAGAGGCCGCGAGGGCATGTGGTCGTGGGTGCTCCACCGCATCACCGGAGTCGCGATCTTCTTCTTCCTCCTGGTCCACGTTCTCGACACGTCGCTCATCCGTGTGAGCCCACAGGCCTACAACGCAGTGATCGGCACCTATAAGAACCCGATCATGGGGCTCGGCGAGATCGCGCTCGTCGGGGCCATCGTGTTCCACGCCTTCAACGGCCTGCGGATCATCCTCATCGACTTCTGGAGCAAGGGCGTCAAGTACCAGAAGCTCATGTTCTGGATCGTCATCGTGATCTGGGTCGTGCTGATGGCCGGCTTCGTGCCGGTTCAGCTCATGCACATCTTCTCCGAGGGGGGCAACTGATCATGACGACCATCGACGCGCCCCGCACTCCTGCCCGCCCGGCACGCAAGGGCGGTGTCAACTGGGAGAAATGGGGCTGGATCTACATGCGGGCCTCCGGCCTCGTGCTGATCATCCTGATCTTCGGCCACCTGCTGATCAACGTCGTGCTCGGCCAGGGCGTGAAGCAGATCGACTTCGCGTTCATCGGCGGCAAGTACGCCACCCCGTTCTGGCAGGTCTGGGATCTCCTGATGCTGTGGCTGGCGCTCATCCACGGCGGGAACGGGATGCGCACCCTCGTCAACGACTACGCGTACAACCGCGTCGTCAACCGCATCCTGAAGTGGGCGATCCTCGCAGCGGTCGTCGTCCTGGTCGTCCTCGGAACCCTCGTGATCTTCACCTTCGACCCGTGCCCGGCCGGCGCCCCCGCCGACCTCGTCGCCTCGTTCTGCCCGGTGAAGTAAACCGGCCAGGCCTGACGTCAGCCACCCAGCCCACCGACATACGGAAAAGCAGTGACAACTGAAACGACCGAATCGACCGTCATCGACGGCGTCCACTACCACGAGTTCGACATCGTCATCGTCGGCGCAGGAGGCGCGGGAATGCGCGCGGCGATCGAGGCGGGTCCTGGCGCACGCACGGCAGTGATCTCGAAGCTCTACCCCACTCGGTCGCACACCGGTGCGGCACAGGGCGGTATGGCTGCGGCCCTCGCGAACGTCGAAGAGGACAGCTGGGAGTGGCACACCTTCGATACCGTCAAGGGCGGCGACTACCTGGTCGACCAGGATGCGGCCGAGATCCTGGCCAAGGAAGCCATCGACGCGGTCATCGACCTCGAGAACATGGGCCTGCCGTTCAACCGCACGCCGGAAGGCAAGATCGACCAGCGGCGATTCGGCGGCCACACGCGCGACCACGGCAAGGCTCCGGTGCGACGCGCCTGCTACGCGGCCGACCGCACCGGCCACATGATCCTGCAGACACTGTTCCAGAACTGCGTCAGGCTCGGCATCAATTTCTTCAACGAGTTCTACGTGCTCGACGTCATCATGAACGAGGTCGATGGCGTTCAGCAGCCTGCGGGCGTCGTCGCCTACGAGCTCGCATCCGGTGAACTGCACGTCTTCCACTCGAAGGCGATCATCTTCGCGACCGGCGGCTTCGGCAAGATCTACAAGACGACGTCCAACGCGCACACCCTCACCGGTGACGGCGTCGGCATCATCTGGCGCAAGGGCCTCCCGCTCGAGGACATGGAGTTCTTCCAGTTCCACCCGACCGGCCTCGCCGGCCTCGGCATCCTGCTCACCGAAGGCGCCCGCGGTGAGGGCGCGATCCTCCGCAATGCGAGCGGCGAGCGCTTCATGGAGCGCTACGCGCCGACCATCAAAGACCTCGCGCCGCGCGACATCGTCGCCCGCTGCATGGTCCAGGAGGTCGCCGAAGGCCGAGGAGCCGGCCCGCACAAGGACTACGTGCTTCTCGACTGCACCCACCTCGGCGCCGAAGTGCTCGAGACGAAGCTGCCCGACATCACCGAGTTCGCCCGTACCTACCTCGGCGTCGACCCGGTGGTCGAGCCGGTTCCCGTGATGCCGACGGCGCACTATGCGATGGGTGGCATCCCGACGAACAACAACGCCGAGGTACTGCGCGACAACACCACCGTCGTGCCAGGGCTGTACGCCGCCGGCGAGTGCGCCTGCGTCTCCGTGCACGGCTCCAACCGCCTGGGCACCAACTCGCTGCTCGACATCAACGTGTTCGGCAAGCGCGCCGGCAACAACGCTGTCGAGTACGTCAAGACCGCGACGGCTGTCCCGCTGCCCGAAGACCCGGCGCGCGCGGTTCGCGAGCTGATCGAGGGGCTGCGCTCCGGCACCGGCACCGAGCGGATCGCGGCCATCCGCAAGGAGCTGCAAGACGAGATGGACAAGAACGCCCAGGTGTTCCGCACCGACGAGTCGCTCGATAAGGTGACGGGGACCATCCACCGCCTGCGCGAGCGCTACCGCAACATCGCCGTGCAGGACAAAGGCAAGCGGTACAACACCGACCTGCTCGAAGCCGTCGAGCTCGGCTTCCTCCTCGACCTCGCCGAGGTCGTCGTCTACTCGGCGCGCAACCGCGAAGAGAGCCGCGGGGGCCATATGCGCGACGACTTCCCCAAGCGCGACGACGAGAACTACATGAAGCACACGATGGCGTACCTGTCAGGCGATCCCCACTCGTCCGACGCCGCCGACCACATCCGGCTCGACTGGAAACCGGTCGTCGTCACGCGTTACCAGCCGATGGAGAGGAAGTACTGATGTCGACCGCCGTACTCGAGACCCCGCCCGCGCCCGAGGCTCCCATCCAGTCGTTCACCGTCACCCTGATCATCCGCCGGTTCGACCCCGACGTCGACACCGAGCCGCGCTGGCAGGATTTCGACGTCGAGATGTACCCGACGGACCGCATCCTCGACGCTCTGCACAAGATCAAGTGGGAGCAGGACGGCTCGCTGACCTTCCGCCGCTCCTGCGCGCACGGCATCTGCGGCTCGGACGCGATGCGGATCAACGGACGCAACCGACTCGCCTGCAAGACCCTGATCAAAGACCTCGACATCTCGAAGCCGATCTATGTCGAGGCCATCAAGGGACTTCCGCTCGAGAAGGATCTCATCGTCGACATGGAGCCGTTCTTCGCGTCGTACCGCGAGGTCCAGCCGTTCCTCATCGCCAGTTCGACTCCGCCTGAGGGCAAGGAGCGCATCCAGTCGGTCACCGATCGCGCCCGCTTCGACGACACGACCAAGTGCATCCTGTGCGCGGCGTGCACCTCGTCGTGCCCCGTCTTCTGGACGGACGGGCAGTACTTCGGCCCGGCGGCGATCGTCAACGCCCACCGGTTCATCTTCGACTCGCGCGACGACGCTTCGCAGGTGCGGCTCGACATCCTCAACGACAAAGAGGGTGTGTGGCGCTGCCGCACGACGTTCAACTGCACGGATGCGTGCCCGCGCGGCATCCAGGTCACCCAGGCCATCGCAGAGGTCAAGCAGGCGATCATGCGGGGAAAGCGTTAGAAACGGTCCAGTGGACCGTTTCTAACGCTTTCCTACCCCTAGCCGCACGAGTTGTTTCCGAGCGCACTCGTACAACCAGGTGCGCTGGAAAGTAACGAGTGCGGTCGCCGTATGACCGACGCGAAAGCGGCGGCTACGAGCCGCTGATGGCCGCGGAGACGACGGCGCGCGCGTCGGCGGCGCTGGTCGCTGCCACTGCTCGAGCGGCGAGGTCCTGGGCCTCGGCGAGCGTGTGGCGAAGCAGTTCGGCACGCACATCCGCCAGCGCTGCCGCCGTCATCGACAGGTCGGTCGCACCGAGCCCCACGAGCACGACCGCGAGCAGCGGATCAGCCGCCGATTCGCCGCAGACCCCGACCGGCTTGCCGAGCGCCCTTCCCGCTTGTCCGATCGACTTGATCATGCGGAGGACGGCGGGATGCCACGGATCCTGGTATGACGCCACGGAGCCGAGCAGGCGGTCGGCCGCCATCGTGTATTGCGTGAGATCGTTCGTTCCGATGCTGACGAAGTCCGTGCGTTCGGCGATCTGGTCTGCGAGGATCGCCGCGGCGGGCACCTCCGCTGTGATGCCGACCGTCTTCAGGCCGAACTCGCGGGCGAGCGACACGAAGTACTCGGTCTCCCCCGCGTCGGCGACCATCGGCGCCATCACCCACAGGTCGGCCTCGGACTGCGCGGACGCCTCGGCGAGCGCCTGCAATTGATCCCGTAGCACGGGTTCCGCATCACGGAGCGCCCGGATCCCCCGGCGCCCGAGGGCAGGATTCTCCTCGTGGGTCTCCCCGAGGAACGCGAGCGGCTTGTCGGCACCGGCGTCGAGCACCCTCACGGTCACCTTCTTGCCGGGAAAGGCGTCGAGGAGCGCGAGGTACTGCACCCGCTGCTCCTCGACACTGGGCGCCTGCGCCGCGTCGAGGAACAGGAACTCGGTTCGGAACAGCCCGACGCCCTCAGCACCGAGTGCGACGGCTGCCTGGGCCTCGCCGGGGGATCCGAGATTAGCGAGGAGCGACACCGGAGTGCCGTCCGCGAGCGCACCGGGCGTGAGCGGTGCGCTGGCGGCGTGGGCCGACCGGCGCTCCTCGACCTGTGCGATCGCGGCCGCACTCGGATTCACGACGATGTTGCCCGTCGAAGCGTCGACGATGACGGTCATACCGTCGGTGAGGTCGTCGGCCCCGATCGCGCCGACGACGGCCACGATTCCTTTCGCCCGCGCGAGGATCGCCGTGTGCGAGGTGGGGCCGCCGTCACGGGTGACGAGGGCCAGCACCTTGTCGAGGTCGAGCAGGGCGGTGTCGGCCGGGGCGAGATCCCCTGCGACGAGCACGAAGGGCGTGTCCGAAACGGGGACACCCGGCAGCGGAACACGCTGAAGGTGCGCGACCACGCGCTGCGCCACATCTTTGAGGTCGGCACCACGTCCGGCCAGGTAGCCGCCCATCGATTCGAGCACGTACTGGTAGGCGCGGAACGCCTCGAAGACAGCTCGCTCGGCCGTCTTTCCGCTGCCGATCCGTTCCTCGATGTCCTCGAGCACAGCGGGATCCTGTGCCATGAGCGCCTGCGCTTCGAGGACGTCCTTCGCATCCCCGCCGGCCCGTGCGCCCAGCACGTTCAGGTCTTCCGTCGTCTCGTTCAGCGCTGCGGATGCCCGCTCCAGTTCCACCAGCGGCTCGTTCTCGGATGCGATGTCCGCGGGTTCGGGGAGCGGCTCAGGCATTCTGAGCACCGGGCCGACCGCGATTCCCCGACCCACCCCGATGCCTGTGACCTCCATGATTTCGGCCTCCCATCGAAGCCAGCCTAGGCCGCCCCGACTGGCGTCCGCCATGGCGCATCCGACGGGACGACCATGATCCGTATCTGCCCGCGTGCTCGCTCGCTAGGCTGGCGCCGTGAGCGAGAAGAAGACGGCGAGCATCCCGCCTGCGCCCCAACGCGCCCGCTCGCGGGCCGACGAAGTCAGGGAGCGTCTTCACGCGAGCGAAGAGCACGTCAAGGAGACCTTCGAGAACGTCTCAGAGCCGGTGAAGGCACGGCTCGAGAAGCCCGCGGCCCAGGTCTCCCGCATGACCCGGTGGGTCAAAGCCTTCAAGCCCTACCGGGTGTACATCAACTTCTCGCACAGCGACGGAAACCTGCGCGCGGCCGGGATGGGCTTCCAGGCACTGTTCGCGATCTTCGCGGCCATCTGGCTCGGCTTCTCGCTTGCGGGGATCTGGCTCGTCGGCAACGAACAGCTTCTGCATGCGATCGCCGAGATCATCAACAATGCGATTCCCGGGCTCATCGGCCCGGATGGCGTGATCAAGCCCCAGGACCTGACGACGACCACCACCACCTTCGGCTGGACGGGCGTCATCGCCGCGATCAGCCTCCTGTGGACGGCGATCAGCTGGCTCTTCTACACGCGGCAGGCCGTACGCGCGATCTTCGGCCTGTCGAGGGATACGACGAACTACGTCCTCCAGAAGATCCGGGACCTCGGCCTGGCCGTCGCGTTCGGCTTCGTACTGATCCTCTCGGGCGTGCTGATGATCGTCAGCACCGAGGCGGCCGCGTTCGTGCTGAGGGTTCTCGGCCTCGACCAGGATTCGTTCTGGTCGAACGCGCTCACCCAGTTCTCGGGCATCCTGATCTCGCTGCTGCTGAACATCGTCGTGCTCGGCACGATGTTCCGCGTGCTGTCGCGCGTGGCGATCCCCTGGCGCAACCTGTTCTTCGGTTCGCTGCTCGGCGCCGCCACGCTCTCCGCCCTGAGCTTTCTCGGAGGGCTGCTCCTCGGCACGGCCAACAAGAACCCGCTGCTCGCCACGTTCGCGGTCTTCGTCGGTCTGCTGATCTGGTTCAACCTGACCTCGCGGGTGATGCTGTTGTCGGGGTCCTGGATCGCGATCGGGATGTTCGACAAGGGCATTTCGCCACGCATCGTCACTCCGGAGCAGCGCGCAGCCGAGGAGGCGGCCCAGGAGCACCAGGCCCGCGTCATCGTCGCCCGCGCTGAGCTCGACGATGCGAAGGACGACCTGGCCCGCGCGCGCTGGTGGCAGCGGCTCGCTGCGCAGCGCAGGGTGGAGCGCGCCCAGAACGTGCTCAACGACGCACTCGACGAAGGCGGCGTCGGAGGTTCTCACTAAACTGGCTGCATGCCTTCGTCCCGACCTGCCAGACCCCTGCGCATCGCCACGATCAACACGAACGGCATCCGGGCCGCCTACCGCAAAGGCATGGGCGCATGGCTGGACAGCAGGGATGTCGACATCCTCGCCATCCAGGAAGTGCGCGCGACGACCGAAGACGTCCAGCAGCTTCTCGGGCCCGAGTGGGACATCCTCCACGACCCCGCGACGGCCAAGGGCCGCGCAGGCGTCGCCATCGCGAGCCGCTCGAAGGCGAACATCCACCGCGTCGTTCTCGGGCCTGACGACTTCGACAGCGCAGGGCGGTGGCTCGAAGCCGACTACGAGGTCGACGGCAAGATCGTCACGGTCGTGAGCGCCTACGTCCACTCGGGCGAAGCCGGATCCCCGAAGCAGGACGAGAAGTTCCGATTCCTCGACGCGATGCTTCAGCGCCTGCCCGAGCTCCAGCGGCACAGCGACTATGCCGTCGTCATGGGCGATCTCAACGTCGGCCATCGCACCCTCGACATCCGCAATTGGAAGGGCAACGTGAAGCGTGCAGGGTTCCTGCCCGAGGAACGCGCCTACTTCGACCGCATCGTGGGGGCTGAGGGCGAAGACGACTACAACGCGGGCGGGGGCCTGGGCTGGGTCGACGTCGGCCGCAAATGCGCCGGCGAGATCGATGGCCCGTACACCTGGTGGACGTGGCGCGGTCAGGCTTTCGACAACGACTCCGGCTGGCGCATCGACTACCAGCTGGCCACGCCCGCTCTCGCGGCGACCGTCGTCGACTGCTCGGTCGACCGAGCGGCGTCCTACGACGAGCGATGGTCCGATCACACCCCGGTCGTCGTCGATTACGCGCTCTGACACTCGTCCCCCTTCCACATCGATCCGCCGGCAAAAGTCACTCGCGGATCCTCGCTCCTCGAGGTTCACATGACACAACTCCCCCGCCTCTACTCGGGTATGCAGCCGTCCGCCGATTCGCTGCAGATCGGCAACTACATCGGAGCACTGCTCCAGTGGAAGGAACTGCAGCGCGACCACGACGCGTTCTTCTCGGTCGTCGACCTTCACGCCATCACGGTTCCACAGGATCCGCACGCCCTGCGTGAGCAGACGAGACGGACCGCAGCGCAATACATCGCCGCGGGCATCGATCCCTCCCAGTCGACGCTCTACGTCCAGTCGCACGTCCCGGCCCATGCCGAGCTCGCCTGGGTACTCAACACGATCACCGGATTCGGCGAGGCCGCCCGGATGACCCAGTTCAAAGACAAGTCGGCCAAGCAGGGAACGGATGCGACGTCGGTCGGCCTTTTCGCCTACCCCGTACTCATGGCGGCCGACATCCTGCTCTACGATGCCGAGATCGTCCCGGTCGGCGACGACCAGCGCCAGCACGTCGAGCTGACGCGGGACCTCGCTGCCCGGTTCAACAGCCGGTTCGGCGACACCTTCGTCATCCCCGAGGCGATGATCCTGAAAGAGACGGCGAAGATCTACGACCTCCAGAACCCCACCGCGAAGATGTCCAAGTCGGCCGAATCACACGCCGGCGTGATCTGGATGCTCGACGAGCCGTCGGTGAACGCGAAGAAGATCATGCGCGCGGTGACGGACACCGACGGGGTCGTCGCGTTCGATCGCGAGAACAAGCCCGGCATCTCCAACCTCCTCACGATCTATTCGGTGCTGGCCGATCGCAGCGTCGATTCGCTGGAAGACGAGTACGCGGGCCGTGGCTACGGCGACTTCAAGAAAGGCCTCGCAGAAGTCGTCGTGTCGACGTTCGGGCCTATCCGCGAGCGCACTCTCGCGCTCCTCGACGATCCGGCGGAACTCGACCGCATCCTGGCCGTCAACGCCGGCCGTGCCAGCGAGGTGGCCGAAGTGACACTGGCGAAGGCGTACGACCGCGTCGGATTGCTGCGCCCGGTTCGCTGATATGAAGGGCGTGACGTTGTCGGGCGATCGGGTGACGCTGTCCATGCCCGATGAGTCCGATGTCGAGCTGGTGACCGAGTACTGCCGCGATCCCGACGTTCAGCGCTGGACGACGGTGCCGAGCCCCTACGAACGGACGGACGCGCTCCACTTCATCCTTGACGTCGTACCGGCCGGCTGGGTGACGGGGTCCATGGCGACCTGGGCGATCAGGCGTGAACCTGCCGACGAACTCCGGGGAATGATCGGGCTCAACGGTATCGCCGAAGGCGCGGCCGAAATCGGTTACTGGCTCGCTGCTCCATCGAGAGGTCGCGGCCTCATGACCGCCGCCGTCGAACTTGTCTGCGATCACGCGTTCGCGCCGGCGGCGCAGGGCGGCCTCGGGCTGCGGCGTATCGAGTGGCATGCATTCACCGGCAACCTTCCGTCGGCGGCCGTCGCCCGAGGGGCCGGGTTCCGGTTCGAAGGCACCCGGCGCCTCGGTGGCGTGCGGCGCGGCGAGCGGCTCGACGACTGGTCTGCGGCACTCCTGCGCGACGATCCCCGCGCCCCCGCTCCCGGCTGGCCCAGCGAGACCTTCGCATGACGCGGCTCCCGCCGAAGGTCGTGCTCTTCGACCTCGACGACACGCTGTTCGCCCATCGCGCGGCCGTCGCGAACGGCATCCAGGCGCACGTAGCACGTCTGGGTGCGCCCTACGGTGAGCTCGATGCAGCGACGACCGTCGCTTTCTGGCACGATCTCGAGGAATCCCACTACCACGACTACCTCGCCGGCCGGCTCGATTTCGAGGGCCAACGCCGTGCCAGGGCCCGGGACTTCGCGGCCCGGCACGGGGTCGCACTCGACGACGACGCTGCGAGTGTCTGGTTCGCGACGTACTTCGAGCGCTACGTGGAGAATTGGGCGCTGCACGACGACACGCTTCCGTGCCTCGACGAGCTCGAGCAACGGATCCCCGGCATTCGTTTCGGGCTGATCACGAACGGTGACCTCGCGTACCAGACGCGGAAGGTGACCGCGGTGGGGCTGGATGCACGTATCGACCGGATCGTCGCATCCGGGGATGTCGGCGCGGTCAAGCCTGACGCCGCCATCTTCGTTCACGCCTGCGACGTGTTCGGCGTCGAACCCGCCGACGCCGCCTATGTCGGCGATCGTCTGCGCACCGACGCAATTGGGGCCGCCCGGGCGGGCCTCACAGGAATCTGGCTGAACCGCACGGCGGTCGCGCCCGATCCGTCCGACGCGGCCGAGGCGCGCGCATCCGCTGTCGTCGAGATCCGCTCCCTCGCCGACCTGCCGGCCGTCCTGGCGCCGATCCCCGTGAGCGAGAATCGCCGCCCCCGCCGAGAGTCGCCCGAATAACGGGTCTTCTCGGCGCGAACGGCGATTCTCGCTCGACAGTTACTTCACGTCGTCGGTGCGCCGCAGCGGCGGCGGCGCACCAACAAGCACTGCCCCAGGGCGACGGCGACGGCCGCGTCAGCGGACGTCGTCGTCGACCCAGTCGAAGGTCTTCGTGACGGCCTTCTTCCACAGGCGCAGCTGACGATCGCGTTCTGCGGCGTCCATCTTCGGGGTCCAGCGGCTGTCCTCCTGCCAGTTCTTGCGCAGGTCGTCCAGGTTCTCCCAGAAGCCCACCGCAAGGCCGGCCGCGTACGCGGCGCCCAGTGCGGTGGTCTCGGCGACGACCGGCCGCACGACCGGCACACCCAGGATGTCCGCCTGGAACTGCATGAGGGTGTTGTTGGCGATCATGCCGCCGTCCACCTTCAGCTCCGTCAGGTCGACGCCGGAGTCGGCGTTGACCGCATCGAGTACTTCGCGCGTCTGGAAGGCCGTTGCCTCCAGCGCGGCGCGAGCGATGTGCCCCTTGTTGACATAGCGGGTGAGGCCGACGAGCGCTCCACGTGCATCCGATCGCCAGTACGGCGCGAACAAGCCGGAGAACGCCGGCACGAAGTAGGCGCCGCCGTTGTCCTCGACCGTCTTCGCCAGCTCTTCGATCTCGGGCGCACTGGAGATGAGGCCCAGATTGTCGCGCAGCCACTGCACGAGCGAACCGGTGACAGCGATGGAGCCCTCGAGAGCGTAGTGCGGCTTGTCGTCACCCAGCTTGTAGCCGAGCGTCGTCAGCAGGCCGTTCTTGGAGTGGACGATCTCCTCACCCGTGTTGAAGATGAGGAAATTGCCGGTGCCGTAGGTGTTCTTCGACTCGCCGGGGTCGAACGCCGCCTGGCCGAAGGTCGCCGCCTGCTGGTCGCCCAGGATGCCCGCGACAGGCACCTCGCGAAGAAGGCTCGAGGCCTCGACCGTTCCGTAGACCTCCGAGGATGCCTTGATCGCGGGCATCATCGACTTCGGAACTCCGAAGATGTCGAGGATGTCGTCGCGCCAGGTCAGCGTCTCGAGGTCCATGAACATCGTGCGCGACGCGTTCGTGACATCGGTGGCGTGGACGCCGCCGTCCGGTCCACCGGTCAGGTTCCACAGAACCCAGGCATCCGTGTTTCCGAACAGCAGGTCGCCGGCCTCGGCGCGTTCGCGGGCGCCTTCGACGTTCTCGAGGATCCACATGATCTTCGTGCCGGAGAAGTAGGTCGCGAGCGGAAGCCCGACGATCTGCTTGAAGCGCTCCACTCCTCCATCGGCCGCTAGGCGGTCGACGATGGGCTGGGTGCGGGTGTCCTGCCAGACGATGGCGTTGTAGACCGGTTCGCCGGTGTTCTTGTCCCACACGACGGCTGTCTCGCGCTGGTTGGTGATCCCGACCGCTGCGATGTCGTGGCGCGTGAGGTCGGCCTTGGAAAGCGCCTGGCCGATGACCTCGCGAACGTTGTTCCAGATCTCGACAGGATTGTGTTCGACCCAGCCGGCCTGCGGGAAGATCTGCTCGTGCTCCAACTGCCCGGTCGATACGATCGAGCCCGACTTGTCGAAGATGATCGCCCGAGAACTGGTGGTCCCCTGGTCGATGGCGACAACGTAGTCGCTCATAGGTAACTCCTTTGGTGGTGAGGTGTGGCGGGCACGCTCCGGCTCCGGCTACCGGAACCGGAGCGACGCCCTTCCAGGTGACTTCTATTTGATGATCGGCAGGATCCACATCGCCAGCAGGCCGGCGAGGACACCCCCGATGACCGGCCCGACCACGGGAACCCACGAGTACGCCCAGTCGCTCGATCCCTTGCCCCGGATGGGCAGGAAGAAGTGGGCGATGCGCGGACCGAGGTCACGGGCCGGGTTGATGGCGTATCCGGTCGGGCCACCGAGGGAGGCACCGATCGCGATGACCAGCAGGGCGACGGGCAGCGCGCCGAGCGCGGAGAGCCCGACACCGGGCGACTGGTGGCCGAATGCGATCACGACGAACACCAGGACGAAGGTGCCGATGATCTCGGTGACCAGGTTCCACCCGTAGCTGCGGATGGCAGGGCCCGTGGAGAACACGCCGAGCTTGTTGGCGGGTTCCGGCTCCTCGTCGAAGTGCTGCTTGTAGGCGAGCCAGGTGATGACGGCTCCGATGATCGCACCGAGGAACTGGCCTGCGATGTACGTCAGGATCGTTCCTATATTGACGGGCACCAGCGTGTGCAGCGCAGCGGATCCGAATGTCTTCGCACCGTTCGCGACGAGTCCCAGGGTCACAGCAGGGTTCAGGTGAGCGCCGGAGTTGTATGCAACGACGACACCGGAGAACACCGCGAGGCCCCACCCGATGGTCACCATCAGGAAGCCGCCGTTGTATCCCTTCGTCTTGATGAGGGCGACGTTGGCGACCACTGAGGTGCCGAGGAGGACGAGCATCGCAGTGCCCGCGACCTCCGACAAGAAATCTATGCCGAGATTGTCCACATTGACCTTCCAGTTTTTCAGTTGAATCGCACCCTCGGTGCGCCTTGTTCAGCCCAGATCGAAGGTGGGCAACTGGAACGCTATTCGCGTCGAGCCCTCTACGACAAGGACCGGGCAATGCACGTTCGTGCATTATCGGAGGGCCCGAACCTCGCTCCCGTCGCCGGTCCCGAGGTAGACCCCGTGTGCAGTTGATAGTTCCGCTATAAACGCATCTTCCTCCTCCACCCGCTTGGAATGCGACCATCCGAGCGCATCCGCCACGATTTCGCTGATTTCGCTGACCACGGCACGATTTACCGACCCCGTGAAGGCGAGACTCGTGCGACGCAGGAACACGTCGGAGAGGTGCACCACATGCTCGGTGCGCACGAGATGGTCGATCTCGCCTCGGGTGTAGGACGGGGCGGATGCGAGGGGCGCGTCGTCGAACCCGGCGAGTGCTTCGATGAGCGTTTTCGCCGACGTCCCGTACCGCGTGAGCAGGATTCCGGCCCGTTCCGTGCCCACGTCCGCTCCGTACCGCGCGATCCAGTCGCGTCGTGCGCTCTCGGTGGCCGGATAGCCGACCCCGCCGCCGATCGCGAGCCCCGCGGTCCAGACGGTCCGGTCCACGCCGAGTACGGTGAGGACGTCGCCGGCGAGGTGTTCGCTCAATGCGCGGAACGTGGTCCATTTGCCGCCGACCAGGCTGAGGACGCTCGTGCCGTCGAGGCCGGGCAGCGTGCCGGGCACGATCCGGTAGTCGCGAGAGACGAATCCCGGCTGTGTGTCGTCGTGGTGCGGCAGCGGGCGCACCCCCGAGAACGTGTAGACGATCTGTGAGCGTTCGACCGCGATGTCTGGGAAAACGTGCGCGACCAGTTCGATGAAGTACTCGATCTCGTCATCGGTGCACACGGCCGGGACCGCCATGTCGGCCTCGAGGTCGGTGGTGCCGACCATCACCTTGCCCTTCAAGGGATAGATGAGCACGATGCGGCCGTCGTCGTTCTCGAAGAACATCTCACGGCCTTTGCACGCATCGAGCAGGGCCGGGTTGTCGAGCACGATGTGCGAGCCCTTGGTGCCCCCCATGTATTCGGTGGGACGGCCGAGTGCGGCGTTCGTGAGGTCCGTCCAGGGGCCCGAGGTGTTGACGACCACCTCGGCCGTGACCACGAACTCCGTTCCCGACACCCGGTCGCGTACGAGAACCCCGCCGTCGCGTGTTCCGATCGCCTCCACATAGTTGGCTGAACGAGCGCGCGGGCCGGTCGCCCTGCCGTCGTTCAGCACGTCGAGGGCGAGCCGCTCAGGATCGTGCACGGACGCATCGAAGTAGGTCGCCGTGTATTTGATGCCGGGGTTGAGCTCCGGCTGGGCGGCGAGCGACCGGGTGCGTCCGACGAACTGGTGCCGCGGCACCGACCCCCCGTCGCGCGAGAAGGAGTCGTAGAGCGTCAGGCCGGTCTTGATCAGGAAGGCGCCGCGCTCTTTGGTGCTGCCCTGTTTGTGTGTGAGGAAGCGCAGGGGGGCGGCCAGGATCCCCGAGAAGGTCGAGAAGATCGGGATGGTCGTCTTGAGCGGCTTCACGTAGTGCGGTGCGATCTTCAGCAACCCGTTGCGCTCGGTGACCGACTCGCGCACGAGACGGAATTCGCCGTTCTCGAGATAGCGGATGCCCCCGTGGATCATGTGGCTGGACGCCGCGGAGGCGCCGGATGCGTAGTCGTTGCGTTCC
The DNA here is from genome assembly GCF_010686705.1 of Leifsonia tongyongensis. GTDB lineage: Bacteria > Actinomycetota > Actinomycetes > Actinomycetales > Microbacteriaceae > Diaminobutyricibacter > Diaminobutyricibacter tongyongensis. Next base: position 85,489 of record NZ_JAAGWY010000003.1, on the reverse strand, counting down.
ACGAGGACGACATCGACGCCTTGAAGTGCCAGGTCGCGGAACGTTCCGAGACCGTTGATCCCCCCGCCGATGATGAGCACCTGGGCCGTCGGCCGTTCGCGGATGCTCTCGACGTCGCTCCTGAGTTCGCCTGCCGTCTCTGACTGCGTTGTCACTGTTTCCTACCCGTGTCTCCTGACGTCGCGCGCTGGGCGGCGCGCAGCTATAGTCTGAGAAAGCCGACAAGATTGTTCAAGCGCAATGCACATACGTGCAAGGAGGTTCAGATGGCTCAACCCGCGACGGACAACCTGCCGGAGAGGGTCAGGGATGCCCTCAAAGCCGGGCACCTGTACTACATGCAGGATCTCACCATGGAGGCGATCGCCCGTGAGATGCACACGTCGCGGTCCAGTGTCTCCCGGCTCCTCAGCTATGCGCGCGCATCCGGTCTCGTCACCATCCAGATCGCCACACCGAACGAGGGCGCCTCCCGGACCCAGCAGATCATCCACGATCGGTACGGCATCGCCACCCACATCGTTCCCGTGCCGGTGAACATCAGCGATGTCGACCGGCTGGAGCGCGTAGCCATCTCCGCTGCACGAATTCTCGACCGCTTCATCGACTCCAACATGACCGTCGGAATCGCCTGGGGCTCCACCATCAGCGCCCTCAGCCGCCATCTCATTCCGAAGGATCTCCACAACCTCGAATTCGTCCAGCTCAACGGCGCCGGCAACACGAACACCACCGGCGTGCTGTACGCCAGCGAGATCCTGCGCCGCTTCGGCGACGCCTTCGCCGGTACGATCCAGGAGTTTCCGGTGCCGGCGCTCTTCGACGACCCTCTGACGAAGCAGGCCATGTGGCGCGAGCGGAGCACCCGGCGCATCCTCGACATCCAGAGCCGGATGGAGGTGGCGATCTTCGGCCTCGGCTCCCCCTTCTCGGAGGTCCGCTCGCACGTCTACGCCGGCGGCTACCTCGAGGCGAGCGATTATGCGGCGCTCAACGAATCCGGCGTGGTCGGGGACGTGGCCACCGTCTTCTTCCGCGAGGACGGCAGCCACCACGGCATCCCCCTGAACGAGCGCGCAAGCGGTCCGGACATCGACCTGATCAAACGGGCCCCGCGGCGGGTGTGCGTCGTCTCCGGGCCCTCCAAGGTGCACAGCCTCCGCGGGGCCCTTGCGGCCGAGCTGATCACCGACCTGATCGTCGACGAGGGCACGGCCCGGGCGCTCGTCGCCGCGGCGGGAACCTGAGGCGCTATTCCGTCTCAGGGCGGGAATAGTCGGCGGCTCCACGCGTTGATCTACACTCAGAAGCAGTAACGTGCTCCGGGGTCGGTGAGAGTCCGAACCGGCGGTGATAGTCCGCGAGCGGGACGACGACGAAAAGCGTCGGCCTGCTGAGCCGGTGGAATTCCGGCACCGACGGTAATGGTTGCGTGCGAGAGATCGCCCGGAGCCTCAGTCCGGATGGGAGGCAGCACGAGCAGTGGAGCGCGCGAGCGATCCATCTGTGACGGTGGCGGCCGACGTCACCACCACCCCGGAGCGTCTCGAAACGAGAGATGGGATCCGGATGCCCGAGCCAGGCGGCTACGAAGCAGCGATGTCGCGCGCGCTCGAGCTCGCACACAACGGGCCCGCCACCGGCATCAATCCCCGTGTCGGCTGCGTGATCATCGCCGCGGACGGCTCGGTCGTCGCAGAGGGCTGGCACCGTGGTGTCGGGACTGCGCACGCCGAAGTCGACGCGCTCAGCAAGCTGCCCCACGGCGGAGCCCGGGGCACCACCGCCGTCGTCACCCTCGAACCCTGCAACCACACCGGCCACACCGGTCCGTGTTCGGTCGCCCTCATCGAAGCCGGTGTTGCGCGCGTCGTCTACGCCGTCAGCGACCCCGGCCACGCATCCGGCGGTGGCGCAGCGCGGCTGCGGGCCGCGGGCGTCGACGTGATCTCGGGTGTGCTCGCCGACGCCGTCGACGACTTCCTCGACGACTGGCTGACGGCCGCGCGCCTCGGCCGGCCGCACGTGACCGTCAAATGGGCCAGCAGCCTGGACGGGCGGATCGCCGCTGCGGACGGCACCAGCCAGTGGATCACCGGAACGGCGGCCCGCCAGCGCGTGCATGAGCAGCGAGAAGGCTCCGACGCCATTCTCGTGGGCACCGGCACCGTGCTGGCCGACGATCCGAGCCTCACGGCGCGCGGGGACGGCGGAGAGCTGCTCGCGGCCCAGCCGACCCCGGTGATCGTGGGAACCCGCAGCATCCCCTCCGACGCCGCAGTGTTCCGCCACCCCCGCCGGCCCATCCTGATCGCGACGCACGACGTCGCCGACGTGCTCCGCGACCTGCGCGCGCGCGGCTTTCGCCGGGCGTACGTCGAAGGAGGGCCCACCCTGGTGAGTGCGTTCGTCGCGGCCGGCCTCGTCGACGAATACCTCATCTATCTCGCTCCGTCGCTGATCGGCGGCGACAAGCTCGCGCTCGGCGACATCGGCGTTGCCACGATCGGCGAGCAGCGACGACTCGACATCGTCTCCGTCGAGCAACTCGGAGCCGACCTGCTCGTCACGGCACGGCCCCGGCGCGCCCCAGCATCCACCGTGAAAGAAGGAGTCTAGGCATGTTCACCGGCATCATCGAAGAACTCGGCGAGATCACCGCCGTCGACTGGGCGGACGACGCGGCACGCGTCACCGTCCGCGGGCCACTCGCCGTGACCGGCGCGCGACACGGCGACTCGATCTCGGTGAGCGGCGTCTGCCTGACGGTGATCGACCAGACCGACGAATCCTTCACCGCCGACGTGATGGCCGAGACGCTCGCGATGAGCACGCTGGACCGGGTCGAACCCGGGCGACGCGTGAATCTCGAACGCGCGGCACAGGTCGGGGACCGCCTCGGCGGCCACATCGTGCAGGGGCACATCGACGGCACGGCGACCGTGCTCTCGATCACCGACGGGAGTGCGTGGCGGGTGGTCCGGCTCAGCCTCGATGCCGAGCATGCGCCACTCGTCGTTCGCAAAGGCTCGATAGCGATCGACGGCGTCTCCCTCACCGTGAGTGCAGTAGGCGGCGGCCTCACCGACGGCTGGTTCGACGTGTCGCTCATCCCCGAGACCCTTCAGGCGACCACCCTCGGCGACCGCGTCGTGGGCGATCGCGTCAACATCGAAACCGACATCCTGGCCCGGCATGTGGAGCGCATGCTGAGCCTCGGCTACGCTGCGCCCGCGCTCGTGACCGAAACCACCAGTACGAGGAGCGAAGCATGAGTCTCGCCACCATCCCCCAGGCCCTCACCGAGCTGCGTGCCGGCAGGCCGATCATCGTCGCGGACAATGAGAGCCGCGAGAACGAGGGCGACGTGATCATCGCCGCCGAGCTCGCCAGCCAGGAGTGGATCGCCTGGACGGTGCGCAACTCGTCCGGGTTCATCTGCGCTCCGATGACGAACGAGATCGCCGACCGTCTCGACCTCCCGGTCATGGTGGCCAACAACGAGGATGCACGCGGCACGAACTACACGGTCAGCGTCGACGCCGCCGACAGGCTCAGCACCGGCATCAGCGCCGCCGACCGCGCACACACGCTGCGCGTGCTCTCCGACATCGAGTCGACGCCCGAAAGCCTGCACCGCCCCGGCCACATCCTGCCGCTCCGTGCCGTCGACGGCGGCGTGCGCGAACGTGACGGCCACACCGAGGCGGCGGTCGACCTGCTCAAGCTGGCTGGGCTCACCCCGGTCGCGGCGATCGCCGAGATCGTCGCGGACGACGGCGAGATGATGCGCCTTCCCGGGCTCATCGAGCTCGGCGAGCGCGATGGCGTGCTCGTGATCACCATCGAGGCACTGATCGCGTACCTGCAGGAATTCCACTGCGACCAGCAGCTGGCGTCGGTCACGCCGATCCCGGAGTCGTCGCGCGTGATCTTCGAGGTGGAGACGACCGTGCCGACCGAGCACGGACCGTTCACCATGCGTGCGTACCGCGACCGGATGACCGGCGCCGACCATGTCGCCATCGTCGCGGGTCGCCCCTCCAGCACGGGCACGCTCGTCCGGGTGCACTCCGAGTGCCTGACCGGCGAAGCGTTCGGCTCATTGAAATGCGAGTGCGGGCCCCAGCTGGATGCGGCCCTGGAGGTCATCCAGCGCGAGGGCGGGGTGGTCGTCTACCTGCGTGGCCACGAAGGCCGTGGGATCGGACTCATCAACAAGCTGCGCGCCTACCGTCTCCAGGAGGACGGCCTCGACACCCTCGATGCGAACCTCGCACTGGGCCTGCCGATCGACGCCCGCGACTACGGTGCGGCGACGGCCATCCTGCAGGACCTCGGCATCGAGTCGGTCCGCCTGCTGACCAACAACCCCGAGAAGGTGCGCCAGCTCGAAGAGCGCGGCATCGAGGTCACCGAGCGCGTGCCGCTCGTCGTCGGTGTCGGAGCCTTCAACGAGAGCTACCTCGAGACCAAGCGCGACCGGATGGGTCACTCGATCACGGACAGCCAGCTCGCAGACACCCTGCAGACGTCGGCGGAAGGGACAGCACGATGAGCGGAGCGGGGGCACCGGACGCCCTGGAGCCGATCGACGGGACGGGACTGACCGTCGTGGTCGTGGCCGGAACCTGGCACGAAGAGATCACCGATGGCCTCATCGCCGGGGCCGAGCGAGTGCTCACGGGGTCCGGTGCGACGTACTCGATCGTGCGTGTCCCCGGCAGCTTCGAGCTGCCGGTCGCGAGCAAGGCTGCGCTGGAGAACGGCGCGGATGCGGTGGTCGCCCTCGGCGTGATCATCCGTGGCGGCACACCCCACTTCGAGTACGTGAGCGCTGCGGCGACGGACGGGCTCACCCGCGTTGCCCTCGACACCGGCAGGCCGGTCGGCTTCGGCGTGCTCACCCTCGACGACGAGCAGCAGGGACTCGACCGCGCCGGGCTGCCCGGCTCGAAGGAGGACAAAGGGGCGGAGGCCGCGCACGCTGCGCTGGCGACCGCTGTCGTGTTGCGGGGGCTCGCCGCGCGCTAGCCACCGGTCATCGGCCGTAAGCCCGCCAGTTCGGTGCATGCCCGCCCGCTCGACGCGGGGGTGACGTACCGTACTGGCGGGCTTTCCTGTGGGGAGGTACGGTCGGGTCTTCTTTTATTAGCGAATCAGCTATATATTGTCTCCATGGCTACACAATTGGATGCGGCGTGGGATGCGCTCGCCGACCCGACCCGTCGGCGCATCGTCGAACTCCTCGTGAAGGAGCCGATGCGCGCCGGGGCCGTGGCCGACGCGTTTCCCGTCGCCGCGCCGACCATCAGCCGGCACCTGCGCGTCCTGCGCAAAGCCGGCCTCATCGAGGAGACCCGGGTCGACGACGACGCCCGGGTGAAGCTGTACCGACTCCGTCGCGAACCGTTCGGCGACCTGGGCGCCTGGCTCGACCAGGTGCAGGCGTTCTGGCGCGACCAGCTCGAAGCCTACGCGGCCGAAGTGGCCCGGCAGGCGGATGCGCAGGCGGATGCGGGCAGCAGGCACGAAGGGAAATCAAGATGAGCGAAGAACAGGCCACGAGCGACGCGAGTGCCGTCGCCCTGGCATCCATCATCGTCCGCGCCGACGAGAACACGGCCTTCCGCGTATTCACCGAGCAGATCGGCACGTGGTGGCGGCGCGGCACCCACTATTGGAACGACTCGGCGCGGGGCCTCCGCCTCGAATTCGAACCGGGCCTCGGCGGCGCGCTCCGGGAGGTGTACGACGAAGCCGGAGACGACGCCCTCGAGATCGGGCGCATAACCGACTGGGTCCCCGGCAAGCATCTGGCATACACCTGGCGCGAGGACGGCTGGGAGGACGGCACGTCGACGCAGGTCGACATCCGGTTCGAGCCGGTCGACGACGGCACACTCGTGACCGTCGTGCATTCCGGCTGGGATCGCGTCGGACACGGCGCCGACGGCTACGACCGGGGCTACGAGGAGGGCTGGAACGAACTTCTCGGCTGGTATGCGGATGCGGCCCGCGCCGTCAATGCCGACGCCTGATGTTCACCCACCTCGCCATCCACCATCCGCATCCGGAACATCGTGAAGCGCTGCGGGCATCCATGCAGCGCGTGGACGCGGCCGCGCGTGGTTCTGCCGGCCTGATCCGGATCGACGACTGGGCGGAGATCGACGGCGACCGGCTGGTCGGAATCGCGATCTGGGAATCACGCGCGGCGTTCGAGGCGGCAGCGGGCACGATCTTCGCTGCCGTCGCCGGTGACCCGTTCGACGTGTGGTGGGCGTCCCCGCCCGAAACGATCTACCTCGAGTCGGGGAGGCCCTAGTCCAGGCTCCGGCAGGGCAGCTCAGTCGAGGAACAGAGCGCGCAGCCGTCGCGTCGTGATGACCAGGCCGATAGCGATCATCACGACGAAGTAGAGGACGTGGAGAAGCATCCCCAGGTGAACGTCGCCGGTCGTCAGGCCGCGCACCAGGTCGACGCCCTGCCACAGCGGCATGGCCCTGATGATGACCTGGATCCAGTCCGGATAGACCGTGATCGGGTAGAACGTGGCCGACAGCAGGAACATCGGCAGCATGACGAAGTTGATCCAGTCCATCTGCTGGAAGGTCTTCATGTAACTGGTGATGCCCATCCCGAAGCTGGCGAAGCCGAACGCGATCAGCAGCACTGCGGGCAGCGCCAGGATCGCCCACCACGAGAGGTTGAGCCCGAGTACCTGCATCACCAGCATGAACCCGACCGCGTACAGCGCCCCGCGCAACAGCGCCAGCAGGATCTCGCCCAGCGCGACGTCGAGTGGACCGAGCGACGTGGAGAGCATCCCTTCGTAGAGCTTGGCGAAGTGCATCTTGAAGAAGACGTTCCAGGTGGAGTCGTACACCGCGCCGTTCATGGCGGCCGTCGCCAGGAGGGCCGGTGCGATGAAGGCCGCGTAGGGAATGGGCTGGCCGCTCGACGTCGTCACGTTGCCCACCATCGCGCCGAGACCGATGCCCAGCGAGAGCAGGTAGAAGATCGGCTCGAAGAAGCCGCTCACGACGACCAGCCAGTTGGTGCTCCGCGTCGCGAACCAGCCGCGCTGCATGACCGACGATGCGTTGCCGGCGTACAGCGAGCGCATCGGCCGCAGGTGCGGCACGGTGGCGATGAAGTCCGAATCGGTCGAGGTCACTTGTTCAACCTCCGTGCGGCGAGGCGCCGGGTCCACAGCCAGCCCACGACGAACAGCGCCGCGAGATAGAGCACGTGGAGCACCGTGAGCCAGATCGGCTCGGCAGCACCGTAGGAGAACACCCGGGCGAGCTCGGTGCCGTGCCAGAGCGGCGACAGCCAGCCGATCCACCGGAGGAACGGGGGCATGGCGCTGAGCGGGAAGAAGGTGCCAGAGAACAGCGTCATCGGCAGGAGGACGAAGCGCATCAGCATCGCGATCTGCCCGGTGTCCTGCTCGAGTGTCGAGACGTACGTCATCACGGGCGCGCCGAATGCGAGCCCCGTGAGCACCGCAACGAACACGGCAAGGAAGCCGATCGGCGAGGGAACCGCACCGAACAGCAGCATGAACACGAAGTAGAGCACCGAGGTGGCGAGCAGGCGCGCGGTCACGGAGATCACGACGCCGTCGATGATCTGCCCGGGAGCGATCGGCGCGGCGTTCATGCCGTAGAAGGTCGGGTTCCATTTGAAGCCGAGCATGATCGGGTAGGTGAATTCTTCGCTGGCGACGGTGACGGCAGCCGTGCACAGGAGGGCGGGCGCGACGAACTCGAGGTAGCTGACCCCGTCGACGGCCTGCGGCCCGAGGTTGTTGCTGACGAGGCTGCCGAGGCCGACTCCGATCGCGAACAGGTACAGGAACGGATTGCCGATGCCCGTGACGAGAACGGTCTGCAGGTAGGACCGCATAACGCGGAAGCGGTGCTCGGCCACGTACCACCCGCCGAAACGGCGTGGGCGGCCCGCGGCGAGCCGGGCACGGTCTTCGTCGCTGACAGAAGTGAGCGTCTCGGTCATTCGATCAGGCTCCGGCCGGTGAGGCGAAGGAAGACGTCTTCGAGGCTCGACCGCCGCACGAGGCTGGTGAGCGGGTGCAGCCCGCGCTCGGTGATCCTGACGAGCTCGGCTTCGCCGTCGGAACTGTAGACCAGGATGCGGTCGGGAAGCACCTCGATGCGCTCGCCCACTCCGCCGAGCTGCTCGGCGATCTCGATGTTCTTCTCCGACCCGAAGCGGACCTCGAGCACCTCGCGCGACGAATACTGCCGGATGAGCGCCGCCGGCGAACCTTCGGCCATGATGCGACCCTTGTCGACGACGACCAGGCGGTCGCAGAGCTGCTCGGCCTCATCCATGTAGTGCGTCGTGAGCACCAGTGTCGTGCCCTGCTCCTTGAGCCGGAACAGGCGGTCCCAGAGGATATGGCGCGCCTGCGGGTCGAGACCGGTCGTCGGTTCGTCGAGAAGCAGAATTCGGGGGTCGTTGATGAGTGCACGCGCGATGGTGAGACGCCGCTTCATGCCGCCCGAGAGGTCGTCGACCTTGGATTTCGCCTTGTCTTCGAGCTGGGCGAACGCGAGGAGTTCGTCGGCTCGCGCCTTCACCCGCGCGGTCGGGAGACCGAAATAGCGCCCGTAGACGATGAGGTTCTCGCGCACCCGCAGTTCCATGTCGAGATTGTCGGTCTGCGGCACGACACCCAGCTGTGAGCGGATCTCCGGACCGTACTTGTCGGGGTCGAGGCCCAGGATGCTCAGCTCGCCCTCGGTGCGCGACGAGACGGCACCGACCATCCGCATCGTCGTGGACTTGCCGGCGCCGTTGGGGCCGAGGAGCCCGAAAGACTCCCCCGGTGCGACCTCGAAACTGATCCCGTCGACGGCGGGAAAGCCCTTGTACTTCTTGACGAGGTTGGCTGCGGTGATGACGGGCGTTGGCACAATCCAAAACGATAGACCAGACCGCAGACAACGGCGGCGGCCGACCGGAAATACTCTCAGAAGTTCGCGATGCCCTTGCCGATGAGGACGACGCCGATGACGAGCAGCACTGTCGCCATGATGGCTGCGTTGTGCTGGACGAGCCAGACGCGCAGCCGTTCGAGGGGCGCGGCCATCTGCTTCGAGGCGATCAGATAGGCGATCACCGGCACGAGCACCGTGCTCGCGGCGATCACGACGAAGATCGCGCACACGATCACCGTCTGGCCGATCGCGAGCGTCGCCGATCCGATGGCGAGGCCGCCGGCCACCGCCAGCAGGAGGTTCTTGGGGTTGACCGCGGAAAGCAGGAAACCGAGCCCGAACCCCTGCCCGGCGTTCATCGAGTCGATCCCCTTCATCCAACCGGGCAGCGGAGGCTCCTGGCCGACGTGCGGTCGCTTGCGCCATTCCTGCACCGCCAGCAGGAGCAGCAGAACGCCGAGGACGATCTTGATCCACCCGGCGATCGGCTTCGCTGCGGACGGATCGCTGGCCGGGATGATCGACGAGAGCAGGGTGAACACGACCAGGGCGACGACGATTCCGGCGACCCAGCCGAGCAGGAAGCCGACGCTCGTCCCCTTCGCGCGCGGGGACAGGAGCATGAGGATGGCGGCGATGATCGGGATCGGACTGATCGCGATCCCGACCGCGCTCGGAAGGATTTCGCCGATGACACCATTCATGGACGCGCCCCAATCAGCTGGCTCTCTCCTGCGAACCTACACGCTGGTTACGGCGACCGGCCAGCACGAAGTACGGTCGAAGGTAGCGCCTCTGTCGCGCATCCGACCCGAACCAGACCGAAGAAGAACCATGACCAACGCACCAACCCAGCGCCGCCGTTTCGGGCGTCCCGCGAAAGACGAGGGACCGCGCGCGCGGTTCAGCCAGCTGCTTCCCTACCTGTTCGAGCACAAAGGCGTCCTCTCGGTCGTCGTGGTGCTGAGCATCCTCGGGGCCGCCGCGAGCCTCGCACAGCCTCTCCTCGTCGGCCAGGTGATCTCGAGCGTCCAGTCGCAGAAGCCTCTCGGTCCGCTCGTCTGGCTGCTCGTCATCCTCGTGATCGTCTCCGGGCTGATCTCCGGCTACCAGCACTACCTCCTCCAGCGGACCGGTGAAGGCGTCGTGCTCTCGTCGCGCCGGAGGCTCGTGGGGCGGATGCTCCGGCTCCCGATCAGCGAGTTCGACACGCGACGTACCGGCGACCTCGTCTCCCGCGTGGGTTCCGACACGACGCTGCTGCGGGCCGTGCTGACCCAGGGTCTCGTCGAAGCGATCGGCGGGGCGCTGACCTTCCTGGGTGCGCTGGTGGCGATGGCGATCATCGACCCGGTGCTCCTCGGGCTGACCGTGCTGGTGATCGCCGTGTCGATCATCGTCGTGGTGGGGCTTTCGGGGCGCATCCGGGTCGCCAGCCAGCGGGCGCAGACCAAGGTCGGCGACCTCGCCGCAGCGGTGGAGCGCGCGATCAGCTCGGTGCGCACCATCCGGGCCGCGAACGCGACCGATCGTGAGATCGCGGCCATCGACGCGGATGCGGTCGGCGCGTGGAAGATGGGGATCCAGGTCGCGAAGATCTCGGCCCTCGTCGTCCCGGTCGCGGGCATCGCGATGCAGGTGTCGTTCCTCGTCGTGCTCGGCGTCGGCGGCTTCCGTGTCGCGAGCGGCGCGATCACCGTCGCGAACCTGGTGACGTTCATCCTGTTCCTGTTCATGATGATCCTGCCGCTCGGCCAGGCGTTCGGCGCCGTCACGGCCGTCAACGCCGCGCTCGGCGCGCTGGGGCGCATCCAGGAGATCGTCGACCTGCCGGCCGAGGACCAGTTCGACCGCGAGCTGGCACCACTCGCCGTCACGGTGGGCGCGGCGAACGCGACGATGGCACCGGATGCGCCGGCCATCGCCTTCGTCGACGTGCACTTCGCCTACCCGGACACAGCGATCGCACCGAGCGAGCGGGAGGAACGGGAGCAGGATGCGGATGCCGCGCGCTCGAGGCGCGACGAGACCCGGCGGGATGCGGTCGAGGCGCTGGGCGGTGTCGACATCGTCGCCGAGGCGGAAGCGGCTGCGGGCCTCCCCCTGGACGCGCGCGAAGTCGATGAGATCCTGCCGCCGGGCGGGGTGCTTCGCGGGGTGAGCTTCGAGGCGCCGCGTGGAAAGCGCACCGCGCTCGTCGGGCCGTCCGGAGCGGGCAAGTCGACCATCCTCGCCCTGATCGAGCGCTTCTACGACCCCACCGATGGCGTCGTGCACTTCGGAGGCCTGGATGTGCGCACCCTCGACCGCACGACGCTCCGGTCGCAGATCGGCTATGTCGAACAGGACGCGCCGGTGCTCGCGGGCTCGCTGCGCGACAACCTGACGCTCGGGGCACCCGACGCGACCGACGCCGAATGCATCGACGTGCTCCACGCCGTGAACCTCACCGAGGTGCTCGAGCGCAACGAACTCGGGCTCTCAGCGCCGGTCGGGGAGGACGGGATCATGCTGTCCGGTGGCGAACGCCAGCGGCTCGCCATCGCCCGCGCGCTGCTGGCCGCGCCTCCGGTGCTGTTGCTCGACGAGTCGACGTCGAGCCTCGACGGCCGCAACGAGCAGCTCATGCGCGAGGCGATCGACGCCGTCGCCGAGGACCGCACCCTGATCGTCATCGCCCACCGGCTGTCGACGGTCGTCGACTCCGACCAGATCGTCGTCATCGACCACGGACAGGTCATCGGCACCGGAACCCATTCGGAGCTGGTCGTGACGACCCCCCTGTACCGCGACCTCGCCAAGCACCAGCTGCTCGTTTAGCGCCGCCCGCTGCACGCGCACTGCCGTCGAGCACAGGGTTGTTCTCGCTAAGAGCGTGTCTTTTCGGGAAGAACCCTGTGCTCGACGAAGGCGCAGCCGCGGAACGCTGAGCGGGTCGCGGCTGCTCGGCCCGCGGTCAGGCGCGGAGGTGGTAGCGGAGCGAGGCGAGCTCGGCGCGGAGGGCGGCCGGTACGCGTGCGCCGAACTGCTCGAAGTACTCTTCGGTCAGGTCGCACTCGTCGAGCCACGACCGCGAGTCCACCTCGAACAGCGCCTCGAGTGCGTCGTCGCTGATGTCGAGGCCGTCGAGATCGAGCTGCGACGGGACAGGAAGCCGTCCGATCGGGGTGTCCACCGCGGCAGCCTTACCTTCGATGCGACGGATGATCCACTCGATCACTCTCGAGTTCTCACCGAATCCCGGCCACAGGAACTCGCCGTCGGCGCCCTTGCGGAACCAGTTCACCTGGAAGATCTGCGGGGCGTCCGCGCCGAGACGGTCGCCGACGTGCAGCCAGTGCGCCCAGTAGTCGGCCATGTTGTAGCCGCAGAACGGCAGCATGGCGAACGGATCCCGACGCAGTTCGCCGACCGTCCCCTCGGCCGCCGCCGTCTTCTCGGACGAGATCGTCGCACCCATGAACACGCCGTGACGCCAGTCCCGCGCCTGTGCGACGAGGGGAACGTTGGTCGCGCGGCGCCCACCGAAGAGGATCGCATCGATGGGAACGCCGTCGAGGGCATCCCAGTCGTCGGCGATCGACGGGCACTGGGCTGCCGACACTGTGAAGCGTGAATTCGGATGCGCGGCAGGGCGCCCGGACCCGGGTGTCCAGTCGTTGCCCTCCCAGTCGATGAGGTGCTGCGGCGGCTCCGGAGTGAGCCCCTCCCACCAGACGTCGCCGTCGTCGCGAAGCGCGACATTGGTGAAGATCGTGTTGCCCCAGAGCGTGTCGACCGCGGTCGCGTTCGTCGTGATACCTGTGCCCGGCGCGACCCCGAAGAAGCCGGCCTCGGGGTTGATTGCACGCAGGCGGCCGTCGCGGTCGCGGCGCAGCCAGGCGATGTCGTCGCCGATGGTCTCGACCTTCCAGCCGGGGATCGTCGGGCGCAGCATGGCGAGATTCGTCTTGCCGCAGGCCGACGGGAAGGCAGCGGCGAGGTGGTACGCGCGCCCTTCGGGTGAGGTGACCTTGATGATGAGCATGTGCTCGGCCAGCCAGCCCTCATCGCGGGCCATCACCGAGGCGATCCGCAGCGCGAAGCACTTCTTGGCGAGCAGGGCGTTGCCGCCGTAGCCGGAGCCGTACGACCAGATCTCGCGGGTGTCGGGGAACTGCACGATGTACTTGGTCTCGTTGCACGGCCACACCACGTCGTCGTGCTGCACGCCGTCGTCGTCGATGAGGGGCGCCCCGACGCTGTGCACGGTGGCCACCCACGGGGTCCCCGCCTCGATCAGGTCGAGCACCGGGCGGCCGGTGCGCGTCATGATGCCCATGCTGACCACGACGTACGGCGAATCGGTGATCTCGACCCCGAGCTGCGAGATCGGGCCCCCGAGCGGCCCCATCGAGAACGGGACGACGTACATCGTGCGGCCCCGCATGCTGCCCGCGAAGACACCCTCGAGTTCGGAGCGCATCTCTGCCGGGTCGCGCCAGTTGTTGGTCGGGCCAGCGTCGTCGGGTTCGGTCGAACAGATGAAGGTGCGATCTTCGACGCGGGCCACGTCGCCTGCGTCGGTGCGGGCGAGGAAGCTGTTGGGGCGCCACTCCGGGTTCAGCCGGATGAGCTTGCCCTCGGCGACCAGCTGCTTCGTCAGCTGGTCGGCCTCGCGCATGGTGCCGTCGCACCAGACGATCTTGTCGGGCCGGGTGAGGCGCGCAATGCCGTCGACCCAGTCGCGAAGCGCCCGGTCGGTGGTCGCGGGGGTGGGATCTCCGCCGAGGTCTTCGTGGGTCCTGGGGAGCTCGGTGATCGTCATCGTGGGTCCTTTCACTGAAAAATTCCTCCGGTGATGCCAGTCTGAGTGAGAAAACGACCTTCTGATCCGGAAATCTTCTCGCAAGAATCGCAATTCTTTCGATAATGTGAAGAGATGGACACTGTCAGCGCCGACATCACGACACTCGGCCACCGCATCCGCCACTACCGGACCCAGCGCGGACTGACCCTCGACGACCTCGGCGAGGCCGCCGGCGTCGCGGGCAGCCAGCTCTCCCTGATCGAGAACGGCAAACGCGAGCCGCGGCTGTCGCTGCTCCAGGCGATCGCATCCGCTCTCGACGTCGAGCTCTCGGACCTCCTCAGCAGCGAGCCGCCGAATTCGCGCGCTGCGCTCGAGATCGAACTCGCCAGGGCACAACGCGGTTCGCTGTACGCATCACTCGGGCTGCCCCCCATCAAGCCGACGAAGGGGACTCCGACCGAGACGCTCGAGGCGATCGTCGGCCTGCACCGCGAGCTCGCGAAGCGCGCCAACCAGGCGATCGCGACACCGGAAGAGGCGCGGCGTGCGAACACGGAACTGCGTGAGCGGATGCGCGCCCAGAACAACTACATCCCCGAGATCGAAGAACTGGCCGAAGACCGCGTCCGCGCTGCCGGGCACACTCGAGGCGCCCTCACCCACCGCGAAGTGAGCGTGATGGCGGAGCAGCTGGGACTCCGCCTCATCTACGTCAACGACCTGCCGCACTCGGCGCGTTCGGTGACCGACCTCGCGAACGGACGCATCTACCTCCCGCCGGCGTCCATCCCGGGTGGCCACGGCCTGCGATCGATGGCGCTCCAGGCGATGGCGCACCGCCTGCTGCGGCACGAACCGCCCGAAAGCTACGCCGACTTCCTGCGACAGCGACTCGAGATCAACTACTTCGCGGCCTGCTGCCTGATGCCGCGCGATGCGGCCGTCGGGTTCCTCCAGGAACGCAAACGCGACAAAGACCTCGCCGTCGAAGACTTCCGCGACGCCTTCGGCGTCACCCATGAGGCGGCCGCCCTGCGGCTCACCAACCTGGCCACCAGCCACCTCGACATGACGCTGCACTTCCTGCGGGTCGGCGACGACGGGGCGCTCTACAAGGGCTACGAGAACGACGGCCTCCCCCTGCCGACCGATGTGACCGGAGCGATAGAGGGGCAGCTCGTGTGCCGGCAGTGGAGCGCCAGAAGCGCCTTCACGCACACCAACCGCACGACCGAGCTCTACCAGTACACGGACACGCCGGCCGGGACGTACTGGTGCGCGACACAGACGGGGACCACCTCGGCGGGCGGGTTCTCGATCAGTGTGGGCGTGCCGTTCGCGGAGGCGAAATGGTTCCGCGGGCGCGAGACGACGGTCCGCGCCGTGTCGCGCTGCCCCGACGAGTCGTGCTGCAAACGGCCCGCGCACGAGCTCGAGGAGCGCTGGTCGGGCAAAGCCTGGCCGAGTGCGAGGCTGCACGCGCACATCCTGTCGCCGCTGCCCTCGGGCAGCTTCCCCGGCGTCGACGACAACGAGGTCTACGCCTTCCTCGAGACGCACTCCGCCGAGTAGCGGGACCGCTGTCTCTGGCGCCGAGAATCACCGTCGGTGCCGAGTGTCGTCGTTCTGCCGGTTCACCTCGGCTGGAACGGCGATTCTCGGCCTTACTTCGGCTGCATCCGGATGGCGCCGTCGAGCCGGACGACCTCGCCGTTCAGCATGGGGTTCTCGACGATGTGCCGCACAAGGGCGGCGTACTCTGCCGGCCTGCCGAGACGCGACGGATGCGGCACCTGCGCCGCGAGCGAATCCTGTGCCGCTTGCGGCAGCCCCGCCATCATGGGGGTCTCGAAGATCCCCGGCGCGATCGTCATCACCCGCACGAGGTCTCGCGCCAGTTCACGCGCGATCGGAAGCGTCATCGCAGCAACGCCGCCCTTGGACGCCGAATAGGCCGGCTGCCCGATCTGGCCGTCGAACGCCGCGACGGACGCGGTGTTGACGATCACACCGCGCTCCTCCCCCACCGGCTCGGTCTTCACCATCGCCGCGGCCGCGAGCCGGATCACGTTGAACGTGCCGACGAGGTTCACCCGCACCACCCGCTCGAAGTGGGCGAGCGGAAGCACGCCATCCCGCCCGATCACTTTGCCGGGGGTCGCGATGCCCGCACAGTTGACGAGGATACGCAGCGGCGCCATTCCCGCCGCCTCATCCACGGCCGCCTGCACCTGCTGCTCGTCGGTGACATCCCCCGGCACGAACCGAGCGGTGGGGCCGAGTGCGACCGCCGCCTTCTCCCCTTCCGACGACGGCAGGTCGAGGATGACCACGGAGGCTCCGCCCGCCGTGAGCGCCTGGGCGGTTGCGTGGCCGAGCCCGGATGCGCCTCCGGTGACGATTGCCGAGCATCCCTCGATCTGCATGGGCGGTCCCTTCGTGTCGGCGAACGCTACAGGCGCTCGATGATGGTGGCGTTGGCGGTGCCGCCGCCCTCGCACATCGTCTGCAGTCCGAAACGACCGCGGGTCGCCTCGAGCTGGTTCACCAGCGTGGCGAGCAGGCGGGTGCCCGAGGATCCGAGTGCGTGGCCGAGCGCGATCGCCCCGCCGCGCGGGTTGAGACGTGCGGGGTCGGCTTCGAACTCGCGCTGCCAGAGCAGGGGTATCGGCGCGAATGCCTCGTTCACCTCGTAGGCGTCGATGTCGTCGACCGCCAGGCCGGTGCGTGCGAGCACCTTCTCCGTCGCAGGGACGATCCCCGTGAGCATGAGCAGCGGGTCGCTTCCGGCGACCCCGAACGAGTGGAAACGCGCCCGCGGGCGCAGCCCGAGCCGGTCGGCCATCGCCGCGCTCATGATCAGAGCGGCAGATGCACCGTCGGTCAGGGGCGAAGAGTTGCCTGGCGTGATCTTCCAGTCGATCTCGGGAAACCGCGCCGCGAGCTCGTCGGTGCGGAAGGAGGGCGCGAGCCCTGCGAGCCCTTCCAGCGACGTCGACGGGCGGATCGTCTCGTCGGCCGTGACGCCTCCGCTGTCCGGTGTGCCGACGGGCACGAGTTCGGAGTCGAACGCTCCGGATGCCGCCGCCTCCGCCGCCCGCGCGTGCGACCGCGCCGAGAACACGTCGAGCTCCTCCCTGCTGAACCCCCAGCGGGTGGCGATCAGCTCGGCCGACACGCCCTGCGCGACCAGGCCGTCCGGGTAGCGGCTCGCGAGAAGCGCACCCCCGGTCGATCGCCCGGCCTGGTTCGACAGCATCGGCACGCGGCTCATCGATTCGACGCCGCACGCGATGACCACGTCGTACGCCCCGGCGAGCACGCCCTGCGCGGCGAACGCGGCCGCCTGCTGGCTGGATCCGCACTGCCGGTCGACGGTGACGGCCGGCACCGAGTCGGGAAAGCCCGCGCTCAGCACGGCGGTCCGTGTGATGTTCGTCGACTGCTCGCCGACCTGGGTGACGCATCCGCCGATCACATCGTCGACGAGCGTGGGGTCGAGGTCGTTGCGCCGCACGAGCTCGCTGAGCACTCCGGCCAGCAGGTCGGCGGGATGGATGTCCGACAGGGCCCCACCCGGCTTGCCCCGCCCAGACGGAGTGCGGATGACGTCGACGATGACCGCATCGGTGGTGCTCATGCTTGCACGATACTCCGCAGGAGAGGTCCGAATCGGCGGCGGGGATTCACGCGGTCGCCGGGTCGGGGGTCAGCGTGTACTTCGTGTAGAGGTACTCGTGGATGCCCTCGAAACCGCCTTCGCGGCCCAGTCCCGACTGCTTCACGCCGCCGAACGGCGCGGCGGCATTCGAGACGACGCCGACGTTGAGGCCCATCATGCCCGTCTGGAGCGCCTCGATCATTCGCTGCCCGCGGGCGAGGTCTTTGGTGAACACGTAGCTCACGAGGCCGAACTCGGTATCGTTCGCGATGCGCACCGCCTCGGCCTCGTCGGTGAACCGCACGATCGAGAGCACGGGTCCGAAGATCTCCTCGCGCAGGATGTCGCTCCCGGCGGCCACGTCGGTGATCACGGTCGGTTCGAAGAAGTTGCCGTCCCCGTCGATCTCGTCGCCCCCGGTGAGGACACGAGCGCCGCGGGAGACAGCGTCGGTGACGAGCGCAAGCGCCTTGGCCACCGCATCCTCGTTGATCAGGGGGCCGATCGTGACGCCGTCCTCTGTGCCGCGGCCCACACGGAACCGGTTCACGCGCTCCGTCACCCGGCGCGCGAACTCGTCCGCGACGGTGTCCTGCACGATGAACCGGTTGGCCGCCGTGCACGCCTCGCCGATGTTGCGGAACTTGGCCAGCATCGCGCCGTCGACCGCCTTGTCCAGGTCGGCGTCATCGAACACCACGAACGGCGCGTTGCCGCCCAATTCCATCGACGTGCGGAGCACGTTCTTCGCGGACTGCTCGATGAGCCTGCGACCGACCTCGGTCGAACCGGTGAAACTCAGCTTGCGCAGGCGGGGGTCGGCGATGATCGGGGCCGAGACGGTACCGGAGGTCGAGGTGGTGATCACGTTGAGGACGCCGCCCGGAAGGCCCGCGTCTTCGAGCAGTTTCGCGAAGTACAGCGTGGTGAGCGGCGTGAGCTCGGCCGGCTTGATCACGACGGTGCAGCCTGCGGCGAGCGCCGGCGCGACCTTGCGGGTCGCCATTGCCAGCGGGAAGTTCCACGGGGTGATCAGGAAGCACGGCCCGACGGGATGCTGCGACACGATCATCCGCCCGGTCCCTTCCGGGTTCGTTCCGTAGCGCCCGGTGATGCGGACCGCTTCCTCGCTGAACCAGCGCAGGAACTCTCCGCCGTAGGTGACCTCGCCGTTCGCCTCCGCGAGCGGCTTGCCCATTTCGAGCGTCATCAGCAGGGCGAACTCGTCACGGCGCTCCTGCAGAAGGTCGAAGGCGCGACGGAGGATCTCACCCCGTGCGCGCGGGGCGGTGGCGGCCCACGCATCCGCCGCGTCGACCGCAGCGTCGAGTGCCCGCTTTCCGTCCTCGACCGACGCGTCGGCGATCGTCTTGATCGTCGCATCCGTCGCCGGATCGCCGACGTGAATGACGCGACCCGAGGTCCCGTCGACCCACTCGCCCCCGATGTACAGCTGGTTCGGCACTTTCGCCAGCAGTTCGTGCTCGCGCGCTTCGCTCATCGTTTCGGCTCCTTCGTCTCGACCATCTCCGAGCATAATCACGCTCACTTCCGCCGAGCACAGGAAAAGTCGGCGAATGGATGCGTGAGCGAGCTGGGTGGGTCAGTCGGTGCGGGCGAGGAAGTCGCGAACGCGGGCGCGGGCGGGCTCGCGGTCGTAGCTGTTGACCAGGGCGCCGGCCATGCGGACGGGATCGCCGAAGAAGAAGTACTCGTAGAGCGCCTGGCGGCTGGAGAAACCGGAGATCGACGCGTCGTAGGCGAGCTTGAACAGCTTCACCCGCTCAGGCCCCGTCAGCGTCTTGCCCTGCAGGTACAGCTCGATGTCCTCGAGAGCGTCGCTTGCGATGTCCGCCTCGCCGGGGAGGGCCATCAACCCGCTTGCACAGAATGTGCGGATGATCTGCGGGAAGCGCTGGGCCGTCTTCGGGTACCAGTTGCGGGCGGCGTTGAGCGTGCTCCACTTGGGCTGGAGCATCCCCCATTCGTTGGTCGCCGCATCCACTTCCGCAGCGCGCATCAGCGCTTTGCCGATCTCGACGTCGACGACCAGCTCGGCCAGCTGTTCCTGGATGTGCTGGAAACCGTCGATTCCGATCGAGGCCGCGATCTCGCTGGCGAGGCCGAGGAAGAACTCGCTCTTCGCGATGGTGCGCGTGACGACCTGGTGGGTCATCAGCGCGGCGGCGCCCGTCTCGGCGTAGAAGTTGTTGCACAGTTCGGGGTGGCCGAGCATGAAGATGCGCTCGTTGGGCACGAAGACGTTGTCGAAGATCGCGACCGCATCCATCTCCTCGAAGCGGGCCGCGAGCGGCTCGTCGAAGACGCTGCCCCCGTTGTGCAGCGAGGTGCGGCACAGGTAGCGCAGGCCGGGCGCGTCGTTCTGGATCGCGAACGCGTACGAGTACGGGGCGTCCTCGGGCGTACCGCGGAGCACCGTCGACGGGAACACGAGAAGCTCGTCGGCGATCGGAGCGATCGTGGCGAGCATGCGCGCACCGTGGATGACGATGCCGTCGGGCCGCTCCTCGACGATGCGCGCGGACAGCTGCCCGCCCATCTGCTCGCTCCCCGAGACCGAACGGTTCACCTGCGGCGGGATCAGCGTGTGGGTGGCCAGCAGGTCGTTCTCGCGCGCGTACTCATAGTAGTTGCGGATGTTCTCGCCGTACTTCGGGTCGGCTTGCGCGAACCACTTCTCGGCAGCGGAGAGCGCGGTGAGGGCGCTGTTCATGTAGTCGCCGGTGCGGCCGAGGAAGCCGTTGGTGTATTCCGCCCAGGTCTGGGTGGCGGCACGGCGGTGTTCGAGGTCGGCGAGCGTCTTCGGCACGAGGAACGAGGCGCCCACCCGGTCGCCGGTCGTCGGAGAGAGATAGGTCAGGGCGTCCTGGTGCGCCGGGTCGTGCTGCATGTCGAAGAGTTTCGCGTAGGTGCGCGCGACGTTGCGGAACGCCGGATGCTCGGCGACGTTCTCGCTCACCACCTCGCCGTCGATCGTGACGTGCGGTCGCATCGCGTTGAGCTTGTCGAGGTACTGCTGGCCGGTGCGGATTCCCATGTGATCGGTTCCTTCGTTGGTGGGTGGACGGTTGCGGATGCGCTAGAGCAGGTCTTCGACGCCGAGCAGGTATTCGGGGATGGCCGTGAAACGGCCGTTGACGAACCCGAGCGCGTCGCCGGTGCGGTAGTCGAAGTTCTCGACTTGACCGAGGTACAGGGTGTGGTCGCCGCCGTCGTAGGCGGCCCACGGAGTGCATTCGAAGTACGAGAGCACTCCGGCGAGCCGGGGGGCGAGGCCACCTTCGACCCAGACGGGTTCGTCGCTCGGGCGCCCGGCGAAGTGTGTGGCGAGCTTCTCCTGCTCCGCGCCGAGCACGTTGACGGTGAACGGCCGGCCGGCGAGTTCGTCGTGCGCCCGGGTGCTGCGTGCGATGCTGACGAGCACGAGCGGGGGCTCCATCGAGACGGACGTGAACGAGTTCACGGTGATGCCGTGGCGCGCGCTCGTTCCCTCTGCGGTGGACGCCGCGTCGAACGTGACGACGGCGACTCCGGTCGCGAACCTTCCGAGACTTCCCCGGAAGAAGTGCTGTGGCGGCCGGTAGAGCTTCGACTCCGGCCCGAAGGCGCCCCCTTGGGGCGCTGCGGCGATCATCGTTCGGTCCTCCATCCGGCTGCACTGCCGTCGGATCGTTCGATATTAGAACGACCAATTCTTATAAAGAACACTAGGCTGAGTGGCATGGATGCACAACCCCAGCCGCACTCGCAGACGCTGTCGCGCGGCATCCGCGTGCTCGAGATCCTCGCCGAGTCCGACGGGCCGATGACGATCGCGGCGCTCTCGACCGCCCTCGGGGTGCACCGTTCGATCGCCTACCGCATTCTCCGCACCCTCGAAGACCACGGCCTGGTCGTGCGCGACCCGGCCGGAGCCGTGCAGCTCGGTCCGCGGATGGCCGCCCTCGCCCGCTCGGTCGCGCACGACCTGCAGTCGGCGGCCCTGCCCGCCCTCACAGCGGTCGCGAACGAACTCGGCATGACCGCGTTCCTGACCGTGCTCGACCGGCACGACGTCGTCACCCTGGTGAGCGTGGAGCCGACGCACGCCCACGCAGCGGTGGCGCAGCGGCCGGGCACACGTCATCCGCTCGCCTCGGGGGCGCCAGGCATCGCGATCCAGGCGAACCTCACCGAGGCGCAGTGGCGCGCGCTCGATTCGGAGCACCCGCGCGCAGAAGCCGCCCTGGCGCGTGAGCGGGGTTTCGCGACGAGCCATGACGAGGTCATCCCGGGTCTCGCATCCGTGGCGGTGCCGCTCACCGTACCGGGCCAGCCGCCCGCGGCCGTCGCTGTCGTGTACGTCGCCAACGGACGCGACGTCGACGTTCTCGGCGCCCGCCTGCGGCTCGCCGCCGACACCGTGGCGCGCGAGCTCAGCTGAGGTCGACCTCGCCCATTGAGACTCGCCCATTGAGACTTGAGCATTGAGACTCGAGCGTGGATCGTATATGATTTGCGATATGTTCGGCAGGGCTGCCGGGAGGAGACCGCACGATGACTGAGCTGCGAGCTGTGCACCTCTCCCCTGGCAAGGTGATTGCAGTCCACCTCAACTACCCGTCCCGGGCCGCACAACGCGGCCGGACCCCCGCCCAGCCGTCGTACTTCCTCAAGCCCTCGTCGAGCGTCGCCATGTCGGGCAGCGCCATCGAGCGGCCTCTCGGCTGCGAACTCCTCGCCTTCGAGGGCGAGGTGGCGCTCATCATCGGCCGCCGCACGCGGCACGCCTCCCTCGCCGACGCCTGGCCGGCCGTCTCCGGCGTCACGGCAGCGAACGATTTCGGTGTCTACGACCTGCGCTACGCCGACAAAGGCTCCAACGTCCGCTCCAAAGGCGCCGACGGCTTCACCCCCCTTGGGCCCGCGATCCTCCCCGCAACCGAGGTCGACCCGGCCGGCCTGCGCATCCGCACCTGGGTCAACGGCGAACTCGTCCAGGAGGACACGACCGCGACCCTGCTGTTCCCGTTCTCCCGTCTCGTCGCCGATCTCTCCCAGCTCATCACACTGGAGCCGGGAGACGTGATCCTCACGGGAACACCGGCCGGAGCATCCGTCGTCCGTCCGGGCGACACCGTCGAAGTCGAGGTGGACACCATCGATGGTCACAGCACCGATGGCCACAGCACGGGCCGGCTCGTCACGCCGGTCGTCGAGGGCACGATGCCCTTCGCACCGTTCGGCGCCCTCCCCCTGGCCGACGACCAGCAGCGCGAAGAAGCCTGGGGCTCGCGTGAGGCGGCAGGACTCCCGGCGACCGAACCGGAGCCCGAACAGGAACCCGGTTTCGTGCTCACGCCCGAGCTCCGCGCCAGGATCGCATCGGTGAGCACGGCCACGCTCAGCTCACAACTGCGGAAGCGCGGGCTCGACGACGTCTCGATCGACGGTCTCAGGCCCACCCGCCCCGACACGCGGCTCATCGGCCGGGCGCGTACGCTCCGCTTCATCCCCGCCAGGGCGGACCTCTTCGAAACCCATGGCGGCGGCTACAACGCCCAGAAGCGCGCGTTCGACACCCTGGACCCGGGCGATGTTCTCGTGATCGAAGCGCGCGGCGAGCACGGCAGCGGCACGCTCGGCGACATCCTCGCCCTCCGCGCACAAGTGCGCGGCGCGGCCGGGCTGGTGACGGATGGCGGACTCCGCGACCTCGACGCGGTGGCCGCCCTCGACATCCCCACGTACTACGCCGCCCCCCACCCCGCCGTCCTCGGCCGACGTCACGTCCCATGGGACACCGACCTCACGATCGCCTGCGGCGGCGCAGCCGTGCAGCCGGGCGACGTGATCGTCGGCGACGCCGACGGCCTGCTGGTCATTCCGCCCGGCCTCGTCGAGTCGGTCGTCGACGACGCGATCGAGCAGGAGCGGCAGGAGTCCTTCATCGCGCAGCAGGTCGCGGCGGGCGAAAGCGTCGACGGCCTCTATCCGATGAACGCCGAATGGCGGGCGCGGTATGTCGCCTGGCTCGAAGGCGAGGCGAACGGATGAGCGAGCCCGGCATCGGCACCACCGCCACGAACCCGGCGCGGCCCGGCGCGACGGGCAAGTCCCAGCTCGCCTACCGGTGGATCCGCGAGCGCATCGCCGACGGCCGGTACACCGCAGGCTACCGGCTGGTCCTCGACCAGATCGCCCGCGAACTGGGCGTGAGCGCCGTTCCGGTGCGCGAAGCGGTGCGGATGCTCGAAGCCGAAGGTCTCGTCACGTTCGAACGCAACGTGGGCGCCCAGGTCGCCATGCTGGACGCCACCGAGTACGTCGTCACCATGCAGACGCTGGCGCTTGTCGAAGGCTACGCGACGGCGCTCTCGGCCCCGACGCTGCCCGCCGGCTCCGTCAAGCGCGCCCGTGCCATCAACGAGCAGCTGGCGGCGACCCTGGAGCACTTCGATCCGGCCAGTTTCACGAAGCTGAACCTCGACTTCCACTCCGCCCTGTTCGAGTCGTGCCCCAACGCGCACATCCTCGACCTGGTCCATCGCGGCTGGGGCCGGCTCGCGGTCCTGCGCGAATCGACGTTCAGCTTCGTCCCCGGCCGAGCGCGCGAGTCGGTCGTCGAACACTCCACGATCCTCGACCTGATCGAATCGGGCGCCGACGCCATCGTCCTCGAACTGGCCGCCCGCAACCATCGCCTGGCGACCCTCGACGCGTTCATCGCGCAGCGCAGGCTGACCGAGGAGGTCACCCCATGAAATTCCGCACCGATCCGGCACGTATCCGCGGCTCGATCGCCCCACTCATGACACCGTTCACGGCCGACGGAGCGATCGACCACGCCGGCCTCGCCAACCTCGTGCACTGGCAGCTCGCGTGCGGGTCACACGGCATCTCCCTGGGCGGATCGACCGGCGAGCCGAGTGCACAGACCATCCAGGAGCGGGCCACGGCCATCCGCACGGTCGCCGCGGCGATCGGCGACCGCGTGCCGTTCGTGCCGGGCACCGGTTCGGCCAAGCTCGACGAGACGCTGGAACTCACGGCGGCGGCCCGCGAGGCAGGGGCGGACGCCGTCCTCATCATCACCCCGTACTACGCCCGGCCGACCCAGGACGCCCTCTATGCGTGGTACCGGACTGTGGCACAGGAGTTTCCCGACCTGCCGATCCTCGCCTACAACGTTCCCAGCCGCACAGCCGTGGACATCGCCCCCGAGACGGTCGCCCGCCTCTACCGCGACGTCGAGAACTTCGTCGGGATCAAGGAGACGACGAAGGACTTCGAGCACTTCTCCCGCGTCCTCCACGCGTGCGGCCCCGACCTCGTGGTGTGGTCGGGCATCGAACTGCTGAGCCTCCCGCTGATGGCGCTGGGAGGAGCCGGTTTCGTCAGCGCGGTCGCCAACATCGCACCCGTCGCCGTGGCCGAGATGTTCGAGGCGTGGGAGTCCGGCGACCTCGAACGGGCCCGGGAGCTCCACTACGGCCTGCATCCACTCGTCGACCTGCTGTTCGTCGAGACCAATCCCGCTCCGGGCAAGTGGGTGCTCGAACAGCGCGGGCTGATCGGGTCGGCGTTCGTACGCCCCCCGCTCATTCCGCTCACCGCATCCGGCGAGGAGCGCGTGCGAACCCTGCTCGACGAGGGCAGCGCCTACCTCAGCCCGGTCGACGGCTTCACCGCGAAAGGAGCGCACCGATGAGCGAGTCCGAGGATCGCGTACCCACCGGCCTTCCCACCCACATCCGCCATTTCATCGACGGGAACTTCGTCGACAGCCTGTCCGGAGCGACCTTCGACGTGCTCGACCCGGTCACGAACGAGATCTATGCGACGGCGGCCGCCGGCCGCGCAGAAGACATCGATCTCGCCGTGACGGCAGCCACGCGCGCGTTCACCGACGGGCCGTGGCCGCGTCTGCGTCCACGCGAACGCGCACGCGTGCTCGTCAGGGTGGCGGATGCGGTTGAAGCGCAGGATTCCCGCCTCGCCGAACTCGAGACGTTCGACACGGGTCTTCCCATCAGGCAGGCGCTCGGGCAGGCCCAGCGGGCCGCCGAGAACTTCCGCTTCTTCGCCGACCTGATCGTCGCGCAGACCGACGACGCCTACAAGGTCCCCGGCTCACAGCTCAACTATGTGAATCGCAAACCGGTCGGTGTCGCAGGCCTGATCACGCCCTGGAACACGCCGTTCATGCTGGAGAGCTGGAAACTCGCGCCGGCGCTCGCATCCGGATGCACGGTCGTGCTCAAACCCGCTGAGTTCACGCCCCTGTCGGCGAGCCTGTGGGCGGACATCTTCCGGGAGGCCGGCCTCCCCGACGGCGTGTTCAACCTCGTCAATGGGCTCGGCGAGGAGGCCGGAGACGCATTGGTGCGGCATCCCGATGTCCCGCTCATCTCGTTCACCGGTGAGAGCAGCACCGGCCAGCTGATCTTCGCGAACGCCGCACCGAACCTCAAGGGGCTCTCGATGGAGCTCGGCGGCAAGTCACCTGCGATCGTGTTCGCCGACGCGGACCTCGAAGCCGCCATCGACTCGACGCTCTTCGGGGTGTTCTCGCTCAACGGGGAACGCTGCACGGCCGGCAGCCGCATCCTCGTCGAACGATCGATCTACGACGACTTCTGCGCACGCTACGCCGCCAGGGCCTCGAACATCGTCGTGGGGGCGCCCCACGATCCCGCCACCGAAGTCGGTGCGCTGGTTCATCCAGAGCATTTCGCCAAGGTGATGGCCTACATCGAGATCGGCCGGAACGAAGGCCGGCTACTGGCGGGCGGAGGGCGCCCGGAGAACCTGCCCGACGGCAACTACGTGTCGCCGACGGTCTTCGCCGACGTCGCTCCCAACGCGCGGATCTTCCAGGAGGAGATCTTCGGCCCCGTCGTGACGGTCACACCCTTCGACACCGACGAGGAAGCCCTGGAACTCGCCAACGGTGTGCGCTACGGGCTCGCGGCCTACCTCTGGACCACCGACCTGGTGCGCGCCCACACGTTCGCCCAGAACATCGACGCGGGAATGGTGTGGCTGAACTCCCACAACGTGCGCGACCTGCGCACCCCGTTCGGCGGCGTCAAGGCGAGTGGACTCGGCCACGAAGGCGGCTACCGGTCGATCGACTTCTACACGAACCAGCAGGCCGTTCACATCACGCTCGGGCCGGTGCACACGCCGCGGTTCGGCATCCACTGAAGGAGACCCGTGAACACCACCCCGCCACCCGACATCATCCGATCCGCGTATGCCGAGCTCATCGTGAGCGACCTTGCGGCTTCCCGCGCCTTCTACGTAGGTGTGCTCGGGCTCGTGGTCACCTTCGAAGACGATGACGCCATCTATCTGCGCGCCTTCGAGGAGTACCTGCACCACTCGCTGGTACTGCGTCGCGGCCCCGTCCCGGCGCTTGCGGCACTGGCCTATCGCGTGCGGTCAGCGGCCGACGTCGAAACGGCCGCGGACTACTACGAGGAACTCGGGGTGCGCGTCGAGCGCCGTGCACCCGGGGCGACGCGTGGGATCGGCGCGGCCGTCCGTGTGGCCGACCCGCTCGGTTTCCCGATCGAGTTCTTCTACGACGCCGAGCACGTCGAGCGGATGACGCGGCGCTACGACGTGCAGGGTGCCGGCGCGATCTCCCGGCTCGACCACTTCAACATCGTCACGCCCGATGTGCCGGCCGCCCGCGACTACTATGCGCGACTGGGTTTCCGGGTCTCCGAGGACATCCAGGACGACGACGGAGTGGTGTACGCGGCGTGGATGTTCCGCAAGGCGACCGTGCACGACATCGCGCTCACGGGTGGTGCGGGTCCGCGCCTCCACCACATCGCTTTCGCCACCCACGAGCGCAGCCAGATCCTGCACATCTGCGATCACCTCGGCACGCTGCGGGAGTCCGACCGCATCGAGCGGGGGCCGGGGCGCCACGGGGTTTCGAATGCGTTCTACCTCTACCTGCTCGACCCCGACGGTCACAGGATCGAGATCTACACGCACGACTATTACACCGGCGACCCGGACAACCCGGTCGTGACCTGGGACGTCCACGACAACCAGCGACGCGACTGGTGGGGCAACCCGGTCGTGCCCAGCTGGTACGCGAACGCGTCGACGGTGCTCGACCTGGATGCGCATCCGATGGCGCTTACCGAGCGCACCGAGGCGGCCGAGTCCGATGTGACGATCGGGGCCGACGGCTTCTCGTACACGCGCCGCGACGATGCCGAGACCGGGTTCAAGCTCGGCACGCAGGTCTGAGCGGGCGCGGCTCTCACCGCACGCGTTACGTTCCAGCGCACGTCGTTGTACTAGTGCGGTGGGCGCGAATGAGTGCGGCAGGCGTCAGTCGAGGGATGCGCGCACCAGCGGGACCGCGCGGTGCGTGATCTTCGTCTCCAGCACGATGACCGTCGAGGTCCGCGTGATGTTCGGATCGCTCACGATGCCGTCGATGACGCGCTGGAGGTCGGCGTTCGACCTCGCCACGACCCGGATCATCAGGTCGCCCTGGCCTGTGATCGTGTGTACTTCGAGCACCTCCGGAATGCTGTCGAGGTGCTCGACGACGGAACGGTCTCCGCTCCCCTGCGTGATCTCCGCTGTCACGAAGGCCGTCACGGGGTAGCCCAGCGCTGTCGTGTCGATCGTCGGCGCGAAGTCGCGGATGACTCCGTCGCGCTGGAGCCGGTCGAGCCGGGCCTGCACCGTGCCTCGCGCCACGCCGAGCCGTCGCGACGCCTCGAAGACGCCGAGTCTCGGCTCGTCGGTGAGCAGCGCTATCAGCTCCGAATCGAGCGCGTCGACCATGTCGCTCCTTCCGCGGTCACACCGAACGGTCATGCACAGTGTAGGGCGGATGCGCGAAAGACCCTACGAACTGCTTGCGGCGTCCAGAAACGGCAGTGCGGCCTGCTTGAAGGCGCGAGCGCTCAGCGTGGTGACGTGATTGCGCCGCGGGATCACGACCAGTTCGGCGTCGAGCATCCTGGCGGCCTCCTCACGACCCTCGGTCACCGGGTCGGCCTCGCCGACGACCAGCATCGTCGGCACGGGCGACGACAGGTCGAGCGGATGCGCAGCCATGCCTTCGACACAGGCGGCGAGCGCTTCGCGGTCCAGCCCTGGCGCCTGGCGCAGCGACGTCAGCAGCGGTGCGATCGGAGAGTCGGAGAGGTCGGCCTCGGGATCGGAGGGCTGCAGGAGTGCGGTGCGGACCGCATCCACGCCCCACCGCGCGAACTGCTCGGTCGTGCCGATCCCGCCGACGACCTGCCGCCGAATGCGATCCCGGTACCCCTGTGCGAGTGCGAGGGACACATAGCTGCCCATCGAGTAGCCGACGACATCGACGGCCTCCAGGCCTTCCGCATCGAGCACCGCGACGAGATCGCGTGCGAAGATCGCCGGCGAGTAGGCGTCCGGGTCGTGCGGGCCGGAACTCCGCCCGTGGCCGCGAAGGTCGACGACGATCGCTCCCCGGCCGGCTTCGGCGAGCGCCCGGACCCAGCCGGTGGCCTCCCAGGTGAGGGCGCCGGTGGTCGCGAAACCGTGGACGAGCAGCACCGGATGCTCACCTGCGGTGCGCTCGTAGGCGATCCGCTGTCCGTCCGGAGTCTGGGCGAAGGACACCCGTGACATCAGTCCTCCGGCAGCTGGAGCCGCACGCGCCGCGTGGGCGCCACGTCTTCGGGAACCGTCCCCACGATCCCGGCGGCGTCGTCGGCGACCTCGAACGTGATCAGCGCTTCGCCGACATCGAGCGCGTCGCCCTCCGCGACGTGGAAGCGTGCGACCGTTCCCGACTGGGGTGACGGCAGCTCGACCGCCGACTTGGTCGTCTCCACCTCGACGAGTGGCGCGTTCCGCTCGACGTAGTCACCTTCGGCGACGAGCCACTCGAGCACGGTCGCCTCCTGCAGCCCCTCACCCAGGTCGGGAAGGGCGAATGTGATCTCAGCCACGGCGGTACTCCAGGGTTCGCTGGACCGCTTCGAGGATGCGGTCGATGCTCGGCAGGTACTCGTCTTCGAGCACCGGGGACGGGTAGGGGACGTCGTAGCCGGTGACCCGGCCGACGGGTGCGCGGAGGTCGGCGAAGCAGCGCTCCATGAGGAGGGCGCTCACTTCGGCCCCGAGGCCTGCGGTGAGCGGAGCTTCATGCACGACGACCGCGCGCTTCGTGCGCGCCACCGACTCGGCCACGCCGACGGCGTCGATCGGCTTCAGCCAGCGCAGGTCGACGACCTCGATCTCCACGCCGTCCTCCGCGCCGAGTTCGGCCGCCTGCATGCAGCGGGCGACCATTGCGCCCCAGGCGATCAGGGTCACGTGGCGGCCGGGTCGAACGATCCGCGAGGTTCCGACCGGAAGCCGTTCGGAGGCCACCGCCTCATCGAAACCGGCCTTGTGCCAGTAGCGCGACTTGGGCTCCATGAAGATCACGGGATCCGGGTCGTCGATCGCCTGGCGAAGCAGGGCGTAAGCCTCCGACGGATTCGACGGCGAGACGACCTTGAGGCCGGGCACGTGCGCGAACAGCGCTTCGAGGCTCTCGCCGTGGTGCTCGGGCGCACGGATGCCGCCGAAGCTGGGCAGGCGAAGCGTGATCGGCATCGGCAGGGTGCCACGGCTTCGATAGTTCATACGGCCGACCTGGTTCACGAGCTGGTCGATCGCCGGGTACGAGAATCCGTCGAACTGGATCTCGGGAACCGGCCGCCAGCCGGCCATCGCGAGACCGACTGCCATCCCCATGATCCCGGACTCGGCGAGCGGGGTGTCGAACACGCGCTCATCCCCGTATTTGGCGTGCAGCCCGTCGGTGACGCGGAACACGCCGCCGAGCGCCCCGACGTCCTGGCCGAACACGAGCGTACGGTCGTCGGCGGCGAGGGCGTCGTCGAGCGCGCGGTTGAGGGCCCGCTGCATCGTCGTCGTCTGAATCGTCGTCGTCTGCATCGTCGTCGGCTCAGCCACGGGAGGCCTCCTGCCAGCTGCGCTTCTGTTCGAGAAGGGATGCGGTGGGCGCCTGGAACACGAAATCGAACATCTCCTCGCCCGGTCGCGCATCCAGTGCCGCAACCCCGTTGCGCACCTCCGCTGCGAGGTCGCGCGCCTGCGCCTCGACGCCCGTGAAGTAGGCGTCGACGTACCCGAGTTCGCGCAGCCGGGCTTCCGCGAGGGTGAGCGGGTCGCGCGCCAGCCACTCCTGCTCTTCGTCGAGCGTGCGGTAGCGTCCCGGATCGTCAGAGGTCGAGTGCGGGCCGGCCCGGTAGGTCATCGCCTCGATCACGGTCGCGCCGCCGCCGGAGCGGGCGCGAAGGATCGCCGCCTCGGTCGCCCGGTACACGGCGACCACGTCGTTGCCGTCGACCCGGTTGCCGACCAGGCCGTAGCCTTCAGCGCGAGCGGCGACCGACCCGCCGGCGACCTGGGCTTCGGTCGGCACCGAGATCGCCCATCCGTTGTTCTGGCAGAAGAAGACGACCGGCAGACGGTAGACCCCGGCGAAGTTCATCGCCTCGTGCACGTCGCCCTGCGAGCTGGCGCCGTCGCCGAAATAGGTGATGGCGACGCCGTCGGTGTGGTCGAGCCGCGCACCCATCGCCCAGCCGACCGCATGGGTCACGGGTCCGCCAACGACGGCGTTGAGCGGTGCGAGGTGGGTCTCGGCAGGATTCCAGAGACCGCCGTGCCACGCACCCTGGTGGGATGCGAGGTAGGAGACCGGGTCGATGCCGAGCTCGATCGCGACGCCGAGCTCACGATAGGTGGGGAACGCGAAGTCGACGCTGCGGTCGAGAGCCGCGGCGCTGCCGACCTGCGCCGCCTCCTGGCCGCGCATCGGCGCATAGCCCGGGATGATGCCCTGGCGCTGCATGGCGACGGCGTCGAGGTCGAGCAGGCGTACGGCGACCATCGTCTCGTACAGACGGCTGAGCAGCCCAGCGTCCACAGTGGCGTCGTCCACATCTTCGGGGTGGTTCATCCGCTCGGTCATCGCCATCGGGTCTCGTTTCGTCTCGGGGCGCCACAGGCTGCGGGCGCAGCTTCCGCGGCCCGCGAGGCCACTTTTCCACGCGTGACCTGAGTGGGCAACAAGCACAGCCGCTGCTGGTCACCCTGTACATTCAGCGGGTCCGCGCGCCGCTTTCGCTGCGCAGGGTGCGTGGCTGTCCGCGCCACAGCCGCGACGGCCACCAGATCGGCGCCCCGATGTCGTAGGACAGCGCCGGCACGAGCAACGAGCGCACGATGACCGTGTCGAGGAGCACCCCGAAGGCGACGATGAATGCGATCTGCACGAGGAACAGGATCGGGATGACCGCGAGGGCGGCGAACGTGGCCGCGAGCACCACGCCGGCCGACGTGATCACGCTTCCCGTCACGCCGAGGCCGCGAAGGATGCCCGGCCGAGTGCCGATTCGCAGGGACTCCTCGCGCACGCGCGTCATGAGGAAGATGTTGTAGTCCACCCCGAGCGCGACGAGGAAGACGAACCCGAAGAGCGGGACCGCCGCGTCGGCACCGGGAAACCGGAAGACGTCGTTGAAGACGAACGCCGACACCCCGAGGGCAGCGGCATACGACACGACGACGCTCGCGATCAGCAGCACCGGCGCCAGGATCGACCGGAGCAGCAGCATCAGGATCAGCAGGATCACGGCGAGCACGATCGGAATGATCTTCATGAGGTCGCTCTGCGCGGTGTCGTTCGTGTCGAGGGCGATCGCGGTCACCCCTCCGACGAGCACCCGGGGGTCGGTGGCCGGCAGCGTATGGCGCAGGTCGCGCACCACCTGTTCGGCCGCACCCGAATCGGCCTGCGACGCGAGAGTCGCGTTGATCAGCACCCGCCCGTCCTTGACGACAGGCGGCAGAGAGTGCCTGGCCTCCGCGCTCGTGGGGTTGACGTTGCCGACGTAAAGTGACGCCGCGTTGATGCCGGGGGTGCGTTCGACCGCGGCGAGCGTCGCGTCGGCTCTCGCCGCATCCGCTACGACCACCACCGGACTGCCCGACCCGGCGTCGAAGTGTCGCCCAAGCACTTTCTCGCCGTCGACCGCGTCCGACTGGCTGAGGATCACGTCGGTCTGCGAGACTCCATTTGCCTTGAGTTGCGGGAGCCCCGCGATGCAGACGCCGAGAAGAACGAGTGCCATGATCCAGGTGAGGCGCGGACGGCTCGAGATCAACATCCCGACTCTTCGCCAGAGTCCGCCGATTCCCTCGAGTCCGCGAACGCTGTCGAGTTCGGCGTGCTCCGGCGAGTGTTGCGATTCGCCGATCAAACGCGGCCGGAACGGCCAGAACGCCGCACGGCCGAACAGGACGAGAAGCATCGGAAGGAGGGTGAGTGCGGAAAGCAGCGCGAAGACGATCCCGATTGCTGCGATAGGTCCGAGGCTCCGGTTCGAGTTGAGGTCCGAGAAGAGCAGGCACAGCAGCGCGATGATCACCGTGGCCCCCGATGCGACGATCGGCTCGAGCGAAGCGCGCCACGCCCGCGCGATGGCAGCCCAGCGCGACTCGACCTCACCGAGCGCCTCACGGAAACGCGCGACCAGGAGCAGCGCATAGTCGGTCGCCGCGCCGATCACGAGGATGGAGAGGATGCCCTGGCTCTGGCCGCTCAGCGTGATCCAGCCCCAGCTCGCGAAGGCGTAGACGAGGAGGATTGCTGCGGTCAGCGCGAAGATCGACGTCAGCAGCACCAGGAATGGGAGCACGACGGAGCGATAGACGAGAAGCAGGATGACGAAGACCGCTCCGACCGCGACCAGCAGGAGGATTCCGTCGATTCCTCCGAACGCGTTGACCAGGTCGGCGGTGAGACCGGCCGGCCCCGTGACCCAGCCCTGTGCATCCGCAGGCAGATTGCCGTCGACGACGCTGCGCAGATCGGCGACGACGGTCTTGACCCCGTTCGCGTCCTCGACCGGCACGATGAACTCGACCGCGCGCCCGTCCTTCGAGGGGATCGGGCCAGCGACTGTGGTCGCGGCTGTTCCGGTTGGCTGCTGCACCCCCGCCACTGCGCCCAGCTTCTGGCCCAGAGCCACGAAGGCCGCCTGCTCACCGGCCGGGATCGGGGCTGAGGATTCGATGACCACGATCGCCGGGATGGAGGTGGAGTCGGTGAACTTCTTCTGCAAGTCCCGCACTTCAGTGGACTCTGCGCTCGCGGGCAGGAAGGACGCCTGGTCGTTGCTGGAGACGGACGAGAGCTTGCCGAACGTCGGGCCGCCGAAACTCGCCGCAGTGAACCAGACCAGGATGATCGCGGTCGGCAGCAGGATGCGCAGCCAGCGCGCCGGGATCCAGTCGTCTCGCCGCTTCACGCCGTCCTCCTATTTAGCTAGCTAAGTTAGCAACTAACTTAGCAAACAAAAGGTTGAGAGGGACTACGCGGATTCCTCGAGCCGGGCACCGAGGTGGGCGAGCTCCGCCAGCGCTGCGGCACTCGACTCCGGCGCGACGCCCGCGACGAGATCGGTGAAGATCCGTACGCGCTGGCCGTGCTCGAGCGCATCCTTGGCGGATGCGCGCACACAGTAGTCCGTGGCGATCCCGGTGATGTCGATATCGGTGATCCCGTGCTCATCGAGAAGGTTGTGGACCGTCGAGCCCGCTTCGGTGCGACCCTCGAAGATCGAATATGCCGGGACGCCCTGCCCTTTGCGGATGTGGAACGTCACTTTGTTCGTCGCAAGCGCGGGGTGGTAGTCGGCGCCGGTCGTGCCGGCCACGCAGTGCACCGGCCAGGTGCGGACGAAGTCGGGGGGCGCATCCGTCGCGAAATGTCCGCCGTTGTCGCTGTCGGCGTCATGCCAGTCGCGTGAGGCGAAGATCGTCGTGTAGTCGCCGGCGTGCGCTTCCAGGAACCGCGTGATGGCGGCCGCGACAGCTGCTCCGCCCGCCACACCCAGAGCCCCGCCCTCGGTGAAGTCGTTCTGCACGTCGATGATGAACAGGGCCTTGCTCATGAGCGCCTCCCTTCGGCCGGCAGCAGCCGGCCCTAGTTGTTCGTGAGGTTGTCCCCGCAATGGTAGAACCCTGTGACCAGCGTATCGATGGCCTGCTTCGCATTGTCGCTCACCGGTCCGAGAGCGAACACCGCGAACGTGAGCGGTGTGCCGTCGGCCGCGCTCACGATGCCCGACAGGGTGTAGCCGTTGTTGATCCAGCCGGTCTTCGCGTGCACCGCACCCCGCGCCGCTGCGTTGGCTCCCGTGAACCGGGAGTACCCCGGGCCGAGGGTCCCCGACTGGCCCGCGACGGGCAGGCCGTCGTACACGATGCCGAGACCGCTGTCGCGGTTCAGCACCTTGACGAAGAGGCGGGTGAGGTACGACGGCGGAACAGCGTTGTCGCCGCTCAGGCCTGACCCGTCGGCGATGTGGATGCCCGTCGTGTCGATGCCGTAGGGCTTGAGGCCCGCGATGACGCCCGCGTTCTCGGCCTCGAACGTGTTGCCCGCTCCGGTCTTGATCGCGACGAGCCGTGCGAGCTCCTCCATGATCGTGTTGTCGGAGACCTTCATCGCCTGGTCGATCAGCGCCGTGACCGGCTGGGACTGGACGGCCGCGATCTGCTGTGCGCCGGCCGGCGCCTTGCCCTGCGTGACCGGGACATTGGTGCCGAGGTACTGCTGGAAGTACTGCACGGCGCGACCGATCGGGTCGGTGCTCCGCGGCGATTCGATGGCCGTCGGGTCATTGCGGTCACCGTCGACCTGGAGTGCCGTGATGTACGAGGTGGAGCCTTCGACGACACGCTCCTCATGCTCGTCCCAACTCGGCTGCCAGACTGGTGCACCGAAGAGCGACGTATCCACGACGATCGACGTGATCGGCTGGCCTCCCATCGCCTGCTTCGCCTGGTTCGCGAGATCCTGGATCTTGGGTGCGCCGGTGTAGAACGAGGCCTGCCCGTCGGGGAGGCGCGACAACGTGACGTCGCCGCCACCGACGATGACGATCTGGCCGGGAGCGCTGCCCTTCACGACAGTGGTCGAGACGCGATAGTCCGGGCCGAGAACCTTGAGTGCGGCCGCGGAAGTCAGCGTCTTCAGCACGCTTGCCGTGGGGCCGGGCTTGGCGCCGTTGCGGTCGAACAGGACCTCACCGGTCTTCGCGTTGACGACCTGGGCTTCCAGGTTGCCGAGGCGCCCGTCCTGAGCGAGTCCGTTCACCGAGCACGTGCGGAGCCTGGCCGCAGCGGGAGCGGCAGCGGGGACAGGGCGCGGGGGTGGCGGGGTGGCTCGCGTCGGCGTCGGCGTAGCGGTGGCACTCGAGCTCGGCAGCGTGGCGGCGGAAGCGGAAGCGGGAGTGCCCACCGTCGCGCCGAGCGCGACGGCACCCGACCCGAGCACGAGGAACGCTGCGGCGGCTCCGGCTGTGATCCACGCGACGGGGTGCTTGCGCACTGCCGTCAGGACGCCGGCGAACGGCGAAGCTGCGGGCTGCCGGCCCGCTGGATCTGTCGTCTCCGATTCACGCATCCGTGTATGTTACCTGCCGCTCCTGAATGCTCTTGCCAGCATTTTCCCCGATCCCACGCTATTCGCCGGGGTAGACCAGACCGATCTGGCGACGGATCTCATCCATCGTCTCCATGATCGACACCGACTCCTCGGGCGACAGGAGGGGGCTGGCGATCTCTCCCGCGCGGATGAGCCGCTCGGCCTCGAACGCCTGGAACTGCATCCCGCGTCCCTCCACGAACTCGTCGAACGATTCGACGACATCACCAGCGCTGTTGACGACGCGGAAGGTCGTCGGCGTGTACCAGACGGCGTCGATGTCGATGCGCGCGTCGGTTCCGACGATCGTGGCCACATTGGGGCCGAGGGTGTCGAGCGCCGAAATCGTGGTGGCGAGCTGGCCGTCGGCGTAGTGGAAGATCGTGGCGACCTGCGAGTCCGCGCCCCCGGCCTGGAACCGCGCTGCGGCCTGCACCGATTCGGGGGTGCCGAAGAGGTGCGCAGCGAACGAGATCGGGTAGATGCCGAGATCGAGGAGCGCGCCTCCCCCGAGTTCGAGGGCGTTCATCCGGTGGCCGGGGTCGGTCGGCGCCTTCTGCCGGTGATCCGCGTTGAACTGACGGAGTTCGCCGAGGGTGCCTCCCTCGATGATCTCGCGGATGCGCGCAACGTGCGGAAGGAACCGCGTCCACATCGCTTCGAGCACCAGCAGGCCCTTCGACGCCGCGAGATCGACGACCGCGCGCGCCTCCGCCCCGTTCAGCGTGAACGGCTTCTCGACGAGCACATGCTTGCCCGCGTTCAGCATCATGATGGCGTTCTCAGCGTGGAAGGTATGCGGCGTCGACACGTAGACGATGTCGACCTCGGGATCGTTGGCCAGCTCTTCGTAGCTGCCGTGGGCCGTCGGGATGCCGAACTCGGCCGCGAACGCCTGCGCGTTCTCGAGGGACCGCGATCCCACTGCGCGCACATCGCGCCCCGTCAGCACGAGGTCTTTGGTGAACATCTGGGCGATCCAGCCCGTGGCGAGGATGCCCCAGCGGATCGGCTCTTCGGCGACTGCTGACATGCGGGCCTCCTTCCGGGCCGGCGGGAGCCGGCGCCGTTGCGATGCTAGCGCGACCAGGCGTGATGGCGCGAGGCAGTGTCCCGCCGTCGGAGGCGGCGAGTATGGTCACGGGCATGAAGATCATCCTGGTTCCCGGATTCTGGCTCGATGCATCCTCCTGGTCCGCTGTAACGCCGACACTCATCGAGGCCGGTCACGACGCACAGGCGCTCACGCTTCCCGGCCTCGAAGCGGTCGACGCGGACCGTTCCGGGATCGGCCTGCGCGATCACATCGACGCGGTGATCGGCGCGATCGACGCCGCGGGGGTCCCCGTCGTCCTCGTCGGCCATTCCGGCGCGGGCGCCATGATCCATGCGGCGGCGGATGCACGTCCCGACCGCATCGCACGATCGATCTATGTCGACAGCGTGCCCCTCGGAGAAGGCGGCTTCATCACCGACGAGTACCCCGCAGTCGGTGACAGTGTGCCACTGCCGGCGTGGGACGCCTTCGAGCCTGAGGACCTCGTCGACCTCACCGATGAGGTGCGCGAGGCCTTCCGTGCACGAGCGATCCCGGAGCCGTACCGCGTGA
The DNA here is from genome assembly GCF_010686705.1 of Leifsonia tongyongensis. Lineage (GTDB taxonomy): Bacteria > Actinomycetota > Actinomycetes > Actinomycetales > Microbacteriaceae > Diaminobutyricibacter > Diaminobutyricibacter tongyongensis. Next base: position 47,917 of record NZ_JAAGWY010000003.1, on the reverse strand, counting down.
TGGTCGACAAGCAGGAGCTTCACGACGAGCGGCGCTACGACGTGCCGTCAACGGTCGTCGCGTGTGAGTTCACGTCGCAGCAGCTTCGCGAATGGATGGAGGGAGGAGCTCCGTTCGTGAGGGAGCTGTCTCACCTGCACGATCTCGAGCTCGTGGACCTGCCGACCGGTCACTGGCCTCAGTTCACGAGACCGGCGGAGCTCGCGGCGGCCATCCTCACCGCTGTGTCATGCACTCAGACCGCCTGAAACGCGCTGCGCAACTGCTACTGTCCCTCTCGCCACGGAAATGGAACGGTCCGTGCCGGATCGGACATTAGAAGGTATGAGCACGCATGGGTTCGACGAGGCCGCGGCCTGGTCTTCGGCACGGGATGGGGACGCCCAAGCGTTCGCGTCGCTGTACGACCGCCACCGCGACCGCGTCTTCGGCCACGCGCTGAGACTGGTTCGCGAACCCCACGACGCCGAGGATGTCACCGCAGTCGTGTTCCTGGAGGCGTGGCGCAAGCGCGCATCCGTTCGCCTCGTCGAGGGGTCCGTCATCGGCTGGCTGCTGGTCACGACGACCTATACGGTGCGCAACCACACGCGCAGCCTCCGGCGCTACCGGTCGGCACTGGCGAAGCTGCCGCCTGCCGCTTCCCAGGACGACCATGCCCCCGGCGTGGATGAAGCCATCGATGCAACGGGACGCGAACGGCGGATGCGCGAGGCATTCGCACGCCTCTCCAAGCGTGACCAGGACGTGATCTCCCTCTGCATCCTCGAGGAGCTCACGGCAGCACAGGCGGCGGAGGCGCTCGGCGTTCCCGAGGGCACGGTCAAGTCGCGGCTCTCCCGCGCACGGAAGCGGTTGTCCGAACTCGCCGCCCCGCTCGCCGACGATACGACGATCCTCGAAGGAGGTGCACGATGAGCACCACGGAGTTCTCCCCCAATCGCAGCGCCGCCGTCCGGCAGCTGTTGATCGAGACGATCGAGCACGAGCCCCAACGCCAGCGCCGGTTGCAGATCATGCTCACCTCGATCCTGGCCGGGATCGCCCTCGTTCTCGCCGGCGGCACGGCGGCCCTCGCGCTGACGGGCGTGATCCACTTCGGCGACAGTTCGCCGGCACCGGTGCAAACCACGACCCCGACGGTTGCACCGACGGAGACGCCCACGCCCACGCCGACGCAGACTGCGAGCGTGCCGCGCGTGCAGGTCCAGTCGGCTGTGGTGTATCCCCACGATGTCAGCTCGCTCCCCGCCCAGACCCGCTGGTCGCTCGACCTTCCCGGCATCGAGGACGGATGCCGGATGCGCCCGCTCGCGTACGACCTGGCTGACGGTCTCACCGTGTTCCTGACCGGCACCCGCCCCAAAGAGTACGAAGGCGGGACCTGCGCCGAGCATCGCGACGAGAAGATCGGCCTCACCCTCGTCGATACTGCGCGCGGGGAGAAGATCTGGAGCCGGGTCTGGGCTTTCACCTCGTCGATGGGCTCACCGAACCTTCCTGAGTTCCTCGTTCTCGGCACGTCCGGACGCGCCCTGCTCGACTATGGGACCGACCAGTCGGCGCCGCACGACCTGATCGACCTGACGACGGGCGAAACCATCTCGATGTTCAGCCCCGGTGCATACTCCGGCGCAGTGACGGTGCCCGGCACATCTGGAGACATCGTCATGCCATCCGAGCCGTCGGGTTCGGTGGGCGCAGCCATCACTGCCATCGATCCGCTGGATCCAGACCACCCTGTGTGGAAGACCGCTGTCGACACCGACTACCTCCAGATCGCGGATGGTACGCAGCACGCTTCGGCGCTGCCGGTGTACTTCGCATCCCCGGCCGGCCGGCCGTACCAGCGCGGCTCCGTCGACCTCGAAAACGGTGCGCTCACGAAATCCCCCGGGAGTTCGGAACTCCACGCGACGATGTCCTTCATCACGCTCTGGGACCAGCAGGCTGCGGACGGTTCCGTGTCGTACGTTGCCGTCGACGGCTCCGGCGCACGGGTCTGGTCCCGACCCGCAACGCCCGGGGCCTTTGCAGTCGGAGTAGGGATGCCCGGAGCCCAGCCCGGGATCTTCGGCGGCCGGGCGTCAACCAGTCAGCTGGCGATCGTCGACCGCACATCCATCACAGTGCTCGACCAGCTCACCGGGCAGGTCGCATGGACTGCATCGACCAGCGGGTGTGGGGCGAAGGACTTCATGGGCATTCCGAGCGTCATGGTCGACCCTGCCCGAAATGCATTGAGCGTGCGTTATCAACAGGACACTGCATGTTCGTTCGACGCGAAGACCGGCAAGGCGCTTGCCGGCGTCGGCGTACCGTTCAACGACTGGGACCTTTTCGGGCTGACGAACACGTATGTCGGGGCGCTGGCGTCGGACACGGGTACGGCCTATGACAGTGCGACGGGCCGTGTTCTGTGGTCGCTACCCCGGGCGCAGGGTGAGCAGTGGCTGTTCGCGGGCGGCTACCTCGTGCGCACCGTCGGTGACCACGTCGAATCGATCGGTTGAACGTGCCCGGCGTCTGGAATCATTGGCCCGGTCGAGGGGGATTTTTCGGAGCCGCCCAAGGGAATCGAACCCTTGACCTTCTCATTACGAGTGAGATGCTCTGCCGACTGAGCTAGGGCGGCGTGGGCCTCGCTCTTCGAGCGCGACGCACAGCTAGATAGCTTACCTGATGCCGGCGGCCGGTTCGCACACCGCCTTCGACGACCCGGCCAGGCGGTCAGCGAACGACGCTGCTGAGGGTCTGGAGCTGTTCGAAGGAGCTGCGCAGGCGGTCGGCGAGGGGCTCGACGCCGCCGTGGTCGGCCCAGCAGGACCAGGCGTGACGCATCCCGGCGAATGCGACATAGGTGACCAGTCGGGCGCGCTGGTGCAACGTCTCGGGGTCTTCGAGGAGTTCCGGGTCGTCGTGCGCGAGCCGCAGCTGCACGACAGCACTGAGCGCATCCTCGAACTGGTGCATGCTCGCCATCCGCTGCGCGAACAGTTCGGGATTGTCTTTGAGAAGGGCACGGCGCAGCTTGTGCAGGTCGTGAGCGGTTCGCATTTCCCCGGCGTCATTCGCGGGGCCGCCCGTGTCGAGGTCGCCGGTGTCGATCGCTGCGACCAGCAGCTTGCGGATGCCATCGAGAATGGACTCTCCCGGGCCGGCCGCGACGAACTCGTCGACGGTTCGCGCGTCCGGCATTTCGGGCAGTTCCCCGATGATCGCCGACTCTTTCGACGGGAAATAGTTGAAGAAGGTTCGCGGTGAGACGTTCGCCAGGTGGCTGATCTCGTCGATCGTGACCTTGTCGAACCCTCGCTCGCTCGCGAGCTCTACCGCCGCAAGTTGAATCGCACGACGGGTGGCCAGTCGCTTACGCTCGCGCAGGCCCAGTTCTTCCTCGATGACGCTCATTGCCCAATTATTGCGTTCTGTGCAAACTTGCACCACTCAAACGACGATATCCGTAGCGGCAATTCAGCATTTCGGGTCTTCGCTCGGCACGGTGCCGTTGACGAAGTAGTCGTCGACCGCGTTGTTCACGCACGAGTTCGACTTGTTGTAGGCGGTGTGTCCCTCGCCCTTGTAGGTGACCAGGTGTCCGTTTTCGAGTTCGTGGGCAAGGTTCTGCGCCCACACGTACGGGGTCGCCGGATCGTTCGTCGTCCCGACGACGATGATCGGCGCCGAACCCGCTGCCGCAATCGGACCGCGCTTGAGCGTCGACGTGTACGGCCAGTTCGCGCAGCCGATGTCGCCGTAAGAAAGGTAGGGCCCGATGACCGGCGCCGCCTTCGAAAGCGCCGCAGCCTGTTGCCGCATGACCGACGGATCGGCGTCGAAGGTGTAGTCGAGGCAGTTGACGGCCGTGAAGGCCTCGGTCGAGTTGTCGGCGTACGTGCCGTCGTCGTTCCGGCTGTTGTAGGCGTCGGCGAGCTGGAAGGCGAACGCAGCGGAGCCTTTCATCACGGCGTCGAACATCTTGCTCAGGTAGCTCCAGCTCGCCCTGTCGTAGAGCGGAAAGATGATCGCGGTCACGAGGGTGTTGGCTCCGAGTTCCCGTCCGTCGGAATTGCGGATCGGACTCGCCTCGACAGCCGCGAGGAGATCGGTGATCGTGGCCATGCCCTCGGCGACGGTGCCCGAGAACGGGCAGTGCGCATGCGCCAGGCAGTCCGTGAGGTAGGCCCGGAGGGCGCTCTCGAATCCCTTGGCCTGGACCTCGGTGACGTCGAAGTTGCTCGAAGCAGGGTCGAGCGCACCGTCGAGGACGAGCCGCCCCGTCTTCTGCGGGTACAGCTCGGCGTAGACGGTTCCCAGGTACGTGCCGTAGGAGTAGCCGAGATAGTTGAGCTTCTTGTCACCGAGGGTCGCCCTCAGCAGGTCGAGGTCGTGCGCGGCACTGAGCGTGTCCACGTGGTCGAGAAGCGCACCGGTCTTCGCGCCGCATGCCTGCCCGAAGTCTTTGGCTGTCTTGACGTTGTTGGCGATCCACTCGTCCGAGCCACGCACGCCGGGTGTGATGTCGTAGAGGTACGCGTCCATCTGGGCCGGCGAGTAGCAGGTGACAGCGGACGACCGCCCGACACCGCGTGGATCGAACCCCACGATGTCGTATGACGCCTGAAGCTTCTTGTCGGCGGCGTAATCGACCGAGTCCCGTATGAAGTCGTACCCGGAAGCCCCGGGGCCACCGGGGTTGATCAGCAGGGATCCGAGCCGCGTTCCCGTCGCGAGGTGGCGGATGAGCGCCAGTTTGATCTCGCCGGCCGACGGGTTGTTCCAGTCCAGCGGGGCTCGCGCCGTCGTGCACTGCATGCCGTTCGAGCAGTTGGTCCAGGAGAGGGTCTGGCGGTAGAAGGGCTGGAGGTCGACCGCGACGTTCTCGGCGACGGGGGTGGACGTCGCGCGTGACTGGGAGGGCAGGAACAGCCCGACGCATCCGCTCAGGGTGAGCGCCACGACCGTGACCGCGGCGAGCAGCGACCACCGTGTCACGACTCGTCGCCCGTGCCGTGCCGTCTTGCCTGTTGTCACACCTTCTCCTTGTTCACGATCGCGCGGAGCCGCGCAGGATGGAGGCGAGCATCGCCTCGAGCGCAAGCGCGGGCGCGACGTTGCCGTCGATGCGTTCGCGCGCGGTGGCGATCGAATCCATTGCTGCGAGGGTATCGGCCGGAGTCGAATGGGTGCTGAGAAGCTCGAGCTCGCCGCGCCGTTCACGGTTGACGAGTTCGCTCGTGCTGCCCAGTTGCAGCATCATCACGTCACGATAGAGCGACAGCAGATCGACGAGGATGCGATCGATGCCGTCTCGGAGGCTGCGTGTGGCCCGCCGTTTCTGATCGTCTTCGAGCTGCCTGAGCTGGCCTCGGAGGGCGGGAGGGATCGTGCCTCCCGGCTCGATGCCGAGTGACCGCAGGGTGTGTTCGCGCTCTTCGGCGTCACGCTCTTCGGTGATCGCCTTCGCATCGGCGCCGGCGATCTCGAGCAGGCGCGCCGCCGCCAGGATCACGTCGGAGACCGACCGGATGCCGAGGGCGATCTCGATGGTCTCCTCACGTCGCCGGCGGGCTTCCGCGTTGGTCGCCAGGCGGTGCGCCATCCCGATGTGGCTCTGGGCTTCACGTGCGGCTCGTTCCGCTAGTGCCTCGTCGACTCCGTCGCGTCGCTGGATCAGCTCGGCTACGTCGGTCGTGCTCGGCACGCGGAGACGCACGGTGCGAACGCGAGACCGGATGGTCGGCAGGAGGTCGGCATCGCTGGGCGCGCACAGGATCCAGACGGTGCGTTCGGGCGGCTCCTCGAGCGCTTTGAGGAGGACGTTCGAGGTGCGCTCACTCATGCGGTCGGCATCTTCGATGATCATCACGCGGTAGTGGCTCGCCGACGGCGAGAACTGCGAGCTCGCGACAAGGCTCCTGACCTCTTCGATCGAGATGATGACGCGGTCGGTGCTGAGGACGGCGAGGTCGGGGTGCGTTCGCGCTTCGACCTGGCGCCGGGTCGCAAGGTCGCCGTCTGGGGTGCCCGGGCTGAGAAGGGCCGTCGCGAATGCGAATGCAAGGTTCGAGCGGCCCGACCCCGGCGGCCCGGTGATGAGCCACGAATGCGTCATCGCGCCGCCGTCTCGCGCGTTCGCCGCTGCCTCGAAGATGGCAATGGCTTCAGCCTGACCTGTCAGGTCGTCCCACACTGCCATGCTCACAGGCTATCGTCTGCCGCCGACGCCGTCGTCTTGTCCACAGGCGGTGTCAGAGCAGGGTCGCGATGCGTCGGCGGATCGCTGCGAAGATCTCGTCGACCGGCTGTGATGCGTCGAGGACGAGGAACCGATCCGGCTCGTCCGCCGCGAGGCCGAGGTACGCCGCGCGTACGCGTGCGTGGAATTCTGCCTTCTCGGCCTCGAGGCGGTCGTAGCGCGTCCGGGCATTGTCCAGTCTCGTGCGTGCCACCGTCTCGTCGAGATCGAGCAGGATCGTGAGGTCGGGGAGAAGGCCTTCGGCGGCCCACAACGACAGCTCACGGATCTCCGCTGGGTCGAGCACCCGCCCGACACCCTGGTAGGCGACGGACGAATCGAGGTAGCGGTCCTGGATCACGACCTCGCCGCGCTTCAGCGCCGGGCGCACGAACGTCGCGATGTGGTGTGCGCGGTCGGCGGCGTAGAGAAGGGCTTCGGCGCGCGGGGCGATGTCGCCGCGATGGTGCAGCACGATTTCGCGGATCTCCACCCCGACCTCGGTGCCGCCGGGCTCGCGCGTTCTGACCACCGTCCGGCCACGTTCGCGGAGCCAGCTCGCAAGTAGCTCTGCCTGCGTCGACTTGCCCGACCCGTCACCGCCTTCGAGCGTGATGAAGAGGCCCTGGTCGTTCCGCTCGCTCACGTGGTCGTCGTAGCCTTGCGCGTGGTCGTGGTCTTCTTCGCCGGAGCCTTCTTGGCCGGTGCGGCCTTCTTTGCTGCCGGCTTCTTCGCCGGTCCCTTTGCGCGCTTGTCGGCGAGCAGCTGGACGGCACGTTCGAAGTCGACCTCCTCGACCATCTCGTTCTTGGGGATGGTCGCATTGGTGACGCCGTCTGTCACGTACGGCCCGAAGCGCCCATCCTTGACCTTGATGGGCTTGCCGCTCACCGGGTCCGCGTCGAATTCCTTGAGTGCGCTCGACGCACGTCGAGCGCCGTACTTGGGCTGCGCGAAGAGTTCGAGGGCGCCGGGAAGGTCGATCGTGAAGATCTCGTCTTCCGACGTCAGCGAGCGCGTGTCGGCGCCCTTCTTCAGGTAGGGCCCATAGCGGCCGTTCTGCGCCTGGATCTCGTCACCTGTCACCGGATCCGCTCCCACGACCCGCGGGAGATCGAGCAGCTGGAGGGCCGTGTCCATGTCGACCGTCGCGAGGTCCATCGATTTGAAGAGCGAAGCGGTACGCGGTTTGGCTGCCGCAGCCTTCTTCGCCGCGGGCTTCTTCTTGGCTGATGCGGGCGCCGGGCTCTCGATGAGTTCTCCGGTCTCGGGATCGACCGTCACCTCGTCGACGCTGATCGCGCCGGGCGCCTCCGGCTCCAGCTCGGTCACGTACGGGCCGAACCGGCCGTCTTTCGCGACGACCTGTTTGCCGTTCGCCGGGTTGATGCCCAGCACACGATCGGTCTGGACCGGTGCGTCGATGAGTTCGAGCGCTTTGGCGGGGGTGAGCTCGTCCGGTGCGAGATCTTGCGGGATGTTCACCCGTCGGGGCGTCGCGCCCTCGGGTGCACCGGGGTCGATGATTTCGAGGTAAGGCCCGTATTTGCCGATGCGCAACGTGATCTCGTCGTCGATGCGGATCGAGTTGATCGTGCGGGCGTCGATGTCACCGAGGTTGTCGATGACCTGGCGGAGTCCCTTGTGCTTCTCGCTGCCGAAGTAGAAACTGTTGAGCCAGTCGTTGCGCGCTGCCTCTCCCCCGGCGATGCGGTCGAGGTCGTCTTCCATCTCGGCAGTGAAGTCGTATTCGACGAGATCGCCGAAATACTCTTCGAGCAGCCGGACCACCGAGAACGCCACCCAGCTCGGAACGAGAGCCTGCCCGCGAGGAGTGACGTATCCGCGATCGACGATGGTGGAGATGATCGAGGCGTAGGTCGACGGACGCCCGACACCCAGCTCTTCGAGCGTCTTGACGAGACTCGCCTCGGTGTAACGCGGCGGCGGCGTCGTCTCGTGTCCCTTGGCCTCGACATCGACGACGTCGAGCTTCTGACCCGCTTCGAGCGGGGGAAGCTTGGCCTCGGCCGGTTCGCTCGACCCGTTCCGTTCCTCGTCGCGTCCTTCTTCATACGCCTGGAGGAAGCCACGGAAGGTGATCACGGTGCCGCTGGCCGAGAGTTCGGCGACAGCCCCCGCATTGTCCCCTTCGGTCACGGACGCTTCGATGGTGACCGATGCGGTCTGGCCTTTCGCGTCGGCCATCTGCGATGCGACGGTGCGCTTCCAGATGAGGTCGTAGAGCCGCATGTCGTTGCCGCGGAGAGCGGATGCGAGCTCGGCCGGCGTGCGGAACGTCTCGCCCGAAGGCCGGATGGCCTCATGGGCCTCCTGAGCGCTCTTGTTCTTGCCCGAATACGTGCGCGGCTTGTCGGGCACCGTCGCGGCGCCATAGAGTGCCGCCGCCTGTTTGCGCGCCGCGTCGGTCGCCTGCTTCGAAAGCGATGGCGAGTCGGTGCGCATATAAGTGATGTAGCCGTTCTCATAAAGCGACTGGGCGACGCTCATGGTCTGGCGAGCGGAGAACCGCAGCTTGCGGGCGGCCTCCTGCTGGAGGGTCGACGTCGTGAACGGTGCAGCGGGACGCCGTGAATAGGGCTTGGACTCCACCTTGCTGACGACGACGGTCGTGCTCGGCAAGGCGATCGCCTGGGCAAGCGATGAGGCAGCCGCTTCATCAAGGGTGCGGGCACTGCTCTTCAGCTGGCCGCGGTCGTCGAAGTCCCGTCCCGTGGCGATGCGTTCGCCCGAGAGCCGCACCAGCCGCGCCTCGAACGAGCCGGCGTTGCCGTCAGCCTGCTCTACCGGCGAGAGCTGCGCAGTGAGGTCCCAGTATCCCGCTGCAACGAAGGCGAGACGCTCCCGCTCGCGGTCGACGACCAGTCGAGTGGCTGCAGACTGCACACGGCCCGCGGACAGGCCGGGTCCGACCTTGCGCCAGAGCACCGGCGAGACCTCGTATCCGTACAGACGGTCGAGGATGCGGCGCGTCTCCTGCGCGTCGACAAGAGCAGAATCGATCTCCCGGGTGTTGTCGCGAGCTTGCTCGATCGCTTCGCGGGTGATCTCATGGAAGACCATTCGGCGGACAGGCACCTTGGGCTTGAGGACTTCGATCAGGTGCCACGCGATGGCCTCGCCCTCGCGGTCTTCATCTGTTGCGAGGAGGAGTTCGTCAGCGTCTTTGAGGGCGCGCTTCAGGTCGGCGACGGTCTTCTTCTTCTGGTCGGACACGACGTAGTACGGTTCGAAGTCGTTCTCGACGTCGACGGAGAATTTGCCGAGCGAGCCTTTCTTCAGCTCCGGCGGGAGGTTCTTGGGCTCGATGAGGTCACGGATGTGGCCCACCGAGGCCATGACCTCGTATCCGTCTCCCAAGTACTGGGCGATCGACTTCACCTTTGTCGGTGACTCGACGATGACCAGCTTCTTCGTGTCTGGCACCTGACTCCTCTTATATACGCATCCTGTGAAGAAACAGCTGGATCCAGGTGGATGCGTTCCCCCGGCGCCACTGGTCAGCTGTGATTGTGAGCAGCGCCGCCCATCAAGGCACACCATACACACCTCCACTGCTCTTACACCTAATCGTTTCTCGGCCGTTCGCCTGCAGCGCAGCCCTTGCGGTAACGCTGAGGTCGAGGAAAATGGCCTGCATGGGTACTACATCAATGGGGACGTACACCGCGAAATTGACCGATGGTCCGCTCGAAGGCAAGACCATCACCGCCGAGTTCCTGGAGTCCGGCGACCCCCGCCCCCGGATCGAGATCAGAGCGGAATCCGGCGGCAAGCGCTACCTCTACACGCGAGGTGGCGGAGTCGAATTCGCGTCCGACGACGCGCTCGACAGCCGGCCGAGCGCCGTCGAGTATCGCTACCTGGAGGCCGTCTTCGACTGACTGCCAGACGGCGCTCTCCTGCGGCCCGGCCCGTGCTCTCGCGCGAACCTCGAAGGCGAGGAACTGCGCTGAGACACGAACGGATGCGATGGGCCCGTCGACGATGCACTCGATGAGCGAGGCTCCGTTGAGTGTTGCCGTCTCGGCCGCGCGTTCGCAGGGGTAGCCGGACACCGCTCCGGACGCGGCGTCGGCGGCGGCGACGGCCGCAGCGTCGGCAGCGCCCGCGACGCGCTGCTTCGCGACGAATGCGGTCGTGATCCCCGCGATGCTCCCGGTCAGTGCGAGAACACCGGCAATGATTCCCACTGCGATGACCGAGATCGAGCCCCTCTCCCCATCCCCCACGTCACAGACCTCCCGCGAGCGCGCACGAACGCGCGACGACGGTCAGCCCGAGTGCGCCGAACGGCCCCGCCGGGCATGGGGAACGCAGACGTGCACACACGAACTCTCCCTCGGGCTCGGTAGAGACCGAGACGTCACCGATCTCGGCGCGTGCTCGGCCGAGCACCGTCGCGACGTCGTCACCACGCCCGAGCCCCCTCGCCGCCGCTGCGGCGGCATCAGTGACGTGCAGCTGATGGGTGACAGCCTGGAGGGCACCGAGGCACAGCGCGATCACGAGGACGATTGCAGGGATCACCGCGGCGATCTCGGCCGTGACACTGCCCTCCTCCGAGCGCAACTGCGGTGCGGCCTCACACATCGATGGAGAGCGCCCGCCGCACCAGGTCGGTGAGAACCTGCCGAACCTCGTCACCACGCAGGATCACCACGAGAAGTCCTGCGAATCCGACAGCGGCCATCGTGGCGACGGCGTACTCGGCCGTCGCCGACCCCCTCTCGTCTGAGATGCCCGTTACAACTCTCGACCAGATGCCCTTCATGTCGCATCCTCTCCTTTCGGTTCGCTGACGCACCCGCGTCCCTGTCATCCATCCTTCGCGACCGGCCGCAGAGGCGAAGGCCTCCGGCGCGATCTGTGGACGGCGCTCAGAGAGTGGCGAATGTGGAGGACACGATGACCAGAACCAGAGGCGCCACTCCGAGGAGCATGAAGGACGGGAGTACGCAGAGGCCGAGCGGCAGCATCAGCCGGACCGCCAGCGACGCGGCAGCAGCCTGGCCGGCACTGCGCTGCACCCGTCGGCGGCGGTCTGCTTCGCTCCGCAGAAGACCTGCTGCTGGAACGCCGGCACGGACTGACAGCTCCAGGACGTGTTCGATCACGTCACCGCCGGCGTCGGCGGCGTCCCCGGGCAGGAATCGGCGGACCGCATCCGCGACGATCCCGCGCGCAACCGGCAGCGCCGCGCCCCCGATCAGAGCGACGGCGAGGAGTTCCAATCCGACCGGCGAGGATGAACCCGCGGATGCTGCGCTACGTGTCAGCCGCACATTCCACGCGGCCCCCAGGACCATCAGCAGCCCGCCACCTGCCAGGAGCCCCCATCCGATCGGGTTACCCGTGAGCGTTCCGAAGGTGTCGAAGCCCAGCACTGCGCCGAAGAACAGCCCGACCAGCGGAAGGACGGAGACCATCTTCGCTGTGAGGACCGGCCCGGCGAGGGCGACGGCGATGTCGCGCTCCGTGTCGCCCTGCCCGCGAAAGGACTCCGCGCACGCCCGAAGGCATGAGGCGAGGGGTGCGCCCGACTCGACGGCGACCCACCACGAGGCGGCAAGGGTGGCCCGCGCTTCCTGGACGCGGGGAGCGGGCCGGTCCCGGCCGTCCATGAGCGCGCCGGCCACGGTGCCGCCGCGCTCGATCGCTTTTCCGACTCTTTCCGCAAGTGGATCGTCAGCCGCTTCTGCGATGTAGGTCCACGCGGCGGTCGGCGCGATCCCCGCCTCCAGCAAGGTGGCGACGGTGTCCGCGATGGTGGCGAGACGGTCGAACGCGACCGAGCCGGCCCGCTTATCGACTCGCATCCGGCATCCTGAGCACGTCGAGCGTGAGCCGCGAGCGATCGTCCGCGCGGAACCGGCCGAAGCCCGAGACGCGGCGGGTGCCGCCGACGCGGGCGACATGTACCACGAGGCCGATCGCGCTCACCGCCTGGCGGGCGATCGATCGGTCGGACATACCGGCCAGCGCACCGACCGCCTCGAGTCGCGCCGGCACGTCGACGAGCGAGTTGGCATGCAGCGTCCCTGCGCCGCCGTCGTGTCCGGTGTTCAGAGCACTCAGCAGGTCCCGGACCTCGGCGCCGCGACATTCACCGAGCACGAGCCGATCGGGGCGCATACGCAACGCCTCCCGGACCAGTTGAGGGAGCCCGACGCTTCCGGCGCCCTCGAGGTTGGACTGGCGGGCCTGCAGACCAACGACGTGAGGGTGGTCGATGCGGAGCTCGGCGACATCCTCGATGAGGACGACCCGCTCGTCCGGTGAGGACTCCGACAGCAAGGCGGCGAGCAGCGTGGTCTTTCCTGCTCCCGCGGCTCCTGTCACCAAGAGGTTCAGTCGCTGTGTCACCGCGCTCCGCAGGATCGCCGCCTGGGCCGTCGTGACGGATCCGGATGCGACGAGTCCGTCGATCGTGAATCGCTCATGGCGCGGCACACGGATGGAGAGGAGCGTGCCCGTCGTCGAAATCGGCGGGAGGACGGCATGGACCCGGATCCCTCCGGCCAGTCGCACGTCGACGCACGGGGTCGCCTCGTCGATGTGGCGACCGCCGAGCCCGATGAGTCGCACGGCAAGGTCACGCGTGGCACGCTCGTCGGCCGGCCATCCACCGAGTCGCTGCACCCCGTCATCGCCGTCCGACCAGAGCTCGGCACCGTTCACGAAGAGGTCGGTGACTCCGCCGCGCGCCAGGTGTGGGGCGAGGGGCCCGAACGGCGTCCAATCGATCGGCCCTGCCTCCGCAGGCAGCCCGACGTCCGGGGCGTGCGGCACGAACGGTACGGCGGACGGGGTTCCAGTGCTGAGCGATCCCATGCCGCGAGGCTACGGCGATCGGCCATGACACCGATCGCACGGGCCCCGGCCTGTGGAAAGGCGAGCCGAAGGAGCCGCTGTGAGGGAATCACTGCGAAGGGGGCGTCGAATGAAACCCGACCGTTAAACAAAGGGGGGCGGCACCTATTGGGGGGAACAGGTGCCGCCACAGCGACGCGTGATTGGGGGGAATCGTTCGCGCCGCACGCCAGAATATACATTCGGCCGGGTATTAGTGTACGCCTATTAACTGGTTGCGCAAGTCTCCCGATCTGGGACGCCCGGCAAGCGGTAATGTCGTAGAAGTCGCGCCACGACCCCTGCCGAAACCAGCATCGCAAAGGAGCGAAACGACTCCCCATGAGCAACACAATCGATAACCTGCTGCACGAGGAACGACGCTTTCCCCCCACAGCCGAGTTCGCCGCCCAGGCCGTGGCCGGCGCCGACCTGTACGAGCGCGCCAAGGCGGATCGTCTCGGCTTCTGGGCCGACCAGTCCCGCGAACTCCTTCACTGGGACAAGCCGTTCACCAAGACTCTCGACTGGTCGAACGCGCCGTTCGCATCCTGGTTCGACGATGGCGAACTCAACGTGGCGTACAACTGCCTCGACCGGCACGTTCTGGCCGGTAACGGAGACCGTGTCGCCATCCACTGGGAAGGCGAGCCGGGCGACAGCCGCTCGATCACGTACGCCGAACTGACGGCGGAGGTCAAGCGGGCGGCCAATCTGCTCACGAGCCTCGGCATCCACGCCGGCGACCGCGTCGCGATCTACCTTCCGATGATCCCTGAAGCCGTCATCGCGATGCTCGCGGTGGCCCGCATCGGAGCCGTCCACTCGGTCGTCTTCGGCGGCTTCAGCTCGGAGAGCCTCCGGTCGCGCATCGACGACGCGAGCGCCAAGCTCGTGATCACAGCGGACGGCGGCTGGCGCAAGGGGAAGGTCTTCCCGCTCAAACCCGCTGTGGATGCCGCCCTTGCGGCCGGCGACTCGACGGTCGAGAACGTCCTGGTCGTCAAGCGCGGGGGCAACGACGTCGAGTGGACCGAGGGCCGAGACCTGTGGTGGCATGACGAGCTCGCCCAGGTCGACGCCGACCATGTGGCGAAGCCGTTCGGCGCCGAGCAGCCCCTCTTCATCCTCTACACGAGCGGGACCACGGGGAAGCCCAAGGGCATCCTCCACACCTCCGGCGGCTACCTCACCCAGACCGCGTTCACCCACCGGAACGTCTTCGACCTGCACCCCGAGACCGATGTGTACTGGTGCACGGCCGACGTCGGCTGGGTCACGGGACACAGCTACGTCGTCTACGGACCGCTCGCGAACGGCGCCACCCAGGTGCTGTACGAGGGCACCCCGGACACACCGCACCAGGGTCGCTGGTGGGAGATCATCGAGAAGTACAAGGTGTCGCTCTTCTACACCGCCCCCACGGCCATCCGCTCGTTCATGAAGCTGGGCCGGCAGATCCCGCAGGGCTTCGACCTCAGCAGCCTGCGCGTGCTCGGCTCGGTCGGAGAGCCGATCAACCCTGAAGCCTGGATGTGGTACCGCGAGGTCATCGGCGGCGGGTCGACACCCATCGTCGACACCTGGTGGCAGACCGAGACCGGCGCCATCATGATCTCGGCCCTTCCTGGCGTGACCGCGACGAAGCCCGGCAGTGCGCAGACCCCGCTCCCCGGCATCGTGATCGATGTGCTCGACGACGCCGGCGAACACGTGGGGCACGGCAACGGAGGCCTTCTCGTCGTCACCGAACCCTGGCCCAGCATGCTGCGCGGCATCTGGGGCGACCCGGAGCGCTTCAAGGAGACCTACTGGGAGAAGTTCGGCGACAAGTACTTCGCCGGCGACGGTGCACGCCTGGACGAAGACGGCGACATCTGGCTCCTCGGTCGGGTCGACGACGTCATGAACGTCTCCGGTCATCGCCTGTCGACCGCGGAGATCGAGTCGGCGCTGGTCGCGCATCCGCTCACCGCCGAGGCGGCCGTCGTCGGCGCCAGCGACGAGACGACCGGTCAGGCCGTGGTCGCGTTCGTCATCATCAAGCAGAGCCAGCAGGAGGTGGCGGATTCCGAGGATGTCGCCGCTGTGCTCCGCGCGCACGTCGCTGAGCAGATCGGGGCGATCGCACGACCCCGCCAGATCTTCGTCGTGAACGAGCTGCCCAAGACCCGCTCCGGCAAGATCATGCGGCGCCTCCTCCGCGATGTGGCAGAAGGTCGCGAGATCGGTGACACGACGACGCTCGCGGACACGACCGTGATGACGATCATCCAGGGCAAGCTGAAGTAGTCCCGGGGTCGAGTCGTCACCAACTCCCTTTCCGGAGCGGAAATGACGGTAGTTGGTGACGACTCGACGCGGTCAGTCGAACGCGCGGGTCAGTCGAACGCGAGGACCAGTTCGACCTCGACGGGCGCGTCCAGGGGCAGGACCGCGACGCCGACCGCTGAGCGTGCGTGGACGCCCGCGTCACCGAAGATCTCTCCCAGCACTTCGGACGCGCCGTTGATGACACCCGGCTGGCCGGTGAACGACGGGTCGGATGCGACGAACCCGACGACCTTGACGATTCGCGTGACGCGGTCGAGCGATCCGATCACGCCTTTGGCCGCCGCCAGGGCGTTGAGCGCGCAGATCCGGGCGTAGTCCTTCGCGTCGCTCGCCGGGACGAGCCCGTGGCCGTCACCGACCTTGCCGGTCGCGGGGAGCGCCCCCGACACCATCGGGAGCTGGCCGGACGTGAAGACCAGCGACCCCTCCACCACCGCGGGGATGTACGCGGCTACAGGAGGAACGATCTCCGGGAGCTCGATCCCGAGCTCGGCGAGCCGTTCGTCGATCGTCGTCACTGGTCGCCTCCTGCCGTCTGGAGCACGGGCCGCTTGAGGTAGGCGACGAGGCCGCCTTCCGGGCCGGAGATGACCTGGACCAGCTCCCAGCCCTCGGAACCCCAGGTATTGAGGATGGCCGCAGTGTTGTGGATGATCAGCGGGATCGTCGCGTATTCCCAGCGGGGCATGGTTCTCCTCGTGTGTTCGGCTCGGCCGTTCAGGGGGTTTGTCAGGTTTCTGACCTACGCTTGATTCTATGTCTGCCAAAAATTCCCCGGCTAGAGGTGCGCTCCCTGCGCTTGGCGCGTTCGTCGGCATGAGTGTCGTCGCGGGCCTCCTCGTCACTGCCGCCGTCACCCCCGCCATCGCGGTGACCGGCATGGCCGCAAACGACAGCATCGGTGTTTTCGAGGGTCTCCCGGAGTATCTCTCCGTCGGAGAGCTCGCCCAGCCGACCACAATCTACGCGAAGGCGGGCAACGGAACCAACGTTCCGCTCGCCACCTTCTACGCCCAGAACCGGCTTCCGGTCAAGTTCGACCAGATCTCCCAGTCCGCAAAGGATGCAGCGATCGCCGGCGAAGACCCGCGTTTCTACTCGCACGGCGGCGTCGACATCCAGGGCACCATCCGTGGCGCGCTCTTCACTGCGCTCAAGAAGGACACCCAGGGCGGTTCGTCGATCACCCAGCAGTACGTGAAGAACGTCCTGCTGCAGAAGTGCGAGGCGAAACCGGTCAAGACGGATGCGGACCAGAAGGCGTACGACGCTTGCGTGGAGAACTCCACGGGCGTCACACCGGACCGGAAGCTCAAGGAGATGAAATACGCGATCGGTCTCGAGAAGAAGTACACGAAGGACCAGATCCTCGACGGGTACCTCAACATCGCCGGATTCGGTGGAAGCGTCTACGGAATCGAAGCCGCCGCCCGCTACTACTACGGCGTCACCTCCAAGGCCCTGACCCCGTCTCAGGCCGCCAGCCTGGTCGCCATCGTCAACCAGCCGACCGCGCTCAAGCTCGACGACCCGACGAGCAAGACCAACGGGGCCGCGAACGGGTACGCGGCGAACAAGGAACGCCGCGACTACATCCTCGGCAAGATGTTCGAGTACAAGAAACTCACCAAAGCGCAGTACGAAGAGGCGCTGAAGACGAAGATCACCCCGAAGATCACCCCCTCAGTCCGCGGCTGCCAGACGGCGGGCGGTTCGGCCTACTTCTGCGACTACGTGCAGAAGATCGCGCTGAACGACCCGGCCTTCGGTGCGACCCCGGAGATCCGCACCTCGAACTTCTACCGGGGCGGCTACAAGATCTACACGAGCCTCGACCTCGACATGCAGGGTGCAGCAGAAGGCTCCATCCGCGACTACGTCCCGAAGACGTACGACCGGGCCAACCTCGGTGCTGCCGCCACGGGCGTGCAGCCCGGCACCGGTCGCGTGCTGTACATGGCGCAGAACAAGGACTACAGCCAGGATCCCGAGGTGCTGAAGTCCGGCGCCAATTACACGTCGATCAACTACAACACCGATCAGGCGTACGGCGGCTCGAGCGGCTTCCAGACGGGATCGACGTACAAGGTCTTCACGCTGGCAGCCTGGCTCCAGGCCGGTCACTCGCTGAACGAGACCGTCAACGCGAACCCGCGGACCTACGACGCGTCGACGTTCAAGAACAGCTGTGACGGCCCGGCGGGCGGCTCATACCACCCGACGAACGACTCCGCCGGCGAGGGCGGCATCATGAGTGCCCAGACCGCGACGACCGAATCGGTCAACACGGCGTACATCGCGATGGCCCACCAGCTCGATCTCTGCGACATCCGCCATGACGCTGAGGCGTTCGACGTGCACCGTGCAGACGGAGCAACGCTCAAGAGCCTCCCGAGCTCCGTGCTCGGCATCAACGAGATCGCGCCGCTGACGATGGCGACCGCCTTCGCTGGGATCGCCAACAAGGGCGTTGTCTGCACCCCGATCGCGATCGACAAGATCGTCGACGGCTCGGGCAAGGACGTTCCGGCCCCGAAGTCGAAGTGCACTCAGGCGGTCGATCCGCAGGTGGCGGCCACCATGGCGTACGCGCTGACGAAGGTCGTGCAGAACGGTACCGCTGCCGGTATGAACCCGACCAACGTCGACATGCTCGCCAAGACCGGTACGACCGAGAACAACGAGCAGATCTGGCTCGTCGCGTCGACCACCAAGATGGCCGGCGCCTATTGGGTCGGCAACATCGACGGCCACGTCTCGATGCGCAGCATCTATCCGACCCACGGCACGACCCCCGCTCTCGCGCGAACGGCTGTGATGCGCGCCATCATGGGCGCGTCCGTCGCCAAGTTCGGTGGAGACCCGTTCCCGACGCCCGACCAGAAGCTCCTGCAGGGTGTGCAGGTACAGGTGCCCGACCTCAGCGGCCGCAGCCCGGTCGAAGCGAAGTCGATCATCGAGGGGCTCGGCCTGACGTATGCGGACGGCGGTCCCCGAGACTCCGTCAAGCCGGCCGGAACGGTCGACAGCACCGACCCAGGCGCCGGCGCGAGCGTCAGCAAGGGCACGGTGATCACGGTGTACACCAGCAACGGATCGCTCGTCGCCCTGCCGAACGTCGTCGGCAAGAAGGTCTCGGACGCCCAGGCGGCCCTCAGCGGCTTCTCCGTGCAGGTGAAGGGCGGGGGTAACCCCGACGACATCGTCAAATCCATGGATCCCGCTGCGGGAACCGGAGTGAAGCCGGGCTCGAAGGTCACCCTGACGGTCCAGCAGCAGCCGACTGCACCGCCGACCGGAGCGCCGAAACCATAGTGTCTCGCTCACCGGGACGCAGCGCCGCCACCGCAATCGCGGTGGCGGGCGCTGCGTCCGCGGCCGCGTTCGCCTGGGGAACCCTGGTCGAGCGCAAGAGGTTCACCCTGCGGAGGGTCAGCGTGCCCGTCCTGCCGGCGGGTGCTCGCCCGATCCGGGTGCTTCACCTGTCCGACCTGCACATGGCCCCCTGGCAGAAGGACAAGCAGGAGTGGGTCAGGTCGCTCGCCGACCTCGATCTCGACCTCATCGTCGATACCGGGGACAACCTCGGGCATGTCGATGGGCTGTCGGGTGTCGAGTACGCCTTCGAGCGATTCCGTGGCATCCCCGGCGTCTTCGTGCACGGCTCCAACGACTATTACGGGCCGCAGGCCAAGAATCCGCTCAAATACTTCTCCGGTCCGTCGAAGGTCGCATCGACTGCAGCACTTCTCGACAATGCCGCCCTCACCGCCTACTTCGACGACCTCGGCTGGCTCGATCTCAACAACGCCGCGGGCTCCATCGACCTTCAGGGCACCCACATCGAGTTCTTCGGCGTGAACGACCCCCATCGCCATTTCGACCGGCTCGAGCTCATCCCGGGTGCGCTGGAAGAGTTGCGCGAGAACGACCCGTACGCCGAGGATGCGACGTGGCCGGAGGACGCCCCGCGCAAGGAACGCCCCACGCTGACGATCGGTGTCGCCCACGCTCCATACCAGCGCGTGCTCGATACGTTCGTCACCTATGGCGCGTCACTGATCTTCGCCGGCCACACCCATGGCGGCCAGGTCTGCCTTCCCGGCTTCGGCGCTCTCGTCACCAACTGCGACATCCCGCGGCGTCAGGCGAAGGGTTTGAGCATCTGGCGGCACGCCTTCCGCTCCGCCTACCTCAACGTCTCGGCCGGTCTCGGCACCTCGATCTACGCGCCGGTCCGGTTCGCCTGCCCGCCCGAGGCAACCCTGCTGACGCTCGTCCCCGCACGCTGAGCGCCGGCTGACTGGTCAACGACCCCGCTCCGCAGCGTGTATCCTAGTTGAGGCCTTCGGGCCACTCGGGGTGTGGCGCAGCTTGGTAGCGCGCTTCGTTCGGGACGAAGAGGTCGTGGGTTCGAATCCCGCCACCCCGACCCATGCTGTTGCCGGAGCTCATCGCTCCGGCAACAGTCGTTTAACGGGTCGCTGTGTTAGTTCTCAGCGGCCGCCGGGGCGCCCAGCCGCTCAGCGACGATCTGAAGCGAGCGGATGCGCGCATCCACTGTCGCCGCTCCGGATGCGATCATCAGCTCGTCGGCCCCTGTGGAGTGGAGCAGCGAAGTAAGCCGCGCCTCGACCTCGTCGGGCGTCCCGACGGCCTGCCGGGCGATCCTCGCGGCGATGAACTCTTCTTCGATCGGCGTGAACTCGTGCGCGAGCGCTTCCTCGATGCTGACGGGCTGCGGTTTTGCGCCCTGCCTCATCCTCAGGAACGACAACTGGCCCGGCAGCGATTGGGCCCGCACGACCTCGGGATCGTCGTCCGAGATCACGTTCACCGCGATCATGCTGTGCGGCTTGTCGAGGATGTCGCTCGGGGTGAAGCGGGACCGGTAGAGCTCGAGCGCGGCCTCGGTGTTCTCGCCCGCGAAATGGTGCGCGAACGCGAAGGGCAGCCCGAGTGCCGCGGCCACCTGTGCGCTGTATCCGCTCGACCCGAGGAGCCAGATCTGCGGCGCGTCGCCGAGCCCGGGGACGGCGGTGATCGTGTGCAGGGGATTGGAGTCGGCGAGGCCTCCGTAGAAGAACCCGAAGAGGTCGAGGAGCTGCTGCGGAAAGTCTTCGACGCCGAGGCCTTCTGCGCTGCGCCGGAGCGCCATGGCGGTTGCGCCGTCCGTGCCTGGGGCGCGACCGATACCGAGGTCGATGCGGTCGCCGTAGAGGGCCCGCAGCGTGCCGAACTGTTCGGCCACGACGAGTGGCGCATGGTTCGGGAGCATCACTCCCCCGCTTCCGACGCGGATGCGTTCCGTCGCCGCGGCGATGCCCGCGATCAGGACCGCAGGTGCGCTGGATGCGATCGCGGGCATCCCGTGATGCTCTGCGACCCAGAAACGCGTGTACCCGAGCCGCTCAGCCTCCTGGGCGAGTCGGATGGAGCCGTGGACGGCATCCGCGTTGCTTGCGCCGTACGGGCGGCTTGCGAGGTCGAGGACGTTGAGGGGAACGGATGCGAGCGGGTCGGATGCGTGGGGAGCAGAGGTCACCATGATGGCAACCACGGATCACACGCCGTGATTCCCGGGCTCACCTCGCGTGGCCCCGGACTGCTGCGCGTCGGACGCACCTTACCGTTGCGTGGATTCCCGTCGACGGCGAGCTGTGACGATCACGACGACGATGATCCCGCCGAGTACAAGCACAAGCCCGGCTGCGAAGAGCGACGTGCTGATGACCGAACCGGTGTCGGCCAGACCGCTGCCCGAACCGGACGATGTCGTCGTGGTGGTCGAACTCGAGCCGGCCGGGTCGTCGGCCGGGATCACTGTAACGGTGGCTGTCGTCGCACGGTGGCTGGTCTGGCCTGTGCCGGTGATCTCGTAGGCGCCGCTCGCATCCCGCGGAACGGTGACGAGGAGCAGAGCGCCTCCATCGGACGCCGACGTCTTCACCACGCTCGCCGTACTCAGGGAGGTGCGGAACGACGCGAGATGTGCATCTGCACCGTTCTGCCCGGATACGACGTAGCTGACGCTCTCGGAGTCGTCGAAGGTACCCGGCACGCAGGTGAGGGTGGCGGATTCTCCGCCTTGAACCGTTGTCGGGCTGAGACTGCAGCCGCCCGCGCTGGTGTAATCGTCGTCGCCGGTGGCGTTGGCCGCCAGCGGCGCCGCGAACGTGCCGGCGACGACGAGGAGCAGTGTGGCGAGCAGCTTCCTGGACATGGGCGGCGCCTCCGGACGATCAGGTGCAGACACGTCGGGGCAGCCCGACATGATGAATCCTCAGTTTACGGAGCCGTACACGTCAGGGCAACATTCGGAGCCACGATGCCACCCAGAGTGGGGGTAACGGTGAGACGCGCATCCGCAACCTTCTGCTTCACGTTGAGGAGGTCGACGATCACCGTCTTCGTGACGCCAGGCCGAAGATCGACCGTCGACACACTCACGGGTCGTCCCGCATCCGTTGCCGCCAGGCTCGGATTGCCTCGTGCGCCGCCTCCGCTCGCTCCAACCAGCAATCCGCCCTCGGCGCCGTAGACGACCACACGAGTGCGGATCATTCCAGGCATGACGCCGAAGATGCCGTTGCCCGTCACGTACGCGGGAAGCGATTCCCCGGCGTCAGCCGGCGCCATGCTCGTCAGGCTGATGGTCACCCGCGACGCCGGGGTGCCATCGGCGCGACAGACGCCAGATGCGACAGACACCGTCGACTTCAGGTAGTAGTCCATCTTGCCGCCGGTCGCGTCATTGAAATAGACCCCGATCCCGGCCATCCTGCTCGTCGAGGCGGGGAGGCCTCCCGCGAGGGTGGTCGAAGCGAGCACCGACTGCTCGGCAGGATGACCACTCCAGATCAGCAGGCGCCGCTCGCCGCCGGCACGTGACAGCGCACTGACCAGGGCCGTCGCATCCGCGGCGCCCGACACGACCTTCGCGAACACTGCCGAAGCAGCCGATGCGAAGACCGCGTCCTGCGCGGCCGGATCCGGATAGTCATGGTAGACATCGCTCAGGAGCAGGGGAACGGCATTGCCCGCCTCCAGCCGGCGGCCGTCCGCGATGGTAACCGGACCCGTCGCCTCCAGCAGGTAACCGATGGTCACCGGATCGATGGCGATCACCCCGTCGATCCGTCCGCCGAACCTGTTCGTCCACATCTTCGATGCCAGCTGGGCACTCACGGGAAAGTACGGTGTCGCACCGACGTCCTGTACGTAGCGACCGACGACCGTCCCGTACAGTCCCTCCGTCGCGGTCGGAAGCGCCATGACGGGTTGCACGAGCGCAGGAAAGTCGGCGGTGGACGCGTGGGAGACGAGGCTGACCGCGCCCTTGTCCGCATGGATGAGGATGAGCGACCCGACGAGACCCCCTGTCGCCCGCAGCTCGGCGGGGTTCTGCGCGAGCAGCAGGATGTTCCGCGGTCCGTCGGCTCCGAGCATCCCGGGCACGATGCGCACGCTGTTCGCCAGCGCGGTGAGCGTGGGGCCGACGCGATCGACGGCGTCCCTGACTCTCTCGACTGCGTGGGAGACGACGCCGAGCGTTCCCTTCGTCGAAATGGCTGCGACCGAGCGCTGCACGTCGTCGTATGCATGCTGCACCCGCTCGACCGTCGGCGTCGCCGCCACCAGGGGCCCCAACGCCAAGGTGCCATCCGACGGCTTGAACGTCTCGATGTCGACGGACTCCGAGACGGCGACGAGCGGGGACACGATCCTGTCGGAGATCGCCCTCGCCGCTGCCGCCAGCTCGCGCGCGGCGGTCAGATTCGGGCCCGCCACCGGCAGGACCTCGGCAGCACGCCACACCGGGTCGTCGGTGAGGCTTGCGGCCTGGTGAGCATGGGCGCTGAGCTCGTTCGCCGCCGAGCGTGCCGCGGCAAAATGACCCGACGCGACGGAACTCTCGATCTCACTGGCGAGCGGGGTGATCTCGTGCAGTTCCTGTTTGGCGAGGAGCCCGCGTATCCCGATCCATCCGACCACTCCCGCGATGACCAGGACGAGGCCCGCGACGACGAGCGAGATCGCGCGGCGTCGAGTAGGGATCTTCGGGGCGGGCTCCATCCCGTAAATCTAACAATTCCTCAGCTTTTGCAGGGAGCCTCAGCCACCCCCAAGCGGGGGGCTTGCCAACGCCGGCGCCCCGGCCGAAGTCGCGCGGTCAGCGCCGCCCGAGGCTCCGGTACGTCCATCCTGCAGACCGCCATGCTGCGGCGTCGAGACTGTTGCGTCCGTCGACGATGATCTGGCCACGCACCCGCCCCGCCGTCTGGACAGGGTCGAGGGCCTTGTACTCCGGCCACTCGGTGACGAGCACCACAGCATCCGCATCGTGAAGTGCCGTGTTCGCGTCGTCCGCGTACGTGAGTTGCGGATGTGTGCGGCGTGCGTTGGCGATCGCATGCGGATCGGTCGCGATGACCTTCGCGCCGAGCCCACGCAGCTGAACGGCGACATCGAGCGCGGGAGAATCGCGCACGTCATCGGAGTGCGGCTTGAACGCGAGCCCCAGGACGGCGATCCGCTTGCCGTTCACCTGGCCGCCGAGCAGCTCCACCAGCAGGTCGATGACGCGCTGCCTCCGCCGCAGGTTGATCTGATCGACCTCCTTGAGGAACACGACGGACTCCCCGCGGCCGAGCTCCTCGGCGCGCGCGATGAACGCCCTGATGTCCTTGGGAAGACACCCGCCGCCGAACCCCACGCCGGCGTTGAGAAAGCGTCGGCCGATGCGCGAGTCGTATCCGATCGCATCCGCCAGAGCCGTGACATCCGCCCCCGTCACCTCGGCGATCTCCGCCATGGCATTGATGAACGAGATCTTCGTCGCCAGAAAGGCGTTCGCCGACACCTTGACGAGCTCCGCAGTTGCGTAGTCGGTCACGACGAGCGGGGTGCCGCCTTCGATGGCGGATGCGTAGACCCGGTCGAGAGCGCTCGTCGCCCTGGCGCCCGGTTCACCGTCGGGCACGCCGTAGACCAGGCGGTCCGGCTTGATCGTGTCTGCAACGGCGAAGCCCTCCCGGAGGAATTCCGGGTTCCAGGCGAGAATCGCGCCCGGAGCCGTCGAAGCAAGCGTTTCGCTCAGCCTCGCTGCCGTGCCGACGGGTACCGTGCTCTTTCCCACGACGACGTCGCCTGGCGTGAGATGGGGTGCCAACGCCTCGAACGCGGCGTCGACGAAACGGAGATCGGCGGCGTTGCCACCGTACTGCTGCGGTGTGCCGACGGCCACGAAATGCACCGTCGCGCCGGCGGCGTCGGCGATGTCGGTGCTGAACCTCAGCCGTCCGCTCGCCATGGCCGTCGCCAGAATCTCAGGCAGGCCGGGTTCGAAGAACGGGGGGATGCCCGCTGACAGGCTCTCGATCTTCGCGGTGTCCACGTCGATTCCGACCACCTCGTGGCCCAGCTCGGCCATCGCCGCTGCGTGGACCGCGCCCAGGTATCCGCATCCGATCACGGAAATCTTCATTGTGTTGGTCCTCGTATCAGGTGAAGTCCGGGTCGGGCTCGGCGGTGTAGGCGGCACTCCCCGCGTCGACGGGCCAGCGGCGCCTGCCGTTGTTGAGAACACCCTGGCTCTCCTGCAGGTAGCACGCGCCGCACAGCGACTCGTAGCTCACCGATGCGCCGTCGATCGCCACCTGGTCGCCGTCGAACACGAAGATGCCGTCGATCTTGCGCGCGTTGAAGATCGCCTTGCGGCCGCAGCGACAGATCGTCTTCAGCTCTTCGAGGCTGTGCGCGATCTCGAGGAGCCGTCGGCTGCCGGGGAAGGCGACCGTCTGGAAGTCCGTGCGAATACCGTATGCCAATACGGGAATGTCTTCGAGCAGGGCGATCCGGAGCAGGTCGTCGACCTGTGCTTCGGTGAGGAATTGCGCTTCGTCGACCAGGAGGCAGCTGACATCGCGACCGTACCGCTTGATCGTGCGCTCCCGGTGCTGCTGGAAACGCCCGTATGCGTCGGTCTCGGGTGCGATCAGGAAGTCGACCTCACGCGTGACACCGAGCCGCGACAGGATACCCATGTCGCCCTTGGTGTCGATCGCGGGCTTGGCCAGGAGGACCCGATGGCCGCGCTCCTCATAGTTGTACGCCGCCTGCAACATCGCAGTGCTCTTACCGCTGTTCATCGCGCCGTATCGGAAATACAGTTTTGCCACGAGTCGATCCTACGGGGTGGCGCACCCGGTCTCAGGTGAGGTAGCCGTCCTCCGCGGCGCGCCGGATGAGATCCGCTCGCGAACTCGTCGGTCGCCCGACCTTTCCGTACTTCTCGCGCACACGCCTCAGGTAGGTCTTGGCGGTCTCGTACTGCACACCCATTTCGCGCGCGACCTGCCCGGTGGTGCGGCCGTCGGCGTACAGGGAGAGCGCGAGCCGCTCCCCCTCGCTCAGATGGGGGCGGGCGACCTGCTTCGCTCCGGTCGGGAGCGGCCGCCAAGCCGGTTGGGGGGATGTGGTGCCATCGAGGCCCATGACCGTTCGCGCCACGGCCATCACTTCGGTCATCGGCTGCGACTTGTTGAGGTAGGCGGCTGCGCCCGCCGCGATGGCACTGTCGCGGTCCGCCTGCGTGTCGATCGCCGTCAGTACGATCACTTTCGCTCCGGCCGCGCGGCAGGTGCGCACCCTGGCGCCGATCGAGACGCTCTCGCGCAACTGCAGGTCCATCATCACGAGATCGGTCGGAAATGCGCTGCTGTGCACCAGGTCGAGCCAGGTGCTGACGCGCAGCACGAGCTCGAATTCGGGCGCGTTCGCCGTGATCCAGCTGGCGAGGCTGTCGAGCAGCAGTTCGTGATCGTCGAGAAGGGCGAGCCGGATCGGCCCCGACTTCATGCTGGGTGCGGGATTGCTCATCGTACTTCAGGACTCGCCATAGGAGAACTGTAGCGTCACAGAACCATCCTGGACGTCCAGCGTGGCGTCGGAGGAGACAGCGCGCAGCGCCGCCAGGAAGGGCATGAAGGAGGTGCGAAGCTCTCGCCGTGGGCTGTCGATCCGAGCGCTCATGATGGCATGGGCGCGGCCACCGACGGCCGCGAGTTCGATAGAGAGCGACGCGGGGTCGAACCCGCGGGCGCGCGCCGCCGAAGCGATCGTCCCACCCACGATCCCCCGGTGCTCTTCGCTCATAGCATTCGCCAGCCTGTCGGGGTCATTGACCGCATCCGGAGCCTGGTGCCCGACCGACCGGACGACGCTCTCTTCGAGCCAGCCGCGATCGATGTCGTGGACGGCGGCGCGTCGAACCGACGCCGCGATGGTGCGGGCACGGTCGATGTCGTCAGCCGATAGTTCGTCCCGCGCAAGAAGGTCGGCGAAGAACGGCACCGTTCCGCTGTTCAGGAGGGTCACCTGCTCCTGGTGGATGATCCGAGCCGCTCCTTCCCGCAGTTCGGGGTCGAGACGCACCTGCGACTCGCGGGCCGCTTCGTTCCAGCGGAGCGTGTCAGCGGTCATCACCCACGCGTAGGCGCTCCCCGCGAGCGCCAGAGCGATGACAGGCGTCGCTGCGACGATGAAATAGACGAGCGGGTTGTTGGCGATCGACAGGGACGGCCCCTCCAGCCCCGCCTCGATGCCGACCACGAGGGCAGCGAACACGGCTGCGGTCACCACTTCTGTGATCGGGCGGTAGAGCGGCAGGGTGATGAAGATGAGGGCGACGGCGATCTGACCCCAGTCATCCTGGAGGATCCGGTTCCGGCCCCAGACGGAGAGGGTGAACAGCGTACTCGCGATCGTCGAGAGCCCGACCACTACGATCAGCGCGCGTCTGCCGAAGGGCGCGACGCTCGGACGCGACCGGACTGCGAAGTAGACGACCGCCGCACCGATGACGGCGAGCGCGAGCCAGGCGAGCGCCGGGTTCGTGAGTTGGCCGAGGTGGGTGAGTGTCGAGTACACCGCGTACGCCATGACGACGACGGCTGTTACGGGACCCAGCGGCCAGGCGGACATGGCTCCGATCGGGTCGAGGCGCTGGAGCGTCCTTTCGCCGTCCGTCATGACGCCATGCCCTCTGCATCCGCGTGCGAGGCAGGCACGAGCATCATGACGGTGGTTCCGACGTCGGGACTTGACCAGATCGTGACCGATCCGCCGACCCGCTCGATTCGATCATGCACGGAGTTGCGCAGGCCGAGCCGATCCGCGGCAGCGGCCGATGCCGTGAAGCCACGACCGGAGTCGACGACGAGGACCGAGACGCTCGACTCGGAGGCGGAGATGGCGATTTCGGCGGTCGCACTGCCGGAATGTCTCAGGACGTTGACGAGGCACTGCCTCACCGCGAGCCCGACAGCCTTGCGACGTTCGTTGCTGAGCAGCCCGAGCGCTTCCCTTTCGCCGGAGACCTCGACGGAGAGGCCCTCATCGCGGGCGAGCTCGATCGCTTCACGCAGGTCGCTCTCGTACCAGGCTTCCGCCCCGTCGAGCGAGGCGATGCGGCGCTCGAACACTCCCGCGGTCGGGTCCTGGCCGAGCTGGCGCAGATCGGATTCGATGCGTCGCCGAAGCTGCGGCCGCAGCGGTCCCGGGATCGAGTTCGCGATGGTCACGAGCTCGCTGAGCACGGTGTCGTGGAGTTCCGCCGCGGATTCCACGGCGACCTCCCGCCGCACTTCGGCTTCGCGGTTGTCGCGGATCGCGCGGTGGATGGCCGACTGCGGGCGGCTGCGGACACCCCGCGTCAGCCCGTCGTAGGCCAGCACCCCGACGATCAGGAGATAGGCGCCGAGCGAGATGGCGTCGGTGTGGAAGGCCCGGCCGGCGGTGATCGCGGCCAGGTAGACGGCGGCCTCGGCCAGCGCGAAGCCCAGGGTGGCCCAGAGGATGCCGGCGAGGGCGCCGGTCCCGGTGCCGCCGACGAGGGTCATAGCGACGATGGGGAGCGCGATCACGAAGAGGTTGGTGTTGTGGTAGCTCGGAGTGTAGGTGAGCACGGCGACCGCGTACAGGTAGGTGGATGCGGCGCCGACGACGAGGTACGCGATGGTGAGGATGGTCGTTCGCCGCCTGCTGAGGAGCACGAGGAGGGCTGCCATCGGTACGAGCACGAGCGGCGCGTACCAGGTGAGACCTCTGGCCGAGCCCAGCCCGGCGATGAGGAGGTTGATGGACGCCGACACCAGGCAGACGAACGCGGCTGCCTGGGCGGCTGCCGCGAGTGCGCGGCTGTTCGCTGCGCGGGCGAGGTGGATCGGCAGCCCCAGCGACATGGGCACCCCCCCAAACAGGCTCGAAGCACAGACTCTTCGGATTATTTCACCGGATGACCGCCGCGTGTACCCCACTGGGAAATATTTGTACCCCAGTTGTAGGGGTCGCCTCGAGTTTCAGAACAGGGTCGGCTGGGTTTCGAGTGCCGTGAGCGCGGCGTCGGGTGCGAGTTCGCTCCTGCCGAGCGCGGTCGAGCGGACCCCGCCGGTGAGCGGGTCTTCGTGGCCCCGCTCGAGACCGTGGGCACGGATCATCGGTGTGATCTTGGCGGCGAGCCACTGCCGGTAGCCCTTGGGCGCGTAGGTTCCGCCTGCATAGAGCTTGCGGTAGCTGGGCAGGAGTTCGGGATGCGCCTGCTCGAGCCAGAGATAGAACCACTCCTTCACGCCCGGCTTCAGATGAAGGGCGGAGTAGAGCACGGATGTCGCGCCTGCTGCCTTCGCCTGCCGCAGCGCCTCGTCGAGATGCGCGCGGGTGTCGGTGAGGTACGGGAGGATCGGCATGAGGAAGACCGCGCAGTCGAGGCCGTGCTCACGAATGGCGGTCACCGCCGCAAGGCGAGCCTTCGTCGTCGGAGTGCCCGGTTCGACCGACTGCTGAAGTTCGTCGTCGTACACGGCGATCGACATCGCGAGGTCGACGGGCACGTGCTCGGACGCGGCGACGATGAGGTCGAGATCGCGTCGGAGCAGGGTTCCCTTCGTCAGGATGCTGAACGGGGTTCCCGAGTCGGTCAGCGCTCCGATGATCCCCGGCATGAGCGCGTAGCGGCCCTCGGCCCTCTGGTACGGATCGGTGTTCGTACCGAGCGCGACCGGATGATGCCCCCAGCTCGGCTTCGCCAGCTCTTTGCGCACGACGTCTGCGACATTGATCTTCACGATGATCTCGCTGTCGAAATCCTTGCCCGCGTCGAGATCGAGGTAGGTGTGCGTCGGCCGCGCGAAACAGTAGGAGCATGCATGCGAACATCCACGATACGGGTTGATCGTCCACCCGAACGGCATGGCGCTGGCGCCCGGAACCTTGTTGAGCGCCGACTTCGCGAGCACCTCGTGGAACGTGATGCCCGCGAACTCCGGCGTCTTCACCGAGCGGACCAGGTTGTTCAGCCGCGCAAGCCCGGGCAGCGCCGAAGGCTCCTCCACAGCCAGTTCCTGTCCGCTCCACCGCATGGGACAATTCGAACATATGTTCGAATCTCCGTCAACCCTCCCCCGGTGTGTCGCGCGCTACGACCCGGCCATCGGTCATCTCGACACGCTCACCGTCCCAGTTCGAGCGAAGCCATCGGTCGTGGCTCGCGACGACGACCGCACCCGGATACGCGCCGAGCGCATCCTCGAGTTCCGTCGCAAGGCTGAGTGACAGATGGTTCGTCGGCTCGTCCAGCAGGAACACATGGGGCGGTTTCGCCAGGATCAGGGCGAGCGCGAGCCTCCGCTGCTGACCGATCGACAGCGCACCGACCGGGCGGTCGATGTCGCGCGGCGCGATCAGCCCGAGGCTGACCAGCGGGGTCGACTCGGCGCGCTTCTCGCCCACGCTGTCACGGAACAGCCGGCGCGGCGACGCGTTCGGGTCACCGAACCGGACGTCCTGTTCGAGCATCCCCACCCGGAGCCCCTTCCGCCGGCTCACGAAGCCCGCGTCGAGGGCCACCGACCCGGCGAGCGCACCGAGCAGAGTCGACTTGCCCGCTCCGTTGCACCCGGTGATCAGGATGCGCGACTGCGGCTCGACACGGAACGACGCGACGTCGAGACGGTCGCCGATCCGCGCATCCGCCACGTGCAGCAGCACGCCTTCCGCATCGCCCAGGGCATGAGAGCCCGAGGGGATCCCCGTGAAGCTGAGCACCGCAGGCGGCTTGCGCACCTGGGTCCGGTCGAGCTCGTCCAGTCGGCCGGATGCATTCCTGATCCGACGGCTGATCTGCTTGTCGAGGGCACCGCCCTTGAAGTGCTTGGCGAATTTGTCGTTATCCCGAGGGCGACCCGAGAAGGCGATGCTTCGGGCCGTGACGTCGACGGCGTACTTCAGCGCCTTCAGCTCGTCCTGCTCCTGGGCGAACCGGCGCTCCCAGCGCGCCCGCTCCTCGGCTTTGGCGACGAGGTAGTCCGAATAGTTGCCGCCGAACGTGACACGCGTGTCCCGTGCGGGGTCCAGGTCGAGGAGGTTCGTCGCCACCGCGTCGAGAAACGCCCGGTCGTGGCTCGCGAAGACCACGGGACCGCTCCAGTTCTTCAGCTGGCGCTCGAGGAAGGCGCAGGCGTCGTCGTCGAGGTGGTTCGTCGGCTCGTCGAGGAGGAGCGCATCCGGTCCCTCCAGCAGGAGCGCCGCCAGCGCGAACCTGCTGCGCTGACCGCCGGAGACCTCGGAGAGCCGCCGGGTCAGAGGGATCCCGCCGACCCCGAGGCCGTCCAGGAGTTCGTCTCGACGGGAATCGATCGTCCAGATGCCGGCGAGTTCAGCCGCCTCGAGGGCCCGCTCGTAGCGACCCTCATCCCCGTCAGCCAGAGCGTTCGCCGCAGCCTCGAGTTCCCGCTCGATCGCCCGCACCTCGCTCAGTGCCGACTCGAGCAGGTCGTCGAGCGTCTGCGACGGTGCGAAGCGTACCTCCTGCCAGAGGATGCCGGTGCGAAGCGGGCGCGTGATGGATCCCGCATCCGCCGCCTCCATCCCGGCGAGAAGACGCAGCAGCGTCGACTTGCCGACACCGTTCTCACCGATCAGGCCGAGTCGCTGACCTGTGGACACGGTGAGCGAGACGTCGGTGAGCACGCGGTGGTCTCCGTACGTGCGGGACAGGCCATCGGCCTTCAGGTAGACGGTCGTCGACTGCGCCGCAACCGGAACTGCGCCGGTCACCGGCGCGAAATCATCGTGGAAGACGTTGGGGAATGCCAAGGCAGACCTTCTCTCGAAACACTCCGCGTACGGAGGCGGTTCCCGCCGGGCGTGCGCAACGGCTGCCTCAGGCGCGGGACGAAAGAAGGTTTCTACTTCATAGCGGGGACGAGGCTAACATCCTTCGGATGCGCCTGTCCAGTGCGGTTACGCAGCGAGTTCGAGGGTCTGCGCCGTTGCGGCACTGACTTTCGCAGCTTCGGCCGGCTTGTCGTTCAGCGTCGTCCCGATCGTCGGGATGAGCTTCTTCAGTGTCGGCAGCCAGGCCGGGTAGCGCTCCGGGAAGCAGCGCTCGAGCACATCCAGCATGATCGGAACAGCCGTGGACGCGCCCGGCGATGCGCCGAGCAGGCCGGCGATCGAGCCGTCTTCGGCGGCGATCACCTCCGTGCCGAACTGCAGCACGCCGCCCTTCTTCTCGTCCTTCTTCATCACCTGGACGCGCTGGCCCGCGGTGATCAGCTCCCAATCCTCACTGCGAGCAGTGGGCATGAACTCCTTGAGGGCCTTGACCTTCTTCTCACGGCTGGCCAGCACTTCGCTGATCAAATACTTCATGAGATCGAAGTTGTCCCGCGCAACCGCAAGCATCGGGCCGATGTTCGACGGGCGAATCGAGCCGGGGAGGTCCCACCACGAGCCTGTCTTCAGGAACTTCGGGCTGAAGCCCGCATACGGTCCGAAGAGGAGCGAGGCCTCTCCGTCGACGACACGGGTGTCGAGGTGCGGCACCGACATGGGCGGCGCGCCGACGGCGGCCTTGCCGTAGACCTTCGCCTGGTGCTGGGCCACGATCTTCGGGTCGCTTGTCCGAAGGAACTGGCCGCTGATCGGGAAACCGCCGAAGCCCTTGATCTCGGGGATGCCCGACTTCTGCAGCAGGTGCAGAGCGCCACCGCCCGCCCCGACGAACACGAATCTTGCCGTGACCTCATGCGGGGTGTTGCCGACTTCGTGGCGTACGCGAAGCTTCCAGAGGCCGTCCTTCGTGCGGCGGATGCTGCGAACGCGGTGATTCAGCGCGACCTGGGCTCCGCGGGCCATGAGGTTCTCGGTGAGCGCACGAGTCAGTGCGCCGAAATCGACATCGGTGCCGGCGGGTACGCGGGTCGCGGCGACGCGCTGCTTCTGCGAGCGCTTCTTCATGAGGAGCGGGGTCCACTCGGCGATCACCGCCGGGTCTTCGGAGTACTCCATGCCGGCGAACAGCGGCTGGTCTTTGAGCGCCTCATATCGGCGGCGCAGGTACCGAACGTTGTCACGCCCGCGTACGAAGGTCATATGAGGAGTGGAGTTGATGAACCCGCGCGGATCCGGCAGGTCGCCCGCCTTCACCAGGCTCGCCCAGAACTGGCGGCTCAGCTGGAACTGCTCGTTGATGCTGATCGCCTTCGACGCATCGACGCTGCCGTCCGGCGCCTCCGGCATGTAGTTCAGCTCGCACAGGGCCGCGTGACCGGTACCGGCGTTGTTCCACGGGTTCGAACTCTCCTGGGCGACCTCGCCCAGACTCTCGTAGATGCGGATGGACCAGTCGGGCTGCACACGCTGGATGAGGGCGCCCAGCGTTGCGCTCATGATGCCGCCACCGATGAGGACGACGTCGATGGGGGAATTACTCACCCGTCAAGTGTAATGGGGCATTCCTGGGGCCCGGGACGGCGGTCAGCCCCGGATGCGCTCGTAGATCGCCAGGAACCGTTCGACCGGGAACGCGGCGACCGTCTGGGCGACCACATCGAGATCGACGTCGGACAGCGTCCTGAACCTGAGGCAGCTCTTGCCCATGTCGAGCTTTCGCCCGCCGTCGGCCCAGGCGGCACGAAACCGGCGATCCTCCTCGGTGTCGCTGTAGATGGCCATGAGGTACAGCGAGTTGTAGTTCTTCTGTGCCGCAAGACTGACGTACGCGAGTGGCTGCTTGTTGTACGTGTCCGGAAACCGTTCAAGCGGCACCACCCATCCGGGCATCCGCCACTGCATCCCCAGGCGGTAACCATCAGGCATCGCCGCACGGACCGTCTCGAAGACCGGCAGCACGACGGCGCGCCTGTCGCTGTCGAGGGCGTCGAAGTAGGCCTCGACCTCCTGCGGCACGGCTGCGCTTTCCATGAGGGTTCGAGCGCGCCTACGCGGGGACGGACTCCGTCGCCAGGCGCGCGGCCACCAGCTCGGCGATCTGCACGGCGTTCAGCGCTGCGCCCTTGCGGAGGTTGTCGTTGCTGATGAAGAGTGCAATGCCGCGGCCTCCGGGCACGCCCTCATCCTGCCGGATGCGTCCGACGAAGCTCGGGTCCTTGCCGGCGGCCTCCAGCGGCGTCGGCACGTCGGTCACGACCACGCCGGGAGCGGAGGTGAGAAGCTCGGTCGCGCGCTCCGGTGACAGTGGGCGCGAGAACTCGGCATTGATCGAGAGGGAGTGGCCGGTGAACACCGGCACCCGCACGCAGGTTCCGCTCACCAGCAACTCCGGCAGGCCCAGGATCTTGCGGCTCTCATTGCGGAGCTTCTTCTCTTCGTCGGTCTCGTTGAGGCCGTCGTCGACGATCGAACCCGCCAGCGGGATGACGTCGAACGCGATCGGACGAACGTACTTCACGGGTGCCGGGAGGTCGACGGCCGAACCGTCGTGCACCAGTTGCAGAAGGTTCTCGTCCTGCACCGCGGCGCGGATCTGCCCGGCGAGCTCCTCAGCACCGGCAAGGCCCGAACCGGAGACGGCCTGGTACGTGCTCACGATGAGGCGCTCGAGACCCGCCTCGTCATGGAGCACCTTCAAGACGGGCATGGCGGCCATGGTGGTGCAGTTCGGGTTCGCGATGATGCCCTTGTGCGCATCCGCGATGGCTTCGGGGTTCACTTCGCTGACCACGAGGGGCACCTCGGGGTCCATGCGCCAGCCGCTCGAGTTGTCGATGACGATCGCACCCGCTTCGGCGAAGCGCGGCGCCTGCGCCTTCGACCCCGTTGCACCCGCTGAGAACAGTGCGATGTCGATCCCGCTCGGGTCGGCCGTCGCGGCGTCTTCGACGACGACGTCTTCGCCCTTGAAGGGAAGGGTCGTTCCCGCGCTCCGTGCCGACGCGAAGAACCGGATGCGCTTGATTGGGAACGCGCGCTCCTCGAGCAGACGGCGCATCACGCTGCCGACCTGGCCGGTTGCGCCGACGACGGCTACGGTGAATTCTCTGGATTCGCTCACGATCGATCCTTCGCGGGTTGCTGGGTTGTCAGGGTAGAACTTCGAGCTGAGAGGAATGATTCCCGTTACTTCAGCGTCCCGTGCCCGCATAGACGATCGCCGTGGCGTCGCCATCGAGCCCGAACGCACGGTGGACCACGCGCGCAGCCTCGTTCACACTGTCGGCTCGGGTGACGACGGAGATCCGGATCTCGCTCGTCGAAATCATCTCGATGTTGATTCCCGCCTCGTAGAGGGCCTCGAACAGTTTCGCCGAGACGCCCGAATTGGTGCGCATCCCGGCACCGACGAGCGCCAGCTTGCCGATCTGGTCGTCGTACTGGAGGTTCTGGAAACCGACGTCGCCCTGCTCCGCCTTGAGAGCGGTCAGCACACGCTGGCCCTCCGACTTCGGGAGAGTGAACGAGATGTCGGTGAGGCCGGTCGAAGCCGCCGAGACGTTCTGCACGATCATGTCGACGTTCGCGTCGGTCTTGGCGACGATCTTGAAGATCTGGGCTGCCTTGCCAGGAACGTCGGGCACTCCGACGACAGTGATCTTCGCTTCGCTCAGGTCGGTCGCGACCCCGGCGATGATGGGTTCTTCCACAGTGCTTCCGTCTTCCTGCTTCGCGGCACGGGCCGCATTCTCATGTAGGACGAGCGTGCCTTCGTTGTTGTTGAACGAGGACCGGACGTGAAGGGTCACGCCGTGCCGTCGTGCGTACTCGACCGCGCGGATGTAGAGCACCTTCGCCCCCGCAGCCGCCAGTTCGAGCATCTCCTCGCTGGTGATGCGGTCGATCTTGCGTGCCATCGGCACGACGCGGGGGTCGGCGGTGAATACGCCGTCGACATCGGTGTAGATCTCGCAGATCTCGGCGTTGAGGGCGGCGGCCAGTGCCACAGCGGTGGTGTCGGAGCCGCCCCGACCCAGGGTGGTGATGTCCTTGGTGTCGCGGTTGAAACCCTGGAAGCCCGCGACAATCGCGATCGCACCCTCATCGAGGGCGTCGCGGATGCGCCCCGGGGTCACGTCGACGATGCGGGCGGCGCCGTGCTGAGCATCCGTGATCATCCCGGCCTGGCTGCCCGTGAAAGAGCGTGCGTCGTAGCCCATGCTGCGGATGGCCATGGCGAGAAGTGCCATCGAGATGCGCTCGCCGGCCGTGAGCAGCATGTCGAGCTCGCGCGGTGCGGGGATCGGGGTGACGTCGTGCGCCAGGTCGAGCAGTTCGTCGGTGGTGTCGCCCATCGCCGACACGGCGACGACGACCTCGTTTCCGCCCTTACGGGTTTCGACGATCCGCTTCGCCACGCGTTTGATGCTCTCGGCGTCGGCGACGGACGATCCGCCGTACTTCTGCACGATTAGGGCCACGAACACTCCTGGGGGTGGGATGGGGCGATCATCGCCGGAGCATCCATTCTATCGGCCACCGATTGACGCCTCAGGAATATGACGTGCGCCGGCCGGCGGAGCGGCAGGCGCCCCGCCTCCGCGTTCGTAAGACCTCCGCGTTCATAAGACCTCCGCGTTCGTAAGGCCTCCGCGTTCATAAAACAGGAGTTCATGTGACGGATGCGCACCACTGTGGC
This sequence comes from Leifsonia tongyongensis, assembly GCF_010686705.1. Lineage (GTDB taxonomy): Bacteria > Actinomycetota > Actinomycetes > Actinomycetales > Microbacteriaceae > Diaminobutyricibacter > Diaminobutyricibacter tongyongensis. The sequence continues at coordinate 11,537 of NZ_JAAGWY010000003.1, read as the reverse complement.
GAATCCGGGCCGATCGGCTGCGCTTCCGCCACTCCTGTCACAGGAACTCCTGTTTTGTGAACGCCGTGCGCGGGTCCCGCGCCGGTGGGTGGGCCAGGAATTCAGGAATCCGTGTGACGGATGCGCACCAATGGGGCGAATCGGGGCCGAAAAGGTGCACTCCCGTCACTGCTGTCACAGGAGTTCCTGAATTCCTGCAAGCACACGCCTGTACCGATGGGTAGCGGCAGAATTCGTCAGGAGACGACGCGGCGCCCCTCGAACGCGCGGCCGAGAGTCACCTCGTCGGCGTATTCGAGGTCGCCGCCGACAGGCAGTCCGGATGCAAGACGCGTGACACGGATCTCGAGCGCGCTCAGCAACCTGGTGAGGTAGGTCGCCGTCGCTTCGCCCTCGAGGTTCGGATCGGTGGCGATGATCACCTCTTGCACAGTGGTGTCGGCGAGGCGCTGCATGAGCTGGCGGATACGGAGGTCGTCAGGGCCGACGCCGTCGATCGGACTGATCGCGCCGCCGAGCACATGGTACAGACCCCGGAATTCGCGGGTGCGTTCGATGGCCACGACGTCTTTGGCCTCTTCGACGACGCAGATCAGCGCGGGGTTGCGTCGGGGGTCACGGCAGATCGAACAGGTCTCCTGTTCGGAGACGTTGCCGCAGATCTCGCAGAACCGCACCTTGTCGCGCACCTCAAGCAAGACTTCGGCGAGGCGGGTGACGTCGAAGGTCTCCGTCTGCAGAATGTGGAACGCGATGCGCTGTGCCGACTTGGGCCCGATGCCGGGAAGGCGGCCGAGCTCGTCGATCAGTTCCTGGACGATGCCTTCGTACACGTGCTACCTCGCCCCGCCGGGCTGTACCGGCTGCTCTTCGATGAAGCTCGCGCCGAGGATCTCACGAACGACGGATTCGCCGTAGCGCTGCGGTTCCTGGAATTTCGGCGCCGGCCGGCCAGGCGAGACCGTCGAAGAGCGTTCGACGAGGGTCTCCGACCGGCTCTGAGTGGGCTGGGCGACGTCGGCCGCCTGCCCGGGCTCATCGGGCACGGGCGGCTCGAACGGCGGCTCTGTCTCGGGCGGTGCGACATCGTCGAACGGCACGTCGTCGGGGACGACGGCGACGCCGACCGGTGATGCATCGGCGACGGCGACCGGCCCGGAGCCGGGAATCGCCACGGTCGCCCAGCTCGTGGTCAGGGCTGCGGACGCCTGCACCGGCGGCTTCTGCGCAGCAGGCTTCTGCGGCGCAGAATTCTGCGGCGCGGACCTCTCCGCTACAGACTTCTGCGGCGCGGACTCCTGCGCTACAGGCTTCTGCGGCGCAGCCTTCTGCGCTACAGGCTTCTGCGGCGCAGCCTTCTGCGATACAGGCTTTTGAGCCGCTTGAGTTGCGGAATCGGGCCCGGAGGAAGCGGCCAAAGCATCAGCGGGAGGAGCAGGAGCGGGCGGAACACTCGCGGCAGGAGCAGGAGCAGGAGCAGGAGCAGGAGCAGGAGCAGGAGCAGGAGCAGGAGCAGGAGCAGGAGCAGGAGCGGGCGCGGACGCAGGCTCAGGTGCCGCAGGCTCCGGCGCAGGCGCTCCGTCAGCGCGCGCGATGAACTTCACGCGGATGCCGAGGATGTCCACGATCGCCTGGCGGAGATACTCGCTGACACCCTGCCCCGCGCCCTGCTGGCGAAAACTGGCCACATCGTTGTCGCTCGGGAAGGAGAGCGAGAGCACGTCGTCGTTCAGGGAGCGCACCTGTGCCGTGAACACGACCATCCACGCGCTGCGTTTCGCGGTCTGCACGGCGTCGAGGATCTGCGGCCAGGCGTCCTTGACCTGCTGGGTCGTGACCGGGCCGACCGGAGCAACCGCGGCGGCCTGGGCACCGGCGGGCGCCGCTGCCGCAGCAGAAACAGAAGGAGCAGCAGGCTCCTGGCCGCGAGACCCACCCGCGACAGACGTCGCCACGGCAGGTGTCGCCGCAGCAGGCCGCGCCGGCGCAGCCTGCCGGATCGCAGCAGCACCGTCAGGCGAAGGCGCCGCCCCTGAGGGTACGTCGACCGCATCGCTGACGCCGATACGCCGCTCCAGTCGCTCGACCCGCGCGAGAGCACCGCGCTCGGACGCATCGCTGGAGGGGACGAGGATGCGCGCGATCATCAGTTCGAGGTGCAGGCGCGGCGACGTCGCACCGGTCATCTCGGTCAGGGCGGCATTGACGATGTCGGCGGAGCGCGACAGCTCGGCGGCCCCGAATTTCGTGGCCTGGACGCCCATGTGATCGAGCTCGTCCTGCGGCACTCCCCGGAGAACGGCGGCGGCACCCTCAGCGCTCGTGGCGGCGACGACGATCAGGTCGCGCAGGCGCTCGAGGAGGTCTTCGACGAACCGTCGAGGATCCTGGCCGGTCTGGATCACGCGATCGACCGCGGCGAACGCCCCTGCTGCGTCGCGAACGCCGATGGCATCGACCACATCGTCGAGAAGCGCTGCGTGGGTGTACCCGAGCAGGGCCACCGCACGCTCGTATTCGACGGTGGCGCCTTCTGAGCCGGCCATCAGCTGGTCGAGCAGCGACAGGGTGTCGCGCGGTGAACCGCCGCCGGCACGGACGACGAGCGGCAGAACCCCTGGCGCAACGGTCACTCCCTCGGCGTCGCAGAGCTTCTGCACGTAGTCGAGCATCTGCGCGGGCGGAACGAGCCGGAACGGGTAGTGATGCGTCCGCGACCGGATGGTGCCGATGACCTTCTCGGGCTCGGTCGTCGCGAAGATGAATTTCACGTGCTCCGGCGGTTCTTCGACGATCTTGAGAAGCGCGTTGAACCCCTGGGGCGTGACCATGTGCGCCTCGTCCAGGATGAAGATCTTGTAGCGGTCGCGCGCCGGAGCGAAGATGGCGCGCTCACGGATGTCGCGCGCGTCGTCGACACCGTTGTGGCTGGCCGCATCGATCTCGACGACATCGAGCGAGCCGCCGCCGTCGCGGCTGAGTTCGACGCAGCTCGCGCACACCCCGCACGGTGTATCGGTCGGGCCTTCCGCGCAGTTCAGGCAGCGGGCCAGGATTCGCGCCGACGTCGTCTTGCCGCACCCGCGAGGGCCACTGAACAGGTACGCGTGGTTCACCCGGTTGGTGCGGAGGGCGGTCATGAGCGGCTCGGTCACCTGCGACTGCCCGATCATCTCGGCGAAAGTGTCTGGCCGATACCGGCGATAGAGGGCTGTGACCACCCCCCTATGCTACTTGGCGCCGCTGACAGAAGAGTCTCATCCACAGGCTTGCGCAGCCCGCTCCGAGCATCCGGAACCTGCTGCGCGTCACGTGCGGCTCGCGCTGTGCAGCGTGCGCTCGACGGCGCTCCAGAATGCTGCCCGCGCGTTCTCGGTCGCCTGCGCCGTCGGCGACGGGGGCAGGTACAGCGGCGTGTACGGAGGGATGTAGAGCGCATGGGTCGAACCGGATGCACGGAGGAACGTGTCCCCGAACTGATTCCCCCGCGCCCGTTCACCGGCGGTCATCCAGTCGCAGGAGTTCGGCAAGGTCTCATCCTCGCCCGCGCAGGCGAGAACAATGGGGCCCTGGATCTCCTGGAGCGGGAGCACGTCGGCGGCTCGCACGACACTCGTGCCCGTCGTGCACGGCACCCAGGCGCCTCCGACGGTGATCGCGGGAACCGGCACCGGCGAGGTGCAGATGACGCCGGTCGTCCCGGAGGGCGCGAACGCACCGAACACGAGCGAGGGATAATTCACCGCGGCCCACAGCGCGAGCGGCGCCGAGCGGGAGGCACCGAAGACGAAGACGCGATCCTTGTCGACCCCCGGCTGCTGGCGAAGCCACGCCAGCGCGGCGACGAGAGTCTCCGCGTGCAGAGTGCCCGACTGCAGCACTCCCCCGGTCGACCCGAAGGAGGACAACGCGAGCGTCGGAAAGCCGAAACCGGCGATCTGCGCCGCCGCCAGAACTCCTGACTGCATCCCGTTGTCGCCCCCGCCGAGAACCAGAACGGCGGGTTGCAGCCCGATCGCGTTGCCCGTCGGCGAGAAGAAGTCGCCCAGGAATCCGCTGTCGAATACAGCATGCGAAGCCACGATGGTCCCGAGACCCATGCGATGAACGGCGTAGCGGGCGACCACGCGCCCATCTACGGAGGCCGTGAGGTCGATCGTCACGGTCCCGTCACCCCATTCGCTGTTCGTCGAGGCCGCGCCGGCACCCGATCTCGCCAGCGACCAGAACAGTCCCATTGCATCCGGTTTGCTGAATGGCGCGAGTTCAGGCATCGCGGTCCCCAGGTCGACCACTCCATCCGCCGGAATCCCGTAGGTCGCTCGTGACGTCCATCGGCCGCTCGAGTTCGCACTCGCCGCGACGGTCACCTGGTGGCCGGGCACAAGGCCCTCGACCCAGATGTCGAGCGGCCACCACGATGCGCTCGGATCCTTGCTGACGATGAAATGCGCACCGAGCGGGGACGAACCTCCCGTCGTACAGGCCGCGAGCCCGCTGAAGAGCCCGAGCAGGGCGACCGCCGCGACCGCGGCCCGCAGTCGTCTCATCATGATCGGCTCGCCGCCTGCAGCATGAGCTCCACTCCCGACCAGAAGGCGACACGGGCCTGTTCCGTCGCCTGCGCTGTCGCCGGATCCAGTTCGGCGAGCCCGACCGGGAGCATCGGCGGAACGGCGATCGCATGCCCGGCGCCCGGCGCGCGGATGAACTCGTCACCCGGACGCGCCCCGCGGATGCTCACCCCGGCGCCCAGCCACGAACACGCATTTCCGAGCACCTCGTCGAACTCGCCGCAGGCCAGCAGGACAGGACCGGGGATGCGATCCAGCCGGATGAGCGCCATGTCGGCGATGGTACGGCTCGGGTCTTCGCACGGAACACCGACACCGTCGTGGGTGATGATCGCGGTGCCCGAGGCCGAGGTGCACAGGAGCGCTGTTGCACCGGAGACGGCGATGGTGCCGTAGACACGCTGCGGTTCATTCGCTGCGAGCCAGAGTGCCAGAGCCGACGCGCGCCAGGATCCGAACGTGAAGATGCGCTGGGGGTCGATATTCGGCTGTTCGCGCAGCCAGGCGAGGCCCGCGTCGAACGCTTCGACCGACAGGGCCGACGATCCGGGGATCTGGCCTTCCGGCCCGAATGCGGGCAGCACGAAGGTCGGGAAACCATCGCGGGCCAGCTGGCCTGCGATGAACGGGGCGGATGCACCCCCGTCGTCGCCGTCGATCAGCATGACCGCCGGTTTGCGACCCTCCACCAGGGTCACCGGCCTGTAGAACGTGCCGAGGCGGAGATCGTAGGCCGTGCCTCCCATCGGCTTGCCTTTCGCACCCTGCACGACGTCGCCGGCGAAAGCCGGCATGACGGTGGCGAATCCGGCGAGCCCCGGCCGATGGATCGTGGCTGTCGCAACGACGTGGCCGCCCTCGCTTGCGGCGAGCACGATATCGCGGTCACCGTCGGCCCAGGTGCGTTCCAGCTGGGGCTGGCTCTGCGACGGTCCTTCGAGTGACCAGAGGAGACCGGACGCATCCGCCTCAGGATAAGGAGCCATCGATGGTCGGGCCACGGCGAGGTCGACCGAGCCGCTCGGCGAGACCGGGTAGACCACCCGCGAACTCCACTGTTCCCCGGCCGCGGTCACCGTCGCTTCCACCGTGACGTCGAGTCCGGGCTGCAGTCCGACGATCGACATGGTGACCGGGTCGGTGGCGCTCGCATTGAGCTGACCGATGACGAAGCGGGTTCCCGGCGTTCCGGCATCGGCCGTGCATCCCGAAACGGTTGTCGCGAAGACGACGGCGAACGCGACGGCCGCGGTGGCGTACAGTGGTCGATCATGTCGACGGGTCACGATCTGGCCGTCCTGACGAGGGTCCGGCCGACAGCCTCCCAGAACGCGACCCTCGCCCGTTCGGTCGCCTGTGCAGCCGGCGCCGGGGGCAGTTCGAGCGGAAGACCCGGCGGAACGGTGATCGCGTGCGCCGCGCCGTCAACACGGATGTCCACGTCGTCCGGGTGCCTGCCGCGGAGCCGCATCGCGGCGTCCTGCCAGTCGCAGGCGCTCGGGAGGACCTCGTCCGACCGGGTGCACGCGAGGACCACGGGGCCGGCGATGCCGCTCAGCGGGGCCACGCTCGAGTCGAAGACGGTCTGGCTGTTGCGTTCGCACGGCACCGGACCCGAGGCATCGAAGATCGTCGAGGCGCCCTCGGGCGACCGGCAGAGGAGCGCGGTGGCGCCGCCCGCCCCGAACGCGCCGTAGATGTGGGACCGGAAGTGCGCGGCCGTCCAGAGTGCGAGCGGCTCCGACTGCGACGAACCGTAGACGAAGATGTGCTTCTGGTCGACGTCGAAGCGTCCCTGGAGCCAGCCGATGATCGCGCCGATCTTCCCAGTAGTGATGGTCGAGCTGACGTGGACCTGGTCGGCGGCGCGCTCGACCGGAACCACGAACACGCCGATCCCGAAGAGTGCGAGCAGCGGCCCGACGTAGGGTTCAGATGCCCCGGTGGAGTCGTCGTCGAACACGATCACGGCGGGCGCCTGGGGGTGGAAGGGGCCCCGCGGGTCGTAGAACAGCCCCGCCGGCGAGTCGTCCTCAGCCGTCGACGGGTTCGCCGGGGTGCCACCGAGCTCGTCGGCCAGCACGACCAGCGGCGTCATGACCGTCCCGAGCCCCGCGAGCTCGAGCACGGTGGATGCGACCACCCGACCGTCGTCGACGGCTGCGATGTGCACCCCGACGGTCGACTCGGTCCACAAGCGCGCAGCGGCATCGGGTGCGAGGTCGGGTCCCTGGAGCGACCAGATGAGCCCCGCCGAGTCGGGTGTCCCGAACGGTGCGAGCTGGGGTCGAACCGCATTGAGGTCGATGATGCCGGTGCTCGGCACGGTGTAGGTGGCATCCGATTCCCAGCGGCCGCCCGGTGCGTCGACTCGGGCCTCGAGCTGGATGCGCGACCCGGGCGTCAGCCCGACCAGTGAGAGGGGCGGCGGCCAGAGCACTGTGCTGAGGTAGACGAGCGGCGCGGTGACGAAATGCGGACCGACCTGCGCGCGTTGCGGTTCCCCCGAACACCCTGCGAGCGCGAGGGCGGCGAGGAGCAGTCCTACTGCTGCTGTTCGTGCATGCCGCGTCATCAGAACACCACTGGTCCCAGTATGAGCGCAGGCGCAGGCCGCTGGAAGTGCGGCCGGGTCAGGCGATGGCGGCTTGCGTCTGCCGCGCGATCTCGAGCTCCTCGTCGGTCGGGATCACGAGCACCGTCACCGCAGAGTCGTCGGCCGAGATCGTCCGCGGATCGCGGCTGCGTACGGCATTCCGTTCGGGATCGAGCCGGATGCCCAGCGCGCCCAGCCCTTCCAGCGCTCCGGCGCGGACGACTTCACTGTTCTCGCCCACCCCGGCAGTGAAGGTGATGACGTCGAGGCCGCCGAGAACGGCGAAGTAGGCGCCGATGTAGTGCTTGAGCCGGTGCAGGTAGGTCGCGAGCGCCCGTTCGGCGGATGCGTCACCGCCGGCCGCGGCCCGCGTCACGTCGCGCATGTCACCGCGACCCGCCAGCCCTACGAGGCCGCTGCGGCGGTTGAGGAGTTCGTCGAGACCGTCGGTGTCGAGACCGGCCCTGCGGCTGAGATGGATCAGCACGGCCGGGTCGATGTCTCCCGACCGCGAACCCATGACGAGCCCTTCCAGCGGTGTCATCCCCATCGAGGTGTCGACCGATCGTCCGCCGTCGATTGCACAGGCGGACGCCCCGTTGCCGAGGTGGAGCACGATCTGCTTCAGGTCGGCGAGCGGCTTTCCGAGGTATCGTGCCGCCTCCTCGGAGACGTACTTGTGGCTCGTCCCATGGAAGCCGTAGCGCCTCACGCGATGGCGTTCGGCGAGCTCCGCGTCGATCGCGTAGGTGTACGCCTCGGGGGCGAGCGTCTGGTGGAACGCCGTATCGAAGACCGCGACGTGAGGAACGTCGGGGAACGCCTTCTCGGCCGCGCGGATCCCTTCGAGGTTCGCCGGGTTGTGCAGCGGCGCGAGGTCGGAGAGGTCTTCGATGTTGAGTTCGACGAGCGGCGTCACGATGGTGGGTTCGAAGAACCGTTTGCCACCGTGCACGACACGGTGACCGATCGCGATGGGCGGGTCGTCGTCGAGGCTGGGGCCGCTCTGTGCGAAGGCGTCGAGCATGGCGCGGAATCCCGCCGTGTGGTCCGGGATCTCCAGGGTGCGTTCGCTCGTGCCCGAAGGTCCACGGTGCGTGGTGTGTCCCGAGGATTCGCCGATCCGCTCGACGAGGCCGCTCGCGATCGCGTTCTCGGTGTCCATGTCGATCAGCTGGTACTTGAACGACGACGACCCGCTGTTGATGACGAGGATGGTGCTCATGCGAGTTCCGCCTGAATAGCTGTGATGGCCACGGTGTTCACGATGTCGTCGACGAGCGCACCGCGCGAGAGGTCGTTGATCGGCTTGCGGAGACCCTGGAGGACAGGGCCGATCGCTACAGCCCCGGCGCTCCGCTGGACCGCCTTGTAGGTGTTGTTGCCGGTGTTGAGGTCGGGGAAGATGAACACCGTCGCGCGGCCGGCCACCTCGGAGCCGGGCATCTTGGAGGCCGCGACCGCCGCATCCGCCGCCGCGTCGTACTGGATCGGGCCCTCGACGGGCAGGAGCGGGTTGCGTTCGCGGACGAGCGCTGTCGCCGCTCTGACCTTGTCGACATCGGCCCCCGTGCCGGACTCGCCCGTCGAGTACGAGAGCATGGCCACCCGTGGCTCGATACCGAACTGCGCCGCCGTCTCGGAGGAGGAGATGGCGATGTCCGCGAGCTGTTCCGCGGTCGGGTCCGGGATGACCGCGCAGTCCCCGTAGACGAGAACACGGTCGGCGAGCGCCATGAGGAACACACTCGACACCACCGAGACCTCCGGACGCGTCTTGATGATCTCGAAGGCCGGCCTGATGGTGTGCGCCGTCGTGTGGGCGGCGCCGGAGACCATCCCGTCGGCAAGACCGAGGTGCACCATCATCGTTCCGAAGTAGGACGCGTCGGTGACGGTGTCGGCTGCCTGGTCGATCGTGATCCCCTTGTGCGCCCGGAGCCGCGCGTACTCTTCGGCGAACCGGAAGCGGAGCACATCGTCGAACGGGCTGAGCACGTCGGCACCGGACAGGTCGAGCCCGAGACCGATCGCGCGCGAGCGCACCTCGAACGGCTCGCCGAGGATCGTCAGCCTCGCGACCCCGCGCGCCAGGAGGGTCGCGGCTGCGCGGAGGATGCGGTCGTCGTCACCCTCGGGAAGGACGATGTGCTTGTCCGCCGCTCGCGCACGCTCGAGCAGGTCGAACTCGAACATGAGCGGTGTGACCACGTTCGAGCGGCTCACATCGAGTCGCTCCAGGAGTTCGAGACCATCGACGCTCAGCTCGAACAACGCGAGAGCTGTGTCGTATTTGCGCTGGGAATCGGCGGCCAGACGACCGCGCGCGCTCGTGATGCGAACCGTCGTCTCGTAGGTGCCCAGGTCGGTGGAGACGACCGGAAGCGTCGAGCGGAGCCCATCGATGAGGCGCGTGATCGGTTCCGGAAGGTCGAACCCGCCGTTCAGCACGATTCCGGCGACGGACGGGAAGGTACCCGAGGCGTTCGCCATGAGAACCGCCAGGAGCGTCTCGACGCGGTCGCCGGGAATGACGACGACGGAACCCTCGATCAGGCGCGGAAGGACGTTCACCATCGACATTCCGGCGACGACGACTCCGAGCGCCTCGCGGGCGAGCAGTTTTTCGTCGCCCGAGACAAGTGTGCCGTCGATCGCTTCGAGGATGGAGCGCATGCTCGGGGCTACGAGGTACGGGTCTTCGGGGATCGCCCAGACCATCGTCTGCGCAGGAACGGCCGCGCGAACCGCCGCGGTGATCTCGCGTTCGTGGTCTGCATCCGCCCGGTTCACGATGACGGCAAGGAGGGCCGCGTGCTCTGCTTTCAGTTCCGCCTGTGCGATCTCGGCCAGCTGCCGAAGATCGTCGGCCGGGCGCGGATCGGCCTGCCCGAGCCGTTCGCCGAGACCCTGGCCGATGCGGCCGCCGAGGACGAGGAGCACCGGAGCGCCGAGGTTGGCCGCGATGCGCGCGTTGTAGCCGAGTTCGGTCGGGCTGCTCACGTCGGTGAAGTCGGAGCCCAGCACCACCACCGCGTCACACCGGGCTTCGACGGCATGGAAGCGCTGGACGATGGTCGACAGTGCCGCGTCCGGGTCGGCGTGCACATCGTCGTAGGTGACCCCGATGCTCTCCTCGTACTCGACCGGCGCGGTCACGCGCCCGAGAAGCAGTTCGAGAACGTAGTCCTTCTCGACCGTGGAGCGGGCTATCGGCCGGAAGACTCCCACCCGCCCGACGGAGCGGGAGAGGAGCTCGAGGACGCCGAGGGCGACCGTCGATTTGCCCGTGTGTCCTTCAGCTGAGGTGATGTAGATGGAGTGGGACACCTCTCCAACCTACCGTCGGGTGATCTGCGCTGGGGAGTTCTCCACAGAAACGAAAAAGACCCCTCACGCACCCGCCAGAGCCCGGTTACCCTTGCTACGTTTCCGTCCTGGGGGAGTTGGCCTGGATGGCGCCACGTGAGGAGCCGTTGACCAGTTTACCCAATCATCCGAGCGGCTGATGCCGCGCGACCGCCGGAGGCGTAGTTTTCCCAGCATGGATCGCCTTGCAGCCTGGATCATCGGTGTGGTCGTCGCGACCTCCGCGCTCGGAACGGTGTACGTCGTCGCCCAGCAGCTCGACCGGCAGGCCGCCGACCAGGTGGGCGCCCAGCTGGCCACGCAGGTCGCAAGTGAGCTTTCCACGGGCTCCAGCTCGACGGTCGACGGACTTCCACGCGTCGACCTCGCGGCGAGCCTCGCGCCGTTCGTCGTGGTGTACGACGCGAGCGGGCACCCGGTCTCCGGCAACGGCTACCTGGACGGCCGGCTCGCGGAGCCGCCGGCGGGCGTCATCTCGGCAGCTGCATCCGAGGGATCGAATCACGTCACCTGGCAGCCGAGGGCAGGCCTGCGGTTCGCGACTGTCGAGGTCAGGAGCGGAAATCAGGTCGTCATGGGCGCCCAGTCACTGATTCCGACCGAGCAGCGCGCCGACCGGCTGGGGTTGCTCGTCGTGTTCGCCTGGCTGGGCACGATGGTCGCGATCGGGCTCGTCGCGCTGGTCTTCTGGTTACTGCAGCGGGAGCAGGCGGCGCGAGGCACCCGTCTGAGCAGGTAGGATGCTTCGTGGCCGTTCTTCGAATACGGGGAATGCGCCAGCCAGGAGAATTCGCCTAGTGGCCTATGGCGCACGCTTGGAAAGCGTGTTGGGTGCAAGCCCTCGGGGGTTCGAATCCCCCATTCTCCGCCATGTGATGAGTCGGGACATAGGTCTCACCTGAGTCGCGACTTAGGTCTCATCTAGGAAGCCCCTGGCCATCGGCCGGGGGCTTTTTGGTTGTTGCGCCAGTAGGTGCGGGTGGGGTCGATGTCGTTGG
>NZ_JAAGWY010000002.1:1018196-1150621 GCF_010686705.1 Leifsonia tongyongensis | reverse complement strand
GGGGGACTCACGTCACGACCCCAGCAAGGACTTTGTCAGTTAAAGCTCACGCATTGCGTGCCCCAGATGGTGATCGTGCCGGGGGCGCCTTTGTTGAATCCCCACGTCCAGGTGTGCAGGCCGGAGTTGTAGGAGTGCGACCCTGCACCCCACGTCCCCACGAGGTGGCCAGAATCCCAGAGATCATTCGACGTGAAAGCCCACAGCCATGCCTGACCTGTGTTCGTCCAATTGACCTGGACGTATTTTGCGCCGCAGCCCGTTGTGACCGGGCCGACCTGTTGAGCCTGTGCTGGAACCGCTGTGGCGAAGAGAGACAGGCCGGCGAGGACCAGTCCGGCGGCGACTGTTGCAAGGGTGCGGCGACGGGGTCGCGGCGTTGTTTGTGTATTCATGGGCTGATCGTTCCGGCCTCATACCACTCGGAGCATGCGGCGCAAGTGCAATTTCTTGCGTCTTGCCCCGCGTGCGTGCAGCTTTTCTGTGCTCGATGCAATAATCCGGCGACTGAGTTACCAGTCTGTAACGTTTTCGTGCCCCGTTTTGCATTCCCAGTCAACCGTACTTATGGTCATTCTTATCCAGCGCGGCGCGGGTGCTCTCGCGCGCCCATGCCGTCGCACACTTCGCACAGGAGGAACATTGCAGATCCAAGGTAGAAAGGTCAGGCACGCGGCCAGCGCCATCGCCATCGTCGGCGTCGCAGCAGTTGCGCTCACAGCCTGCACCACGTCCGGCAGCTCGTCTCAGACGACCGCTGCGCAGGGCGGAACAGTAACGGTGGCCGTGGTCAACCCGTTCACGTCGTTCAACTCACAGACGCCCCAGGGCAACGTTGACACCAACGGCCAGGTCGGCTACCTGGACGGCTCGTATGGGACTGGCTTCCAGTACATCGACAACAACTTCAAGATCGTCCACGACGACAAGTTCGGTAAGTTCGAGAAGGTCAAGGACAACCCCCTGACCGTCAAGTACACGCTGAACAAGGACGACAAGTGGTCCGACGGACAGCCGGTCACCGCTGACGACATGGTCCTCGGCTGGGCGATCCAGTCCGGGTACTACGACTCGGCAACGATCGACCAGGCCAGCGGCAAGGTCACCAAGGGTACGCAGTACTTCCAGTACGCGGGCAGCACCGTCGGTCTCGACCAGACCGCGTTCCCGACGATCGGTGACAACAACACCTCGATCACCCTCACGTACGCCAAGCCGTACGTGGACTGGGAGCTCGTCGACCCGATGGCACAGCCGGCCCACGTCGTCGCCAAGAAGGCCGGACTCAGCAACGCCGCCGCTCTGACGTCGCTGCTCAAGGGACTGCCGCACGGTGACAAGGCCAACCCGGCCGCTCCGGACCCGACGCTGAAGAAGGCTGCTGACTTCGTCAACACCGGCTACGACGTCACCGCGTTCCCGACCGACAAGGACCTGCTGGTCTCCAGCGGCCCGTTCGTCGTCTCGTCGTGGACTCCCGGACAGTCGCTCACCATGACGCAGAACAAGTACTACGCGGGCGGCCTCAAGCCGAACGTGGACAAGATCGTGTTCCGCTTCATCGGCGACGCAAGCGCCCAGGTCACCGCTCTCCAGAACGGTGAGGTCGACGTCATCAACCCGCAGGCGTCCGCCGACACGCTGACCGCCCTGAAGAACACCACTGCAACGGTGCTCGCAGGCGACCAGGCGTCGTACGACCACCTCGACCTGACCTTCAGCAAGTCCGGTGTGTTCTCCGACCCGAACGTCCGCAAGGCGTTCCTGCTCACGATCCCGCGCCAGCAGATCCTGGACTCGATCGTCACTCCGGTGAACCCTAAGGCCAAGGTCCTGAACTCGCAGATCTTCCTCCCCAACCAGGCGGAGTACGCGGATTCGGTCAAGCAGAACGGTTCTGACGCCTACAACAAGGTCGACATCGCGGGCGCCAAGGCGCTCCTGGCCGGCAAGACGCCGACCGTGAAGATCATGTACAACACCAACAACCCGAACCGTGTCGACGAGTTCCAGGCCATCCAGGCATCCGCCTCGAAGGCCGGATTCAAGATCGTCGACAATGGCAACCCGGACTGGTCCAAGAAGCTCGGCGACGGCACGTACGACGCCGTGCTCTTCGGCTGGATCTCGCCTGGTGCAGGTACGCAGCAGCTGACCCAGGTCTTCGGTCCTGTCGGCTCCGGTGGTAACTACAACAACTACCCCGGCACGGGCGAACTCGCCAACTCGACCCAGACCATGACGGATAAGAACGAACTGGTCCAGACCGAGAACAAGATCGACAAGCAGACCTTCAGCGACGCTTACGGTCTGCCGCTGTTCCAGCTGCCCGGCATCTTCGGTGTCGACAGCCGCGTGCAGGGTGTCAAGTACAACGGTGGCCAGAGCGGTCCGTTCTGGAACTTCTGGGAGTGGTCGGTGAAGGCTTCCAAGAAGTAGCCTTCGCCTGATTCGGTCCCCGGGCCTCGGCTCGGGGACCGAACTCCACTCGGGGCGCTGGAGCGAAAAGCTTCAGCGCCCCGTACCATGAATACGTTCGCGTGACCCGCGAATACAATGTCAGGTGCCCGTCCCCGACCCCGGGATGGTCAGGTCCATCAGCGGATCGTGGTGCCGTTCCAGATAGGTAGTCATTCAATGGTGAGCTTTATTCTGAGACGCATTCTCGTCTCGATTCTCATCCTCATCGCCGCATCGTTCCTGATGTACATGCTTGTGGCGTATTCGGTGGATCCGCTCGCGGATCTCCGCTCCAGCAACAATCCGAACAAGGAAGCGCTGATCACAGCGCGTGTCCAGTTGCTCCACCTCGACGTCGCACCACCCCTGCGCTGGGCATTGTGGCTCGGCGGCGCGGCGAAGTGCCTCATCCCGTTCGCCAACGCCTGCGACCTCGGTGCGACAATCTCGAACGCTCAGGTGACCGACATCCTGCCCCAGGCGCTCGGATCCACCGTGCAACTCGTGACCCTGGCGCTCGTGCTCGCGGTCGTCTTCGGTATCTCGATCGGTATCATCACCGCTCTCCGCCAGTACAGCGGTCTCGATAACACGATGACGTTCATCAGCTTCTTCCTGTACTCGCTTCCGGCGTTCCTCGTCGCGGTGCTCCTCAAGGAGTTCATCGCCCTCGGCTTCAACAACTTCCTCGCAGACCCCGTGATCAGCTGGTACTGGCTCGTGATCATCGGCGTGCTGATGGGCGCGATCTTCCAGTCGCTGGTGGGAGGCGATCGTCGACGGCGACTGATCGTGTTCGCAGCGGTCGGCGGTGCGACTTTCCTCCTGCTCTGGTTCATGTCGGCGACGGGGTGGTTCCTCACCCCGGGCCTCGGCCCGGTGGCGATGATCATCCTCATCGCGGGCATCGCCCTCGGCGCGACCGCGCTGATGGCGGGTCTCCAGAACCGCAAGGCACTGATCACCGCGGGCATCAACGGCGCGATCGGCATCATCGCCTACTTCGCGATCCAGCCCCTCTTGAACATCTCCAGCGCGGCCACCATCGCGATCCTGGCGATCGTCACGCTCGCCGTGGGCCTGGTCAGCGGCTGGCTGGTCGGCGGCTACGACCGTGGCCAGAATATGCGTGTCGGCGCCGTGACGGCCGTGCTCTCCGGAGCGCTGATCCTGATCGACCGGTTCATGCAGGCGTGGCCGCAGTACCTGCAGGACACGAACGGCCGTCCGATCGCGACGGTCGGGTCCTCGACCCCGAACCTCAACGGCGACATCTGGGTCTCGGGTCTCGACACGTTCACGCACCTCCTGCTGCCGACGATCGCACTGCTGCTGATCTCGTTCGCGAGCTACACGCGCTACTCGCGGGCCGGGATGCTCGAAGTGCTCAACCAGGACTACATCCGCACCGCACGCGCCAAGGGCCTGCCCGAGCGTACGGTGATCGTCCGTCACGCCTTCCGCAACGTGCTCATTCCGATCACGACCCTGGTGGCCTTCGATGTCGGAGCCCTGCTCGGTGGCGCGATCATCACAGAGAGGGTCTTCGCCATCCCCGGCATGGGCTTCCTCTTCAGCGCAGGACTCAGCGCTGGTGATCTCAACCCCGTGATGGGCTACTTCGTCGTGATCGCGATCATGGCCATCCTGTTCAACTTCCTGGCCGACCTGGCCTATGCAAGCCTCGACCCGAGGGTGAGGGTCCGATAATGACAATCAACAATGAACCGATCGTCACCGACGAGCCAACCATCGACTCCAAGGCGCCGGAAAGCCAGGGGCGGATCATCTTCCGCCGCTTCATGGGCAACAAGATGGCGGTGACGTCGATCATCCTCGTCGTCTTCATCATCCTGTTCTCGATCACGGCCATCGGCGTCGGTCCGATCCACGGCTGGTGGAAGTACACCTACACCGAGCTGAACAACCAGGTGCACCAGGGCGCACCGTCGCTCGAACACCCGTTCGGCCAGGACCGCATCGGCAAGGACTACTTCGCCCTGGTCATGCGCGGCATCCAGAACTCGTTCATCGTCATGATCGTGCTGGGCGGCATCGCGAGCGTCGTCGGCGTGGTCGTCGGTGCGATCGCGGGCTACTACCGCGGGATCACCGACGCCATCCTGATGCGTATCACCGACGTCTTCATCGTCATCCCGGCTCTGGTGATCGGCTCCGTCGTCGGCCACTGGGCCGGTGGCCTGGGAGCGCCGTTGCTCGCCATCATGCTCGGATTCTTCTCGTGGATGGGTATCGCCCGACTCGTGCGCGGCGAGTTCCTCTCGCTTCGCGAACGCGAGTTCGTCGAAGCGGCCCGCGTCGCAGGCGCGTCCGACCGTCGCATCATCTTCAAGCACATCCTGCCGAATGCCGCGGGCGTCGTCATCGTGTCGTCGACGCTCATCATGGCATCCGCGATCCTGCTGGAGACCGCCCTGAGCTTCCTCGGCTACGGCATCAAGGCGCCCGATGTGTCCCTGGGCCTCCTGATCAGCCAGAACGAGTCTGCTTTCCAGACCCGCCCGTGGCTGTTCTGGTGGCCGGGACTCTTCATCGTCTCGCTTGCCCTGCTGGTGAACTTCATCGGTGACGGCCTCCGCGACGCCTTCGACCCGCGCCACCGCCGGTTCAAGCTCCGCCAGATGCAGGAAGAGTTTCCCGAGTCCGGAGACGAGCGGGCATGACGTTCCGCGGGAACGCGGCGAGCGGACTGCTAGCCGACGAGGATCGCGACGACCGAGCCCGCCGCGAGGACGATGAGCGCGACCGCCGTCGCCCAGTGGGTCGTGACGGTCACCTTCGTGGTGTCGGCGACGCCGGTCTCGAAAGCGCCGCGCTCGCGCAGTCGATCCCAGCGGCTGCGCACCAGGTAGGCGGCTTCGCCCGATTCAGTGCCGAGCAGGTCGCCGGGACGCGCGGCGTCCCCGTCGAGCGGGGCACGGCTTCCGGAATTGCCGCTCCTCGACTTGGTGGCCCGGTAGCTGGATGCGCGACCGGGAGCGGGCGCGGCCCACGCGGCGTATCTGTGGCCCGGCGTGTACAGGGTCAGGGAATACTTGGTGTCGACGTGGATCAGCGCGGCCCACGGTACGAAGACCGTTCGCAGCACATTACGCAGGCGCACTCCGCTGTCGTCCACCTCGACTCGCGGGCTCCACAGCGCCTCCCAGGCGAACAGCGCAACGAACGCAGCTGGGAACAGGTACAGGAGCCGCAGTCCCGGCGCGACGAACAGCAGGCTGCCCGTCATGAAGAGGGCGAGCGCCCAGATGATGACGGCGAGGATGCGGTTGAAGCGCGACGTATAGACGTCGCGTCCGGAAGGAGCTTCGGTGGACATGCGTCCATGCTGACAGCATCCGCATCGGCCGTCCAACGCAACACGATCTCGAAGGCGGCCACAGCCGCCCTGGAAGGAAACAGGATTTCATGACCGACACGACGACCGGGCAGATCCCCGTTCTCGAGGTCACCGACCTCAGCGTCGACTTCGGTGTCGACGGCACGTGGGTTCCCGCAGCCAAGAAGCTGAACTACGCGATCAGACCGGGCGAAGTGCTCGCCCTCGTCGGCGAGTCCGGTTCGGGCAAGAGTGCGAGTTCGATGGCGATCCTCGACCTCCTGCCGGAGAACAGCCGGATCCGCGGAAGCATCAAGCTCGACGGGCGCGAACTCACCGGCCTGAAGCCGCAGCAGATGCGCAAGGTCCGTGGCGCCCAGATCGCCGTGATCTTCCAGGAGCCGATGACGGCGCTCAACCCCGTCTACACGATCGGCTCCCAGATCGTGGAGACGCTGCGCATCCATTACGGCATGTCGCCGCACGAGGCCCGCGAGCGTGCGCTCGAACTGCTCGACATGGTCGAGCTCCCCGATCCGCTGAAGGCGTACAACTCGTATCCGCACCAGCTCTCCGGCGGCCAGCGGCAGCGCGCGATGATCGCGCAGTCGATCTCGTGCGACCCCAAGCTCCTCATCGCGGACGAGCCGACCACGGCGCTGGACGTGACCGTGCAGGCCGAGATCCTCGACCTGCTCCGGAGCCTGCGCGACCGGCTCGACAGCGCCATCCTGCTGATCACCCATGACATGGGGGTCGTCGCCGACCTCGCGGACAACATCGCGGTCATGCGCAAGGGCGACATCGTCGAGACCGGAACGGTCGAAGAGGTCTTCGCCAACCCGACGCACCCGTACACCATCGCCCTCCTCGAGGCCGTTCCGCACCTGGGGCAGCGCGGCGACGAGGAGATCGACACGACGGCGGCGCTCGCCACGAGCTCCGAGACTGCGCAGCAGAGTGCGGAATTCGCAGAGCGCATCGCCATCAACGAGCGCCTCGCGGAGGAGGCCGCGGAACTCGACGAGCGCGACACCCGCAAGATCGTCGTCAAGTTCGAGAACGTGGCGATCGAGTACCCGAAGCGTGGACGCGTTCCGGCGTTCCGCGCCGCCGACCAGATCAACCTCCAGATCCGCGAGGGCGAAGTGCTGGGGCTCGTGGGCGAGTCCGGCTCGGGCAAGACCACGCTGGGCCGGGCCGCGATCGGACTCCTGCCGATCACGGAGGGCAAGCTCGTCGTCGCCGGCCAGGACATCTCGAACGCAGGACGCGACGAGATCCGCCAGTTGCACAAGAACGTCGGCATCGTCTTCCAGGACCCGGCGTCCTCGCTCAACCCGCGACTGCCCATCGGCGACAGCATCGGGGAGCCTCTCCTGCTGGCCAAGGGCATGAAGGGCGCGACCCTCAACAAGGAGGTCGAGCGACTTCTCGACAGCGTCGAGCTTCCGCGCACGTACCGCACCCGCTATCCCCACGAGCTGTCCGGTGGCCAGAAGCAGCGCGTCGGTATCGCCCGCGCGCTGTCGCTGAAGCCGCAGGTGCTCATCGCCGACGAGCCGACGAGCGCGCTCGACGTGTCGGTCCAGGCGCGCGTGCTCGACCTCATGCAGATGCTGCAGAAGGAGATGAACTTCGCCTGCCTGTTCGTCACGCACGACCTCGCGGTCATCGACGTCCTCGCCGAGCGCATCGCCGTCATGCACCACGGCAACCTGGTGGAGACGGGCACCCGCGACGAGATCCTGCGCTACCCGAAGGAGGCGTACACCCAGCGACTGCTCGCGGCCGTGCCCCTTCCCGATCCGAAGCTGCAGCGCGAGCGTCGCGACCTCCGTCGCGAGATCCTCGCGGCCGGATCCGACGAGGGGCCGCACATCGCGGCACCCCTGGAGGACCCGGAGCCGAACGTCCCGCCGTCGGCCCAGTTCTGACAGCAGCGTGCAGGCGCGACAGGCCAGTGCGTTTGTGGGGTAAAATCGAACGTTACCCCCACAAACTTCTGACCGAGAGTCGAGCCTGCACGCATGTCTGAAACCGCCGTCGCACACCGCGCCGATCTGCGCAATGTCGCGATCGTCGCCCACGTCGACCACGGCAAGACCACCCTTGTCGACGCCATGCTCCGGCAGACGAACTCGTTCTCATCGCACGAACACGTCGAAGAGCGCGCGATGGACTCCAACGAGCTGGAGCGCGAGAAGGGCATCACGATCCTCGCCAAGAACACGGCGATCTCGTATGCCGGCAAGCACGCGACAAGCGGCCCGATCACCATCAATGTGATCGACACGCCGGGCCACGCGGACTTCGGCGGCGAGGTCGAGCGCGGTCTCTCGATGGTCGACGGCGTTGTGCTTCTGGTCGACGCGAGTGAGGGCCCGCTTCCGCAGACCCGCTTCGTGCTGCGTAAGGCGCTCGAGGCCAAACTGCCGGTCATCCTCCTCGTCAACAAGACCGATCGTCCGGATGCGCGGATCGATGCCGTCGTGCATGAGAGCCAGGATCTCCTGCTCGGCCTCGCGAGCGACCTCGCCGATGACGTCCCCGATCTCGATCTCGACGCCATCCTCGATGTGCCGGTGGTCTACGCATCCGGTCGCAACGGAGCCGCGAGCCTCAACAAGCCCGAGAACGGCGAGCTCCCCGACAACCCCGACCTCGAGCCGTTGTTCGAGGCGATCCTCGAGCACATCCCGGCGCCGACCTACGACCCCGCGGCTCCTCTGCAGGCGCACGTCACCAACCTCGACGCGTCTCCGTTCCTCGGCCGGCTCGCGCTGCTCCGCATCTTCAACGGAACGCTGAAGAAGGGCCAGACCGTCGCCTGGGTCCGCCACGACGGCGATGTGCACAACGTGCGCGTCACCGAGCTGATGATCACCAAGGCGCTCGACCGCTACCCGGCCGAGAGCGCCGGCCCCGGTGACATCGTCGCCGTCGCGGGTTTCGCCGACATCATGATCGGCGACACGCTGGCCGACCCCGACGACATCCGCCCGCTTCCCCTGATCCACGTCGACGACCCCGCGATCTCGATGACCGTCGGCACGAACACGTCTCCGCTCGTCGGCAAGGTCAAGGGCCACAAGCTGACGGCACGCATGGTGAAGGATCGCCTCGACCGCGAACTCGTGGGCAACGTGTCACTCCGTGTGCTCGACATCGGCCGGCCGGACGCGTGGGAGGTGCAGGGGCGTGGAGAACTGGCCCTCGCCATCCTCGTCGAGCAGATGCGCCGAGAAGGCTACGAGCTCACCGTCGGCAAGCCGCAGGTTGTCACGAAGAAGGTCGACGGCAAGACGCACGAGCCGTTCGAGCACCTGACGATCGACGTGCCCGAGGAGTACCTCGGCGCGATCACCCAGCTGCTCGCCGCCCGCAAGGGTCGCATGGAGAACATGGCGAACCACGGCACCGGCTGGGTCCGTATGGAGTTCATCGTGCCGTCGCGCGGCCTGATCGGATTCCGCACGGAGTTCCTCACGATCACCCGCGGCACCGGAATCGCGAACGCGATCCTGCACGGCTACGACGAGTGGGCCGGACAGATCGTCACGCGCAGCAACGGCTCGATCGTGGCAGACCGCGCCGGTGTGGTCACTCCGTTTGCGATCATCGCGCTCCAGGAGCGCATGACGTTCTTCGTGAACCCGACCGAAGAGGTCTACGAGGGCATGGTCATCGGCGAGAACTCGCGGGCAGACGACATGGACGTCAACATCACCAAGGAGAAGAAGCTGACGAACATGCGTCAGTCGACGGCGGACAACTTCGAGTCGATGACTCCGTCGCGTCAGCTGACCCTGGAGGAGTGCCTCGAGTTCGCCCGCGAAGACGAGTGCGTCGAGGTGACGCCTGCCGCTGTGCGCATCCGCAAGGTCGAGCTCGACCAGACCGCTCGCGCTCGCGCGACGTCGCGGCTGAAGAAGCAGGACCAGAACGCCTGAGCGACTCCGGGCGTCCGGGCGTCCCTGCGGTACCTCGTCTCTGGGCGCCGGGCGGCAGCAGGCGTATTCTTCGCGGTAGGCGGCTCGTTTCGCACAGGCGCCGGGGGAGTGTGACATGAACATGCGCAAAGGCGTCGCCGTTCCGCTCGCGATCGTGCTTGCGCTGGGGCTCGCCCCGGCGCTGAGCGCCTGCGGCAACGTCGAGGGCATCGTGAAGAACGTGACCGGCGGACACGTCGACATCGGCGGCAACAAGGTTCCGAGCGACTTCCCCTCAGCGGTTCCGCTGTACAAGGGCGATGTCGTCTTCGCTGCCTCGGTCGGCGGTGAGGACAAGAAGGTCTGGAACGTCACGGTCAAGGTGCCGGATGCGACAGCGGCGGCAGACATCGAGAAGCAGCTCACCGCCGCGGGGTTCACCGGGGGATTCAAGGGCGCCGACGGAGACACGAACACCGGCACGTTCACATCCGACGCCTACGGCGTGTTGGTGGTCGTCACCAGCGCGGGCAAGAACGGCTGGGTCGCGAACTACACGGTGACAACGGCGTCGGTCATCAGCCCGAGTCCGACCCCGACCCCGTGAGCTGAGGGGCCGGGCCCGAGCCGCGCGCACGGCTACGCGAAGAGGCCGGCCCCGAGGTAGCTGCCGGGGCGTGCTCCCGGTGGCACCGCGAAGATCGCGGAGCCGACGTGCTTCAGGTACTCGTTCATCGCGTCGCTGCGCGCCAGCCGCTGCTGGATCGGGATGAACTGCTTGCGCGGGTCGCGCTGGAATGCGATGAAGAAGAGCCCGGCGTTCAGGCGGCCGAGCTCATCGTTGCCGTCGACGAAGTTGTAGCCGCGGCGCAAGAGCTGGGCACCGTTGTTCGTACTCGGGTGGGCGAGCCGCACGTGCGAATCCGGGTCGATCTTCGTCCCGCCGTCGGGAGCCACGGCGAGGAAGTTCGGCTCGGTGAACTCGGTTCCCCCTGAGAGAGGTGCTCCTTCGCCTTTGTCGCGCCCGATGATGCGCTGCTGCTCGCCGAGCTGCTGGCGGTCCCAGGTCTCGATGACCATGCGGATCTTCCGGGCGACCAGGTACGATCCTCCCCCCATCCAGGCCGCACCGTCGGATTCCGCCGCCCACACCTGGTCACGGACGACCGTCGTGTCCTCGGCTTTGATGTTCGCCGTTCCGTCTTTGAAGCCGAAAAGGTTGCGCGGCGTGACCTGCGCGCGTGTCGTCGCCGAGGTGCGGCCGAACCCCAGCTGGGACCAGCGGATGGATGCGCGACCGAAGGCGATCCTCGAAAGGTTGCGGATCGCGTGCACCGCCACCTGCGGGTCGTCGCTGCACGCCTGGACACAGAGATCTCCGCCGGTGAGGGATTCGACGAGGGCATCTCCGGGGAAGTGGGGGAGCTCGACGAGCGCGGCGGGTCGCCGGGACGCGAGCCCGAAACGGTCGACCCCGTCGCCGGTGCGGAAAAGCGTCGGCCCGAAGCCGAAGGTGAGCGTCAGGCCGGCCGGCGGCAGGTCGAGGGCTTCGCCGGTGTCGTCGGGCGGAGCGTCGAGTGGACCGCTTGCGGGACCGGCCGCGCCGGCGGACTCGCCCTGCGTCATCCGCGCCGCTGCGACGGTCCAGTCCTTCAGGAGTTCGATGAGGCCGGCACGATCGAGGTCGGGCGCGGTGTCGAACGCGGCGAAGTGCAGACGGTCCTGGGCGGCGGTCGTGATTCCGGCCTGGTGGTCGCCGTGGAACGCGTAGACCGCCGCGGAGCCCGATCCGGCTCCGGCGGTGGCGAGCACGGTGCGGTCGAGCGCGATGCCGGCCCCGGCGCCCAGCATCCCGGCGCCGAGGGTCGCACCTGCGAGCCCGAGCAGTCCACGACGGGACAGCCCGGGGGCGGCGGATTCGTTGGTGTCCTCAGCCACGCGGCCCTATTCGACGATGATCGACGTGAGCTTGCTGAGCGGCTCGCTCAGCGCGTTGACACCGTCGGAGAGTTCCTTCACCTGTGCGGTGCTGAGCGCGGTGTATGGAACGTAGCCGCTGCCGCTGCGGTAGGCGGAGAGCTGTGCGGTGATCGCGGCGAACCGGGTGTCGAGCTGTTTCACGACGGCCCTGCCGTCGACACCACGCGCCGAAGCGATGCCGCGCACGATGCCGTACGCCACGTCGGCGCCTTCCACGTTGCCCATGAAGTCCCACAGGTCGGTGTGCGAGAAGGTCTCCTCTTCACCGGTGATCTTGGTGCGCGACACCTCCTCCATCAGGCCGATCGCGCCGTTGGAGATCTGGTCGATCGTCAGGGTGAAGTCCTTCGCGTGGACCAGGTCGTACAGCTTCCGGGTGTCGGAGACGAGCTTGTCGGCAAGCTTCGTCCGCTCGGCAGGCGTGGCCGCCGTGTATCCGGCGGGCGCCCATAGGTCCTTCTCGATCCGGTGCCAGCCGGTCCAGGCCTGACCCTGTTCGAGGTCGGCCTCGCGCAGGTCGAGGGCCGGGTCGATGTCGCCGAACTGCTCGGCGGTCGGCTCGATGCGCTCGTAGAACCTGCGCGTGGCGGGGTACTGCGCGCGAGCGGCAGCCACCTCGCCGGCGGCGTATGCTGCCGCGAACTTCTGGGTCGCCGTGAGCAGCTGGCCGCTCTGGTCCTTGACGTACGAGATGTAGTTCGTCACCGCCTGGGCGATCTGCCTGCTCTCGCTCTGGCTGGCCTTCGACGTCTTGCCAGCAGTGACGGTGAACGTCCTGACATCGACCAGGTCGCCGACCATGCCCTTCTTGCACGCCGTGTAGTAGGTGCCCTCGGCGAGCTGGACCACGTAGTTGACGGTCGTACCCGGCCCGATGTTCTCCTTCTCGCCGGCGATGCGCAGCTTGTCGGCCGCGAGGATCTCGAACTCGTTGACGTCGGTACCGTTGTTGGTCACCTGGAACGTCACGGGGCCGCCCGGTGCGGTCGCCTTCGAGACGGTACACGTGTCGTCGGTGACGGAGACGGCGAGTGCCTCCGCGTCGGCGGATGCGCGGTTGGGCACGCATCCGGTCAGTGCGATGGCGACTGCGACTGCGCCCGCGAGCGCGCCGAAGTGTCGGGTCTTCATGGAGTGGTCTCTCCTCTTAGGACGCGGCGGTCGGGCGAGGCGCCGCAGGTGCGGCGGCCTGTGCCGTGGCGGGTCGCGTGACGGCGGAACGGTGCTGACGGAAGTACAGGGTGCCGACGACGGCCAGATAGGCGACCCAGACGCCCACCTGGAGCCACGTCGGCGAGGGGTTGAAGTTCACGATGCCCTGGAGGACGGTGCCGTACCAGCTGCTCGACGGGATGATCGCGCTGATGTCGTAGGCGTGGCGGCCGGCACCGGGTACGACCCCGGCTTCCTGCAGGTCGCCGACCCCGTAGGCGAGTACGCCGGCGGCCACCACGATGAGGAAGACGCCGGTCCAGGTGAAGAACTTTCCGAGGTTGATCCTGACGAAGCCGCGGTAGATGAAGATCTCGATGACGACGGCGGTGAGGATTCCGAGAAGCGCGCCGACTGCCGGGATCACGCTGCCTCCGACGGATGCGACGGTCGCCCAGACGAACAGCGAGGTCTCGATGCCTTCCCGGCCGACGCTGACGGCCGCGAGGATGATGATGCCCCAGCCGGCGCCGAGAAGTGCGCTGTCGACGCGGGTGTGCAGTGTGCTCTTGAGTGTGCGCGCCGTGCGGCCCATCCAGAAGATCATCCAGGTGACCAGGCCGACGGCGACGATCGAGAGACTGCCGCCCACGATCTCCTGTGCTTCGAAGCTCATCCCGTAAGGGCCCCAGGTGAGGAGCGCGCCGATCCCGAGGGGGACGACGATCGCGATCCCGACCCCGAACCACAGGTTGCGGAGCACATCGCGCCGGCCGACCTTGACGATGTAGGCGACGAGGATGCCGACGACCAGGGCGGCTTCGAGGCCTTCGCGAAGGCCGATCAGGTAGTTTGCGAGCACAGTTGTCTCTCGGGATGGAGGGTGGGGAATGTTGGTAAGGCTAACCTTACTCATTCGACCCTAGACGTTCGGCAGCGGACCTGTCCAGTTAGGATGACGACATGGCCGCGCGGATCCTCAACCTCGTCCTGCTCT
The DNA here is from genome assembly GCF_010686705.1 of Leifsonia tongyongensis. Classification (GTDB taxonomy): domain Bacteria; phylum Actinomycetota; class Actinomycetes; order Actinomycetales; family Microbacteriaceae; genus Diaminobutyricibacter; species Diaminobutyricibacter tongyongensis. The sequence goes on along the minus strand of NZ_JAAGWY010000002.1, from coordinate 1,136,760 downwards.
TCATCGCCGGGGCCATCCTCGGCGCCGTCGGCACGGTCGCGCACCAGTCGACCGTCACCATTGCCGGGGTTCCGGTGCCGTGGGGGATCACGGTCGCACTGCTCGCCTACACCTGCCTGCTCATCGGTCTGCGACTGCTCAACGCCGGTCGCGCGCAGGCCCTCGCGGCGGCGCTCGGCACCATCGTCATGACGTTCCTGTTCTCGCTCAAGGGTGTGGGCGGTTCGGTCCTCATCCCCGACGACCTGCTCGGCAAGATCTGGGTGGTCGCGCCGATCGTCATCGCCGCCATCGTCATCGCGTGGCCCCGCCTTCCGCAGCGGGGAGCGGTCGCCCAAAACCGCCTAAGCTAGAAGGCAACTCCACGTGAAGGGACCTCGACCACTGTGACCTACGTCATCGCCTTGCCCTGCGTCGACGTGAAAGATCGCGCCTGCATCGACGAATGTCCCGTCGACTGCATCTACGAGGGTGAGCGTTCGCTCTACATCCACCCCGACGAATGCGTCGACTGCGGTGCGTGCGAGCCGGTCTGCCCGGTCGAGGCCATCTACTACGAAGACGACCTGCCCGAGCAGTGGGCCGACTACTACAAGGCGAATGTGGAGTTCTTCGACGACATCGGCTCGCCGGGTGGAGCTGCGAAGGTGGGCGTGATCGCCAAGGATCACCCGCTGATTTCGGCCCTCCCGCCGCAGGCCCACGCCTGACGCGTCGTGGCACTCGGCCCTCTTCCCGACTACCCGTGGGATCAGATGCTCCCGTTCGCGGAGCGTGCCCGCGCGCATCCGCTCGGCATCGTCGACCTGTCCATCGGATCGCCGGTCGACCCGACCCCTGCGCTCATCCGTGAAGCCCTCTCCGAGGCGACGGACGCGCACGCCTACCCCCAGACCGTGGGGACTCCTGCGCTGCGTGAAGCCATCGTCGCCTGGTTCGCCCGGCGTCGCGGCGTGAGCGACCTGACCGTCGCGAACGTCCTTCCGACCATCGGCTCGAAGGAGCTGGTCGCGTTCCTGCCGTTCATGCTCGGTCTCGGCGACGGCGACGTCGTCGTGCATCCGAGGGCCGCATACCCGACGTACGCGATCGGCGCCGCATTCGCGGGGGCGACGGCGTTCGCGAGCGACGATCCCTCCGAGTGGCCGGAGGAGACCCGTCTCGTCTGGGTCAACAGTCCCGGGAATCCTGACGGCAGTGTGCTCGGTGTCGACGCGCTTCGCCGCATGGTGGAGCGGGCGCGCGAGCTGGGGGCGGTCATCGCGAGTGACGAGTGCTACGCCGAGCTGGGCTGGGAGGCGCCGTGGGATCGCGAGCGCATCCCGAGCATCCTCGATCCGCGGGTGATCGCGGGCGACCGCCGCGACGTGCTGGCCGTCTACTCGCTCAGCAAGCAGTCCAACCTGGCCGGCTATCGAGCGGCGTTCGTCGCCGGCTGCAGCATCCTCATCGACCGTCTGGTCACGGTACGCAAGCACGCGGGCCTCATGGTCCCCGCGCCGCTGCAGGCTGCGATGACCGTCGCGCTGGCAGACGACCGGCACGTCAGCGAGCAGCGGGAGCGCTATCGCCGCCGTCGCGAGGTGCTCAAGCCGGCGCTGGAGTCGGCAGGTTTCCGAATCGACCGGAGCGAGGGTGGACTCTACCTGTGGGCGACCGAGGGCCGGGGAGCGTGGGAGAGCATCGCACGCCTCGCCGACCTCGGAATCCTGGCCGGTCCTGGCGTCTTCTACGGGGACTTCTTTCCCCAGCATGTGCGCCTGTCCCTGACGGCGACGGATGAGCGGATCGCCTCGGCGGCCGACCGATTGACCACTTTTGGAGAGTCTCTCTAACGCCCTGGGGGCCCGCTTGGACGATGTAACAGTTGTCCTCGTTTGCCCATAGGCTGTATCCACAGGACTCTTTGCGGCGCTGTAACGATCGGCGCGCGCGCACATCAGCAGGCAGACATCCAGGAGGCGTTGTGAGCGGATTCGGCACCGACCCGGCAGGGGACGAGGCGCAGAAGGCCACCCTGTGCACGCCCGGCGGAACGGCCGAATTCCCGATCCTGCAGAGCGCCAGCGGTTCGGCGAGCATCGACTTCTCAACACTCACCCGTTCGACCGGCCTCACCTCGCTCGACTACGGTTTCGTGAACACGGCGGCCACGCGGTCGGCCATCACCTACATCGACGGCGACGCCGGCATCCTGCGTTACCGCGGCTACCCGATCGAACAGGTCGCCCAGAACTCGACGTTCCTCGAGGTCGCCTGGCTGCTCATCCATGGTGAGCTGCCCTCGGCGAGCGAACTGAGCGAGTTCGACGACAAGATCCGCCGCCACACCCTCCTGCACGAGGACCTGAAGCGCTTCTTCAGCGCACTCCCGCACGACGCGCACCCCATGTCGGTGCTCTCGAGCGCGGTCTCCGCGCTGTCCACGTTCTACCAGGACTCGCTGAGCGTCCACGACCCGGAGCAGGTCGAGCTGTCGACCATCCGCCTCCTGGCCAAGCTGCCGGTCATCGCTGCTTACGCCCACAAGAAGAGCGTCGGTCAGGCGTTCCTGTACCCGGACAACTCGCTCAGCTTCGTCGACAACTTCCTCCGGCTCAACTTCGGCACGATGGCCGAGCCGTACGAGGTGAACCCCGTGCTGAGCAAGGCTCTCGAGCGACTGCTGATCCTCCACGAGGACCACGAACAGAATGCATCCACCTCGACCGTCCGCCTTGTCGGCTCGACCCAGGCGAACCTCTTCGCCTCGGTCTCGGCCGGGATCAACGCTCTCTACGGGCCACTCCACGGTGGTGCGAACGAAGCAGTGCTCGACATGCTCGCGTCGATCCGCGACTCCGGCGAGAGCGTGCAGAAGTTCGTGGAACGGGTGAAGCGCAAAGAAGAGGGCGTGAAGCTCATGGGCTTCGGGCACCGCGTGTACAAGAACTTCGACCCGCGTGCCCGGCTCGTGAAAGAGAGCGCCGACGAGGTGCTCACCGCCCTGGGCATCCACGACCCGCTCCTCGACATCGCGAAAGAGCTCGAGGAGGTCGCGCTCGCCGACGACTATTTCATCGAGCGCAGGCTGTACCCGAACGTCGATTTCTACACCGGAGTCATCTACAAGGCGATGGGCTTCCCGACCCGCATGTTCACTGTGCTGTTCGCGATCGGCCGCCTGCCGGGCTGGATCGCGCACTGGCGCGAGATGATCGCCGACCCCGCGACCAAGATCGGCCGCCCGCAGCAGCTCTACGTCGGCTCGCCCGAGCGTTCCTGGCCGGCCGAACGGTAGCTCGCCGACCCGTCGGTTCGTGGATCCGTCAGGACGACGGCTGCAAGGTCAGCGTCTGTGTGGCAGCCGACCGGACGGCGGCGAGCGTGAACGGCCACGGCCGCGTCTGGTGCTCCTGCCAGAGGGCCGTCTGGTCGACGTAGTTCGGATGGAACGCGTGGCCTGATTCGCCGGTGAGGTTCACCCAGGTCGATGTGTCGAAGTCCGACAGGTCGAGAACCTGGCGCATCGAGGGTACCCAGTCGACCTGGTAGCCGACGGAGGCGTCCCACCCGACGGCGTCGACGACGGAGGACGATCCGGCGACGGGATACGGCCCGCGGTTGAAGAGCCACTCGATCGGAGCGATCCCCGACTTCCCGAAGCTCGCATTCGTCAGTTCGAGGGTGTGGATGCGGTCCCAGCGCCACGTCGACGGATCGTTCCCCATGAGGTCGACCGCCTCATCCCAGGCCTGGTCTGCAGCATGGGCGAACATCTGGTCGCGCCCCGCGATACCCAGCTTCTTGTCCGTCCACCACGGGGATTCGGGCTGGGTCGCGAGATTGCCGACGACCTCGAACCACCGGTCGCCGCCGACGGGCGGCGCGCTGGCAGGGAGCTTGCGGCCGAAGGCGTCGACGAGCAGGTTTCGCCAGAAGATGTTGAAGTACGCGGCCGCGGCGCTGTCAGCGTCGTCGTGGTAGTTCCAGTGCGACAGGAGTGCGACACCTTTCGCGGCGCCGCTGGTCAGGGAGGGGCGCAATCCGTCGGACGTGAGGATCGGGGCGAGCTGCGCCGCGTTGGCATCGAAGGTGTCGGCCTGAATGGCGGCGAAATCGGCGACCGTGAGCTTCTTGCCCGCGGCGAAGAGCGCGCCGAGACGGTCGGTGATCCGGTTGGCGCGGTAACCGTAGTCCCAGTCGCGGGTGATCATGGCCGGATAGTCCGGGCCGACGGCGGCGTTGTTGGCGGTGACGATGAAGCCGCTCGGCGGGTTGAGGACGGCCGGCAGCTTGTCGAACGGGATGTATCCGATCCAGCCGTACTGGCTGGACCAACCAGGGAGGGGAAGCGTGCCGTCACCGCTCGCACGGATCGGGATGCGCCCGGGAGCCTGGTAGCCGATGTTGCCGTCGACGTCGGCGTAGAGCAGATTCTGCGACGGCACGTCGAACTGGGCCGCGGCTGCACGGAATCCGGCCCAGCCGGTGGCGGAGTCGAGGGCGAAGATCGCGGATGCGGTGTGCCCCGGCTGCAGCGCGGTCCACTGGAGGGAGAGCTGGTACGCGGCGTCCGACACTCTCAGCCGCTTCGCCTGGTTCTTCGCGATGGCGGCATAAGCGGGGGTGAGTCCGGTGACGATGGGCCCGTGCCTCGTCGAGCGGACGGTGATCGTCACAGGCTTGCCACCAGCGACCTTGATCGTCTCCTTCCTGGTCGTGAGCGGCACCTGCTTGCCGTTGTACTCGTACGCGTTGCCGGTGACCTTCTCTTCATAGAGGTCCGCGACGTCCGGTGCCAGGTTGGTGAACCCCCAGGCGATGCGGTCGTTGTGCCCGATGATCACCCCGGGAAGGCCGGAGAAGCTGAAGCCCGCCACGTCGAACGGGCACGCCTTCGTGACTGCGCGGCAGTGCAGACCGACCTGATACCAGACCGAGGGCTCGACCGCTCCGAGGTGGGGATCGTTGGCGAGCAGCGGCTTTCCGCTCGCCGTGTGGGCGCCGGAGACCACCCACGAGTTCGAGCCGATGTCGGTGCCCGCCGGCCCCATCAGTGTCGGAAGCCCTGCGAGGCTCGACTGGAGCTCTTCGAGGGCGCCGACCTCTCCCGGCGCGGTCGGGGGAGTCGACGCGGCCGCGGGGGTCACGGCCGGCGCCGTCCGCGACGTGTCACCGTCGCCGAGTGCCGTGATCGTCGGATGCTGCGCATACGGATAACTCGGATGCAGCTGGGCGATCTGCTGGAGTGTCAGCTTGGTCAGCGCCAGGGCCCGGTCGATCTCGTCGTCGAGGTTCGACCGGAGGTCCCAGGCCATGGCCTTGAGCCAGGCGACGGAGTCCGCCGGTGTCCACGGTTCGGGGGAGTAGCCGGGATTCTGCAGGCCGAGGACGGCGTACTCCAGTGAGAGGGCGGCGCCGGAATGGCCCTTCAGGTACGCGTTCACACCGTCGGCGTAGTCCTGGTAGTACCGCAGCGACGTCGGGTCGAGGGCTTTGACCTCCTGCTCGGCGACGGTGCGCCAGCCGAGGGTTCGGATGAACGTATCGGTCGCGACCTGGCTCGCGCCGAACAGCTCGGAGAGGCGACCCGCTGTGACGTGCCGACGGAAATCCATCTCCCAGAAGCGATCCTGGGCGTGGACGAACCCTTGTGCCTTGAACAGGTCGTCGGCGGTCGTGGCCTCGATCTGGGGTACGCCGGCATCGTCGCGGTAGACGGTCACGGCCGCCGAGAGACCGGGGACCCGGATCGTGCCGGACGTCTGCGGGAACGACCGGGTGACGGTCCAGACGCCGAGACCGCCGACGATGATGGCCAGGGCGACGACGACCGCCAGGATCACACCGATGACCCGCAGTATCGGATGGCGGCGCCTCAGGCGCGGCAGATCATCCCCCACGCCACTCCTTCGGGTCGGGTTGCCGTCTTCTTCAGCGACACTAACCCATCCCGCCCCCAGGTGACCCCTGTAAAACGGCTCAGGCGTGAAGAGCGGCGTTCAGCTCGATGCCGGTACCGCCGCGCTGGAGGACTTCGACGGCGCCGCTGAGCGAATTGCGACGGAACAGGAGGTCGGGCACGCCCGAGAGTTCGACGGCTTTGATCGACTGCGGCGTGCCGTCCGCATTGGGGGTGGATCCGACCAGGACGACCTTGGTTCCCGCTGTGACGTACAGCCCGGCTTCCACCACCGAGTTGTCTCCGATGGAGATGCCGATACCGGAGTTCGCGCCGAGGAGTGCGCGCTCGCCGATCGAGACGCGTTGCGTGCCGCCGCCCGAGAGCGTGCCCATGATGGACGCCCCGCCACCGATGTCCGAACCATCGCCGACGACCACCCCTTGGGAGATTCTGCCCTCGACCATCGACGTCCCGAGGGTTCCGGCGTTGAAGTTGACGAACCCCTCGTGCATCACGGTGGTCCCCGGCGCCAGGTACGCGCCGAGCCGCACCCGGGATGCGTCAGCGATGCGCACACGGTGGGGCGTCACGTAGTCGAGGAGGCGCGGGAACTTGTCAATGCCCGTCACGTGGATGCCGGCGCGCTGCAGGGCGGGGCGCAGGCGCGTCAGGTCGGCCGGCAGCACAGGGCCGGCGTTCGTCCAGGCGACGATCGGCAGGTGGGCGAAGATCCCCTCGAGGTTCACCGTGTTCGGCTTCACGAGCAGGTGCGAGAGCAGGTGCAGGCGCAGGTAGGCGTCCGGAGTGGTCGCAGGGGGAGTGTCGAGGTCGATGTCCACCGTCACGATGTCGATGCGGACGTTGCGCCGGCGGTCGTCGCCGGCGAGGGACTCGAGCTCGGCAGGGGCGATCCAGCGGTCGCGCCCGGCCGGAAGCGCACCCAGGCGCGGCTCGGGGTACCAGGTGTCGAGCACCGTTCCGTCACCGGCGACGGTCGCGAGGCCGTAACCCCAGGCGAGCCGGGGCGTGCGGGCTGAGTGCGCAGCTGATTCGTGGGGTACGTCGGAGGGCATGGCTCTAGATTAGTAGGGTGCCTCTCGACCTGACTGCGACCTCCACCGACCTCACCCGGCAGCTCTGCGACATCGAATCCGTCTCGGGGAACGAGACGACGCTCGCCGACGAGATGGAGGCGGCCCTCGCCGGACTCGACCATCTGGAGATCATCCGCGACGGTGACACCATCGTCGCCCGGACCAACCTCGGCCGGCCGCGGCGCGTGATCATCGCGGGCCACATCGACACGGTGCCGCTGAACGGAAACCTGCCCACCCGCTACGAGACGATCGACGGGGTGAAGTACCTCTGGGGCCGGGGAACCGTCGACATGAAGGGCGGCACGGCCGTCCAGCTGAAGCTCGCCGCCGAGCTCGACGAGCCGGCCATCGATGTGACGTGGATGTGGTACGACCACGAGGAGGTCTCGAATGAGCTGAACGGGCTCGGCCGACTGGCGCGCAAGCGGCCCGACCTCTTCGTCGGCGACTTCGCGATCCTCGGCGAGCCGAGCAACGGCATCGTCGAAGGCGGCTGCAACGGCAACCTGCGGGTCGAAGTGCGCACCTTCGGACTCCGCGCGCACTCGGCGCGGGGCTGGGTCGGTGACAACGCCATCCACAAGGCGGCGCCCATCCTCGACATCCTGGCGGCCTACCAGGCGCGCGAAGTCGACGTCGACGGCCTGGTGTACCGCGAGGGACTCAACGCCGTCGGCATCAGCGGCGGCGTCGCGGGCAACATCATCCCCGACGAGTGCATGGTGCACATCAACTACCGGTTCGCGCCCAGCCGCAGCTCCGACGAGGCGATCGAGCACCTGCGCGAGCTCTTCGCCGGCTACCAGCTGACCGTCGTGGACCGCGCGGACGGCGCCCGCCCCGGTCTCGACGCTCCGCTCGCGCAGGAGTTCCTCGCCGCCGTCGGCGCGGAGGCGAAGCCGAAATACGGCTGGACCGACGTCGCGCGCTTCTCGGCACTCGGCATCCCGGCCGTGAACTTCGGTCCGGGGGACCCCCTCAAGGCTCACGCGGACGACGAACGTGTCGCTGTCGACCAGATCACTTCGTGCGAAACGGGATTGCGTGCCTGGCTCACCGGCGCCGTCGCCGTCAACTGACGCGGTCGAGGTCGCGCGGGAGGCGCCCGCCGGCACAGCGGTGAGCCGGTGGCGGCGCTCGCCATGGTGGCTGAGCGTCATCCTGATCTTCGTGGCGAGCCGGATCGTCACCACCGTCATGCTGCTCGTGCTCGCGAGTGTCCAGGGACCCAACCCCTGGACCGGCGCGCATCCCGGCTATTTCGACTTCGCGGCGATCTGGGACGGCCGCTGGTACAACATCGTGTCCATCGCGGGATATCCGTCGTCGCTGCCCCTGCTCGATGGGCACGTGAACCAGAACGCGTGGGCGTTCATGCCGGGCTACCCATCGGTCGTGGACATCGTCGCCTTCGTGACCCGGGCGCCCTGGCCGGTCGCCGCCGTGATCGCCTCGACCGCGTTCGGTCTGGGCGCAGCCCTCGTCTTCTACCGGCTCCTCCGGCTCCGGCTCCTCCCGTCGACGAGCCTCTACGCCGTCGTCCTGTTCTGCGTCGCACCGGTCTCGCCGCTCTTCCAGCTGGCCTACGCCGAGTCGATGTACATCTTCCTGCTCGCGCTCGCGCTGTACCTCCTGATGCTGCGGCGCTACTGGTGGCTGATCCCGGTGGTGACCGTCATGGCGTTCACCCGGCCGAGCGGCCTGGCTTTTGCGCTCGCGCTGGGGATGCACGTCGTCTACCGGTTCGCGGTACGGGCCCGCGATCCGTTCCCGGCCGCCGACCGCGTCGCCTCCATCGCCGTGACGATCTACAGTGGCCTGGCCGGGTTGGCGTGGCCGGCGACCGCTGCGATCGTCACCGGCTCGATCACCGCGTACACCGACACGGAGCTCTCCTGGCGGGCGCAATACATCGGCTTCACCCATCTCGTGCCGTTCACGCCGTGGTTCGAGGGCGCGGACTGGTGGTTCAGCTTCGCTCTCGGACTGCCTGCGTGGCTCGGAACCGTCACCGTCGTGCTGCTGATCGAGCTCTATGTCGTGCTTCTGTTCACCCCCGCGGTCAAGCGCCTGGGTGTCGATCTGCGCTTCTGGCTCGCCGCGTACGGGCTCTACCTGCTGGCCGTCTTCTTCCCGCAATCGAGCACCTTCCGCCTGCTGATGCCGATTTTTCCACTGCTCGGCGTGCTCGCGATGCCGAGGAGCAAGGTTTACCGGATAGCTCTCGTCATCGTGTTCCTCGCACTCCAGTGGGGCTGGTTGCTGATCTGCTGGGGGGTCGACGGACTCGACTGGACTCCGCCGTAACCGTGACTGGGGTAGACCCGCGATTTTCTCCGGTCTCCCGGATGACAGATAATAGAAGGACATCCACGAAAGGGGAGCTGCATGGCGGCCATGAAGCCGAGGACCGGAGACGGGCCAATGGAGGCTGTAAAGGAGGGTCGGCTCATCATCGTGCGTGTTCCGCTCGAGGGTGGCGGCCGTCTTGTCGTCTCAGTCAACGACGCGGAAGCCAAGGAGCTTCACGACGCGCTTGCGAGCGTCGTCGCCAATTCCTGACGAGCAGGGCTCCCGGCTGGGGGCCCTACTCGCTCAGTTTGGTGATCTGGAGCAGACCGTCACCGACCGGTGAGAGTGCACTGACGACAGCACCGGATGCCGCAGTCTCGGTGACGAGGGTGCGGAATCCGGTGGCGACATCGTCGCGTTGCGCCGGGTCGGACACGCGTCCCTTCCAGAGCGCGTGGGCGACGAGCACGGTCCCTCCGGGGCGAGCGAGCCGCAGCCCGTGTTCGACGTATTCGATGACGGACTGCGGGTCGGCGTCGACGAAGACGATGTCGTACGAGTTCTCGTTCATCCGGGGCAGGACGTCGAGCGCGCGGCCGGTGATGAGCCGGACCCGGTTCGACTGGATGCCCGCCTCGGTGAAGAAGGTCCTGGCATGCTGCTGGTGGTCGAGCTCGGAGTCGATGGACGTCAGGGTGGCGTGGGTGCCGCCGGTCAGCAGCCACAGGCCCGAGACGCCGACGCCCGTGCCGATCTCGACGATGCTCGATGCGTCGGTGGCCGCAGCGACCACCGCGGCCTGGGCGCCGACCGAGGGCGCGATGGGGTCGATCCCGAGCTCGAGGGACTGTTGACGCGCACGCGCGATGACCTCAGGCTCGACGACGATCTCGTCGGCGAACTTCCAGTTCGATTCTTTGTCTGACACAGCGCTCCCAGGGGTCTACCGGCACCAGAATACGGCTCGCACTGGCAGCATTCGTGCAGGCCGCACGCGTTAGTCTGATCTGGTGTTCGGATTGACCTTCGAGAAGCTGCTCATCATCGGGGTGATCGCTGTCTTCCTGCTCGGTCCCGAGCGTCTTCCGACGTACGCCGCGAAGCTCGGCCAGTTCACGCGCACCCTCCGCGACATGGCGAACGGGGCCAAGGACCGCATGCGCGAGGAGATGGGTCCCGAATTCGAAGAGGTCGACTGGAAGAAGCTCGACCCCCGGCAGTACGACCCGCGGCGGATCATCCGTGAGGCGCTCCTCGAGGACGAGCCGGCTCCCACCATCAAACCGGTCACCGAGTCCGCCTACGCCCAGAGGCAGCGCAAACTGCAGGCCGGGTCTCTCCCGCCCTTCGATACCGAAGCGACCTGACGCACCGGCGTCCGATCCGGCGTCGGCTTCGGCTATATCATTCTCGAATGATCGCAACAGAGCAGTTGCTCGACCGCCGCACGATCGCGCGTTACGCGATCGGCTCACTCGGCACCGGGGGGTTCGCAACCCTGCCAGGACTCGTCCTCGTCTACTACCTCACGGACACACTCGGGGTGGCCGCTATCGCGGCAGGAATCGTTGTCACACTGGCCAAGGTGTGGGATGTCGTGATCGATCCGGTGATCGGATCGCGAAGCGACCTGCTCCTGGCACGCAGCGGTACGCGACGCGGGATGATGGTCCTCGGCGCCGTCACCCTGCCCGTCTTCTTCATCGTGACGTTCGCGGTGCCGGCGGGCGTGGCCGCGGTGCCCGCCGCCGTCTGGGTCATGGTCGCCTTCCTGCTGACGGCCACATCGTTCAGTCTTTTCCAGGTGCCGTACATCGCCCTGCCGGCCGAACTGGCGTCGGGCTACGACCAGCGCACCCGGCTGCTGACATGGCGCGTCGTCGTCCTGACCTTCGCCATCCTGCTCTTCGGGGCAGGCGGTCCGGCCCTCCGCGCTCTCGGGGGCGCGGACAAGCACGCAGGCTACCTGCTGATGGCGATCGTCGCCGGCCTCGTGATCGGTGGCGGGATGCTCGTGTCGAGCTTCGTCGCACCGAAGGGTGTGCCCGCACCGGCTTCGAACGAGCGCAAGGTGGGCATCCTCACAACGCTCCGCACCAACTATTCAGCCGGGATCGGCGCCCTGCGTGACAGCCAGCCGTTCCGTGCGCTGCTGCTCACCTTCCTCCTCCAGGGCCTGGCGACGGGCGCGATGCTCGCCGGAGCGAACTACGTGGCCACCTGGGTGCTCCATTCCGAGGATGCGGTCACGTTCCTCTTCGTCGCCCTGATCGGCCCCGCGCTCGTGGTGACACCGCTCTGGGCCGTGATCGCGCGACGGATCGGCAAGGAGCGTGGCTTCGCGGCGGCGAGCATCCTGTTCGGCCTCGCCGCCCTCTCGATGGTGCTGCTCGTCTGGGCGCCCGGGAACTGGGTCTACCTTCCGGTCGCCCTGGTCGGCGCCGGCTACGCGGGCATGCAGTCCCTGCCGATGGCGATGCTGCCCGACGTGATCTCTCACGACGCTCGACGCAACGGCCCGGGCCGCGCCGGTACGTTCGGAGGCATGTGGACGGCGGGGGAGACCACGGGCATGGCACTCGGAGCGACGGTGCTCACCGCCGTGCTCGCGGTCACCGGCTACGTCGCACACACGGCGACGGTGACGGCGGCGGCGGGCGAGACCCAGCCCGCCAGCGCGATCGTCGGAATCGTGCTCAGCTTCAGCGTGGTGCCGGCGGCCATCATCGCGGTCAGTCTCGTGCCGCTGGCGCGTTACCGGCTGCGCAAGGAGGACATCGATGGTGCAGTTTGACGCACGGGAGATCCTGGGACGGCTCGCGGAACTGCGTGAAGGCGACGCTCCCACGCACGGGGGCCGCGTGCTCTCGTACGTCTACGACTCCGGTGTGCCGGAGATCGACCTGCTGGCAGCCGATGCGATCCGGATGGTGCAGCCGGTCAACGGCCTGGACCCGACGACGTTCACGTCGGTCGCCGTCATGGAGCGGGACCTGATCGCGTTCGCTCGCGGCCTGCTCCGCGGCGGCGAAGGCATCGTCGGATCGGTGACGACGGGCGGCACCGAGTCGTGCCTGCTCGCCGTGAAGACGGCCAGGGATGCGTGGCGCGCCGCCGGAGGTCAGGGAAGGCCCCGACTCGTCGCTCCGACGACCGTACACGCCGCGTTCCAGAAGGCGGCCCACTACTTCGATCTCGTCCTCGACCTCGTCCCGGTCGACGTCGCGAGTGGACGAGTCGAGGCCGACCGGATCGCCCAACGGCTGGGATCCGACGTCGCGCTCGTCGTCGTCTCGGCGCCCTCGTACCCTTTCGCATCGCTCGACCCGGTCGAAGCGGTCGCAGCGCAGTGCGACGACGTCGGGATCGCGTGCCATGTGGACGCGTGCATCGGGGGGCTCATCCTCCCGTTCTGGAGCACCGGGGACGGTGAGGCGGTCCCGCCCTGGGACTTCAGCGTCCGCGGCGTGACGAGCATCTCGGCAGACCTGCACAAGTTCGGGTACGCGCCCAAGGGTGCGAGTGTCCTCCTCCACCGTGACCGGGACCGCCAGCGTCTGCAGTACTTCGCAACGACGTCGTGGCCCGGCTACCCTGTCGTGAACCCGACGATCCTGGGGTCGAAGTCGGCAGGCGCGCTGGCCGCATCGTGGGCGATCGTCGAGGCGCTCGGCGCCGACGGCTTCGCCGAGCTCGCGCAGTCCTGCCTGCGCGCGACCCGCGCACTCGTCGACATCGTCGGCGACATCGAGGGGCTCCGGGTGATGGGTGATCCCGTCGGACCCCTGCTGGCGGTTGCCGCCGACACCTCGGTTCCCGCCGAATCCCGGGTGGACCCCCACCACTGGGCCGACCAGGCGAGAGCACGGGGCTGGTTGCTGCAGCTCCAGCCCGGACTCGAGCAGGCGGATGGCACACGGCTCCCGCATACCACGCATCTCACGGTGACGCCTGTGACGCTCGAACGCATCGACGAGCTCGAAGCCGTGCTCCGCGCATCCGCCGCCGAGGTTCGTGGGGTAGCCGCCGTGGCCCCGGCCGACCTGCTCGCCACGTTGCCGGCCGACCTGCTGGCCGGGCTCGCGGGCGGCGATGCGTCACTCGACTCGGAGGCGGCGCTCCAGGTGCTCAGACAGATCGGTCTTGTCGGCGTGGAGGCGGGAGCCGGTGCCGCGTCCGCGCGCCTCCCCGAGCGGATGGCGCCGTTCCTGGCACTGATCGAGACGCTTCCGCACGCACTGACCGAGCGACTCCTCATCGAGCTCTTGGCGCGGATCGTCGAGCCCCGATGAGGTGGTGACTAGGAGATCGTGACTCCGAGCCGGCGGCCGGCGAGCGAGCGACCGCGCGTCGCGAGCCGCCCGGCCACCGCGCGGATCGCCTGCGCCGCGGGGTCGTCCGGGTCGCTCAGCACGATCGGGATGCCCGCGTCACCTCCTGCTCGCAGGGAGACGCTCAGAGGGATGGAGGCGAGCAGGGGCACCGGGTCGTCCTGACCGACCGACAGCCTGCGGGCCACCTCCGCGCCGCCGCCGCTTCCGAAGAGGTCGAGGATCGTGCCGTCCGGTTGGGCGAGGCCCGCCATGTTCTCGATGACACCGATGACACGCTGGCCCGTCTGCCGGGCCACCGTTCCGCTGCGCTCCGCGACATCGGCCGCGGCAGGCTGCGGGGTCGTCACGACGACGACCTCGGCGTGGGACAGCAGCTGGCCGACCGTGATGGCGACGTCGCCCGTCCCCGGCGGCAGGTCGAGCAGCAGCACATCGAGGTCGCCCCAGTAGACGTCCGTGAGGAACTGCTGGATCGTGCGGTGGAGCATCGGCCCGCGCCAGGCGACCGCCGCAGACGGCGAATCGACAAACATGCCGATGGAGATGATCTTCACCTCGTGCGCTACGGGCGGCAGGATCATGTCGTCGACGCGCGTGGGCCGGGGTGCCGCACCGGACGCATCGAGGAGCCCGAGGATGCCCGGGATCGAGAAGCCGTAGACGTCGGCGTCGAGAATGCCGACGGCGAGACCGCGTTGCGCGAGCGCCACCGCGAGGTTGGCGGTGAGGGTGGACTTGCCGACGCCACCCTTGCCGCTGGTGACGGCGTAGACCTGGGTCAGCGAGTCCGGGCCGAACTGCGGCCTCCGCGCCGCCCGTGAACCACGGAGCCGCTCGGTCAGTGCCGCCCGTTCTTCCTTCGTCATCACCGACACGTCGACGACGACGGTCGTGACGCCGGGGACCGAGGCCGTGGCGGCGCGGACGTCGCGTTCGATCGTGTCGGCTGCCGGGCATCCGACGATCGTCAGCTTGACGGCGACGGTCGCCGTCCCGAGGTCGTCGACGGAGACGGAGCCGACCATGTCGAGCTCGGTGATCGGCCTCCTGATCTCCGGATCGAGGACGCGCGACAGCGCCGCACGCACCGCTTCGGCGAGTCCGGCATCCGTTCCGCGACTGCCGCCCTCAGGCACCGGACTGCTCGGCTTCGGCCTCATCGCGGCTGTCCAGGTCTTCGAGCAGAGCGCGCAGTTCGGCGCGGATGAAGTCCTTCGTGGCCATGTCCCTGACCGCGAGTCGGAGTGCGACCACCTCGCGCGCGAGATATTCGGTGTCGGCGAGATTGCGCTCCGCGCGTTGCCGGTCCTGCTCGATCTGGACCCGGTCGCGGTCGTCCTGCCGGTTCTGGGCGAGCAGGATGAGCGGCGCGGCGTAGGAGGCCTGGAGCGAGAGCACCAGAGTGAGCGCGATGAACCCGAGCGCAGCAGAGTCGAAACGCAGCGGCGCCGGGGCCAGGATGTTCCAGGCCATCCAGAAGATGACGAAGATCGTCAGCCCGATGATGAACCAGGGCGTGCCCATGTTGCGGGCGATCCACTCGGTGAAACGACCGAACCGGTCCCTGTCGCTCGCACCCCGGCGGGGAAGGACGCTCGTGCGCAGCCCTTTGGGCGCGTCCAGGCGGATGTCCGACCGGCTAGCTCGTGCCATTTCCGACCCTCCTTCCGTTCGCGATGGGGATACTGCCTGTACTGTCCGAGAGCGCCGGGCGTTTCAGCACGTCGTCTTCGTCGTCGCGACTTCGCCAGTCGTCGGGGAGCAGGAAGTCGAGGATGTCGTCAATGGTCACCACCCCGACCAGGCGATGGTTCTCGTCCACGACCGGGACCGAGACGAGGTTGTAGCTGGCGAGGATGCGCGAGACCTCGGCCGCCGAGGCGTCTGCCGTCACCGGCTCGAGGCTCGGGTCGAGCAGCGTGCCGAGGCGCACGTGCGGCGGGTAGCGGAGCATCCGCTGGAAGTGCACCATGCCGAGGAAGCGGCCCGTAGGGGCCTCGTACGGGGGAAGCGTGACGCAGATTGCGGCGCCGAGCGCGGGCGCGAGCTCGTGCCGGCGGATCAGGGCGAGACCCTCGGCGACGGTCGCATCCGCTGAGACGATGATGGGCTCGGTGGTCATGAGGCCGCCCGCGGTGTCCGGCGCATAGTTGAGGAGCATGCGGACGTCCTCGGCCTCCTCCGGCTGCATCAGCTCCAGGAGGTGCTCGCCGCGTTCGTCCGACAGCTGGGCGATCAGGTCGGCGGCGTCGTCCGGCTGCATCTGATCGAGCACGTCGGCCGCACGGTCGTCATCGAGCTGCCCGAGGATCTGGACCTGCTCGCTCTCCGGCATCTCTTCGAGGACATCGGCGAGACGGTCGTCCGGCAGCTCCTCCGCGACTTCGAGCATGCGCTGCTGCGGAAGGTCGAGAAGGGTGTTGGCGAGGTCGGCCGGCTTCAGCTCGGAGTAGGTCGCGATGAGCTGCTCGGCCGACTGGGCCTGACCCGCACTCGCCTTCTCGAACACCTCGGACCAGGAGACGAATGCGGTCGGCCCTTTGCCGAACGGCGACGAACCGGTCTTCGGACGCCGCACGAAGAGCTGCTCGATCGCCCACTCGCCCTGGCCCGAATTCTCGATGGCCACGTCCTCGATGGTCGCCTCGCCGGAGCCGTCGGCGAAGACGACGCGGCGTCCGAGCATCTCGGCGATGACGCGCACCTCGCCGCCGCGCTGCTCGAAGCGGCGGACGTTGATCAGGCCGGTCGTGATGATCTGACCGCTGCCGATGCTGGTCACCCGGCCGATCGAGACGAATACCCTGCGCTTCCCGGGGATCTCGACGATGAGGCCGACCACGCGCGGCGGGTCGCTCTTGCGGTAGACCACCAGGACGTCGCGCACCTTGCCCACGCGGTCTCCCGCGGGGTCGAAGACGGTGCACCCGGCGAGCCGAGCGACGAAAACTCTGGAGGCACTCACAGGTAATAACTTATGCCCTCGAAGCCGGGGAACGGCGCTGGGTGAAAGAATGGTCAGGTGAGTAACCAGAGCCCGTTCGGCGGCCGCAGCAGAGTGGTTTTCCCGACACTTCCACGCGGCGAGGTCATTGCGACCTACGAGACGTATCCCGAGGCCCAGCAGGCGGTCGACGTGCTCGCCCGCGCCGACTTCCCCGTCGCCAAACTCTCGATCGTCGGAAGCGACCTCAAAAGCGTCGAGCGGGTCACCGGCAAACTGAGCTGGGGGCGGGTCGCAGTCGCAGGAGCGGCCTCCGGCGCCTGGTTCGGGATCTTCATCGGTCTGCTGCTCGTGATCTTCAACCCGGCCACCAGCTTCGCGTTCGTGATCGCAGCCGTGCTGATCGGCGCGGGCTTCGGAACGCTCTTCGGGGTCGTGTCGTACGCGGTGAACCGCCGCCGGCGCGACTACACCTCGGTCGCCCAGGTCATCGCGACGAGCTATTCGGTGCTCGTCGATTCCGAGCTCGTCAATC
The DNA here is from genome assembly GCF_010686705.1 of Leifsonia tongyongensis. GTDB lineage: Bacteria > Actinomycetota > Actinomycetes > Actinomycetales > Microbacteriaceae > Diaminobutyricibacter > Diaminobutyricibacter tongyongensis. Next base: position 1,119,671 of record NZ_JAAGWY010000002.1, on the reverse strand, counting down.
GTGCGCGCAATCTGATCGCCGGTGACCACCAGGCGGCGCCGGTCGCGGATGCGGCTCCGGTCGCACCGCACCCGTCCGACCCGCCGCCGGCACGGGCTGCGCCACCCGCACCGCCGGCGGACGCGGGGCCCTCGCATCCGTCGGATCCGCCGCCCGCCCCGCCTGCCGTAGGCTAGGCCGGCGCAAGCGGAGCCGGCCGCCCCAGGTCGGCTGCCTAGTTCCGCGCGCCCTGCACCCAGGCTTCGACCTCGTCGGCCGTGCGGGGGATCGCGATCGAGAGGTTCTCCGCGCCGTCCGCCGTCACGAGGATGTTGTCCTCGATGCGCACACCGATGCCGCGGAAATGCTCGGGCACCGTCAGATCGTCAGGCTGGAAGTACAGGCCGGGCTCGATGGTGAACACCATGCCGGGCTCGAGCACGCCGTCCAGGTAGAGGTCGCGGCGCGCCTGCGCGCAGTCGTGGACGTCGAGGCCGAGATGATGGCTCGTGCCGTGCACCATGTAACGGCGGTGCTGCTGGTTGTCAGCCAGGAGCGCCTCCTCCGCCGACACGGGGAGGAGGCCCCATTCGGCGGTCCGCCGGGCGATCACGGCCATCGCCGTCGCATGGATCTCACGGAACCGGATGCCGGGGCGCACGATCGCGAATGCCGCATCCGCTGCTTCGCGCACCGCCTCGTACACGAGGCGCTGGGTCTCGGTGAACCGCCCGCTGATCGGGAACGTTCGCGTGATGTCGGCGGTGTAGTAGCTGTCGACCTCCACTCCGGCGTCGAGCAGGATGAGATCGCCGGGCACGACGGGCCCATCGTTCCGGGTCCAGTGCAGGATGCACGCGTGCGGCCCGCTCGCAGCGATGGTGTCGTACCCGACCGCGTTGCCGTCGGCCCGGGCGCGCCCGTTGAACACCCCTTCGACGAGTCGCTCGCCGCGGCGGTGCGCGGTGATCCGGGGGAGGTCTGCGACCACGTCGTCGAACCCGCGTGCCGTGGCGTCCACCGCGGCGCGCAGTTCGCCGATCTCGAACGAGTCCTTCACGAGGCGCAGCTCGGAAAGGTCGCGTGCCAGCTCGTCATCGCCCTCGTGCGCCTCCACATCGGCGATCCGGTCGTCGAGGTTGAGCAGCCTGAGGCCGTCGATCTGGTCCGTGAGCGTCGGATCGGCCTCGCGCACGACCAGGGTGTTCTCGTCGGTGGCCTCGATGACAGCCGTCAGCTCGGCGATGCCGCGTGCAGGAAGGGCGAGATCGCTCGCTACCTGTGCGAGCGAAGGCCGCGGCCCGATCCAGAACTCGCCGATCTCGGGGTTGGCGTAGAACTCGTCCGAATCGCGTCCGGCGCGCTCGCGGAAGTACAGGGTGGCGTCGTGGCCGTCAGCAGTCGGTTCGAGGACCAGAACGCTGCCCGGCTCCGTGTCCGAGCCCCAACCGGTCAGGTGCGCGAATGCGGAATGCGCGCGGAAGGCGTAGTCGGTGTCGTTCGAGCGCGTCTTGAGCCGGCCGGCGGGGATGACGATGCGCTTGCCCGGGTGGAGCCGCGAGATGCGCGCACGGCGGTCGGCGGCGAACGCGGCCTGCTCACGGGCGCCGGGGAGCACATCCGGACGCTCCGCCCAGCCGCTGCCGATGTACTCCTTGAACGCGTCGGAACCCGGCGTCGTCGACCGATTCGAGGTCGCGCGCGGCTCCGGCTCGCTGGTGGCGGTCTGCTGGGGCGATTCGGTGTGTGACGACATGCCTCCATTCTTTCACCGACGGCGACGTGCCTGCGGCCGCCGGGGTCGCGCCCCGTACGATGAACCCATGGGTGATGAGCGACGCTTCCGTGGTCCCATCGACCTACACACGCATTCGAGTGTGTCCGACGGGACGGAGACGCCCGCCGAGCTGGTGCGCGCGGCCGCTGTCGCCGGGCTCGGAACGGTCGCGCTCACCGACCACGACTCCACGGCGGGCTGGGCGGATGCGGCCTCCGCCGTCCCCGAAGCCGGCGTCACCCTCATCCCCGGCATGGAGCTCAGCACGCGCATCGAGTTCGCCAGCGTGCACATGCTCGGCTACCTGTTCGATCCTCTCGACGAGGCGCTCGCCGCCGAGACGGAGCGCATCAGGGTCGGGCGGCTGCGGCGCGCCGAGGAGATGGTGCAGCGGATCTCCGAGGATTACGACCTGACGTGGGACGACGTGGTGGCACAGACCACGGAGGGCGCGACGGTCGGACGGCCCCACATCGCCGACGCCCTCGTCGCCCGCGGACTGGCGCCCGACCGCAGCGCAGCGTTCGCCGGAATCCTCCACTGGCGCGCGGGCTACTACCAGCCGCACTACGCGCCCGACCCCCTCACCGGCGTGCGCCTCATCCGCGCGGCCGGAGGCGTCCCGGTCCTCGCGCACCCCGGCACGCGCGGCCGCGGCCGCGTCATCCCGCCGGACCGTCTCGCGCGCCTCGTCGACGCCGGGCTCTTCGGACTGGAGATCGACCACCGCGAGAACACGCCCGACGGCAGGGAGCGACTACACGAACTCGCACAGCGCTTCGGGCTCCAGGTCACGGGGTCGAGCGACTACCACGGCTCCGGGAAACCGAACCGGTTCGGCGAGAACACGACGGATCCTCGCGTTCTGGATCTCATTATCGAACAAGCGACAGGCGCGGCGCCCTTCTACGCCTCATGAGATTAGCGTCGTAGCCTGAACGGGGCACGAGCGAGCGGAGGGTGCAGGTGAGAGGTCGATCCCGAGTCGGCGTGGGACTCCTCGTCGCTGCGCTCCTCGCCGTGGGCGGCGGGGTGCCGGCTGCCACCGCCGACACGAGCTACCCCAGCTGGGGCGACGTGCAGGCCGCGAAAGCGAGCCAGGCCGCCACGCAGGCGGAAGTCACGAAGATCGACCAGCTGCTTGGCCGGCTTCAGCAGCAGGCCGCTGCAGCGGCCGACCTTGCGATCAAACGGGCCGCGGAATCCGCCAAGGCCCAATCCGACCTCGCCGCTGCGACCGACAAGGCGACCAGGCTCGCGAAGAGCGCGGCCTCGGCCAGCGCATCCGCCCGATCCCTCAAGACCCAGAGCGGCGCCCTCACCGAGCAGCTGACGCGGATCAGCGGCGCCGACCTCACCATCCACCTGTTCCTCGACGGGTCCCGCGCTCCCGGCGCGCCGGACCTCCTCTACCAGCTCGGGGCGATGGCCGGGCTCACGAGCCGAGCGGGGGACCTCTTCACCAAAGCCATCCAGCAGCAGAACCTCGCCACGTCGCTCAGCGGCGACGCGAAGTCGGCCGAGGTGGCCCGCGCGTCGCTCGCCGTGAAGGCGCAGAAGGCGCTCGAGGCGGCGCAGGCGGCACAGCGCGCAGCGGATGCAGAACTCGCCACCCAGCGGACGCACGCCAAGGTTCTGTACGCGCAGCTCGCATCCCTGAAACGCACGACCGCGAAGGTCGAGGAGAAGTACGCCGAAGGCGTCGCGGCGGCGGCGGCACTCGCCCAGCAGCAAGCGAGCCAGGGCTCAGCGGACAGTTTCGCTCCTCCGCCCGGCGGCGTGGTCGTCGATCCTGCCGGTGCGCAGGCCTACGCGCAGAGCGTCCTGCCGTCCTACGGCTGGGGCGGGGACCAGATGTCCTGCCTGATCCGCCTGTGGAACCAGGAATCCGGATGGCGCGCCGACGCATACAACACGTCGAGCGGTGCCTACGGCATCCCGCAGTCGCTTCCCGCAAGCAAGATGGCGACGGCCGGACCCGACTGGCAGACGAACGCCCGCACCCAGATCAACTGGGGACTCTCGTACATCTCGCGCGCGTACGGGTCACCGTGCGGAGCGTGGAACCACGAGATGGGCTACAACTGGTACTGACTCGGCGAGATCAGGTACCACGAAAAACGCCAAAACGCGCTTTCGAAGCGTAATTCGTGGCACCCAATCGCGTGCCCGGCGGGGCTAGCTCGCGGGGGCGGCGGTGGGGGAGCCGCCGCTGCGGCGACGCGTGCGGCTGCGACGGCGCGGGGCGCTGTTGCCGTCGTGGTGCTGCGCACCGCCGCCGTCGTGGGTGCCGGACGCGGCGTGCTCGGCAGCGGGCTGGCCGTCGTGCGATGCGCCGGCGGATGCCGGGCGGCCGCCGCGTGTCCGCGAACGCGAACGGTTCCGGCTCTCGCCGCCCTCCGCGCGTGAGCCCTGCGAATCACGGGGACCGCGGGAGCCGGCGGACTCGACCTTGACGGCGGGGGTGCTCTTCAGCCGGCCCTTGGCGCCTTCCGGGATGTCCAGGTCGGAGTACAGGTGGGGGGACGATGAGTAGGTCTCGACCGGCTCGGGCTGGCCGAACTCGAGAGCCCGGTTGATCAGCGCCCACTTGTGCAGGTCGTCCCAGTCGACGAAGGTCACGGCGATGCCGGTCTTGCCCGCACGGCCGGTGCGCCCAGCGCGGTGGAGGTAGGTCTTCTCGTCTTCGGGGATGGTGTGGTTGATGACGTGCGTCACGTCGTCGACGTCGATTCCTCGCGCGGCGACGTCGGTGGCGATCAGGATGTCCTTCTTGCCCGCCTTGAACGCTGCCATCGCCCGCTCGCGCTGCTCCTGGTTGAGGTCGCCGTGCACGGCTGCGGCGTTGAACCCGCGATCGCCCAGCTCCTCCACCAGTTTCGCGGCGGCGCGCTTGGTGCGGGTGAAGACGACGGTCTTGCCGCGTCCCTCGGCCTGGAGGATGCGGGCGACCACCTCGTCCTTGTCGAGCGCATGCGCACGGTAGATGAGGTGCTTGATGTTCGCCTGTACCTGGCCCTCGTCGGGGTCGGTCGCGCGGATGTGGATGGGCCGCGTCATGAACCGGCGCGCGAGGGCGACGATCGGACCCGGCATCGTCGCAGAGAACAGCATGGTGTGGCGGGTCGCCGGTGTCTGGGCGAAGAGCTTCTCGATGTCGGCGAGGAAGCCGAGGTCGAGCATCTTGTCGGCCTCGTCCAGCACCATCTCGCGCACGTTGCCGAGGTTGAGCAGGCGCTGGCCGGCGAGGTCGAGGAGGCGCCCCGGGGTGCCGACGACGATCTGAGCGCCGGCCTTGATCTGCTCGATCTGGCCTTCGTAGGCCTTGCCGCCGTAGATCGCGACGACGCTGGTCGAGCGGTTCTCGGCCGCCTGCGACAGGTCTTCGAAAACCTGCACGCAGAGTTCGCGGGTGGGGACGACGATGAGGGCCTGGACGCCGGGCTTCGGGTCGAGCCCGAGGCGCTGGATGACGGGGAGGCCGAAGCCGAACGTCTTACCGGTTCCGGTCTTGGCCTGGCCGATGATGTCCTGGCCGTCGAGGGCGAGGGGGATGGTCTGGGCCTGGATGGGGAACGGTTCGACGATCCCCTTCGCTGCCAGCGCGTCGACCATGTCCTGGTCGATGTTGAGATCGGAGAAAGTCACGAATTGATGCCTGTCGGTTTGTTCACGAGGTCTACGCCGTCTTCTTTTCACAGGCGTAGGGCCGTCGATCCATGCCGACGGCATTCACAGCCTAGTTGATGCTCCTGTACAGACGGCGTTAAGGGGGATGCGGGCGAACTGCCCCGAGCACGCGCATCCGCCATCGCTACACTTGCGTACGTGTCAACCTGGTTCACCCGTCGCCGGCCACTGGTCGAGCTTCCCCGGCTCAAGCCGCGGTCGGAGCAGCCGCCTGCGACGAGGGTGGACCTGCACGAGATCGCCCCCGAACTCCTGCCCTACCTCGGACAGGCGGCCTACCTGCAGCTCGAGGCCTTCCAGACGCTCTCCCGCGTCGTCGGCGAAGTGCCCGACCTCGAGGCACGGGAGAGCATCGGCAAGGCGGCCGGTTTCGCACTGGCCAAGCATCAGGGACTGGTGGCCGAGATCCGCAGGCGCGGAGACGATCCCGCCTACGCCATGCAGCCGTTCGCCGACGCCATCGACGGTTTCAGTGCGATCACGACGGGCGCGGACTGGCAGGAGACCCTCCTGGCCGCCCATCTGACGGCAGGGCTCCTCGACGACTTCTTCATCCGCCTGTCCGCCGGCCTTCCCGGCGACTTCGGGCCCCGGGCGGCCCAGCTGCTCGGACTCGACTCGGGCCAGGACGAGGTGGTGCGCATCCTTCGCGACGCCATTGCAGAGGACCCGCAGCTCGCGTCGCGGCTGGCGATGTGGGGCAGGCGGCTCGTCGGCGACACGCTCCTCGTGGCGCGGTCCGCACTTCATCTGTCCGGCAACGCGCGCACGGACGAAGAGCGGACGGAACCGATCTTCACCGAACTGATCGCGGCGCACACCAGACGGATGGACGCCCTCGGCCTCACGGCCTGAACGAAGCGCCGTCGTCGACGACGCGGTGCCGACGTCAGCGTGCCGGGATGGGCGAGGCCTTCGAGAGTGTCGCGAGCAGTTTCGCGTCATGCGTGGTGCGCACCCGGCCCACGACCAGGTCGGTGACCACCACGATCGCAGTAGTGCCGAGCAGCGTGATGACCCAGATCCAGCCGCCGTCCCACTTCAGGCCGGCCCAGGTGAGTCCCTCCCACAGGACAGCCGAGGCGATCACGCCGATCGCTGGCATGAGCGCCGACCCGTGCGTGTGACGGTGCGGAAGGAGGTACCGCGCGGCGAGACCGATGATCGCGCCGGCGAGCGTGATGAACAGCAGCTCCATCGCTACCCTCCGCCTCAGCCCACGAATCCGATGCGGCGCGACTCCTCGGTGCCGATCTCGACATACGCGATGCCGGCGGTGGGAATCAGGTACACCTTGCCCTTGTCGTCCGTGAGCCGGAGGAAGCCGGTGCCGCTGGTCAGCGCGGCCGAGACCTGCTGCGCGATTTCGTCGGCCGTCTGGGAGCTCTCGAAACTGAGTTCGCGAGGAGCATTGAGGATTCCGATGCGGATGTCCACGTGTGGTGCCTTTCGAATCTGACCGGCGGATGTGAGTTCAGACTACGACACTCGGCCGACGGCGCTGCGTCACGTTCTCTGTCGGCGGACGCCGGTACGGTTCTGGTCATGACGACACGAGGTTTCCGGTCCCTGGCTCCGCGGGACACCGGCATCGGCGACCTCCGGCTCGACGAATCCCAGGCCGCCGTGCTCGACCTCGGCGACGGAGAATCGGCCGCGGTGCTCGGTGCTCCGGGCACCGGCAAGACGACGACCCTCGTCGAGGTGCTGGCGGAGCGCGTGCTCGATCGCGGCTACGCGACCGACGAGGTCCTCGCACTCACGGCATCCCGAACCTCGGCGACGCGGCTTCGCGACCGGATCGCGGTGCGCCTCGACGTGCCGACGAACGGCCCGCTCGCGCGGACGGCGACCTCGCTGGCGTTCCAGCTGGTCGGCCGGAGGGCCAGGGCCGCCGCCGTCGATCCGCCCAGGCTGCTGACCGGTGGGGAACAGGACCAGATCATCGCCGAGCTCCTCGCCGGCCACCTCGAAGACGGCAGCGGCCCCGTATGGCCCGAGCCACTCGGCGACGACGTCCGCGCGCTCCGCGGTTTCCGCACCGAACTGCGCGAGCTCATGGCGCGGTGCGTCGAGCACGGGGTGTCGCCGCACCGGCTCAGACGGCTGGCTGACGAAACGGGTCACGACCAGTGGCTGGCGGTTGCCGACTTCATCGTCGAATACCAGCGCGTCATCGACAGCTATCGAGGCGATTTCGTCGACTCCGCCGAACTCGTGGCCGAGGCGGTCTCGGTCGTCGCCACGGAGGGCGCGCTGGAGCGGCTCCGGCTGATCGTCGTCGACGATGTCCAGGAGGCGACCGTCGCGACGCTCTCGCTGCTGCGCGCGTTCGCCGCCCGCGGTGTGGCCGTCGTCGCGTTCGGCGATCCCGATGTCGCCTCGACGACGTTCCGCGGTGCCGAGCCGTCCGCCCTCGGGCGGCTGGACGCCACGCTCGGGATCCCTGTCGAGCGTTTCGTACTCACGACGGCGCACCGTCAGCCACCGGCGCTGCGCGAACTGACCGCACGGGTCACGGAGCGCATCGGCACCGCGGCGGCAGGTGTGCAGCGGCTCGCAGGCGCGGGGCGCGAGGCGAGCGCGGCGCCCGCGATCATCCGGATCGAGGCGTCGTCGGCGCCCGCCGAGGCCGGGCGTCTCGCCCGACGCCTGCGGGAGCATCACCTCTTCGACGGGGTGCCCTGGAACGACATGGCCGTGGTGGTGCGGTCGGGGGCGTTGGTCCCGGCGCTGGCGCGGGCGCTCGCCGTGGCCGAGGTCCCGACCCGCACCTCCGTCGCAGGACGCGCGCTCCGCGACGAATTCGCTGCCAGACAGCTGCTGACCCTGGCCGGCGTGGAGCTGGGCTCGGTCGAGCTGACGGCGACCGTCGCGTCCGACCTTCTGCTCGGGCCGTTCGGTGGCCTCGACGGGGTCGGGCTCCGGCGGCTGCGGCTGGCCCTGCGCCAGGAGGAGCTCGCCGGCGGAGGCAATCGGCCGGCCGACGACCTGATCGTCGACGCGCTGAACGCGCCGGGTCGCTTTGCCACCATCGACTCGTCCCCGGCACGACGAGCGTCGCGACTCGCCGAGACCCTCCACGCCGGACGGGCCCGTGGCGCCGACGGTGCGACGATCGAGGAGCTCCTCTGGCACGCCTGGGAGCGGAGCGGGCTCGCGAAGCGCTGGCTCGAACAGTCGGAGCGCACCGGCATCGTCGCCGACGAGGCGAACCGGCACCTCGACGGCGTGGTCGCCTTGTTCACAGCCGCCAGGCGCTTCGTCGAGCGCTATCCGGAGAGCCCGGCCTCGGTGTTCGTCGAAGAACTGCTCGGAGCAGAAGTGCCCGAGGACACGCTTGCTGCGCAGACGGCCTCGGATTCGGTGCTGGTGGGAACACCGAGCGCGACGATCGGTGCGGAATTCGAGGTCGTCGCCATCGCCGGCCTGCAGGAGAGCGTCTGGCCCAACCTTCGCCTGAGGGGGTCGCTGCTGCATCCCCAGAAGCTCGGAGACGCCGTCGCCGGGATCGCGGCCACCACGGTCGACGAACGCGCGCTGGTCATGGGAGACGAGCTCCGGATGTTCGCCCTCGCGGTCTCGCGGGCGCGCCGCCAGGTCATCCTCACGGCCACCGCGAACGACGAGGAGCAGCCGTCGCCGCTCCTGCGACTGGCGGGGGATCTCGCGGAGGACGACCATGACGACTCGGTTCATCCGCTCTCGCTTCGCGGGATGGTCGGCCGTCTTCGCCGCCGTGCCGTGGCGACCGGCTCGCCCGATGCGGTGGATGCGCTTGCCCGCCTCTCGGCAGCCGACGTACCCGGTGCGGATCCGGGCCAGTGGTACGGACTGATCGAACCCTCGACGACCCAGCCCCTCGTCGACCTCTCCGATCCGGAGGCCCGGGTGCGGGTCTCGCCGTCGAGGCTGGAGACCTTCGAGAAGTCGCCGCTCGCGTGGTTCATCGATGCGATGGCGTCGTCGCCGAGCGGGCTCGCAGCAGGCATCGGAACGGTGGTCCACGCCGTCATGGAACAGGTGAGCACCGATGACTCCGGCGACCTGAGCGTCGAGCGCATCTGGAGCGGCATCGAAGCGCGCTGGTCCGAGCTCCAGTTCGAATCGCCCTGGCTCGAAGAGAAGGAGAGACGCCGTACCCGGCGCCTGGCCGACGGGCTCTCCGAGTATCTCCGTGACTTCGACCGGAGCGGAGGCACGTTGCTCGGTTCGGAAGGCGCCTTCGAGCTGCCGGTCGGACGCGCGATCGTCAACGGGACGATCGACCGCATCGAGCGGACGCCCGAAGGAACCATCGTCATCGTCGACCTGAAGACGGGGAAGACTATTCCGAGCGCTGCGAAAGTGGCGGAGCATGCCCAGCTCGGCGCGTACCAGCTGGCCCAGGAGCAGGGGGTCGTCGAGCCGGGGGCGGGAATGCCTGCCGGTGGGGCGAAGCTGCTCTTCGTCGGCACCGGCGTTCGCGGCAAGAGCTATCGCGAAGCGGTCCAGGGACCACCCGACGAGGCAGCGCTCGACCGGCTGCGCGAACGCGTGTCGGCGGCTGCCGACGGCATGGCGGCGAACTCGTTCCTCGGAGTCGTGAATCTCGACGAACGGGACCCGCACGCGCGCTTCGAGTACCGCATCCATCTCGTACCGGCGGTGAGCGCATGACCGACGGGCGCGACGACGGCCTTCTCGACTGGGCGGTCGACGAGTCCGCCCTCGATCTCGTCGAGCAGGCGCTCGACGCGGAGGCAGGAGAGTACGAGCCGTCGCGTCGCCGCGTGAGCTCGGCCGACATCGCGGGAGCGCTCGGCCTCCCCATCCCGACCCCGCAGCAGCAGGCGGTGATCGAAGCCCCGCTCGCGCCGGCCATCGTCGTCGCGGGCGCCGGCAGCGGCAAGACCGAGACGATGGCCAACCGCGTGGTCTGGCTGCTCGCGAACGGGCATGTGCGCGTGCCGGAGATCCTCGGGCTCACGTTCACCCGGAAGGCGGCCGGGGAGCTCGCCGTGCGCATCCGGCGTCGCATCGACCAGCTCGCCGCCTCCGGCCTCGTGGAGCTCGATTCCGACCCGTTCGAGGCCCCGAACGTCGGCACCTACAACTCGTTCGCCAATGCGATCTTCCGTGAGAATGCGCTTCTGATCGGGAGGGAGCCGGAGTCCGCCGTGCTGAGCGAGGCATCGGCATGGCAGCTCGCGCGGCGCCTCGTCGTCTCGAGCGCCGACGAACGGCTCGTCGACCTCGAGAAGAGCGTCGACGTCGTCACCAGTGCCGTCATCGCGCTCAGCCGCGCCCTCAGTGAGAACGTCGCGGACGGTGCAGATGTCGAGTCGATGATCGCGAAGTTCGGAGCGCTGGCTGAGCTTCCGACCGGCAACGGACGCGTCAAAGAGATGTACGCATCCGTTCGGTCAGCCGTCGCAGTGGTCGGCTCGCTGGCCCCTCTCCTCGACCTGGCCGCACGCTTCGCCGCTGAGAAAGTGCGACGCGGATTCGTCGAGTACTCCGATCAGGTCGCCCTCGCCCTGCAGGTGTGCGATCGGCTGCCCTCGGTCATCGAGGACTATCGTGCGCGGTACCGGGTCATCCTCCTCGACGAATACCAGGACACGTCGGTGGTGCAGACCAGGCTCCTCTCGCGGCTGTTCGGCGGGCAGGCGGTCATGGCGGTCGGCGATCCACACCAGTCGATCTACGGCTGGCGCGGTGCGAGCGCGGCGAACCTCGGCCGGTTCTCCCTCGACTTCACCGGCAATCGGCCGGGGATCGCGCAGGGAGGAGCAGCGGAATACGCGCTCTCGACCTCGTGGCGCAATCCCTCCCGCGTGCTCGATGCGGCGAACGTGCTGGTCGGTCCGCTGTCGGCCGCGTCCCCGGTCCACGTCCATCGACTCGAGGCGCGTCCCGGCGTTCCTGCGGGCGACCTCGACGTGCGATTCGAACAGACGGTGGCAGACGAGGCGGAGGCGGTCGCGGACTGGCTGGCGAACCGGCTGGCGCGGCGCGACGACGACGGGCAGCCGCCGAGCGCCGCCATGCTCTGCCGCTCGCTCAAGAAGATCGATGTCTTCACAGAGGCCCTCGACCGGCGCGGTGTCCGCTATCACGTTCTCGGACTCGGCGGCCTCCTCGAGCAACCGGTGATCGCAGACCTGCTGAGCGCGATGCGCGTGATGCACGACCCGACCGCTGGGTCGGAACTGATCCGTGTGCTCTCCGGGGCGCGCTGGAGGATCGCTCCGAAGGACATCGCCGTTCTGCGGTCGGTCGCCTCCTGGCTGGCGGCCCGCGACCACCGCTTCCGCGAGCTCGACGCGTCGGTTCGCGAGCGGCTGCGTCAGTCGGTGGCAGGCGAAGAGTCCGCCTCCCTCGTCGACGCACTCGATTTCGTCGTCGAGGCGCCGGAGACCCACACCCAGCTGGCGTCGTTCAGCCCCGACGGCCTGAGCAGGATGCGCGAAGCGGGACGACAGCTCGGCTACCTGCGTTCACGCGCCGGGCTCGACCTCCTCGATCTCGTCACCCTCGTGCAACAGGAACTGATGCTGGACATCGAGGTCGCCGCCAACGAGAACGCGCAACTCGGCCAGGCGAGCCTCGACGCCTTCGCGGAACAGGTCGCCTCCTACCTGGCGAGTGATGAGCAGGCGACGCTCGGTTCGTTCCTCGCCTGGCTGGCCGAGGCTGAGCAGCGCGACAACCTGGCGCCCCGGAGCGAGGACGCGGAGCCCGGGACCGTGCAGATCCTGACCATCCACGGCTCGAAAGGGCTCGAGTGGGACATCGTCGCGGTGCCTCGGATGGTCGACGGCGAGTTGCCCGGTCCGCCCCGCAGTAAGAAGGGCTGGCTCGAGTTCGGCGCACTGCCTTACGAATTCCGCGGCGACTCGACTGAACTGCCCGTCCTCGGCTGGCGGTCGGCCCTCACCCAGAAGGAGTTCGACGACGCGCTCGCTGTATTCGAGGCCGAGAACGCCGAACGGCATGCGGCCGAGCAGCGGCGGCTGGCCTACGTCGCGGTGACGCGTGCGCGCGGCAGCCTGCTCCTGACGGGTTCGTACTGGTCGACGCAGACCCGTCCCCGGGGGCCGGGGCTGTTCCTCCTCGAACTGCAGAGTGCAGGCCTGCTCGCCGCCGACGCGTTCCCCGAGCCGGATGAGACGGACGAGAACCCGTACGCGCTCGCGACACAGACGGTGGCCTGGCCACTCGATCCCCTGGGAATGCGGCGGCCGCGGGTCGTCCGGGCCGCCCAGGCCGTCCGCGACGCGCAGGCACGTGGCAGCAACAGCGGCGGCAGCTATGCCGACGACATCGAACTGCTGCTCGCGGAGCGTGCGAAGCGCTCGGCGGGCGGCGACCGCATCGACCTTCCTTCGCGCATCCCGGCATCCCGGTTCAAGGACTATGTGACCGATCCGGCCGCGGTGGCGGCGGCGCTGCGGCGTCCCATGCCGGAACGGCCATACCGGCAGACCCGCCTCGGCACCCTCTTCCACGGCTGGGTGGAGCAGCGGTACGGCACGGCCGGCGGAGCATCCGACACGATCGACGCCTCGGCGGTCGAACTCGACGACCCGGCAGGCGAGAACATCGAAGCTGCGGAGCTGGAGGCACTCCAGCAGACGTTCGCCGCCAGCACCTGGGCCGACCGGCGCCCGGAGGAGGTCGAGATCGAGATCCACGTCGTGCTGGCCGGGCAGGTCGTCGTCTGCAAGCTCGACGCCGTGTACCGTGCCGACGACGGGATCCACGACTACCAGATCGTCGACTGGAAGACCGGCAAAGCCCCGCGCGACGCCGACGACCTCGAACGGAAGCAACTGCAGCTCGCGCTGTACCGGCTAGCATTCGCCCGCTGGAAAGGCATCGCGCCGGAGCGGATCGACGCCGTCTTCTACTTCGTCTCCGACGACGCCGTCATCCGGCCGGAACGCCTCTACTCCGAGAAGGAGCTGCGCTCGCTCTGGTCGTCGGTCACCGGCTTCATCCCGCCGGCGTGACCGTAGTCGTCTGCTGAACGGTCGCCCGGAGTCCGATCGAGCATCGCTTCGACATCCGAGACGGCCATGATCGGGCCGGTCGCGGTCGAAAGCGGGTTCGCGACGTTCGTGTGGACGCGGTCGACCAGCCCGTCGAGCATCTCCACCGCATCGTCGACGATCGACTGATTGCGCACCTCGCGGCCATGGAGCAGCCACCGCGCCACCTCGAGCTCCGCATAGAGCATCGCCCGCTGCGTGAACTGCCGGTCCGTCGTCACCTGGCGGGCGGCGCCGTACGCACCGAGGGCGCTCTCGGCGGCATCCGAATTCATCGCGAGCAGCCAGTGGAGGTCACGTGCCGGATCGCCGACACGGAGGGCGGACCAGCCGAGGACGGCGGAGATCGACTCACCCTCGACGAGGAAGGAGTCCGCAGTCAGCGCTCCGTTGATGACCGTGGGCTGGAACTGCCAGAGCGCGCCGTCCGCCGACGCCTCGCGCCACCGGTCTCGGAGGGCACTCGGAAGAAGTCCTGTGGCCGCCGCAGACTCGATGAGAGAGGTGGTGGACGTGTGGCACTCGGGGGCGCTCAGCACGGGCAGCCCGGCCTCCCCGACGAATGCCGTCGGAAGCGTGTGGATGGCCGCGATGGCGTGCCCGATCGCCCCGGCAAGTCCGTCACCAGGCGGAACGTCGTCCACGTCGATGTGGACACCGGGCAGGAAGCCGTACACGATCGCACGCGTTCCGCCGACCGGCGTCTGCCCGAGGAAAGTCGGGACATCGAAGGGAAGCCGGCTGCGGATCCCCGTGGTGAGTGCGCGAAGGGCGACGAGATCGGCGCTCTGCTCCGACTCGGCCGCCTGCGACGTGGGAACCCGGATGATGCTGGTGCTGCCGTCGCGCCCGCTGAGCAGTGCGGAATCGAAATCGCCCGCACCACCGGCCGTGAAGCTGCGGGCGCCCGACACCTCCAGCCCGGGAACGGCCGAGGTGGCCAGCGCGGCTAGAGTGAGATGGGATCTGGCCATAGCACCTAGGTTAAGTGGACATCCCCGGCACCCGTTGATCGCCACGCCTACCCAGCCGTTCGCGTCGGAAACGATCGTCATCCGTCAACCGTGAGAGGACCCCGATGTCGCGCTCCGCTCTCCGCGACCTTCCCCTGTCGCGCAGCGCTGTCGATCGCGATCATGAGGCGCGTTCCCGCCCCGCGCTTTTCGATGAGCTCTGGGCTGAGCCGACCACGCGGATCCTCCCGCTCTGGAGGGGGCGTGCGCTGGTGACCGCCGAGAGTGTCGCCGCCGCAACCCCCGGTTCGGACGGCTGGGGGACGGCCCGGGATGGTGAACGGGCCACGCTCGAACTGCTTCCCGTCGAACGCGTCACGTCCGCGCTCGTGCGGGTCTACCTCGGCCGCACCCTGGTCGAGGCACCCGGAGAGCCCGCCGGTTCGGCGATCGTCCTGAGTGTGCTCACCGACGCTGCGGCGACCGAGCTGGAACCCGACGAAACGCGATGGGCGAACCTCCGGACCGTGGGAACCGTGATGAGCGACCGTGATGCGGGTCTCTTCACCGAGGCGCTCGGGATCGCGAACTGGCACGCGTCGCACACCCATTGCCCGCGCTGCGGCACCCCGACCGTCGTCGAAAGGGGCGGCTGGGTCCGGCGATGCTTCGAAGACGAGACGGAGATCTTCCCGCGCACCGATCCCGCGGTGATCGTCAGCGTGCTCGACCAGGACGACCGCCTGCTGCTCGGTTCCAACGCGATGTGGGAGAACACCCGGTTCTCGCTGCTCGCCGGGTTCGTCGAGCCGGGCGAGTCGTTCGAAGCGGCTGTGGAACGGGAGATCTTCGAGGAGGCCGGAGTCCGGGTCGTCGACCCGGAATACCTCGGCTCGCAGCCGTGGCCCTTCCCTGCTTCGGTCATGGTCGGCTTCACGGCACGGCTCGCCCAGGACCAGGATCCTGATGCCCTCATGCCGGACGGCGACGAGATACTGGACCTCCGCTGGTTCACCCGCGACGAGGTGTGGTCGAACCGCGAGTTCGTCATTCTTCCCGGTCGTACGTCCATCGCCCGCGCGATCATCGAGGACTGGTACGGGGGACCGCTCGACGAGCCGCCGGCGCCCGCATCCGCCGGGGAACGATGACGCCCGAACACGTGCTCGCGGGGCTCGACGACCAACAGCGCGTCGCCGCGGAGGCGCTGCTCGGCCCCGTCTGCATCCTCGCGGGGGCGGGCACGGGCAAGACGCGCGCGATCACCCACCGGATCGCCTACGGGGTCGCGACCGGCGCATACACGCCCAACCGGGTCATGGCACTGACGTTCACCAGCCGTGCCGCCTCCGAGCTCAGGGGCAGGCTGCGCCAACTCGGTGCCGGCGGCGTCTCCGCGAGGACCTTCCACGCGTCAGCCCTCAGCCAGCTCAACTTCTTCTGGCCCCAGGTGGTCGGCGGCCAGCTTCCGTCGATCCTCGAGGGCAAGGCCAGGGTTCTCGGCCACGCCGCAGAACGCCTCCGTCTCAAGCTCGACACGGCGATGCTGCGCGACGTCGCGGCAGAGATCGAATGGCGCAAGGTCTCGGGTCTCAGCATCGACCAGTACGCGCACCGCATCGCCGGGCGATCCCTTCCCGGCTCCCTGACGGCCGATCAGGCGGTACTCCTCCAGCAGGCGTACGAAGACCTCAAGGATGAGCGGCGCCAGTTCGACTTCGAAGATGTCCTTCTCGCCTGTGCCGGGATGATCGAGACCGAGCCCGCGGTGGCCATGCAGGTGCGCGAACAGTACCGCTTCTTCGTCGTGGACGAGTACCAGGACGTCTCACCCCTGCAGCAGCAGCTTCTCGATCTCTGGCTCGGTGGCCGACGCGACGTGTGCGTCGTCGGCGACGCAAGCCAGACGATCTACTCGTTCGCGGGCGCCCGAAGCGATTTCCTGCTCGACTTCGAGCGACGCTACGAGGACGCCACGGTCGTGCGCCTTGAACAGAACTACCGGTCGACACCGGACGTGGTCGACGCGGCCAACCGGCTCATGCGGGGACGCCCGGGGGCGCTCACCCTCCACGCCGCTACCGCACACGGGGCGGGTCGCACGGAGCGGCCGGGGGCCGACCCGGCGACGCCGGATCCCGTTGCGTTCGCATCCGACCTGGCTGAGGCGCGTGGAGTCGCGCAGGCGATCGCGCAGCAGATTGCGGCCGGTGACCGGCCCGAAGACATCGCGGTGCTGTACCGGGTCAACGTCCAGGCCGCAGCCCTCGAGGCTGCGCTTGCCGATGTCGGTGTCAGCTACCAGATCAGGGGCTCGAAGCGCTTCTTCGACCTCCCCGAGGTCAAGCAGGCGGTGATGTCCCTGCGTGCGGCCTCCGTCTCGGTGACGGGCGAACCGCTCTTCAAATCGGTGAGCGATGTGCTCCGGTCGCTCGGTTGGAGTCAGGATGCGCCCGAAGCGCGTGGCGCCGTCCGCGATCGCTGGGAGTCGCTCAACGCCATCATGGGACTGGTCGACCAGCAACCCGCGGGCACGTCGTTCCGCAGCTTCACGGACGAGCTGATGGAACGCCAGGCGGGACAGCACGAGCCGACCGTCGCCGCGGTGACCCTGGCGACCCTTCACTCGGCGAAGGGCCTCGAGTGGGATTCGGTCTACCTGATCGGGCTCAGCGAAGGACTCGTGCCGATCAGCTACGCGAAAACGTTCGAGCAGGTCGACGAGGAACGACGCCTCCTGTACGTGGGGATCACCCGGGCGCGACGGCGCCTGCACCTCAGCTGGGCCGAAGGCGGCCAGCAGCGCGGCCCTCGTCAGCCGTCCCGGTTCCTGGCAGAGCTCGGCACCCGCACTCCGCGTGGTTCCGCACCTCGACGACGTCCGTAGCACCCGTCGCCCCGTCGTAGCGGATGCTCGAAGCGGCGAACCGACGCGACCCGCGCATCAGCCTGGCCAGCATCATCCGCGATGCCACGGCCGAGACCGCGGTGCTGACCAGCTCCGTCTCGAGTGCGGACGTCTTTTCCGACAGCTGCGTCGCGAGCGCCGCCCACGCGGGGTCGTCGTCCATGCGCCGGAGCTCCCGGCAGGAGAGGCACGGGCCTCTGCCCGGCTCGACGAGTGGCCCGATCGAAACGTTCCTGTCGCCGAAGACGACGGACAGGTGGGGGATGTCGCGGCGGAGCCACCGACCGTGTCGCTCGGGCACCACGGCGAAATGCGCGACGATCACGGCAGCGTCCACCCGGTCGACGTCGGCGATATCGCTCGTCACCGGGTACCCGCAGCTGCCGAGGATCCCCGCGATCCTGCGTGCGGTGGGACCGCCGCCGTCGAGGGCGACACGAGGGCGCACCGGGCCTGACGGCCGCGCCGGGGGACGCAGGACGGGCCTCAACCGGGCGAGCAGCGATTCGATGTCGACGGGTGCGCGCATGGTGTCCGCCAGCGCCTGGAGTCCGTCGCGGGTGACACCGCTATCGAGGTCGAAGAGGAGCCGCTCTTCAGCGTCGGTCACATTGCGAAGAACCAGCAGGCGCTGGTCGACGCCGAACTGCAGGTCTGTCGGAGTGCGCCACACGCGGGGGATACGAGGATCGAGCTGGAAGATCACCCCTGCATCATTCCGCGCACGGGGTGACCGCCGCAGAATCTCTCCACAATTTCTTACCCCTACTCCTCCGTCGGACGCTCCGTGTCGCCGCGAAGGAGGTCTTCGAGCGCCTGGTCGACGGCGTCGTACTCGGGCTCTTCGCCACTCGCCTCAGCAGTGAGTCGCGCGACCAGCGCCGACGGGTCGTCGAGGTCGGCTCCTGTGGGCATCAGGTCGGGATGCGACCAGAGCCGGTCGCGTCCGTCTGCGCCGACCGCCTCACTCACCGCTCTCCACATCGCTGCGGCCTCGCGAAGCCGGCGTGGCCGCAGTTCCAGTCCGACGAGGGTCGCGAACGCCGATTCGGCCGGTCCGCCGGAAGCGCGGCGGCGGCGGACCGTCTCCGCGATGGCGTCGGCCTTCGGGAGGAGCTTCGTCGCCTCGGCGGTGACGACGTCCACCCAGCCTTCGACGAGGGCGAGCACGGTTTCCAGCCGGGCGAGCGCCGCCTGTTGGGCCTCGGTCTTCGGCGGGATCAGCGCGCCGCTCACCATCGCCTCCCGGAGCTCCTCCGGGTTCGACGGGTCGAAACTCTCGGCGAGTTCCTCGAGGCGGTCCGTGTCGATGGTGATGCCCTTGGCGAACTCGGTGATGGAGGTGATCAGCTGGAGGCGAAGCCATTTCGCGTGGCGGAACAGCCGGGCATGGGCGAGCTCGCGCACCGCCAGGTAGAGCTGCACCTGGTCGTCGGGGATGTCGAGTCCCTCGCCGAACTCCGCGACGTTCTGGGGGAGGAGGGCGGCATGGCCGTCCTCGAGCAGCGGGATCCCGATATCGCCGCCCGACACGACCTCCTTCGCGAGCTGGCCGACGACCTGGCCCAGCTGCATGGCGAAGAGCGCGCCTCCGATCGAGCGCATGATCTGTCCGGCGTTCGCGAGCATCCCCTGCATCTCTTCCGGGGCCTGCTCCTTGAGCACCTGGGTGAGCGCATCCGAGATGCTGAGCGCGACGGGCTCGGCGAGCTGGGTCCAGATCGGCATGGTCTGGCGTGCCCATTCGACGCGCCCGATCAGCTGCGGCTGTGTCGTCAGCTCGGCGACGCTGGTCACGCCGTCGAGCCAGAGGGCGGCGACGTGGAAGGCCTGCTCGAGAGCGGCCCGTTCGGCCGGCTCCGTCGGACGCGCGTCGGCGCCCGCGAGGGTCCTGGCCTGCTCGAGCGCAAGGTCCCAGTTGATCCCGTCTCCATTGCTCCGGATGGCGTTCTGGAGCTGGCCGAGCAACTGGGCGATGCTCGCCGGATCGTTCGGAAGCCCCGCAGCGCCGGCGAGCTGGCTCGGGTCGATCGACGAATTGCCGGACAGGAATTCACGCAGCATGTCGCGGAATTCGTCGTCCTGGTCCTTGTTCGGATCATCGGCCATCGTCTCGCCTTTCGTATTGGCAACCTTTCAGGCGCAGAATCTACGCTAGCCCGTGATTCTGCGAAGCAGGATGGGAATTGGCCTAGGCTCAGGGGTTGGGTGTCCGCCCGTCGCGAACATCAGGAAGGCACATGCGTGGCACTCTTCACAGACGACGATCTGCAGCCTGCTCCCAGCACTCCGCCGGAGCGCATCCGGCCGAAGCGCAGCGTTATCGTCGGGTGGTCGTTCGTCGGTGCGGCATTCATCCTGACCCTCGTCCTGGCGCTCGTCCCTGCGCCGTACGTGATCGAGCAGCCCGGCCCGGTGTTCAACACCCTCGGCACCGACCAGCCCGTCGGCAGCACTCCGTCGAAGGATGCCAAGCTCCTCATCACGATCCCCAGCAAGACCACGTACCCGACCGCAGGCTCACTCGACCTGCTCACCGTGTCGGTCGTGGGCAACCCCGACTCCCTGCCGAGCTGGATCGAAGTCGCCTCCGCCTGGTTCACACCGAGCAAGGCGGTCCTGCCGGTCGACTCCGTCTTCCCGCCCGGGGTCACGACCGAGCAGAGCAACAAGGAGAACGCCCAGCTCATGGTCGACTCCCAGCAGGATGCGATCGCGGCCGCCCTGAACGAGCTCGGCTACACGTATCCGCAGGAGGTCGTGGTCAAACAGATCATCATGGGCTCGCCTGCCGATGGCGTGCTCAAGGTCGGTGACGAGATCATCACGGTCAACGGAGTCCACGTACCCGGAGTGCAGACCCTGAGGGACCTCCTCAAGAAGAACGGCGCCGGAAAGCCGGCGACGATCGGCATCATCCGCGACGGCAAGCCGAGCACCGTGCAGATCACGCCCGAGAAGAGCGGGCCGGCCGTCATCGTCGGGATCGGGGCGGGGATGCACTACTCCTTCCCGTTCGACGTGATGATCCAGTTGAACAACGTCGGCGGCCCGAGCGCGGGTCAGATGTTCGCGCTGGGCATCATCGACAAGCTCACGCCGGGCAAGCTCAACGGCGGTCAGCGGGTCGCCGGGACCGGGACGATCGACAACGAAGGCAACATCGGCGCCATCGGCGGAATCCGCCAGAAGATGTACGCGGCCAAGGGCGCCGGCAACACGTGGTTCCTCGCACCGCAGGTGAACTGCGACGAGGTGACCGGCCACATCCCGCCGGGGCTCACCGTGTTCGCGGTCAAGAAGCTCGACGACTCGCTCGCCGTGATGAAGGCGCTCAGCTCGCACTCGAGCACGGCGGCCTTCCCGAGGTGCCCGGCGTCCTGAGCTTTCTCCAAGCGTCCCGCGCCTAGGATGGGTTTCTGACCTTTCAACGCAGAGCAAGAGGGCCGAACGTGAGTTCAACAGCAGCAGGGCGACCAGCCGGTCGTCGCCGGGCAGCGATCTGGATCACGCTCGGCGTGGTCGTAGCCCTCGTCATCGCGTTCTTCGTGTTCGCCGGCCTCTACGCCGACGTCCTCTGGTACCAGCAGGTCGGCTACCTGAACGTCCTGACGACGCAGTGGCTCGCCGCCGGCCTCCTCTTCTTCATCGGCTTCCTCGGAATGGCCGTGCCGCTCTGGCTCTCGATCCAGCTCGCCTATCGTCTCCGACCGGTCTACGCCAAGCTGAACACCCAGCTCGACCGGTACCAGCAGGTGATCGAGCCGCTACGGCGCCTGGCCATGTACGGCATCCCTGTGATCTTCGGTATCTTCGCCGGGGTCTCCACAGGCAGCCGCTGGCAGACGGCCCTGATGTGGGTCAACAGCACGTCGTCGGGCAAGACCGACCCGCAATTCCATCTCGACATCTCGTTCTATCTGTTCGACCTGCCGTTCTATCGCGGTCTTGTCGGCTTCGCGTCGGCCGTAGTGATCATCTCGCTGTTCGCGACACTGGCGACCTGCTACCTGTACGGGTCGATCCGCATCAGCGGACGCGAGGTGCGCATCTCGAAGGCGGCGCGCATCCAGATCGCCGTCATCGCGGCGCTCTACCTGCTCCTGCAGGGCGTGAGCATCTGGCTCGACCGCTACGCGACCGTCACCGACTCGAATGTCAACGACATGATCAACGGTGCGGCCTACACCGATGTCAACGCCACGATCCCCGGTCGCGCCATCCTCGCTGGGATCGCGGTCTTCGTCGCGGCACTCTTCGTGGTCACGGCTTTCATCGGACGATGGCGGTTCCCGCTCGTCGGCACCGCCCTGCTCATCATCGCGGCCCTCGTGGTCGGGGCGATCTATCCGTGGATCGTCCAGCGGTTCCAGGTCGACCCGAGCCAGAAGACGCTGGAGACGTCGTACATCCAGCGCAGCATCAACAGCACCCGCGACGCCTATGGGCTCTCGAACGTCGACGTGATCCCGTACAACGCCAAGACGACGGCCGAGCAGGGACAGCTGCGCGAAGACGCCCAGACGACGGCGCAGATCCGCATCATCGACCCTGCCCAGGTCAGCCCCTCCTTCCGGCAGCTCGAGCAGTTCCGCCAGTACTACGCCTTCCCCGACAACCTCGCGGTCGACCGGTACACGATCGGCGGCAAGGAGCAGGACGCCGTCGTCGCCGTCCGCGAGCTCCAGCAGTCCGGTCTGGGTTCTGCGCAGAACTGGTACAACGACACCATCGTCTACACGCACGGCTACGGAGTGGTCGCGGCGTACGGAAACCAGCGGTCGACCGACGGCCAGCCCGTGTTCCTCGAGTCGGGCATCCCGACCACCGGCTCCCTCGGCACCTACGAGCCGCGCATCTACTTCGGCCAGCAGTCGCCGAAATACTCGATCGTGGGAGGGCCGACCAACCAGAAGTCGGTCGAACTCGACTACCCCGGCGGTGCGGACAACGCGCAGCAGACCTACACGACGTTCGCGGGCAACGGCGGACCGAAGCTCGACAACATCTTCAAGCGGCTGATCTACGCGCTCAAATTCCAGGACGAGCAGATCGTCCTCTCCGATGCCGTGAACAGCGATTCGCAGATCCTGTACGACCGGGACCCGATCACCCGGGTGCAGAAGGTCGCGCCCTACCTGACGCTCGACTCCCAGGCGTATCCGACCGTGGTCGACGGCCGCGTCAAGTGGGTCATCGACGGCTACACCACAAGCGACCAGTACCCCTACTCGCACGTGGGAAGCCTGAGCGACGCGATCGCGGACACCGAGACCCCCAAGCCGGCCTACCCGTTCGACAACATCAACTACATCCGCAACTCGGTGAAGGCGACAGTCGACGCGTACGACGGCAAGGTCACCCTGTACGCCTGGGACGCGAGCGACCCGATCCTGAAGACGTGGGAGAAGATCTTCCCCGCGACCGTCAAGCCGATGAGCGATATGAGCTCCGACCTGATCAGCCACGTGCGGTACCCCGCCGACCTTTTCAAGGTGCAGCGTTCGGTGCTCGGCCAGTACCACGTGACCGATGCCGGCTCCTTCTACTCGCGTGACGATGCGTGGACGACGCCGAACGACCCCGTGTCGCCGGCGAGCAACCCGACGCTCCAGCCGCCGTACTACCTCACCATGCAGATGCCGGGCCAGACCGCGCCGACGTTCTCCCTCTATTCCACCTTCGTTCCGCTGGCGACGACGGAGTCGAGTCGTTCGGTGCTGAAGGGCTACCTTGCGGTGGATGCGGATGCCGGGGACACCAAGGGGCAGAAGGCCTCCGGGTACGGCAAACTACGGCTCCTCACCCTGCCATCCAGCGACACGGTGCCAGGGCCGGGCCAGGTCCAGAACAACTTCAACTCCGATCCGGGGGTCTCGCAACAGCTGAACCTGCTGCGGCAGGGAAAGACGGATGTGATCAGCGGCAACCTCCTGACGCTCCCGGTGGGCGGAGGCCTCCTCTACGTGCAGCCCGTCTACGTCAAGTCGACCGGTGAGACGAGCTACCCGCTGCTTCAGAAGGTGCTTGTCGCCTTCGGAGACAAGATCGCCTTCCAGGACACCCTCGACGGCGCGCTCGACGTTCTCTTCGGCGGCAATTCGGGTGCGACGGCAGGCGACAACGCTGCCGGCGGCGGCGGAGGCAGCTCGGGTACGACGACACCGCCGACCGCGGGAACCGGTTCCAACCCGGCCCTTGAAGCGGCGCTGGTGGATGCCCGCCAGGCGATCCTCGACCGCGACGCAGCGCTGAAAGCCGGAAACTGGGCCGCATACGGCATCGCGGACGCGAACCTCAAGAAGGCGGTCGCGCAGGCGCTCGCCGCCGAGGCCCAGGCGACGACTCCGAAGCCGGCACCGACCCCCACCCCGACCCCGAGCCCGTCGAAGTAGCGCCCGCCAACACAAGCGGTCGAGCACGCGGAAGGGCCGCGGGATCGACTCGATCCCGCGGCCCTTCCGTGACGTGTGGTGCGTTCGCTCAGGACAGAGCGCGTGACTTGATGTGATCGAATTCGGCCTGGGTGATCGTACCGGAGTCGAGAAGCGCCTTCGCCTTCGCGATCTCGTCAGCCGGGCTGGAGGGGGAGCCGGCCACCTGCTGGATGTAGGTGTCCGTCGCCGCCTGCACCTGGCGCGCCTCCCGCTGGCTGCGTTCGGCCATCCCGGAACCACGCGCGATCAGGTAGATCAGCGCGGTCAGGAAGGGAACGAAGACCAGGAAGATGATCCAGAGGGCTTTCCACCAGCCGTTCAGCTTGTGGTCGCGGAACAGGTCGCCGATGATCGCGAACAGCGCGAACAGGTACGCGACGAACGCGAAGCTCCAGAAGAAGATCCAGATGATGTTCCAGAAGTTGTTCCAAAAGTCCATGTTTCGTGTGCCCCTTTCTGGTGGGGCTCCGTGCCCCAGTTCAGAATCTAGCGGGCGGATGCGCGCGACGGCCAGCATCGGCGGCGTCCGTGCCGCCACGCAGCGGAAATCGGAGGCAACTCCGATGCGGTGACGTCCGGGCAGGACGATGCTCTGGAGTGCACCACCAGGGAGGAACCATGAAAGGAATACCGGCGGAAGCGCAGAGTCCCACCGCCCCCTCATCGACAACACTCGGAAGCCTGCCGCCGTGGGCCCTGACCGGAGCGATCATCCTCGTCGTGGTGGTCGTCGGCGTGCTGCTCGTCGTCAACGGCTGGCCGCGAGCGGCGACTGCATCGAGCAGTGCTGATCGCAGCGTCGTCCGAAGCTGGATCGCCGTGAGCCTGGTCGTCGGCCTTCTCGTGCTGACCGCGGCCGAGATCGCGGGCAACAACGCGACGACGACCAGCGCCCTCATCGGCGGTCTCACGGCATCCGTCGGTAGCGCGATCGCGTACTACTTCTCGACGAAGGCGTCCGAACAGGCGCAGGAGAAGCTCACGACCGCCGCAGGATCGCGGGGCGGTCCGATCGTCGTCCCCGACCTCATGGGGAAGTCGGTCAACGATGCCCTCCTGGCCCTCGGCAGTCTGGAACTCCGCCTCGTCGTCGACCCGACCGCCATCACGCAGGGCACGGTGGGAACCATCGTGGGTCAGGTTCCCTCGCCCGGGCCGTCGACGGTCCGCGACAAGACGGTCACCGTCACGCTCGGCTCCTGAACTCGGGGAGGCGGCGCGAGGATCTACCCGGACAAACAAGAAACCCCCGAACCGGTGAGGGTTCGAGGGTTCCTGTGTCCTGAGAGGACAGTCGTTGCGGGGACAGGATTTGAACCTGCGACCTCTGGGTTATGAGCCCAGCGAGCTACCGAGCTGCTCCACCCCGCGTCACGAAAATCTACTCTAACACGACGTGGGAGCGACCCCGACCACCGGGTGCCGAAACGGGCAACGTCCGGCGCACGCAGGCCAGATCGCGTGGAATATCGCGCCTCGGCCCATAGAGTTGGACGCAGAGGGGGATGCGGATGGCGAACGCGGAGCAGAAGTACCGGGTCTGCGTGATCGAGGACGATCCGGATGTCGCGCTGTTCATGAAGACGGTCCTCGAGAAGCGGGCTGACGCCCTCGTTCTGGCCATCACCGACCCGGCGAAGGCGCTCGCGGGGATCGCGGAGTTCGAGCCCGACATGGTCATCACCGACATCGAGATGCCCGGCATCAGCGGCCTCGACCTCCTCAAGGAGTTGCGCGGGACCTATCCGGACCTTCCCGTCGCCGTGATGACCGCGCACGTCTCGATCGACTACGCCGTCTCTGCGCTGAGGAGCCAGGCCGACGAGTTCCTGACGAAGCCCATCGCGTCCGCCGACCTCGTCGCACTCGTGACCCGTCTCGCAGCCAAGGGCCGTCTCACGAAGACCGCGCAGGAGCCGCAGGTGGTCCTGGCGATCGGAGCGCACCCCGACGACGTCGAGATCGGCGTGGGCGGCATCCTGGCAGCCCACAGGGCGGCGGGCAATCGTGTCGTCATCCTCACGTTGTCGCGCGGCGCCCGCGGAGGCGATGCCGACGACCGCCAGCACGAGTCCCTGGCCGCTGCCGAGCTCCTCGGTGCCCGCCTCTTCATGGAGGACCTCGAAGACACCCAGATCTCGGCGGCGGATCCGACTGTCGGAATCATCGAGAGGGTCATCGCGGAGGTCCGGCCGGACATCGTCTACACGCACAGCGCCCACGAGCGCCACCAGGACCATCGCGCCGTGCACGCGGCGACCCTGATCGCAGCGCGCGCCGTGCGAACCGTCTGCTGTTACCAGAGCCCCTCTGCGACGATCGACTTCCGCCCGACCAGATTCGTGCCCATCGACGGTTTCACGGATGCGAAACTCGCGCTCATCCGCTGTTTCGAGTCCCAGACCGAAGTGCGCGCCTATCTCGAGCCCGACTTCGTGCTCGCCACGGCCCGGTACTGGTCGCGATTCGGGGGAGGCACGAGCTGTGAACCACTCGAAGTCATCAAGGACACCGTCGACATCTCGGTCCCCGCGTCATCGATCACGAACGCCGCGCGACTGAAAGGCGAACGACCATGACGAGGGTCCTCGTGACCGGGGTCGGAGGACCAGCCGGCGTCGCTGTGCTCCGGTCGCTCGTGAAGCGCCAGGACGTGGAGGTCTTCGCCGCCGACATGGACGGCTGGGCGAGCGGGCTCTACCTGGTCGAGTCCGCTCGGCGCCGGATCGTGCCGGCCGGCCGCTCGGACGGGTTCGTCGACCACCTCATCGAGTTGTGCGCGGCCGACGGCATCGACGTACTGTTTTCGACCGTCGACGCCGAGCTGCCCGGCCTGGCGGCCCGCAGGGATGAGCTTCTTGCGGCCGGTACGCGCCTCGCCGCACCGAGTGCGGAAACTCTCGCCGTCTGCCTGGACAAGTACCTTCTCGCCGAGCGCTGCAGCCCGACGGTCACGGTTCCCGTGACGCGGCTGCTCACTGGCCACGGACGCGCGTACGACTGGGATTTTCCGGTCATCGTGAAGCCCCGAAGCGGCGCGGGGTCACGCGGAGTCCGCGTGGTCGCAGACAGACCGGCGCTCGAAGCGCTCGGCGACGACGAGAGCATCATCATCCAGGAGCACCTGCCCGGCGACGAGTTCTCCGTCGACGTCCTCGCGGGCCTCGACGGCGCGGTGATCGCCGCAGTGCCGCGTTCCCGAGAACGGGTCGACTCCGGCGTCTCGATCGCGGGACGCACCGTCCGTCGTGCTGAACTGTCCGACACGGCCGCCGCCGTCGCCCGCGCCATCGGGCTCACCGGCGTCGCCAACGTGCAACTGCGCTACAGCGCGAGCGGAGTGCCGGCGCTTCTCGAAGTGAATCCGCGCTTTCCGGGGGCCATGCCCCTCACCATCGCCGCGGGTGTCGACATGCCCTCTCTCCTTCACGACCTGGTGATCGGCGAGGAGGTGCCGTCGAAGGTCGACTTCGTCGAGCTAGCCAACGTCCGCTTCCTGGAGGACGTCTTCCTCGATCCAGCCGATGTGCTCGTCTCCGAGAACGCGGCGCACGCAGAGGGGCCGGGCGAGTAGTGGCGGAGGCCCTCCTCGGCGACTATCACGTTCATTCGACGTTCTCGGATGACGCCGAGAGCACGCTCGCCGAGAACCTCGCCGCCGCGGCGACCGCCGGGCTGCGCGAGCTCCGTCTCACCGACCACGTGCGCCGCGCAACGACCTGGGTGCCGGAATTCCTCGCGGCGGTGGCGGCCGAGCCGCGCGATCCCTCTCTCGCAGTGTTCACGGGCGTCGAGGCCAAACTCCTCGATGCGACCGGAGCGGTCGATGTTCCGCCTCGGCTCGTCGCAGGCAGGGGAGGTCCCGACGCCATCGTCATCGGCGACCACCAGTTCCCGGGACCGGAAGGTCCCTGGTCGCCGGCGCAGACGCGGGCGAAGCTCGCGGACGGGCTGTCAGCGGCAGATGCGCTCGACCTCCTGATCGTCGCGGGCAACCGCGCCATGGAGCACACGGCGAACGCCCAGCTCGCGCACTGGTTCTCCATCCTGCCCAAGGTGGGGCTCTCCGAGGACGACCTCGGCGACGACCAGCTGAGCGCGTGGGCGCAGACGGCGGCGCGCACGGGGACGCTCATCGAAGTCAACGAGAAATGGGGATGCCCGGGGCCGCGTGCCGTACGGGCCGCACTCGACGCAGGCGCGCGAGTGGTCGCATCCACCGACAGCCACTCGGCCGCCACCGTCGGCCGGTACGACCGGGTGGCGGCCATCCTTCGCGACGCGACGTCGAGGTAGCCCACGTGGACGGGAACGGTTTCTGGCTGACGGTGCTCACCGTGGTGCTGCTCGTCTTCGTCGCCCTTGGTGCGGTTCCCATCGTCGCAATGGCGTACCAGTTCGTGATCATCCCGTTTCATGCCTTCATCAACCACTACGGGCGCGCGGCGCCGTACCTGCCCCGGGTGGCGGTGATCGTGCCGGCGTGGAATGAGGGGGCGGTCATCGGTGCATCGATCGAACGGCTGCTGTCCCTCGACTACCCGGCGGATGCGCTGCGCATCTACGTCGTCGACGATGCGAGCACCGACGACACCGCAGAGGTCGTGCTCGCCATGGCGGCCCTTCATCCAGGCCGGGTGTTCCACCTCCGCCGTGAGCAGGGCGGCGAGGGCAAGGCGCACACGCTCAACCACGGCATCAGCGCGGTGCTCGCGGAGGACTGGATGCAGGCGCTCCTGATCATGGACGCCGACGTGATCTACCTGCCCGACTCCCTTCGGCGCATGACACGGCACCTGGCCGATGCCGAGGTCGGTGCGGTGACCGCGTTCATCCGGGAGGGCAGCTCCGACCGCAACTTCCTCACCCGATTCATCGGGCTCGAATACGTGCTCGCGCAGGCGGCGTCGAGGCGGGCCCAGAACGTGCTCGGCGCCATCGCCTGCCTCGCCGGGGGTGCTCAGCTTCATTCGCGAACCAATCTCGAGGCCATCGGCGGGCGGATCGACACCACCACACTCGCCGAGGACACGGTCACCACGTTCCGCACGCAGGTCGCCGGCCGCCGGGTGGTGTTCGAACCGTACGCCGTCGTGCTCGCTGAGGAGCCGCACCGCATCGCGGCCCTCTGGAAGCAGAGGTTGCGCTGGGCACGCGGAAACGTGCAGGTGACGACGATGTACCGCAGGTTGTGGTTCCGCCCCTCGAAACAGCATCGACTCGGCAGCATCTCGTTCGGTGTGTTCTGGTTCAGCATCTTCCTGCTTCCCGTCGCGATGGTGCTCTCGACGATCGGTCTCGTCGGTCTGTTTCTCCTCGAGAGCGACCTCGCGGCGGCGGTCTTCCGGTCGACCTGGGCCCTGGCCACCTGTACCTACGTGTTCGCGATGGTCCTCGGCGTGCAACTCGACCCGAAGACGGGCCGGAGCAGCTGGCGGGAAGCGATCCTGTTTCCCGGAGTCATCTCGATCGTCGTGCTGATCTCGGCGTTCTTCCCCGGACTCATCGACCACGTCGTTCCGGGATGGTTCGGTGTCGAGGTGACCCCGGCCGCCGTGACGGCGTGGACCCTTTTCGTGTATGCCTGGATCACGCTCTCGATGGTCGCGGCCTGGCTCGTCAAACTCGTGGACTCGACGCGTGTCGGGCGCATCTTCTCGCCCCTGCTCACCTACATCGTCGGCTACGGGCCGATCCTCTGCGCGGTGACCGTCGACTCGTACATCAAGGAATGGCGGGGAGCGGCGCGGACGTGGGACAAGACCGAGAAGACGGGGAGGGTTCTGGGATGAACCGAGAACAGCAGATCGTGCTCCAGGACGAGATCGATGCCGATCGGCGGGCCGAGTTCGGCCTGATCCCGAAGGCCATGGTCGCACTCGTGGTCGTCGGGGTGCTCGTCGCCATCCGGGTGGTGTTCTTCACATGAGCGACGCGGCCGTCCTTCGTCGGGTGGTCATCGCGGATGACGACCCGGACATCCGCGCCCTCATGGTCATCGCTGCCGAGCGGGCGGGCGTCGAGATCGCCGCATCCGTCGACAACGGGCAGGCGGTGCTGGATGCGATCGAACCCGGAGACATCGACCTCATCGTGCTCGACATCTCGATGCCGGGGATGAGCGGGCTCGAGGTCGTGGATCGGATGCGGGCGGAGAGCCGGTTCGACTCCACACGGATCCTGATCGTCTCGGCGTCGGTCCAGATGCTCACCGACCAGGCCTCCGTCGAGGTGCGCTCCGACCGGTTCATCGTGAAGCCGTTCAGTCCCCGGCAGCTCGCCGCGACGATCACCGAGATGCTCGAGGGATCGGGGCGCTCGTGACGTTCGACCGACTGCTTTCGCGGATCTCGCTCGATTCGCCGTCCCCGCTGGTCAAACAGGCCCCGACCATCGTCGCTTTCGCGATCGCCATCGTCCTGCTGCTGTCGCCGCATCCGGTCGCAGTGATCACGAACTTCGCTGATTTCACCATCGGAGTCCTGCTCGTGGCCGTGGCAAGCGTGCTCGCAGCTGCCGTGCCGTGGTCGCGTCTCCCCACAGAAGCGGCGATCGCGGTTCCGGTGATCTCCCTGATCGCCGTCGGATTCTTCCGGCTCGGCACCGGCGGGGCGCTCTCTCCGTTCGGTGCGATCCTGCTCCTTCCCTTTGTGTGGATCGCGTCGGAGGAGGGTCGCCTCAACGCCCTGATCGCAGCGGTCGGAACCTTCCTGGTGCTGTTCGCCCCGATCGTCCGCACAGAGGGCGCAGCGTCGGGCACCGACCTGGTCCGGGCGTTCTACGCTCCGGTCATCTACCTGCTGGTGGCGTTCGTGATCAACGAGATCGCCCATCGGGTCCGGCTGCAGCTGGCCGCGGCGGAGGCTGCGGCGGCGCAGCGTAAAGAACTGCTCGACCAGGCCGTGCGGGCGAGCGACGAGCTCGCGCTGAACGAAGCGCGCCTCAAGACCGCCAACCGTCTCATCCTCAGCATCTGGAACGCGGTCACGGAGCAGTCGGTGATCGGGACCGATCTCGACGGGCTGATCGATGTCTGGAATCCGGGCGCGGAGAAGATGCTCGGCCTGACTCAGGAGCAGGTCAAGGCTGCAGGCCGCCACGTCGTCGATTTCCATCTGACGTCGGAGCTCGAGGAGCGTCTGCGCGAACTGGACGTGCGCAAGGTCACGGTGTCGAGCCCAGGGGACTTCTCGGCCCTCGTCGACGCCGTCCGGGCCGGCTACGCCGAGGCGCGGGACTGGACCTATGTGCGCGCGGACGGGAAGCAGGTGCCCGTGCAGGTCACGGCGACTCCGCGACTCGACGAGAACGGTCACCGTGTCGGCTTCATCTTCGTCGCGACCGACATGACGAAAGCTCGCGAGTTCGCCCGCTTGAAGGACGAATTCGTCGGACTCATCTCGCACGAGCTCCGCACGCCCCTGAGCTCGATCCTCGGGTACCTCGAGCTGATGCGCGACGACGAGGACGCGCCCCTCTCCGCTGAGCAGTTGCAGTATCTGGGAATCGCAGAACGCAACGCGCACCGGCTGCTCCGCCTCGTCGGCGATCTGCTCTTCACGGCCCAGGTCGAGTCGGGCCAGTTCCCCCTCGACCTCCGCGAGGTCGACCTCCGCGATGTGGTCGGCGCCTCGATCGAATCGGCCGGGCCCGCTGCGGACTCCGCAGGCATCGATCTCGTCGCGCGGCTGGACGACCGCCCCCTGCTGATCAGGGGAGACGCCCAGCGGATCGGGCAGGCCGTGGACAACCTCGTCTCAAACGCCATCAAGTTCACTCCTGCGCGGGGCACGATCACCGTCGGCCTTGAGCGCGACGACACGGATGCGTGCATCACCGTCAGCGATTCGGGCATAGGGATTCCGGCGGTCGAGCTCGGACAGCTCTCGACCCGCTTCTTCCGCGCCTCCACCGCGACGCGCAACGCCGTCCCCGGGGTCGGGCTGGGCCTCACCATCACCAAGGCCATCGTCACCGCCCATGGCGGCAGGATGGCCATCGAGAGCGAAGAGGGCGTCGGCACATCGTTCACCGTGCGGCTCCCTCTCGAAGGGAGTGACCGCAATGACGGATGAGACGGTGGTGTCGGTGGTGCAGTTCGCGCCCGGAGCAGACGTCGAGGCCAACCGCTCGTCGATCGCGGGCTTCGTCGAGCGTGCGGCGGCGCTCGGCGCGCGGCTGGTGGTGTTCCCCGAGTACTCCTCGTTCTTCGTGCATCCGCTCGGCGCCGAGTTCGTGGAGGCGGCCGAGCCGCTCGACGGACCTTTCGTGGCGGAGCTCGGTCGTCTGGCGGGGGCTCACCGCATCCATGTCGTCGCCGGCCTGGTGGAACGCACGGACGACCCGGCGCGCTTCTCGAACACCCTCGTCGCAGTCGGCCCGGATGGCGCATTGGAGGCGACCTATCGGAAGCAGCACCTCTATGACGCGTTCGGCGCGTCGGAATCGTCCTGGGTCGTGCCCGGGAGCCTGGACGAACCGCAGACGTTCGACCTCGACGGCTTCCGGGTCGGGATGCAGACCTGCTACGACATCCGGTTCCCCGAGGTGACGCGACGGCTCGTCGACGCCGGAGCGGAACTGGTCCTCGTTCCGGCCGAGTGGGTCCGCGGTCCCCTCAAGGAGAAGCACTGGTCGACCCTTCTCGCCGCCCGAGCGATCGAGAACACCGTGTATGTCGCTGCTGCTGACCAGACGCCGCCGATCGGCGTGGGCGGGAGCGTCATCCTCGATCCGATGGGGGTCGCGCTCGCCGGGCTCGGCGAGACCCCCGGGCTGACCACCGCGACCGTGTCGAGGGAGCGTCTCGATGCCGTCCGGGAGTCGAACCCGTCCCTCGCCCTGCGCCGCTACCGCGTGGTCGAGCGCTGACGCAGCCCTGACAGCTGGGCGGCCGCCCTCTCGAGAACCTCGACCCGTTTGCAGAACGCGAACCGGACGAGGGATGCCGTCCTCGCCGCGTACTCGCCCCGGCAGAACGCGGACAGCGGGATCGCGACGACGCCGGCGAGCTCCGGCAGTTGCCGGCACAAGTCGACGGCGTCGGTGAACCCGAGCGGCGCGGCGTCGGCGACGACGAAATAGGTGCCGCGCGACTCGGCCACGTCGAACCCTGCCGTGCGCAGTCCGGCCGAGAGGACATCGCGTTTGGCCTGGAGCCCCGCGGCGATGCCGGCGAAATAGTCATCGCCGAGGCGGAGTCCTGTTGCGATCGCCGGCTGGAACGGGGCCGCGTTGACATAGGTGAGGAACTGCTTGACAGCGAGGATGGCCGTCACCAGTTCGGCCGGCGCCATGACCCAGCCCACCTTCCAGCCCGTCGTGTTGAACGTCTTCCCGCCCGACGAGATGCTCACCGTGCGCTCTCTCGCGCCCGGAAGCGATGCGATCGGAATGTGGGGGACACCGAATGTGAGGTGCTCGTAGACCTCGTCGGTCACGATCACCGCATCGTGGCGGTGCGCCAGTTCGACGATCAGCTCGAGTGTCTCGAGGGGGAGCACCGATCCGGTCGGGTTGTGCGGGCTGTTCACCAGGATGACCCGGGTGCGGTCGGACACCGCCGACCTCAGCGCATCCGGATCGGGCGTGAAGTCGGCGCCGGTGAGTGGAACGGTGACGTGGACGCCGCCGGCGAGCGCGATGAGCGCGCCGTACGCGTCGTAGAACGGCTCGAAGGTGACTACTTCGTCGCCGGGCTCGAGCAGGGCGAGCAGGGTCGCGGCGATCGCTTCCGTCGCGCCCGCTGTGACCAGGACCTCGCGGTCGGGGTCGAGGCGGATGCCGTAGAAGCGTTCCTGGTGCTCCGCGATCGCCAGCCGCAGGTCGGCGATCCCGATGCCTGGCGGATACTGGTTGTCGCCTCGCCTGATCGCGTCGACGGCTGCTGTGAGCACCTCGGCGGGGCCGTCCTCGTCGGGGAAGCCCTGGCCCAGGTTGATCGCGCCCGTCCGGGTTGCGAGCGCGCTCATCTCGGCGAAGATGGTCGGCGCGCTGCGACCGTCGGAGGCGAGGAGGCCCGCACCGCGTGCCGCGCGCTGCCACGATCCTGGAATCACCATGCTGCTCCCTCCGCCGCTCGACCCTGCGAACGGCGTCCGAGACAAATTTACGGCTTCGCAGGATCGGCGGGTTCGCACGGCCTCGGGAGAGTCATTGAGAGGCGGAAGGTCGCTCACAGGGCGTCCAAATAGAATGCTCAGGTAAGAGGCGGATGCTGTGAGTGCTTGGAAGGAGCAACACAATGACCGACACCCCGAACGACTCCGAGAACACGCCGGAGTCCGCCAAGGCGCAGCCTGAAATCGACCGCACCGAGTCGGTCGTCGAGCCTGCCGCATCCACGCCTCAGACTCCTGCCGAGGCTCCGGCGCCCGCAGCAGTGACGCCCGCCGACTCGCAGCCCACGGTTCCGCAGCCGAGTGTTCCGCAGGCACCGATCGCGGCTCCTGTCGGTTCGCAGCCGACCGCCCAGCAGCCGACCGCGCCGCAGCCCGACTACGGCCACGGCTCGTTCGGGCAGCCCGCGCCGGTCTACGCCCCGTACGCGGCCCCCCACGGCTATGCGACCGCGCCGGGCGCTCCGTTGGCCCTTGGCGCAGCCAAGCCGGCCAAGAAGCGCAACACCGGCCTGATCGTCGCGACCCTGGCGATCGGCGCCCTCATCGGCGGCGTCGCGGGCGGCGGTGTCGTCGGCATCTACGCCGCTTCGCAGAACACCACCGTCAAGACGAGCGACGCCTCGGGCGCGACCAACATCACGGTCAACAACCCCAACGACGCGACCATCGTCACAGCGGTCGCCGCCAAGGCCTCGCCGAGCGTCGTCACGATCTCCGTCTCCGCGTCCGGCGGGAGCGCCGGCGGCACCGGCTCGGGCATCATCCTCTCGTCCGACGGCTACGTGCTCACCAATACGCACGTGGTCACGCTCGACGGCCAGGCCTCGAACGTGACGGTCCAGGTGCAGGACAACGACGGCAAGCTCTACAGCGCCAAGATCGTCGGCACCGACCCGACCACCGACCTTGCCGTCATCAAGCTGAACAACGCCAGCGGACTCACGCCGGCGACCTTCGCCGATTCCAGCAAGCTGAACGTCGGCGACACCGCCGTCGCCATCGGCGCACCGCTCGGTCTCTCCGGAACCGTCACCAACGGCATCGTCTCCGCCCTGAACCGCAGCATCAGCATCGCGTCGTCCGCGGCGCCGAACAGCAGCGACGGCACGCAGGGCAACGGCAACGGCGGTCCGTTCAACCTGTGGAACTTCGACCTGCCCGGTCAGGGCGGCAGCGGAAGCCAGAGCCAGAGCACGCCGACCGCGACGATCTCCCTTCCGGTCATCCAGACCGACGCCGCGATCAACCCCGGCAACTCCGGTGGCGCGCTCCTCAACGACAAGGCCGAGATCATCGGTGTCAACGTCGCCATCGCCAGCGCGAGCAGCACGTCGAGCTCGAGCGGCCAGTCGGGCAGCATCGGCGTGGGCTTCGCCATCCCGGCGAACCTCGCGCAGCGCATCGCGCAGGAGCTCATCAAGGACGGCAAGGCCAGCCACGGCCTTCTCGGAGCTTCGGTCACCGACGCCACCAACGACACCAAGAGCAGCACCGTCGGCGCCGAGATCAAGGACGTCACCGGTGGTGGCGCAGCCGACAAGGGCGGTCTGAAGTCCGGTGACATCATCACCAACTTCAACGGGCTCCCGATCACGAGCGCCACCGACCTGACCGCTCAGGTCCGCGCACTCGCGGGCGGATCCAAGGCGGACGTCACCTACGTGCGCGGCGGCCAGACCAAGACCACGACGGTCACGCTCGGAAACCTCAGCACCAAGTAGGTCGCTCAGCGACCGCGTCAGCCGCCCCCGTGGACCAGCCACGGGGGCGGCTTCCTGTGTGCGTGGCCAAATTGCGAAACGTCCCGGCTGATAAGCTCAACCGACCCGAACGGCGAATGGATCAGATGGCGGAACAGGCACCAGAGCACACCCTCCCCGGTGTGTCCTACGTCATGCCCGTGTTGAACGAGGTCACCCACGTACGGGCCGCCGTCGACAGTCTGCTGGCCCAGGACTACGCGGGACCGTTCGAGGTCACGCTTGCGCTCGGGCCCAGCATCGACGGCACGACCGAACTCGTCGCAGAACTCTCCGCGGCCGACCCGCGCATCAAGATCGTCGACAACGAGATCGGTTCCACACCTTCCGGGCTGAACCTGGCGATCGAGTCCTCGATCTATCCGATCGTCGTACGCGTCGACGCCCACTCGGTGCTCCCGGTGGACTACACGCGCATCGCGGTCGAGACGATCCTCGCCACCGGCGCCGACAACGTCGGTGGCATCATGGACGCCCAGGGAATCACCTCGTTCGAACGCGCCGTGGCGCGCGCATACGGGAGCAGGATCGGTCTCGGCGGCACCAAACTCCACGTCGGCGGCGAGGAAGGGCCGGCGGAGACCGTGTACCTCGGAGTGTTCCAGCGGCAGCGCCTGCTCGACGTCGGCCTCTTCGACGAGGACATCAAGCGCGGCCAGGACTGGGAGCTCAACCGGCGCCTCAGGGCATCCGGTGGAGTCGTCTGGTTCACGCCACGCCTCAAGGTGACCTACCGCCCACGTCCGAACCTCGATCGACTCGCGCGGCAGTTCGTCTCGACCGGTGTCTGGCGCGGCGAACTCGCGCGTCGCTTCCCGGCCGCGAACGGCATCCGCTACTTCGTTCCGCCGGCAATGGTGATCGCGGTGACGGTGGGGTTCCTCGTGGGGGTCGCAGGCATCGTGCAGGCGGCGATGGGTGCCGCCCCGTGGCTCCTGCTCGGCTTCGTCATCCCAGCCTTCTACCTGCTCATCGTCATCGTCGCCGCGATCGTCCTCATGCGGTCCGGCGGCCTTCGCGCTACGCTCTGGTTTCTCGTAGTCTTGCCCTGCATCCACTTCTGCTGGGGGATCGGCTTCGTGCTGGGCTTCCTCTCGCTCACCCGCAACATCACAGCACACACGGGAAGGTAGGCATGGACGCCTCTGGAACAGGAACTCACGGCGCCCATCCGACCTCGATCGCCGAGCTTCGGGCCGTCGCTCAGCCACCCGAGGTGCGGGGCCGGCGCAACGCCGAGCACTGGACGGCGTCGCTGTACCTCCGCAACCTGTCGCCCTACCTCACCTGGCTGCTGCTGAAGACGAGCATCTCGGCGAACGGCGTCACCGGGCTGATGATCCTGGTCGGATGGTCGACCGCCTTCGCCCTGCTGATTCCAGGAATCTGGGGCGCGGTCCTCGCACTCATCCTGGGGCAGCTCCAGATGCTCGTGGACTGCAGCGACGGCGAGGTCGCTCGCTGGCGCGGCACATCGTCACCCGCCGGGGTCTTTCTCGACAAGGTCGGGCACTACACGACGGAGGCGCTGATCCCGATCGTCCTGGGCATCCGGGCCGCCGGGTTCCCGTTCCAGGCGCCCGCCGACTACCTCTGGACGACCCTCGGTGTGACCCTGGCGCTCATCATCGTGCTCAACAAGGCGCTCAACGACATGGTCCATGTCGCCCGGGCGAACGCCGGGCTGCCGAAGCTCACGGACACGCACGGCGAGTCGGCGCCGACGCACGGCTTCGTGTCGACCCTGAGGCGGGCGGCCCGGTTCGTGCCGTTCCACCGGCTCTACCACTCCGTCGAGCTGACGATGCTGGCTCTGCTGGCAGCGATCGTCGGCCTGTTCATCGGTGACGAACTCGCGAACCGCATCCTCGTGGTGGCATTGGTGCCGCTCGCCTTCCTCGCGCTCGTCGGGCATTTCGTTGCGATCATGGCCTCCAAGCGTGTCCGGTCCTGAGACCGTCACGTTCGGAGTCGTCGTCCTCACCCAGGGCAAGCGTCCGGACGACCTCAGGCGCGGCCTCGAGTCCGTACTCGCCCAGAAGGGCGTCGGCACCGACATCGTCGTCGTCGGGAACGGCTGGGATCCGCAGACCGCGCACCCCCCGCTCCCTGCGGGTGTGGCCACACTCGCGCTCGACGAGAACCTCGGCATCCCTGCGGGCCGCAACCGTGGCGTCCCCCTGGTCAGGGGGGAGTATCTCTTCTTCCTCGATGACGACGCGAGCATCCCGTCGCCCGACTTCCTGACGGATGCGGTGGCGCACCTGAAACGCGACCCCGCCATCGGGATGGTCCAGCCGCGGGTCGTCGACCCGTCCGGGCGCACGTCACCCCGTCGCTGGGTGCCGCGCATCCGCAAAGGCGAGGCCGACCGGTCGAGCGTCGTCTTCTCGGTCTGGGAGGGTGCAGTGGTCATCCCGCGCGACCTCTTCGAGGCGACGGGCGGCTGGGCGGATCCGTTCTTCTACGCCCACGAAGGTATCGAGCTCGCCTGGCGGGTCTGGGATCAGGGCCGGTGCGCCTGGTACGCAGGAGACCTGGTCGCCCATCACCCCGCGATCGAGCCGACACGCCACTCGTACTACTACCGCCTCAATGCGCGCAACCGCGTGTGGCTCGCGCGCCGCAACCTTCCCGCGATCCTGATCCCCGTGTATGTCGGTGCCTGGACCGGCATCCAGCTGCTCCGCTGGTTCCGGCGGCCGTCTGCTCTCGCCGCGTGGTTCAGGGGCTGGGCGGAAGGCTGGAGGACTGATCCGGGCGAGCGCAGGCCGCTGGCCTGGCGCACCGTGTGGCGGATGACGCGTGCCGGGCGGCCTCCGATCGTCTGAGGCCGGTGTCTCAGAGTTCGCTCGACGGCTCCGGCGCTGACGAAGGCTTCGACGAAGGCTTCGGCCGCGGGAGCGCTCGACGGGCCACGTGACCGGCCCGCACGGCAGCCCCGCCTGCCGCGTCTCCGAACCTCTTGAGCCCGCTTCCTGCTGCAGTCAGGGCACGCGGGCGTGTGCGCACGACAAGAGGGGGAAGGTCGAGTGCGTGGACGAACGTCTCGGGGGCCGGTCCGAACGCGAGACGTGAATTCTGTACGATGCGGCGGCCGAGCATGTTGTTGCCGGCGCCTCCGATGACTGCACCGATCCCGAACGGAATCGCGCGCCCGACGATGCTGGCTCCTCCGCGCACGGCGAACTGGCGCAGGAAGGTGGTCTTCAGCCGGTCGACTAGAGGACCGACCACGGTGCGCGGGAGACTCGAAGCGATGAGCTCGCCCCAGTAGGCGGTTCGCGACACCCCGGTGCCGCCGAGCTGTCCGGCGAGTTGTCGGACGAGGTCTGAGCCTTCACGTCCGAGCATCATCGTGAGGACGAGCGCACGCGCACGCTCGGGATCATCCACAGCGACCCCGTGCAGTTCGCTCAGGGATTGGGCGTAGAGCGATGTCGCCTCGAGGAATCCCGCCGTCTCGAGTCCCGAGAGTGCGAGGGTCACACCGGTGCCGATTGCGGGAACTACCGCGGTCACGCCGACCGCGGCGCCACCCGTCGTCACAGCGGCGAGGTAGCGGCGCTCCAGCACGACGGCGAGCTGCGCAGGGGTCGCCCCCGGGTTACGGCGGCGGATCGATCGCAGATGGGCGAGCACGACCGGTCGCTGAATTGCGAGGAAACGGTCGATTCCGCGGTTGAGGGCACGTGGGGGCTGACCGCCGCGCGGCGTTCCCCCCGTCGACGAGACGATCGGTTTCGGTGTACGTGCCATTGCACCCGAGTCTACGTGCCGCACACGAAATGCATGTATCCCGCATTCATTGCATGTATTGTGAGTATTGCAGAATTGCAGCACAAACAGTAGAGGCAGTGGCACTCTGGCTTCGCACGCTTGGGACCAATAGGCATGATGCATGCCTGAACCCCACTCACAAGCCGCCCGCCTCTTCGGTGAACGTGTCCGGGATGCGAGGATCGGCCTCGGCCTCAGCCAGGAGAGCATCGCCGACCTTGCCGAGATGCATGTGACGAACTTCGGCAAGATCGAGCGTGGTGTCGCGAATCCCAGTCTCCACACCATCGTGCGGATCGCGACGGTGCTCGGAGTCGACCCGGCGACCCTCGTCGCAGGGCTCGGTCAGGGAGACCTCCCCGAGCGGATGCACGCCCTCACCGCAGCCGAATACATCCGCGAGCGCAACCTGCGGTCGGGGTCGGCCGGCTGAGGGCGGATCAGAAGCTCACCTGCCACAGGTACTCGGCCCCGTCAGGTGCGAACCAGCGGACGACCAGGATCGTGTCACGAGCCGGATCCGGCCCGTCGACCGTCGCGTGGACGGCCGCGCCCGGATGCACGACGGCGGGAGCCGCGACCCTGAACCGTGACGTTCCGAACACGCTGACCGTGACTCCGCGAAGAGTGTGGTCGCCAGCATTCCGGATGCGGTAATGCGGAGCATCCGCCCGTTCGACCTGCCACGGTACGCGGTAGGCCACCGGACGGCGTTGGATCGGTCGGAGGATGCGTGGAGCTCTGCGTCGGATCATGCGGCAACGCTAAGCGCCGCATCCGACCATCTCCGCGGTCCGGCCGTCGCCAGCGCCGATTTCTGTGTACAGAGCCGCCGCATGCGCATCCTGTGGAGGAGTCAGCGCGGAAGGAGAGCCGAGAATCAGACCCCGTAGTCGGTGTTGTACAACGCGAGCACGTCGTCGATCGGCCCGTCGAGCACCAGTCTGCCCTTGTCCAGGTAGAGCCCGCGCGAACAGAACCGACGAAGGTCCTTCTCGTTGTGCGACACGAAGAAGAGGGTGCGGCCGCCGTCGAGCAGTTCTTCGATGCGTGCGTAGCACTTCTCCTTGAATCCGCGGTCGCCGACCGCCAGCACTTCGTCGACGAGGATGATCGGCTCCTCGAGGCGGGAGATGACCGAGAACGCGATGCGTACCTTCATTCCGCTCGACAGATGCTTGTAGGGAGTGTCGACGAAGTCTTCGATCTCGGCGAACGCGATGATGTCGTCGAAGCGGTCGTCGATCTGCGCCCTGGTCATCCCGTGAAGGCCCGCGGTGAGGTAGACGTTGTCGCGGACCGTGAGGTCGTCGACGAATCCTCCGGTGATCTCGATCAGGGGGGCCACGCCCTCGGCGACGACGACATCGCCCTCATCGGGTAGCACGACCCCGGCGACGAGTTTCAGGAGCGTCGACTTGCCCTGGCCGTTGCGACCGACCACGCCGATCGCCTCACCGGGCTGAACGTCGAAGCTCAGGTCGCGCAGTGCCCAGAACTCGCCGGGCTTGCTGCGCCGGTTGCTCGGCGAGAAGAGGTCCTTGAAGAGCCTGCGGCCACCACGATTGCGCCGGAAGCGGATGCCGATCGATCGTGCCTGGATCACCGGTGAGGTCATCAGATCTCCTTGAGCACAGCGCGTTCGCAGCGTTTGAAGACGAAGAAACCGAGTGCGAGCAGGAGCAGCGACATGACGGCGGCGACTGCCACGAGGAACCAGTCGAGCTCCTGGGGGAAGAAGGCCGAGCGGTACAGGCTGAAGATTCCGGTGAGGGGGTTGAAAGCAGCCCAGAAATGCCAGGTGAAGAGGGTGTCGGCCTGTTGCCCGACCGCGGTGGCGCAATGCTTCACCGCAACACCCGGTGCGCATCCGCCGGGAAGATCGCGCGCGCTGTAGATGATCGGAGACGCATAGAAGAGGAAGCGCAGGAAGAGCTTCACCGCCCGCTCGAGGTCGCGGAAGAACACCACGAGTGGGGCTACGATCAGCCCGACGCCGATCGTCAGCACGGCCTGGATGAGGACGGCGAGCGGGAAGAAGACGATGTTCCAGTTGATCGTCGCATGGCTGATGATCGCGAACAAAGCGATCACCGGCAGGGAGGCGAGGAACTCGATGCCCTTCGACAGCACGAGGCGATTGACCCAGATCGTTCGCGGGATCGTGGTCGACCTGATGAGTTTCGCCTCGCGGATGAAAGCGCGCGTGCAGTCCGACACCGTGCCGTTGAACCACATCCACGGCAGGAGTGCCGCGAGAAGGAAGACGATGTACGGGTCTTCGCCGACGGACCGCTTGAAGATCTGCGTGAACACGAACCAATAGATCGCGCTCATCACCAGCGGATCGAGGATCGACCAGAAATAGCCGAGCGCACTCGTCGAGTAACGCACCCGCAGGTCGCGCTTGGTCAGCAGCCACAGCGAGTGACGATAGCGAGCAGAACGCGTCCGTTGCCCGGGGCGCACTTCAGCGTATGTACTCACGAAACCCATCGTATTGGTCGGCTTCACCGCGACGGTGGAGCGC
Source organism: Leifsonia tongyongensis (assembly GCF_010686705.1). Taxonomy (GTDB): domain Bacteria; phylum Actinomycetota; class Actinomycetes; order Actinomycetales; family Microbacteriaceae; genus Diaminobutyricibacter; species Diaminobutyricibacter tongyongensis. Next base: position 1,077,700 of record NZ_JAAGWY010000002.1, on the reverse strand, counting down.
TCATCGGCGACCATACGACTATACGAACAGATTCGCCCTCTCGAGGTCCTCGGCGAAGTCGACCTCGACCGCGTACAGGTCGGAGATGTCGACGGGCTCGACGAGCATGCGGTCCTGCTCGATGGCGAGTTCGATCCCGCGCTCGAAGTAGTCCTGGTCGCCGACGCGCTGGAGCTGGCGCAGCAGCGCCGCCTTGTCGCCGCTCGAGACGTAGTTGATGCCGACAGCCTCGCCGAGGCCGTTCTTCACGGTCTTCGACAGCTCCTCGATGTAGCCTTCGGCGCCCGTCGTGTACTTGACCTCTTCGTCTGCGACAGACGACGTGTTGACCGTGACGAACGTCTGATCGCGTGCGACCATCACAGCTGCGCGGTCGAGGACAGCGGGATCGAAGACGACATCGCCGTTCATCCACAGGACGCCGCCGGCGCTGGACGCCTGGAGCGCACGCATGAGGCTCTTCGACGTGTTGGTCTGGTCGTACATCTCGTTGTAGACGAAGGATGCGTCGGGGAATGCCTCGATGATGTGCTCGAGCTTGTAGCCGACGACGATCGTCACCTTGGCGGCCTTGCCGAAGGCGTGGTGGATGTTGTCGAACTGCTGCTGCATGATGGTGCGGCCATCGCTCAGCTCGGTGAGCGGCTTGGGAAGGGTGCGGCCGAGCCGACTGCCCATTCCGGCGGCAAGAATCACTACCTGCGTGGTCATAATCGTCTCCTTGTGTTCAGTGCAGCGCCTGGTCTGGCCTGCTCCGGCCACGCGAATCGCATCCCCAGAGGATCGTTCACACGGCGTTCACCCGCACTTACGCGTATCGACACCCCTTTATGCCGTCGCCAGTTTACCGACGCACCCCTTCGAGGGGCAGGGGTGGATCAGGTCGTTGCCGACTCGTGATATTCCTCACAGGACTTTCCTAGGTGAAATCACAGCGTTTTCGTGTGGAACTACCGAACTTCGTCACGAAGCCGCGCGGATCGGAGAGCGTCTTGGTACGTTAGCGGAGTGAGTTTCGAGCGCCCACCTTCTGACAGCACCGAGTCCTCCGAGACGCCGGGACAGAAGGCGAGCCCTCGGCGGTCGCCCTCACCGCGAACGAGTTCCGGCCGGGCATCATCGCCGGCTACGAAGAGTCCGTCCGCGAGTCCGGCGAAGCGCACGACGGCCGCCGCCAAGCGGCCCGCGACGCGCACTCCGGCCGAGCGCAAGCGGGACGAATCGGATGAGGCCGCGGTCGAGTCGACGGTCGTCGCCGAATCCGCGCCGAAGGTCACGGAGACCATCGCCACCATCGAGCTCCCGGCCGAGGAGGCCGCGGCGCCGCAACCGGCGAGCATCCGTGCGCGGAAGCCCGCCAGCACCCGCAAGCCTGCCGCCCGTTCGACGACACGCACCGCCACCACCGTCGCTGCGACCGCGGGCGACGCGAATGCCTCGGATGCGCCGGCTGCGACGCCGACCGCTGAGAAGCCTGCCGCGAAGGCACCGGCTCGCAAGCCGGCGGCCACGCGAACGCGCGTCGCGCCCCCGACCTCGCAGCCGAAGACGGGTGCTACGCGAACACGGACCCCGAAGCCCGCAGAGCCCAAGCCCGTCTCGTCGACGCCTGCACCGGTGGAGGACTCCGTCGTCGTTGAGGTGGCCCCCGTCGTCGAGGAGACGCCGATAGTTGAGGAAATATCGGTTTTGGAGGAAACTTCGGTTGTGGATGAGGCTCCGGCCGTCGTAGAAGCGGCTCCCACCGTGGACGTGACTCCGGTTGCGGATGAAGCGCTGGTCGTGGATACATCCCCAGCTGAAGAGCCGACGGCGGTGATCGAAGAGGCCGTGGTGGTCGAAAGCCTTCCCGTCGCGATCGAGGAACCCCAGGCGCGGGTCTCCGATGAGGCGGCGCTGGCCGAGGAGATCGACGCGATCGCGCCGCCTCTCGCCGAGCTGGCCGGTTCGTCAGCGGTTCTGGCCGCGACGACCGAGACGCCGGTCGCCCCCGACGCCGCGACCGCCCCGATCGTCCTCTCGCTGACCGGCCTCGTGAAGCACTTCGGCGACACCATCGCGGTCGACGGAGTGACCCTCGATGTTCGGCGCGGCTCGTTCTACGGCATCGTCGGGCCGAACGGCGCAGGCAAGACCACGACGCTGTCCATGGTCACGGGGCTTCTCCGCCCCGACGCCGGGCGAATCCTCGTCCATGGTGTCGACGCGTGGGCCGACCCGGTCAAGGCCAAGCGCACGATCGGTGTGCTGCCCGACAAGCTCCGGCTGTTCGATCGTCTCACCGGTGCGCAGCTGCTCTACTACGCCGGCACCCTCCGGGGACTCAAGAACGACGTGGTGCGTTCGCGTTCGGCCGACCTCGCCAAGGCGCTGGGCATCGAGGATGCGCTCAACCGACTGGTCGCGGATTACTCGGCCGGCATGACGAAGAAGATCGCCCTGGCTGCGGCGATGATCCATTCGCCCCGGCTCCTGGTGCTCGACGAGCCGTTCGAATCCGTCGACCCCGTGTCGGCCGCCAACGTGATCGACATCCTCCAACGGTACGTGTCCGCCGGCGGAACCGTGGTGCTCTCCAGTCACGGCATGGACCTCATCCAGCGGGTCTGCGACAGCGTCGCGATCATCGTCCGTGGCCGTGTGCTGGCCGCTGGAACGGTCGACGAGGTGCGCGGCGAGCAGACCCTCGAGGAGCGTTTCGTCGAACTCGCAGGAGGACGCAAGGCGGCGGAAGGCATGGAGTGGTTGCACAGTTTCTCCGACTGAAGCTCCGGCTGATGGGCAACGTCTTCCGACGGAGCCCCTGGCAGGTCTTCGGCCTCGTGATCGGCCTCATCTACGGGGCCATCATCACGGTCGTCGTCGTCCTCGCGCTGGTCGGCGCCCGGCTCTCGCCCGACATCGCGGTCGTCCACACGGTGCTGGTCGTCGTCGGTTCGGTCGTCGTCGCCGGGTTCCTGCTGCTCCCGCTGGTGTTCGGGGTCGACGACACCCTCGACCCGCGAAAATTCTCGCTGTTCGGCATCCCGAACCGGAGGCTCGCGACCGGACTCGCGCTCGCCGCCCTCATCGGCATCCCCTCGCTGGTGCTCGCGATCTGCTCGCTGACGACCGTCATCACCTGGTCGCGCGACCCGGGGTCGGCGTTCATCGCACTCGTCTGCGCGGTGCTCGCGGTGCCCACCTGCGTGCTGGCGTCGCGGATCTCGACCTCGGTCGCCTCCTTCCTCCTCGCCACCCGGCGGTCACGCGAGTTCGGTGGCCTCGTGGGTGTTCTCGTGATCGTGCTGATCTCGCCCGTGGTCGTCCTCCTGCTCACCGTGGACTGGGGCCGCGACGGTCTCCGCGTGCTCAACGGGTTCGCCGGCTGGCTCGCGTGGACCCCGCTCGGCGCGGTGTGGTCGGCTCCGGGTGCCGCCGCACAAGGCGACTGGGGGGCAGCATTGCTGCAGGTGCTCATCGCTGCCGCGACGCTCGGGCTCCTCTGGCTCGCGTGGGCAGCACTCGTGGCCAAGATGCTCGTGACTCCCCAACGCGAGGCGCAGGCGAAGGCGTACACGGGGCTCGGCTGGTTCGATCGGCTTCCCGGCGGACCGACCGCTGCCATCGCCGCCCGCTCGATCACCTACTGGGGCCGGGATGCGCGGTACTGGATCGCCTTCGTGATGATCCCGATCTTCCCGGTGTTCATCGTCGTCGCGCTGACCGTCGCCGGCATCCCCGCGCACTACACGGCCCTGCTTCCGCTGCCGATCATGTGCCTGTTCCTCGGGTGGACGATCCACAACGACATCGCCTTCGACAACACCGCCATCTGGTTGCACGTCGTCTCCGGCACGCGAGGGATCGCCGACCGGGTCGGCCGGATGTTCCCCGTCATCCTGGTCGGCATCCCGCTGATCGCGATCGGTTCCATCGTGACGACCGCCGTCTTCGGCGACTGGGTGGTCCTGCCGGCGGTCGCCGCCCTCAGCGGTGCCCTGCTGCTCATCGGTCTCGGCCTCTCGAGCTTCGCGTCGGCCATGTTCCCCTATCCCGCGACCAAGCCGGGCGACAGCGCCTTCGCACAGCCGCAGACCTCCGGGGCGTCCTCGGCGCTGGTGCAGTCGCTGAGCTTCTTCGCGATCATCCTGCTCGCGGCGCCCATCATCGCCACCTTCGCACTCGGTCTCCTCGTCGCGCCGTTCTGGATCACCGTGTCACCGGTCGTGGCCGTGCTGATCGGCTTCGGGGTGCTCTTCGGCGGCCTCTACCTGGGCGCCAGGGTGTTCGACCGGCGCGGACCCGAACTGATGGCGTTCGCGACACGGAACGACTGATCACCGACCGACCTACACTGGAACCATGTACGACGCGAGCATCTCCGAACCGGGCGGCATCCCCGACGGTGGTGGAACAACGACCCTCGACCGCGAACTCCAGGAGCTTCTCCAGCACGAGAACATCGAACCGGGCGATCACGAACGCTTCGCGCATTACGTGAAGAAAGAACAGATCCTCGAGTCTGCGATGACGGGCAAGCCGGTCAAGGCGCTCTGCGGCAAGATGTGGACTCCTGGGCGCGACCCGGAGAAGTTCCCGATCTGCCCGACCTGCAAAGAGATCTACGAGCAGATGAAGGACGGATAGGCGCCGATCCGCTAGACGAAGATCGTCGGGAGCACGGGGTCGCCACGCCCCAGGCGGAAAGCCTGGTCGGGGAGTTCGGCCATGGCCGAAGCGCGGTGCTCACGAGCCAGGCGCACCCCGTCCGCGCCCAGGTACCGTCGGTCGGCGACGCCGTCGGTGATCAGCGGGACCAGCAGGTCCCGCCCGCGATCCTTCACGACGTCGTCTTCTCCGATCACGTGGATGGCCTCCGCCACCGCCCGGCCGGACTCGTCCAATCGGCGCACCGGATGTTTGCGCCCGCCCACGCTCGCCTTGCCGTCCGACTTCTTGGCCACCGGGATCCAGTCGCCCACGTGTCCCCGGGGACGGTGGGCCACCAGCTTGTACACCATTCCCGATGCCGGGAAACCGGAACCCGTCACGACGGCGGTGCCGACTCCGTACGAATCGACGGGAGAGGCGGCGAGTGCTGCGATCGTGAACTCGTCCAGGTCGTTCGTGACGGTGATGCGCGTCTTCGTCGCGCCCAGGGAGTCCAGCTGGGCGCGCACCGTGCGGACCAATGACGGCAGATCGCCGGAGTCGAGCCGCACCGCGCCGAGTTCGGGGCCGGCGATACGAACCGCCCGCTCGATGGCGCGCTCGACGTCGAACGTGTCGACCAGGAGCGTCGTGCCTGCGCCGAGCGCTTCGACCTGCGCGCGGAAGGCGTCCTCCTCCGAGTCGTGGAGCAGGGTGAACGCATGGGCTGCCGTACCCATCGTCGGCACGCCCCAGGTGCGCCCTGCCTCGAGGTTCGACGTCGCACTGAAGCCCGCGATGAAGGCGGCGCGCGCTGCCGCCACAGCCCCGCGCTCGTTCGCGCGCCGGGAACCCATCTCGGCGATCGGCCGGCCGACCGCTGCCGTCACCATCCGTGCGGCCGCACTGGCCACCGCCGAGTCGAAGTTGAACACACTGAGGATCAGCGTCTCGAGGATCACCCCTTCAGCGAACGGCGCATCGACGACGAGGAAGGGTGACCCGGGAAAATACACCTCGCCTTCGCGGTAGCCGCTGATCGACCCCGAGAAGCGATAGTCGGCGAGCCAGTCGATCGTCGCATCCCGCACGACGTGGGCGCTCCGGAGCCACTCGAGCTCTTCGTCCCCGAACCGGAACTGCTCGATCAACTCGATGAGGCGGCCGGTGCCGCCGACGATCCCATACCGGCGACCGGGTGGGAGGTGACGGGTGAAGGCCTCGAACACGCACTCGCGATCGTGGGTTCCCGCGAGGAGCGCGGCATCCAGCATCGTGAGTTCATAACGGTCGGTGAGGAGGGCGGATGAACCGGACACGGGGCAAGCCTAGCGATCCGGCCGAAGTTATAGGCTGGCTTCTTGTGACCGATGCGCCGATTGGAATCTTCGACTCGGGTGTTGGCGGCCTCACCGTCGCACGTGCTGTTCGCGACCAGCTGCCGGGGGAGTCGATCCTCTACGTCGGCGACACCGCCCACTCGCCGTACGGGCCGAAGCCGATCGCCGATGTGCGCCGCTACTCGCTCGAGGTCCTCGACTTCCTCGTCGAGCAGGGCGTGAAACTCCTCGTGATCGCCTGCAACACGGCGTCGTCGGCCATGTTGCGCGACGCGCGGGAACGGTACGACGTGCCGGTCGTCGAGGTGATCCAGCCCGCCGTTCGACGAGCGGTCGCCGCGACGAAGACGGGGCGTGTCGGCGTGATCGGAACCGTCGGGACCATTAATTCCCGCGCGTACGAGGATGCGTTCGCCGCGGCGCCCGACCTCGAACTCTTCAGCCAGGCGTGCCCGCGGTTCGTGGAATTCGTCGAAGCGGGGGTGACCAGCGGCGCCGAACTCCTTGCGGTCACGGCCGAATACCTGCAGCCGCTGCGGGACGCGCAGGTCGACACTCTCGTGCTCGGATGCACCCACTATCCGTTCCTCAAAGGTGCGATCTCCTACGTCATGGGCGAAGGCGTGACCTTGGTCTCCAGTGACACGGAGACGGCGAACGATGTCTACCGGGTGCTCGTCGGCCAGGGGCTGGAGCGGACGGCGCCCGGCGCGCCGAGCATCCGCTACGAAGCGACCGGGGCCGATGCAGGCGATTTCATGCGGCTGGCGCATCGGTTCATGGGGGCCGAGGTCGCCAGCGTCGACCTGGTGCGCACCGGCACCATCGACCTCGGAGCGATCGCCGCGCACTCCGACGGGAAGATAGTCTGACCCGGTGAACGAAATCATCCGCGCCGACGGGCGCACCACCGACCAGCTGCGCCCGATCACCGTCGAACGCGGGTGGAGCCGCCAGGCAGAAGGATCCGCACTCATCTCGTTCGGCGACACACGCGTGCTCTGCACCGCATCGTTCACCAACGGCGTCCCCCGGTGGATGGCGGGCAAAGGCAAAGGCTGGGTCACCGCCGAATACGCGATGCTTCCTCGCTCGACGAACGACCGCATGGACCGCGAGTCGGTCAAGGGGCGGATAGGCGGGCGCACCCACGAGATCAGCCGGCTGATCGGCCGGAGCCTGCGCGCCGTCGTCGACATGAAGGCGCTGGGCGAGAACACGATCGTGCTGGACTGCGACGTGCTCCAGGCCGACGGCGGAACCCGCACTGCCGCGATCACCGGTGCCTACGTCGCCCTGGCCGACGCGCTCGAGTGGGGCCGCGAGCACCGTTTCATCGCGCAGAAGGCCACTCCTCTCATCGACTCGGTCTCCGCGGTCTCCGTCGGCATCATCGACGGTGCGCCGATGCTCGACCTCGCGTATGTGGAAGATGTCCGCGCCGAGACCGACATGAACGTGGTCGTCACGGGACGCGGACTCTTCGTCGAGGTCCAGGGGACGGCCGAAGGCGCACCGTTCGACCGCAACGAACTGAACTCGCTGCTCGATCTCGCACTCCAGGGCACCACCACGCTCGCCGGCATCCAGGCCGCGGCGATCGCGGCCGCGAGGTGACCGTGCGCCTGGTCCTCGCGACCCACAACGCGCACAAGGTCGAGGAGTTCCAGCACATCCTGGGCGCATCCGCCCCCGAGCTCGAGATCGTCGCCTACGACGGCGCGGAGCCGGTCGAGGACGGCGTCACCTTCGCAGAGAACGCACTCATCAAGGCGCGCGCCGCCGCGGCGCACACGGGCCTGCCTGCGCTCGCTGACGATTCGGGCATCTGCGTCGACGTGATGGGTGGCGCGCCCGGCATCTTCTCGGCGCGTTGGGCGGGCCGGCATGGCGATGCCGCGGCGAACAGGAGACTGCTGCTCGACCAGCTGTCCGATCTCGGCGACGGCAAACGCCGTGCCCACTTCACAGCGACGATCGCGCTCGTCCTGCCTTCGGGTGAGGAGACGGTCGTCGAGGGCGTGTGGCCGGGTGAGCTCGCCACAGCCGAGAGCGGCGAGCACGGGTTCGGATACGATCCGATCTTCGTGCCTGACGGGCACGACGTCACCGCCGCAGAGCTCGACCCGGCCGTGAAGAACGCCGAAAGTCACCGCGCGAGGGCGTTCGAGAAGCTGGTTCCCGCCGTACGCGCTCTCGCGAACCGACGTTGAGAACGGCACTCATTCCCAACTGCGCCGCGCGACTGGCGAGCCGTGCGCGGCACGCCTACCGTTGAATCACGATGACTCATAACCACGGCCACGCGGCCAACCGCAACCGGCTCCTGATCGCGATCGGGATCGTGGGATGCGTGCTGGTCGTCGAGGCCGTCGGGGCATGGATCAGCGGCTCGCTTGCCCTGCTGGCCGACGCCGGGCACATGCTCAGCGACGTCACCGGACTGATCATCGCGCTCATGGCGACCATCGTCGCGGCCCGCCCGCCAACCGATCGGCAGACCTTCGGCTACCAGCGGGCGGAAGTCTTCGGCGCGCTGATCAACGGTCTGATCCTCGTCGTCGTCGCCGTCTTCGTGACGGTCGGCGCGATCACCCGCCTTGTCGAGGCGGGGCAGCCCGACGTTCAGAGCACGCCGATGCTGGTCGTCGCCGTCATCGGTCTCGTCGCGAACGCCGTGGCACTCCTAGTCCTGCGACCGGGAGCAGGCCACTCGATCAACATGCGCGGAGCCTACCTCGAGGTCTTCGGAGACCTGGTCGGGTCGTTCCTGGTCATCGTCGCTGCGATCGTGATCATGCTGACCGGGTTCGTCGCGGCGGACGCCATCGCGTCGCTGGCGATCGCCGCGATGATCCTTCCGCGTGCGTTCGTGCTGCTCAGAGACGTCGTGCGCGTGCTCAGCGAGTCGGCTCCAGCGGACACCGATGTCGCGCAGATCCGCGAACACATCCTCGGGACGGCGGGCGTCGTGGATGTGCACGATGTGCACGTCTGGGCCATCACCTCCGGTGCGCCGGTATTCACTGCGCATGTCGTCGTGGAGGCGCAGGTGTTCCGGTCGGGTTCGACCGGCGCACTCCTGGATGAGTTGTCGGGATGCTTGTCGAAACACTTCGACGTCGAGCACTCGACCTTCCAGCTGGAGCCGGCCGAGCACGCCGCCCACGAGGACGAACTGCACCGGTGACGGGTCAGAGTTCGTTACGGGTCAGAGTTCGGAGGGCTTCCGCTGGAACACGCTCGGGTCGAGCGCGACCTCGGCGTCCGTCGGCAGCGCTGCTTCGGCGCCGCGTGCGATGGCCGCCTTCCTGGCCTTCCGCGTCGACTGGATGTAGTGGTACAGCGTCGGCACCAGGGTGACGACGACCGCGCCCAGCAGGATGAGGTCGATGTACTTCTGCACGAAGTCGGCGACCGGCGGGATGTAGCCCAGTACGAATCCGAAGTACGTGAGGCCGGCGCCCCAGATGAGCGCGCCGATCGCGTTGTACAGCGAGTACTTCTTGTAGTTCATGTGGCCGACGCCGGCGGCGACCGGCGCGAAGGTGCGCACGATCGGGACGAAGCGGGCGAGGATGACCGCCAGTGCGCCGAAGCGCTCGAAGAACTTGTTCGTGCGCCGCACGTTCTCCATGCTGAACAGTCCGGTCTCTTTGCGTTCGAAGACGCTCGGCCCGAACTTGTGGCCGATCAGATAGCCGACCTCACCGCCCAGGAATGCTCCGACGGCGATGGCGAGCCCGACCCACCAGATGTCGAGACCGAACACGAAAGACGTGTGGGTGAGGAGACCGGAGATGACCAGCAGGGTGTCGCCGGGGAGCAGGAACCCGACGAGCAGTCCCGTCTCAGCGAAGATGATCCCGCACACCACCAGGAGTGCCCACGGTCCGGCCGAGTGGATGATCACGTTCGGGTCGAGCCACGGAATGAGTGCGGCGTGATGGATCACAATTCTCCAGGTGATTCTCGGGTCGAAGGAATGCTCAGAGTTTAGCTGCGGCCGCCTGCGGAATCGATGCGAACGCTATGCGCCACCCGAAAGATCATCCTGAGGTCTCATTGAGCCCCCGATGGCCGCCCATTGTTCGTAATTCAGGAAGTCTGGGCGCCGTGATGCCGTGGACGGGCATCCGACCAGGGGTTTTGTCGCGATTGTGCGCCATGCGGCCGCATCCGCCGCTCAAACTCCTGTTTTACGAACACCGCGGTGAGCGCGTCGCCCGTCCAGGTCTGTAAGTGCGGGAGAAGGGACGTGAACCCTCGGAGTCTGGAAAGTGCGGGAGAAGGGACTTGAACCCTCACGCTCGAAAGCACAGGAACCTAAATCCTGCGTGTCTGCCAATTTCACCACTCCCGCTGGCGCGGTAACAGGTTACCGTGTCAGGCGAGTTGGTCCTCGACGAGAGGCCTCACCTGCGTGCCGTACAGCTCGATCGCCTTCATCAGGTGGTCGTGGCCGAGGGTGCCGTTGCTGATCTTCAGGTCGAATCGCGACAGGCCGAGTCCCTTGGCCGCGTACGCGATCTTGCGGGCGACCGTCTCGGGGGAGCCGACGACCAGCGCGCCGTCCTCGCCGGCCTCGTGTTCGAAGCGCGCTCGTGTCGCCGGCGGCCAGCCGCGCTCCCGTCCGATCCGGTTGGTCATCGTCTCGTAGTGCGGCCAGAGGATCTCCTTGGCCTCTTCGTCGGTCTCGGCGATGAATCCGGGGGAGTGCACCCCGATCGGCAGGTCCGTATCCTTGCCGAACTGTTCGAGCGCGCGCCTGTACAACTCAGTGAGCGGCTGGAACCGCATCGGCCCGCCTCCGATGATGGCGAGCATGAGGGGGAGGCCGTAGTGCGCCGCACGAACGACCGACTCAGGGCTGCCGCCGACGCCGACCCAGGTCTTCAGCGGGCCGTTGTCGAGTTTGGGGTAGACGCTCTGGTTCTCGAGGGATGCCCGCAGTCCGCCCGTCCACGTGACGGGTTCCTCCTTCAGGAGCTCGGCGAAGAGGTTGAGCTTCTCTTCGAACAGTTCCTCGTACTGGGTCAGGTCGAAGCCGAACAGCGGGAAGGATTCGATGAACGACCCGCGGCCCAGGATCACTTCCGCGCGCCCGCCGGAGACGCCGTCGAGTGTCGCGAATCGTTCGAAGACGCGCACGGGGTCGTCCGAACTGAGCACGGTGACGGCGGTGCCGAGGTGGATGTTCGTGGTGCGCCCTGCGATGGCGCCGAGGACGATCTCGGGAGCGGAGACGGCGAAATCCTTGCGGTGGTGCTCTCCGATGCCGATGAAGTCGAGCCCGACCTGGTCGGCGAGCACCCCCTCCTCGACCACATTGCGCAGGACCTGCCCGTAGCTGAGTGGTCGTCCGTCGGCATCCTCGGTGACGTCGCCGAAGGTGTCGATGCCGAGTTCGAGTGTGGCCATGATCGCGATCCCGTCTCTGTGTATGCGTTTGCATGCATCACAACCGGCGCACCTGCGCGCCTATTCCAGCCCAGACTATTCGGGAGTCGCGCGTGGGCTATTCGGGAGTCGCGCGTGGGCGCCGCGGCACGTAACGGGGGATGAACCGCGAGAGCATCACGGCTCCGGCCACGCCCACGATCCCCAGCACTCCGCTCGCGAACGCGATCGAGACCACGGCCGTCAGGAGCGACACGACGAGCGGTGCGATCGCGGATCCCGCATCGCCGGAGAACCGCCACGCTCCGAGGAACGGTGCGGGCTGCTCCTTTGGGGCGAGGTCGGCGCCCAGGGTCATGATGATGCCGCTGCCGACACCGTTCGCCACGGAAAGGAACATCGACACCGCGATGTACCAGCCCACATTCGTCGGGAGATCGTGGGTGAATGCGAGAACGATGAATCCGAGACCGAGACCGGTCATCGAGGGGATCGCACTCCACATCCTGCCGAAGCGGTCCATGATCTGGCCGCTCGAATAGAACAGGGCGAAGTCGATCGCGCCCGCGATCCCGATGATGAGAGCTGTGTTGCTCTCGCTGATCCCGATACTGACCGCCCACAGCGGCATGAGGACGGTGCGCGCCGAACGGAGTGCGCCGATCAGTGCGACTCCGGTGCCCATCCGGGCAAGAACGCCGCGATAGGACCAGATGGTGCGGAACAACCCCTGGGTGCGCTCCGCCGCCTCCTCTTCGCCTTCGCTGCGTCTGACCCCGTCGGAGCCGACCTCCGTCGGGGGCGCACCGAACATCTTCTCGGGGTCGGGGAGGGCGATCAGGACGATCACGGAGCCCAGGCAGCTCACGATGAAGATCCAGAAGACGGACTGGGTGCTGCCGGTCACCTGGATGACGACCGACGCGATCAGCGGTCCCACGAACCATCCGGCCCGGAAGATGCCGCCCAAAGTCGACAGCGCCCGCGCCCGGTATCGCACCGGTACATACGACGTCATGAAGGCGTGGCGCGCCAGTGCGAAGACCGCCGTCGCGAGACCGACGACGAAGATCCCGATCGTCAGGACGAGCGGGTTGGGGGCGACGAGACACACGATCACACCGGCGATCGCGAGAACAGCCGCCCAGATCATCGATGTGCGCTCGCCGAAGCGGCTGACGACCCATCCGCTCGGAATGTCGCCGACGAGTTCGCCCACCATGATCATCGACGCGATGAAGCCAGCCAGGGCGAGGCTCGCTCCTAGATTGTTGGCGGCGATGGGGATGATCGGAATGATCGCGCCCTCGCCCACGGAGAAGAGCAGAGTCGGGAGAAAAGCGGCCAGCGCGACCGAACGGAAACTGAAGGCGCGCTCTTCGGAAGTCATTGATTATCACACTACAACGACCTCAGGTGGTGGTCCGGGACGGGGCATGAACTCAGAACGGTAGGCTGGGATGGCCATGATTGAACTTGATCTCACGCAGCAGATCGCCGAGCTGCGCTCCACCTTCGGTGACATCCGGGCCGTCGTCGATGTCGACAGGCTCACCGAGGAGATCGCCCGCCTCAGCGCAGAAGCGGGTGTGCCCGACCTGTGGGACGACACCGAGCGTGCACAGAAGATCACCAGTGCTCTGAGCCACCGCCAGACCGAGCTCGCGCGCATCACCAGCATCGAGCGGCGCCTCGACGACCTGGAGGTCCTGGTCGAGCTTGCAACGGACGGCGAGGGCGACGAAGAGTCCGCGAACGAAGCGCGGGCCGAACTCGAGTCGCTGCAGAAGACGCTCGGTGAACTCGAAGTGCAGACCCTGCTGAGCGGCGAGTACGATCCTCGCGCGGCCGTGGTCACCATCCGTGCTGGAGCCGGGGGAGTCGATGCTGCCGACTTCGCGGAGATGCTGCTGAGGATGTACCTGCGGTGGGCCGAACACCACAACTACCCGACGACCGTTCTCGACACCAGCTACGCCGAAGAGGCGGGCATCAAGTCCGCGACTTTCGAGGTCGACGCGCCGTATGCCTTCGGCACCCTGTCGGTCGAGGCGGGCACGCACCGCCTCGTGCGCATGAGCCCATTCAACTCCGCGGGAAAGCGGCAGACGAGCTTCGCCGCCGTCGAAGTCGTTCCCCTGATCGAGCAGACCGAGTCGATAGAGATCCCCGACAACGACATCCGCGTCGACGTGTTCCGTTCGTCGGGCCCCGGCGGCCAGTCCGTGAACACGACCGACTCGGCCGTTCGGATCACGCACCTCCCGACCGGCATCGTCGTCAGCTGCCAGAACGAGAAGAGCCAGATCCAGAACCGCGCTGCGGCGATGCGCGTGCTCCAGTCCCGGTTGCTCCTGCTCCAGCGTGAGCAGGAGGCGGCGACGAAGAAGGAGCTCGCGGGTGTCATCACCGCGAGCTGGGGCGACCAGATGCGCAGCTACGTGCTCGCGCCGTACCAGATGGTCAAAGACCTGCGCACCGAATTCGAGGTCAACAACCCGTCGAACGTGTTCGATGGCGACCTCGACGGATTCATCGCTGCGGGTATTCGATGGCGCTCCATGGCTCACATCGACTGACAAACCTTTTGAGTGTCGCTGCTGCATTTGCAGCGAGGTCTGCTTAGGCTCAAGGGGTCATGATTCGGTTCGATCACGTATCCAAGCAGTACTCGGGCACAACGCGCCCTGCGCTCAATGCCATCAACCTCGAAGTGCTGCGCGGAGAGTTCGTCTTCCTCGTCGGTGCTTCCGGCTCGGGCAAGTCGAGCTGCCTCCGGCTGATCCTCAAAGAGGAGAAACCGTCGAAAGGCAAGATCCACGTCCTGGGACAGGACCTGGGGACGATCTCGAGCCGCAAAGTCCCGTACTTCCGGCGCAACATCGGTGTCGTCTTCCAGGACTTCCGGCTGCTGCCCAACAAGACGGTGTTCGAGAACGTCGCCTTCACGCTGCAGGTCATCGGCAAGTCCCGCGGCTTCATCCAGGAGGCCGTGCCGGATGTGCTCAAGATGGTCGGCCTCGACGGCAAGGCCGCGCGGCGCCCGCACGAGCTGTCCGGAGGTGAGCAGCAGCGTGTCGCCATCGCGCGCGCCGTGGTGAACAAGCCGCAGGTGCTCCTGGCGGACGAGCCGACCGGAAACCTCGACCCGGCGACGAGCGCGGGCATCATGGCCGTTCTCGAACGGATCAACGCCGGCGGGACGACCGTGCTCATGGCGACCCACGAGGCCGGAATCGTCGACCAGATGAAGCGCCGTGTGATCGAACTGGTAAACGGCCAGATCGTGCGCGACGAGCGTCACGGTGGCTACGGCTTCACAGCCGCGATCCCGACAGCGCACATCGCGGTGGCCGACGAGCCTGCCGACACGGTCACGCGCGACACCGCGCCGACCCGTCTGCCGCTCCACCAGGCGACCGGGCCCGTGCCGCCTCTCACGCGCGCACCCTCCGCCCCGCAGCACGCGCAGGCCGCCGAGCCGGCACCGCAGTACGAGCCCGCGCCGCAGCACGAGCCGGCGCTGCGGCACGAGCCCGCGCCGCAATCCACGCCCGTGCCTCAGTACGAGCAGGTCGAGCCGGAGCCGCCGTTCGAGCAGCCCCAGCCGGACCCGCAATACGAGCCGGTGCCAGCATCCGCCCCGTCCGACACCGGACAGACCCGGCTGAGCGCACACTTCGCGGCACCCCCGACCCAGCCGGTGATCCGTCCGCGACTGACCGATCACGAGCTCCCCGAGCAGCTCAGCCTCGCCGAGAAGCTCGGGCTTCGCGCGCCGGGCCGCGACGAGGACCCGGGCGAACAGAACGTAGGGCCGACGAAATGAGATTCGGACTCATCTGGTCTGAGGTCGTCAGCGGTCTCAGGCGCAACATGTCGATGGTCGTCTCCGTCATCCTGGTGACGTTCATCTCGCTCACCTTCGTGGGAACGGCCGTTCTGCTGCAGATGCAGATCGGCCAGATGAAGACCTACTGGTACGACCGAGCGCAGGTCGCGGTCTACATGTGCACCGCCACCGACGCGTGCCCGGGCGGTGAGGCGTCGGCGGAGCAGATCGCAGCAGTCAAGACCCAGCTCCAGTCGGCGACGCTCACCCCGTACATCCAGAAGTTCTACTTCCAGGACCACAAACAGGGCTACGAGCAGTTCAAGCAGCAGTTCAAAGGCAACCCGGTCGCCGACTTCGTCACCCCGGACCTGATTCCGCAGACGTTCTGGGTGAACCTGAAGAACCCGTCGCAGTCCGACGTGCTGACCGAGACGCTGTCATCGCTGGCCGGAGTGCAGAGCGTCGTCGACCAGCGCAGCTACCTCGACCAGATCTTCTCCATCCTCAGCGCCGCCAGTTACACAGCGATCGGAATCGCCGTGCTCATGCTGGTCGCTGCGGCGCTCCTCATAGCCACGACCATCCGCCTCTCCGCCTTCTCGAGACGGAGGGAACTCGGCATCATGCGGCTGGTGGGAGCGTCGAACCGGTTCATCCAGACTCCGTTCGTGCTCGAAGGCGTGTTCGCCGCTCTCATCGGGTCGGTGCTCGCGGCAGGAGCGGTCTTCGCGATCGTGCACTTCTTCGTGCGGGGCTACCTCGCCAATCGCATCGTCTCGATCAACTTCGTGAGTGAGAACGACGCGCTGGTGGTGGTACCGATACTGCTCCTCGTCGGTATCGTGCTCGCCGCGATCTCGGCGAACTTCGCCATCAGTCGTTACCTCAAGGTTTAGACGCGATAGACTGTCTGGCTCGCTGAAAAGCAGCGGGAACCCGACGAGTTTGTTCAGGAGAGAGCCGTGCCCAGGGAACGTGGCCAGAAAGTGGTGGCCACCAATCGCAGAGCCCGCCACGACTACACCATCGAAGACACCTATGAGGCCGGACTGGTCCTCACCGGTACCGAGGTGAAGTCGCTGCGGGCCGGCCGCGCATCACTCGTCGACGGCTACGCGTACGTCGACGGAGGCGAAGCGTGGCTCGACGCCGTGCACATCCCGGAGTACGCGGACGGTACGTGGAACAACCATGCGCCTCGCCGCAAGCGCAAGCTCCTCCTGCACAAGGCGCAGATCCTGAAGATCCACAACAAGGTCAAAGAGGGCGGATACACGCTGATCCCCCTGTCGATCTATTTCAGCGACGGCCGCGCGAAAGTCGAAATCGCCGTCGCCAAAGGCAAGCGCGAATACGACAAGCGGCAGACGCTGCGCGAACGCCAGGACAAGCGCGAAGCCGATCGGGCCATGGCCAGCCGCCGGCACCTGGGGGAGTAGGTGCAGCCGTTGCCCGCTGAACGGAAGGACGCCAGAGTGGAGACGATGAGAACCGCGCGCCGCATTCCCGTTCCCGGCACCTACAATTTCCGCGATGTCGGAGGTTATCCGGCAGACGGCGGCACCATCCGGTCGGGCAAGCTCTTCCGTTCTGACGGCATCCACGCCCTCGGTGACGCGGGGAGGCAGGCTCTGCGCGAGCTCGGGGTCCGGGAGGTCATCGACCTCCGCGACGACTTCGAAGTCGAAGCGATGCCCGACGACATCGCCGGCCTCGACGCGAAGGTGCTGCGACTTCCGGTGTTCGAAGGATCCGGCGCGTCCCAGGACACCGTGGGGATCAGCCTTGAAGCTCTCTACGAGCGCATCCTGACCCTCCATGCCGATGTCGTGGTCTCAGCACTCCGCGAGCTCGCCGGCTCGGGCGACGAGGGCGTGCTGATCCACTGCACGGCAGGCAAGGACCGCACCGGCATCGTGGTCGCGCTGGCGCTCCTGGCCGTCGGTGTCGATCGGGAGACGGTGATCGCCGACTACGCGGAGTCGGAGTCGAATCTCAGCGGAGACTGGCTCGATGCCATGCTCACCCTGGTCGAAAGCCACGACGTCGAGATCACGCCGTCGCTGCGCATCCTGCTCGGCGGCAGCCCTCCCGAGGCGCTGGACGGCGCGATCGCCCGCATCGAGAAGGAGCATGGGAGTGTGCGCCAGTACCTGCTCGACTCGGGTCTCAGCGAGCTCGAACTCGCATCCCTCCGCGCGGTGCTCGTCGAGCCCAGCTGACTGAGCGGCAGTCGTGTCACGACGCGGCGAACCGTGCGTGCACCTGGATCTGGATGACGATCTCCTCGGGTTTGAGCGTAAGGGATGCGTTCGACGTGTCCGAGACGGCAC
This sequence comes from Leifsonia tongyongensis, assembly GCF_010686705.1. GTDB lineage: Bacteria > Actinomycetota > Actinomycetes > Actinomycetales > Microbacteriaceae > Diaminobutyricibacter > Diaminobutyricibacter tongyongensis. The sequence continues at coordinate 1,060,160 of NZ_JAAGWY010000002.1, read as the reverse complement.
GCGCGAACAGGGGCTGAGGGGGCTGGACCGGCGCCGACCCGTCGCCGAGCATCCCCGGGTCGCTGAGCGCGACCGGACGGACCGTACTCAGGCCGAGGCTGGTCGCATAGACGGTCGCCTTGGCCACCGCATTCTCGACCGCGCGTCGCCTGGCTTCCTGTACGAGGGTCTGGCGGCGTGCATCCGTCAGGCTCCAGGTGACGCCGGCGACCGTCACGCCGCTCAGCAACGAGGTGGTTCCGACCCAGTCAGAGAGGGCGGCGAGGTCGCTGAAGGTCACCTCGAGGTCGAGCTCCGCGTGGTGGATGACGGGCAGCTGTTCCCCGGTCTGGCTCCAGGGGCGGTCGCCCCAGACGCGCAGGGAGCCGGATGTCCAGGACGTGACCGGTCCGGCCTGGGAATCGTGCAGGTCCCGCAGTTCGCTCACCAGGAAAGCCTGCCGTTCGGTGGTGTGGGCGAGCACCTCCTCCCGGTCGGGTCCGTCGAAGGTGACGGACAGTCGGACGTATCCGCGCTCGGCCGCATGCTTCAACTCGTACTCGCCCTGGACCGTGATGATCGTCTCCGCCATGAAGTGATCGTGGCATAGAACGGGACCTCAGAATGTTGTATGCTGATGAGCTCGCCTTCAGGCGATTGCAGTTCGACAACTCAACAGCGTGTGACAGTGACCCGGCTACAAGCCGTGCATGGGGATGATCGGTTTCGACATTGCCTGCGCAATTGTGAGAAGCGGGTCGAGGATGCAGGGTTATCTCGTTAACGATCCCCGCAAAAAAATAAGTGCCAATTCAAACCGCACTGTCTCTGCCAAGGCAGACTTCGCCCTCGCGGCGTAAGTTTCCTTCCGGCAACTTATAGAGACCGTCAGACCGGGAATGCTCTCTACCCGGATCCTGGCGTTAGCTAGAGAGATTGCTTCTGCGTTTCGTCTGAGGGCGCAGAGGGACTTCAACTGAGACTGGGCTCGTTGGTTTAGCTGCCAATGGCAAATACCAGAGCCGAGTAGAACGCTTCCATTGGATACACCCGTAGAAGGCACATGACCACAGCAGTGGACGGGGGTTCAATTCCCCCCATCTCCACAATCGGTCGCTGTCACACGCTGCTTGTTTTCTGTCGCTCAATGAGCCGATGCCTTGAGACATGAGACATATTCAGTATTGTCGCCGGGCGGTGTGGGGCGTAGGCTCCGGCCCATGCGCATCAGCAGATCTCGATCACGTTTGGTCACGGTTGCTCTCGCCGCACTCGCCGCGGTGGGGCTGACTCTGGGTACGGCGGCGCCGGCGTCCGCCAGTGCATGGAATGATCCGCATTGGCGGGAGCTGCGATACGTCGCGCTCGGTGACTCCTACGCCGCGGGGCAGGCAAGCGACTGCACGCACACCGCCTCCAGCTACCCTCTCCTGCTCGACCGGCTGCCGAGCGTAAACCTTGTCAGTGACGTCAGCTGCGCCGGAGCGACGACGACCACCGTCATCACCAGCCAAATCGGCGCGGTCAACCGGACCGTCAGCCTCGTCACTGTCACCGTGGGCGCCAACGACCTCGACGTCGCCGGGCTGCAGGCCGTCTGCGCCGTCAACCCCGCATCCGCGCCCTGTGCAGCGGCAATCCAGGCTCGTCAGGCCCAGCTCCCCGCCCTGTTTGCAAACCTCGCCGCGACGTATTCCCAGATAGCGGCAGCGTCCCCGGCGGCGACGATCCTCGTCACCGGCTACGCGCCGCTGGTCTCCACCGGGCCGCTCTATACCGCGGAGCAGGCCCTCAACGCGACCATTCAGGGCGCCGTGACCAGCGTCGCCGCAGCGGGCGCTCACATCCGCTACGTGGCTGTAGCCTTTACCGGCCACACGGCGGACAGCCCGCATCCGTGGTTTGTTCTCACAGGCCCGAACATCTTCCACCCAACCTGGCAGGGGAACCTGGCGTACGCGGCCGCGATCGCCAGTGCGCTTCTGGCTGTCGAGTTGGGCCGCTAGCTCGCGGCGTCGTAGCCGAACTCGCGGAGCTCCTGCGAACACCGGCAGGCCGCAGCGATCTTCCGCGCCCACTCGACCGCGTCCTCGCGCGTCGGCAGCTCCAGCACGGTGAAGCCGCCCTTGACCTCGCTGCCGGGATAGATCGTGGTGCTCACGGATCCGTCGGCGGAGACCAGGACGGGATCGACGCTCTCCTCGATCCCTCCGCCGAACACGTAGACGCCTGCGGCTTTCGCCTCTTCGATCACGGCGTGCGATTCGGCGACGACGATCGGGAACTCGTCTTCGGTGAGGACCATGGCTTCGCTCGGAAAGGAGATGAGGTATTTGGTCATGCCTCGATGCTGGCCTGCCGGCGGTCCGGGGAGCAACCCTCAGTCGTTCGGCTCCGGGGGTGGGGCGGATGCCTCGAGCTGGGCCCGGACGGCTGTCGAGACGTTCCCGTGGATGTTGGCGGCTCCGACGCGTTGGAGGACACCAGCTCGGTCGAGCGTGGCCTTGACTGCGGGTTTCAGGCGGGCGAGGCGGAGGGCGATGCCCGCATCCGCCGTGAGGGTGACGACGTCGCCCAACGACGCAGCGCCCTGAGAGTCGATGAAGTTGACGCCCGCGCAGTCCAGGACGATTCCGGTCAACCCGGACTCCGAGTGGATGATCTCGCGCAGGCGATCCTCCAGCGCATCCGAGGTCGCGAAGAAGAGGCCTCCGTCCATGCGGATCACGACGACACCGGGGATCTGCTCGTCGTCCGGATGCTCGCTCAGGTCACGGAAGACATCCGTCTTCGGCTTCCGGGCGAGGACGGGGATGTGAGGATGCGTGGCGACTCCGATGAGCCAGAGCAGCGACAACCCGATTCCGATCATGACACCGGCGAGGACGCCGAACGCAAGGGTGCCGACGATCGCGGCGATCGCGATCCAGAAGTCGAACGGCTGAACGCGGGCGAGGCGCCGCATCTCGGGAATGTTGATCATGCCCGAGACGACGGCTTCGATGATGAGGGCTGCGAGGACCGGCTTGGGCAGCGAGGAGAACAGCGGGGCCAGGACGAGGAGTGTCAACAGAACCATGACACCCGAGGTGAGTGACGCCAGTCCCGTGCGGGCACCGGAACGATCGTTGAGCGAACTCGCCGACAGGCTGGTCGAGACGGGCATGCCCTGGAACAGCCCCGCACCGGTGTTCGCCACCCCTTGGGCGACCGACTCCTGGTCGATGTCGACCTGGTAGTTGTGTTTGGCCGCGAACGCCCGGGCATCGCCTGCCGTCTGGGAGAAGCCGATCAGTACCAGCGCAACTGCCGCGATGGCCACGACACCGGCGTGAGACCACATCAGGCCGAGATTCGGAATCGCCGGTACGGGCAGCCCGCGAGGCACATCCCCGACGAGAGCCACGCCGCGGTCCCCGAGTTGAAAGAGCCAGGAGGCGAGCAGACCTCCGACGACCAGGACCAGCGCTCCCGGAACCTGCGGGGCCACCTGCCTGAGCCCGAAGACCACGACGAGCGAGACGACACCGACGACCACGGTCGCCTGGTTCCATGAACCGAACGTGCCCAGCCACGACCACAGTTCCTGAAATGTGTTATCGCCGCTGGTCTTGGTGCCGGTGAGCTTGGGGAGCTCTCCGATGACCACGTCGATGGCCGCTCCGAACAGGAACCCGGTCACGACGGCACGGGAGAGGAACTGCGCGATCCATCCGGCTTTGAGTACTGCGAGCAGCAGGAACAGGATGCCCGACGCGAGGGTGATGCCCGCAACGAACGACGCGATCTCTCCCTCGTCGGTGAGGCCGACGGCGAGCACCGCGCTCGCGGCGACGGCGGCCAGCCCCGAGCTCGGGCCCATCGAGATCTGGCGGCCGGTACCGAAGATCGCGTACAGGATGGCGCCGGCCGCGGCGGCGTACAGCCCGTTCTGAAGGGGGATCCCGGCTATCCCGGCATAGCCGAGGTTCTTCGGAACGATCAATGCCGCGACGGTGACTCCGGCGATCAGGTCGCCGCGCAGCCAGCGCCGGTCATAGGTGCGAAGCCAGCCCAGGATCGGGACCAGCTTGGTCAGGCCTCGCCTGCGGCTCACGATGCGCGGTGGGACATCGACATGTGCACCATGGTGACATCAAACTGTTGCCGGTGCTACGGGCTCACAGCACCGGGAGTGCCAAGTCAGTTCTCCGGGATCGGCTCCTTCGGGAGTTTGCGCACCTTCGCGCGCCGTCGGCGGCGCTCCGGGATCATCGATCGCATCTCCTCAAGCTTGCCGAAGCAGAGCAGCCGGTCGCCCGACTCGAGTTCGACACCACCACGCGGGTTCGGGATGACCGTGGCGCCGCGGTGCAGCGTCAGCACCGTGATGTCGCGATCGCCGAGCCCGGAGTCGCGGATCGCCTTGCCGACCAGGTCGGCGTTGCCGTGCACGAGCAGTTCGGCCACGCCGTAGCCGGTCGACACGCTGAGCCGCTGGCGCACGTCGATCTCGGGGAAGGCGACCTGGTTGGCGATGAAGTCGATGATCGCCCCTGCGACGTCGAGGCTCGTCGCGCGCTCGATGCCCTCGAGGCCGGGAGACGAGTTCACCTCCATGACCAGCGGGCCCTCGTTGCCTTCGAGCATGTCGACACCCGCGACACGCAGGCCCATGATCTGCGCCGAGCGCACAGCTGCCTGCTCGTACGCCGGTGTGAGCTCGACGGGCTCCACGGTGCCACCACGGTGGACGTTCGAACGGAACTCGTCCCCGCTCGCAACGCGGCGCATCGCAGCGACGACGCGGTCACCGACGACCAGTGCCCGGATGTCGCGACCGCGGCTCTCAGAGATGAAGCTCTGGATGAGCACGTTCTGCTTCGTCGAATGAAGCGTCTCGATGATCGCCTCCGCGATCTTCACCTCGGGGGCGAGGATGACGCCGATGCCCTGGGTGCCCTCGAGGAGCTTGATGACGACCGGGGCGCCCCCGACGCGTTCGATGGCGAGCCGCACATCCGCCCTGCTGTGCACGAATGCCGTGGCCGGCATCCCGATGTTATGACGGGAGAGGATCTGGGTCGCGCGCAGCTTGTCGCGCGAGTTCGTGATGCCGTTCGCGGTGTTCGGGGTGTACACATCCATCTGCTCGAACTGGCGTACGACGGCCGTGCCGAAGTACGTGATCGAGTTGCCGATGCGCGGAAGCACCGCGTCGTAGTCGGACAGGAGCCGCCCGCGGTACTGGAGGTCGGGTTCATGCCCGGACAGGTCGATCGCGAAGCGCAACGTGTCGAGCACTTTGACCTGATGGCCGCGTTGCAGCGCGGCCGCTCGGAGTCGCTGGGTGGAATACGCCTGCGGAGCGCGCGAGAGGATCGCCAGTTTCATCGTGTGCCCCTGCAAAGATGGTGGAGTGCAAACAGACTTCCATTCAAGCACCATCGCGGGCTGGCGCGAATGGGTGAGCCTGCCAGGCATCGGGGTGCCGTGGATCAAGGCGAAACTCGACACCGGCGCGCGCAGTTCGGCCCTGCACGCGTTCGACGTGGAGGAACTCCGCCGTGACGGGGTCGACCTGGTGCGTTTCCGGGTACGGCCGTGGCAGAAGTCGGAGCGCGACTCGGTCGAGGTCGAATGTCCCGTGCACGACCGCCGGCTCGTCCGGAGTTCGTCCGGTCACAGCGAGGAGCGGATCGTGGTGCTCGTCGAGGTCGAGCTGTTCGGGCGCACGGTCATCGCCGAGACGACGTTGAGCAATCGCGACCAGATGGGTTTTCGCATGCTCATCGGCCGTGAGGCGCTTCGGCAGGGGTTCGTCGTCGACCCGGGGGAGTCGTTCCTCGGCGGTCGCGCGCCCCGGGTCATTCGTCGCCGCAATCGCGGTCGGGAATAGCAGCTCTCCCGAGGCTGTACAACGCCGCCCCCTTGCGACGAGAATCGCGGGATGAGCGAAGAGCGACCGGCACCACAGGTGCCTGAAGGCGCGGGATCAGCGGCCGCGCTGAGAGCGCAACTGCTCGCGACCGAGCACTGGAGTCTCCTCGCCTCCCGCAGCACGACCCAGAGCGAGGTGCTGACCCGCATCAGCATCCTGCTCACCCTCGCCAGCGCGGCCCTCGTCAGCGTCGCCCTCGTCGGGCAGGCGACGAAGTTCTCGGGCACGTTCTCGATCTTCGCGAACATCCTGCTCGGAGTGCTCGTGCTGGTCGGTGTCCTCACGCAGTTGCGCGTGATGAACGTGAGCATGGAAGACCTCATGTACGTCCTTGCGATGAATCGACTGCGCGCCGCGTACGCCGACCTCGCGCCGGGTGTCGAATCCTCGTTCATGACCTCGCTGAACGACGACTTGGCCGGATCGCGGGAGACCTACTACTTCCTCGGTCGCCGTGGAGTGACGCAGGTGCTGGGCAGCAGCCTGGTCTTCGTCGTCGTCGTGAACGCGACCTTCGTGGGACTGCTCGTCGCGAGCCTCATCGTGACGGCCGGAGCCTCCTTCGTGGCCGGCGTGATCAGCGGTGCAGTGGTGGGTGTCGTCTACGCGGTCGTGTCGATGCTCATCTCGGGCCGGATCTATTTCCGGCTCTGGAAGACCTACGTTCCACGCAGGCCCACTCCCGGTTCGTGACGGATCGAGCCCACACGCCGGTTCCGCTCAGCGCACCTGGAGCAGGATCTTGCCGATGTGCGTGGAGGACTCCATCCGGAGGTGTGCCTCGGCAGCATCCTCGAGCGGGAAGACCGAGTCGACCACCGGACGGACCCGGCCTGCCTCGATCAGCGGCCAAACCCGGCTGCGCACCTCGGCGATGATCGCGACCTTCTCGGCGAGCGGCCGGGCACGCAGTGTCGTCGCCCAGATCAGGCCACGCTTCATCATCAGGTGGTTGATGTCGAACGTCGATGGGCCTCGCCGGCTGGCGATCTCCATGATGCGGCCCTCGCGAGCGAGTGCGCGGATGTTCCGTTCGAGGTAGTCGCCGCCCACGATGTCGAGGACCACATCCGCTCCCCGTCCATCAGTCGTGTCAAGGACCACCTCCACGAAATCCTGCTGTGTGTAGTCGATGGCGACCTCGGCGCCGAGGCGGCGGCAGAAGGCGGTCTTCTCGGGGGATCCGGCGGTCGCGATCACGTGGGCTCCGGTAGTCGCACCCAGCTGGATCGCCATCGACCCGATGCCGCTGGACCCGCCGTGGACCAGAAGCGTCTCACCAGGCTGGAGCTTCGCGTGCCCGTAGACGTTCGACCAGACGGTCGCGGCGACCTCGGGGAGACCGGCAGCCTCCACCAGGTCGACGCCTTCCGGCACCGGGAGGACGAGCCCTGCATCCACGGCCACGAATTCGGCGTAGCCGCCGCCCGCGAGGAGCGCACAGACGGTGTCGCCGACGGACCATCCGGACACGTCGGGGCCGATGGCGGCGATCTCGCCCGAAACCTCGAGGCCGAGCCAGTCCGGGGCGCCCGGCGGAGGGTTGTAGTGCCCCCGCCGTTGCGAGAGATCGGCGCCGTTGACGCCGGCGGCCGTGACCCGGATGAGGACCTCATGGTCGCCGACGACCGGCTCCGGAACGTCCGCGAGGACCATCGCCTCGGGTCCGCCCGGCCTCGGAACCGTTATCGCGCGCACGGTCGCACCTCCGTCTGGCGGGAACTCTGGGGGAGTCTCACGGGGCGTCTCACCGGCTGGGCTCCGCCTCTGTGACCGGCCGTCGGGCCAGCACATCGCGGATCGAGACCTTGCGGGTGTACTCGATCGATCCGTATCGGAACAGCCGGACCGCGAGCCGGAGAACGATGGCCGACAACACGAACAGCTCGACGATGACGAATATGGCCTGCCACAGCGGTAGCGTCCCGAACGCGTTCCGCAGCAGGGCCGTCACCGGCGCGGAGTAGGGGAAGAACGTGAAGACCTGCACGATGAACGCATTCGGGTCGCTCACGACGAGGGTGACCGTGTAGAAGGGGATGAAGATCAGGATCATCAATGCACCGAAGATGGGCCCGGCGTCCTTCGCCGTGGGCATCACCGCGCCGAGCGCCACGAGGGTGCCGGTGAAGAGCGAGAATCCGCCGAGAAGGATGAGCACTCCGATGATCATCGTCTGCGGATCGAAGACGAACTGCGACAGGTCGAGTTCGGGGATGCTCAGCTGTTGCCGGAAGAACAGATAGGCGAGAACTGTCGGGATGGCGAACACCAGCATCTGCACCAGGCCGACCATGAACAGCGAGAGCACCTTGCCGACGATCAGGCTCGTCGGATTGATCGTCGTCAGGATCATCTCCGTGACGCGGTTCTCTTTCTCTTCGAGAGTCGAGTTCAGCATCTGGTTGCCGAGAAGCAGGATCACGATATAGAAGATCACCAGGAAGAACAGGGCCGGAACGACGGCATTGAATCCACCGGACACCGAGCCGTTCTTGTACGTCGTCGTGGTCGTGTTCACCGACCCCTGCAGGATCGCCGTCGTCTGCGGTGAGTTCACCTTCTGTTCGACGCTGGCCTGCAGGATGGACTCGGCGACCGATGAGTACTTGCCGTTTGCGAAGAGCCCGTTGTCCTGTCCGTACACGCGGATGGTCTGCTTGGCCGGATCGGCCGGATAAGCGAAGTAGGCGTCGACCTCACCCGACTTGACCGCGGCGATGCCCGCCTCCTCGCTGGAGGCCTGTGTTCCGCCGAGGCTTTCGACGATGGCCGGGCTCACCAGCCCTGACTCATCGGTGTACTGGAACGAGAAGTGGGCGTTCTTCTGCGCCTCCGCCGACGTGCGCGTCGAACTGTTCGACACGAAGACCAGCACGAAGACGATGATCAGCAGCACCGGCACGAAGAGTGTCGCGACCCAGAAACGGCGCTTCGCGATGGTGCGGATGAACTCGAATCGCACCACGGTGCCGAGGTTGTGTCGTGCCATCAGTCGGCCACCGCGTTCTCGGCTCCATAGACCTCGACGAAGATGTCGTCGAGGGATTTCCTGGTCGGCGCGAACCGGCGAACCGCAATGCCCGCATCCACCATCGTCCGCAGGATCACGCTCGGATCCGCGTCGTCGGCGACCTCGAGTTCTGCGTGCCCGTCCGCATCCGCGACGATCGTGTACGCCGGGGAGGGAGGGATCACCCCGTCATGGTCGATGTGCACCACCGTGCCACCGAACTGCTCCTGGACCTCGGCCACCGTTCCGTACGCCCGTGACACGCCGTCCTTCAGCAGGATGACCCGATCGCAGAGCCGCTCGACCTCCTCCATCTGGTGGGTGACCATCATCACCGTCGAACCCGCCCTCTTCTGGTCGTCGATGATGTCCATCAGCAGCCGCCGGTTGACCGGGTCGAACCCCTTGGTCGGTTCGTCGAGGATCAGCAGCTCGGGGTCGTTCATGATGGTCACGCCCAGCTGCACCTTCTGCTGCTGGCCGCCCGAGAGCTTGTCGAGCCGGACCTTCTCTTTGTCGCCGATGCCCACCCGTTCGAGATAGTCCTGCGACCAGCGTCGAGCCTCATCGCGGCTCAGCCCCTTGAGCTTCCCGAAGTAGACCATCACGTCGATCACGGACTCCTTCTTGTAGAGCCCGCGCTCCTCAGGAAGGTAGCCCAACCGCTCGCCCGTCTCAGGCGTGAACGGACGTCCATCGATATGGAGGACGCCGCCGGTCGGCTGGTAGATGCCGAGAAGCGCACGGATCGTCGTCGTCTTGCCCGAGCCGTTGCTGCCGAGGAAGCCGAACGTCTCACCACGCTGGATGTCGAACGACAGATCGCGAATCACCGTCGTCTTGCCGAAGTCCATTCGGAAGTGATCGATGTGTACGAGCGGGGGGCCTGACGTAGTGCTCACTGAACCAAACCTATCGGCGACCTGCGACATCCGCTCGGTTTTCGGTGGTTCTTACGCGAGCGCGTCGAGCAGGGCCTCGTGAAGGTGGCCGTTGCTCGCCAGCGCGCTCCCGTCATCGAGATCGCGTGTTCCGGTGGCACTGGTGAAACGTCCGCCCGCCTCCTCGACGATCGGGATCAGCGCGGCCACATCGTACGATTTCACGCCGAACTCCCCGGCGGCGTCGATGAGACCCTCGGCCAGCAACATGTACGACCACATGTCCCCGTACGCGCGGTCACGCCACACCCGCCGGGTGAGCGCGATCAGGCGGTCGAGGTACCCCGCGCCGTCCCATTGGGCGATGCTCTGGAAACTGATGGATGCGTCGGCCAGGTCGCTCACCCCGGAGACGCGGATACGCCGGGGCGCGTCCGCGCCTTCCGCCAGCCACGCCCCGGAACCGCGGGCGGCCCACCAGCGCCTGCCGAGGGCGGGGGAGCTCACAACTCCCACCTGGGGAACCCCGTCGACGACCAGAGCGATCAGCGTTCCCCAGACCGGAACGCCGCGGAGGAAGTTCGCCGTACCGTCGATCGGGTCGATGATCCAGCGGCGGCTCGATTCGCCCTCGGTGCCGTACTCTTCGCCGAGGATGCCGTCGCCGGGCCGTTCGGCTGCGATCCGCTCCCGGATGGCGCGCTCCACGCTCTGGTCCGCATCCGTCACCGGTGTCCGGTCGGGCTTCGTCGTGACCCGGAGGTCGAGCGAGCGGAACCGGTCACTCGAGATCTGGTCTGCCGCATCCGCCAGGCGGAGCGCGAGGGCGAGGTCGTCGTCGAGGGAAGCATCCGGAGTCGTCGTCACGCTTTCAGGATAGTGAGGGCGTCAGGCGACTGCTCAATTGGCATCGGGCCCGCGACGGATGCTAGTGTTATCCCTCGGTTCGGGTTCCGATTCGACACCGACTGCACCTCTAGCTCAATCGGCAGAGCAACTGACTCTTAATCAGTGGGTTCAGGGTTCAAGTCCCTGGGGGTGCACCATTCTTGCTCCTGCTTACGCCAGGTCTGGTGCAGGCTTTCGCACGTGTCCGATGGCTGCGACCACGATGACGATGAGCGCCGCGATCGCGAGTCCCAGAGCGATCTGGATGTGCAGGGCCGCGGCCCCGACGAGGGCCCCGAGGCCGATCAGGACCACGGCGCCGGCTCGGCGCTTCCACAGTTGCCCTGTTCCCGCGCCGAGGACGGAATCGGCGGCCAGACCGGTGAGAGTCGATGTGACGACGACGGTGGTGACGTCTTTCACAGCGATGTGGCGCGCGGCGGCGGCCTGCATGCCCATCGCCAGGCCGAGGGCGCCGGTTGCGATGTACTGGAGCGGGAGCGGGACCGCTCCGCCGAATGGCGCGAGTACGACCGCGGATGCAGCGAGGATGCCGCCGACGATACCGAAAAGGGTTGTCGAGCGGCGCGTCCAACCGGCGGGGATCGGTCGCAGGACGCGTCCGGAGATCGCCGCACCGGCCATGAAGAGGACGAGCGCCACGACCGGACCCAGCACAGGGAGATGGTCGGCGCCGAGCAGGCCCATTCCGAGGATCACCACGTTGCCGGTCATGTTCCCCGTGAAGACGCGGTCGAGTCCGAGATAGCCGACGGCGTCGATCATCCCTGTCGAGAACGTCAGCGCCAGCATGAGCATCAGGTGGAGTCGTTCATGGTCTGTGGGGTTCGCGGCCGTCATGATTCTCCTCGTCGTGCGGGCGAGCGATGCGCGGGGCCCGACCGCGAAATCCTATCCGCTCGGCACGCTCGAGCCGTCCACGCCGGTCGCGTCGCCTGAAGGAAGCACAGGCAGGTTGTCGCGCATCCGTTCGAAGTAGGCGAGCTCGGCGCTGTTGCCCGCGAGTGCGATCGCCGCATCGTAGGAAAGGCCTGCCTGCGCGAATCGTCCCGTCCGACGGAGGAGGTCTGCGTGGACGGCGTGGAACGCGGCGACATCGGGAAGGTCGAGGGCGGCGATGGCGGCGAGCGCCGCATCCGGACCCTCGACCTCCGCCACGGCGACGGCGCGATTCAGTTCGACGATCGGGCTCGGAGCGATCGCGAGCAGCTGATCGTACAGCTGCAGGATCTGGTGCCAATCGGTCTCGGAGGACGTCCGGGCGTCGGTGTGCACTGCATTGATGGCGGCCTGGAGCTGGTACGGCCCCGGGCGGTTGCGACGGAGGCACTGACGCACGAGGTCGTGGCCTTCAGAGATCAGCGCGGGATCCCAGATCGACCGATCCTGATCGGCGAGGAGGACCAGTTCGCCTCGCGCGTTCAGCCGGGCCGGGCGGCGCGCCTGGATGAGGAGCATCAAGGCCAGGAGACCGAGCACTTCCGGTTCGTCGGGCATCAGTTCGGCGAGGAGACGGCCGAGTCTGATCGCCTCCGTGGACAACTCGTCGCGCACGAGGCCCTCTCCGGTGTGCGAGGCGTAGCCCTCGTTGAAGATCAGGTAGATCACGGTGAGGACGGAAGCAAGGCGGTCAGGGAGGTCTGCGTCGCGAGGGACGCGGAACGGGATGTTCGCATCCCGGATCTTGCCCTTCGCGCGAACGATCCGTTGTGACATCGTCGTTTCGGAGACGAGGAACGCTTGAGCGATTTCGGGCGTCGTCAGGCCGCCGAAAAGCCGGAGGGTGAGCGCAACCTGCGCCTGCCGCGCGAGCGCGGGGTGGCAGCAGGTGAAGATCAGCCGGAGTCGTTCGTCGTGCACCGGACCCTCCTCGATGGGTGGGGACTGCGCGTGGATCAGGGCCGCCTCCGCATGGCGGTCATTGCGAGACGCTTCGCGCCGGAGTCGATCGATCGCTCGGTTGCGGGCTGTCGTGATGATCCAGCCAGCAGGACTGGGAGGGATGCCGGAACCGGGCCAGCGCTGGAGAGCGATTTCGAAGGCGTCCTGGACCGCGTCTTCAGCGATGTCGAGATCGCCGAAGACGCGGCACAGTACGGCTACCGCCCTCCCGTATTCGGCCCGGAAGATCGAAGAGACCGAACCGTTTACTGTCGGGGTCGGCATCGGTGACCTACTCACTCTGGGGTGACCTACTCACTCTGGATGGGGCGGATCTCGACCGGCACGGTCACGGCTTCAGCCATCCGTCGGCCCCAGCCCAACGCAGCGTCGAGGTCGGGTGCTTCGATGATCGAGAACCCTCCGAGCACCTCCTTGCTCTCCACGTAGGGTCCATCCGTCACGAGTACCTCGCCACCCGTAGGGGTGAGGACGGTCGCGGTACTCGGCGGGTAGAGTCCGCCCGCGAACACCCACGCTCCGGCAGCGCGGAGATCGGCGTTCACGACTTCGAGGTCGGCGGTGATCTGTGCGAGCGTCTCGGGTTCGGGCATCGTGCCACCTTCCGGATACCAGACGCTGAGCAGGTACTGGCTCATGATTCCTCCAGGATTCTTTGCCGGCGCCCTGCCGGCTCTCACCAACTACACGAATGGAGTGAGGCGAATTCGACAGCTCGCTACAACCCCTTCACGAGTCCTCCGTCGATCATGAAATCGGAGCCGTTGACATTCCCGGCTCGATTGCTCGCGAGCAGGAGCACCAGATCGGCGACCTCTTCGGGCCGAGTGAAGCGCCCGGTGGTGAAGCCGCCCTGAGCCGCGACGGTGTTCGCTTTCGCCGTTTCGAAGTCCGTGCCCGTCGCCGCGGCTATCGTCGCAGCGACTCCGTGCTCGCCCAGCCAGAGCGGGGTCTCCACCGGCCCCGGGCTGACCGTGTTGAAGCGGAGTCCCTGCGGTCCGAACTCCTTCGACAGCGATTTGGATACGTTCCACAGGGCCGCCTTCGCTGCGGAGTAGTCGAGGACGCCCGGGTCGGGCAGGTACGCGTTCACGGATGCGACCGTCACGACGTTCCCGCCGCCACGCTCGAGGAGAAGAGGGATCGCGGCTCGCGTGGTGCGGATGGCCGCAAGCAGGCCCAGGTTGAGCGTCGCCAGCCATTCCTCGTCGCTGATGGACAGGAAGCCGTCCACACGTGGCGTGAGCGCACCGACATTGTTGACCACGATGTCGAGACCACCGAAGTGAGCGCTCTGGGCGACAAGGTCGGACGGGCCGTTCGGCGTCGACAGGTCGACCGGAACCGCAATCACCTTCGACGTCGCTTCGAGGTCGGTGAGTTCGCCGCCGACATCTCTCGCGCCGGCCACGACGGACGCCCCTTCATCGACCAGTGCGCGCGTGATCGCAAGGCCGATCCCTTTGCTCGCTCCGGTGACGACGGCGACTTTTCCTGACAGATGCAGATCCATGGGGCCGAACGTATTCGGCGGTCCGTTGCAGTGTCAAGGAATGGGCGTGTACCGCCGCAGTCTTCTGACTTCGCTCGGGAGAAATGGCGGGTGCGACGGGGAGCCGTACGGTGTGATCACGTTCACGGAGTTCCTCGCGCACCGCGTTCGGTGACGTGATCGGGGGTTTCGTCGAGTCCTCCACAATTGGGCGTTTCTGGAATCTATCCACAGGGAAATTGCTGATCAAAGGTTGTTTATTCACGGCCCCGAATGTCGGTGGTTGCTGGTTAGGTTGAACCATGACCTTCCCACCCGCCGACGATCTCGACGCGGTCGCTGCTGCGCTCGACGCGTTGCGCGCGCTCGAAACGGATCCGGTGGTGGATGCGGTGGGTCGAGGCGACGACGGGGCCGGCAGCGATGTGGGTGCAGGTGATGTCGATCTGAGTGAGGCGCAGCTGCACGCCCGCTCCCTGGCGGCGATCGGCGCAGTGCGGGCGGCGCTGGAGCGGGTGGCGTTGCGGCGGATCGCCGCCCTGAACCGGGCCGGCAGCCTCGACCCGGCGACGGATCCGGTGCGGGCCGGCGGGCACGGTGATATCGGGTCGTTCCTGGCGGAACTGTGGCGCACCAGCCTGCCGCACGCCCGCCAACTCTGTGCGGTGGCCAGGGCAACCGCACCGAAACACACGCTCACCGGTGAAGAACTGCCACCGGAGTTCCCCGAACTGGCTGCCGCGCTGCTCGGTGACCCGGGCCATTCTGGTGATCCGGGCGACCCGGAAGCCTCGGGCGACCCCAAGACCGGCGCTGCGCCCACCGGTCACGTGTCGGTGGAGCAGGCGGCGGTGATCATCCGGGAGCTGGGTAAGACCGGCGACGGCTGCAGCCTGGAGCAACGCCATAGGGGTGAGCGGTTGCTGGTCGAACATGCACCGGCCCTGACCGTGGAGCAGATGCGCCGGTCGGCGATCCAGCTGCGGGACCGGCTGGACGAGGATGGCACCGAACCACGTGAGCAGATCCAGCGCAGGCGCCGGTCGTTGACGATCACGACCACCCGGGATGGGATGACCCGGATCGACTGGCTCCTCGACGCCGAATCCGCCGGCCATGTGGTGCCGCAGATCACCGCCTACGTCTCCCGCGACCTCCACGACAAACGCAACGGCCGCAACACCGGTGACGGTCACGACGTAGGCGAATCCCGCGACACTGGCGACACCTTCGACGGTCACTACTTACGCGACTCCCGGGGCACTGGCGACACTGGCGACACTGGCGACATTGGCGACTCCGGTGACACCGGTGACGCCCGCGATGCGTCGGCTCGGCCGACGGGGGTGCGGTTCGAAGACCCCGAACCCGACACACCGGACACGCCAGCGATGCCGGAGACCCGGAGTATGGCCCAGCTCCGGTCGGATGGGGCGGTCGAGGTGTTCCGGCACCGGGCCGGCTGCACCACCGGGGCAACCAGTCCGCCGGTGACCATGATCGTAAGAGTCAGCCTGGCCGACCTGCGCTCCGGGAAAGGTGCGGCCGAGGTCGACGAAGTGCCCACCCCGGTCAGCGCGGCGACGGCCCGGCGGCTCGCCGCCGACGCGAACCTGATCCCCATGGTCTTGGGGCGTGACAGCGAAGTCCTCGACCTGGGTCGCAAGCAGCGACTGTTCTCCCCGGCGCAGAAGCACGCTCTGGCCGAACGGGACGGCGGCTGCGCCTGGACCGGCTGCCCACACCCACCGTCCTACACGCAGGCGCACCACATCCGCTGGTGGGATCGGGACACCGGACCGACCGATCTGAAGAACGGGATCCTGCTCTGCTCGCACCACCACCACCGGGTGCACGACGACGGCTGGGACATCCAGGTCCGCGACCACATTCCCTGGTTCACCCCACCGGCGCACCTCGACCCGACCCGCACGCCCCGCAAAGGCGGACGCATCCGCCTGCCCGACTCAGCACCACCATGACACAGACCGCGATCACCGGCACCACCGTGTCTCGGCACAGCCATGACCGGCACCAGCAGGACCAGGACCAGCATGATTCGCGCGCCACGGGACGACGATCTCGTAAGCGATCCTTCAGCTGGACCGAATTCACGCCCCGCTCTTTCGCGCGCGGGTGGCCGCTCCTAGACTGGCGACCAGTGCAGGCCCGACGTCGCGGCCGTCCGCGACCCACCCGGCTCGAACCGGCGCTCGACCTAGAGGGGGACGCTCGCATGGAGTACAAAGACATCCCGACCAGAGCCGACATCGAACGAATTGCGGCCATTCGCGAACCCGGCAGCGTCACGATCTACCTCCGATCAGGGCCGCTTCCCGCAGACGCGGATATCGCCCGGATCGAACTGAAGAACCATCTCGCGCAGGCCCTCCGCGAACTGGAAGCGAACAAGATCCCGAAAGCGCGGATCGGTGCGATCGCTGCGGAAGGTGACGTGATCGTCGAGAACAGGGACTTCTGGCGCTACCAGTCGCGAAGCCTGGCCGTGTTCCTCAACGGGGAAATCAGCGAAACGTACCGACTGCCCAACCGGCTGTCGTCGTCCTGCGATGTGTCCGACCGGTTCTACATCAAGCCGCTCCTGCGTACGGTCACGTTCCCGCAATCGGCATACATCCTCGCGCTGGCGCAGAACTCGGTTCGCCTGGTCAAGATCTCACCGGAAGCGCCCGCAGAGACCATCCAGGTTGAAGGAATGCCCCACGACCTCGAAAGCTTCATCGGGCGGACGACGATCGACGACCGGAGTTCGGCAGGCCGCGTGCGCGGAGCGGAGGGGCAGAAGGTACGGATGCTCGAATACTCCCAGGCCATCGATCGAGCGCTGCATCCGGTGCTTGCGAACTCGACCGAACCGCTCATCGTGGCGGCGGCCGAACCTCTTCTCGCGATCTACCGAGGGGTGTGCGATTACCCACGACTGGTGGACTCGTCGATCACGGGCAACCCGGAGGAGCGCAGCGACGAAGAACTGGCGACGGCCGCGCGCGGCATCCTCGATGAGGTCTACGCGAAGAAGACAGCGGAGCTCAAAGACGATTTCGAAGCACGAATGGCAGCGGGCACGGCCACAGGCGACCTCAGCGACATTGCGCGCGCGGCGACCTACGGAGCAGTCGAGACGCTCGTCTTCGACATCGATCGGCGAGTCCCCGGAACGATCGACGACGAGACGGGTGTGATCACGTTCGACGACGAAGACGAGTTGTCCAACTACGGCGTGATCGACGAAATCCTGAGACGCTCACTGACCTCGAAAGCGAAGGTGTTCGCTGTGCGTGCCGAAGACGTGCCAGGAGGGGGCGTTTCGGCGGCGGCCGTCCGCTTCCCGGTCTGATCGCGGCGCTGACCGCCGCGCCGCCCGCCGCCGCCGGGCCACCGCCGCGCTGGCAGCATAGCGCAGGCGCTCACGCATCAGTGCTCGTCAGCGTGCTCGACAGGCTTCACGACGAACCCGCGCCGTGCTGCGGATCCGCCACTCACGGTAGCGACCGCGACGGTGATCAGCGCACCGACGATGATGGCTCCCGCCTCGGCGGACGACAACAGCCCCGACTGCGTACCGACCGTCACGGCCGCGAGGGGTACGCCGACCTGCGCTCCGGACAACAGTCCCAGCGAGACCGGCTGGCCCACGAGCCTGGTCGCGAGATGCGCGATCAGGGCACCGGCCCCCAGCACGAAACCAAGGAGCAGGTAGCGCGGCTGCGCCCACAAACCGGTCAGGTCCAGTGAGGCGCCCAGCCAGACGAAGAACAGCGGACCGAGAAAACCCTCCGTGATCGCGAAAAGCTGTCGTGCAAGCCGGCGTGGCACACCGATGGCGGCGATGACGAGTCCGAGCGCGAACCCCGCGAGCA
This sequence comes from Leifsonia tongyongensis, assembly GCF_010686705.1. Classification (GTDB taxonomy): domain Bacteria; phylum Actinomycetota; class Actinomycetes; order Actinomycetales; family Microbacteriaceae; genus Diaminobutyricibacter; species Diaminobutyricibacter tongyongensis. Next base: position 1,042,183 of record NZ_JAAGWY010000002.1, on the reverse strand, counting down.
TGACCGAGACCCCGGTGAAGATGGCGAGGGCGGCGAGCGCGAACAGGATGATGAGATCGATCCGCAGTTCGAGCGCGAACCCACGCTGTTCGGAGACGCGGTGGATGCGGTGACGCAGTCCGGAGCGCTCGGCGGCACGGAACAGGAAGAAGACCACGATGGAGCAGGCGATCACGGCCAGTGAGCCGACCGCAGCACGTCCGGCATGGCTGGGATCCACGACAAGCGGCACAGCGACGATGCAGGCGACATCGGCCATCGCAACCTGTGCGGTCATCTGAAGCACGCGACTGCCACCGAGGCCGAGTCCACCGATGATCGGCAGGACCAGCGCGGCCGACGATGACGCCATCAGCACGGCGTACAACGGCGTATGAGATGTGCCGAACGCTGCGGCGACGAGCACCCCGACACCGATGGACACGGCCGCCACGACCACCAGGCGGACCGCGCCTGCGCCGACGGCGGCACGCACGGCCGAATCCCTCACCGGAACATGCGAGCCCGCGACGAACATGACCAGGGCGAAACCGAGTTCGGCAAGGAACGTCAGCGTGGGATCGTGAGCGTCGATGACCCGGAAGCCCGTGGCTCCCAGCACGATGCCCACGAGCAGCTCGCCGACGACGATCGGGATGTGCCAGCTCTTCTTCAGCGCGAGCAGAGGACCGGCCAGGGCGGCGACCGAGACGATCGCGAGGGTGACGAACGTCATTGCTCGAGCGAGGAGTCGAGCACATCGATGAGCGTCTCCTGGAGAAACGCCAGCCAGTCGAACAGCGCTCTCAAGAGCGCGGTCTCGTCGTCGTGGATGTCACCTTCGTCCCCATCCTGCACGATGCCGAGCCGAGCGCCGAGGACGAGGCGGATGTCGGTGATGGTCCGAAGCCACGCGAGTGAGGCGACGTCGTCGAGGCGTACGACGATGGGATCGCTGCCCTCGGATCCGGCGAGCATCTCGACGACGATGCGCGCGTTGAGGATCTTTCGCTGGGCGAGACCATCGGTGGTGAAACGGCGGAATTCGGCGGATGCGGCCGGGTCCTGCGGGTAGGCGTCGGGCAGGAGGCGGATGACGGCGGGGTCCGTGGGCAGGGCGTCGGTGCGGCGTGCCTGGTCGACGAGCTCAGCACTCTCGCCGGCGAGCTGGACGAGCAGTGCGGCCTCCTCGGGGGCGAAGGATGCGACAGCGCATCCGTCCCTGTCAGTGTGGAATCCGTTCATGCGTCCGCCTTCGTCAGCGTCGCCCAGAGCCCGTAGTCGTGCATGGCTTCGACGTGTCGTTCCATCTCTTCGCGGGGGCCGGTGGCCACGACGGCGCGCCCCTCGTTGTGCACGAGCAGCATCAGGCGTTCGGCTTCGCGGCGGGGAAACCCGAAATAGGTCTGGAACACGTAGGTGACGTACGACATCAGGTTGACGGGATCGTTCCACACGATCGTGACCCACGGCGTCCCCAGTTCGGTCACCTCGTCGGTGCCGATCTCCTCCTGGGTTCCTGGTGCGATCGTCGCAGCCGCAACAGAGGTCATCACTGCATCATCCCAGTTCAGTGCTGTTCCGCGGCGCTTATCGCATCCGCGGCGCGTACGAGGGCGAGATGGGTCAGCGCCTGCGGAGTGTTTCCCGCCTGGGAGCGCCCTTCGACGTCGTATTCCTCGCTGAGCATCCCGACATCGTTCGCGAATCCGAGGAGTCGCTTCATGAGAGACCGTGCGTCGCTGACCCTGGCGGAGTTGGCGTACTGCTCCACCAGCCAGAACGAGCAGGCGAGGAACGGATGCTCACCAGGGGCGAGCCCGTCGACACCGGTCTCGGTGCGGTAGCGGAGCGGAAGTCCGTCGCGCATGAGTTCGCGTTCGATCGCGGCGACGGTCCCGAGCATCCGCGGGTCGTCGTAGTCGCAGTAGCCGACCTGTGCGAGCTGGAGCAGTGAGGCGTCCACCTCACCGGAACCGAAGTACTGCGTGTACGTGTGCTTCTGGCGGTCGTAGCCGTTCGCTTCGATATCGGCCCGCACTTCGTCGCGCAGTTTGCGCCAGCGGGCGACCGGTCCGTCGAGCCCGAAGTCTTCGACTGCCGCGACAGCACGGTCGAAGGCCGCCCAGACCATGACGCGCGAATGCGTGAAGTGGCGGGGTTCGCCGCGGATCTCCCAGATTCCGTGATCGGGCCGTCGCCAGTGTTCTTCGAGGTAGCCCAGGAGCGCCCTCTGCAGCGCCCACGAGAAGCGGGTCTCCTCGACGCCGTTCTGGCGCCCTTTGTGGAGCGCGAGCATGACCTCCCCGATCACGTCCGCCTGGAATTGGGACGACGCGGCGTTCCCGACCCTGACGGGCGACGCGCCCTGGTAGCCGGGCAGGGTGGTGAGGACCCGTTCATCGAGGTTGCGCTCGCCGGAGAGACCGTAGACGATCTGGACATCCTTGGGGTCGCCGGCGACCGCGCGCAGAAGCCAGTCGCGCCAGTGGTCGACGAAGTCGCTGTAGCCATGGTCGAGGAGTACGGAGATGGTGAGCGACGCATCCCGTAACCAGACGTAGCGGTAGTCCCAGTTGCGGTCGCCGCCGAAGTTCTCGGGCAGTGAGGTGGTCGCAGCGGCGACGATGCCGCCGGTGCGCAGATGGGTAAGCGCCCTCAGCACGAGAAGGGAACGCACGACCTCCTTGCGGTAGGGACCGTCGTGGTTGCACCCGGCCGCCCACTCGAGCCACCAGGAGCGTGCCCATTCGAGCGCGCCGTCGACGTCCGGTGGTGGCGGCGTCGGCTTGTGCGACTTGAACCAGGTGAGGCTGAGATCGACGACCTGACCGGCTTTCACATCGAACTGTCCGACATGGCTGTGGTCGGCCGCACGCAGTCGCGGTCCCCGGATGACGAGGGCGTCCGGTCCTGAGACGGCGATCAGGGCGGACGGATGCTCGGAGGTCTCCTGCCGAACCCAGGGGACGGCCGTCGCATAGCCGAAGCGGATGCGGAGATCCTGGCGCATCCGCACCGTCCCGCTCACCCCGCGGATGCGTCGCAGCACGTCCGCCCGGTGGTCGCCGTGGGGCATGAAATCGGTGACTTCGACCTCGCCGTCGGTGGTCTTCCAGCGGGTGATGAGGATCATGGTGTCGCCCTCGTAGTGACGGCTCGAACGCGCTGCCGCATCGACCGGTGCGAGGAGCCAGCGTCCGTGGTCCTCGGTGCCGAGGAGCGCACCGAACATCGAGGGCGAGTCGTAGCGGGGGAGACACAACCAGTCGATGCTCCCGTCGTGGCCGACCAGGGCTCCTGTGTAGCAATCGCTGATCAGGGCGTAATCCTCGATGGGGAGGGACATATCTTCAGTATGGCCGTACTGTGAAACACATGACGCAAGCCGTAACCACTCTTCTCGTTCTGGGAGGGAGTGGGGACCTCGCGTCCAGACTCCTCCTGCCGGCGCTCGGCGATCTGCTGACGAGCGAGCCGCAGCGGCGGGTCACGCTGATCGGCGCGGGCAGCGAAGACTGGACGGATGTGCACTGGCGGCACGTGGTCCGCACGTCGTTCGCGACGATGAAGGCGAAGGGCCCGGCCGTCGACGACCTGTTGAAGAAGACGCACTACATCCGGGCGGACGTGACGAAGGCGGATGACCTGTCGCGCCTTCTCGAGGCGTGCGAAGGAACCCCTGCGCTCTATTTCGCCCTGCCACCTGCGATCGCCGCGATGGCGTGCAAGGCGCTGGAGAAGGTCAGCCTCCCGCCGAAGACCGTGCTTGCGCTGGAGAAGCCGTTCGGAACCGATCGTCGTTCGGCCATCGCCCTGAACGCGCAACTCGCGAAGCTGGTCCCGGAGGACCAGGTGCAGCGGGTCGACCATTTCCTCGGCAACTCGACAGTGCTCAACCTCCTCGGACTCCGCTTCGCCAACCGGATTCTCGAACCGGTCTGGAATTCCGACCACATCCAGCGGGTGGACGTGATCTACGACGAGACGCTCGCGCTCGAGGGGCGCGCACGCTACTACGACAAGGCCGGCGCCCTGATCGACATGATCCAGAGTCACCTGTTGCAGGTGCTCGCCGTCATCGCGATGGAAGCGCCGTCGACGCTCAGCTCGCAGGATCTCCGGGATGCGAAGGGCGCCGTGCTGAGGGCGACTCGCGTCTGGAACGACAGCCCTCTCGAATCGAGCAGGAGGGGCAGGTATACGGCTGGCACGGTCGGACGGGAGAAGGTCCCCTCCTATGTCGACGAGCCCGGTGTCGACCCCTCCCGCGAGACGGAGACGCTCGCCGAAGCCACGTTCCAGATCGACACGTGGCGCTGGGCCGGGGTTCCGTTCACCCTCCGTTCGGGCAAAGCGATCGGTGAGCGCAGGCGCGAGATCGTCGTCACGTTCCGACCCGCGCCGCATGTGCCTACGGGCCTGAGGGGAGCGCACCAGCCCACGAAGCTCAGGCTCATGCTCGCTCCGGACACGATGTCGCTCGAGCTGAACATCAACGGCCCTGGCGACCCGGACGTCATCGAGCGCGCATCCCTCACGGCGGACTTCGGTCCGGGCCAGTTGCGCGCCTACGGCGAAGTTCTCGCCGGTGTGCTCGACAGCGACCCCGCGCTGTCCGTCCGGGGCGACACGGCTGTCGAGTGCTGGCGGATCGTGGCGCCCATACTCAAGGAGTGGTCGGAGGGCAAAGTCCCGCTCGACAGCTACCGCGCGGGATCCATGGGCCCGTCAGGCTGGATCGGGATCGGCTGAGACCCGACGCTCGAGCAGAGTCCCCGACGTCCAAGCCAGAGACTCGCAGTGGCGTCAGGCCGCTGTGCGCTCCACGATGGCCTGGAGTTCACCGGTCACCGGCTTGCGCAGGTCGGTCCACACGGTGATGGGTGCGGGCTCCCATCCGAATGCTGCGGGCTCCCTGACGTCGTCCGCATCACCCGCGGACTCCTCGGCGACGTGCAGCCCAGGCTCGACGGGATCGCCCGATTCGAGCTTGCGCTTCGCGTCCATGATCGCCGCGGTGATCCCGACGGCTACGGAGCGGGCGAGGATGGTGTGGAAGATCGCGTCGGTGTCCGCATCCGCTCGACGGCTCACCGTCCATTCGCCGCGTTCGCCGACGAATTCGGCCAGTTTCTGGTGCACGAGCTCGAGGATCTGCGCCTCGCTCAACTGCGGAACCGGGGCAGCGGAGACTGCAGCGACATGACGTCTGCGACCGAACATCGCGGAACCCCTTCCAGGTCAGCGGACCAACTGGTATAAGTGTCCCCGATCGGGCACGCGACAACTGGCGGACACGCCGCGCGTGTCATCACCGATTTCAGCTGGTCTGCGCTACTTTGAGCGGCCGCAGCCTGAGCCTCGCCGGGCCGGGTGGCCCCAACGGGACTATGCGTCTCCGTCGTCGAGTCGGCGGGATTCCTCGATGACCGTTCCGATCGCGATGGCGAGCGAGATCGCGGAACTGATCCACAGCAGCACCACCTTCCAGTCGCGCGCGCCGTCCTTCGTCCGGCGGACCGTCGTCCAGATGCCGAGCGCCGCGCTGAGCACGGCCCCGTTGAAGATGTACTTGCGCATTCGGCCCTCTCCGTCCTGACCCACGCTAGCCGCACGGGGCCCAGGGGTACAGTGGTGCGACCGCTCAGGATGCGGGTGCCGGCCCGCCGGGCCCTAGTCGAGCGTGGCGAGCTCGCTGAGCCGCACGGTTCTCCGGCGGACGACGGCGCCCACCGTCATACCGAGGCCGAGAACGGCCCACAGGACCAGCGCGCCCAGACCTCGCCAGACTCCGGACGTCCCGTCGATGACACCCTGGATGGCGGTGATCGCGGCCGACGTGGGCAGCCAGGTGACGGAGGCGTCGAAGAACCCGGGGACGGTCGAGATGATCCCCGAGGCGAGGGTGATGACGACGACCAGCATCGAGATGAACCGGCCGATTCCCCCGAGGAGGGCGGTGAGGCCCTGGTTGACTGCGGCGAAGGCGATCCCGGTGAGCGCTGCTACTCCGGCGAACGCGAACCAGTGGCCGACGTCGAGCTGGAGTGCCGCCTGCATGATTCCGGCGACGAGCAGCCCCTGTGCGACACCGATCGCGACAGCGGGGAGGAAGCCGCCGAGAGCGATCCGGGTCGAGGACCGCGTCGTCAGAAGTGCCCGCGCGGAGACCGCCTGGAGCACCAGGAAGGTGGCGAGCGCGCCGAGCCACAGCGCGACGACGGCGAAGAGCGGGATGCTCGAGGCGCCGAACAGGCTCCCTGTGCCTGCCTTTGCCGCTGCGGGCGCGACCGGCTGTGCGACGACACGTGCGAGGTTGGTCCGGTCGCTCGAAGAGTAGGTCGGCATCTTCGAGACGGCTGTGGTGAGACCGGTCGCCAGGGTTGCGGCACCCGCGCTGGTCTTGTCGGCGCCTCCGGCGAGTGCCGTGACACCGTCGCTGAGCTTGACCGCTCCGCTGGCGAGGGAGTCGGCGCCGGATGCCGTCTGCGCGACACCGGATGCGAGCTGCGATGCTCCGGATGCGCTCTGCGCGATTCCCGAGCTGAGTGCGGGCAGGCCACCGGCGAACGCTTTCGCGCCGTCCGCGACCTTCTGGGCCGACGGAGAGAGCCCTGGAGTGCTGCCTGTACCGGTCGTGACCGAGGAGGCGACACCTTCGAGCGAACCGCAGAGCATCGCATCCCCACCGTGTGCTGCGCACATTGCAGCGAGCCCCGTGAGCGCTGTGCCGAGCTTCTTCGTGCCGTCGGCGACGCCCTGGACTCCGCCGGCCAGCTGCGACGCCTGGGCGGGAAGTGCGGCCGTGTTCGACTGGAGTTGCCCGAGGCCGCCGGCGAGCCCCGAGGTCGCGCCCGACAGGTTCTGGATGCCCGCGCTCATGGTCGAGATACCACCGGCGAGTGAGGCGGATGCGGATGCGAGCGAATGCGTGCCGCTTGCGAGCGACGCGACTCCGGATGCGAGGCCGCCCGCGCCATCCGCCGCCTTCGACAGCTGGTCGTGGACGGTGTTGAACCCGACGTAGACGTTTTCGAGGTAGGTCGACGTCAGCTGCTTGTTGAGCACTGACGTGGCGGTGGTCGTCACAGCCTGGCTGACCGCAGAGTCGACGAGTTTCGATTTCGCGCTCGTCTGGACGTCGATCGTCGCCTGCTTGGCTGCGCCTGCTGCGCCCGAATACGAGGTCGCGGCTTTGGAGAAGCCCTTCGGGATGGTGACGACGGTCACGTAACTCCCGTCGGCGAGCCCGGCAGCAGCATCCTTCTGGTCGGTGAGCACCCAGCTGTAGTTCTCGGAGCTCTTTCCGTCGACGAGACCCGCGGAGAGCTCGCGTCCGAGGGGAACGAGCTGATTGCCGATCTTCACGGGCTGGTCGAGGTTGACCACCGCGGCTTTGACGTCGCCGAGCCGTTCGGTGGGATTCCACAGCGCCCAGACGAGCAGGCCGCCGATGGCGAGGGGGACGAGCAGGATGCCGACCAGGGTGAGCCAGGTGACCCGTTTGCTGCTGCGGGCGCGTTCGATGGTGAAGAACGACATGTTCAGGCGTTGACTTTCTGTGGGATGCGGTCGGCGGCGTGGCGGTGTCCGGCTCCGTGGGCGCCGCTCAGGTCGGTGGAGGCCCGGTCCAGGGAGATGGTTCCGGCGTCCGCGTCGGTCGGGAGTGCGTCGTCCACGGCGTCGAGGTCGGCGGCGCTGACCACGAGAGCGAACGGGCGGCCCTCGAGCCGGGCGCGGGAGAACGCGTCACTCAGTTCGTAGCGCAGACGACGCCGGTCGGCCGGGTCGTCGACCCGGTCGATGTCGTCGATCGCGAGGATCTGCGGGTCACCCTGCATGGCCCGCCGGACCTCGTCGACCGGGGTCGTGCTGAGGGCGAGTCGAGCGACGGCGACGTGCGAACGCACCGCGGAGCGCCGCGTGGGGAGCGCGAAGCCGGCGACTTTGAGCTTGCCGCTGTCGGACGCCATGCGGCCGGCGATGGTGAGGAGGAGGGCGGACTTGCCGGAATGGTGGCCCCCTCCGACGACGAGGATGTCGCCGTCGTCGATACGGAACGAGACGTCCGAGTACACCGGCTTGTCACGCCGCGCGAGACGGAGCCCTTCGGCGGCTGCGAGCGCGGTCGAGCCGGGTTCCGGCCACTGGGCCAGCTCGATCTCCTTCTGCAGGCCGTCTCCTTCGACATCGAACGAGGGGAGGATCCGGTCGAGCCACCGCGGCATCCACCACGCCTTGTCGCCGAGGAGTTGCAGCACCGCAGGCACCAGGGTCATCCGCACGATGAACGCGTCGACGAAGACGCCGACCGCGAGCCCGAGGGCGATGGGCTTGATCGAGCTGTCTCCTTCGGGCACGAACGCGGCGAAGACCGAGATCATGATGATCGCGGCCGCCGTGACGACTTTCGCCGAACCGACGAAGCCGCTCTGGACCGCTCGCCGCGCATCGCCGCCGTGCACGTAGTCCTCGCGGATGCGGCTGACGAGGAACACTTCGTAGTCCATGGCGAGCCCGAACAGGACGCCCATGAGGATGATCGGCATGAAGCTGATCACGGGGCCCTCCTTGGCGACGTTGAGTGCGCTGCCGAACCAACCCCATCCGAACACCGCCGCGACGGCTCCGAAGGCGGCGCCAACGGACAGCAGGTAACCGAGTGCGGCCTTGATCGGCACCGCGATCGAGCGGAACACCATGGTCAGGAGCACGAGCGACAGCCCGACCACGAGGATCCCGAAGGGCAGAAGAGCGCCGCCGAGCCGGTCGGACACATCGATCTGGACGGCGGTCGCCCCGGTCACCGCGAGGTCGACGTGGTACGTGTCGAGGAAGTGCTGGTGCTTCGCACGGATGTCGGCCACGAGCTGGGCGGTCGCCGGCGAGTCCGGCGCGGTCGTCGGGATGACCTGGATGATGCCGGTGTCCGCTGTCGCGTTCGGCGTCGCGACGGGGACGGCCGCGACACCCGGCATCGCCGCGATCTCGTCGCCGATCTTCGTCATCAGCCCGACGGGGTCGTGGCTGGACACGATGGAGCCGGTGACGATGAGCGGCCCGTTGTAGCCCGGCCCGAAGTGTTCGGAGACGAGGTCGTAGGTCACGCGCGCCGGGTCGCCTGCCGGGTGGGAGCCGGCGTCGGGCAGGGCCAGTCGCAGCTGCGCTGCCGGGATCGCGGCGATTCCGAGCGCGACGATCACGGCCACGATCGTCACGATGGGGTACCGGGTGACCGAGCGCACCCAGCCGCGGAAGAATCCGGGCGGGATCTCGGCTTTCGCGGCATGCGCGAGCGAGGGCCCGGAGGTGGCTGCGGGTGCGGCATCCGACTCGATGGACTCGGTCAGTTCCCCAGCCGCGGCAGCTCGCGCGGCAGCTCGCTCGCGTCGGCGGGTGGCGCGGTACCCGGGTGTGATGCGCTTGCCCGCGAAACCGACCAGGGCGGGGGTGAGGGTGAGCGAGATGAGGACGGCGATCGCCACGGCGACCGACGCCGCGATGCCCATCGTCGTCAGGAACGGAATGTTCGCGACGGAGAGGCCGAGGAGCGCGATGATCACGGTGATACCGGCGAACAGCACCGCGGATCCTGCCGTTGCGACGGCGCGAGCGGTCGACTCCTCCGGATCCACCCCCGCCTTCAGCTGACTCTGGTGTCGCGAAATGATGAACAGCGAATAGTCGATTCCGACGGCGAGACCGAGCATCAGGGCGAGCAGGGGAGTCGTAGAGGAGATCGGCCCGAAGAGGGTCGCGATGAAGATCAGTGCGACGGACAGCAGCACGCCGAGGAGTGCAGTGAGCAGGGGCATGCCCGCCGCGATGAACGAGCCGAAGGTCAGGATGAGCACGACGAGTGCGACGCCGACTCCGATGAGCTCGGTCGCGCTGATGCTGGGAAGGGTCTGCGAGAACACCTGTCCTCCGACGGCGACCTGGGAGCCGGCGGGTAGGGCCGACTGAAGGTCCGCCCCGGCCGCTTTGACGGCATCCTTGGTCGCCGCCGTGACCGTGCTCTGCTGGCCGGTGAGCTGAACGGTGATGACGGCGGCGGAGCCGTCGGAGGAGACGGTGTTCTTCACCCGTTCGTTGTATGGCGAGGTGACGGCGGCTACACCATGGATCTCGCCGAGCGATTTCACTGCATCCGCCACCGGTGCCGTGATGTCGGCCGCCCGCACGGTGCTGCCGTGGGGTGCGACGACGACGACTTGCGCCGAGGTGCCGCTGACCTGCGGGAAGGTGCGGCTGAGCGTGTCGAGTGCCTGCTGCGACTCGGTTCCGGGGATGCTGAACGAGTTGTCCGTACCCTGGTTGAAGGCCAGCGCGCCACCGCCGAGGGCGACGAGAAGTACGATCCACAAGGAGAGGACGAGTTTTCGACTGCGGTACGCCCAGCGACCGATCGAATAAAGCAGAGAGGACACGCGTTCTCCTACGCAGGGAATGAAATGAGTTTCGATACACCAACGTATCCGATACTCGAATGTATCCGATACAATGATGTATTCAAAAGCGGATTCAGGAAGGTTTCAGCTTGGAATCCCCAGCACTGATCGACGATGCGCCCACCGAGTCGGCACGGCGCCAGAAGACGCGTGCGCGGCTGCTCGACGCCGCATTCGAGATCTTCGCCGAGAAGGGCGTTCACGCCGCATCGGTCGAGATGATCACGGAGGCCGCCGGGTTCACCCGCGGTGCGTTCTACTCCAACTTCTCCACGAAAGAAGAGTTGTTCTTCGCACTCATGGAGCGTGAGAACGCACTCAGGATCGAACAGTTGCAGGTGGGCGTCGCCGAATACCTCGGCCCGTTCGCCGAGCAGGGAGTCGGCATCAGCGACGAAGTGGTCGGCACGGTGATCGCGAAGGTGCTGGAACTGCAGTCCGACGACCGGCGCTGGTGCCTCGTGCAGAGCGAATTCATGCTGCTCGCCATGCGCGACGCGGACGTCGCCAGCTGGTACCTCGACTTCCAGAATCGGTTCTTCGTCGAGCTGACGGCCATCGTCGTCGGTGCCCTCGACTCGGTGTCGCGCCGGTTCGTGATCGATCCGCTCGAGGCGGTCCGGATCATCGCGGAGCTGTGCGAACGCGCAGCGCAGAACGCCATTCTCGCCGGAGACCCGCGCCCACTGTCCGACCGCGTGTCCGAGAGCCTCCGCACCGTCGTGCTCGCCCTCACCGAGAAGATCTGACCGAACCCGAGATCCACCCCGAGATCAGACCGGAAGAAGCTGAACAGTTGTGCCCATGCCCTCCGCGGAGGGTAGCGTCGAACGAATGCGCCGACGTACTCTCCTGATCGCCCTCGCGTCCGTGGTGGCCGTGCTGGCGCTCGCCGCGGGCGCCTGGTCGCTGGGGTCCGTCTCCGGGCCGGTGAGCGGACCCGAAGCGGGCCGGGGAATGGCCGTGAAGAGCCCGGCGCCGGCGCCCGTTCCGAAGGCGGAGGACATGCCGCCCATGACGCTTACCGGCGACACCCGGTACGTCGCCCTCGGTGACTCGTTCGCTGCTGGGATGGGGGCCGGCGATGAGCACGGGGGCTGTGTGCGCAGCGCCGAGTCGAGCTATCCCGCCGTCTTCGCAGCCGACACGGGCGTGCGCCTGCTCCACAACGCCGCCTGCAGCGGTGCGACCACAGACGATCTCGTGAACAAACAGCTCTGGGCGTTGAACGGAGACGTCGACCTGGTCTCCGTCAGCATCGGAGGCAACGACCTCGGCGTCGCAGCCCTCGCGACGGCGTGTGAGCACGGCCCGACGACCGAATGCAAGAACGATTTCAACAAGGCGGTCGACACCATCGGCGTGCTGACCGACCGTCTTTCGGCGACCTACCAGGCGATCGCCGAGGCCGCGCCGAACGCCCGGATCGTCGTGACAGGCTACCCGCTGCTCTTCGAGCTGCCGGCGACCAACAACCCCGAGTTCGCGACGACCGCGGCGGTGAACACGGCGACGGCCGCGCTCGATGCGGATGCCGAGTCGGCCGTCACCAGGCAGCAGGAGCGCGGCGTGAAGATCTGGTACGTCCCCGTGAGTTTCACGAACCACGGAGTCGGCAGCGCGAAGCCCTGGGTCAACCGGAAAGGCCTCGCGGCATACCATCCCACGGCGGCCGGCTATCGCGAATACGCTCGCGCGTTCGAGGCGGCCCTGGCCGGACGGCACTGACCGCGATCGGGTTCAGCGCGAGCCGGGCATCCGGGCGGCGAGCGAACGCCGCGACGGTGAGAAGCGTGGCCGGCGTGGCACCGTAGCGTGCAGCCGGGCGAAGTCGAGCGTCTCGACGAGCATCTCCAGCCGCTCCTGATCGGTGCGTGCCTTGCGTGTGTTCACTTCGGCGACGACGTTGCCCGTCCAGCGCTCCGCCCCGAGGAGTTCGAGCACCTCGGCTACCGGCTGACTTCCGTAGCCCGGCAGCAGATGCTCGTCGAAGACCCGCCCTTCGTCGAGCGACCCCGATCCGTCGCACAGGTGGATGTGCCGCAGCCGTTCGCCGAACGCTCGGGCCAGCTCGAGCCCGTCCTGTCCGCTCAGCGCGGCGTGCGAGAAGTCGAGGGTGACGGAATCGCAGTCCATGGTCCGCGGATCCCATCCCGGGGAGTACGCCTTGAGGCTCCGCCCGGCGACCTTCCACGGGAACATGTTCTCGACCGCGATGTCGACCCCGTAGAGCTCCTCGGTCTCCCGCACGATCTGGAGGAAGTTCTCCGCATAGCCCGCCTGCCAGCGGAACGGCGGATGCACGACCACGGTCGACGCTCCGACGCCACGGGCCAGGTCGGCAGAGCGTTCGAGCTTCACCATGGGATCGCGACCCCACACGAAATGCGTGAGGAGCAGCACGGGTGCGTGGATCGACATGATCGGCATGTCGTATTTGGCCGAGAGGGCGAGCAGCGAACTGCTGCTCTGCGTCGTCTCGTCGTTCGTGACCATGACCTCGACGCCGTCGTAGCCGGCGAGCCTGGCGAAACGGAAACCGTGCTCCGTCGATAGCGGATACACACATGACGTGCTCATGCCGATTCGTAGCATCAACCGCAGTGTAGCCAGCGCACCTGAACGGCGGATGTCCGTTGGAGGAACCGCCGGGGGAGCGCCGACCGGCACGCTGGTAGCCTGAGGGGAGTGCGTAACCCGGCGGACGACGACGGACAGGACTCACCATCTCAGCTCAGAACGGCATCGACGAAGACTCTCGCGACGAGAGGTACGAGCTGGTCATCGTCTCGAACCGCCTCCCGGTCGACCGTGTAGCCGGGGACGACGGGGAGGCGTCGTGGCGGCCGTCCCCAGGTGGCCTGGTCGCAGCTCTCGAGCCGGTCATGCGACAGGAAGACGGCGTATGGATCGGCTGGGCGGGCGTCGCCGACGAGGTGATCGAGCCGTTCGAGGCCGACGGGATCAGCCTCATCCCGGTGCCTCTGAGCGAGCAGGAGATCGAGGAGTACTACGAAGGGTTCTCCAACGACACCCTCTGGCCGCTCTACCACGACGTCATCGCGCCGCCGAGCTATCACCGGGAGTGGTGGGATGCGTACCTGCGCGTGAACAGGCGGTTCGCGGATGCGGCGGCCAGGGCATCCGCACCCGGCGCGGTCGTGTGGGTCCACGACTACCAGCTGCAGCTCGTACCTGCGCTGCTCCGCGAGGCGCGACCCGACCTCGTGATCGGCTTCTTCAACCACATCCCGTTCCCTCCGTACGGCATCTACTCACAGCTTCCGTGGCGCCGGCAGATCATCGACGGACTCCTGGGCGCCGACGTGATCGGGTTCCAGCGGGTCGCCGACGCGGGCAACTTCTCACGCGCGGTTCGCCGGCTCAAGGGTTTCGAGACGCGCGGGCCGATCATCGAGGTGCCGATCGAGTCGGACGACCCGGCGTCCGGGTCGCATCGTCATGTCACGAGCAACAAGCACGGTGGTCTGGTCCGCACCGTCCTCGCCCGTCAGTTCCCCATCTCGATCGACACCCAGAAGTACCAGGACCTCGCCAGCCGTCCCGAGATCCAGGAACGTGCGCGCCAGATCCGAGAGGACCTCGGCAACCCGAAGACGATCATGCTCGGCGTCGACCGTCTCGACTACACGAAGGGCATCGGCCATCGCCTGAAGGCGTTCGGCGAACTGCTCGCCGAAGACAAGATCTCGGTCGACGACGTGACCCTGGTCCAGGTGGCGAGCCCGAGCCGCGAACGAGTGGAGACGTACCGCCTGCTGCGGGATGAGATCGAACTGACCGTCGGCCGGATCAACGGCGACTACAGCAGCATCAGCCACACAGCGATCGCCTATCTGCACCACGGGTATCCCCGCGAAGAGATGGTCGCGCTTTACCTCGCCGCCGACGTGATGCTCGTGACGGCGCTCCGTGACGGCATGAACCTCGTCGCGAAAGAATATGTGGCCAGCCGGGTCGACGAGGACGGCGTGCTGGTGCTGAGCGAGTTCGCGGGCGCCAGCGACGAGTTGCGGCAGGCGCTGCTGATCAACCCGCACGACATCGAGGGGCTCAAGGAGGCGATGCTGGCGGCGATCGCAATGCCGCGCCGCGAGCGCGCACGTCGCATGCGAGCCCTCCGCAAACGGGTGATCACCAACGACGTCGCGCGCTGGTCGGCGTCGTTCCTCGATGCCCTCACGCGCAGCGCCCACGGCGACCACCCCCTGCAGAACCCGCCCACGAACCGGGGATGAACCGAACACGATGACGAACACCGCACCTCCCAGCCGTAGCCAGCCACCGAGCCCTAGCCAGCCACCGAGCCCTAGCCAGCCACCCAGCCGTAGCCAGCCACCGAGCCGCACCGAGTCCGCTGTCGCCCTCGCGGGGGCACTCCGGCGAATCGCCGCAACCGACCGCCTGCTTCTCGCGCTCGACTTCGACGGAACCCTCGCGCCGTTCGTGGACAAGCCGCGCCAGGCACGTGCCCTTCCCGCCGCGAAGGCCGCACTCGACCGGCTCGAGCGGATGCCCGACACCTGGGTCGCCTACGTCTCCGGTCGCCCGCTCAGCAGTCTGGAGCAGGTGACGGAGGCCGACGCGGACGCGCTCCTGATCGGCTCGCACGGTGTCGAGCTCCGGTTCGGCCGCGACGGCGACTCCCTCGACCTGACCGAACCGGAGAAGGCGACCCTCGCCCGCCTCGGTGAGCTGCTCGGAGCGATCGTCGACCGTACCCCCGGCACGCGCCTGGAGGTCAAGCCCGTCGGATTCGGAGTCCACACCCGCAATCTGGACCCTGACGTCGCCGCCCGGACGAACGCTGCCGCGTACGACGCAGCTGCGACGGTCGACGGAGAGCTGACGGTCCGCGACGGCAAGGACATCCTCGAGTTCTCGGTCCGTGGAGCGGACAAGGGGGACGGCATCGAGAGGCTGCGGGAATACGTCGACGCGACGGCCGTGCTGTTCGCCGGAGACGACGTCACCGACGAGGACGGCTTCGCAGTGCTCACCCGCAACGATGTCGGAATCAAGGTCGGCGAGGGCGATACGGCCGCGCAGTTCCGTGTCGCCGATCCGGAGACGATCGCGACGCTCCTCGGCATGCTGGCCGACGCTCGCGGCGAACGCGTGCCCGACTAGAGCCAGTCGTTGCGCTTGAAGGCGAAGTAGAGCGCGACCGAGATCACGACGATCAGCGCACTCGATGCGATGAAGCCCCACTCCGTGGCGAACCCGGGGTACGGCAGGTTCTGTCCGTAGAACCCCGTGATCGCTGTGGGAACAGCGATGATCGCGGCCCAGCTCGTCACCTTCTTCATGATCAGGTTCATCCGGTTGCCCTGGAGGCTGATGTTGGTCTCGAGGATCGTGTTCACCAGGTCGCGGAGCGACTCCGTCCACTCGGTCGCCCGCAGCACGTGGTCGTAGACGTCCTGGAAGTACGGCGTCATGGCCGGGTCGATGGCTTCGAGGTCGCGCCGCATGAGCGTGTTGACCACCTCGCGCATGGGCAGGACGGCGCGCCGCAGGAGCACCAGGCTCTTGCGGAGCTCGAACGACCGCCGTTGCAGTTCCGGTGACTTCGGTTTGGGGTCGAACAGGGAGTCCTCGAGCTTTTCGATCTGGGCGTCGAGTTCCTGCACCGTCTCGAAGTGGCCGTCGACGACGGAGTCGAGCAGGCCCCAGAGCAGGAAGGAGACGCCGTGCCCGGCGAGGTCGGGTTCGTCATCCCACTTCTTCTTGACAGCGGCGATGTCGAACGATTTCGAATGAACGGTCACGAAAGCGTGCGGGGTGATGAACGCTTTGACGGGCTGGGTCGAGAGGACGCCCGTCTTCTGATCCAGGCTCACGGCGTAGGCGGCGAGGAACAGGTGGGTGTCATACCGGTCGACCTTCGGCCGCTCGAAGTCGGCGACGGCGTCGTCGACGGCAAGCCGGTGGAGGCCGAGCTCCTCCTCCAGGGCCGCCAGGTCCTTCCTGGTGGGGTTGGTGAAGTCGACCCAGACGGTGCACGCCGGTTCGAGGATGTGGTCGGAGACGTCGTCGAGCGGGAAGTCCTCGAGTTCGACGACGCCGTTGCGGTACAGGCGGGTGTGGATCATGCGCTCATGCTAAGGCAGCTGACTGCTACAGTCGCTCGTGTCGGCTTCGGGAGGGGGAGCGCACGTGATCGAGCACGCGCAAGAGGCGGCGGAGGCGCCGCACGGCGGCATCGTCGTCGGTGGTCTGTCCAGGTCGTTCGACGGGGTTCCCGTGGTGCGCGAGGCGACCTTCGAGGTGCGGCCGGGATCGGTCACCGCCCTTGTCGGTCCGAACGGGGCTGGCAAGACCACGGTCATGCTCATCCTCGCGAGCCTGCTGCAGCCGACATCCGGTTTCGTCCGTGTCGGAGGGTTCGACCCGGTGACGGACCCGGCTTCGGTTCGTGCTGTGATGGGGTGGATGCCGGACACGCTCGGGTCGTGGCCCACCCTGACCGTGCAGTCGGCGATCCGCACGACGGCGCGCATGTACGGCATCGACGCCGAGGCGTCCGCACGCCGTGCCGACGAGCTGGTCGAGCTGGTCGGGCTGGGTGCGCTGGCCGGTTCGCCGACGCGGGTGCTGTCGCGCGGCCAGAAGCAGCGCCTCAGCCTGGCTCGCGCGCTCGTGCACCGGCCGTCCGTGCTCATCCTCGATGAGCCGGCATCCGGCCTCGACCCGGCCGCGCGCGCCGACCTGCGGGAACTCATCCGGAGGCTCGCCGGCGAGGGCGTCGCGATCCTCGTGTCGAGCCATGTGCTCGCCGAGCTGGAGGAGATGGCCGACAGCGCCGTGTACCTGACCGCGGGTGTGACCGCCTCGGCCGACACGGTCGCCCGCGCGACCTCGGCCCGCCGCCAGTGGCGCATCCGCGGACTCGACCGCGACGCCGTCCCCGCCGCGCTCGCCGCCATCGGCGTGACCGGCGATCGGGTGCAGGTCGACAACCTGGGCACGCTGGTGTCCGTGTCGGGGGAGGCGGATGCGGCGGCTCTCCTGCGTGCGCTCGTCGCATCCGGTGTCGAGATCAGCAGCTTCTCGCCCGCTGTCGGCGAGCTGGAGCACACGTTCCTCGACCTCAACCGCTCGTCGAGCATGGAAGGGGACCTCCGATGAAGGCGTTCTTCCCCGGGCTGTGGCTGATCGTCGGCCTCGAGCTCCGCCAGCGCGTGCGCGGCGCGGCCTGGTACGTGCTCATCGGGATCTTCGCGGTGGTGCTGCTGGCCGTGACCGTGCTCTTCACCTGGTTCACCGTGACCACCCCGGGCGCCGACAGCGGCGGGCCGTTGTACTCGGTCATCATGTACATCGTCCTGCTGCTCAGTACCCTGATGACGCCGGCGCTCAGCGGGAGTGCGATCAACGGCGACCGCGACACGGGGACGCTCGCGACCACGCAGGTGACCCTGATCACCACGGGCCAGCTGGTGCTGGGCAAGTTCCTCGCTTCGTGGGTGAGCGCGCTCGCCTTCCTCGTGGTGAGCCTCCCGTTCATCATCGTGGCCGTCACCCTCGGCGGTCTCAGCCCCCTCACGATCGTCACGTCCGCGCTCATCCTCGTCGCCGAGCTCGGGGTCTTCGCCGCGATCGGCGTCGGCCTCTCCGGGCTCGTGAACCGCCCGCTGTTCTCGGTCGTGGTCAGCTACCTCACGATCGCCGCACTCTGTGCGGGAACGCTGATCTCGTTCGGGCTGCTGACCCTCGTGACCCGCAGCGACGTCGTCGTGACGGAGACGAACGTGTCCCAGTCGTCGGGAGACCCGTCCACGACGGACCCGTCGCAGATCGTGTGCGACCCGCCCACCACGTACACGTTTCAGGTTCCGCGTTACGACTACTACTGGTGGATGCTCGCCGCGAACCCCTACGTGGTGGTCGCCGACGCCACGCCCGGGTCCTTCTCGAAGGAGGGCACGCCGGCCGATCTCTTCACGATCATCGCGACGGGGGTGCGCACGGCGCAGCACGCTCCGCCGCTCGCCGAGACGAACGACTATTGCGCCCAGGTCAAGGCGGAAGCGAACGGCAACCGCCCGACCGACAATGGGCCGACGCCGAAGGAGGTCTACGAGTCGTCCGTTCCGTCCTGGTTCGTCGGTCTGGCCATGCACGTCCTGCTGGCGGGCGCGTTGCTCGCCGGGGCTTGGGCGCGCACACGCACGCCCGCACGCCGGCTCTCGAAGGGCAGCCGCATCGCCTGAGCCCGGATGAAAAATCACGGGTCGCGGTCGTTCTAGACTCGTCACATGCCTGAAATCGACTGGAAACCGCGTTCGCGGGTCGTCACCGACGGGATCGAAGCCACGACGAGTCGCGGAATGCTCCGCGCGGTCGGGATGGGCGACGCCGACTGGGAGAAGCCCCAGATCGGCATTGCGAGCTCGTGGAACGAGATCACGCCGTGCAACCTCTCGCTCGACAGGCTCGCCCAGGGGGCTAAGGAGGGTGTGCACTCGGGCGGCGGATACCCCCTCCAGTTCGGCACGATCTCCGTCTCCGACGGCATCTCGATGGGCCACGAAGGCATGCACTTCTCGCTCGTGTCCCGTGAGGTGATCGCCGACTCCGTCGAGACCGTCATGATGGCGGAGCGCCTCGACGGCACGGTGCTGCTCGCGGGATGCGACAAGTCACTGCCCGGCATGCTCATGGCCGCGGCGCGACTCGACCTGGCCGCGGTGTTCCTGTACGCGGGCTCGATCGCCCCCGGCTGGGTCAAGCTCTCGGACGGCACCGAGAAGGACGTCACGATCATCGACTCGTTCGAGGCGGTCGGCGCGTGCAAGGCCGGCAAGATGAGCGAAGAGGACCTCAAGCGCATCGAGTGCGCGATCGCCCCGGGTGAGGGCGCGTGCGGTGGCATGTACACGGCCAACACGATGGCGTCCGTCGCCGAGGCGCTCGGGATGAGCCTGCCCGGCTCGGCCGCTCCGCCCTCGGCCGACCGTCGCCGCGACTACTTCGCGCACCGGAGCGGCGAGGCGGTCGTCAACCTGCTCAAGCTCGGGATCACGGCCCGCGACATCCTGACCAAGGAAGCGTTCGAGAACGCGATCGCGGTCGCGATGGCCTTCGGCGGTTCGACGAACGTCGTTCTCCACCTCCTCGCCATCGCCCGCGAAGCCGAGGTCGACCTGACCATCGACGACTTCAACCGCATCGGCGACCGGATCCCGCACATCGGCGACCTGAAGCCCTTCGGCAAGTACGTGATGAACGACGTCGATCGCCACGGCGGCGTGCCGGTCGTGATGAAGGCGCTCCTCGACGCGGGTCTGCTGCACGGCGACTGCCTGACCGTCACTGGCAAGACGGTCGCGGAGAACCTGGCCGAGATCAACCCTCCTGCGCCCGACGGCGAAGTGATGCGCACGCTCGACAACCCGATCCACAAGACCGGCGGCATCACCATCCTCAAGGGCTCGTTCGCGCCGGAGGGCGCCGTCGTCAAGACGGCCGGCTTCGACGCCGACGTGTTCGAGGGACCGGCTCGCGTGTTCGAACGCGAGCGGGGCGCGATGGATGCGCTGACCGAGGGCTCGATCAACGCGGGCGACGTGGTCATCATCCGCTACGAGGGCCCGAAGGGCGGCCCGGGGATGCGCGAGATGCTTGCGATCACCGCCGCCATCAAGGGCGCAGGCCTCGGCAAGGATGTACTACTATTGACAGACGGTCGATTCTCAGGCGGCACAACCGGACTGTGCATCGGCCATATAGCACCCGAAGCGGTGGACGCAGGTCCTATCGCCTTCGTGCGCGATGGTGATCTGATACGGGTCGATATCGCAGCTCGCTCCCTCGACCTACTTGTCGACGACTCCGAGCTCGCCGCTCGCCGAGAAGGCTGGGCACCGCTACCTCCGCGCTATACCCGTGGCGTTCTCGCAAAATACTCGAAGCTCGTGCACTCCGCCGCCGAGGGCGCGATCACCGGGTAGCCTGCGCTCTCATCATCCGTTTCGTACGTAGGGATTCGCTCACTCATGTCCACGGAACCACCAACGACCGTGTTACCCACCCCGCAGCCCGGCCGGGCCGCGCCCGAGATGCTGACCGGCGCGCAAGCGGTCGTGCGCACGCTCGAACTCCTCGGAATCGACAACGTCTTCGGGCTGCCGGGCGGTGCGATCCTGCCCATCTACGACCCGCTCATGGATTCGAAGAAGATCCGCCACATCCTGGTCCGCCACGAGCAGGGGGCCGGGCACGCCGCTGAAGGCTATGCGGCGGCCACCGGGCGCGTCGGTGTCGCGATGGCGACCAGCGGCCCGGGGGCGACGAACCTCGTCACGGCGATCATGGATGCGCACATGGACTCGGTTCCGACGCTGTTCATCACCGGCCAGGTCTTCTCCACGCTGATGGGCACCGATGCGTTCCAGGAGGCCGACATCGTCGGCATCACGATGCCGATCACGAAGCACTCGTTCCTCGTGAAGAGCGCGGCGGACATCCCGTCGACGATCGCGGCCGCGTACCACATCGCGGGAACCGGACGCCCCGGCCCGGTCCTCGTCGACATCACCAAGGACGCCCAGCAGGAGACCGTTCCGTTCGTCTGGCCGCCCAAGATCGACCTCCCGGGCTACCGTCCGGTGACGAAAGCCCACGGCAAGCAGATCCTCGCGGCGGCCCAGTTGCTCGCCGAAGCGAAGAAGCCCATCCTCTATGTCGGCGGTGGCGTGATCCGGGCCCGCGCATCCGAGGAGCTGCTGGCACTCGCCGAGGCGACGGGCGCCCCGGTGACCACGACGCTCATGGCCCGTGGTGCGTTCCCCGACGCGCACGCCCAGCACCTCGGCATGCCCGGCATGCACGGCACGGTGCCGGCGGTGCTCGGCCTGCAGGAGGCCGACCTCATCGTGTCCCTCGGTGCGCGGTTCGACGACCGCGTCACCGGCAAGACTGCGCTCTTCGCCCCGAACGCGAAGATCGTCCATGTCGACGTCGACCCGGCGGAGATCTCGAAGATCCGCACGGCCGACGTCCCCATCGTCGGCGATGCCAAGGACGTCATCGTCGACCTCACGACCGCGTACAGGCAGGCGACGAAGGACAGCCCGCCCGACCTGGTCGAGTGGTGGACTTACCTGAACGGACTCCGCGAGGAGTTCCCGCTCGGGTTCTCGCCGACCTCCGACGGACTCCTCGCGCCTCAGTATGTGATCAAGCGCATCGGCGAGCTGACCGGCCCTGAGGGCATCTTCACCGCCGGTGTCGGGCAGCACCAGATGTGGGCCGCCCAGTTCATCAAGTACCAGCGTCCGAACTCCTGGCTCAACTCCGGGGGAGCGGGAACGATGGGGTACTCGGTTCCCGCTGCAATGGGTGCGAAGGTCGCCGAACCCGAACGCGTGGTGTGGGCGATCGACGGCGACGGATGCTTCCAGATGACCAATCAGGAGCTCGCCACCTGCACGATCAACAACATCCCCATCAAGGTGGCGATCATCAACAACTCGTCGCTCGGTATGGTCCGCCAGTGGCAGACCCTCTTCTACGACGGCCGGTATTCCAACACCGACCTCAACACCGGGCACGACACCATGCGCGTCCCCGACTTCGTGAAGCTTGCGGAGGCGTACGGCGCCCTCGGCATCCGCGTCACGAAAGAAGACGAGGTGGATGCGGCCATCAAGCTGGCGCTCGAGACGAACGACCGGCCGGTCGTCATCGACTTCGTCGTCAGCGCGGATGCGATGGTGTGGCCGATGGTGCCGCAAGGCGTCAGCAACAGCTACGTGCAGTACGCGAAAGACCACAGCCCCGCGTTCGAGGAGGAGGCTTAATCATGAGCACCCACGTCCTGTCGCTCCTCGTCGAGGACAAGCCGGGTCTGCTGACCCGGGTCGCCGGGCTCTTCGCCCGTCGCGGCTTCAACATCGAGAGTCTCGCGGTCGGCACCAGTGAGGTCGACGGGCTCTCGCGGATCACCGTGGTGGTCGACGTCGAGGATCTTCCCCTCGAGCAGGTGACCAAACAGCTCAACAAGCTGATCAACGTGATCAAGATCGTCGAGCTCGACCCTGCGCAGTCCGTGCAGCGTGAGCACCTGCTCATCAAGGTGCGCGTCGACAATTCGACGCGATCGCAGGTGCTCGAAGCCGTCAACCTCTTCCGGGCCAGGGTCGTCGACGTGGCGACCGATGCGCTGGTCATCGAGGTGACCGGCGACAGCGGCAAGACCCAGGCGCTGCTCAAAGTGCTCGAGCCGTACGGGATCAAGGAGATGGCCCAGTCCGGGCTGCTCGCGATCGGTCGCGGCTCGAAGTCCATCACTGAACGCGTCTTCAAGAACTAGCTCGCCCGTTGGGCGACGCCGTACCGAAAACCTCGCCCTTCCGGGCGACGAACCAACTCGCACCACATCATTAAGGAGATACAACAAAGTGGCTGAGATCTATTACGACAACGACGCCGATCTGTCGATCATCCAGGGCAAGAAAGTCGCCGTCATCGGCTACGGCTCGCAGGGGCACGCGCACGCGCAGAACCTCCGCGACTCGGGCGTCGAGGTCGTCGTCGGCCTGAAGGAGGGCTCGAAGTCCAAGCCCAAGGCCGAAGAGGCCGGATTCCAGGTCCTGAGTGCGGCCGACGCAGCCAAGTGGGCCGACGTGATCGTGATCCTCGCGCCCGACCAGGTGCAGCGTCACCTGTACGCCGACGACATCCAGCCGAACCTGTCCGAGGGCAACGCTCTCGTCTTCGGCCACGGCTTCAACATCCGCTTCGGCTACATCGAGGCGCCGGAGGGCGTCGACGTCATCATGGTCGCCCCGAAGGGCCCTGGCCACACGGTTCGCCGTGAGTACGAGGCCGGCCGTGGCGTCCCCGTGATCGTCGCCGTCGAGAAGGACGCGACCGGAAACGCCTGGCCGCTCGTCCTGAGCTACGCCAAGGGCATCGGCGGACTCCGCGCCGGCGGCATCAAGACGACCTTCACCGAGGAGACCGAGACCGACCTGTTCGGTGAGCAGGCGGTGCTCTGCGGCGGCGTCTCGCAGCTGGTCCAGTACGGCTTCGAGACCCTCACCGAGGCCGGCTACCAGCCGCAGGTGGCCTATTTCGAGGTGCTGCACGAGCTCAAGCTGATCGTCGACCTCATGTGGGAGGGCGGCATCGCGAAGCAGCGCTGGAGCGTCTCCGACACCGCCGAGTACGGCGACTACGTCTCCGGACCCCGTGTGATCGACCCGCATGTGAAGGAGAACATGCAGGCCGTGCTCGCCGACATCCAGGACGGGACGTTCGCGAAGCGTTTCATCGCCGACCAGGATGCTGGAGCACCCGAGTTCTTCGCGCTCCGTGCGAAGGGCGAGGCGCACCCGATCGAGGCGACGGGCCGCGAACTCCGCAAGCTGTTCGCCTGGAACGCCTCGAACGACGACGACTACGTCGACGGCGAAGTCGCACGCTGAGCTGAGCTGACGTCGAGTCGTCACGTTCTCCCCTCATCCTCGACGGGGAAGGGGGGGACCGGGCGACGCGCCACGGTGGGGGGGGGGAGAAACGGGG
>NZ_JAAGWY010000002.1:0-1018186 GCF_010686705.1 Leifsonia tongyongensis | reverse complement strand
GGGGGTGGTGGCGGTGTGGGTCGCGACCCACCCCCCCCCCCCCCGGGGGGGGGGGGGGCCCCCCCCCCCCCCTCGACTCTGTTGTGGGAGGAAGAACGGTGGGACGACGGGTTGCCGTGGAGATCGCGGTGCAGGATCCTGCGGGAGTGCGAACGGCGCTCGCCGCCGGCGCAGACCGGATCGAACTGTGCTCGGCGCTCGGTGTCGGAGGACTGACACCGTCGGCGGGGATGATCGCCACGGCCGTGGCTGCCGCGCGAGCGGCGGGCCGTCCCGGTTTCGTCCACGTCCTGGTGCGCCCGCGCGCCGGAGGATTCGTCTACGACGACGATGAGATCGGCCTGACCGTCGCCGACGTCATCGCCGCACGCCAGGCCGGTGCCTCGGGCGTCGTCGTCGGCGCGCTGAACGCCTCGGGCGGCGTCGATCGCGGCGCGATGGAAGCTCTCGTAGCTGTCGCCGGCCCGCTGGAGGTCACCTTCCATCGGGCGCTCGACGTCGTCGAGGACCCGCTCGCGACCGTCGAGACGCTCATCGATCTGGGCGTCACGCGCATCCTGACCTCGGGGGCCGCTCCTCGCAGTATCGAAGGCACCGAGACCCTGGCCGCGCTCGTCGAGCGTGCGTCCGGCCGCATCCAGATCATGGCCGGGGGAGGTGTGTCGGTCGCCGACATCGCCCGGCTCGCGGCGGCAGGAGTCGACGCTGTGCACCTGTCGGCGAGGTCGACGGTCACCGGGCCGCCGAGCGGGCCCGGAGGCGGCGATTCGACCTACGACGTGACCGACGCCGACATCGCCGAAGCCGCGGTCGCCGCGGTGCGCGCGCTCTGAGACGACCGGTCCCTCCGCCACCGTGCAGCGCGGCGTAACGGTGCGAAACCGGGAAGGCGTGTGCCGGTAAAGTGTCTGGTGACCGCGCCCCAATGACCGTGGCGCCAGCATCCCAAGCCTGCTCCAATCGAAGGAACTGCCACGTGACAAAGCCGGTCGTCCTGATCGCCGAAGAACTTTCGCCCGCCACCGTCGATGCCCTCGGGCCTGACTTCGAGATCCGGTCCGTTGACGGGACCGACCGTCCGGCGCTGCTCTCCGCGCTGGCGGATGCGGATGCGGTGCTCGTGCGGTCTGCGACGAAGGTGGACGCCGAGGCCATCGCCTCCGCCCCGAAGCTGAAGGTCATCGCTCGCGCCGGAGTCGGTCTCGACAACGTGGACATCAAGGCGGCGACCACCGCGGGCGTGATGGTGGTCAACGCTCCGACCTCGAACATCATCTCGGCGGCCGAGCTCACGGTCGGCCACATCCTGAGTCTCGCCCGGCACATCCCGGCCGCGCACAGCTCGCTGGCCCAGGGCCAGTGGAAGCGGTCGAAGTACACCGGCGTCGAGCTCTACGAGAAGACCGTCGGCATCATCGGTCTCGGTCGCATCGGCGCGCTCATCACCGCCCGCCTCCAGGCCTTCGGCACCAAGGTGATCGCTTACGACCCGTATGTGACCTCCGCGCGCGCCCAGCAGCTCGGCGTTCAGCTGGTGACCCTCGACGAGCTGCTCGCCGAATCCGACTTCATCACCATCCACATGCCGAAGACCCCGGAGACGACCGGCATGATCAGCGACGACCAGTTCGCCCTGATGAAGCCGACGGCGTTCATCGTCAACGTGGCCCGAGGCGGCCTGATCGACGAGGACGCCCTCTACCGCGCGCTGACCGCCAATGCGATCGCCGGGGCCGGCCTCGACGTGTTCGTGAGCGAGCCGCCTGCCGAGTCGCCCCTCCTCGACCTGCCCAACGTGGTCGTCACCCCGCACCTCGGCGCCTCGACCGACGAAGCGCAGGAGAAGGCGGGCGTCTCGGTCGCGCGGTCGGTGCGGCTGGCGCTCTCGGGCGAGCTCGTCCCCGACGCCGTCAACGTGGCCGGCGGCGTCATCGACCCGTACGTGAGGCCCGGCATCCCGCTGCTCGAGAAACTCGGCCAGGTGTTCTCGGGTCTCGCGAACAGCCCGCTCACCAGCGTCGACGTCGAGGTCCGCGGCGAGATCGTCGAGTTCGACGTGAGCGTGCTCAAACTGGCCGCGCTCAAGGGCATCTTCACGAACGTCGTCAGCGAGACGGTCTCCTACGTCAACGCTCCGCTCCTCGCCGAACAGCGCGGCATCGAGGTGCGTCTCATCACCGACTCGGTGAGCGAGGAGTACCGCAACCTGATCACCCTCCGCGGCGCGCTGAGCGACGGCTCGCAGATCTCCGTCTCCGGAACGCTGACCGGCACGAAGCAGATCGAGAAGCTGACCGAGATCAACGGCTACGACATCGAGGTGCCGCTCGCCGAGCACCTGATCGTGATGATCTACGACGACCGCCCCGGCATCGTCGCGATCTACGGACACGAGTTCGGCCAGGCGAACATCAACATCGCCGGAATGCAGATCGCCCGCACGTCCGCCGGCGGCAAGGCGCTCAGCGTGCTGACCGTCGACTCGCGCGTGCCCGAAGGGCTGCTCGAGACGGTGCGGATCGCCATCGACGCCGACCTGATGCACGAGATCGACATCACCGAGTCGTAGTCGCTGGGGTAGCCTACGAAATGCCCCGGCTCGTCCGAGAACGTTCGTGGTCGCTGTCGATTCCGGGTGGTCTCGCACGTCGTATGGATGTCAACCGATCCAGACCCAGGGAGTGATGATGGCTGAAGAGTACATTGTGCTGATCCGCGAACCGGAGTGGGACCCCTCAACGGTCTCCGAGGACGACTGGAAGGCCGAAACGGCGGCTCATGCTGCGTTCGCGCAAGCGGTGGCGGATGCCGGAGCGCAGATCCTCGGCGGCGACGCGCTCATGCCCACCTCGACCGCAGTGAAGATCACACCGGGGCGTGACGGCGCTCCCGCCGTCTTCACGGACGGGCCTTTCACCGAGACCAAAGAGTACGTGACCGGCTACTACAAGATCGGTGTCCGCGACGCGGCGCAGGCGCGCGAGCTCGCTGCGCTGGTGCCGACCGGGGGCTGGGTGGAACTCTTCCCGGTCATGGACACCAACTCGATGTAGCGGCATCCGCGCGCGGTGGCCGCAGAATGAAGTGTGACCACCGAGCTCGAGAGTGCGTTCCGCGAGGACTGGCCGATCATCCTCGGCGCCGTCGTGCGGTACACCGGCGACCTCCAGCTCGCGGAGGACTCCGTACAGGAGGCCTTCGTGCGCGCTCTGGCGTCCGAAGCCGACGGTGCCGTGGTGAGCAACCCGTCCGCCTGGATCACGACGGTCGCGCGCCGGATCGCGGTGGACACCATCCGCAAAGGGCAGACGCTGGCCCGTACTCTGCCTGCTCTCGCGACCGAGGCACTGCTGTCGAACGAGAT
This sequence comes from Leifsonia tongyongensis, assembly GCF_010686705.1. Classification (GTDB taxonomy): domain Bacteria; phylum Actinomycetota; class Actinomycetes; order Actinomycetales; family Microbacteriaceae; genus Diaminobutyricibacter; species Diaminobutyricibacter tongyongensis. Next base: position 1,014,822 of record NZ_JAAGWY010000002.1, on the reverse strand, counting down.
CGTCATGCCAGACGAGACCTTCACTTTCACCGGCGACGAACGCCTGGAGCTCATCCTGCTCGTCTGCCATCCTGACCTGGCCGAGGAGGCGCGCGTCGCGATGGCGCTGCGCTTCGTCTGCGGTGTCGCAACGCGTGACATCGCGGCGGTGTTCCTCGTCTCCGAGAGCACGATGGCGGCCCGGCTGACGCGCGCGAAGAAGCGCATCCGCGACTCCGAGGCGCGTTTCGCGTTCGACGACGAGGCCGCGGTCGCCGCTCGCGTTCCGGATGCGCTCACGACGCTGTACCTCCTCTATACCGTCGGGCACGCGGCTCCCGAGGGCAGTCCGCTGTCGACGAGGGAGTTCCGCAGGGATGCGATCGCCCTCGCCCGCGATCTGGTGCGGCTCGCGCCCTCAGATCCCGAGGCATCCGGTCTTCTCGCGCTCCTCCTTCTGACGGAGGCACGCCAGGGCACCCGTTTCGACGCGGATGGCGAACTCCGGTCCCTGGAGGAAGCCGACCGGGCGGTGTGGGACAGGCGCGCGATCGACGAGGGCGTCGAGCTCGCAACCCGTTCGCTTCCCGGTCGCGGACGCTTCGCTCTGCAGGCGGGGATCGCCGGCCTGCATGCGCTCGCCCCGACCTGGCGGGCCACTGACTGGACCATGGTGGCGCGGTTGTACGACCGCCTCATCGAGGTGTGGCCGTCGCCGTCTGCGCAGCTCAGCCGGATCGTTGCGCGGGGTTACAGTGACGACGTCGGCCCCGAGGCGGCCCTGGCGGAGCTCGACGCCGTCGCCGGCGACCTCGGGCAGCAACTCCGGGGACAGGCGGCGGCGGTGCGCGGCGACCTGTTGCGGCGGTCGGATGCTCCGGAGGCCGCTGTCGTCGCCTACCGTGAGGCCATCTCCGTCGAGCCGAACGACCGGGTCAGGCGTTTCCTCGAGCGGCGGGTCGCCGAACTCGGCGGCTGAGCCGCACCTTCGGATCCGCAGCGCTCAGATGTCGGCGTCGTCGCGACGTTCGGTGGTGTTGTAGCGCAGGCCCGTTGCAGGGTCGATGCCCTCCCGCGTGGTGACCGTCGACCGGCGCTTCCTGACCAGCAGGATGATGCCGAGGATGATGATCAGCACCCCCGCGCCCATGAGGATGTAGCCCATCACCTGCAGGTCGATCCAGGAGGGGCTGACTGTGATGGCGAACGCCAGGATCGCGCCCACCACGAAGAGGAAGATTCCGCCGCCGAGGCTCATGACCTCACCATAACCTGTTGCCCCGGTCAGGACCAGAGTCCGCTGCGCGCACCGGTACGCTGGCTGTACTGGAAGCAGATCTACGCAGGAGTGTCATGCCGCAGTCGTTCAAGCTCGCCGTCATCCCGGGTGATGGCATCGGACCCGAGGTCGTCGCCGAAGCCGTCAAGGTGCTGGATGCGGTGACGGAAGGCACCGACCTCACGTTCGAGAAGACGCATTTCTCGCTCGGCGCAGGGCGCTTCCTCGAGACCGGCGATGTGCTGACCGACGGGGACCTCGCTGCGATCGAGCAGCACGACGCCATTCTGCTCGGCGCGGTCGGCGGCGTGCCCGGCGACCCGCGCCTCGCGAACGCGAACATCGAGCGCGGGTTGCTGCTCCGGCTCCGGTTCTCGCTCGACCACTACGTCAACCTGCGGCCCACCCGCTTGTTCCCGGGCATCGCCAGCCCCCTGGCCGACCCGGGAGAGGTGGACTTCGTGGTGGTCCGGGAAGGAACCGAGGGGCCGTATGTCGGCAACGGCGGTGCGATCCGCGTCGGCACGCCGCACGAGGTGGCGAACGAGGTATCGGTCAACACCGCCTTCGGCGTTGAACGGGTGGTCCGCTACGCGTTCGGGCAGGCCGAGTCGCGCCGCGGCAGGCTGACCCTCGTGCACAAGACCAATGTCCTGACGTTCGCGGGCAGTCTCTGGAAGCGCACGGTCGACGCGGTCGCTGCCGAGCATCCGTCGGTCGTCGTCGACTACCTCCACGTCGACGCCGCCACGATCTTCCTCGTGACGAATCCTGCTAGATTCGACGTGATCGTCACAGACAACCTCTTCGGCGACATCCTCACCGATCTCGCGGCCGCGATCAGCGGCGGCATCGGACTGGCGGCCTCGGGCAACATCAACCCCGAAGGCGATTTCCCCAGCATGTTCGAGCCGGTTCACGGGTCGGCTCCCGACATCGCAGGCCAGCAGAAGGCCGACCCCACTGCAGCGATCCTCTCCGTCGCGCTCCTGCTCCGGCACCTCGGAGCGGCCGATGCCGCAGACCGGGTGGATCGCGCTGTGATCGCCGACCTCGCAGCGAGAGGCCCGTCGCATCGCACGACCGCCGAAATCGGCGACACAATCGCGGCCCTGCTGACGCAGAATTAGTTCACCAGCTCTCAAAGGATCGTCATGACCATTCCCGTAACATCCACCGCACCGGCCGCACTCGAATTCGCCGTGACCCGCAATCTCGCCGCCCGCGGCCGTGGGGAGCGCGAGGAGATCCTGGCGAATCCCGGATTCGGCAACCACTTCACCGACCACATGGTCGACATCTGCTGGTCGGCGAAAGGCGGATGGCATCGTCCACGCGTCTCGCCGTACGGCCCCATCCAGCTCGAACCGTCGGCCGCGGTGCTGCACTACGCGCAGGAAGTGTTCGAGGGGTTGAAGGCCTACCGTCACGAGGACGGCTCGATCTGGACCTTCCGGCCCGAGGCGAATGCCGCGCGCATGCAGCGCTCGGCGCACCGGCTCGCCCTTCCCGAGCTCCCGGTCGAGTACTTCCTGGAGTCGCTGAAGCAGCTCATCGCGGTCGACGGCGACTGGGTTCCGGATGCCGCGGAGACGAGCCTCTACCTGCGGCCCTTCATGTTCGCCAAGGAGGCGTTCCTCGGCGTCCGGCCGGCGAACAAGGTCGCCTACTACGTGATCGCGAGCCCGGCGGGCGCTTACTTCCCCGGGGGCGTCAGCCCGGTGTCGATCTGGCTGTCCGACCACTACTCACGGGCGGGCAAGGGGGGCACCGGCGCGGCCAAGACCGGAGGCAACTACGCGTCGAGCCTGCTCCCGCAGTCGGAGGCGTACGATCACGGATGCGCGCAGGTGCTGTTCCTCGACTCGACCGAAGGCAAGTGGCTCGAGGAACTCGGCGGGATGAACGTGGTGCTGGTCTACAAGGACGGCACGCTCGTGACCCCGCAGTCGGAGAGCATCCTCGAAGGCATCACGCTGAATTCGGTGCTCCAGCTCGCCCGTGACCGCGGCCACAAGGTCGAAGAGCGCCGCGTGTCAATCGACGAGTGGCGCGTCGGCTCCGAGTCGGGCGACATCGTCGAGGTCTTCGCGTGCGGCACAGCAGCGGTCATCACGCCGATCGGCGAACTCAAGGCGGAGGGCTTCACCCTCGGCGACATCACGGCGCCTGCAGGTGAGCTCACGATGTCGCTGCGCGACGAGCTGACCGGCATCCAGTACGGCCGTCGCCCGGACCGCCACAACTGGATGACCCGCCTCGACGGCTGACCTCCCGCCTTTCGTTCGCCGGCTGGTTCAGCGGCGTAGCGCTGACACGACGGCGTCGACGTCGTCCGGGGTGTTCCAGAGGTGGAAGGCGACCCGGGCGCGTCCGGCGCGTCCGGACGCCCGGATGCCCGCAGCGGTGAGGGCAGCCAGGTCGCGCCCGTCCACGTCGTGCCAGGTCACGATCGCCTGGCCTTTCGCTTCGAGATCCAGCCGGGCGCACAGCGCATCGCCGAGCCCGGAGGCGTGCGCCTGCACGGCGTCCAGGTCGAGGCGTCGGAAGACGTCGAGGGCTGCAGCGGTGCCCGGCCAGACCGGCCACGCGGGGGAGACGTCGAACTGGCGGGCATCCGTCGCCAAAGGCATGTCGGGTCCGTAGCAGGACTTCCACGGGTCGTCGCCCGCGTACCAACCAGCCTGGATGGGCCGCAGCACGGGCTGGATGCGTTCGGTGACGACCATGAAGGCGGAGCCGCGTGGTGAGCACAGCCATTTGTAGGCGCTGCAGACGGTGACGTCGAATTCGCCGGCGTCGACGGGCAGCCACCCGGCGGCCTGGGTCACGTCGCAGAGCGTGAAGGCGTCGTTGGCACGTGCGGCGCGCGCGACGGCCTGGGCGTCGGCGATCTCGCCGGTCGCCGACTGGACCAGCGAGAAGGCCACGAGCCACGTTCTCGGTCCGATCTCCTCCGCGAGTCGTGCGAGAGGCACGTGGCGCACGCTCACCCCGCGATGCGCCTGGACGAGGAACGGGAAGACGATGGAGCTGAAGTCTCCGTCGACGCAGACGATCTCCGCACCGTCGGGCGCGGCTGCCGCGACGACGCTCGCGAGCGCGGATACCTGCGATCCGATGGCCACGCGGCTCGGCTCGACGTTGACGAGCTCGGCGAACGACGCACGGGCGGATGCGACCGGGATGTCGTAATCGGCCGCGTGGGTGTGCCCACGCTCCCACGTGTCGAGGTCGGCACGTGACGCCTCGAGCGTCTCGCGGAGCGGGAGGCCTTGCGTGCAGGCTGCAAGGTAGCGCGGCCCCGCAGCGAAGTGGGTGCGCGCCTCTTCGATGGTGATGCGGTCGCTGATGCGGTCGGTGATGCGGTCGGGCGTCCGGGTGGGCATGAACCCAGCGTGAGGCAAACTCATACATTCGACCAGAGCCAGTGTGTGATCGAATCCATTGCTTCACGTTATGATTCGTCGCATGACGCGTACACCGGATGCCATCCACCTCGACCTCGATTCGCACGCGCTCCGAGTCGTGCGCGCCGTCGCCGACCACGGAACGATCACAGGAGCCGCATCCGCCCTCGGGTACAGCCAGCCCGCGATCAGCCAGCACCTGAAACGGCTCGAAGCCCGTATCGGCATGCCGGTGGTCTCCCGGGTGGGCCGGGGGGTTGCGCTCACCGAGGCGGGTCGCGTGCTCGCGCGCCACGCGTCGACCGTGACGACCGCACTCGACGCGGCGGCGGGCGAACTCGCGGATCTCTCGGGACTTCGATCGGGCCGGGTGCGCCTCGCAGCCTTCCCGTCGGCGTCATCGACGATCGTTCCCCGCCTGTTGCGGACCATGGCCGGCACGCATCCCGGCGTGCGGATCACCTACACGGAGGCGGAACCTCCGGAGGCCGTGCAGTCCGTGCGCTCGCAGTCCGCAGACCTCGCGATCACGTTCAGCTACCCGGGCGACCGGGTCGATCCGCACAAGGAGAGCGCTCGCGGACTCGCGGTGGTGCCGGTCTGGTTCGACGAGATGGTGATCGCGCTCCCCGCCGGGCATCCGCTGGCCTCCGAACCCACCGTGGACCTCGCGTCGCTGGCCGACGAGCCGTGGATCGCCGGCTGCCCCCGTTGCCGCGGCCACCTTCTCGAACTGACCGACCAGCGCGACTTCAGCCCGCGCATCGCCTACGAGACCGACAACTTCATCGCCGTGCTGAGCATGGTCGCCGAACGTGTCGGCGTCGCCCTCCTCCCGTCGCTCGCGGTCGCATCCGCCGGCCTTCACCCCGGCGTGGTCATCCGTCCCACCTCGAACCGGGATCATCGCACCGTCAACCTGGTCGGCTCGGTGGGGGCAGACCAGGTTCCCGCGATCGCAGCCGTCGCGGAGGTACTGCTGAATCTGGATGCAAGCGAATGGATGCTCAACCCGGCCGATCGCTAGGCTCGGAGAGTGAAGATCGCACGTTTCAGCCACGAAGGCACGTTGTCCTACGGAATCGTCGACGAGAACGAGCTGGTGGTGCTGGCCGGCGACCCGATGTTCGCCGGCTTCGACACGACCGGTGAGCGCGTTCCCCTGGGCAAGGTCAGCTCGCTGCTCGCGCCCGTGATCCCGCGCTCGAAGGTGGTCGCCGTCGGTAAGAACTACCGCGAGCACGCCGCGGAGATGGGTGGGGAGGCCCCGGAAGCGCCCCTGCTGTTCCTCAAGCCCAACACGGCGGTCATCGGTCCGGGCGACACCATCGTGCTTCCTCCGCAGTCGAAGCAGGTCGACTTCGAGGGGGAACTCGCCGTGGTCATCGGTCGCATCGCCAAGAACGTGTCCGCGCAGAATTTCGCCGACTATGTGTTCGGGTACACGGTCGCCAACGATGTCACGGCACGTGACCTGCAGAAGACCGACGGGCAGTGGGCGCGGGCCAAAGGCTTCGACACGTTCTGCCCGCTCGGGCCGATCATCGAGACGGAGTTCGATCCGTCGCAGGCCACTTTGCGCACACGCGTCAACGGCGAGCTCAAACAGGACGGCGTTCTCACGGACATGGTGCACGGCGTCGCCGAGATCGTCGAATACGCGTCGAGCGTCTGGACGCTTCTTCCCGGCGACGTGATCCTGACCGGCACCCCCGCGGGCGTCGGTCCCATCGTCGACGGGGACACGGTCGAGATCGAGATCTCGGGCATCGGCTCACTGAGCAATCCGGTGCGGGCCAGGGCGCAGTAGCCGCCCAGCAGGCAGTAGCCGCCCCATAGAATGGGCACCGTATGTCTGACTCCACTGCGCATCCCTTCTCAACGGCGACCGGCGCCGACGTCCGCGTTCGCTTCTGCCCGTCGCCGACCGGCACTCCGCACGTCGGCCTGATCCGAACCGCCCTGTTCAACTGGGCCTACGCGCGGCACACCGGCGGCAAACTGATCTTCCGCATCGAAGACACCGACGCTGCCCGCGACAGCGAGGAGAGCTACGCGCAGATCATCGACGCGCTCACCTGGCTCAACCTGAACTGGGATGAGGGCGTCGACGTCGGCGGCCCCGACGGCCCGTACCGCCAGTCGCAGCGTTACGACATCTACCGCGACGTGGTCGAGAAGCTGAAGGCGTCCGGCCACATCTACGAGAGCTTCGCCACCGGCGAGGAGATCGAGGCGCGCAACGTCTCGCTCGGGCGCGACCCGAAGCTCGGCTACGACAACTTCGAGCGCGACCTCACCGACGACCAGCGTGCGGCGTACCGCGCGGAGGGGCGCGAGCCCGCTCTTCGTCTTCGCGTGCCTGACGCCGACCTCAGCTTCCATGATCTGGTTCGCGGCGAGATCACCTTCCCGGCCGGATCGTTCAGCGACTTCGTCGTGGTGCGTCCCAACGGGCATCCGCTCTATCCCTTCGTCAACCCGGTGGACGACGCACTCATGGGCGTGACCCACGTGCTCCGCGGAGAAGACCTGCTCTCCTCGACGCCGCGCCAGATCGCGCTCTACCACGCGCTCATCGACATCGGTCTCACGACGTTCGTCCCGCGCTTCGGTCACCTTCCCTACGTGATGGGCGAGGGCAACAAGAAGCTCTCCAAGCGCGACCCCGAGTCGAACCTCTTCCACCATCGTGACCGCGGATTCATCCCCGAGGGCCTCGTCAACTACCTCGCCCTGCTCGGGTGGTCGCTCACACACGACCGGGACGTTTTCTCCGTCGACGAGATGGTGGCCGCGTTCGACGTAGTGAACGTGAACCCCAACCCCGCGCGGTTCGACGTCAAGAAGGCCGAGTCGATCAACGGCGACCACATCCGCCTGCTCGACGTCGACGACTTCGCCGCGCGCACCGTGCCCTACCTGGTCGCAGCCGACGTGCTCAGCGAACCGGTCAGCGAGCACGACGCCGCGATCCTCGCCGAGGCTGCGCCGCTCGTCCAGGAGCGTGTGCAGCTGCTGGGGGAGACCCCGGGGATGCTCGGGTTCCTGTTCACGGATGCGGACTCCCTGGTCGTCGAGGACGACGCACGTGCATCCCTCCCTGCGAACGCCGGGGAGATCCTCGCCGCGTCGCTCGGCGCCCTCGAGCTCGTGCGCGAAGCCGAGTGGACGCACGACACGATCGAATCCGCGCTGCGGGACGCCCTCATCGAAGGACTCGGACTCAAGCCGCGGGTGGCGTTCGGGCCCCTGCGCGTCGCTGTGTCCGGACGCCGCGTCTCACCTCCGCTCTTCGAGTCGATGCAGATCCTGGGGAAATCCGAGACCCTTGCACGCCTCGACCGTCTCAGCGCGGCACTCGCCGGCTGAGCGGAGGGTGCCATGGCACAGGAGACAGCGGATGTCATCGTCATCGGCGGCGGACCGGCGGGCCTCTCCGCTGCGCTGAATCTCGTTCGCGCGCGGCGCCGCACCCTCGTGATCGACAGCAATCGTCCCCGCAACGCGGCTACGCTGCTGGCGCGCGGATTCCTCACCAGGGACGGCGTCTCGCCGCTCGAGCTCCGCAAGCTGGGCCGTGACGAGGTCGAACGCTACGACGAAGGGGACGTCGCGTTCGCGGTGGTGGACGCTGTTCGCCCCCTCGATGGCCGAGGTTTTCGTGTGACGGCACGCGGTGTTCGCGGTGCCGCCGACATCGACGTGGTCGCGACCGCTGTCGTCATCGCGAGCGGGCTCTCCGAGTCGCTGCCCGCCATCCCGAGCCTCCGGGCGTACTACGGCACCCACCTTCACAGTTGCGTCGAATGCGACGGCTACGAGAAATCGGATGCCGCGCTCGCGCTCATCGGCGAATCCGACGACCTCGCCGAGCGGGCGCTCCTGCTCAGCCAGTGGTCGAGCGACCTCGTCGTCTTCACCAACGGTGTGGGGGCGATCACGGCTGACGACGAGGCGCGCCTGGTCGGGCGTGGTGTCGTCGTGGAGCGTCGCCGGATCGACGACGTCGAGGGGGAGCGAGGCGTCATGACGGGCATCCGCCTGCAGGACGGCACCGTCGTCGAGCGGGTCGGCGGATTCGTCCGGCCGGTATGGACTCCGGCGCTCGACTTTGCGGACGGCCTCGGCCTCGAACGTGATGCCGAAGGCCTCATCGTGGTCGATGCTAAGGGACGCACATCCGTGCCCGGCATGTACGCAGCGGGGGACTCCACACCGCCCGGACCGCAGCAGCTGATCGTCGCTGCGGGGGCCGGAGCAGTCGTCGCAGCGACGGTGAATCGTGACCTGATCGGGCAGTCCATTGCCGAGGCGGCGTCGGTTTTGGCTGCGCCCTCCCAGTAGGCTAAAGTTGACACTCGGCCCGGACTTCGGTGTGGGCCAGTGGGGTATGGTGTAATTGGCAACACGGCTGATTCTGGTTCAGTTGTTCTTGGTTCGAGTCCAGGTACCCCAGCTTTCGAGCTGAATGAAGCCCCCGGTTTTCCGGGGGTTTTTCGTTTGTGCTTCCGCTCCACGACTGGGATCGCCGGTAATGTCCTGCGCAGCGACCTTCGAGAGTGATGTCATTGCATCTCATCGGAAAGCACCCAAGTCCACCGGGTTTATGGCGAGTTTATGGAGAGTTTTTGGACAATTCTGGACGCCTGTAAATACGAAACGCCCCGCACACCAGAGCGGTTAGCGGGGCGTTTTCGATGGACGTCAGTCAGCGAAGCTTGACACTTCCTGCGAGAGTGCTGCGCAGCGCGAGTCGCCGCGATCACCGGCAACGGCGTCGCCCGCGGTTCGCCCGTTTGAGGCGCGGTAGCGCTCGGGCCCAGGGCGCCGCGCCGGCCAGGGCGCGGGGCGCGCGGTAGCGCGAACCGGGGTGGGTCGATCGGGTCGGACGGGTGCTTAAGGGTTAATGGAGGCTCGTCGGCTTCGCCTCCTCGCTTCCCTCTACTCCCAACGTCTATTCCGTCAGCACATCCCTCCGCCACTGCTGGTCTGTGGGAGCGTGCACCAGGTCGCGGCCGTTTAGCGGTTCAGGTAGCGTGAGGACGGCACGGCCGATGACTGCCATATCAGCGATCGCGAGGTCACCACACGCGTGCGATAGTGCCGCCACTTCGACGGTCGTCTTCGAGTAGGTGACGGCGAACCCACGGGGCAATTCACAGGTTCCGTTTCCCTGAAGGTAGACAATCTCAAGGTGCCGTCCGTCGAGCGAAATGAACTCCCAAGGCTCGCTTATGAGCGTCCGGGTATCCTGCTGAGTCAAGGTGGGAGCCACGGCGTGCGGAGGAACACCGGTAAACGACGCTGGAACCTTCGTGGCGATTTGCGGGTCAACGTAGGCAGCCCCGTGCCGGATCGGATTGGGCATTGGCGCTGTTGAGACGACGATGCCGATCACCAGGGCCACGAGCGCTACGGCGACGCCTATCGCTACGAGCAGACGCGGGCGCAATCGGGTCGCTTCCATGGCCGCTCCTCACGTGCATCAACGTTGATGGACAGAGCGTAGAGCCCACGGGCTGGTAGCGAGTCGCTGGTTAGCTAATCGTTACCGGCGTTTTCAGCTTCCGCTGAGAGTTTACGGACATTCGCCAAATTGCAGCCCGGAGGAAACATGGAAATTGCAGGTCAACGGTGATTTCCCGAATCGTGGAACCGAGACTCAGTTGTTCTTGGTTCGAGTCCAGGTACCCCAGCTTTCGAGTTGAATGAAGCCCCCGGTTTTCCGGGGGTTTTCGTTTGTAGCGCTTCGTGTCGCACGAGGCAGACGCTGCGATGTTGGAGGCAGCGCCGACCGAGGAACGCTAGACGAACGCAACCGTGCAGCCCCGGATGGAACCTTTTGCGCCCCATCGGACACTTAACGATAGGAGGATAGGGGCCTCCAGCACGTCGGCGTCGGCTGCCGTGATCATGGGGTGGGTTGATCTCTTGGAGGGGTCATGAAGGTTCGGTCGTTCGCATCACTTGTTCTGTCCGTGGTCGTGGTCGCGGTCATGGCGGGGTGTTCCGCCGCCGCGGCCGACTCGCCGGCGCCCACAACAGCGTCCTCGCAAACACCGGCGGTCTCACCGACCCCGACTGACTCAGCCACGCCAACACCGACCGAAACGGCGGCGGCGACCTTGAACGGGTTCGATCTCGCGGCCGTGTACGCGGCGTGTGACGCTGCGGTGCCGGTCAGCGTCTGGGGCGGCCGCGACCCGGTCAAACCTGAGCCGCCCACCGCAGACGCGTTCGGTCAGGCCAGCTCCGACGGGTACGTGAAGGACCACACGAACGGGGACCCGAACGCGATCTACGTCAACGTCACCTACCACTACCCCGAAGGCCCGTACGTTTCGGCGTTGTGCGTCGCCAGCGGCGACCCGGCAGCGCCGACAGTCACGTACATTCGCACGCTCGATTGACGACGATTCGGACTACAGTCAGCACCACGGAGGTCCGACGATGAAGTTCGTTCGAGGTGTTTGGCATGTCCTGGCGGTTGGTTGGCGTATCCTCAGCCGAGCTGTCGAGGTCGTGTTCGATCTCGGTTATGCCTTGAACGGTGGCCATTCCAGCGATCCGAGCGCGCGTGCCATGTTTGAGAAACGAGAAGAGTATCGCCCGTGACGACGCGGCATCGACGAAGGTAGGCAGCCACTCGCGGGAGCCATCATTCCGCGCTGATTACTCCTGCGCCCACTGAGACACTGTGTCTCTGGATTGCGCACCACGATCGAGTCGCGGGTTGCGACCGCGAGGACAGGACGATGAACATGTCTTATCGCGTGATTGTCGGATATCGCCAGCCTTCTGATCCGGCGGCGTTCGATGAGTATTTCCGAACCACGCACGTTCCGATCACCAGTCGAATGCCCGGAATCGTCCGGATGAGCGCAGGCCGCACCGAGTCCTTTGACGGATCCACGCCGGAATTCTACGAGGTCGCGCAGATCCTGTTCGAGTCCAAGGACTCAGCGGTGGCGGCGGTTGGTTCGCCAGAAGGACAGGCCGCCGCCGCAGATATCGGCAACTTCGCCGACGGCGGCTTCGTGATCCTGTTCAGTCCTGAAGAGGTCTCGTTTCCCTGACCTGCCGGCAATAGGGGAGCCGGTGCTGCATCACCAGGGCAGCCGCCGTTCCGGTTCGCTGGCGACGAGGCGGTCCTCCGGAGTGGCAGGTCTGCACGCAGAAGCCTGCGACTATTTGGATCTACCCTGAGGCAGACTGCAGCGTCTATTGTCATCTTCATGAATGATGCTCTGCGGGATGAGGCCAAAGCTGTTCGGCGCTGGAGCCCGCTTGCCGTATTGCTGGTGGCCTGTGGTGCTTTAGCTGCTATCGCGGGTGTCACCTGGACGCTGGCCTCGAACGCATCAGCCGGCAACGTGGTGTTCCGTGCGTCCTCGATTCCCACGCTGCCGGTTCACTCCTACGTCCAGTACACGCAGCACTTCATCGCGCCCGACTCCACAGGGATCCAGTTCGGTCCCCTCGTCGCCGTCCTCGGGCTGATCGTCTTTCTCGTCGGGATCACAGTCGCCGTCACAAAGCGTCGGATCGCGTGAATCGGGCGAGACCGCGCGTTGGCCGAAACGTCACCGTTGCGACCCTGGCCGGGATCGCCACGAGGAACGTCATCGACGTTCACCTTGTCGACACCTACATCGTGCGAGTCGACAGCCAGGGCGATGCGCGTTGGTCGCTCGGGGTCGCCGAAGTGCCCTGAGAGGAGCTCGTCGGCTCGGTAGCATGCAACGCATGGCCATCAAACTGGAGAACGTCGGCATCGCCGTTCGCGACCTCGAAGCGACAATCGCCTTCTTCACCGACCTGGGTCTCACGGTCATCGGCCGTGACACGGTCAGCGGCGAGTGGACCGACACAGCAGTGGGACTCGATGGCAACCACGCCAGAATCGCGATGCTCCAGACACCGGACGGCCACGGTCGCCTCGAGCTCTTCGAGTACCTCCACCCCAAGGCGATCGAGACGGAGCCCACACTCCCCAACGAGATCGGCATGCACCGCGTTGCCTTCTCCGTCGACGACATCGACGAAGCCCTCGAGATCGCCGCGAAGCACGGCTGCCATCCGCTTCGAGGCGTCGCCACCTACGAGGACGTCTACAAGCTGACGTACGTCCGCGGCCCAAGCGGCATCATCGTGATGCTCGCCGAGGAGCTGAAGAAGAACTGACGCAAGCCGATTGGCGGATCACCCGGGGCCGCTCTCCCGACCGCGCAGTTCCGCGACGAGCGCGCGCTGGAAGACGTCATCCTCCGTGTCCGCATCCTTCGAGAACATCGTGCCGCCGGCATGCCGGTCGGCCCGCGCGTTGTAGAACAGGGTGGCGCGGATCTCGTCGGCGGTGACGGTGTCGAGGCGGTCCCGCTCCCACGCCGAACGAACCGGGATGACCGTCTGATGGAAGAGTGCGTCCGGTGTCGCGTCGGCGCCGGTTCTCCCGCTCAGCCACCGGTATCCGTCGAAGGAGTGGGCGAACTCAGCCCACTCGGGTCCGGTCATCGTTACGGGATCGGGGATGTTCGCGGCCATGCGTGCCACCCTAGCCCCCCATCCATGGACCAGCCGGGACCGTAGGACGTCCGCCCCCTTACCCTTACCGCGGTCGGCGCGCATCCTCCAGAGGTCTTTGCGAACTCGAAGGGGATACGGACTGGCGGCCCAGACCCGTCTCGTACAGTCGCCGGATGCCCCCGGTCACACCGGCCGGGGACAACGGAAAGGATCCACGTGAAGAACGACATGAACACCTCCGAGAACACCACCATCCGGACCCGGGGCGCATTCGGCCCGCGACGGCTCGCGGTCGGCGCAGCCTCCGTCCTGGCAGCAGGGGCGCTGGTGTGCGCGGGAGCGCAGGGAGCGATCGCGGCAACAAGCGACACTGCGAATGGTTCCAGCTCCGTCTCGGCCTCCGCATCCGCGGGCCAGGACGGCTTCGATCTCCACGGTCTCTTCTCGGCGCACGGGCACGTGAACGGCGCGAAGGCTCAGGCTCTCGCGAAGCGGATCGTCGCGGACAGGGCCGTCTTCTCCCTCCTGCCGAGCGCGCTGCAGAGCGACCTCACCACGCTGAAAGATGCCCCGCGGCAGCAGCGAACCCACGATGCGGAGAAGATCGTCTCCTCCGCGCTCGCCGGCCGCTACGGAACGGCGATCCAGTCGCTCGCGACGCAGCTGAAGGACAAGGGCAGCGAATCGGGGCTGGCCGACGACCTCCCGTCCCTGGTAAATCAGCTGACCGGCGACATCGACCACCTGGGAGGGTCCCTCGGCTCCGAGGGCGCGCAGGTCGCCAAGGCCGTGACCGGCGATTCGCAGCTCGCCTCGAAGCTGCCGGCCTCGCTTCGCGCCGATCTGTCGACGCTGGCCTCAGCGAACGCCTCAGCGCAGACCGGCGATGTGCAGAAGATCGCGACCACCGCACTGCAGGGCGGCTACGGCGCCCAGGTGCAGCAGCTCGCCAGCCAGATCGGGCAGGAGCTCGTCTCGGGCCACTAGACCCGAGTAATCGCGCGGGGTCCGGCCGAACGGCCGGGCCCCGTTCGCCGTGGGGCGTCACCCGCGCACTCCCGCGAATGGGGCTGATTCACCTTGACGGCCTTCGCATCCGAGTCGTGGACAATGAGAAACGTGACATTCTGGCAGAAGCACAAGCCGACCACGTCGTTGTGGCTGCGGCTGGCGTTCCTCGCCGTCACCACCGTCGTGATCGTCGGGGTCATCATCGCGCTGGCCGACTACCAGCCCCACCCGGCAATTGCCGGGGTTCTCGCCGTGCTGGGGCTCGCGATCTATGCGTTCACGATCTACGGGCTCGTCGTGGAGAACAGGGGGACCGTCGGAGATCGGCCCCGGGCCATGCGAGACGGCCTGCCGGATGCGCAGTTCATCACCTGGCAGTCGCCCGACGGCGAATCGCACGTGGCGACCCGAGTGACCATCGACGGCTCGCCGAAGTGGCGTCATGATGGCGAGACCCTCGACGCAGCGCAGCTCATCGAACTGATCGCCGGCGCTCCCGTCCGGCAGTTGTAGCGCGTATTGTCGCACTATGGTCACGCGTCCGGAGGATGACCGGGCGGCTCGCGCCGCACGCATGGCGCTGTGGGTGTGCGTTCCCGTCCTCGTCGTCGTGAGCCCCGTTGCGATCTACGGCGGCCAGATCCTCGTCGTCTCCGGGGATACCGTCGCCGGTCAGGCGCTCACCATCCTCGGCGCGGTCCTCCTCGTGATGGCGGTGGTCGGTGTCATCGTCCTCATCGTCACCCGCCGGCGGAAGTGACCCGGCCCTGACCGTCCCGGTTTCACTGGAAGTCGTCGGCGCGCGATCCTAGGCTGGATGACGTGGCCGGCAAGAAGAATCGGAGCGACCCGCGGCTGAACGTCGCCCGCTACCAGGTCGACCAGCTCGCGGGCATCCGGAATCCTGAACGTGACGACGACGACGACACGAACACGGCCGGGCAGTCATCCATGGACCAGCGCGCACAGTTCGTCGAGATCTCGATCGCACAGGCGATGCGTCGCGGCGATTTCGACAACCTTCCCGGTGCGGGAAAGCCGCTGACGAACCTGCACGAGATCCATGATCCGAACTGGTGGATCCGCAAGAAGATCGAACGAGAGAGCCTGACGGGCCTCGGACCTCCGGCGCTGACGCTGAGGACCGAGGACGCGACCCTCGACCAGCGCCTGGACGCTGCGCCATCCGAGGGAGCCGTGAGAGAACTGCTGGAGGATTTCAACCTCCGCATCATCGAGGCCAGACGGCAGCTTCAGGGCGGCCCGCCCGTCGTCACCCCGGTGCGGGATGTGGATGCGGAACTCTCGGCGTGGCGTGCGCGGCGCGAGGAGCGCTACCGCGTTGCGGCCGAGGCGCGGGAACGGGAGGCCGCGGAACGGGCCGCGATGACGTGGCGTGAGCGTCGCCGGCACCGCCGGGCGAGCCGTACGGACTGACCGGCGGCCGCGGTCACGCGATCGAACGCGTCAGGCCGTCTGCTGGAATTCGGCGAAATAGGTGATGTGGCAGCCGTCGCCTCCGCACTCCACACAGGCCCGCACCTCGATGCTGTCCTGATCGGGGTCGGCACCCGTGCCGTCGCACCGTTCGCAGATGATCAACGTCTTCATGCCACCGATTGTGCGCTCGCATCCGCACACGCGTCGGAGGCTGCTCGGTGTGTCGGAGCTCGCCGCGCCCACCCCTTGCCGAACCGCAGCGGAGCGCGTACGTTCACTCTCCAGCACCTCGAAAATGACAAGACAGGGCCCGCGATGTCGACACTCATCATTCTCAGCTTCGACAAAGAAGCCGAGGCCACCGCCGCTTTCGACAAGGTCCTCGAACTGCACCGGATCGCGCTCATGCGGCTTGCGGATGCTGCCTGGATCGCCGTGGGCAAAGACGGCCACATCGAGCTGAAGACCGCGCCGCACGACCCGGCGGCACCCCTCGATGCGACTGAGGGGGCTGCCTTCGGCCAGATCCTGGGTGCCCTCGTCACGGCGCCGATCGAGGGCTTCGCTGTGGGCGGCACAATCGGAGCGATCTTCAAGGCGATGGAGACGAGCGACGACACGGTGGATGAGGACATCCGCAAGCAGATCACCAAAGCGCTTCGCCCGGGAGCGTGGGCCGTCGTCGCGTACGCCACACAGGTCGCCCTCGGTGAGATCCGCCGGCAGTTCAGTGAGTCGGACGGCTCCCTGATTGCGGTGGAGCTCGACGGTACAGCGCAGGCGGATCTCGCCCGCGACGGCGGCATCGAAGTCTGAACGAGCGCGTGCCGGGCGGGCTAGACTTCGCGTCATGAGCCAGGTCGAAGCAGGAATCGTCTCATACACGCTCTCGAGCGACTACTACGCCCAGGTCGGTGCGGATTTCGATACCGAGGCGGTCGACGACGCGATCCTCGCGGAGTTGAATCGGATGCTCCCGCTCGGGATCATCGTCGAACGCAACGGTCGCATCCTCGCCGACGAGGACAAGGAGAGCGAGGCGCGGTCCATCGACTGGGCTGCTCTCCTCAAGCGCATCGACGTCGACCAGATCCTCGCAGACCACCCGCGCTGACGCGGCCGTGTAGGCACTACAGGTCGAGCGTGTCGCCCGGCTCGAGGGGGAAGAACTCGCCGCCGTTCTGCTCGGTCGCCCACTGGATCCGGGCGTTCGCCATATCCTTGCCGGCGCGCGACAGCACCATCTCGTGGGTGGGGAAGCTGCGTTTCGGCTTGACCGCGAGCACGTAGTCGATGGTCTCGGCGATCTTCAGCCAGGGAGCGCCGGCCGGCACGGCCAGGGTGTCGACCTCGACCCCTTCGGGGATCGTGAAGGAGTCGCCCGCGTAGTAGAGCTCGTCGTTGACCAGCACCCCGAGGTTGTCGACGACGGGGATGCTCGAGTGGATGACCGCATGCTTGCCCCCGAAGAAGCGGAGGGTGAACGGTCCTGCGGTCACGACATCGCCTGCGTTCACGACGGTGACATTGATGCCGGTCGCGGCCGAAGCGACACCGGCGGGCGCGTAGATCGGAACGTCCGGGTTCAGGTCGAGGATGCGCCCCAGCTGTTCCGGCGTCCAGTGGTCGGCGTGCTCGTGCGTGATGACGACGGCTTCGGCTCCTTCGGTGGACGTCAGGGGAGTCGTGAACGAGCCCGGATCGATGAAGAGCCTCTTTCCGACTTCTTCGAGGATCAGCGCGGCATGTTCGAGTTTCGTCAGTCTCATAGTCTGAGCCAACACCCATCGGCAGAACGCTGCAACTTGAGGAATATACCCCCTAGGGGTACCGTTGTCGGTGCATATGGACGAGATGACGCACGCACACCACGAATCCGAGGCCGCTGGCCTGCACGAGCATGCCGAGCATGACGAGCATGACGCGCATGCCGGGCACGACGAGCATGCCGGGCACGAGGACCACGGCTCGCACGGCGACCACTCGGCACACGACCCGGCAATCTTCCGCCGCAAGTTCTGGGTATCGCTCGCCCTGACCGTTCCGACCCTCGTCTTCTCCCGCGGGCTTCAGCAGATCCTGGGCCTCGACGGGCCCCGATTCCCGGGCAGCCAGTACATCCCTGCGGTCTTCGGCGTCGCGATCTTCGTCTACGGGGGCATGGTCTTCCTTCGCGGTGCCGTCGCAGAACTCCGCGACCGGCAGCCCGGCATGATGACACTCATCTCCCTGGCGATCGTGGTCGCCTTCGGGTACAGCCTCGCTGTCACGTTCGGCCTCTCGGGCATGGACTTCTGGTGGGAGTTGTCGACGCTCATCACGATCATGCTCCTCGGGCACTGGATCGAGATGTCCGCCGTGATGGGGGCGCAGAACGCACTGGGACAGCTGGCGAAACTCCTGCCCGACCAGGCGGAGCGCGTGCTCGGGGGATCCGGCTCCGAACGCACCGAGACCGTGCCGGTGAGTGCTCTTTCGGTCGGCGAGCTCGTGCGTGTGCGGCCGGGCTCCGCCGTGCCGGTCGACGGGGTGATCGTCGAGGGCGAGTCCGACCTCGACGAATCGCTGCTGACCGGAGAGTCGAAGCCCATCGCACGCTCGACCGGCGACGACGTCGTGGCCGGCAGCATGTCCGGCAGCGGATCCCTTGTCGTGCGTGTCACGAGGCTCGGCGGCGACACGGCGCTCGCCGGGATCATGCGACTCGTCGCGGACGCGCAGGCCAGTAAGTCCAAGACTCAGATCCTGGCCGACCGCGCTGCCGCGTGGCTCTTCTATGTCGCGCTGGGCTCGGCGCTCGTCACGCTCGTGGTCTGGGCGTTCCTCGCTCCCGGAGACCCCGCTTTCGTGCTGGAGAGGGTGGTGACCGTGCTCGTCATCGCGTGCCCGCACGCACTCGGCCTGGCCATCCCTCTCGTCGCACAGATCTCAACGGTGCTGGGGGCCAGGAACGGCCTGCTCATCCGCGACCGGCACGCGATGGAGGACGCCCGCCTCATCGATGTCGTCCTCTTCGACAAGACCGGAACGCTGACCGAAGGCCGGCAGGGCGTCGTGTCGGTCGTTCCGGCAGAGGGGGAGAGCGCGGATGAGGTGCTCGCGATCGCGGCGTCGGTCGAACGGCTCTCCGAGCATCCGATCGCTCGTGCCATCGCGGCGGCGGCCGACGATCGCGGTCTTGCCGTCAGGCGGGCGACGGGGTTCGAGGCGCAGGCCGGTCGCGGCGCATCCGCCCTCGTCGACGGCGCCACCGTCACCGTGGGGGCGCCTCGCGTCCTCACCGAGCGCGCACTGACGCCCACCGCCGAACTCGTCAACGCCGCCCGGGATGCCGCCCGCGATGCCCAGACGGTGGTGTTCGTGGTCCGCGACGACGAAGTGATCGGTCTCATCGTGCTCGCAGATGTGGTGCGGCCCGAGTCTGTGGAGGCTGTGAACACGCTTCGCGGCCGGGGAATCCGTGTTGCGATGCTCACCGGCGACTCGTGGGACGTCGGCAACGCCGTCGCTCGGCAGCTCGGGATCGAGGAAGTCTTCGCAGAGGTTCTGCCGGGCGACAAGTCGGGCACGGTCGCGAGTCTGCAGCGCGACGGATCCCGCGTCGCGATGGTCGGGGACGGCGTGAACGATGCTCCCGCACTGGCGCAGGCGGATGTCGGGATTGCGATCGGGGCCGGGACGGATGTGGCGATCGAGTCCGCCGGCATCGTGCTGGCATCCAGCGACCCCCGCGGCGTGGCCAAGGTCATCCGACTGTCGCGTGCCACCTATCGCAAGATGCTGCAGAATCTCGCGTGGGCGACCGGCTACAACGTGATCGCGATCCCCCTGGCGGCGGGGGTGACCATCGGCCTGGGCTTCGTCGTCTCGCCGGCCCTCGGGGCTGTGCTCATGTCGGTATCGACCATCATGGTCGCCCTCAACGCCCAGTTGCTGCGCCGCACCCGGCTCGACTGATCGCGCGGCGCGCCGAACAGCTGGTCTACGCTCCTGAGTCGGCGGATGCGGTCGCGTCCGACATAATCGGGGACTATGACCGTCGCACCCCTCACCGTCGTCGTGGCGATCAACCCCCAGGCGTCCTTCGGCAAGCGCCGCGAGGTCGGACCGCGCGTGGCCGAACGGCTGCGTCAGGCCGGTCACGAGGTCGTTGCGATCGCCGAACCGAACGTGGAGTTGCTGCGGCGGGAGACCATCCGGGCCGTCGAGGCGGGCACCGACGCGCTGGTCGTGGTCGGGGGCGACGGGATGGTCAGCCTCGGCACCAACATCGTGGCGCAGACGGACATCCCTCTCGGTATCGTGCCGAGCGGAACCGGGAACGACCTGGCTGCCGGTCTCGGCATCCGGGTCGACGACGCGGAGGCCGCCACCGACCAGCTCCTGGAAGCCCTGGGCAAGCCGCCCCGCCTCATCGATGCCGGGCTCATCCGGCACGGCGAGCTGACGACCTGGTTCGCGTGCGTCGTCTCGGCGGGATTCGATGCGATCGTCAACGAGCGGGCGAACCAGATGAGCCGTCCGCGCGGGCCTTCCCGCTATGTCTTCGCCATGCTGCGTGAACTCGCCACGCTGAAGCCCATCGAATACGAGGTCGAGGTGGATGGCATCATCTCCCGTCGCCGCGCACTGCTCATCTCCGTCGCCAACAACGTGTCGCTCGGGGGCGGCATGCGTATCGTGCCTCACGCGGAACTCGACGACGGCTACCTCGACCTTTTCGTCGTGGAGCCGATGTCTCGACCGGCGTTCCTCCGCGTCTTCCCGAAAGTATTCCAGGGAACGCATACGACACTCCCTGAGGTCTCCTTCCAGCGTGCGCGGACCGTGAAACTCAACGCGGACGGGGTGATCGCCTATGCCGACGGTGAGCGCATCGGCCCACTGCCGATCGAGATATCCCTGGTTCCCGGCTCGCTGCGGGTGCTCTCCTGAGCGGAGGAGGCGCGTCCGCGCATCCCTCGGTTTGGTCGCGACCCGCGGGGTATGGCATACTCGATGAGTTGCAAAGCGGCCCCATCGTTTAGCGGCCTAGGACGTCGCCCTCTCACGGCGGTAACGCGGGTTCAAATCCCGCTGGGGTCACCAACACACCGAAAACCCTCCGAGACCACGTGTCTTCGGGGGGTTTTCTGCTCGTCCGGAGGGTGGCCGGGCGCCGGCCGGCTCCGTGCCCCAGGAATTCAGGACTTCGTGAAGCGGATGTGGCTGCCGAACGCGCGGTCCAGGCAAGACCCCCGATCGGATGCTCGTCCCGCGCGCATCCGGCCCGATCTTCCTGAATTCCTGACGGCACCCCCATCCGCACGGAGCGGCAGCCGGGGATCGATTCCGATAGGATCGGAGACGCGAAGGGGAGTATCCCGAACGGCCCGGCGAGGGCCCGCGTTGTGAACGTCATCACGGATCGTCCGTACGGTCCCGGGCACAGCGGCATCCGTCAAGAACGGATGCGGGAGAGACTTTCGGGCCGTTTCCGGCACCCTTCGAAAGGCTTCCCTTGGAACTCGCCCTCCCCGCCTGGTTCGAGATCACGTCGGCGATCGTCCTGGTCCTGATCCTGGTCGCCGACCTGCTCATCGTCGTCAAGCGCCCGCACATCCCGAGCCCGAGGGAGTCCACGCTCTGGGTGGCCTTCTACGTGGCCCTGGCGCTGGTCTTCGCGCTGCTCATGTATCTCATCGGCGACGCCGAGCACGCAGGGCAGTTCCTCGCCGGCTGGCTGACGGAGTACAGCCTGAGCATCGACAACCTGTTCGTGTTCGTGCTGATCATGACCCGGTTCGCGGTGCCCAGGAAGAACCAGCAGGAAGTGCTGATGGTGGGGATCCTCATCGCCCTGGTCTTCCGTGGCGTGTTCATCGTCCTGGGTGCATCGCTGATCGCGAACTTCAGCTGGATCTTCTATTTCTTCGGGGCTTTCCTGTTCTACACGGCAGTCCACCAGGCCTTCAGCTCGCACGACCCGAACGAGGACGAGGAGAACGCGTTCGTCCGGTTCATGCGCAAACGGCTCAAAGTGTCGAACCAGTACGAAGGCTTCAAGCTGCGCACGACCATCGACGGACGGCGGATGTTCACGCCGCTGATCATCGTGTTCCTGGCGCTCGGCACGACCGATCTGCTGTTCGCGCTCGACTCGATCCCCGCGATCTTCGGAATCACGACCAGCCCGTTCATCGTCTTCGCGGCGAACGTCTTCGCCCTGATGGGGCTCCGGCAGCTGTACTTCCTGCTCGGCCACCTGCTCGACCGACTCGAATACCTCAAGTACGGGATCGCGTTCATCCTCGCGTTCATCGGCGTCAAACTCGTCTCGCACGCGTTGCAC
The DNA here is from genome assembly GCF_010686705.1 of Leifsonia tongyongensis. Lineage (GTDB taxonomy): Bacteria > Actinomycetota > Actinomycetes > Actinomycetales > Microbacteriaceae > Diaminobutyricibacter > Diaminobutyricibacter tongyongensis. The sequence continues at coordinate 992,843 of NZ_JAAGWY010000002.1, read as the reverse complement.
ACCAACGAGGTTCCGTTCATCAACGGCGGTCATCCCGTGGAGTGGGCGCCCGAGATCACGACCTGGACTTCGCTCGCGGTCATCCTGATCTCCATGACGGTCGCTACGATTGCAAGCCTGGTGAAGCTCCGGATCAGCGGTGTCAGTATGGCTGAAGCCATTCACGGCGACGACGCGACCGACGCGTCGGCGAACGAAGAGAGTGCGGGTCGATGACCTCCAGCGTCGAATTCTGGGCGAAGACGGACGTCGGACGCGTCCGCTCGCTCAACGAAGACTCCTTCCTCGCGCGACGGCCGGTGTTCATCGTCGCAGACGGACTCGGGGGTCATGCGCGAGGCGACGCGGCCAGCCAGGCGGCGATCCGCGTCTTCGCCGACGCGTTCCCGGATGACACGCCAGCGCATCCGGATGCGGTGGTCGCGGCGATCGCGGCGGCCAATGCCGAGGTGCGGGCGCTCTCCCTCCCCGACGACTTCGGCGCGGCCGTGTCGGGAACGACCCTGGTCGGCCTGGTCGAGGTGGCCGATGACAGCGGGAGGGCGTGGCTGGCCCTCAACGTCGGCGACTCGAGGCTCTACGGGTGGGACGGCCAGCGCCTCGAACAGCTGAGCGTTGACCACTCAGCGGTGCAGGAACTGTACGAGGCGGGTCTCATCTCGGCCGCCGAGATGGACTCGCATCCTGAACGCAACATCATCACGCGTGCACTGGGGGCCGAGGACGACGTCGAGGCCGACACCTGGATCCTGCCGGCGGAAGGCGAGCACACCTTCCTGGTCTGCTCCGACGGGCTGACGCGGGAGCTCTCGGACGACCGGATCGCCGGGATCCTCGCGGAGGCGCTGGCCGACGAGTCGGCCGATCCGGCCGAACGACTGGTCGACGCGGCCGTCGCCGCAGGCGGTCGCGACAATGTGACCGTCATCGTCGTGCGCTCGCGAAGCTGAGCGACCCCGGTGATAAACTGCCGACGTGCTGTACGGTCTGCTTCTCCTTAGCTGCCGCGACGAGTCCTGACCTGAGGCCTCACTCGTCGCGGAGTTTGTCGTTGGCTGACCACCAAGCAAGCAAGGAGCATTCGCTGACATGAGCAACACCGTTGAGACAAGCGCGACCGAAACCACGCCGGGCCCGCTGACCCTGGCCGAGAAGGTGTGGCGCGACCACCTCGTCGTCAAGGGCGAGGACGGCTCGCCCGACCTGATCTACATCGACCTCCACCTGGTGCACGAGGTGACGAGCCCGCAGGCCTTCGACGGCCTCCGGATGGCGGGCCGACCGGTTCGCCGCCCCGACCTCACGATCGCCACGGAAGACCACAACACGCCGACGATCGGCATCGACCGGCCGATCGCCGACCTCACGAGCCGCACCCAGATCGAGACGCTCCGTCGCAATGCCGAGGAGTTCGGCATCCGGCTGCACTCGCTCGGCGACATCGAACAGGGCATCGTGCACGTCGTGGGGCCGCAGCTGGGGCTCACCATGCCGGGCATCACGGTCGTCTGCGGCGACTCGCACACGTCGACGCACGGAGCGTTCGGCGCCATGGCGTTCGGCATCGGAACGAGCGAGGTCGAGCACGTGATGGCGACCCAGACGCTGCCGCTGAAGCCGTTCAAGACCATGGCGATCACGGTCGAGGGCGAGTTGCGCCCCGGTGTCACGGCGAAGGACATCATCCTCGCGGTCATCGCCAAGATCGGAACCGGCGGCGGGCAGGGCTACGTGCTCGAGTACCGCGGCAGCGCCATCCGCGCCCTCTCGATGGAGGGGCGGATGACCATCTGCAACATGTCGATCGAGGCCGGCGCCCGCGCGGGCATGGTCGCGCCCGACCAGACGACCTTCGACTACCTCGAGGGTCGACCGCACGCGCCGCACGGACAGGACTGGATCGACGCGGTCGAATACTGGAAGACGCTCCCGACTGACGACGACGCGGTCTTCGACGCGGAGGTCTACCTCGACGCGAATGAACTCGAACCGTTCGTGACGTGGGGAACGAACCCCGGCCAGGGCGTCTCCCTGAGCGAGTCCGTTCCCGACCCGGCAACGATCGCCGACCCGAACGAGCGCGCCTCGGCGGAGCGGGCGCTCGAGTACATGGACCTGGCGGCGGGAACGCCGATGAAGGCGATCCCTGTGGATGCGGTCTTCATGGGCTCATGCACCAACAGCCGCATCGAAGATCTGCGCGCCTTCGCCTCGGTGATCAAGGGTCACAAGAAGGCCGAGGGTGTCCGTGTCATGGTCGTTCCCGGCAGCGCACGCGTACGCATCGAGGCTGAAGCCGAGGGCATCGACAAGATCGTAGAGGAGTTCGGGGCGGAATGGCGGTTCGCGGGGTGCTCGATGTGCCTCGGGATGAACCCCGACCAGCTTGCGCCGGGGGAGCGGTGCGCATCCACGTCGAACCGCAATTTCGAGGGCAGGCAAGGCAAGGGCGGACGCACGCACCTCGTGTCGCCGGTGGTCGCAGCGGCGACCGCGATCCGCGGAACGCTGTCAAGCCCGTGGGATCTCGACGGTGATGAAGGTGGCGACATAGCCCGCGCTGGAGCTGAGGGGATTGCGTGGCAATCCCGCGACGCCAGCGCCGACGGAGCTATGCTGCGTCGGACAAGCGACGGCACGAACGAGGTGAACGCCTGATGGACAAGATCTCGACCCTGACCGGAGTCGCCGTGCCGCTGAGGCGGTCGAACGTCGACACCGACCAGATCATCCCTGCCGTCTTCCTGAAGCGCGTCACGAAGACGGGATTCGACGACGCCCTGTTCTACGCCTGGCGCCAGGACCCGGAGTTCGTCCTCAACCAGGAGCCGTACCGCGCCGGCAAGATCCTCATCGCCGGTTCGGACTTCGGCACGGGCTCGTCGCGCGAACACGCCGTGTGGGCGCTCCGCGACTACGGTTTCACCGCCGTGCTCAGCCCGCGTTTCGGAGACATCTTCCGCGGCAACTCCGGCAAGCAGGGCCTTCTCACGGGGCAGATCAGCGAGGAGGACGCCGAGCGTCTCTGGAGGGCGATCGAATCGAGCCCGGGAATAGATGCGACGGTCGATCTGGTTGCCAAGACTGCGAGCATCAGTGACCTCACGGTTTCGTTCGACATCGATGATTACACTAGGTGGCGGTTGCTCGAAGGCCTTGACGACATAGGCCTGACCCTGCGTGACGAAGCGCATATCACAGAATTCGAAGCCCGCCGCGAGAGCTGGCGGCCCAAAACGTTACCGGTGAAAACGCAGTGAACTCACTTCTTCAGGACGCACAAGCCGCAGGGGCGCACGTGGGACTCAAAGGCGATCGGATCACGATCAACGGAGGGATCCCACTCCGCGGACGGATCGAACTGAAGGGTGCGAAGAACCTCGTCACCAAGGCGATGGTCGCGGCGCTGCTGGGCGAAGGCCCGAGCGTGCTCCGCGATGTCCCCGATATCAGCGACGTCCGCGTCGTGCGCGGGCTTCTCGAGATCCACGGTGTCAAGGTCACCGACGGCGCCGACGAGGGCGAACTGCTGCTCGACCCGAGCAACGTCGAGAGCGCCCACATGGCCGACATCGACGCGCACGCCGGTTCCAGCCGCATCCCGATCCTGTTCTGCGGTCCGCTGCTGCACCGTCTCGGCGAGGCGTTCATCCCCGACCTCGGCGGCTGCCGTATCGGCGACCGCCCGATCGACTACCACCTCGAGGTGCTGCGCAAGTTCGGCGCGATCGTCGACAAGCTTCCAAGCGGCATCCGGATGACCGCTCCGAGCGGCCTGCACGGCGCGAAGGTCGAGCTTCCGTACCCGAGCGTCGGTGCGACGGAGCAGGTGCTGCTCACGGCGGTCCGGGCCGAGGGGATCACCGAGCTCAAGGGTGCGGCGATCGAGCCCGAGATCATGGATCTCATCAACATCCTGCAGAAGATGGGCGCGATCATCACGGTCGACACCGACCGTGTGATCCGCATCGAAGGCGTCGACCACCTCGACGGCTTCGCGCACACCGCACTCTTCGACCGCAACGAGGCAGCCAGCTGGGCAGCCGCAGCCCTTGCGACGAGCGGTGACATCTTCGTCGGCGGCGCCCGCCAGCCCGAGATGCTGACCTTCCTCAACGTCTTCCGTAAGGTCGGCGGCGCGTTCGAGATCCACGACGACGGCATCCGCTTCTACCACCCGGGCGGCGAACTCCGGCCGGTCGTGATCGAGACGGACGTGCATCCCGGGTTCATGACCGACTGGCAGCAGCCTCTCGTCGTCGCGCTCACCAAGGCGAACGGTGTGTCGATCGTCCACGAGACGGTCTACGAGCAGCGCTTCGGCTTCGTCGACGCGCTCGTCGAGATGGGCGCCACCATCCAGATCCACAAGGAGTGCCTCGGCGGTCACCCGTGCCGCTTCGGGCAGCGCAACTTCAACCACTCCGCCGTGATCACCGGTCCGACGCGCCTGCACGGCGCTGACATCGAGGTTCCCGACCTCCGGGGCGGCTTCAGCCACCTGGTCGCGGCGCTCAGCGCCGAAGGAACCTCGACGGTGAGCAACGTGGGAATCATCAGCCGCGGGTACGAGAACTTCATCACCAAGCTCGAGCTGCTGGGGGCCGACTTCGTTCTCGAAGGATAATAGGTTCGTGCCCGAACCGTCTTCAGAGCAGAAGCCTGCCGCCCAACCGCCGTCCACCCCGCCGTCAGCGCCCGCCAAACCGGCCAGGCAGCCGCGATCGGAACGGTCCCGGCCGTCGATCTTCTGGGTGCTCGCCGCGCTGATCCTTCCGATCGTCGGGCTCATGGCACGTTTCACGATCACCGACCGCGAGAAGTTCCCGCGCACCGGCGCCTTCATCGTCGCGCCGAACCATTACAGCGAGATCGACCCGGTGATGATCGGCGCGGTGACCTGGAAGCTCGGCCGTGTGCCGCGCTTCCTCGCGAAGGGAAGCCTTTTCAACGTGCCCGTCGTCGGGTGGTTCCTGCGGAAGTCGGGGCAGATCCCGGTCGAACGCAGCAACGCGCGTGGCAACGCCTCCCTCGTCGCGGCGGAGAAGCTGGTCGACTCCGGCGGCGTGGTCATCATCTACCCGGAGGGTTCGCTCACCCGCGACCCCGATCTGTGGCCCATGCGCGGCAAGACCGGCGCAGCCCGGATGGCGCTCGAGCACGACATCCCGGTGATCCCCGTCGCCCACTGGGGAACCCAGCAGGTCATGGCGCGCTATTCGAAGAAGATCAGCTTCTTCCCGCCCAAGAAGATCGCCGTCAAGATCGGCGACCCGGTCGACCTCTCGGCCTTCCGCGGTCGCAATCTCGACGCGGCCACGCTCAACGAGGCGACGACGGTGATCATGGACAGCATCACCGAACTGCTCGCCGACCTGCGTGGTGAGAATCCTCCGGCCGAACGCTGGAACCCCGCCGAACACGACCAGAAGGAGACCGGCCGCTTTGAAGGCTAGCGATAAGAAGGTCGTTCCTCCCCGTCGTGTGGCCGTCCTCGGCGCAGGAAGCTGGGGCACCACGTTCGCCAAGATCCTCGCCGACGGCGGCGCTGACGTCGTCCTGTGGGCGCGGCGTCCCGAACTGGCCCGTGAGATCACGGAAGGCCGCCGCAACAGCGACTACCTTCCCGGCATCAACCTGCCGCGCAACCTGCGGTCGACGTCGCGGCTCGCTGAGGCGCTGACGGGCGCCGAGCACGTGTACATCTCGATTCCCAGCCAGACGCTGCGGGACAATCTGGCCGCAATCGCCCCGCACCTCGGGCCGACGACCGTTGTCGTGAGTCTCATGAAGGGTGTCGAGAAGGGTACGGGGCTTCGCATGAGCGAGGTCATCGCCCAGGGCCTCCCGATCGACGAGAGTCTCATCGCCGTCGCCTCCGGGCCGAACCTCGCCCTCGAGATCGCCAAGGAGCAGCCGACGGCGGCTGTCGTCTCGTCGGCGAGCCTCGAGACCGCTCAGGCTGTCGCCATGGCGGCGACGAACCGCTACTTCCGGAGCTTCGTGAACACCGACGTCATCGGCACGGAGTTCGGCGGTGTGCTCAAGAACCTGATCGCCGTCGCGATCGGCATCGTCGACGGCGTGGGCTACGGCGAGAACACGAAAGCCTCGATCATCACGCGGGGACTGGTCGAGATGACCGACTTCGCTGTCGCCTACGGCGCGCATCCGGAGACGCTTTCCGGGCTCGCCGGTCTCGGCGACCTCATCGCGACATGCGAGTCCTCGCTTTCGCGGAACAACACCGCGGGAAGACTGCTCGGCCAGGGCTACAGCTTCGCCGACGTCGTCAAGCAGATGAACCAGACGGCGGAGGGCCTCGCGTCGGTCGCGCCCATCCTGAAGCTGGCGGAGGCGCGCGGCGTCGAGATGCCGATCGTGCGGCAGGTGAGCCAGGTGCTCGCCGGTACGCTCGAACCGAAAGACATCGCGCCGCATCTCACCACGGATTCGGACGAACCCCAGGGTGAAAGGACCACGGATGACGGACAAACTCGTAGTCGCTCTTCTGTTTGGGGGTCGATCAAGCGAGCATTCGATCAGCTGCGCGACGGCGGCGGGAGTGCTCGACGCGATTGATCGCGAGCGGTACGACGTCATCCCGGTGGGCATCACCAAGGAGGGTGCCTTCACCCTCCAGCCCGACGACGCGGCATTCTTCGCGCTGAACCCCGAGGCGATGCCCGTGGTGCCCGACAACGCCACGCGCGTGCACTGGCCGGAGAGCGCGGTGACCCGCGAACTCACCGTCACTGCGGCCGACGGCGCCGTCCGTTCGCTGGGCGATGTCGACCTCGTCTTCCCGATCCTCCACGGCCCGTGGGGTGAGGACGGAACCATCCAGGGGATGCTCGAACTCGTCGACCTTCCGTACGTCGGAAGCGGTGTGCTCGCGAGCGCACTCGGCATGGACAAGCACTTCACCAAGACGGTGTTGCAGCACGCAGGCATCCCCGTCGCGCCGTGGGTGACGATCTCGGCCTATGAGTGGTCGACCGATCCGGCTGCGGTGCGCGCCCGGGCCGCAGAGCTCGCGGTGCCGGTGTTCGTAAAGCCCGCACGCGCGGGGTCGAGTGTCGGCGTCAGCAAGGTCTCCGATCTCTCGATGCTCGACGAGGCCCTCGCAACGGGTTTCGCGGAAGACGACAAGGTCCTCGTCGAGTCCGGCCTGGTCGGGCGGGAGGTCGAGGTCGCGGTGCTGGGCGGCCGTCCGGGTCAGCCGACCCGCGCATCCGTCGCCGGCGAGATCGTGATGACCGGCCGCGAGTTCTACGACTTCGCCGCGAAATATCTTGATGCTCCGGGGGTCGAGCTGGTGTGCCCGGCCGAGCTGAGCGCCGGCGAACTCGCGACGATGCAGGATCTCGCGATCCGAGCGTTCGACGCGATCGGCGGGGAAGGGCTGGCGCGCGTCGATTTCTTCCTGACCGCAGACGGTTTCGTGGTCAACGAGATCAACACGATGCCCGGCTTCACCCCGATCTCGATGTTCCCGCGGTGCTGGCAGGAGTCGGGGCTCAGCTACCCGGCGCTGATCGACGAACTGATCGCCGTGGCGCTCGCCCGCGCGGCAGCCTGAGGCCCTCCTACTTCGAAGGAGAAGGGCTGGGAGTCGCGCCGGACGTCCCGGTGTCGAGGGTGTCCAGGCATTTCTGCGTCTGTTTGATGGTGGCGATCGCGCTCGCGAACTCCGGGAGGACGCTCGAGTCGGAGACGCCGTGCACGTGATCGATGATGACCTCGGTCGCAGGGGTCCGGCCGAAGGTCTGGTAAACGATCGACTTTGCCGCGGGGTCCGTCATGAGCACCCAGTCGATGCCGTTCACGGTGACGCACGGCTTCGTGGTCGGCCCGATCGGCGGGACGCCGCAGCGGAGGAGGACGACGGCCGGGTCGCCCCAGGCTCCTGTCGCCTGCGCATCCGTCTCGCGCTTCTGTTCGCCCGCCACGGTGTCGGGCAGCCGAACGGAGATCTCCGCGCATCCGGGATCGTTGGCCTGGGCCGCGGGGTCGAGGGAGACGATCGGTGTGCATCCCGTAAGTGCCAGCCCTGCGCCGGCGAGGATGACCGCGAGCAGGGCGGCGGGACGAAGTGACATCGCATTCAGGCTACCGTTTGATGCATGACGATGGCTGACAGCCCGGAGACCGACGACGACACGCTCGGGTCGGTGCACGAGCGGGAGGCGCTGCGCCGGATCTTCCCTCGACTGCCCGAGTCGTCCGTCACGGTGATCGGCCCCGGCGACGACGCCGCTGTCCTCGCCGCGCCGGACGGCCGATACGTGGTGACGACCGACATGATGGTGCACGGTCCCGACTTCCGCTGGGGATGGTCGGCTCCGTACGACCTGGGCTGGAAGGCCGCGGCGACGAACCTGTCGGATATCGCGGCGATGGGTGCCGTGCCCACCGCGCTGGTGGTCGCCATCGCGGCGCCGGCAACGACACGTGTCACAGAGCTGGAGGCCATCGCGGACGGCCTGCGCGAGGCCTGCGCCGAGCTGGCTCCGGGCTGCGGCGTCGTCGGCGGCGACCTGTCGGTGTCGGCGACGTTCACGATCGCCGTCACCGCGTTCGGCGACCTCGAAGGGCGGGCGCCCGTCCTCCGCAGTGGCGCACGGCCCGGCGACGTCGTCGCCGTCTCGGGTCCGTTGGGGGCCGCGGGCGTCGGGCTCCGGCTGCTGTTCGAGGCGGGCGTGGATGCGCAGGGTCGGCCAAGCCCGGAGCGAGCGGCAGAGCTGAGGCGCGATCACGCCGAGGTCGTCCTCGCGCAGCTGCGACCGCATCCGCCGATCTCGGACGGCCCACTCGCGGCGCGGGCCGGGGCGACCGCGATGCTCGACCTGAGCGATGGACTCGCGCTCGACGCTCGCCGTGTCGCCGAGGCCAGCGGCGTCGCTATCGACATCGACTCCTCGGCTCTCGGCGCCGATCCTCTCGCGGCGCTCGCCAGTGGCGAGGACCACAGCCTGCTGGCGGTCTTCGCACCGGGAACCGAGCTGCCTGGTGGGTTCCGCCACATCGGCTCGGTCGTGGAGGGAACCGGCGTCCTCGTCGACGGCCGCCCGTACGACGAGCTCGGAGGATGGGATCCTTACGTCGGCTGGGATGGTCGGAGCGGCTGATCCACGCTGAGCCACCAGACGGCGGTCTCGCCGTAGTCCTTGCGCCGGTCGAGCAGGAGGCCGGCGGGCCAGTCCGGTTCTCCGGAGCGCGTACTGCGTTCGACGCACACGATCGCCTCTGCCGACAGCCGCGGTTCGAGCGTCTTCAGGGCATGGACCAGTTCGTCGTCGGAGAGCTCGTAAGGCGGGTCGACGAAGACGAGATCGAATTCGGCGGTGGATGCGGCGAGGAACGACTGCACGGTGGTCGCCGCCACGTCGATCGTGGGTTTCGCCGCCGCCGGCGCCGCCTGCAGGACCGCAGCGGCATTTCGGCGACAGATCGCCGCAGCCGCGCTGCCGCGTTCGACGAGGGTCACCGTCGACGCACCGCGGCTGGCTGCCTCGAGGCCGAGCGCGCCGGAGCCGGCGAAGAGATCAAGCACGCGGGCGTAGCGAATCGCGTCGCGCGATTCGAGCGCTGAGAAGATCGCCTCACGCACCCGGTCGCTGGTGGGGCGTGTGCCGGATTTCGGGACCTGGAGCCCGAGCGACCCGGCGAATCCGGCGACAATGCGTGTCATGGTGCCTAGAGCCTATCGGCGGGGTGCGATCGCGAGCGATGATGGGTGTGTGACGGATGCGCGTCTCGGCCAGGCCGAGCTCGACGAGCTCTGGGACCACGGCGATGCGGCCGAGTCGGAGCGCCGGTTCCGCGCGGCCGAGGAGGCCGAGACCCGCGGTGATGCCGTCCGTGCGGAGCTCGCCACCCAGCGTGCCCGGGCGCTCGGCCTTCAGGGGCGTTACGACGAGGCCGAGGTCGTCCTCGAGGGCATCCCGCGATTCGGCCCCCTCGTCGCTACGCGCGTCGACCTCGAGCGGGGGCGGATCCGCCTCTCTTCCGGCGACCCGGCCGACGCGGTGCCGCTCTTCCTGGCAGCGCTCGAGTGGGCCCGCGAAGCGGATTCGCCGTACCTGGCGGTCGACGCCATGCACATGCTCGCCCTGTCCGACCCGGGCAAGGAGGATCACTGGACGAGGCTGGCGCTCGTCGAATTGCACCACATCGACGATCATCGGACCCAACGGTGGCAGATCGCCCTTCACAACAACCTGGGCTGGCACCATTTCGACGCCGGCCACGCGGCGACGGCGCTCGAGGAGTTCGCTGCGGCGCTGGTGGCCGCCCGCGACTACGGGACGAGCGACCAGCGCTTCATGGGCGAGTGGACGGTCGCACGCTGCCTGCGTGAGCTCGGCAGGGATGTCGAGGCGCTCGCCATCCAGAGACGCCTGGCGGCCGAGCGGCCGGACGATCCCGATGTCGCCGCCGAGATCGCCGCTTTGACGGAGGCGACCCGTACGATCGAAGAATGAGCGGAACACCGGTCGCAGCCGTCGACGGTGTGCTGTCGCTCGACACCCGGCTCTCCGGCGTGCTCGGCGGCCGCACCTCGAACGCCTTCGCGAAGGCCTTCGGCATGGACACCGTCGGAGACCTGCTGAGCCATTACCCGCGGCGGTACGCGCGCCGCGGTGAGCTGACGGCGCTGACCCAGCTCCCCGTCGACGAGAACGTGACGATCGTCGCCGAGGTCCTGGAGGTGCGCGAGAGGCCGATGCGGGCGCGGCGCGGATCCATCCTCGAGGTGCGCATCTCCGACGGCAAGGGCATCCTGACCCTCACGTTCTTCAATCAGGCGTGGCGCGCCCGTGAACTCCATCCCGGCGTCCGGGGGATCTTCGCCGGCAAGGTGTCCGACTACAAGGGGGCGCTGCAGCTGGCGCATCCGGACTACGAGCTGTTCGAGGCGGATGCAGGGGGAGCGGACGCGGCGACCGCGCGTTCGTGGGCCGAGACACCGATACCCATCTACCCGGCGACGGGCACGGTGGCCAGCTGGCAGGTCCAGAAGGCCGTAGGCCTCGTGCTCGACGGGCTGGGGGACGTGCCCGACCCTGTGCCGGACGAACTGGTGCTGGAGCGAGGGCTGCTGCCGTTCCGTGAGGCGCTTGAGCTCATCCACCGCCCGGAGAAGGATGCGCACTGGCAGCGGGCCCGCGACGCCCTGAGATTCCAGGAGGCCTTCGTCCTTCAGGCCGCGCTGCTGCAGCAGCGTGCGACGGCCCGGGAGCAGCACGCCGACCCGAGGAGGCCGGTCGCCGGCGGTTTCCTCGAACGATTCGACGCGGCCCTGCCGTTCGCGCTGACGGGCGACCAGACCACGGTCGGCGAGGCGATCGCCTCCGACATCGCACAGGATGCTCCGATGAACCGCCTCGTGCAGGGTGAAGTCGGCAGCGGCAAGACCCTGGTTGCACTGAGAGCGATGCTGGCCGTCGCCGATTCGGGCGGCCAGTCCGCCCTTCTCGCCCCGACCGAGGTGCTGGCGGTACAGCACCTCCGGTCGATCGTGAAAGTGCTCGGCCCCGACCTCGCCGCAGAGCTCATGCCGACCCTGCTCACCGGCCAGCTCGCCACGGCGGAACGCAAGAAGGCACTGCTGCGGACCGTCTCCGGCCAGTCACGGATCGTGGTCGGAACCCACGCCCTGATGGGCGATGCCGTGACCTTCTTCGACCTCGGCCTCGTCGTCGTCGACGAGCAGCACCGGTTCGGCGTCGAACAGCGCGAGGCGCTGCGGCTCAAGGCGGGCGCACCACCGCACGTGCTCGTGCTCACCGCCACGCCGATCCCGCGCACCGTGGCAATGACCGTCTTCGGCGATCTCGACGTGTCGACCATCGCCGAGCTTCCCGCGGGCCGGCAGGGGATCGAGAGCTTCGTCGTGCCGCTGGCGGACCGGCCGGGATGGGAGCGCCGGATCTGGGAACGCGCCGCCGAGGAGATCGCGAAAGGGCGCCAGGTGTTCGTGGTCTGCCCGGCGATCTCGGGCAAGGAAGCGGAGGACGACGGCGAAGGTCTCGAAGACGAGGACACGGGTTCGGGGGCGCCTGCCCCCACGGCATCCGTCGAGAGCATCGCCGCGCAGGTCCGGGCCGACCCGCTGTTCGCGGAATCGCGGATCGGCGTGTTGCACGGCAGGCTCCCCGGAGACGCCAAGGACGAGATCATGCGGGCCTTCGCCGACGGCAGGCTCGACCTGATCGTGGCGACGACGGTCATCGAGGTCGGCGTCGATGTGCCGAACGCATCGGCGATGGTGATCCTCGACGCCGACCGGTTCGGGGTGTCGCAGCTCCACCAGCTGAGAGGCAGGGTCGGCCGCGGCGGCGTTCCCGGTCTGTGCCTGTTCGTGACCAACGCGGAGCAGGGCAGCCTAGCGCGGGAACGGGTCGACGCTGTCGCCGCGACACTCGACGGCTTCGAACTCGCCACGATCGACCTCGAACTGCGCCAGGAGGGCGACGTGCTCGGCAGCAGGCAGTCCGGCGGACGGTCCTCGCTCCGGCTGCTGAGGGTCGCGAAAGACGGGACACTGATCGCGGATGCGCGCGCCGCCGCCCAGGGAGTCCTCGAGTCGCCCGGTGGGCTGGCCGGACATCCGGCGCTCGCTGACGCGCTCGCTCGGCGGCTGGATGCGCAGGAGCGGGAGTTCTTGGGGAAAGGGTGACCGAGCGAGCACAGCTCGCTCGGCGCTGGCGTCGCGGAATCGCGATGCGATCCTTTCAGCTCCAGCGCGCTGGCGTCGCGGGATCGCGATGCGATCCTTAGAGCTCCAGCGCGGGTAACAGATTCACAACGAAATGCCGGGATCGTCCAGCTATTCTGGAGACCTATGAACAGGATCGCCGTTGTCCCTGGCTCGTTCGACCCGGTCACTCTGGGGCACCTCGATGTGATCGAGCGCTCTGCGGGCCTGTTCGATGAGGTCCACGTCCTTGTGGTGCACAATCCCGACAAGGCCGCGATGCTGCCGATCGCCCAGCGGGTGGCGCTGATCGAGCGGTCCATCGAAGACGCGGGCATCGCCGGCAACATCATCGTCGCATCCTGGAGCGTCGGACTGCTCGTGGACTACTGCACCGACGTCGGCGCGCACGTCCTGGTCAAGGGCATCCGTTCGCAGGTCGACGTGGCCTACGAGACGCCGATGGCCATCGTCAACCGCAACCTCGCGGCCGTGGAGACGATCTTCCTCCTCCCCGATCCCGCGAACGCACACGTGTCGAGTTCGCTCGTCCGACAGGTCTCAGCCCTGGGTGGGGACGTCAGCCCGTACGTTCCCGCCGCCGTCTACGACTATCTGCAGGAGACATGAACAGCTACCCGACGCGCCAGCCGACGGACTCGTCCGTCGCGCCGACCGATATCACTGAGCTCGGCGACTCCGACGAGATGGGCCTGACCGAGCTGCGACGCTCGGCCGAGCAGATCATGGCGAACGTCGAATCCGTCATCGACGGCAAGCACGACGCAGTGCAGACGGCGCTGACGGTGCTGCTGGCAGAAGGCCATCTCCTCATCGAGGACGTGCCGGGGGTCGGCAAGACGATGCTCGCCAAGTCGCTCGCCAAATCGGTCGACTGCACGGTGAGCCGCATCCAGTTCACGCCAGACCTGCTGCCCAGTGACGTGACCGGCGTCTCGGTCTACAACCAGGCGGAGCGTCGTTTCGAGTTCAAGCCGGGCGCCGTGTTCGCGAACATCGTCATCGGCGACGAGATCAACCGCGCCAGCCCGAAGACCCAGTCCGCGCTGCTCGAGTGCATGGAGGAGCGCCAGGTCACCGTCGACGGCTCGACCTATCGGCTGACGTCGCCGTTCATCGTCGTCGCCACCCAGAACCCCGTCGAGATGGAGGGCACGTACGCTCTGCCTGAAGCCCAGCGGGACCGCTTCATGGCGCGGATCGCCATGGGGTACCCCGACGACGAGTCCGAACTGGCGATGCTGAACACGCGCGACACGTCGAGTCCGCTGTCGCGCATCGGCCCGGTCGTCAGCGCCGAGCAGCTGAGGGCCATGATGGCGACAGCGCGCGGCGTCTTCGCATCGGCGCCCGTGAAGCAGTACGCGGTCGACCTCGTGCGCGCGACACGTGAGGACAGGGATCTCCGCCTGGGCGCGAGCCCACGCGCCACCCTTCAGCTTGTGCGTGCGGCGAAGGCGAAAGCGGCCCTCGACGGGCGCGACTTCGTGCTGCCGGATGACATCGACATGCTGGCGGTCGCGGTACTCGGGCACCGCCTGCTTCCCACGAGCAGGGCACTCGGCCATCACCACGAGAGTGCCCCTGTGATCGCGGAGATCGTCCGGCGCATCGTCGCTGCGACACCGGTTCCGGTCGGATCGGGCTCGGCGAGCTAGCCGGCAATGTCCGGGCGCCAGCGTTCGTCGTCGCCGGTCCGCAAACCGCGGCCGACCGCACGCGGCTGGACCTTGTTCGGGGTCGGGGTCGCAGCCCTCATCGCCGCGATCAGCTTCGGCCGCTCCGACGTGCTGTTCCTGGGGCTGTTCCTTGTCACGGTGCCGCTGGCCGCCATGATCTCGGTCACGGTCGACCGGCCCCGGCTGAGCGTCTCGCGCACGTTCCACCCGGATGTCGTGGCCGTCGGCGAGAACGCGACCGTCTCGACGACGGCCCGCAACGAAGCGCCCCGCCCCAGCCCGCCCGCCCAGTGGCGGGAGTTCGCCCCGCCCGGCCTGGACGTCCAGCCGCCGGCGCCCTTCCCGCGTCTCGACGCGCACCAGCCCGCCATCCATCGCGCCAAGGACACCGTCACGCTCCGCCAGGACATCCGCGCGAACCATCGGGGATCGCACGGAATCGGGCCGCTGATCGTGAGCCGGACCGACCCGTTCGGCCTCGCCTACGCGGAGTATGCGCTCGGTCAGCCCCGTCAGCTCATCGTCACTCCTCGCGTGCGCCCCCTCGCGCGCGGCGAACTGGACATCGCCCGGAGCGAGGGAACCGAGCACGAGCTGCTCCGGCACAGCATCCCGAGCGCAGACGAGCTGATCGCCCGCGAATACCGCCCCGGCGATCCGTTGCGGCGCGTGCACTGGAGGGCGACGGCCCGCCACGACAAGCTCATGGTGCGCCAGGAGGAGCAGCGCAGCAACCCTGAGGCCTGGATCCTGTTCGACACGCACGTTCAGCAGCGGGACCGTTTCGTCATCCCCGGGGCAGCCGAGCGGGCGGACGCCGAATTCGAAGAGCTCGTCGAACTCGTGGCGTCGGTCGGCGTGCACCTGCTCGACGAGGAGTTCGTCGTCAGCATCGTCGAGACCGCCCCGCGGCAGCTCGGCGGCCGCACGGGCGCCGGTCGCTCCGGCACGATGGGCAGCACGACGCCGACCTACGACCTCGGGGGAGCCGACCGGCTCCTGCTCGCCGACCTCGCGAGCGTCGAACAGACGACGGAGGCCCGCGACGAAGCGGTGTCCGAGCTCTCGGCGGGGCTCCGCCGCAGCGGGAGAGCGGTACCCGTCTTCGCCATGCTGCTCGCCGGCTCCACGGAAGAGATCGGCGCGCTGGCCGCCCTGCGGCCGATGTGCGATCCGGCGGTCGCGTTCGTCGGGGCGAGCGCCGACCCGTCCGTGACGGAGACCCTCACCGATGCCGGATGGATCTGCGTCGCGTTCAGCAGTGCGGAGGGGACGGTCGCAGCCTGGCAGCAGGCGCTCGGGCGCCACCGGACGGCGGTGCAGCGTGGTTAGCGTCGCAGCCGCCCCGGCACGGGTCGGGGTCGCGCGCAGGAACGGCTATTGGCGGCTCACCAGTGCCCTGCTGATCATGGTCCTCGCCGTGAGTTTCGCGCTCATCGGCCTGATCGACGGTTTCGGCTGGTGGTTCCTGATGCTGTTCGTCGCATCGCTGATCCTGGTCGCCGGCGCCGGGCTCCGGATGATCGGCGTGCCGCCCAGGATCGTGCCGCTGCTGCTGGCGGTCGAATTCGCGATCATCATGACCGTCGGGTTCGGCGGTGGCACGGGGCTGCTCGGGTTCATCCCGACGCCTGCGACGTTCGGCAAGTTCGGCGACCTGTACGGCCAGGCCATGCTCTCGATCTACCAGCAGGGCACCCCGGCTCCTCCGCTGCCCGAGTTCATGTTCCTGATCGTCGCAGGGTCGGGTCTCCTTGCGATCTACCTCGATACGACCGCGATCGCGTTCCGCATCCCGACGTTCTCGGCGATCGGCATCATCGCCGTCCTCATCGTGCCGGCCGCCCTCCTCGGTGACGGCGTCGCTCCTGTCGCGCTCGCCGAGTCGGCTGCTGCCTTCCTCTACCTCCTGCGTTGCGATGTGCGGGCGCGACGGCCGGGGACTTCGCGGCCGGCCGCATCCCTGTCGATCGCCGCCGGATCGATCATCGTGGCCCTCATCCTGTCGGCGACGGCTCCTGGCCTCGATCGTGGCGGCGCCAGTTCATTCACCGCGGGCGGGATCTCCATCGGTGGCACGGTCACGCCGTTGATCGACCTCGGGCGCGACCTGCGCCGGCCGGCGGCGGTCAAGGTGCTGACATACACGACCACCGCCAGCACTCCGGAGTATCTGAAACTCGCATCGCTCGACCAGTTCACGGGGACGGTCTGGAGGCACCGTGAGCGCGACACCAAGCGGCTGCCGGTCGGCAACTCGATCGGCCCGGTCACCGGGCTGTCGGATGCGGTGAAGACGTCGAAGGTGAGCACCAGCATCCAGATCGCCAACATGCAGAGCCGGTGGCTCCCCGTCCCGTTCCCGGTGAAGGGTGTGCATGGCCTGAACGGTACGTGGTCGTGGGATCCGGACGACCTGACCATCGGCGGCGTCGGCACGTCCACCGAAGGCCAGCAATACACCGTGAACAGTGTCCAGCTCGAACCGACCGCCGAACAGCTGAAGGCCGCAGGCGGCTTCGTCCCGGCCTCGATCCAGCGCGATCTCTTCGTGACGACGACGCTTCCACCGACCATCAAGACGACAGCGCTCAAAGCGACCGCGGGAGCGACCAACGAGTACGAGATGGCCGTCGACCTCCAGAACTACTTCCGCAACAACGGCTTCGTGTACTCCACGTCGACGCCGCTCAAGCAGGGGTACGACGGCGACGGCGGCGCAGTGATCGCCAAGTTCCTCGAAGTGAAGAGCGGGTACTGCGTGCATTTCGCGTCCGCGATGGCGCTCATGGCCCGGACGCTCGGCATCCCGTCGCGTGTCACGATGGGTTACCTGCCCGGGACCTCGAACGGCGGTTCGGTCAACAACCCGGGCATCTACACCGTGACCAGCGACGATCTGCACGCGTGGCCGGAGCTGTACTTCGCCGGGGTCGGTTGGGTGCCGTTCGAGCCGACCGTGTCGCGCGGGTTCGTCCCGGCGTACACCGTGCCGCAGACCGCCGGGAACACGTCGAGCAACAACCCGAGCGCGTCGGGCGCGGCGGGCCGCGCATCGCTCGCCCCCGAGATCACCGGAGGGCCCAACAGCGCGACCGGCGCAACCGCCAACCCGGCACAGCCGATCGCTTCGGCGTTCGGGGTGACGCTGCTGGTGATCGCGCTGCTCCTGACCCCGGCGTTCTTGCGCAGGCTGCGCCGGCGCAGCCGCTTCCGGAAGCTCAGGGACGAATGGGGTCTCGCAGGGCTCGCATGGGATGAACTCCGTGACACGGCGCGCGACCTCGGCTGGTCCGTGCCCGACACCGAGACGCCGCGGGCGTTCGCGGAACGGGTGACGGATGCGGTGGGCCCGGGAGCGCGCTCCGATGCGGTCCGAAGGCTTCTGACCGCCGTCGAGCGCGAATCGTTCGGACCGCCGGGACGATACATCGCCCACGGAGTCCCCGACGACCTGCAGGAGGCGCTCGCCGGAATCGAGGCGCGCGCCGGACGCGCGCTGAGAGTGAAGGCGCTGCTCGCCCCGGTCTCGCTCATCCCGCCCTCATGGTCGCCCACCGCAGGAGTGCGCCCGACGAACGCGTAGAATAGTTCATCGTGACCAAATTCAGAACGACCCCGTACACGCTTCATGTGTACGACCTCATGCATCGCCCCGGAGAGATGCGGGAGCAGCAGATCGCCTTCCCCGTCGACGCGAAGATGGGGGAGGGTCTGGTCGGCGTTCCCGCAGGCTCCACCATCGACGCGGACGTCCGGTTCGAGTCGATGCACGAAGGAATCCTGGTCAGCGCAGAGCTCTCCGCGACCGCCGTCGGCGTGTGCGGACGGTGCCTCACCGACATCGAGGTGCCGGTCCAAGTCGATTTCCAGGAACTTTTCGCGTATTCTTCTGACGAAGCTTTTGATTTTGAGGTTCACGACGACCACGTGGATCTTGAACCTCTGATCAGGGACGCGGTAGTGCTTTCACTTCCGTTTCAGCCGGTATGCCGGCCAGATTGCCCCGGTCTCGACCCCGAGACAGGGGAACGGCTGGCGGAGAGACCGGACCACAAGCCACGAGAAATCGCAGATCCGCGATGGTCTGCGCTTGCAGGTTTCCAGGCTTCCGAAGACACCAGTGCTGGCAATGCCGGCCCTGCAGACAGAGAAGAGAGATAGTCATGGCTGTTCCGAAGCGGAAGAAGTCACGCGCCAACACGCACGCTCGTCGTTCGCAGTGGAAGGCCGAGGTCCCCACGCTCGTCAAGACCGTGGAGAACGGCAAGGTCACCTACAGCCTCCCGCACCGCGCGAAGGTCGTCGAGGACTCTGCCGGAACCGCCCTGTTCCTCGAGTACAAAGGCCGCAAGGTCGCCGACGTCTAGTCAGCACGCACCCGAAGACGGCGTACGCGAGATCACCACGATGACGAGCGTACGGCCCGACCGCAGCGTCCTTCTCGAGAAGCTCGGAGTCGACATCGACTCGGAGCTTCTCGAACGCGCGCTGACCCACCGCTCGTACGCGTACGAGCACGGGGGCATCCCGAACAACGAACGCCTGGAGTTCCTCGGCGACTCGATCCTCGGGCAGGCCGTGACGGTCAAGCTCTTCCGCGAGAACCCGGACCTCGACGAAGGCGACCTGGCCAAGCGCCGGGCGAGCCTCGTCAGTTCCGTAGCTCTGGCCGAGGTCGCGCGCGGCATCGGCCTGGGCGAATTCCTGCTGCTCGGCCGCGGTGAAGACCAGAGCGGCGGCCGCGACAAGGCGTCGATCCTCGCCGACACGGTCGAGGCGATCATCGGCGCGGCCTACATCGACGCCGGTGGTGAAGCCGCTACGGCGCTCGTACTCCGGCTCGTCGAGCCCCTGCTCGGCGACCCGGACCGTTTCGGGGCGGCGATGGACCCCAAGACCAGCCTGCAGGAGGCCGCAGCGCACCGCGGTGCCGGGCTGCCGCACTACACGGTGACGAACACGGGTCCCGATCACAGCAAGCTGTTCCACGCGACGGTCGAGGTCGCGGGCCTCGTGGTCGCCACAGGCGAGGGCACGAGCAAGAAACAGGCCGAGATGTCCGCCGCCCTGTCGGCCTGGACCCAGCTCACCCAGCGACGTGCCAGAACTCCCCGAGGTTGAAGTCGTACGCGCGGGGCTCGAGCCCGCGGTAACAGACGCGACCATCACCGGAGTCGAGGTCTTCGAGGTGCGCTCGCTACGGCGGCACGACAGCGCGGCCGGCGACTTCGCAGCGCTCCTCACGGGCCGCGTCATGCGCGCCCCGGCTCGCCGCGGCAAGTTCCTCTGGATCCCGCTCCGCACCCGGACGGCGGATGAGCCCGACCGCGCCATCGTGGCCCACCTGGGCATGAGCGGCCAGATCCTCCTGAGGGAGCCCGGCACGACCGCCGAGGGGCTGTTGCGCATCCGCCTCCACGTCGACAACCCGGCGCACGGCGAGCTGTGGATCGATTTCGTCGACCAGCGGATCTTCGGATCGATGGCCGTCGACCTGCTCGTTCCGACGGCGGACGGCCTCCCGGGCGGCTTCGGCACCGACGATCCGCTCGTCCCCACGCAGGTCGCGCACATCGCCCGTGATCCGCTGGACCCGGCATTCGACGACGAACGATTCGCAGCCACGCTCGCCCGCAAGAACTCCGGCATCAAGCGCGTGCTCCTCGACCAGACGGTCGTGAGCGGGATCGGCAACATCTACGCCGACGAAGCCCTGTGGGCTGCGAAGATGCACTACGCGCAGCCGGCGTCGAGCCTCAGCCGGCCGCGCATCCGGGTGCTCCTCGCCGAGATCAGGCTCGTGCTGGAGCGTGCACTCGCCGAAGGCGGGACGAGTTTCGACGCGCAGTATGTGAACGTGAACGGTGCATCCGGATACTTCTCGCACAGCCTGAACGTCTACGGTCGGGAGGGCCGCCCGTGCCCGCGCTGCGGTCGCCCCATCGTCCGCGAGCAGTTCATGAACCGCTCGTCGCACCTGTGCCCCTACTGCCAGCGGCTTCGCTGAGTCGCGCTCGGGGAACTACAGCTAGGCGAGCGACTTCTGCCAGGTGCCGACCAGCCCGTGCAGACGGAACCCGAACGCGTCGTTGACCGCGAGCATGTGCTCGTTCTCGTCCGCGTTCCAGGTGAGGATGCGCGTGGCGTTCGGTTCCACCTCGGCGAGGCGGCGGATGTTCTCGGCCTTCACCAGCATCCCGAGCCGGTGGCCGCGGTGCTCCCGGACGACGAGCGTGTCGTGCTGCTCCACCTTGCCGCCCCCCTCCGGTACGACGAGGTCGGTGTACGCGACGAGACGGCCGGTCGGGATGTGCTGCGCGACCGAGCAGAGGAACGGCTCGCCGCGGTCGATCATCAACTGCTCGAGCTCGCGCACCCGCGACGGCGTCCACTCCTCGTCGTCGAGGGCGATGCCCGACTGGGGGACGTCCCGGGTCATCCGGGCGCGCAGTGACGCGAACCCGGCGACGTACTCCTCCGGAGCGTGGCGCCACCAGCCGAGCACCCGGTAGTCGGAGCCCGCTGCCCGCATGGCCTCGTCGTAGAGCGCGTCGAACCTCTCGGCCGGCATGGGGAGGGGCAGCTCGCTCGAACGCTCGATCTGGCCGAGCCGATAGCCGTGGGCGAGAGCGAACCGCGTATCGGGCGAATCCGCGGGGACGCCGTTCGGGCCGACCTGCGGGCGGATGAGGGGGCCCGCCCCGGTGAGTGTCGCTGCCGGATACTCTGTGAAGGCTGCGATGACGGTCCGGCCGCCGTCGGCCACCAGCTCCTCGCCTTTCGCCAGAAGCGCCGAGCCGATGCCGCGGCCTCGCGCGGCCGGTACGACATCGACCAGGAGCGTGGCGGTGACCGCATCCGGTTCCAGCGGGAACTCGGCGATCACCCTGCCCACCATGATCCCGTCGAGCCGGGCGACGAACGTGATGCGCTCCAGGAACTCCTGCGGGCGGAACGCCGGGAGCTCCGCCTCGGCCGAATAGACGAAATCGTGGTTGCCCCACAATTCGACCGCGATGCCGTTGACCATGGCCACCAGCTCCTCGAACACCGCGGAGCCCGGAGCGCCGATCCGCTCGGGCACGACGAGTTCGGTGAGGGTGAGGCCGGGTACCGCTGCCACGTGCGACCTCCTCACGCGCCGGCGCGTGTGTGCCGAGCCGATCAGCATATCGCCTTGCATACGCGGGCAAAAGGCCTCTATCGGTTTGGTTTCGATCGTGTAAATCTGCGTGTGGAAACACGATGCAGATGCCCGCAATCCTTGTAGGCTCAGGGCACATATTCGTGGGCGAGGCCGCAAGCTCGTGGTCTCATTACGGATTCACGTCGAGAGGCAGAATCACATGTTACGAAAGAAAGCACTAGTGGGAATGGCCGTCGCAGCGTCGGTCGCCCTCTTCCTCGCAGGTTGTGCCAACCAGGCATCGACCGGGGGATCGACAAGCACCAGCGGCAGCGGGAAGGTCAACATTCCGGCGATCACCTCCATCTCCACCCCGGCGGGCGCTGTCCTGCCGGCTGGTGACGGCAAGGCGACCTGCCCGAGTGGCCTGACCATCGGCTACATCGGTGCTGAGACTGGTCCGAACGCACAGCTCGGTGTCAACATCTACAACGGTGTGCAGCTCGCAATCGACCAGCACAACCAGGCGAACTCCGGATGCAAGGTCGCATTCAAGAAGTTCGACACGGAAGGCGACCCGAACAAGGCGACCGGACCGGTGACCCAGGCGGTCAACGAGAAGGACATCATCGGCGTCGTCGGTCTCCCGTTCTCGGGTGAGTCGAAGGCGACCGGCAACATCTTCCAGCAGCAGGGTCTGGTGCACATCACGCCATCGGCGACCAACCCCGGCCTGACGAAGAACGGCTGGACGACCTTCTTCCGCGGTCTCGGCAATGACGCAGTGCAGGGTCCGGCAGCGGCGAAGTTCCTCACCGACAAGCTGAAGGCCAAGAAGGTCTACCTGGTCCAGGACGACTCCGACTACGGAATCGGTCTGGCGGGAACCACCTCCTCGGCCCTGGGCAGCGCACTCATCGGCACCGACAAGGTGACGACCGGCCAGAAGGACTTCTCGGCAGTGATCTCCAAGATCATCAACGCGAAGCCTGACGCGGTGTACTACTCGGGCTACTACGCCGAGGGCGCTCCGTTCGACCAGCAGCTGGTCAACAAGGGCTACACGGGCACGTTCGTCGGCCCTGACGGTGTGAAGGACGACCAGTTCATCAAGCTGGCCGGCGATGCCTCGGGCAACGCCTACTTCACCTGCCCCTGCATCCCCGGAGAGCTGATCCCGGACTTCGAGAAGGCGTACAAGACGGCATTCAGCGCTGAGCCCGGAACCTACTCGATCGAAGGCTACGACGCGGCGACTGTGCTGCTGTCGGGCATCGACCAGGGCAAGACCACTCGTGCCGACCTGCTCGGCTTCGTCAAGTCCTACGACAAGGACGGCCTGAGCAAGCACTACAAGTGGGACTCCACCGGTGAACTGCAGGCGCCGACCGTCTACGGCTACAAAGTGGACAACGGCAAGATCGTCCCGATCGGTACCATCGGATAGCCATCAGTGATGAGGATGCCGCGGGCGCGCCCGTCGCAGCCCGCGGCATCCTCATCACACCCCGGCCGCTATCCACTCGGATCAAAGTCGATCCGTGTCATCTAGATCTGGATGCCTGAATGCTCGAAGCACTGATTCTCCACCCGGTCCTCGACAACTCGTGGATCAATTTCGATGTCACCGCCCTGGTACAGAATTTCTGGAGTGCGACCTTCGACGGTCTCACTTTCGGGGCGATCTACGGCCTCATCGCCGTCGGCTATACGCTCGTCTACGGCGTGCTGAACCTCATCAACTTCGCCCACTCCGAGGTCTTCATCATCGGCGCCTACGGCGTCGTGATCACCCTGACCACGCTGGGCTTCGGTCCCTCAGCGCCCAACCTCTCGGTTCCGGCGATCGTGGGAGACCTCCTTCTCGCCCTCATCGTCGGCATGCTGGCCTCCGCGGCCGCCGCCTTCCTGCTCGAACGCGTGGCCTACCGACCGCTCCGAAAACGCAATGCGCCACGGCTCGCGTTCCTCATCACGGCCATCGGCGCGTCGTTCGCGATCCAGTACACGATCTTCCTCGTGCGCGGCGCGAACGCCGAGCCTGCGGTGACGATGTTCCGGGCGATTCCCGTGTTCGACGTCTTCAACACCACCATCTACATTCAGTCGCTCATCATCGTGATCGCGGCGGTGATTCTCATGGTCCTCACCGACATGTTCATCCGCCGCACCCGCACCGGCCGCGGCATCCGTGCCGTTGCACAGGATCCGGACACGGCGACCCTCATGGGCGTGAACAAAGAGCGCATCATCGTGATCACGTTCGTCGTCGGCGGCCTGCTCGCCGGTGCCGCTGCGCTCTTCTACGTGATGCTGGTGCCGTCGGGCGTGATCTACAACGGTGGCTTCATCCTCGGGGTCAAGGCGTTCGCGGCTGCCGTCCTCGGCGGAATCGGCAATGTGAGGGGCGCGCTGCTCGGCGGCCTGCTCCTCGGCGTGATCGGCAACTACGGGCAGATCCTGCTCGGCGACTCCCAGTGGACCGATGTCGTCGCGTTCGTCGTCCTGGTCCTCGTGCTGCTCATCAAACCCACCGGAATCCTCGGAACGTCACTGGGAAGGAGCAGAGCATGAGCACCAACGACGGGCCTCGCGTCCTGCCCGACGCTCGCACCGAACAGGCTGTCGACAACATCGAGGCCGCGCCGAAGAAGCGGGGCGGGTTCTTCCAGCCGCTGCGCGATCGGTGGAACGGGCTGCCCCGTGCCGTCCAGTGGCTCTGGATGCTCATCGTGGTGGCCATCGCGTTCGCACTGCCGTACCTGAACTTCTTCCCCCTCACGACGGAGCCCGGCAACGACTGGCCCCTCGCCTGCTTCGCGATGGCGGTCTACGCCCTCATCGCCGTGGGCCTGAACGTGGTCGTCGGCTACGCCGGACTGCTCGACCTGGGGTATGTCGCGTTCTTCGCGGTCGGGTCGTACACGGCCGCGATGCTGACCAGCCCGGACTCGCCGTTCACGCACATCCCGTACCTGTGGACCATCCCGGTCGCAATGGCCGTGACGATGACCTTCGGGGTGATCCTGGGCGTGCCGACACTCCGCCTGCGCGGTGACTATCTCGCGATCGTCACCCTCGGGTTCGGAGAGATCGTGCGCATCCTCGCCACGATCATCCCGGCGATGAAGGGGCAGGTCGGCTTCCAGAACGTCGGCCACCCGCCGGGCACCGACGCCAACGGCGTCCCGATCTTCTCGAACTCGAACGGTGTGCCCTGGTACTGGCTCACGCTGGTGGTCATCATCATCGTGCTGCTGCTCGTGGGCAACCTCGAACGGAGCCGCGTCGGACGAGCGTGGATCGCCATCCGCGAAGACGAGGACGCCGCAGAGATCATGGGTGTTCCCACCTTCAAGTACAAGGTGTGGGCGTTCGCGATCGGTGCATCCGTCGGCGGTCTCTCCGGCGCGCTGTTCGCGGGGCAGGTCGGGTTCGTCAACAACCAGAAGTTCGACGTGCAGACGTCGATCCTGTTCCTTGCGGCCGTCGTGCTCGGTGGCTCCGGCAACAAGGTCGGCGCCATCCTCGGTGGTGCGATCGTGGCGTACATCCCGCTGCGTTTCACCGCCATCGCCGACTACAAATACCTCATCTTCGGTGTCGCGCTCGTGCTGCTCATGATCTTCCGGTCGAAGGGCCTGATCCCGGCCAAGCAGAGGCTGCTGGCCTACGGACGGCACGCGATGGAGTACCTGAAAGCGAAACCGTCTACGACCGGGCCGAAGCCACGACCGACGGGCGATCCGACGAAGGGAGGCGTGGCATGACCGAAGACGCCGACAACCTGACCGAGGCCGGTGCCGACCCCACCGAGCTCGCAGAGCTCAACGTCGACCTCGAGGTCGCCGAAGCGGCCGCACCCGACCGCGAGATCGCGGTGGAGGTGGGCGACAAGCTCGTCGAGGTGAAGAACCTGACCGTGAAGTTCGGTGGCCTGCTCGCCCTCGACGATGTGACGTTCGACATCAAGCGCGGCGAGATCCTGGGGCTGATCGGACCGAACGGCGCAGGTAAGACGACCTGCTTCAATGCGATGACCGGGGTGTACAAGCCCACGAGCGGTGACGTGCTGCTCGAAGGACGATCGATCAAAGGACAGAAGCAGCACCAGATCACGCGGCTCGGTCTCGCGCGCACCTTCCAGAACATCCGCCTCTTCGGCGAGATGAGTGCGCTCGAGAACGTGGTCGTCGGTCTTGACGCCCGGCACCGCACGAGTGTGCCCGGCGCGCTCCTTCGGCTGCCGCGGCACACACGGGAGGAGAAGACCGCGATCGAACGCGGGATGGCGCTGCTCGAGTTCGTGGGGATCGCCGACCTGGCGAACACCGCATCCCGCCAGCTGCCCTACGGCTACCAGAGACGCCTCGAAATCGCCCGCGCGCTCGCGACCGACCCGAAGGTGCTCTGCCTCGACGAGCCGGCCGCAGGATTCAACCCGGCCGAAAAAGAGGACCTGATGGAGCTCATCCGCACCATCCGTGCCGATGGGTACACCGTGCTGCTGATCGAACACGACATGCGGCTGGTGATGGGTGTCACCGACCGCATCGTGGTGCTCGAATTCGGTCGCAAGCTGGCCGACGACATCCCTGTCGAAATCCGCAACGACCCGCGTGTGATCGCCGCCTACCTCGGAGAGCCTGAAGATGACGTTGCTTGAACTGAAGAACGTGAGCGTCGCGTACGGGCGCATCGAGGCCATCCACGACATGTCCTTCTCGGTCGACCAGGGCGAGATCGTGAGCCTCATCGGTGCGAACGGCGCCGGCAAGTCCACGACGATGAAGACCATCTCGGGCATCCTGAACCCGTCGAAGGGTAGCCTGATGTTCGACGGCGAGGACATCACGAAGATGAAGGCGCACATCCGCGTCGTCCGGGGAATCTCGCAGGCACCCGAAGGGCGCGGGATCTTCCCGGGCATGACGGTCATGGAGAACCTCGACATGGGTGCGTTCGGCCGTAAGGACCGGAGCGGCATGCAGGCGGACTTCGACCGGGTGTTCGCGTTGTTCCCGAGGCTCGCAGAGCGGCGCACGCAGGTCGGCGGCACGATGTCAGGCGGCGAACAGCAGATGCTCGCCATCGGCCGCGCTCTGATGTCGGCCCCGCGGTTGCTGCTGCTCGACGAGCCGTCCATGGGGCTCGCACCGCAGTTCATCAAGCAGATCTTCTCGATCATCACGGAGATCAACCAGCAGGGCACCACCATCCTGTTGGTCGAGCAGAACGCCAACCAAGCGCTCGCCCGGGCCAACCGCGGCTTCGTGCTCGAGACGGGTTCGATCACGCACTCGGGCACCGGCAAGGAGCTCCTGGCGAACCCCGCGATCAAAGAGGCGTATTTGGGAGTCGGCTGACGCCAAACTCGCGAGCACAGAGTTTTTCACGTTATGGCCGTCTGACAAACGGAAAAACCCTGTGCTCGCGAGCGTTCGGGCGCGTGGGCTGCGCGGCGTCGGTGCGGCGGTCGGGTACTTTAGTGCAAGGCATCGGCACGAACGACGAAAGGGCGGCAGGTGTATCTGAAGAGCCTGACGCTCAAAGGGTTCAAGTCGTTCGCACAGCCGACGACGTTCGCCTTCGAGACCGGGGTGACCTGCGTGGTCGGCCCCAACGGGTCGGGCAAGTCCAACGTCGTCGACGCCCTCGCCTGGGTGATGGGGGAGCAGGGGGCGAAGACCCTCCGCGGCGGCAAGATGGAGGACGTCATCTTCGCGGGAACCTCGACCCGTGGGCCGCTCGGCCGGGCCGAGGTCACCCTGACCATCGACAACTCGGACGGCGCGCTCCCGATCGAGTACTCGGAGGTCACGATCTCGCGCACGCTGTTCCGCAACGGCGGCAGCGAGTACGCGATCAACGGCCAGACCTGCCGGCTGCTCGACGTCCAGGAGCTCCTGAGCGACTCGGGGCTCGGCCGTGAGATGCACGTCATCGTCGGACAGGGCCAGCTCGACGCGGTGCTGCATGCGAGCCCCGAAGACCGGCGGGGTTTCATCGAGGAGGCGGCCGGCATCCTCAAGCACCGCAGGCGCAAAGAGAAGACGCTGCGCAAGCTCGAGGCCATGCAGGCCAACCTGACGAGACTCAGCGATCTGGCCGGCGAGATCCGTCGCCAGCTCAAACCTCTCGGGCACCAGGCGGAGATCGCCCGTGAGGCCCAGTCGATCGCAGCGATCGTCCGGGATGCACGCGCCCGGCTCCTCGCCGACGAGGTCGTCACCCTGCGCACCGCCCTCGACGCGCACGGCCGCACGGAGAGCGAACGGCACAGCGAACGGATCGTGCTGCAGGAGCAGCTGGAGCAGAAACAGTTGCGGGTCGCCCGTCTGGAGCAGGCCCAGGTGGGCGACGAGGTCGATGTGGCGCGCCGCGTCGCCTTCGGTCTCGAATCGGTGCAAGAGCGCCTCCGCAACCTCTACACGATGGCGAACCAGCGCCTTGCGTTGCTCGGTTCTCAGGCCGAGGCACAGGATGCGACGCCGGGTGTCAGCCCGCAGATGGTCGAGGACACGCGGCAGGAGGTCGACCGACTGCGGACGGTGGTCACCGAGGCCGAGGCCGCCTGGGTCGCGGCGCAGGCGAAGACGCGCTCCGCCCGGTCGAGCCTCGACTCGGTCGATGAGGAGATCGCTGCCCAGAGCGCGCTGGTGTCGCGCCACGACCTCGAGATCACAAAGCTCACGGGCCAGGCCGACGCCGCTGCGTCGCGCCTGGCTGCGGTGCGCGGCGAAGTGCTCCGCCAGCAGAACGCCCTCGACGCTGCCACCGAACGCAAGGAGAAGGCTCGGGCGGAGTTCGCCGCGCGCGAGTCGGAGGCGGCGATCTCGGATGGGAGCGAAGGCAACCTCGACGAGGCCTATGAGCTCGCGCAGGCCGATGTGTTCGAGGCCGAGGGCGAGATCGAGCGGCTCCGTGAGGAACTCCACGTCCTCGAGCGGGAGCGCGATGCCCTCGCCGCCCGCACCGGTGCCCTCTCGCTCGCGCTGAACCAGAAGGACGGCTCCGCCGCTCTCGTCGACGCGCGCCTGGCGGGAGTGTGCGGTCTCGTGGCCGAGCACATCCGCGTGCATCCCGGTTTCGAGGCCGCTGTCGCTGCCGCTCTCGGTTCGCTGGCGGATGCCGTGCTCGCCGAAGACCGCGACGCTGCCTTCGAGGCGGTCGCGCACGCATCCGCCGACGACCTCGGGCGCGTGGAGGTGATCATCGCCCAGGCGACGCCGCCGGAGGTCGACCTGACCGGGATCGACGGCGTCGTGCCCGCGCGTTCCGTGGTCGACGCGCCCGGGGGCGTGCTCGGTGTGCTGTCGTTCACCGCCATCGCCGACGACCTCGACGCCGCACGTGCCGCTTCTGCCGCGTTCGCGAAGCGCAAGCTGGGTGCGCCGGTGACGATCATCACGCGCGCCGGCGACGTGCTCACCGATTTCGTTCTCCGCGGTGGTTCTGGCGCGAAACAGAGCCGGATCGAGCTCATCGCCGACCGTGACGCTGCTCAGGAGCGCCTCGGCGAGGTGACGTCGCTGATCGACCGGGCGAAGTTCGCCCTGGCCGAGCAGCGCGGCGTCCTGCAGGTGGCGAAGGAGCAGTCGGCGGCGGCACTGGCCGCGCTGCGCGCGTTCGACTCGCAGCTCGCCGCCCAGACCGAGCAGCTGAACCGGCTGAAAGTGCAGCTGGAGGCCTCCCAGGCCGAGTTCGACCGCCTGGGCATCGCGCTCGGGCTCGCTGACGAACGGGTCGCGGATGCGGAGGCGGCGTCCGACAAGGCGAAGGCCGAGCTCGAGACGGCCCGCGCCCGCCCACGTCCGATCCTCGATGTGAGCGCCCGCGACGCCCTGTACGCGGAGCTCGAAGCCGCACGTGACGCGGAGGTCGAGTCGCGGCTCGGCGTGGAGACGGCCAAAGAGCGCGTTCGTGCCGAGCAGGCGAGGGGCGAGGCGCTCGCCCGTCAGCTGGAGGCCGAACGCGCGGCGGCGGAAGAGGCGGCCCGGCGTGCGGTCATCCGCAGGCGTCAGGTCGATGCAGCGACCCGGGTGCTCGAGGCCCTGCCTGCGGTGCTCGACTCGGTGGACCGTTCGGTTGCGCAGGCGCGGGTGGAGCTGGCCGCCGCGGAGGCCCGGCGCGCCAGCCAGAACGAGGAGCTCGCGGTGCTGCGCCGCGACGAAAGTGCGCTCCGGGAGCGCCTGCAGGCGATCACCGAGAACGTCCACGGCCTCGAACTGCAGATCTACGAGAAGAAACTGCACCTGTCGAGCCTGCTCGAGCGCGCGGGCAGCGAACTGGGACTGGTGGAGGACGTGCTCGTTGCGGAGTACGGTCCCGAGGTCCCGGTGCCGGTGGATGGGACTAATCCTCGCGAGCGCAGCTCGCTCGGCGCTGGCGTCGCGGAATCGCAAGGCGATTCTCTGAGCTCCAGCGCGGAATCGGATACGACTGCATTCGACCGGGAGCAGCAGCAGAAGCGCCTCGCCCAGGCGGAACGCAAACTCGCGCAGCTCGGACGCGTCAACCCGCTCGCGCTCGAGGAGTTCGCTTCCCTCGAGCAGCGCCACAAGTTCCTGACCGAACAGCTGACCGACCTGACGAACACCCGTCGCGATCTCCTCACGATCATCGAGGAGATCGACGAGAAGATGCAGTCGATCTTCCAGAGCGCGTTCGAGGACACGAAGGCGGCGTTCGGCGAGGTGTTCCCCATCCTCTTCCCGGGCGGGTCGGGGAGCATCCAGCTCACGGATCCGGACAATATGCTCACGACCGGCATCGAGGTCTCGGTGCGCCCGGCCGGCAAGAAGATCGAGCGGCTCTCGCTCCTCTCGGGCGGTGAGCGGTCGCTCGCCGCTGTCGCCCTGCTGATCGCGATCTTCAAGGCCCGCCCCAGCCCGTTCTACATCATGGACGAGGTCGAGGCCGCCCTCGACGATGCCAACCTGGGCAGGCTGCTGACGATCTTCGAGGATCTCCGGCAGTCCAGCCAGCTCATCGTGATCACCCACCAGAAGCGCACGATGGAGATCGCGGATGCGCTCTACGGCGTCTCGATGCGACAGGACGGCGTCTCCGCGGTGGTCGGGCAGCGGGTCGCGCAGGAGCAGGCCTCGTAGGAGCCGGCTCAGCGTCGACCTGAGGCGTACAGCTCCTAGGCGTACAGCTCGCGGATGCCGTCGAGCGCGACGTCGAGGCGCTCGAGTTCCCGGTTCGCCTGTCTCTCGCAGCGCGCGGCGAAGATGCCGACGCCGGTCGCGGCGGAGCGATTCAGCGCATGCCCGGCGATGGCGCGTCGCAGGTGGCGCGCGAGGAGGATCCCGTCCCGATGGTCGCCGAGCACATCCTGGGCGGTTTCGGCCGCGTAGGCGAGGCGCTGGGTCCGCGCGCCGAGTACTGCGACAGGTTCGCTCGAGACCGCGTCGGCCGCATAACGCAGGCGGCGGACCTTCTTGCGGAGCTCGTGGAGCGCGTCGAGCTGGAGGTCCGCTGCTGCCCGCGCGCGTTCGTCGACGCGCCCGACTTCTCGCCGGAGGGCCTGTCTGAACGACCGCCGGGCGGGCCGCTGCGCACGGTGGGGGTGCAGCGGGGGATCCACGGCGAACCGCGTGAGCCTGTCGAGAAGCGCCGCGTGCTCCGCACTGTCGAACAGGGCCAGCAGGCCGCGCCGCGCGTCGCGGTGCTCGTCCCGGGATTGTCCGGCCAGCGATTCCACCGCATCGATCACGGCGGGCGCCGTGTGCGCGAGAAGCAGGTCCTCTGTGGTCTTCGCCCGGACCTCCGGGTCACGGGCGGTTCCCAGTGCGGCGCCCAGCGCGCGCAGGTCCTGCCGCAGGTCATCGGTCTGCGTGCGGTCGAACAGCCGGCGGTAGACGGCGAGCACGCTGCGGATGCGCCTGACCCGGATGCGCGCCTGGTGGACCGAATCCGGTTCGTCGCGTCGCACGGCTTCCAGCTGCACGCGCAGTTCCGCGTCGAGGAAGACGAGTATGCGAATGATCGCGTCGCCGGCGCTCGCGGCCGTATCGACTTCCATGTCGAAAACGTAGCCCCCCTGCGACCGCCGCAGGAAGAGGCGCCCCACGAACAACTAGGGTGAATCCATGGCTGAACGCACCCCGTGGTCCCTCTCGAGCGCTTTGCGCGGGATGTTCGCGAAGAAGACGATCGACGACGACACCTGGGACGACCTCGAGACCGCTCTGATCACGGCGGACTTCGGTCCCGACCTGACCGAGGCGATGGTCGACGATCTGCGTTCGAAGGTCGAGCGGTACCGCACGACGGATCCTGCCGACCTGCAGCGGATGCTCCGGGAGACGCTGGAGGAGCGGCTGTCGAAGCTCGACCCCACACTCAAACTCTCGGAGCGGCCGGCGATCGTGCTCGTCGTCGGGGTGAACGGTGTGGGCAAGACGACGACGATCGGCAAGTTCGCCAAGTTCCTGCGCACCTACGACCGGACCGTCATCGTCGGCGCCGCCGACACGTTCCGCGCTGCAGCGGTCGAACAGCTGGCGACATGGGTGGAGCGGGCCGGGGCCCAGATCGTCCGGCCGCAGCAGCAAGGCCAGGATCCCGCATCCGTCGCCTTCCAGACCGTCGAGCGCGCCAAGACCGAGGGGATCGAGATCGTCCTCATCGATACGGCCGGCCGGTTGCAGACGAAAGGCGGTCTGATGGACGAGCTGTCGAAGATCAAGCGCGTGGTCGAGAAGCAGGCGCCCATCTCCGAGGTCCTGCTCGTCCTCGACGCGACGACCGGGCAGAACGGTCTCGCCCAGGCGGAGGCGTTCATCGAGCACGCCGGCGTGACCGGCCTGGTGCTCACGAAGCTCGACGGTTCGGCGAAGGGCGGCTTCGTCCTGGCCGTGCAGGAGAAGACCGGTATACCGATCAAACTCGTCGGGCAGGGCGAGGGCATCAACGACCTCACCGGCTTCACGCCCCACGTTTTCGCACAGCAGCTGATCGGCTAGGAGGATCCCATGGCGATCGAACACGACTTCTTCGGCATCATCGACGAGACCGCGAGCGGCGGTCTGGCATGGCAGGACACTGTCGAGCTCGGCGACCAGGCGGTCGAGATCGACCTGCAGGCGGATGCCGAGTCGAGGGTCACCGGATACGCGCTCGATTCCGCCGCCGCCCTTCTCCAGGCGCTCGAAGGGTTCGACGCGCGGGCCAGGGATGCGCTGGTCGCGCAGCTGAGCGACCGGGCCTCGGAGACGGTCAATTACGTCGACCAGCAGGTGGACGACATGGGCGAGAGCCTGCTCGATCTTCTCGTGCACAACTCGGGCGACCTCCAGGTCGATGTCCTGCGTTCGCTGCAGCTGATGCGCATCGCGCTCTTCCCGGAGAATTCGGACGAGGACGACGTCTTCGCCACGTTCGACTACTCGATCAGCCCGGACGACACGGACGCGATCCTCATCGTGAGCTTCGACATCCGCGGCGATGTGGTCGCCGTCGAGATGCAGGGCTGATGGGGGAGCCGTTCCAGCCGCGTCAGGACGCGCGGCCCGACGACGTCGCGTGGCCGGAGCTGTCCTGGCCGATGGATCCGGCGATCGAGCTGCGAGGGCGCGTGGTGACGCTGACCGGCGTCCGCGATCCGGAGCGCGACGCTCGCGAGCTCTACGAGGCCCTCGACGACGACCGGGTGTGGCGGCACGTCGCCGGCCGGCCGGCCGACATACCGGCTCTCGCCGGCCGCCTCGAGGATGCGCTGGTGCCCGGACCGAGCTTCCCGTGGATCGTCCGGCTCGCCACGCCGTATCGCGGTCTGCCCGAAGGCACGGTCGTCGGTCAGACCTCGTATCTCGATGTGTCGGTTCCGGATGCGCGCCTCGAGATCGGCTCGACCCTCTATCGGCACGACGTGTGGGCCTCCGCCGTCAACCCGGAGACCAAACTGCTGCTGCTCGAGAACGCGTTCGACCGGCTCGGCGCCGGTCGCGTGCAGTTGAAGACGGATATCCGCAACGAGCGTTCGCAGCGCGCGATCGACCGCCTGGGGGCTCGCTACGAGGGCGTGCTCAGACGGTACCAGCGGCGAGCGGAGGGCACGGTGCGCGATACGGTCCTGTTCTCGATCGTCGCGGAAGAATGGCCGGATGTGCGCCGTGGGCTGAACGAGCGCCTACGCTCAGCATCCGACCGTTAAACTGTCTGGACCATGGCTACTTTCGGAACCCTGTCTGACAGGCTCGCAGACACCTTCAAGAACCTCCGCACCAAGGGCAAGCTCTCGCCTGCCGACGTCGACGGCACCGTTCGCGAAATCCGTCGCGCCCTCCTCGACGCCGACGTCTCGCTCGACGTCGTCAAGTCGTTCACGGCGACCGTGCGCGAGCGCGCGCTCGGCGATGAGGTCAACAAGGCTCTGAACCCGGCCCAGCAGGTCGTGCAGATCGTCAACGAAGAGCTCGTCACGATCCTCGGCGGCCAGCAGCGGCGCCTGCAGTTCGCGAAGAAGCCGCCGACCGTGATCATGCTCGCCGGCCTCCAGGGCGCCGGTAAGACCACGCTCGCCGGAAAGCTCGCGAAGTGGCTGGCCAAGGATGGCCACACTCCCGTGCTGGTCGCCGCGGACCTCCAGCGCCCGAACGCCGTCACTCAGCTGCAGGTCGTCGGCGAGCAGGCGGGCGTGCCCGTCTTCGCGCCCGAGCCCGGAAACGGCGTCGGCAACCCGGTCAGGGTCGCCAAGGACGCGATGAAGTTCGCCGAGACCAAGCAGTACGACGTGGTCATCGTCGACACGGCCGGTCGCCTCGGTGTCGACGCCGAGCTCATGAAGCAGGCGGGGGACATCCGCAAAGCGGTCGACCCCGACGAGGTGCTGTTCGTCATCGATGCGATGATCGGCCAGGACGCGGTCGCCACCGCCAAGGCCTTCCAGGAGGGCGTCGACTTCACCGGCGTCGTCCTCACGAAGCTCGACGGCGACGCCCGCGGTGGCGCCGCGCTGTCGGTTGCGTCGGTCACCGGGCGTCCGATCATCTTCGCGTCCACGGGCGAGAGCCTCGACGACTTCGAGCCGTTCTACCCCGACCGCATGGCCAGCCGCATCCTCGACCTCGGTGACATCCTCACCCTGATCGAGCAGGCGCAGGAGGCGTTCGACGAGGAGGAGGCGCGCAAGGTCGCAGAGAAGTTCGCGACCGACACGTTCACGCTCGACGACTTCCTCAAGCAGATGCAGCAGCTCCGCAATATGGGCTCCATCAAGAAGATGATGGGCATGCTGCCGGGCGCCGGCGCCATGAAGCAGCAGCTCGACAACTTCGACGAGCGGGAGATCGTTCGCACCGAGGCGATCATCCAGTCGATGACGAAGGCCGAGCGCACCAACCCCAAGCTTCTGAACGGGTCGCGCCGTCTGCGCATCGCCAAGGGCGCAGGCTCCACCGTCACCGAGGTGAATTCGCTCGTCAACCGTTTCGAGCAGGCCGCGAAGATGATGAAGACGGTCGCCAAGGGCGGCGTGCCGAACGTTCCCGGTATGGGACCGATCCCCGGCGCGGGCTTCACCGGCGGTCGCGGCAAGCAGCAGCAGAAGAAGAAGGGTTCGCGCTCGGGCAACCCGGCCAAGCGTGCGGCCGAGAATGCGGCGCTCGCGTCAGGCGTCAAGCCGGCGACGTCGGCGGGCGGCTCTGGCTTCGGGCTCGGCGGCGGCGCCTCGGCCAAGCCGGGCGGCCCGACCGAGGAAGAGCTCGCGTCGCTGCAGAAGTTCCTCGGGCGCTGACGCTCGCCGAGCGCGCGAGCGTCGGTCAGCCGGTGATGTGGTCGGCGTCGAGAGCGCGCTCCACGACACCTGCGACCACGGACTGACCGGCGGCGTTCGGGTGGATGTGGTCCGCCTGGAGCAGTTCCGGATGCCCCGCCAGCGGCAGACCCAGGTCGAGGAATGTTCCGCCCACGCCGATCACCGCCTGCCGCACCAGCGCATCCACGGCTGAGAGGCGCACGGGCGGCCTGTCGTCGCCCCAGATCGCACTCGTGCCGACGATCGTCGCGTCCGGCAGGGCCGAGCGGATGCGGGCGAGGAGCTGGGTCGTCTTCGCGCGAAGCAGCTGGTCGCCGATCGTGAGGTCGTTCCGGGTTGCGGCGATCAGCACGATTCGCGGGTGCAGCTTCAGGGCTGTGTCCACCTGGGCGTCGTAGGTGAAGCCGCCCCAGCCCTCCTTCACGAAACCGGAGCCGCTGATGGCCACGTCGTCCAATGCCCACTTGCGGGTTGAGGCGACCTGCTCGGGCCACGCCTGGGCGGGGAGCACTCCGCGGCCGTGGGAGATCGAATCGCCGATCGCGACGGCCGTGACGGTGGCCGACGCATGGTGGACCGACGCCGCTTTCGCATCCGCTGCCGACGACCGCTCCGCAGCCACGGCGGCGCATCCGCTGAGCGCCGCGAGCGTCATCGATCCGACAACGATGACGAGCAGTCGGCGGTGAAGATTCGTCACGGTCCTCATCCTCCCGACAGTCCGTTACGCAGCTCGTGCGTGAGGGAGCCGACGACAGCTTGCAGGCTCCCGCCGTTCTGCTCGGCGACGCGCAGCTGCCGCTGGTAGCTCGCGCCGCGTTCGATGATGAGGTCGACCGTCGCCAGCTGCTCCAGGCACCCCAGTCGCTCGGCGATCGGTGAGAGGTCGACCACCAGGTCGCGCAGTTCGTCCGTCACGTGTCGCTCATCGCCTGCGGCGTTGAGGATGACGTCGGCGTCCATCCCGTAGCGAGCGCCCCGCCACTTGTTCTCGCGGACGAACCAGGGCTGCAGTGTCGCCGGCTCGATTCCGTCGTCGAGCCGGCCGGACATCCGGTCGACCAGGCAGTGGATGATCGCGGCGACGGCGCCGACCTCCTCCGCCGTCGACAAGCCGTCGCAGGCGCGCATCTCGACCGTGCCCCAGCGCGGCGAGGGACGGATGTCCCAGCGGACCTCGCTGTAGTCCTGCACGGTGCCGGTGTTGACGAGATCCTGCACATACTCCTCGTAGTCGGTCCAGTCCCGGAACTGCCACGGAAGTCCCGCCGTCGGCAGCTGCTGGAACATCAGCGCGCGGTTGGACGCATAGCCGGTCTTCGCGCCCGCCCAGAACGGGCTCGAGGCACTGAGTGCTTGCAGGTGGGGGTAGTAGGTGAGGAGTCCGTTGACGATCGGGAGCGCCTTGGCGCGATCGTCGATGCCGACATGCACGTGCATGCCCCAGATCATCATCTGCCTGCCCCACCACTGGGTGCGGTCGAGAAGTCTGTCGTAGCGCTCGTTCGGTGTGACCTTCTGGTCGAACCACTGGGCGAACGGGTGGGTTCCCGCGCACATCAGCTCGACGCCGA
This sequence comes from Leifsonia tongyongensis, assembly GCF_010686705.1. Lineage (GTDB taxonomy): Bacteria > Actinomycetota > Actinomycetes > Actinomycetales > Microbacteriaceae > Diaminobutyricibacter > Diaminobutyricibacter tongyongensis. Next base: position 955,972 of record NZ_JAAGWY010000002.1, on the reverse strand, counting down.
GCGGGTCGGTCACGGTTCGGACGAGTTGCATCAGCTCGCTCAGCTCGGCGACCGCATCCGGAACGGTGCGATGCACCCTGCTGATCAGCTCGACCGTGTTCAGCAGCAGTTCGTGGGTGATCTGCGGATGCTCCCCGCCGTCGGGCGTCCCGAGCGCCTCGAGCACCTCCTGGGCGATGTGCACGAGGTCGCCGGAAGAGCTGTCGACCAGCGCGAGCTCCCACTCGATGCCGACGGTCGACCGCTCGGATGCTGCGAAATCGATCTGCATCCGGTTCTTCCGCCCATCCGATTATTCAAAGCCCGGTGTATCTGACAGAATAGCTAGTTGAGTTCTGTTCCGCCCGACCCTCTAATCAGGCGAGAGAGAACCCCATAGACCTCCTGCCGAGTGTGCCCCCACGCTCACGGCAGTCAGTTCGTTCAAACACCTCATACAACACAGGAGAATTGTGGCTGTCAAAATTCGTCTGAAGCGCCTCGGCAAGATCCGCGCTCCCTACTACCGCATCGTCGTCGCCGACTCGCGCACCAAGCGCGACGGCCGCGTGATCGAAGAGATCGGCAAGTACCACCCGACCGAGGAGCCCTCGGTCATCGAGGTCAACTCGGAGCGTGCCCTGTACTGGCTCAGCGTCGGCGCCCAGCCGACCGAGCAGGTCACCGCACTGCTGAAGCTCACCGGCGACTGGGGCACCTTCAAGGGTGACAAGAACGCCACGAACACGGTCAAGGTCAAGGAAGCCAAGGTCGGGTTCGTCGCCGACGAGAAGAAGAAGCCGGTGCTGAAGCCCAAGGCCGAGAAGCCGGCCGCCGTGGTCGAAGAGGCCGAAGCCGTCGTCGAGGCTGAGGTCGAGGCCGAAGAGGCCGCCGAGGCCGAGGTCGTCGAGGCTGCGGAAGAGATCACCGAAGCCGCCGCCGACGGCGAGAAGGCGTAGCCTTGCTCGCTCCCGCTCTCGAGCACCTGGTCAAGGGGATCGTCGATCACCCGGCCGACGTGCACGTCGTAGCAAAGAATTCGCCCCGCGGCGAGGTCCTCGAGGTTCGTGTGAACCCCGAGGACCTCGGGCGGGTCATCGGCCGGGCCGGGCGCACCGCGAAAGCGCTGCGCACGCTCGTCGCCGCGCTCGCCGACGGACGTCGCGTTCGCGTCGACGTCGTCGACACCGACTACTGAGGTGTCCGACGCGAAGCCTGCCCAGAACCAACTTCGGGTCGGTCGCCTGACGAAGGCGCATGGGCTGAAGGGCGCCATCAAGCTCGAGCTGTACACGGACACTCCCGACCAGCGGTTCGTTCCCGGTGCAGTGTTCACGCTGCAGGTCCCGACGGGCTCGAAATGGCACGGCAAGACGCTGGAGCTCACGGAGCTCCGCTGGTACAACGGCCATCCTGTCGGCTTCTTCAAGGGCATCGACGACCGCAGTGAGGCCGAGACCCTCGTCAAGGCCATCCTCTGGGTCAACCAGGATCCGGCGGAGCTGCCCGAAGAAGAGGACGCCTGGTACGACCACCAGCTGGTCGGGCTCGCAGCCCTTCGCGACGGCGTGAAGGTCGGAACGGTCGCCCGGGTGGATCACCTGCCCGCACAGGACCTGCTCGCGATCAGGACCGACAACGGCGAGGTGCTGGTCCCGTTCGTCAAGGCCATCGTCCCAGCTGTCGATCTGGCGGCCGGAACCGTCACGCTCACGCCGCCGATCGGACTGTTCGAAGAACTGCCCGACGACGAGGAGCCGAACGACGACGGCCCGAGCGACGACAGCCCGAGCGACGACTGACGCCACGCGGGGTCATCAACTCGGCGTGGTCGTCGACTCGGCGTGGTCATCGACTCAGTGCGCTCTCCTCGTCGAGCCGGCGCAGCTTGTCGGGGTTCGCGATGGAGTAGATCCTCGACACCCGGCCATCCTCGACCGTGAGGGTCGTCACCCCGACGAGCTGTCCGTCCAGCTCCATCCGGATGGCGGGCTGACCGTTGATCCACGTTTCGGTCGCCACCAGCTCGCCCTCCGCCTTCGCCATGCCGGTGACCAGGTAGCGCGCGAGCCGCAGAGCGCCGATGACGGGGCGGCGTGCGGCGCCGCGCACCTTGCCGCCGCCGTCGGCGATCGACACGACGTCCGGCGCGAGCACGTCCATCAGCCCCTGCAGGTCGCCCGTGTTGAGAGTGGCCACGAGGCGCTGGACGACCTCTTCGTGCTCCGAGCGGACCACGCGAACCCTCGGCTGCCGGGCGGCGACGTGGTCTTTGGCCCGATGCGCGATCTGCCGCACCGTCGCCGGGGTCTTGCCGACCGCATCCGCGATCTCGTCGTAGGGCACGTCGAACACCTCGCGCAGCACGAAGACGGCTCGCTCGGAGGGGCCGAGCGTTTCGAGCACGGTGAGCATCGCTATCGACACGCTGTCGGCGAGCTCGACGTCGTCGGCCACGTCGGGGCTGGTCAGCAGCGGCTCGGGAAGCCACTCTCCGACATACTCCTCGCGCCGACGCGACACCGTGCGGAGGTGGTTGAGCGCCTGGCGGGTGACGACGCGAACGAGGTACGCTCTCGCATCCTGGATCTGCGACCGATCCAGCGCCGCCCACCGCATCCAGGACTCCTGGAGCACGTCCTCGGCGTCGGCTGCCGAACCGAGCATCTCGTACGCGACGGTGAAGAGAAGGGATCGGTGAACGACGAACGGGTCGTCATCGGTGCGCACCGTGCTGCCCATGACGGTGATCCTACGCGGCACCGGAGGCGACCGTTCGCTCGGCCAGCGGGGCCAGGCCGCACGCATCCGCGAAGCCCTCGGACCTGATGCCGAGTGCGATGTTCATGCGCGCGGTCATGTTCATGAATGCCACGCGCGCAGCGAGTTCGACGAGAGCGGCAGGGCCGATCTCGGACAGCAGCGCATCCGATAGCTCGTCCGTCACGGCGGGCGGGGTCTGGCTCGCCGCCTCGGCGTACTCCATGACCCTGCGCTCGAGTGGGGTGAAGACGGTCGACGTGCGCCAACGGGGGACTTCGCGGACCTTCGCCTCGTCGAGGCCCTGGTTGTGCGCCATGTAGTAGTTGAAGTCGAGGCAGAAACTGCAGCCGATCGTGGCGGCCGAGGCCATGCCGGCGTAGGACGAGAGGTTCGGGTCGAGTTCATGCCAGCCGTCCACTTTGCGGCCGATGCCCATGGCATCTTTCATGACCGCGGTGTTGTGCCACATCACGCCGATCGAGTCGGGCACGCGTCCGATCATCCTGCGCGCCGCGAATTTCACGAGCGTGCCATACACTCCGGTAACGGCGGTCGGGGGATGCGGGTCTCGCTGGTCATGTCTCCTCCAATGTCGACGGTGGATCAGCCTGTCGACATGGAGACACCGACGGGCGACCGGATGTGACATCCGGTCCGCGGCGCTCGACCGGGAGCGGTGGGTCGTTCAGCCCAGTTGGGCGACCGCGCCGGTGATGGTCTTCGCGACGTCGGCTGGATGGGTCTGCATGGCCAGGTGGGGGGAGGGCAGTTCGACGAACTGCGTGCCGGCGCGCTTGTAGCCGAATCGCTCCACATCCGGGTTGATGCAGTGATCGTTCGCCGAGACGATTCCCCAGGACGGCTTGGTCTTCCAGGCGGCGGCCGGTGCCGGCTCATCGAAGGCGACGGATGCGATCGGACGCTGCGAGACCGCAAGCACCTGGGCGATCTTCGGATCGAGAGTGCCGGTGAAGACGTCGGGGAACGCCGCGATGTCGACGGAGACATCCGTGCCCGCGGATCCGTCGGGAAGGGTGACCGGCGCGGTGACGAGGTGCTGTGCGAGCTCCGGTGCGGAGAATCCCGCCTGGAGCTTGGTGATCGTCTCGCCCTCGTCGAGCGCGAACGCTGCGACGAACACCAGGCCGACGACGTTCTCGGCGGTCCCGGCGATGGTGAGCACGGCGCCGCCGTAGGAGTGGCCTGCGAGAAGGGCCGGTCCGTCGATCTGCTCGACGAATTCTTTGATGTATGCGGAGTCCGTGAGGAGGGAGCGGTTGGGGACCGGGGGGACGCGAACCTGCAGGCCCTGGTCGAGGAGGATGCGCGTGACGGGTGCCCAGCTGGCACCGTCAGCGAACGCGCCGTGGACGAGAACGACGGTGGGGTCGGTTGACATGGCTCTGCCTTTCAGTGCGAACGTTCATCGGTGGTTCGGGTCTACGCCCGTGCGATGTCGTTCGTCAAGACAACCGCCGGCTCGGCTCTCCGTGCTCAGCGGACGACCGCGAGACCCCGTGCGCGCAGGACGCGCGCATCCGCGTCGAGCGAGGCGAGCAGGCGCTCGTGCGTCGCGATGATGTGGTGGTGGATGCGTTCCGCTGCGGCATCCGCGTCCCGCGCCGCCACGAGGTCCATGATCTCCCGGTGCTCCTGCCAGGCGACTCGGCGGGCATCCTCTGTCCTCACCTCGAGCCAGCGGGTGCGCGCAAGGCGGGTCATCGCCGAGGCGACGGTGTCGGCCAGGAAGTGGTTGCCGGACAGGCTCGCGAGTTCCACGTGGAAGTGCGTCCCTGCTCTGACGCCCTCGTCGTTCGGCAGCGTGAGATCGAACTCGCCGAGCCGCTCGCGAAGGGATGCGATCGCGTCGGCGGGCGCGCGCTCGCAGCTGAGGCGCACCGCTGACGTCTCGACGGCATCCCTCAGTTCGCTCAGTGCGCCGATCTCGCCCAGATCGATGGGTGTGACCTCCCACGCCCTTCCGGTCCGCTGCACGAGGCCTTCGCCTTCGAGGCGCATCAGGGCTGCGCGAAGGGGGGTTCGGGATGCGCCCAGTTCGGGTTCGAGACCGCGCTCGGTGAGTCGAGCACCCGGCGTGCGCTCGAGGTCGAGGATCTCGGCGCGGAGCCGCTTGTACACGTGCGATTGTTCGGGCATCGTCTCGCCTTCCGCTGGTATACCGCCGTGGTATACCGCTAGGGTATACCGAAAAGGCTCGATTCTGCCGGAAGGAGCAGCCATGACTCTCACCAGTACGCGCACCCGAACCGCCCGGCCGTGGCTCATGCTCTCCCTCGGCGTCGTCGCCCAGGCGAGCTCGACCGTCTTCGTCAGCGCGCCGGCCTTCCTCATCCCGCTCCTCCACACCGAACGCGGCCTGAGCCTGGCGCAGGCGGGCCTGCTCGCGTCCGCGCCGACGCTCGGAATGGTGCTGACGCTCATCGCGTGGGGTGCGCTGAGCGATCGCATCGGCGAACGCTGGGTGATCGCATCCGGGCTGGCGCTGACCGCCCTGGCCGCCATCGGTGCCGCGTTCGCATCCGGCTACCTCGGGCTGGGAGCATTCCTGCTCATCGGTGGGATGGCGTCGGCGAGCCCCAACGCGGCGAGCGGGCGCGTCGTCGTCGGCTGGTTCCCGCGGGAGCGACGCGGCCTCGCCATGGGCATCCGCCAGATGTGCCAGCCGCTGGGTGTCGCGGTCGCGGCCGTGACCATCCCGGTCCTCGCGTCGAGTGCGGGAATCCCTGCGGCGCTCGCGGTCCCCGCCGTCCTGACCGGCATCTCGGCCGTGCTCTGCGCGATCTGGATCGTCGATCCGCCGCGGCCGGAGCGGCGGACGTCGGACGAGGTCGAAGCGTATCCCCAGACCGGGTGGAATCCATACCGGTCGACGTCGCTGCTGTGGCGCATCCATGGTGTCTCGATCCTGCTGGTCGTGCCGCAGTTCGCGGTCTCGACCTTCGGGCTGGTCTGGCTGGTGACCGAGCTGGGCTACCCCACCCTCGCCGCGGGCCTCGTGATCGGAGGCAGCCAGTTCGTCGGGGCGGTCGGCCGAATCGGAGTCGGAGTACTGAGCGACAGGGTCGGCAGCCGGCTCGGGCCGTTGCGCTGGGTGGCGGTCTCGGCTGCGGTCGTCATGGTGCTGATGGCCGTAGCGGCCTCGCTCGGCGCGGTGTGGGCGGCGGTGATCCTGATCGTCGCCGCAGTCGTCACGGTCGCCGACAACGGTCTCGCCTACACGTCGGTGGCCGAGATCGCCGGTCCGTTCTGGGCGGGCCGCGCGCTGGGCGCACAGAACACCGGGCAGTTCCTCGCCGCCTCCGTCGTCGGGCCCGCCCTCGGCGGACTGATCGCCCTCGTCGGGTTCCCCCTCGCGTTCGCGTCGGTGGCGCTGTGCCCCCTGGCGGCCATCCCGCTCGTCCCGCGCGACCGGGAGCTCGCCATCGTGCCCCAGTAGGCCGCCCGATTAGAATTGGCCTCCATGCGCATCGACATCGTCACGATCTTCCCCGGGTTCTTCGATGTGCTCGACATCTCGCTGCTCGGCAAGGCGCGGCAATCGGGGATCATCGACCTCGGCGTCCACGACCTCCGCGACCACGCGCACGACCGGCACCGCACGGTCGACGACACCCCGTACGGCGGCGGAGCCGGGATGGTCATGAAGCCGGAGCCGTGGGGTGAAGCGCTCGACGGCATCCTCGCCGACAGCCCGGGGGATCCGGTCGTGATCTTCCCGTCCCCGGCAGGGGACGTATTCACGCAGGCCACCGCCAGGGAGCTGGCGGCCGAAAGGCACCTGGTGTTCGGATGCGGCCGCTACGAAGGAATCGACCAGCGCGTCTTCGACGACACGGCATCCCGCGCCCGGGTGCGGCTGATGAGCCTCGGCGACTACGTGCTCAACGGGGGAGAGGTCGCGACGATGGCGATGATCGAGGCGATCGGGCGCCTCATCCCCGGTGTCGTGGGAAACCCGGAGAGCCTGGTGCAGGAATCGCACGAAGACGGCCTGCTCGAATACCCGAGCTACACGAAACCCTCGACCTGGCGAGGCCGCGAAGTGCCTCCGGTGCTGCTGAGCGGCAACCACGGCGCCATCGACGCGTGGCGCCGCGAACAGCAGCTGGAGCGGACCCGCCGCGTGCGCCCCGACCTGCTCGGCTGAGCCCCGTGCCTCAGTCGCGGGCGGTGAGGACGATCGGGTCTCCGTCGGTGATCGCGATCGTGTGCTCGGAGTGGGCGCCGCGGGAACCGTCGGCGCTTCGCAGAGTCCAGCCGTCCGCATCCGTGACGATCTTGTCCGTGGTCTCCAGGAACCACGGTTCGATCGCGATCACCAGCCCGGGGCGGAGCGGATAGCCGCGCCCGGCGCGACCGTCGTTCGGCACGTGCGGGTCGCCGTGCATAGTGCGGCCGACGCCGTGACCGCCGAAATCGGTGTTGATCGAATAGCCCTCGGCGTGTGCGACCGCAGCGATGGCCGCCGAGAGGTCGCCGATCCTGTTGCCCGGATGCGCGACCGCGATCGCGGCGTCGAGAGCGCGACGCGTCGTGTCGATGAGGCGCGGATCGGCGGCGCGCGGTGAGCCGACGATGAAACTCACGGCCGAATCCGCCACCCAGCCGTCGACGGCTGCTGCGAAATCGAGGCTGAGCAGGTCGCCGTCGCGCAGCCGGTAGTCGTGGGGGAGCCCGTGGAGCACCGCGTCGTTGACGGAGGTGCAGATCACCTTGCCGAACGGACTGGCGCCGAACGACGGGTGGTAGTCGATGTAGCTCGACACGGCTCCGGCCTTGCGGATGAGGTCGTGGGCGATCCTGTCGAGTTCGAGCAGGTTGACCCCGACCTTCGCTGCCGCGCTCGTCACGCGCAGCACCTCGGCGACGAATAGGCCTGCCGGCTTCATGGCCTCGATCTCGGCCGGTGTCCTCAACTCGATCATGGACACAGTTTTTCATGCCGTCAGCGAACCTGCAGGCGCTGCACAGCCCGGCGAGGCTACTCTGGTGCCGTGATCCTCCGCAGGGCGTTCTACTGGTGGCTGTTCCCGTCGGCCGTGATCCTCCCTGCCTGGCTGCTGGTCGGCTGGGCGATCTTCGGAGGCGGCGGCTGGACGTTCCTCGGGCTGCTCATCGCGTGCCCGGTCCTCTTCATCGCCATGCTCGTCATCGGCGGCATCGTCCGCGCACGCAGGAGTGTGAGGGATGCGAAGGCCGTGTCGTGGTACGACGTGGGCCTGCTGGCCGCCTGGCACCTCTCGATCATCGCGTTCGGGTTCTTCATCGCGGGCGTCTCCGGCTGGATCGCCGTTCTCGGCATCCTCCTCGGACTGGCGACGTTCTGGGTGTCGCTGTGGGAGCTGCTCGTCGAAACCCGTGAGCGGGTGCAGCAGACCTTCGATGCCTACGAACGCGCCGCTCAGCCCGGCGCGATGGGGCGCCCCGACCCCGGCGTCGTCGACGGTGGCGAGTACATCGTGATCGAGGAACGCCGCGACGACGAGTGACCCGCGAGTGCCGAGTGGGCTGGCCGCCCGCTTTGGTAATGGCCGCCGGTTCATGACACAATAGATGTTTGTGCCGCGGCCGGGCTCTGCCACAGGGGAGCCAGCATTCTTCGCGGTCACCCCATAACTGACAAATCCGCCGCTCGTGCTCCCCGCACGACGGCCCAAGTCCGTCCTCGACCTGTGGCGGGTACAGAGAGCGAACACACATGCACATTCTCGATGAGCTGGACGCCGCGTCCCTCAAGCAGGACATCCCGGCCTTCCGCGCCGGCGACACCGTCAAGGTCCACGTCAACATCGTCGAGGGCAGCCGCTCTCGTATCCAGGTCTTCCAGGGCGTCGTCATCGGCCGCTCGGGCGAAGGCGTGCGCGAGACCTTCACGGTCCGCAAGGTCAGCTTCCAGGTCGGCGTGGAGCGTACCTTCCCGGTGCACTCCCCGATCATCGACCACATCGAGGTCGTGACACGCGGTGACGTTCGTCGCGCCAAGCTGTACTACCTGCGCGAGCTCCGTGGCAAGAAGGCCAAGATCAAGGAGAAGCGCGAGAACTGATCCTGCCGCAGCCGACCCGCGGTCGGCTCCCGGTAAATCCTGAGCTCCCGATCCCATAAACTGGGTCGGGAGCTCAGGCGGTTAAATGACAGAAGACACTTTGCCCACGCGGACAGACCGCGCGGCGGCAGACAAGCGCCGTAAGCAGCGCAGCGTCAAGCTCTTCATCCGTGACATCCTCATCATCTTCGTGGTGGCTGTCCTCGTCTCCTTCCTCATCAAGACGTTCGTCGTCCGGTCCTTCTACATCCCGTCGGCGTCCATGGAGAACACTCTTCAGATCAACGACCGCATCATCGTCAACGAGCTGGAGCCGAACCTCGTCCCGATCGAGCATGGCGACGTCGTCGTCTTCCGTGATCCGGGCGGGTGGCTTCCGCCGTCGGTTCCGACCAACCAGAACCCGATCGCTGCGGCATGGGATGCTGCGCTCTCGTTCGTGGGCCTTTCGGCGCCGGACAGCAACGACCACCTGATCAAGCGCGTGATCGGTCTGCCCGGTGACCACGTCACCTGCTGCAACGCTCTCGGCCAGATGAGCGTCAACGGAGTTCCGCTCAAAGAACCGTACGTGCTTCTGCCGCCCGGCTCGCAGGCGGTCTCGGGAATCACCTTCGACGTGACTGTTCCGAAGGGATCGCTCTGGGTGATGGGCGACAACCGGTACAACTCGGCCGACTCTCGTTACCATGTGAATGATCCCGGAAAAGGATTCGTGCCGATCAGCAACGTCGTGGGCCGTGCGTTCGTGATCAGCTGGCCGATCAACCGCTGGTCATGGCTCGACAACTACCCCGACGTCTTCCGAGGCGTGGAGGACGACCAGAAGTAATGCCCGCAGATCCGACCCTGCGATTCGAGCGCTCGCTGTTCCGCAACGGCGTGGAGTCGATCATCGCCTGCGATGAGGTCGGACGCGGCGCGCTCGCCGGCCCGGTGGCGGTGGGCATGGTCGTGATCGACCAGAGCGTCAGGCGGATGCCCAAAGGCCTCCGGGACTCCAAGCTCCTGCCCGAGCCGCACCGCGAGGCGCTGGCGCCGCTCTGCACACGATGGGTCCTCTATTCGGCGGTCGGCCTGGCCTCCGCAGACGAGATCGATTCGCTCGGTCTGAGCCGCTGTCTGGGCCTCGCCGGGAGGCGGGCGCTCGAAAGCCTCGAAGCGATGGGTGCTCCTATCGGGTCCAGCACGCTGGTGCTCGATGGCAACTGGGATTACCTCAACCCCGTGCTCGACACGCGCGTCGACGTGGTGACCAGGATCAAAGCCGATCGGGATTGCGCGTCGGTCGCTGCCGCATCCGTCATCGCGAAGGTCCACCGTGACCGCCTCCTGATCGACCGCGACGTCGTGACGCCCGGCTATGGGTGGGCATCCAACAAGGGGTACGCCAGCCGTGCGCACTTCGCGGCCATCGACCTGCTCGGACCCAGCGACTACCACCGGCTCAGCTGGCTCAAGGGCGACGTGCCGCTCGAACAGGTCGAGTGAATCCGGCATAGACTTGTCGGACGATGGATGAAGACGAGTTCGACGACTACGACCGTGAGGTCGAGCTGGCACTGTACCGCGAATACCGCGACGTCGTCTCACAGTTCAAGTACGTGATCGAGACCGAGCGGCGTTTCTACCTTGCCAACGAGGTGGAGTTCGTACGTCGAGACACGGAGCACGACTTCTACTTCGAGCTGACCATGAACGACGTCTGGGTGTGGGACGTGTACCGCTCCGACCGGTTCGTGAAGTCCGTTCGCGTGCTGACCTTCAAAGACGTCAACATCGAGGAACTGTCGAGCAAGGACTTCGAGTTGCCGAAGGAACTCGCGCTCGACGAGTGAGCCACCCCCAGCCCTTCACAACCCGGCCGTAACGCTCGCCCTCCACAGATTTCCTGATCGTCTGCTCGTCGGGATGCTCCTGCCGCGAACCTTGTAGCGGAGGCAGCAATGGCAGACAAAGACGACCTGGGCCGACGCGGCGAAGAAATCGCGGCGACGTGGCTCGAGGGGCAGGGCATGACCGTGATCGCGCGCAACTGGCGGTGCGCGTCCGGCGAGATAGACGTGATCCTGAGAGACGGAGACACGACGGTCTTCGCGGAGGTGAAGACGCGCACGTCGACCGCGTACGGGCATCCGTTCGAGGCGATCACGGCCGCCAAGGCGGGGCGGCTGCGGCGGCTGGCGGCCGAATGGTGCCGGGCGAACCCTGCCGCGGCGGAGATCCGTATCGACGTCGTCGCCGTGCTCGGTGCCTGGAGTCCGCGCCCGACCGTCGAGCATGTGAGAGGGGCCGTCTGATGGCGGTCGCGAGGACGTTCGCGGTCGCACTCAACGGGCTGGACGGCCATGTCGTCGAGGTCGAAGCCGACATCGCTCCCGGGCTGCCGGCGTTCGTGCTCATCGGGCTGCCCGACACCGCGCTCGGCGAGTCGCGCGAACGCGTCCGTGCTGCCGCTGTCAACGCGGGCTGCCCGCTCACGCAGCGCAAACTCACGATCAATCTCTCGCCTGCCGCCCTGCGCAAGCAGGGCTCCGGCTTCGATCTCGCCATCGCCGTCGCGGCACTCGCTGCGTCAGGCGATGTCGGTGTGGAGTCCGTCTCGGGCGTGGTGCATCTCGGTGAACTGGGGCTCGACGGCCGGCTCCGACCCATACCGGGAGTGCTGCCCTCGGTCGCGGCCGCGCGTCGAGCGGGATTCGCGAAGGTGATGGTTCCGACGGCGAACGCCGAAGAGGCCGAACTCGTCGAAGGGATCCGGGTGATCGCCGTAGCCTCGCTGCGTGACGCCGCGATCTGGCACGGCGCCGGCTTCTCGCCCGAGCCGGTCGACCCGGTCGGTCTTCCGGCTGCGGGCGCTCGCTCCAACGAGGACGACGGCGCACTCGACATGATCGACGTGCTCGGCAACGATGAGGCGATCGAGGCGCTCACCGTGGCGGCGGCCGGTGGGCACCATGTCTCGATGGTCGGGCCGCCCGGAGCAGGCAAGACCATGCTCGCGGCGCGGCTGCCGGGAATCCTTCCCGACCTGACCGACGACGAGGCGCTCGAAGTGACCTCGATCCTGTCCCTCGTAGGTGCGCCCATCGGGCGGGAGCTCATGCGGCGGCCACCGTTCGAGGCGCCTCATCACACGGCATCCGCGATTTCGATCGTCGGCGGAGGCAGCGGCCGCATCGTGCCGGGGGCGGTCGTCCGTGCGACCAACGGCGTGCTCTTCCTCGACGAAGCCCCCGAGTTTCCCGCGCGCGTGCTCGACGTTCTGCGTCAGCCCCTCGAAGCAGGAACGATCACGGTTCATCGGGCGAACGGCGTCGCTGCGTTCCCCGCCCGGTTCCAGCTGGTGCTCGCCGCCAACCCGTGTCCGTGCGGGCGGTACGGTTCGCCGGACGACGAATGCACCTGCACGCCGATAGCCCGCCGCCGCTACCTGGCCCGGCTGTCCGGGCCATTGCTCGACCGGGTCGACATCCGGCTGAGCGTCCGACGGCTGAGCGTTGCAGCCATGCGGGCCTCGAGAGCCGGTGGATCGCCGATCAGCGGGCACGAACCCGAGTCGACCTCAGGTTCCAGCGCAGCCATCCGGCAGAGGGTCGTCGAAGCGCGAGCCGTCGCGGCGGAACGACTGGCCGCGACGCCGTGGACCCGCAACGCGCACGTGAGCGGAAGCTGGCTGAGGACTGGCCCGAGACATCTTCCACATGCCGTCACGTCCTCTCTCGACCGGGCATTCGAGCGCGGAGCAATCACGATGCGGGGATTCGACCGCACGTTGCGATTGGCGTGGACGCTCGCCGATCTCGACTCGGCGTCGACACCGACGGCGCATCACGTCGGCGCGGCGCTGTTCCTGAGGCGGGGGATGGGATCGTGACCTATCTCGGACTGACCGATGGAGAACTCGCCGCCCATGTTTCTCGTGTCCTGGCGCCGGCCCCAGAAGCGAGGGAGGATGAGGGGCCGGACCGTCGTGAGCAAGAGCCACCTTCACTGCGAACCCGTTTCGCCCGGGCCGTCATGAGCGCGCTGGCCGAACCGGGCGACTCCGACGCCGGTGCGCTGGTCGGTGCGATCGGACCGGTCCGTGCCCTGCAGGCGATCGTGGAACGGTGGGCCGCGTCTCGTGTTCTCGCCATCGTGCGCGAGGCGGACCCGGCGGTCGCCGAGCTGCTCGGGCACCGACTGGAGAACGCCCTCGAACGGTGGCGACCGCGCGCCTCCCTGAGAACTGCTGTTCGGGCATTCGAGTCGGCCGGACATTTTCGCGCGGCGCTCGTGACACCCGAGGACGACCTCTGGCCGAGAGCGCTGGACGACCTGGGCGATGGGGCGCCACACGCCCTCTGGGTGCGCGGCGACCTCGCCCGGCTCGAGGAGTTGGTTCGCTCGGTCGCCCTCGTCGGCGCGCGCGCGGCGACGGGGTACGGCGAGCACGTCGCCATGGAAGCGTCCGCGGGGCTCGCCGACCGCGGGTTCGCCACCGTGTCGGGCGGAGCCTACGGAATCGACGGAGCAGTGCACCGGGCCGGCCTGGCGAGCGATGCGACGACCATCGCCTTCCTCGCCGGAGGCGTCGACCGGCTCTACCCGGCCGGCCACACGGATCTCCTCCGACGGGTCGGTGAGCGTGGCCTCCTCATCGCAGAACTGCCGTGCGGATCCTCACCGACGCGCTGGAGGTTCCTCATGCGCAATCGGCTGATCGCGGCCGCGAGCACGGCGACGGTGGTCGTCGAAGCCGGACGCCGGTCGGGCTCGCTCAACACCGCAGGTCACGCAGCCGCGATCGGCCGGCCGCTCGGGGCCGTTCCCGGACCAGTGACCTCGCCGGCTTCCGCCGGCTGCCATCGTCTCATCCGTGAATACGGAGCCGAATGCGTGACGACGCCCGACGAGATGGCCGAACTCACAGGCGTCGCCGGGCAACCGAAGATCGATGTGGGGGAACCGCAGGGGCGCGATGCGGGCTCGACCGACAACGCGGAAACGGTTCGCCTCCTCGACGGCTTGAAGACGCGATCGCCGCTCACCGTCTCCGAGCTCGTCGTTCGCACCGGCATGTCCGCTCGGGACGTCATCGGCGCGCTCGGTGCCCTCGAAACAACAGGTCGTGCATCGGAGAGGAGCGGCGGCTGGGTCAAGACCGCGCAAGGGTGAAACCCGACCGACCGGCGTCGATACCGCGATCCGGCGCTCGGCGCGCGAAGCTGGGATCGTGCATTTCGACCAGGCGATCGAGGACTACGCGGTCCACCTCGCGGTCGAGCGCGGCTACTCGCCGCAGACGGTGCGGGCCTACCGGTCGGACCTCAACGCCCTCGCAAAATACGCGCACACGCGCACCATCGACACGACCGACGGGGTGACGCTCGAACTGCTGCGCGACTGGCTCTGGAAGGCCTCCCAGGCCGGACTCTCCAAAGCCACGCTTGCGAGACGTTCGGCCTCGGCCAAAGGGTTCAGCGCGTGGCTGGCCCGGGCCAGCGGCATCAACGACCCGGCTGCCCGATTGCGTGCCCCCAAACCCGACAAGACGCTGCCGCGCGTGATCAACCGGCAACAGATCACCGGGCTGCTCGACACCCTGATCGTGCGCAGCGAAACGGGAGACCCGGCGGCGAAACGCGACCTCGCCGTCATCGAGCTTCTCTACGCGACCGGGATCCGCGTCTCCGAACTCACCGGACTCGACACCGACGACGTCGACCTCGAACGGCTCACGCTGCGGGTGCTCGGAAAAGGCTCCAAAGAGCGCGTCGTTCCGTTCGGCGTACCGGCCCGGACCGCGCTCATCGACTACCTCGGGAATGCGCGACCAACGCTTGCGGTCTCCACCTCGGGGCCGGCGCTGCTGCTGGGGGACCGGGGCGGCAGGCTCGGAACCCGTGCCGTGTACCAGCTCGTGGCGTCTCTCCTCATCGACCTGCCGGGTACCGGACCTGCCGGCCCGCACGCCCTGCGGCACACCGCCGCCACGCACCTGCTCGACGGAGGAGCAGACCTGAGGGCAGTCCAGGAGCTTCTCGGCCATGCCAGCCTAGGCACAACCCAGATCTACACCCACGTGTCGACGGAACGACTGAAAGAGAGTTACCGGATGGCGCACCCGCGCGCCTGACCGCATCCCCCCACTGACCGCATCCCCCCACTGATCGGATCACAGCAGTACGGACCGGATCACGGCAGCGGAAGGAGAACCGCTCGCGGCACCCGGTCGAAGAACAGCAGCGGCGAAATGTAGGCTCCGCGGAGCCGCACTCCGACATGCAGACACCCGGCGGCGCAGTGGCCCCCATCGGCGACCCGGCCGATGAACTCGCTTCGCGCCACGTGGTCTCCCTTCGCAACCACGCTCTCGATGGGCTCGAAGCTCACCAGGAGGTCGTTGCCGACGTCCAGCGTGAGAACAGGCCGATCGACGACCACGCCGGAGAACGTCACCGTGCCGTCCACGGGCGAACGCACCTCGGCGCCCGGAATGACGGTGAGGTCGATACCGCGGTGACCCGCCGAATACGCCGTGGCGGGCGCGACGAATGCGCGACCCACGACGACGGGCGGGGCGATCGGCCACGGCCACCGTGCATCCGCCCGAACAGTCGAAGCCGTCGTCGCGGAGCGGACCACCTGGTGCGGGCGAACGTCGCCGGAGCAGGCAGCCGCCGCGGAGGGGAGTGCGAGAGCGAGCGAGGTCAGGACAGCGACCGCGGCCAGATCTACCGCAGCCGCCGCCCACCGAGAAGGGGTATGTCGCCTCATGACAACCATCGTGGCTGACCGCAGACCTCGGGAAAGAGGTTCCCGCCGGTTATGGGGAGGGCCGTGAGTCAACCCGGATTGTGAGGGGGGAGGGTGCCCGACCGCCCAGCAAAATGGGGGTACCGTGTGCGCAAATGGCATCATCCAAGGGGGTCACGATGTCAGATGCTCAGGACGGCACGCAGAACACCGACAGGTCAGCGTCCTCGGACAACGAGGAATGGGAGGGGGCGAAACCCACGCCGGCGATGCGACGAAAGGTGACCGGTCTCGCGCTCGCGGCGGCCGTCGGCGGATTCCTCTTCGGGTTCGACTCATCCGTCATCAACGGTGCTGTGAACTCCGTTCAAGGGCATTTCGCGCTCAACGCTTTCGTCACCGGCTTCATCGTCGCCATCGCCCTGCTCGGCTGCGCGGCCGGAGCCTATATCGCGGGACGGCTCGCCGACCGGTGGGGCCGGCTCAAAGTCATGCTCCTCGGCGCCGTGATGTTCCTGGTCAGCTCGATCGGCGCCGGCCTCGCCTTCTCCGCCTGGGATCTGGGGTTCTGGCGCATCGTGGGCGGCCTCGGCATCGGAATCGCCTCGGTCGTCGCGCCCGCCTACATCGCCGAGATCTCACCCCGGCAGTCCCGCGGCAAGCTCGCGTCCCTCCAGCAGCTCGCGATCACCGTCGGCATCTTCATCGCTCTGCTCTCGGATGCTCTGCTCGCCGGAATCGCGGGCTCGGCTTCCAGCCAGCTCTGGCTGGGCCTCGAGGCATGGCGGTGGATGTTCCTGGTCGGCGTCATCCCGTCCGTCGTCTACGGGATCCTCGCGCTCAGGCTCCCGGAGTCGCCACGCTATCTGCTCGCGACCGGCCGGCGAGACGAAGCGAGGGAGATCTTCTCGACGCTGGTCCCCGAAAGCGATCTCGACCGCCAGATCGGCGACATCGAACGATCGATCGCCGAGGACAAGGAGGGCCTGAAGGCCACGTTGCGCGGCAAGGCCTTCGGCCTGAAGCCGATCGTATGGATCGGCATCACTCTGTCGGTCTTCCAGCAGTTCGTGGGCATCAATGTGATCTTCTACTACTCGACGACGCTCTGGCGTGCGGTCGGTTTCACGGAGAAGAACTCCCTGCTGATCACTGTCATCACCTCGGTGACCAACGTGCTGGTGACGATCGTCGCCATCATGCTCGTCGATCGGGTCGGGCGCAGGCCGATCCTGCTCACCGGCTCGATCGGGATGACGATCTCGCTCGGCACGATGGCGCTCGCCTTCAGTTTCGCCGACAAGGTCCATGGTGCAGTGACCCTTCCGAGCCCGTGGGGGCCGATCGCCCTGGTCGCCGCGAACGTGTTCGTCGTGTGTTTCGGAGCATCGTGGGGTCCTCTCGTCTGGGTGCTGCTCGGCGAGATCTTCCCGACGAAGATCCGAGCCAAGGCGCTCGGTGTCGCCGCAGCGGCGCAGTGGATCGCGAACTTCCTCGTCACCGTCACGTTCCCGCCGCTCGCCGACTTCTCGCTGGTGTTCACCTACGGGATGTACGCGGTGTTCGCCGCCCTGTCCTTCATCTTCGTCTTCTTCACGATCCCGGAGACGAACGGCATGGCGCTCGAGCATGCGGAGACCCTTTTCGCGAATGCCCGCAAGTCCCGCGGGGTGTCCGTCACCAGTTCGGGAGACAGCATCGGGTAGCGGCCTCCGGCGCCGGCGAAGGCGGGCGAAAGTGACGTCCTCCGCCGGATGGTAGTATTCATGGAGCACCCCGCTCGCCGGGGTGACTACGCGTGCCCACTGCGCTGATCACAACTGCTGATCGCAACTGCTGATCGCAGCGCCGCGTCGCATCCACACGGTCCATCACTGGAAACAGCGGTGGCGGATGCGCGCCGGGCACCAGGAGTGGCGGCCGTCCGGTCGTTGCTGAAAACCGATTGGCATCCGCGCTGAGAGCGCGGCGTGCCGGAACAGGAGTACGGCAAATGGCCGTCGTAACCATGCGCCAGCTGCTCGACAGCGGCGTCCACTTCGGACACCAGACCCGCCGGTGGAACCCGAAGATGAAGCGCTTCATCCTCACCGAGCGTTCGGGCAGCTACATCATCGACCTCCAGCAGTCGCTGGCCTACATCGACAAGACGTACGAGTTCGTCCGCGAGACCGTCGCCCACGGCGGCACGATCCTCTTCGTCGGCACGAAGAAGCAGGCGCAGAACGCGATCGCCGAGCAGGCGACCCGCGTCGGCCAGCCCTACGTGAACCAGCGCTGGCTCGGTGGTCTCCTGACCAACTTCCAGACGGTCTCCAAGCGCCTCGCCCGCATGAAGGAGCTCGAAGAGCTCGACTTCGAAGGCACCACGAGTGGTTTCACCAAGAAGGAACTCCTCATCAAGAAGCGCGAGCTCGACAAGCTGCACAAGTCGCTCGGCGGTATCCGCAACCTGACGAAGACCCCGAGCGCCCTCTGGGTCGTCGACACCAAAAAGGAGCACCTCGCGATCGACGAGGCCAAGAAGCTGGGCATCCCGGTCATCGGCATCCTCGACACGAACTGCGACCCCGACGAAGTCCAGTACCCGATCCCGGGTAACGACGACGCCATCCGCTCGGTCGGCCTGCTCACGCGCATCGTCGCCGACGCTGCCGCCGAGGGCCTGATCCAGCGTCACCAGAAGCCTGAAGAGGGCGCCGAGCCGACCGAGCCGCTCGCCGAGTGGGAGGCAGAACTCCTCGGTGCGTCCGGCCAGGAGCTCCAGTCGAGCCCCGAGACCGCGAAGTCGGTCGACGCCGACCTCAAGGAGGCCAAGGCCGAGCTCGGCACGACGACCGACGAGGCTGTCGCCCTCGAAGAGGCCGTCGAGGAGACCGAGGCTGCATCTGACGAGGCCGTCGCGGTCGACGCCGCCACCGAAGCGGTCGTCGAGGCAGAGGCTGCCGAGACTGAAACAGTCGTCGAGGCAGAGGCTGCCGAGACCGAAGCAGAAGCCAAGTAACTCCGGCTCAACTCTCGTACATTTTCGACAGAAGGTTCTCAGAAGAACATGGCAAACATCAGCATCGCCGACATCAAAGCACTGCGCGAGCAGCTCGGTACGGGCATGGTCGACACCAAGAAGGCGCTCGAGGAAGCCGACGGCGACCTCGACAAGGCCACCGAGATCCTGCGTCTCAAGGGTGCGAAGGGCAACGCGAAGCGTGCCGACCGCTCCACGAGCGAGGGCCTCGTCGCCGCCAAGGAGAACGACGGAACCGCGACGCTGATCGAGCTCGCGTGCGAGACCGACTTCGTCGCGAAGGGTGAGAAGTTCATCGCCCTGGCCGACAAGGTTCTCGACGCCGTCTCTGCGGCCGGCGCGACCACGGTCGAAGAGGGCCTCGCGGCGCCCGCCGGAAGCCAGACCGTCGCCGACCTGATCAGCGACGAAGCGGCCATCCTCGGTGAGAAGATCGAGCTCCGCCGTCTCGCCGTCGTGTCGGGGGAGCACTTCGCGATCTACCTGCACAAGACCTCGAAGGACCTGCCCCCGCAGGTCGGCGTCGTGGTCGGATACTCGGGTGACGACGCTGAGACCGCTCGCAGCATCGCGCAGCACATCTCGTTCGCCAACCCGGAGTACCTCGCCCGCGAGGACGTCCCTGCGTCGGCCGTCGAGAACGAGCGCCGCATCGTCGAGGAGATCTCGCGCAACGAGGGCAAGCCCGAGGCCGCCCTGCCCAAGATCATCGAGGGTCGCCTCGGTGCCTACTTCAAGCAGGTCGCGCTCCTCGAGCAGGACTACGCCAAGGACAACAAGCTGACCATCAGCGCTGTCCTGAAGGATGCGGGGCTGACCGTCACGGGCTTCGCCCGCTTCAAGGTCGGCGCCTGACCAACGTCTGAAGGAGTCCGGATCGTTTCTCGATCCGGACTCCTTTTCTCTGCCCGCAGCAGCTAGCTTTAGAAAAACCGGAACGGAAGGACTCCAACACGCATGTCTGATTCGCACAAGAGGCGCCGGGTCCTGCTGAAGCTCTCCGGTGAAGCGTTCGGAGGAGGACAGCTCGGAGTCAACCCGGACATCGTCAGCTCGATCGCCCGGGAGATCGCCCAGGCGGCGACCGATGTGGAGGTGGCGATCGTCGTCGGCGGTGGCAACTTCTTCCGGGGCGCGGAGCTCTCGCAGCGCGGCATGGACAGGGGGCGTGCCGACTACATGGGCATGCTCGGCACCGTGATGAACTCGCTGGCCCTCCAGGACTTCCTGGAGCAGGCGGGAGCGGAGACCCGGGTGCAGTCGGCGATCTCGATGACGCAGGTGGCCGAGCCCTACATCCCTCGCCGCGCAGAGCGGCACCTCGAGAAGGGCCGCGTCGTCATTTTCGGCGCCGGCGCGGGGCTCCCGTACTTCTCCACCGACACGGTCGCCGCCCAGCGCGCCCTCGAAATCGAGGCCGACATCGTGCTCGTGGCCAAGAACGGTGTCGACGGAATGTACAACGACGACCCGAAGAAGAACCCCAACGCGCGAATGATCGAGCAGATCTCGCACCAGGAGGCTCTCCAGCAGAACCTTCGGGCGGTCGACTCGACGGCGCTCAGCCTGTGCATGGACAACGGGATGCCGATGCGCATCTTCGGCATCGAGCCGGCGGGGAACGTCACCGCAGCGATCCTCGGCGCAGAAATCGGCACGCTGCTCAGCGCGGGCGTGCGCTGAGCGCGACGGTAAGCTTGACTGACGCCCACCGATTGAAGGAGTGACCGTGATCGCGGATGTGATTTCCGACGCCCGCCAGCGCATGAGCAAGACCGTCGAGGCGGCCAAGGAGGACTTCGGGACGGTCCGTACCGGGCGCGCGAACCCCGTGCTGTTCCAGAAGATCCTGGTCGAGTACTACGGCTCGCCCACCCCTCTCGCCCAGCTGGCTTCGCTCCAGAATCCGGAGGCGCGCGTGCTGCTGGTGACGCCCTACGACAAGTCGGCGCTCAAAGAGATCGAGCGGGCCATCGTCAACACGCCCAACCTCGGCGCCAACGTCGGAAACGACGGTGAGATCGTCCGGGTGACGCTCCCGGAACTGACGGAGGAGCGTCGGCGCGAGTTCGTGAAGATCGTGCGCGGCAAGGGCGAGGATGCGAAGGTAGCGATCCGCAACATCCGACGCAAGGCGAAGGACGACCTGGATGCGCTGAAGAGCGAGGTCGGCGACGACGATGTGTCCCGTGGCGAGAAGGAGCTCGAGCAGATCACGAAGACCCACGTGGATGCGGTCGACGAGGCTCTGAAGCGCAAGGAAGCCGAACTCCTCGAGGTTTAGGGCCCCTTCTATGACCGCAGTTCCTCCGGGCGAACCCGGTCCGCCCATCCCACCGCAGCGCGGCCGGGCGTCGCGCGCAGAGTTCCGGGCCCAGGTGAAGGCGACCCGTGCCGACATCGAGCGCCAGATGCAGGCTCGCAAGGCCCAGCTCGACGCGACGAACGAACGTATCGAGGCACGCACGGGCCGCAACCTGATTCTCGCGATCCTGATCGGGCTCGCGTTCGGGCTGCTGATGCTGTTCAGCCTGATCCTGATCAAAGAACTGTTCATGCTGGTCGCCGCCGCGACGATCGTGTTCTCGGCTTTCGAACTGACCCAGGCGCTGCGCGCGGCCGGTCGGGATGTGCCCCGGGTGCCGACGATGATCGCGTCTGTCGCCATCGTCCCGGCCGCTTTCTACGGTCATTCCGTCGGCCAGCTGGTGGCTCTCGCGGCCGGAATCGCGCTCGTCTGGGTGTGGAGACTCATCGAGGCGGCGGTGAAGCGCCCTCGCGTGTCGGGGAGGCTCCTCATCCGCGATCTCGGCTCCGGTGCTCTGATTCAGCTCTATGTGGTCTTCCTCGGCAGTTTCGCCGCTCTGCTCCTGGCCGAGGACGGCGGCCAGTGGTGGACCCTCGCCTTCCTCATCCTGGTGATCGCGATCGACACGGGCGCCTACGCGACGGGCCTCTCCTTCGGGCGGCACCCGATGGCGCCGACGATCAGCCCGAAGAAGACCTGGGAGGGTTTTGCGGGCGCGGCCGCGGCGAGCATCGTGGCGGGCATCCTCCTCTCGATCTTCATGATCGGCGAACCGTGGTGGTTCGGGATCATCTTCGGCATCGTTCTGCTGTGTACAGCCACCCTGGGCGACCTGGCGGAATCCCTGATCAAGCGCGATATCGGAATCAAGGACATGAGTTCGTGGCTTCCCGGGCACGGCGGATTCCTCGACCGGCTCGACTCGATCCTCCCGTCCGCGGCCGCGACCTACGCGCTGTTCCTCATCTTCAGATAAAGCATTTGGCAGAATAGGCGAGTGAGTACCTTCCCCCGCACCCGCAAATCGAAGCTCGGCTACGACGTCGACCAGGTCGAGGAGTTCCTCCAGCAGGCGAGGCGCGCCTATGACGCCGACCCCGACGGAGTGACGCTCCTGACGGCGGCCGACATCCGTCACACCGCCTTCACCATGCAGAAGGGTGGATACTCCACCTCGCATGTCGATTCGGCCCTCGAGCGGCTCGAGGACGCCTTCGCATCCCGTGAGCGGGAGGCCGCCCGCAGTGCGCTTGGGGACAGCGCGTGGTACGACGAAGCGCGCACGACGGCCCAGGTCATCCTGAACCGCCTCGACCGTCCGGAGGGGCACCGTTTCTCTCGCACCAGCGTCCTCACCTTCGGTTACAACCGGGCGGATGTCGACAAATTCGCGGGGCGTCTTGTGCGGTATTTCCAGGATGCGCGACCCATGAGCGTGGACGAGGTCCGCACCGTCACCTTCCGGCCACAGCGCGGCGGATACAAGGAAATTCAGGTTGATCTGCTGCTCGACAGCGTCACCGATGTGATGCTGGCCGTTCGCTGACAGTAACCGCGTCGTCTTGGTATCCCCGCGGATGTCCGTTATGGTTTTGTGATCGTGGGTAGACGAGAAGCCGAACTAGTACCACTCACGCCGTCCAATCCGGTCGGGGTGGCTGTCAGGCGACCCCATGTCCGTTCGAGGGCGAGCCTCTGGACCTTCGCGTTCACCGCAGCTGTGGGCTTCCTGCTCGTCAATGTCGTCGACCCGTATTCGGGCGCGACCGCCGCGACCTTCAGCCCGACGACCTCCCGTTTCGGCACCCAGCCGATCCAGCAGCT
Source organism: Leifsonia tongyongensis (assembly GCF_010686705.1). Taxonomy (GTDB): domain Bacteria; phylum Actinomycetota; class Actinomycetes; order Actinomycetales; family Microbacteriaceae; genus Diaminobutyricibacter; species Diaminobutyricibacter tongyongensis. The sequence goes on along the minus strand of NZ_JAAGWY010000002.1, from coordinate 933,265 downwards.
GTCGGTGGAAGGGTCGTACACGACGACGGTCACGCGTGAAGCGGTCTCGGTGAAAGCGAAGCCGAAGCCTCCTCCTCCGCCGCCGAAGCCGGCGCCATCGTCGTCCAGCGGCGGCAGCAGCAGCAACAACAGTGGCGGGGGCGGCGGAGCGCCCGCCGCGGGAACCCCCGATCCGGGCTCTGCGCAGGCGGTCGCCTACAAGATGGTCCACGACCGCGGCTGGGGCGACGATCAGTACAACTGCCTCGTGTCGCTCTGGAACCGCGAATCGGGCTGGAACGTCTACGCGTACAACGCAGGCAGCGGTGCCTACGGCATTCCGCAGGCGCTCCCCGGCAGCAAGATGTCCTCTGCGGGGCCTGACTGGCAGAACAGCGCGGCAACGCAGATCACGTGGGGTCTCGGTTACATCACCGGCCGGTACAGCACACCGTGCGGCGCGTGGGACCACTCGCAGAGCACTGGCTGGTATTGACGCCGTAGCTGGTACGTACGCCGTGCTGGCACTAACGCCGTAGCGTAGGGCCATGGAGATCGCACTGATCGCTGTGGTCGGGGTCGTCACCGTCGTCGCTGTGGCCGCCTTCTCGAAGCAGCTCGGCGTCGCGGCGCCGCTGGTACTCGTCGTCGTGGGTGTCGCCACGTCGTTCCTGCCGGGCTTGCCGTCGTCGCTCCAGGTGCCATCGTGGGTCATCCTCGGCCTTGTCCTCCCGCCGTTGCTGTATTCGTCGGCGGTGCAGGTGCAGCTCACGGACTTCCGTCGCAATCTGGGCACGATCTCGATGTTGTCCGTCGTCCTTGTGATCGCGACCGCTTTCGCTGTCGGCTTCCTGCTGCATGCTCTCCTGCCTGCGCTCGACCTGGGTTCGGCGATCGCGCTCGGTGCGGTCGTGAGCCCCACGGATGCGGTGGCCGCGACCTCCGTGGCGAAGCGTCTCGGCCTTCCCACGCGCCTCGTCGCGGTGCTCGAGGGTGAGAGCCTGGTGAACGACGCATCCGCCCTCGTGTTGCTGAAAGCCGCCATCGGGGCGACGGGCGCCGGGCTCAGTCTTCTGGCCATCGGCGGCGACTTCCTCTATTCGGTCGTCGTCGCGATCGGCATCGGCCTGCTCGTCGGTGTGATCAACGTGTGGGTCCGTGCGAAGCTCAAGGATTCGGTGCTCGAGACCGCGATCTCGTTCGTGGTTCCGTTCGTCGCCTACATCCCGACCGAGTCGCTCGGCGCATCCGGAGTGCTCGCTGTCGTCGTGGCCGGAATCTATACCGGGCACAGCGCCGCACGTTCGTTCTCCCCGCAGGCCCGCCTCAGCGAGCAGATCAACTGGCGCACGATCAAATTCCTGCTCGAGAACGGCGTCTTCCTCCTGATGGGAATCCAGCTGCATGAGATCATCAGCAAGGCGCAGGACAGCGTCCTGGGCGCCTGGGGTGCCTTCGGGATCGGGCTGCTGCTCTGCGTCGTGCTGCTGGTCATCCGCGCCCTCTTCGTCTTCCCGATCGTCTGGCAGCTCAAAGAGAACCAGAAGCGGGCGCCGGAGGTCAGCGAGCGCCTCTCCGACGGCCTGGAACGTGTGCGCACCGAACGGGAGAAGCGGCCGCCGCAGGATGAGCGGACAGAACGGCGCTGGAACCGGTTCACCCGCTACCTCGAACGTCGTGAGGCCGACGTGAGCGACCTGCAGGATTCGCCGATCGGCTGGCGCGGGGGAGTGGTGATCACCTGGGCGGGCATGAGGGGCGTCGTCACTGTCGCGGCCGCCCAATCGCTGCCCGACTCGGCGTATCGTTCCCCGCTCATCCTGATCGCCTTCACCGTCGCCATCGTCACACTGCTCGTGCAGGGCGGAACGCTGCCGGTGCTGATCCGGAGACTGGGCATCACGGGTTCGGACGCCGCCGCCGACCGGCGGGAGCTCGCGGGCCTGCTCGAGGAGATGAGCAAAGCCGGCCTGGCCGCTATCGACCACCCCGACGACGAGGCGCCCGAGGCCCGTACCTACGACCCGGACGTCGTCGAACGCGTGCGACAGGACACGATGCTCCGGGTCGAGGCGCAGTGGGAGCGGGCCGAGCGGGAGGAGTCCGACACACCGGTGTTCGGCCCTCATCAGCAGTACCAGGCGCTCAAAGAGCAGGTTCTCGAGGCCGAGCGAAACGCTCTGCTGGATGCGCGAAGCCGGGGCAGCTATTCGTCACGGGTGCTGCTCCATGCGCAGGTCATGCTCGACTTCGAGGAATCCCGCCTCTCCCATCGCGACAACGAGGTGTGAGAGCGCCCCGCCCTAGACTTGATGCATGCCGCGCAGCAACCGTCCACGAGGTCGAAAGCCCGGTCAGGACGAAGAGGAGGCTCTCGACCTGGCGCGGGTGACGCAAGGCTGGCGACGGACCGAGGTTCGACGGGGCTTCGCCTGGAACGTGCAGCCGGTCTCGCCCATCCAGGCGGTGAAGGTCTACATCTGCCCGGGATGCGGCCTCGAGATCGAACCTGGGGTCGCTCATCTCGTCACGTGGCGCGCAGACGGTCTGATGGGCGACGCGGCTGACATCGCCGCGCGGAGGCACTGGCACACGCACTGCTGGAGGATCAGTTGACGATCGAGATCAGAGGGGGCGTCGAGCTCCCCGCGCAGCGCGAGGACATCGAATTGCACACCAGTGACGGGCTCACGCTCGTCGGAGAGCTGGCGACCCCGCTCGATCGCCCGCCGGTGGCGACACTGGTGACCCTGCATCCGCTGCCGACCGGCGGAGGGTTCATGGACTCGCACATCCTCCGCAAGGCGGCTGCGCGGCTCCCTGCTCTCGCCGACCTCGCTGTGCTGCGCTTCAACACCCGGGGGACGCGCTCCCCGCGCGGCACGAGCGGCGGACAGTTCGACGGGGGGATCGATGAGCGCTACGACGTCGACGCCGCCATGGCGTTCGTTGCGGAACGCGGGCTGCCCCATCCCTGGCTGGTCGGATGGTCATTCGGCACGGAGCTCGCACTCATGTACGGCCGGGATCTGCCCGTGGACGGCGTCATCCTGCTCTCTCCGCCGCTCCACCGCGCCACCCCCGACCAGCTGGCCGCGTGGGCGGGCGACAGCCGGCCGATGGTGGCGCTGATCCCGGAGCACGACGACTACCTGCGACCTGCCGCTGCCGCGGAGCGCTTCGCCGGCGTGCCCCAGATCGACCTGGTGAACGTCGAAGGCGGCAAGCACCTGTGGGTGGGGGAGAACCAGACGCGACGCGTCCTGACCGAGATCGTGCGGCGGGTCAACCCGGCTGCGCTGCCGCTCGCGACCGAATGGTCGGGCCCGGTTGGTCAGGAGCCTCCGGCGGGGGCCTGAGGGCCCGCCTCAGAGTTCGTTCTGCCGCGGAATCACGACCTGCTTGATGATGAGCAGGATGGAAGCCGCGAACGGGATGGCGATCAGCGCGCCCAGGATTCCGAGGAGCGATCCGCCGGCGAGTGCGGCGATCACGACCACGGCCCCCGGGACCTGAACGGCGCGGTTCATGATGCGCGGGCTGAGGACGTAGGCCTCGACCTGCATGTAGATGAGGTAGTAGATCGCGGCGGCGAGGGCCGTCTGCCAGCCCGAGAGAAGGCAGATCGCCACGATGATGACCGAGCCGGTGATCGTACCGACGAGGGGGATCAACGAGAAGAAGAAGGCGATGAAGGCGAGCAGGATGGGGAATTTCGCCCCGATGATCGTCAGGAAGATGGCGCTCAGGGCGCCGTTCACGAGGGCGAGGGAGACCTGGCCCATGACGTACTTGCCGACCGAGTCGGTGATCTGGTCGGCCAGGTCGGCGAAGCGGGCGCGCTTCGAGGCGGGAACCAGCAGGTAGCTGGCGCGCTTGATGCTGGGCAGGGATGCGGTGAAGTAGACCGTGAGGATGATCACGATGATCACGCCGAAGATACCGCTGGCGATGCCGATGCCGGTCTGAAGGATGCCGTTGGTGATGTTGCCGACGTTGCTCTGCAGCCAGTGGGTGACGTTGTTGATGTTGTCCTGGTTGACGATCGTCGGGAACTGCCGCTGCAGCTGCTCGAACCACTTCTGGGCGTCGCCCTTCTGAACCCAGGTGACGACGCCCTGGACGAGCTGTGATGCCTGGCCGACCGCGATCGGCACGATCGCCCAGATCAGGGCGGTGAAGGCGCCGATGATGATGACCAGCACTGTGACGAGCGCGGCCCACCGGGGGAACTTGCGCCGTTCGAGGAACGAGATCAGCGGTTCGATGCCCAGAGCGATGAACAGTGCGGCCCCGATGTACGTGAGGATCGTCGACAGCGTGACGATCGACATCAGGATCAGGAGACCCAGGCCGACGCCTAGAGTTCCGATGAGGCCGAATCTGAACGCGTTCTGGATCTTCATCCGGACCTCCCCGTGGTCTAACCGTTGTTGTCCGCCGTCACCTTCTCAGCCTGCTGGAGTACACCACGCAGGTTCTCGAAGTAGCCGGCGACGGCTTCTCGCTCGATCCTAATCTGCGCGAGGCGGTCCTCCGCGTCAGCCACGAGGCGTTCTGTGCGCGTCTCGGCATCGGCGAGGAGGTCCGAGGCCCGCTTCTCGGCGTCGCCGACGATCTTCCGCGCGGTCGCTTCGGCCTCTTTGCGCGCGGCCTTGACCTCGGCTCGCGCTTCTGCCTCGATGGCGTCGGCCTCTTCACGTTTCGCGGTGGTCCGCTTGATTGCGTCGGCGAGCTGCTGGTTGGCCTCGTCCAGGTATTTCTGCGTCTGGGCGACGGCTTCCTGGTGGCGGGCGAGGTATTCCTTCTCGGCCTCGTCGCGTCGCGCCTTCAGTTCGACATCGAGGTCGATGCGGGCCTGCTCCAGCTCGCGGGTTCCAGCCTGTGCAGCATCGAGGGCCTCCTTGCGGACCTTCGCCAGCTCGGCTTCGAGTGCGGCTCTGGCCTCGGCGCTCTCCGCGGCGAACGAGGAACGGGTCGACGTGATCTCGTCTGCGAGGTCGGCACGCGCCTGCTCGAGGTCCCGTGCCAGTTCGGCCCGTGCTTCGGATGACTCCTTCTCGAGATCGACGCGAGCCTGCTCCGTCTCCTCCGCCAGGGCGACGCGAGTGTCTTCGGCCTCCCGTGTCAGGGCGATACGGGTCTGCTCGCGCTCGTTGGCGAGCTCGAGCCGGGTCGCTTCGCGTTCTTCGGCGAGGGTCGCCCTGGTCGTCTCGACCTCGTCGGCAAGCGCCGCCTTGGTCGTTTCGACCTCTTCGGTGAGTGCGCTCGTCTTCTGCCCGACCTCGGCCGCAAGCCGGCTCTTCGTACGCTTGACCTCGGTGGCGAGGCGGCTCTTCGTCTGCTCGACCTCGGTGGCGAGCGCGCTCTTGGTCGTCGTCACCTCTGCAGCGAGGTTCGCCTGCGTCTGCTCGACCTCGGTCGCGAGCGCCGTCTTCGTCTGCAGGACTTCGTCGGCCAGCGCAGCACGCGCGCCGTCGACTTCGGCGGTCAGGGCGTTGCGCGTCTCCGCGACCTCGTCGGCGAGTGCGTTCTTCGTCGTGCGCACGTCGGTCTCGAGTTCGGTCTTCGTCTTCTCGACCTCGGTCGCCAGATCGGCGCGGGCCTTCTCGACCTCGGCTGCGAGGCTCGCACGGGTGGTGGTGACCTCGTTCTCGAGCGCGGTGCGCGTCGAGGTGACCTCGCTCTCGAGGGCGGCCTTCGTGGTGGTGACCTCGGTCTCGAGGGCGGCCTTCGTGGTGCTGACCTCGGTCTCGAGGGCGGCCTTGGTGGTGCTGACCTCGCTGTCGAGCGCAGCCCGTGCGGCGTTGACCTCGTTGGCCAGCTCCGCACGTGTCGTCGTGACCTCGTTCTCGAGGGCGGCCTTCGTGGTCGTGACCTCGTTGTCGAGATCGGCCTTCGTCTTCGCGACCTGCGCCGTGAGGGACGTCGTCGTCTCCTCGACCTCGGTGGCGAGCGCGCTCTTGGTGCTGTCGACCTCGGCGGCCAGGGCGTTCCTCGTCTGCTCGACCTCGAGGGCCAGCGCCCTCTTGGTCTCCTCGACCTCGGTCGTGAGGGCGCTCTTCGTCTGCTCGACCTCCGCTGCGAGTGCGCTCGTGGTCGCGGTGACCTCGGCGGCCAGCTTCGCCTGGGTCTGTTCGACCTCGGCAGCAAGGCCGGTCTTCGTCTGCAGGACTTCGTCGGCGAGCGCGCTCCGGGTCTGGACGACGTCGTCCTCCAGCGCGCTCCTGGCCTGCTCGACCTCGGCCGTGAGGGCGGTTCGCGTCTGCTCGGCCTCGGCGGCCAGTGACCGCTTGGTCTGATCGACCTCGGTCTCGAGCGCCAGCTTCGTGGTCTGCACCTCATTGGCGAGGTCGGCACGCGTCTGGGATGTCTCGCCGGCCAGTGCTGCACGGGCACGTTCCGTCTCGGTGGCGAGGTCCGCACGAGCCTGCCGGGTTTCGTTGGCAAGGGCGGTACGTGCCTCGAGTGTCTCGGCCTCGAGTGCAACCCGCTTCTGCTCGATGTCGCGTGCGAGCGCAAGGCGGGCCTGCTCGGATTCCTTCTCGAACGCCGCACGGGCGGCGTCGAGGTCCGCGGTCGCCTCGGCACGTCGCTGGGCGAGCTCTCGCTCGATGTCCTCGGCCTCGGCCCGGGCCGTGGCGGCCTCACGGGTCGCGACGACCTTGAGCTCGGCCGCTTCGCGCTCGGCTTCGGCGCGCACAGCCGCCGATTCGCGTTTGCTGGTCGCGCGGAGTTCGGCGGCCTCCGTGGCGACGGCGCCCCGGATGGCGGCAGCTTCGCGCATGGCGTCCTGTGTGAGGTTCTCTTTGTCCTGGGTGGCCTTGGCGACGAGCTCGGCCGCCTCGATCTGTGCATCCTCGAGGGCGGTCGCGGCGCGGGCGCGGGCATCGGCGAGCACGCGCTCCGCCTGCTGCGCGGCGGCCTGCTTGATCTTCTCGACCTCTGCCGCCACGCCGCTGCGGAGTTTCTCGGCGTCGATGTCCGCCTGCGCGATCAGTCGCGTCGACTGTTCTTCTGCAACTCGAAGCGTGTTCTCGAGTTTCGTGCCGAGGCCGGAGAACGTCGGGCTCCCGACCTCCTCGATCTCTGCGTTGAGCTCCTCGACGCGGATCTGGAGACGCTTGATCTCCTTCGTCGATTCGGCAAACTGCGTGTTCGACTTGATGAGCTCGCGTCGGAGCCCCTGGATGGCCTTGTCGACCTCGTCCTTGTCGTAGCCGCGGAATACCTGCGTGAAGTTCTCGTCGTCGGTCGCCACTGTTTCTCCTGGTCACTTGACTGCAGGCATTCGGGGGGTGGGGCGCTGCAACCGATCCGATCTTAGCGAGCGCTTCTGGGTGTCGCATTTGAACCGTTCGCAGGCAACGGTTAGCAGGCTCTCAGGGTGGTCCGGTATCGTGGGGTGACTTTGTTGTTGCCGTTCGCCGGCGGTGTGTCCGCTGTGAGTGGTGTGGTCCAGAAACCCGATGAGGGCGGCAACCGCCGTCCGGCCGCATCACGGAATCGCTCAGCGAGAGCGGGCAGCACAGGAGGAGCTTTTTTGCGTTTCGTACTCGCCATCGTCGCCTTCGTGGTGGCCGCCGTGATGATCGCTGCCGGCATCGCCCAGCGCACGGTGTTCGCACCGCCGTCCCAGGTGTCCGCTGCTGCGACCGTCAGCGGGGAGCCGCGATTCATCGTCATCGACGGTTCCGTGCTCAATTCGCATCCCGGTCAGCAGACCCTGTACGTCGACGGCGCCAAGAACGAGTTCGTCGCATACGGCCGCACCGCCGACGTCACCGCCTGGCTGGGCGACCAGTCGTACGCGACCATGAAGTACGACGTCGCGAGCGGCAGCCTGACGAGCAAGAATGTGACGCCCGCGACCGAATCCCAGAAGCCGGCTCCGCTCCCGACAGCGACCCCCGGGGCGACGACGGGAAAGGCTTCCGCCACCGCGAAGGGTCCGAGCCCCGCCGGTTCCGACCTGTGGCTCGAAGAGTTCGACGGTACGGATGCGAACGTGACCCGGATGAACGTCCCCGACAACATCAGTGTGATCATCGCAAGCGACGGCACCGCGCCCGCACCGAACCAGATCCGGATCGTCTGGCCGCTCGATTCGAGCACGCCGTGGGCGGGCCCGTTGATCGTCGGCGGTGGGGCGCTCCTCGTCATCGGCCTCGTCCTCTATCTCTGGGGGCTGTACGCGCTGCGCCGATCGCGAGGACCCAGGCGTAAGGGTGGACCCAAGATGCCGAAGCTGCCGAAGGCGCCGAAGTACAAGCCGACGAAGGCGATCGAGACGACCCCCAAGGGGCGCCGTTCCTCGAGACGAGCCATGGTCGCCGTGCCGATCGTCCTGGTCGGCGCACTCGGCCTGTCCGGATGCTCGGGCGACTACTGGCCGCATCTGGGAGCGTCCACGCCGGTGGCGACCTCGACGCCGATCACCACGGAGCTGCCGAAGGCGAAGGATGTCCAGTCTCCCGCAGTGACGGGTCCGCAGCTCGAGCGGATCATGGCGAAGATCTCAGCCGTCGCGGCGGCGTCGGATGCCAAGCTCGACTCCAAGGGGCTCGCGACACGGTTCGCCGGCCCCGCGCTCGAACTGCGCCAGGCGAACTACGCCCTCCGCGCGAAGAAGTCGGACGAGCCCGCGCTCCCGGCCATCGCCCCCGGTCCGCTCGCACTGACGCTTCCGCAGGCGACCGACATGTGGCCGCGTGTGGTGTCGACGGTCGTCGAGGGCTCGAGCAAGACGCAGGCCCCCCAGGCGATCACGCTGGTGCAGGAGACCCCACGCTCGAACTACCTCGTGAACTACGCCGTCTCGCTGGAGCCCAAGGCGAAGGTCCCCGACCTCGCACCGGCGAGCATCGGAGCAGCCGTCGTGCCCCCGGACTCGAAGTTGTTGCTCCTCCCGCCGCAGCAGGTCGCGGCGGCGTACGGCGACATCCTCATGAAGGGTCCGAAGAGCACGTACTACCCTCTCTTCGAGGCTCAGGGCGACACTCTTCGCCCCGCCGTCGGCCTCGACTACAAGGTCAAGAAGCAGGCGCAGATCCCGAAGACGGCCTCGCTCACCTTCACCAACAGTGTGGGGGCGGGCAAGCCCATCGCGATGGCCACGAATGATTCCGGGGCGATCGTCTGGACGAATCTCGATGAGACCGAGACACTGAAGGTGGTCGAAGCCGGAGCCGAGGTCAATGCAGGCGCCAGCGCGGCCGCATTGAGCGGGGTGGCGTCCAGCAAGAAGGGCATCGCCTCGACCTACGGGTACCAGCTGGCGTTCTACGTTCCGCCTGCGGGATCCAACCAGAAGATCACGTTGCTCGGGTTCGCCCAGGGCCTCGTCTCAGCCAAGGAGGTTCAATGAGCCAGATTCCTCCCGCGCACCTGCGCGGGGCAGTCGATCTCTCGTCCCTGGTCAACCGTGCCGCGACTGCGGGTACCGCAGCCACCGGTGCGACGCCGGATTCGCCTCCCCAGTCGCTCCCTCTGCCCAGCCTGTTCTTCCAGGGCACGGACGCGAACTTCAACGACTTCCTCGATCTGTCGATGACCGTTCCGGTCATCGTCGACCTCGCTGCATCATGGGCTGAGCCGTCGCAGCAGCTCTCGAGCGTGCTGGAGCGCGTCATCCGCGACTACGACGGCCGATTCGTCCTCGTGACTGTCGACGTCGAGACGAATCCGCAGCTTGCGCAGGCCTTCCAGGCGCAGTCCGTGCCGGCCGCAGCAGCGGTGATCGCCGGTCGACCAGTGCAGCTCTTCGCCGGTGTCATGCCGGAGGCGCAGATCCGCGACGTCTTCGAACAGCTTCTCCAGCTGGCCGCACAGAACGGCGTGACAGGTCGCGTGACGGTCGAGGGCGATGGCTCCCCGGCTCCGGAGACCGATGCTCAGGCCGAACCGCAGCCGGAGCCGCTGCCGCCGCATCACGCGGAGGCGTACGAGGCGATCGAGCGGGGCGACTTCGAAGAGGCGATCGCCGAGTACAAGCTCGCCATCGCTCAGGACCCGCGCGACACGATGGCGGTCGCAGGTCTCGCCCAGGTCAGCCTGCTCGCCCGCCTCCAGGGCAAGACGGCCGACGAGATCCGCTCCGCCGCGGCCGCTGACCCTGACAATGCCGCGGCGCAGGAACTCGTCGCCGACCTCGACATCTCCGGTGGTCATGTCGATGACGCCTTCGACCGGCTGCTGACCCTCTTCCCACGGCTCGCCCCCGAAGAACGGGATTCGGTTCGCGCTCGCCTGCTCGACTATTTCGAGATCGTCGGTGTGGACGACCCGCGTGTGATGAGGGCCCGGGCTAGGCTGGCGTCGCTTCTGTACTGAACCACGCCAGACCTGACCCCGGGAGGCCCCGCATGGCGCGCGTCCTCGTCGTCGGCGGGACCGGGCTCGCCGGTCGCGCGATCGTGGCCGAAGCCGTCGGACGCGGCCACGATGTGGTCGTCGCAAGCCGGCGCGTGCCGGACGACGACAACCCGTCCTACGTTCCTGGCGCTGTCTACACGACCGCCGACCTGGTCACCGCGGACGGCCTGGAAGAGGCGGTCGACGGCATGGATGTGCTCATCGACGCGTCGAACGGAGCCGGGCGCGAAGCGGGCCACACCTTCACGATCGGTTCGCAGAACCTCCTGCACACGGCCGCACGTTTCGGTGTCGGCCACGCTGTGCTGCTCTCGATCGTCAACGTCGACCGTTCGGGCTACTCCTATTACCGGGCCAAGGCGGCGCAGGAGCGCACGTACCACGATTCGCCCATCGAAACCCGGATCGTCCGGACGACGCAGTTCCACGATTTCATCGCGTCGCTCTTCGCCGCCGGCGCACGGGCGGGGATCATCCCGGCGTTCTCGAAGGTGCGCTTCCAGACGATCGCGGTGTCCGACGTGGCGACGATCCTGGTGGATGCGGCTGAGGGCAACGGGCCGTCGAACTCGACACGCGCCGTCGGAGGTCCGCGCATCCAGTCGTCCAGGGCGCTCGCGGAGGCCTGGAAGCAAGCGACCGGCTCGCGGGCGGTGATCGCCGGCATCCGGCAGCCCGGCGCGCTCGGCGCCGCATGGCGTGCCGGCGACAATCTCGCCCCCGATCAGGCGATCGACGGGCTGGACTTCGAAAGGTGGCTCAGCTCGACGGTTTGAGCCACAGTCCTCCGAGCGGTGGCAGGGTGACCAGCGCGGATGCCGGTCGTCCGCCCCACGGCTCGGCGGCGGCCTCCACGGCGCCCAGGTTTCCGACACCCGATCCGCCGAAGACGACCGCGTCGGTGTTGAGCAGTTCCTCCCAGCGTCCGGCGATCGGAAGCCCGACGCGGTAGTCGGTGTGGGGGTTCCCCGAGAAGTTCATCAGCACCGCGATCGGGTTGCCATCCTTGTCCCAGCGCAGGAACGAGACCACGTTTCCGGCTGCGTCGCCGCCGTCGATCCACTCGAAACCCGCGGGGTCGTTGTCGAGCGCCCACAAGGCCGGGTTGTCGCGGTACACGCGGTTCAGCTGGCCGACCAGGTCGAACAGTCCACGGTGCGTCGGCTGGTCGAGGATCCACCAGTCGAGTCCGCGCTCTTCGCTCCACTCCGAGGGCTGGCCGAATTCCTGGCCCATGAACAGCAGTTGCTTGCCCGGATGCGCCCACATGAACGACAGGTAGGCGCGCACATTGGCGAGCTGCTGCCAGTGATCGCCGGGCATCTTGCTCAGCAGCGAGCCCTTACCGTGCACGACCTCGTCATGGCTGATGGGGAGGAGGAAGTTCTCGCTGAACGCATACACGAACGAGAACGTGATCTCGTTGTGGTGGTACGAGCGGTACATCGGGTCCTCCTGGATGTACTGGAGCGAGTCGTGCATCCACCCCATGTTCCATTTGAACCCGAAACCGAGTCCTCCGCTGGAGGTGGGCTGGGTGACGCCGCCCCAGCTGGTCGACTCTTCGGCGATCATCACGGTGCCGGGGTTCCTCTTGTACGACGTCGCCGTGACCTCCTGCAGGAAGCCGATCGCTTCGAGGTTCTCCCGGCCGCCGTATTTGTTCGGCTCCCATTCGCCGTCTTCGCGGGAGTAGTCGAGGTAGAGCATCGAGGCGACGGCATCGACGCGCAGACCGTCGACGTGGAACTCCTCCAGCCAGTAGAGCGCGTTCGCGACGAGGAAGTTGCGCACCTGGGAGTTCCCGAAGTCGAAGATCAGGGTGCCCCAGTCCTTCTGCTCGCCCCTGCGCGGGTCGGAGTGCTCGTAGAGCGGCTGCCCGTCGAACCGTGCGAGGGCCCAGTCGTCTTTGGGGAAATGGCCCGGCACCCAGTCGACGAGGACGCCGATGCCCGCGCGGTGCAGGCGGTCGATGAGGTACTTGAGATCGTCCGGATGCCCGAAACGGCTGGTCGGTGCGTAGTACCCGGTCACCTGGTAGCCCCAGGAACCGCCGAACGGATGCTCGGCGAGCGGCAGGAACTCGACATGCGTGTACCCGAGCTCACCGATGTAGTCGATGAGCTGGTCGGCGAGCTCCCGGTAGCCGAGACCCGGCCGCCAGCTGCCGACATGCAGCTCATAGACGCTCATCGGGCCGTTGTGCGGGTCGTGCGACGACCGCGCCGTCAGCCAGTCGCCGTCAGCCCACTCGTAGTGGCTCTCGCCGACGACGGATGCGGTCGCAGGCGGACGCTCCGTGAAGCGCGCCATCGGGTCGGCTTTGCGCACCCAGTTGCCGTCCTGACCGAGAAGGTCGTACTTGTAGATCGTGCCGGGCGCGATCCCGGGAATGAAGAGCTCCCACACCCCGGTGGTCCCCATGTTGCGCATGGCGTGCTGGGTGCCGTCCCAGTCATTGAAGTCGCCGACGACCCGCACGGCCCGGGCGTGCGGCGCCCAGACGGTGAAACCGGTTCCGACGGTTTCGGTCGCGACGCCGAAGTGGGCTTTGTGATGCGAGCCGAGTGCATCCCAGAGCCGTTCGTGGCGGCCTTCGCCGATGAGGTGCAGGTCGAGGTCGCCTATCGAGGGGCGGAACCGGTACGGATCGTCGGCCGTCCACGATGGAGCGTCGGGGTAGTGGGTCTCGAGCATGTAGTCCTGGGGCCCGAGCAGGCTGAATCCCTGCCAGATGCCGTGCGCGAGGTGCCCGAGCTCGACACGCGAACCGTTCGAGAGCACCGCGACGACCTCGCCGGCGAGCGGGCGCAACGCGCGGATCACCGTGATCGGGTCGTCGATGCCTTCGGCGCGGACGACGTGCTGGCCGAGCACCGAATGCGGATCGTGGTGGCTGCCGGTCGCGACTGCTGCGAGCAGCGAGTCGGGCAGCTTCGGGAGGGCGATCGCGGCCGCGCCTTCGGGGATCGGGCTCATCAGGGGGTCCCCTTCACACTCAGGATATGGACGGGCTCGGTGAACGCATCCAGTCGCACGTAGTTGTCGGCGCCCCAGGTCCATTTCGCACCGGTGACGATGTCTTTCACTTCGAACAGGCCGCCGAGGGGAACCCCGAACTGCGTGACGTCGAGGTGCACGGTCGTCTCGCGCACCGAGTGGGGGTCGAGGTTCGCGACGACGATGATCGCGTCGGGCCTTCCGCTGCGCGTGAACGCCCCCGAGAGGTATTTGCTGTAAACGAGGATCGCGTCGTCCTCGCTGCGGTGGATGTGGAGGTTGCGGAGCTGGCGGAGCGCCGGATGCTCGCTCCTGGCCCGGTTCAGCATCGTCAGGTACGGCGCGAGCGATTTGCCCAGGTTCTGGGCCCGCGCGTAGTCACGGGGGCGGAACTCGTACTTCTCGTTGTCGATGTACTCTTCGGCGCCGGCGCGGGCGACATTCTCGTACAGCTCGAATCCCGAGTACACGCCCCAGGTGGGCGCCGCGGTCGCGGCCACGGCCGCCCGGATCTTGAAGGCGGCCGGCCCGCCGAACTGCAGGTATTCCGTCAGGATGTCCGGTGTGTTCACGAAGAGGTTGGGCCGCAGGAAGTCGGCGGTGTCGTGGGCGAGGCCGTCGAGGAACTCGGCCAGCTCGTCCTTCGTGTTCCGCCAGGTGAAGTACGTGTACGACTGCTGGAATCCCACCTTCGCGAGCGTCTGCAGGATCGCGGGCCGGGTGAAGGCCTCCGCGAGGAAGACGACGTCAGGGTAGTCGGCGTTGACGTGGTGGATCAGCCACTCCCAGAAGGCGATCGGCTTCGTGTGCGGGTTGTCGACGCGGAAGATTCGCACGCCCAGGGAGATCCAGTACAGCACGATGCGGAGGATCTCGTCGCGCAGCCCGATCGGATCGTTGTCGAAGTTGATCGGATAGATGTCCTGGTACTTCTTCGGCGGGTTCTCCGCGTAGGCGATCGACCCGTCCGGAAGCGTGGTGAACCATTCGGGATGCTGCTTCACCCAGGGGTGGTCGGGCGCGGCCTGGAGGGCGAGGTCGAGTGCGACTTCGAGGCCGGCCTGCTTCGCCTTGCCGACGAAGAAGACGAAGTCCTTCTCCGTACCGAGGTCGGGATGGATCGCGTCGTGGCCGCCCTCTGCGCTCCCGATGGCCCACGGCGACCCCGGGTCGTTCGGCCCCGCGTTCAGGGTGTTGTTGGGGCCCTTGCGGAACTCGCGCCCGATCGGGTGGATCGGGGGAAGGTACACGACGTCGAACCCCATCGCCGCGACCTCGGGCAGGCGCTTCGCCGCCGATCGGAACGTGCCCGACTTCCACGACCCGTCCGGTTGCTTCTTGGCGCCCTCGGAGCGCGGAAAGAACTCGTACCAGCTGCCGACCCCTGCGCGAGAGCGCTCGACGAGGATACTGCGGGTCGGCGACAGGGTGGGAAGACTCACCACCGGACGGGCGTCGAGTACGCGCACGACACGGGTGTCGCCGGCCGCGGCCAGTCGCTCCTCCGGCGTCTTCGACGCGTCGGCGACGACCTTCGCGGCCTCGCCCAGGTGCCGGCGCTCGGCAGGGCTGCGGCGCTCGTCGTCGGCAGCCCTCTCCAGGATTCCGCGGCCGATCGTGAACATGAGCTCGACATCGAGCCCGGCGGGGACCTTCACCTCGGCGTTGTGGAGCCACGTCGCATACTCGTCGCCATACGCCTGGATCCGGTACCGCCACAGCCCCTCGGTCTCGAGCTGGACCTCGGCCTCCCACCGGTCGGTTCCGGGGGCGATCGGCTTCATCCGGTACTCGATCTGCTGACCATGAGGGTCGAGGAGCAGCAGGTCGACGCCGATCAGGTCGTGCCCCTCACGGAAAGCCGTCGCCCGGAACGGGACGACCTCGCCGCTGAACGCCTTCGCGGGCCACGCGCCATCGTCGACCTGGGGCGACAACGCAAGAATCGGGATTCGGCCGATCGCCGGGGTGAACGCTGAGGGCGCAGGCCCGTCGGCGGCCGGTGCAGCGTCCGCGCGGGCCTGTTTGCCCACCTTCTGATTCTCCGCAGTCTTTCCCACACCCTGACCGTACCGCGATGGCCCGCGACTTGGCACCCTTCGCTCCCGAGCCGGCATCCGGGGCTTGCGCGCATCCGATGCGACTCGCCTAGGCTGTTGGGGTGAAGGCGATCCGAAGGTTTACCGTTCGCGCAGTCCTCCCTGAACAACTCGGGGCGCTGGAAGAGCTCGCAGGCAACCTGCGGTGGTCGTGGCACGAGCCCACCAGACAGCTTTTCGCCCGCATCTCACCCGAGCTCTGGCAGCAGACGGGCCATGATCCGATCGCGCTCCTCGGTGCGGTCCATCCCGCCCGGCTTTCGGAGCTGGCGAACGACTACGGCTACGTCGAGTGGGCGAACCGGCTTCGCGACGACCTGCATGCGTATCTGAGCGAGCCGCGCTGGTATCAGGGGCTCGACGGGTCGGCCCCGCAGTCGATCGCGTACTTCTCGCCTGAGTTCGGCATCACCGCGGCGCTGCCGCAGTACTCGGGCGGACTCGGCATCCTCGCCGGAGACCACCTGAAGAGTGCCTCCGACCTGGGTGTGCCACTGGTCGGCGTCGGCCTCTTCTACCGCTCCGGCTACTTCTCGCAGGCGATCTCTCCGGACGGCTGGCAGCTGGAGAGCTATCCCGTGCTCGACCCGGACGGGCTGCCGCTCGCCGTCCTCCGGCAGCCGGACGGCACGGCCGTGCAGATCACGCTGGCGCTGCCGGAGGGCCGTGCCCTGCACGCGCGGGTCTGGCAGGCGGCCGTCGGACGCATCCGCCTCCTGCTCCTCGACACGGACATCCCCGCGAACGAGGACGCCCTTCGCTCGGTCACCGACCGACTGTACGGCGGCGGGGGAGAGCACCGGCTGCTTCAGGAGCTCCTCCTCGGGATCGGCGGGGTGCGCGCGCTCAAGGTCTGGGCCGAGCTCAGCGGCACACCGGTGCCCGAGGTCTTCCACACCAACGAAGGCCACGCGGGATTCCTGGGCGTCGAGCGGATCTCCGACCTGATCGGCGAAGGCCTCACCTTCGACGAGGGACTCCAGGTCGTTCGCGCCGGCACCGTGTTCACCACCCACACCCCGGTCGCGGCAGGCATCGACCGGTTCGAGCGCCCGCTCGTCGAGCGGTACTTCTCGACCGACCTGCTCCCCGGTGTCCAGGTGTCGGATGTGCTCGCGCTCGGCTGTGAAGACTACCCCGGCGGCTCGCCCGACGTGTTCAACATGGCGGTGATGGGCCTGCGGCTCGGCCAGCACGCCAACGGCGTCTCCAAACTGCACGGCCAGGTCAGCCGGCAGATGTTCCGGGGCCTGTGGCCGGGATTCGATGTCGACGAGGTTCCCATCGACTCGGTCACGAACGGTGTCCACGCGCCGACCTGGACCGATCCGATGCTGCGGGCGCTCGCCGAGGAACGTCTCGGTACGACGGACACGACAGCCGCCGACTGGTCATCGGGTGGCCTCGGCGACCTCGACCTCTGGTCGGTCCGCACCCGGATGCGCGAACAGCTCGTCGGCGACGCCAGACGCCGTGTCTCGGAAGCCTGGGAGAAACAGAACCCCGGCGGCGTCGCGCCCTCGTGGATGTCCGACTTGCTGGACCCCTCGGTGCTGACCATCGGCTTCGCGCGACGCGTGCCGACGTACAAGCGGCTCACCCTCATGCTTCACGACCCGGAGAGGCTCCGCGCCATCCTCCTGAACCCGGAGCGCCCGGTGCAGATCGTGATCGCGGGCAAATCGCATCCGGCCGACGAAGAAGGCAAGCGGCTCATCCAGAGGCTCGTCCAGTTCGCCGCCGAGCCGGACATCCGCACACGGCTGGTGTTCCTGCCCGATTACGACATCGGTATGGCGCAACTGCTCTACCCGGGTACCGACGTGTGGCTGAACAACCCGCTGCGGCCGCTCGAGGCGTGCGGGACCTCCGGTATGAAGGCCGCACTCAACGGAGCGCTCAACCTCTCCATCCTGGACGGGTGGTGGAACGAGTTCTACGACGGCGAGAACGGCTGGGCCATCCCGTCGGCGGATGCTGCGGGCGACGGCAGCGAACGCGACGCGCTCGAGGCGGAAGCCCTCTACGACCTCATCGAGAACCAGATCGCGCCGCGGTTCTACGAGCGCAACGGCGACGGGGTGCCCGAGGGTTGGCTGCACCAGATCAGGCACACGCTCTCGACCCTCTCGCCGGAGCTGAGTGCGGACCGGATGGTGCGCGAATACGTCGAGCGGATGTACGTGCCGGCCAGCGGGTTCGAGCGGCGCGTGAGCGACGACGGCTACGCGGGGGCGCGGGCACTGTCGGCGTGGAAGGCGCGCGTCCGGAGCGCCTGGCCAGGCGTCGCGGTCGTGCATGTCGAATCCGGCGGTGTGGATGCGATACCGCAGGTCGGCGACGAACTGCACCTGCGCGCGCGGGTCCAGCTGAACGGCCTGAAGCCGGAAGACGTCTCGGTCCAGGTCATCTACGGGCGGAGCCAGAACGGCGATCAGCTGACCCATGTGCGCATCCGCGACCTCGAGGTCGAGGAGAAGTCGGCGATCGGCGGCGCCTACGAGTACGTCGGCACCGTCGCACTGAGCCGCGCAGGCTCGTTCGGTTACACCGTGCGCATCGTACCGAGGAACGACCTGCTGCTCAGCTCTGCCGAGCTGGGCCTCGTCGCCATCGCCGGCTGACCTCCCACTTCCTGCGGCGAGTGGTCGCAAACTCCCCTTCCCGCCGCGATTTTCGGTGAGTTAGTGACGACTCGGCGAGCTGAGGGCGGGCCGCGTCCGGCTAGGGGCGAGCGATCGGGGCGACCGTGGCCGACGTCGCGGAGATGAGGTCGGCCGGGGTCAGTTCGACGTCGAGACCGCGCCGCCCGCCCGACACGAACACGGTGTCGAAGAGTTCAGCGGTCTCGTCGATCACCGTGCGCAGGAGTGTCTTCTGCCCGATCGGGCTGATCCCTCCCACGACGTAGCCGGTGCGGCGCTCGGCGACGGCAGCGTCCGCCATCACGGCGCGCTTCGCCCCCACCGCGGTCGCGAGTGCCTTGAGGTCGAGCCTGCCGTCGACCGGCACGACACCGACGACGAGACCGGCGTCCGTGTCGGCGAGAAGCGTCTTGAACACGCGTTCGGGCTCGACGCCGAGCGCCTCGGCAGCCTCCAGCCCGAACGACGGCGCCGACGGATCGTGCTCGTACGCGTGGACGGCGAACGGGATCCCGGCTGCGGTCAGGGCGACCGTCGCGGGCGTCCCGGCGGAGGTGCGCTTCGCCATCAGCTGGGCAGCGGGTCCGTAATCGGGTGCGGGCTGGGCGCTGCCCCTGGAGCGGCGACGACACGCGGGCCGTTCGCGCGGAACAGCTGCATCGAGGTGCCGCCGACCAGCCGCTCGGACCCCGGTGCGAGCAGCGTCGGGTCCTCGTCGATCGGAACCTCCGTCGCGCTGTCCCACAACAGGTTGTACGACTCGACCCCCGGCGCGACCGGCAGCGAGACGGTCACGTCGTCCTCCACGCCGTGGACGATGAGGAGGATCCGGTTGAACTCCTCCTTGTCCGGCGTGCTCGCCGCAAGGTACTGCAGGGTCCGGTTCTCAGGGGAGTTCCAGTCCTCGTCGTCCATCAGGGCGCCGGTCGCATCGAACCAGTCCATATGGCTCGCGTTCTTCGTCGTCTCACCGAACACGGCGTACTTGCTGGGGCGCAGGGCCGGGTTCGTGCGGCGGAGTTCGAGCAGCCGCCGCGTGGTCTGGTGCAGTTCGCGCTGCTCGCGCGTGCGGAGCCAGCTCAGCCAGGTGAGCTCGCTGTCCTGGCAGTACGCATTGTTGTTGCCCCGCTGGCTTCGCCCGAACTCGTCGCCGGCGGTGAGCATCGGCACGCCCGCAGACAGCAGGAGTGTGCCCAGGAGGTTACGCATCGCCTTGTGGCGGTCCAGGAGGATCGCTTCGTCGGTCGTCTGGCCTTCGACACCGTGGTTGAACGACCGGTTGTTGTCGGTGCCGTCACGGTTGTTCTCGCCGTTGCCCAGGTTGTGCTTGACGTCGTACGAGGTGAGGTCGGCGAGGGTGAACCCGTCGTGTGCGGTGATGAAGTTCACCGATGCGAGCGGACCGCGCTCGGGCGAGAAGGTGTTGGACGAGCCCGCGAGCCGTGTCGCGAATCCGCCGATGCCGGTCGGGGCGGCGCCCTTCGCGCGCGCCTCGGCGACGTCGGCCAGCCAGAACGCGCGTGCGCGGTCGCGGTAACGATCGTTCCATTCCGACCAGCCGAGCGGGAAATTGCCGGTCTGCCAGCCGCCGATACCCACATCCCAGGGTTCGGCGATCATCTTCACGTTCGCGAGGTCCGGGTCTTCGAGGATACCTCTGAGCAGCGGATGGTCGGGGGAGTAGTGCACATCGGCGTCGCGGCCGAGAGTGGCGGCGAGGTCGAAGCGGAATCCGTCGATCTGGACCTCGTTCGCCCAGTAGCGGAGGGAGTCGAGCACCAGTCGCACCGGCACGTCGTGACCGAAGTTGATGGTGTTGCCGCACCCGGTCACGTCGATATAGGCGCCGTGCTCGTCCTGGCGGTAGTAGTTCGCGTTGTCGATTCCCCGGAAGCTCGAGCGGGGGCCGCCGAGTCCTTCTTCGGCCGTGTGGTTGTAGACGACGTCGAGGATGACTTCGAGTCCCGCCTCGTGCAGGAGCTTGACCATCCCCTTGAACTCGGCGAGCACCGCATCCGGTCCTGCCGCCTGCGCCGCCCGCGAGGCGTACGGCGCGTGCGGCGAGAAGAAGTTCAGGGTGTTGTAGCCCCAGTAGTTCGTGAGTCCCTGGTTGATCAGCCGCTGCTCGGAGAGGAACGCCTGCACCGGGAGGAGCTCGACGGCAGTCACCCCGAGGTCACGCAGGTAGCGGGTGGTGGACTCGTGGGCCAGGCCCGCATAGGTGCCGCGCAGCTCTTCGGGGATGTCGGGGTTCAGCTTGCTGATGCCCTTGACGTGGGTCTCGTAGACGACGGTGTGGTCGAGAGGGGTCAGCGGTTTGCGGGAGTCGCCCCAGTCGAAGCCGTCCTCGACGACGTAGGACAGCCATCCGTTCGACCCGGTGTGCAGGAGCCCCCGCGCATAGGGGTCGATCAGCATGGTCTCCGGGTTGAACGTGTTCGTCGGGCTCGCCGGTCCTGACACGCGGATCGCGTATCGCCGCCCGGGAGTGAGCGAGCGCGACCGGCCGACCCACACGTTGTGCGAGTCCCTCGTCATGCTTACGGTCTTGACCAGCCAGTTCGCGTCCTTGTCGTCGAACAGGCAGAGTTCCATCCCGTCGGCGTTCTCCGACCAGACGCGCAACTCGCCGCCGCGTTCGGTGACGCGAACGCCGAGATTGCGCAGGTGATCGGCAGAAGTCATGCGATCTAGAGTAGTGAATGCAGGCTGAACGAAGAGGGAGTGGTGGTCGTGGCCGTCTACCTGGACCATGCGGCGACGACGCCGATGCTGCCGGAGGCGATCGCGGCGTACGCCGAGGCGATGGGCGTCGTCGGGAACCCGTCGTCGATCCACAGTCAGGGCCAGCAGGCGAAACGGATGCTCGAGGAAGCCAGGGAGACCGTCGCAGCGTCGCTCGGCTGCGACCCGATCGAGGTCGTGTTCACGTCGGGGGGCACGGAAGCGATCAACCTCGCGCTGAAGGGACTGTACTGGGCGCGCAACGACACGCGGCAGCCCGTGCGGCCGCGGATCCTGGCGCCGGGCGGTGAGCACCACGCGACCGTGGACACGCTCGAGTGGCTCGAGCGGTATGAGGGCGCGTCCGTCGAGTGGCTTCCGCTCGACGACCGCGGTGTGCTCGACCTGGATGCCGCGCAGGAGGCGTTCGCGCACGACAGCGACGCGATCGCCGTTGCGACGTCGCTGTGGGTCAACAACGAGGTCGGGACGATCGAACCCGTCGCAGAGCTCGCCCGGATCGGGCAGGACCAGGGCGTCCCCGTGCACCTGGATGCCGTGGCCGCCTACGGGCACCTGCCCATCGACTTCGCGGAACTGCGGCGTCGGACCGGGAGCACCGCGGCCGGACTCGTCGCGCTCAGCGTCTCCGCGCACAAGATCGGCGGTCCGGTCGGCATCGGAGCGCTCGTCCTCAGCCGCAGCGCGACGGTCGTCCCGCTCGTTCACGGCGGCGGCCAGCAGCGGAATGTGCGCAGCGGAACACAGGATGTCGCTGCTGCAGTGGCATTCGCCGTCGCGGCGGAGCGGGCGGTGCGCGACCTCGACGCCGAGCGGGCAAGGCTCGAGGGCCTGCGCGACCGACTCATCCGCGGCGTCGCCGAGGCCGTGCCGGAGGCCGTGCTGAGTGGAATGCCCGCGGGAGACCCCGGGCGCGTCGCATCCAATGTGCACTTCGTGTTTCCCGGAGCGCAAGGGGATTCGCTGCTCTTCCTGCTCGACGTCGCCGGCATCTCCGTCTCGACCGGGTCGGCGTGCCAGGCGGGAATCCCGGAGCCGTCGCACGTGCTGATCGCCATGGGGCGAAGCACCGAGGACGCCCGCGGCGCCCTGCGAATCACTCTCGGCCGCACGACGAGCGAAGCGGACGTGGATGCGGTCGTGGCCGCGATTCCCGGAGCGTACGCGCAGGCTGCGCGCGCGGGGCTGGCCGAACGGGCCACCCGGCTCGGCCGCTGAGCGCTCTCTCGGCGAGCGGCCAGCAGCGCCACGTAGACTTGCCGGGTGAAAGTTCTGGCAGCGATGAGCGGTGGAGTCGACTCGGCAGTGGCGGCGGCGCGTGCCGTAGAAGCCGGCCACGATGTCGTCGGCGTCCATCTGGCTCTGAGTCGTATGCCGGGAACCCTGCGCACCGGCTCACGGGGCTGCTGCACGATCGAGGATTCGATGGATGCGCAGCGTGCCGCGAACCTCATCGGCATCCCGTACTACGTCTGGGACTTCTCCGAGCGGTTCAAGCTCGACGTGGTCGACGACTTCATCGCCGAGTACTCGGCCGGTCGCACCCCCAACCCGTGCATGCGCTGCAACGAGAAGATCAAGTTCGCGGCACTCCTCGAGAAGGCGCTCGACCTGGGCTTCGACGCCGTCTGCACCGGTCACTACGCCTCGATCGTGACCGATGACGACGGCAATCGCGAACTGCACCGCGCGAGCGCGTGGGCGAAAGACCAGTCGTACGTGCTCGGCGTTCTCACCGCCGAGCAGCTGGCGCACGCGATGTTCCCGCTCGGCGCGACGCCGTCGAAGGCCGAGGTCCGGGCGGAGGCGGCCGCGCGTGGCTTCAGTGTCGCGAACAAACCGGACTCGCACGACATCTGCTTCATCCCCGACGGCGACACGCGCGGCTGGCTGGCGGAGCGCGTGGGAGCGGAGATCGGCGACATCCTCGACCGTGCCGGCAATCGGCTGGGCAGCCACGAGGGCGCCCATGCGTTCACGGTCGGTCAGCGCAAGGGCCTGAACATCGGCTTCCCGGCAGACGACGGCAAGCCCCGGTTCGTGCTCGAGGTGCGCCCGAAGGACAACACGGTCGTCGTCGGCCCCAAGGAGGCGCTCGACATCGCCGAGATCGCCGGCTCACGCTTCACCTGGGCCGGCCGGGCGCCGGAGGACCCGGCCACGCCGTTCGCGTGCGAGGTGCAGATCCGCGCCCACGCCGACCCCGTGCCGGCCGTCGCCGTCGTTCGTGACGGCGAACTGGTCGTACGCCCCGACGAGCCCCTCAACGGCGTCGCTCCGGGCCAGACCGCTGTCGTGTACGTCGGGACGCGCGTGCTCGGCCAGGCGACCATCGACCGCACCACCTCGGCCGTCCCGGCCTGACCGGAGGCAACGGCTCGCTCGGTAGCCGGGCCTCCCGACGTCGGCGGTGGTTTATATGCTTGCAGCGTGGCGATCGAGACGACGACGGACGACCTCGCGCAGGCGCGCGCCGAGGCCCAGCAGCTGACCACGCGCATCCTGGAACTGCGGGACGCGTACTACGAACGCGACACCGTGCTGGTGAGCGACGAGGAGTACGACCGCATGATGCGGCGGCTCGAAGAGCTCGAGCGGCTGTTTCCCGAACTCCAGAGCCAGGACAGCCCCACCCAGACCGTCGGCGGCCGCGCCCAGACCACGCTGTTCGCCCCGGTGCAGCACGCCGAGCGGATGCTGAGCCTCGACAACGTCTTCTCGCTGGGGGAGTTCGAGGCCTGGGCGGCAAAGGTGGAGCGGGACGCCGGCCGACGTGTCGACTACCTGTGCGAACTGAAGATCGACGGCCTCGCCATCAACCTCCGCTACCAGAACGGGACCCTCGTGTCGGCCGCGACCCGCGGTGACGGTGTGGTGGGCGAAGACGTCACGGAGAACGTGCGGCTCATCCCCGCCATCCCGACCCGGCTCGCCGGCGACGGGCCGTTCCCGGCGCTGGTGGAAGTGCGCGGCGAGGTGTTCTTCCCCGTCGCGCAGTTCGACGAGCTCAACGAGCACCAGCAGGAGGCCGGCGAGCGCGTCTTCGCCAATGCGCGCAATGCTGCGAGCGGATCGCTCCGCCAGAAGGCCGAGGGCAAGAACGCCGCCCAGCTCGCGCTCATGCACGACCGGCTGCGCCGCCTGCACATGCTCGTCCACGGCATCGGCGCCTGGCAGAACCCGCCGGTCGCCTCGCAGTCGCAGATCTACGAGCTGCTGGCCACGTGGGGGCTGCCCACCTCGACGCATTACCGGGTGCTCGACGCGGCCACGAAGGTCGACGAGTTCATCGAGTATTTCGGTGCACATCGTGGCAGCGTCGAACACGAGATCGACGGCATCGTCATCAAGGTGGACGAGCTGGCGCTCCACGACGAGCTGGGGGCGACCTCACGGGCGCCGCGCTGGGCCATCGCCTACAAGTACCCTCCGGAGCAGGTGAACACGAAGCTGCTGGACATCGTCGTCAGCGTCGGAAGGACCGGACGCGCCACGCCCTTCGCGGTGATGGAGAAGGTGCGCGTCGCCGGGTCCGAAGTGCGCCAGGCCACCCTTCACAACCAGGACGTGGTCAAGGCCAAGGGCGTGCTGATCGGCGACACCGTCGTCCTGCGCAAGGCCGGTGACGTCATCCCGGAGGTGCTCGGCCCGGTCGTCGAGCTGAGGGACGGCACGGAGCGGGAGTTCGTGATGCCGGAGTTCTGCCCGGAATGCGGCACGCGCCTGGCGCCCGCCAAGGAGGGCGACATCGACCTCCGCTGCCCGAATGCCGAGTTCTGCCCGGCGCAGGTGCGCGGCCGGGTGGAGCATATCGGCTCGCGTGGAGCGCTCGACATCGAGGCTCTGGGGGAGGTGGCCGCGGCGGCTCTCACCCAGCCGAAGTTCCCAGAGCGAGCGCCGCTCCCGACCGAGGCGGGGCTGTTCGGGCTGACGCTTGCCGACCTGTTCCCGATCGCGGTCGTCGTGCGCGACTCGGAGACCGGCCTGCCCAAGCTCACCGAATCCGGGGAGCCGAAGGTGGACACGCCGTTCCGTCGCCGCCGCCAGAAGAAAGACGGCGTCTACGACCCCGAGGCAGGCGGTTTCGACGGAGATGAGATGTCCGTGCCGTCGAAGTCGGCGATCGAGCTGCTGAACAACCTGTCGGGCGCTCGCACGAAGCCGTTGTGGCGCATCCTGGTCGCACTGAACATCCGGCACGTCGGGCCGGTCGCGGCACGTGCGCTGGCCGACCACTTCGGTTCGCTCGACGCCATCCGGTCCGCGACCCGCGAGGAGCTCGCAGCGGTGGACGGGGTTGGCGGAATCATCGCGGATGCGGTGCTGGCCTGGTTCGACGTGGAGTGGCACCGCGAGATCATCGAACGCTGGGCGGCCGACGGCGTGCAGTTCACCACCCCCGATCATCCGGGGCCGGGTGCCGCGCAGGCGGCGGGCGGCACACTCGCCGGGCTCACGATCGTGGCGACCGGAACGCTCGAAGGGTTCACCCGCGAGGGCGCGCAAGAGGCGATCATCGCTGCAGGGGGAAAGTCAGCATCGAGCGTCTCCAAGAACACCGACTACGTCGCGGCGGGTCCGGGGGCGGGCTCGAAGCTCGCCAAAGCCGAGCAGCTCGGCATTCCGATCATCGATGCCGATGGCTTCCGCCGACTGCTCGATGGGGGGCCGGACGCACTCTGAGACCGCGAGATCCCTGCTAAAATGCGGGTTCTACTCCCGAACAGGGGGTAGAACGAGTATCTGGCAGACGTTGGCCGACCGATAGCATCGAAGAGCACGCCTCGCCAGAGGCGGAGCAAGGGCTCTGCTCGTCGCTCTCGGAGGGACCCGGACGGAGTGCTGGTCGGCTTTGCAGCAATACTTTCAATTACCTCGGCGCTAACGGGAGTGGCCGGGGCCGGTGCTGTGCCCGGCGAGATGACGCACCAGACGCTCGGCCCGGCGGGCATCGTCTCCCACGACACGGCCCCTCAGTCCGGCATCGGCGACGCACCGGCCGGCAGCACCCGGACGGGGCTCCTCGCGGCCGGCACCCTCCGGGTCCTCAGCCGGCTGAGCGCCTCCGACATCCCCTCCTACATCGAATCGCACCGGGCCGCGCTCGATGCGATGCTCGTCAATCCGCCTCGGGCGAGTGACGTCGCCGCACTCTGGAAACTGATCGACCCTCGAAAACAGGAGGCACTCGTCAAGGCTGCACCGCACGTCATCGGCAACCTCGAGGGAATCCCGTATGCCGTGCGCGGCCGTGCGAACGTACGCGACCTGAAGCAGACCATGGCGGAGACCCGCGAAAACCTGTCGAACGAGTCAGGCAAAGCCGAGCGCCTCACGATGAAGCGAACGCTCGACACGCTCCAGAACATCACGAAGGCGCTCGCCCGGCACGACGGAGTCAGGCGGACCCTCATCGGTCTCGACGCCTCGTCCGACGCCCGCGCCGCGATCGTCATCGGCGACCTCTCCAGGGCGCACTTCATCAGCTACCTCGTGCCCGGGATGTACATGTCCGTCGACGAACAGATCGTCGACTGGGCGAAAGTCGGACAAGAGCTCTACGACTCGCAGACGGACTGGCTCCGACGACTCCTCGGTCCGCGCGGATCACAGGCGACGCCCGGCGTCGCGACCGTCGCCTGGATCGGCTACCAGACCCCGGAACTGATGAACATCGGCGGCCTCGACCTCGCGACCCAGGGCGCGAACAACCTCGAGCGATCCCTCGAAGGGCTGCAGAGCATCCGGCAGAACGATCCTCCCTACGTGAGCGTCTTCGCCCACTCGTACGGCTCGACGGCAGCTTTGCTGGCGCTTCAGCGGCACTCGGTGACCATCGACGCACTCGCACTGCTCGGTTCGCCGGGCAGTGACGCGCAGTCGGTGGCGCAGTTGAGCGTCAGGGATGGCAACGTTTTCGTTGGCCAGGCGCCGATGGATCCCATCGTGCACAGCGCATTCTTCGGCAGCGACCCCGGGGCCGCGACGTACGGAGCACAGAAGATGGGCGTGGCGGGCGGAGTCGACCCGATCACCGAGAAGACGCTCGCAGGCTCGTCGGGTCACAACGAGTACTTCGCGACTGGGAGCGAATCGATGCGCAACCTCGCGCTCATCGGGATCGACATGGGCGAACTGGTCATGGGCGGGGCGTCGGCCGGCAGCCCGACGGCGACCACGGCGTCGGGCGGCTCGAATAGGATTGAGGGATCCAAACACTGACGCAGCAGACGGAGACCCATGTCCGAAATTAGCGCCGAACAGGTCGCGCACCTGGCGAGTCTGGCCAGGATCGACCTGAGCCCCGAAGAGATCACCAGCCTGACCCGCGAGCTGGGCCAGATCGTCGACGCAGTCGCCAAGGTCACCGAGGTCGCCGGGCCCGACGTTCCCGCCACGAGCCACCCCGTTCCCCTCACGAACGTCTTCCGCGAAGACGTCATCGTCCCCGGCCTCACCGTCGAGCAGGCGCTCTCCGGCGCGCCCGACCGCGAAGGCGACTGGTTCCGCGTTCCGCCCATCCTGGACGAGGAGTAGCACATGACCGACCTCACCAGGCTTTCTGCATCGACCCTCGCCGACCTGCTCGCGACCCGCGACATCTCGTCGGTCGAGGCCACCCGTGCCCACCTCGATCGCATCGAAGCGGTCGACGAGGACGTCCACGCATTCCTCCACGTCGCCGGCGATGCAGCCCTGGCGACGGCGGCGGACATCGACGCCCGACGGGCCGCCGGCGCCCGGCTCTCGCCCCTGGCCGGCGTGCCGATCGCGATCAAGGACGTGCTGGCGACGAAGGACATGCCGTCGACGTCGGGCTCGAAGATCCTCGAAGGCTGGCTGCCGCCGTACGACGCGACCGTCGTACGCAAGCTCCGCGAGGCCGACCTCGTCCCGCTCGGCAAGACCAACATGGACGAGTTCGCCATGGGATCGTCGACCGAGCACTCGGCCTACGGTCCGACCCGCAACCCGTGGGACCTCGAACGGATCCCGGGAGGCTCGGGCGGCGGTTCTGCCGCCGCGGTGTCGGCGTTCGAGGCACCACTCGCCCTCGGCTCCGACACCGGTGGGTCCATCCGCCAGCCCGCGGCCGTGACCGGGTCGGTCGGCGTGAAGCCCACCTACGGAGGGGTCAGCCGGTACGGAGCGATCGCGCTCGCGAGCTCGCTCGACCAGGTCGGCCCCGTGTCGCGATCGGTGCTCGATGCCGCGCTTCTTCACGATGTGATCGGCGGACACGACCCGTTCGACTCCACCTCGCTCTCCGACACCTGGCCGTCCATGGCCGCGGCTGCCCGCGTCGGCCTGGCCGGGGGAGCCCTGAAAGGCGTCCGCGTCGGTGTCATCACCGAGCTCTCGGGCGACGGGTTCCAGGCCGGTGTGAAGCAGCGCTTCGACGAGTCGCTCGCGCTGCTCGAGTCCGCCGGCGCCGAGATCGTCGAGGTGGCCGCTCCCAGCTTCGAATACGCCATCGCCGCGTACTACCTGATCCTGCCGGCCGAGGCCTCGAGCAACCTCGCTCGTTTCGACTCGGTCCGCTTCGGTCTGCGCATCGACCCCGCCGATGGGCCGGTGACGGTCGAGCGAGTCATGGCGGCCACCCGCGACGCCGGATTCGGCCCTGAGGTCAAGCGCCGCATCATCCTCGGCACCTACGCACTGAGCGCAGGCTATTACGACGCCTACTACGGCAGCGCGCAGAAGGTGCGCACGCTCATCCAGCGCGACTTCGCCGCAGCGTTCGAGAAGGTGGATGTGCTGGTCAGCCCGAGCGCGCCGACGACGGCTTTCCGTTTCGGCGAGAAGCTGGCCGATCCGATGGCGATGTACCTCAACGATGTCACCACCATTCCGGCCAACCTCGCCGGTGTCCCGGGCATGGGCCTTCCGATCGGCCTGGCGCCCGAGGACGGGCTGCCGGTTGGCATCCAGCTGATGGCGCCGGCACGGGCCGACGCCAGGCTGTACACGGTCGGCGCCGCGCTCGAGCAGCTCCTCGAGCAGCAGTGGGGGCACACCCTCCTCAGCCAGGCGCCCGACCTGTCAGCCACCGAGATGTTCGCGAGTGAAGAGGGAGCCGTCTGATGGCCGCAGCGAAATTGATGGACTACGACACGGCCCTCGAACTCTTCGAACCGGTCCTCGGCTTCGAGGTGCACGTCGAGCTGAACACGACGACGAAGATGTTCTGCGGGTGTTCGAACGCATTCGGGCAGGGTGCGAACACCAACACGTGCCCGACCTGCCTCGGGCTCCCCGGCGGGCTGCCGCAGGTCAACAAGAAGGCGATCGAGTCGAGCATCCGGCTCGGGCTCGCGCTCGGCTGCAGCATCGCCGAGACGAGCAGGTTCGCGCGCAAGAACTACTTCTACCCGGACACGCCCAAGAACTTCCAGACCTCGCAGTACGACGAGCCGATCGCGTACGACGGCAGCATCACCATCGAGCTCGAGAGCGGTCGCGCCGTCACCGTCGCCATCGAACGCGCGCACATGGAGGAGGACGCCGGAAAGCTCACCCACGTCGGCGGCTCGACCGGTCGCATCCAGGGCGCGGACTACTCGCTCGTCGACTTCAACCGCGGCGGTGTTCCGCTCGTCGAGATCGTCACCAAGATGATCGAGGGCGCAGAAGCGGACGCACCCGAGGTCGGACGCACCTACGTCGCCGTCATCCGGGAGCTCGTCAAGGCGCTCGGCATCTCGAACGCCCGGATGGAGGAGGGCAATGTGCGCTGTGACGCCAACGTGTCCCTCCGCCCGCGCGGATCCTCGGTGCTCGGCACGCGCACGGAGACGAAGAACGTGAACTCCCTCCGTTCCGTCGAGCGTGCGGTGCGCTACGAGATCCAGCGCCAGGCGGCCATCCTCGCCGCGGGCGGCACCATCACGCAGGAGACCCGCCACTGGCACGAGGACAGCGGCACGACCAGCGCCGGCCGGCCGAAGAGCGACGCCGACGATTACCGGTACTTCCCCGAGCCCGACCTCGTGCCGGTCGCTCCGTCGCGCGAATGGGTCGAAGAACTCCGCGCGACCCTGCCCGAGCCGCCCGCAGCGCGCCGCAAGCGCCTTGCGACGGACTGGGGTTTCACGGCCCTCGAATTCCAGGACGTCGCGAACGCCGACCTGCTCGATGTCGTCGAGGCGACCGTGGCCGCCGGTGCGAGCCCTGCCGCGGCCCGCAAATGGTGGACCGGTGAGATCGCGCGGCTGGCGAACGCGCAGGGCGTGGATGCGTCCACGCTCGTCTCTCCGGAGCACGTGGCGGCTCTCGCCCGGCTCATCGACGACGGCACCCTCACCGACCGGCTGGCTCGGCAGGTGCTCGAAGGCGTCATCGCCGGCGAAGGATCTCCCCAGGAGGTCGTCGACGCCCGCGGACTGGCGGTCGTCTCCGACGATGGAGCCCTCATCGCCGCGATCGACGAGGCGCTCGCCGCCCAGCCCGACGTGCTCGAGAAGATCCGCGACGGCAAGGTGCAGGCGGCCGGGGCGGTGATCGGCGCGGTCATGAAGGCGATGAAAGGCCAGGCCGACGCGGCCAGGGTGCGCGAACTCGTCCTCGAGCGGGCGTCCGCCGGAGTTTGACAGAATCAGGTCATGGGAGTCTTCACACTCGGCGGCCTGACCACTGTTCCCGCGGCGACGCGGCCTGACCTGCTCAGCGGCCCGACGGCATCCGCTCTCGCCGATGCCGGCCTGCTGGCCGAGGTCGGGGTCGTCGAGATCGACCCCGACGTCTCGGACACCGCCGCGACGAAGGAGCGGTTCGGCCTCGACGCCGGCACGCTGGCGAACTGCGTCGTCGTCGCCGGGAAGCGCGAGGGCGTCGAACGGATCGCTGCGTGCGTGGTGCTGGCGACGACGCGTGCCGACATCAACTCGGCCGTCAAGCGGCTTCTCGACGTGCGCAAGTGCTCGTTCCTGCCGATGGATCGTGCGGTCGAGCTGACAGGCATGGAGTACGGCGGCATCACACCGATCGGCCTCCCCGAGGACTGGCGGGTGTTCGTCGACAGCCGCGTGGCGGCGACGGATGTGGTCATCATCGGGTCGGGCGTGCGCCGGTCGAAGCTGCTCCTCCCGGGCGCTCTGCTCGGCCAGGTGCCCGGGGTGCGCATCGTCGACGACCTCGCAATGGACGCGCCGGCCGGATGACGCGCCTCACCGACCCCATCCGTGTCCGGCTCCTCGAGACTCTTGCCGGGCAGCGCAGCGGCGTGCCGGGGTGGGTGCAGGAATTCGAACGCGGCGAGGATGTCGGGTTCTTCGGTCCGGACAGCGCCGCCTGGGCCGTCCACGGTGCCATGCCGACCCTCGTCGCGGGCATCCGTGCCCTGCTCATGCAGGCGCTCCACCCGGGGGCGCTCGCCGGCGTGCGGGACTGGTCGCGCTACCGGGAGGATCCGCTGGGCCGGCTCGCGGGGACCATCCGCTGGATCCACACCGTCACCTACGGCGACACGATGCAGGCGAGGCAAGGCTCGGAGTGGGTCCTCCGGCTCCACGAGCGCGTCGTCGGGACCTACATTGACGCACGCGGGGTCACCCGGGACTACGCCGCCAACGACCCCGACCTTCTGTCGTGGGTCCACCTGGCCTTCACGGATTCGTTCCTCTCGGCCCACGAGCTCTGGGGACCGCCGGTTCCGGGCGGCTCCGACGGCTATGTGGCCGAGTGGGCGACCGCAGGCGAACTCATGAACGTGCCGAACCCGCCCCGTACGCGGGCCGACCTGAAGGCGCAGCTCGCGGCTTTTCTGCCCGACCTCCGCGGCGGCGCGGATGCGGACGAGATCGTGCGTTTCGTCCGTCAGGCTCCGCTGCGGCGCGCCCTCCGGCCGTCGTACGCCGTGCTGTTCGCCGGCGCCGTGCACTCCCTGGAGTCGCCGTACCGCGAACTGCTCGGCCTGCGGGAGCCGCGACTCGGCCCGATTCCGCTGCCGATCACCGGTGCGACGTCTCTCGTGCTCCGCGGGGCGGGCCGGATGCTCGGCCCGAGGAGCGCAGGCGAGATCGCCGCCCGGCGTCGGCTGGAACGATTGAGCGCTAGCGCTTCTTGAGCGCTAGCGCTTCTTGATGTCGGAGACGGCGTCGAGGTGCGCCTTGGCGTCCGACTTGGCGTGTTTCTCCAGGCGCTTCTCTTTCAGGGTCTTGGACGCGGCCGTTTTCGAACTGTTCTTCTTCGGTGACTTGTCAGACATGGTGACTCCCTTGATCGGGAGCCGAACGGCTCCGTAATGCTGACCTTATGCCTTTTCCCTGAGTGCCGCTCCGACTCGCAGGCAGTCTTCAGAGGTGATGCGTGAACGGCGGAAAAGGCGTAGACATATCTCGTCGGGCTGTTCACCGATGAGCAGCCGTTCGCGACCCGTTCCGGCCGGCACGTCGGCCGCAGTGTTGGGAGACCCGATGACGAACACTGTTCCCGGTTCACGCCCCGAATCCGTCGACAGCAAGGGGCTGAAGTCCGGCGCTCTCGGACTCGTCTCGAGTGTGGTGGTGGGCGTCGCATCCACGGCACCCGCCTACAGTCTCGCTGCGAGCCTCGGATTCATCGTCGTCGGCGGCACGCTCGCTGCGGGCGTCCACGCACCCGGTATCGTGCTGCTCGCCTTCGTACCGATGTACCTGATCGCCGTGGCCTACCAGGAACTGAACAAAGCGGAACCCGACTGCGGCACCACCTTCACCTGGGCGTCGAGAGCGTTCGGTCCGATCACCGGCTGGATGGGCGGCTGGGGGATCATCATCGCCGACGTGATCGTCATGTCCAACCTGGCCCAGATCGCCGGTTCGTATACATTCACGTTCGTCGGCACGCTCTTCTCGCTGCCGGCGGTGACGGCGCTGGCGTCGAACACGGTCGCAACTCTCATCGCCGGCCTGCTGTGGATCGCCGCCATGACCTGGATCTGCTACCGCGGTATCGAGATCTCGGCACGCGTGCAGTACGTCCTTCTCGGGTTCGAGGTCGTCATCCTGCTGTTCTTCGCCGGATTCGCGCTGACCAAGGTGTACACGGGCAACGCCGAGCCGTACTCGCTGATACCGCAGTGGAACTGGTTCAACCCGTTCGGGCTCGACTTCGCGCAGACGATCGCGCCGGCCATGCTGACCGCGATCTTCATCTACTGGGGTTGGGATACGGCAGTCTCGATCAACGAAGAGACGAAGAACCCCGAGAAGACCCCGGGTCGCGCGGCAGTGATCAGCACCCTTCTCCTCCTGGTCACGTACGCCGTCGTCACGGTCGCCTCCATCGCGTTCGCGGGGGTGGGCGACAAAGGCATCGGCCTGGCGAACCCGGCCAACTCGGCAGACGTGTTCTCGGCCATCGGACCGACGTTGTTCGGTTCCGGCCCGGTCGGCACGATTCTCATGACCCTGCTCGGCTTCTCGATCCTGACCTCTGCGTCGGCGTCGACCCAGACGACCATCCTCCCGACTGCACGCACGGCCCTGTCGATGGCCGTCTACAAGGCCATTCCCGAGCGGTTCGCACGCATCCACCCGCGGTTCCTGACGCCGACCTGGTCGACGATCGGCATGGGACTCGTCTCGGCACTGTTCTTCGTGCTCTTCACATGGATCAGTCCGAGCCTGCTGCTGGCCCTGATCGGTTCGATCGGCCTGATGATCGCGTTCTATTACGGTCTGACCGGCTTCGTCTGTGTCTGGTTCTATCGCAAGACGTTGTTCAGGTCGTTCCGCACCGTGATCTTCCGTGGCGTGTTTCCGTTCGTGGGCGGCGTCATCCTGCTCGCCGTGTTCATCTACGGCCTGATCCAGTTCGTCGCCCCCGACTGGCTGCAGGATGCGAACGGCAACAACGTGACCATCTTCGGTATCGGGGCCGAAGCGGTCGTCGGCGTCGGCGGTCTGCTGATCGGCCTGGTGCTGATGGGCATCTGGTGGCTCATCAAGCCCGACTTCTTCAAGGGCGAGACGCTCCCGATGCGCTCCGACGACCTCGTGCTCGCGAATGTCGAGGGCGGTCTGGCCGGGTTCGGTCTTCCCGATTCGGGTGAGTTCGCAACGGTCATCGCTCCCGACCTGTCGAACCTGCCTCCCGGGCAGACGGCGATCAACATCGAGACGGGTGAGCGGGTGAACACCCCGTCGGAGCTGCCTCCGACCGACACGCACTACGGGAAGGCCCCGGAGGAGCGCGAGTGAGCTGTGCATAGGCTGTCTGCATGACGATGACGCCACCGAGCGAGCCCGAGGGAACCGAGCCGGCGGATGCAGCGCGCCGCCGCGTCATCGAGTGGGAGGATCCGGCGCCCGGGTTCGCCGTGATGCCCACCATGTCGGGGCTCGACTACCTGAGGACGCTGATCCGCGGCGAGCTGCCGCCTCCGCCGATCATGGCTCACCTGAACATGGCACTGGTGGATGCAGACGTCGGTACGGCCGTGTTCGTGTGCGAACCTGACGAGTCGCATTACAACCCGATCGGCACGGTGCACGGCGGCGTGGTCTGCACCCTCCTCGACTCGGCACTCGGATGCGCGGTGCAGAGCACGCTCGCGCAGGGCCAGGGCTACACGTCGATCGAGATCAAGGTGAACTACCTGCGACCCGTGTTCGCCGGGACAGGGCCGCTCACGTGCGTCGGAACGGTCACCAAGCCCGGCAACCGCGTCGCGTTCGCCGACGGGGTGGTGACGGATGCGTCGGGCAAGGCGGTCGCGACGGCCACCGGTTCGCTGCTCGTCTTCCCGATCTAGTGCGGCGACGGCTGCTCAGCCTGGTGCTTGAGAAGCTGCTCCCGCACTTGGCGCCGCATGACCTTGCCGATCAGCGACCTCGGCAGCTCGTCGACCTGGGTGACGTGCTTCGGCACCTTGTACGCCGTCAGGTTCTCCCGGGCGTAGGCGCGGATGGCGGCCTCGTCGAACGAGGCGCCGGGCTTCATGACGACCGCAGCCACCACATCCTCACCGCCGCGCCCGTGAGGGACACCGACGACCGCGACGTCCGCGACGCCCTCGACGGTCCGCAGGCAGTCCTCGACCTCGGTCGGCGCCACGTTGAAGCCGCCGGTGATGATGAGCTCCTTGATGCGGTCGACAATCCTCACGAAGCCGTCGTCGTCCATCGTCACGATGTCGCCGGTGCGGAACCAGCCGTCGGCGTCCAGAACTTTGGCTGTCTCGTCGGGTTTGCGCCAGTACCCCGAGAACACCTGCGGGCCACGCGCGACCAGTTCGCCCTCTTCGCCGAAGGGCCGATCGGTCTGCGGGTCCTCAGGATCGACGACGCGCAGTTCTGTGCTCGGCATGGCGAGCCCGACCGTGCCCGCCTTCCGTGTCGTCCCGACCGGGTTAGCCATCAGCACGGGGGAGCATTCCGACAGCCCGTAGCCCTCGACGAGATAGCCGCCCGTCTCCTTCTCCCACATCGACACGATCGTGTCGGGCAGGTTCATCGCACCCGAGATGGCGATGTCGATGCCGCTGAGCGACACCTTCTTCTCTTTCGCGGCAGTGGCCAACCGCTCATAGATGGGCGGGACAGCCGGCAGGAACGTCGGCGGCCGCTTCTTGATGACGTCGAGCACGAGGTCGGGGTCGAACTTGGGGAACAGCACGAGCCGGGAACCCATGCTCATCGCGAACGTGAGGCAGAGGGTCAGGCCGTACGCATGGAACAAGGGGAGGACCGCGTAGACGACCGAGCTGCCGCGCTCGATCGCGGGAACCCAGGCGCGAGCCTGTGCCGCGTTCGATCCGAGGTTCCGGTGGCTGAGCATCGCACCCTTCGGCACGCCGGTCGTCCCGCTGGTGTACTGGATCAGGGCGAGATCTTCGGCCTCGGGGCGCGGGTGCGTCGCCTGGATCGCACGGTTGTCGAGGAGCTTCTCCCAGGGGATGGTGCCGCGCACCTGCGTGGTCAGCTGGCCGCGGGCCTTGCGCGCGGCCGCGACGGGTAACCGCAACGCGAACCGCTTCGTCGCCGGCATCGCGCGGGTGATGTCGACAGAGATGATGGTGGCGACGCCGAGATCGGCGGGAAGGTCCTGCACCATGGCGCTCGCCTTGTCCCAGACGATCGCGAGCTCCGCGCCGTGGTCCTCGAACTGGTGCCGGAGCTCGCGGGGGGTGTAGAGCGGGTTGTGCTCCACGACGATCGCCCCCAGCCGCAGCACGGCGTAGAAGGCGACGACATGCTGAGGACAGTTCGGGAGCACGAGCGCCACCCGGTCGCCCTTCCGCACCCCGAGATGCCGCAGGCCCTCGGCCGCGCGGGCGATCTGGTCGCCCAGGGCGGCGTAGGTCGTGGTCGCCCCGAAGAACTCGAGCGCGACGTTCCTGCCGTAGGTGGCGACGGAGTCGTCGATCAGGTGCGAGAGCGAGCCCTCGGGGAGAACGATCTCGTCAGGGACATCAGGGGCGTAGCTGGCCCGCCACGGCCGATCGGCATACGTAGTCACGAGCAGAGCCTACGCGTCGCGCACGGCCTCGGCGATGGGCGTCTCCCCTTCGATGACCTCCCACTGTTTCCCGATCGAGTGCGGTTCGTCCATGCAGGCGGCGATGAGTGCGGCGACATCCGCACGGGCGATCGAACCCCGCGGCACGGTCGGACCGAGGCGGACCCGACCCGTGCCCTCGTCGTACGTGAGAGCGCCGGGTCGGAGGATGGTCCAGTCGAGGCCGGACTGCCGGAGCACCGCATCCGCGTCGCGCTTGGCGGCGACGTACGCCGCCCACTGCTCGTCCGCATCCTCGGCGACGGGGTTGTCGACTCCCCACGCCGAGACCTGGATGAAGCGGCGCACCCCGGCGATGATCGCCGCCTGCACCGACTTCACCGAGCCTGCATAGTCGACCGTGCGTTTCCGCTCCACGCCCGAGCCGGGGCCGGCCCCCGCGCTGAAGACGACGACATCGCAGCCGGCGAAGGGAACGGCGAGCTGCTCCGCCGAAGCCGCCTCGATGTCGAGGAGCGCGCCCTCGCCGCCGAGACGGAAGACATCTTCGCCGTGCTCATCGTTCCGCACGACGCCGACGAATTCGTCGCCCCTGTCGTAGAGGATGCGCATCAGCTGCTGCGCGACTTTACCGTGGGCACCGACGATGGCAACGCGAGTCATGGCACCATCTTCCTCCCCACGGTCCGCTGCGCCCAAGGCGAACATCCTGTCGCGCGGATGCGCAACCTTGGTAGCCTCACGAATGATCGCGGGTTCACGCGGTTCGTCCTGAGACCGTTCCGCTGCTGACACCGTTCCGCCGCTTACACCGGGAGAGCATCCGAATGCTGCAGTTCCTCGACCTGCTGACGCGCTTCGTCGCGCAGTCGTTCGACCTGCTGCGCGGCGCATCGACGCCGGGCGCTGCGCTCGCCGTCGCCGGTGCGGTCGGAGCGATCGGGCTTGCGACCCTCCTCGTCGTCGCCTCGGTGCGGTACATCGTCGCGCTCGCCGCATCCCATGTCATCGGTGACGCGCTCGCGCATCCGATCGAACCCGCGGACCGCGGTGAACTGCTCAGCCAGTCCGATCCGGACGCCGACGGGCATGCCCGCCCCCGAGCGCCGGCACTGTCCCTGTCGGTCGCATAGCGCCACCCTCGCGCGCCCGGATGCCGGGCCCTGCCTGCGCGCGCCCGTGCGGCCATACGGTACCCACCCATCCGTAGACCCAGGGACACCCTCACATGGACTTCTTCTCATTCGCGCCCGTCGCGGCCATCCTCGACGGGGCGTATCGCTTCGTCGCCTCACTCGCCGCGGCGGTCGAACCCGCCGTCGGACCGGCGAGCGGCCTCATCGCCGTCGTCATCCTCACCCTGCTCGTTCGTGCACTGCTGATCCCGGTCGGGCGCTCGCAGGTGCGCGCCGAGTTCACCCGCAGGCGCCTCGCCCCGAAACTCGCCGAACTCCAGAAGAGGCACGGCAAGGACCGCGAGACGCTCGCCCGCAAGACCATGGAGCTGTATGAGAGGGAGAAGGCGTCGCCGCTGGCGGGCTTCGTTCCGCTGCTGCTGCAGATCCCGGTCATCACCCTCGTCTACGCGCTGTTCACGCACGCGCAGATCGCCGGCCACGCCAACGCCCTCCTCGCCGAGCAGGTGCTGGGCGCACCGCTCGGGACGAGTTTCGTCGGCCTCGCCGGGGCGGTCGGGTCGGTCTGGCCGTCGATTCTCGTCTACGTCATCGTGCTCGTGCTCATCGCCGGCGTGACCACGGTCTCGCGCCGCGTGCTCGCGCTCCCGCTGCCCGACGGTGCAGCGCCGGGCGGGTTCGCGAAGGCGCTGTCGTTCCTGCCCTACGTCACGGTCGTGTTCGCGGCCTTCGTGCCGCTGGCGGCCGCGGTCTACATCCTGACCTCGACGGCGTGGACGGTTGCGGAACGCTTCACGCTGCGACGGATGCTCGACCCGGATCGCGGCGCCCGTTCCCGTCCGGCAGTCGGGTGAGCCGGCACGACCCCTGCGTCCGCCCTCTGCGGTGGCACAATGGGCGCCATGAGGAGAAGCAAGACGCGTCCCGTCCACGACCCGCACGATCATCCGTTCGGGGTGGGCGTGCAGGTCCATGTGCCGGAGGCGGCGTGGGGCGAGCTCGATGCCTGGGAGGGTGAGCCGACCGGGGTGATCGTCTCGACGGGCACCGCAAGGCCGGACGGCGCGAATGTGCCCGGTCCGTCCGGACCGGTCTGGGTGGTCGCCTTCGATGAGCCGCAGTACCGGCGTGACGGTCGCGGGCCGTTCGACCAGGCCGAGATTCCGCAGTCGAGGCTGGT
Source organism: Leifsonia tongyongensis (assembly GCF_010686705.1). GTDB lineage: Bacteria > Actinomycetota > Actinomycetes > Actinomycetales > Microbacteriaceae > Diaminobutyricibacter > Diaminobutyricibacter tongyongensis. Next base: position 894,663 of record NZ_JAAGWY010000002.1, on the reverse strand, counting down.
GGCCGCCGACCCGATCAGCGACGACGCCTGGCCCGGCGCGTGAGCACGGGCAGCGAGTTCGGCGTCGGTCTCGTTCGGGGCATCAACGTCGGCCCGACGACGGCCGTCGCGATGTCCGACCTGGCCGCGTCGTTCGAGGTGGCAGGCTTCTTCGGCGTGCGCACGATGCTGCGCAGCGGCAACGTCGTCTTCGAGGCGCCGGGTGTGGTGGGAGGTCCGGGGGACGACCGTGCGGGCGTCGTCGAACGGGAGCTGGCGAAGCGCTCGGGCGTGTCCGCCCGGGTGCTGGTCGTTCCGGAGAAGGAGTTCCGGCGTATCGCCGCCGAGAACCCGCTGCTCGATGCGGGGGACGACTTCTCGAAGCAGGTCGTGACCTTTCTCGGTGGCGAACCGATGCCGAAGGCGCTCGACGTGCCGGCCGCGGAGTCGATCGCGCCGGAAGTGGTCGCTGTGGGTCGTCAGGCCATCTACCAGTGGTGTCCTCTGGGGGTCTCGAAGACCCGGCTCACCGCATCCTTCTGGCGACAGCTGAGCCCGGCGGCGACGGCCCGCAACTGGCGTACGGTCCTGCGGATCCTGGAGGAGCTGGACGCCCGAGGCTGAGGGGGGTGAGGAGGCTGAGGACGCCGAGGAGGGCTGCCCGCGTCAGGCCTGCGAGAGCTCGGCGATGGCGGCGTCGGCCGGCGGGTCGGATGCTGCCGTGGCGGATGCGGCGGGCAGCCGCACGACGACCTCCAGTCCGCCCCTCTCCAGCGCCGTCGCTCCGACGGTGCCGCGGTGGGCGGTCGCAATGGTCTCGACGAGTGCCAGGCCGAGGCCGAAGCCTTCGGTTCCGACCCGTTCGTCGAGGCGCGTGAACGGCTGGAAGATGTCGCCGACCCGATCCGTCGAGACGGGTGCCCCGGTGTTGATGACGCGCAGGGTGGCGAAGCCGTCCGACGTGCTGAGCTCGATGCGCACGTCACCGTGCGGGACGTTGTAGCGGATGGCGTTCGAGACCAGGTTCGACACCAGACGCTCGAGGAGCAGGCGATCGCCGTCGATGGTCGTCGCCTCGACCCGTTCCTCGTGCGAGAGCGTGCCGAAGTCCGAACGCTCCACGACGCCGTCCACGACCGCGCCGAGCTCGACCGGCTCGGGCGAGCGGATGGTGCCTTCGTTCTGGGCGAGAGCGAGCAGGGTGGTGATCAGCGCATCCGCGTTCGCCACCTCGGCCCGCACATCCTCGCCCATCTCGACCAGCTCGGCGTTCGACGGCGACCTCTTCGCGAGGACGACGTCGAGCGTCGTGCGCATGATGGTCAGCGGCGTCCGCAGCTCGTGGCTGGCGTTCGCGATGAAGCGACGCTGAGCGACGAAAGCGAACTCCAGGCGGTCGAGCATCGCATCGAAGGTGTCGCCGAGTTCGCGCAGCTCGTCGTGCGGACCGGAGAGGTCGAGGCGCTGGCTCAGATTGTTCTCGCTCGCGTTTCGGGCAGCCTCGGTGAGGCGGTGGACGGGCCGGAGGATGCGCCCGGCGATCAGCCAGCCCACGAAAGCGGCGACCACGGTGGTGGCGACGAGGGTGATGGCGGCGTAGAACAGCAGATCGTCGAGCATCGCACGGCGCTGGGCGTTGGCCGCCGCGGCCGCCCCGAGCTTGACGCTCGTCGCGCACTTGAACTTCAGGTTCTCGTCCAGGGGTCTCGTCGACGTCGCGACGTTCGCGCACGCCTTCTGGAAGGCCGCATCCGACGACGGGCTGTTGATGTCGGCCACCGAGACGTTCTGGGCAACGAGCACATAGGTGATCACGAGGAGGATGGTGCCCCCGACGGCGAAGAGCGCCGCGAACACAATGGTGAGGCGGGCGCGTGCGGTGAGCCGGAGCCGTCTCACAGCCGGTACCCCGCCCCCACGACGGTCGTGATGAGCGGCGGCTCGCCGAGCTTCTTGCGCAGCCGGGCGATCGTCACGGCCACGGTGTTGGTGAAGGGGTCCGCGTTCATGTCCCAGACGTGCTCGAGGAGTTCTTCGGCGCTCACGACGGCGCCGTCCGCGGAGGCCAGATACTCGAGCACGCCGAACTCCTTGTGCGTCAGGACGAGCGGGCTGCTGCCGCGCGAGACGCGCAGGCGCGCGCGATCGATGGTGAGGTCGTCGCGCACGACGATCGCCGGCTGCGACGGTTCGCGCCGGGCGAGCGCGCGAACCCGCGCGATGAGTTCCTCGAAGGCGAACGGTTTGCAGAGATAGTCGTCCGCGCCGAGCTCGAGGCCCGCGACGCGGTCGTAGATCTCGCTGGACGCCGTGAGCATGATCACCCGGGCCTTCGCCTCGCCGCTCGTCAGCTCCCGGCACACCCGATCGCCGTGGATGACCGGAATATCGCGGTCGAGCACGACGACGTCGTAAGGGGTGACCTTCGCCTGTTCCAGGGCGCTCGCACCGTCGTAGACCACGTCAGCCGCCATGCCGGCATCACGCAGGCCTTCACCGATCCGGTCGGCCAGCAGCTGGTGGTCCTCGACGACAAGTATCCGCACCAATCAATTGTGCGTCCAGCGGGATGACAACGGTCTAACACGTCCTGTTCGGCTCGTGTAACCGGCCGCGTTCTAGAAAAGGATCGAAGCCGGACGCGACCGCATCCGGCCGGGATCAGAAGCCAGGAGACCGATCATGAAGATCATCGTCACTGCAGCTGCGGCGTGCGCGCTCGTCCTGCTGCTGGCCGGATGCACCGCCGGCAACACGAGTGACGTGCCGCACCTCGGCGGTGCGTCGTCGAACACGGGCGGGGCGGCAGCCCAGCCGGACAAGCTGCACGCGGCGGCGGACTGCATCCGCTCGCACGGCGTGCCCAGCTACCAGGATCCGGTCGTCGACTCGGCGGGCCACGTCTACACCGACTCCCGCAGCATCCAGAACCTGAGCAGCACGCAGTCGCAGGCGATCGAGCAGGCCTGCTCCTCGCTCATCGCGGCGGCGGGCTTCTCGCCCGCGGATGAGCCGCCGGCGCCTCCGGCGCTCATCGCCGCCGGAGTGAAAGCCGCGCTGTGCCTGCGGGCCAACGGGCTTCCCGACTACCGCGACCCGACGAGCAGGACGCCGTTCACACCGGGACACGGGTTCGGCCTCACGGCGAACGAACTCCCGAACAACGGAGCGCTCGGCAAGCAGGACCCCGCACTGCAGAGGGCCTTCAAGGCATGCAGCAAGCAGCTCGAAGCCGAGGTGCGGGCGTCGACCCTGAGTTCGCTCGCTCGTGGCTAGGCGCGCCCTGCTGGGCATCGCGATCGCGTCCGCGGTCGTCGTCGGAGGGTCGCTCGCTGGCTTCCTGATGCTGCGCGGGAACGCCCCGGGCTCGACGCCGTCGACCGGCGTGCCGGTGGCGACCGCCGTCGTGACGCGGACGACCCTGTCGAGCTCGACCCAGCTGTCGGGGACGCTCGGCCACGGGCTCCCGTCTCCCGTATTCGGCGGTCGGCCCGGGGGGACCGTGACAGCGCTGCCCACCCCTGGAACGATCGTGAAGCGCGGCGCGGAGTTGTTCGAGGTCGACGGCGCGCCGGTCACGCTCTTCTACGGCGCGCGTCCCGCGTGGCGGGACCTCCAGCAGGGGATGACCGACGGCCCCGACGTCACCCAGCTCGAACAGAATCTGGTCGCCCTCGGCTTCGCCGCAGGACTCGATCTGACCGTCGACGACGTCTTCACGTCCGTCACGGGGATCGCCGTCGAGCGCTGGCAGCACGCGACCGGGCAGGCGCAGTCCGGCGTCGTCGCACTCGGCAGCGTCGTCTTCGAGCCTTCCGGCGTCCGTGTCGCCTCCACTGCGACCGCTCTGGGCTCGCCGGTGCAGCCGGGCAGCCCGGTGATCACGGTGGACTCGTCCGCGGTCGGCGTGGTGGCCCAGGTGCCGACGACGCAGACGTTCCTCGTGCATCCGGGGGACGCGGTCTCGGTCACCCTCCCGTCGGGCGTCGCGCTGAACGGTCACGTGACGGCGCTGGCCCGTGTCGCTACCGCGAACGACGACGCGGGATCCGGTGGGCCGCCGTCTCCGGGCAACCAGCAGCCGGGGAACGTGACGGTTCCCGCGTCTGTGACGCTCGACGATCCGACCGCCGCCGGCGGACTCGACCAGGCGCCCGTGACGGTCCATGTCACCGACAAGACCGTTCGGAATGTGCTCGCCGTCCCGGTGACCGCCCTGGTCGCCCTGAGCGAGGGCGGTTACGCGGTCTATGTCGTGCACGGCCGCACGCGGCAGCTCACCGCGGTGACGCCGGGGCTCTTCGCATCCACGCTCGTGCAGGTGACATCGGCGGGGCTCCACGAAGGCGATGTCGTCGAGGTGCCTGCATCATGAGCTATGTCGTGGAGCTCGCTGCCGTGAGCAAGTCATACCCTCCGCCCACGCCCGTCGAGGCGCTCGTCGACGTCTCGCTGCGGATCGGGACAGGGGAGACGGTCGCCATCACGGGTCCGTCCGGATCCGGAAAATCGACGTTGCTGAACATCCTCGGGACACTGGAGGCGCCGACCAGCGGACAGGTCACCATCGACGGCATCGACGCGTCCAGCCTCGGCGACGATTCGCTGTCCGCGCTGCGCGCCAACCGAATCGGCTTCGTGTTCCAGCAGTTCCATCTGTTGCGCCACCTGAGCATCCTCGACAATGTGGCGACGGGGCTGCTGTACCGCGGCGGATCGACGAAAGAGCGGAGAGCCGCCGCTCGCGACGCCCTGGACCGGGTCGGACTCGCCGGGCGCAGCGGACACCGTCCGGCGCAGCTCTCCGGCGGAGAGCAGCAGCGCGCGGCGATCGCGCGCGCCATCGTCGGCAGCCCGTCGATCGTCCTTGCCGACGAGCCGACCGGAAACCTCGACTCCGTGAGCGGCGACCTCGTCATGGAACTGCTTCGCGGCCTCGCGGGGCTGCACACCACGGTCGTGGTGATCACCCACGATGCACTGGTCGCATCCGCCATGCACCGCCGGGTCGCTCTGCGCGACGGGCGCATCGTCGACGATTCGGCGGCTGCGTGATGCGGCGCACGAATGAGGAGCGCAGGCTCCGGTCCCGGATGCGGGCGGGGGAGGCGATCCGGCTGGCGGCGGGCGGACTCGCGGCTCGCCGGACACGCTCGATCCTGTCGGCGCTCGGGATCGCTGTCGCCGTCGCGGCGCTCGTCTCGGTGCTCGGGCTCTCGGACTCATCGCAGGCGCGGCTGCTGGCGCAGCTCGGAGCCGAAGGGAATCTCCTGACCGTTGCGACAGGCCAGACGTTCAGTGGGAACATCACCCCCCTGCCGTCGACCGCGGAAACGATGATCGGGGCGATCCCGCCCGTCGAAGACGTCACAGCGGTCGGAACGATCGCGGGCGCGACAGTGCGCCGAAGCGCGGCCGTGCCGGAGATGGACACCTCGGGAATCAGTGTCGTGGCGGCCCAGGGCTCCCTGCTCCCGGCACTCGACGGGAGGCTCATCCGCGGGCAGTACCTCGGCAGGGCGGCGACGACGTACCCGGAGGTCGTGCTCGGCTTCAGTGCGGCCCAGAACCTCGGTATCGCTACGCTCGGACCGCAGACGCAGGTCTTCATCGACGGGCGCTACTTCGCGGTCGTCGGGATCCTCGCACCTGTCGTGGTGGCGCCGGAACTCGACGACGCGGCGCTCGTCACCTTCCCCCTGGCGAAGGCGGAGCTCGGCTTCGATGGAACGCCGACGCGGATCTACCTGCGGACCGACCCGGATCGGACGGCGGCCGTGGCCGCCGTCCTCCCGTTCACGGCGTCGCCGGATGCGCCGGACCAGGTGGAGGTCAGGCGACCGTCGGATGTGCTGGCCGCACGCCTCGAGGCACGCAACACGTTCGTGGACCTGTTCGTCGCGCTCGCTGGTGTCGCGCTGCTCGTCGGTGGGGTCGGGATCGCGAACATCATGGTCATCGCGGTCTTCGAGCGCCGCACGGAGATCGGCCTGCGGCGTGCGCTCGGTGCCCGGTCACGTCATGTGTCCGTGCAGTTCTTCCTCGAGTCGATCCTCCTCTCAGCATGCGGCGGGGTCGCTGGTGTCGCGCTGGGAGCCGCGGTGACCTGGGTGGTGGCAACGGTGCAGGGGACCCCGCCCGTCGTCTCCCTCGGGGTCGCCGGCCCCGCCGTCGCGGCCACGATCGTGGTCGGCGCGGTCGCGGGGATCTACCCGGCAGCGCGGGCTGCGCGGCTGGCGCCGGCGGACGCTCTGCGATCGGCGTGAAGCGCCCGTCGGACGATCGTGTCCGAAGCGTGCCGATCGTCCCCACAGCGTGAGGGTCGGGCACTGGCGGCTGTCAGGGGTGGAATCTATGCTGACACCATGTTCGTCGAGGGCACCCTTCGATGGCAGGTCACGGAGGATTGTCCGTGGGACCTGCTGATGGCCCTCGCGCTCCGCGACCTCGCCGGCCTCACGGCTGTCGAGAGGCCGCCCATCCCACGGGTCTTCCCGCCCGTCGCGCGCGTGATGCACCCGGCGTCGGGGTCGCATCCGCTGCCCCGTCCGACGGTGCAGGGACACACCTCGAACACCGACCGTGCAGCACTGGCCGAGCAGTGGCGCGCGTGGTGGGAACTCTCGCTGCAGCGCGAACGACGCCCGATCGTCACGCAGCTGAAGCCCCCGCATTTCGAGGTGTTCGACCGGGCGATCGAGCTGCAGGACCTCGTCACGGAGCACTATGAGGAGGCGTTCGACTGGAGTGCGGAGCGTCACGCGGAGTACGCACGCCTGAGCCTGCTGCAGCATTCCCGCCGTGCGGCCGACATCGTCGACGTCGTGCGCGACCGCGAGCATGAACTGCGTCGGCAGGCCGGCTATTTCCGCCTCGACATCTACGTCCTGCCGCTCGCCGAGCCCGGGGCCTGGATCGTCGCACCTCACACCGTCGTCGCGAGCACGTCGCTCAGGGACGACTCGGCCGCGTTCCGCGAGTGGTTCACCCCGGTGGTCGCCGCGCTCGTCTGAGAACGGCGACCACCGGGGCTGCCCGGCGCGGCTGGGCCCGGCGCGGCTGGGCCCGGCGCGGCTAGGCCGGGCGCCTGTCGGGTGAGACGGTCTGCTCGGGGTCGGTCTCCGCGACGTCGCCGACGGCCTGGTCGATGCGGGCGAGCACGGCCGCGTCGAGCTTGATGCCCGCGGCCTTGGCATTGGATGCGACCTGTTCCGGACGCGAAGCGCCGACGATCGCGCCCGCCACATTCGGGTTCTGGAGCACCCACGCGACGGCGAGCTGCGCCATGGTGATTCCGAGCTCGTCGGCGATCGGCTGCAGTTTCTGCACCGCGTTCAGGATGTCGTCGCGCATGAAGCCCTTGATGGTGTTCGCACCGCCCTTGGCGTCGAGCGCACGACTGCCCTCCGGCGCTCCAGCCCCCGGCTTGTACTTGCCGGTGAGGACACCCTGGGCGACCGGCGACCAGACGATCTGCGAGATGCCGAGCTCAGCCGACGTCGGGATGACCTCGGATTCGATCACACGCCAGAGCATCGAGTACTGCGGCTGGTTGGAGATCAACTGGATGCCGAGATCGCGCGCGAGCTTGTGCCCGGCGCGCAGCTGGTCGGCGTTCCACTCCGAGACACCGATGTACAGGGCCTTCCCCGCGCGCACGATGTCGGCGAACGCCTGCATGGTCTCCTCGATCGGAGTCTCGTAGTCGAAGCGGTGCGCCTGGTAGAGGTCGACGTAGTCGGTTCCGAGCCGTTCCAGTGAGCCGTCGATGGATTCCATGATGTGCTTGCGCGACAGACCGACGTCGTTGTGCCCCTTCGGACCCGTCGGCCAGTACACCTTGGTGAAGATCTCGAGAGATGACCGCCGCTGGCCCTTCAGAGCGTCGCCCAAGACGCGCTCCGCCTCGGTGTTCGCGTACGCGTCTGCCGTGTCGAACGTGGTGATGCCCGAGTCGAGGGCGGCCTGGACGCACTTCTTCGCAACGTCGTTCTCGACCTGCGATGCGTGGGTCAGCCAGTTGCCGTAAATGATCTCCGAGATCTTGAAGCCGGAGTTTCCGAGGTATCTGAATTCCATAGGTGAAACGCTACTCGCTCCCACGCGTGGCAAGCTGGGGGAGTGGGACGAGCGGATGGCAGCGATCGGCGGGTGACGACCGATGCGGTCGACGACGCGACGGCGACCATCCTTCACGTCGATATGGACGCGTTCTTCGCGGCCGTCGAGCTCCTCGACCATCCGGAGCTGCGGGGCCTGCCGGCGATCGTCGGCCATCCCGGCCCGCGCTCCGTGGTCACGAGTGCCACCTATGAAGCCCGCCGGTTCGGTGTGCGCTCGGCGATGCCGGTGTCGCAGGCGCTGCGGCTCTGCCCGAGCGCGATCATCCTGCCCCCGCACATGGAGAAGTACCGCGAGTACTCCGAGCGCGTGATGACGATCTTCTCCGAGGTCACTCCGCTCGTGGAGCCGCTGAGCATCGACGAAGCCTTCCTCGACGTGTCGGGAGCCCGCCGGCTGCTCGGGTCTCCCCGTCGCATCGCCGAACTGATCCGTACGCGGGTCCGCGACGAGACCGGACTCACCTGCTCGGTCGGTGCGGCGTCGACCAAATTCGTCGCCAAGCTGGCGTCCGGGCGCGCCAAGCCCGACGGACTGCTGGTCATCCCTGCATCCGAGACTCTCGCCTACCTGCGGCCGCTTCCCGTCGGGGCTCTGTGGGGTGTGGGTGAGAGCACCCGGCAGTCCCTCCAGCGACTGGGGCTGCGCACCGTCGCCGATCTCGCCGATACCCCCCTCGCCGTGCTGCAGCGCGCGGTCGGCGAAGCCTCGGGCCGCAAGCTGCACGACCTCGCGAACGGTGTCGATCCGCGGAGTGTCGTCGTCACGACCCGCGAGAAGAGCGTCGGCCACGAGATGACGTTCGAGCAGGACGTCTCCGACCCGGTGAGGCTGCGCCGGGAACTGCTGCGGCTGTCGACCCAGGTCGGGGCGCGCCTGCGCAAGCACGAGCTCGTGGGCCGGACGGTCGCACTCAAACTCCGGTTCTCCGACTTCCGCACCGTCACCCGGTCGCGCACCCTTGCCGAGCCGACCAACGTCGGCCGCCGGATCTTCGAGGAGGCGACCTCGATCTACGATGCGCTCGACCTCGGCCGGACGCCGATCCGCCTGATCGGGGTGCGGGTCGAACAACTCGACGACGCCGGCGGCAGCAGGCTGGGCCTCTGGGATCCCGATGAGGAATGGCGCGAGGCGGAGCGGACGCTCGACCAGGTCAGCGCCAAGTTCGGCCGCGGGGCGATCGGCCCGGCTTCCCTTGTCAGATCGAGCGGGCGGGTCGTCGGCGAGACGGCGAACCCGCGTGCGATGCCGGACGACTGACCGATCAGTCGTCACCAACTCACCGAAAGCTTTGCAAATGAGGGGAGTTGGCGACGACTGGGTGCGCTCGCGGGGCGGGCTCGGGGCGCGGGCTCGCGGCTCGCGCGTCAGCGCAAGCCGACGAGGATGCCCCGGTGGTCGCTGCCGTTGTCGGGGAGCACGGTGTTCGTGACCGTGGTCATCCCGCGGGTGAGCGCGTGGTCGAGCCGTGCGATGGGGAACTCCGCCGGCCACGTGAACCCGAACCCGAGGTCGCTCTGGGACGCTTCGTGGACGACGTGCGTCAGCGGGGTGAACTCGCGGTCGGTGGATGCGCTGTTGAAGTCGCCGACGACGACCACCCTTGGCGAACGGTCGGCCTTCAGCGTCGCCGTCAGGTTGGCGAGCATCGTGTCCCGCTGCTGGTACTGGCCGGGGCGCACCGACGCCAGGTGGACGGCGTAGACCCTCGTCGGAGTGCCCGGCGTATCCAACTCGACCCAGAGCGCACGGTCCCAGCCGAGCCCGAGGTCGAGCTTCTTTTCCCCGGTGATCGGAATGCGGCTCCACACTCCGACCGTCCCGACGACCTGCGAGTACGGGTATTTCGTGCCGAGCGTGGCCGCCACCGCCGTGCGCGATGCGGCATCGAGCTCCTGCAGCGCGATCACATCCGGATTCTTCGCGGCCAGGTCGGCCGCAATCGCGCCGGCAGCCGAGTTCGGCGCATGGATGTTCTCGCTCGCGACGGTCAGCGACGTCGCGCCGGTCGCCATTCCGGGAAGGAAGGCCGGGCCGAACGTGAGCGACCAGATGGCGGCTGCGACCGCGACGCAGATGCCGCCGAGCAGCGACAAGCGCAACACGGCTGCGACGCCGAGCACCAGGATGGCGCCGCCGAGCCACGGGAGGAACGTCTCGATCAGCGAAGCCGCCCCGCCCACGTCGGGCAGGAGCCCGTGCCACAGGATCAGCGCACCGGTCAGGAGCGCCAGCACGCCGACGGCGAGACCGCGGGTCCCGCGGATGGCTCTGGCGTTCGACACCCGACGATTATTCCCCGCCCTCTGGTGAGAACCGTCCGCAAACGCTGGGCGCAGCCTGTGGATGCGGTCGACGTGCCCTGTTCACCGGCCGCGTCGGCGGGTAGCGTGGCACCATGACGAACACCTCGCTCCGACTTGCGGAAACCCTGACGTCCAACGGCATCAGGTCGGTCTACGGTGACCCGATCGAACTCGACGGCGTCACACTCATCCCGGTCGCACTCGTGCAATACGGGTTCGGCTCGGGCTCGATGGGCGGCGACGAGGATCGGAGCGCAGGGGGCGGCGGCGGGGGCGGTTACAGCATTCCGCTCGGCGCATATGTGCGCGACGCCGACGGTCTCCATTTCAGGGCGAACATCATCACACTGATCGCGGTCGGCATCCCGTTCGTCTTCGTCGCCGGCCTCGCCTGGACCCGCATCATCCGCGCACTGAAGCGTTAGTCCGCTAGACTTCTCCACGAACACGGGAGTCCGGTGAGCCGGGCTGAGAGGAAGCTTCTCAAGCTTCGACCGTCGAACCTGATCTGGATAATGCCAGCGCAGGGAGGCCGCAACATCTCAATCCCGTGCCCTCTTTTCCTCGAGTGAAAGGGCACGAACAGTGCATGCAACAATCGCATCGACAACCACCCGACCGGCGCGCACCTTCAGGTGGAGGGTTGTCGACATCGTCGTGGCTAGCGTCGTCGCCGTCGCGAGCGGCGTCATCTTCTGGGCCTGGGGCATCGCCTGGACTCCGATCAGCGCGCCCGTCACGGCCGCGCTGCCCGGTCTGCAGGGCATCCTCAACGGGCCGTGGCTGTTCGCCGGCGTCCTCGGCGCGTTGATCATCCGCAAGCCCGGCGCCGCCATCTTCACCGAACTGGTCGCCGCCGTCGTCTCGGCGCTGCTCGGCACCCAGTGGGGTCTCACGACCCTGCTCTCCGGTCTCGTTCAGGGTCTGGGCGCTGAGATCGTCTTCGCGCTGTTCCTGTACGCGAACTGGCGGCTCTATGTCGCCCTGATCGCGGGGGCCGGCGCCGGGCTCGCCGAGTCCGTCCTCGACCTCATCTACTCCTACCCGGGAGCGAAGCCGGAGTTCGCGATCATCTACACGATCTCGACCACGATCTCGGGCATCCTCTTCGCGGGCCTCGGTTCGTGGCTGATCGTGCAGGCACTCGCGAAGACGGGTGCGCTCAGCCGGTTCGCCGCCGGTCGGTCGGCGTCGGCGCGGGTCTGAGCATCCCGGACATGGAGATCCGTCCCGCGTCGGTCACGAGCGAAGGCTGGGGCTGGCGGTACGGCGGGCGCGCGGCATGGGCCGTTCGCGACCTGTCGGTGCGCATCGAACCGGGCGAGCGGGTGCTGTTGCTCGGCGCATCCGGGTCGGGCAAGAGCACGGTGCTCGCAGCGCTTGCGGGTGTACTCGGAGGCGACGACGAGGGTGAGACTCACGGCAGGCTCCTGGTCGACGGTGAGCCGGCGGGCGCGCGGCGCGGCCGGGCCGGACTGCTGCTCCAGGATCCGGATGCCCAGGTCATCCTCGCGCGCGTCGGCGACGATGTCGCGTTCGGCTGCGAGAACCTGGGTGTTCCGCGCGACGAGGCCTGGCTTCGCGTGCGCTCATCCCTCGACGCGGTCGGGCTGGGGCTGCCACTTGACCATCCCACCTCGACATTGTCGGGTGGTCAGAAGCAGCGTCTCGCCCTCGCCGGCATTCTCGCCATGCGTCCGGGGCTGGTTCTCCTCGACGAGCCGACGGCGAACCTCGATCCCGAGGGCGTGCAGGAGGTGCGTGACGCTGTCGGCGGCGTGGTCGCATCGACCGGCGCCACGCTCATCGTGGTCGAGCATCGCGTCTCCGTCTGGCGCGACCTCGTCGACCGGGTGATCGTGCTCGCAGCGGACGGCGGCGTCCTCGCAGACGGTGCACCGGATGCGGTGCTCGCCGACAACACGGACACCCTGCGCCGTGCCGGTGTCTGGCTCCCGCACGACACGGTGGCGACGCCCCAGCGGCCGACCCTCTCCGGCAGCGCGACGCTGCTGAGCGCATCCGGTCTCGTTCTTCGCAGGGGGCGAAGCGATCCGCTGCCCCACACCGTGGACCTGGCCGTCGATGCCGGGTCTGCCACTGCTCTCACGGGGCGAAACGGGGTCGGCAAGTCGACGCTCGCCCTCACGCTCGGCGGTCTGATCCCCGCGGCGGCCGGATCTCTCGTGGCGACCCCGGCGCTCGCGCAGGGAGCCGTGGCCAGCCCGATCCGATGGAAGTCGGCGCAGCTCCTGACCCGCATCGGCAACGTCTTCCAGAACCCGGAGCACCAGTTGCTCGGGGCCAGCGTTCGCGCTGAACTCGAGGTCGGCCCGCGGGCGCTGGGCATGCATCCGGCCGAGCGGTCGCGTCGGGTCGATGAGCTGCTCGAGCGGCTCAGGCTCAGCACGCTGGCCGATGCCAACCCGTTCACGCTCTCAGGCGGCCAGAAACGTCGCCTGTCCGTGGCGACCGCGCTAATCACCCGCCCGCGGGTGCTCGTCTTCGACGAGCCGACGTTCGGGCAGGACGCCCTCACCTGGGCAGGACTCGTCGAACTGATCGCCGAGTTGCGCAGCAGCGGACACGCGATCGTCGCGGCGACCCACGACCTGGATTTCATCGCGGCGATCGGTGCGACCCGGCTGCTGCTGCAGTCGGATGCCGACCGCCCCGCCGAGGCGACCGCCGGGAGGACCCGATGACGGTCATCAGCCCCTACCGCCAAGGCCCCCTCGCCCGCGTGAACCCGGTGGCGAAGCTCGGCTTCTCCCTGGCCGTCACTCTCGGGCTTCTCCTGACCATCGACTGGGTGACCGCCGCGGTCGCACTTGTGGCCGAACTCGTCCTGCTGGCTTTCGTGGGACTCCCGCCGAAACTCGTCGTCGTGCGCACGGCGCCCGTGTGGATCGCCGCTCCGCTCGCCGGGCTGACCACCGTGCTCTATGGACGGACCTCGGGCACCGTGTACGCGCACTGGTCGCTCATCGAGGTCAGCGACGGGTCGATCGCCCTCGGGGCGGCGACAGCGTTGCGCGTGCTGGCCATCGGCATCCCCGCGGTGCTGCTCTTCGTGACGATCGACCCCACCGATCTCGCCGACGGCCTCGCGCAGGTGCTGCGGCTTCCTGCGCGGTTCGTGCTGGGCGGTCTCGCCGGTCTGCGCCTCGTAGGCCTGTTCGTCGACGACTGGCGCGCGCTGGGTCTGGCCAGGCGCGCGCGCGGGGTCGCCGATCGAGGCGCGGTGCGGCGATTCTTCGGGCAGTCGTTCGCGCTGCTCGTGCTCTCGATCCGCCGGGGAAGCAAACTGGCGACTGCGATGGAGGCACGCGGGTTCGGCGCCTCGACGGGTCGCACCTGGGCGCGCCCATCCCTGTTCCGCCTCCGGGACTGGATGGTGGTCCTTCTCGGCGTCGCAGTGGCGCTGCTCGCGACCGGGGTCGCGGTCGCTGCGGGAAGCTGGAACCTTGTCGGCGCATCCTGAGATCGAGACGCTGCTGGAACGTGTTGCGAGGGCGGATGCGGTCGGTCGCGCATCCGGGCACGCCGCGGTCGTGCTCATCGATGGACCGGCCGGCGCGGGAAAGAGCACCCTCGCCGACCTGCTCGTCTCGCGCTGGCCGGGCGGCGCCGAACCCACGCTCGTGCGCATGGATGACCTCTACCCGGGCTGGGGAGGACTGGACGAGGGCAGCGCCGATCTCGGGACGGAGTTGCTGGCACCGAGGCGCGCCGGCCGGACCGCGCGCTGGCAACGGTACAGCTGGACGCTCGGGCGGCTCGACGAGTGGACCGTCGTCGACGGTTCGCGTCCGCTCGTGGTCGAAGGATGCGGCACCCTGTCGCGGGCGAACGCGCCGCTGGCGGACCTGCGCATCTGGCTCACGGCCGAAGACGACCTGCGCAAGGAGCGCGCCTTGCGACGGGACCACGGCGGCTTCGACGCCCACTGGGACCATTGGCAGGCCCAATTCGACGACTATCTGGCGCGTGAGACGCCGATCGAGCAGGCGGACGTCGTGCTCGACGTGACCGACTGGCCGCTCGTGGCACGCGACAGGTGAGCCCGAGCGGGGTTAACGTTGTGGCATGAGTGATGCAGAGCGGGTCAGTGAAGAGTACGTCGTCGAGTACGTCGACGGACCGCTGGCCGGAGAGACCGATCGGCGTGTGCTGATCGGCGGGCGCTACGACGACCGCCTCGGCGCGGTCGCGGCGGTCGAAGGTCTCGAATCGCTGTTCTGGTACAACGCGGGCTCGTCCCGTGAGATCCAGGGAGAGCTTCACGTCCAGTACACCTTCGACGCTCCGGACAGCGATCCCGTGGAGGCCATCCGCGACGACGAGTGAAGCGCAGGCGATGCGTCGACGGGCAATTCGTCGACTGGGGGTTCAGTCCCAGCCGAGTTCGTGGAGTCTGTCGTCGTCGATGCCGTAGAAGTGCGCGATCTCATGGACGAGGGTCACATGGATCTCGTCGCGCAGTTCGTCGACCGTATCGCAGATCGACAGCAGCGGCTCGCGGTAGAGGATGATGCGGTCCGGCATCTCTCCGAACCCGTACTGTCCGCGTTCGGTGAGGGCGACGCCGTCGTACAGCCCGAGCACGTCGAGTGAGCCGTCCTCCGGGCGGTCCTCGACGACGAATACGACATTGTCGAGACCGTCCACCATGTCGTCGGGGAGCTGATCGAGCTCGTCGGTGACCAGGGTTTCGAATGCTTCCTCGTCGAGGATCAGCATCGTCTACGACCAGGCGTCGGCGACTGCAGTGTGCAGGTCGAGCAGTGGGCCGGTCCGCTCGCTCGGGCCTCGGCCGAAACCGCATTCGGTGGCGACGCCGAAGTGCGGCTGTGCGGTCGCCGCTGCGCGCGAGCGTCGCAGGGCTCCTTCGACCCCGTCTTCGTGGTGAATGAGGCCGAGGTACAGTTCGGTGCTCTCGGGCAGCTCGACGCCGGCCAGGGGAGCGAAGTAGTCGTCGTCGTCACGCTCGATCGGGACGGGGAGGTGGACCCAGTTCACGTTCCGCGGACTCGTTGCCAGGAGACGTGAGGTGAACGTCGCCAGGTAGCCGGCGTCGGTGGGCTGCACGAAATGCGCCTCTTCGACGTCGCCGTAGCAGAGGTGGTAGCCGAGGTCGACGCCCTCGGGCACCTGCGAGGCCTGTCGCACTGCGCGCTCGACCACCCCACCCATCACATCGTCGAACCACGGCGTGACCGCGTGGTGCGAGCGGATGTTCGACGATTCGAGCAGCGCGAACTCGACGGCGGTGTCCCACTGGATGGCGAGCTCTCGGTGCGGAACGGCTTCGAGGATGCGGTCGAGTTCGGCGTACAGCGCACGCTCGAAGGCGGGCTCGAAAGCCGCGCGGTCGTCGGCCACGACGAACGCTCCCACCACTGCGGCCGGGGTCGGAAGGGACACCTGGAAACGTGTTCCCTGGGCGATCGCGCCCTGGCTCTTCAGGTCGGCGAACGTGGCGTAGGACTGGATCGCGGCATCCGCATACCCGAGGCTGGGGAAGACGAGGTCGTCAGCGTCGACGCCGTCGTCGATCGTGAAGGGCCGGCCGTCGAAGATTCCGCGGATGTAGAACGGCTCGACGGGGATGCGGGAGATGCCCGCCATCGTGTCGAAACGCTTGGTCTGGAACTGGATCCAGTAGAACCGCTCACCGACTTCGCCATCGGGGATGCGCTTCAGGCGATCGCCGAGGTGTTCACTGACCGTTCGGAAGGTGGTCGCCGCATCGGGAAGGTTGATGCTGCCCACGAGATGGGCGCCCTGGATCACTGTTTCACTCATTGTCAGGAGTCTAATCGGCACGAGGGGGAGCCCGGCGTATCGCTGGCCGACGGGTGCTCGAGCGTACCGGCGTTGCCGGACGTGGGATGGTTGGTCGTCGGGGCGTCGGGTCGTCGGGTCGTCGGGGCGTCGGGGCGTCGGGTCGTCGGGTCGTCGGGTCGTCGGGTCGCCGGGTCGTCGGGTCGGCGGTCGTCAACGGACTGGGCCGCCGCGACCGGGAGCCGCGAGCTGGCGCCGTGGTGGCACTGGCGCTGGGCGCGGGGGCGTCAGGTCATGGTGGTGGTCATCGTGATACGAGTCTCATGGTGGTGCCTTGTCGGGCAGGCGGATGCGTCCGCCTTTGCGGGGCGTGCGGGTCGGGTCGAGGTGCGCCGGTGGCGTGAACCAGGGGATGTGATCACGGACCTGGATGTCCCAGCCGTCGTCGTGCACCCGATGGTGGTGGTGCGAGCAGAGCAGGATCCCGTTCTTCAGATCGGTCGGTCCGGTGTCTCTGTCCCACCAGCGGATGTGGTGCGCCTGCGTGTAGGAGGGTGGGTGTGGGCAGCCGGTCCAGGCGCAGCCGCCGTCCCGTTCGGCCAGGGCGTGTTTCTGCGCCGGGGAGAACAGTCGTTGCTTGCGGCCCAGGTCGAGGACTTCGCTGTCACGACCTAAGACCATCGGGATGAGGTTCGCGTCGGCGGCGAGCCGCCGTGCCGTAGCCGCGCTGACCGGGGTGGGTACCTCGTCGATCTCCGCCGCACCTTTCCCACGGCGCAGGTCGGCCAGGCTGACTCTTACGATCATGGTCACCGGCGGACTGCTGATACCGGACGTGCAGCCGGCTCGGTGCCGGAACACCTCGACCGCCCCATCCGACCGGAGTTGGGCCATGCTCCGGGTCTCCGGCATCGCGGGAGTGTCCGGTGTGTCGGGTTCGGGGTCTTCGAACCGCACCCCCGCCAGCCGGGCCGATGCATTACGGGCGTCACCGGTGTGACCGGACTCGCCAATGTCGCCAGTGTCGCCAGTGTCGCCAGTGCCCCGGGAGTCGCGTAAGTAGTGACCGTCGAAGGTGTCGCCAGTGTCGCGGGATTCGTCTACGTCGTGACCGTCACTGGTGTTGCGGCCGTTGCGTTTGTCGTGGAAGTCGCGGGTGACGTAGGCGGTGATCTGCGGTACCACATGGCCGGCGGATTCGGCGTCGAGGCGCCAGTCGATCCGGGTCATCCCGTCCCGGGTGGTGGTGATCGTCAACGACCGCCGCCGGCGCTGGATCTGCTCGCGGGGTTCGGTGCCGTCCTCATCCAGCCGGTCGCGGAGCTGGATCGCCGACCGGCGCATCTGCTCGACGGTCAGGGCCGGTGCATGTTCGACCAGCAACCGCTCACCCCTATGGCGTTGCTCCAGGCTGCAGCCGTCGCCGGTCTTGCCCAGTTCCCGGATGATCACTGCCGCCTGCTCCACCGATACGTGACCGGTGGGCGCAGCGCCGGTCTTGGGGTCGCCCGAGGCTTCCGGGTCGCCCGGATCACCAGAATGGCCCGGGTCACCGAGCAGTGCGGCAGCCAGTTCGGGGAACTCCGGTGGTAGTTCTTCGCCGGTGAGCGTGTGTTTCGGTGCGGTCGCCCTGGCCACCGCACAGAGCTGGCGGGCGTGCGGCAGGCTGGTCCGCCACAGTTCCGCCAGGAACGACCCGATATCACCGTGCCCGCCGGCCCGCACCGGATCCGTGGCTGGGTCGAGGCTGCCGGCCCGGTCCAGGGCGGCGATCCGCCGCAACGCCACCCGCTCCAGCGCCGCCCGCACTGCGCCGATCGCCGCCAGCGACCGGGCGTGCAGTTGCGCCTCACTCAGACCGGATGCACCCGCATCCGCCACTGCACCCGCATCCGCCCCCGCCACCACTGCACTTGTATCCGCCACCGGATCCGCTTCGAGCGCACGCAACGCGTCGAGCGCAGCAGCGACCGTGTCGAGATCGTCGGCGGGTGGGAAGGTCATGGTTCAACCTAACCAGCAACCACCGACATTCGGAGCCGCGAATAAACAACCTTTGATCAGCAATTTCCCTGTGGATAGATTCCGAGAACACCCAATTGTGGAGGACTCGACGAAACCCCCGATCACACTATTGTTCAGGCAGGCTGCAGGCTGCAGGCAGCAGGCGGCAGGCAGCAGGCGGCAGGCGGCAGGCGGCAGGCAGCAGGCAGCAGGCAGCAGGCAGCAGTCCGCAGGCAGCACAAGCAGCAGGATCCGGGACAAAGAAAGGGACCGGCAGCACCGAATAGGCGCTGCCGGTCCCAGGCGTGAATCAGTACCAGTGAATCAGTACCGGCGAATCAGTACCGGCGAATCAGTACCAGTTCATGGCCTGCGAGTGCGACCACGCGCTGCACGGAGTTCCGTACGAGCGGGCGATGTAGTCGAGGCCCCAGCTGATCTGCGTGGCGGCGTTGGTCTGCCAGTCGGCGCCGGCGCTCGCCATCTTGCTGCCGGGCAGCGCCTGGGGAATGCCGGTCGCGCCGCCGCCCGGGTTGTAGGCCGTGTACGACCAGCCGGACTCCTTCTGCCAAAGGTTGCTGAGGCACTGGAATTCGCCGTCGCCCCAGCCGTACTTCTGCGCCATCATCGTGTGCGCAGTGGCACGGGCGCCGTCGGGCGTGTTCGCGAGGCGCTTCGCCTCGGCCGCCGCAGCGGCCTGGCGCACCTGCGCGGCCTTCGCAGCGACCGTGTGGATGGCGGCGTTCGCGGCGTCGATGCGTGCCCGCACGGCCGTGTCGGGGAGCTTCTCGTAGCTGGCGAGCTGGGTGAGCGCCTGGCTCGCCGCCGCCGTGCTCACCGTGGAGCTGTTCGCTTTGACGGTCTGCGAGCCGGCGGAGATCGTCTTGGCGGCCTCGGCATCGAGACGGTCGCGCACGATACCGGCGTAGACGGAGAGCTGGTCGTGGTGCATCCCGGTCGAAACGGAGAGTTCGTGCGCCGCAGCGACGCGCTCCGATGCCTGGGCGTTGTGGGCGATGAGGGAGGGCACGACGATCGCAGCGGTGAGTGCTGCGGCGGCGACGCCCTGGATGATGTGCTTGACGGACAGGATGGACGAGGCGGAGCTGAGCATGTACTTCCCGGGTTAGGATTTCCCCGCTGCGCAGAACTGGCCGTGGCCGATTGCGGGCGTGGTCGTGTCCGCCGTGATGAGGGCGTGGACCATGAGCGGGCTGGACGCCGCGGAAGATCGTCAGCCGGCCAGGGTCGGGGTCGTTCAGGGGAGGCCGGCGCGAGGTGTCTACGCGACGAGGCGGCGTACTGTGCCACCAACCCTGATACCGTACGAAACGGATCTGGGCGATCCGGTGACAACCCATGGCAAAGTCGTGCGCATTGGCTGGGAGTCTCATCAACGCGCATCCGAAACTAACGCGCATCCGAACCTACAATGGCTACATGTCGACGGATGCGCGCGACATTGGTGTCGTGAATGAGAGTCGTGAGGCCCGCCTCATGGCGACCTTCGTCACGCTCGCGGACACCCTGGTCGCGGGCTACGACGTCGTCGACCTGCTGCACACTCTGGTCGAGGAGTGTGTGGAGATCCTCGGGATCGAGGCCGCCGGGATCGTGCTCTCCGACCCCGCCGGAGCGCTCCATCCGATCGCATCGTCCGACGGCTGGAGCGAACGGGTCGAGGTCGCCCAGGTGGATGCGGGCGAAGGCCCGTGCGTCGAAAGCTTCCGCACCGGTGCGGTCGTCGTCGTCGATGACATCGACGCATATCGTCCGTCGCGCTTTCGCGAGGCGGCGATAGCGGCGGGTTTCCGGTCGGTTCTTGCGGTCCCGCTCCGTCTGCGAACGTCGACGATCGGTGCGATGAACCTGTTCGGCCGCTCGGCCGGTGCACTGCAGGGCGAGGATGCGGCGGTCGCCCGTGCGCTGGCGGATGTGGCGACCATCGGCATCCTGCAGGAGCGCGCGATCCGCGACGGCCGGGTGCTGTCCGACCAGCTGGAGCATGCGCTGGGCAGCCGGGTCCTGATCGAGCAGGCGAAAGGCGTCGTGTCGCAGACACGGCAGGTCCCGGTGGATGAGGCGTTCGCGATCCTGCGCTCCTATGCGCGGCAGCACAACGAGCGGCTGAGGGACGTCGCCGAACGCGTCGTCGAACGCCGGCTCAACTTCTAGGGCATCTTCTAGGGCATCCCCGCGAGACGCGACGCCGATAGCACGCTGTGAGTCGGCCCCCGGCGCCGCAATGCCGAGTAGCATGAAGGTGTTGCTCAAGACCCCGGCAGCGGTTCGAATTCGACCGCACGGGAGCGCTCATGAGTACCATCGTCACCCCGGCCGGGGCTCGCAGCCCGCGGTCGACCGACGTCTACGTCGAGCTGGCGGGAACGATCAGGGAGTCCGGCCTCCTGCGCCGCCGCTACGGGTATTACTGGACCAAACTCATCGCGGTGCCCGTCTCCGTCGCCGCGTGCGTCGCCCTGTTCATCCTGATCGGCGACAGCTGGTGGCAACTTGTCACCGCGGTCGTCTTCGCCTTCGTCTTCACCCAGATCGCCTTCCTCGGGCACGATGCCGCCCACCGCCAGATCTTCCGTTCCGGGCGGTGGAACGACTGGACGAGTCTCGTCATCGGCAACCTCTTCGTCGGTATGAGCTACGGCTGGTGGCAGCACAAACACACCCGCCATCATGCGAACCCCAACAAGGAGGGTGTCGACCCCGACCTCGACCTGCCCGTCGTGTCGTTCACCGCCGCGCAGGTCAGGGTCCACACGAACCCGCTGGTGCGGTGGCTCATCGGTCATCAGGGCTGGTTCTTCTTCCCGGTGCTCCTCCTCGAAGGGCTCTCGCTCCACGCCTCCAGCGTGCGACGCGTGTTCGCGCCTGCGCCGATGCAGCGCAGGCCGGTCGAGATCGTCTTCCTCCTCACCCGGATCATCGCGTTCCTGGCGCTCGTCTTCATCGTGCTCTCGCCGGGCGTCGCGGCAGCTTTCCTCGGTGTGCAGCTCGGACTCTTCGGCATGTACATGGGGCTGTCCTTCGCGCCGAACCACAAGGGGATGCCGATCGTCGGCAAAAACGTGAAACTCGACTTCCTGACGCGGCAGGTGCTGATGAGCCGGAACATCCGGGGCAGCAGGCTCATCGATTTCATGATGGGAGGGCTGAACTACCAGATCGAGCACCACCTCTTCCCGTCGATGCCGCGACCCCACCTGCGGCGCGCGGCGCCCACCATCGCCCAGTTCTGCCGCGACCATGATGTCCCGTACACGCAGACCGGCCTGGCCGAGTCGTACGGAATCGTGACCCGCTACATCAACAGGGTCGGCCTGGGGGAGAAGGACCCGTTCGCCTGCCCGCTCCTCGAACAGCGGAGCGCCATCAACCCCTGAGCCGTCCTCGCAGCGCGCGTCGAACACCCGGTCGTCCGATCGGCGTATGGTTCAGACATGGACGATGTCGCCGCCCTTCTCGGTGCCTGGATGATGCGGCAACGCTGGTATGCGACGAAGGGCCGGACCCCGCGCATCCGCATCATCGGGACCGCACGGCTCGGTGACGCGACAGACGGGGCCCGCAGCTTCATCCACCTGGTCGTCGACGAGGCACCCGAGGTGCCCGTTCTCTACCAGGTGCCCGTGGTGGGCCGGGCCATGCTCGTGCCCGACTCTCCCGCGCTGATCTGTGAGGCGGGCGGAGAGTACCTCTACGACGGACCCCACGACCCGGCTTTCACGGCAGCACTCCTCGATGCGATCAGCGGTGAGCGCGCCATCGCCGGGGACGACGTCAGCATGGTCGGCACGGCCTTCGGCGCTTCCGGGCGCGTCGTGGGCTCGCGTGTCCTCGGCGGCGAGCAGTCGAACACCTCGATCGTGTACGACCTGGAGGGTGGTCCGTTGCCGTTCGTGATCGCCAAGGTGTTCCGGGTGCTGCACCACGGAGAGAACCCGGATGTGACGACGCAGGCGGCCCTCACCCAGGGCGGCTCGCACCGGGCGCCGCCCCTCGTCGGCTACCTGACGGCGACCTGGCCGGACCCGGGGCGAGACAGCGGTACGGCGACCGGACAGCTCGCGTTCGCGCAGGAGTTCCTGCCGGGGCTCGACGACGGCTGGCGTGTCGCGCTGCGCGCAGCAGTCGACGCGGAAAGCTTCGCCGACCGGGCCTACGACCTGGGGATCGCCACGGCCGAGGTGCATGCGACGCTGGCGCGCGTGCTGCCGGCGACGGCCGCCGGGCCCGACGACATCGCGGATGCGCTCGTCAGCATGGGCGCACGCCTGAGCGTCGCGACGAAGGAAGTCCCCGGGGTCGCAGCGCTCGCCGAGAGCATTTCGGCGGTCTATTCCGCCGCTGCGGAGGGCGACCTGCCTCCGCTGCAGCGGATCCACGGCGACCTGCATCTCGGCCAGGCGCTGCTCTCACCCGAACGCGGGTGGATGCTCATCGACTTCGAGGGTGAACCGCTGCGCCCGATGGATGAGCGGTCGCGTCCGGATTCGACCTTGCGCGACATCGCCGGCATGCTGCGCTCGTTCGACTACGTCGCCGGAGCGCTCGCGAACACCGACGGCACGGATGCGCGCGACTGGGCCTCCGAGGCGCGACGCTCCTACGTGGACGGTTACATCGCTTCATCGGGCTTCGATGTGCGGGGTCACCGGCTCCTGCTCGACGCGTTCGAACTCGACAAGGCGGTGTACGAGGCCGTGTACGAATCGCGGAGCAGGCCGACCTGGGTGGGCATTCCTCTCGCTGCGATCGAGCGCCTCATCGCTCGTTCGGCGCCGATGCCCGGCTGAGCGGCGCAGGGCTAAGCGCCGGCCTCTTCGAGGACCTGTTCGAGCGCGTGCAGGCCGATGCGTCGCATGGCGGGCGCATCGCCCGAGTTGGCGAGCAGCGCGGTCGCCATGGTGACGGCCCAGCCGCGCGCGCGTGACCAGGTCGCGTCGTCGTAGGCGGTCGCGTCGTCGGCGAGTTCGCGGATGAACGTCCGGCGCCCGTCTGCGTCGAACGTGAGCCAAGCGGTCGCCAGATCGGTGGCGGGGTCACCGGCGGTCAGGTCCCCGAAGTCGATCACGGCGGCCAGTCCACCGTCGCGGACGATGATGTTCGCCGGGTGCAGGTCGCCGTGGATCCACAGCGGTGGCCCCTCCCAGCGCGGTGTCCCGAGGGCGGATTCCCAGGCGGCGGCGATAGCGGGGGCGTTCGGGACCCGGCCAGATGCGAGACGTGAGGCGACCGCATCCGCCCGCGTTTCGAGCGGGACGCCGCGCACCGGGTTCGCCGGTGCCTCCGGGGGAGCGGCGACGTGGAGTTCTCGCACGAAGCGGGCGAGCTCGACCGCTAGGGTTCCATGCTCGTCGAACGGCGTATCGGCGGCGAGCTCTCCGTCGACCCACCGGGTCACACTCCATTGCCAGGGGAAGATGCGACTCGGCAGGCCGACGCGCACGGGGAGCGGGATGTCGACGTGGACGAGTGTTCCGATCAGGGGGAGCCAGGTGTTCTCATGCTCGACGAGCTGTGCCGCTATGGTGCGGCGCGGGACCCGCACGGCATAGTCGAGACCGAGCCGGTAGATGACGTTGTCCCATCCGTTCGCGACGAGGCGCAACGGCAGGTCGGCCAGATCGGGATGCTGGTCGGCGAGGAGCTCGCGGACGAGCCCCTCGTCGACCTCGATGTCGGCGGCCGGCGTATCCACACGATCAGGCTACTCGGCCCGGCCCCCGGGCGACGTTGTCAGCGCCGCCCGGCTCCCGTCTCACCAGGTCGACGGCGCGGGGGGAGCCACCACCGGTGGACGGTCATCGCACGTGATGGTGTTCGGGAGCTCCCACGGCGCGAACCAAGGGCCCGTCGTTCCACCACCGTCGTTGCCGCCGAGGTCGATCGCCGAGAACTCCGAACCGGCGGGCGTGAAGTGGAACGACCCGCAGTTGTTGATGCCGACGGCGCCGACATTGCGCGCATCCACGTTCTCGAACGAAGCCGAGCCTGCCGACCTCGCACTCAGCACCGACGTTCCCGTGCCGTCGACCCTGACGTCCTTGAAGTGCACGTTCGTGATCGAGAACTGGTCCTTCACCGGGAAATCGGTGACCAGCATGATCGCGTTGTAGGTGTTGTCGAGGAAGGAGTCGCCGACGACCTGGATGTCGGCGTCGATATTGCGCTCGAGGGCGTAGAACCAGATCGCGCCCAGCCCGATGTTCCAGTTCAGCTCGTACGTTCCGGCCCGGACCGTCGTGTTGTCGGTGATCCACAGGTGGCCGGTGAAGGCTACTGCACCGAAGCGTGACCCGACCTGGATGCCGCTGCCCTCACGCAGAGGGTCCGCGACGAGGTTGTTCGAGACGGTGTTGTCCTCTCCGCCGTAGATCGCGATGCCGTTCGCCAGCGTGGGGGTCTGCACCGTGTTGTGGTCGAACGTGTTGCGTGCATCCGCCGTCTTCTCCGACCACATCGCGAGACCGTCGTCGCCGGTGTTTCGCACGAAGGTGTTCGACACGCTCGAGTCGGTGACTCCCGTGTGGAAGTTGATGCCGTCGGCGATCTGGTCGACGATCACACTGTTCGTGATCTTCAGGTTCGTCATCGGGCCGTCGAACCACATGCCCACCTTGGTGTGGTCGATGTACAGGCCGTCGATGGTGGAATCGCTGAGTGCTCCGCCGATGCCGTTGACCTGGTCGGTGTCGATGCGTTCGCGAACGTCGCCGATGATCGAGAAGCCCGACAGATGCACGTTCGTGCTGCCTCCCGCCGAGGCGTCCTTGCCGTAGAAGCCGACGCCGGTGTGCACGGAGCCGTCGGGCGCGGGTGTCGACAGGGTCACCTGCTTGCCCGTGATGATCGTGTACCAGCTGCCGGCACCCTCGATCGTGACGTCGTCGACGATGATGTGGCGGTTGACCTGGTAGGTCCCCGGCGGCACGTACACCGTGATGTGGAGCTTCTTCGCTGCCGCGATCGCCTTGTCGAACGCGGGGGCCGAGTCGCGCTTGCCGGAGGGGTCGGCGCCGAACAGCAGCACGTTCGCGGCGACGTGGTCGACCTTGGGAAGACCCACCAGCTGCGAGTCGAGCAGGTCGATGACGGTCCACGCGGCCGCGCCGGTTGCGGGTACGGCGAGACGGACCGTGTCGCCGGCCTTGAGCGTCTTGCCCAGCAGCAGGCGCTGCTCGTCGTAGAAGTGCATGGGACGGAACGGCGTCGTGATGACCGGCGCGGGCGTGGTCTGGCTCGGAACGCAGCCGCATTCCGTGATCCACCAGTCGGGGTGCAGCAGGCCGGCCCCAGGGTCGTTAGAGAACGGGTACTGGTTGTAGAGCCACGAGTACTGGGAGGTGAGCGTCATCGTCTTCGAGACGCCGTGTGCCGTCACCCTCAGGGGCGAGGTAATTCCGCCGCCCGTCGCGGAGTCGGGGATGCTGTACCTGACGGTGATCGCATTCGTCGCCTTGGGCAGGGTGAACTCGACGTACTGGCCCGCAGTGAGTTTGACGGCCGAACGGCCCGAGGCCTCAGCAGGCAGGGTGTAGGCGGTTCTGTCCGGACCGATGACCGTGCCGTTCGTCGCGGCCTTCTCGGCCTCCTGCTCCACGAAGCCGAGGTCGGCGCCGCGGCCCGCGACGAGCGCCGGGTCGAGTGCCGCCCGGGTGGCCGCCGGGGCGGGCGGCGGGGTCTGTGCCACGGCCGCCCCTGTGCCCGCGACGATGGTGATCGTGACGGCGAGAGCGGCGGCGGATGCGATGGCTGTTCGAGCGATGTTCCGTGTCATCGTTGACGGGTTCCTCTCGGGGATGATGGACGCCTGAGCGCACTCGACGCGGAGCGATGGCCAGTCGAGTGAGGCGACTTTATGGCTCTTGTCCGCAAGAGCACAAGGGTTCCCGAGGAAATGTCAACGATTTATCGAATTCTTGCGTAATCCTTTGAAAGTCTTTGCAGATCCTGTGAGCTGCGTCGAAAGATTTTCGGCAAGCGCCGCATTTCGGCCCAGGTCAGCGCCCGGATTCGCGCGCGCCCTGCGCCGCCTGGAGGTCGCGGAACATCCGCTCGGTGTCCCTGTTCGATTCGCCGCCGCGTGCTCTGATGGCGGCAGCCATGAACTCGCTGATCGGATGCTTGCGCTGTGCGGGGGATGCGGTCCGTCGCGTCTCGTGTGCCGCCATCCGGTGGCTGTGTCCTAGTGTGAGCGTTCCCTGTGTCATGGCATCAACGATACGGAAGTATATATTCGGCCACGAGGTGGCTTTGGGACTATCTTCGCAAACATTCGGCCAGTAGGCTTGTCGCATGATGAAGAGACTCGTCTCATGATCAAGACCGTCGCCGTACCGCTGATCGACGACTTCGCGATGTTCGAATTCGGGGTCGTCTGCGAGGTCTTCGGACTCGACCGGAGCTATGCGGGCATCCCCGCCTTCGACTTCCGCGTGTGCGGGGTCGAACCCGGCGTGCCGATCACGAATCCCACCGGAGCGTCCATCACCCCGCCATATGGGCTGGAGGCGATGGACGACGCGGACCTCATCGCGGTGCCCGCCGCGCGCATCCGCGACGAGTACCCTGCTGAAGTGCTCGAGGCACTGAGACGCGCATCCGCCCGCGGAGCCATCCTCCTCAGCGTCTGTTCGGGTGCATTCGTGCTCGGCGCGGCAGGTCTGCTCGACGGGCGGGCGTGCACCACGCACTGGCGCTACGCCGACGAGCTGAAGAAGCGCTTCCCCCTGGCTCGCATCGATCCGGATGTGCTCTTCGTCGACGACGGCGACCTGATCACCAGCGCCGGCACGGCTGCCGGCATCGACGCGTGCTTGTACCTGGTGCGCCGCGAACTGGGCAGCGCTGTGGCGAACACCATCGCCCGCAACATGGTCGTTCCACCGCAGCGCGACGGCGGCCAGCGGCAGTACGTCGACATGCCGGTGCCCGAAGTCGAAGGGGATGCGATGGCCGAGATCCTCGAATACCTCACCGAGCGGCTCGACGAACCCCACACCATCCCGTCGCTCGCGCAGCGCGCCCGGATGTCCACGCGCAGCTTCTCGCGACGGTTCCGCGCGGAGACCGGCGTGTCACCGATGCAGTGGCTGAACCGGCAGCGCATCCTCCACGCGCGACTGCTCCTCGAGACGACGGGCATGTCCATCGACGAGATCAGCGCGCGCTGCGGGTTCAGCAGTCCGACGCTCTTCCGGCACCATTTCGACCTGGAGGTCGGTGTCGCCCCGACCCGCTACCGCAGCGCCTTCGCCGGTTCACCCGTCCCGGCCTGACGCGCCGACGTCGCTGCGGCGGTTGCCCGCCGCGGCTCGTTGCGGGATACTCAGGTCATCGGTGGCGGGCGCCATGGCGCGGTGTCACCCCTCCAGCCGGAGGCGGTCATGGATGCTTTGCGAAATCGGGGGAGCGCATTCAGCGTGGTCCTCGCGGCGGTCATCGTCTGTGCGGCGAGCCTCGCCGGATGCGTCGGCACTGCACAACCCGAGGTCACTCCCGGCGGCGTGAACACGTCCGCTCCCGAGACGGGGACGACCGCGCCGCAGCCGGACAACCAGTCCCAGGCCGTCTCGGTCCAGCTGGCGCAACTTCCGATCGGCGGGTCACCGAGTGCTCAGGACGACGCCGGCGCCGACACCTGCGTGACGATCAGCTGGGTTGGCCAGCAGGATGCCGCCATTCCGTCCCGGGTCACCGTCACAATCACGGGCGGGTCGTTCAGCACCGACGTCTATGCCCATGCGGACCAGGGATGCTCCAGCGGTCCGGACTGCGTCGGCTTCGTGTTCGAGGCGGGCAACCAGGGCCAGCAGTGCAACCTCGCGATCGCACCGACCGGGTCGCAGGACGCCACCGGCACCGAGCCCGCGGTCAGCCTGACGGGCAACGTCACGTGCCTCGACGGGAAGACCGCCGAATGCGACACGTTCCTCACAGCGGTCCAGAACGATCCCAACGTCAGCATCAGCCTTGATCCGCCGCCCGCAGCCCCGGCAACCGGTTCCGGCGCGACCGGGCCGCGTGGAGCCCTCGTGTGACCGCGGAGGCGCCGAAACAGGCCGACGACGATTCGGCCGGCGCTCCTCAGGTCGAGCGCTGGGTGAACATTCTCGGGAGCGTCATCGCCCCCGCAACCCTCCTCGGCGCGCTGCTCTTCTACTTCGGATACGTCTCGTCGCGGGCCCAGTACGACTATTTCGGCATCGACGTCGACGTGATCGGGCTGACCACGCAGAACTATGTCGCGCGGAGCCCCCAGCCGTTGCTGGTGCCCTTGCTGGTGCTCGCTCTGCTCGGCGCCGCGCTCGTGGCGCTCCATGCGATCATCCGTCGGCGTTCGCAGCGTCCGGGATTCGTGAGCGCGGTCCGGCGGGCGATCATGGTGGGCCTGATCATCCTGGGTGCGGGGATCATCCTCCTGTTCGCGTACCCGCTGCTGTCCGGCTGGCCCTACTACCCGCTGGTGACCCCGCTGGTGCTGGCCATCGGGGGCGCCGTGTCGGCCTACGGACTCGCGACGCTGCGGTTCGTGGCGCGGCGCGACAAGACCGGATCAGGACCCCGGGTCGGCGTGGTGGTGCTGCTCTGGGCGGCGACGGCCGCGTGCGTCTTCTGGGCGACCGCGACGATCGCGCAATGGTCGGGCCTGGGTCTCGCACAGCAGCAGGCACGCCACCTGGACACCCTTCCGAGCGTGATCGTCGACACCCAGGATCGGCTGTTCCTCCCGGCCGAGTCGCATGTCACCGAGATCGCCCTCCCTGACACGGAGAGCCAGAAGTTCCATTACCGGTACACGGGCCTCCGCCTGCTGATCGTCGGCAGCGACCACATGTTCCTCGTACCGAACCGGTGGGACCCGCACGACACGACCCTCGTGCTGCCGGTCGACAGTTCGACGCGGCTGCAGTTCCAGTTCCGCAACCTGGCGCCGTAGGCCGCCGTCTCGGCGACGCTACGCTAGCCGTCAGTCGACGTCGACGGTCCAGATCACCAGACCGGTCGCCGTTCGCCTCGCCGTCTCCAGGTAGGTCGCGGTTCGCCCGTTCTCGTCGGTGAGCTCCGCCTGGAGCACGAATTCCGTGACATCCCAGGTGCGCCCGTCGAACGGTCCGCCTTCCAGTTGTGCGATCGTCACTTCCATAGCTGAACCGTACTCCGCTCCGCACCGGAACGGGATGCCCTGTCGATCAGCCGCTGTCACCAGCCACCACCTCCACCGCCCCCGCCCCCGCCGCCGGAGTACCCGCCCCCGCTGGAACCGCCCCAGCTGCTGCCGGTGCCGGACGAGGGCGGCGGGGTGACAGCGAACGGCGAGCCTTCGTACAGCGAGCTGAACGCGGCGATCTGGAGCGGAAGAAGGGAGGCGTTCATCGTGCCCGCCGTCCACTCGGGTTGCGTGTTGGTCGCCTCATAGGAGTGCGAGAGTTCGCGCATCCACTCCTTCTCCACACCCCAGACGATCGCGTAGGGCAAGAGCTTCTCGTTGAGTTTCACGATCGCCGAGCCGTCCGTCACGTCCACCCGGTCTGCACCCTGGGGGCTCTGCAGCACGCGGAAACGCTCCGCCTCGGCGAGGGTGAGGTAGTCACGGAGGCCGAGCAGGTGATCCCGCACCTCGACGCCTTTCGCGGTCATCAGGTCGGGCACGCGCGCGAGCAGGAAGACCAGCACGGCTATCACGATGACCGCCCAGAACCCGAACGAGATGACGTCGGTGGTGGCATTCTGGGTGGTCGCCCACCAGATGAGAAGAAGCCAGGCGACGACGACGACCACGATGCCCGACGCGAGGATGCGCGGAAGCGCGCTCTTCGCCCGACCGCGAAGGCCGCGCGCATCGACGACGCGTGCCAGCTCGGAGTCGAGGCTCGCCATCCGGTCGCCGAGCGCATGATCGCTCGGGTCGAGCAGCACTTCGGTCCCCGGTTCGTCGGTGACGAAGATGCGGTTCAGGATGGCGCGCTCATCCGGGTCGGCCACGCTCGCTGAGGGCGCCAGCAGCCGCAACCCGAACAGCTGGTCGACGGATGCGCTGGAGTGGTCGATGAGGGCCGCGACCTTGTCGACGGCGAATCCGATGAGCTGCGCAGGGACGGCTCGGTCGCCGCGATTCAGGAACTGCGCCGCCAGCGCCGGGAACATCCCGGGCGGGGGAGCGTACTGCGGGATGATGATGCCGCGCCCCTTCGGCGTGCGCCACACGTACAGCCGGGCGACGACGACCGCTGCGAGGATCGCGACGGCGAGGCCGAGCAGGATCCACGGGAGGACGGCGGCCGGGAAGGATTGCCGCGGGTCCGGTGGGGTGGCGAAGGTTCGGGGCTTGAAGCCGACGGCGATGGTGACGTTCTGCCCGGGTCCCAGGTTCGAGTGGGTGGCGGTGATCACTGTCCCACCGGCGGTCGGGGTCGAAGTGATCGTGCAGCGGTCGGCGCTTCCCAGATCGCCGACGTAACACGCCTGGTCTCCGCTGAGCGCTGTGGTGAGAGTGCTGTCGAGGTGGAGTCGGGCCGTCACGACACCGAACGGCTGGGCCCAGCCGGTTCCGTTGACGTCCCAGTAGAACTCGTCGGCACGAGTGTCAGCGAAATACCGCACGACGTTCTGCTGCGTGTAGGTGATGATGTAGGTCTGCTTGCCATGCACGAACGTCTCGGCAGAGCCGATCCGCAGCTGGGCGAAGCCGTCCTGGTCGGAGCGCTCGAACGGGATGCTGGCGCCCATCGCATCCATTACCGACACGACAGAGAGTTTCAGATCGACGTTCTGGTAGGTCAGCGGGATGGCACGCACGATGCCGTGGTTCTGGTCGGATTGCGGGAACTCGGCCACGAGCGTCTCGACCGTACGAAGATGCGAGACCTTGTCCGCGCTGCGGGTGAGCGTGTAGTCGGCGGTGAACGAGTCGAACGTGAAATCGGAGGTGTCTGCGCGCACTGAGGCGGGTGCTTCCGCGGCGGTGGCCGATGCCGCGGATGCGGATGTCCCGGCTGCCGCGACAGCTCCCACGAGCCCGAGCAGAAGACCGGCGGCCGCGAGGACAGCGACGGACGAGCGGACGCGGTGGCTGGACACTGCTAGAGAGTAGCGCGCTCCGCGCGGATACCGGTGAACGAATGGACATCGGGATACGCTGGCCACGCCATGATCTTCGATTGCCTCTTTCTCAACGGAACAGTCGGTGCGGGCAAGTCCACAACGGCGGACATGGTGAGCAAGCAGGTCAGCCTGAGCGGAGTTCACAACGCGATCGTCGACCTGGACGACATTCGGCGATCCTGGCCGGCACCCGTGGACGATCCGTTCAACCATGAACTGGAGCTCCGGAATCTCGCTGCCATTGTCGCCAACTATCGTGACGTCGGCGCTGAGCGGATTATTCTCGCGGGTGTGGTGGAGCAGCGTTCGGAACTCCCGAGATATCGGGCGGCCCTGCACAGCGAGCGGATGTTCGTCGCGCGTCTTGTCGCTGATCCCGACATCCTGGTGGCACGGCTTCTGGCACGCCATGCAGCGGACGCGGAAGCCCTCGGGTGGAACCTGAACCGCGCGGGCCAATTGGCGCGCATCCTCGAGAGCGCGGGCTGCGATGACGATGTCTTCGACACGACTGGCGACAGTCCAGCCGAAGTTGCCGCCGCAATTCGAACAGCTGTGGGCTGGTAGCGAGCGATGCAGTCCACTTCGTGACTTGCGCAATCAATTGGGGTGAGTAACGGGGCTTGAACCCGCGACCTCCTGGACCACAACCAGGCGCTCTACCAGCTGAGCTATACCCACCATGCGACCTGCCCGGCACTGCTGTGTCGAGCGAGGCAACTAGGAGATTCTATTACATCCGCGGCGCCCATTTTTCCACTACGCTCGCGGCGACCGCCTGCGTCTCGTCGGTGGTGGGTCCGGGCTCGCCCACGAAAGCGGCTGAACGGTAGTAGTCGAGCTCGCGGATCGACTCCAGAATGTCGGCGAGCGCGCGGTGGCCTCCGTTCTTCGCCGGTGCGTTGAAGTACACCCGCGGGAACCAGCGTCGCGCCAGTTCTTTGATCGACGACACGTCGACGTTGCGGTAATGCAGGTGGTTGTCGAGCCGGGGCATGAACTTGGCGATGAACGACCGGTCGGTGCCGATCGTGTTGCCGGCGAGCGGTGCGGTGCGGGCGCCCGGCGCGAACTTCAGCACGTACTCGAGGACCTCGTACTCGGCTTCGGCGAGACTCACGCCGTTCGGGATCTCCTCGATCAGCCCCGAGGTCGTGTGCATCTCGCGGACGAACTCGCTCATGTTCGCCAGGGCCGACGCATCCGGCTTGATCACGATGTTGAGCCCGGGATCGAGCACGTTCAGGTCGAAGTCGGTGATGACCACCGCGATCTCGACCAGCTCGTCGACCTCGAGGTCGAGCCCGGTCATTTCGCAGTCGATCCAGACCAGTCGATCCGAGGAAGTAGGCATGCCGAAAGTCTACTGTGGGGCTCCGACGCGGCTGGGGACAGGCAGCTTGGGGCTCAGCCCGTCGCCGGCGGAGACACCTCTCAGCCGCCTGCCGGCCCACGGGATGGCGTACAAGCGCAACCAGGTGCGCAACGGAAGGGTGACCGGCGGCGTGGTCTGCGCATCCGCTGCGGTGACCGTGCGTGCAGCGATCTCGGCGTAGGGGATGCCCAGGACGTGGGCGGCGCGGGCAGCGAGCAGCCGGTGCCCCAGCGTGCTCAGGTGCACGCGGTCGGCGGCCCACATCGACGTCTGCTGGAACTCGCGGATGCCCCACACGTCGAGCACGGTCGCCCCGTTCGCGCGTGCGATGCTCCAGATGTCCGCGTTGAACACTGCCGCACGTCCCCGGAACGGCTTCAGGAAGAATGCGAACTGCGGATCGAAACAGTTCGCGAGCAGCACGTTCGCGCCTGTCGAGCGCAGGCGGCGGATGCCCGTCTCGAGCCGGGTGGCGAGCGCATCCGGATCCGCCTTCGGGCTCATCAGATCGTTGCCGCCGATCATCACCGAGACGAGGTCGGCGTGGAGTCCGATCGCTCGCGGGATCTGGTCGTCGACGACATGCGCGATCCGCCGCCCCCGCACGGCGAGGTTGGCGAACTCGAACGACGTGCGGCCCAGCCGGGCATGGCCGTCCAGGATGACGGCGAGGCGGTCGGCCCATCCGAGCCATTCGACTCCGGGTGCGGGGCCCGTCTTCGCCGGCGCAGGATCGCAGAAGCCCTCGGTGATCGAATCACCCAGGGCGACGTACCTGGTCCACGTGGAGCCGCTCACGGAACACATTCTCATTCCGCACGGGCGCGCGCAGGGGCGCGAACGTCGCTCACCGTGCAGTCGTCTCCCGTTGTTCGTCCGCCGTACACTGAACGTGGAAAGCGCGACACCGTCGGTTTGCCTGCGCGTCACATGCCGGGAGGGATTCGATGGAACTCAGGCTCTACACATCCGCCTTCTGCGAGCCGTGCATGCAGACGAGAGCGGTGCTCGCCGAGGCGGAACGTCTGGTTCCGGATGCGCGCGTCACCGAGCTGGACGTCGCACGCAACATCGACGCGGCGGAGGCCGAGGGCATCCGGTTCACCCCCACCGTGATCGTGAGCGACGCCGACGGGGTCGAGGTCTTCCGTGCCGAGGGAGTGCCGACGCTGGCGCAGGTGCTGGTGGCGGCTGCGAAGGCGATCTGACCGATCCGGTATCGTTGAGGCGGTTGTGCGCCCCCGTAGCTCAGCGGATAGAGCAGGAGCCTTCTAATCTCTTGGTCGCAGGTTCGATTCCTGCCGGGGGCACGTCTTCCTCGCGATTGGTTGCCACATAATCCGCTTCGCGGGCGCTTTGTTCGCGATTTCTTGGCAACCAATCGCATGACCGGATGCCCGATCCCTAACCGCCAGCCTTCTTACGCGTCGTGGGCTTCGGCTTGAGGCCGCTCACGTAGGTGTAGCTCGCTTCGAACCACGGCGTGAGCTGCTCCGTGTCGGCGAGGAGCCACGGCGGAACATCCGCGTACTCCTTCTGCACCACGCCGTACGCGCTCGTGAGCGACGTCTCGTATTTCGCCAGGAACTCCTCGCGCGCCGCGGACGGAAGCCGCAGCGCGAGAACGCCCTCCTTGCTCAGGTAGCTGAACATATTGCCGTTGACCGACGTGTACGGCACGGTCGCGCCCTTGCGCGGCACCCCCGGGATCGTGGCGACCAGCCGTTCGTACTGTTCGAGGATCTCGGCCGGTATCGGAGATGACGCCTTCGCCATGCCTCCATTGTGCGCGCACTCGCGTGGGCAGTGTCAGAGTTGCTCGACGCTCTTGCCGGCGCGGGTGACGATCGTGACCTGCGGTCGGACACCGCGGAGGCTGAACCGCAGGCGCAGGTGCGCGCGACGGGCGATCAGGGATGCGATCACCACCGCCGCGAGAGCGGGCACGAGACCCGAGATCAGCATCGCGGTGTGCGGCCCGAACTGTTCGACGACCCAGCCCATCAGCGGTCCGCCGATCGCCTGGCCACCGAGCAGCACGAGGATGTACAGCGAGATGACCCGGCCGCGGATCTGCACGTTCGACGACATCTGGACGAGCGAGTTCGCTCCGGTGATGAACAGGAGGTTCGCGACCCCGATGCCGACGAGCATCACGGAGAATGCGATCTCGTTCGGTGCGAGGCCCGCGATCGCCTGCACGACACCGAGCAGAACCGCCGTCCCGACCACCATCGACAGCCGGATGCTCGTGCGCCGTGTGGAGGCGATCGCACCGGTCAGCGCGCCGGCCGCGACGAGGGCGTTGAAGAATCCGTAGCCTTTGGCGCCCACATCGAAGACGTTGTTGGCGTAGGCGGCGAGGAACACGGGCATGTTGAACGCGAAGACGGCGAGCACCGCGACCATGATCACGGTCCAGAAGATGACCGGCTTGCTGCGCACGTAGCGCATGCCCTCGGCGAGCTGCCCCTTGCCGCGTGGCGCTGCCGGGCTCGCGTGGAGTTGCGACGTGTTCAGGGAGAACAGCGCCGCGACGACGGTGAGGCACGCCACGGCGTTGATCGCGAACGACCATCCCGCACCGACCGCGGTGATCAGGATGCCGCCGACCGCCGGCCCAATCAGGCCGCCCAGCTGGAAGATCGACGAGTTGAGGCTGATCGCGTTGCGCAGGTAGTGCGGACCGACGAGTTCGTTGACGAACACCTGCCGGGCCGGATTGTCGATGACGGTCACGAGCCCGAGTGCGAACGAGATCACGTAGACGTGCCAGACCTGGATCGAGCCGGTCAGGGTGAGCGTTGCGAGGATGGCCGCCAGCACCGCGGCGGACGACTGGCTGAGAATGAGCAGGCGCTGCTTCGGGTAGCGGTCGGCGATGACGCCGCCCCAGAGTCCCAGCACGAGCATCGGCGTGAACTGCATGGCGACGGTGACGCCGACGGCGGCCACACTGCCCGAAAGCTGGAGGACGAGCCAGTCCATCGCGATCCGCTGCATCCACACAGCCGTGTTGGCGACGAGGTTGGACGCCGCGAACTTGCGGTAGTTCGGCACCCGGAGTGAGACGAGCGTCTCCCGCCACGGCGGGCGCTCGCTCAGGATGGGCATGGGTCCGGTGGGCGGCGCTGCTGTGGTGTGCGGGGGAGTCACGGGCGTTCCTGCGAGTTGAGTGTCGGATGCGGTTTCGTATGGTTGTCGCGGAGACTCTTCGACGCTACGCCCCGGCCGCCCATTCCAAGGCTAAATTGAACCTATAACTCCCATTGGATTATCGAATGGATGCGCCCATGTTCGACCCCGTCCTCCTGCAGACCTTCCTCGCCGTCGCCGAGACACGCAGTTTCACCCGGGCGGCCGCTCGCCTCGGCATCAGCCAGCCCACGGTGAGCCAGCAGGTACGCCGGCTCGAGCAGGCGGCAAAACGCCAGCTCGTCGCCCGCGACACCCGCGAAGTGCGCCTCACCGACAACGGCGACGCGATGGCCGGTTTCGCACGAACGATCCTCGCCGCCCACGCCGAAGCCACCAGCTATTTCAGTGGGTCGGCGATGCGCGGGCGCCTCCGCTTCGGGGCGGCCGACGATCTCGCGATCACGCAGCTGCCGCGCATCCTGAGGCATTTCCGCCAGCAGCATCCGCAGATCAACCTCGAGTTGACGGTCGACCAGAGCGGGCCGCTGCACCGCAAGCTGAAGTCGGGGCACCTCGACCTCATCTTCATCAAGCAGAACCCGGGCACGACTGAGGGCACGGTCGTCGCGACGGATGCGCTGGTCTGGGTCGGCCAGGAGAAGACCCTGATCGACCCGGAGCAGCCGCTTCCCCTGATCGCCTACCAAGGGCCGAGCATCAGCCGGCAGATCGCGATCGATGCGCTCGAGGCGGCCGGTCGCACCTGGCGGATCACCTGCAATACGCGCGAGGTCAACGGTGTTCTGGCGGCGGTCCGCGCCGGCATCGGCGTGGCCGTCTTCCCGCAGACGCTCATCCCTTCTGATCTCGTCAAGGTGACCAACCGTTTCGGCCTGCCCGAGCTGGGGCAGGTCGACTTCACCCTGTTGTCGAATCCGCTGGCTGCGCGTGAACCGGTGGATGCGCTGACCGCTGCGATCCTCGGACGAACGCTGACGCGGACTCCGTAACGCTCAGCCCGCAACTCGCGCCTGCGGCTCAGCCTTCGGTCGGGATGTGGATGTCGGAGTCGGGTGGGCGGATCCCTCCATCGGCCGACCGCCGGCGCTGGCCGAGCGCGAGGAGCGGGAACAGCAGTACCGAGAGCATCCCGGCTCCCACCAGCGCGGTGGCCGTCCCCGCCGTGAGATCGTGCTCCTTGAGCCCGATGTTCGTGACCGCGACGATGATCGGGAGCGCTGTCGCACTGAACAGGACCATGGCGCGGCGGTCCGCCCAGGTCGATCCGACGGGCAGAGCGAGGGTGCCGGGGATTCCCCGCACGATCAGGAACAGCACGAGGAAGATCGGCAGCAGCAGGAGCGCCCGCGGGTCGGTGATGAGCGATGTCAGGTTGAACGTGATCCCGGTGTTGATGAAGAAGATCGGTACGAAGAAGCCGAACGCGACCGCTTCGAGCTTGCTTTCGACGAGTTTCGCATCCGCTTCATTAGCCCCCCGCAGGAGGATCCTGCAGATCACGCCCGCAGTGAAGGCGCCCAGCAGCATGTCGAGTCCGAGTGCGATGCTGAGCCCGACGAGAGCCGCGATCACCAGGACGACGAAACGTACGGCGAACTGGCCGCTCGTGTGGAGCGTCGCCGTGACGAGCCGGTGGAACGTCGCGTGCGTACCTCGCGACGCCAGGAAGATCGCCAGCGCAGCGACCACGGCGAACCCGACCAGCACGAGTGTGGCGACACCGGGCCGCCGACCGCTCAGGAAGAGCGAGATGGCGATGAGCGGGCCGAATTCACCGGCCGCTCCGACGGCTGTCACGGCCCGGCCGAACGGTGTCGACAGTTCGCCCGCGTCGCGCAGTACCGGCATGAGCGTGCCGAGCGCGGTCGAACACAGGGCCACACCGACGAAGACGCCGGCCGCGATCGTCGGTGCGAACAGGATGCCGATGAGGACGCCAGCGGCGAGGGAGATGAGCCAGCCGAGTCCTGCGCGGCTCAACGGGCGGCCTTTGATCGCAGAGAAGTCGATCTCGTTTCCGGCCATGAAGAAGAGGAATGCGAGGCCGAAATTGGCCAGTGCATCCACGAACTGACTGTGCGGCACCCAGCCGAGAACGCTCGGCCCGACGATGAGCCCCAGCACGATCTCGAACACCACGAGGGGGATCTTCGCGACGCGACCGATCAGGTTCGCCAGGAGCGGGGCCGCAGCTGCCAGAAGCGGCACGATCATGAGCGCGTTCAGTGAGTCGACCATGACCGCGATGCTATTGCCGCCCCGCAGCGGCGTCTACGCTGCGGTGTTCACACGACCGAAACGCGCCAGTACTACTCTGCTGC
The DNA here is from genome assembly GCF_010686705.1 of Leifsonia tongyongensis. Classification (GTDB taxonomy): domain Bacteria; phylum Actinomycetota; class Actinomycetes; order Actinomycetales; family Microbacteriaceae; genus Diaminobutyricibacter; species Diaminobutyricibacter tongyongensis. The sequence goes on along the minus strand of NZ_JAAGWY010000002.1, from coordinate 856,486 downwards.
TATGCGTGACCTCCAGGCTCTCATCATCGAAGAACTCAACGTCAGCCCCGCGATCGATCCCGCGGCCCAGGTCGAAGAACGGGTCGGCTTCCTCGTCGACTACCTGAAGTCGACCGGCGCGTCCGGGTTCGTCCTCGGCATCAGCGGCGGTCAGGATTCCTCGCTCGCGGGACGGCTCAGCCAACTCGCGGTCGAGCGTCTCGCCGACGAGGGCGTCGAAGCCGAGTTCATCGCTATGCGCCTTCCGTATTCTGTGCAGCATGACGAAGAGGACGCCCAGCTTGCCCTCGGCTTCATCAAGCCGCAGCGGACCGTTACTTTCAACATCCAGCGCGGTGTCGACGGCTTCGAGGCGGAGTTCCCGGATGCCGTGAGCGAGCCCATGACGGATTTCACCAAAGGCAACGCGAAGGCTCGCGCACGCATGATCGCGCAGTACGCCATCGCAGGGCAGCGTCGCCTCCTCGTGGTCGGAACCGACCACGCAGCGGAGGCTGTGACGGGGTTCTTCACCAAGTACGGTGATGGCGGAACCGACGTCCTGCCGCTCACGGGGCTCACCAAGCGGCAGGGCCGAGCTCTCCTCGAGTACCTCGAGGCGCCATCGCGGCTCTACCTCAAGGCGCCGACCGCCGACCTGCTCGACCATCGGCCGGGCCAGACCGACGAAGAGAACCTCGGACTGACCTATGCGGACATCGACGACTTCCTCGAAGGCAAAGACGTGGCCGAGGAGGTCGCGATCGCGATCGAGAACCGCTACCTGGCGACCGAGCACAAGCGCCGCGTGCCCGTGAGCATGTTCGACGACTGGTGGCACGAGCGCGGCGGCTACTCGAAGTAGCCGCCCCGTTCGTAGCTAGCCGACCGGCGTGTAGCGCTGGGTCGGGGCGGTGTCCGTACGCTCCTCGGCGGTCGCTGCAGTGGATGCCGCGACAGGCTCGCTGCGGAGTGCGGGCTCCGGCACCTGCGCGGCCTGCGTGCCCGCATACTGTTCGTGGTGCTGCTGGGCGACCCACGCATCCTGCTGCGCGAGCAGGGCACGTTCGCTGTCCGAGTTCTCGAACCGCCAGCGCTCGAGGTCGCTCTGGAAGATACGACGTGCGCGCGACGGGTTGTTCTGCCACTCGATGAGCCGGTCGCGGAACTCGGCGATGGCCGGGTCGAGCTGGTAGCCGAATGTCGCGGAGCTCCGCTTGAGCTCGGCGAGCTGGTGCCCAGCCCAGTTGGCCGCGATGCCCGCGCCCTTGATGGGCAGCAGACGGACCAGGATGTCGGCCTGGCCGACGGCGCGGTCTGAGAGGACTTGCTCGCCAGGGGTCAGGGAATTCCAGACGGATGCCTCGGTCGCCGCATCGACGAGGGCAGCGATGGCCGACGCCTTCTGCTGGCGGTCCGTGCGGGAGAGCAGGCCTTTGATCGCCCCGCGGGCGATCCAGGCTGCCAGCAACCCGGAGATGATCACGGCGACTGCGAGCACCACCGCGTTGAAGATCGCCGGGCTTGCGCTGGGCGAGAGAAGCCAGTCTACGAAGTCATTCCACCACTGCATGATCGGATGGTACCCGTGCGAATCCCTAACGCCCGGATGCACGCGCGCAGTGTCGCAGACTGGCCGGCGATCTTCATCCGCCGCCTTCTCTACGAGGCGTGATCGGTGCCGTGCACGGCGTACGGCTCGATCGCGTCGATCTCGTCGGCCGTGAGCGGCGGAGCGTCGAGGGCGGCGACGTTCTGTTCGAGCTGGACGACACTCGACGCACCGATGAGCGCACTCGTGATCTGGGGTTGGCGCAGCACCCAGCTCAGGGCGAGCTGGGCGAGGGTCTGACCGCGGCCTGCCGCGATCTCATTCAGTGCGCGTGCGCGCTCCAGGTAGAGCGGGCTCAGCTGGTCTCCCGAGAGGAACCGGCTTGTCGCCGCCCGGGAATCGCTCGGCACCTGCCCGTCGAGATAGCGGTCGGTGAGCATCCCCTGCGCAAGCGGCGAGTAGACGATGCTTCCGATGCCGAGTTCGTCGAGCACCGGGAACAGTCCGTCCTCGATGTGGCGGTCGAACATGGAGTAGCGGGGCTGGTGGATCAGCAGCGGAACCTTGTGCTCTGCCAAGGCGGCGGCCGCGGCGACCGTCTGCTCCGGGTCGTAGTTGGAGATGCCGACGTAGAGGGCTTTGCCCTGCCGAACCGCGGTCGCGAGCGCGCCCATGGTCTCTTCGATCGGCGTCTCCGGGTCGGGGCGGTGCGAGTAGAAGATGTCGACGTAGTCGAGGCCGAGCCGACCGAGGCTCTGGTCAAGGGAGGACAGCAGGGTCTTGCGCGATCCCCACTCGCCGTAGGGTCCCGCCCACATGTCGTAGCCGGCCTTGGTCGAGATGATGAGCTCGTCCCGGAAGGGGCGGAGGTCTTCGGCGAAGATCCGGCCGAAGTTGGTCTCGGCGCTCCCCGGGGGCGGACCGTAGTTGTTCGCGAGGTCGAAGTGGGTGATGCCGAGGTCGAACGCGCGTCGCACGATCGCACGCTGGGTATCGATCGGGCGCGCGTGCCCGAAGTTCTGCCAGAGCCCGAGCGAGAGGGCGGGGAGTTTCAGCCCGCTCCGTCCGGTGCGGTTGTAGGTCATCGAGTCGTAGCGATCCGCGGATGGGGCGTAGGTCATGACCTCATCGTAGGAGACCAGTCCTTCACAATCCTGGCCGTCGTTGAGTTATCCACGGGTTCAGAGTCTTCGGTCGACCCAGCGGGTGCGCCCGTCGAGACTCGAACGGAGACGCCGAACCGGCGCTCAGAATTCGAGGAGGCATCCGATGAACGATTCTCTGTCCACCCGCGGCCTGGTGGCCACCGTGCCCAACCACATCGTCACGAGCGAAGGGCTGCCGATCACGAGCTTCCGGCTCGCAGCCGCCCAGCGCAAGTTCAACCGATCGACCCAGTCGTGGGAGACGAGCGACACCAACTGGTACACCGTGACCGCGTTCCGCCAGCTCGCGCTCAATATCGCGGCCTGCGTCGCGAAAGGCGACCGAATCGTCGTCTCGGGCCGGTTGTCGATCCGGGACTGGGAGAGCGGGGAACGCAGCGGAACGGTCGTGGAGATCGATGCGGATGCGGTGGGCCACGACCTGACCTGGGGCACGTCGACCTACTCCCGCACGCTGAAGCGCTCGGAGCCTGCCGAGTCGCAGCCCGCGGCGGGGTCGACCGATGCGATCACGCAGACGGCATGGGGTGAGGCGGACCAGCCCGCGCCGCCTGGAGGGCTCCTCACAGCGTCGGAGGAATTGCGGTCGGATGAGGACACCGATTCGGACACCGGGGCCGACTCCGGTTCGGACACCGGGGCCGACTCCGGCGCAGCCGCGGCGGCGGATGAGGATGCGTCTCTCGTGCTTTCCCTGGACGACGCCGAAGCGCTCACCGTCGGCTCAGGGAGCGCACCCTAGACTCACGAAGAAGGTTCGGGCCGATGCATGAAGGAGGCGCAATGCGGGCAGTCCGTGATGTGCCCCGACGGAGCCGGCCCGGTCGTGTGCTCGCCGGCGCAGCGGGTCTCCTGGTGGCGGTCACGGGGCTCGCCGCGTGCATGTCGCCCCCGCCGCCACCGCCGAAGTCGTCCCCCGTGTCGTCCTCGGCACCGTCTTCGTCGGCGTCCACGACGCCCTCACCCAGCGCGCTCGCGCTCGACCCGACCGGTACCGCGGCCGACAACAAGGCCTTCTTCGATGACGTCAACCGCGCTGTGCTGGCGAGGAACCCTGCTGCTGTGGGGCGCGATTTCATTGACGCGCTGGTCGCGGCCGGCTTCCACAAAGCCGACATGCAGCTCACGGTCGACACGACGACGATCGGGCTCAAGGCCAATTCGATCCAGTTCTCCGTCCGCTTCAACGGCGGCTGCCTGATCGGCCAGAACGGCGACGGGAGCGGCGGCTACCAGAGCGCCGTGACCCCCGTGCTCGCGACCGGGAACTGCCTCGTCGGCGACACCCGCCCCATCGACTGGTAGCCCGACTCGGCGCAAGGTGGGCCTGTGGGCCCAATTAGACTGGAACGCATGGCCGAATACATTTACTCGATGGTGCGCGCCCGCAAAGCGGTTGGCGACAAGCTGATTCTCGACGACGTGACCATGGCGTTCCTGCCCGGGGCGAAGATCGGTGTCGTCGGGCCCAACGGCGCCGGAAAGTCGACCATCCTCAAGATCATGGCCGGCCTCGACACCCCCAGCAACGGCGAGGCCAAGCTGACCCCGGGGTACTCGGTGGGCATCCTGATGCAGGAGCCGGTCCTCGACGAGACCAAGACCGTCCTCGAGAACGTGCAGGAAGGCGTCGGCGAGATCAAGGCAAAGGTCGATCGCTTCAACGAGATCTCGACCGCGCTCGCCGACCCCGACGCCGACTTCGACACGCTGCTGGCCGAGATGGGCACGCTGCAGGAGCAGATCGACGCCGCCGACGCGTGGGATCTCGACTCGCAGCTCGAACAGGCGATGGATGCGCTCCGCTGCCCGCCCGGCGATTGGCCGGTCAACACGCTCTCCGGTGGTGAGCGGCGCCGCGTCGCCCTGTGCAAGCTCCTCCTCCAGAAGCCGGATCTCCTGCTGCTCGACGAGCCCACCAACCACCTCGACGCCGAAAGCGTGCTCTGGCTCGAGCAGCACCTCGCCAAGTACCACGGCGCCGTCCTCGCCGTGACCCACGACCGGTACTTCCTCGACCACGTCGCGGAATGGATCGCCGAGGTCGACCGCGGCCACCTCTACCCGTACGAAGGCAACTACTCGACCTACCTCGAGAAGAAGCGCGAGCGTCTCGCCGTCCAAGGCAAGAAGGATGCGAAGCTCGCGAAGCGGCTGTCTGACGAACTCGACTGGGTGCGCAGCAACGCGAAGGGCCGCCAGGCGAAGTCGAAGGCGCGACTCGCCCGCTACGAGGAAATGGCTTCCGAAGCGGAGCGCACCAGGAAGCTCGACTTCGAAGAGATCCAGATCCCGCCGGGACCGCGTCTCGGCCAGATCGTCCTCGACGCGAAGAACCTCGAGAAGGGGTTCGGCGACCGGCAGCTCATCGACGGCCTCACCTTCACGCTCCCGCGCAACGGCATCGTCGGGGTGATCGGCCCGAACGGCGTCGGAAAGACGACGCTCTTCAAGACCATCGTCGGGCTCGAACCGCTCGACGGCGGCGACCTGAAGGTGGGCGAGACGGTCCAGATCTCGTACGTCGACCAGAGCCGTGGCGGCATCGACCCGAACAAGACCCTGTGGGAGGTCGTCTCCGACGGTCTCGACTACATCCAGGTCGGCAAGACCGAGGTCCCGAGCCGGGCCTACGTTTCCACGTTCGGCTTCAAGGGCCCCGACCAGCAGAAACGCGCGGGGATCCTCTCCGGTGGTGAGCGCAACCGCCTGAACCTCGCACTCACGCTCAAGCAGGGCGGCAATCTGCTGCTGCTCGACGAGCCGACGAACGACCTCGACGTCGAGACGCTGTCCAGCCTCGAGAACGCGCTCCTCGAGTTCCCCGGTTGCGCCGTGGTCATCACGCACGACCGGTGGTTCCTCGACCGCATCGCAACGCACATCCTCGCCTACGAGGGCACCGACGAGGATCCGGCCAACTGGTACTGGTTCGAAGGCAACTTCGAGGCGTATGAAGAGAACAAGGTCGAGCGCCTCGGACCGGACGCGGCCAAGCCGCACCGTTCGGCGTACCGCAAACTCACCCGCGACTGATCCGGCGCGGGAGGCGGGCCGACCATGAAACTGCACGTTCCCATCGGGCTTCGCTGGAGCGACCTCGACGCCTACGGGCACGTCAACAACGCCGCGATGCTGCGCCTCCTCGAGGAGGCGCGCATCCAGGCGTTCTGGGTGAACGATGACGCCGAAGAGGCCGTCGGCGGCACCACCGCCGTACTCGACGGCCGGCCCGGAGCCGACACGCTCACGCTGATCGCGCGGCAGGAGATCGAGTACCTGGCGCAGATCCCGTACCTGCGGCAGCCGCTCGACGTCCAGCTCTGGCTCGGCCGGCTCGGAGGCGCCAGCCTCGAAGTCTGCTACGAAGTGTGGTCGCCCCTCGGGATGGAACCGCGAACCCTGTACTCACGCGCCGCGACCACGATCGTGCTCGTCGACGCTGCAACCCAGCGTCCTCGTCGCATCAGCGACCACGAGCGCGCCGCCTGGACGCCCTACGTCGACGAACCCGTCCAGTTCGCCAAGCGCGGCTGACCGCATCCGTCTGCTGCTCAGCCTGCCTCCTCGCCCTCCCGAGCCCAGCCATCCGGCGACTTGGCACTAGTGGACGTTCCCACGCGATCAGAACAGCCACGACTGCCAACTCATCGACGGGTCGTCCGTTTGAGAGCACGGGACGATCGGGGACAGCAGCCCGCTCAGGAGACGGTGACGGTACTCCCGGAGACCGTGGCGCTCAGTTTCGGCAGGGGCGAGGGCGCCGGGCCCTGGATCACGGCCCCCGTCGCCGCATCGAAGCGCGAGCCGTGGCAGGGGCAGTCGAACTCCTTGCCCGCAGGCGCGACGGTGCAGCCCAGATGGGTGCACACAGCGCTGAAGGCGACGACGCTGCCGGCGGTCGGCTGAGCGACGACGATCGGCGTCGATCCCAGGTTCGCCGAGGTCGCACCGCCGACCGGTATGTCCGAGAGCTTGAGGGTTACGGGAGACGCGCCTGCGGAGCCCGATCCGCCACCGGCCGCGCCTCCCGTTCCGGAACCCGCACCGCCGGGCGTGCATGCGGCAAGGGCTAGCGCCCCGGCCCCAAGCAGAGTGGCCCCTCCGATCGTGATGACGGATCGGCGTGTGAGCGGCGTGGGTTCGTTCATGCGGGCTCCTTCGTTTGCGGCGTAGTTTAGCCGTTACCGATATGCACGAAGCGTGAGGGTGAACGGTTCAGAGGGCCCGGTGAACTTTCCGGCGCTGGAGGCCGTGTCATTGGTGGAGGTGTTCATGCCGCAGGACGACGCGCAGCTCCTGCGCGAGCTGCACGACCAGCACGCACAGGCTTTGTGGCGCTATGTCGTGCACCTGACCGGCGATCGTGCGATGGCGGATGATGTGGTTCAGGAGACGCTGCTGCGCGCGTGGCGCAGGCCCGCCATCCTCGACCAGTCCCAGTCGTCGGCACGGGCGTGGTTGTTCACCGTCGCCCGGAACATCGTGATCGACGACAGGCGCAGCGCACATGCCACTCACGAGATCGGCACGGACACCCTGCCGGAGAAACCGACCGGCAACGAAGCGGATGCTGTTCTCGAGTCCTGGTTGGTGACGGATGCGCTGGCCGAGCTCTCCGTCGAGCACCGCGCGGTCATCGTGCACGCCTACTACGCAGGACGTTCGATCGCAGAGATCGCGCGCGAGCTGGACATCCCGGAGGGGACGGTGAAGTCGCGCATCCATTACGGCCTGCGAGCTTTGCGACTCGCACTTCAGGAGAGGGGGGTGACCGAGCGATGACCAGTCATGACGAGTTCTCGACGTGGGACGGCGCGTACCTTCTCGGGGCGCTCTCCCCGGCCGATCGCCGCGCTTTCGAAGCGCACCTTGCGACATGCTCGGCATGCGCAGCCTCGGTGAGCGAGCTGGCGGGCCTTCCCGGCCTGCTCGCACGGGTCCCTGCAGAGCAGGCGCTCGCCCTGGTTCCGTCGGCGGCGGCCGAACCCGGAGCCGCTGCAGAGGCCGACGACACGTCTCCCCGTCTGGGTACGGCACCGGATGCCCTCCCGAAGCTTCTCAGCGCAGCCCGCCGTCACCGGGCACGCGTCCGTTGGTGGACCGCCGGATCGATGCTGGCCGCCGCTGCCGTCCTGGCGTTCGTCGCCGCGCTGGTCCTTCCCGGCGTAGTCACCCCGAGCGCCCCCCTCGCGCAGGGCACGCACGTGACCCTCTCGCAGGTCGAACCGAATCCGTTGAGCGCCGATGTCCGGCTGATCTCGGAGCCGTGGGGGACCCGCATCGAGGCGAACTGCAGGTACGACGAGTGGGAGGGTTCGACGAAGTCGGGTCCGTGGACGTACACGATGGTGGTCACCGATCGCAAGGGCGCGTCGATGCAGGTCTCGAGCTGGACTGCCTCGGCCGGCACCACCGTGTCGCCGACCGCCACGACGAGCGTCCCTGTCGCGGATATCGCATCCATCGACATTCGTGCCGCAAGCGGACAGGTGCTCCTCAAGACCACCTTCGAGTGACCGGGGTGTGGGCTTTGGCCTTCGATTCGGCTTCCACTGGCACAGGGCCCACACCTCACCTCACCTGCCGGGATCAGGTTCGGCCGGGAACCCGGATCATCCCTTCCTGCGCGACGCTGGCCAGCAGTCGCCCGTCGCGGCTGTAGATGCGGCCGAGCGAGAGCCCGCGGCCGCCGGTCGCGCTCGGAGACTCCTGCGCGTAGAGGAGCCATTCGTCGACCCGTCCGAATCGGTGCCACCACATCGCGTGGTCGAGGCTCGCGGCCTTCAGCCCGGGGGTGGACCAGGCGACGCCGTGGCGGCGCATCGCGGATTCCATGATCGTGTAGTCGCTCGCGTAGGCGAGGGCCGCACGGTGAAGGTCGGGGTCGTCGGGGAGCTGGCCGACCGATTTGATCCAGACCGCCTGGTGGGCGACGTGTTCGCCTTCGACGCTGAGGTAGACGGGACTCGGCACATGCCGCATGTCGAAGGGACGGTCGCTGGCCCAGTACTGCGCGACCGGATGGTCGATGTGGGCGAGCGTGGCCGCCGAGTTCGGCAGCGACTCGGGGTCCGGCAGGCCTTCGGGCATCTCGACCTGGTGGTCGAGCCCCTCGTCTTCGTCCTGGAACGACGCGATCATCGACAGGATGGGCAGCCCTTCCTGGTACGCCTGGGTGCGTCGCGTGGAGAACGAGCGGCCGTCGTGGATCCGGTCGACGGAGAACGTGATGGGGAGGTTGACGTCTCCGGGGCGCAGGAAGTAGCCGTGCATCGAGTGCACGACCCGCTCATCCGGAACCGTGCGCATGGCCGCGATCAGGGACTGCGCGAGCACCTGGCCGCCGTAGACGCGACCGAGCGGCATCCATTGTGACGGGCCTGTGAAGATGTCCTCGCTGGTTCGGGCACCGGTGTCGGTCAGGTCGAGCGCGGTGAGCAATGAAGCGAGGGGCTCTGTCATGGTGCCTCCGTATCGGTGTCCCTTGGTAGTTTAGACAGCAGATGAGCCAGTCATTCTTTCTCGTGGATTCCCTCGCGGTGTCCGATCTTCAGGTCTACCTGTCGCGTGCCGGTCGTGTTGAGGACGGTTCGGTGCGCCTGATCGGCGGTTCCGGGGTCCTCGCCGTCTACACGGCCATCCTGTATCCGCGCGGTCTGCTCGACCAGACCCCGACTGTGCTGGGCCTGCGCACGTTCGCGATCCAGCCGGGCGTCGCCTTCGACGCCGTCGTGCCGATGCGCTCGCTTCTCGATCGTCTCGCGCGCATCACGGAGACGCTGAACGCGGGCGGCGCGGACACGGATGCCCCGTCCGGGCCTGTCGAGGTACGCATGCCTCTCGAGGTGAGCACCGTCACCTGGGCGGGCATCTCGCCTCCGCGCGGTGGTTGGCGTGCCGTCGGCGAGACCGGCTACGACGTCCTGGCGCCGACCGCGAAGGCGGGTATCGCCGAGGTTGCGGAGGCGATCCCGTCGGGCACAGGGGAGCAGCTCGTGCAGCGGGTTCGCGCCGAAGTGTGGGGGCGGCCCATCGACGGGCTGGAGTATGTTCCCGCCGGTGCGGCGTTCGCGGCCGAGAGCCTCGGGTTCTTGGCGCAGGATGAGCCGATCACGATCCACGAGACCGGCCCGTGGACGCGCCTCACCACGCGCCGCGGCCACATCCTGATCCGCCGTCAGGCCTGGACGCTGCGGCCCTGACCCCGCCGCCCCGTCACAGGTGGGCGATCGCCCGTCCCGCCTGGCGCCCGGAGAACAGGCATCCGCCGAGGAAGGTCCCTTCGAGCGACCGGTACCCGTGCACGCCCCCGCCGCCGAACCCGCTCGCTTCGCCGGCCGCGTACAGCCCAGGGATCGGCTGGCCGTCCGCGCCGAGTGCGCGACCGCTCAGGTCGGTCTCGATGCCGCCGAGGCTCTTGCGCGTGAGCACGTGCAGTTTCACCGCAATCAGTGGCCCGGCTTTCGGGTCGAGCAGTTTGTGCGGCGTCGCCACCCGGATGAGCTTGTCACCACGGTAGGAACGCGCGCCGCGCAGCGCGGTGATCTGCGCATCCTTCGTGAAGTCGTTGTCCATCTCGCGGTCGCGCTCCCGGATGTGCCGTTCGACCCGGTCGACGTCGAGCGGGGTGTCGGAAAGCCGCTGCATCCCTTCCAGCAGCTCGGGAAGGGTCTGCGCGACGATGAAGTCTGCACCTTTCTGCTTGAAGGCCTCGACCGGCCCGGGCGCACCAGGGCCGACCCGCTTGGCGAGCAGCCGGTAGTCCTTGTTCGTGAAGTCGGGGTTCTGCTCGCTCCCCGACAGCGTGAACTCCTTCTCGAGGATCTTCTCGGTGAGCACGAACCAGCTGTAGTCGTGGCCGGTCGCCCGGAGGTGTTCGAGGGTTCCGAGCGTGTCGAACCCGGGGAACAGGGGTGCGGGGAGCCGGTTCCCTTCTGCGTCCAACCACAGTGAGGAGGGACCGGGGAGGATGCGGATCCCGTGGCTCGGCCACACCGGGTTCCAGTTCTGGATCCCCTCGACGTAGTGCCACATCCGATCGCCGTTGATCAGGCGCGCACCGGCCTTCTCGGTGATGCCGAGCATCCGCCCGTCGACGTGCGCGGGCACACCCGAGAGCATGAATTCCGGCGGAGTGCCGAGCCGTTCCGGCCAGTTCGCGCGCACCAGGTCGTGGTTTCCGCCGATGCCGCCGCTCGTCACCGCGACCGCGGGCGCACGCAGCGCGAACTCACCGACGACGTCGCGGTTGCTCGCGGCGCCCCGCAGTGCCGGGTCGTCGGCCAGCACCGCGCCGCGCACACCGACGACGGCACCGCCGTCGACGATCAGCTCGTCGACGCGGTGGCGATGCAGGACGGTCACCAGTCCGGCCTCGACGCCTTCCTGGACGCGCCGGATGAACGGGGCGAGCACGCCGGGCCCGGTGCCCCAGGTGATGTGGAAGCGCGGCACGGAATTGCCGGGGCCGCCCGCGGAGTATCCGCCGCGCTCCGCCCATCCGACGATGGGGAAGAACCGCACCCCCTTCTCGTGGAGCCACGCGCGCTTCTCTCCTGCGGCGAAGTCGAGGTAGGCCTCGGCCCACTTTTTCGGCCAGTGGTCTTCGTCGCGGTCGAAGCCGGCGGTACCGAACCAGTCCTGGCGGGCGAGTTCGAGCGAGTCGTGGACACCGAGCCTGCGCTGTTCCGGGGAGTCGATGAGGAAGAGCCCACCGAAGGACCACCACGCCTGACCGCCGAACGATGCGGCGGGCTCCTGTTCGACGATGGTCACGTGCTTGCCGGCCTCGACGAGTTCGGCTGCCGCGACCATGCCGGCGAGTCCTGCTCCGACGATGATGGCGTGGGGTTCGGTGGATGGGGTCATCGGTGTGTCTCCTTCGGCACGGGTCACCCAATTGTGCAGTATCCCGGTGGTGCTCCAGCGTCGCCACGGCAGGGACGCGCGCCCGCTACTCCTCGAAGGTGTTGACCATCGCGTGGGCGGCCCGTTCCAGATAGCTCCACAGGGTCTCGTGCTGCAGCGGCGGAAGGTCGAGAGCGTCGACGGCTTCGCGCATGTGGGTCAGCCAGCGGTCACGGGCCTCCGGGTTGACCTTGAAGGGCATGTGGCGCATCCGGAGTCGCGGATGACCGCGCTGCTCACTGTACGTCCCTGGGCCACCCCAGTACTGCTCGAGGAACAGGGTGAGGCGTTCCTCGGCGGGGCCGAGGTCTTCCTCCGGGTACATCGGCTTGAGCACGGGATCAGCTGCGACGCCCCGGTAGAACGCCCCGACGAGCCGCCGGAACGTCTCGTGGCCGCCGACCTGTTCGTAGAAGGTCTCTTCGACACCCGCACCGTTCTCGCTGGAGCGGAGGATCACGGGGCTGGGAGCGACGGATGTGACGGGCGCGCCGGACGCGGATGATGCGGTCTCGCTGGTGGGCTCGATCGGGCCGAGGGGGATGGTCACGTCAGTCCTCGTGTTTCGCGGGTGGGCGCGGCGTGGTTCGCGGGAGTTTCACGGTTGGATCGACGACGGGCATCGAGCGCGGGTCCGGCGAGGTGGGGGAGACGACGGTCGGCGAGGCGGCCGCAGGCGCCGCGCTGGCGGGCGCAGCGGCCTTCCGTGCTGCGCGGGCCTTGCGCCCCTTGGGCGCTTCGACGACCGCGACCGGCTTGGTGCGGGGAGGCCGGGCCCCGGTGACGCTCGCAGCGCCGTCGAATCCGCTGAGCACGATCGTGTTCAGCGACGGCAGCCTCACATCCATCTCGTCGAGCGCCTCCTTGAGGCGCATCCGGAGTTCGCGGGCCACATCGTCGCGTGCGGTCGTGCGCGACTTCATGACGATGCGGATGACGAGGGCGTCTTCAGAGATCGACTCGAGTCCCCAGATCTCGGGCTTCTCGATGATGCGCGACCGCCATTTCGGGCTGGTCGCAAGCGCGTTCGCGGTTTCCAGCATCTTCGCCTGGACCGCTTCGACGTCCGTGTCGTACGGCACAGCGAGGTCGATGATGACGCGCGCCCAGCCCTGCGACATGTTGCCGACGCGGAGGATCTCGCCGTTGCGCACGAACCAGAGCGTCCCGTTGACGTCGCGCACCTGGGTGACCCGGATGCCGACCGCTTCGACCACGCCGGTCGCCGACCCGAGGTCGACGATGTCGCCGACGCCCAGCTGGTCCTCCATCACCATGAACAGGCCGTTGAGCACGTCTTTGACGATGTTCTGAGCACCGAAACCGAGGCCGGCGCCCAGGGCCGCCGTCAGGAGGGCGAGCGATCCGAGCGCAGTGGGCGCAGCCGTGTTGATGATGAGGATGACGGCGATGATCCCGATCGTGACGTTCACGACGTTGCTCAGCACCGTGCCGATGGTGCGCGTACGCTGCACGACGCGAACGGCGGCGAGGGGGGACGCGGCGATCGCCTGCGTGTCCTGCACGTTCTGCGTCTTCTTCACGCCGTTGACGATCTGGCGCACGACGCGGCGGATGACGACCCGGAGGATCCAGGCGAGCAGGAACGCGCCGACGATGATGCCCGCGATCTGCGCGAGGACCCAGCCGGCGTCGACCGCCCAGTTGCCGAGGTCGGTCCAGAAGGTTGCTTTGAAGATCACCATACGAAGCCCAGCTTATCGATCGTGCTCTGGACGCCGCCTGAATCGTCAGCGTGCATTGAGGCCGTTCTCGTAGGCGAAGATCACCGCATGAACCCTGTCGCGCAGGCCCAGTTTGGCGAGGACGCGGCCGACGTGCGTCTTCACGGTCGACTCGGTGAGGTAGAAGCGCTGGGCGATCTCACCGTTCGAGAGCCCTTCGCCGATGGCCTGCAGGATCTCCCGCTCGCGCGGGGTCAGCACGCGGACGGGATCGTTCGCCGCCTTCGGAGAGCCGGCTGCAGGCAGCCGGTCGGAGAACAGCTCGAGCATCGCCCGTGTGACGCGGCCCGACACCGCGGCGTCGCCCGCCGCGACCGCGCGGATCGCCTGCGTGAGTTCCGAAGGACGCACGTCTTTGAGCAGGAAACCGCTCGCGCCCGCCCGGAGGCCGCCGAACGCGTACTCGTCGAGGTCGAACGTTGTCAGGATGATCACCCGTGCCGTCGGGGTTGCCGCGACGATCCGGCGGGTCGCCTCGATACCGTCGAGCCCCGGCATGCGCACGTCCATGAGGATCACGTCGGGCGCGGCTTCGACGGCGAGCCTCGTCGCGCTCTCGCCGTCGCCGGCCTCGCCGACGACCTGCAGATCGGGTTCGGCCTCGAGCACCATGCGGAAGCCGAGACGCACGAGCGCCTGGTCGTCGACGATCAGGACCCGGATGCGACGGGCGGCTTCAGCGGTTGCGGCGTCTGTCACGTGTGCTCCTCCATCGACTGGCCGTCCTTCGACAGGCCGGGCAGCTCTGCGTGGACGCGCCACCCACCCGCGGGCCGCGGACCCGACTCGACGGTGCCGCCGTAGAGTCCGGCCCGCTCGCGGATCCCGAGCAGCCCTCGGCCCGCGCCCTGCCCGGCGGGGGTGTGAACGGTGGCGTCGTCCTCGACGGTCACGGTGACTTTCGACGGAGAGTAGGCGATCACCACATCCACCGTCGACGCGGCCGGCGCGTAACGCAGCACGTTCGTGAGCGCCTCCTGGACGATCCGGTACACGGTCAGCTGCTGACCGGTGTCGTCCGGTGCCGTGCCCGTCGTCCGGAACCGGACCGGGAGGCCTGCGCCGCGGAAGGTCTCGACCAGCGACGAGAGGTCGTCCGCGCCCGGCTGCGGCTGCCTCACGGCATCCAGCGCGTCGTCCTCGCTCAGCACCCCGAGCATCCGCCGCATGTCGCCGAGCGCCGAGCGCCCGGTCTCGGCGACCTGGCGCATCGCGTCCGCCGACCGTTCCGGTGCCGTGGCCGTGAGTGCCGCCGAGCCATCGGCGAGCGTGATCATGACCGTGAGGCTGTGCGAGACGATGTCATGCATCTCGCGGGCGATTCGTGAGCGTTCTGCAGCCGTGGCGATGGTGGCCTGCTGGTCCCTTTCGCGGGCGAGCTGCCCTGCCCGCTCGATGAGCGCCTCCAGGTACCGGCGCCGGTTGCCGATGTTGATCGCGATGACGACGACGAGAAGCGCGAGCACGATGACCTGGAAGAACGCGTTGATCGGGGGAGCGGCCAGCGGAGCCACATCCGTATTGCCGTGCAGCACTTCGAAGGTGATCCCCGCGACCGCCGTGACCGCACACACCACGCCGTACGCGATCCAGCCTTCACGCGTCGACCGGTACACGGCGACGGCGTACAACCCGAAGAGCGCGGCCAGGAAATCGAAGTCGCGCCCGACGAGGACGAGCGTGAACATCGCGGCGAGACCGATCCCGAGCACGACCCACGGTCGGTAGCGCCGGAACAGCAGAGCGACCGCGCAGAGCACGGCGAGTACGAGCGGAACCACGGCCCCGGCGACCGTCGTCACCGGGCCGCTGCGCTGCGTGAACGACGAGACGCCGGCGCCAGCGAGGTAGAACCCCGCAATGAGCGAGTCGACCAGCCACGGGTGGCGCGCCCAGAACTGCCGGATGACCCCCGGAGCCTTGGGCAGACGCAGGTCTCCCTCGGTGGGCGAAGCCGGCCCACCGAGGGAGAGGTCGTGTTGCGTCATGGTTGGGACTTTACGCGTCCCGGCGCTTGAGGAGGATCGCACCCGCGGCCAGCGAGACCGCGGCCCAGGCTGCGACGACGAGCACCTGCTGCCACGTGTCGAGCGTGCTGCTCCCACCGAACCCGCGGAGTCCGAACGACGAGAGGCCGGCGTTCATCAGCAGGTAGGGCGCCCAGTCGTGCATCCACTGCAGCGGGGCGATCGTGAACACGATCGGGAGGAGCAGGATGATCCCGAGCGCTGCGGCGATTCCGCCCGCGCTCGCTCGAAGGACCGCACCGAGGCCGAGCGCGAAGACCGAGACGATCGCGAGGTACAGCGCGCTGCCGAGGATCGGCATGATCACAGCGCCGTCGAACGTCGCGCTGAAGCCCTTCGACGCCAGGATCGGCGAGGCGGCGAAGAATGCGAGGGTGGACGCGACGACTCCGACCACGAACGAAGAGACGAACAGGACAGCGGCCTTCGCCCAGAGCGCCGGCAGCCGGCGGGGGACCGCCGTGAGGGTCGAGCGGATCATCCCCGTCGTGTACTCGCCGCTGATGACCAGCACCCCGAGCACCGCGATCACCAGCTGCCCGAAGAAGACCCCGAACAACGATGCGTTGAGGACGATCGTCAGCTGCTGGGCAGCGGGCAGAGCGCCGTGTTCGGCGGGGATGCCGAGGCTGATCAGGAGCGCGAGCCCGACGGAGACGACGATGACGATAGCGAACGACCAGACCGTCGAGCGCAGGGTGCGGAGCTTGATCCATTCCGACCGGAGCACACGCGGGAAGGAGAGCCCGCCGGTCCCGGCCGTTCGGGCGTGGGTGAGGGTTGCGGTGGTCATCGGGAGATCTCCGTCCGGTATTCGACGTCGTCCTGCGTGAGGGCGAGGTACGCCTCTTCGAGCGAAGCGTTGATGGGTGTGAGTTCGTGGAGGACGATCCCGGCCTGGGCCGCGGCCTCGCCGACCTGCGCGGCGGTGAGTCCGCCGACCTCCAGGAGCTGGGCTTCAAGACCGGTGATGGTCACATCCGGGCCGCCCACGAGGTTCGCGAGCTGGTCGGGCTGCGGGGTGCGGACGCGCACAGCGTTGCGGGTCGCGCCGGTCAGGATGTCCTGCACAGGCGCATCCGCCAGGATGCGGCCCCGTCCGAGCACGATGATGTGGTCAGCCGTCTGCGCCATCTCGCTCATCAGGTGACTCGACAGGAAGACCGTACGGCCTTCCGCGGCGAGCTGCCGGGCGAATTGCCGAACCCAGAGCACGCCTTCCGGGTCGAGACCGTTGACCGGCTCGTCCAGGATGAGGGTGGCCGGGTCACCGAGCATCGCTGCGGCGATGCCGAGTCGCTGCCCCATCCCGAGCGAGAAGCCGCCGACGCGCTTGCCGGCGACCGCCTCGAGGCCGGTCAGGGCGATGACCTCGTGCACGCGCTTGGTGGGGATGCCGTGCGTGGCGGCCATGGCGAGCAGGTGGTTGTACGCCGTGCGCCCGGTGTGGACCGCTTTGGCGTCGAGAAGAGCGCCCACTTCGTGGAGCGGTGCGCGGTGATCGGCGTATCGCTTGCCGTTCACGATCGCCGATCCGGAGGTCGGGCGGTCGAGCCCGACGATCATGCGCATCGTGGTCGACTTGCCGGCGCCGTTCGGGCCGAGGAAGCCGGTCACCTTGCCGGGCTGCACCGTTGCGCTGATGTCATTGACGGCGGTCTTCGCGCCGTACGTCTTGGTCAGTCGTTCGAGTTGGATCATGGCTTCGAGCCTAGGAAAGGCGGGCGCGGACCGGATCGACCGCTGGGACGCATTAACGGCGGATGCCGTGGTACTCGGGTACCACGGCATCCGTCAGCGGGCGCGATGACTAGGAGGCGTCCTTCGCCTGGGCGGCGAGGGCTCGCTCGACTCCGGCCAGGTTCTCGACAACCAGGCGGCGGAGGGCCGCCGGCTCCGGGTTCGCGTCGAGCCAGGCCCTGGTCGCGTCACGGAGCTCGAGGTTCGCCAGCGGGGCCGGGTACATGCCGGCCACGAGGTATTCCGCGATCTTGTAGGTGCGCGAGGTCCAGATGTCCTGCAGCGACGCGAAGTACGGGCGGATGAACGCGGCGAGCACGTTCTTGTCGGCGGCGCGCTGGAACCCGAGACCGGTGAAGCGGACGATCGTGTTCGGCAGGGCATCCGAGCCGAAGACCGAGTCCCACGCCGCCTGCTTGCCTTCCAGCGTCGGGATGGAGGCTGCGGCCTGCGCAGCGAACTGAGCCCCGTTCGCGGTGTTGTCGGCGGCGAGAGCCGCCTCGATCTCCGCCGTGCCGGCCTTGCCGCCGGCAGCCAGCGCGACCAGCAGCTCCCAGGCGAGATCGGTGTCGATCTCGAGTCCGTCGAGCTTCGTCGCACCGTCGCGCAAAGCAGCGACGGTCGCCAGCTGCTCGTCCGTCGACGCCAGGGCGGCGAAGAACTTCACGAACTGGAACTGTGCGTCGCTGCCGGCCTCGGCCTGCTCGGCGAGCGTCCACAGGGCCGCGGCCGCCTCCTCGCTCGTCGCCTTCTGGCTGTCAGGCGCGACGTAGGCACTGGCCGCCAGGACAAGCTGGTTGAGGGTGGTGCGGAGAGTGGTCGACTCGGTCTCCGAAGCGATGTTCCCGAGAACCAGGCGCACGTAGTCGCAGGCCTTGGTTTCGGCGTCGCGGGTCGCATCCCACACCGCCCCCCAGACGAGCGAGCGCGCGAGCGGGCTCTCGATCCGGGAGAGGTGCTCGATCGCGACGGCGAGCGACTCCTCGTCGAGGCGGATCTTCGCGTACGCGAGATCGTCGTCGTTGATCAGTACGAGGTCGGGGCGCTTGAGCCCGACGAGCTCGGCTACGTCCGTGCGCTCGCCGTCGACGTCGAGCTCGACGCGGTGGTCGCGGACGAGCTTTCCGTCGACGAGGTTGTAGAACCCGATCGCGAGACGGTGCGGGCGGATGGTGGGGTAGTCGGGGGCGGCGGACTGCAGCACCGAGAATGCGGTGATCACGCCATCCGCATCCACCTCCAGCTCCGGGCGGAGCGTGTTCACGCCGGCTGTCTCCAGCCACTTCCTCGACCAGTCGGCGAGGTCGCGGCCGCTCTTCGCCTCCAGCTGCACGAGAAGGTCGCGCAGTTCGGTGTTCCCGTGCGCGTTCTCCTTGAAGTAGGCGCTGACCCCGGCGAGGAAGTCGTCCTGGCCGACCCACGCGACGAGCTGCTTGAGCACGGAGGCGCCCTTGGCGTACGTGATGCCGTCGAAGTTGACCTGAACGTCTTCGAGATCGTTGATCGTCGCGACGATCGGGTGCGTCGACGGCAGCTGGTCCTGGCGGTAGGCCCAGCTCTTCTCCATCGCGGCGAAGGTGGTCCATGCCTCGTGCCACTCGGTGGCCTCAGCGGTCGCGAGAGTCGATGCGTACTCGGCGAACGACTCGTTCAGCCACAGGTCGTTCCACCACTTCATGGTGACCAGGTCGCCGAACCACATGTGGGCGAGCTCGTGGAGGATCGTGACGACGCGGCGCTCCTTGATCGCGTCGGTGACCTTGGAGCGGAACACGTACGTCTCGGTGAACGTGACGGCGCCGGCGTTCTCCATCGCTCCCGCGTTGAACTCGGGCACGAAGAGCTGGTCGTACTTCTCGAACGGGTAGGCGTAGTCGAACTTCTCCTCGTAGAAGGCGAAGCCCTCGCGCGTCTTCTCGAAGATGTAGTCGGCGTCGAGGTACTCGGCGAGGCTCTTCCGCGCGAACACGCCGAGCGGAACGGTGCGGCCGTCGCGGCTGGTCAGCTCACTGTGGACGGAGTGGTACGGCCCGGCGATCAGCGCGGTGATGTACGAGGAGATCACCGGCGACGGGGCGAACGTCCAGGTCTTCGCACCGTTTCCGGCATCCGTCGGCTGAGGGGTGGGCGAGTTGCTGACGACCTGCCAGTGGTCGGGCGCGGTGACCGTGAACTGGAAGGTCGCCTTCAGGTCGGGCTGCTCGAACACGGCGAACATGCGGCGCGAATCCGGTACCTCGAACTGGCTGTACAGGTACACCTCGCCGTCGACAGGGTCCACGAAGCGGTGCAGGCCCTCACCGGTGTTGGTGTAGATCGCGTCCGCGACGACGGTCAGCTCGTTCTCGACCTGCAGGCCGTCGAGCCGGATGCGCACGCCGTCGCTGACCGACGCCGGGTCGAGCTCGACACCATTGAGGGTCACCGAGTGCACCGTGCGCGTGATGGCGTCGATGAAGGTGGACGCACCGTCGGCGGCGCCGAAGCGGACGGTCGTCGTGCTGCGGAACGTCTCCGGCCCCGTCGTCAGGTCGAGCGCGACCTCATAGTTGTAGGTGCGGATGAGCGCAGCGCGCTCCTGGGCTTCGACGCGGGTGAGGTTCTCTCCGGGCACGCTGACTCCTTCGGTATGCGCTTGTGGCGTGGGATGGGATCCAACACACCACCCTATGCGAAGGGCCGGCGAGGCTCAGGCTACGAAGGCGAACCGATCGGCTCACGCACCATCGACCGGACCGGCTGCTCGAGCGAGATGAACCGCTTGGACACGTCGATCGTCGAGATCAGCAGCGAGCGCAGCCGCTCGTCCCGGTCGTCGACGAAGGCGTGAGCGATCCCGTCTACGGCGCTGAGGACCAGCGCCTGGGTCTGACGAGGCGTCGTCGACTCCGGCAGCTTGGTCTGGTAGCGGCCGAGGAACTCGCGGGCCCAGGCTTCGGCGGCGGGCGCGGAATGCAGGGCCTCCGCGATCGGCGCCTCGGTCCCACTCGGTGCGCCGCCCATCCGTGTCAGCACCGCGTCGCAGACGATCGCTCCTACCGCCAGCGAGTCCTGTCGGGCCTCGGAGGCGATGGGAAGGGCGGCCGACGCGACGTGCAGCGCGATGATGATCTCCAGTCGCGGGTCGGTCGTCGTCAGGCCGATCACCGACGGGATGAGGGGTGCGAGCGTGTTCCGCGCCTTGTTGGAGATCGTGTCGTTCACGGCTCTGGCCAGGTTCGCCAGCCCCGGGTGGGTGCACGAGGGATGGTCGCTCCAGCGTTCGCCGGCGAGATAGGAGGCGAACTCCATGAAGCACGCGCCCCGGCGTGGGTTGCGGTGCTTTCCGGCCGAGAGGATGGGAACGAGGACTTCAGGATCCGATGAAGTTGGCATCTGGCGCCTCCGCGCAATTAGACCGTTGTATCCGACTCTCCTCCATGTGGCCGCGAAGATCAATGGTCCTCATAAACTGTTCGAATGCGCATCCACATCGCCACCGATCACGCCGGTCTCGACTTCAGCACGCACCTCAAGCAGCACCTCGCCGAGGCCGGCCACGAGGTCGTCGACCACGGTCCGACCGAGTACGATCCGATCGACGACTACCCTGCCTTCTGCATCAACGCGGCGAAGGCCGTGGTCGCCGACCAGCAGGCAGGAGTCCAGGCTCTCGGTGTCGTCTTCGGCGGGTCGGGCAACGGTGAGCAGATCGCTGCGAACAAGGTCCACGGCATCCGGGCCGCACTCGTCTGGAACACCAGCACCGCCGAACTCGCTCGTCAGCACAACGATGCGAATGTCATCTCGATCGGCGCCCGCCAGCACACGATCGAGGAGGCCACCGGGTTCATCGACACCTTCATCGCCGAACCCTTCTCGTTCGAAGAACGGCATGCCCGCCGCATCGCCCAGCTCGCCGAATTCGAGGCGACCGGCACCATCGCGGGCAAGCACGTCGACGCATAGAGGAGCCGCCGATGCCTGAGGGTCACTCCGTCCACCGCATCGCCCGCCAGTTCGCACAGAACTTCGTCGGGCGCCGCGTCGCCGCCTCATCACCGCAGGGGCGTTTCGCCGAGGGGGCGTCGCTCATCGACGGTCGGACGATGACCGACGCGAAAGCCGTCGGCAAGCAGATGTTCCTCGAGTTCGACAACGGCCTCTGGTTGCGCATCCACCTCGGAATCTACGGAGCGTGGGACTTCGCGGGCGACATCAGTGTCGACCCGACGATCGCATCCGCCAACGGACGCATGGGGCAGACCAACCAGCGGGGGACCGTGCTGGACAGTGCAGGCGAGAACTCGCTGCACAGTATCGGCGCACCCCGGCGTACGCGACTGCGCATGGCGGAGTCGGAGAAACTCGAAGACGAGATCACCGAGTTCCCGCCCGAGCCGATCGGTCAGGTGCGGGTGAGGCTGCTGACCGACACAGCCGTCGCCGACCTCCGGGGACCGACCGCGTGCGAGGTGCTCGACGCCGCGCAGGTCGATGCCGTGATCGCGAAGCTCGGCCCCGACCCGCTGGTCGATGACAGCGCCGAGGCCGAGGAGCGCTTCGTCACGGCGGTGCGCAAGAAGCCGACGCCGATCGCGCTGCTCCTGATGGACCAGAGCGTGGTCAGCGGGATCGGGAACGTCTACCGCGCCGAACTGCTCTTCCGGGCCCGGCAGAACCCGCACACCCCCGGGAAGCTCGTGCCCGAGGAGACGGCACGCGCCCTCTGGCGCGACTGGACGAAACTGCTGCGCATCGGATTCGAGACCGGCCAGATGATGACGATGGACGACCTCGACGACGACGCCTACCGCAAGGCGATGGCGTCGCGCGACGACCGACACTGGGTCTACAAGCGCGAGGGGCTGCCGTGCCGGGTCTGCGGAACGCACATCCTGATGGAAGAGCTCGGCGGGCGGAAGCTTTATTGGTGCCCGATCGACCAGAATTGAGCCATGCGCCAGAATCCCAGCTTCGTGCTCGCCGACCCTGAAGAGATCGCCCGGGTGATCCGCGAGAACCCATGGGCGACGATCGTCAGCAACACATCGGGCGGTCTCGTCGCATCCCATTACCCCGTCCTCATCGACGAGACCCGCGACGAGCTGTCGCTGGTGACGCATGTCGGGCGCCCTGACGAGCAGCTGCACGAGCTCGGCCAGCACGAAGTGCTGTTCATCATCCAGGGGCCGCACGGGTACATCTCGCCGGGCTGGTACGACCCGAAGCCCGCGGTCCCCACCTGGAACTTCATCGTCGTGCACCTCAGCGGCGTCCCCGAGATCCTCAGCGACGAAGAGAACCTCGAGGTGCTGGCCTCGCTCGTCGACCACTTCGAGGACCGGATGCCCGAACCGCGCCGCATGAACGGCACGCCGGAGAACACCGAATACGCCGCCCGCATCTCGAGCGGGACGGTCGGCGTCCGCCTCACGCCCACCCGTATCGTCGCGAAGTCGAAGATGAGCCAGAACCGCCCACAGGAGTCGGTCGACCGCATCATCGCCGAACTCGAGGGCGACGGCCCGTACTCGAGCGAGGCGCTCGCGGCAGAGATGCGACGCGTGCGCGACCGCATGCGCCGATGAGCCTCGCGCTGCGTGGCGCGCGGCTTCCCGGCCACGACGGGCTCGTCGATCTGCTCGTCGAGGATGGCCGGATCGCCTCGATCGCGCCCGCGGCGCACGAAGCCGCCGAGCCGCCGGCCGGAGCCGAACCGCTCGCCGTCGACGGCCGCTGGGTGGTCCCGGGGCTGTGGGACAACCATGTCCATTTCACCCAGTGGGCGCGCACGTCGCGGCGCCTCGACGTGTCGGATGCCGAATCGGCGGCCCACGCCGCGCGCCTGGTCGAGGTGACGGCCCCCGCTCGCGACGACGAGGTGCTCGTCGGCTTCGGCTACCACTCTGCGCGCTGGCCCGACGAGCCGACCAGGGAGCTGCTCGACCGGGCTGCAGGCGGCAGGCCGGTGGTGCTCATCGCCGGGGACCTGCACGCGTGCTGGCTGAGTACGTCCGCGGCGGGGCGTTTCGCCCCCGATTCGGTCGCTGCCGTCCTGTGCGAAGACGAGTCCTTCGCCGTGATCACAGCCCTCGAATCGCGCGACGAACCCGACCTCGATGCGTGGGCCCTCGAGGCCGGCCGGCAGGCGGCCGCGCGGGGCGTCGTCGGGATCGTCGACCTCGAGATGGCATGGAACCTCGACGTCTGGCTTCGCCGGATCGAGGCCGGCCACGACAGCCTGCGCATCGACTTCGGCACGTACACGCAGGACCTCGGCCGCGCGATCGAGCTCGGTCTCCGAACCGGCGAGGTCATCGACGGGAGCAGCGGCCTGCTCAGCGTCGGCCCGTTCAAGGTCATCACCGACGGATCGCTCAACACCCGCACCGCGTTCTGCTTCGACCCCTACCCTGATTCGGGCGCGAGCGAGCATCCGTTCGGGGTCCTCACCGTGCCCACCGACGAACTGATCGAGCTCATGACGATCGCGAGCGAGGCAGGTCTGGAGCCGGCGGTCCATGCGATCGGCGACCACGCGAACCATCTCGCGCTCGACGCCTTCGAACGGGTCGGCTGCACGGGCCGCATCGAGCACGCGCAACTGCTCGCGACGGACGACATCGCGCGGTTCGCCCGCCTCGGCGTCACGGCCAGCGTGCAGCCGGAGCACGCGATGGACGACCGCGACGCTGCGGATGCGCTCTGGGCCGGGCGGACCGGTCGAGCCTTCCCGCTCGCCGCACTGCACCGCGCCGGGGCGAGACTGGCGTTCGGATCGGATGCTCCCGTCGCGCCCCTCGACCCGTGGGCGTCGATCGCGTCCGCCGTCGCGCGCAGCAGGGGAGCGCGGGCGCCGTGGCATCCCGCGAATGCGGTGTCCCGCGAGGTCGCGCTGACCGCATCCGCCCGCTCGTCCGTCGCGGTCGGCGAGGTCGCCGACCTGGCCGTCGTCGAACGCGATCCGCTCGCCTGCACGCTCGGCGAACTGCGCCGGATGCCCGTGGCCGCCACCCTCCTGGGCGGCCGCTTCACCCACACCACCCTGCACTGATTGCCTTAGCTCCCGGGACGACGAAGGGTCGCCCGAAGGCGACCCTGTGCGTCGGTGCGACCGGTGCTACTTGCTGATGTGGGCGAACAGGAACCAGCGGTCTTTGTCGAGACTGCGGGCGATCTCGATGGCGACGCCCTGGCTGGTCTGGTCGAGCTCGTGCACCCCGACGAAGTTGGCGCCGCGCACATGCCAGTGGGCCTGCGCTGACCGTCGAGGCGGTGCTGCGAGCGGGCATCCGGGGGGATAACCCCCGACCCTGTTCGGATGCTGGCCGGGTTCAGCAGCCGACCCGCGATCGCGAGGCTGGAAGCATGACCGGCGAACCACGACCATCCCGCCTCCGACGCCCTCGAGCGACGCTCGCCGCGCTGACCATCGCAGCCGCATCTGCGCTCGCGATCGCGGGTGGTCTTGCCGCCTGCAGCCTCGTCGGCGGCGGAACAATCGACACGGCCGGAAAGGTCCCCTTCGATCGGCCGCTTGCGATCCCGCCGATCGCGGTGGCGAAGACGGATGCGACAGGTGAGAAGGTCGTCGGCCTCACGGCAGAAGCTGGAACCAGTTCGTTCCTGCCGGGCAGGAGGACCACGACCTGGGGCTTCGACGGCGCCTATCTCGGCCCGACGATCGTCGCGAATCGTGGGGACCGGCTCCGCGTCAACGTGAAGAACGACCTCGCCGAGGCCACGACTGTGCACTGGCACGGGATGCACCTTCCCGCGGCGATGGACGGCGGACCGCACCAGGTCGTGGACCCGGGCGAGACCTGGTCACCCCACTGGCGCATCGACCAGCCGGCCGCGACCCTCTGGTACCACCCGCATCTGCACGGCGAGACCGAGAGGCACGTGATGATGGGAATGGCGGGCATGGTGATCCTGCGCGACCAGCAGGAGGCCGCGCTGAACCTGCCGCGCACCTACGGCGTCGACGACATCCCGGTGATCGTGCAGGACAAGCGTTTCGACGCCCAGGGCCAGTTCACCGACAGCACGCGGGGATTCATCGGTGCGATCGGCGACACGCTCCTGGTGAACGGCACCGTCGGACCCTATCTCGATGTCACCACCGACGTGGTGCGGCTCCGGCTGCTCAACGCATCGCCGGCGCGGGTGTACGACTTCGGCTTCAGCGATGGCCGGACGTTCGACATGATCGCGTCGGATGGCGGACTGCTGGCGAAGCCTGCTCCGCTCAGGGGCATCCGCCTGTCGCCGGGGGAACGCGCCGAAGTGCTGGTGCGGCTCACCCCCGGCGAGAAGGTCAGCCTCCGCTCGACGAAGCCGGACCTCGGTCTGGACGGCGTCACGAGCGGGATGAACGCCGGCAACGACACCCTCGATGTGCTGCAGCTTCGTGCCGGCGCAACACTGCGGCCGCTCGGCGCGATGCCAACCGTGCTGGCGCCGCTCGAACGATGGTCGCTGGGGGCGGCATCCGTCACCCGCACCTTCGACCTGAGTGGTCACAGCATCAACGAACAGAAGATGGACATGGGCCGGATCGACGAGACGGTCGAAGTCGGCACCCTCGAGCAGTGGGTCGTCACCAACTCGATGCACGCACCACACAGCTTCCATGTGCACGACGTGCAGTTCCAGATCGCCAATATCGGTGGATCGCCCCCGCCGCCTGAACTCGCCGGCTGGAAGGACACCGTCTACCTGCCGCCGCAGACCGAGTTCCGCCTGCTCATGCGGTTCACCGACTACACGAGCCGGACCGTTCCATACATGTACCACTGCCACCTGCTCACCCACGAAGACGCCGGAATGATGGGCCAGTTCGTCGTCGTGAAGCACGGTCAGAAGGCCGGCACGCCGCCGGCGGACACCACCACCCCGACCGGCGACGGCCGGGGCCCGAGAAACCAGGAGATACACCATGAGCACTGAATCGCTCGCTCAGCACACCCCATCTGACACTCTGGATGCTGTGAGCAGCACCCGCCCGCAGCAACCGGCCCGACGCGGTTACGTCGCGCTCTGGCGCGGGGTTCCCCGCGAGCTCGGCTTCCTCATCCTGACGATGCCCATCGCGTACACCGCCTTCACCATCCTGAACGTCACGTTCTGGACCGGTGTCGGCACCCTCATCATCTACATCGGCGTCTTCCTCGTGGCCGGTTCCCTCTACATCGCACGCGGTTTCGGCACGCTCGAACTCGTCCGGCTCCGGTGGGCGGGACAGCCGGAGATCGGGCGGCCCGACTGGAACCCCGGCGACAAGCCGATCACCTTCTGGCGCGGGGTCTTCGGGCCGTACGCCAACGGGCACTACTGGCTCTACCTGCTGCACGCCATGGTGCTCAACCCGATCATCAGCATGATCAGCTGGGTGTTCACGGTCGTGTGGGTCTCGGTCGGCCTCGGTGGTGTCACCTACTGGTTCTGGGACCGCTTCGTCCCGCATCCGGACAGTGAGATCTACCTCTCCAAGGTCATCTACGAATGGTGGTTCGGGACACCCGCCCCGTTCAACCCGATCGCCGGCGACAACCTCATGGAGTTCGTGCTCGGCGCCATCTGCCTGGTCACCCTCCCGTACATCACCCACGTCATGACCTTGATGCACCAGGCCGTCGCCCGTGGCGTACTCGGTGCGTGGCGGTCGGAGGCGCTCCAGCGGGAGGTCGCGGACCTCTCCGCGTCACGCGGGGCGGCCGTCGTGGCGGAGGACCAGTCGCTGCGCCGGCTGGAACGCGACCTGCACGACGGGCCGCAGCAGCGCCTCATCCGGTTGCAGATGGACCTCGCAAGCGCCGAACGCAAACTCGACAGCGACCCCGAGGGCGCCCGCGCCATCCTCGCGGAGGCGGGCCAGCAGGCGAAGGACACACTCGAAGAACTCCGCGCCCTGTCACGCGGATTCGCGCCGCCCATCCTCCAGGATCGCGGCCTCGCCGCAGCGCTCGACTCCCTGGTCGCCCGGAGCACGGTGCCCGTCACCTTCGAGAACGGCCTCGAATCCGACCTGCGGCTGCCGTCGGAGATCGAGCGCAGCGCGTATTTCATCGCGGCAGAACTGCTCACGAACGTGTCCCGCCACGCGGGTGCGACCGCCGCCCGGCTCGCCGTGGATGTGGCGGAGGACCCGGACGGAGCCCGCCGACTCGACCTGTGGGTCACCGACAACGGCCACGGGGGAGCGACCCCCACCGCGGGTCACGGCCTCAGTGGACTCGACGAACGGGCCCGCGGCCTGCGCGGCGACCTGGTGATCGACAGTCCGGTCGGCGGCCCGACCCGTATCGGCGTACGGATCCCGGTGACGGAGACGCCCGCGAACTGAGCCATATGCTGGGGGGATGCACGCGCATCCCCCCGCTTTGCGTGTCGTCGTCGCCGACGATTCCGTGCTCCTGCGCGAAGGGCTCGTGCGACTGTTCGACGAGGCAGGCTTCGACACGGTCGGAGCCTACGGCGATGCGGATGCGCTTCTCACCGACGTCGGCGAGCTCCGGCCCGACGTCGTGGTGCTCGACGTGCGCATGCCGCCGACGTTCCGGGATGAGGGTGTGCGCGCCGCGGTCCGGCTGCGGTCCGAGCATCCGGGCGTCGGGGTGCTCCTCCTCAGCCAGTACGTCGAGGGGACGTACGCGCAGGAGCTGCTGGCCGCCGGTGAAGGGGGAGTGGGCTACCTGCTCAAGGACCGCGTCGCTTCGCTCGACGAGCTGCAGGATGCGATCACCCGGGTCGCCGACGGCGGCACCGTGCTCGATCCCCAGGTCGTGCGCGAACTGCTCGTACGGCGCACCGACCCGCTCGAGTCGCTGACCCCGCGGGAGAGCGAGGTGCTGCAGCTGATGGCGGAGGGGCGCACCAACGCAGGGATCGCATCCCGGCTCGTGATCGGCGTCGGGGCCGTCGAGAAGAACGTGACGGCGATCTTCCAGAAACTCGGGCTCGAGGACTCGGGAAACGACCATCGCCGGGTGCTCGCCGTGCTCGCCTTCCTGCAGCACTGAGCTTTCTGCAGCGAGGCGGCCACTCATCGGGGGGTGGGACGAGCTGTGGTCCTCCCTTTTTGGAGCTACTGGTGCGGATGCCCGCTCGATACGCTGCACCCATGGGTCTCTTCTCCAGGCGTGCGCCGGTGCCATCGACCGGTCATTCCGAAGACGATGAACTGTACGCGCTGATCGCCCAGCGCAGCGATATCAGGGCGCCGCGGCACTGGGTGCACTACCTGTATTTCCCGGATGAGAGCGGAGCGCGCGCTGCGTGCGCGGCCGCCGTGGACCACGGGTGGGTGCTCCAGCGCGTCGGGGCTCCTGCGGCAGGCGAGGAGTGGATCGTCATTGCCGAGCGCCGCGACATCGTCGTCACGCCGGAAGCCATCCGTGACGCCCGCGCCTTCTTCGGCGCGCTCGCCGCATCCATCCGCGGCGGGGAGTACGACGGCTGGGAAGCCAGCCTCTGAGGCTCGCTTGTGGCGTCGAGTGGTCACGAACGCACCGAATGGTCGCGTTGTGAGGTGAGTTACCGACGACTCGAGGGCTAGACGGGCGGGATGGGGAACGGCGTCAGCAGCTGGCGGCTGACCAGGTTGACCGTGTTCGCCAGTGCCTGCTCGGTCGCCTCCGGCACGAAGGGGACGTCGCGCACCGTCCAGAGTGTGACCGCCGCAGCCCAGGCCGCGTCGCGGGCCCGGTCCATGGAGAAGCTGGTCAGGATGTTCGCAAGCGGCGCCAGCGGTGCGCCGTACTGCACGACCGTCTTGTCGAGGAACTCCGCCCGGATCGGTCCCACGAGTTGCGCCAGCAAGCCGTTGATGCGGTCGAAGTCGCCGTGGATCGAACCCGACTGGGGATCGCGGTTGCGCTGCCTGCAGGTGTCCACGACCGCGAGGGCCAGGTCGTGGTTGATGTGCGCGTTCATCCCTGCGAGGGCGAACTGGAGCGGGAAACGCGGCGCCGCGCGCGCGTCGACCAGCGGCTGCCATGCTGTCGCCACCGGCTGACCTGCCGCGATGGCGCGGGGGACGTCCAGGAAGATGTCGGCGAACACGACATCCAGCGCTTCGGTGAACGCCGGGTCCTGGAAGGTGCCGTCGGTGAGGCGCTGGGCGACGAGCGCAGTCACCTGGCGGTAGATGTCGAGGAACACCGCGATCCCGTCGGATGCAGGGAGCGGCATGAGCACCGCATCCATCTCGCTGAGGACTGCTTCGATCGCAGCCGGGGCCGGCGTCGGGGACATGTCTGCATGCTGCCACCATTCCGCTCGCTGGCGGAAGGGCGAGTCGTCACTATGTCCCCGATTCGCGCCGCCTTTCGGTTACATGGCGACCACTGGACGGGCCGGATGAGGCGGGGCTACGGTTGGCCTGTGTCCAGCGAACCGGCCAAGCCCGAAAGTGCACATCTCGGCGACGTCGTCTCCACTGTGGTGCTGATCGTCGTCTCGCTCGGGGTGGGCATCGCCCTCTTCTTCGGAGTCTTCCTCTGGGACACGACCGGCAGCACGCACGCGCTCGGGTTCTTCCTCGGCGTCTGGGTACCGCCGGTGCTGACCGTGCTCGGGATCGTCGGCGGGATCGCCGCGCTCGTGCGCCGTCGACTCGCATTCGTCTACCCGCTCGCGGGCATCCTGCTCAGCCTGCTGGCCTGGTGGATCGCGGAGTCGCTGGCGACCGCGTAGGTGTGGCCGCCCTCCGTGAGGAGCGGGGCTTGAACCCGATACTCACCGAGACACAAGAGCGTTACTTGACCGGGGAAGGCGACTCTCTTGCGGCCCTCGCTCGGAAGGCCGGCACGTAGATTGCACGCATATGAGTAGATTGCACGCATATAGAGGGCAAAGGGTGTGGCCAGTTCGAGACGTATGCGGCTGCACGGGACTGTCTGGCTCACGAAGCGATAGCCCCCATTTCGGGGCAAAAAGTGGTCGGGAGATATTGTTAGTGGAACTATGTGTCTACTGCCTAATGCATCGGAGGCCACATGCCCGTAGATCTCCCCTATATGCCTTCCGTCGCGAACGTGCCAGCTATCTTCGACAAGATAAAGGGCGCTGGCACGCCCCCGAAATTCACGCATGACTTTCTTAAGACAAATCTCGGATTTGGTTCGTCAAACGATCGATCGGTGATAAAGATCCTCAGGTCGCTTGGGTTCCTGACCGCCGATGGAGTTCCAACCCAGCGATATAACGACTTCAAGGGCACGCAAGGCAAGGCTGCCGTTGCAGAAGGACTGAGGGAGGGTTGGTCTGAACTCTTTCTGAGCGACCAGAAGATCTACGAAAAGTCAGCTGCCGACATCCTTGCCACGGTTAAGGGCGTATCCGGTGCGGGAGACGCGGTAGCAAGGAAGATGGCGACCACGTTCAAGGCGTTGTGTGACCAAGCCTCTTGGAATTCGCGACCTCAGCAACACGGCACCATCGAAGATGCGGAACGTGAGAGTCCCGAGGTCGGAGAACAGAGCCGGCCGGGACAGCAAGCTCCGATACTTCCGGACTCATCGTCAGGTCTGCTTCGGCTGCATCACGATATTCATCTCCACTTGCCTCCGACCTCCGACGTGAGCGTGTACCGCGCTATCTTTCAGGCGTTGAAGATGGAGCTGATGTGAGCGGCGAGTCGTCACTTCGTGAATGGCTATTCAAAGGGTTGACAGTCGACTCGGCACTTAACGAATTGGAAGCGCAGGGACTATCGGTTCGTGCTCCGACTGATCCGCAAGCGCTCCAGCGAGTGATGCCTCTCGAGGATTTTTCTCCTGAGTTGCGGGCGTCTGCCATGCGCGCCCTACCTGCCTACTTGGCCTTTTTTTGCTTCGAGAATTCAGCTCGCGAAGTGGTTGCAGAGCGGCTGTCTGAGGCTAATGGTCCGGAGTGGTGGGACTCGTGCGCATCCACCTCCCTCAAGCAAAAGGTGAGTAGACGCCAGGAGAGTGAAGGTAAGGATCGGTGGCACATGCGTCGCGGTGCTACAGAGATCTATTACACCGATTTTGGCGACCTTGAGTCCCTTATTCGAAATAATTGGGAGGCTTTCGAGGACTTGTTCCCCGATATCAACTGGGTCGTCAGTCGTTTCGATGAACTCGAGAAAAGCCGCAACATCGTCGCCCACAACAACTTGTTAGAGCCGAACGAGGTAAACCGGATTGGCCTCTATCTTCGAGACTGGACCCGACAGGTCGGCTGAGACACTGACACAGGACCATGTCTCAGAAGCTTCTCGACACGAAAGTTGCTCAGGCGAACCCGCGCAATCGACCAGATGGTGGATCACTTCGCGATCTGAGCGCCCTATGCGTCATAGTCGCCACCGCGCCTTTCCACAACACCGATCACTTCGTACAGGAATGATTCCACTCAGCATTGCTGAGAGACTCTGCTCGCGGAGCCTCGACGAAAACTTTCCGGATCCCGCGGCGATCGGTCGTCGCTCTGCACCGCGCCTTTGTCAGGGCTCAAACGCCTTCACCAGCTGAACGAGTGGAGTTAAAGTACGCAAACTTGTCTACGTCACGTGGAGCAATGAGGTAGTCGGCGAGCATCAACGTTCTACGCGCTGGCTCCGCCACATTTAGGGTTGTTTGCCAATACCCAATTTTGGATCTCGCATTCCGCGAGAAGGGTTGGACCACAGCGGCGGTCGTTCCGCGGTACTTTCCCATCGAAGTCGGAGAACGGATTTCGAGTTGTGACGCACGACAGCCATGAACCACGTCACAGGGATAGCGCGAGGATCTGGCTCTGAAGAATCTCGACCCGATAGGCCGCTCGTCCAGTGTTAGTAAGAGAGGGGATGACGGGAATCGAACCCGCGTAATCAGTTTGGAAGACTGAGGCTCTACCATTGAGCTACATCCCCGCGCCGGCTCAGCCGGGCACCCGAACATCGTAATACAGGTTCGCTGGGCGCTCTGACCACCGCGCCGCGCGGGTCAGCGGGCTCCATGCCGGTGCAGTAGACTTGCGCGTGGTCTTTCGCCCCCGACGGGTTCGTTCGCGTCGCGGTAACGGACCGGGCGGGTTGAGGTCGACGAACCCGGGGCGTAGCTCAGCTTGGCTAGAGCGCCCGCTTTGGGAGCGGGAGGTCGCAGGTTCGAATCCTGTCGCCCCGACCAACCTCATAACCTCCGCAGAGACCATCGTTCAACTATCAGGAGAACCCAACACGTGAAGACCACGGTCGAAAAGCTCAGCCCCACACGCGCGAAGCTCACCATCTCGGTGACGCCGGAGGAGCTGAGGCCCAGCATCACCCACGCCTACGGGCACATCGCCGAGCAGGTCAACATCCCCGGCTTCCGTAAGGGCAAGGTTCCGCCGCCCATCATCGACCAGCGGGTCGGCAAGGCCGCCGTTCTCGAGCACGCGGTCAACGAGGGTCTCGACGGGTTCTACCGCCAGGCTGTCGAAGAGAACGACCTCCGTCCGCTGGGCCGCCCCGAGGCGGACATCACCGAGTGGCCGAACGAGAAGGACTTCTCGGGCGACCTGCTGCTGACCATCGAGGTCGACGTGCGCCCCGAGATCACGCTGCCCGACTACAACAATGTGAAGATCACGGTCGACGCGGCCGAGGTCAGCGTCGACGACGTCGAGGAGGAGCTCGACCGCCTGCGCAGCCGCTTCGGCACGCTCGTCACGGTCGACCGCCCCGCGAAGACGGGCGACTTCGCCCAGATCGACCTGGTCGCCACGATCGGCGATGAAGAGGTCGACACGGCCAACAGCATCTCGTACGAGATCGGTTCGGGCGAGCTCATCGAGGGCATCGACGAGGCTCTCGACTCGCTGAGCGCGGGGGAGACCACCACGTTCGAGGCGCCGCTGATGGGTGGAGACCACGAGGGCGAGAACGCCCAGATCACGGTCACCGTCTCGGCTGTCAAGGAGCGCGAGCTTCCCGAGGCCGACGACGACTTCGCGCAGATCGCGAGCGAGTTCGACACGATCGGCGAGCTCCGCAGCAGCCTGCGCACGCAGGTCGAGCGGTCGAAGACCTTCGGTCAGGGGTCGGATGCACGCAACCAGCTCGTCGAGAAACTCCTCCAGCTCGTCGAGGTCCCGGTTCCCGAGAAGCTCGTCGAAGACGAGGTCCACCGTCACCTCGAGAGCGAGAACCGCCTCGAAGACGACGTGCACCGCGCCGAGGTCACCGAGTCGAGCGAGCGCACGTTCCGCACGCAGATCCTGCTCGACGAGATCGCGCAGGTCGAGAACGTCAAGGTCAGCCAGGACGAGCTGACCCAGTACCTCATCCAGGGTGCCGCCCAGTACGGCATGGAGCCGAACGAGTTCGTGCAGGTGCTCAGCGAGAACGGCCAGATCCCGTCGATGGTCGGCGAGGTCGCCCGCAACAAGGCCCTCGCGATCGTCCTCGGCCGCGCCGAAGTGACCGACACCAACGGCAAGAAGGTCGACCTGGCCGAGTTCACGGCTGTCGACAACGGTGACGAAGACGGCGAGAACATCTTCGAAGAGGTCGTCGAGACCGCCGAGGCCGCCGAGGCTGCAGAGGCAGACGGCGGAGCCGCCGACGCTGACGCCGAGGCCGAAGCCGCGGAGAAGCCGGCACGGAAGTCGAAGAAGAAGTAGCAGTCCACGAGCGTGAACGGGCCGGGGTCGAAAGACACCCGGCCCGTTCTGCATTGCCGAAGGCCCGCTCTGGTTGTCAAACCTTGTGGGTGCAGTTCGGCGGCACGGGCACTTTTTGACGAATCGGATGCGGAACCGCTCTACCGACGCGCGCTCGCCCTGGGCCTGGCCGAGCCGTACCGGGCGCAATCGGTCATCCAGCTGGCCAGCACCCTCCGCAATCTGGGCCGCGCGGAGGAGAGCGTCGCCCTGCTGAGAGAAGTGCTGGCCGAGCATCCGGACCACGAACTGGCCGACGCCGCGCGGGCCTTCCTCGCGCTCGCGCTCGTCAGCCGAGGGGATGCCGTGGCCGGCGCATCCGTCGCCCTGGCTGCGCTCGCGCCACACCTCCCTCGCTACAGGCGCGCCGTCGAAGGGTACGCAGCCGAGCTGTAAGAAAAGGGGACCCCCTGGCCGACGCCGTGGGCACGAGACGGGAACGAGCTCAGCGATGCCGTCAGCGACTACCGTCCGGGTCGGCAGCTCGACCCGTCAGCGCTGGGCAGCCAGAGACGTCTTCGCGGCGCGCGGCCCCATAACCCGTCCGACGACGTTGACGAGCATCCGCCGGGGAACGAGTCGCATCGCCACGATGCTGAGCCTGTTGACGCGACCGGATACGACACTCGGCGGCGGGTTGCGCCGGTCCAGTGTGCTGAGAGCCAGCGCGACGACCTCCTCGGGCGTCTTGTAGGAGCCATTCTTCGCTCGCTCGGTGCCGACGACGTCGAAGAATTCGGTGCGGGTCGCGCCGGGGGAGAGCGCGAGGACCCGAAGACCCGTCGGCTTCGCCTCATTCCAGAGCGCCTCGGTGAAGCTGAGGACGAACGCCTTTGTTGCGCCGTAGACCGCCATGGAAGGGATGGGCTGGTAGGCGGCGGTGCTCGCGACATTGATGAGGGCTCCGTCACCGTGGGACGTGAGCGAGGGGAAGAACGCCCTCGACAGATCGACGAGTGCGGCCACATTCAACTGGACCTGTTCGGTGAGGCGGTCCGCGTCGGCGGTGGCGAACGGTCCGTACATGCCGAAGCCGGCATTATTGACGAGGGTGTGCACGTCGACGCCGAGCTGGTCGAGCCGGCCCGCGAGGTCCGCTGCGGCTCCTGGCGCGGACAGGTCGAGGGCGATCGGGGTCACGGCGACCCGATGGGCTGCCCGGAGTTCTGCCGCGAGGGCTTCGAGCCGGTCGGCGCGCCGGGCCACGAGCACGAGGTCTGCACCGCGTGCCGCGAGCTGCTTGGCGAACTCCGCACCGAGGCCGGAACTGGCTCCAGTGATGACCGCTGCGCCGCGGGAGTAGTCGATGGGTGGCATGAATGCGTCTCCTGGGTATTTGGTGAACAGCTGTTTACCAAGGTAGCTTTACACGTGTACACCCATTGTGTCCAGTGCCCCCGGTGAAAAGGAGAGCGGATGACCGCCAAACGCGAACCCAACGCCCGCGGCGACGGCGACCGCCTCCGATCCCAGCTCGTCGACGCCGCCAGCGACCTGCTTCTCCGTCCACAGCCGCTCGCCGCACCATCGCTCCGCGCTGTCGCTCGCGCATGCAACGTGTCGCCCGCCGCCGTCTACCTGCACTTCGAATCGCAGCAGTCGCTCATCTGGGCTGTCATCGAAAGCCAGCTGGATGCACTCCGCACCGACCTCCCCGGCCTCGACGACCCAGAACTCCCGCTCACCGAGCGGATGCGACGATTCGCGGAAGGATACGTCGCCTGGGGAATCGCCCACCCCGGCGCCTACCAGCTCATCTTCGAAAGTGCCGACCAGCTGGGCCTGGAACCCCACGAAGGCGGCCCCGGCTGGGACCTCATCCTCAGCGCAGCGGCGCTCATCAGGGAAGCCGGCGGCCTCGACCAGGCAGAGGCCCAACTCATGGCCACGAGAGTCTGGGTCGGCCTGCACGGCCTCGTATCGCTGCGCATCCACAAAGCGGGACTGCGCTGGGCGACCACACCGGCCGAAGAAGCCGAGGGCATCGTCGGGATGCACCTTGCAGCGCTCACCGCCCGTAGTAGCTGACCGCAAGCAAACACTGGAGCCGCAAAGCGGCGCCGAGCTGTTCAGCCCACGGCACTGTGTTTGTCTCGTTCGCCGTGGCCAGATCAGCCCGCCCAGAGGGCGCGCTGATCTGCCCACGGCGAACAGTACGGATTCTGTGTGTTGGCTCCTATAGATTCGATTCGAAGCGACAAGGAAATGGAGCGAGACATGGCCGAATCGGGCATGCAACCGAGTGTTTTTGACCGACTCTTGAAGGACCGCATCATCTGGCTCGGGTCGGAGGTGCGTGACGAGAACGCCAACGAGATCGCGGCGAAGCTGCTCCTGCTCGCAGCAGAGGACTCCAAGCGGGACATCTACCTCTACATCAACTCTCCCGGTGGTTCGATCACCGCGGGTATGGCGATCTACGACACCATGCAGTTCGTCCCGAACGACATCGTCACGGTGGGCATCGGCATGGCGGCGTCGATGGGGCAGCTGCTGCTGACCGCAGGCACGAAGGGCAAGCGGTACATCACGCCGAACGCGCGCGTGCTGCTGCACCAGCCGCACGGCGGCTTCGGTGGAACGGCGAGCGACATCCAGACGCAGGCGGCTCTCATCCTCGACATGAAGAAGCGCCTCGCCGAGATCACCGCGGCACAGACCGGCAAGTCGGTCGAGCAGATCAACGCCGACGGCGACCGCGACCGCTGGTTCACCGCCCAGGAGGCACTCGAGTACGGCTTCGTCGACCACATCCGCGAGACCGCGACCGAGGTCGTCGGCGGCGGCGGCACGGACGTCAAGTAGACCACCGGAAGGAACAGGAAAGAACATGAACATCCCCACTTTCGGCGGACAGGCGTTCAACGGCCTCCAGGCGCCGGGCTCGCGGTACATTCTGCCGAGCTTCGAGGAGCGCACGGCCTACGGCTACAAGCGTCAGGATCCGTACGCGAAGCTCTTCGAGGACCGCATCATCTTCCTCGGTGTGCAGGTCGACGACGCGTCGGCCGACGACATCATGGCCCAGCTCCTCGTGCTCGAGAGCCAGGATCCGGACCGCGACATCGTCATGTACATCAACTCGCCCGGTGGCTCGTTCACCGCGATGACGGCGATCTACGACACGATGCAGTACATCCGCCCGCAGATCCAGACGGTCGTGCTCGGCCAGGCGGCATCGGCTGCGGCCGTGCTGACCGCGGCGGGCTCGCCGGGCAAGCGGCTCGCGCTGCCGAACGCACGCATCCTCATCCACCAGCCCGCCGTCGGCGAGGCCGGGCAGGGCCAGGCGTCCGACATCGAGATCCAGGCCAACGAGATCATGCGGATGCGCACTTGGCTGGAGGAGACGCTCGCGCGCCACTCCAACCGGTCGCAGGAGCAGGTGAACAAGGACATCGACCGCGACAAGATCCTCTCCGCCGAGGAGGCCCTGGAGTACGGTCTCATCGACCAGGTTCTCACCAGCCGCAAGAACCTTCCGGCTCTCGTGAAGTAGCCTCCGCGGCACGACCGAACGGGGCGATCGTCTGACGACGATCGCCCCGTTCGGCGTGTCAGGGCCCCCGCATCGCTGAGGGCGAACGCGCCGTGAAGCATTTGCGGCACGGGTGCGCACCTTTGTCGCTCGTTCAGGTTAGGCTCGTCAGAAGATACCCAAAGGAGGAGGGTGACGGATGGCTCGCATAGGGGAAAGCGCCGATCTGCTCAAGTGTTCCTTCTGTGGCAAGAGCCAGAAGCAGGTCCAGCAGCTCATCGCCGGTCCGGGTGTCTACATCTGCGATGAGTGCGTCGAACTCTGCAACGAGATCATCGAGGAGCGGCTCGCCGAAGCCGGCGAAGAGGCCACCGGCGAATTCGACCTTCCCAAACCGAAGGAGATCTTCGGTTTCCTCGAGGAGTACGTCATCGGCCAGGAGGCGGCCAAGCGCGCGCTCGCGGTCGCGGTCTACAACCACTACAAGCGCGTTCGCGCGAAGGCCACCATCACCTCGGCCGACACGATCGACGATATCGAGATCGCCAAGAGCAACATCCTGCTCATCGGTCCGACCGGGTGCGGCAAGACCTATCTGGCGCAGACCCTGGCGAAGCGTCTCAACGTTCCGTTCGCAGTCGCCGATGCCACTGCGCTCACCGAGGCGGGCTACGTCGGTGAAGACGTTGAGAACATCCTCCTGAAGCTCATCCAGGCCGCCGACTACGACGTCAAGCGGGCCGAGACCGGCATCATCTACATCGACGAGGTCGACAAGATCGCCCGCAAGGCCGAGAACCCGTCGATCACGCGAGACGTCTCCGGCGAAGGCGTGCAGCAGGCACTCCTCAAGATCCTCGAGGGCACCGTCGCCTCCGTGCCGCCGCAGGGCGGCCGCAAGCACCCGCACCAGGAGTTCATCCAGATCGACACGACGAACGTCCTGTTCATCGTCGCCGGTGCTTTCGCGGGGCTCGAAGACATCATCTCCCAGCGTGCCGGCAAGAAGGGCATCGGCTTCGGAGCCCCGCTGCACAGCAAGGGCGACGACATGAACCTCTTCAGCGAGGTTCTTCCCGAAGACCTGCACAAGTTCGGGCTCATCCCCGAATTCATCGGCCGGCTTCCGGTCGTGACCACCGTGACGCCGCTCGATCAGGATGCTCTGATGCAGATCCTGACCGTTCCGAAGAACGCGCTCGTGCGCCAGTACCAGCGCATGTTCGAACTCGACGGTGTCGAACTCGACTTCGAGCCGTCAGCGCTCGAAGCGATCGCCGACCTCGCTGTGCTTCGCAAGACCGGCGCCCGTGGGCTCCGCGCGATCATGGAAGAAGTGCTCGGCCCGATCATGTTCGAGGTTCCCTCGAGCAGCGAGGTGGCCCGCGTCGTGGTCACCCGCGAAGCAGTGCTCGAGAACGCCGCACCCACGATCGTCCCTCACCGCCCGCGTCGCGAAGAGAAATCCGCCTGACCTGACGGTCACGCACTCGCGGTCACGCACTCGTCGGTGACGGCGAAGGTTTGTCGGCTACCGGCGGCTCGGCGGCGGGAATCAGCATCAACGGGGCCCGCGAAACCATGAGCCATGTCGGCAAGACGACCAGGCAGAGCAGCGGGAACAACGCTGGTGAACCCGTCACCGCAGCCGCGACGAAGAGAGCCACCCATCCGTCGCGGGCGATCGCCAGGGTCAAGCCCAGGATTCCACATCCCACTGCGACAACCAGCGGAATGGAAGGAACCAGCGCATTCGCCAGGACGCCTACTGCCGCTCCGATGAAGACCGCAGGGAAGATGCGTCCACCGCGGAACCCCGCAGACGCGGCAACGAGGAGGGCGACAACCTTCACGGCAACGATCCCGAGAAGCTGCCAGCCGGAGAACTCGGCACGACCCGACACGAGCTCACCCATCTGAGCAAGCCCCTTGAACAAGGTGATCGGGCCTCCGAGAGCCCCCAGAACGCCGAGCACAGCACCGCCGAGCGTGATGTAGATCACCGGGTGTCCGATCCGGTGGAACAGCCGGTGCACCACGGGAAACAGGAACACCGCCACCAGCCCGACCGCGGTTGCCAGTACGCCGATGATCAGGCCCGAGAGCAGATCCATCGGCTGGATCTTGTCGTACGCGGGCATCGGGACCAGGAATGTCGGATGATCGAGCAGCGTCATCGTGATCGACCCTGCGCCTGCGGCCACCAGCGGGAGGAACAGCCGATCCCAGAGCGCGCCACCGGTTTTCAGCGCTGCCACGATTCCGGTGAAGACGAGGGCCGCTGCCACCGGGGTACCGAAGAGGGCGCCGATCGTTCCTGCCGCGGTTATCAGGAAGATGAGGTCGCCGGGGATGCGCGGCCACAACCGTCCGACGAGGGCCACCATGAGGGCGATGTTGATGGCGAGGATCGGGTTCTCGGGGCCGAGACTGACACCGCCCGCGAGTCCGAGGACGGTGACGATGATC
Organism: Leifsonia tongyongensis; assembly: GCF_010686705.1. Classification (GTDB taxonomy): domain Bacteria; phylum Actinomycetota; class Actinomycetes; order Actinomycetales; family Microbacteriaceae; genus Diaminobutyricibacter; species Diaminobutyricibacter tongyongensis. Next base: position 816,782 of record NZ_JAAGWY010000002.1, on the reverse strand, counting down.
AGCGACGGTAGAACGGCCAGCTTCAGCGGCGGCGCTATGAGTTCGGTGGTCGCGGTGTCCGGCCCCCCGTGACCGGGCACGAGCCAGACGACCAGGCCGACCGCGAGACCTGTGAGCGTGAGCACCCCGAAGATCCACCAGCCCGACGACCCATCGATGCCGAGCGCCTTCGGAAGACTGGTCCACACGCCATCCTCGATGAGGGCGGAAACCTCGTCCAGACCGTACAGCACGAGCGCTGAGACCACGCCGATCAGGACCGATGGTATCGCGAGCGCCACGAGCGTTCGCAGGGGAACTGAAGTAGTCGGTGCCGGTTGATCCGTCATGGTGCCCCATTCATCCGTGTCGCCCCGTGGTCCGGCTGTCGGTCAGCCGTCGAGTCCGCGCCGTTTCAGCAGTGGTTCGATCACCGCATCCCGCCCGCGGAAATCTCGGTACGCGTCGAGGGGGTCTTTCGACCCGCCGACCCCGAGAAGCCGTGAGCGGAAGCGATCGCCGTTCTCTCGTGTCAAGCCGCCGTTCTCCTTGAACCATTCGACGGTATCCGCGTCGAGCACCTCACTCCAGATGTACGAGTAGTATCCCGCGTCGTAGCCGCCGGAGAAGGTATGGGCGAAATACGTACTCGCGTAGCGTGTCGGGACGGCCGGATTGTCGAGTCCGGCGTGAGCCAGTGCATCCGCTTCGAACGTCGCGACGTCGGCGACGTCGTCATCGGCGGTGATCGTGTGCCAGGCCTGGTCGAGAAGCGCGGCGGCAAGGTATTCGCTGGTCTTGAAGCCCTCATTGAACGATGACGAGGCGTTGAGCCTGTCCACCAACTCGTGCGGCATCCGCTCGCCCGACTGGTAGTGGACGGCGTAGTTCTCGAGGATCTCGGGCCAGAGCATCCACATCTCGTTGACCTGGCTCGGAAACTCGACGAAGTCGCGGAACACGTTCGTCCCGGAGAACTTCGGGTAGGTGACGTGAGCGAACAGGCCGTGGAGGGCATGACCGAACTCGTGGAAGAGCGTGTTGGTCTCGTCGTAGGTGAGCAGGGTGGGCTCGCCGGCAGCGGGCTTCGGCACGTTGAGGTTGTTGACGACGACCGTCGGGTTGCCGAGTAGTTCGGACTGGGAGATCAGGGGGTTCATCCACGCGCCGCCGCGTTTCGAATCGCGGGTGTAGAGGTCGAGGATGTACAGGCCGAGTGGCGAACCGTCCTCGTTGGAGACCTCGAAGACGCGCGCATCCGGGTGGTACGCGACGAGGTCGGGGCGCTCGGCGAAGGTGATCCCGTACAGCCGGGTGGCAGCGTAGAAGACGCCGTCGCGGAGCACCCGCTCGGCCTCGAAGTACGGTCGCATCGCAGCGACGTCGACGTCGTACTTCTCCTGCCGCACCTTCTCGGTGTAGTGCGCCCAGTCCCAGCTGGCCAGGGCGAAGTCCTCTCCGATCTGGTGTTGGAGATCCGCCTGTTCTGCACGCGCGTTCCGGGCCGCCGCGGGCGCCAGGCGACCCAGCATGTCTGCGACGGCGGCAGGGTTCTTCGCGGTCTGATCGGCCGTCACGTAGGCCGCGTGGGTGTCGAAGCCGAGCAGGCGCGCGCGCTCCGATCGCAGTTTCGTGATCTCCAGCACGAGTTCCCGGTTGTCGTTGTCGCCTCCGCGGATGCCGCGCGAACGCGACGCGGCCATGATGCGGGCGCGGAGGGCGCGGTTCGTCAAGCCGGCGAGGAACGGGTGCCCGGTCGGGAGCACCAGCGTGATGACGAACTTTCCGTCCAGCCCTCGCTCACGCGCCGCCTCCGCCGCGGCCGAGATCTCGCCCTCCGACAGGCCGTCGAGTTCGGCCACGTCGTCCACGACCACGGCGAGGTCGTTCGTGTCGGCGAGCAGGTTCTTCTCGAACCGGGTCGTGAGCGTCGAGAGACGCTGGTTGTAGTCCTTGAGCGCGTCTTTGTCCTGATCGCTCAAGCCCGCGCCGGCGAGCGTGAACTCGGTGAAGTACCGCTGCACGAGGTACCGGGACTCGGCGTCGAGGTCCAGAGAATCGAGCTGGTCGTGGATCGCCTTGATCCTCGCGTAGAGCGCGGGATCGAGCCTGATCGCGTCATCGTGCGCTGCGAAGAGCGGTGCGATCTCTTCTTCGAGGGCGTTGGTGACGTCGTTGCTGTCCGACGAGCTCTTGTTGTAGAACACTTCGGCGACGCGCTGGAGCAGCTGGCCGCCCTTCTCGAGCGGGATGATCGTGTTCTCGAAGGTCGGTGCGTCCTCCTCCGCAGTGATCGAACGGATCTCGGCCAGGTGCTCCTCGAAGCCCCGCTCGAATGCCGGACCGTAGTGCTCGTCACGGATCTCTGCGAACGGGGGCAGCTGGTAGGGGAGGGTACTCGGTGCGAAGAACGGATTGCTCGAATCTGCCATTGCCCCAGCCTAGGACGCAAGGCACCTACGATGTGGCTATGGCAGGTCAGGAGCGTTACACCCACGGTCACCATGAGAGCGTTCTCCGCTCCCACACCTGGCGGACGGTCGATAACTCCGCGGCCTATCTCATGCCTCACCTGCGGCATGGGCTGAACGTGCTCGACGTGGGCAGCGGACCCGGGACCATCACCATCGACCTGGCGCGCCGCGTGTCGCCGGGTCAGGTCGTCGGAGTCGACGCGTCCCCCGAGATCGTCGCCTCGGCCACCGGGCTCGCCGAGGACAACGGGCTGCACAACGTGCGTTTCGAGGTGGGCGACGCCTACCGGCTGGAGCACGCGGACGACAGCGTCGACATCGTGCACGCACACCAGGTGCTGCAGCACGTCGCCGATCCCGTGGCCGTTCTGCGCGAGTTCAGGCGCGTGACGAAGCCCGGCGGCATCGTGGCCGCCCGTGATGTGGACTGGGGCGGCACGATCTGGGCGCCGTCACTCCCTGGCCTGGACGAGTGGATACGCGTCAGCCAGGCGGTTCAGCGAACGAACGGCGGGGACCCTTTCGCGGGCCGGAACCTCAAAGCGTGGGCGCTGGAGGCCGGGTTCGAGAGCGTGGAGAGTTCGGCGTCGGTCTGGTGTTTCGCATCCGACGCAGAGCGCGAATGGTGGGGCGAATCGTGGAGCGTGCGCACCCTCGAGTCCGATTTCGCCGCGCACGCGATCGAGACGGGACTGGCCGACCTGGCCGTCCTGCGGACGATCTCGGAGTCATGGCTGCAGTGGGCGGCCGCGCCCGACGGCTGGTATGCGATGGTGCACGGGGAGATCATCGCGACCGTCTAGTGCAAAGGAATTCTTGCAAAACACATATTGCAAAGATTCAATTGCAAAGGAATGCTTGCAAAGAAAGCTTTGCGTCGCTAGTCTGACGGTATGAGCAACGCAGACGAGACCCCGGCGGATGCCCCGATGCCGGCCGCCGAACGATTCAAGCCGCTCGGCATGGAGGCGCTCCGTGCTCTCGCGCATCCGCTCCGCGTCCAGATCATGAACGAGCTGTCGGATTTCGGGCCGCTGACGGCCAGCGGCCTCGCAGCCCGCCTCGGCGAATCGAGCGGGGCGACCAGTTACCACCTGCGCCAGCTGGCGAAGCACAACATCATCCGCGAGGTCGAGGGCAAAGGCTCCGCCCGCGAACGGTGGTGGGAGATGTCGCCCGGCGGTGTGACCATCGGCTCACCGGAGACGCTCGAGACACCGGCGGGCCGCGAGGCCACCGAGCTGGTTTCGCGCGAGTGGCAGCTCAACAACGAACGGCGGCTGGCGGCGTTCATGCGCTACGGCCTCGAACGGCTCGGCATGGAGTGGAGGGAGTCGGCCTCCCTCTCTACCGCCCACCTCAAGCTCACCCACGAGCAGCTGAAGGCGTTCGGGGAGGAGTACTTCGAGCTCCTGGACCGACTCACGACGAAATACCGCGGGCAGGAGACGCCGGGGGCCCGTCGCACCCAGATCCAGTTCAACGCATTCCCCCTGATCGACGCCGCGGCCGACGACGCCACGGGCGACGCAGACGACAGAGGACCCGGCGCATGACCGCACCCGCAGCGGTGGCCAAGCCGCAGCGCACGCCGCTGAGCCCGGGCTTCAACCGGCTGTGGAGCTCCGCGATCGCGAGCAACCTCGCCGACGGCATCGGGCGCACCGCCGTCCCGCTCATCGCCACCACCCTGACCCGTGACCCGGCCCTCATCGCCGGCCTCACGGCCGTCACCTTCCTGCCGTGGCTGATCTTCGGCATTCCCGCGGGCATGCTCCTCGACCGGGTGGACAGGCGCGTCGCGATGGCGGTGGCCAACACTCTCCGGTTCGCCGTCGCCGCGCTGCTGTCCGTCCTGATCGCGACGGGCGGGCTCACCATCTGGTGGCTCTACGCGTGCGTGCTGCTGTTCGGGATGGGGGAGACCGTCTTCGACAATGCCACGACGACAGTGGTGCCGAGTCTCGTGACCCGCGACCAACTCGATCGCGCGAACGGACGGATGCAGTCGGCCGAGATCGTCGTGCAGAACTTCATCGCCACACCGATCGCCGGATTCCTCTTCGCCGTCGCGATCGGGCTCCCGATCTGGCTGACGGGCAGCGGATTCCTCGTCGCAGGTCTGCTGGCACTCGCGATCCCCGCCGCCGCGGCACGTGGTTACTCGGCTGCGCGCAGCGAGACGGGTGAGGTGGAGACACCGCGACCGGCCTTCGGCGCCGTCGTGTCCTTCCTCATCCACCAGCGGTTCCTGCGGAACATGATCGTGCTCACCTCGGTAACTGCATCCGCTCTCGCATTCGCCCAGGGAAGCGTCGTGCTCCTGCTCCTGCAGACGTTCGCCGTTCCGCCTGCCGCGATCGGAGTCGTCACCGCCGCCGTCGGCGTCGGTGCGCTCATCGGCGCGCTCACCGCGAGCATCTTCGTCGAGCGCTTCGGGCGCGGGCGCGTGATGTTCAGCGCCGTCCTCGTCAGCGGCGCCGGCCTCCTGGGCGTCGGTGTCACCTCGAACGTCTTCATCGCGATCACCGCGTACGCCATCGGCGCGTTCGGTGTCGCTGTCTGGAACGTCCCCTGGGGGGCGCTCCGCCAGGCCATCGTGCCGTCCGACATGCTCGGTCGCGCGATGGGGATCATCAGGACGATCGGCTGGGGACTTACGCCGATCGCCACGGTCCTCGGCGGCTTCGTCGCCCGGATCGACCTCAGGCTGCCGTTCGTCATCGGTGGCGGCCTCGTCGTCGTGCTCGCGCTCATCGCGACCCGACTCCTGCTGTCTGCCGGTGCCCAGGCGCCGCAGCACGCCAACGAAACGCAAGGGAACGCATCATGACCGTCATCCCGTACTCCACGACACCCTCGGCTCGCGCGACCGCACCGAGTATCCTCGACCGCCTGCTGATCAGCGCGGGGACCGCCCTCGCCGATTGGGGCGTGCGCCGGGCTACACGACACGCTGTGCCCGACTTCGGGGATCAGACGGCCGCCTTCGAGGCCCGGCGCGAGACCGCGGCCCGCATCCTTCCGATGCTGCCGCGGTAGGTTCTACCGCTCGTCGAACCGTTCAGGCTCGTCGAACTCGTCGGGTTCGTGTTCGACCGGTTGCGTGATGGTCGCCGAATCCTCGGTGGGGTTGTAGCGGATCACCGTTCCATCATCGAGTTCGACGACCGGCCTGCCTTCCAGCCAGGTCAGCGTCCAACGCCATGAGGTGGTCTCGACATCGAGGGCGACCAACTCTTCTTCGACCGTCGTGACGGCATAGGCGACCACTTCGGGAAGGGAATCCGGGGCGTCACCGCCGACCGGCCAGCGCGTGCCGAGCTGCATCGTCTAGAGCTCGATCTCGTACGTCACCCACGGAGTGCGGGTGCCCAGTTCTTCGTACAGGCGGATGGCCGTCTCATTGTCCGGTGCGGTGATCCACTGCACCACGCCGAGGTTGCGCTCCTGGGCGATGCCGCGCACGGCCTCGATGAGTGCTTTCCCGGCGCCGTGGCCGCGTGACGGCTCGTCGACGTAGAGGTCGTCGAGGAACAGCCCGCGGTCGGACTCGAGCGGTCGTGCGAACTCGCGGTAATGCGCGAGCCCGACCAGCTGATTGTCGTCGTCCGCCTCATCGTCGACGACGACCAGCGCGTTCTCTTCGTGGCCCGGGTCGATCAGCCAGCTCCACACGAGGAGTGCCTTCTCATCGGTGAGAGCGGTCTTGTAGAACGCGGCATACTTCTCGTACAGGCCGAGCCAGGCGAAGAAATCGCCGTCTGCAGCCGGTCGAACCGTTATCGACATTGGTGCCCTCCTGTCGCCGTACTCCGCAGGCTGAGTGTCGCCACTCCTCCCGACCCTATCGCGAGCGCCCGCCCATGGTCGATCTTTGGGACGGTACGGCTTCACTGCGCGTCAGGGCACCAGGTCGTAGGTGACCCACTCCGTCTTCTCCGCGACGCGGTCGTAGACGCGTTGCGCGGCGGCGTTGTCGGCTGCGGTGATCCAGCGGACGACGGAGAGTCCCTCCTCCTGTGCACGGGTGCGGAGGGTTTCGAGGATGGCCGTCGCCGCCCCCTGGCCGCGCGCATCCGGTGCGACGTAGAGGTCGTCGAGGAACAGCCCGCGGCTGCCGGCGAGTGGCCGGGAGAACACGCGCACATGGGCGAGACCGACGGGCTCATCCGCGTCGTCCAGCGCGAAGTAGGCCTCGAGTTCGTGCGTTGGGTCGGTCAGCCAGCTCCAGACGAGCACGGCCTTCTCGTCGGTCAGCGGCGAGTCGTAGAACTCGCCGTAGCCGGCGTACAGGTCGAGCCAGGTGAAGAACTCACCGTCGTCGACGCGACGAACGGTCGTGGTCATCGGGCCTCCTCGGTCGGGGGGATGGGCGCAAGAAGGATATCGGCCACGACCAGCACATCGCCGGATTCGAGCCGCAGGTCGGCGATTCGCCCGACCGCCTTCAGATCGTCGGCTGCGAGGCGGAGGGCCGCAAGGGCCTCGTCAGGGCCCGTGATGACTGCGCTGGCGACGAGGGTCTTCTGGGATGCCTTGGCGTCGGTCTTCGCCCGGCGGATGCCCGTGAGGGCCTGGCTGGTGAACGAGAGCACGGCGGAGTCGTCGTCCCATTCGCCGGTCACTTCGGACGCCGCCGGCCACGCCGTGAGGTGTACGGAGCCCGCGTTGAACCACGACCAGGCCTCCTCCGTCGCGAAGGGCACGACCGGCGCGAACAGCCGGAGAAGGGTCGACAGCGCGATCCGCAGTGCGACCACCGCGGAGACCTGCTCAGGACCGGCCGCCGAGTACGCGCGCTCCTTGACCAGTTCGAGGTAGTCGTCGCAGAACGCCCAGAAGAACGTCTCGGTCTGCTCGAGTGCGCGCGCATGGTCATAGCCGTCCAGCGCGTCCGTCGCGTCGGTGACGACCGTCGCGAGCTGCTGGAGCATGCTGCGGTCCAGGGGCTGGGTCACGAGGGCGAGCTCGTCGGAGGCCGGCGCCTCGAAGCCGAGGATGAACTTCGCGGCGTTCAGGATCTTGATCGCCAGGCGGCGGCCGATCTTGATCTGCGTCGGGTTCTGCGGGTCGAAGGCCGCATCGGTGCCGAGCCGGCTGGACGCCGCCCAGTAGCGGACCGCATCCGAACCGTGCTGTTCCAGGATGTCGACGGGCGTCACGACGTTGCCCTTCGACTTCGACATCTTCTTGCGGTCGGGGTCGACGATGAAGCCGGAGATGGCGGCGTGCGCCCACGGTGCGACGCCGTGCTCGAGCTGCGAGCGGAGCACGGTCGAGAACAGCCAGGTGCGGATGATGTCCTGGGCCTGCGGCCGCAGGTCGAACGGGAAGACGGTCTTGAAGAGCTCGTCGTCGCGCATCCAGCCACCCGCGAGCTGCGGGGTGAGGGACGACGTCATCCAGGTGTCCATCACGTCGTGTTCGCCGATGAAGCCGCCGGGCTGGTTGCGCTGACTCTCCTCGAAACCGGGGGCGGCATCCGACGACGGGTCGACAGGAAGGGTGTCGACGGAGGGGAGGATCGGCTGGTCGAAGACCGGGTTGCCGTCCGCGTCGAGGGGGTACCAGATCGGGATGGGCACGCCGAAGAACCGCTGACGTGAGATCAGCCAGTCGCCGGAGAGCCCGCCGACCCAGTTCTCGTAGCGCACCCGCATGAAGTCGGGGTGCCAGTCCAGGCCCTGGCCGAGTTCGATGAGCCGTGCCCGCAGTTCCTCGTCGCGTGCGCCGTTCTTCACATACCACTGGCGGGTCGAGACGATCTCGAGCGGCTTGTCGCCCTTCTCGAAGAACTTGACCGGGTGCGTGATCTGGCGCGGGTCGCCGATGAGGTCACCCGACGCTTTCAGCAGTTCGACGACGGCCTGCTTGGCCGAGAAGATCGTCTTTCCGGCCAGCTCCCCGTACGCGGCCTTGCCCGCGTCGCTGGTGATCGCGTCGGGCGCCTCGGACACGATGCGGCCGTCGAAGCCGACGATCGCACGGTTGGGGAGGTCGAGTTCGCGCCACCACACCACGTCGGTGATGTCACCGAAGGTGCAGATCATCGCGATGCCGGTGCCCTTGTCGGGCTGGGCGAGATGGTGCGCGAGCACCGGGACCTCGACACCGAACACCGGGGTGGTGACGGTGCTGCCGAAGAGCGGCTGGTAGCGCTCGTCGTCCGGATGCGCGACCAGGGCGACGCACGCAGGCAGGAGTTCGGGCCGCGTGGTCTCGATGAAGACGGGGCCGTCCGCCCCGTGGAACGAGATGCGCTGGTAGGTGCCGGGCTGCTCACGGTCTTCCAGCTCGGCCTGGGCGACCGCCGTGCGGAAGGTCACATCCCAGAGGGTCGGCGCCATCGCCTGGTAGGCCTCGCCGCGCTCGATGTTGCGCAGGAAGGCGAGCTGCGAGGTGTGCAGCGCTTCGGTGCCGATCGTGCGGTAGGTCTGCGACCAGTCCACCGACAGCCCGAGCGAGCGCCACAGCGCCTCGAACTGCTTCTCGTCCTCGACGGTGAGGCGTTCGCAGAGTTCGATGAAGTTGCGACGCGAGACCGGCTGCTGGTCGGCCGCCTTGGAGCTCTTGGTATCGCCACCCTCGAACGGTGGCGTGAAACCGGGGTCGTACGGCAGCGACGGGTCGCAGCGCACGCCGTAGTAGTTCTGGACACGTCGTTCGGTGGGGAGGCCGTTGTCGTCCCAGCCCATCGGGTAGAAGACGTGCTGGCCGCGCATCCGGTGGTAGCGGGCGACGATGTCGGTGTGCGTGTAGCTGAAGACGTGGCCGATGTGGAGGGAGCCTGACGCCGTGGGCGGGGGCGTGTCGATCGAGTAGATGCACGTGCGGTCGGTCTCGGCGAGGGCGGTCGCACGGTCGAAGAGGTAGGCGCCGTCGGACTGCCAGCGGCCGCCCCATTTGGCTTCGAGCCCTTCGAGGGCGGGCTTGTCCGGCACAGGGTTGGCGCTCATGGTGCTTCTCCGAATCGATATATGCGGCACCGTGTCATTGGTGGGGTGCCTGAGTATGCGTTCCCTCAAGCGTACCGGAGCGCCCCGGGTCGCCGAGAATCACGGGAAACGGCGAGAGTCGCCGTTCCACCGGGTCGTATCGGCGCGAACGGCGACTCTCGGTCGCAGGTCAGAGTCAGACGGCTGCGGGGGCGGCCTCCGCGGGGGCGGGGAGGGGGAGCTCGTCGATGATCGGCTTGCGGCGGGCGGCGAACCCGGCCGCGACCAGCGTGATCACCGACATGATCGCCAGCACGATCCCGGGGTGCCACCACGCGCTGCCCGTGGCGTGCGCGAGGATTTCCGTGATCGCCGGGATGAACGCCGTCAGGAGCGCCGCGATGCTGTACGCCACCGAGAGGGCGCTGTAGCGGTTGCGGCTCGGGAACAGATCGGACATCAGCCCGCCGAGTCCGGCCCACGACAGGGTCGGGAGTGTTCCTCCGATGATCATCGTGGCGACCAGGATCGGGAAGGTGGCGTACTGCAGGTACCAGTACATCGGGAAGGTGATGAGCAGGGTCCCGATCGCGCCGATCGCGACGACCCGTGCCGACCCGATGCGGGTCGCCCACACGCCGAACAGTGGGATGGTGACGAGCTGAAGCAGGCCGCCGATCGTCGTCGCGATCAACAGGTCGTTGAAGCTGAAGCCGAGAGTGGTCGTGCCGTAGCTCACCATGTACGTGTTCATCAGCGAGTACGAGCCGATGCCGAGGATGGCGGCGCCGATCGCGATCACGAACGGGCCGGGCGAGTTGCGCAGCACGTCGGCCAGCGGGAAGCGGTCGCGGCTGTTGGTCGCGACGAGCTGCTTGAACACCGGCGTCTCGTCGATGGACCAGCGGAGGTACAGCGAGACGAGCAGGAGCGGGATCGCCGTCAGGAACGGGATGCGCCACCCCCACTCGGCGATCTGCGACTGCGTCAGCATGAGGGGGAGCACGATGAAGACCGCAGCGCTCAGGATGGAGCCGACCGGCGATCCGAGCTGGGGGAGCGACGCATAGAATCCGCGGCGCTTCGGGTTGGCGTACTCGGTCGCGAGCAGGATGGATCCGCCCCACTCGCCGCCGAGCGACAGGCCCTGGATCAGGCGCAGGAGGACGAGGGCGATCGCGCCGAACCATCCGGCGACGGCGTAGGTCGGAAGGAGGCCGACGAGCCCGGTGCTCACACCCATGATCGTGATTGTGATGAGCAGGGTCGCTCGGCGACCGATGCGGTCGCCGAGGTGCCCGAAGACGATTGCGCCGAGTGGCCGGATGACGAACCCGGCGGCGATCGTGAGGAACGCTGCGAGGATGCCCCCGAAGGTGCCGAGGGGCGCGAAGAAGAGGGGCGCGACGAAGAATGCGCTGAAATACGCGAAAAGGTAGAAGTCGTACGATTCGAGTGCGGTGCCGATGAACGACGCGATGGTCACGCGGCGTGCGGTGCCGGGGGTTATCCCTGGACGGTCGGTCTCGCTGAACGTCAGGGTGGCGGATGAACTCACGAACGGTCCTTGTCTGTTGTCGCTTGTGGCGGTCTTAGTATTTGGATCGGGTCCAATAATAGGCATGAGGGGGAACGCATGAGCGCTGCGGACCATTCCCGCACCTCGCACGGCGGTTCCGGCCGCCCGCGAGCGTCCTCGCGTGCCATGCTCGCCGAGGCGGCAGCGGAGCTCTTCCTCGAGCAGACCTACGCCCGTACGACGATCGACCAGATCGCGCAGCGGGCCGGTGTCAGCCGCAACACCTTCTTCAACTATTTCCCCGCGAAGAGCGATGTGCTCTGGTATGAGGTCGACGACAGCCTTCGCGGTTTCGGTGAGATCCTCGCATCCATCCCGGACACCGTGCCCGTGATGACGGCCGTTCGCAGCGCCATCCTCTCGCTCGCCGGAGACTTCAGCCCGGCCCGCGTCCCGATCGCGCTCACCCAGTTCGACCTGATGGGTACGAGCGACGAACTCGAGTCGTCGGCGCTCTCGCGATTCCTCGCGGTCGTCCGCCAGCTCAGCGCCGACATCAGCCGCAGGCTCGGCACACCGGCCGCGGGCCTGGAACCGCAGGCGATCGCGACCGCGGTCATCGGAGCGGCCGTCGCCGCTGCCGGCGTCTGGGCGCGGGCAGGGGTCCGTCGGGGCGCCCTCACGCCCTACGTCGCCGACGCGGTGACACCCGTGTGCTCCGGGTATCAGGGGATGCTCGATCGTCAGGCGGCGACCCGCTAGAATCGACGGTACAGACGTCGACCCGGCCATCACCGGTGAGTCTTCGGAAGAACAGCGCAGCCGAGCGGGAGGCGCCCAGTAGAACCGAACGGGGCTGGCCCGTCACAGCCAAGGAACAAGCGGTTGCGCGGTGCCGAAGGAGGCAGCGCGCGGCAAGCGGGGTGGTACCGCGACTCGCGCCTCGAGCGCCTGGCGTCCTCGTGCAGACACAGAACCTGCCAGGAGAGAAATGCCGTACCCCAAGTCGAACCCCGGCGACGAGCAGCCGGACACCGGTGCACCCCGGGGCGTGACGCCGTCGCCGAACTTCCCGGAGATCGAGACCGAGGTCCTCGAGTTCTGGCAGAAGGACGGCACCTTCCGCGCATCCATCGACAACCGGGCGGATGCACCGGAGTGGGTCTTCTACGACGGCCCGCCCTTCGCCAACGGTCTCCCGCACTACGGTCACCTCCTGACCGGCTACGCCAAGGACGTCTTCCCCCGGTTCGAGACGATGCGCGGGCGCAAGGTGGAACGCCGCTTCGGATGGGACACGCACGGCCTGCCCGCCGAGCTCGAAGCGGAGCGGCAGCTCGGCATCACCGACAAGAGCCAGATCGAAGAAATGGGCATCGCCGTCTTCAACCAGGCGGCGCGCGACTCGGTGCTCCGATACACCCGTGAGTGGCGCGAATACGTCACCCGGCAGGCGCGCTGGGTCGACTTCGACAACGACTACAAGACGCTCGACGTGAACTACATGGAATCCGTCATCTGGGCGTTCAAACAGCTGCACGGCAAGGGTCTCGCGTATGAGGGCTACCGGGTGCTGCCGTACTGCTGGCGCGATCAGACGCCGTTGTCGAACCACGAACTCCGGATGGACGACGACGTCTACAAGATGCGGCAGGACCAGACGGTCACCGTGACCTTCCCGCTCGTCGGCGAGAAGGCGGAGGCGCTCGGCCTGACCGCTGTCCGCGCACTGGCGTGGACGACGACCCCGTGGACGCTGCCGACGAACCTGGCGCTGGTCGTCGGGCCGGACATCCAGTACGCCGTCGTGCCTGCGGGGCCGAACGGCGGAGCCGACGGCGCCGGCAACCCCGAGCACGCGGACTTCGGAGCCGAATACCTGCTGGCGGTCGACCTCGTCGGCAACTACGCCAAAGACCTCGGCTATGCGTCGCCGGCGGATGCGCTCGCGGCCGTGACCCGGCGCATCCCGGGCTCCGAACTCGAAGGCGTGCACTACGACCGCCTGTGGGACTACTACGCCGACACCGAGAGGTACGGCACCCAGAACGCGTGGCAGATCCTCGTCGACGACTACGTCACCACCGAAGACGGCACCGGCATCGTGCACCAGGCTCCGGCCTACGGCGAAGACGACCAGCGCGTCTGCGAGGCGGCGGGCATCCCTGTCATCATCTCGGTCGACGACGGAGCGCGTTTCCTGCCGGCCATCGAAGACGTCGCCGGTCTCCAGGTGTTCGAGGCCAACCGGCCGCTCACCAAGCTGCTCCGCGAAGGGGGCCGCCTGCTGCGCCAGGCGAGCTACGAGCACTCGTACCCGCACTGCTGGCGGTGCCGCAACCCGCTGATCTACAAGGCGGTCTCCAGCTGGTTCGTCCGGGTGACGGAGTTCCGCGACCGCATGGGCGAGCTCAACCAGGAGATCACCTGGGTTCCCGACAACGTCAAGGACGGCCAGTTCGGCAAGTGGGTCGGCAACGCCAGGGACTGGTCGATCTCGCGCAACCGCTACTGGGGCTCGCCGATCCCGGTGTGGAAGAGCGACGACCCCGCGTACCCGCGCGTGGACGTGTACGGCTCGCTCGCCGAACTCCAGGCCGACTTCGGCACGCTGCCCCTCGGCGTCGACGGCCGGCCCGACCTCCACCGCCCGTACATCGACGAACTCACGCGGCCCAACCCCGACGACCCCACCGGCCGGTCGACGATGCGCCGGATCCCCGACGTCCTCGACGTCTGGTTCGACTCCGGGTCCATGCCGTTCGCCCAGGCGCACTACCCGTTCGAGAACCACGACTGGTTCGACTCGCACAACCCGGCCGACTTCATCGTCGAATACATCGGGCAGACGCGCGGCTGGTTCTATCTGCTGCACGTGCTGTCGACTGCGCTGTTCGACCGCCCGGCCTTCAAGAACGTCGTCAGCCACGGCATCGTCCTCGGCAACGACGGGCAGAAGATGTCGAAGTCGCTGCGCAACTACCCGGACGTCAACGAGGTCTTCGACCGTGACGGTTCGGATGCGATGCGGTGGTTCCTGATGTCGAGCCCGGTGCTGCGCGGCGGCAACCTGATCGTGACCGAAGAGGGCATCCGCGAAGGGGTGCGGCAGGTCCTGCTCCCGCTGTGGAGCACCTGGTACTTCTTCTCGCTCTACGCCAACGCGAGCGGTGAGGCCGGGTACGAGGCGACCTGGCGCACGGATTCGACCGACGTGCTCGACCGGTACCTCCTGGCGAAGACCCGCGACCTGGTCACGGAGGTCACGGCAGACCTCGAAGCGCTCGACAGCACGCTGGCGGCAGCCAAGCTGCGCGACTTCGCGGATGTGCTGACCAACTGGTACGTCCGCCGCTCGCGCGACCGCTTCTGGACCGGTGTCGTCGACGACGGCGAGAACAGCGAGGCCTTCGACACCCTGTACACCGTGCTCGAGACCTACTGCCGCGTCGCGGCCCCGCTCCTGCCGCTGGTCACCGAACGCATTTGGCAGGGCCTCACCGGCGGGCGCAGCGTCCACCTCACCGACTGGCCGTCCGCTGAGCCGTTCCCGGCCGACGACGCGCTCGTCGACGCCATGGACCGCATCCGCACGATCAGCTCGACCGTGCTCTCGCTGCGCAAGCAGGCAGGGCTCCGGGTCCGGCTTCCGCTCGCACGGCTCACCGTCGTCGCGCACAACGCGGAGGCGTTGCGACCGTTCGAGGCGATCCTGAGCGACGAGCTCAACGTCAAGGCTGTCGACCTCGTCGAAGTGCAGGAGTCGAGTGCGGCCGACTACGGCATCACCAGCAGGCTGACCGTGAACGCCCGCGCCGCAGGCCCGCGTCTCGGAAAGGACGTGCAGCGTGTGATCCAGGCGGCTCGCGCCGGCGACTGGTCGGAGGTCGACGGGATCGTCACCGCCGGGGGGATCGAACTCGCAGAAGGCGAATTCGACCTCGTCCTCGAGACCGCCCAGGCCGACGGCGAGACAGGCACGGCACTCGCCCTGCTGGTGGGCGGGGGATTCGTGATCCTCGATACCAAGACCACACCCGATCTCGAGGCGGAAGGACTCGCTCGCGATGTCATCCGCGCCGTACAGGACACCCGCAGGGCCGCTGGGCTCGACGTGAGCGACCGCATCCGCCTCGACCTGGTGTTCTTCGACGACGCGGATGCGACGGCCATCCTGCGCGCATCCGACGTCGACATCGCGGCCGAGACCCTCGCCATCGAGACGGAGTTGCGCTGGCCGGAACGCCATCCAGTGATCGACGGGTTCGCCGAGCAGATCCCGTCGGAATGGCTCGCGAGCGTCGTCGAGCACGACGCCGCCTTCTACCAGGACTTCGCAGCCGGCCAGTTCGCGAACGCGGGACGGTTCATCGTGGCGGTCACCCGCCTGGACGGGAGGATCGATGTCTGACAGCGAGGACTTCAGGGCCGCGGGCGACGCCGTCTACCAGGCGCTGCTCTCGCGGCTCGGAGAGGCGAGCCCGCAGCCGCGGCTCGCGCCGACGAGACGGGCCGTCGAGCTCCTGGGAGACCCGCAGCGGGCGTACCCGATCATCCACGTGACCGGCACGAACGGCAAGACCAGCACGAGCAGGATCGCGGAGAGCATCCTGCGTGCGTACGGCCTGCGCACCGGCCTCTTCACGAGTCCGCACCTGGTGCGGTTCAACGAGCGGATCATGATCGACGGCGAGGCGATCGGCGACGAGGCGCTGGCGCGCAACTGGGACGACATCCAGCCCTACCTCGAGATCGTGGACAGCGAGCTCGAGACCGCAGGCGAGCTGCCGCTCACATTCTTCGAGGCGATGACGGTGCTCGCGTTCGCGTGTTTCGCGGATGCGCCCGTCGACGTCGCCGTCATCGAGGTGGGGATGGGCGGCGAATGGGATTCGACCAATGTCGGTGACGGTCAAGTCGCCGTCTTCACACCCATCTCCCTCGATCACACCAACCGCCTCGGAAACACCGTCGCGGAGATCGCGCGCACGAAGTCCGGGATCATCAAGCCCGCCGCCGACGTGGTGAGCGCGGTGCAGCCGGCGGAGGCGCTCCGCGAGCTGAAGCACGCGTCCGAGCTGACCGAGTCGACGCTCGCCACACAGCCCGAGGCGTTCGATGTGGTCAGGACCTCTGTCGCGGTCGGCGGCCAGCTCGTGACCATCCGGGGGCGGGCTGCAACCTACAGCGACCTCTTCCTTCCGCTGTACGGCGACCACCAGGCGCAGAACGCGGCAGTGGCCGTCGCAGCCGTCGAGACGTTCCTCGGGCGGGGCACGATGCCCCTCAACAGCGAGCTCGTCGAGGAGGGACTGGCCGAGGCCACCTCGCCCGGCCGGCTCCAGCTGATCGGAATCGAGCCGACCGTGCTCGTCGACGCGGCGCACAACCCGAGTGGAGCGGCGACCCTGGCTGCCGCGCTGCGCACGTATTTCGACTTCGACGAGATCGCATTCGTGATCGGCGTGCTCGTCGACAAGGACGCGGTCGGCATCATCCGGGAGTTCGCGCCCCTGGCGACGCGGTTCTACGCGACCCAGTCCGGATCGGAGCGCGCGATCGACCACGAGGTGCTGGGCGACCTGGTGCTGGCCGCGACGAACGCCGAATCGACGTATGTGTTCGCGGACCTCGGCGAGGCGATCGAGGAGGCTCGTGAGTGGGCATCGGAGTCGCCGAGGCGTGCCGTCGTCGTCACCGGGTCGATCACCCTCGTCGGCGACGCGATGGCGATCGCCGCAGAACGCGACTGGAAGCCCGCATCGTGAGCGACGCATCCGGAACCCCCGGCGAGCCGGACGACGCACCGCGGCGGGCTCGTCGCACCCGATCGATGCGCGAGAGCCTCGGCTCGATCGTGCTCGGGTTCGAGCTGGTCATCGTCTTCCTGGGTGCGCTCGTGCTGTTCGGACTCAAGAGCCTGCCCGCCGCCGTCGCGCTGGGCGGGGGAGCGGTGCTCATCGTGCTGATGATCATCGCCATCGGTCTGCTGCGCTACCCGATCGGCGTCATCATCGGATGGGCGGTGCAGCTGATCGTCATCGCTGCGGGCCTGCTCGTCCCGGCCTTCTACATCGTCGGTGCGATCTTCGCCGCGATGTGGACCTACGTCATGATCGTCGGAGGCCGGATCGACCACCGCGATCGCCTCGCCCGCCAGACCCACCCTGGACAATCCCACCCTGGAATGGAGAAACCAGAATGACCACCACCGTCGAAGAGACCCTCGTCCTTGTGAAGCCGGACGGCGTCGCGCGCAACCTGACCGGCGAGATCCTGCGCAGGATTGAGGCGAAAGGCTATTCGCTCGTCGACATCCGGATGCTTCAGGCCGATCGCGACCTGCTCGCTCGGCACTACGAGGAGCACGCGGGCAAGCCGTTCTACGAGCCCCTCGTCGAGTTCATGGAGAGCGGGCCGGTGGTGGCCATCCGCGTCGCGGGCAACCGGGTGATCGAGGGAGTCCGGTCGCTCGCCGGCGCCACCGACCCGACGAACGCGCTGCCGGGGACGATCCGCGGCGACCTCGCGCGCGACTGGGGCCTCAAGGTGCAGCAGAACCTCATCCACGGCAGTGACTCGCCGGAGTCCGCGGAAAGGGAGCTGGCGCTCTGGTTCTAGAACCGCCGAAGCGCAGCTTCGTCGGCGCTGGCGTCGCGGGATCGCGATGCGATCCTTCAAGCTCCAGCGCGGGGCTGGCGCTCTGGTTCTAGAACCGCCGAAGCGCAGCTTCGTCGGCGCTGGCGTCGCGGGATCGCGATGCGATCCTTCAAGCTCCAGCGCGGGGCTGGCGCTCTGGTTCTAGGCGCCCAGCCATGTCAGCGCACTACTTTCGGCCGAGCGCACTAGCACTAACAAGTGCGCTCGGAAGGTAGTAGTGCGGCGACGCGCTTGGGTCTGGGGTCAGAGGCGGTGCAGCCAGTCGAGCTGCACCTGGGCGATGACCGCGACGATGATGTAGCAGGCGAGCGTGATCAGGGGCACCCAGCCATACCACGCGGCGGCGATCCGGCGGACGGATGCCGGAACGGGAATATTCCCCGTCTTCAGGTTGTACAGGGTCACCAGCCAGAACGTCGGGATGGTGACCGCCCAGGTGAGCATGCACCATGGGCAGAGCACGAACAGCTGGTAGATGCTGGTGTAGATCAGGAAGATCACCAGTGCGAGCGCCGCGACCACTCCGAGGTTGAAGATCAGCCAGTACCACCGCGCGAAGCGACCGCCCGCGAGGATCCCGACCCCGACGGCGATGGTCGCCGTCCACCCGGCGATGCCCAGGATGGGGTTGGGGAAGCCGAGCAGCGACCCCTGCCACGACTCGAGATTCTTGCTGCAGCCCACGAGCACGCTGATATTGCACGACAGCTGGGCGTTCGGGTTGGCCAGCACGGCGAACTTGTCGAGCGTCAGCTGGAATGCCGCCCAGAACCCGATGAGTCCCGCGACGATGAGCGAGACGGCGAGGACAGTCGGACGCTTGGCTGGCTCAGTCAGTGACACCCTCGGATTATGGCATATCACCCCGTGCGACTCGGCGGGGTGCGCACGGACGTGAGCGGGGTCGTGCGATAATTGGAGGGAAGTCTCCCGGGCCGCGCCCGGAGAGGCGCCAAAGAAGGCTTTTTGGGCGTCGATACGCCCAGCAGTGGTCGGTCAGAGTGGCCGGCAGTCAGACATTGAGACAGTGTGATCAGAGCCAAGAGCCGGTCGCACGTGTAAAGGATTGGCGGGACGGCGCTCAGCGTGGTTCCCGCTCTGGAGAGTACCCGGGCAGGTGGCGCGGTCGCCCACCCGGTTGAGGAGTGCACCAGAGATGGTGGAAAACGAAAATACCGACAACACACAGGCAAACGCGGCGGATGGATCCGCTGAAACGGGATCGAGGAAGCGCACGCGACTGTTCGGCACCCGGAAAGCGTCGAAGAAGACTTCGGCGCCGATCGATGAGCAGCAGCCTGTCGCGTCCACGCCGGTGACGACGGCGCCCGTCCAGCCGAAGGCCACGCAGTCCGCGGCCGCCACGAGCACCCGCACCGAGACGGTCACGGCGTCGGCCCCGGTCGATGCGCCCGCGGCGGACGCGGACGCAGCGGATGCGGATGCAGCGGATGCGCCCGCGGCGGATGTGGTCGCCGACGGGTCCGAAGCGCCCGAGATCCAGTCCGTCGGGGCCCCGGCGGCGCCACAGCGTCCCGCCACGGCCATCCTGTTCCAGGCACCGGACATCAAGCCGTTGCCGCCGCTCCCGCGAACGTCACGCGAGGGTGACGGCGAGGAGACCAGCACGGTCCGCCGTCGCGCGCGCCGCCGCCCAGGCGATGAGAGCAGACCCGGATCGGACGACCCGGCGAACACCGTCGTCAAGGTGCGTACGCCGCGCGAGCCCGAGCTCATCACCGAGCCCCAGCGGGTCAAGGGCTCGACCCGGCTCGAGGCGAAGAAGCAGCGCCGGCGCGACGGGCGCGATGCAGGGCGACGCCGTCCGGTGATCACCGAAGCCGAGTTCCTCGCGCGCCGTGAGTCCGTCGACCGCCAGATGATCGTCCGTTCGAAGAACGGCCGGATCCAGATCGGCGTGCTCGAAGACAAGGTTCTCGTCGAGCACTACGTGGCGAGGTCGCAGGAGGCATCCCTGATCGGGAATGTCTATCTCGGACGCGTGCAGAACGTGCTCCCCAGCATGGAGGCGGCGTTCGTCGACATCGGCCGTGGCCGCAACGCGGTGCTCTACTCGGGCGAGGTCGACTGGGATGCTGCCGAGACGGGAAACCAGCCGCGACGCATCGAACTCGCGCTCAAGGCCGGCGACCGAGTGCTCGTTCAGGTCACGAAAGATCCCGTGGGCCACAAGGGCGCGCGCCTGACCAGTCAGGTCTCGCTGCCCGGCCGCTACCTCGTGTACGTGCCCAACGGGTCGATGAACGGCATCAGCCGCAAGCTCCCGGACACCGAACGCGCTCGCCTCAAGAAGATCCTCAAGGATGTGCTCCCCGAGAACGTCGGCGTGATCGTGCGTACGGCGGCGGAGGGTGCGACCGAGGAACAGCTGACCCTCGACGTCAACCGGCTCACGTCCCAGTGGGCGGACATCAGCAAGCAGGTCGAATCGGTCCAGGCGCCGGCACTGCTCCACAGCGAGCCCGACCTGCTCATCAAGATCGTGCGCGACGTCTTCAACGAGGACTTCCAGAAGCTGATCATCGCCGGCGACGACGCGCGCCAGACCATCGAGAGCTATCTCCGTCAGGTCGCGCCCGACCTGCTCGACCGCGTGGAGCCGTACACGGGGGAGCGCGACGCGTTCGACGAGTACCGCATCAGCGAACAGATCGAGAAGGCGCTCGACCGTAAGGTCTGGCTGCCGTCGGGCGGCTCGCTGGTCATCGACCGCACCGAGGCGATGACGGTCGTCGACGTGAACACCGGCAAGTTCGTCGGTTCGGGCGGAAACCTCGAAGAGACCGTCACGAAGAACAACCTCGAAGCTGCTGAGGAGATCGTCCGCCAGCTCCGCCTGCGCGACATCGGCGGGATCATCGTCGTCGACTTCATCGACATGGTCCTCGAGACCAACCGCGATCTCGTCCTCAGGCGCCTCATCGAGTGCCTCAGTCGCGACCGAACGAAGCACCAGGTCGCCGAGGTCACGTCGCTCGGACTCGTGCAGATGACCCGCAAGAAACTAGGTCTCGGGCTGCTCGAGACGTTCAGCGAACCGTGTGAGGTGTGCGCTGGGCGTGGTGTCATCGTGCACCACGATCCTGTCGTGAAGCACCGTCCACTCCAGCAGGCGCCGACGGAGCGTCGCCGGGGTCGCGGCGGCCAGCAGGGCGGTCAGCAGAGCACAGGCGGCGGTTCGACCCCGTCGACGAACGGCGCGACGCACGCCATCACCGATGACGCGAAGAACGCGCTGGCTCAGATCGCGGCGAGCACCATCCTCGCGCACGCACACGACGAGCACGCCGGCGAGGATGCGACGCAGGCGGGCTCGGGTTCGGCCGTCCACGGCAAGCACGTCGCCGGGTCGGCCGAGAGCACTCCGCGCGAAACGGCGAACGCTGAAGGTGTGGAGCCGGCCGCTGACACCGCGGCGTCCGCTGAGATCGATTCGGCCGAACCTGTCGCCATCCTCGACATCCCCGTCACGAAGGCGCCGAAGAACAACCGGCGCGTGAAGGCGAAGGACGCCGAGCAGCTGCTCGACTCTGTGCTCGACGCACTGCCGCAGCCGAAGCAGCCCGGCCAGGGACGCAGCCGAAGCCGCAGGGTCACCACAGCATCACTGTCCGGCGGCGTCATCGCATCCGAGGTGACTCGCGTCGAGCCGGAGGACTGACTAATCCTGGGTGCGCCGGTGGGCTTCGCGATCCTTTGCGGGGATGCGCAGCCCACTGGCCCGAAGGCGGCGCACGAGTTCTCTGCCGCTCACCGCACTCGCTCCGGCAGCGACGAGCCGGTCATACCGTTCGGCGGGAACGTCGTAGTGGTCGAGATCGAACGCGCGCGAGCGGATGTCGTTCGCCGCGGCGAATTCGTGCAGCTCGTCGAGCGAGGTATCGCTCACCAGGTGCGACCACAGCGTGCCGTGCGCCGGCCACGCCGGGGGATCGATCAGCACCGTCATACGATGATTGTAGGAACCGGTCATGCCGGGATGAGCGGATGCTCGTCCATCCCGCAGCGCGAATTGACCGGGAGACACCCATCAGCTAAAGTTGACCGTTGGTGTGTGTTGGGCATAGCCCGCACGTTTGCCATGGTTTTCTGAGAGGTGGAGCGCCGAAAGCGCGACTCCAGTCTCACCAGTGACTCCCTGAAGAAAAAGTAGGAACTGCAGCAGCAGCTTTTCGAAGCGCGGGTGCGGATCCCCAGAGAAAAGGTACGTAAAAGTGGTTTACGCAGTTGTGCGCGCCGGTGGTCGGCAAGAAAAGGTCGAGGTCGGCACCATCGTGACGATGGACCGCATCAAGGCCGACAAGGACGGCAACGTCGAGCTGGCTGCTGTGCTGCTTGTTGACGGTGACAAGATCACCTCCGACGCGAAGTCGCTCGCCAAGGTGAAGGTCACCGCAGAGGTCCTCGGCGACCTCCGTGGGCCGAAGATCGTCATCCAGAAGTTCAAGAACAAGACCGGTTACAAGAAGCGCCAGGGCCACCGTCAGGAGCTCACGCGCGTCAAGATCACCGGCATCGCGTAGCGCCGACACAAGGCTTAGGAGAAGAAGCAGATGGCACACAAAAAGGGAGCGAGTTCCACTCGCAACGGCCGTGACTCGAACGCCCAGCGCCTCGGCGTGAAGCGCTTCGGTGGCCAGGTCGTCAGCGCCGGCGAGATCATCGTCCGCCAGCGCGGCACCCACTTCCACCCCGGCGTCAACGTCGGCCGTGGCGGCGACGACACCCTCTTCGCCCTCGCCGCAGGTGCGGTCGAGTTCGGCAACAAGGGCGGCCGCAAGGTCGTCAACATCGTGGTCGACGCCTGACCAGCACCAGACACACACGGCTTTTCGGATGGGCGAGCTTCGGCTCGCCCATCCGTGTTTGAGGCCTCGGGCGAACATTCGCCCCGAGTACCGTAGTCCCTAGTAAACAAGCGCACCTGGAGTATCGATGGCAACGTTCGTGGATCACGTGACGTTGCACCTGCGCGCCGGTCACGGCGGCAACGGGTGTGTGTCCGTCCGACGCGAGAAGTTCAAACCGCTCGCGGGCCCCGACGGGGGCAACGGCGGCAACGGGGGCGACATCGTCCTGGTCGCAGACCCCCAGGTGACGACGCTGCTCGGGTATCACCGCAACCCGCACCGTTCGTCGGAGAACGGCGGCTTCGGGATGGGCGACCACCGCAGCGGTCACACGGGCGAAGAGCTCGAACTTCCCGTTCCTCTGGGAACGGTCGTCAAAGACGTCGACGGCAACGAGCTCACCGACATGAACGAGCCGGGCATGCGCTTCGTCGTAGCTCCCGGCGGCCAAGGTGGCCTCGGGAACGCCGCGCTGGCGACGACCAAGCGCAAGGCGCCCGGCTTCGCCCTCCTCGGGACACCCGGCTGGGAGGGCGACGTCAACCTCGAGTTGAAGACCGTCGCCGATATTGCGCTCGTGGGCTACCCCTCTGCGGGCAAGTCCAGCCTCGTCGCCGCAATGTCGGCCGCGAAGCCGAAGATCGCCGACTACCCCTTCACCACGCTCCACCCGAACCTCGGCGTCGTCCAGGCGGGCGACGTGCGCTACACGGTCGCGGATGTGCCCGGCCTGATCGAGGGAGCGAGCGAGGGGAAGGGGCTCGGCCTCGAATTCCTGCGCCATGTCGAGCGATGCAGCGCCCTGCTTCACGTTCTCGACTGCGCGACGCTTGAGCCCGGCCGTGACCCGCTGACCGATCTCGACGTCATCCTCGCCGAGCTCGCCGCGTATCCGGTGCCCGACGGCCAGGTTCCGCTGCTCGAGCGCCCACAGCTGATCGCCCTGAACAAGATCGATGTGCCCGACGGCCGCGAACTCGCCGGGTTCGTCCGGCCCGAACTCGAGTCGCGCGGATACCGGGTGTTCGAGATCTCGACCGTGAGCCACGAGGGCCTGCGCCCCCTCTCGTTCGCCCTTGCAGAGATCGTCGAGACGGCTCGCGCCGAGGCGGCCGCGGCCGAGCTCGTCAGGCCGCGCATCGTCATCCGGCCCAAGGCCGCCGACGAGGGCGGATTCATCGTACGAGTCGAGGGTGGTTCGTTCGGAAACATCTATCGCATCCTCGGTGCGAAGCCGGAGCGCTGGGTCGCCCAGACCGATTTCGCCAACGACGAGGCAGTCGGCTTCCTTGCGGACAGGCTGGCCAAGCTCGGCGTGGAGGACCAGCTCTTCAAGGCGGGTGCCGTTGCCGGATCGACGGTCATCATCGGCCACGACAACGGCGTGGTCTTCGACTGGGAGCCGACATTGACGTCCACCGCCGAGTTGCTGACGGCACCACGCGGAACGGACGCCCGCCTCGACGCGACCAGCCGCCCGACGCGCCACCAACGTCGCGAAGAATACTTCGAGCGGATGGATGCGAAGGCGGAGGCGCGGGCGGAACTGCTCCGGGAGCGCGACGCCGGCCTCTGGAACGACGATGAGGGCTTCGAGATCACACGTGAGGAGACCGAGACGGAATGACGATCGCGGATCGCAGCCAGGTTCCCGCCGCGAGACGCGTCGTCGTGAAGGTGGGCTCATCATCCATCAGCGGTGACAACGCCGGGCAGATCGCGCCGCTGGTCGACGCCCTCGCCGAAGCCCATGGCCGCGGCACCCAGGTCATCCTCGTCTCGTCCGGTGCGATCGCGACCGGCATCCCGTACCTCGCCCTCGATTCCCGTCCGACCGACCTGGCCACCCAGCAGGCTGCAGCCGCTGTCGGCCAGAACGTCCTCATCTACCGCTACCAGGACAGCCTCGACCGGTACGACATCGTGGCCGGCCAGGTTCTCCTGACGGCGGGGGACCTCGAGAACCCGACACACCGCACCAACGCGCAACGCGCGATGGAACGCCTGCTCGACCTGCGCATCCTGCCCATCGTGAATGAGAACGACACCGTCGCCACCCACGAGATCCGGTTCGGCGACAACGATCGTCTTGCCGCACTCGTCGCCATGCTCGTGAAGGCCGACCTGCTGATCCTGCTCTCGGATGTGGATGCGCTCTACACGAAGCCGCCGCAGGAGCCCGGTGCCGAGCGCATACACGAGGTCGCTTTCGACGACGCACTCGAAGATGTCGTGATCGGGTCCACCGGGCTCTCGGGCGTCGGCACAGGTGGCGCGCTGACCAAGGTCTCCGCCGCGCGCCAGGCTGCAGAAGAAGGAACGGCGGTCATCCTGACCGCGACGACGCTGGTCACCGAAGCGCTCCGCGGCGAGCACGTCGGCACCTGGTTCGCGCCCGCACCCTGAGGTCGTCGCGCCGGTAAGCTTGTGCCATGCCCGAGACGACGCTGGACCGCGCAACCCTCTTCGACAAGCTCACGGCTGCGAAGACGGCCTCGCTCGCACTCGGAACCGCGACCACCGGGCAGAAGGATGCGGCTCTGGGGACGATCGCGGCGGGCATCCGGAGCTCGGCGCGCGACATCCTCGAAGCGAACGAGCTCGACCTCGCGAACGGCCGCGAGAACGGCCTGTCGACCGGTCTCGTCGACCGGCTGACACTGAACGAGACGCGTCTCGACGCGCTGGCGGATGCTGTGCTCCAGATCAGCGCGCTGACCGATCCCGTGGGCCAGGCGGTTCGCGGAAGCGCCCTCCCCAACGGCGTGAGGATCACCCAGGTCCGCGTTCCTTTCGGTGTCGTCGGTGCGATCTACGAGGCCCGGCCGAACGTGACGGTCGACATCGCGGCGCTGGCCCTCAAGAGTGGCAATGCCGTAGTGCTTCGCGGCGGCAGCGCGGCGATCAACACCAACCGGGTGCTCGTCGAGGTGATCCAGGCGGCGCTCGCGGAGGCGGGGCTTCCAGCGGACTCGGTGCAGACCATCGACGAATTCGGACGTGAAGGCGCCACCGAGCTGATGAAGGCACGGGGCCTGGTCGATGTGCTGATCCCGCGGGGGAGCGCCGAGCTGATCTCGACGGTCGTGATGGAGTCCACCGTGCCGGTCATAGAGACCGGCGCCGGAGTGGTGCACATCGTCATCGACGAAACCGCCCGCGAGGACTGGGCTGTCGACATCGTGCACAATTCGAAGGTGCAGCGGCCGAGTGTCTGCAACTCGGTCGAGACCCTGCTCGTGCACGCGGCAGCCGCTGAACGGCTGCTACCGCCGGTTGCCGCGCGGCTCGTCGAGTCCGGTGTGACGATCCACGCGGACGAGCGGTCGCGCGCCCTTCTTCCCTTCGCCGTGCCGGCCGTCGAGGAGGACTGGTCGACGGAGCACATGAGCCTCGACGTCAGCGTGAAGATCGTCGACGACCTCGACGAGGCGATCGACCACATCCGTCGGTACTCGACTCAGCACACGGAGTCGATCATCACGAACGACCTCGCCAACGCGGAGCGCTTCCTCGCCGAAGTGGACTCCGCCGTCGTGATGGTCAACGCATCGACACGCTTCAGCGACGGCGGCGAATTCGGGTTCGGTGCCGAGGTCGGCATCTCAACGCAGAAGCTGCACGCCCGGGGACCGATGGGGTTGCCCGAGCTGACCAGCACCAAATGGATCGTCCGCGGGTCGGGGCAGACACGGCGCTGAGTCGCGGCTGACCTGCGGCTGAGTCGCTCCTCCACAGGGCCTCCGCCAACCCTGAGAGTGTCGGAACAGGTCCTGACCAGCACATTGGTCGTTGACCCCCGGTTGTGTGGCGTGCGCCTCGTCGGTTTTGCGCGACTTCGCGCACTAGACTGTGGGGTGGCGTTCGCGCCAAGGAGAGGAAGAACCACCATGTCATTCGCGACGGCCGTCCTGGCCCAGACTGAGACCACGACCCAGCTTTTCATGCCGCCGTGGGGGTTCGGCCTCACCGCCATCGTCATCTTCGCCGTCCTTGGCTTCGTCATCTGGACCTACCGTGATGTCGCGAATCGCCACAGTCACCGCACCGGCCCGCACGCAGCCGAGCATGCCACGGCCCCGGGTGCGACCCACCACGGCACCGGACATCCCACCGAGTCCGGGCACTGACCCCGGATCGCATGGCACTGCCGGAGAAGCGCCGCCCACGCATCGGCGTGATGGGTGGAACGTTCGATCCGATCCATCACGGGCACCTCGTCGCCGCGAGCGAAGTCGCCCAGTCCTTCGACCTCGACGAGGTCATCTTCGTGCCGACCGGGCATCCGTGGCAGAAGGGCGACGTCTCGCCCGGCGAGCACCGCTATCTGATGACGGTCATCGCCACGGCATCGAATCCCCGCTTCACGGTGAGCCGAGTCGACATCGACCGCGAAGGGCCGACCTACACGATCGACACACTGCGGGACATCCACGGTTCCCGTCCAGAAGCGGAGCTCTTCTTCATCACCGGCGCGGATGCGATCGCCCAGATACTCAGCTGGCGCGACGTGAACGAGTTGTGGGCGCTCGCGCACTTCGTCGCTGTGAGTCGCCCGGGACATGACCTGACCATTTCAGGATTGCCGAACCAAGACGTAAGCTTGTTGGAGGTTCCGGCCCTGGCAATCTCGTCAACCGACTGCCGGAGCCGGGTGAACAGGGGATTCCCCGTCTGGTATCTCGTACCTGACGGTGTTGTTCAGTACATCTCCAAACACCATCTGTATCGGAGTGTGGCATGACTTTGTGGCAAGACCAGCCGCCACAGACACGGCGACAGGCCCGCGAACAGGAGCGCTCGCAGACTCCCGTTGAAAATGCGCCGGCCTCGTCCCGTCGGGCGGCCACCATTGAACCAACCCCTGCCGGCGAGATCCCGGCCGTCACGACTCCGTACGTCTTCGCATCCGGTCGAGACGGGGCCGCTCCCGAGGCCCCCGCACCAGGTGCTTTCGGCGAGAAGAGTGCGCCACCCGCGCGCCCTAACCTTCCGACCTATGGAACGTCCTTCGACTCGATCCTGTCGCAGCAGTCTCAGCCGGAAGGGGAGGCGGAGGCGCCGGCGCCCCAGTCGCCGCTCTTCCGTGACAGCGCTTCGCCCGACGCGAACGAGCCCGTGACGACTCCCGTCGCCCTTGTTCCCGCATCCGAGCTTCCCGAGCCGGTAGCGACCGCCGCCAGCGATGACTCCGAGAACTGGGCTCCCGAGCGCACGCTCACGCGCCGGGAACTCCGCGCGATGCTGCAGGCGCAGGAGGCGAACCAGTTCGCCGGAGGGCGTACGGATGAGGCGGCGGCTGACGTCGAGCCCGCAGCCCCCACGTTCACCCCGCCGCTCGCAGAGGCACCGGTGGGGTCGCCGGATGTCAAGGATCCGCTCGCAGCTCTGTTCGCGCAGAATGCCAGGGAGGCCGAGCAGGATGCGACCTCTGCTCCGTCCGCGTCCTCGCTTCCGCTCGCCGACAAGCCGGCGGCTCCGTCGTCGTGGCCGTTTGCGCCACTCGCACCCAGCACCGCCGAACCCGACACGGACGCTCGGCCCTTCGAGTCCGCGAATGAACGAACCGCGACCGACGACAACGTGAGCTTCGGCCTGCCCCTGGTTCTGCCTACCCCTCCGGCTGAGCCGGCCGGACCCACGCCACAGTCTCCGACGGCCTTCGTTCCGGTGGCGCCCGCGCCACCCGTTGCACCCGCAGTTCCGAAGCCGCAGGCGCGGGAGCTTCCGGACGCGCGGGCGGTCGACGAGGCCCCGCGCCAGCCCTACCAGCCGCCGGTCGGTCACTGGTCGACGGCGGGGGAACTCGACGACAAGAACCAGCAGTTCGATCAGGTCATCTCGCGGAGTGTCGGCTCATCCGGTGCCGCCACGACGACGAACGCTCTCATCCTTCCGGTCGTTCCCTCAGCACCCGACGCGACAGGGCCGCTGACGAGCACCGGTGAGATCCTGGTCACGGGTTCGATCGACCTGCCTCGCGGAATGGGCTCGACAGGTCAGCATCCCGACCGCTACGACTCCTCCGACATGGACCGCATGTTCGAACAGGACGAGAACGAGTTCAACACGTCCGACGTCGCCCCGATCCGTGCGTCGCGCGCTGTGAGCACCCACACGTCGACCCGCGGAGTCATCACTCCACCCAAGAAGCGCGGTGGACGTCTCCCCGTCGTTTTGTCCATTACGGCGGCCGTCCTGGCCATCGGGGTCGTCGGACTCCTCGTCGCCGGTTACATCCTGAAGGTCTTCTGATCATTTTCGTCAACAGTTCTGCAGTTCCGGCGGCGCGCACGTGACCGCCTCCCCACGTTCCATCGAGATCCTCCAGGTCGCCGCGCGCGCCGCGGACTCGAAAGGCGGCGACGATCTGGTCGCACTCGACGTGTCGAACCCGCTTCCGCTCGCCGATATCTTCCTTCTCGCAACCGGTCGTTCCGAGCGCAACGTCGTTGCAATCGCGAGCGAGGTCGAAGACAAGCTCAACGAGGCCGGTGTCAAGACTCTTCGTCGCGAAGGCAAAGCGGAAGGCCGCTGGATCCTGCTCGATTTCGGCGATCTCGTCGTGCACGTCTTCCACGAGGAAGACCGTATGTACTACGCCCTCGAAAGGCTCTGGAAAGACTGCCCGGTCGTACCTCTGGAACTCCCTGTCCACGAGGCGGCCGAGTAGTCGGAGGTGGGCCTCGACGGGGTGCTCGGTTTTTGCGCGCGCTTCGAATGTAGTAGTCTGAGGAGGTTGTTTCCGAGCGATCGAAAACAGCATCTGGGTCTGTGGCGCAGCTGGTAGCGCACCTGCATGGCATGCAGGGGGTCAGGGGTTCGAGTCCCCTCAGATCCACCAATGTGATGAGTCACGACATCGTTCATAGATGAGTCGCGACATCGTTCATAGTTCAAGAAGAGCCCGGCCATCGGCCGGGCTCTTTGTTTTGGTCCCGAGAGCGGCCGCGGGCTCGCCGACTTGAGCCATTTCGCGATCCCTGAAGCGGCGGGGCAGTTCGGCTCAGGTCGCGCCGGATCTTCGGATCCCAGACACCTCTTTTGTGGGTGTTGCGCCGCTCTTCGCTCGTCAGCGCATCAGAGACACCCTCAGATCTACCAGTGTGATGAAGAGGCCGGCCGTCGGCCTGGACTCTTTTCGTTGCGGATGGCTGCCCCGAACCGCAGCAACGAGATTGGCCGGCGGATTCGCGTAACGGATTCCACTTCTTCGCGTCCTCTCTGTAGAGGACCTCTCCTCGATGGACTGTACCGATGAGGATTGGAGACACAGTGATCGAACATCCCGAGAACGACGTTCGGGCCGACGGGACCCGTGAGTGCCCGAGCCGACGAGATCTGGTCGCTTACGTCCGAGAAGAGTGCAGCGGCGATGTGCAGTCTCGGGTTCACCGGCATGTGGACGCTTGCGACGGTTGCGCCGGCGCTGCAGATGATATTTTCCATCGCGGCGGCGAGCTGCGGGCTCGGGCACTACCGTTGCTCGCCGGCGGGTCGGGCCTTGGCGCCGGGGCGTCTCTGATGCAACCTCAGCCCGCTCAAGCTGTGGTCGTTCCCATTCGATCTGCCGGTGGGGAGAAGGTCGCACGAGAGCTCCGGCGGTCATTCAGGAACACCGGTGTCACGACGATCGGCGCGGCAGGCCTGGTCGCCGCGACAGCAGTGGTCTGTGTCGCCGCACTCTCGCCGAGCATCCCGAACAGCCACCCGCGAGAAGCGCCCTCCGCAAAGACGACGCAGGACGAACCGGCCGCGATCGAACCCGCTCCGTCGGCGCCTATCCAGAACAGCCCGGTGGCCGCTCCAGTGATCCCGACATTTCCGGGCGTACCCCTCGCCGATCGAGCCCCACTGAAGGAGGCAGCAGGTGGCATCGCACTCGAGCCGAACCTACCGCGGTCGAATGCGCCGGTCTCCATTCCCACTCCGAGCCCTGCGCCGACGCCGATCGCTGAAACTCGGCCTACCCCGGATCGCTCCGAAGCGTGCGGCGGATCGACAGAAGGTCACTCGCCGGTGCTGAACCTTCCCCTCTCCGATGTCTCCGGCTCGACCGCCGTCGTTGCCGCAGAGGGCAGCACGGCGGCCGCCTACGCAGGGCTGATGGAGACGACGCTCACAGGGCCGATGCCCTGCTCGTCCGTGCCGGGGGGCGCCTACCACCTCGACGGTGCCAGCAGCTTCGCGCACACCAGTGAGGTCATGCCAGCGCTCCACACCTTCACGATCGCGATCTGGTTTCGCACGAGCACACCCGGGGGCAAGCTGATCGGCTATGGCGACGCCGCGACGGGTGCGTCGAGCTCGTACGATCGGCACCTCTACCTCACAGATGACGGCGAACTCGTCTTCGGGGTGTTTCCCTCCAAGGTGAAAACAATCCAGAGTCCAGCTTCATACACCGACGGGAACTGGCATCACGCGGTCGCTACCCTCTCCGGCAGCGGGATGCGCCTCTACGTCGACGGTTCGGAGGTTGCCGCGGATCCTTCGGTGACCCGCGCCCAGGCCGACTATTTGGGGTACTGGCGGATCGGTTACGACAATCTTGACAAGTGGGGGCCGACGACTCCAGGCAACCACCACTTCGCGGGAGACCTCCGCTACGCGCAGGTCTACCCAGAAGATCTCGGAGCAGCGGACATTGCACGGCTCTACCATGCAACCCTCGCAACGTAGAAGTAGAGGGGCCGGCCGCGTTAGATTCCTGCCGCGCCGCCGTCTCTCTGTACAAGACATCGTGTGGGAGAGACGGGGCGTCCGGTGAATGAGCTGTGGGAGAGTGTGGCCTCCTTGGGGGAGGCCAGGCATCAGGTGGTCATGTTCCTCCTGAACCGAGCCTTCTCGGAGTCGGACAGTTGTCGCCTGAGAAGGATCTTCGGCGTGGTCGACGAAATCAACCGTCTCGTCGACGACCTCGACAAGTCGGACGCGCGAGCGATCTCGAGGGTCAGAGACATGCTCAACGGCGGTCTGGACCAACTTCAGCGTGGGGCGTTGAACGAACGTGCCAGCGGTTCCTGGCACTCGGCACCGGCGATCGTTGTCGGGAGAGCGCCCTTACCGTAGCCTGAGCGCAGATATTCGGATGACCGTCAGGAGAAGGCGTGACGTCTCGATCGGGTCCGACCCGAACTGATCCGCTCGAGAACCCGGTGTGGTCGTCGCTGAATGGTGCGCGGTGCGCCTGGGCGGGTACGTCGGGATCCGCGTAGGCGGTGCGCTTGTCGCCATCGCGGGGCGCTGCATGAACCCGGCGTCTTTGCGCGGCCACAGCCGTGAGGCGAGGGTCGCCGGAGCGATCGCGGGAGTAAA
This sequence comes from Leifsonia tongyongensis, assembly GCF_010686705.1. Classification (GTDB taxonomy): domain Bacteria; phylum Actinomycetota; class Actinomycetes; order Actinomycetales; family Microbacteriaceae; genus Diaminobutyricibacter; species Diaminobutyricibacter tongyongensis. The sequence continues at coordinate 785,023 of NZ_JAAGWY010000002.1, read as the reverse complement.
ATTAGGCTGACCGGGCTTTCTGGATGATTGCGACGAAGTCTGCGATTACTGGAGGATTTCGGTCGTGCGTTTTACAGGCAATACATTGCGACAGTCGAATATAGTGCTGGCGACGAGTCGATGACCCATGCGCTTCCGGTATGGCGTCACGGAACCCCACGAGGAATGCAGAGATGAGCGACGGCGCGCCCATGCGGCGGAGGCGATCCAACGGCCCTCCGTCGGTGCGCCATGGCCGCCTGCACAAGCGCCGCCCCTACGCCACGGTCGCGAAAGTGCTCGTTGCGACCCTCGGCGTGCTGATCGTCAGCGGCGGATCGATCGCAGCGATCGCCGCGTGGGATGTGGCCCGAACGATCAAGCCCGGTGTCCACCTCGCCTTGCCGCCGGGAAAAACCGCGGTGCCGATCCCGAGCGTCGGAGCGATCGACGGCGGCGTGAATCTTCTGCTGACCGGAACCGACACACGTACCGGCCAGGGCGGCGCGTTCAGCACCGCCGACGAACTCAGCGGGTCGTCCGGCGCGGGCAACAACGACGTGACGATGCTCGTGCACATCGCGCAGAACCACCAGAGCGCGATGGTCGTCAGCTTTCCCCGCGACATGATGATCCCCATCCCGGAATGCCCCAACCCGACCGGCGGCACCTATTACGCCGTGGATAAAGGGATGATGAACTCGACCCTCTCGCGAGGCGGTCTCTCGTGCGTCGTGCTCACGATCGAGAAGCTCACGGGAGTGTCGATCCCGTTCGCGGCCGAGGTCAGCTTCGACGGTGTCAGCGCGATGTCGAACGCGGTCGGGGGAGTGACGGTCTGCCTTGCGTCACCGGTGGTCGACAAATACACCAACCCGCCCCTCGACCTCGCGGCCGGAGAGCAGACCATCGTCGGCCCGGAGGCACTCTCGTTCCTGCGCAGTCGTCACGGTGTCGGTGACGGAAGCGACCTCGGGCGCATCAGCAACCAGCAGGTCTTCCTGTCGGCGCTCGCCCGGAAGATCGTCAACGGCGGTGTGCTCGCCAATCCTTTCCAGCTCTATCCGCTGGCGAAGGCGGCTGCGTCGAACATGACCCTGTCGGACACACTGACGAACCCCACCACCATGGTGCAGATCGCCCTGGCGCTCAAGAACACCGGCCTCGACAAGATGACGTTCATCCAGTACCCGGTCGTCACCGACCCGGACAACGTGAACCGCGTGATCCCTCACAGCTCGTCAGCGGAGGTCCTGAACAACGCCCTCGTCAACGACCTGCCGGTCCAGCTCACCGGAACGACAGGTCGGGCGGCGGAGCTCGCCCCGGGTTCGCCGACAGCAACACCCACCCCGACCCAGGCTGCGGCTCCCTCGACGCCGGGCGCGACCACGACGCCTGGCCCCACCACGGCGCCGGCACCCGCGACCTCGGGCCCAGCCCCCGTCGTGCTCCCCTCCGACACCACGGGGCAGACGGCCAACCAGCAGACGTGTACCAAGGGCAACGGCTGACCGGCTGACCCGCGAACCTCAGGCGGGAAGGGGCGGCGTCACAAGGAAGTGCCAGCCCAGCCACCACCAGAACAGAACGATTGTCAGACGGGCCGCCCGATCCTGCATGACGCCGTCGAGGAGTTCGCCGAACCGCGCCAGGCGTGACTCCTCGCGGCGTGAGGTGAGCACGAGGACGACCATCGCAAGTCCGCAGGCGATGAATCCGGCGATGGTGACGATACGGGTCATCGCGACCTCCCCCGGCGGATGAGGGCATAGCCGCCCACAAGCCAGATCGCGATGAGCACGGCCCTCGCGATGGGCGAAGCGATGAACGGGTCGACGAGGTCGGAGAGTGGGGGGAAGGCGAACTCGGCGGCCGGCGACGGTCGGCTCATGAAGTAGGCTCCGATCTCCCAGGCGCAGCCCACCACGGCGATCACGGACCAGGCGAACGCGGCCCGGCGCACCGCATCCGGTCGCGCACGCGGAGTCGGGACGGCGGGCTGCGGCCACACGACCGGAATGAGCGCGACGCCGATCGCCACCACGACGACCGACTCCACCCCGCCGTACAGCGGGGCAAGGGCCAGCACGAGCAGCAGCACGGCCATGAGGATCCAGGAGAGGAGGCGGCGCGCGGTGCGCTCACGGTCCAGGGGCCGGATGCGGAGCCAGCCGAACGCATCCAGCGCCAGCCCCAGCGCGCCGGCGAAGAAGATCAGGCCGTCGACCGGTGCGCCTCGGAAGAGATGGAACGCGCCCGTCAAGGAGAGGATGGCGATCCACGCGGCACGCGTGATGGTCGCAGAGCGTGTGCCGGTCTGTGCGGCGCGCTCCGACTCTGCTGGTCGATCCGTTGCCATGGCGATCACTAGGGTACGCTCCAAACCCCCTGCACGTGCGCTGCTCTTGCCTTTCGTGTCGGCCCCACGTTTACTGAGAACATGGCGGCTGAGCGTATGACCACGATTCAGCGCCGCGTTCTGATCGTCGCGATCCTGGCGTCGTTCGTCGCCTTCCTCGACAGCGCGGTCATCAACGTCGCACTCCCCGCGATCTCCCGCGAACTCGGCGGCGGGCTACCGCTGCAGCAGTGGGTGGTCGACGGCTACCTGGTGACGCTCGGATCGCTGATCCTCATCGCTGGCTCCCTCTCGGATGTGTTCGGACGCCAGCGGATCATGGTCGTCGGTCTCGTCGGCTTCGGGGTGACCTCGTTGCTGTGCGCCTTCGCGCCGACGGGGCTCTTCCTCGTCATCTCACGCGCATTGCAGGGGGTGGCCGGCGCGCTGCTCGTTCCCAGCTCCCTGGCGATGATCATCTCGACCTTCAGCGGCGCACCACAGGCGAAGGCGATCGGGCGCTGGACCGCTTGGACCGGGGTCGCCCTGATCGCGGGGCCCATCCTTGGCGGGATCTTCGTCGACACGCTCTCCTGGCGGTATGTCTTCGCCATCAACGTGATCCCGATCGCCATCACGTTGCTCATGATTCTCGGCCTTCGCCCGTTCACCAAGGGCTCAGGCGGACGCGTCGACTATCTCGGGGCGACCTTCGGATCGCTCGGTCTCGCCGGCACCGTCTTCGCGCTGATCGAGCAGGGTGTCTTCGGCTGGGCGGATCCGAGGGTCTACCTCCCGCTGATCGGCGGAATCGTCTGCCTGGTGATCTTCTTCATCGTCGAGACCCGCGTCGCCAGCCCGATGCTTCCCCTCTCGCTGTTCACCGTGCACAATTTCTGGGTCGGCAACATCGCGACAGCGTTCGTGTATGGAGCGCTGGCCTTCGGGCCGTTCATCGTCACTCTGTACCTGCTCCAGGTCGCCGGCTTCCGGGCGACGGCGGCGGGCTTCGTGTTCGTCCCCACCACGCTCTGCATGCTCCTGCTGTCAGGCCTGTTCGGCGGTCTGTCCGGTAGATACGGGCCGCGGCTGTTCATGGCGGTCGGCCCGATCATCGCCGCCGGGGGTTTCGTCTGGCTGATGACGATGGGGACGTCGGTGAACTACCTGACCGAACTTCTTCCGGCTTCGCTGCTCTTCGGTGTCGGGTTGTCCGTCACGGTCGCGCCGCTCACCTCGGCGATCCTCGGGGCCATCGATCCCGACCGCGCCGGGATCGCCTCGGCGACGAACAACGCGGTCTCGCGCATCGCCGGGCTGATCACGGTGGCGATGGCCGGGCTCATCGTGGGCGGGCAACTGGACAAGGCGGGTCTGGACCGGGCGCTGGTGGCGACGGCCGCGCTCCTCATCGCGGGTGGCCTCGTATCGGCTATCGGTATCCGCAACCCGCAGCACGCGGTGGCGGCCTCGCCTCAGAGCGCGATCGACTGACCCGCCAGCGCGAGCATCACGACGTCGATGAGGGCGCACGCCATGATCAGCTGCATGAGCAGCCTCGTCGTGTTGGTCCGTGCGACCAGGACGACGCCGATTGCGGTGATCACGAGGCCGATCACGAGGCCGGCGATCAGCACCGGTCCGGGTTCCGATCCAGGGCCGAAGGTCAGGATGATCGTTGCCAGCGCGACGCAGGCGAACGCGATGTAACCGGATGCACGTGCCCCGAGTCGATGGGGGAGACCGCGCACCCCCGTGTCGCGGTCGTAGGCAAGATCGGGCAGAACGTTGGTGAAGTGGGCGGCGATGCCGAGGAGTGCGCCGACGACGACCACCCAGGGAGCAGGGACCTGGGGAACCACCTGGCCGAGGGTCGCGACCGCGGGCAGGAGGCCGAAACTGACGGCGTACGGCACAACGGAGACGGGAGTGTTCTTGAGCCCGAGGTTGTACGCCCATCCGCTGGCCACGGCGACGATGTGCACAATGGCCGCCAGTGGACCGAGCAGCAATGACAGCACGATCATCACGCCCGCCGCGATGAACGCCGCAGTTCGGACTACACCCACGGCCACGGCGCCTCGGGCGGCGGGTTTGTCGGCCCGGTGCACGGCGGCATCCCGGCCGGCGTCGATCCAGTCGTTCGACCAGCCGATCGAAAGCTGGCCCGCCAGGATGGCAGCCATGAGGAGGATGAGCCGGGCCGGGTCGTACGAAAGGCCGAGCCCGAGCACTCCGGCAACGATCGTGACGACGACGGTCGGCCCCGGATGGCTGGCCAGCAGCAGCGCGCGAACCGTTTTCGGCATGGTCACATGCTATCGATGTAAACAATTTGCGCGATCTTGCAATGAATTGCGTATGATCGGGGCATGTCGAAGCGTCTGGCCGAAGTTGCCCGCAAAGTCGGAGTGAGTGAAGCGACCGTGAGCCGGGTGCTCAATGAGAAGCCCGGCGTCTCGGAGGCCACGAGACAGGCGGTGCTGACGGCGCTCGATGTGCTCGGCTACGAGCGGCCGAGCAAACTGCGCGGGGAGCGGGCGCGGCTTGTGGGCCTCGTCCTGCCGGAACTTCAGAACCCGATCTTCCCGGCATTCGCCGAAGTGATCGGGGGAGCGCTCGCCCAGAACGGCTACACGCCTGTGCTCTGCACCCAGACCGCCGGCGGGATCTCCGAGTCCGACTACGTCGACCTGCTCCTGCAGCAGCAGGTCTCCGGCGTGGTGTTCGTCGGGGGAGCGTACTCGCAACGGGATGCGTCGCACGAGCACTACGCGCGGCTGACCGATCTCAACCTGCCGACGGTGCTCGTGAACGCTCCCGTGGACGACCTCGACTTCGCGACCGTCTCCTGCGACGACTCGGTCGCGATCGAGCAGGCGCTGAACCACTTGCGGCAGCTGGGCCACGAGCGGGTCGGGCTTCTCATGGGCCCGAGGGACCACGTGCCGTCGCAGCGCAAACTCGCTGCCGCCAAACGCCTGATCGCCTCCTGGGGGCTGCCGTTCCACGACGAGCTCGTTGTCCATTCGCTCTACTCGCTGGAGGCGGGCCAGGCCGCAGCGACACGACTGCTGAGCGCGGGCGTCACGGCGATCGTGTGCGCGAGCGACCCGATGGCCCTCGGGGCCATCCGCGCCGTGCGGCGAGCGGGCCTGTCTGTTCCGGCGGATGTCTCCGTGATCGGCTACGACGACTCCGCTCTGATGAACTGCACCGAGCCGCCGCTGACCACCGTGCGGCAGCCCATCGAACCTATGGGGCGAACGGTGATCGAGCTTCTCCTCCGGCAGATCTCGAGCGACTCGGCGATCTCCGATGAGCTGTTCTTCGAGCCGGAATTGGTCGTCAGGGGCTCGACGGGGCCAGCTCCAGCGCGCTGATTCGAACGCAACGCAACGCAAAAGTACGCAAATAACTTACGTTCTGTTTAGTTCTTGCATCAATCTGTCGATAACGCTACGTTTGCGATCGACGACGGCGCCGTGAGGTTGGACGCTGTCGCTCCGACCGAACGAACCGTCGACCCGGACATCGCAGCGCGAAGACCAGGAGTCGCCCGATTGAGAAGGACTCCGAGTGGATCTTCGCGTGCTCGCTGCCCAGCCGGAATCGCCGGCGTCCGCCGCAGCGGAAACGTCGACCAGGCGACCGCCCGCACCGCCGCAGCGCGATCCGCTCTGGTGGCGAAGCGCGGTCATCTACCAGATCTACATCCGCAGCTTCGCCGACGGTAACGGCGACGGAATCGGCGACCTGGCCGGCGTCAGGAAACATCTCGGGTATCTGCGCGACCTCGGCGTCGACGCCATCTGGTTCACACCGTGGTACGAGTCGCCGCTGGCGGACGGCGGCTATGACGTCTCCGACTACCGTACGATCAACCCCGCGTTCGGAGAGCTCGCCGAAGCCGAGGCGCTCATCCAGGAGGCACTGCAGTTCGGCATCCGCACGATCATCGACGTGGTCCCCAACCACATCTCCGACCAGCACCCCTGGTTCCAGGCCGCACTTGCGGCCGGTCCCGGATCGCCCGAACGCGAGCGGTTCTGGTTCCGCCCCGGCAACGGCCCCGCCGGAGACGAGATGCCCACCCACTGGGTGTCCAACTTCTCCGGAGAGACCTGGACGCGCACCGTCAACCCGGACGGAACACCGGGCGAGTGGTACCTGCACCTGTTCACCCCGCAGCAGCCGGACCTGAACTGGAATCATCCCGACGTCCGGGCCGAACACGAAGCGATCCTCCGGTTCTGGTTCGATCGCGGCGTCGCCGGCGTCCGCATCGACTCGGCCGCCTTGCTCGTCAAAGACGCGACGCTGCCCGAAGTCCCTGCTGATCCGGGCCCGGGGGAGCATCCCAACCAGGACCGCGACGAGCTCCACGACATCTATCGCGGCTGGCGCGCCATCGCCGACTCGTACCCGGGAACGCGTGTGCTGGTCGGTGAGATCTGGCTTCCCGACATCGACCGCTTCGCGATGTACCTGAGACCGGACGAACTCCACACGGCCTTCAACTTCGACTTCCTCGCCCGCCCCTGGAATGCCCAGGAACTGCGGGCGTCCATCGACGAGACCCTGGCGGCACACGCTCCTGTCCACGCGCCGTCGACCTGGGTGCTGTCCAACCACGACGTCACCCGGCCCGTCACCCGGTACGGCCGCGAAGACTCGTCGTTCGCCTTCGCGAAGAAGCGGGTCGGCACGCCGACCGACCTCCGGCTCGGCGAGCGTCGCGCCCGTGCAGCAGCCCTGCTCACTGCGGCGCTCCCCGGATCGCTCTACATCTACCAGGGCGACGAGCTCGGCCTTCCCGAGGTCGAGGACCTTCCGGCGGACCGCCTCGAGGACCCGATGCACTTCCGCTCCGGCGGAATCGACCCCGGCCGGGACGGATGCCGCGTGCCGCTGCCCTGGCGGGGCATCCACCCGCCCTACGGGTTCAGCCCGGCCGGCGCATCCGCCGAGCCGTGGCTTCCCCAGCCCGAATCGTGGGCGCACCTGACCGTCGAAGCAGAACAGAGCAACCCCGCATCGATGCTGTGGCTCTACCGCCAGGCCCTCCGCATCCGCCGCAAGACCGACGGACTCGGCGACGGCCCGCTCGCCTGGCGCGACAGTGCCGAAGATGTGCTCGTATTCGCCCGTGGCGAGCACTTCGTCAACGTCACCAACCTCTCGGATGTGCCCATCGCGCTCCCGGAGCACACGGCCATCCTGCTCAGCAGCAGTCCGCTGGAACACGGACTCCTGCCCCCGGACTCCACGGCGTGGCTACGAACACAGCACGAGCCGCCGGAGCGCATCGCGGAACCCCGCCGCGGTGCACAAACGCACCACCAGCAATGACAAACACAGAACCCACAAACACACTCCGAAAGGAACCGACAATGAGGTCACCAAGAACGGTCGCAGCAGTCGCGGCGATCACGCTCGCCGGCGTCGGCCTGCTGGCCGGCTGCTCGAGCTCGGGCGGTGGAACCAGCGCCGACGGCAAGGTGCACATCACCGTCGCCAGCCTGATCCCCGGCAGCGACAAGTCCGCATTCAAGGCATTCGACGACCGCGTCAAGGAGTTCGAGAAGGCGAACCCCGACATCGTGCTCAAGTCCGAGGAATACCAGTGGACGGGACCGACGTTCGCCACACAGCTCGCCGGCGGCACCCTGCCTGACGTGTTCAACGTGCCGTTCACGGACTCGCAGTCGCTGCTCCAGGCCGGCCAGCTCGCCGACATCACGGCTGAGGTCAAGCAGCTGCCCTATGCGGACAAGTTCAACCAGAACATCCTCGCCGTCGCCAAGAAGGGCGACAAGATCTACGGGATCCCGTACGGTCCGTATGCGATGGGCCTGTCCTACAACCGGGAGATCTTCCAGAAGGCGGGGCTCGACCCGAACAAGCCGCCGACAACCTGGGACGAGGTGCGCCAGGACGCCAAGATCATCTCGCAGAAAGTTCCCGGTGTCGCGGGCTACATGCAGATGACCAAGGGCAACACCGGTGGATGGGAGCTGACCACCACGACGTACGCCCGCGGTGGACGCATGGAGACGGTCGGATCCGACGGAAAGACGAAGGTCACCACGAACAACCCGGTCACCAAGGAAGCGCTTCAGTTCCTGCACGACATGCGTTGGACGGACAACTCGGTCGGGCACAACTTCCTGCTCGACTGGAGCGGCATCAACCAGGCGTTCGGTGCAGGCCAGATCGCGATGTACCCGAGCGGATCGGACGTGCTCACAGCTCTCGTTCAGCAGGACAAGGTCGATCCGAAGAACTACGGGCTGACCATCCTCCCGGTGGCGAGCTCGGGTGACGCCGGCGTGCTCGTCGGCGGCAACGTCGCAGCGGTGAGCCCGAAGTCGTCGGACGCCCAGCGCAAGGCCGCCGTCAAGTGGATCGACTTCTACTACATGCAGAAGCTGCTCAGCCAGGACCAGGCCGTCGCCGACGCGAAGGTGCTCGCCGCCTCGAACCAGCCGGTCGGCGTTCCGACGCTCCCGGTCTTCGACAAGGCGACCTACGACCAGACGCTGTCGTGGATCAAGGACGAGGTGAACATCCCGCTCGAGAACGTGGCGCCGTTCACCGACAAGATCTTCGACGCCAACCTCGTGCCTGAGCCGAACAAGCACACGCAGGAGCTCTACGGAGCGCTCGACTCGGTGGTCCAGGCCGTGCTCACCGACAAGAACGCGAACATCGACAAGCTCCTCAGCACCGTGGACACCAACATCCAGGCGCTGGTCGACGCAGACAAGTAACGAGGCAGTGGGGAGGCTGGCGGGGCGCTCGGCGCCCTGCCAGCCTCCAGCCGCATCCGCCGACGCCGCACCGAAAGAGAAGGCAGCTCCATGACAGCAATCGACCGGCCGAGGACGAGCTCGCGCAGACTCGTCCGACGCAGCCCCGCCACCTGGATCCGGGGAGGGGGCCTCAGCACACTCGTCTTCCTCCTGCCGATGCTCCTGATCTTCGGTCTCTTCTCGTGGTACCCGATCGTCCGGGCCATCATCATGAGCTTCCAGCACACGAACCTGGTCTCGGCCCCGACCTGGGTCGGCTGGGACAACTTCGTCCAGGTCGTCAACGACCCGCTCTTCTGGACGGCCATCGGCAACACGGCCTGGTTCGCGCTCCTGGCGCTCATCCTCGGCTATCCCGTTCCCTTGATCGCCGCAGTCCTCATGAGCGAGGTCAGGCGGGCGAAAGGCCTTTACAGTGCACTGGCCTACCTTCCGGTCGTCGTTCCCCCTGTTGTCGCAGTCCTGCTCTGGAAGTTCTTCTACGACGCGAGCCCCACAGGGGTCTTCAACACGATCCTGGGCTGGGTCGGCATACCCCCGCAGCCGTGGATCCAGGATGCGACGCAGGCCATGCCGTCCCTGGTCGTCGAGGCGACCTGGGCTGCCGCGGGCGGAACGATCATCATCTACCTCGCCGCGCTCACCGGGGTCGCCCCCGAGCTCTACGACGCAGCAGAGGTCGACGGCGCGAGCATCTGGAACAAGATCTGGCATGTGACGCTGCCGCAGCTCCGGGGCATCCTGCTCATCACCCTGATCCTCCAGATCATCGGGACCGCGCAGGTCTTCCTCGAGCCCTTCCTGTTCACGGGCGGGGGTCCGGTCAACGCGACGGTGACCATCCTGCTGCTCATCTACCGTTACGCCTTCCAGAACAGTCTCGGCGGCGACTATGGGGCGGCGACGGCGCTCAGCCTCATGCTCGCCGTGTTCCTCGCCGTGCTCTCCCTCGTGTACTTCCGCCTCACCAAGTCCTGGAGCCAGAATTGACCACGTCGACCGATTACACGCCAGAGGTCATGAACGTGCTGACCGACGAGCTCGAGAACTCCGGCATCGCGGGTGGGCCCCCTCAGCGCCCCCGACGGCGACGTCGCGGCAAGGCAGCGCAGGAGAGCGCCGACCGCGGCATCCTGTCGCCGTCCGACTGGCGACGGCGCAGGACGCGCTGGACCAACCGAACCCTGCACATCGTGCTGCTCGTCGTCCTGTTCATTGTCGGCCTCGGCCCGCTGCTCTGGCTGGCCAAGTCGGCGATCACTCCGACGGTCGACACGCTCAGGACGCCGATGGCACTGTTCCCGCACGGCGCCGACTGGTCGATCGTCTCCACGGCGTGGTCGACGGTGCACATCGACGTCCAGTTCGTGAACACGATCTGGGTCGCGGCCGGCTCGTGGACCTGCCAGATCGTGGTCGCCACGACGGCAGGCTATGCACTGAGCGTGCTTCGGCCCAAATACGGCAACGTCATCTACGGGCTCGTCCTCGGGACGCTCTTCGTGCCGGCCGTCGTGCTGCTCGTTCCCCTTTACCTGACGATTCTCAACCCGCCGCTGATCGGCACCTCGCTCATCAACACATTCTGGGCCGTGTGGCTTCCGGCCGGCGCCAACGCCTTCAACGTCGTGCTGGTGAAGCGCTTCTTCGACAACCTGCCCCGGGAGGTTTTCGAGGCGGCACGCACGGACGGCGCGGGGCCCTTCCGCCTGTTCTGGTCGATCGTGCTGCCGATGTCGAAGCCTATTCTCGGAGTGGTCTCGGTCTTCGCGATCATCGCGGCGTGGAAGGACTATCTCTGGCCGATGCTCGTGCTGCAGGATCCGGCCATCCAGCCGCTCTCGGTCCGCCTCCCGAACCTGCAGCAGGCGATCGAACTCGATGTCTACCTCGCCGCGCTGGCCATCTCGACGCTGATCCCCATCGCACTGTTCCTGGTGTTCCAGGGGCTTTTCCTGCGGAGCGCCGGACTGGGAGGCGCCGTCAAGGGCTGATGCGCAGGTTGCGCCATGGTCGCGCGGTTACCATCGGACGGTGAAGGCGCATCCGACGAATCAGGGCCGCCGGCGTCGCCCCTGGCGCGGCGTGGGGGCCGTCGCCGTCGTCGCCCTGATGCTGGCCGGCTGCGCATCGCCCCGCGTCGGCACGGCGCCGGCCACGCCCTCCGCGACGACGCAGCGCTCCGCCCCGGACCCCGTGACGGTGTACGCCGAATCGCGTCTCGCTTCGATGACGCTGCGGCAGAAGGTCGCCAGCCTGCTCATGCTCCACCGGCCGGGCGTCGACGGCGCCGCGCTTCGCGCGTTCGTCGAACGGTACGAGCTGGGCGGACTCATCCTGATGGGCGACAACATCCCGCAGGGGATGGCTGCGCTGCGGGCAGAGACGGACGAGATCAGCCCGGACCCCGGACTCCCCGTCCTCACAGCCACCGACGAAGAGGGTGGAATCGTCCGCCGCCTGCCTGAGGACTCTGCGCCCGGCGCCGAACAGCTGAAGCAGGAGGATCCGGATGCGACCCGTGCCGCTTTCGCCGGCCGTGCAGCGCTGCTGAAGCAGGCCGGGATCTCCCTCAACTTCGGAACGGTCGCCGACGTCACCGCCGACCCGAAGTCCTTCATCTACGACCGGGTTCTCGGCGCGACGCCGGCGGATGCGAGCAGCCGGGTAGCGGCTTCGGTCGCGGGCCAGAAGGGTGCGGTGCTGTCGACCCTCAAGCATTTCCCGGGTCATGGCGAGGTCGAAGCCGATTCGCACGTCGGCATCCCGACGACGCCCGTCTCCCTGGCCGACTGGCGCGTGCGGGACGAGCCGCCGTTCGTGGCCGGCGTGAAGAGCGGTGCGGATGTTGTCATGTTCGGTCATCTCGTCTACAGCGCGGTCGACAGCGAGCCGGCCTCGCTCTCAGCGGTCTGGCACCGCATCCTCGCCGACGACGTCGGTTTCAACGGAGTGACGGTGACAGACGACCTGCGGATGCTGCAGGACTCGGGTCTGCCGCAGTACCAGGATCCGGGCGAGAACGCCGTGAAGGCGCTGGCTGCGGGCAACACGATGCTCCTGTTCGTCCTCGGCGCCGATCCGTCGCAGGACGGTGTCGACCCCGATCGGGTGATCGACGCGGTGGTGTCGGCCGTGAGCGCAGGGCGGATCCCGCTTGGCCAGATCGACGAGGATGCGCTCAAACTGCTCGAACTGCGCCGGTCGGTCGCCGTCGGCGGCGACTGATCCGAAGAATTCCGGCGGTCTCGGAATAACTCGGCAATCCATACGCTTGCATGGAAGTGAGGGCGGAATTCACCACCGCCCAGGCTTCACAACCACCGACTGAACAACAGGAGAGCATCTATGTCCGAAAACGTCACGATTCCCGGATACAAAGCCGGCACCTGGACCATCGACCCGTCGCACAGCGAGGTCGGGTTCAGCATCCGCCACCTCATGATCAGCAAGGTCAAGGGCGTATTCGAGAACTTCGACGCGACGTTCGTGACGGCTGAGAACCCGCTCGAGTCGACCGTCACCGCGAAGGCCGAGGTCGCCTCGGTCAACACCAACGACAAGAACCGTGATGCCCACCTGCGCACGGGCGACTTCTTCCTCGCAGAAGAGCACCCGACCATCGACTTCGTCTCCACCGGCGTGCGCGTGGACGGCGGCGACTTCCTCGTCGACGGCGACCTCACGATCAAGGGCGTGACCAAGCCGGTCACCTTCGACTTCGACTTCGGCGGCTTCGGCCAGGACCCGTACGGCAACTACAAGGCCGGCGCGACCGCGAAGACCGAGATCAACCGTGAGGACTTCGGCCTCACCTGGAACTCGGCTCTCGAGACCGGTGGCATGCTCCTCGGCGACAAGGTCACCATCACGCTCGAGCTCCAGGCGGTCCTCGCACAGGACTAGTCCCGCAGCAATACACTATTTCTCTCAGGGGTCCCGCACTTTCGGGGCCCCTGAGTTCGTTTCAGGATGCGTCCTCGCCGGTGATCTCGTCGTGGATGCGGCGGAGGTCCTCGACCAGGGAGCCGATCAGCACCCAGTGCCGGGAATTGGGCGCCACCACCGAGAGTGGGGCGGTCAGAACCGGTACATCCGCGGTCACCGCTTCGGGTTCGGGGGCGTCGGAGGGGTCGCGGGAGAGCAGCCTGAGGTCGTGGGATGCGCGGCTCAGTTCGTCGGCGATCGCGCCGACAGTGGGCTCCCGGGACACGCTGTCGTCGTAGCGGTCGTGGAAGGCGCGCGTCATCCCGAGGGTCCGGGTTATCACGGGTCCGAGGCGCTTGAAGAGCGCGTCGACGGCCTCCAGATCGCGCCGGTGCCGCGACTGCCGGGGGTTCAGGGTGAGGCTTTCGCGGGCCTGGGTGAGCGCAGCCTCGGCCTTGGTCTGCATCGGACGAAGCAGGCGGGCCGTGATGAGCAGTTCGTCGAGTTGCGCCGGGGTCTGCGGCGTCATCAGCGCCACGGCCAGGCGGTCGAGCGTGGCCGCAGCCTCGTTGCCGAGCCCGTTGACGGAGGTCCGGGCCGGACCGATCAGCACGGGGGGAACGATCGCAACGTTCACGATGATCCCGACGACGGCGCCGATCACGGTCTCGATGATGCGGACGAAAGCGTAGCCGGGGGATGCCGCACCGATCGCGAGCACGAGCATCGCGGTGATCGGGACCTGGTTGGCCGTGCCCGGGGTCAGCTTCAGCGCCCATGAGAGGAAGATCGACAGAACGACCGCGAGCAGCACGATCCAGCTCGTCGTGCCGAACAGCAGGCCGACACCATAGGCGATCGCCACTCCGACGATCACGCCGATGCTGCGCTCGATCGCACGCCCGATCGACTGATTGACGCTCGGCTGGACCACCAACAGGGCGGCGATGGCCGCGAAGATCGGCAGCTGGGTCGGCAGGAACGTGCCGGCGATGAGCCACGCGAGGATCATCGCGATAGCGGTCTTCGTCACCTGCAGGAGCGGGACGCGCGAAGGGGCCTGCAGGGTCGTTGGCAATCGCACGACTCAAGGCTACGGTGTCAGGCCACCTCGCCGCGCAGGCCGAGGAATCGGCCGTATGCGGCGACCCCCGCCGCGAAGCCCGACTGCTCCGCCGTGCTGAGCGGCATGAAGGGCTGCGCTTCGATGGCTACGCGTGTGCCGTTCGCCGCCCGCCGCCACGTGCCGGCGATACGACCCTTCGAGACGATGAGCGGTTTGAAGATGCCGTTCCCCCCAGGAACGACCCGATCGGCGAACTCTGGTGCGAGCACGGGGGACCGGTCCTGGTAGCCGAGGAGGTATTCGTCGAATCCGGGCAGTACGTGGAGCGACCGCGGACGCGCCGCGCGTGGCGTCGTCGAGTCCGCGAGTTCAGCGGTCATCCAGTAGGTGATGCCGTCCAGGTCGAAGGACGTCACGCGGTCTCGGATGATCGCAAGGCCCGCCTTCGCCCCGGCCAGCGTGCCCTTGGTCCACCAGACGTAGTCCTTGAGGGTGGCGGGGCCGTGCCCGGCCAGGTAACGCAGCAGGAACTCCCCCAGGGCCTCGTCCCCGTCGAGCCGGCGCTGATCGGGCGCCCACTCGTCGAGGAGTACGAGCGACTGCTGGCTGCGGTGGGGCGGGCCCCAGCAGATCACCCCGGTCTGCGCGAGGTAGTAGATGAGGTGATACCCGCGCTGGCCGGTGGTGCGGATGCCCTTCCGCTCCCAGAGTTCCATCAGCTCGGTGCGTCCCAGCGATCCTCCGCCGGTCAGCGCTGCAACGACCACATCACGAGCGCGTACGAAATCGTCGTCCTCGAGTTCCAGCTGGCGGTGGCGGCGAGCGAGGCCGGTGATCATGCGCGGGGTCGTCACCCGCAGCATCCACCCGAGTTCGCGTGCGGGCACGAAGTGGAGCGTGCCGCGCATCGGCCAGGAGCGGACGATCTCTCCGCGTTCGAGTGCGGCGATGACGTCGGCCTGCGATGAATCCGCCGTCCGTACGCCGAGAGCCCAGCACGCGGCTGCGAAGTCCTGCGCCTGGACCGCGAGCAGCCGGTCGGTCACGGCCGTCGGTGACTCCAGGGGCGAGGCCAGTGCGTGGGCGGCCTGACGGAACCGGTAGAGGTCGGCGTACCCCGCGTGCGTCGGCATGAGACCAGTATCGCGGCCGCCACCGACAGAGGTCAGGTCAGGATGCCGAGTTCCCTGAGCTGGTCGCTGAGGCCGGCGCCGTCGGGCGAGTACACCCACGGCACGCCGCTCGTCTCCGAGTGCTTCTCCGCCTTGGAACGACCACCCGCGAGCACCGCCTCACCTGTCGACAACTGGCGGATGGCGACCGCGGCGACGTTCTCGGGATGCTTGGTCGTGAACTCGCCGTAGATGGTCTCGTCGTGCTGCCCGTCGTCGCCGATGAGGAGCCAGCGCAGACCGGGGAATTCGCCCGCAAGCCGCTCAAGGCTCGACTCTTTGTGCAACTGGCCGCTGCGGAACCAGCGATCGTGGGTCGGCCCCCAGTCGGTGAGCAGCAGCGCGCCCGGAGGAAAGAGGTTGCGCGACAGGAAGCGCTTGATCGTCGGCGCGACATTCCAGGCGCCTGTCGAGAGGTAGATCACGGGTGCCCCCGGATGCGTGGCCGCGAGTCGCTCGAGCAGCACCGCCATACCGGGCGTCGGGACGCGTGCGTGCTCGTCGAGGACGAACGTGTTCCAGAAGGCGAGGAAGGGCCGGGGGAGCGCGGTCACCATGACGGTGTCGTCGATGTCCGAGATCACGCCGAAGCGGGCAGAGGGGTCGACGATGAAGACGGGGGACTCGACGGCGCCCTTCGAGTCGGCCGTGTACATCCGGACGGTGTGCCAGCCCGGCGACAGCTGCACGGGGATCACGGTGTCGATGACGCCGCCGCGGTCGGGGCGGACCTCGTGGGTGGTGCCCTCGATCTCGATCGTGACCGGGACGTCGCTGATGGGCACGCTGATGAAGGACCGCCAGCCCCGGATGCTCTCCTCGCGCCGTCTGTTGGCGGTCTCCGATCGGCTGCCGGGCCGCGGGTCGCGTGCGAGTACTACGCGCCCGAGGATGCGCGCCCAGGTCGGCGCGCCGTACCCGGTGTACGGGAGGACGGTGGAGAGAAAGCCCCTTTTGCGGGCACGCTTCGCGCGGAACTCGTGGAAGACGTCCTCGATGCGCGCCGCGCGGTGCATGATGGGCTCGACGCTCGCCGCGCGCTTCTCGGGTGTACGGGCCATATGTGCCAGTTTCTCACGAACCGCTGTGGTTCCGGACGCCGGCTGTCACGTGCTCGGGGAGCTTCACCCGATCCTCCAGCGACGCGCCAGCGGGTTTACAGCAAAAATGAGGGATTCCCGGTTTATGATCCAGTCATGGCGGGTTCGTCCTGCCGGAGGGCTGGGGACCCGCAGCGCCGTATTGTGGACATGCAGGAAAGAAGGAGTAGCCCTAGTGCCCATCAATGATCTCGTGACCGGCCAGAGCCAGTCAGGAGCACCTCTCGTCCGCACTGAGCCGATTCAGGAGCGCAGCGCCGCGCGAATCGACGCTCTTCTCGACGCCGCCGCCGAAGTCGTGGACGAGATCGGTTTCGACCGTCTGACGACCGCGATGGTGGCTGAGCGGGCCGACGCATCCATCGGAACGGTCTACCGGTACTTCCCCGACCGCATCGTCCTGTTGCAGGCGCTGCGCGACCGGGCGCTCCAGCGCTATCGCGCTGCCGTCGTGGAGGCCATCCACGAGGCATCGCCGGAGCACTGGTGGGATGCGATGGAGTGCGCCATCGACGCGTTCGTGGAGATGTTCCGCAGCGAGCCGGGGTTCCGGATCATCCGGTTCACCGACGCCGAACGCCAGTCCGCCTCGGCCGGGGCCGGATTCGGGGAGGACTTCTTCGCACACCAGTTCGCCAACATCCTCGCAGAGGAGTTCGGTCTCCCCGCGGGCGACCAGCTGAACTTCCGTCTCGAGGTCGCGGTCGAGATCGCCGACTCGCTGATCACCCGGGCGTTCCTCATCGACCCGCGCGGAGACGAGGCGTTCATCGAGGAGGCCCGTGTGGTCATCCGCGAATACCTTGCGAAGCGCTACGGCGACGGCTCAACCGACTGAATCGATCGGCCTCCGGCGGAATGTCGGTGGTGTGCGGCAGCGTTTCATACTGAAGATTCCCTTCACAAACGGCAATCCGTCTTTGCCAAACGCTCCGAATGGTGTTTGGGTTGAACATCTGGCACGTGTTGATCCGAAAACTTCCTCGAGGAATGAGCCGCATAGATGATCGAATTCCGATCGGTGACAAAGCAGTTCCCCGACGGAACTGTGGCCGTTCGCGACTTCTCGCTGATCATCCCGTCGCGCAAGATCACGGTGCTCGTCGGTTCGTCCGGCAGTGGCAAGACGACAATCCTCCGCATGATCAACAGGATGGTCGACCCGACGAGCGGCACCATCGAGATCGACGGCGAAGACATCTCGACGCTGGCTCCGGTGAACCTGCGCCGCAGCATCGGCTATGTCATGCAGAACTCGGGCCTCCTGCCGCACCGCAAGGTCGTCGACAACATCGCGACGGTGCCCCTCCTGCGCGGCGTGAAGAAGCGGGTCGCCCGCGAGAACGCGCTGGAGCTGATGGACACCGTCGGGCTCGACAGGTCGCTCGCCGACAAGTATCCGAGCCAGCTGTCGGGCGGCCAGCAGCAGCGCGTCGGAGTGGCACGCGGACTCGCCGTCGACCCGAACATCCTGCTCATGGATGAACCGTTCGGAGCGGTCGACCCCATCGTGCGCGACGACCTCCAGCAGGAGCTCCTGCACCTCCAGCGTGAACTCGACAAGACGGTCGTCTTCGTCACGCACGACATCGACGAGGCCTTCCTCCTCGGTGAACAGGTGGTGATCTTCCGTACCGGCGGGATCGTGGCTCAGAAGGGCACTCCCGCCGAGATCCTCAGCGACCCCGCCGACGACTTCGTCGCGTCGTTCGTCGGCGCCGACCGGGGCAAGCGCTCCCTGCACATCGAACAGACCCCGACCGGCGACGTCCTGGTCGACAGCGACGGGCGCACCGCAGGCGTGCTCTCCGCCGATTCCGCCCACGAAGCAAAGGCCGCGACCCTCATGGGCGCGGGTGCTCCGGCGCAGGGTGAGGAAGCGCCGTGAGCTGGCTGTGGTCGAATTTCGGCCTCATCGACTACGGCCAGGTCTGGGACCTCACTGTCATCCACATCGGTCTGAGCATCCCCCCCATCGTCTTCGGCTTCCTGCTCTCGCTTCCGATCGGGTGGATCGCCAATCGGTATCACGCGACGCGCGGAACCCTGCTGACGATCGGCGGCATCCTGTACACGATTCCGTCGCTCCCACTCTTCATCGCGATGCCTTCACTGATCGGAACGAAGATCCTGAACCCGATCAACGTGATCGTGGCGCTCACGATCTACGCTCTGGCCCTGATGGTGAGAACGACGGCCGATGCGCTCGGGTCCGTCTCCGGTGACGTGCTGCAGTCGGCGACCGCTGTGGGCTTCTCGAGCTGGCGCCGGTTCTGGGCAGTCGAGCTGCCGCTGGCCGGGCCCGTTCTCCTGGCGGGCCTGCGGGTGGTCTCGGTGAGCACCGTCAGCCTCGTGAGCGTCGGGTCGCTGATCGGGGTCAACAACCTGGGCAACCTCTTCATCGACGGCTACCAGCGCTCCTTCCCCGAAGAAGTGGTGGTCGGCATCCTGGCCGTGATGGCGATCGCGTTCGCGTTCGACGGCATCCTCCTGATCCTCGGCCGCCTGCTGATGCCCTGGACACGGATCGACAAGCGCAGCCGCAGGGCTGTTCGCCGCGAGCAGTTGCGGGTGGTGACGGAAGCATGATCAACTTCGTCGCGGCATTTGCCTGGCTCAGCGATCCGGCCCACTGGGTGGGACCGGACGGCATTCCGACGCGGATGTGGGAGCACATCTGGTATTCCGGGCTGACTCTTCTGATCGCTGCCGTCATCGCGATACCCATCGGACTCGCGATCGGGCATACGGGCCGCGGCCGGGGAGTGGCTGTCTCGATCTCCGGTGCGCTCAGGGCGATTCCGACGCTCGGCCTCGTCGTGTTTCTGGCACTGGAGCTCGGCGGACTCGACATCACCTCACCGCTGATCGCCCTCACCATCCTTGCGATCCCGCCCGTGCTCGCGGGTGCCTACGCGGGCATCGATGCGGTCGACAAGAGCACGGTCGATGCGGCGCGCGCCATGGGCATGACCGAAATGCAGGTTCTCCGGAAGGTCGAGCTGCCGCTCGCGCTGCCGCTGATGATCGGCGGTCTTCGATCCGCGATGCTGCAGGTCATCGCGACATGGACGGTCGCGGCGTTCCTGCCCGTCGGCGGGCTCGGCCGGTACCTGATCGACGGGTTGTCGGTCCGTGCATACGACGAGATGCTCGCGGGGTCGATTCTCGTCGTCCTGCTCGCCCTCGTCACCGACGGCGTATTCGCGATCATCCAGCGCCTTGTCGTACCGCGGGGCGTCATCGTCTCCCGTGTCACAGATGTCCGTGTGAAGACTTCGCGTCCTCGTGCGGTGGTGGGTGTGCCCATCCAGGAAAGCACCACCGAGTAGAGAAGAAAAGGAAGAATCATGTTTGCATCAAGAAGAGGCCGCATCGCCGCAGGCGTGCTCGCCGCGGGGGCGTTGCTAGCTCTCAGCGCCTGCTCGTCCGGCAATGCGCTTGACAGCGGCAGCACCTCCTCGAGCTCCGCCGGCACCATAACGGTCGGCTCGGCTGCGTTCGGCGAATCCCAGATCATCGCTGAGATCTATGCTCAGGCCCTCGAGGCGAAGGGGGTCAAGGTCAACCGCAATCTCAGTATCGGCCAGCGCGATGTCTACCTAGCCGCCCTCAAGGACGGCTCGATCGACCTTATTCCGGAGTACAGCGGAAACCTGCTTCAGTTCTACGACAAGACCGCCACCGCGCAGTCGAGCGACGATGTGTACTCGGCCCTGCAGAAGGCGCTCCCCGCAGGATTCGAAGTGCTCAACCAGTCGCAGGCCCAGGACGCCGACTCGTACAACGTGACCAAAGCGTTCTCCGACAAATACAACGTCAAGTCGCTGGCCGATCTCGCTGCCGTCAAGGTCCCGTTGACCGTCGCGGCGAACCCTGAGTTCGCCACGCGGCCCTACGGGATTCCCGGGCTGAAGAGCCAGTACGGCGTCACCGCCGCGCTGAAGCCGATCAACGACAGCGGCGGTCCCGCAACGGTCACTGCGCTGAAGAACGGATCGGTGCAGCTCGCCGACATCTACACGACCACGCCTGCCATCAAGGACAACAACTTCGTGACCCTCGAGGACCCGAAGCACATGATCCTCGCCCAGAACGTGCTTCCGCTGATCAACTCGAAGAAGGTGAACAGCACCGTCAAGGACGTCCTCAACAAGGTCGACGCCGCCCTGACCACCGCTGACCTGATCGCGCTGAACAGCGACAACCAGGGCGCGCAGAAGGTGTCGCCGGCAGATGCCGCCAAGAAGTGGCTAGCCGACCACAACCTGGGCTGACGTTCGCACGATGAAGGGCGGCGGGCCGGACGACCCGGCTCGCCGCCCTTCATCGTGATCCGGCTAGTCGGTCGACGGTGAGCGCAGCCGCTTGACGAGCGACCAGAGATATTCGACCGACGAGGCCATGTCGGCCGTGTCGTCGAGCATCCACTGCACCTGCATCCCGTCGGCGACAGCTATGACGAGCCTGGCGACTTCACGGGCGTCCAGCGTCGGGTCGAGCCGGCCCGCCCGCTGTTCAGACGCGATGTACTGGGCGAGCTGGTCGATGAAGAAGCGATAGCGTTCGACGAAGTAGTCGTGGCCCGGGTGACTCTCGTCGGCCGCCTCCGCCGAGATGGTCGCATACAGGTGCACGAGACCCGGGACCTCCGCATTGTGACGCATGGCATCGACCAGTCCCTGGAACGGATCGTCGTGCTCTGCAGCCGAGGCCAGGTCCGCTTCGTCGCGCTTGCGCAGGACTTCGGCGAAGAGCTCCTCCTTCGAGCTGAAATGGTGCAGGAGCCCCGCCTGGCTGAGACCGACCGCTTCAGCGATCTCACGCAGCGACGCGCGCCGGTAACCCCGCTCGGCGAAGACCTCCAGGGCTGTTGTCAGGATCTCTTCGCGCTTGGCGAGACCCTTGGCGTACGAACCCTTCTTCGGCGTGGACACGACACGATGCTACTGGCTTACGCAACGCACCGAGATCCGATTCTGCTCGGCACCGGGCGCTTGGTAGGTTGGAGACGGACGCGCCAAGCGTTCGCCTCCACAGGAATCACCATCCTGCCGGAAGCTCCGTCGATGATGCGACCGAGATTCGGCCGTTCCCTGAGGAGTACTGCGTGAACGACGCTCTGGATGCCCTGCTGCTGGCTCGCTGGCAGTTCGGTCTGACCACGATCTACCACTTCCTGTTCGTGCCGATCACGATCGGGATGGCTACCACAGTCGCGATCTTCCAGACCGCCTGGTACCGCACCGGCAAGGTGCATTACCTGCAGTTGACGCATTTCTTCGGCAAGATCTTCCTGATCAACTTCGCTATGGGTGTCGTGACCGGCATCGTTCAGGAGTTCCAGTTCGGCATGAACTGGTCGTCATACTCCCGATTCGTCGGCGACGTGTTCGGTGCCCCGCTGGCGTTCGAAGGCTTGCTTGCGTTCTTCCTCGAAGCGACGTTCATCGGCCTGTGGATCTTCGGCTGGAGCAGATTGCCCCGGGGGCTCCACCTCGCGAGCATCTGGATGGTGGCCGTCGGCACGATCCTGTCGGCCTACTTCATCATCGCAGCGAACGCGTTCATGCAGTGGCCGGTCGGCTTCACCCTGAACGATGCACGTGGGCGTGCCGAACTGACCGACATCTGGGCCCTTCTCACGAACAAGGTCGCGCTCGCAGCCTTCCCGCACACGCTGGTGGCGTGCTTCATGGTCGCGGCCGGCCTTGTGATCACGGTCGCGGCGTGGCATCTGTCCCGCGGACGCAATCTCGAGACCATGCGCCCCGCCCTCAAATTCGGTTTGTGGGCCATGATCATCGCGGGCGTCCTCACCGTTCTGACGGGCGACCAGCTGGGCCTCGTCATGGTGGCGACGCAGCCCATGAAGATGGCGGCTGCCGAGGCGCTGTACCACACGGCGACCGGCGCCAATGCCTCGTTCTCGATCTTCACCTGGGGCACACCGGACGGTGTGCATGAACTCTTCTCCATCCGCATCCCGTACCTGCTGTCGTTCCTTTCGACGCACACGCTCAACGGCACCGTCGAGGGAATCAACGAACTCCAGGCGCAGTACGTCCAGCTGTACGGTCCGGGCGACTACACGCCGATCATCTGGGTGACGTACTGGGCGTTCCGGTGGATGATCGGCCTCGGTCTCCTCCACGTCCTGATCGCGATCGCCGGCCTCTGGGTCACGCGAAGGGGTCGTTCGCCGGCCCGCTGGGTCTGGAGGATCGCCATCTGGGCGTTCCCGCTCTCGCTCGGCGCGATGATCATGGGCTGGATCTTCACCGAGATGGGCCGGCAGCCGTGGATCGTGTTCAGCCTGATGAAGACGACGAACGGTGTGTCGCCCGAGGTCACCGGGGTCACGGTGCTGATCTCGCTGATCGCGTTCACCCTCATCTACGGCATCCTGGCGGTGGTGGAGTTCCGCCTCGTCAAGCGTGCGGCTCAGAAGGGTCCCGACCCCATTGAGGAGCCACGGGACGAATCGGGCGAGATCGCCCCCCTGGCGACGGTCTACTAGGAGCGCGTGATGGATCTGACAATTCTCTGGTTCTGGATCGTCGCCGGCCTGTTCGTGGGCTACTTCGTGCTGGACGGCTTCGATTTCGGGGTCGGGATGGCGCTGCCCTTCCTCGGCAAGGACGACGTCGACCGCCGGGTCATGATCAACACGATCGGGCCGGTCTGGGACCTCAACGAGACGTGGCTGATCGTCGCAGGCGCATGCCTCTTTGCGGCGTTCCCCGAATGGTATGCGACGCTCTTCAGCGGTTTCTACCTCGCACTGCTGCTGATTCTGCTCGCGCTGATCGCGCGCGGTGTCTCGTTCGAGTACCGTCACCAGCGACCGGATTCCCGTTGGAAGGCCTGGTTCGACGGCATGATCGTCGTCGGCTCGGCCGTTCCCGCGTTGCTGTGGGGGGTCGCGTTCGCGAACATCGTGCAGGGGGTCGCTCTGGATGCGCACCACAACTACACGGGAACCCTCTTCGACCTGCTGAACCCGTACGCCCTGCTCGGCGGCCTGACGACCCTCCTGCTGTTCTTCACCCACGGGGTCGTCTTCGTCTCGTTGAAGACGGAAGGCGACATCCGTGAGCGCGCCCGGAGACTCGCTTCACGCTCGGGCGTGATCGCGATCGTGGTCGCTGCTGCTTTCCTCCTCTGGACCGGTATTGCGCATTTCAGCGTCGGCTTCACGATCCTCGCCCTCATCGCAGCGGTCGCTCTTGTCCTGTCGTGGGTCGCGAACCTGCGGGGAGCGGAGGGGTGGTCCTTCCTGTTCATGGCCCTGACGATCGCGTTCGCGGTGATCGCCCTGTTCGCGAACCTGTTCCCGAACGTGATGCCGGCGACGGATCCGGCCAACAGCCTGACGATCCGCAATGCGTCGAGCACGCCCTACACCCTCACGGTGATGAGCTGGACGGCCCTCGTGTTCCTCCCGCTGGTCGTCCTCTACCAGGGCTGGACCTACTGGATCTTCCGCAAGCGCCTTTCGCGGGCGAGCATCCCGTCCGATGTCGCGCATTCGGCGGCCGGCTGATCGCGTGAGACCTCTCGATCGGCGCCTCCTCGCGTACGCGTCGGTGGCGCGCACCATGCTCGGGCTGGGCGGCATCCTCGCGTGTGCGCAGGCCGTGTGCATCGTCGCCTTCGCCTGGATCGTCACACAGCTGGTCGTCCGGGCGATCGCGGGTGAGCGACTCGCAGAGCTCGGCGGCCTTCTGGCGGTGCTGGTCGCCGTCGTCGCAGTCCGTGGGCTGTTGCTCTGGCTGGCCGATCTCACCGCCACCCGGGGTGGCGCCCGTTCGATCGGGCAGCTGCGTGCCTCCCTTCTCACGGCCATCGGCCGGCTCGGGCCATCCTGGCTCGCGTCCCGCAGCACGGCCGACGTGACCCTGACTGCGGGCCGAGGCCTCGATGCCCTCGACGGGTACTTCACGCGGTATCTTCCACAGCTGGTCATGACGGCGATCGCGACGCCGCTCATCGTCGTCGTCATGCTGGTGAGCGACCCGACGAGCGGCGTGATCGTCATCGTGACCCTTCCGCTGATTCCCCTTTTCATGGTGCTCGTCGGGTGGGCGACCCAGGCGGCCCAGCAGCGCCAGTGGGAGACGCTCGGCCGGCTCTCACGCGCATTCCTCGACGTCGTCAACGGTCTTGCCACTCTCAAACTGTTCGGCAGGGAGCATCGTCAGGTCGACCGGATCCGCGCGGTCAGCGACGAGTACCGGGTCCGCACGATGCGGGTGCTGCGGGTCTCGTTCCTCAGCGGGTTCGTCCTCGAACTCGGAGCGAGCCTGTCGGTCGCGATCGTGGCGGTGGAGGTGGGCCTTCGGCTGCTGTCGGGGGATCTCACGCTCGGGGTCGGTCTCTTCGTGCTGCTGCTGGCGCCGGAGGCGTTCCTCCCCGTCCGCAACATCGGCAGCAGCTACCATGCCGCGACGGAGGGCATCGCCGCAGCGGAGCACGCGTTCAGCATCCTCGACGAGGACAAGGGGCGCGGGGCAGCCGCTGACAGGGGTGAGCGCACGACGCGCTCTGCGCCGCGACTGGACCCGACGCTGGCCGACGGAGCGATTGTGATCGACTCGGTGTCGGTCGAGTACGGCGGTGTCGACGGCGTCCGTGATTTCAGCGCGCGATTCGAGCCCGGGGCGCTGACCGTCGTGGCGGGCCCGAGTGGCGCGGGAAAGTCGAGCCTCATCGCAGCGCTGCTCGGTTTCACGGATTTCGACGGCGACATCCGGATCGGCGTCGGCGAGCATCCACCCAGGGAACGCGAGCCTCGCGACCTGGTCGCGTGGTCAGGGCAGCGGCCGGCGCTGTCTGCCGGCACGGTGGGGGAGAACATCGCGCTCGGCACCGACCTCTATCGCGAGGACCGGGTCATCCTGGCCCTCTCCCTGGCGGCGGCCGACGAGCTGTCGCCCGCCACGATCCTCGGCGTGGGAGGTGCAGGACTCTCGGGAGGCCAGGCGCAGCGGATCGCTGTCGCCCGCGCTGTCTACCGGATGCTCGAACGCGACTGCCCCGTGCTCCTGCTCGACGAGCCGTCCTCCGCGCTCGACGACCAGACCGAGGCGGAGCTCGTGGTCCGGCTGCGCGAACTCGCCGCAGCGGGACGCACGGTCGTCGTCGTGAGCCATCGAGCTGCGGTGATCGGCGCAGCCGACGCCGTCATAGCAGTGGGGGAGCTCAGCCATGCGTGACGCGCGCGTCCGGGCCGTCCTCCGTGGCTCGCAGCCGCCGCTGCGGAGGTTCTGGTCTTCCGTCGCCTTCGGCGTCCTCAGTGCCGCCTCCGCGGTCGCCCTGCTTGCGGCCTCGGCCTGGCTGATCACCCGCGCGTCGGAGCAGCCATCGCTGATCTACGTCTCGGTCGCGGTCGTCGGCGTGCGGGCGTTCGCGCTCAGCCGGGCGGTCTTCCGCTATCTCGAACGGCTCGCCGGACACGACGCCGCGTTCCACCAGCTGGCGTCGATTCGCGCCGGAATGGTCGCCGAGCTCGTTCCGCTCGCACCCGACGGGCTCGGCGACACCCGACGCGGCGATCTGCTCTCCACGCTGGCCGACGACGTGGACGAGCTTCAGAATCGCTCGCTGCGCGTGATCCAGCCCCTGGTCACGGCCGGGATCGTCGCGGTCCTCACTGTCGTCGGCGTCACGATCCTCCTCCCGGCCGCCGGCCTCATCCTCGCGGTCACGCTCGCACTCGCCGGCATCTTCGGCACGATCGTCAACGGATCGTTCTCGTCGAAGGCGGAGCGGGCGATCGCTACTCTCCGCGCCGAGCTCAACGATCGGGTCCTCGACCTTGTGAGCAACCTCGCGGTACTGACGGCGTTCGGCGCGCTCGCGGGCGAGACGCGTAAGGCCGTGGACGCAGGGGCGACGCTGACACGCGCCATCCGGTCACGCGCCTCGGCAGCGGCACTCACCGCGGGTCTCGTCTCCGTGCTCGCCGGCGGAGCGACCATCGGAGCCTTCCTCGTCGGTGTTCCGGCCCTGGATGCCCACCGGATCGACGCGCCTGCCCTTGCTGTGCTAGCCCTTGTGCCGCTGGCTGTCTTCGAGGTCTTCGGAATGCTTCCCCTCGCCCTCGGTGCGCGGCGCCAGGTCATCGCGAGTGCCGAGCGGATCGCCCGGACCGTCCCGGCCACCATCCCGGCGGCCGTTCCGGTCGACCTCCCACAGCCGGTCGACCTCCCACTGCCGGCCGCGCTCCCGTCGTCAGCGCACGATCCCGTTCTCGTGCTGGACGGCGTCACGGCCCGCTGGCCGAACGTGGAGCAGCCGGTGCTCCGCGGAGTTTCCCTCCGGCTGCATCGCGGCGAACGGATGGTGATCGAGGGGCCGACCGGGTCGGGCAAGACGGCACTCGCCCACGTCCTGACGCGCTTCATCGACTACGAGGGAAGCTACCGTCTCGCAGGGGTCGAGGCGCGCGACCTCGCGCAGGACGACGTGCGGACCGTCGTCGGGCTCTGCGAGCAGCAGCCGTACCTCTTCGACTCCGACATCCGCCAGAATCTGCTCTTCGCGCGTGACACGGCGACGGATGCGGACCTCGAGGCCGTCCTCGAACGAGTGGGCCTCGCGGAATGGCTGCGAGACCGCGGAGGACTCGACGCCCGGGTCGGCGAGCGTGGAGCGCTCGTCTCCGGCGGCCAGGCGCAGCGCATCGCACTCGCCCGGGCGCTGCTCGCTGACGTCTCAGTGCTCATCGCCGACGAGCCGACGGCCAACGTCGACCTCGACGTCGCCGATCGGATCGTTCGCGACATCGTCACCGCCGCTTCGCAGGCGGGCACTGCCGTCATCCTGATCTCGCACGTGGCGGTCGCGCCCGACCTCGTCGACGTTCGCCTTCGGATGGAGGAGGGGCGATTGAGACGGACCGTGGCCGACCCCGTGCCCGACGGAACCGCCGACTCCGACGTCAGTCCAGAGGGCGTGCCAGCGCGCTGAGCCGAGGACGCCACCGTTGCGCATGCCGGCCCTCGACGTTCAGGTCCGGGCCGTCGACCCAGGCGTCGACGACGCGGATGCCGTGGAGGGCATTGACCGCCCACAGCTCGCAGCCCTCGAGTTCCTGCGGAGTGGTCTCCTCCTCGGCGACGGGCGCGCCCATGGCCGCCTCAACCGTCATGATCGAGCGGGCGGTGACGCTCGGGATGCGCGGCAGATAGGCGGGCGGAACCATGAGCTGTTCGCCGCGCCACCACATCAGTGCGCTGGTCGAGCCCTCCGAGACGAGCCCGCCATCGAGGATGACCGCCTCGCGCGCGCCCGACCGTTGCGCCTCCTGCCGCAGGCGGAGCATCGCGTCGAGGTCCGGGCCTTTGATCGTGGGCTCTGTGCGGGGGTCCTCGCCGTGGTGGGTCGCCACGACGACGGTGTCCTGCAGTTCGGGGGCCGACCGCAGGCGGAAGTGGAGGCGGAAGGCGCCGTCGTTCGACGAGACCTCCAGCCGGGGGAACCAGTTGCCCTCCCGAGGAACCAGTGAGAGAGCATCCGCGAAGAAGGTCTCGAGTTCGCCCTCGTCCGGATGACCCCGGGCGACCGCCGACTCGATGAACCGGCTGCGGTGAACGTCGACCGCCAGCGTGCGGCCGTCGCTCACCAGGAACGAATCGGCTACCTCGAGGCGCGTTGCGAAGAGTTCGCAGTCCTCGAGCAGGCGGAGGGCGCCGTCATGCCAGTCGAAGATCGCGGAGATCTCACTCATCCGACGTCCCTTCGTCGCGCGCGCTGCACAGCGCCCGGCCGCTGCCGGGCCGCTCTAGGCTAGTACGATGGCCACCCGAATCCTGCGATTTCCGCTCTCCGAATGGCTGGAACCCGAGGCGGTCTTCCTCGCGGCCTTCGCTGACGAGCCGTATATCGCCTGGCTGGACTCCGGTGCGGATGCGGAGACCGGGGTGTCCGTGATCGCGACGGCCACCGAGGGATCGCGTTTCGCCACGGCATCCGTCGCCGACGGCACCGTCTCCGTCGGCCGCCCCGGGAAGTCGCCCGCGACCGGGCCGGGCGACATTCTCGACGCTCTTGCTTCGTCTTTGGCGGGATTCGGCGACCTCGAGCCGAGGCATCCGGAGGCGACCGACTTCTCGCTCGGCTGGATCGGCTGGCTCGGGTACGAGTACGGTGCGTCGGCGAACGGGGTGCCGGTGTCGCCGACGCGTGTGCCCGATGCGGCGATGCTGTTCGTCGAACGCGCCGTCGTCTTCGACCACGCGACGCGAACGATCGAACTGATCGCCCTGGACGAGGAGGGTGCAGCGGGGTGGGCGGACGAGCTGCGGTCCCGGCTGACTGCATCCGTTGGTCCGGCTGCACCTCCGCGCATGCTGCTCGGTGACACGGCGCCCGGCGAGGTCGGCCTGCGGTGGCGGCACGACGACACCGACTACCTGCGTCTCATCGGCGAATGCCAGGAGGCCATCCGACGCGGGGACGCGTACCAGCTGTGCCTGACCAACGAGGCGACGGCCGACGTCTCGGTCGACCCGATCGAGGCGTACCTCCGGCTGCGTGCGTCGAGTCCGACCCACCACGGCGGTCTCCTCAGGTTCGGGGATGTCGCACTCCTGAGCTCCTCGCCGGAGCAGTTCCTCTCCATAACCCCCGGCCGGCGCATCCGGACCAAGCCGATCAAGGGCACGCGGCCGCGCGGGGCCACGGTCTCGAGGGACCTCGAGCTACGAGCGGAACTCGAGGCCAGCGAGAAGGAACGCGCCGAGAACGTCATGATCGTCGACCTCATGCGCAACGACCTGGGGCGGGTCTGCGTGGTGGGATCGGTCGAAGTCCACCACCTGCTGGCGGTGGAGAGCTACGCGCAGGTGCACCAGCTCGTCAGCACCGTCGAAGGCGTCCTGGCCGAAGGGGTCGATCCGCTGGCCGCGGTGGCGGCGTGCTTTCCCGCGGGCTCGATGACGGGCGCGCCGAAGATCAGCGCCATGCGCATCCTGCACCGGCTCGAGAACGGCCCGCGGGGGATCTATTCCGGATGCTTCGGCTACCTGGGGCTCGACGGCAGCGTCGATCTCGCCATGGTCATCCGCAGTATCGTGGTCGAACCGGAGCGCGTGTCCCTCGGGGCGGGCGGAGGGATCACGGCACTGTCCGTCCCGGAGGAGGAGCTCGACGAGGTCGCCGTGAAGGCCTCGGCGCTCATCGCGGCGCTGGTGCGGTGAGCACCAGGGAACGGACGGCGGCCCCCCAACGTTTAGTACCCTTGACGATGGGCGTAGCCCGCTCTGACTGCGGGCCACCTTCAGCGTCGACGGGCCCATCAACACGATGATTGAGAGTTACGTGGCACACGAGCACGATTCAGCCAGCGCGCCGACCGAGAGCGCGCAGTACGACTTCGCCGCCATCCAGGACAAGTGGCTTCCGGTCTGGGATGAGCTGAAGCCGTTCGCGACCGACGACCCCAACGACAAGCGGCCGCGCAAATACGTGCTCGACATGTTCCCGTATCCCTCGGGCGACCTGCACATGGGTCACGCCGAAGCGTACGCACTGGGCGACGTCATCGCCCGCTACTGGCGGCAGCAGGGCTTCAACGTGCTGCATCCGATCGGCTGGGACTCCTTCGGCCTGCCCGCGGAGAACGCCGCGATCAAGCGCGGCCTCGACCCCAACGGGTGGACCAACGACAACATCGCCCAGCAGAAGGCGAGCATGCGCCGCTACGCGCCGAGCTTCGACTGGGATCGGGTGCTGCAGACCAGTGACCCGTCTTACTATCGGTGGAACCAGTGGCTGTTCCTGAAGCTCTATGAGAAGGGGCTGGCCTATCGCAAGGCGAGCCAGGTGAACTGGTGCCCCTTCGACCAGACCGTGCTGGCGAACGAGCAGGTCGTCAACGGCCGCTGCGAGCGCTGCGACCACCTGGTGACCAAGAAGAAGCTGACCCAGTGGTACTTCCGGATCACCGACTATGGCGACCGCCTGCTGGACGACCTGAACCAGCTCGAAGGCGCCTGGCCGAGCAAGGTCATCAGCATGCAGCGCAACTGGATCGGGCGCTCGATGGGCGCCGACGTGCAGTTCGCCATCGAGGGCCGCGACGAGCCGGTCACCGTCTACACCACACGTCCCGACACGCTCTACGGTGCGACGTTCATGGTCGTCGCTCCGGACTCCGACCTGGCGGCCGAGCTGGTGGCGGATGCGCCTGAGAAGGTCAAGGAACGGTTCAACACCTACCTCGACACCGTGCGCGGTACGACCGAGATGGACCGCCTCAGCTCCGACCGCGAGAAGACCGGCGTCTTCCTGGACCGGCACGCGATCAACCCGCTGAACGGCGAGCGCCTGCCGATCTGGGCTGCCGACTACGTGCTCAGCGACTACGGCCACGGCGCCATCATGGCCGTGCCCGCCCACGACCAGCGCGACCTCGACTTCGCGCGCGCCTTCGACCTGCCGGTGCGCGTCGTGGTCGACACCAACCAGCCGGTCACCGGTGCGATCCCGGTCATCCACACCGACCCGGAGACCGGAGAGGCGATCCTCCCCGATGAACTGCCGCCGCAGAACCCCGCGGAGACGGGCATTGCGCTGACCGGCGACGGGCGCCTGATCAACTCGGGTCCATTCAACGGGCTGAGCAAGTCGAACGCCATCCGGAGGGTGACCGAGGCGCTGCAGGCGAGCTCGCTCGGCCGCTCGGCCAAGAACTTCCGGCTGCGTGACTGGCTGATCTCCCGTCAGCGCTACTGGGGGACGCCCATTCCGATCATTCACTGCGAAGAATGCGGTGAGGTGCCGGTGCCCGAGTCCGACCTGCCTGTACTGCTGCCGCCGGCAGATGGACTCGACCTGCAGCCGAAGGGCACCAGCCCGCTGGGAGCAGCGGAGGACTGGGTGAACGTGGCCTGCCCGTCGTGCGGGGGCGCTGCGAAACGCGACACCGACACCATGGACACCTTCGTGGACAGCTCGTGGTACTTCCTGCGCTATCTGTCCGTGGGTGACGACACCCAGGCGTTCGACCCGGCCGAAGCCGAGAAGTGGGCGCCGGTCGACCAGTACGTCGGAGGCGTGACCCACGCCATCCTGCACCTGCTCTACGCGCGGTTCATCACCAAGGTCCTGTTCGACCTCGGCTACCTGGGCTTCACCGAGCCCTTCACGGCGCTGCTGAACCAGGGGCTGGTGCTGATGGACGGTTCGGCGATGAGCAAGTCGCGCGGCAACCTGGTGAAGCTCTCCGAACAGCTCGACGAGCACGGTGTGGACGCGGTGCGCCTGACGATGTCGTTCGCAGGACCACCGGAAGACGACATCGACTGGGCCGACGTGTCTCCGGCGGGAAGCGCGAAGTTCCTGGCGCGCGCCTGGCGCGTCGCGAACGATGTGACCAGTTCGCCGGATGTGCTGTGGAAGGACGGCGACGTCGCCCTGCGACGCATGACGCATCGTTTCCTTGCCGACGCGCCAGGACTGATCGAGGCCTTCAAGTTCAACGTCGTCGTCGCGCGGCTGATGGAGCTCGTGAACGCGACCCGCAAGGTCATCGACACCGGAGCGGGGGCGGGTGATCCTGCCGTCCGCGAGGCCGCCGAGGTGACCGCGATGGCGCTCAACATCTTCTCGCCCTACACCGCCGAGGACATGTGGGCGACGCTCGGGTACGAGCCGTCGGTCGCCCTCGCTCAGTGGCGTAAGCCCGACCCGTACCTGCTCGTCGAAGACGCGGTCACGGCCGTCGTCCAGGTCGACGGAAAGGTGCGCGATCGACTCGAGGTGTCGCCGAAGATCTCGAGCGACGATCTGGAGGCGCTTGCGCGTTCGTCGGCGGCAGTCGTGCGTTCGGTGGGAGATCGGGAGATCGTGAATGTCATCGTGCGCGCTCCGCGACTCGTGAACATCGCCACCCGTCCGGCCGGCTGACAGCACGGCGGGTTGACGGCAGGGGCGGCTCCTGCCGCTCCTGCCGCTCCTCCACAATTCGGGGCGCGGTGAGGGTGCTCCACAGCTGAGCTCGATTCGACTTCACGGGGACGCGTCGATCCGTAGCGTTCAGCTGTGCGACATCGAGCAGAACCCGGGCTGAGCTCCCTCGCAGCGGAAGCGCGCGAGGGCTCGCGGGGTGCCCGCATTCGCATCGGAGTCGGTGCGGGCGTCGTCCTGCTCCTCGTGGCGCTGGTGGTCGCCGTCGTGGTCACGACGCTCGCGCCCCGCGGGGGAGTCCGCGAACTGGATGCCGGCCGGGGCATGACGACCCCTCCCGCGACGAATGCCCGCGACGGTGCGCCCAGCGGCACCGGCGCCGGGACAGCTGCTCCTGTCCTGCTGGTGCATGTCCTCGGGGCAGTCGTCAGACCGGGAATCGTCGAGCTGCGTCCCGGTGCGCGCGTGGTGGATGCGATCGCAGCGGCCGGTGGGCTCGCTGCCGACGCGAATCCAGGCGGTGTCAACCTGGCGCGGTCGGTCGCAGACGGGGAGCAGCTCGTGGTTCCGCGCGAAGGCGAGGTGATCGCTCCGCAGGCGCCGACGGCCGGTGGCGTGACCGGTGGTGCGCCGGGCGGAGCACTCGTGAACCTGAACCTCGCCTCCGCCGCCGAACTGCAGGCTCTCCCGCGCATCGGTCCGGCGCTCGCCCAGCGCATCGTGGACTGGAGGGAGGCCCACGGGCTCTTCGCGTCGCCCGCCGACCTGATGAAGGTGAGCGGGATCGGGCAGACCCTGTTCGATGCACTCAAAGACCTGGTCACGGTATGACGGTCGACCTCCGTCTGGTCGTCCCGGCGGCGGCGGGCTGGCTCGCGGCCCTGGCATTGGTGTTCGTCCCGCACGCTGCGGCGTCCGTGGCGTTCGGAGCGTGGAGCCTGGCGGTGGCCCTGTGCGCGGGAGCAGTGCTCTGGTCGGGCACCAGGGCGGCGTGGCGCGTGGCAGGGCTGTCGGTCGTCGCCGTCGCCCTCCTTGCGACGGTGATCGCCGTCGAAGCGCCGGCCCGTACCCCGCCATCGCTCGAGGCCGCAGCGAAAGGTGGCCGCCAGACGGTGCTCGACGTCCGGCTCGACGCGGCACCTCGCCCGGTCACCGGCGGGGAGGGGGCACTCGCGCGCTGGCGGTTCGTCGGCACAGCTGTCAGGGCGGTCGAGGGGTACGACGCCGTCACGATGAGTGTCCCGGTGGTCGTGTTCGCGACCTGCGATGGAGCATCCCTGTCCCGCGTCGGGTTCGGCGACACGGTCAGCGTGAGGGGGCGTGTCCGCTCAACCGAAGCCGGAGACCGGGCCGCCTATCTCGTGAGCTCGACTGAGGCACCGACGCTGAGAGCGGGCGCCCCGTTCTGGCTGTCGTGGACGGACGGATTGCGCTCGAGCTTCAGCGCGGCTGCAGCGCAACTTCCCGGCGAGGGGGGAGGCCTCCTGCCCGGGTTGTCCATCGGCGATGTGAGCGCTGTCGGCGCAGAACTCGACGCGGCGATGAAGACGAGCGCGCTCAGTCACGTCACCGCCGTCTCCGGCTCCAATTGCGCCCTCGTCACGGCGCTCGCCTTCGCCGGCGCGGCGAGCGCGGGTGTCGGGCGCCGGCGCCGGGCGGCGATCGCCGTCGTCGCGCTTGCCGCGTTCGTGGTGCTCGTGACACCGGACTCGAGTGTCGTCCGCGCCGCGATCATGTCGACGATCGTGCTGTGCTCGCTCGCGGGAGGCCGGCCATCGCGCGGTCTCCCAGCCCTCGGCCTGGCCGTGCTCGTGCTGCTCCTGCTCGACCCGTGGAAGGCGGTGGACTTCGGCTTCGCTCTCTCGGTGCTCGCCACCGGCGGTCTGCTCCTTCTCGCAGGTCCGCTCACAGCGGCACTCTCGCGATGGATGCCCGCGAAACTCGCGATGATCATCGCGATACCGCTCGCGGCGCAGCTCGCGTGCCAGCCTGTCCTCATCCTCCTCGACGCGACGCTGCCTCTGTACGGAGTCGCCGCGAACGTGCTCATCGAGCCGGCCGTCCCGGTCGCGACGATCCTCGGCCTCGCTTCCTGTCTGCTGCTGCCGGTCGTTCCGGTGGTCGGCCAGGCACTCAGCTGGCTCGCGTGGCTTCCGTCGGAATGGATCGCGCGAGTGGCGCTCACAGTCGACCAGTTGCCCGCGAGTCGCCTTCCCTGGGTCGGCGGCGGCGTGGGGCTCGTGCTCGCGGCGGTGGTGCTGGTGCTCGTGTGCATCCGCGTCGCCAGCCCGGCCGGCCGTCGCTCGGCGTGGCTGTCCGTCGTCGCGACCATCGGTCTCATCGGCGGCGTCGGCGTCTATGCCGGGTCGCTGGCGGGGGTGGGGTTGGGGGACAGGCAGGCGCTGCCGGCCGACTGGCAGATCGCGGCCTGCGACGTCGGTCAGGGCGACGCGGTGCTGGTGCGTGATGGCGACCGTCACGCACTCGTCGACGTCGGCCGGCATCCGGAGCCGATCGGCGCGTGCCTCGACCGGTTCGGGATCGATACTCTGGACCTCCTGGTCCTCACCCACTTCGACATCGACCATGCGGGCGGGCTCGCGGCGGTGGTCGGCCGTGTCGACCGCGCGATCGTCGGTCGCGCGGTGAAGCCGGGCGATGAGGCTGCCCTGGACTCTCTGCGTCGCGGAGGCGCGGTGGTCGAACAGGGCACGACCGACCTCAGCGGCCGGCTCGGCGGCCTGGCCTGGTCCATCCTCTGGCCGACCGGCGGCGGTGCCGTCGATGACCTTCCGAGCGGCAACGAGGGGAGCGTGACGGTCGAGTTCGAGGGCCGGGGCATCCGCTCGATCTTCCTCGGCGACCTGGGAGAACGGCCGCAGGACGCGCTCCTGGCCACGGGACGGGTGCGGCCCGTCGACGTCGTCAAGGTCGCCCACCATGGCTCGGCCGACCAGTCCCCGGGCCTGTACGAGCGGCTGGATGCGCAGATCGGGCTGATCTCCGTCGGCGCGAACAACGGGTATGGGCATCCGACGCGGTCCCTGCTCGACCTGCTGGCGAGGTGCGGGACCAGCGCTCCCCGGACAGACCGGCAGGGCCTGCTGGTCGTCTCGCCACCCCACGACGGCGGCGGCATCGCGGTGTGGACCGAGCGCGCCGGCGATGACGGAGGCGGCACCTATGCTGGAACGGACGAAGGAGGAACGTGGCGGCACGGAATACGGGAGGCGCCCGCGGCGGCAAGACGACGGGCGGCGCAGGTCGATCGGCGGCGGCGATTCCCCAGGTCGCGTGGAACGGCATCCGTCCGAAGCCCGTGGTCCTCGTCTCGGGCACCGAAGGGTTTCTCGCGGACAGGGCCATCCGGCTGCTTCGCGACCAGCTCAAGGCCGAAGACCCGAGCCTGGAGATCAGTGACCTCGCCGCGAACGACTACGCGCCGGGCGAGCTCCTCACCCTGGCCAGCCCCTCCCTGTTCGGTGAGCCGCGGCTGATCCGCGTCGACGCCGTCGAGAAATGCACGGACGTGTTCCTCGACGAGATGCTCGGCTATCTGGCGTCACCGGCGGACGGCGCTGTCGTCGTGCTGCGTCACGCAGGAGGGGTGCGCGGCAAGAAGCTGCTCGACGCGATCCGCTCAGGCTCCGGCGACGGCATCGAGGTCGTATGCGCAGAGCTGAAACGCGACGCGGACAAGTATGAGTTCGCCCAGGCGGAATTCGCGACGGCCGGCAAGAAGATCTCACCGGGGGCACTCCGCGCGATCACTTCGGCGTTCAGCGACGATCTCGCCGAACTCGCTGCTGCCTGCCAGCAGCTCATCTCCGACATCGGGGCCGAAGTCACCGAGGCCACGGTCGACAAGTACTACAGCGGCCGTGTCGAGACCAACGCGTTTCAGGTGGCCGATGCCGCCATCGCCGGCCGACACGGCGAAGCGCTGGTGACATTGCGGCATGCTCTCGCGTCCGGCGCCGATCCTGTTCCGATGGTCGCGGCGTTCGCCGTCAAAGTCCGCACCATGGCCAAGCTGTCGGGCGCGCGCGGCAGTTCCGCCCAGCTCGCCTCCCAGTTCGGTCTCGCTCCGTGGCAGGTCGACCGGGCCCAGCGCGATCTGCGCGGGTGGACCGACGAGGGACTCGGTCGCTGCATCGAGGTGCTCGCCGAGACGGATGCGAACGTCAAAGGCGGCGGCCGCGACCCGGTGTATGCGCTCGAGCGTCTCGTCCGGATCGTGGCCGCGCGCGGTCGCGCCTGAGCCGCGCTCAGGCAACGCGAAAGGGCCCCCGTCATTCGACGGAGGCCCTTTCGCACAGTGCCCGCGGGCACCGAGGAATACTAGAGGCTTGCGACCTGCTTGGCGATAGCCGACTTCTTGTTCGCAGCCTGGTTCTTGTGGATGACGCCCTTGCTGGCAGCCTTGTCGAGCTTCTTGGCGGCGACCTTGAGCGCCGAGGTCGCCTTGACCTTGTCGCCGGCGATGACAGCTTCGCGCGTTGCGCGGACTGCGGTCTTCACTTCGCTCTTGACCGCTTTGTTGCGCTCCTGAGCCTTCTTGTTGGTGCCGATGCGCTTGATCTGCGACTTGATGTTTGCCACGAGTGGTTGAGTTCTTTCGTTCGATGGGAGTTTCGGATGTGCCGCTCAGCGAGAGAGGGCGCCTTGCGGCAAGATCGTGCGGACAGAACCCACACGCAAGCCAACAGACAACGTTACCAGCACGATGCCGTTCCCGGCAATTTCACCGTGAACGGTCAGGCGAGGGCTGCGCGCTGCGGCGCGTAGCTCCCGTGTGCCAGTTCCTCGACGAGGCTCGGACGGTTCGGCTCCCAGCCGAGCTCGACGCGAGCGCGCGACCCGCTCGCCTGCTGGTCGAGGAGAAGTGCATCCGCGTACCCGGCGCCGAGCCGTTCACGGGACGCGTCCGCGGACTCTCCCGTCACGCCGGCGAGTCCGGCCGCCTGCGCCGCCGCCTCGCCGAGCTCGCGCACGGTCGGGTTGTGGCCGCTCGCCCCGATGTAGGTGCTCCCGGCCCGCGCGTTCTCGAGCGCAAGCACGTAGAGCGCCGCGAGATCGTCGACGTGCACGGTCGTCCAGTGCTGGGTGCCGTCGCCGATGAGCAGGAGGGTCGGAGGCACCGTGTCCGTGACCGGCGCACCGACGATGTCGTTCGGGATCCCCTTGCCGTAGCCGTAGACGATGCCCGGCGCGATGACGATCGTCCGGATGCCGAGAGCGTCGCGCACGCGCGACTCGTTCACCCCGCGCCAGGAGGTCAGCTCGGGCGGGTCGACGGGCGATGTCTCCGTGATGGCGGGGCTGGAGCCGTAGGTCCAGATCCCACCGGTGTGGATGAACGGCTTGTCGCTGCCCTCGAGCCCGCGGAAGACGCCGGTGATGAAGTCGTGGTCGACATCCTTCGCGGAGGCGAGATGGATGACGCCGTCGCTGGCCTCGGATGCGTCGGCCACGAGGTCGATGTCTCGCGCATCCCCCACGAGCGCCGTGGCGCCCGCTGCGGTGACCTGCGCGACTCGGGACGGGTGCCGGACGAGGGCGGTCACGGAGTGGCCTTCGTCGATGAGGCGTCGGAGAACGGATGATCCGATGAAGCCGGTCGCGCCGGTCAGGAGAATGCTCATGAAAGCAGTAACGCAGGTGGGCGCGCGGCATTCCATCCGGTTCGTCCCGCGTGGCCGTCAGCGCCACCCGGTCAGCCTCGGTCGTCACCCTGGTGCGACGTCGTTCCGGGAGTGAACGAGACGCCGCGGAGCGCCTCACCGGCGTGTGCCGTCCGCAGGGTGGTGAAGCTCTCGCCCGCGTCGGGGGTGACGCCGGAGAGGCGGTCGGTGATCGCCACCAGCTTGTTCGGGTCTGCGCCGGTGTCGGTCGCACCGCTGACCGTCGAGGTGATGCCGTAGACCGTCACCGTGCCGTCGCGGTGGACAGTACCGGTGAGGTTGCGCAGCCCGTCGGTCGCCGGTGCCCACGGAAGGCCTGTAGCGGAGTTGTTCCCGGTCGGGTAACCCGGAACCTGGTACGGAGCACCAAGGTTCACACCAGCGGTCAGGGTGTACGCGAGCTTCCAGACACCGTTCGCGAGGGTCCACTTCTGCAGGCCTGCCGAGGTCTGTGCTGCGGCCGCGGTGTAGGCGCCCCCGGCATAGGTCGCGACGCCGTTGCCCTCATCCGCGACGTAGAGCGTGGTCGCGTCGCGCCCGCGACGTACTGGGTGCGGCTGCGGCCCCGCCTTCCGTTCGTCGTGTCGGGGTGCATCGTTGTGCCGGCTTTCATGGGATTCCCTTCGAAGACGATTGACGTATGACAACGAATCGCTGTGCTGCGAACTCCCGTGGCTGTTCGAGAAACGATGGATGAACGATCGGTGAACCTCTTCGCGCCGGGTCGTAGGCTCGACCCATGAAGACTGCTCCCGCATCCGTCGCCATCGTCAACGCCTACATCGTCCCGGTCGCCGGCGATCCGATCGAGGGCGGGACGGTCCTGATCGAAGCGGGCACGATCACCGCCGTCGGCCGCGACATCGCCATCCCCGCCGAGATCGACGTGGTCGACGCCACCGGCAAGTGGGTTCTGCCCGGCTTCGTCGAAGCCCACGGCCACGTCGGCATCGATGAGGAGGCGAACGGACCGGCCGGCGACGACACGAACGAGCTGACCGCGCCGAACACGGCGGCCGTGCGGGCGATCGACGCCATCAACATCGACGACGAAGGTTTCCGCGACGCGCTCGCGGGCGGGATCACGTCGGTGGTCGTGAAGCCGGGCTCGGGCAACCCGATCGGTGGCCAGACAGTCGCCATCAAGACGTGGGGCGGACGCACGATC
The DNA here is from genome assembly GCF_010686705.1 of Leifsonia tongyongensis. Taxonomy (GTDB): domain Bacteria; phylum Actinomycetota; class Actinomycetes; order Actinomycetales; family Microbacteriaceae; genus Diaminobutyricibacter; species Diaminobutyricibacter tongyongensis. Next base: position 745,856 of record NZ_JAAGWY010000002.1, on the reverse strand, counting down.
GATGAGCAGGTGATCAGTGATTCGGTGAGCGTGAAGTCGGCGCTCGGCGAGAACCCGAAACGCGTTTACGGGGCGAAGGACAAGACACCGAGCACCCGGCTGGGCGTCGCGCTCATCATCCGCCAGGCGTTCGTCGAAGCCCAGGACTACATCGCGGCGCGCGACGCGGCACAGGAGGCGGGCACCGCGTTTCCGCGCGACCTCGCCAAGGAGGCGCTCGCGCGGGTGCTCGAGGGGGAACTCGCGTGGGACCAGCACACGCACCGTCACGACGACATCGCCACGGCCATCCGCCTGGCCGACGAGTTCGGCTACCGGCTGGTCATCAACCACGGCACAGAGGGCCACAAGCTCGCTGACGTGCTGGCCGAGCGGGACATCCCGGTGATCTTCGGCCCTCTGTTCACCTCGCGCTCGAAGGTCGAGCTGCGCGACCGTGCCATCCGCAACCTGGCGACACTCGCGGCCGCCGGAGTGCGCATTGCGATCACGACCGACCACCCGGTCGTACCCATCAACTTCCTCGTGCACCAGGCGTCGTTGGCCGTCAAGGAGGGGCTGCCCCGCGACACGGCGCTGCGGGCCCTGACCGTGAACCCCGCATCGTTCATGCGCCTCGACGACCGGGTCGGCTCGTTGACGGTCGGACTCGACGGAGACGTCGTCGTCTGGTCGGGCGACCCGCTCGATGTGAACTCGCGCGCGGAGCGGGTGTTCATCGAGGGCGCCGAGGTGTATCGGTGGGTGGATGGCCGGGGACAGGTCGTCGAACGCTCGGAGCGTTTCGCGAGCTGACCCATCCGCTGACGACGGCGTCCCGGGAGCGGCCCGGGTCGTGGGAGAATTGGCCCACAATGTCACCACGAGCTCTGAAGGCCCTCGAGCCCGCCGCGACCGATCCGGCGTCCATCCGCAATTTCTGCATCATCGCCCACATCGACCACGGCAAGTCGACGCTGGCCGACCGGATGCTCCAGATCACCGGCGTCGTCAGCGACCGCGACATGCGGGCGCAGTACCTCGACCGCATGGACATCGAGCGTGAGCGCGGCATCACGATCAAGAGCCAGGCGGTGCGGATGCCGTGGCAGGTGGACTCAGACACGTTCGCCCTGAACATGATCGACACCCCCGGCCACGTCGACTTCACCTACGAGGTCTCCCGGTCGCTGGCCGCGTGCGAGGGCGCCATCCTTCTCGTGGACGCCGCCCAGGGCATCGAAGCCCAGACGCTCGCGAACCTGTATCTGGCGCTCGAGAACGACCTCACGATCATCCCCGTGCTCAACAAGATCGATCTGCCGGCGGCCGACCCGGAGAAATACGCGGCGGAGCTTGCTTCGCTGATCGGCGGCAAGCCGGAAGACGTCCTGCGGGTGTCCGGCAAGACCGGCATGGGCGTCGAGGAGCTCCTCGACCGGGTCGTCGAACTCATCCCGGCCCCGGTCGGCGATGCCAAGGCCCCTGCGCGAGCGATGATCTTCGACTCGGTCTACGACAGCTACCGCGGTGTCGTGACCTATGTGCGCATGGTCGACGGCCAGCTGTCGCCTCGCGAGCGCATCCAGATGATGTCGACGAGGGCGACCCACGAGATCCTCGAGATCGGGGTGAGCTCGCCGGAGCCGACCCCGAGCAAGGGCCTCGGCGTCGGCGAGGTGGGCTACCTGATCACCGGCGTGAAGGATGTGCGCCAGTCGAAGGTCGGTGACACGATCACGACGGCCGCGAAGCCTGCGACTCAGGCGCTCCCCGGTTACACGGAGCCGAAGCCGATGGTGTTCTCTGGCCTGTACCCGATCGACGGCAGCGACTATCCGGAGTTGCGCGAGGCGCTCGACAAGCTGAAGCTGTCGGATGCGGCCCTCGTCTACGAGCCGGAGACCTCGGTCGCGCTCGGCTTCGGCTTCCGCTGCGGATTCCTCGGGCTGCTCCACCTCGAGATCGTCACCGAGCGCCTGGAGCGCGAGTTCGGCCTCGACCTGATCACGACGGCCCCCAGCGTGATCTACGAAGTCACCACCGAGGACAAGAAGACGATCACCGTCACCAACCCAAGCGAGTTCCCCGGCGGCAAGATCGCCAAGGTCGAGGAGCCGATGGTGAAGGCTGCGATCCTCGCGCCGAAGGACTACGTCGGCGTGATCATGGAACTCTGCCAGAGCCGCCGCGGATCCCTGCTCGGTATGGAGTACCTCGGTGAGGACCGCGTGGAGATCCGCTACACGATGCCGCTCGGCGAGATCGTGTTCGACTTCTTCGACCAGCTCAAGAGCCGCACGGCCGGATACGCCTCGCTCGACTACGAGCCCGCGGGCGAGCAGGAGGCCGACCTGGTGAAGGTCGACATCCTCCTTCAGGGCGAACAGGTGGATGCGTTCAGCGCGATCGTGCACCGCGACAAGGCGTACGCCTACGGCGTGCTCATGACCGGCCGCCTGCGCGAACTGATCCCGCGCCAGCAGTTCGAGGTGCCCATCCAGGCCGCCATCGGCGCGCGCATCATCGCGCGTGAGAGCATCCGCGCGATGCGCAAGGACGTCCTCGCGAAATGCTACGGCGGTGACATCACCCGCAAGCGCAAGCTCCTCGAGAAGCAGAAAGAGGGCAAGAAGCGGATGAAGATGGTCGGCCGCGTCGAGGTCCCGCAGGAGGCGTTCATCGCAGCCCTGTCCGGCGACACCGAGAGCGTCAAAACGTACAAGAAGTAGCTCGAGTCAGCCGGCGAGGGCGACGGCGATCGCAGCGAGTTCGGCGTGGCGGCCGGAGGCCGTGAGGTCGCCCGCGATCGTGACGAGGGCATGATCGATGTAGCCCTCGGTCCAGCAGGCGGTCGCGTTGGATGCGTCGCAGAGGTCCCGGGCGCCTGCGACGCCGGGGATGCTGACGGCGACGGGCGTCGTCGAATCCGAGGTGTAGACGATGGGTGCGGTGTCGTCCGCACCGGGCACGATGGTCACCTGGGCCTCCGTGTCGACGCAGTCGAAGGCGCCGGACTGCGCCACGGCCGCGCGGAACACCGGATCGTACGCATCCGTGAAGTCGAGAGCCCGTTTCTCGGCGGTGCCGCCGGTCGACCCGGTGATCGACTGCACGGCCGTGTCGACGACAGTGCAGCCACCGGACTGCCAGCGTGACGGTGGCTGCTGCTGAGCGGCCACGAGCGGACCGGCAGCGTCCAGCGCCGCGAGGGTCGAATGGGTGATCGCCTCGAGGTGCGCCCTGATCGCCGGGGCCGTCGTGGCCGAGATGTCACCCTCGGATTCCGTGACGGTCACCCAGGTGGTGCCGGAAAGCGTGCTGATCTCGCAGGACGGACCGTCGCCGTTCATGCAGCCGCCGACAGACTTGTCAGCCTTACCGAGCCCGGCGAAGAGCGCCCACGACGCGATGTCGTAGTGGGTCGACCTCCAGTGCGCGTCGAACGCAGCGGAGCCGGCCGGCAGGACGGAGACCCGTACGTAGTTCGTTGACGGGGTGTCACGCCACTCGCAGTCGAAGTAGCCCGCCTGCAGTCCCGCGAGCACGGTGGTCGCCGAAGGCGGGTAGACGGCTGTCATGAATACGGCCCTGGCGCTCGGGGCCGCGTTCTCGGCCGGCGGTGCGATCGAGTAGTTTGTGGCGGGCTGCACCACGAGCTGCGGGGCGATGGCCGCGAGCGTCGAGGGCGGGGCCATCGTCGCGCAGGTCGGGTGGACGGCAGCGGGCGTCGGAGCGGTCGATGCCACAGGGTCGGCCGTGTGAGCGGGCGGCGGCGACGATGTGCATCCGCTCAAGAGCAGTGCGGCCGACAGCGCGCCGAGCGCGACGATCGTTCCCCCTCGACGTGACATCGTTCCCCCTGGCCCCGCGGTCGTGAGGCCCACGATCGCGGACCGGTGACCCCACGCTAGCGGTGGGCACCGATCCCATCCAGCTTTCATCTACCCCTAAAGGGAGATGTTATCGATTCGACGCCGACGCCGTGCACTGCAGACTCTCGTACAGTGGGATCATGCGCCGCACCACCTTCACCGATCAGCCCGTCACGTACGGCGCGGTCGGTGGAACGCAGGCAGCCGACCTGCTCTACTACCCGCCGAAGGGCTACCGGCCCGTGATTCGCGAGGCACGCCTCGGCAGCGGCGAGGAGCGATTCAAGACGGCCGCCGCCTCCCTGATGACGTGGGGCGTTCAGCGCGGCAGCGGGATCAGAGTGACGGAGGCGCGTGAAGGCACGGGCGTCCAGTACGCCGGTGTCATGTTCAATCCCGACGGCAGCCCCGCAAAGCTGCAGGAGCACCGCCAGTCGGAGGCGGTGTTCGCCGAGGACGGTTCGCCGTACATCGTCAACGGGATGACCGCTGTGCTGAAGATCCCGTTCTGGCCGTTCCGCGTTTCCGCCCCGCTTCGGGTCGTGTATGTGATCGACGAGCAGAACCGGGTCGGATTCGCGTACGGAACGCTTCACGGTCATCCGTTGAGCGGTGAGGAGGCGTTCCTGGTCGAGCACCGTGAGGACGGGTCGGTGTGGTTCGTCGTGCGGGCCTTCTCGCGCCCCTCGAACGGCTTCTACCGCGCGACGTCCCCGATCCTGCGTCTCGCACAGCGGCACTACACGAACAAATACCTGCGTTCGCTCCTGCCCGCCCGGGCGGCCTGAGGCATGCCGAGCGCTCTTCCCCTCGGCGACCCTGCGCCCGCCGACGGACTGCTTCCCGCAACCGCCGCGATCGACGCATCCTCCCGCAATTTCGGCGTGTACCTGCACGTTCCGTTCTGCCGGGTGCGGTGCGGCTACTGCGACTTCAACACCTACACGGCCGCCGAGATCCGCGGCGTCTCCCAGAGCGACTACGCGGGCCACGCTGTCCACGAGGTCGAATTCGCCCGACGTGCGCTCGAGCGGAGCGGGCTGCCGGCTCGGCCCGTGTCGACCGTGTTCTTCGGGGGCGGCACGCCGACCATGCTGCCGTCGAGCGACCTCACGACCATGCTCGGGGCGGTGCGCGATGCGTGGGGTCTCGCTCCCGGCGCCGAGATCACGACCGAGGCGAACCCCGACTCCGTGGATGCGGACTACCTGCGCCGGCTGGCCGACGGAGGCTTCACCCGCGTCTCGTTCGGGATGCAGTCAGCGGTGCCGCACGTGCTCGCCACGCTCGAGCGCACCCACGACCCCGAGCGCGTCCCGCTGGTCGTCGAGTGGGCTCGTGACGCCGGCCTCCAGGTGAGCCTGGACCTCATCTACGGCACACCGGGGGAGTCGCTCGACGACTGGAGCCGCTCGCTCGAGTCCGCCGTCGCGTGCCGCCCCGACCACCTGTCGGCGTATTCCCTGATCGTCGAACCCGGCACGAAGCTCGCGCGCCAGATCAGATCGGGGGTCGTCGCCGAGCCCGACGAGGACCTCCAGGCCGACATGTACGAGACGGCGGATGCGCGACTCTCCGCCGCCGGCTACGACTGGTACGAGGTGAGCAACTGGGCCACAGATGACAACCACCGCTCCCGGCACAACCTCGCGTACTGGCAGGGCCACGACTGGTGGGGAGTGGGACCGGGCGCCCACAGCCACGTCGGCGGCGTGCGCTGGTGGAACGTCAAGCATCCGGCCGCCTACGCGGCGCGGATCGTGGCGGATGAGTCTCCCGCCGCCGGCCGCGAGACCCTCGACGCCGAGACCAGGCGTGTCGAGCGCATCCTGCTGCTCACGCGCATCCGCGACGGTCTCGCGACGAGCGAACTCGACGCCGACGGCCGCCGTGAGGTCGCCGGCCTCATCGCGGATGAGCTCATCGACGCGAAAGCCGCCCTGCGCGGGTCGGTGGAACTGACCCTGCGAGGGCGGCTTCTGGCCGATGCTGTCGTGCGCCGGCTGCTCGCGTCGAACTAGCTGACGAACTTGATCGCGAGTGGGTAGACGTACGGCTGGCCCGCGTTGGCTTTCACGGCGGCGATGATGCTGAAGACGATGTTCACCACCCAGACCGCCAGGAGGATCAGCAGCCCGATGCCGACGACGATCAGCACCCAGCCGACTGCGTACGCGATCGCCAGGGTGATCTGGAAGTTCAGGGCGGTCGCGGTGTGTTCGCGAACGAACGGTCCGCGATCCTTGAGGACCAGGTAGCCGACCAGTGCGGGGATGAAGCTGAAGAAGATTCCGCCGATGTGGACGAGGGTCGCCCAGAGCCGCTCGTCGGCGGGGTTCATCTGCGGCGTGGGCTGGTATGGCTGAGAGGGAGGGGGTGTGGCGCCTGACATCGTGCCTGCCTATTTGATGAAGCGGAAGTTGAACGGATAGCGGTAGGTGCCTCCGCCATTGACCCTGACGAACCCGAGGATCGAGAACACGAGGTTCACGATGTAGAGCACCCAGGGGATCAGGAGCGAGAAGAGGAACGAGATCGCGAACGCCGGGGTGGCGAGCAGGATCGAGCCGAGGATCACCGAGATGAGCCACGCGAGGATCCAGGTGATCTGCCAGTTGAGCGCTTCCTTGCTCTCTTGCCGGGTGAGGGCGCCGCGGTCCTTGAAGACGAGATAGATGATCAGCGACGGCAGGAACCAGAGGATGCCGCCGAGGTGGGCGAACGAGGCCCACTGTTTGTCTTCGGCGGCGGTGAGCGGGGCGCCGGGCACCGGTGCCGCGTAGGGCTGTTGCGGTGGAACGCCCGGCTGCTGCGGCGGTACGCCGCCGTACGGCTGCTGCGGCGGGACGCTTCCGTAGGGCTGCTGCGGGGGGACCGGCTGCTGCGGCGGGACCGGCTGCTGAGGCGGGATGCCCGAGCCTGCCGGATCGACGGGGGGCTGGTTGGGGTCGGTCATGATCGGTGCCTTTCATTCCAGTGGAACTGACGGACCTGCTCGTAGGCGCGCTCACCTGTGGAAGGAGATCGATCCGGGCCATCGTGCGAACTCATGCATAAGTTATCGCTGTGAAACCGGCAGGTGCAATGATTCGATGGCGTGTCGACGCGATATGATTAGCACTCAGGCTAAACGAGTGCTAATAGTTCGGGGTCAGGAGGCGACGAGAAGATGGTGTCGGACCGGAGCCTTGAAGTTCTCCGCGTGATCGTGCAGGACTACGTCGCGTCGCGGGAGCCCGTCGGCTCGAAAAGCATCGTCGAGCGCCATGCGTTCGGCGTGTCCGCGGCCACGATCCGCAACGATATGGCGGCCCTCGAGGACGAAGAGCTGATCGTCGCACCGCACACGTCGTCGGGTCGTGTTCCGACCGACAAGGGGTACCGGGTCTTCGTCGATCAGCTCGCCGACCTGAAGCCGCTCAGCCACGCCCAGCGCCAGGCCATCGAGGTGTTCCTCGGCCAGTCCGTCGATCTCGACGACGTGCTCGCCCGCACCGTGCGCCTGCTCTCGCAGCTGACGCACCAGGTCGCCCTGGTGCAGTATCCGTCGGTGTCGCGGTCGCGCATCCGCCACGTGGAGTTCGTGAACCTAGCGCCCCAGCGGCTGCTGAGCGTCCTGATCACCGATTCGGGCGCCGTCGAGCAGCGGGTCATCGAGGTGCCGCAGGAACTCGACGAGGAACGCATCGCCGAGGTGCGAACGGCTGTGAACGCCGCGACCGCGGGGCTGACGCTGGCGGATGCCGCAGCCCGGCTGCGTGGGCTCGCCGACGACACGGCGGAACCCGGGCATGAGGTGATCCGCCCGGTGGCGCGAACCCTGGTCGAGCAGATCGAGGCGAACCGGCAGGAGAAGCTCCTCATGGCCGGTGCTGCGAATCTCGTGCGTACGGAGCACGATTTCACCGGGAGCATCTACCCTGTTCTCGAGGCGATCGAGGAGCAGGTCATCCTGCTGCGGCTTTTCGGAGAGATGGCGACGGACCAGCATGGCGTGTCCGTCTCGATCGGCCGCGAGAACGCGCCGTTCGGCCTCGCTGAGACGAGTGTTCTCACCAGCGGCTACACCTCGTCGGCATCCGGAATCGCCCGACTGGGGGTCCTCGGCCCCACACGCATGGACTACTCGAACAACATGGCGGCCGTCCGGGCCGTCGCCCGTTACCTCTCCCGGCTGCTCGGCGAGAACTAGCAATCGACAGTTAAGGAACTGCCTACGTGGCTGACCACTACGAAGTACTCGGCGTCACCCGTGACGCCAGCCCCGATGAGATCAAGAAGGCCTACCGCCGCCTGGCGCGCGAACTGCACCCCGATGTGAACCCCAGCGCGGAAGCGTCGGAGCGCTTCAAGCTCGTCACCCATGCATACGATGTGCTGAGCGACCCGCAGCAGCGCGAGCAGTACGATCTCGGGCCCCAGGCCGGGTTCCCTGGCGGTGCGGGCTTCGGCAACTTCGGCGACATCTTCGAGACGTTCTTCGGGGGCGGTGGCGGAGGTCGTGGTCCCAAGTCGCGCCGGGAGCGCGGCCAGGATGCGTTGCTCCGTGTCGAGGTCGACCTCGACGAGATCATCTTCGGCACCCATCGCGACCTCGAGGTCGACACGGCTATCGTCTGCGAGACCTGCAACGGCTCCTGCTGCCAGCCCGGTACAGCCCCGGTCACCTGCGACATCTGCCACGGGACCGGAAGCATCCAGCGCTCGGTTCGCTCGCTGCTCGGCAACGTGATGACCTCCAGCCCGTGCGGCACCTGCCGCGGCTTCGGCACCGTCATCGTGACGCCGTGCGTGACCTGCCAGGGCCAGGGCCGCGTACGTGCGCGGCGCACCGTCCCCGTCGACATCCCCGCCGGCGTCGACACCGGGCTCCGCCTGCAGATGCCCGGCAGCGGCGAGGCCGGCCCCGCCGGCGGCCCCAACGGCGACCTGTACCTCGAGATCAAGGTCAAGCACCACGACGTCTTCAGCCGCGACGGCGACGACCTGCTCTGCACGCTGGAGGTGGCGATGACGGATGCGATCCTCGGCACCCACGCGAAGGTCCGGGCTCTCGACGGCGACATCGACGTCGAACTGAAGCCCGGAATCCAGAGCGCGGACATCATCACCGTGAAGGACCGCGGCATCACGCACCTGCGCGGCAGCGGCCGGGGCGACCTCCGTGTCGGGATCCAGGTCGTCACCCCGACCAAGCTCGACCACCGGGAGCGCGAGCTGATCAAGCAGTTCGCGTCCACCCACAAGCAGGAGGCGCCCAGCCTGGCGCGATTCCAGCAGGGGCTGTTCGCGAAGCTCCGCGACCGGTTCCTCAACGTCTGAGCCCATCGTGAGCTCCCTCTACCTGCGCGAAGACCTCCTGGTCACGATCGTGGGCCAGCGCCTGTCCGTCGTCGGGGCGGAGGCGAAGCACGCGGCGACGGTGAACCGCACGCGCGTCGGAGAGGTGGTCGCGATCGGGAACGGTCGCGGCCTCGTGGCGACCGGCCCGGTCGTCTTGGCCACCCCATCCGAAGTGACCATCGACGTCGAGGCGGTCGACCGGGTCGCCCGGCCGGCGCCGCTGCTCACACTTGCGCAGGCGCTCGCCAAGGGGGACCGCGACGAGCTCGCCGTCCAGGCCTCGACCGAGCTGGGTGTCGACGCGGTCATCCCGTGGGCTGCCGAACGGTCGGTGTCCCGCTGGGAGGGCCCGAAGGTGGCGAAGGGCCGGGAACGCTGGGGCGCGATCGTGCGCGAAGCGGCCAAGCAGTCCATCCGGCCGTGGGTGCCGGAGGTCGGCGAGTTGATGTCGTCGAAGCAGCTTCCTGCGCTGGCCTCCGCGAACCGGATGCTCGTCCTGGAGCCGACCGCTGAGACGCCGCTCTCCTCGATCCGTCCCGACGGCCGCGACCTGGTTGTCGTCGTAGGCCCGGAGGGCGGGCTCTCCGACTCCGAACTCGCCCGCTTCGCCGACGCCGGCGCCGAACTCGTGCGGCTCGGCGGCACCGTGCTGCGGACCTCGACGGCGGGGCCGGCGGCGATCGCCGTCCTCAACGCCCTCATCGGCCGCTGGTGACCCGCCGGTCGTGCCCTCAGAGCCCTTAAGATAGACGTATGGCAACGGACGAGCGCTCGATCTTCTCGCGCATCATCGCGGGCGAGATCCCCGCCGACGTGGTGTTCGACAGTGAGCGCATCATCGCGTTCCGCGACATCGCACCGAAGGCTCCGGTCCACCTGCTCGTCGTGCCCAAGACGGAGCGGTACCGCGACGTCGTCGAACTGGCCGCCGGCGACCCCGGGCTCCTCGCCGAGCTGGTGGCGACCGCGAACACTCTCGCCGAGGAGCACGCCCACGGCGAGTTCCGGCTGGTGTTCAACACCGGTGCGAGCGCCGGCCAGACGATCTTCCACGTGCACGCACATGTGCTCGGTGGCGAACTCGAGGAAGGATCCCTTGCCCAGTAGCGACTTCCCGTCCCCCGAAGGCCAGGCCGAAGCGCGCCTGCACATCGACGGTGTCGCCATGGTGCGCCTTCTCGGCCCCCAGGACCGCCTGCTGACCACGATCGAACGGCAGTACCCGATGGTCAGCGTGCATGTGCGCGGCAACGAGATCACACTGTCGGGCGACCCGTCGCAGGTCGACGCCGCCCGCCGACTCATGGAGGAACTGCTCGTCATGGTGAAGAACGGCCAGGAGATCAGCCCGGCCGAGGTCACGAGCTCGGCCAAGATGCTGAGCTCCGACCTCAACCTGAGTCCGGCGGATGTGCTCAGCCAGGCCATCCTGACGGCGCGCGGCAAGAGCATCCGGCCGAAGACGCTCGGTCAGAAGCAGTACGTCGACGCGATCGACCACAACACGATCGTCTTCGGCATCGGACCCGCGGGCACCGGCAAGACCTACCTCGCGATGGCGAAGGCGGTGCAGGCGCTGCAGCGCAAAGAGGTCAACCGCATCATCCTGACCCGACCGGCCGTCGAAGCGGGGGAGCGCCTCGGCTACCTGCCCGGCACGCTCACCGACAAGATCGACCCGTACCTCAGGCCGCTATACGACGCCCTCAACGAGATGATGGACCCCGAACTCGTGCCCAAGCTGCTGGCGGCCGGCACCATCGAAGTCGCCCCGCTGGCCTACATGCGCGGCCGCACGCTCAACGACTCGTTCATCATCCTCGACGAGGCGCAGAACACGACGCCCGAGCAGATGAAGATGTTCCTCACCCGCCTGGGCTTCGGTTCGCGCATGGTCGTGACGGGCGACATCACCCAGGTCGACCTGCCGACGGCGGCAAGCGGACTGCGCCTCGTGACCCGCGTGCTCAAAGACATCGACGACATCCACTTCTCGCGGCTGACCAGCGACGACGTCGTGCGGCACACGCTCGTGGGCCGCATCGTCGACGCCTACACGGTCTACGACGAGCAGAAGCAGGCGCTGCACTACGAGCGTGAGCAGGCTGCCGAGTTCGCCAATCGGGCGGAGCGCCGTTCCGGCATTCCCCGTGACCGCCTACCCAAGAGACGATAAGGGCCCAGCGTGAGCATCGAAGTCAACAACGAATCCGCCATCGCCGTCGACGAGGCGGCCCTGCAGCGGCTCTCGGTGTACGCGCTCGAGGCGATGCACGTGCATCCGGATGCCGAGCTCGCGATCGTCCTCGTCGATGAGGCCGCGATGGAGCAGCTCCACGTCCAGTGGATGGACGAGCCCGGCCCCACGGATGTGCTCAGCTTCCCGATGGACGAGCTGCGGCCCGGCACCGAGGACCAGCCCACCCCGGCCGGTCTCCTCGGCGACATCGTGCTGTGCCCGCAGGTCGCCCAGGCCCAGGCGGAGACCGCCGGCCACAGCATGATGGAGGAGCTGCTGCTGCTCACCACGCACGGCATCCTCCACCTGCTCGGTTTCGATCATGCGGAGCCGGAAGAAGAGAAGGAGATGTTCGGCATCCAGCGCGACATCCTCGTCGGCTTCTCCATGCACGAACGACGACGATAGGGGCGCGGATGCTCGTCGCGGTCTTCTTCATCGTCGCCTTCCTGCTCGTGGCGTTCGGTGGTCTCATGGCTGCAGTCGACGCGGCGATCACCGTGCTGTCGCGCGCCGACATCGCCGACCTGGCCGAAGGCTCGCGTGCGAGGCGCTCCCTCCTGGCGATCGCCGCCGACCCTGGCGCGCACTTCAACGCGATCAACTTCATGCGCATCATCGCGGAGACGACAGCCGCGGTGCTCGTCACGCTGGGGTTCGCGATGATCTTCGAGCAGTGGTGGATCACGCTGCTGCTCGCCGCGCTGATCATGACCGGCGTCTCGTTCGTGCTGGTCGGCGCCAGTCCGCGCAGTGTCGGCCGGGCCAATTCGAAGTTCCTGCTCCGGCTGACGGCGCCATTGGTGCATTTCATCCGGGTGCTGCTCGGCCCGATCGCGAACGGCCTGGTCGCACTCGGCAACCGGGTGACGCCCTCCCGGGCGCGGTCGGCGACGGTCGGCTCGGAGGAGCAGCTGCTCAGCATCGTCGACGAGGCGACCGAACTGGATGTCCTCGAGGAGGACGACCGGGAGCTCATCCACTCGATCTTCGAGTTCAACGAGACGGTGGTCCGCGAGGTGATGATCCCGCGCACCGACATGGTCACCATCGACACCACGGCGGGACTCGGAACGGCGATGGGCCTGTTCCTCAGCAAGGGCGTCTCGCGCGTGCCGGTGATCGACGGTGACCCTGATGAGGTCGTAGGGGTCCTCTACCTGCGGGACGTCGCGAAGCTCAGCTTCGAGAGCCCGCTCGGTGTCGACGAGGTCACCATGGGTGACCTCGCCCGCCCTGCGCTGTTCGTCCCCGAGTCGAAGAAGGCCGACCAGCTGCTGCGCCAGATGCAGCTCGAGTCGAATCACCTCGCCATGGTCGTCGACGAGTACGGCGGCATCGCCGGTCTCGTCACGCTGGAAGATCTCATCGAGGAGCTGGTGGGCGACATCTCCGACGAATACGACCGCGAGGTCGAACTCGTCGAAGAGGTCGGGGAGGGCCGGTACCGCGTGAGCGCTCGTCTCCCGGTCGACGAACTGGGCGAGCTGTTCGGGCTCGACCTCGACGACGAGGACGTCGACACGGTCGGCGGCCTCTTCGCGAAAGCCCTTGGACGACTTCCCGGGCCGGGCTCCGTCGTGACGACCAGCGGCCTCCATTTCACCGCCGACCGCACCGAAGGCCGGCGCAGACGACTGAGCACGGTGCTCGTCGAACGCGACACCGCACTGATCGCTGCGCAGGATGCGCTCTTGAAGGAGAACGAATCGTGAATGACTACCATGCAGGGTTCGTCTCTTTTGTGGGGCGCCCCAACGTCGGCAAGTCGACGCTCACCAACGCTCTCGTCGGAGAGAAGGTGGCGATCACCAGCTCGAAGCCGCAGACGACTCGTCGCGCCATCCGCGGAATCGTCCACCAGAAGAACGGCCAGCTGATCCTGGTCGACACTCCGGGCATTCACCGCCCTCGCACGCTGCTCGGCGAGCGGCTCAACTCGCTCGTGCAGGCGACCCTCGGCGACGTCGACGTGATCGGGATGTGCGTGCCGGCGAACGAGAAGATCGGCCCGGGCGACCGTTTCATCAACGACCAGCTCGACGAGTACCCGCGCGCGAAGAAGGTGGCCATCGTCACCAAGATCGACGCGGCGAGCCGAACCGCCACTGCAGAGCAGCTCCTCGCGGTCTCGTCCCTGCGGGAGTGGGAGGCGATCGTCCCGATCTCGGCGACGAGCCGCATCCAGCTCGACACGCTGACCAGCGAGCTGGTCCGCCTGCTGCCGGTGTCGCCCGCGCTCTACCCCGACGACGCGATCACCGACGAGGGGCTCGAGGACCGCATCGCCGAGTACATCCGCGAGGCCGTGCTCGAAGGTGTCGAGGACGAGCTGCCGCACTCCCTGGCGGTGACGATCGACGACATCGTCGAACGCGACGACAAAGACCTCGTCGAGGTGTACGCGAACCTCTTCGTCGAGCGGGACAGCCAGAAGGCGATCGTCATCGGCAAGGGCGGCAGCCGGATCAGGGACATCGGCGCCGAGGCGCGGCCGGCGATCGAGAAGCTCCTCGGCAAGCACGTCTTCCTCTCCATCCGGGTGAAGGTCGCCAAGGACTGGCAGCGCGACCCGAAGCAGCTGGGCCGGCTCGGGTTCTGAGCGGCATACATCGCGAGGATGAAATCGGCGCCATGACGGGGCCAAGTGGCGCGGAGCAGGACACCGGCGGGCCGGTCGGGCCGTACGGTGGAAGGGTGCTTCGCCGACTCGTCACCTACCGCTGGGCGCTGGAGCCTGCGCTCGGAGTGCTGCTGCTGGTCTGCTGGCTGCTGTTCGGTTCGGTGGCGGATGCGCAGGGTGCGTCAGTGGTCTCGTTCTTCTGCGGCGCGCTGGCGCTCTCCCGCGTCGCGCCGGGTGTCGCGCTCGGCTTGACGTGGTGCGCCGCGTTCATCGCGCTGGTCGGTCCGCACGAACTGGGCTCGACGTTCGGCTGGATGGCGTACATCGCCGTACTGCTCACCCTGTTCGGGGTCGCGGCGCACGGAAGGCGGGCGGTCTTGTGGCTGGCCCTCGCGAGCGCGCCGCTGCTCGGGTTCGCCGGCGCCTTCGTGCTGGACACCCAGAACACCCTGGCATTCCCGCATTTCGGTCCGTCGTTCGGCGGCCTCTACGCCAGCTATGGCATCGCGCTGCTCCTGATGTGGCTCGTGCTGACCACCGGGCTCTGTGCCGGCTGGCTCCTCGGCTTCCTCGTCGCGCGACAGCGAGGCAGCCCGCAGACGGCGGGGGCCTCGGTTCTCGTCTGGCTCGCGCAGTCCGGCGGCGCCGCGGTCGACGGTTCGGGACAGGATTCCGGGATGCTCGTCCGGCGGCTCAGCCCGCGGCAGCTCATCGCCGATGTGTCGATCGCGGGCGCCTTCGCGCTCGGGTGCGCCATCACCGGGGTCAGCCCACGCCCGTGGATCCTCGTGACCGTCGGCTTCACCATCGCCGTCGCACTCCGCCGGATCTCGCCGGCGGTCGCCCTCGCGGTCGCGTGGTTCGCCGCGATCGTGCAGATGACGTCCGGTCTCGGGGTGCAGTTCAGCGATGTCGGCGTGCTCATCGTCCTCTACGCGACGGCCGCTTACGGCGACCGGATCGTGCGCTGGTCGGGCCTCGTCTCGGCCGGGGTGGGGGCAGTGGTCGCGGCCCTCTACCTGTCGGTGAGTTCCGCACTCGACAGCGGCTACTTCAATCTGGTCTCCAGCAGGATCGCCGCGCTCGCGCTGCAGTTCGCGTTCCTGTTCGTGGTCTCCGCGACCGTTCTGGGGCTGTCCTGGGTGCTCGGTCTCCTGATGCGCACCTGGCGTACGGCGATCGCAAGCCGTCGGGCCCAGGCCGAGGCCGAGGTGGAACGACTTCGTGCGCAGGAAGACGTCGTGGTCGAGCAGGAGCGCACCCGGATCGCCCGGGACATGCACGACGTCGTCGCGCACTCGCTCGCCGTCGTCATCGCACAGGCGGACGGTGCCCGCTATGCTCGGGCGACCGATCCGGATGCGGTCGACGAAGCGCTGACGACGATCGCGTCGACCGCCCGCGAAGCTCTCGGCGATGTGCGGCTGCTCCTCGGCGAACTGCGTCACGCCGAGTCGGAGGGGCCGCAACCGAGTCTCGCCGATCTCGATCGTCTGGTCGACCAGCTGCGTGCGGCCGGTCTGCCCATCGAACTCTCGCGGGAGGGCGCCGACATCGCACTCGGATCCGCCCACCAGATCGCCGCGTACCGCATCGTGCAGGAAGCGCTCACGAACGCCCTGCGGCACGGCGACACCACACGCACAGCGACCGTCGATCTCGACGGCGAACCGAACGGAGTGACCATCACCGTGACGAACGCACTGAAGGACCAGCCTGCCCCCGATGGCTCCGCCCAGCGCGTCGGCCACGGCCTGCCGGGCATGCGTGAACGCGCTGTGCTCTCCGGAGGCTGGCTGACCGCCGAGCCGCACGGCGACCGGTTCGTCGTCAGGGCGTTCCTCCCTGTGCCCGCAGCGGTGCGTCAGGGAGGGGGCGCGTGACCGGGGAACGCATCCGCGTCGCACTCGTCGACGACCAGGCGCTCTTCCGGGCGGGCATCCGGATGCTCGTGTCGTCGCAGCCCGACCTCGCGTTCGCTGGGGAGGCCGCCAACGGGCGTGAGGGAGTATCGCTGGTGCGCGACGCGAGGCCCGATGTCGTGCTCATGGACATCCGGATGCCCGTGATGGACGGAATCGCCTCCACCTCGGCGATCATCGAGGCGGCCGAGCAGGAGAACTTCTCCGCGCCGAGGATCATCGTGCTGACGACGTTCGACCTCGACGAGGCGGCCGCCCGCGCGATCCGGGTGGGCGCGAGCGGGTTCGTGCTCAAGGACGCCGAACCGGAGTTCCTGCTCGCCGCAATCCGCACGGTGCACGCCGGCAGCGCCGTGATCGCCGCCGGAGCGACGCGTGAGCTGTTCCAGTACTTCTCCGCTGCAGAGCCGGAGAAACGCAAGCCGGAGTCGTTCGGCTCCCTCACGGCCAGGGAGCGCGAGATCTTCCTCCTTGCGGCCCGTGGCCTGAGCAATTCGGAGATCGCGTCATCCGAGTACCTGAGCGAGGCCACCGTGAAGACGCACATCAGCCGGATCCTCGGAAAGCTCGGCCTCCGGGACCGCGTGCAGCTTGTCGTCTTCGCTTTCGAGCACGGGCTCACGTCGTGGGAATCATCCTGACGATGTAGCCGGTGTCGGTCCTGCGCCCGATCCGGCGGCGGATGCGCACCCGTAGCGTCGGAGAATGGACATCGACAGCACCCAGGACATCGACAACACGCTGGCCATCGACAGGTCAGGGGCCGGGCTGGTCGCGCGCGTCGCGAACGCCACCAAATCGTACGGGGCCGGAGCGGGAAGCGTGCATGCGCTCGACGATGTGTCCATCGGGATCCGGGCGGGCCAGTTCACGGCGATCATGGGCCCGAGCGGGTCGGGGAAGTCCACCCTTATGCACATCATGGCCGGCCTCGACTCGGTGACGGCCGGCAGGGTCTGGCTCGGCGACACCGAGATCACGGCGCTCGGGGATGCGCAGCTCACCATTCTGCGGCGGCGTCGCGTCGGGTTCGTCTTCCAGTCCTTCAACCTCGTGCCCACCCTGGACGTGTCGGGCAACATCCTGTTGCCGTTCGAGCTGGACGGCCGTAAGCCGTCCGCGGAGGAGCGGGAGTGGGTCGACCACCTGATCGATTCGCTCGGACTCGGCGACAGGCTCACCCACCGGCCGCACGAGCTCTCCGGCGGGCAACAGCAGCGGGTCGCGATCGCCCGTGCGCTCGGCACACGCCCCGACCTCATCTTCGCCGACGAGCCGACCGGCAACCTCGACTCCCGCACGGGCCGTGAAGTGCTCGCCCTCCTGGCTGCCGCGAGCGTCAGCTACGGGCAGAGCATCGCGATGGTCACGCACGATCCGATCGCGGCGGGCTATGCCGACCGGATCGTCTTCCTCGCCGACGGCCGCGTCGTACACGAGCGCGAGCGCTCGACGCCGGAGGAGATCTCCAGCTACATGCTCGGAATGGAGCAGCGCGCATGAGCGGGGCGATCACCGCGGTCCGCACGAACGCCCGCGAGCACCGGGCGAGCATCCTGGTGTCGGCGCTGAGTTCGGCGTTCGGGGTGTCCCTGCTCTCGGCGACCGGCGTGCTCGCGACCTACATCGCGCAGGACAGGGTGGGCGAGCACGGATCGGTCAAGCTCGCGCTGTCGATCGTCGCCGGTGTGTTCTTCGTCATCGCGGTGTACGTCGGCGCGATCGTGACCACGAACACCTTCGCGACCATCGTGGCGGGCCGGACCCGCACGATAGCCCTCCTTCGGCTGATCGGCTCGAGCTCGCGCGCGCAACGCAGGGCTGTCGCCGGAGAGGGCTTCGTCGTCGGAGTCGTCGGAGCCGTCGCCGGGGCGATCATCGGTATCACGCTGACGATCGTCGCCGTCAGGGCCTTCGTCGCCGTCGGCACTCTGCCCGACCTCGCCTACCCGCTCCTCGAACCCGTCAACCTGGTGCCGGTCGTCGTCGTCGTGCTGACGACCTGGCTGGCGTCCTGGGTCGGAAGCCGCCGCGTCCTCTCCGTGACCCCGATCCAGGCGATCGGCGCGGCACAGGAACCCACAAGGGACGAACTCCGGCGCAAGCCGGTCCGCAACGCGCTGGCGTTCGGCATGGTCGGCTTCGGAGCCGTGCTGCTGGCGGGCGGCATCGTCATCGGTCTCGTCTCGCCGCTGGGCGTGCTGGTCGGGCTGGTCGGCGGAATCCTGTCATTCACGGGCATCGTGCTCGCGGCCCACCTTTTCATGCCGTCCGTGCTGCGCGGCGTCGGCCGGCTCTTCGGCCGCTCCGCGCCCGCTCGCCTCGCAGCCGCCAACGCGGTGCGCAACCCGGAGCGCAGCACCCGGACGACGATCGGTCTCGTCATCGGGGTGACCTTGATCACGATGTTCGTCGTCGCCGCCTCCTCGTATCAGCGGATGATCCTGATCGCCCAGCAGTCGAACCCCGAGCTGTTCCAGGGCGTCGACAGCGTCATCGCCGTGACGACGGTGGTCTTCTCGGTCCTCATCGGCTTCTCGGCCGTCATCGCGGCGATCGGCGTCGTCAACAATCTCTCCCTCAGCGTCCTCCAGCGCACCAGGGAGCTCGGCCTGCTTCGCGCGCTCGGCTTCAGTGCGCGCCAGGTGCGCGCGCTGATCCTGTCCGAGAGCGCGCAGCTGACCATCGCCGCGGTGCTCGCCGGCCTGGTGCTCGGCGTGATCTACGGCTGGGCGGGTGCCCAGTCGCTTCTCGGATCGCTCCCCGGCGGCGCAGGATTCGTCCTCCCGGTGGTGCCGTGGCAGTTGCTCGCCATCGCCGCCGTAGTCGCTGCGGGCCTCGCCATCGTCGCTTCCGTAGCGCCGACACGCCGAGCGACCGGGGTCTCTCCGGTCGCGGCGCTCGCTATCGACTGAAGGATTTCTCAGACTCCGGCGGGGGCCGGCCGACGGGGGTTCGGCCGGGCCCCGCCGGGCCGTTGAAAGGCCCGGAAACCCGCGGTTTCGCGCGGGAGTCGGCCGCGTTCGTGCGTACATTCTTCTGCGAGCATTCCGATTGGCTCGGAGTTGCCTGACCGGGCCTTATGTACAGCCTTGCCACCAGCTGCAAGGCCGATAATTAGTCGGCACTGCGAAAAGAGGAGATTGTTGGGCTTGCACTGGATCATGACACTGCGGATCGATCAGCGACCGTTCCTGACGACGATCGACGTCGTCGCGGTGGCGCTCGCCGTCTATCTGGTCGTCCGCAGACCCACCGTTCGCTGGATCGTTACCACCCTCATCGCCATCGGCGCGGGCGTCGTGCTGGGCTTCGTGCTGTGCTGGCTGCTGGTCGACGTGCTCGACATTTTCGGCGTCGATCTGAGCGGGATCACGCGGATGTGGGTGGCTCTCGCGTTCGCGGGCCTCGCGCTGGTCATCGTCAACCTCTGGGGCTCGCGCTGGTGGCGGAAGGTGATAGCGGTCGCCGCCGTTCCCGTCATCCTCATCACCGCGGCTGCGGGGATCAACGTCGACTTCGGCGCCTACCGCAACCTCAATGACGCCGTCGGCGTGAACCCGTACAAGGCCGTCACCGTCGGCAGGGTGAGCAACCCCGCGCACACCTCATCGATTCCGACGCTCGCCACGTGGACGCCGCCGGCGACGATGCCGAAGGTGGGGCGCATCCGGTCGGTGGAGATCCCGCCGACGGTGTCGAACTTCGCGGCACGGCCGGGGACGATCTACCTGCCGCCGGCGGCTCTCACCGCGAATCCGCCCGCGCTTCCGGTGCTCGTCACGATGGCCGGGCAGCCCGGCCAGCCGTCGGACATGTTCACGGCAGGTCACCTCGGGACGATCATGGACACATACGCGGCGACGCATAAAGGGATCGCCCCAATCGTGGTCGAGCCCGACCAGCTCAGCAATCCGGGGCACAACCCGATGTGCGTCGACGGTCCGCTCGGCAACTCGGCGACGTACATGCTGACCGATGTCGTGCACTGGATCAAGACGCATTTCCGCGTGATGACCGCGCCGAACGCGTGGGCGATCAGCGGCTTCTCGGAGGGCGGGACGTGCACCGTCCAGTTCGCGGCCGGCCACCCGGAGATCTTCGGGACAGGCCTCGCGATCTCCAGCCAACTCGGTCCGACAGTGGGAGCCGACACGGTGCAGAAGGGTTTCGGAGGATCGGAGGCGCGTGCGGCAGCCGCCCAGCCCACTGCGCTGTTCGCAGCCCACGCGCCCTACAAGAACTCCTTCATCGTGTTCGCGGTCGGCGCCTACGACGTGAAGTACAACGGATTCGCCCGGGTGCTCCTGCAGCACGCCGACGCCGCCGGTGTCCAGACGAAGCTGCTCGAGTCACCCGGAACGGCGCATGACTGGAACACGGTGCGCTACTCGCTCCGGGTCGGCGTGCCGATGCTCTTCCCGCACATGGGGCTGGCACCGTGAGCGGCATCGCCCCCCAGACCACCCGGACCGGCGATACCGGACTCGGCAGGATCCCCGGCGCCCTGAACTGGATCGCGCGTCTCGTAGCGGGTCGTCCGTTCACGAGCTCCGTCGTCGTCGCCATCCTCACCCTCGCGCTCGTCATGGGGCCCCTGCATGGACCGAGCGCCCGGGTGCGCGCCTGGGCCGGGACCGGGTTCGAGCCCATCGTCGAGGGTGGCCGGTGGTGGACGCCGGTGACCAGCATCTTCTTCACCAACAGCCTCGTCGAACTCCTTACCGTGCTCTTCCTCGCGGTGCTTCTGCTCGGGTGGGCCGAACACCTCATGGGTTCTGCACGGACGGCGATCGCGTTCTTCGCGACCACGATCGTGGGCACGTTCGCCGGGGTGGGGCTGCAGGCCCTCGGTGCGCGCGGGGGCGAGATGTGGGCGCACGGCGTGATCGAACTCATCACATTCGACCCGCTCACCGCCATCGGCGGAGCCATCGCCGCCGGCAGTGCGTTCGCCGGGGCACTCTGGCGCCGTCGCATCCGCGTGCTGACGGTGCTCGTCTCGGTGATGTTCGTGCTCTACTCGGGCCAGCCCTCCGACCTGTACCGGCTGCTGGCCGTGCTCGCCGGCCTCGGGCTGGGCTCGCTGCTGCACGGAGCCCGGCTCAAGCACGTCGGGGCGCCGCGCACCTGGATCCGCAGCTCACACCACGAAGTGCGGGTGCTCCTGGCTTCCACCGTCGTGATCACCGCGCTGGGCCCGGTGATCGCACTGCTCTCGTCATCCCGGTTCGGACCGCTGGCGCCCATCGGCATGCTCTTCACCAACGATGTGCCGGCTCCGGGCGAGGTCGTCGACCGCTGCCAGGCGTTCGCGGTCACGCAGGCCTGCGTACGCGACATCACCCTGGAACGCATCAACGGGCTCGGGCCCATCCTCGTCTCCGTCCTGCCACTGCTCGTCCTGGTCGTCGCGGCCTACGGGCTCTTGCGGGGACGCCGTTTCGGCGTGTGGCTGGCCGTCGCCGTCAACCTTCTCCTGTCCGCGCTGTCGGCCGTCTACTTCGGGCTCCTTCCGCTTCCCGGCTCGGCGGCGTCCCCCCGGCTGTCGGGGCGATACGCCGAGCTGACCGTCGATCTCGCGATCTCCGCCGTCCTGCCGTTGGTGATCGCCGTCGTGCTCATCGCGATGCGGCGCCACTTCCCGGTGCAGGCCGACCCAGCGCGCGTGCGGCGGTATGTGTTCACCGTCGTGATCGCAGGACTCTCCCTCGCCGCCCTCTACGTGCTCGTGGGCTGGCTCCTGCGGGAGACCGGATTCACCCGGCCGGTCGGTCTCGACGACCTGCTCAACGACGTCTTCGAGCGGTTCATCCCCGTGAGCTTCCTGCGCCGCGAACCGGCAGGTTACCTGCCGACTTCACCGCTCGGAACGATCGTCTACCACAACGTCGGCACCGTCTTCTGGCTGATCGTGATCGGGGCCGCCATCCCGGTGATGCGCGACGATGCGACACGCAACCGCGGGGGAGACGCCGCCCGGGCGCGGAGACTGCTGGGCGGCGGAGGCGACGCCATCTCGTTCATGTCGACCTGGCCCGGCAACTCGTACTGGTTCGACCCGGTCGACGACGTCGCTGTGGCGTACCGGGTGATCGGGCGGATCGCGCTGACGACGGGAGGCCCGTTCGGCGGAGCATCCGGACACGACACGCTCGGGCGATTCGCGCGGTTCTGCGACGACAACGGCTGGGTGCCGGTCTTCTACAGCATCGACGATGACACGACCGCGCGGTTCCAGTCGATGGGCTGGGAGACCATGGTCGTTGCGGAGGAGACCGTGCTCCGACCGCAGGAATGGCAGATGACCGGCAAGAAATGGCAGGACGTCCGCTCGTCGATCAACCGGGCACAACGGGCCGGGATCCGCGCAGAATGGACTACGTACGCCGACTTGTCGCTCGCCACGGCCATCCAGCTCTCCGACATCTCCGAGCAATGGATCGCCGAGAAGGACCTGCCCGAGATGGGCTTCACGCTCGGCGGGATCGACGAGCTGCGCGACCCGTCGGTTCGACTGATGCTCGCCATCGGCGAGGACGGCCGTGTCGAAGGGGTCACCAGCTGGCTTCCGCGCTACCGCGACGGTGCCGTCGTCGGGTGGACCCTCGACTTCATGCGGCGCAGGCCCGGCAGCATCAACGGAGTGATGGAGTTCCTGATCGCCGAGGCGGCCATCCGGATGCGGGACGACGGGATCGAGACGATGAGTCTGTCCGCGGCGCCGCTCGCGCACACCTCACGCGCCGGCGTCGGGGACCGGTCGGCGATGGATCGCGTACTCGGTTTCATCAGCTCCTCGCTCGAGCCCGTCTACGGCTTCCGCTCCCTGCTCGCGTTCAAGCGAAAGTTCCAGCCCGAATATCACCCGCTGATCATGGCTTTCCCTGATCCGGTGGCTCTTCCCGCCATCGGGGTCGCACTGGTGCGCGCCTACCTTCCCGGTATCTCGATGCGCCAGGCGGCGAGCCTCGCACGCGGCCGCGGATGACGCCGGCCCTCCCAGGTGGTAGCGTTGGTTCTGTGTATGGTCTGCTCCTCCTTAGCTGCCGCGACGAGTCCTAATCTGAGGCCTCACTCGTCGCGGAGTCTGTCGTTGGCTCACTTTCATTCGCGAGGAGATCAGAGACCATGAAGAACAATCAGGCGCCGAGCGCCATGCCGATCCACAAATACGTGCCGTACCACCAGCAGTTCGGGGTGAAACTGCCCGACCGCACCTGGCCGGATGCGACCATCACGAAAGCCCCCCGCTGGTGCGCCGTCGACCTGCGCGACGGCAACCAGGCGCTCATCGACCCGATGAGCCCCGAACGCAAGCGCATCATGTTCGACCTGCTGGTGCGGATGGGCTATAAAGAGATCGAGGTCGGGTTCCCGAGCGCGAGCCAGACGGACTTCGATTTCGTGCGGAGCCTCATCGAAGAGAACGTCATTCCCGACGACGTGACCATCCAGGTCCTGACGCAAGCCCGTGACCACCTGATCAAGCGCACCTATGAATCGCTGGTCGGTGCGAAGCAGGCCATCGTGCACCTCTACAACTCGACCAGCGTCCTGCAGCGGGACGTCGTCTTCCGCACCGACAAGCAGGGCATCATCGACATCGCCCTGCACGGCGCGAGGGTGTGCCGCGAGATGGAGTCGCTGGCGCCCGGTACCACGATCTTCTACGAGTACTCGCCCGAGAGCTACACGGGGACCGAACTCGAATTCGCCGTCGACATCTGCAACCAGGTGCTCGAGGTCTTCGAGCCGACGCCCGAGCGCAAGGTGATCATCAACCTGCCCTCCACCGTCGAGATGGCCACCCCGAATGTGTACGCGGACTCGATCGAGTGGATGTCGCGCCACCTCGCGCACCGTGAGAACGTCATCCTGTCGCTGCACCCGCACAACGACCGCGGCACGGCGATCGCGTCTGCCGAACTGGGCTACATGGCCGGCGCGGACCGCATCGAGGGGTGCCTGTTCGGCAACGGTGAGCGCACCGGCAACGTCGACCTCGTCGCCCTGGGCATCAACCTGTTCACCCAGGGCATCGACCCCCAGATCGACTTCAGCGACATCGACGCCGTGAAGCGCACGGCCGAGCACTGCAACCAGCTGCCCGTGCACGAGCGCAGCCCGTGGGCCGGCGATCTCGTGTTCACCGCCTTCAGCGGTTCGCACCAGGACGCCATCAAGAAGGGCTTCGAAGCCATGGCGGCCGACGCCGAAGCGCAGGGCAAGAGTGTGGATGAGCTGCTGTGGGCGATTCCGTACCTGCCGGTCGACCCGAAAGACCTGGGTCGCAGCTACGAAGCGGTCATCCGGGTCAACTCGCAGTCGGGCAAGGGTGGGGTCGCCTACCTGCTGAAGACGGACCACGCTCTCGACCTGCCGCGCAAACTGCAGATCGAGTTCTCGGGCGTCGTCCAGGCCAAGACCGACGCTGAAGGCGGAGAGGTCACCAGCGAGCAGATCTGGGAGATCTTCAAAGACGAGTACCTGCCTGCGCCCGTCGAAGACGCCGAGCACAAGTGGGGTCGGTTCGAGCTGGCCGGCGTGAGCACGTCGAGCGATCTGAGCGGAACCGTCGAGCTGACCGTCACGCTGCGTGACGGCGACACCGTCGGCAAGGCGGTGGGCACCGGCAACGGTCCGATCGCGGCTTTCCTCGACATCCTCAACAGTCGTGGCGTCGACGTCCACCTCTACGACTACTCGCAGCACACGCTGTCAGCGAGCGAGTCCGCATCCGCTGCAGCATATGTCGAGCTCGAGGTCGAAGGCCGTCGCCTGTGGGGCGTCGGAATCGACGCGGACACGTCGACCGCATCCCTCCGTGCTGTCGTCTCGGCCGTGAACCGCGCCTTGCGGTTCCACGTCCCCGAGTTCGCGCCCGAAGAGCCGGTACACGCGTAGGCGTTCGCCGCGGGTCGTGCCCGCCTCGGGGCGTGCCTGCCGCGGGGCGTGTCCGGCTCGGGGTGTCCCCGCCACTTCGGTGCGTCCCCGCCCGCTCGAGCTGGCGGGGACGGCCCGAACGGGCGGGCGCATGCGCTGAGGCGACGGCGCGCGCTCGGCCGGCTGCGCCGGCGCGGCTACTGCTCCGGGTTCGAGATGCGGTAGCGGGTCGAGCGTCGCGGCCAGCGCGGGCGCGGGATGCGGCTGAGGGTGCGTTGCTCGGGCAGGCTCCAGCCGAATCGCACGGCCAGCAGGCGGATGACCGTCGTCACGATCACACAGACGATCGCCGCGACGCCGATCGGCACGTGCAGGTCGACCAGGATGACCAGGGTCGCCGTACCCGCACCGGCCGCCACGGCGTAGAGCGATCCGACGTGCATCAACGCGATCGGCAGCGTGAGCAGCACATCGCGCAGAATCGAGCCCCCGACAGCCGACACGACCCCGACGAAGACAGCGGGCACCTCCGGCAGGCCGAGCGACAGCGCCTTGGTCGCACCGATCGCCCCGAACAGGCCGATGGTCAGGGCGTCGAGGAACGTGATCAGCGGGTCCAGGCGGTGGAACACCCGCGCGAGCAGCATGCCGAGCAGCGCTGCGACGACCGTCATCGGCAGGTACCAGTTGGTCGCGAGCGCCACCGGTGGGGTGACCAGCAGGATGTCGCGCAGCAGGCCGCCGCCGACCCCGGTCGCCACCCCGATGATCGCGATACCCAGCAGGTCGAGCCGCCTGTCACGGAAACCGGATGCGAACATCGCCCCCTGCAGGGCGCCGACACCGACGGCCACCAGGTCCGCCCACAGGGGGATCGTGAAGACCGTTGCGCTCATACGTCACTTTGTAGCATGCGCGGCACCCACGCACTGTCAGGCGGGCGGGGGATACTGGGAGGGTGCCCGTTTACCGTGATGAAGCCGTCGTGCTCCGCACCCACAAGCTGGGCGAAGCCGACCGCATCGTCACGATGCTGACCCGCCAGCACGGCAAGGTGCGGGCTGTCGCCAAGGGCGTCAGGCGCACGGCGTCGAAGTTCGGTGCGCGGCTCGAACCGTTCATGGTCGCGGATGTCCAGCTGTACGAAGGCCGCAGCCTCGACGTGGTCACCCAGGCGGAATCGATCGGCTCGTACGGGGCCGCGATCGCGGACGACTACGCCAGCTACACGGCGGCCAACGCCATGGTCGAGACGGCCGACCGCGTCACCGAGGCCGAAGGATCCCTTCAGCAATACCTGCTGCTCGTCGGCGCCCTGCGCTCGCTCGCCCGCAAAGAGCACGGCGCGGCCCTCACCCTCGACTCCTATCTCCTGAGGGCACTGTCGATGGCGGGCTGGGCGCCCAGCTTCCTCGACTGCTCCCGCTGCGGCGCACCCGGGCCGCACTCCGCACTCGTCGTGCAGCTCGGAGGGGTGGTGTGCGACGACTGCGCGCCCCAGGGCGCTCCGCGACTCGACGTCGAGACCGTGGCGCTGCTCGGTGCGCTCCTCACCGGCGACTGGGATCAGGCCGAGGCCGCCGGTGACGCCACCCGGTCGAAGGCGAGCGGTGTGGTCGCCGCCTACACCCAGTGGCACCTGGAGCGTGGCCTGCGCTCCCTGCAGCACGTGTCCCGTGAGCGGCGAGAGCCCGAACAGCCGGCCGGCGCGGCCGACACGGTCGAACCGCAGGGGAGACGATGACACCGAAGCCGTACACGCACAAGGACGCCGTCGAGTTCCGGCCGCTCGACTGGACCGGCCTCTACCCGCCCGACCTCCCGAAAGCGGCTGTACCCGATCATGTCGCGATCGTGATGGACGGGAACGGACGCTGGGCCAACGCTCGAGGCCTCACACGCATCGAAGGTCACCGCGCGGGAGAGGCGTCGCTGCTCGATGTCGTGGCCGGCGCCATCCAGATCGGTGTCAAGCACCTCAGCGTGTACGCCTTCTCGACCGAGAACTGGAAACGTTCTCCCGACGAGGTGCGCTTCCTCATGGGGTTCAACCGCGAGGTCCTCCACCGCAGGCGCGACCAGCTCAACGAGTGGGGCGTGCGCGTGAAGTGGGCGGGACGCAAACCGCGGCTCTGGTCATCCGTCATCAAGGAGCTGCAGTTCGCCGAACGGCTCACAGCCGGCAACGACGTGCTCACGCTGACGATGTGCGTGAACTACGGCGGGCGCACGGAGGTGGCGGATGCGGTGCGTACGATCGCCGAGGAGGTGTCGGCCGGCCGACTCAAACCATCCGCCATCACCGAGCGCACCATCCAACGCCACCTCTACACGCCCGACCTGCCCGACGTCGACCTGTTCGTTCGGAGTTCGGGGGAGCAGCGCACCAGCAACTTCATGCTCTGGCAGAGCGCCTACGCCGAGATGGTCTTCCTCGACACCCTGTGGCCCGACTTCAGCCGCGCCGACCTGTGGCAGGCGATCGAGCTGTATGCCGGCCGCAATCGCAGGTTCGGGGGCGCGGTGGATGCTCCATCCGTGTAGGTGCTGGTATTTTGCGGACCTGAATTGTGCGGGAATGAAGATTTCGCTCGTCCGGTTGTCATCTGCGTGAGTGAACCCATCAAAGTAGACATCTGGTCCGACATCGCCTGCCCCTGGTGCTATATCGGGAAGCGCAAGTTCGAGGCGGGGAGCGGGCTGTTCTCGGGTGCGGGCGACGACCGCGGTGTGGTCGTCGAGTACCACAGCTATGAGCTCTCGCCCGATACGCCCGTCGATTTCGACGGAAGCGAAATCGACTACCTCTCGGGCCACAAAGGTATTCCGGCGTCGCAGGTGCAGCCCATGCTCGAGCGGGTCCGCGGCATCGCCGGAGCGGTCGGCCTCGATTACGACTTCGACGCGCTCAAGCACACCAATACGGTGAAAGCGCACGAGCTGCTCCACTACGCCAAGGCGCACGGCCGGCAGCTCGAGATGGCGGAGCGCCTGTTCAGCGCCTACTTCGTTGAGGGGCGCCACGTCGGGCGTGTCGCCGACCTCGCCGACCTGGCCGCCGAGATCGGTCTCGACCGGGACGACGTCGTGAAGGCGCTCGAGGCGGACGAATACCTTTCGGATGTGCGCACTGACCAGTCGGTAGCGGTCGAGTATGGCATCCAGGGCGTGCCGTTCTTCGTGATCGACGGACGCTACGGGGTCTCCGGTGCGCAGGAGGCGGCCACCTTCGCTCAGGTCCTCGAGCAGGTCTGGTCCGAGAAGGCTGAGGTGACGGCGTGACCGCCGCGTCCGATGCGACTGCGGCGCCTGCGCCTGCGCTCGTGGACGCGGCGCCTGCGCCCCTCACGCTCGTGCCCCTCGCGCTGATCCCCCTCGGCGACGCAGCCGCAGCCGCCTGCGACGGCGACGCCTGCACCATCCCCCTCCCGTAACCTCGGCGCGGCGGTTTGTCAGAAATTGCTCGTGCTGCTCGAGAGCACTAGCACTATTTGCAGGCTCGAGCGTCGAGCGCAGCAGCGACGCGAGCCTTCGCGACGGCGGCGCGGTTGCGAAGATGCGACTTGTTGAGTCGGATCAGCTCCCACCCGACGGACCGAATCTTGTACTCGCGGTCGATGTCGCGGTTGTACTGGTCTTCGATCGTGCGGTGATGACCGCCGTCGTACTCGACGACGACCCGGTGTTCGGGGTAGACGAGGTCGCCGAGCGCCACAAATTCGCCGTACAAGTCCTCGATCGGCGCGTTGACCTGCGGCTCGGGAAGTCGCGCGTCGCGCAGATGAAGTCGCAGTCTCGTTTCCATCGGGGAGTCGACTCCCTGTCGGACCCACCGGAGCGCCCGCGCGAGTCGCGGCCTTCCCGGTCGACCGGACGCGGATACGGTCGCGAGGTGCAATTCTTCGAGCGTGGCCAGTGGGTTGCGACGGCGGACGAGCGCATCGCCGAGTACCACCAGGTCGTCGACTGCAAGACGAGCCCCTAGCTCGCACCACACTTCCAGGGGTCGGGCGACCCGAAGCCCGAGCACCTCGGCGATGGCTGTGCGCGAAACGGCGAGTTGGTGTCCGATCACGCCCTGTCTGCGAAGGATCGGATGCGGTGCGAGAGCGGTTACTTGGAGAGAGGCGGAGCGGTGCTCGTCTCGCGACAGCGGCAGGTCCAGCAGTCGAGCAGCCGTCGCATGACTGAAGAAGTGGTGATCGCGCATCCGGGTCTGCAATGCCTGGCATCGTCCCACGAAACCGAGCTCCGCGTCAGGGTCCTGCCGCACCCGCGTCCCGTGGAACGGCCGATGGAGGTCGGCGGCGCGCAGACGGGACGCTCGCACTCCTGCGGACCGGGCCGCCATCGTCGAGAACGGTTCAGACGACAAGAGTGCTGGCAGTGGATCTCGCGCGTTCACCCGATCAATACTGCCGAGATCTGCCCGCGGACGACGGAATCCATCCACAGGCCCGCCGGTTGCGCAAATTGTGTGGGTGTACAACGGCAGCGACCCACATTACGTGCCGAATAGCGCTACTCGGGGTCGGTGATGTCGGCGACCGTGGCGTCGAACGAGGCGATGAGGGCGTCGGCGTCGACGAAGAGGGAGAGGCCATGGGCCCCGGCGCCCATCGCGATCTCGTGGCCGACGATCGAGCTGTCCGCGTAGACCGGCCAGGCGTTCGTGCTGCCGAAGGGCGTGATCGTGCCCCGCTCGAAGCCGGTCGCCTCCAGGGCCACGGCGGCGTCGGGGAGCTGCAGCTTGTTCACGCCCACGAGCGCGCGGAGCTTCGGCCACGAGATCTTCCGGCCGCCCGGGATCAGTGCGAATAGGAACGTTCCGTCGCTGCGCTTGACGACGAGGGTCTTGACGATCCCGGACGGCTCGAGGCCGAGAAGGGCGGCGGCCTCCTCGAGGCTGCGTGCGGCGGGGCGCTCGATGATCCGGATGGGGACACCCCGCGAGGCCGCGTCGGCCTCCGCTCTGGCGCGCCCGCTGATGGCCGTCTCGTCCGATCCATCCACTGCCTGAGGGTCCTGAGTCATTTACGCAGCCGCTTTCTGGGACAATTGCATGAGATGTCTGCCACAGCAACGATAAGCCCAGCACCCCAGTTGACCATCGGTCCGCTGGCCCTCGACGTACCCGTCGTGCTCGCGCCGATGGCGGGGATCACGAATACCGCCTTCCGCCGGCTGTGCCGCGAATTCGGCGCCGGGCTCTACGTCAGCGAGATGATCACGTCGCGCGCCCTGGTCGAGCGCACTCCCGAGTCGATGCGCCTGATCACCCACCACGAGTCGGAGACGCCTCGTTCGATCCAGCTGTACGGGGTCGACCCGAAGACGGTGTCCGAGGCGGTCACCATGCTGGTCGCCGAAGATCGGGCCGACCATATCGACCTCAACTTCGGGTGCCCCGTTCCGAAGGTCACCCGCAAAGGCGGTGGCGCAGCACTTCCCTGGAAGCTCGGTCTCTTCCGCGACATCGTCGAAGGTGCAGTCCGGGCGGCCGGCCCCATTCCGCTCACCGTGAAGATGCGCAAGGGCATCGACAGCGATCATCTGACCTACCTCGAAGCCGCGAAGGCGGCGGAAGGCGCGGGGGTCGCCTCGATCGCCCTGCACGCCAGAACGGCGGCCGAGTTCTACTCCGGGCACGCGGACTGGTCTGCGATCGCCCGGCTGAAGGAGACGATCACCGGCACGCCGGTGCTCGGCAACGGCGACATCTGGTCGTCGGCCGACGCGATCCGGATGGTCGACGAGACAGGCTGCGACGGCGTCGTCGTCGGTCGCGGCTGCCTCGGGCGTCCCTGGCTGTTCGGCGACCTCGCTGCGGCCTTCCGCGCTCGATCCGGCGAACTCGACCCCGAGATCGCCGCGGCCGCCCAGGCGCATCCGACTCTCGGCCAGGTGGCGGCGACCTTCCGCAGGCACGCCGAGCTCCTCGTGGAGTTCTTCGAAAGCGAAGAGCGCGGCTGCCGCGACATCCGCAAGCACGTCGCGTGGTATTTCAAGGGCTACCCGGTCGGAGGAGACCTTCGCGCGAGCCTCGCCACCGTCGAGAGCCTCCAGCAGCTCGACGACCTGCTCGCCACGCTCGACGGGAATCAGCCCTACCCTGGCGAAGGGGCCGAAGGGCCGCGAGGGCGCGCAGGCACCCCCAAGAACCCGGCGCTGCCCGACGGGTGGCTCGCCAGCCGCGAGCTCCACGGGTACCAGAAGGTCGAACTTGCTGAAGCAGAACTGAACAACAGTGGAGGGTAGTCGTTGACCGAGACTCGTCGGCCCGAACCCGGATCACCGGCCTACGCGCCGGAGGATCGCGAGCGTTGGCTCCCCGAGCAGCATTCGAGCCGTCGAAGCGACTTCGCGCGTGACCGCGCCCGACTCCTCCATTCATCCGCATTGCGACGCCTGGCCGCGAAGACACAGGTGCTAAGCCCCACTGCGGGGCTCGACTTCGCCCGCAACCGCCTCACGCACTCGCTTGAGGTCGCCCAGGTCGGCCGCGAACTCGCCACGAGCCTCGATCTCGATCCCGACATCGTCGACACCGCGTGCCTGGCCCACGACATCGGGCATCCGCCGTTCGGGCACAACGGCGAGCGTGCGCTCAACCACTGGGCGAGCGACATCGGAGGGTTCGAGGGCAACGCGCAGACGCTCCGCCTCCTCACCCGCCTCGAACCGAAGGTCTTCGGCGACGATGGGCGGGCGTATGGTCTCAACCTGACCCGTGCGAGCCTCGATGCCAGCTGCAAATACCCGTGGCCGGCATCCTCGTCCGTGTCCGATCCGAGCGGGCGTGCCAAATTCGGCTTCTACGCCGACGACCGCCCCGTCTTCGAATGGATGCGTGCGGGCGCGCCGGAGCGGGTCCGCTGCATCGAGGCGCAAGTCATGGACCTCTCCGACGACATCGCCTACAGCGTGCACGACTTCGAGGATGCCGTGGTCAACGGGTACATCGACGTCCAGGCCCTGGGTCGTCGCGTCGAGCACGACGAACTCGTCGCGTCCATGTACGAATGGATCGGAGGCGAGTTCAGCAACGACGAACTCATCGCAGCGTTCGATCGTCTCGACACGCTCGATGTGTGGCTCGACGGATGGGACTCCAGCCGCCGCGCACAGGCCCGGCTGAAGAACCTGACGAGCCAGCTGATCGGGCGGTTCGCGGGCGCCGCAACGCGAGCCACCCGCGAAGCAGCCGCAAAGGAGAGCCTCATCAGGTTCGGGGCGGGCGTCGTGGTTCCGAGAGAGATCCAGGCCGAGATCGCCGTGCTGAAAGGCATCGTCGCGACGTTCGTCATGTCGCGCAACACACGCCAGCCCATCTACGCCCAGCAGCGCCAGGTGCTCTCGACGCTCGCCGATGTGCTGCTTGCGAGCGGGCCGCTCGAACTCGATGCCGGGTTCGCCGAAGACTGGAACGCCGCACCGGACGACGCTGCACGGAAGCGTGTCGTCGTCGACCAGGTCGCGAGCCTGACCGACCAGTCCGCGCTTGCATGGTACGAACGCCTGGTACAGCATTAGCGAACGGCCCCGAGGCCTGGGGCCTTGTGCCCCCGGGCACTCTGCTGGATGCTGAGACGATGCTCGACGCTGAGAATGACGGTCAACAGGAGGAACGATGAGCGCGCCACAACCGCCGACGAGTGGCGACGAACCCGCAACGGGCGCCGACGCCGCGAACGGCAGCGCGGCCGCCCCGGCACCGACGCCGCCCAAGGCCGCACCACGCAAGGCCGCGCCCCGCAAGCCCGCCGCGGGCAAGCCGGCCGTGGGGACGCCGGCAGCGGGCACGCCGGCAGCGGGCACGCCGGCAGCGGGTAAGGCGGCTGCGGGTAAGGCGGCTGCGGGTAAGGCGGCCGGGACCACGGCGGCCGCGAGCGCAGGCGCCCCTCGGCAGAGGGCACCGCGAACGCCTCCGACGGCCACCCCAGCGAGTGCCGGAACGGGCGAAACAGCCGAGACCAAAGTGCTGCCGACCGTCGACGATACAGAGATCCTTGCCACGACCCCGGCAGCGTCGGCTCAGGCGACGGCTGTAACGGAGGCCGCTCCCGCGGTAACCCCCGTCCAGCAGGCACCTGAGCAGCCGGCAGAGCCAGCGGTTGAGCAGTCCGTCGCCGAGCAGCCGGCGCAGCCGGCGTCCGCGCAGCCGGTCGCCGCGCAGCCGGCGCAGCCCGCGTCCGCGCAGCCGGTCGCCGAGCAGCCGGCGGAGGCCGCCCCCGAGAAGCCGGCGGAGCCCGCCCCCGAGCGTCCGTTCACCACCGAGCCACCGGCCGCCCACCAGGCCGCGCCGCCCGCGAGAACGATAACTGAAGTGTTCGCAGAACGTCTGGACAATGACGGTTTCTTCTCCGCACTCTTCGACTTCACCTTCACCCGCTACGTGACGCGCAAACTGGCGGGCCCGGCGTACGTCGTCGGCCTCGTCCTGATCGGGCTGAGCACGATCCTCTCCCTCATCTACTGGCTCGGCCAGGGGATCGCCACGCACTCGTTCCTCGGAGCGTTCGTCTTCCTGTTCGGCCTGATTCTCACGGTCGTCGGATGCGCGCTGGCCATCCTCCTGCTCCGGGTCGCGATCGAGGTCTTCGTGGCCGTCGTCGCCATCGCCGAGAACACGCGTCCACGACGGAAGTAGGACCTCTGACCACGCCACACGCGAGACCGTCGATGTCGGTCCGCTCAGTAGAATCAGACTATGGCCGGCCGAATTCGACAGAGTGACATCGAAGAGGTCAAAGCCCGCACCAACATCGCCGACATCGTGGGCGACTATGTCAGCCTCCGTCCTGCAGGTGTCGGCTCCCTCAAAGGCCTGTGCCCGTTCCACGACGAACGCAGCCCCAGCTTCCATGTGCGCCCGCAGGTCGGCATGTACCACTGCTTCGGCTGCGGTGAGAGCGGCGACGTGTACTCGTTCCTCCAGAAGATGGATCACGTCAGCTTCACCGAAGCCGTCGAACGCCTCGCAGGCAAGGTCGGCCTCACCCTCCACTACGAAGACGGCGGCGCCACACCGGAGCTCGGCAACCGCGCGCGCATCCTCGCCGCGAACACCGCAGCAGAGGAGTTCTTCGCCGACAGGCTCGCCGCACCCGAAGCCGATGTCGGGCGCCGCTTCCTCGGCGAGCGAGGGTTCGACGCGGCCGCGGCAGCACACTTCGGCATCGGGTTCGCGCCGAAGAGCTGGGATGAGCTCACGAAACACCTTCGCGGGCGCGGGTTCAGCCAGGATGAACTGGCGTCCGCCGGACTGGTCTCCGCCGGCGATCGCGGCGTCTACGACCGGTTCCGCGGCAGGCTCGTCTGGCCCATCCGCGACGTCACCGGCCAGACGATCGGGTTCGGCGCGCGCAAACTCCTCGACGATGACAACGGACCCAAATACCTGAACACCCCCGAGACACCCGTCTACCACAAAGCCCAGGTGCTCTACGGCCTCGACCTCGCCAAGCGCGAGATCTCCCGAAGCCGCCAGGTCGTCGTCGTCGAGGGGTACACCGATGTCATGGCCTGCCACCTCGCGGGCATCACCACTGCCGTGGCGACCTGCGGCACCTCGTTCGGCGTCGACCACATCAAGGTGCTGCGGCGAGTCCTGGGCGACGACTCCGGTCTCGGCGAGGTCGTCTTCACATTCGACCCGGATGCCGCCGGCCAGAAGGCGGCGATGCGCGCCTTCACCGAGGAGCAGCGGTTCGCCGCGCAGACCTACGTCGCCGTCGGGCCTGACGGCCTCGATCCCTGCGACCTGCGCCTCGCGAAAGGCGACGACGCGGTCCGGCGGATGATCGACTCGAAGAAGCCCATGTTCGAGTTCATGATCAAACAGGTGCTGTCGAACTACAACCTGGACACCGTCGAGGGCCGGGTCGCCGCATTGCGGGCGGCAGCCCCGGTCGTCTCCGATATCCGCGATCCGTCGTTGCGCCCCGGCTACACCCGTGAGCTCGCGCGGATGCTCGGATTAGAGCTGTCCGAGGTGAGCAGGGCCGTGTCCGCTGCTCGTTCGAGCAGCACGCCGGCCCCGGCACATTCGAGCGGCGGCAGCTCCCAGGCCCAATTGACCGGGCAGGCACGTTCGAGCGGGCAGCGGTCGGGGGCCGATGCAACCCCGGCGACACCCGGACGACCTCCGGTCGCCGACGGGCCGTCCCTCGTCACCCTCCCGACCGACCACGCGACGCGGCTCGAACGCGATGCGCTGATGGCCATGCTCCAGTACCCCGCGATGGTCGGCGTCGACCTCACCCGCAGGGCGACCCAGACGGCCTTCGCGAACCAGAGCCTCGCTGTCGTGCGCGACGGCATCGCGACGACGCTGGACACCATGGATTCGCCCGACTGGCTCGCTCGCGTCGCCCACGAGGTGCCTGCGCCGTTCTCGACGCTGGTCACTGAACTGGGTGTCGCGCCCATTCCCGAGCGTTCCGAAAAGGAGCTGACCGCCTACGTGCGCGGTGTCACCAGTTCGCTGATCGAGCGCGACCTCCTGCGACGAAAAGCCGACCTTCTCGGGCGACTCCAGCGCGCCGACCCGGAGCAGCGTGACGCCTATACCGCACTCCAGCGCGAACTCGTGCAGATCGAAGCGGACCGGCGCAAGCTGCGCGACGAATAAATGCGTCAGAGTAAAGATCTCGCTACGAATCGCCGAAACGGTTCGATGGCACGCTGATTCTGTGTTATCAAGAATCAACGCAGTCCGGCGGTGCGCACAGCGCTGCCCACCGGGCTGGCTGACCCCACACCAGGAAGAGGTAATCGGAAAATGAGATCCGCCCACACGAGCGGCAGACGCGCTCTAGCCGTTACCGCCGCATTCGCGGCGACGGCCATCGTGCTCGCAGGTTGCTCCGGCAACGCCAACAACTCGAGCTCCGGCAGTTCCGGCACGCTCACCGTCGGAACCACCGACAAGATCACCTCGATCGACCCCGCCGGTTCGTACGACAACGGTTCGTTCGCCGTGATGAACCAGGTGTACCCGTTCCTCATGAACACGCCGTACGGCTCCTCCGACGTGAAGCCGGACATCGCAGAGTCGGCGTCGTTCACGTCGCCGACCGAGTACACCGTGAAGCTCAAGCCGGGCCTCAAGTTCGCGAACGGCCACGACCTGACGTCATCCGACGTGAAGTTCTCGTTCGACCGCCAGACGAAGATCAACGACGCCAATGGGCCGTCCTACCTGCTTGCCAACCTCGCGTCGACCGACGCTCCCGACCCGACTACCGTCGTGTTCCACCTCAAGGTGCCGAACGACCAGACCTTCGCCCAGGTGCTCTCGAGCCCCGCCGGCCCGATCGTCGACGAGCAGGTCTTCTCTCCGGACAAGGTCACTTCTGACACCGACATCGTCAAGGGTGACGCGTTCGCCGGCCAGTACACCATCACGAGCTACAACTTCAACAGCCTCGTGGCGTACAAAGCGTTCCCAGGCTACAAGGGTCTCCTCGGCAAGCCGGCGACCGACAAGGTCGACGTCAAGTACTACACGGACCCGTCGAACATGAAGCTCGACATCCAGAAGGGTGGCATCGACGTCGCGTACCGCAGCCTCTCCGCTACGGACATCGCGAGCCTTCGCACCGATAAGAACGTCAAGGTCGTCGACGGTCCCGGTGGCGAGATCCGCTACATCGTGTTCAACTTCAACACGATGCCGTTTGGAGCAGCTACACCGCAGGCCGACCCGAAGAAGGCACTCGCCGTTCGTCAGGCAGCGGCCGACCTCGTCGACCGCGCGGCCATCGCCAAGCAGGTTTACAAGGACACGTACACCCCGCTGTACTCGTACGTCCCGTCCGGCCTGACGGGCGCGATCACACCGCTCAAGGATCAGTACGGCGACGGCAACGGTGGCCCGAGCCTCGACAAGGCGAAGGCCGCCCTCCAGGCCGCCGGTGTCACCACCCCGGTCACACTGAACATCCAGTACACGCCCTCGCACTACGGGCCCTCGTCGAGCGACGAGTACGCGATGGTCAAGGACCAGCTGGAGCAGGGTGGCCTGTTCAAGGTGAACATCCAGTCGACCGAGTACGTCCAGTACAGCAAGGACCGGGTCAAGGACACCTATCCCCAGTACCAGCTCGGCTGGTTCCCGGACTACTCCGACGCCGACAACTACCTGACGCCGTTCTTCTCCGCTGACAGCTTCCTCGTGAACCACTACAGCAACAAGGAGGTCCAGGATCTGATCACCAAGCAGATCGGAACGACGGACAAGGCGGCTCGTACGCAGCTGATCGAGCAGATCCAGACCAAGGTCGCGGCCGACCTGCCGACACTGCCACTGCTCCAGGGTGCACAGGTCGCGATCACGGGCAAGAATGTCTCCGGCACCCAGAAGACGCTGGACGCCTCCTTCAAGTTCCGGTACGGAGCGATGTCGAAGGGCTGAGCCTGACGACCGGTAGAATCGCCTAACGAAGCTGGGGGGCGACTCGCGAAAGCGGGCCGCCCCCTCGCTATCGGTTCCCTCACGATTGGCAAGAATGACAGCGACTGTCACCGGCCCCGCCCCTGCGGAGGCCGCCCCTTCTCCCACGAAGAGATCCAAAGGCTCGGGGGGTGGTCTGGGGCGCTACATCGTAATCCGTGCCCTCCTGATCATTCCCACGATCTTCATCCTCGTCACCGTGGTGTTCTTCATCATGCGTGCGACAGGCGACCCGATCACCGCCGCCCTGGGCGGCAAACTTACGCCGAGCCAGCTCGCCGAGCGCATCCACCAGGCCGGCTACGACCGCCCGCTGATCGTCCAGTACTTCGAGTACATCGGGCACGTCTTCACGGGTGACTTCGGCACGACGCTGAGCGACAACCAGCCGGTCGTCCACGTGCTGCTCACCTATGGTGCTGCCACCCTGGAGCTCGCCTTCTATGCGCTCATCGTCGCGTTCATCGTCGGCATCCCGCTCGGAATGGTCGCCGCCTACTACCGCGACAAGGGTCGGGATGCGTCACTGCGGATCTTCGCGATCCTCTGCTACGCGACACCAGTGTTCTTCGCGGGCCTCATGCTGAAACTGATCTTCTCGATCTGGCTCAACTGGCTGCCGGTCGCCGGCCGCGCATCCACGAGCTCAGAACTCGAGATGCAGACGCTCCCGAACAAGACGGGCATCTACCTCATCGACTCGTTCCTGACCGGTGATCCAGCTGTCACCACCGACGTCCTCCAGCATGCCATCCTTCCGGCGATCACACTGGGTCTGCTGACGGCGGGCGTGTTCCTCCGCCTGGTGCGGACGAACGTCATCGGCACGCTCTCCACCGACTACGTCGACGCGGCCCGCTCCCGCGGTGTCAGCGAGTACCGCCTCGTGCGCCGTCACGCGTACAAGCCTGCCCTCATCCCGATCATCACCGTGATCGGCCTCCAGATCGCCATCCTGTTGAGCGGCGCAGTCCTCACCGAGACCACGTTCGAGTGGCGGGGCCTCGGGTTCCAGCTGGTGCAGTACCTGCTGTCGCGCGACTACGTGGCCGTGCAGGGCATGGTGGTCCTGCTCGCCGTGATCGTCGCGCTGACGAACTTCATCGTCGACGTCATAGCCGCCCTCATCGACCCGAGAGTGAGGTACTGACATGTCGGAGCAGTCGATTCAGCCCGAAACCGAAACCGAAGCCGCAGCCGCAGTCGTTGCCGCACCGCCCAAGCGCAGTCTTCTCGACCGCATCCCGGTCATCCACCAGTTCCGCCAGAGCGTCGGCCTGCAGCGTGGCATGCTCGTCGTCGGCCTCGTCATCACGGCGATCTTCATCTTCGTCGCGATCTTCGCACCGGTCATCGCCCCGTACGGTTTCGCGCAGCTGCGCGATGCCAGCGGGCCGTTCGGGTCGCAGCAGCCGCCGAGCCCCGCTCACATCTGGGGCACCACTGTGGGCGGCTACGACGTCTATTCGCGTGTGCTCTGGGGCGCCCAGACCGCGATCCTCGTGATCATCGTCGCGGTCGTCCTGTCGATCTTCGCCGGGATCTTCCTCGGTCTCATCAGCGGCTACTTCGGTGGCTGGCTCGACCGGGTCCTGGTCGTGATCCTTGATGCGGTCTTCGCCTTCCCGTCCCTGCTGCTGGCGATCGTCGTCGCGATCGCGATCAGCGGCGGCCAGTCGAACCTGTGGGGTGGAATCATGGCGGCCGCGATCTCGATCACGGTGGTCTATATTCCGCAGTACTTCCGTGTCATCCGTTCGGAGGCGGTGAGGATCAAGGCCGAGGCGTACGTCGAGTCGGCGAAGGTGATCGGCGCCAGCAACTCGCGCATCATGTTCCGCCACGTGTTCCGCAATTCCACGCGCACGCTTCCGCTGATCTTCACCCTGAACTCCTCAGAGGCGGTCCTGACCCTCGCTGGCCTCGGCTTCCTCGGCTTCGGCATCGAGCCGACGTCCGCTGCCGAGTGGGGCTACGACCTGAACAAGTCGCTCGCGGATGTGACCAGCGGCATCTGGTGGACGGCCGTCTACCCCGGTGTCGCGATCGTCCTCGCCGTCCTCGGCATCACCCTCGTCGGCGAGAGCCTGAACGACCTCGCCGACCCGCGTCTGCGCGGTCGCCGCGCGGTCGCGATGGCGGCTGGTGAGGTCGCCGAGACCTCGGTGGTTCCCGGTGGCACCCTCACGGCGGGCCCCGGCGGTCTGGACGGTCTCGAAGGCGGAGAGAGTTTCGACGAACACGGAATCGGGGTTCGGCCATGACCGACATCGTGGACATCAACAATCTGGCCGTCTCCTTCTCGACGGACGCCGGTGCGGTCAAGGCCGTCGATGGCGTGACCCTTCATGTCGGGCCCGGTGAAGTGCTGGCGATCGTCGGCGAGAGCGGCAGTGGCAAGACCGTCACCGCGAAGACGATTCTCGGGCTCCTTCCGGAGACGGCGACGGCGTCGGGTGCGGTGATCCTGCGCAGTCGTGACGGAGGTACGGAAGCCGACATCGTTCGCCTCACGAAGCGCCACCTGCGCGAGGTGCGCGGCACCGATGTCGCAATGGTGTTCCAGGAGCCGTCGACGGCGCTCAATCCCGTCTACACCGTCGGATGGCAGATCGAGGAGGGCCTGCGGGCCCACGGCAAGCTGTCGAAGGCCGCGGCTCGCAAGAAGGCGATCGAGATCCTGGGCCGGGTCGGCATCCCCGATCCCGAGCTGCGGTACAAGTACTATCCGCACCAATTCTCGGGCGGCCAGAAGCAGCGCGTCGTCATCGCGATGGCCCTGGTCCTGAATCCGGGTCTCATCGTGGCCGACGAGCCGACGACGGCGCTCGATGTCACCGTCCAGGCCGAGATCCTCGACTTGCTGCGCCGGTGCCGCGACGAATTCGGTGCCGCGATCGTCCTGATCACGCACAACATGGGGGTCGTCGCCGACCTCGCCGACCGTGTCGCGGTCATGTACCAGGGGAAGGTCGTCGAGGAGGCGGATGCGAAGACCCTGTTCGCTTCGCCGCAGGATCCGTACACCAAGCGACTGCTCGCGTCCGTCCCGCACATCGGTCAGGGAGCGCTGCAGACGCGCGAACGCGCCGAGACGCGCCACGAGGGCTGGGATGACGTGAAGCCGGTCGTCAAGGCGACCGATCTGCGCATCCAGTACCCCGGGCGGATGGGCCGGCCGGGCTTCGTCGCCGTCGACGGGGTGAGCCTCCAGATCCGTGCGGGCGAAGTGCTCGGCCTCGTGGGGGAGAGCGGTTCGGGCAAGACGACCATCGGACGGGCGATCGGCGGTCTCACCAAGGTGACCGGTGGCTCGCTCGATGTCCTGGGCATCGAGATGAACGGGGTGTCGGAGCGCCGTTTCAAGAAGGTGCGCAGCGACATCGGGTTCGTCTTCCAGGATCCGGCCTCGAGCTTCAACCCGCTGCTGACCATCGCCGAGTGCGTGGCCGAGCCGCTCGTTGTGCACGGCCGCGCGCAGAGCCCCGCAGCCGCGCGGGGACGAGTGGACGATCTGCTCGAGGCGGTCCAGCTCCCACGTGCGTACGGCGACCGCTTCCCGCACGAGCTGAGCGGCGGGCAGCGCCAGCGGGCGAGTCTCGCGCGGGCGCTCGCGCTCGAGCCGACCCTGCTCATCGCGGACGAGCCGACCTCGGCACTCGACGTCTCGGTGCAGGCTCGGGTTCTCGAACTCTTCGCGGAACTGCAGAAGGAATTCGGGTTTGCATCGCTGTTCATCAGCCACGACCTCGCCGTCGTCGACCTGCTGGCCGATCGCATCGCGGTGCTTCACCGGGGCAAGCTCGTGGAGGAGGGCACCGGGGAACAGGTGCTCGGTGCGCCACAGGATCCGTACACGCAACGGCTCCTGGCGTCGCTTCCGGTGCCGAACCCCGTGGAACAGGCCGAACGCCGGGCCGCCCTGCGCGCGTTGAAGGAGCAAAGCGCCTAGGGTCGAAGTGTGAGTCCAGTTCCCGCGATCGTCGTCAGTGACCTCTCGGTCGAATATCCCGCGCGGGGGGCGAGTGCAGCCCACGTCGCCCTCCGCGGTGTCAGCCTCCGAGTGGAGCCGGGTGAGATCCTGGGCCTGCTCGGCGAGACCGGGTCGGGCAAGTCGACGCTCGCGCGTGTGCTGTCCGGCCGTGGGATCCCGAAGCGCGCGACCGACCCCGGCCCCCGGATCACGGGCGGGGATGCGACGGTGCTCGGCCATTCGCTCCGGCGCGCCAGGAAACGCGACATCTCCGAGATCACCTTCCACGTCGGCTTCCTCGAGCAGGAGGCCGCGAACACACTCGAACCGACGTTGACCATCGCCGAGAACGTCTCGCTGCCCATTTTCGAACGCGATCACGGCTACAGCCGGCGGGCCGCGGGGGAGCGAGCAGCCACGATGCTCGACACCGTCCACCTGCCGCTGAGCGTGCTCACCAAGTACCCGTACGAGCTGAGCTCGGGCCAGCGCCAACGTGTCGCCCTGGCCCGGGCGCTCGTTCTCGGACCGTCGGTTCTCGTCGCCGACGAGCCGACGGCCGGGATCGACGCGACGGTCCGTGACGCGGTCATCGACCTCCTGGGGCAGCTTCGCGAGCATCGCGGGTTCTCCGCGATCATCGTCAGTCACGACCTCGCCGTTCTGCGCCGGGTCACCACGAACGCCGCCGTCCTGCACGAGGGGCGGGTCGTCGGCTACGGGCCGATCGACGACGTGCTGGCCGCTCCCGAGCACCCGTTCGTCAGCGGACTCGCGACGGCACTCAAGCCACCCCAGAAGCGCAAGGAAAGTCGCCCGCAGTCGGCGACCGGCGACCGCACCAGAACGATGGAGGGCCAGGCATGACACCCCACCCGCGCAGGCCGGGCCAGCATCGCGCCGTCGTAGCCGAGGAGGGCACGTCGCTTCCGGAGGCCGACCGGCCGGAGCCGGGCCCGATCGCCGTGCTTCCCCGTCCGAGCCGGTTGTTCGTGGAAGCGGTGAACGACGGGGGCGGCACGGTGGCGGAGCTCGACGACGACACCCGCGGGCTGATCTGGCTCTCGTACACGGCGGAAGCCGAACTGCGCGAGGCGCTCAACGCGCATCCGAAGATCGGATGGGTCCAGCTCCCGTACGCGGGCGTCGACGCGTTTGCGGATGTGCTCGCGACGGAG
Organism: Leifsonia tongyongensis; assembly: GCF_010686705.1. Lineage (GTDB taxonomy): Bacteria > Actinomycetota > Actinomycetes > Actinomycetales > Microbacteriaceae > Diaminobutyricibacter > Diaminobutyricibacter tongyongensis. The sequence goes on along the minus strand of NZ_JAAGWY010000002.1, from coordinate 703,381 downwards.
AATCTACGGAGCCTCGTCTGGACGAGCGCCAAGGGCGCGTATGCCGAACCGGTCGCCGAGCACGCCCTCGCTCTGACCCTCGCGCTCCTGCGGGTGCTGCCGAAGCGTGTGGTCGCGACGAGCTGGAGCACGGTGCCCGAGGGTCGCTCGCTGTACGGCCTGAGTGTCGTGATCATCGGCGCGGGCGGGATCGCACTCGAGCTCATGCGCCTGCTCGAGCCGTTCGACGTCGACATCACGATCGTGCGCCGGTCCGCCGAACCGGTGGCCGGGGCCCTCAGGACGGTGCAGGCGGATCAGCTGGATGCGGTGCTCCCGGATGCCGACGTCGTGATCGTGGCTGCCGCCCTCACCGGCGGAACGCGACACCTGATCGGCGCGCCGGAACTGCAGGCGATGAAAGAGACGGCGTACCTGGTCAACATCGCCCGTGGCGGGCTCGTCGACACCGACGCGCTGGTGGATGCATTGGCCTCCGCCCGGATCGCCGGTGCGGGTATCGACGTCACGGATCCCGAGCCACTGCCGGACGGTCATCCGCTCTGGGACGAACCGCGGTGCCTGATCACGCCCCATTCGGCGGACACGCCGGAGATGACGGCGCCGCTGCTGGCCGAGCGCATCCGCATCAATGTCGGGGCCTTCCTCGGCGGCGGGCGCTTCGTCGGCCTGGTCGACCCGGCGGCCGGCTACTGAAACGGCAGGTGAACGGCGCCCGACGCGCGCGGAGGTCGTGGTCGATTTTGCGGACCCGAAACCTTTGATAAAGTAGCTACGCTGTTCAAGCATTCCTCGATAGCTCAATTGGCAGAGCAGCCGGCTGTTAACCGGCAGGTTCTTGGTTCGAGTCCAAGTCGGGGAGCTGAGGCCCGGAGACTCCACTCTCCGGGCCTTCTTTGTCGACTACTCCCGCGGGAGTATCCGAGGTTGGGCTCGCGGGCCGATTACACGCTCAGGCTCGCTGGCTACCATGGGGAGATGCCACCCAGCCAGCCCGACGAGCGCTGGTCGAGCCATGCCGGGGAGCGGCCGAGCTGGGGTGGCCCGCCGAACTGGCAGGGCAGGCGGCCGCCTGGTGCCCGGTGGTTCCCCGTCCTCGTGGCCCTGATCTTCCAGCTGCCGGGCGTGGCGATCGTGCTCCAGGAGTGGCCGAGCACCCTGCTGGTGATCGCGATGCTCGCTGCGTTCGCGTCGTCGTTCCTGTTGCTTCTCGCCCGCTCACAGCCCGGCCGCGTGGTCGTCGCGATCGGCGTCCTGTGCACGCCGGCCATCGCGCTGGGCGCAGGCCCGCCGTTCGCCGCCGTCCCCCTCGCTTTCGCCGTGGTGAGTGCGGTCGTGCGCGGCGCTCGCACGTGGGCGTGGGGGACTGTCGCCGGCCTCGCCGTGCTCGGCCCCCTCACCGCCTACCTGGTCACGGGCACGACGCTCGCCCTCATCCGACCGCTCATCACCGCCCTCGTCCTCACCTTGCTCGTCGGCGTCGGCGAAGCGATCCGCAACCGGCGCGAACGGTACCGCGAGCTCTCTCGGCAGGTTGCCGCCCGCCGCGTGTCGGCCGCCGAGGCGGAGCGGGTGCGCATCGCCCGCGAACTCCACGATGTCCTCGCGCATTCGCTCTCGCAGATCAGCGTGCAGGCGGGCGTCGGCCTCCATCTGTTCGACACCCAGCCCGACAAGGCGAAGGAGGCGCTGGCCGCGATCAGGACGACCAGCGGGCAGGCGCTCGAGGAGGTCAGGGGGGTCCTCGGCTTCCTTCGCACCGAGGGGGAGCAGGCCGCCCGTTCGCCGGAGCCCGATCTGGCGCGGATCCCGGTCCTCGTCACCACGTACGAGCGCGCCGGCCTCGACGTGACCTTCGACAACGCCATCACGACGACGCCCGCCCCCGCGGTGCAGCTGGCCCTCTACCGCGTCGTGCAGGAGTCGCTCACCAATGTGGGCCGGCACGCGCAGGCGACGACGGTGCGTATCCGACTCGCCGAGGAGGGTCAGGACTACGTGCTCACTGTGACCGACGACGGGCGCGGCGTCGACACCTCGGCCGACCACGAGGGCGGCGGGCTGCTCGGCATGCGCGAACGAGCCGAACTCCTCGGCGGGCGGTTCGACGCGGTCAACCTGCCCGACGGCGGATTCCGCGTGAGCGCGCGCATCCCCATCCGAACGCTCGCCCAGCCGGCCGAAGGCGGAACCCGGTGATCCGCGTCCTGCTGGCCGACGACCAGCATCTCGTGCGTGCCGGCTTCCATGCGCTTCTCGACGCCGAGCCGGACATCGACGTCGTCGCGGAGGCATCGACGGGGCGCGAAGCCGTGGAACAGGCTCGCGTCACCCGGCCGGATGTCGTGCTCATGGACATCCGGATGCCCGACGGTGACGGCCTCTGGGCGACGGAGCAGATCGTGGGGGACCCGGCGCTGAAGGCGACGCACATCGTCATCGTCACCACCTTCGAGCTCGACGAGTACGTCGCGCAGGCGATCCGCGCGGGCGCGAGCGGCTTCCTCGTGAAAGACACCGAGCCCGTCGACCTGATCCGCGCAGTGCGCGTGGCGGCGGCCGGGGATGCGCTGCTCTCGCCCGGCGTCACCAAGCGCCTGCTCGAACGTGTGGCCGGCGGCCTGAAGACCGCCCCTGCGACGACCACGCTCGACGCGCTCACCGACCGCGAGCGGGAGGTGCTCGCCCTGGTCGGGCGCGGCCTCACCAACAGCGAGATCGGCGGAGAGCTCTTCCTCAGCCCGCTCACGGCGAAGACGCATGTCTCGCGCATCATGACGAAACTGGATGCCCGCGATCGCGTTCACCTCGTGGTCGTCGCCTACGAGACCGGGCTCGTCCAGCCCGGCTGGCAGTAGGCCGGGCGACGCGTGCTCCCGCTGATCGGTCGGATGCTCCCGGGGGAGTAGCCGGATTCACTCCGGCCGGCGGATTCGCGAACGCGGGCGCCCGGCGAGGCTGGAGGCATCGATTCGCACACCGCGGATCCCCACCCACCGATTGGATGCCTCATCATGTTCACCTCACTCGCCACTGCGACCGTCGTCTGCGCGACACCCTGGGTCGGGTTCGGATTCCCCTGGTTCTTCCTGCTCATCCCGCTCTTCTGGATCGGCTTCTTCTTCCTGATCTTCGGGCTCTTCGGACGCCGCTGGCGCCGCGCCGCAGCAGCCGGGTACGGACCCCGCGGGTGGAACTCGGGCACCCGGGCGGCCGAGCAGACGCTGGCCGAACGCTACGCCCAGGGCGACATCGACGAGACCGAGTACCGGGCGCGCCTCGAAGTGCTGAGGGCGAACCGCCAGAACGGTTCCTGAGCGCGCTGGGTAGACTCCTCTGGGCCGCACGCTCCCCGCGCGGCCCAGAGGGAGTTTCATGTTAGGGCTGTCGAACGGCTTGTCGGCGATCATCACGATCGCCGCATTGGTCGCTGCTGTCGTGTTCCTGGTGCTCTGGCTGCTGGCACGGTCGTCGAGCCGCAGGCGCAGCGATGAGCGCATCGAAACGGAGTGGACGCGCATCGATCGTGAGCTCGAACTCGCCGAACAGGCGGGGCGGATGCGCATCATCAGGGAGCTTCAGGATGTCGCCATCGAGTCGGTGTCGCGCCTCGTGACCCAGGCCGGAGGCATCCGCTACGCCGCCGAGTCCGACCCTGGCTCGGCGATGCGGTCGACGGCGGCACTCGAATCGCATGCGAGGGATGCCCTGGCCGACATGCGGCGGGTGCAGTCCGTGGTGCGCGAAGGCGAAGCGGTCTCCGTGCCGCAGCCGAGCCTGCACTCGGCTCGTGACCTGTTCCGGGTGATGCGTGAGGCCGGTCTCCAGGTGACGTTCACAGAGACGGGTGACCGTTTCGAGTTGCGTCCCGGCGCCGAGCTGGCCGTGTTCCGCATCCTTCAGGGAACGCTGGAGAATGCGCTCAAGCACGGCGGGGCGGGAACGGATGTGCGGGTCGGGTTCGGCTGGACCGGCGAAGGCCTGCAGGTCACGGTCGACGACGACGGCATCCGGGCTGCGGCGCGGCGCGCTGGGCTCGACGATGCGCAGGTCTCGGAGGCGACGCAGTACACGATCGACGACGACCTCAAGGCGCTCACCGAGTCGATCTCAGGCGCAGGCATCACCGAGATGCGCGAGCGCGCGGAGCTCTTCGGCGGAATCCTGTCGGCGAAGACGGTGCCCGGCGTCGGATTCTCGGTCTCCGTGGTGTTCCCCGCGCTCCGGTACCACAACGGGGTCCACGGAGTGAACCTGGGCCGCTGACGGCGGTCAGTCTTCGAGGTGGTCGACGCCCGGCGTCCAGCTGAGGCCGGGCACGCCCCAGCTGTTGCGGCGGGATGCCTTCGCCGCCGCCTTCCCGTGCGGGTGCTGGAGACGATCGACGTAGATGACGCCGTTCAGGTGGTCGAACTCGTGCTGGAAGATGCGCGCCAGCCAGCCGTCCGCCCGCACCTCGAACGGTGTGCCGTCGAGGCCGACGGCCTCCAGGATGGCGCTGTACGAGCGGATGAGCGGGAAGCGCTCTCCCGGAAACGAGAGGCACCCCTCCGAGTCGGCGTCTTCGTCAGGCTCGCCGGTGGGCGCCGGGCTGATCCACAGCACCGGGTTGATCGCGACGCCGCGGTGCAGCACGTTCTCGTCGTCCGTCCACCCGTAGACGAAGAGCCGAAGCGGCAGACCCACCTGCGGCGCCGCCAGTCCGACTCCCGGCGCCTCATCCATCGTCTCGAACATGTCGTCGACGAGAGTCCGGAGGTCATCGCCGAAATCGGTGACGGGAGCTGCGGGGGAGTGGAGCACGGGGTCTCCGGAGATCCGGATCGGAAGGACGGCCATTCAGCAAGAATATCGGCACGAAACTAGGTATGGTCGTGGGGTGAGTGTGGACTTGGCGGATGCGATGGGGCAGCTCGCCCTCGAACCCAAACAGTTCCTCGGCATCCCCATCGCACTGGTCGGCGCGTGCTTCCTCTCGGTGGGCGCACAACTCCAGCACCACGGCGTCGCGAAGGTGGAAGCGACCACTCCCGACATGGCCGGAGGCGGCCTGAGCGGGCAGCAGCTTCTCCTGCTCCTCCGGCGCCCGTCGTGGGTGATCGGCACCCTCATGCTCGGTCTCGCGATCGTCTTCCAGCTGGTCAGCCTGTTCCTGTCGCCGCTGATCGTCGTGCAGCCGCTCGGCGCTGTCGCACTCGTGATCACGGCCATCCTGAACGCCCGCGTCAGCCACGTCAGCCTGAATCGCAGCTCGATCATCGCGATCTGCCTCTGCGTCGGCGGAGTCGGAGCCTTCGTGCTGATCGCCGCGTTCTTCGCACGCGAGCTGCCCGTGACGGACAGGGACCTCATCCTCATCCTGATCATCCTGGCGGTCGTGCTGATCGTGTTCGGCGGGCTCTTCTTCTTCCTCCGTTCGCGGTTCAAGGCGCTCATGTACATCGTCGGAGCCGGCGTGCTGTACGGCTTCGTCGCCACCCTCGCGAAAGTGACGATCGCGCGGCTGGTCCAGCAACAGGTCGACTGGCTGCTCGTCCTGTGCATCCTCTCCCTCCTGACGGCCGCCGCGCTCGGCGCCTACTTCGTGCAGAACGCCTACTCGGCAGGTCCGCCCGACCTCGTCATCGCAGGCCTCACCGTGATCGACCCCGTCGTCGCCGTGACCATCGGCATCGTCATCCTGGGAGAAGCGTCGCAGGCGCCGCTGTGGGCGGGAATCGGGTTCGTCGTCACAGGGGCGATCGCGATCTACGGCGTCTTCCTGCTCGCGAAATACCATCCGCAATCCGTCGACGCGACGCCGACACTGGAAGCTGTCGCGACGAAGGCTGCCGACACAGTGCGTCCGTCCGGCTTAGACTAAGCCATTGAATCAGCCAGCCGGAAAGCGGTCGTCCGGTGGCGAAATAGGCGCCGGATCCTCCTTCCCGGCCACAAACGTAGGGATCACTCCACTTGTCCGATTCGAACGGTTCGCATAACTCCGTGCCCACCGGTTCACCTTCGGGAACGAAGAAACCCCTGAAGGTCCTTATCGGCGCCGACACCTTCGCGCCCGACGTCAACGGGGCGGCGCGCTTCGCTGAGCGCCTCGCGTCGGGCCTCGTAGCGCGTGGTCACGAGGTGCACATCGTCGCGCCGGCGGCATCGAGCAAGCATGGAACGTGGACCGAAGAATACGAAGGCCAGACAGTCACGGCGCACCGCCTGTACAGCTGGCGCTGGTACCCGCACGACTGGCTGCGTTTCGCGATCCCGTGGCGCATCAAGCAGAACAGCGCGCGCATCCTCGATGACGTGAAGCCGGACGTCGTCCACTTCCAGTCGCACATCGTGGTGGGGCGCGGCCTGTCCGTCGAAGCCGAGAAGCGGGGGATCCGCATCATCGGCACCAACCATTTCATGCCCGAGAACATGCTCGAGTTCACGCTCCTGCCCAAGTGGATCCAGGAGTGGGCGATCGGGCTGGCGTGGAAAGCCGCCCGCCGCACGTTCGGGCGGGCCGAAGCCGTCACCACCCCGACCCGCAAGGCCGCGGACTTCCTCGAGAAGTTCACCGGGCTCCGCGGCGTGCACGCGATCTCCTGCGGCATCGACGCCCACAACTACACGCCCGACTTCTCCCCGCGCACCGAGAACCGCATCCTCTTCGTCGGCCGCGTAACCGGCGAAAAGCAGATCGACGTCCTCCTGAAGGCGATCGCGCTCCTGCCTGCCTCGCTGGATGCGAAACTCGAAATCGTCGGAGGCGGCGACCAGTTCAAGAATCTGCAGCACCTGGCCGACCAACTCGGCATCGCGGACCGCGTCACATTCTCCGGTTACGTGACGGATGAACAACTGCGCCAGGCGTACACGCGGGCCACGATCTTCGCGATGCCCTCGATCGCCGAACTGCAGTCCATCGCCACCATGGAGGCCATGGCGTCGGCACTGCCCGTCGTCGCTGCGAACGCGATGGCGCTCCCGCACCTGGTGCACGACGGCGAGAACGGCTACCTCTTCGAGCCGGGCAACGCCCATGCTCTCGCAGACCGCATCGAGCGCATCCTGCTGATGCCGCAGGAAGAGCTGGATGTGCTCAAGAACGCGTCACTCGGAATCGTCGCGGCACACGACATCCAGCGCACACTCACCACATTCGAAAGCCTGTATCGTGGTGAGGCGGTGGCCGACCCGGTGACGGAGGCGGCCCCGCCGGTGACGACGAAAGAGTAGTCGTCCTAGGGGCGGTAGCTCAGCTGGTTAGAGCATCGGACTCATAATCCGCCGGTCACGGGTTCAAGTCCCGTCCGCCCTACCGTACGGCGCCTCTCATCACGAGAAATGGCGTACCTTCGCCTGGCCGCCGCGCTGTGCCCCCACTACAGGTCAACGGGAGGCAAGTCCTAGGACGCTTTCGGCGGTGGTCCAGTTGGACGCGACGGCGTTCTGGGCGGCGAGCAGTTGCACTTCGTGGGCGCAAACGGCCTTCTTCAGTGCGGTTTCCACGGCGTCCTTAGGGTTGTTGACGCCTTTTGCGGTGCTCGTATTGGGCTCCGGCCACAGGTTGGAAACGCTTGACGCGCCGCCGAGCTCCAGCGGCACGAGGTGGTCGTATTCGGTCGTTGGGCTCGGTGCCATTCCGTAATCAGCGAGGGAGGCGACTTTCGCTGGTCCCGTGACGGATGTCGGTGGGCGGACGCTCGCGGTGTATCCGGAGACGCAGATCGTCGTCCCGATCGTCGCCTCCGTGACGGCGGGGTCGACGGCGCCGGGTGTGCAGGCCGGGTCGGGAAGGAAGTCCCCGGCGACTGCGTTGACGGTTCGGATGCGACATTGCCCTGCTGTGAGGTTGATGTCCATAGGTTCAGTTCGGACGGTGTGGACCTGCCGAAGCCCGGTTTGCGCTGGGTGCGTGGCAGGGGACCGTGTCGGCTTGGGAGCCGGGGCCGGGGTCAGCGCGATTGCTGCTGTCGGCTTGGCGCTCAGCGCAGCGGCGGGTGAGGAACTGCCGTGCGTTGGCTCAGCTCCATTCGAGGCGACACCCACGATGACGAGGAGTACAACGACCACGCTGACCGCGCCCAACGTGATGAGAGGCCATCGCTTCGGAGTGGGATTGGTCATGGCGAAAGAGTAGCTGTCCGTGGAGCCTCAGCCCTCGAGTGGGGCTTGAGGAACGGCCAAGATCTGTCACGATGGAGTCACCTATGAATAAACTGACTACATCCTTTGCCATTGCTGTGTCCCTCTCTGCCGGTCTCGCGCTGACCGGTTGCGGCGCCACTACATCGTCTTCCTCGGACTCGAACACCAACTCCGCCTCGCCGACCAAGGAAGCCGCGCAGGCTCCCGACCTGACCGGCACCTGGAAGCAGACCAACTCGGCCAGCAAAGACAGTTACCAGGAGGCCGAGATCACCGGCGACGTCATCACCATCAACTGGGTGAGCAACGGCGGCGATACGAAGTCGATCTACTGGGTCGGGACGTTCACTGCGCCGACCGACGCGTCGACTCCGTATGTATGGACCTCGACGCGTGACAAGGAGGCGACCAAGTCAGCCCTCCTGTCCTCGCAAGATGACACCAAGAAGCTCACATTCCAGGACGACACAATCAGTTACTCGGCCAGCATGCTCGGTACCACAACAATCATGAGGCTCAAGAAGGACTGAGCCTGCTTGGTTGCCTGAACCTTCCTCACGCCCCCGGCGAGCATCATGTTCGTCGGGGTTCTTCTCGTAGGAGGGTAAGAGGGGCAGTAGACACAGCGAAGGTGCACCGCTGGCCTCAAGCGCAACTGAGCAGAGGGCAGCCCCATTACCATCTCGCGCAAGGCTCCCACGTCTGTTCTCGCAGCACAGCACTCGCCGCCATCATCCTTACGTGTGCACCTCTTGCGGCGGGCGCAGCGGCTCCCGCACCTTCAGCTCCGTTTAGGAGTTGCATGGAACCGAATCGGGAGTCCGGACAATACAGGGTATGGACGAAAGCGCTGACGGCACGTTGCTTGCTGCGGCGATCAACGGCGATGGCCAGGCTTTCGGCCGACTGTATGACCGGCATCGCGACCGCGTCTTCCGGCATGTGCTGCGTCTCAGTGACTCGCGTTCCGATGCAGAAGACCTTGTCGCGCTGGTCTTCGTCGAAGCTTGGCGCCGTCAAGGGAGTGTTCGAGTGGTTGAAGGCTCGGTGCTCCCGTGGCTTCTGGTCACCGCGAACAACCTCGCGCGTAACGAGCGGCGGGCCCGACGGCGCTACCGGGCGGTGCTGCCACGTATCGCACCGCCCGTGCCTGAGCCCGACCACGCGGATGAGATCGCCGAACGCCTTGGCGCGGTCGAACGGGCGACAGCGGTCAGATCAGCCTTCGATCGTCTTGGCCCCAGGGACCAGGAGATCCTCGCCCCGTGCGTCCTGGATGAGTTGAGCACGTCCGAGGTCGCGGCCACCCTGGGTGTCCCTGTCGGCACCGTGAAGTCTCGTCTGTCGCGAGCGAAGCAACGACTGGCGGCTGGAATTGACGGGGACATTCGACTCGACAGCGTCTGGAGTTCACTGTGAACAACGACATCCCGTTCTCGGCGTCGCATAGCGACATGATCCGGTCCTTCCTCGTTGAGATGGTCGAACACCGAGTGGTCGTGCCTGTGAAGCAACGCCGACGTCGGCGCTGGCTTGTCATCGGAGTCATCGGGCTCGGAGCGGTCGCCAGCGTCGGTGCGGCTGCTGTTGCCGCCGAGCATGCAGGCTGGATCGCGCTCCCGTCCGGCGATGCCTCCGCTTCGCCGTCCTACGCTCGCATTCCGCATTGGCCGGTCAACGCCCGCGGCCAAACCTATGGCAATCAGGGCGATAGTCCGGTCGCGCCCGACCTCATCGAAGTGGACGGCACCGACAACGCCGGAGCCACCGTGCGCGGGTATGTACTCAGTACGGAACTGATTGAAGCCGAGTTCGGCGGCCCCATGCCGACCTCCCCAGCCCAGGCTCTCAAGCAGCAGGCCGACTGGCTGAAGCGATACCCGAATGGACAGAGGATCAAGGTCTACAAGAGCGACGGCATGACCGTGGTCGGGCACTTTACGGTAGGCAGCGGTCCAGGGACCTGAGCTCTGCGGTACCCAGAAGGAAGACCTTCGGCGGATCCGGGGTGCCTTCGGCCGGATTGGTTTGGCCGCAGCGTACGGTGACCTAGGTGCGAACCAGGAGCTTGGTCTTCCTCACGATGTGGCGCTCGTGAGCCTTCCGCTGATGTCGAACAAGTGCCGGTCCCTAGCCAATCCTCTATGGGCTGACGTCGTCGAGTTCTCGCCGCAGATACTTCGGCGCCTGCACACGCCAGGCGTCCGTGACGAGCTCGGCGAGATGGTCCTCGTCGATGCCGGCCATGCGGAATGCGACCTTCGGCTCACCCCAGGTGGTCGTGGTGCGCAGGAACACGTTGGGCGCCATTTCGACAAGGGCGAGCGCGTCCAGGCGGTCGGCGACCTTCACTCCGACGACGAGCTCGGCCGCGATTGTCTCGCGTATGTCTGCGGGGATGCTCGGCCAAGGATGACACTCCCACGCATACAGCTTGCCGCGAACGAACCATGCGGCACCGCCCGCCGTCGCGCGCTCCTCGCTACCGGGCAACCGAACAGCGGTCCGGCGCAGGTCGTCGAGAGTGGCCACGGTGTGAGCCTAGGCTGCACTACCGACAGGGATGCACGAGGCTTCAGTTGACGATCAGCTAACGTGCGTCGTCGTCACTGCACTTCGGCGCAAGGTGGAGAGTGAGCGGAAGAGGATGATGGACGCATGCCCGCTGCTCACCGTCCCGGCCTTCGGGTCGACTCCGGACTCACGATCCCCGAGTCTGAGCTGTCTTGGCGGTTTTCGCGGTCATCCGGACCTGGCGGGCAAGGTGTGAACACTGCCGACTCCCGGGCGGAACTCGTGTGGGATGTTGCAGGGTCCGCCGTTCTCTCGCCGTTGCAGCGGGAGCGACTCCTCGAGCGTCTGAGCAGTCGCCTTGTCGACGGAATGCTGACGATCGCGGCATCCGAGCACCGCGCGCAATTGCGCAACAGGGAAGCTGCGCGCGTCCGGCTGGCCGAAATCGTGGCTGACGCCCTCCTGCCGCCAGCACCGTCGCGAAGACCGACGAGGCCAAGTCGAGGTGCCAAGCAACGGCGTTTGGAAGCGAAGAAGCGGCGCACCGACGTCAAGCGACTGCGTCGTCCTCCTCACGACGCGTGAGCGTCATTCGATCTGCCGGCAGCTGTTCAGTCAAATCCGGGTACGACTCGTGCTCCTAGCGTGATGGGAACCGCACGGAGCTAGACACAGCGAAGGTGCTCCGCTAGCCTCGAGCGCAACTGAGCAGAGGGCAGCCCCATGACCATCTCGCGCAAGGCTTCCACGTCTGTTCTCGCAGGCACAGCACTCGCCGCCATCATCCTTACGTGCGCACCTCTTGCGGCGGGCGCAGCGGCTCCGGCACCTTCACCATCGCGGACCGCGAATCCGGCTGTGACCAACCAGTCGACTGACCGCGCCCTCGACGCGGTGATTCCTGCAGATGAAACCCCGACGTGGAACATGGTGAACGCGGTGGGCAGATTGCTTGCAACCGAGCCCGGTACGCCCGTGAGCGTGGTTCGAGCGCCTGGTAGAGCTGTCTGGGACGCAGTGTCGCCGGATGTGACAACCCTGGACACCACGCCCGAGGCGATGTCGCACGATTTCCTCCTGGTCACGTGCACGGAGAATGTTCAGCAGGCAGGGTTCAAGGGTGCACCGGGCGCCCCAATTCCCGTGATCGGGGAAGTCCAGGTGGTCATAGACACCGCTACCGGCAAGGTGCTTGAAATCACTCGCGTTGCTCAGGGCCACACGAACTCGATTTCTCGTGTCAGGGCGGTGGAACGACTCGGCGCGGCCACCACAGTAGTTCTATCGCCTGCATCGTTCAGGTGAGAAGCCCTCATATAGTGTTGCGGGTATGCAAGGCGAGCTGACCAAAGGGAGCATGTTTCGGCGCCCGACCGGCTGGCTACCCATCGCGTTGCCGACGGCCCTCATGGCTTTCATGGTCACGTATCTGGTCACTGTCGGAGCCGGCGACAACCGCCATCCCCATCCTCACCGTCTTCACACTCGGCCTTTAGGCCGGCCGGCGCGCACCATCTGGATCTGCCCAACGCCTTGTTCTGCGACGCGGTAGCGCGCCGCACGGCAGACCGCTAACCTTCTTGGCACGGAGGTCAGGGCGACCTCGAGGGCGGTGATCCTATGAGTTCGGACAGTCGGGCGCGGGTGATCGTGCGGGACGGTCCCTGGGGGTTCTTCTTCCTGCTTGCCTACATTGGAGCAGCGGTCTACTTCGTGTCGGTGTCGAACGGTTCCTTCTGGGGTGTCGTCCTCGGGCTGCTCGAGGCGATCGTCTGGCCGGCCTACGTCGTCTACCACGCACTGCTGCTGCTCGGCGCCTGAGCGCGCCGTTACGACGCCGGATACCGGAGCGCGCGGTGTGCCCGCCCACTAGGGGCGTCCCCGCCACCTCGAGCTGGACGGCATGTCCCGACGTGGCGGGCACGGCCTGCACCCCGTGGTTCAGGCGGCTTCGAGAGCGCGCTGCTTGTGGAGGTAGTGGCGCGCGCCTGTCCAAGACCCTGCTTCGACCGACCGATAACCGCGGTGAATCGACCGCTAGGTTTGCGGTTTGGTTCGCGGGAAAATGACTGTCAGTCACAGGCAGCAAAGGAGCGCACCGATGCTCTTCCGTCAGCTCGAATACTTCGTCGCCATTGCTCGGGAGCAGCATTTCGGCCGGGCCGCGGAGGCCAGTTATGTCTCGCAGCCGGCGCTGTCGTCGGCGATCCACAAACTCGAGCAGGAGCTCAATGTCACGCTGATCAACCGCGGTCATGCGTTCGAAGGGCTGACGCCCGAGGGCGAACGTCTGGTCATCTGGGCCAAGCGCATCCTGGCCGAGCACGACGCCTTCAAGGCCGAGGTGCGGGCGGTCCAGTCCGGGCTCACCGGAACCCTTCGCGTCGGCGCGACCCCGACAGCGTCGACTACCGTCTCGTTGCCTGTGGAGGCGTTCGCGGCCATCCATCCCCTCGCGAAGGTTCGCGTTCAGACCCGCCTGTCGGCTGACGACCTGGTTCGGATGCTGTCGGAGTTCGAACTGGACGCGGCGGTCATGGCGGCCGGGCCGGCGGACGAGGCCGGATTGGAGACCGTGCCTCTCTACGACGAGGACTACGTCCTCATCGTCCCGCGCGAGCTACTGCCCGACAGGGGTACGTCGATGCCGTGGGTCGAGGCGCATCGCCTTCCGCTGGCGATGCTGGATCAACGGATGCACAGCCGGAAGCTGATCGATCAGGCATTCGCCGACCAGGGTCTCGTCCTCGATCCGCAGGTCGAGACCGATTCGATCGCGTCGTTGTATGCACTGGTCAGGACCGGACGGTGGGCGAGCATCGTGCCGAGCAACTGGTTGTTCCCCAGGGGCGGCCCGACGGGGCCCGACGTCGTGACGATGGCCGAGCCGGTGGCGCGACAGCGGATCGTGGTGGCGATCGGTTCACGTGAACCAGGCTCGCTCATCGCCCGGTCGTTCGCGAAGACCGCAGCCGCGCTCTCGCTGAACGAGCTCTTCGCCATCGGCCCCTCTGCAACCCGGACCCCGTGAGCGGATATCCTCCCGTCTACGCCCGGGACAGCATCCCGGCGCTCCGCCGGTACCCGGACGGCCAGTCGCTGCCCACGCCGTCGGCGATCGACTTCACGCCGGGGGAACTGCTCGGGTCAGTCTCAGGCGAGCTCGGGCTGCGGGCGTTTGTGGAAGCGGCCGGGCATGAGCTCGTGGTCACCTCCGACAAGGAAGGGTCCGACTCGGTCTTCAACCGCGAACTCGCGGATGCGGACATCGTCATCTCCCAGCCCTTCTGGCCCGCCTACCTGACCGCAGAGCGCATCGCGAACGCGCCGAGATTGAAACTGGCGATCGCCGCGCCTCGAAGACTGGTTTGCCGGTCGCCCCATCCGTGAGGAGTACCTCATCGTCGACGGCGGCCGACTCGCCGGTACCGGTGCTGCGTCGTACACGGCCACTGGAGCATCGAGCTATCGCCATGATGCGGTTGCGGGTGCGACTGAGCCCCGGTAATAGGGTTGAGGAATGGATCTACAGCTCCAGAATCGTGTTGTGCTCGTCGTGGGAGGAAGTGGCCTGATCGGCACGGCCGTTGTCGCCCGGCTGGAAGCCGAAGGCGCGACCGTCGTTTCGGCGTCGCGTCGGGGCGAGGGCGGGATCGTTCTCGACGCGCGCGACGACTCCTCGGTCTCTGCTGCGATTGCGGATGTGCATGCTCGTCACGGTCGTCTGGACGGCGTCGTCGTCACTGCGGCACCGAGCGCTCGAACCCTTGATCCGGCGCGAAACTCCGACCCGGCACAGGTGCTCGAAGCCGTCGATGCGAAGGCCCTCGCATTCCTTCGGGTCGCGAAAGCGTCGATGGATGTGATGACGGGGTCGGGATATGGCCGGATCGTCGGTATCAGCGGTCAAAACGCCTTCACGACCGGCAATATCACTGGCAGTGTGCGGAACGCCGCCTTGATCATCGTGGCGAAGAATCTTGCGGATTCCGTCGCCGGTACAGGGGTGACCGTGAATGTCGTCAATCCCGGTACAGTTCGTGACGACCCCACTTCGGAGGTCGAGTACGGCAAGGCAGGCGAGTCGAGTCCCTCCGACGTTGCCAACCTGGTGGCGTTCCTCGCCTCACCGATCTCCGGTGCCATCTCCGGTGAGTCCATCGCAATCGGGCACCGCATGCGGGGCTTCATTTCGATGTGACGATCGGGTTCGGCGTCGTGTCTGATGTCGGGCCGTCCTCAGCGACCGCCGGCCGGTGCACGAACCCGTTCACGGCGTCTCCAGGGACACCGGGGCCGAAACGATACAGGCGCAGTGCCACGAACAGGGTGGTGGTGACGACGAGCCATGCGCCGAGAACGATGTACGGTTCGGCATGCAGGTTGCCCGGAAAGTACGCCAGGTCGCGGATGGCGTTGACCGCTGCTCCGGTAGGCATCCACCTGCCTATGAACTCGTAGAACGGCGGCAGGAGACTGGGAGCGACCGCCCCGCCGGACGCCGGGTTGCTGATCAGCACGAAAACGACCCACGTCGGAAGAAGGGCCCACCGTGCCCCGATCAGCATTCGGAACACGTTGTACGTCATCCCGGCGACGAGCATCGTCAGTGCGGGAACACCCCAGGCGGGCAAGAACGGCATCGGCATGATCCGCAGGATGACGCCGATGCTGAGAACGATGGCGAACGCGGCGAGCACCGACCGGACCAGGTCCCAGGAGAGTTCGCCGCGGATCGTCAGTTTCGCTGCGTTGGTGCGGGTCTGCACGGCTCCGAGGAATCCGATGATCACAGCGACCAGCGGCACATAGAAGAGGACAAGCCCGGAGGGGTCGCCCGGACTCAGCGGGTGGGTGTCTTCGACGGTGACCGGATGCCCGAACGCTGTTTCGAGTGCGGGGGCGTCCGCCTCGAGCAGGCGGGCCACCGAATCCCCCGAAGCGCTCGAGACGTAGAGGCGCCCCGATGTTCCGTCGTCGGCGAGAGCACCGTAGATCCGTTGGTCCTGGATGGCGGCGAGTGCGTCGGCGGTGGTCGGAAACGTCGTGATGCGAAAGGTGGTGGTCGTCGTCGGCTCGGCGAGTGCCGCGCGGAGCTGGGTCGGCGTGACCGCACTCGACACGAGACCGATGGGCACGTCGTGTGGCTTGGGATCGGCCATGGCCAGGCTGTACGAAGCGGCGAAAAGGGCCGCGACGGCTGCGATGATGAGGGTCACCACAAGTGCCGGCAGGTGCGAGCCCGGCGCAAGTCGACGGATGCGTGATCGCCTGGTCATGCTGCTTCGGCATCTAGGGGAGGATGTGCCCGGCTGCGGTGAAGAGTCGGTACCATTCCTCGCGCGTCAGCTGCACATCCGACCCCGCAGCGGATTCCGCGACTCGCTCCGGTTTGGTCGTGCCGAGCACCACCTGCATGTTGGCCGGATGCCGGAGAATCCAGGCGACGGCGATGCCGGTCGGTGTCACGCCGTGTGCGGCAGCGATCTCGTCGAGCGCATCGTTCAGCGGTCCGAAGTTCTCGCGGTCACCGATGAAGACACCGTTGAAGAAGCCCTTCTGGAACGGCGACCACGCTTGCAGCGTGATGCTGTTGAGGCGGCTGTAATCGAGGATGCCGTTGTCGCGGTCGACCGACTGGTCCAGTCCGGCCATGTTGGATGTGATTCCGGCCGCGATGAGTGGTGAGTGCGTGATGCTGAGCTGGACCTGGTTGAAGGCGAGTGGTTGCCTCACAGAGCGCTTGAGAAGTTCGACCTGGCCGGGAGTCTGGTTCGACACACCGAAGTTGCGGACCTTCCCCGAGCTGTGCAGGAGATCGAACGCTGAGGCGACTTCGTCCGGTTCGACCAGAGTGTCGGGACGGTGGAGCAGGAGGATGTCGAGGTAGTCCGTCCGCAAAGCGGACAACGTCCGGTCGACGGAGCTGAGGATGTGCTCTTTCGAGAAGTCCCAGAATCCGTTCCTGATCCCGACCTTGGACTGGAGGAAGACCGACTCGCGGTGTGCGGGTGTGAACGTGACCGCGTCCCCGAAGCGCCTCTCGCATTCGTGGTCGCCGCCATAGACATCGGCGTGGTCGAAGAAATTGATACCGGCATCACCGGCTGCACCGACCAGGGCTCGGATCTCCTTGTCGTCGAGTGCGGAGATCCGCATCAGCCCGAGAACGACCCGGGGTGCCAGAAACGTTGTCTGTGGCGGGGTGAAGGTTTTCATGTGTTCGTCCTGTTCTTTTGTCGTTGGTTCGTGAAATGGTGTCGTCGGCTAGCGGGTGGGGATCGGCGCACTGATCGCGTCGTATACCCACGCGACGTCCTCGTGGCCGTGACCCTCCTGGCTTGCCTCGGTGTAGAGACGCTCCAGGCTGTCGAGGTAAGTGGTGGCCGAATGCCCGGCCGTCGCCTGTGCAAGGCGCAGGTCTTTCAGCAGGCCGTCGAGTGCGAACTGCGGAGCCCGGTTGCCTCCCAGGATCACTGCGCTCTTGAGGTGCGCGTACGGGCTGTCCGATGCCGACCCTGCGATGGCGTCCAGGAAAGCCTGGGTTTCGAGCCCGAAGGCGCGGGCGAGCGCAACCGACTGGGCGGTTCCGGCCGTGAGGCTTGCGACCCAGGTATTGCAGACAAGCTTCAGATCGGAGGCATCGCCCAGACGATCGCCCACAACGACCGTCCTCGATCCGATCGCGTCGAAAACGGGCTGCAATGCCGCGACGGCTCCGCTCTCGCCCGATGCGAGCACCGTCAGTGCTCCGCGTTCGGCGGGGTCCTTCGTACCGAGTACCGGCGCGTCGACGACGCTGATGTGGTGACCGGATGCGGCAGCTGCGACGCTGCGCATCCCGTCCGCTCCGATCGTTGCGCTCTGCATCCAGATTGCGGTGTCGCGTACTCCCGGAAGGAACTCGGCGGCAACGCGCAGGACTGCGGCGGCGTCGAAGAGCATCGTGAGCACGACGTCGGCGTCGCGCACCGCGCCGTACGGGTTGGATGCGGCGCGCGCACCCGCGTCGACGAGAGGCTTCGTCTTCTCGACGCTTCGGTTCCATACCGTCACATGGATCCCGGATCGCAGGAGCGAACGGGCCATAGCCGCTCCCATCGTTCCAGTGCCGAGAATTGCCACGCGAAGATCAGCGGGCTGGGGATTCGATGATTCGGACATGACTTCCTTCGATCAGTTGCCGGCGAACGGCAGGTGGGGGATGTTTTCCAGACTGACAGGGGGTTGTCGTGGTGTCTAAGACCGCTCATTGACTGGCCGATAAGCGGCATGTATCAATGGGCTGGAGGAGATGAGATGAACACCGAACAGTTGGAGAAGGTCCGCGTCGGAGCCGGCTTCGTCGCGGCGCTCGACCAGAGCGGGGGGAGCACTCCACAGGCGCTGCGTCGGTACGGCATCCCTGACGACGCCTACTCGACCGATGCCGAGATGTTCGACCGGGTGCATGAGATGCGAACCCGGATCATCACCAGTCCCAGCTTCGACGGCGGCCGGGTGATCGGAACGATCCTGTTCGAGGACACGATGAACCGCCAGATCGGCGGTCGCCCATCCGCCGACTACCTGTGGAACGTCAAGGGAAGCGTGCCCTTCCTCAAGATCGACGCGGGGCTGTCCGCCAGCGCAGACGGAGCCCAGCTGATGAAGCCGATCCCGAACCTCCCCGGACTGCTCGATCGCGCCATCGACAACGGCATCTTCGGGACGAAGATGCGTTCCTTCATCACGCTGCCCGGTCGGGGCATGCAGGCCGTGGTCGAGCAGCAGTTCTCCGTCGCGCAACAGGTGCTGGCGGCGGGACTGGTTCCCATCGTCGAAATCGAGATCGACATCCACAGCACGCGCAAGAGCGAAGCGGAGGATCTCTTGCAGGAATCCCTTCTCGTCGAGGTCGACAAGCTGGACGCGAACCACAGGATCATGCTGAAGCTGACCCTCCCCGATACCGACAACCTCTACCGGCCTTTGGTCGAGCATCCGAACGTGCTCCGGGTGCTCGCACTCTCAGGTGGCTACAGCAGGGATGAGGCTGACGAACGTCTGGCGCGGAACAATGGCATCATCGCGAGCTTCTCCCGAGCACTGCTCGAGGGGCTCACTGTGCAGCAGAGCTCCGAGGATTTCGACCGGATGCTGAACGAGACGATCGCCAGTATCGCCGAGGCATCGAGCACCTGAGCATTCTCCTTCGAGATATCCGCCGCCCACATCGCGGTAGACCGTACAGTATGCTCAGGCACGTCTGGGAGGGCCGGGTCAACGGGGAAGGGTGGACTTGTGACGACGAAGCGCGGTCACATCGGGCAACTCGGGCGGGCGGCGATAGGCGTTGCGGTGCTGGCAGCGCTGACCGGATGCGCGACGGCTGCCACTGCCGATCCACAGGCGATACCCACGCCCACTCCTACGCAGTTGGCGGTGACGGTTGCGATGCCCGATCTCGGGCCCTCGCCGGCGCCTGCCCCGCAGACCGCAGCACAGACCGAGCAGCGTCGTCTCTCGAACGCCGATCAAGCCTGGCAGCAGGTGCTGCTCCAGTACCCATCAGCTGTTCGACCCCAGGTCACCTTCGGCGGGTACATCACCGATGCCACCGAGGTAGCGGTCATGTCTCAGTGCTTGACCGAGCAGGGGGTGCCGATCGCCAACGGATACCCGGCCGGTGCGAAGAAGGGCGACGCGCCCAGCAGTGTCGGCGCAGACGCCAGCGATGAGAAGGAGGCGATCGGCGCTTGGGTGTGCAACGTCGAGCATCCATACCGGCCCGCCCCGCCGCTGACCCCACAGCAGCTGGGGTACCTCTACGACTACCTCACCGAGTTCCTGGTGCCCTGTTATGAGGCCAACGGCGTCGCTGAACCGCCGGCGCCGTCGCGCGCTACGTTCGTCGCGACGTGGCCGCACCAGAACTGGTACCCGAGCGATGGAGCCCTGATGGACGGCGACAAGGCAGCGGCGATCACGAAAGCGTGCCCACCGCCGAAATGATCGTGCCGATGCGCCGTCGTGCTCGAAGTCAGGATGAGCGAGTGAAGGACAGCCGATCGCGAACGCGCGCCGGGCTGCCGCCCGATGGGCTCTCACGGCGAGGTTGGATCGTGTTGGTCGGTTCCACCGTCGCTGTCGCGGTCGTGCTCGTGGCCACCGCAGCCTTCCTGACAGGAATTCCGGCCGGGCACGCTCAGGGGCACGCTTCGTCGGCGCCCCAGGTGGAGTGGTTGCCGACCCCGAATCCGGACCTGGCGCCGACCCCGCTGGGTCTGCCTCCACGTCCGACCCCGACAGAGGTCGCCACCGTTCCCGTGCAGCCCGTGGACTCGCTCAAGACAGGCGACTGTCTTCAGACCTTTCCCTCGCGGTGGGCCGACGGTTATCCAGTGGTCAACTGCGCCGCGCAGCACATCGCGCAGGTGCTCTCCAGGGGCGATCTGCCCGAGCCTGCCGGCGCACCCTTCCCGGGGACGAACGCGCTGGATGCCCGGGTCTCCGATCTCTGCACCGCTCTGGGCCTCTTGAACTGGGATTGGGTTGCGGTGTGGAACGAAGACGTCCAGGTCGACATCCGCTACCCGAACACTGCCGCACAATGGGCATCGGGCGCGCGTTCGTACTACTGCTTCGTCTACACGTTCTCACGCCATGAGCTCACCGGCAGCGCGGTCGCGGTCCATTGAGCACCTTTCGTCGATTCCGGCTCTCTAGCCCTGACCTTGGTCCCACAACCGCCATCCTGCCTTCGTCTGCCGGAAGCACAACGACCACGGCTCGGTGCCCGCATCCATAGATCCGTCGCTGCTTGCCGTGATCGTGATCTGGTAGTCGATGCATTCGCCGTCGGCGCCCGTCCGGCCAACGGTCTTGTATGAGATCAGTCGTGGGTCGTCGCACCATGCCCAGGTGTTGGTGGTTGTGAGCGCGCGGGTCGTCCCGCAGTCCTGATGCTTCGCAGCCTCGACGTAGGTGTGGGCGACGGTCGACATGGGTGCGAATGCACCGGGGAGTGGGCCTCGCGGCGCAAGACGCGGACAAACCCGGACACTAGTTGGGCGAACGGGACGTGAATCCTCAACCGGCGTGTCCAAGCGGCTGAGAGCGATAGGTTCAGGGCGTGAAGAGCACTTCGATCGGCTTTTCGAAGACCTGAGCGATACGGAATGCCAGCGGAAGCGAGGGATCGTACCTTCCCGTCTCGAGGGCGACGACGGTCTGACGCGACACCTCCAGTCGCTCCGCGAGCATAGCCTGCGTCCATCCGCGTGCTTCCCGCTCGGAACGAATCAGGTTGTCCATCAGGCGCTTGGGGCTCCGGTGACGAGGTTGGTGACCTCCCACGAGACGATCCCGGCGATGGCCACGATCCACCCGTTGTCGGGCACCTCGAGCCCGGCAGAGTTGAGCGTGCCGAGCGTGATGGCCGTGACGATCGCCACAGTGAAGCCGACCGCCAGCCCGGGGAAGAACAACTTGGCCTGGTATTCGTCCATCTGTCGCACACGAAGCACGATGGCGACCACGATCCACACGATGGGAATCAACGGCAGTAGTGCCCACACGAGACGCCAGGGACCCGCACCGTGGCCTAACGCGTAGAGTGCGAAATTCGCGAGCAGGAACGATCCCGCTCCCACCCACATCCGTACGCGGAAGGCGCGCCGTCGGCGCAGTTCGAGCGGTGATTCTCCTCCGGTGTCAAGGTCGCTTGTCATACGTCGATCGTAGGTGGAGCGCAGAGCCTAGTCAAGGGTCCTTGACACCGTGCATATGGGTGCGCCCGCCCGTTTGGGACGTCCCCGCCACGTCGAGCTGGCGGGAATGCCGCGAAGTGGCGGGCAGGGCTCAGCGGGCAGGACTTAGGGCGTGCCGCTGACCAGCTCCGTGGCGGCGGCGTCGAACGTGGCGAACGGCCCGAATCCGACGGGGCCGCCATCGGTCGGAAGGTCTTGCGGGTAGGCGACGTAGCCGCCGTCCTCCATCAGGATCTGCCCGACGCTCTCGGTGCCGTATGGCGTGTTGCGCACGATCGACCAGGTGTCCGCCTCGCTCACCTCGCAGAAGTAGTCCTGGCCGTCATAGGTCGTCGTCCACTGCTCTTCGTTGCTCACGGGCCAACCATATTCGACACTCCGCAACCGGCGAAAGGTGGCCGCTTCCGGCAAGCGGTATTAGCGTGGGTAGTGCGACGAGTCGCCCGAAGGCTCACCAGCATTGACAAGATGACCCGCTGAGGTCGCCGACAACACTGGTTTGAAGGGCTTTCCGATGCGTCCATTTCTGCGTTCCGCTGTGACCGGGATGGCCGCGCTCGCACTCATCGCGGGTGTCGCGACAGGCACCGCCCCACCCCTCAGTGCATCCGCGTCTCCCGCAGGGACTTCCGCAACTCCGACGCCGTCGGCGCCGAAGCCGACCCCGATATCCACGCCGAGTCCGTCGGCGTCGCCGAAACAGGCGCCCGCGCCAGCCCCGGCCGAGCCCCCAGCTCCGTCACAGTCACCGTCCACCGCGCCGGGCGCCGGGCAGGCCGCCCCGCAGCCCGATCCGCTCACACCCGACCCGTCGCTCGCGACCATGAATGCCACCGGCAACCACAGCATGGGCTCGACCGTCCGCCAGTTCGAGGGTGTTCCCGCGCCGAAGGCGTCGACGCGAATGGCTGCACCCATGGCCGCCCCGATGGCCGCAGCCCCGATGGCTGCGGCGACCGCAGCAGGGCCGCCAGGCGTCCCCGGGCTCGACGTCAGCGGCTGGCAGGTCCTCAACGCATCGAACTGGGCGACCATCCGGGCCAACGGCGCCCGTTTCGTCTACGCGAAGGCGACCGAGGCGACCGATTACACCAGCAGTCAGTTCTCTGAGCAGTACAACGACTCGTATGCCGCCGGGCTCGCCCACGGCGCGTACCATTTCGCGACGCCGAACACCTCGTCCGGTGCTACCCAGGCCAACTGGTTCATGGCCCACGGCGGCGCGGGGACCAACGATGGCCGCACCATGCCTCCGCTGCTCGACATCGAGTACAACCCGTACGGGGCCACCTGCTACGGCCTGAGCCAGGCGGCGATGGTGTCCTGGATCCATGACTTCGTCAATACGATCCACGCGCGGATCGGCCGGTGGGCGGCGATCTATTCGACGACGAACTGGTGGACGAGCTGTACGGGCAACAGCAACCAGTTCGCAGCCAGCCCGCTTTTCATCGCGCGCTACCCGAACAGCATCTCTGAGGGTGCTGGAACGCTTCCCGCCAGCTGGTCGAACTACACGCTCTGGCAGTACGCCGACTCGGGCGTCTTCCCTGGGGACCAGGACGTCTTCAACGGCAGCTCCGCCGCCCTGACCGCGTACAGCCTCGGCTCCAGCATCGCCAGGACGGTCGCGAACCCCACCGTCTACCTGATCTCTGGGGCGAACAAGTACCCGATCCCGAACGCGACGATGCTGAGCGTGTTCGCTCCGTTCGGAAAAGTCACGTACGTGTCCCAGGCGTTCCTCGACACGATGGCGACACAGCAGCCCGCCGGCCGCATCCTGCGTTCCCCGGCCGGCGCCATGTATTTCGTCGACTCCGGGATCAAGCTGCCGTTCAACTCGTGCACTCTGGTCGCCGACTACGGCGGACGCTGCGATCCCAGCGGTTACGTTCAGGTCTCGGATGGCCAGATCGCCGCCTATGTGACCGGTCCGGCGGTCGGTCCGATCATGAATACGCTCTCGGGCGCCCGGTACTACATCAGCGGAGGCCTGCGTCACCAGATCCTCGACACGGCGTCGCTGACCGCGTCCGGCGCACCGACGGGTCCCGCCAACTGGCTGTCCGACGAAGTCGTCTCCTACCTGCCGTTCGGCACGCCGATTGTGCGCGACAGCGTCTACGTCGCCCAGACCGATACGTCGTCGTACTACCTTCTGGCGGGCGGGCTCAAGCATGCCGTCGACCCGAGCGTTGTGGCGCTGGCCGGTAGCTCGACGCGCAGAGTGGGGTCGCTGCAGGCCGGAAGTCTCGCGAAGATCCCGTCCTCCACCGCGCCGTTCATCGGCGTGATGCAGGTGTCCGGGAACCCGGCCATCTCCGTCCTCGGCACGGGCGGCCTGTACACGTGGGCGCAGGGCGTCGGGGGCGCATCCCTCGACCCGGTGACGGTCTCGCAGGCGTTTGTGGGCTCGTACACGGCGATGGGCGCGGTCCAGCCCGGAACGGCCATCATGTCGGCATCCGGCGCCACCGTCTACCTGACGATGCCGACTGAGGTACTGCCGGTCGGAGCGTGGGATTCGTTGATCGCACTGTCGGGCGGAAAGGCGCCGACGATCGTGACGGTGCCGCAGAGACTGATCGCTTCGCTTCGCTTCGGGCCGGTGGCTCTGACCGCGGGCACCTTGGTCCGCACACCGCAGAACGCGACCGTGTACCTCGTCAACGGCGTGACGAACAAGGTCGCCTTCAGTGACATGCTCTTCGCGTACCAGGCCGGCATCACCAAAGTGACCTACACGACGCAGGCGAGGCTGAACGCCTACCCGACAGCGCCCACGAGGCTCGTGTTCGGTATCACCTGCGGGTCCCAGCGGTACGTGAGTGCGGGCGGATCCGTCCACCCGATCGGTGCATCCTTGCTGCCCGACTATCCGATCACCTTCGTGCCGCTCGACACGTTCACCTGCGCGTTGCTGCACAAGGGGACGGCCGCGACAGCATTCATCCGGACGCCTGACGGCTCGATCTACTATCTCAACGCCGGCAAGAAACAGCCCATCACGAGCTTCGCCCGCTACCAGCAGCTGTCGGGCGGGAAGGGCTATCTGAACGTCGCCCAGAAGCTCGCGAACCTCATCCCGACGGGCGCGAGGGCCTAGCCGGCCCACGCGCTCCCGGTCAGTGCTTGGGCGCCACCGACTGCACGGTGAGCAGGTGGATGCTCGGGTTGTCGCACGCCTGCAGCGCGGTGAATGCCACGAACGCCGAGGCACTCGATCCCGGGGGAGCGATACGGAAGCCGTCGGGTGTCACCACGGTGCATCCCGAGAAGTTCTGTGCGACTGCGACACGCAGCTGGGCCGTCACGGATGATCCGGGAGACACGAGCTGTTGGGCGGGCGGTGTCGTCGGGTCGTTGTCGGCCGGTGGCCCGATCGGGGTGCCGTTTCCGTTGCCGACGAACGACACGGCGGGATAGCCGGTGAGGGTGCAGCCCACGCTGCCTTTGTTCGTGAAGATGATCGGAACGTAGCGGCTGCCCGCGGCGCCCTCCGTCTCGCCGAGGGTGATCGTCAGCGTGGAGACCCCGCAGGTGCCCGTCCCAGCGGTCGCGGTGGGAGTCGGTGTCGGCGTGGGCGTCGGTGTGACGGTCGGGCTCGGTGTGGTCGTCGGCGACGGGGTCGGGGTCGGCGCCGGTGTCGCGTTCGATGTGGCGACCAGCCAGATGATGATCCCGACGAGGAGCGCGGCGAACACGCTGAGGATGATGATCGCGAGCGTGCGCCCACGTGTACCGGGAGTCTGCCCGCCCGCTTGCCCCGATGAATTGCTCTGAGCCATGATCCCCCACGTTCTGTCCAGGCACGGGATGCACCCATCCCGCCTTCAGCCAGTATGGTGCCGAGTCCCAGCGGTCCACCAGAAGCGGGCCGAGATGTCGCAGGTCTCTCGGGTTCTCAGTTTCGGCGAGCGAGGTGCGCGACCAGCGCATCCAGGACCGCGACCTGCCCGGCAACCACCTTCGCGCGGGCGACGTCGGCTGGGAACCAGCGCGCGTCGTCGATCTCGGGGAACTCCTGCAGCCGGCCCGACCGTGGGGGCCACTCCAGCGAGAAGGTGTTGCTGACGATCGCGGCGGGGGAGAACTCCGCTTCGGCCGCGAACGCGATGACGGTCTTGCCCGACGACTGGCGGAACTCGCCCAGCTTCTCGTACTCGGCGTCGGGTGCCGGCGTTCCGATCTCCTCGAGGAACTCGCGCCGGGCCGTGCGGAGCTCGTCCCCGTCGTCGGTCTCGTCGACCAGGCCCTTCGGAATCGACCACGCGCGGTCGTCCTTCCCCGCCCAGAACGGGCCGCCCATGTGTGCAATCCACACCTGGAGGCCGTCGTCGGCCGTGCGGCGATAAAGCAGGATCCCGGCGCTTCGGTTCATGGCGGAACTCTAGATCATGTGTTCGCCGGAGCGTTACGCAGCGCGACGAGCAAGGGTTCGAGCCGCTGGCGGGCGACTAACGTAGGAAGGGTGAATTCGGGCGATGCGTGGGTGGAAGGCCCGAGCGGCGAACGGTACTGGGGGCGGTTCGGCGCGGCCGGCCTGCTGGTGCTCGACCGCTACCGCGGCGTCCTCCTGCAGCATCGGGCTGAGTGGAGCCACCACGGTGGAACGTGGGGCCTTCCGGGCGGGGCACGTCACGAGGGGGAGTCCGCGGTGGACGGCGCGTTGCGCGAGGCGGCGGAGGAGGCGGATGTTCCTCCCGGCGCCCTGCAGCTGCTTTTCACGAGCGTGCTCGACCTCGGATTCTGGTCGTATACGACGGTCGTCGTCGCGGCGACAGCGCCGTTCGAGCCGCACATCGTGGATGTGGAGAGCATCGAGCTGCGCTGGGTGCCCGTCGGCGAGGTGACTTCACTGCCCCTCCACCCAGGGTTCGGCGCAGCGTGGCCTGAGCTCAGGGCACGGATCGCGAGCCTGTCCGACTGATCGCCGGGCCCGGCGAGGGTGCGCGCCCGGCGGCTCGGTACGTGCCCGCCACGTCGAGCGGGCGGGATCGTCCCGAACGGGCGGGCACAGCAGGCTAGGTGGGTGGCACCTCAGGAGGCGAGCGGCGTCCCGTAGGCGTGGCGCGGCATCAGGAGGTGGTGGGGCACGTCGATGAATCCTTCGACACAGCCGAAGTAGCCTGCATTGCCCGGGTAGCTCGCGCGCCCGGGGAACCGCGGAGCGCCAGGATACCCGGGGTCGACATGGTGTCGCTGCTCGATCCGCCAGAGCAGCCTGTCTTCGACCACGGTGCCCAGGTAGGCCCCGTCGCGGGTGGCGACATCGTCGTTCGACCAGGGGAACCATCCGATCCATTCGCCGTCTGGATCGAACAGGTACCGGCCGTCGTATTCGATGCGAAAAGCTACGAAAGCTCCTTTGCTGTCGTAGAGATACACTGTCATCGTCTTCGCCTCCCGCGAGGGAGTCCTCCTTGAAATGAATTATCCTCACTTTTGGGGTTGGATGCAACGGGCCCATTCGTGGCAGGTTCGGTCGTGGCAGGCCTGACAATGGATCAGTGCACATCGTCCTCGCCCGCCCCACAGTCGAGCGCACGGTAGCCATCGAACTGGACGATGACGCGAACGAGTTCGCGGAGCACGAGATCGCCAAGGGTGAGCTTGCGCATTTCGTCGCCGAGGCCGAAAAGCGGCGTCCGCGATGGGTGTGGAACGACACCCGGGCGTGGTACCCGTCCCTTCTCGCGGAAGGGGTGCGCGTCGACCGGTGCGTCGACCTGTCGCTCAGCCATCGCATCCTGCGTCTCTCGACCCTGAGCGCGCGCTCCGAGCTCGCCCTCGCGCCGCCGAGCGGATGGGATGCCGCCGCAACACTCGACGAGCAGCCCGGCGAGGCTGCCGCCCTCTTCGACCTCCACCCCGACGGCGACGCCGCGGAGGCCGCCCCGGATGCCGGCTCGGCTGCCGGTCCGACCTCGGTCCTTGCAGAATTCCGCCTCCAGCAGGCCGCGGTCGCGGGCAGCCAAGAGCCCGGGCGGCTCCGTCTCCTGCTGGCTGCCGAGTCCGCCGGAGCCTTGATCGCCGCCGAGATGCAGTACGCAGGACTTCCCTGGCGGAGTGATCTGCACGATGCGTTGCTGTCCGAGCTGCTCGGACCCCGCCCGATGACAGGAGCACGCCCCGCCAAACTCGAAGCTCTCGCCGGCGAGGTGCGCTCCGCACTCGGCGCGCCTTCGCTGAACCCGGACAGCCAGGCCGACCTGTTGCGGGCTCTCCGACGCGCAGGCCTCGTGGTCACGTCGACCCGGTCATGGGAGTTGAAGAAGGTCGAGCACCCGGTCATCGCTCCCCTCCTCGAATACAAGAAGCTGTCGCGCCTGGCGAGTGCGAACGGGTGGGCCTGGATGGACAGCTGGATCCGCGATGGACGGTTCCACCCCGATTACATCCCCGGCGGTGTCGTCACCGGCCGGTGGGCGACAAAGGGCGGGGGAGCGCTCCAGCTCCCGCGCCAGGTGCGAGGGGCCGTGGTCGCGGACCCCGGGTGGAAGCTGGTCGTCGCCGACGCCGCGCAGCTCGAGCCGCGCATCCTGACGGGGTTGTCCGCCGACACGGCGATGGCGGCCGCCGGGCGCGGGAAGGACTTGTACGAGGGCATCGTCGCATCGGGAGCGGTCGACGAACGGGCACACGCCAAAGTGGCGATGCTCGGAGCGATGTACGGTGCGACCACCGGCGAGAGCGGGCGACTCATGCCGCGGCTCGCGAGGGCGTTCCCGAAAGCGATCCGGATGGTCGAGGAGGCTGCGCGAGCCGGTGAGCGGGGCGACGTGGTCACCTCCAGGCTGGGGCGTAGCTCACCGCGCCCGGGCGCGGCCTGGCTGCAGACCCAGGGGAGCGCATCCGCCCCCGACTCGACGGAAGCGGACGAGCGGCGAGCCCGAAGCCAGGCGCGGGACTGGGGGCGGTTCACGCGCAACTTCGTCGTCCAGGCGAGCGCGGCCGAGTGGGCGCTGTGCTGGATGGCCGAATTGCGCAAGAGACTCGACTCGCTGACCCCACCGGGAAGCCGGATCGAGCACGGGCCACACCTCGTGTACTTCCTCCATGACGAGGTGATCGTCCACGCTCCGGAGGACGTGGCCGACGACGTCGCGGACACCGTGGCGGCGTCCGCGCGCGAGGCCGGGCGACTGCTCTTCGGAGCCTTTCCTGTCGACTTCCCCGTCACCACTGCCGTGGTGGACACCTACGCTGAAGCGAAGTAGCAATAAACCTGTGTCGAAGGTGGTTGGGAACTGAGACGTGAAAGAGGATGGACACCATGACTGAGACCGCAACCGCACCCGCCGACCCGCGCGACGCACTCGCGACCTACCACCGGCGTCGCGAGCAGGCCGTCACCGCGCCCAAAGGCAACCTTGCACTCGTGAACACGCAGTGGATCACAGGAGACCCTGAGGCGCCCGCACAGAGCGTCTGGGGCGTGCCCGGCCTATGGGCGCCGCTTCCGAAGGGGCAGTCCGGGCTGAAACTCACGGCGACCGCAGCCGATGGCATCACCGTCGACGGCGAACTCGTCGACGGCGACGTGATCGTGCGCGGCAAGGACGACGCGAGCCCGAGCGACATCGTCTTCAGCGACACGGTCAGCGGATTCGTGATCGCGAGCGAGGAGGGCGAGTACGCGCTGCGGGTGTGGGATGCGAACTCCGAGGCCATTCAGGAGTTCGGCTCCATCGACGCCTTCGACTACAACCCGGAATGGGTCATCCAGGCGAGCTTCACGCCCATCGAGGGTGGACTGACCGTCGGCTTCGAGCACCTCAAGGACGACGGCAAGACGCGCGACATGGTCATCCCGGGTGAGATCCGCTTCGAGAAGGACGGGGTCGAGTACAACCTGGCCGCCTTCAAGGCCGGCCGCGCGCTCCAGCTGGTCTTTTCCGACGCCACCAACGGCGATACGACCTACTCGGTCGGTCGTTTCCTGTTCGTCGCCCCGCACCCCGACGGCACCGTCACGCTCGACTTCAACCTCGCGGTCCTGCCGCCGTGCGCGTTCAGCTACAACTTCAACTGCCCGCTTCCGCCGAAGCAGAACCGTTTCGCCGTGAAGATCGAAGCCGGCGAGAAGAACGTGCTCGACAAGGCGGGCGAACTGCTGCACTGAGCGCGGGTCAGTTCTCCACGACGGCGTCGTTGACAGGCGGTCGCCCCCGCCGCGGGCGTTCAGTGCTGCGTTCCTGGAGCAGGATCTTCGGGTCGTCCTTCAGGGCTGCCGCCACCTCGTCCAGCCAGGTGATGGCCGCACGGGCGCCGAGATCGGCGGCCCGGTTCGCGGCCAGGCAGGCGCGCGTGTCTGCATCGTGTTCGAGCTCGCGGATCTTCTCGGTGAACGACAGCCGGTAGTCGTCGATGATCTGGAGTGCATCCGCCGACTCGACCGACGCGGCGACCAGCACCTGGTCCTGCATCTCGTCCCAGTCCGGGCGGGAATCCGCCGGTCCGCGGCTGAGCCACGCGATCGCCTGGTCTCTGCCGGAGTCGGTCAGAGCGTAGAGCGGGAGCCCGTCGTCGGTCGTGCCTGCAGACTCGACGAGCCCCTGGTCGGTCAGCCGGTCCAGCGTCGAATACACCTGGCCGGCGTTGAGCTGGCGACGATGGGCGGCACGTGCGAGGAATTCGGCCTGCAATTGCGAGCCGTATGCGGGCCCGAGCGACAGCAGGGCGAGAAAAGCGTTCTGCACAGACATCGAGCGGCCTCCTGTATCTCTACCGAGCATGCTATTACCTGCGCCTGCCCGAACCGCCGAATCACAATCTTGTAACTCCGCGCCGTTGTACGGCATAATTCAACCAGCGGCTCCGGCCGCACAACTTCATACACGTGCTGCAGGCATCCGTTCCACTGGTCGTTGGGGAAGACGTACCAAACCGAACGGAGGACACCATGGCAGCACCAACAGCTCGGGGAGTGCTTTTCGTGCACTCCTCACCTGGCGCGCTCTGCCCCCACATCGAATGGGCTGCTGGGCGCGCACTCGGGCGTGCCGTCAACTTCACGTGGGAGACGCAGCCCGTCCTTCGGGGTGCACACCGTACGGAGTATTACTGGGAAGGGCCGCAAGGCACCGGCGCTGCCATCGCGTCGGCACTGCGCGGGTGGGAGCACCTGCGCTACGAGGTGACCGAAGACCCGGGACCGGGCTCCGACGGGGCGCGCTGGATGCACACCCCCGACCTCGGCATCTTCTTCTCGCAGACCGACAGTGCCGGAAACACCGTCATCCCCGAAGACCGCGTGCGCTACGCGATGGAGGTCGCGGCCGGCGATGCGCTGGAACTGCACCGCGAGCTCCGGCTCGCGCTCGGGCAGGCCTGGGATGACGAACTCGAGCCGTTCCGTCACGCCAGCGATGTGACACCCGTGGTCTGGCTCCACAAGGTGGGCTGACACCCGCACCGAAACTCCCACCCGGCGGGCCGGCCCAGGCACACGCGCTGCCGCCCGGGGGTGGTGACGAACGAATCCCCGGCTGGAGACATCCAGCCGGGGATTCGTTCATGTGGTGCGAAGAACACTCGGTAACGCGAAGCGGAGGGCGCTCGCGCGGCCGAAGCGAAGCTACGCTGCGCCCCAGGAGCGGCGGCGCAGCCAGAAGAAGCAGCTCAGACGGAACGGAAGGCGACGACGGCGTTGTGACCGCCGAAGCCGAACGAGTTGCTGATGGCGAGCAGGTCGCCGTCGCCGAGCGGGCGCGGGGACGTGACGACGTCGAGCGGGATGTCGGGGTCCTGTTCGACGAGGTTGATCGTGGGCGGGGCCATACGCTCGTGCAGGGCCATCACCGTGAAGAACGCCTCGATCGCACCGGCGCCACCGAGGAGGTGGCCGGTGGATGCCTTCGTTGCCGACACGGGGATACCGTGCAGCGATTCGCCGAACACTCGGAGCAGCGCGTTGTACTCGGCGATGTCGCCGACCGGCGTGCTCGTCGCGTGCGCGTTGATGTGGCTCACATCGGAGAGCGTCGCGCCCGAGTTCTTGATCGCGGCGATCATGGCCCGTGCCGCGGCCGAACCCTCGGGGTCGGGCGCCGTGATGTGGTACGCATCACTGGTGACAGCACCGCCGACGAGTTCGGCGTAGATCTTCGCCCCACGGGCTTTCGCGTGCTCTTCCGTCTCGAGTACGAGGGCGGCAGCGCCCTCGCCGAGCACGAAGCCGTCGCGCGACACGTCGTACGGACGCGACGCGGTCTCGGGGGAGTCGTTGCGCTTCGAGAGCGCCTGCATCGCCGCGAACGACGCGATCGGCAGTGGGTGGATCGCGGCCTCGGAGCCGCCGGCGATGACGACGTCGGCGAGACCCTGCTGCAGGTGGTCGTAGGCGTTGGCGATGGATTCGGTGCTCGAGGCGCACGCGGAGACGACGGTGCGGATGCCGGCACGCGCGTGCAGGTCCATCCCGATCGCAGCTCCCGGGCCGTTCGGCATCAGCATGGGTACCGTCATCGGAAGTACGCGACGCGGCCCGCGCTCGCGCAGGGTGTCCCACGCGTCGAGGAGGGTCCACACCCCGCCGATGCCGGTCGCCCAGTCGATGGCGAGACGCTCGGGCTCCACTTCGGGTGCCCCGGCATCCGCCCACGCTTCGCGACCCGCGATGAGCGCGAACTGGCTGGACGGGTCGAGCCGCTTGACCTCGTGGCGCTCGAGCACGTCGGCGGCCGCGACCTTCGCCTGTGCGGCGAACGTGACGGGCAGCTGGGTGCGCTCCACCCATTCGTGGTCGAGGGTCGAAGCCCCGGATGCACCGGCGAGCAGTGCGCTCCACGATTCGGCGGCGGTGCCACCGAGCGGCGACGCAGCGCCCACACCGGTGACGACGATCTTCTTGGTCATAACGGCAACTCTCCGTAATTTGCTACTGACCGCGCGCGACAGGCTCGCAGGCGGCAACGGACGAGGGCCGACCCGGATTCGATTCGGGTCGGCCGCCCGTACGTGTGGTTCTAGTCCTGTGCCTTGACGATGAACTCGACGGCGTCGCCGACGGTCTTGAGGTTCTTGACCTCTTCGTCGGGGATCTTCACATCGAACTTGTCCTCGGCGTTGACGACGATGGTCATCATCGAGATCGAGTCGATGTCGAGGTCGTCGGTGAACGACTTGTCCAGCTCAACCGTGTCGGTTGCAATGCCGGTCTCGTCGTTGATGAGTTCGGCCAGGCCGGCAAGAACTTCTTCGGTGGACAATGCCATTGTTTTTCTCCTTGAGGGGTGTCGTTTGACCGTTGACAAGTTTAGGGCAGCACAACGACTTGCGCGCCGAACACGAGTCCGGCCCCGAAACCGATCTGCAGGGCGAGTCCGCCGCTGAGCTCGGGGTGCTCTTCGAGCAGTCGGTGGGTGGCGAGCGGAATCGATGCTGCCGAGGTGTTCCCGGTCGTCTCGATGTCGCGGGCGATGGCGACGGTCTCGGGAAGCTTGAGCTGCTTCGCGAACTCGTCGACGATCCGCATGTTCGCCTGGTGGGGGATGAACGCGGCCAGCTGGTCGGGTGTGACCCCGGCCGCGTCGAGCGCCTGCTTGGCGACCTTGGCCATGTCCCAGACGGCCCAGCGGAACACGGTCTGGCCTTCCTGGCGGAGGGTCGGCCAGGGCTTTTCGCCGTCGCGGAACTGGGTGAGCGTGCCGTCCATGCCGACAGCGCCGGCTTTCGAGCCGTCGGAGCCCCAGATGGTCTTCGAGATCCCGGGGAATTCACTCGGACCGATGACGACAGCACCCGCGCCGTCGCCCAGCAGGAACGAGATGGAGCGGTCGGCGGGGTCGACGACGTCGGAGAGCTTCTCGGCTCCGATGACGAGAGCATAGTGGGCGACACCGGCGCGGATGAGGGCGTCGGCTTGTGCGATCGCGTAGGCGTAGCCGGCGCAGGCGGCATTCATGTCGTAGGCGGCAGCAGGGTTGGCGCCGACGCGATCGGCGACCACCGCAGCCATCGACGGGGTCTGCTGGCCGTTGCTGATGGTGGCGATGATCACGGCGTCGATGAGCTGGGGGTCGACACCCGACTTCGCGATCGCCTCCTTCGCAGCGTCGGTTGCGAGGTCGACGGCCAGAACATCGTGGCTGGCCCGGGTGCGCGTGATGATGCCCGTGCGCTGGCGGATCCACTCGTCGGACGAGTTGATCGGCCCGACGAGGTCGTCGTTGGGCACGACGAGGTCGCCGCGCGCTGCACCGATGCTGAGGATGCGTGTGTACTGCGGGCCGTGGGACTGCTGGAGAGTCGGGTGGGTCATCGGTGTGTTTTCCGTCCTGCTCAGGCCTGCTGGTCGATCAGCTCGAAAGCTGCGGGGAGGTCGTCGGGTGTCTTGATCGCGACGGCCGGGACGCCTTTGAGGCCGCGCTTGGCGAGACCGACGAGGGCGCCGGCCGGGGCGACCTCGTTGATGCCGGTGACCCCGGCGGCGAAGGCGTCCATGCAGAGGTCCCAGCGCACGGGCGAGGAGACCTGCCCGACGAGCAGGTCGACGAAGGCTTGGCCGGATTCGACCCGCGAACCGTCGCGGTTCGTCCAGATCGGCAATGTCGGGTCGGACGCGGTGAGTGTCGCAGCGAAGGCGGTCAGATGGTCGACGGCGGGCTGCATGTAACGCGTGTGGAAGGCTCCGGCGACCTGAAGCGGAATGACGCGGGCGCGCGCGGGCGGGTTCTCGGCGAGCTGGGCGAGCGCGTCGAGGGCGCCGGCGACGACGATCTGACCGCCGCCGTTGAAGTTCGCCGGGTACAGCCCGAGCGCATCGAGCTGTGCGAGCAGCTCGGTCTCGTCCGCACCGATCACGGCGCTCATACCTGTCGGGGTCTCGGCTGCTGCGCGAGCCATCGCCGCGCCGCGCTCGCGAACGAACGCGACCGCATCCGTCTCGCTCAGGATGCCCGCGCCGGCCGCCGCCGTCAGCTCACCGACCGAGTGTCCCGCGATACCGCCGACGCGCTCGCGACGCCCATCGGCGAAGAGCGCGGACAGCGTGAGAAGTCCGGCGGCCACAATGAGGGGCTGGGCGACTGCGGTGTCGCGGATCGTGTCGGCGTCGCTGACCGTGCCGTGGGCGACGAGGTCGATGCCGACAGCATCCGAGATGCCGGTGAGCTGGTCGCGGAAGGTGGATTCTGCGATCCACGGGGTCAGGAAACCGGGGGTCTGGGAGCCCTGGCCCGGGCACACGATCACAATCACCGTACTAGTCTGCCAATCCGCCGCCGTGCGGCTGTGTCGAACGCCTACGAAGTATCTGCCGAATCCTGTGCCGATGTCGACAAAGAGGCTTCGTTCATCCTACGCACCCTCCGCCGAGCACAGTGCTCAGGAGGCGAAGTGAGCGGCAGCGAACGCGAGCTCGGCGGGGGCGAAGCGGCGCCAGTAGTCGGCGTCATGGCCTCCGGGGGTGAAGCCGCCGGACGGCCGTGGCTTCAACCCTGACACGTAGTCGCGCACCGCGGGGTAGAAGCCGTCGCCGGTACCGCAGTCGATTCGCAGTGGGATGCCCGCGAGCGCCGCCTCGTGGCCGAACGGCGTGTTGGCGTCGAAATCGGATGCGCCGTCGAACGCGATGTGCGCCGCCTCGGCGGACGTATGCCACAGCGCCGGACTCACGGCGACGACCGACGACACGCGGTCCGGTCCGAGCGTGCCGGCCAGATGCAGCGCGCCGTATCCGCCCATCGACCAGCCGTAAAGCGCGATGCGCCACGTGTCCAGGCCGCGGTCGGTCAGCAGCGGCACGAATTCGTCGATCACCATCGCTCCGGCATCCTCACCGGATGCGCGCTTGTGCCAGTACGTGTTGCCGCCGTCGACGGAGGCGATGGCGAACGGGCGCGAGCCGTCCTTCACCGCCTGGGCGAGAAATCGGTCGAGACCGAGATGACCGGCCCCGAACGCGTTGGTGTGGTTGTCCGAATAGCCGTGGAGCGCGACGAGGACGGGCAGCTTCGCACCGGGCTCGGATCCCGGAGGATAGCTGACCGCCCAGCCCGTGTTCGCTCCGAGGCGTGCCTGTGAGGTGAAGGAGCCGCTGATCATCGTGCCGGCGGCGATATCGGGGACGGTGCCCGCCGGGCCGTTCAGCCCGAGAAGCTGGTGCATGAGGACGCGCCCGGGGAGCACCCTGTTCTCGACGGCCAGCCCCGCTGCTCCGGTCAGCGCCGCCAGCCCGACCACGCCGGCCCCCACGCTGATGAGGGTGCGACGCGACACCGCGCCGCGCTGCGGATCCGTGCCCGTCACGGGCGCCGAGGTGCGTCGGGCTCGGCGATCGAGCCGACGATGAGCGCAGCCTGCAGGATGAGGGCTTCGCGCGCGCCCGTCGCGTCCCAACCGATCACCTCGGAGACGCGTTTCAGCCGGTAGCGCACCGTATTGGGGTGCACGAAGAGTTCGCGCGCCGTGGCCTCCAGAGAGCGCCCGTTGTCGAGGTAGCACCAGAGCGTCGTGAGCAGCTCGGTCGAGTGCGACTGGAGCGGCCGGTAGATGCGGTTGATCAGGGTGGCGCGCGCGAGCCCGTCGCCGGCGAGTGCCCGCTCAGGCAGGAGGTCGTCGGCGTGGACCGGGCGCGGGCAGTTGCGCCACGCCTTGGCGACGGCGAACCCGGCCAGTGCCGCTTTGGCGCTCTTCGACGCATCGACGAGTGTCGGGACTTCGTGCCCCAGCACCAGGTGTCCGGCGCCGAAGCCGGGCTCCAGCTGGGTCGCGATCTCCATGAAGCTGACCAGCGGCGTGGCGCCGATGGCGTCGTCGGGGGCGGAGTTGCTGGGCCAGGCGCGACCGATGACGAGCACGAGGCGACTTCCCTGCACTCCGATCAGGACATCCGCCGACATGTGCCGCGCCGTGCGGCGCAGCTGGTCGACATCGAGCATCTTGGGCGCCGTGCCGACCAACACGCTCACCTCGCCGTGCCCGTGCCAGCCCAACGCCGCGATGCGGCTGGGCAGCTCATCGTCGTACTCGCCGGTGAGGATCGAATCGACGACGAGTGCCTCGAGGCGGGCATCCCACAGCCCACGCGCCTCCGCGGCGCGCGCATAGACATCCGCGGCTCCGAAGGCGATCTCGCGCGAGTAGAGGAGGATCGCCTCGCGCAGGGCCTCCCCGCCGTTCTTGACCCGATCTTCGACGACCTCGACCGTGACCTTGATCAGCTGGAGCGTCTGCTGCAGGCTGACCGAGCGGAGCAGCTCCCGCGGCGCCGCACCGAACACGTCGGCGGCGATCCACGGCGTCGACCGGGGGTCGTCGAACCACGAGATGAATGACGAAATACCGGCCTGGGCGACCAGCCCCACCGCGGACCGCCGCCCCGGGGGCATGTCGCGGTACCACGGCAGGGTGTCCTCGAGGCGCTTCAGCGTCGCCGTCGCGAGCTCACCGGAGATCTTGCGAAGCCAGGTGAGCGTCTCTTCTTTCGTCTTAGGCACTGGTGCCCGGCCCGGTGTCAGCTCTCGCCGCCGGCGGTTCCGGTGGTGCCGGCGTTCACGTCGTGCAAGCGGTACTTCTCGATCGCACGGATGGGCGCGCTCGGGTCGACCTGTCCGCGTGCGGCGAGCAGTTCGAGCGTGCGCACGACGAGCGAGGGTCCGTCGATCTTGAAGAACCGCCGCGCTGCCGCCCGGGTGTCGGAGAAGCCGAAGTCGTCGGCGCCGAGCGTGGCGAACTCGCCGGGCACGAACGGACGGATCTGGTCGGGGACCGAGTGCATGAAGTCGGAGACGGCGACGAACGGCCCGTGCGCGCCCGACAGCTTGCTCGTCAGGTAGGGCACGTGACGCTCCTGGTCCGGGTGGAGGAAGTTGTGCTCCTCGGCGGCCAGGCCGTCGCGGCGCAGCTCCGACCACGACGTCACCGACCAGACATCGGCGGAGACGCCCCAGTCCTGCGCGAGCAGGTGCTGGGCTTCGAGTGCCCACGGAACGGAGACGCCGGATGCGAGCAGCTGCGCCTTCGGCCCCGCCACTTCGCCTTCGCGGAGCCGGTAGATTCCGCGCACGACGCCGTCGACGTCGAGGCCGTCCGGCTCGGCCGGCTGGACGATCGGCTCGTTGTAGACCGTGAGGTAGTACATCACGTTCGGGTTCGGGTGCGCTCCGCCGTACATCCGGTCAA
The DNA here is from genome assembly GCF_010686705.1 of Leifsonia tongyongensis. Lineage (GTDB taxonomy): Bacteria > Actinomycetota > Actinomycetes > Actinomycetales > Microbacteriaceae > Diaminobutyricibacter > Diaminobutyricibacter tongyongensis. The sequence continues at coordinate 665,855 of NZ_JAAGWY010000002.1, read as the reverse complement.
GACCGCTGCGCACGATGTGCCCGATCTCGTAGCCGTAGGCCGGGTCGTAGGCGACGACGGCCGGGTTGGTGGAGGCGAGCAGCAGCGAGTGACCGTCGGCGTGCTGCAGGCCTTCGCCGGTCAGCGTGGTGCGGCCGGCTGTCGCGCCGACCATGAAGCCGCGCGCCATCTGGTCGCCGGCTGCCCACATGGCGTCGCCGGTGCGCTGGAAGCCGAACATCGAGTAGAAGACGTAGACCGGGATGAGCGGCTCGCCCTGCGTCGAGTACGAGGTTCCCACAGCGGTGAAGGCGGCGAGCGCGCCCGCTTCGTTGATGCCGACGTGGATGATCTGGCCCTGCGGGCTCTCCTTGTAGGCGAGGAGCAGTTCGCGGTCGACCGAGGTGTAGTGCTGGCCGTTCGGGTTGTAGATCTTCGCATTCGGGAAGAACGCGTCCATACCGAACGTGCGTGCCTCGTCGGGGATGATCGGGACGATGCGGTGACCGAAGTCCTTGGCGCGTAGCAGGTCTTTCAGCAGCCGGACGAACGCCATGGTGGTGGCGATCTCCTGGGTGCCGGAGCCCTTCCGGGCGATCGCGTAGGCGGAGTCGTCGGGCAGCGAGACCTGGGTGTACTTCGTGCGGCGCTCGGGAACGTAGCCGCCGAGCGCGCGACGGCGCTCGTGGAGGTACTGGATGGCCTCATCCTGCTCGCCCGGGTTGTAATAGGGCGGCAGGTACGGGTTCTCTTCGAGCTGCGCGTCGGAGATCGGGATGCGCATGCTGTCGCGGAACGTCTTCAGATTGTCCAGCGTCATCTTCTTCATCTGGTGGGTCGCGTTGCGGCCCTCGAAGCTCGGGCCGAGACCGTAGCCCTTGACCGTCTTGGCGATGATGACCGTCGGCTGGCCCTTGTGCTCGCTTGCCGCCTTGAACGCCGCGTAGACCTTGCGGTAGTCGTGGCCGCCGCGCTTCAGGTTCCAGAGCTGGTCGTCCGTGTAGCCCTCGACGAGCTTGAGCGTGCGCTCGTCGCGACCGAAGAAGTTCTCGCGCACGTATGCGCCGTTCTCCGCCTTGTACGTCTGGTAGTCACCGTCGGGCGTGACGTTCATCAGGTTCAGCAGCGCGCCGTCCGTGTCGCGGGCGAGCAGCTCATCCCATTCGCGACCCCAGACGACCTTGATGACGTTCCAGCCTGCGCCGCGGAAGAAGCTCTCGAGCTCCTGGATGATCTTCCCGTTGCCGCGCACCGGGCCGTCGAGGCGCTGCAGGTTCGCGTTGATGACGAAGGTCAGGTTGTCGAGACCTTCGTTCGCGGCGACCTGGAGCTGTCCGCGGCTCTCGACCTCATCCATTTCGCCGTCGCCGAGGAACGCCCAGACATGCTGGTCGCTCGCGTCCTTGATGCCGCGGTTGGTCAGGTATCGGTTCAGCTGCGCCTGGTAGATCGCGTTGATCGGGCCGAGGCCCATCGAGACGGTCGGGAACTGCCAGAACTCGGGCATGAGGCGCGGGTGCGGGTACGACGAGAGGCCGTTGGGCGCGTGCGACTTCTCCTGGCGGAAGCCGTCGAGCTGGTCTGCGCTGAGCCGGCCTTCGAGGAAGGCGCGGGCGTAGGTGCCGGGGGAGGCGTGGCCCTGGATGAAGATCTGGTCGCCGCCGCCGGGGTGGTCCTGGCCGCGGAAGAAGTGGTTGAAGCCGACCTCGTAGAGCGCTGCGCTCGACGCGTACGTCGAGATGTGGCCGCCGACGGCGATGCCGGGGCGCTGCGCGCGGTGGACGAGGATGGCGGCGTTCCAGCGGATCCAGGCGCGGTAGCGGCGCTCGATCTCCTCATCGCCGGGGAACTCGGGCTCGTTCTCGGGGGAGATCGTGTTGATGTAGTCGGTGGTGGGGACCATCGGCACACCCAGGTGCAGTTCTTTGGAGCGCTTCAGCAGGCTCAGGATCACGTCGCGTGCCCGCTGGTGTCCCTGGGCTGCAACCAGTGCGTCGAGGGATTCCTGCCATTCGGCGGTCTCCTCCGGGTCCGAATCGATGTGATTCACCGAGTACGGGTCCTGGTCGTTTACAGTCACCCTCGACCTCTTTCTTGTGTCGGATAGATCGCGTGTGGGGCTCATCTCTGTCGGATTGCGACAGGAATGAGGCACCATCTGCAAGCCTAGCCACTCTCGGAACCTCCTGCGGACCGCTCGCTGCGAAGTGTGAGCGGAGGGGTCTAAGCTGTGTGATCGTGCGTCGGCGGGCTGCCGTCCGGATGCACGGCGAGAGGTACCGACAGGAGAGCGCAATGGCACTGGAGAACGACACCCAGGCACCCGATTTCGAGCTGGTCAACCAGTTCGGCGAGACATTCCGGCTGAGTGACTTCCGGGGCAAGCGGGCGGTCGCGCTCGTCTTCTTCCCGCTCGCGTTCTCCGGTACGTGCACGGGCGAGCTCTGCGAGCTGCGCGACAACCTGGCGCTCTTCAGGAGCCACGACGTCGAGCTCGTCGGCATCTCTGTCGACTCGAAGTACGCGCTGCGGGTCTGGGCCGAACAGGAGAACTACGACTTCACCCTCCTCGCCGACTTCTGGCCGCACGGCCAGGTCGCCAAGGAATACGGCGTGTTCCTGCCCGAGAAGGGGTTCGCGAACCGCGCGACGTTCCTGATCGACGAGACGGGCATCATCCGTGCGAGCTTCATCACGGCGCCGGGCGAGGCACGGTCGCTGGATGCGTACCGCGCCGCGCTCGAGGAACTGCCGGCCCACGTCGCCTGACGGGCACCCGCCCGCCGCGCCGCCCGGTACTATTGACACGTCGCTTCGGCGATGAGGGGCCTTTAGCTCAGCTGGTAGAGCGCCACGTTTACACCGTGGATGTCATCGGTTCGATCCCGGTAGGGCCCACTCTTTCCCCCGTTTCCCCTCCTGTGCTCGACCGCCGTCTGTCGGTGGGCGCGCGTAGGGTTTCAGCATGGCGGTCGAGGTCGTGAGTGCGGTGGGGCACTACGACGGCTTCTTCGCGGTGGTGGGCGTCAAGAAGCCGGGCGGTGGCGGATGCTGGTGCATGAGCTACCGGGATGCGCGGCTGAACAATCTCGAGCGTCCGCTCTACATGCAGGACGAGTGCTCCCGCGAACCGGGGCCAGGCGTTCTCGCCTACGTCGACGGCGAGCCCGCCGGCTGGTGTTCGATCGCCCCGCGCTCCAGTTACCGGCGCCTGATGCATTCGCGGACCATCCCGTTCCTCGACGAGCGTGATGCCTGGGCGGCCGTCTGTTTCGTGGTGCGCCCGCCGTTCCGCGGCCAGGGGCTCATGAACACCCTGCTCGGCGGCGCGGTCGAGCACGCACGCGCCCACGGTGCCGAGGTCGTCGAAGGCTATCCGGTCGAGTCGGACACCCCCGGCAGGGTCGACCTCATCTCCGGCTACGTCGGCACGACGAGGCTGTTCGAGCGGGCGGGCTTCGTGAGGGCCGCCGAGACCACAGCGCACAGCGGCGGTCGCGTGCGCTGGATCATGCGCAGGGAACTCGGCTGACCGAGCGGGAGGGCGCCGACCGGATGCGCGTCAGCCGCCCGACTCCAGCACGTCCTTGAGCGCCTGATAGCTGACAGGCGCGCCCTTTCGGGCCGCCGACCGGACCATCGGCAGCAGGGCGACGCCGATGCCCTGCCCCTCGAACGACAACGCGAACGTCACTCGGGAGCCGGCGCCACCGTCGATCGGGTCGATGGTGACCGTCATACCGGGCCGGATAGGCCCGTCGATGCCCCGCACGACCCAGCGGTTCGGCACGTCGGCCTCCACCACCTCCTGCGTCATCGTGCGGTCGGCTGGGCCGACCCGGCGCGTCGTACTGAAGCGCGACCCCACCTCGCGCGGTGTTCCGCTGATCATCCGTGCCTCGACCACATCCGACTGCCATTCCTGGAATGTGGTCGGGTCGGTGCCGTAGGCGAAGACCTCGGCGGGGCTTCTCGCGATATCGATCGTGAACACTTCAGCGTCGCTCATGTGGGCAGCCTAGGCTTACTCGGGTGAATCGCGCGATCATCCTGGGCGGCAACGGGGTTCTGGGACGAGCGATCGCCCTCCGTCTCACGGCCGCCGGCTGGAACGTCGACGTGACAGGACGGGACCCGTCGCACTTCCCGGCCGAGCTCGCCCAGGCCGGCGTGCGCTTTCACCGTTCGGAACGTCGCGAAGCGAACGACCTGGCCCGCGTCATCGGAGGCGGCGCCGACCTCCTCGTCGACGCGGTCTGCTACACGGGGGCCGATGCGCGGATGCTGCTGCCGCAGCTGGGAGCCATCCGCTCGACGGCGATGCTGTCGAGCAAGGCGGTGTACGTCGACAGGCACGGCAACCACGTGAACTCGGATATCGCTGCGCAGTTCGACGGACCGGTCGGCGAGGACAACCCGACCATGCCCCCGGGCAACGGTGAATACGACTCTCGCGAGGGCTATGGCGCGAACAAGGTCGCGGCCGAGCAGGTGCTCCTGCAGAGCGGATGGCCGGTGACGGTGATCCGCGCGTCGAAAGTCCACGGTGCCGGCGCCGCTAACCCGCGCGAGTGGATGTTCGTCAAACGCGTGCTCGACGGCAGACCCGCCGTGCTGCTGGCGCATGGCGGCCGCGGAGGCGATCACACCACGGCCGCGGTGAACACGGCCGCACTCGTCGAGACCGTTGCGGCGCATCCGGGTTCGCGGATCCTGAACAGCGCCGACCCGGATGCACCGACCGGCCTCGACATCGCCCGCACCGTCGGCCGCCATCTCGGTCACGACTGGGAGGAGATCCTTCTCCCTGACGACGCGGACCCTGCGCTCGGCGCGCATCCGTGGGATTTCGTCCCGCCGATCGTTCTCGACACGCGCGCGTCCGTCGAACTCGGCTACCGTCCCGTCGGGACCTACGCGGAGACCATCGGCGCCGAGCTCGAGTGGCTCCTCGCCTCGGAGCGGCACCGGCCGGGCGCATCCGACCCACACGTCGCCCGGTGGACCGACTACGCGGCCGAGGACCGCTACCTCGCCCGGGCCACCTGATCCGCGAAAGCGGAGAGGAGACACGGGCGCACGCAGGAGCGTATGGTGTCGGCCATGGATGTCGACCCGAGAAACGACCTCTGAGATGGCTCGCCGCAGGCAGGCGAAATCGTCCGACAAGGGCGGACGCACGAACATCGACACGGCGGGCGCCGCCGCGCAGGACGGAGCAGTGGCCGACGGTTCGCCGAGCTATCCGATCCTCACCGAGGAGCAGCTCGCCACCCTCCGCTCATACGGCGATGTGCACCGCGTCTCGGCCGGCGAACTGGTGTACCAGGTCGGCGAGCCGATCACCGACCTGGTACTCGTCGACAGTGGAGCGATCGACATCATCTCGGAAGCGACGGCCGAGTCTCCCGAGGTCCTGATCACGCGTCACCATGCGGGGCGGTTCCTCGGCGAGCTCAATATGCTCACCGGACAGTTCTCCTACCTGACCGCGCGGGTTTCCGAGGACGCCGTGATCCATCGCATCCCGCCCGACCGGTTCCGGCGCCTGATGGCCGAGGAGAGCGAACTCTCGTCGATCATCCTCACCGCCTTCCAGGCGCGGCGCGGGCTGATCCGGACGATCGCCTCCCACCACCTGGAGATTCTGGGCAGTCCGACATCGGCGACGTCGATGGCCCTGCGGACGTACGCGGAGCGGCTCGATGTGCCGCATCTCTGGTTCGACGCCGAGTCGGTCGCGGGAGTGGCCCTCATGACGGCGACGAACGTGACGCGCGAAGAACTCCCGGTGGTGTTCGTACCGGGCGGCGAGGTCAGGAACGCGACGCCGGCGCTGCTCGCCGAACGGCTCGGGCTGGCCTATCGGAGGAGCGACAAGCAGGCCGATCTCGTGATCATCGGGGGCGGTCCCGCGGGGCTCGCCGCTGCGGTCTACGGCGCCTCGGAGGGGCTTCACACCGTGCTTGTCGACGCGCTCGGTCCCGGCGGGCAGGCTGCCGCCAGCTCGCGGATCGAGAACTACCTCGGCTTTCCGAACGGCCTCAGCGGGGGCGAGCTGACGAGTCTGGCCGCGGTGCAGGCGCTCAAGTTCGGCGCGAGCATGTATGCGCCGTGCGAAGTCATCGGGCTCGACCAGGCGGCGGATGCGGTCAGCATCCAGGTCGCAGACGGCACGACCATCGAGGCGCGAGCCGTCATCGTCGCAACCGGGGCACGCTATCGCGGGCTGGCGCTGCCCAACTGGAAGCAGTTCGAGGGCGCCGGCATCTACTACGCGGCCACGAAACTCGAAGCGACCGCGTGTGCCGGGATGCCCGTGACCGTGGTCGGGGGCGCCAACTCGGCGGCGCAGGCAGCCCTGTTCCTCGCGGGCAACAGCTGCCAGGTCGACCTGCTGATCCGGGGGAGCGACCTCGGAGCCGGCATGTCCAGTTACCTGGCCGACCGGCTGAACGCAAGCAGGCTCATCCGTGTGCGCACGTCGACGCAGGTCAGCGAGATCCACGGCGACGCATACGTCGAGGCGGTAACGATCACGAACAGCTCGTCGGGCGAGGTCGTACGTCAGGCGTGCGGTGCGATCTTCTGCTTCATCGGCGCGACGCCGGCGACGTCCTGGCTGGACGGCGTCGATCTCGACGATCATGGCTTCGTCCTCACCGATGCGAACCTGGACGCGGCCGCCTTCGCCGAACGACGTGGCGCACAGGGACGCGGCCCGCTCCCGTTCGAGACGTCCGCACCCCGCATCTTCGCGGCAGGCGACGTGCGCCTCGGGTCGATGAAACGGGTGGCGGCCGCGGTGGGCGAAGGGGCAAGCGCCGTCTCATCCGTTCACCGGGCGATCGCGCTCTCCGTCTGACCGGCCGGGCCTCTCGATCCGCCGGTGTAAGATCACGAAGTCCGGTCGCGGATGTCGCGGCGAATCCACGGGCGACTCCGGCCGGCTGCAGCGATGAACGACGATCGGGGAACATGACCACTGGCAGCGCGGCGACTCACAACCTGGCCCTGGAGCCGGCGACCGAGCCGGATGGCGAATTCGGTCCGAGCGGCGGTGACGGTGCGACGCCCCGCTCCTGGCCGAACACGCACAAGCGGCCCGATGTCGTCGTCCGGAAGGGTGTCGCGCGACTCGTCAACGACCACCTCACGCCGAGCCAGGCGCTCGTCACCGACCTCCTGTTCATCGGTGATGTCCTGACCGAGGCGGGAATCGACTTCCTGATGGTTCGTGGCAACGACGAGCGCCCTGTCATCGCAATCGACCAGTCCCTGAAGGGCCGCGTCGAATCGGCGCTTGCCTCGGCCTGCGCAGACGAACCGCTCTATTCGAAGACGATCGACGCGAAGGCCCGGCCCGTACTGCTCGCCGACGGCGCGCTGTCGCCGAAACGCAAGGCTCGCATCTTCCGCCTGTACCGCCCGCGCATCGCCCCGGTCGGAGGGCTCAGCTACGGCGCATCGACCGGAGTCGAACTGCAGCTCTGGCGGTTCGGCGAGGACGTCATCGACTGTCCGGTCGAGAATTCGCTGACGAGGCGCTTGCTGCCCCGCTCCGAAGCGATTCGCACAACGGTCGAGCTCTACGGGCGCACCTGGCAGACGTTCCGGGGGATGTTCGACCCGCACGCCTCGGATGTGCGGTTCGACATCGACATCGTCTTCTCGTGGGTCGACGGCACCGATGTCGAATTCCAGCGTCAGCGCGCGAAAAGGATGAAGAGCTACGTGGTGGGGGAGGGCGACGACTCCGAGGCCCGCTACCGCCAGATCGACGAGCTGAAGTACGCCCTCCGCTCCGTGTACCTGTTCGCCCCGTGGGTGCGGCGCATCTTCATCGTGACGGACTCGCCTCGTCCGTCGTGGCTGGCGGAGCATCCGTCGGTCGTGGTCATGCCGAGTGAGGAGTTCTTCAGCGACCCTGGTGCCCTTCCCACCCACAATTCGCAGGCCGTCGAAAGCCAGCTCCAGCACATCCCGGGCCTGAGCGAGCATTTCCTGTACTCGAACGACGACATGTTCTTCGGAAGGCCCGTGCAGCCGGGCATGTTCTTCTCGCCCGGTGGCGTCACGAAGTTCATCGAGGCGACGACGCGCATCGGGCTGGGCGAAAGCGACCCCGCGCGCAGCGGATTCGAGAACGCCGCCCGTGTCAACCGCCAGCTGTTGTGGGATCGCTTCGGCGTGGTCATCACCCGGCACCTCGAACATGCGGCCACTCCGCTGCGGAAGAGCATCCTGCTCGAACTCGAGCGCGAGTTCGCCGACGACTTCGCCCGCACCCAGCACAGTGCGTTCCGCGCAGCCACCGACATCTCCGTGACGAACTCGCTGTATCACTACTACGCGCTCATCACGGGCCGCGCCGTCCAGCAGGAGAGGGCTCGCGTGCGCTATGTCGACACGACGGCGCGCGCACAACTCGCCGCGCTGCCCGGGATGCTCAAAGAGCGCTCGTACGACTTCTTCTGCCTCAACGACGGCAGCTTCCCGGAAGTGTCGGCCGCCGAACGGGCGACGCTCGTGCTCGACTTCCTCGAGAAGTACTTCCCGATCGCGGCCCCGTGGGAGAAGGAAGGCGCCCCGTGGGAGAAGGAAGGCGCCCCGTGGGAGAAGGAAGGCGACTGAGGCGAGGCTTCAGACCCCGGCGAGAATGGCGATCGGTGTGGTCGGAGGTTCGCTCGCAGCCGAAGCGGCCCGCGTGGACACCGGAACGGCCGGGATCGCCGGCGGAATCGAGATGTTCGACCGGTGCAGCAGTTCGGCCGACTCCTCAGGCGTGACATACGACACCGTCGGGAACTGTCCGACAGGAACGACGGAGTGGAGCACGGTCGAGCCGTAGACGTGCACGAGGTTGAACGCCTGGGCACCGTCTCGTCCGCGCGTGCCCCCGACCGGCACATTCAGATCCTGGGTGTAACAGGTGGCGGATGCGACGGACACCGGGATGCCCGCGAAAGTCGCATTCGTCGAATAGTGGAGGTGGCCCGCGATGATGCTGCGCACATCCGACCCCTCCAGCACTTCGGCCAGCGAGGCCTGGTCGCGCAGTTCCACCGAGACGGCGAGGTCGAGCACGCTGGGAACGGGCGGGTGGTGCATCGCGAGGATCGTGCCGTGGGGCGCCGGGATCGCCAGCTCCTCGGCGAGCCAGTCGAGCTGGCTGCTGGTGACCTCGCCGTAGTGCTCACCGGGCACCGTCGAATCGAGGGAGATCACCCGCAGGCCGTTCACGTCGTACACCCGGTCGATGGTCGCCATCGACGGTGCGAGGTCGAGCAGTTCGGAGCGGAACGCGGCGCGATTGTCGTGGTTGCCCATCACCCAGATGAGCTGAGCGCCCAGCCGGTCCGTGACGGGCTCGACGATCGACCTGAGCTTGGCGTACGCAGCGGGGTCGCCTTTGTCGGCCAGGTCGCCGGTGAACACGACCGCCTCCGGTCGCGCGCCGGCCTGCTCGAACTCGTCGAAGATCCGGCGCAGGTGGGCGTCGGCGTCCACGGCGTCATAGAGGAGACCGTCGCCGGTGACCAGGTGGGTGTCGCTCAGGTGGACCAGGAAATGGCTCGGTCGGGGATATTCCGCGATCCGTGCTGCCAGCGCCGGCGTGCTCATACGTCAATCCCACCAGCACAAACTGAACGCGAGGTGGACAAAGCGCGGCGCGTTGGAAAAGGCTGCGACACGCGAGCGCTCTGGTCGGGTCAGGTGCGCGGGGCTGGAAGGTCGAGGTTCCAGTGCCGCGAGACCGTGACGGCGTACTCCTCACCCTCGTCGGCGTGCTCGGCCGGCCCCCTCGAGATGAAGAAGCGCGAGATCACCCGCTGGCTGCCTTCGGCGTCGCTGTAGAGCACATCGACGACGAACGAATCCTCGGTTGCCAGGTGCCTCCGGATGCGCTTCGAGTATTCCGACTCCGGGTCGCGGATCGCGATCTGGCAGAAGCCGGGGTCTGTCGTCGGCACGTAGATGTCGCGGGTCAGCCGGTAGAACTCCGACGGGTCGGCGTGCTCCGCTCGTGGGTCGTCCGGGATGCTCCACCCGTGCAGCACGGCGAGACCGCTCCCGACGTTCCGCAGTGACAGCACGGCATAAACGGCTTCGGCAGTGATCTCGACTGCGGCCCGTCCGCCGTGGACGGTCACCCACTTTCCCTCGAGGTACCGCACTTTCTGGACGGGGTCGCTCCAATTGGAGGGGAGCAGGATGGGGCGGAGGCCCTCCAGGAGCGCGCGCTCTGCGCTCCGGGCCGACCGGTTGGCCGAACGCGTGGCCAGGAAGGTCGCTACGGCGAGGAGGGTCGTCCCGAGTGCGGTGGCGAGGTTCGAGACCAGGAGCCAGTCGATCATCCGCTGCCCTCCTCCGGAGCGCTGGTCGCTACGGGGCGTAGCGCGCGACTTGCCAACAGTGAAACAGTTCTTGACTATGAAGATAGACGAGATGATCGATCTCTCGGTCGTCGTCGGCCCTGCGACGCAGGTCTACCCGGGAGATCCCGCGGTGGAGTTTGCCGCTCACGCCACCATCGACCGTGACGGCTTCAACCTGCTGAGCGTGCACCTGGGGTCGCAGACCGGTACGCATGTCGACGCTCCGTACCACTTCCTCGAATACGGCATGCGGATCGACGAGGTGCCGCTCGAGCGGTTCGTCGGCACCGGCGTGATCGTCGAGGCGACCGAACTGGGACCACGTGGCCGGATCACGTGGGACCACGTCGAGCCGGTCGCGCACCTACTCGGCCCCGGTGCGATCGTTCTCCTGAAGACCGGGTGGAGTGAGCTCTTTGGATCGCCGGAGTATTTCGACAATCCGTTCCTCGAGGCCGATGCCTGCCGTCGCATGCTCGACGCCGGCGTGCGGACCTTCGGGATCGACGCGACCAGCATCGACGAGACGCCTGACACTGATCATCCGGGCGAGGGATTCCCGGTGCACCACCTGATCGCCGAAGTCGGCGGCATCATCGGCGAGAACCTCACCAATCTGGCGGCGGTCGACTTCGACGATCCGTTCATCTGCATGTTCCCGCTCGCCTTCGAGGCGGCCGACGGCGCCCCGGTGCGCGCCGTGGCCATGCGCGTGCGGCGCTAGGACACCGCGGTGGGTCAGCGGCCGGCGAGCAGCGCCTCGGTCTCGGCGAGCAGTACAGCCGTGCTGAAACCGCCCAGCGCCGTGCCCAGTTCCTCGAGTGCCGGGAACGTCGGCGCGATCCGGATGTTGCGGTCCCGAGGGTCGTCTCCATACGGGAACGTCGCCCCGGCCGGTGTTACTGCGATGCCTGCCTGGCCGGCCAGAGCGACCGCCCGGCGCGCGCATCCGTCCGCGACGTCGAGGCTGACGAAGTAGCCGCCCGCGGGCGCCGTCCAGCTGCCGGCGCCGAACGGTGCGAGGCGCTCACGGAAGATGGCGTCGACGGCGTTGAACTTCGGCTCGAGGATCGCGCGATGGTGTGCCATGTGCGCCTCGACCCCCGCCTCGTCGCGCAGCAGCTGCACGTGGCGCAGCTGGTTGATCTTGTCGGGGCCGATGGTCTGGACCGACATGTTGCGGACGATCCAGTCGATGTTGGCCGGGGAGCTGCCGAAGAACGCGACGCCCGAACCGGGGTAGGTGACCTTCGACGTCGAGGCGAAGACGAGGGGCCGATTCGGGTGACCCGCCTCTGCGGCGAGCGCCAGCACGTCGAGCGGCTCCGGTCGCGCATCCGTGAGGTGGTGCACGGCGTACGCGTTGTCCCAGAAGAGCCGGAAATCCGGCGCCGCGGGCGCCGACACGAGTTCGCGGACGATCCGCTCGCTGTAGACCACGCCGGACGGGTTCGAATAGACCGGCACGCACCACATGCCTTTGATGGTCGGGTCGGTCGCGAGCAGGCTGCGGACGACCTCGGGGTCGGGGCCTTCCTCCGTCATCGGCACCGCGATCATCCGGATGCCGTAGCGTTCGCAGATCGAGAAGTGGCGGTCGTACCCGGGCACCGGGGCAAGGAAGGTGACGGTGTCCTCGCGCGACCAGGGTCGCACACCGTCGGGCACACCGTGCAGGAGTGCCTGGACGATGACGTCGTGCATCAGGTTGAGGCTCGAGTTGCCGAGGGCGAGCAGCTGCGCCACGGGAACACGCAGCGGGCCGGCGAAGATCGACCGAAGCTCCGGCAGGCCGAGCGGGCCGCCGTAATTACGCAGGTCGGTTCCCGCCTGGTCGCGGAACTGACCTTCCCCCGGCAGCGAGAGGAGTCCGCCCGAGAGGTCGAGTTGCTCGGCGGAGGGTTTGCCGCGCGTCAGGTCGAGTTTGAGACCTCGCGCCACGAGGGCGTCGTACTGCGCCGAGAAGTCGGCGTGAAGCGCGCGGAGCTCGTCGACGCTGCGTTCGTTCAGAGGGGTTCCGGTCGATGCACTGGCTGCTGTCACGCTCTGATCGTAGCCGCGCAGAGGCCCAAGCGCCTCCCTCGATCCGCCCGGGATCGGGTCAGCGTCTGGACTGTTCGTCCGGCACGCGCGCCGCCCGGGAATCGCGGGAAGATTATGCGACCATCAGCACGTGACTTCAGTTGAACAACCGGTGCGTGGGCGCTCGACGCTCCGGATGACCATCGCGTTCGTCGTCGGCATCATCGTCGCTGTGCTGGTCGGAATGAGCACCAAGTGGACCTACGCAGTTGTCGCCGGGTGGGCGGCAGCCTGCGTCATCTACATCGTCTGGGTCTGGGCGGTTGTCTGGGGCTACGATCCGGCGTCGACCAAAGCTCACGCGCTGCGCGAAGACCCGGGCCGCGGCCTGTCGGACGTGCTCCTGCTGGTCGCGAGCGTCGCGAGCGTCGTCGCCATCGTCTTCATTCTGGTCCAGGCGCACCTGCTTCACGGTTTCGAGCGTGGAGTCCTCGCCCTCCTCGCCGTTCTCAGCGTCAGCCTTTCGTGGATTCTGATCCACACGCTCTTCATGCTCCGCTACGCGCAGCTGTACTTCGTCGACGACTCGCGGCCGATCGACTTCAACCAGAAGGCGACCCCGCAGTACAGCGACTTCGCCTATCTGTCGTTCACCCTGGGCATGACCTTCCAGGTGTCGGACACCAACGTCTCGGATGTTCGCATTCGCAAGACGATCCTTCGGCACTCCCTGCTGTCGTACGTTTTCGGCACGGTGATCCTGGCGACGACCGTCAACCTGGTCGCCGGCCTCACGGCCTAGTCTCCTGCCGCCCGCTCATAGCGGATGAAGCGGTAGCGCAGTCCTGTCCGGGAGACGTGCCAGCCCGTCTCCGGGTCAGTCGCCGCCGCAACCCATTCGCCGCCGACCGCCGGAGCGAAGGTGTCGCCGTCGACGTCCAGGTCGATCTCGGTCACTTCGAGACGATCGGCCAGGACGATCGCCGACGAATACAGTTCGGCGCCGCCGATGATCCAGATCGTCGTATCCGCGTCGACGGTTCCGGATGCGGCGATCGCCTCATCGATCGAATGCGCCGTGACTGCGCCGTCGGCCCGCCAGTCCGGCCGTCGGGTGACGACGATGTTCGGCCTGCCCGGCAGCGGGCGGAACCGCTCGGGCAGCGACTCCCAGGTGCGCCGCCCCATCACCACGGCCGATGCCCCGGTGACGGCGCGGAAATGTGCCAGATCCTCGGGCAGGTGCCAGGGCATCGCCCCGCCCGAACCGATCACGCCGGCGTTCGCTTCTGCCCAGATCAGCCCGATGGTCACCGGTGGCTCACACCGCGACCGCGGCGCGGATGGCCGGGTGGTGCTGGTAGTCCTCCACGACGAAGTCCTCGAACCGATAGTCGAAGATGCTGGCGCGTTCGTTCAGGATGCGCAGCCGTGGCGCCGGGAACGGGTCGCGTGAGAGTTGCTCGGTGACCTGCTCGACGTGGTTGTCGTAGATGTGGCAGTCACCGCCCGTCCAGATGAATTCACCGGGCTCGAGCCCGACCTGGGCGGCCACCATGATCGTCAGCAGTGCGTAGCTCGCGATGTTGAACGGCACGCCGAGGAAGAGGTCGGCGCTGCGCTGGTAGAGCTGGCACGACAGGCGTCCGTCGGCGACGTAGAACTGGAAGAACGCGTGGCACGGCGCGAGGGCCATCTGCGGGATCTCGGCGACGTTCCAGGCGGAGACGATGATGCGGCGGGAATCCGGGTCGGTGCGAAGCGTGTCGATGACCTGGGTGATCTGGTCGATGTGGCTGCCGTCCGGGGCGGGCCACGAACGCCATTGCACCCCGTAGACAGGGCCGAGCTCGCCGTTCTGGTCCGCCCACTCGTCCCAGATGGTCACCCCGTTCTCGCGGAGCCAGCCGACGTTGCTCTCACCGCGGAGGAACCACAGCAACTCGTAAGCGATCGACTTGAAGTGCACGCGTTTGGTCGTGATCAGGGGAAAGCCGTCGGCGAGGTCGAATCGCAGCTGACGGCCGAAGACGCTGCGCGTCCCCGTGCCGGTGCGATCGGATTTGGGGGAGCCGTTCTCGAGAGTGTCCCGGAGCAGGTCTTCGTACGGGGTGGGGATCGTGGCGCTCATCGAGTCGATGGTACGACGAGAGAGGCCCCGACGCGTGGATGACCCCCGGACTGGCGGCAGCCGAACCGGCGAGTGGGCTGAAAACGGGCGGTGAACGGGCTCCACAGACAGTGGGCGTGGCTAGGCTTTTGACATGGGCAGCGAAGAGGTGGGCGACGACGCCCCTGTCGTGAACGAGCCCGGTCGGAGGCGGGCGACGTACACCCCACCGGTGCGCCGCAAACCTGCCGAGAAGCCCGAGAACGCCGAGAACCCCGAGAACCCCGAGAAGGACGCCGCCGTGCATGACGCCGCCGTGCATGACGACGACGAGCTCGCAAGCGCTCTCGAGGCCCAGGTCTCCGCGCTGACCATCAGCACGCCTGTCGTCGCGGCTCCGGATGCGCCCCCGCCGGCTGATGGAGACATCCTGACCGACGACCAGGTCGTGAAACTGATCGATGACGACATCGCCTCACATGGGGACACGCTGAGCGCGATCGCGAAGCTGGAGGAAGTGCTCGCTGTGCGGGCTGCGACCATGGCGATCCCCATCCAGTACCCGGATGCGCAGGCCGAGCCAGAGCCAGAACCCGAGCCGGAGCCGGAACCTGAGGCCGAGCCAGAACCCGAGCCAGAGCCGGAGCCGGAGCCGGAGCCGGAACCCGAGGCCGCACCTGAGGTCGCAGAAGATCTCCCAGTTACGCCGGCAGTGTCAGCGACGGCCACGAGTTTCGACGACATCCTCGCTCCGCGTGCACCGGAAGCGCCGGCCAATGAGCCCGAGCCGACCTTCAGCAGCTGGATCGCGCCCGTCGCGATCGCGACTGGGGTGCTGAAGGTCATCCCCGAGCCTCCGACGCCACCAGACGAGCCGCCCGCGCAGGAGGAGCCGCCCACGCAGGAGGAGCCGCCCGCGGACGAGACGCCCGCAGAGCCCGAGCTGCCGATCGGCGCGAACGAACCGCTCGATCGGGTGCCGCTGCCTGGCGACAGTCCAGAGGAGCCCGCGCACGAGACCTCATCGGTCGCCGAGGAGGTCCCCGCCCGGCCCCCGCTGAGCGTCGACTCCGTCCCGCTGCCCATCGCCCAGCCGGAGGCGACTCAGGCCCACGACGTGCTTCCCGCCGGAATGGACGCGGACGTGGAGGACGATGCGGACGACGTCCGGATCCCGGCGATCGCGGCCACCGCGCTGGCCCCCATGCCGAGTCCGCGGGTCGGCGTCGACGAAGAGGTCCTGTTCGACGGTGAGCCTGCGCCTCAACCACTGTTCCGGCCCGAGACCGAGTCACTGGAACCGACTCCGCTGGATCGACGCGTCGGCCACGCGGCGCGCATGTTCTGGCTCTGGTTCGGCGCGACGTCATCGCTCGTCAGCGTCGGTGTGGGCGCCTTGCTCTTCACGTTCGGTCTCAGCCTCCGACAGATGATCGTCGCAACGCTGATCGGCGTCGCCCTGTCGTTCCTTCCGCTCGGTCTCGGCACACTCGCCGGCAAGTGGAGCGGCCAGCCGACCATGGTCGTCTCACGCGCGACCTTCGGGATCAAGGGCAACGTCCTGGCGGCCGTGCTCGCGCTGGTGACCCGCCTCTTCTGGGGCGCGGTGCTCCTGTGGCTGGTGGCGACGGCCGTCGCCTCGCTCTTCACCTCGCTCGGTGTGGCGGTCGACCCCGTGATCATCACCGCTGCCGCGCTCATCGTCGCGATCGTCGTCGCGGCTGTGATCGCCTACTTCGGTTACGCGCTCGTCGCCCGGGTGCAGCTGGTGGTCACGATCGCATCCGCTGCGCTCATTATCGGCACGATCGTCGTCACGTGGCGCTCGGTGCATTTCGGGGTCGCGCTCGCGCTCCCCGATGCGGTGTGGCTCAAAGTCGTGACCGGGGCCGTCCTGGTCTTCAGCTATCTCGGACTCGCCTGGGCGAACAGCAGCGCCGAGCTCGCCCGGTACCAACGACGGCGCTCATCCGGTGCCGCCTCCATGCTCTGGGCGACCTTCGGGGCCACGCTGCCGCCGTTCGTGCTGATCTCCTACGGTGGGCTGCTCTCCGCTTCGCAGCCCGGCCTCGCCGCCGACCTGGCCCACAATCCCGTCGACGCCTTCGGCCAGCTCGGGCTGCCTGCGTGGTATCCGGTCCCCCTTCTCCTCGCGATCGTGCTCAGCCTGGTGTCGGCGATCGTGCTCAACATCTATTCGGGCGGTTTCAGCCTCCAGACGCTGGGGCTCCGGCTCGAGAGGCGATGGAGCGTGCTGATCGTCTCGGCGGGGATCGCCATCGTCGGAACGATCCTCCTGACGGTCGTGCCCGATTTCACCGGTGTCCTCGGCCTGCCCACGACTCTCGCCGTGCCCGTGGCCGCGTGGGCGGGATTGTTCGCGTCCGACATCATGATCCGGACGCGCCGCTTCCATCACGAATCCCTGCTGCGGAGCGGAGGGGCCTACCCCGACTGGCGCTGGGTCAACCTGGCGATGCTCGTCATCGCGAGTATCGTCGGGCTCGGCCTCGTGCACTCCAGCATGGTGTGGCTGCACTGGGAGGGCTTCCTGTACCCGCTGCTCGGCGTCGACCCGGACGGGGACCTGGGGACGAGCAACATCGGAGTCCTCGTCGCACTCGGCCTCGGTCTGATCACGCCGATCGTCTCAGGCATTCCCGCTGTACGGCGCCAGGAGCGGGCGCATTGAGAACCGGCCGGTGTGCCCCCGCGCCCAGCAAGTAGGCTCTATTCGTGCCCCACACTCTTGCCACTGTCCTCGAAGCCGTCGAGAAGCTCTGGCCGCTGTCCGGAGCGGAGAGCTGGGATGCGCCGGGGCTGGTGTCCGGCGACCCGGCTGAGACGATCGAGACGGTGCTGCTCGCTGTGGACGCTGTCGGCGACACGGTCGACGAGGCGATCGAAGCCAACGCCGACCTGCTTCTCGTGCACCACCCACTGCTGCTCCGAGCCGTGACGAGCGTCGCCGAAGACCGTTACAAGGGCGCTCTGCTCGCCCGACTCATCCGGGCGAACTGTGCGCTGCTCGCTGCGCACACGAACGCCGACGTCGTCTCAGACGGCGTGTCGGCCGTGATAGCGGATCGTCTCGGGCTCACCGACCTCGCGCCGATCGTGCCCGGCCCTGACGGAGTCAGCGGAATCGGCCGGGTCGGAACCCTGGCCGAGCCGGTCTCGCTCGGGCATCTCGCCCGCGAACTGGCCGAGCTACTCCCGCCTACGGCCGGGGGCGTGCGCGTCTCGGGCGACTACAACCAGCCGGTTCAGCGCGTCGCGCTCTGCGGGGGAGCAGGCGACTCGCTTCTGGCGACGGATGCGGTTACCGGCTCCGACGTGTACATCACGGCCGATCTGCGCCACCACCCCGCCTCCGAAGCCCGCGAGCAGGCACTCATCGGCGGTGGACCCGCCCTCATCGACGTATCGCACTGGGCGAGCGAATGGTTGTGGCTCGAGACAGCTGCACGCCAGCTCGCCGAAGCGCTGCCGGGGCTCGACGTCAGCGTGAGCGAGACGCGCACCGACCCGTGGGATTTCGTGGTCGTCCAATGAGAACATCCCCGTCACGATCGAAGGTCAGGAACCCGTGAAAGCAAGCCCCGCCGACCAGAACGAACTGCTCCGGCTCCAGACGGCCGACACGCGACTCCAGCAGCTTCAGCATGCCGAAGCCAACCTGCCGCAGACCGCCGAGCTCGCCGCTCTCGCACCGGACGTCGACGCCATCCGCTCCAGGTGGATCGCCCGAACCGGTGAGCTCGACGACGCACGCACCGAGCTCAAGCGCGCCGAATCGGATGTCGAAGTCGTCGAAGCGCGGATCGCCCGCGACTCCGGGCGTCTGCAGCACACCTCCTCCGTGAAGGACGTTCAGGCCCTGGAGACGGAACTGACGGCATTGCGCCGGCGTCGCAGCGACCTGGAAGAGATCGAGCTGACGGTGATGGAACGCATCGAAGAACTCGAAACGCTCGTCAACGACATCGACGAGGAGCGCACGGTGCTGGGCGGGCGCGTGGACGCGCTGGAAGCGGCCCGGGCCGAGGAGAAAGGCAAGCTCGACGCTCAGCGAGAGGCACTCGCGAAAGACCGTGCGGCGATTGCCGGCGCCCTCCCGGCCGACCTGGTCGAACTCTACGAGAAGCAGCGCGCACGCTACGGGATCGGCGCTGCGCTGCTCGTCCGCGGGGTGTCGATGGGGAGCAACGTGAAGCTCAACGAATCCGATCTGGCGGTCATCCGTCGCGCAGCCCCCGACGACGTCGTGCTGTGTCCCGACAGCAGCGCCATCCTCATCCGCAACGAAGAATCGGGCCTCTGAGGCGTGCACCGGTAGGATCGAAGGCGAATGGGCCGGCAAGACGGTCGCGTCGGTCCGCTTCGGCGGTCCGCCGAGGAACGTCCGGGCTCCACAGAGCAGGGCGGTGGGTAACACCCACCCGGGGCAACCCGCGAGACAGTGCCACAGAAAACAGACCGCCGCGTGCCTTCGGGCGCTGCGGTAAGGGTGAAACGGTGGTGTAAGAGACCACCAGCGACCGGGGTGACCCGGTCGGCTCGGTAAACCTCGCCCGGAGCAAGGTCAGACAGGGAACGTTGAGGCTGCTCGCCGAGTTCCCGGGTAGACCGCTGGAGGGCTGCGGCAACGTAGTCCCGAGATAGATGGCCGTCCACGGCGCGCAAGCGCCCGGACAGAACCCGGCGTAATAGCCGGCCCATTCACCTACGGTTCATGGGCCGGCTATGAGTGCTTGTTGGCGCGCCGCCGCCTCTGCGGCGCGCTGTGCGAAGCGCCGTACACGCCGCCGCTTCGCACCTGCCGGCCCATTCGCCTACGGTTCATGGGCCGGCTATGAGTGCGTGTTGGCGCGCCGCCGCCTCTGCGGCGCGCTGTGCGAAGCGCCGTACACGCCGCCGCTTCGCACCTGCCGGCCGGGCGCGCGACTACTCGGGGTCGGGCACGAAGCGGTAGCCCATCCCGGGCTCGGTCAGCAGGTAGCGCGGTTGCGACGGGACCGGTTCGAGCTTCTTGCGTAGCTGGGCCAGGTACAGGCGCAGGTACCCGGTGTCGTTGGTGTACTGCGGGCCCCACACCTCGGTGAGCAGGGACTGCCGCGTCACCAGGCGCTGCGGGTTCCGCAGCAGCATCTCCAGGATCTGCCACTCCGTCGGGGTCAGCCGGACCGCCTCGGTTCCGTTCTCCGTCGCCCGCACCACCTGTCTGGCGGCGAGGTCGACCGAGATGGGTCCGAAACGCACGACCGGTTCGTCGGCGACGGCGGGCGTCCGCCGGGTCAGGGCACGGATGCGCGCCAGCAGCTCATCCGCGGCGAACGGCTTCGTCACGTAGTCGTCGGCGCCGGCATCGAGAGCCCCCACCTTGTCGGTCGATCCCGTGCGACCGGAGACGACGAGGATGGGGGCGTGCGTCCAGCCCCGTAACCCTTCGATGACCTCGATTCCGCTCATGCCGGGCATCCCGAGGTCGAGGACGACGAGTTCCGGGTGATGTTCCACGGCCTGGTTGAGTGCTTCCGCCCCGTTTCGGGCGACCGACACCTCGTAGCCGCGGGCCGTCAGCATGATGCGGAGCGCCCGCAGGATCTGCGGATCGTCGTCGGCGACCAGGATTCTCATCGCACCTCCTCCCGCTCGGCGATCGGGAGCGACACGACCATGGTCAGGCCGCCGCCCGGAGTGTCTTCGGCGTCGATGGTTCCGCCCATCCCTTCCACGAATCCTTTGGAGAGCGCAAGACCGAGGCCGATTCCGGTGGTGTTGTCCGTGTCGCCGAGACGCTGGAACGGCACGAAGACCGCGTCGCGCCGATCTTCGGGGATGCCGGGGCCGTGATCGACGATGCGTATTTCGACCGTTCCGCCGAATTCGCTCGCACCGATCATCGGAGGCGATTCCGGCGGGCTGAACCGGATGGCGTTGGTGAGCAGGTTCACGAGCACCCGCTGCAGCAGAACGGCGTCCGCGAGCACGGGCGACAGGTCGGACGAGAGGTCGAGTTCCACGTCCGCCGGCCCGAACTCGAGCTCGTCGAGGACGGGCAGGATGAGGTCGTCGATGTCCGTGGGCGCGATCGAGACGGCGAGCACGCCCGCCTGCAGTCGGCTCACGTCGAGGAGGTTGGTGACCAGGTTCGCCAGGCTGCGGAGACTGAGCTCTGCGGTTTCGAGCAGGGCGTCACGGTCGGCGTCCGACCAGGTGACGTCCCTCGAGAGCAGGGAGGTGACCGCGGCTGTAGCGGCGGCGAGCGGGCGCCGCAAATCGTGTCCCACCGACGCGAGGAGGGCGCTTCGTACGCGATCCGCTTCGGCCAGCGGCGCCAGCTCGCTCGCGGTCGCCGCGAGGTCCCGGGCTTCGAGTGCGGCGTCCAGCTGGGTCACGATGACCGCGAGCAGACGACGGTCGGCTGACGGCAGGTCGCGCCCGAAGAGCTCGAGGGTGCCACGTTCGCCGACCGGGATGCTCTGGACGTGCCCGCCTCCGGGCTGTTCGCCGTCGGTGTAGAGCACCTCGCCGTCGCACACCAGGCGCGCCTCGTCGAGCCCGAACGCTTCCCTGGTGCGGGTGACGAGCGCCTGGATCGTGTCCTCTCCCCGGATCACGCCTCCGGCCACCGTCGCGAGGAGTTCCGCTTCCGCGCTCGCTCGTTTCGCAGCGCGGCCGCGGCGGGCGGCGCGATCGACGACCAGGCTGACGAGCGCTGCGATCACCACGAACAGGATCAGCGCGTACAGGTGGAACGGCTCGCCGATGGTGATCGAGTAGAACGGCTTGACGAAGAAGTAGTCGAGGGTCACCGCGCAGAGCAGTGCGGCGAACACGGCAGGCCAGAGACCGCCGACCATGGCGACCAGCACGACGAGCAGTTGGTAGGTGAGCACATCCGCCGTTATCGACTCGGTCGAGCGCAGCGGCACCAGGATCGCGGTCAGAAGGGGAGCGCCGACGATCGCGAGGGCGAAGCCGTAGATCCGTCGGCGCACGGTGAGGCCGCCCCTGAAGCGGGGAAGCGTCGCACCGCCGCCTCGTGCACGGGAGACGATGTGGACGTCGATGTCGCCCGATTCGCGGATGACGGTCGAACCGATCCCGGCGCCGGTGAGCGCGGCGCCGAGCCGATTGCGCCTGCTCACGCCGATCACGAGCTGCGTCGCGTTGTTCGATCGGGCGAAATCGATGAGGGCCAGCGGAATGTTGTCGCCGATGACCTGGTGGTAGGTGCCGCCGAGCTGCTCCACGAGCGCACGCTGGGCCTCAAGTGCCCCAGGGCTCTCTTCCCGCAGGCCGTCCTGGCTGGTCACGTGTACGGCGAGGAGTTCGCCACCGGATGAGCGCGCCGCGATTCGCGCACCGCGGCGGACGAGCGTCTCGCCGTGACGGTCGCCGGCCAGGGCGACGACGACCCGCTCTCTCGTCTCCCACGTGCTGTCGATACCGTGCGCGGCGCGGTACTGCTGGAGCGAGCTGTCGACCTCGCCTGCCAGCCAGAGCAGGGTGAGTTCACGCAGTGCGGTGAGGTTGCCGAGGCGGAAGTAATTCGACAGGGCCGCGTCGATGTGCGCCTCCGGGTAGACGGCCCCGTCGGAGAGCCGGGCTTGCAGCGCCTGTGGTGCGAGGTCGACCACTTCGATCTGATCGGCCGTTCGCACGACCGCGTCCGGGAGCGTCTCGCGCTGCCGCGTCCCGGTGATCTGCTCGACCACATCGTTGAGCGATTCGATGTGCTGGACGTTGACGGTGGTGACCACGTCGATGCCTGCGTCGAGCAGCACCTCGACATCCTGCCAGCGTTTCTCGTGGGGTGAGCCGGGCGCGTTCGTGTGGGCGAGTTCGTCGACGAGGGCGAGCTGTGGGCGGCGCGCGAGCACGGCGTCCAGGTCGAGTTCGGTGAGGTCGGCGCCGCGCTCGGTGACGACACGTCGCGGCACCACCTCCAGCCCGTCGAGGAGAGCGGCGATGCTCGCGCGGCCGTGTGTCTCGACCAGCGCGACGACCACGTCTTTGCCGAGCCCCTGGAGTCGGCGGCCCTCTTCGAGCATGGCGAACGTCTTGCCGACGCCGGGTGCGGCGCCCAGCATGACTCGAAGTCGTCCGCGGGTCATGCTCCCTCTCGCACTACGCGGCGCCGGGGCGCGCCAACGCTGCCGCCCCGAGGATGCCCGCATTGTTGCGATAGACCGCGGGAACCATGGGGGTCCTCAGCTTGAGGAGCGGCATGAACTCCTCGTAGTTCTTCGAGACACCCCCTCCGATGATGAAGAGGTCGGGCGAGAACAGGAACTCGACGGTCTCGTAGTAGCGCTGCAGGCGCTTCGCCCACTGTTCCCAGCTCAGGTCTTCGCGTTCTTTGGCGGCGTAGGAGGCGCGCGATTCCGCATCCGCCCCATCGATCTCGAGGTGTCCGAGTTCGGCGTTCGGGATGAGCACACCGTCGTAGATGAGGGCCGACCCGATTCCGGTACCCAAGGTCGTGAGGATGATCAGGCCGTCCTTGTCCTTCGCAGCGCCGAACTGCGATTCCGCGTAGCCGGCCGCATCCGCGTCGTTGACGAAGTGGATGTCCCGGCCGAGGCCGGTCTCGAAGAGTTCTTCGGCGTGGAGCCCGATCCACTTCTTGGACACGTTCGCGGCCGACATCGTGATGCCGCGCTTGACGATCGCCGGAAAGCAGACGCCGACCGGTGCGCTCGGGTCTTCTGCCGCGAGCTGTGCGACGATCGTCTTCGTCGTCTCGACGATGTCGTTCGGTTTGCCGCCGGAGGGCGTGGGCAGCTTCACCCGGTCGCTGATGAGCGCACCGGTCGACAGGTCGACGAGGCCTCCTTTGATTCCCGTACCGCCGATGTCGATTCCGATTGCGGTCGTCAGAGAGGTCATACGGGAAATCTACTCTCTAGGCCACGGTGAGCACTTCGGCGCCCCGCTCGGTGACGACGAGGGTGTGCTCGAATTGCGCCGTGATGCTCTTGTCTCGTGTGGTGACCGTCCAGTCGTCTGCCCAGAGGTCCCATTCGTGGGTGCCGAGGGTGAGCATCGGTTCGATGGTGAACACCATCCCGACCTGCATTTCGGTGTCGTAGAGAGGAGCCGAGTCGTAGTGGGGGATGATCAGGCCGGAGTGGAACGTCGCACCCACCCCGTGGCCGGTGAAGTCCCGGACGACGCCGTAGCCGAACCGTCGGGCGTAGGATTCGATCGCCCGACCGATGACGTTGACCTGGCGCCCCGGCGCCACGGCCTTGATGCCCCGGTTCAGGGCCTCCCTGGTGCGCTCGACGAGCTCGCTGACGGCGTCGGATGCGCTACCGGCGATGAACGTCCGGTTGCTGTCGCCGTGGAACCCGTTCCTGAACGCGGTGATGTCGATGTTGACGATGTCTCCGTCGTCCAGCACCGTGTCGTCGGGGATGCCGTGGCAGATGACTTCGTTCACCGAGGTGCAGATCGACTTGGGGTAGCCCCGGTAGCCCAGCGTGGACGGGTAGGCGCCGTGGGAAATGAGGAACTCGTGGCCGATCGCATCCAGTTCGTCCGTCGTCACACCCGGCCGCACCGCAGCCCCGACCAGCTCGATCGCCGCGGCCGCGATGCGCCCCGACTCGCGGATGAGCTCGATCTCGTCCGGTCTGTAGACGTCACCGCGCGTCGAGGGCGTCGGACCCGGCCGCCCGACGTATTCCGGTCGCGGAATGCTCGATGGGACGGGCCGCATCGGGGAGATGCGCCCGGGTACCAGATGACCGGCGGAATCCTTGGGCATAGGATCAAGCTTATGACCGCCGAGAACAGGCACGGCATCGCCCAGGATGCCGAACATCGCTACTGGTACAACATGAAGACCGGAGCGGTCGAGCAGGGATTCATCTCACCGGCGCCCGACCGGGTCGGTCCGTTCGAGACGCGCGAGGAAGCCGAGCACGCGTTGGAGAAGCTCCGCGAGAACAGCGCGAAGTGGGCTGAGGAGGACGCCCGCGACGAGTAGCCGGCCCGGCCCGCGTCACTCGTAGGAGTGCTCGGGCCCCGGGTAGACGCCGCCGCCGACATCGGCCTTGAAGGCCGCAGCCGCACCGGCCAGCACGCCTTTGAGGTCGGCGTACTGCTTGACGAATTTGGGGATCCGTCCGGTGGTGAATCCGGCCCAGTCCGTCCAGACGAGCAGCTGGCCGTCGACGTGAGGACCGGCACCGACCCCGATCGTCGGGATGCGCAGCTCTTCCGTCACGCGCGCAGCCGATGCGGCAGGGACCATCTCCATGACGACCGCGAATGCCCCGGCGTCTTCCACGGCGTGGGCATCCGCGAGCAGTTGCTCTGCCCCCTCGCCGCGTCCCTGGATGATGTGGCCACCCAACCCGTGCTCGCTCTGCGGCGTGAAGCCGATGTGAGCCATCACGGGGATGCCCGCGTCGACGATGCGGCCGATCTGGTCGGCGCTGCGGACTCCGCCTTCGAGTTTCACGGCGTGGGCTCCGGTCTCCTTCATGAAGCGGATGGCTGTGTGCAGCGCTTCGAGCGAGCCGGTCTCGTACGATCCGAACGGCATATCGGCGATGACGAAGGCACGTTTGACGGCCCCGGCGACGGCGCGCGTCAGGGGGATGAGGTCGTCGACGGTGACGGGAAGCGTGGTGTCGTAGCCGAGGACGTTGTTGCCGGCGGAGTCGCCGACGAGGAGGAAGTCGATGCCGGCCGCATCGAAGATCTGGGCCGTGAGCTGGTCGTAGCTCGTCAGGCCGGTGATCTTGATCCCCTGCTCCTTGGCTGCCTGGAAGTGCCTGGTGCGAACTCGTTTCAGGTCGGGAAACGATGGTCCGGCTGAGAGGTCTGACATGCGCTCAGTCTAACGATCCACCGGTGGCGCGGTTCGGCGCGTTTCGGGGCCTTCAACCAGTAACCTAGGAGGGCTGACGAAAGGGGCAGGATGGACAAGCAGCGCGACTTCGTTCTTCGCACGATCGAGGAACGTGGCATCAAGTTCGTGCGGCTGTGGTTCACCGATGTCGTCGGAACGCTGAAGTCCGTGGCCATCGCCCCTGCCGAGGTCGAGGGGGCGTTCGCCGAGGGCCTCGGGTTCGACGGCTCCGCGATCGAGGGGCTCACTCGCGCCTTCGAGTCCGACCTGCTCGCGCATCCGGATCCCACGACCTTCCAGATCCTTCCGTGGCGCGGCGAGGTCGACCCGACCGCGCGCATGTTCTGCGACATCACGACACCGGATGGCCAGCCGTCCGTGTCCGACCCGCGGAACGTGCTCAAACGCACGCTCGAGAAGGCCGCCGACCGCGGGTTCACCTTCTACACGCATCCCGAGATCGAGTTCTACCTCCTGAAGTCGTCGCAGTTCGGTCCTGAAGGGCCCGAGCCGGTGGACTCCGCCGGCTACTTCGACAACGTGCCGGGTGGCACGGCTCACGACTTCCGGCGACGCTCGGTGCGGATGCTCGAAGACCTGGGCATCTCCGTCGAGTTCAGCCATCACGAGGCGGGTCCGGGGCAGAACGAGATCGACCTCCGTTACGCGGATGCGCTGACCACGGCCGACAACATCATGACGTTCCGCACGGTCATCAAAGAGGTCGCCATCGAGCAGGGCGTCTACGCCACGTTCATGCCGAAGCCCCTGTCCGGCTACCCGGGGTCGGGTATGCACACCCACATGTCGCTCTTCGAGGGCGACACCAACGCGTTCTTCGAGGCCGGCGCCCAGTACCAGCTGTCCAAGATCGGGCGGCAGTTCATCGCCGGACTCCTGCGGCACGCTCCCGAGATCACCGCCGTGACCAACCAGTTCGTCAACTCCTACAAGCGCCTGTGGGGCGGCGACGAAGCGCCCAGCTTCGTGTGCTGGGGCCACAACAACAGGTCCGCACTCGTCCGGGTTCCGCTGTACAAGCCGAACAAGGGCCAGAGCTCGCGCGTCGAGTACCGCGCGATCGACTCTGCGGCGAACCCCTACCTGTCGTTCTCGCTCATGCTCGCCGCGGGTCTCAAGGGCATCGAAGAGGGATATGAGCTCCCGCCCGAGGCAGAGAACAACGTCTGGGCGCTGAGCGACGCGGAACGTCGGGCACTGGGCTACAACCAGCTGCCGGCGAGTCTCGACCACGCCATCTCGCTGATGGAGGACTCCGAACTCGTCGCCGAGACGCTGGGGGAGCAGGTCTTCAACTATGTCCTGCTCAACAAGCGCCAGGAGTGGCATGCCTACCGAGCGCAGGTCACGCCGTACGAGCTTCGGACCAACCTCGAGATCCTCTAGGCGCACGACGCCACGGCAGTCCGTTCGATGACGCGCGAACAGCTCACACTGACGTCCCTGGCGCGAGCCGGGTTCGCCGACCTCGGCAAAGCGGGGGAGCGGCTTGACGAGCTGTCCCTGCTCTCAGGGCTTCCCGCAACGGAGGCCTTGGCCAGTTTCGCCCTGTCTGCCGAGCCGGACTCCGCACTGACGGAGGCGCTGACGCTTCTGCGCCGGGTGCCCGACCAGGCACGTCCCTTCTTCCGGAACCAGTCCGCCGCGCAACGCCTGCTCCGGGTGGTCGGAGCGTCGGCGGGGCTTGCGGAATTCTTCCTCCGGCAGCCCTCCGAGCTGGCCTCGCTGGCGCGTCCGGTCGAGTCACTCCCGACGCCGGACGAGCTGCGGGCCGACCTGCTCGCCTCCGTCGGTGCCGTCGACGGCTTCTCCGATGTCGTCGACGAGGCGGCCTGGACGCAGCTCCGTGTGCGCTATCGCCGGCGACTTGCGCAGATCGCGAGCTTCGACCTGCAACAGGACGATTCGGTCGACGGACTCGACGCAGTCGCCGCCGCCCTCTCCGACCTCGCAGCCGCCGCCCTTGAGGCCTCCCTGGCCATCGCCCGACGCATGGCCAGCGGTTCGGGCCCAGGCCGTTTCCCGGAGTCCGAGGTGCGCGCGACCCGGTTCTCGGTGATCGGCATGGGCAAGGCCGGCGCACGCGAACTGAACTACGTGAGCGACGTGGATGTGATCTTCGTCGCCGAGGGCGACGAGGAGGCCGGTGTGTCAGCCGGACGGGCCGTCGACATCGCGACCAGGCTGGCGGTCCTCACCATGCGAGGGATCGATGCGCCCGCTCTGGAACCCGGTCTCTGGGAGGTCGATCCCAACCTTCGGCCGGAGGGCAAGGACGGCGCGCTCGTGCGCACCCTGGAATCGCACCTCGCGTATTACGATCGCTGGGCGAAGGGATGGGAGTTCCAGGCGCTGTTGAAGGCGCGCCCGCTCGCCGGCGATGCTGTCCTCGGCGCCCGCTACGTCGAGGCCCTCGCGCCCAAGGTCTGGGCGAGCGCATCCCGTGAGAACTTCGTCGAATCCGTGCAGCGGATGCGCGAACGGGTCACCGACAACATTCCGGACGACGAGGTGGACTACCAGCTCAAACTCGGCCCGGGCGGCCTGCGCGACATCGAGTTCACGGTGCAGCTGCTCCAGCTCGTGCACGGCCAGCTCGATGACCGCGTACGGCAGGCCGGGACTCTCCCCGCACTCGCCGCCCTGGCAGCACAGGGCTACATCGGTCGGGCCGAGTCCGCTGACTTCTCACGCGACTACCGCACCCTGCGTCTGATGGAGCACAGGCTGCAACTCCGTCACCTCAGGCGCACACATCTCATGCCACGCGACGAGGCGGACGTACGCGTGCTGGCGCGTGCGACGGGTCTGGCCTCCGGCGCCGCCGAGCTTGACGAGCGCTGGCGTGCGATCAAGCACCGGGTGCGAGGACTCCATGAGCGCCTGTTCTATCGCCCCCTTCTGAGCGCCGTCGCCGCCCTGCCCAACGAAGAGCTGAACCTGACGAGTGCGCAGGCCGAAGCCCGCCTCGCGGCGATCGGTTTCCGCGACCCGCGCGGCGCGCTGGTGCACATCGGTGCCCTCACCGGTGGCGTGTCGCGGCGAGCCGCGATCCAGCGCACGCTCATCCCGGTGCTGCTGCAGTGGTTCGCCGACGGCGCCGACCCCGACTACGGGCTCCTCACCTTCCGCCGGCTGAGCGAAGATCTGGGCTCCACGCACTGGTTCCTGCGGATGCTGCGCGACGCATCCGGTGCCGCGGAGCGCCTGACCCGCGTGCTGTCCGGCTCCCGCTTCGCCGGCGAGCTGCTGGGCGGCATTCCCGAGTCGGTGGCGTGGCTCGAGTCGGAGGAAGAGCTTCGTCCTCGTACGGCACCGCTGCTTCACGAGGAGACGCGGGCGATCCTGTCGCGCCACACCTCTGCGGACGCCGCGGCCGCGGCGCTGCGGGCCGCACGAAGGCGGGAGGTCCTCCGGCTCGCTTTCTCTGCCATCCTCGGGTTCTGCACACTCGACGAACTCGCGCAGGGACTCACCGATGTGACGGAGAACATCCTCTCCGGAGTGCTGGAGGCGATTCGCAAAGAACGTCCGGATGGCCGGAGCATCGAGTTCGCGGTCATCGGAATGGGCCGCTTCGGTGGCCGCGAGCTCGGGTTCGGCTCGGATGCCGACATCATGTACGTCTTCCGGGCCGGGCAGACGGACGCCGACACGGCGCACTCCACGGCGAAGGCGATCGTCGCCGAACTCGGCCGCCTCACGGAGGACAACCGTCTGCCGCTCGACCTCGACATCGGTCTGCGCCCTGAAGGCAAGAACGGGACGCAGGTGCGCTCGCTGGACTCCTACCGCGCGTACTACGAGCGCTGGTCTCTCACCTGGGAGGCGCAGGCCCTCCTGCGCGCGAGGGGCGTCGCCGGCGACGCGCCGCTGCTCGCCGATTTCACAGCGCTGGCCGACGAGGTGCGCTATCCCACCGCGATCAGCGAGCAGGCCGTGCGCGAAGTCCGCCGTATCAAGGCGCGCGTCGAGAACGAGCGGCTGCCCCAGGGCGCCGACCCCAACCGGCACCTCAAGCTGGGGCGTGGCTCTCTCAGCGACGTGGAATGGTTCGTACAGCTCATCCAGCTCGAGCACGCCGCTGAGTTCCCTGCGCTCCGGACGACCTCCACGCTCGAGGCCCTCGCCGTCGCAGCCGAGGCCGGGCTGGTAGCCGAACCGGATGCCGAGCGCCTGCGGGATGCGTGGATCCTGGCATCCCGGGCGCGCTCGGCCATGACGTTGTGGTCGAACAAGACGGCGGATGTGCTCCCTGTCGACCGCGTTCAGCTCGAGGGCGTCGCGCGCCTCCTCGAGTATCCGCCGGGCTCGGCGAGCGCACTCGAGCAGGACTATCTCGCCGTGACGCGACGCGCCAGGGCAGTCTTCGAGCGCTCCTTCTACGGTCGTGTGGAGCGTCCGGCACCCTCGACGGCGTGACGTCGCGGTGCGCCCCCGCTAGAGTGCGGGCATGACAACTGAGCCTGCCCCATTCGTCAACCCAGCGCTGCCACTCGAGATCGGTGCCACCGCCGAGTGGAGATCGCCTGCCGGCACCTACCAGCTCACGCAGGTCGACGCCGACACGATGTCCGTGACGGTCGCCGGCGACCCGTCCTACGAGGCGCTGATCACGCGCACCGACGAGTTCTACGACATCACGTCGAACTCCGAGACCGGCAACTTCACTGGCACTGCGGAGACCTGGGACGAGATCCTCGCAACCTTCCTCGGCCGGGCGGACGCGAGCTGAACAGCAAGAGGCCCGGTCAGGAATAACTCCTGACCGGGCCTCTGTGCGCTGTGTGTGACTACACGCCGTAGTAGAGCTCGTACTCGAACGGGTGCGGACGCTGCGCGAGGGGCTTGATCTCCTTCTCGCGCTTGTAGTCGATCCACGTCTCGATGAGCTCCGGGGTGAACACGTTGCCCGCGAGCAGGAAGTCGTGGTCGGCCTCGAGAGCGTCGAGCACCTCGGAGAGGGTGCCGGGCACCTGCGGGATGCTCTTCGCCTCCTCGGGCGGGAGTTCGTAGAGGTCCTTGTCGACGGGCTCGTGCGGTTCGATGCGGTTCTTGATGCCGTCGAGGCCCGCCATGAGCTGTGCCGCGAAGGCGAGGTAGGGGTTGCCCGAAGCGTCCGGCGCACGGAACTCGATGCGCTTCGCCTTCGGGTTGGTGCCCGTGATCGGGATGCGGATGGACGCCGAACGGTTACCGGCCGAGTACACCAGGTTGACCGGCGCCTCGAAGCCCGGAACCAGGCGGTGGTAGGAGTTCACCGTCGGGTTCGTAAAGGCCAGCACCGCGGGGGCGTGCGCGAGCAGGCCGCCGATGTACCAGCGTGCGATGTCGGAGAGCCCGCCGTAGCCGGCCTCGTCGTAGAACAGCGGCTTGCCGTCGTTCCAGAGCGACTGGTGGGTGTGCATCCCCGAACCGTTGTCGCCGAACAGCGGCTTCGGCATGAAGGTCGCCGTCTTGCCCCACTGGTTCGCCGTGTTCTTGACGATGTACTTGAACTTCAGGATGTCGTCGGCCGCGTGCACCATCGTGTCGAAGCGGTAGTTGATCTCCGCCTGTCCGCCGGTGCCGACCTCGTGGTGCGCGCGCTCGAGGATGAGCCCGGCGTCGATCAGCTTGAGCGAGATGTCGTCGCGGAGGTCGGCCTGCTTGTCCACGGGGCTGACGGGGAAGTATCCGCCCTTGTACGGGGTCTTGTTGCCGAGGTTGCCGCCCTCTTCGTCGCGGCCCGAGTTCCAGGCGCCCTCTTCGGAGTCCACCGAGTAGAAGCTCGAGTTCTGCTTCACTTCGTAGCGCACGTCGTCGAAGATGTAGAACTCCGCCTCGGGTGCGAAGTATGCGGTGTCCGCGATCCCGGTCGAAGCCAGGTACTTCTCGGCCTTCTTGGCGACCTGGCGCGGGTCCTTCGCGTAGATCTCACCGTTGCGGGGGTTGTAGATGTCGAACACCATGATCAGGGTGCGCTCGACGCGGAAGGGATCGATGTAAGCGGTCGAGACATCGGGGATGAGCTGCATGTCGGACTCGTGGATCGACGCGAAGCCGCGGATGGACGAGCCGTCGAACAGCTGGCCGACAGAGAAGAACTCTTCATCCACGGTCGATGCGGGGATGTTGAAGTGCTGCTGGACACCGGGAAGATCGGTGAAGCGGATATCAAGGAACTTGACGTCGGTGTCCTTGATGAACTTGAGCACCTCGGAAGAATCACGGAACATGCGGAGGACTCCCAATGGCTTGGAACGGGACGGACCGCACCTGCGGCCCGCCCTCTGAGGGTATGGGGAGGGGGTTTCCCTGCGGTGTCGCTAATGTTTCCAACATGTTACGCGTACCCCGGGCCGGTAAACTCAGGGGGTGCCCAGCCAGAATGCCCAGCCCGCCCGTTTCGGAGACATGGCTCCGAGCCGTTACCCGGGGGAGCGGCTCGGCTTTCCGGAGGAGGGGCGCGGTTCGATTGCGCGCCCGGGCCGGCGCATCATCGCCCTCCTGATCGACTGGGGGCTCGCCATCCTCATCGGCTACCCGTTCTTCCACAACGACGCGTGGGCGAACCTCGGCATCTTCGTGCTGATGCAGATCGTGTTCATTCCGACGATCGGCGGCAGCATCGGGCACCGGCTGCTCGGGCTGCGCCTCGTCGCTCTGAGCGGAGGATGGATCGGGCTGTGGCGCCCGATCGTCCGGACGCTTCTCCTCGCGATCGTCGTGCCCGCGCTGATCTGGGATTCGGACCAGCGCGGATTCCACGACAAGATCGCGGGGACGGTGCTGCTGCGCCTTTAGCGGTCAGCGAGCACAGGGTTAATCGAGCACAGGGTCAGCGGGAGCGCTGCGGCCGAACCTTGAGCGGGTCGACACCCTTGGGGATCGGCATCTGGCTGCCGAGCGAGCTGAGGCGGTTGCTGATGGCGAGCACCTCGGCCTTGGTGAGTGTCGGCTTGATCCGCGTGAGGGCGCGAGGGACCTTGTGGAGCGGCACCGAGTCCGCGTCGGGGCCGACACTGATCGTGGTCACCGGCACGTTAGGGAGCACGCGCGTGACGCGCCTCCGCTCCTCGTCGACCATCTTGCCGGTGCGCGACTGCGGGCCTTCGCTGATGAGGACGACTCCACCGCGACCTACGGCGCGGTAGACGGCGTCATGCGTCTTGCCGTTGACGGCGACGGGCATCTCGGACCCACGCCAGCTCTTGCGCAGCGAACTGCGGAGCACGGCACCGACCGCACCCGGCTGGCCCTCGATCTGCGAATACGCGGCGCGTTCCGCCCGCCGGCCCAGGATGATCAGGGCGAGCAGCACGCCGGCCAGCACGCCGGCGACGATCCACAGCACCATCGTGAAGACGCTGCCGTCGGAGAGGAAGATGGCGAGAAGGATGCCGGCGATGATCGGGAGTGCGAAACCACCGACGATGTACAGCAGCGCCCGCGAGTCGTAGCGGCGGGTCATCTGGAACACCTGCCACATCTGCTTGAGACGGCCTGGTTCCTTCGTCGCGGACGTGTCCTTGCTGCGTGCCATGATCTCTAGGATACCGACTCGTCAGGGCCTGTCGTGACCGCGTTCGCGGTCAGGAGACAGCCTGGGCGAACCCGAGCGACGCATCCGCCAGCTGCCGGAGTTCCTCGGGGATGTCCCGTCCCTTTGCAACCATCGACTGCGCCCACAGTCTGCCGGCCCGATACGACGAGCGGACGAGCGGACCTGCGAGTACTCCGAGAAATCCGATCGCTTCCGCTTCCTGCTTGAGTTCGACGAATTCCTCCGGGCGAACCCACCGTGCGACCGGCAGGTGGCGAGGGCTGGGGCGAAGATACTGGGTGATGGTGACGATGTCCGTGCCTGCATCGTGGAGGTCCTGCAGCGCCTGGCTGACCTCTGCGCGCTCCTCGCCCATGCCGAGTATGAGGTTCGACTTCGTGATCAGGCCGGCGTTGCGGCCCTGTGTGATCACGTCGAGCGAGCGGTCGTACCGGAAGGCGGGGCGGATGCGCTTGAAGATCCGGGGGACCGTCTCGACGTTGTGGGCGAAGACCTCCGGATGCGCGCTGAAGACTTCGCCGAGGTATTCGGGGTTCCCCGAGAAGTCGGGGACGAGGATCTCGACGCCGGTGCCGGGGCTCTGCCGGTGGATCTCCCGGATCGTCTCCGCGTACAGCCACGACCCTTCATCCGGGAGGTCGTCGCGGGCGACGCCGGTGACCGTTGCGTAGCGCAGGTTCATCTGGGCGACGGATTCGGCGACGCGACGCGGCTCATCGGTGTCGTAATCGGCGGGCTTGCCGGTGTCGATCTGGCAGAAGTCGCACCGGCGCGTGCACTGGGACCCGCCGATCAGGAAGGTGGCCTCACGGTCCTCCCAGCACTCGTAGATATTGGGACAGCCCGCCTCCTGGCACACGGTGTGGAGTTGTTCGCCCTTGACGAGCGCCTGCAGCTCGCGGAACTGTGGACCCATCTTGGCTTTTGTCTTGATCCACTCCGGTTTGCGCTCGATGGGTGTCTCGGCGTTGCGGACCTCGAGCCGGAGCATCCGGCGTCCTTCGGGCGCTGCGGTCATGCGACGGTCTCCAGTTCGGTGTTGCCGAAGACGCGTGCGAAGGCGTCCTCGATGTGCGGCACGACATCGGCCGGTGTCACGGTGCGTCCAAGGACCTCACTGATGGAGGTGACCCCCGCATCCCGGATGCCGCAGGCGACGATGTGCTCGTAGGCGTCGAAACCGTTGGAGCAGTTCAGCGCGAATCCATGCATGGTCACGCCTTCTGCGACGCGGATGCCGATAGCGGCGATCTTGCGGTCCGGTCCGTCGCCGACGATCCAGACTCCCGACCGCCCCTCGACCCTCACCCCAGGAACGCCGAGCGTCGCGAGTACGTCGATCAACAGGCTCTCGAGCTGGCGGACGTAGCCGACGACGTCGATGGGTTCGACGAGATGAAGGATCGGATACCCGACCAGCTGCCCCGGCCCATGCCAGGTGATCTTGCCTCCGCGGTCGACATCGATGACGGGTGTGCCGTCTGTCGGCCTCTCGGAGTCCTCGGTGCGCTTGCCGGCGGTGTACACCGACGGGTGCTCGAGAAGGATGACGGTATCGGGCGCCCGGCCTGCGACAACGGCGGCATGAAGGTCACGCTGCTGCTGAAGGGCCTCGAGATACGGCACGGAGTTGGCGCTTAGCCCCGCGACGACGAAGTCGATCACTCGAACAGTCTAGGTGCATCGGGAGGGCGTTTCGGCATAGTTGGACTGAGTCCAATAACTACTTTCACGCCTCCTCCCCAATCGCGGCGCTCCGCAATTCGTCCACGGATGCGCGCATCCGGCCGCGCCGCGCCGATCCGCTGGGGTGGACTCGATCCATGACGAGACGGCGCGAACGGACAGCACAGGCCAGCGAGGCGCGGCTGGAGCTCCGGGTCGATGCCGCAGCGGCCTCGGTGGGGCTCCGGGTCCTCCGCGAGCTCGGCGATGGCGGTACCTCGCGGGTGTGCCTCGTCGTCCCGCGCGACGCCGACCCGCTCCGTTCACTGGATGCGTCGCGTGCAGCCATGAAGGTTCCACGATTCGAGGCGGTCTCCGATCGGCGCGTTCGAGAAGACCGGGTGCTCGCTTCCGTGCGGTCGCCGCATGTGGTCGCTCTGCTCGGAACACCCGACGCGGGAACGGGCACGCTGCTTCTCGAACACCTTCCCGGTGGGACGCTCGGCGAGCTTCTCGCTCGACGGGAATTCCTCCGGATCGGGGAAGCGGTCACGATCGTGGTGTCGCTGGTGCGTGCACTCGCCGTGCTGCATGCCGCTGGATACCGGCACGGATCGCTTTCGTCGTCCAAGGTCATGTTCGCGGCGGACGGACGGCCGGTGCTCGTCGGGCTCTCGCATGCGGTCGCCGTCGCGCCCAGTCCCATGGGAGGAGCGGCGCCGGCGGAGAGCGCTGACGATGCCGGGTTCCGGGAGATCGTCGGCCTTGTGGCGAGCGCCGTGGGTGACGCCGCAATCGAGCCCGCTGTGGCGGAGCTGATGGCCCTGACGAGACCCGGGCTGGCTGAGTCGATGGATCCCGCCGCGTGGCTCCAGCTCGAAACCCGCATCTTCAGGGTCGGTCGCCCCGAACCGGTGCTGCTGGTTCCACTGTCCGCGCCGCTGATCTCCGCGGCGGGAAGGGGTGCGCCCACCGATGCGGTCCGGCGCCCAGGGGAGGCGACAATGATGTTCCGGGCACGGTTCGGCGGTGATCGCCTAGCCGGTTTGCTGAGGCTCGCGCGCCAGAAGCGAAAGCTGCTGATCTACTCGGCCGGCTGCATTCTGGTCACCGGAGCCGTCGTGGTCGCGCTGGTGGCGCCCCCGTCAGGCGATCGGGGGCGCGCCGCCACTGCGGCGACGGACGCACCCTCAGGAGCCCGTCACGAGGCACTGGCGCCGTCCTCCGTTGCGCCGACCAACCCGTCTCCCACTCCGACCCCTGGGGCCTCACCAGCCGCTGTGAGCGAGGCGCAGCCCGTCGATCCTGTCGACGCGGCTGCGCGGCTTCTTCGCGCGCGCTTCGAATGCTTTGCAAGCAATCCTGCTGACGAGCATTGTCTTGACGCAGTGCTGCAGCCCGGTTCAGCGATGGAAGGCAGCGATCGGGCCGATCTGCGGCTCGGCGACCATGCTGCCTCGGCTGCCCGTCGCGACTATCGGGCCCACGAGGTCTCGCTGATCGAGCGGATGGGAGACGCGGCCCTCCTTGCGCTCACCCCGAGCGCTGCGTCCACACGTACGGATGGAACATCGGCACAGACGAAGCCGGCCTCGCTCCTGATCGTCAGGGGTGAGGCCGGCTGGAGGCTCCGTGAGCTCTTCGAGAACTAGTTCCGGATCAGATTCCGAGGTTCGCTTCGAACGCGCCGCCTTCGAGCCGGTTCTTCACCGCCACGAGGAAGCGTGCTGCGTCGGCACCATCGACGATGCGGTGATCGTACGACAGCGCCAGGTACACGGTCGAGCGGATCGCGATCGAGTCGGTTCCGTCGGCGCTCACGACGACAGGCTTCTTCGACACGATGCCCGTACCGAGGATCGCCACCTGCGGGAGGAAGACGACCGGCGTATCGAACAATGCGCCACGCGAACCCGTGTTCGTCAGCGTGAAGGTTCCACCGGCGAGTTCGTCGGGCTTGAGACGGTTCTCGCGCGTGCGCTCGGCCAGGTCCGCGATCTCGCGCGCAAGACCGGCGATATCGAGGTCACCTGCGTTGCGGACGACCGGGGTGAGGAGGCCACGCTCGGTGTCGACCGCGATCGACATGTTCTCGTGGTCGGGGTAGACGATCGAATCGCCGTCGATGGTGGCGTTGATCACGGGGTAGGTCTTCAGCGCTTCGGCCGCGGCAAGAGCGAAGAACGGAAGGAACGAGAGCTTGACGCCCGTCTTCGCCTGGAAGTCGCCCTTCACGCGGTCGCGGAGGGCTGCGACCTTGGTCACATCGACCTCGACCACCGTGGTGAGCTGCGCCGACGACTGCATCGAGAGCACAGCGCGTTCAGCAACCACCTTGCGCAGCCGCGACATCGGCTGGGTGGTGCCGCGGAGCGGCGACACCTCAGGTGCAGCTGCAGCCGCAGGCGCCTCGGAGACAGCAGCGGCAGCGGGAGCGGCACCGGCCTCAAGAATGTCCTGCTTGCGGATCCGACCGCCGACACCGGTACCGGTGACGCTCGAGAGATCGACACCCTGCTGGTTCGCGAGCTTGCGAACGATCGGCGTGACGTATCCGGAGCCGGCGTGGGCGCCGCTGGGGGCTGCGGCGGGAGCCGGTGCAGCGGGAGCGGCGACGGGCGCCGGCGTGGCGACAGGCGCAGCCGGGGCTGCGGGCGTCTCGGCGACCGGAGCAGCAGCTGCGACGGGCGCGGGCGCGGCGGGCGCTTCGGCGACCGGTGCCGGTGCGGCGACGGGCTCGGCCGGAGCGGCAGGCGCCTCGGCCACGGGTGCGGGTGCGGGTGCGGCGACAGGCTCGGCCGGGGCTGCGGGCGCTTCGGCGACCGGAGCGGGCGCAGGTTCGGCAGGAGCCCCAGCCGGCGCGGGAGCAGACTCTGCGGGAGCAGCCTCTGCAGGAGCAGCCTCGGCGGGCGCGGCCTCAGCCGGGGCGGCCTCGGCTGCGGGAGCGGCAGGAGCCTCACCCGAACCGGATCCGTCGCCGATCGTTACGAGCGGAGTGCCGACCTCGACGGTCTCGTCCTCCTGCACGAGGATCGCCTCGATCACACCTGCCACGGGGGAGGGGATCTCGGTGTCGACCTTGTCGGTCGATACCTCGAGCAGGGGCTCGTCGACCTCGACACGGTCCCCTACGTTCTTCAACCAGCGGGTGACCGTGCCTTCCGTGACACTCTCACCGAGTGCCGGGAGGCTGACGGATTCGCTCATGACGTTGTCTCCTTCAAAACCATTTTTCGTTCAGTAGCTTATTGCAGGTCCGTGCGCCAGGCGCGGGATTACAGGGTGTGGAGCGGCTTTCCCGCGAGGTACATGAACGCCTCGCCGAGAGCTTCGCTCTGCGTGGGGTGCGCGTGAACCAGCGGAGCGATGTCCTCGGGGTAGGCCTCCCAGTTCACGGCGAGCTGTGCTTCGCCGATGAGCTCGCCGACACGGGCCCCGATCATGTGCACGCCGACGACGGGCCCGTCGTTCACGCGAACGACCTTGACC
Source organism: Leifsonia tongyongensis (assembly GCF_010686705.1). Lineage (GTDB taxonomy): Bacteria > Actinomycetota > Actinomycetes > Actinomycetales > Microbacteriaceae > Diaminobutyricibacter > Diaminobutyricibacter tongyongensis. The sequence continues at coordinate 627,771 of NZ_JAAGWY010000002.1, read as the reverse complement.
GAGCCCGAGGTTCCGATGATCTCGCTCTTGCCGTTGCCGGCCAGGCTGTAGTCGTAGCTGGAGACGTTGTCCGCCCCGTACTGCTCGACCGCGCGCGCTTCGCTCAGACCGACCGAGGCGACCTCGGGGTCGCAGTACGTGACCTTGGGGATGTTCACGTCGGGGATGACGACAGGATTCAGGCCCGCGATCTCCTCCGCGACGAAGATGCCCTGCTGGAAGCCGCGATGTGCGAGCTGGAGACCGGGGACGATGTCGCCGACGGCGTAGACGCCCGGGATGTTGGTCGCGAGGCGCTCGTTGGTGATGACGAAACCGCGGTCCATTGTGACGCCGACCTCTTCATACCCGAGATTGGCCGTCACCGGGCCGCGACCGACCGCGACGAGCAGGAGCTCGGCGTCGACCGTGTCGCCGTTCTCGAGCGTGACGACGACACCGTCGTCGTTCTGGGTCACGCCCTGGAAGCGCACGCCGAGACGGAAGTCGATGCCGCGACGGCGGAAGGCCCGCTCGAGCGACTTGCTGATCGCCTCGTCCTCATTCGGGACGAGGTGCGGGAGCGCCTCGACGATGGTCACGTCGGCCCCGAACGACTTCCACACGCTGGCGAACTCGACGCCGATGACACCGCCACCGAGCACGGCGACCTTCTTCGGCACGAAGTCGAGCTCGAGTGCCTGCTCGCTCGTGATGACGCGGCCACCGATCTCGAGACCGGGAAGCGAACGCGAGTACGACCCCGTCGCCAGGATGACGTTCTTGCCGACGATCGTGTCGTCGCCGACCTGGACGGTCGTGGGGGAGGTCAGGCGGCCCGTGCCTTCGATGACCGTGATGCCGCGAGCCTTGACGAGGCCCTGGAGTCCCTTGTACTTCTTGGCGACGATGCCCTCGCGATATGTGGTCACACCGGCGATGTCGATGCCCTCGAACGTGGTGTTGATGCCGAATTTCGACGACTCACGCGAATAGTCCGCGACCTCGGCCGCGTGCAGCAGTGCCTTCGTGGGGATGCAACCCCGGTGAAGACAGGTGCCGCCGACCTTGTCCTTCTCGATCATGCCAACGGTGAAACCGAGCTCGGCCGCGCGCAATGCTGCCGCGTAGCCTCCGCTCCCACCGCCGAGCACCACAATGTCAAAGTTCTGCTCAGACACCCAGCTACTCCCTCGCGCATCAGGATTCGTGACACGACCCTGCCCGGGAGAGGTAACTCGAGGGCAGGCGTTGAAAGGCAAGATTTTCTTGCCTCTACGACCTTACTACTGTCCCGAAAAGTCCTCGGCCAGCCGGAGCAGCGCGCGTACGCTGACGGCGGACGGGCCCTTGCCGGTGAACCCGAACGGCGACGTCGGCCCCTTCGCGGGACCCGCGATGTCGAGGTGCGCCCACGGAATACGGGTTGCGTCGTCCCCTTCGCCGGTGGTGCCCACGAACTCCTGGAGGAATACCCCGGCCAGCAGCATCCCGCCGGCCGTGTTGCCCGGGTTCGCATTCGCGATATCGGCGACCTCCGAATTGATGGTCGCCCGCAGCTCGCCGGGGAGCGGCATCGGCCAGACCAGTTCCCCGGTCGCACCCGCCGCGTCGACGACCCGCGAGACGAGGTGGTCGTCACCCATGACGGCGGCATAGCGGGTTCCCAGCGCGACCAGCGCCGCACCCGTGAGCGTCGCGACGTCCACGATCGCGTCCGGCTGCTCTTCGCTCGCCGCAACGAGACCGTCGGCCATGACGAGGCGACCTTCCGCATCCGTGTTCAGAACCTCGACGGTCTTGCCTCCGCGCATCCGGAGCACGTCATTCGGGCGGATCGCCGTACCGGACGGCATGTTCTCGGCGATGCACAGCCACGCGGTCACCCGGACCGGAAGTCCGAGCCTGGCTGCAGCGAGGGTGACGGCGAGAACGGTCGCCGCTCCGGTCATGTCGTATTTCATGCCGACCATTCCCGTCGGCGGCTTGAGCGAGAGTCCGCCGGTGTCGAAGGTGATGCCTTTTCCGACGAGCGCGAGATGCTTCCCTGCTCCGGCCGGCGAGTAGGCCACTTTCACCAGGCGCGGGCCCCGTGCCGAGCCCTGGCCGACGCCCAGGATGCCTCCGAATCCGTCCGCCTCGAGCATGGCCTCATCCCACACGGTCACCACGACGGGCAGCTCTGCGCCGCGATCGGTCGCCGCCGCGGCCAAGGATGCCGGGTAGAGGTCCGACGGGGGAGTGTTGACCAGGTCCTTGACCAGGGTCACGGCCTCGGCGACCGCTGTCGCATGCGCGATCAGCCCATCCGCATCCGTAGCGTCACCCACGACGGTGATCGAGGCGACCGGCTGCTTGACCGTAGCGGCCGACGCCACCCGGTAGGCAGTGAAGGCGTAGGCGCCGAGGGCCGCGCCCTCGAGAATCGCCCCGGCCTCCTCGTCACCCGCGAACGGGATGGCCACAGCCACGCGGTCGAACCCGGCGAGCTGGCGGATGGCCGATCCGGCCGCATATCGCAGCGTGTCGGCATTCCGCTCGGCCGGCAACCCGATCACCGCGACGGGAGCCTCGCCAATGCCGCGCGGGATACGTGCCAGTTCGTCGCGCCCGCCGCCGAAACCGATGGCGACGAGCTGCGCGCCGATCGACTCGAAACCGGGGGCGGCGTGCAGTGCGATGGAGCCGTTCGTGACGGTGGCGCCGATCACCACCGCATCGATGTCGCGACCGGAGGGAAGGGATGCGGAGAACGCGAGGGAAGGCACAGTCATGGTTCGAATGTAGTCGTTCGCTGGTGTTCGCTCTCGGCGTGCGCACTCTCCCGCGGTTCCCTGCAATGGCGCAGCGACCGCCCTTTAGAGTTAATTCATGCGGGATGCGCGCGAACTCTACGAACTCAATCCGGACCTCCGCGAGGTCCCGGAGGGGTTGAACCTGGTCGCCGGCCTGACCGGATTCGCAGATGCGGGAGCGGGCGTCACCCAGCTCGGCACCTATCTTCTCGGAACCCTCGACCACGAGGTCGTTGCGACCTTCGACGCCGACATCCTGCTCGACTACCGCGCACGCCGCCCGACGATCTACTTCGACCAGGACCACCTGACCGACTACGAGCCGGCCACCCTCAAGCTCTACCTCGCGTACGACGAACTGCGCCAGCCCTTCCTCCTGCTCACCGGTTTCGAACCGGACTTCCAGTGGGAACGGTTCACAACCGCGGTTCTCGGACTGATCGACACCCTGAAGGTCAAGGCGGTCACCTGGGTGCACTCCATCCCGATGCCCGTACCGCACACCCGGCCGATCGGCGTGACCGTGAGCGGCAACAGGGGCGACCTCATCGACGCGATGTCGATCTGGAAGCCTCACACGCAGGTTCCGGCGAATGCGCTGCACCTGGTCGAGTACCGGCTCCAGCAGCTCGCCTACCCGATCGCGGGCTTCATCCTGCTGATCCCGCACTATCTGGCCGACACCGAGTACCCCGCCGCCGCGATCACCGCCCTCGAGTCGATCAGTGCCGCCACCGGGCTCATCTTCCCGACAGACCGCCTGCGCCAGGAGGACCGCGACTTCGTGGCCAACATCGACGAGCAGGTCGCGTCGAATCCGGAGCTCGGCCGGCTGGTCGGTGCCCTCGAGGAGCGGCACGACAGTTATATGCAGGACACCCAGTTGCGTTCCCCCTTGACCGACGAGGACGGCGAGCTCCCGTCGGCGGACGAGATCGCCCAGGAGCTCGAGAACTTCCTCGCCTTCCGTCGCCACGGCGACGACGAGAACGGTCAGTCGCGCTAGCGGCATGGTCGAGCGGCCCTTCATCGAGGATGCACGCCTCGCGAGCATCCGCACGGCCTACGACACGGTCGCGGTCGACTACGCAGAACTGCTGCGCGACGAGCTGACGGTGAAACCGTGGGATCGCGGCATGCTCGCGACCTTCGCCGAACTGGTGAGCGCAGACGGCCCCGGGCCTGTCGCGGATCTCGGATGCGGGCCGGGGCGAATCACGGCACACCTGCACGACCTCGGCCTCGACGCCTTCGGCATCGACCTGTCGCCCGGGATGATCGACGTCGCTCGGGCAGCCCACCCCGCGTTTCGGTTCGACGTGGGCACGATGACCGACCTCGCGATCCCGGACGCCTCGCTTGCCGGAGCCGTCGCGTGGTATTCGATCATCCATTCGCCGCCGGAGCAGCTTCCGGTCGTGTTCGCGGAGTTCGAGCGGGTCCTCGCGCCCGGAGGCCGTCTCCTCCTCGCCTTCCAGGTCGGCGACGAGCATCGTCACATGGACGCCGGGTACGGCCACTCCATCTCGCTGGACGCCTGGCGGCTGTCGCCCGACGCGGTGGCGTTGCTCCTCGAGGATGCAGGCCTGCAGGTGGATGCGCGCCTGGTCCGGCAGCCGGATTCGTGGGAGAAGGTGCCCCAGGCGTTCCTGGTCGCGCGGAAGCCTGCGGACGAGCCGGTCGCGTCGGCGTACTAGCCTCGTAGAGTGAATTCGCGACGATCCTGGCTGATCTTCGCGGTCGGAGTGTTCGGCTACCTGGTCGCCGTCATGCAGCGGACGACGATCGGGGTCGCAGGCGTTGCGGCGACCGAACGGTTCCACAGCACAGCGTCCGTCCTGTCGACGCTGGCCGTTGTGCAGCTGATCGTCTACGCCGCGATGCAGATCCCTGTCGGTGTGCTCATCGACAGGGTCGGGTCGCGCTGGCTGATGACCGTGGGCACGGCGCTCATGATCGCCGGGCAGGTCACCGTCGCGCTGGCTCCCACGATCGGGATCGCCGTTCTGGGCCGCATCCTGGTCGGCGCGGGCGATGCCACCATCTTCACGTCGCTCATCCGTCTCACCAACTCCTGGTTCACCGGCAGGCTGGTTCCGCAGCTCTCCCAGTGGGTCGGAAACATCGGTCAGCTCGGGCAGGTGCTCTCCGCCGTCCCGTTCGCCCTGATCCTGCACCAGTCCGGTTGGACGACGGCGTTCCTGAGCGCGGCGTCGTTGTCGGTCGTCGCCCTCGTCGGCATCGTGGCCGTGATCAGTGATCGCCCTGCGGGGTCGTCCGAGGGCCCGCGACCGGCCACCTGGGGGGAATCGCTGCGCCTGCTTCGTGCCAGCCTCCAGAGGCCGGGGACGCAGCTCGGGTTCTGGTCGCACTTCGTCACACAGTCCTCCGGAACCGTGTTCAGCCTCATGTGGGGCTTCCCTTTCATGGTCTACGGGCTGGGAATCGACCCGAGCGTGGCGGCGGGCCTCCTCATCGTCATGGTGGTCGCCGGCCTGATCTCGGGCCCCATCCTCGGGCTTCTCACCGCTCGCTTCCCGTTGCGGCGCAGCAACCTGGTCCTGGCGATCGTCGCCATGATGGGGCTCGCCTGGGCGACGGTGCTGCTCTGGCCGGGGACCCCTCCCGACTGGCTGCTCATCGTCCTCCTCGTCGTGATCGGGATCGGCGGGCCGGGCTCCCTGATCGGGTTCGACTTCGCGCGCACCTCGAACCCGCTGCACAGCCTCGGGTCGGCCAACGGCATCGTCAATGTCGGCGGGTTCCTCGCGAGCTTCGTGATGATGTTCCTGATCGGTGTGGCGCTGGACGTCGAGAACAATCTGCACGTCGCTGCCGGCCAGCCTTCCGATCTGTACGCACTGGATTCGTTCCGCTGGGCGTTCGCCATCCAGTACGTGATCGTCGGCATCGGCGTCGTCTTCCTGGTCCGGGCGAGGAGGCGCACGCGTCGCCGGCTGTCCCAGGAAGAGGGAATAGAAGTGGCCCCCTTGTGGGTTGCACTCAACGAAGCGTGGAGACGGCGCAGGCGCGAGGCAGCCTGATAGGGGCCGTGGCAGGGGGCTCACCCAAAGCGTGCAATAATTGATGATCGGACCCGTTCATATCCTGGGTGCGACGTATCTGCGGATCGTCGCGAAGAGACTCAGGACTTGACATGGGTCTTAGTAATGTCCGCATGCAACCTGAGCCAGGCCGTGGCACACGAGTGCGAACCCGTCTCCGCTTGGTATGAAAGGTGTTCAGATGGCAACCCGACCAGCAAAGACCGTCGACGCGGAGGTGCCCGCACAGGCAACCGCAGCGGCGGTGAAGCCGGCTCTCAAGCCGGCCACGACGAGCAAGGCGGCGACCGCCAAGAGCGGAACCAAGACGACCCCTGCGCGCAGCGGCGCAGCGAAGGCGGCGGCCAAGCCCGCCGCGAAGACCACACCGGTCTCCGAGGCGAAGCCGAAGAAGGGCACGAGCGCAAAGGCTGCCGATGATGTTGATGTAGACGTCGACCTCGATGACGCCGTCGTCGAGATCGATGAGACCGAAGAGGTCGAGGTCGAAGAGGTCGTCGACGTCGTCGACGTCAAGGTGGAGACCGAAGAGGTCGAGGTCGATGCCGACGCCGACTCCGGTGACGACGACGATGAGAAGCCGGCGACCCCCGAGGAGCCGCTTCCGACCGGTGCGCTCGTGCTGCGCGCCGTCGACGAGGACGACGACATTCCCGTCTACTCTGCGGCGATCACGGGTGCGACGGCCGACCCGGTCAAGGACTACCTGAAGCAGATCGGAAAGGTCGCGCTTCTGAACGCGGCCGAAGAGGTCGAGCTCGCGATGCGCATCGAGGCCGGTCTGTTCGCCGAGGACAAGCTGGCGAACACCCCGAACCTCCCCAAGGAGCTCGAGCGCGAGCTCAAGTGGGTCGCCCGTGACGGGCAGCGTGCGAAGAGCCACCTGCTCGGCGCGAACCTCCGTCTCGTGGTCTCGCTGGCCAAGCGTTACACCGGCCGTGGCATGCAGTTCCTGGACCTGATCCAGGAGGGCAACCTGGGCCTCATCCGTGCGGTCGAGAAGTTCGACTACACGAAGGGGTTCAAGTTCTCCACGTATGCCACCTGGTGGATCCGCCAGGCGATCACGCGCGCGATGGCCGACCAGGCCCGCACCATCCGCATCCCCGTCCACATGGTCGAGGTCATCAACAAGCTCGCACGTGTTCAGCGCCAGATGCTCCAGGACCTCGGTCGCGAGCCCACGCCTGAAGAGCTGAGCCGCGAACTCGACATGACTCCCGAGAAGGTCATCGAGGTGCAGAAGTACGGTCGCGAGCCGATCTCGCTTCACACCCCGCTCGGCGAGGACGGCGACAGCGAGTTCGGCGACCTCATCGAGGACACCGAGGCCGTGGTCCCGGCGGACGCCGTCGGGTTCACGATGCTCCAGAAGCAGCTCGAGAGCCTCCTCGACTCCCTGTCCGAGCGCGAGGCCGGCGTGATCCGGATGCGCTTCGGGCTGGGCGATGGGATGCCGAAGACGCTCGACCAGATCGGCGACACGTTCGGCGTGACGCGCGAGCGCATTCGCCAGATCGAGTCGAAGACGATGGCGAAGCTGCGCCACCCGTCACGATCGCAGTCGCTCCGCGACTACCTCGAGTAGGCAACCGGGTGCGGTACAGGCTGGCGGTCCTCGCCGGTCGTCTCGCTCGCTGGGTGCTGCGGCTCCGTGGGGGCGGCTCTGCCGTCCCCGGCCGGGTAACGCTCGCGATCGCGCCTCGGTTCCTCGAACGCTCGATGAGCAGACTCCCGCTCGGAGTCCTGTTCGTGAGCGGGTCGAACGGCAAGTCGACGACCACGAACATGCTCACCGGGATCCTGCGCGAGCACGGTCTCGAAGTCGTCACGAACCCGTCGGGCGGAAACCTTCCCCAGGGGATCGCGTCGGCTCTGCTGGCCACCGTGCCGCTCGACGGCTACGTCCGGGGTGATGTGGCCGTGATCGAGGTCGACGAGGCGTACGGTGTGAACCTGGCTACTGTCCTGAAGCCCCGCGGCGCCCTTCTGCTGAACGTGCAGATCGACCAGCTCAACCGGTTCTTCGAGCCCACCCGGGTCGTGGGGATGCTCCGCTCCATCGCCGACACCGCATCCGAGTTCGTCGTGGTGAACGCCGACGACGACAGCCTTCGCGGGGTCGGCGCCGACCTGGCCGCGCAGGGACGCGACGTGACCGTGTTCGGCGTCGCGCCATCCCTCATCGAGGCTTCACCCAACGGGCTGGCGAATGTCGAAGACTTCGCGCCCGGTGACGAAAGCGCGCTCCCCGCGCCGCGCGTGATCGTCGGCGGGCTCGCCGCGCGCACCGCGAGGCTGGACGTCGACGGCTCGCCGATCGAGATCGCCCTGCCCGCGCGCGGACTCCATTACGCGGTCGACGCGGCCGGGGCGACAGCGACGGCGGTCCGCGTCCTCGGCGACAGGTTCTCGGCCGACGCGACAGCACGCGCGATGCTGTCACTCCGCACGGTTTACGGACGCGGCGAGACGCTGCGCGTCGGCGACGAGGACGTCGAGATCATCATGATGAAGAACCCGCCGAGCCTCCAGCTGAATCTCGACTACCTCGAAGAACCACCGGAGCAGGTGTTCGTCGCCGTTGATGAGGGCACGCCGGATCCCTCCTGGGTGTATGACATCGACCTCTCGTCGATCACCCACGTCGACGTCGTCTCGGGTACCAAGGCCTGGCAGTTCGCGACCCGCTTCGCCTACGCCGGAATCCCCGTGACATCGGTGCTTCCGGAGCTTCGCCCGGCTCTCAAAGCCTTCCTCGACCTGCCCCGGCCGTCCCGGGGGACCAAGACCATGATCGTCAACTACGAACAGATGATGCTCATCCGCAAACAGCTCGGCTTCCTCGAGCTGGAGGGAACGGCATGACGGCGCCGCTCCGCATCCTGCACCTGTATCCGCGGGAACTGGGCATCAACGGTGACGCCGGAAACGTGACAACGCTCGTGAAGCGGTCAGAGTGGCGCGGTCTCGAGGCGGCCGTCATTCAGCACGAGGTCGGCGATGAGCTCGTCTCCGCGGTGGACATCGTCCATGTCGGCAGCGGTCCGCTCTCGTCGCAGCGGATCGTCCATGCGGATCTGCTCCGTATCGCGCCCGCGCTGCGTGAGCTCGCGTCGTCCGGTGTCCCGATCCTCGCGATCGCCGGCGGCTGGCAACTGCTCGGACACCAACTGGTCACGGCCGACGGCGAGACGCTCGCAGGTGCCGGGGTGTTTCCGTCGCGAGCCACGCTCGGCACCGCCCGGCGTGTGGGCGAGATCGTCGTCGAATCCTCTGACGGGATTCTGGCCGGTTTCGAGAATCATTCGGCGAAGACCGTGCTCGATGACCGTGCCGAGGCGCTCGGCGCTGTCCGCGAAGGTTTCGGGAACGGTCCGGATGCGTCGGGTGCTCGCCTCGAGGGCGTTCGAGTCGGGGAATCGCTCGGCACGCACCTGCACGGCCCGGTCCTTCCGATGAATCCGGTTCTCGCCGACCGGATGCTCAGCGCGGCGTTGGGGCGGCGTGGCGAACAACTGCCTCAGCCGGTCTCCCGTGAGCTCAGCAGCGCCGACGGTTTCGCGGCGAATGCACGGCGGGCGATCGCGGAGCGGACGGGCGCGCGGCTCTCCCGTTAGCCCACGTAGACGCGCTGAACGCGTGGCATCACGCCGGTGACCATCTCGTCGCCGATCGTCTCAGCCCAATCCGCCCACTTCTCGGCTGTGGGCTCGCCGTCGAGTCCTGGGCCGAACACGACAGCCGTGTCGCCGACCCGGACGCGGTCGTTGCCGCTGTCGATCACTGTCGTGTCGACTCCGATGTCGACGATGGGCCTCCGCGCGCCGTTCAGGAAGACAGATGCCTTCGCCACCCCGAGCGTCGGTACGCCGTCGCCGAATCCGATCGCGAGGCGCGTCCGCGTGGTTCCGTCGAGGTGGACTTCGGTGACCGGAGCTTCGAGCCGCATCACGGGGACGAGCCCGAGCTCGGCCCCGGACGTGTCGTCGAATGGGGAGATCCCGTAGGCCGCAATGCCGAAGCGCACCAGGTCGAAGCGCGCCTCCGGCATCCGGATGCCCGCAGAGCTGGCAGCAAGGTGAAGGATTTCGAACTCCGCGCCGCGCTCGCGTGCGACAGCGACGGCCCGTTCGAACTCGGCCAGCGCGGCCTCGTCGTCGGCGATGGATGCGTCGGCCAGGTGCGACCACGCTGCACGGATCCGCACGACTCCGGCCTCCTGCAGTGCGAGCGCGGCGTCGACGAGCGCGGGCCAGTCCTCAAGGCTCGCGCCGTTGCGGCTGAGCCCCGTGTCGACCTTGAGATGGATGACGGCAGGGCGGTTGGCGGCTGCGCTCTCGATCGCGTCGAGTTGCCAGAGTGCGGAGATGCCGAGCTCGATGTCGGCTTCGATGCCGGCCTGGAAGTCGGTCTGCGGGCCGTGCAGCCAGGCGAGAAGCGGAACCGTGATCCCGGCGTCGCGCAGCAGGAGGCCGGCTGGGATCTCGAGGACCGCCAGCGAGGTCGCTCCCGCTTCGAGTCCTGCCCGGGCGACAGGAAGCAGACCGTGCCCGTACGCGTTCGCCTTGACGGCGAGCATCACCTCGGCCGGGGCGGCGAGCTGCACAAGACGGGCGACGTTGTGGCGGAGTGCGGCCAGGTCGATGATGGCGCGGGGGAGCGACGGACTGTCTGAGGGGGTCGTCATGAGTAGATCCGCTCTATCCGGCTGCCGAGCCCGCTGACGATGACGTCCGGCGCGAGACCTGTCGCATCGGCCCAGTGCGAGAGTGTGGGTTCGCCGACCTCAGGGTCCCCGAAGAGAACGGCCTGGTCGCCGACCGTGGCGGTGTTGCCGTCGAGATCGACGACGAACTGGTCCATCGCAATGCGCCCGGTCACCCGGCCGGTGAAGTCTCCGACTTTCACCGGAGCCCGGTTGGATGCGACACGCGGGATGCCGTCTGCGAACCCGAGCGCCACGAGCGCCAGCGTCGTCGGCTTCGTGGTGCGGTACGTGTAGCCGTAGGAGACGCCGCGGTCCGCGGGCACGTTCTTGACAGCGATGACTTCGCCGACGAGCCGGAGGGTGGTCCGCGCGGGCGACCCGTCGAAGCCGTACAGGCCGGGCCCGACGAGGGTGGATGCGAGCGGGCCGGCCGGATGGATGACCGCTGTGCTGATCCCCACGTCGGCGAGGGCTGCGACGTCGGTGGTCCTGGAGACGAGGAAGCCGGCCCCGCCGGCCTCGGCCAGCGCAAGCGCTACTGCGACGAGGCCGTGCCCGTAGGCATCGGCTCGCACGTCGATGAGAACCCGGTCGGGCGATGGTGCGCTGCGCGCGAAGTTCCCCGTCAGGGCCGAAAGGTCGACGAATGCCTGCCTGCGCACACCCATCGTCACCGATCGAACCCCTTCGCGTAGTCCAGCTAACGCGCGGTCAGCTACCGCGTAGTCCAGCCAACGCGCGGTCAGCTACCGCGTTCCGCGTGGAAGCAGTGAGACTAAGCGCGCTGCTCCTCGAACAGGCGAGCGGTCTCATCGTGCCAGCTGTGCGCGATCTCGGACAGCTTCTCCTGGTGCTTCTTGCCGTGGTGAGCGCAGAAGAGGAGTTCGCCGTTGTTCACGACGACACGAATGTACGCCTGGGCGCCGCAGCTGTCGCAGCGGTCAGCGGCCGTGAGTTGCGGCCCGCCGGCGAGCTCGTCAACCGCACCGTTCTCCGTGGTGATCGTCGACATGTGATGCTCCTCTCAATCCGAACCGTTCAACTCGGTAGGACTATAGAACCACGTTCACCTGTGAGAAACGATGCTAACGCCGGGTATTTCGCTCAACGCGTAGACCCCGTTCGGGAGGGTGTCGGTGGCGTATCGTGCCCGCCGCGGTCAGTACGCTTGACGGTGGCAAGGCGTTCAGCAGCACGGGCGCCTCAACGTGTGCAAGGAGCGTTCGTGTCGAGCTCAGACTATTCAGCCAGGCATCTCTCCGTCCTGGAGGGACTGGAAGCGGTGCGGAAGCGCCCCGGGATGTACATCGGGTCCACCGATTCCCGTGGGCTCATGCACTGTCTCTGGGAGATCATCGACAACTCCGTCGATGAGGCGCTGGCCGGTCACGGCAGCCACATCCAGGTCATCCTTCACCCCGACGACAGCGTCGAGGTGCGCGACTCCGCGCGAGGAATCCCGGTGGACATCGAGCCGAAGACCGGCCTCAGCGGCGTCGAGGTCGTCTTCACCAAGCTTCACGCCGGCGGCAAGTTCGGCTCAGGGTCGTATGCCGCCTCCGGCGGTCTGCACGGAGTCGGAGCATCCGTCGTCAACGCGCTCTCGGAGCGTCTCGACGTCGAAGTCGACCGCGACGGCAAGACCTGGGCGATGTCGTTCCACCGCGGTGAGCCGGGGGTGTTCGCCGATCATGGACCGGCGACTCCGGATGCTCCGTTCAAGCCCTTCGAGAAGGGCAGCGAGCTGCGGGTGGTCGGAAAGGTGGCGAAAGGCGTCACCGGTACGCGCATCCGCTACTGGGCGGATCGGCAGATCTTCACACGCGGGGCTGAGTTCCAGGGCGACGACCTCCTGGGCCGTGCCCGCCAGACGGCTTTCCTCGTGCCCGGGCTCACCCTGACGATCGCGGACAACCGTGCCGAGGAGCCCGTCGACACCACCTTCAGCTACCAGGGCGGCATCTCCGAGTTCGTCGACTACCTCGCACCGGACAGCGCGCTCACCGACACGTGGCGCCTCACCGGCGAGGGACATTTCACCGAGACGGTGCCGGTGTTGTCGGACTCGGGCGCGATGATGCCGACCGAGCTGCGCCGCGACTGCCAGGTCGACATCGCGCTGCGCTGGGGCACCGGCTACGACACTGTGATGAAGAGCTTCGTCAACATCATTGCGACGCCGAAAGGCGGCAGCCACCAGCTCGGTTTCGACCAGGGGATGCTCAAGTTCCTGCGCCAGCAGGTGGAACAGAACGCACGTCGTCTCAAGGTCGGCAACGACAAGCTCGAGAAGGACGACGTGCTCGCAGGCCTCACCGCCGTGCTGACGGTCCGGTTGCCTGAGCCGCAGTTCGAAGGCCAGACCAAGGAAGTGCTCGGCACGCCCGCCGTGCGCGCGATCGTCGCCCAGGTCGTGACCAAGGCCATGACGGACCGCTTCACGTCGAGCAAGCGCGACGACAAGGCGCAGTCCGCACTGCTGCTCGACAAGGTCGTCGCCGAGATGAAGTCGCGGATCTCGGCGCGCGCCCACAAGGAGACGCAGCGGCGCAAGAATGCGCTGGAGACCTCATCTCTCCCCGCAAAGCTCGTGGACTGCCGCTCCAGCGATGTCGCCAACAGCGAGTTGTTCATCGTCGAGGGCGATTCCGCACTCGGCACCGCCCGCCGCGCCCGTGACAGCGAGTATCAGGCGCTGCTGCCGATCCGCGGCAAGATCCTCAACGTGCAGAAGGCGTCGGTCTCCGACATGCTGTCGAACGCCGAGTGCGCATCCATCATCCAGGTGATCGGTGCGGGCTCCGGTCGCAGCTTCGACCTCGCCTCGGCCCGCTACGGCAAGATCATCATCATGAGCGACGCGGATGTCGACGGTGCGCACATCCGGACCCTCCTGCTCACGCTGTTCTTCCGCTATATGCGGCCCATGATCGAAGAAGGTCGCGTGTTCGCGGCCGTGCCTCCACTCCACCGGGTGGTGGTCATGAACCCCGGCACGAAGCCCAACGAGACGATCTACACCTACTCCGAGGCCGAGCTGCAGGGCGTGCTCGCGGGACTGAAGCGGTCCAACAAGCGATACCAGGAGCCCATCCAGCGCTACAAGGGACTGGGGGAGATGGATGCGGACCAGCTCGCGACCACGACGATGGACCGTACGCACCGCACGCTCCGGCGTGTCCGGGTGCCCGATGCCGAGCAGGCGGCTCGCGTCTTCGAACTGTTGATGGGCAACGACGTCGCGCCCCGCAAGGACTTCATCATCGCCGGTTCCGGCGACCTGTCGCGGTCGCGCATCGACGTCTGAGGCGTCAGGCGGCGGCGAGAGCCTGGTAGCGGCCGCGGGGCAGGAAGAGTGCGCCGACGAGTGCGATTCCGGATAGCGCGATCAGGGCGGTCGCGGCGTCGTGCAGGGCGGCCACCGGTCCTGACGTGATCGCGCTCTGCGTGAAGAGCGTGACGATCACCGCGATGCCGATCGACCCGGCGATGCGCTGCCAGATACTGAAGAGCGTGTTGGCGTCGGCGAGCCGGGCATCGTCGACACCCCGCAGCATCACCGCGAGCAGTGGCGAAATGACCAGACCGATCGATGCTGCTCGGCACGCCAGCACGAGCGAGGTCACCCAGAGCGGCGTGGCAAGGTCGATCGCGAGCAGTGCCACGCTTGCGGCGGTCAGCAGGGCGAAACCGAGCGCGACGGTCATGCGCACGCTGAGGCGCGTGAGCAGCTTCGGCCCGAACGCAAGGCTGAGGCCGGTGAGCACGCCCTGGGGGAGCAGCGCCGCGCCCGCAGCCAGGGCCGAGTATCCCTGCGCGGTCTGCATGAACACAGGCAACAGGAAGATGGCGGCGTACGTGACCACGGACGCGAACGCACACAGCACGAGGGAGAGCACTGCAGGGAGCCGGGTCACGAGGGTCAGGTCGACGATCGGATGCGCGGACCGCCACGCCCAGGCCGCGTAGCCTCCTAGAAGCGCGAACCCCGCGATCACCGAAAGCCAGGTCTCGGGGGTGTTCCAGCCACCCGTCTCACTGTTGCCAGCGCCGAACAGGAGAGTCGCGAGTCCCGCTGCGAGCAGGAGCCAGCCGACGATATCGAAGCGGGTGCCGGGCTGCCGCGACGGAGCGAGTGAACGGGGGATGCGCCTGGTGCTGATCGCCGCGGCGACACCGATCGGGATGTTGATGAGGAAGATCGCGCGCCACCCCCACACCCCGATGAGCACGCCTCCGAGGCTCGGGCCGAGGGCAGGCCCGAGAAAGAGCATGATTCCCGCCACCGGCGACATCGAGCGGGCGCCGCCGCCGCTTCCCAGCAGCATGCTCATCGCGAGCGGAACCATCGGCGCCCCGGCGAGTCCCTGGAGCACGCGTGCGGCGACAAGCAGCTCAGCAGTAGGAGCGAGAGCGCAGAGCAGCGAAGCTGCGGTGAAGGCGGCGACGCTCGTGAGGTACACCGGCAGAGTTCCGAAGCGACGTGCCAGGTACGACGTCGCAGCGAGTCCGATCCCGAGCGCGAGGAGGTAGCCGCTGACGGCCCACTGCACCGTCGCGATGGGCGCGTCGAGCTCTGCTGCGATCGGCGAGACGGCGACGTTGACGATGCTGGAGTCGAGCATCGACAGCAGGGGCCCTGCGAGGAGCGCGAACTGCACGAGCGCCCCCAGCCGGGTACGTGGAGCGGCAGGTGCCTCCGACGCCGTCATGGTCAATCCTCCGACAGCGGAGCCGTGGCCGCCGCGTCCCGTAGCCCAGCCAGCCAGGTTCGCTCTGCCTCGCACCGGCGGATCAGCTCGGTGGTCACGTCACGGCTCCAGAGGTCGCGCCTGCCACGGTCGAGCAGCGCGGTCAGGTGATGGATGCGAGTCTCGAGTGCCGCATCCCGCGCATCCAGGATGGTGAGCCGTTCGGCCGGTTCGAGCAGCGAGAACTGCCCGAGCCTGGTCAGGAACTCGAGATCGTCGCCAGCTGATTCCGGCGGCAGTTCGGCCAGCATGTCGTGAAGGAGTTCGAGGCCAACTGGCGTGATCGAGTAGACGTGCCGGGCCGGCCGGCCTTCCTGCTCCTCAGAGCGCTTGACGACGGCGCCGGCCTCTTCGAACCGTTTGAGTGCGGGGTAGAGCGAGTTGTTGTGAAGCACCACTCCGGTCGTCTCCTCAACGCGCTTGCGCAGCTCGTACCCGTGCGCAGGCTGCCGACGCAGGTGCCGCAAGATGAGGATGTCGATCGAGGACATACCGTCCAGTGTGACCTAGGTAACACTGGACTGTCAAGACCCATGTTGGTTCTCAGTGACTCCCTCTCAGAAACGAAGCAAGCCGCTTGCCGATCCGTTCCCCTGAGCTGATTGTCCGGTAGTAGCCGTGGTCTGCTACCCAGAATCTCGGGCCATCAGCGACACGCGGGTCCGCGGTGTAGAGGGTGACGTGCACGGTTCCTTCCTTCGATGTCCAGTTCTGCCCGAGGTATCGGGTTCTCAGACTCAGATATCGTCCAGTAGCGGTCTTGTAGGTATCGTCCGTCCCGGCTAACAGTCCTTCGGTCGTGACTGGTTCGTCCAATTCGATTACAGGCAAATCGAGTCTTTCGTCTCGGTCGGCGGGACTAGGCAACCAGGCGACAACAGTGCCGGTCACGGGTGCGCCGCCCGTGGCCGCATCGCCCCATCCGACCGAAAGACGTGCTGATGTAGCAATTCCCATAGGTCACAGCTTGCGGGGTGAGAGCACCATGGCCTGACAGCCGCGCGGTGTTCAGTGATTGAAGAGGCGGCTTCGCGACGACGGGGTCTGGTGGCCGGGCGCGGCGAGTGAGAACGCTTGCGGGCGCCGAGCGTAGTTCGACCTCGAAGGGTCGATGTTGGCCCACCAGATGGTGGCGGCGACAGCGGAGATCACGATGACGAAGGCGATGGTCGGAGTGACCGAGTGAGGAACGTTCTCCGCTTGCTCGAACACGGAGCCCACGGCTGCTGCGAATCCTCCGCTGACGATGACGAGCACAGCAACGATTGCGACCCTGCCGATTCCCTGGGCGAGGAACATCCCGATGGTCAGGAGGGGGATCGCTGCGATCCAGGGTAGGACGAGCATGGCATTGGCTTCGGCTTCAGCTCTGAGCAGTATGCCCGGCGCCAGGAAGATCCACGCAAGCAGGGCCACGAGAGCGAATCCGGCGAACGTGGCCACGGCCCTCCGCGCGCCGCTGTGTGCAATACGTCCGATGGGTTGGATGACGAGCTCGCGGAGAAGGCCGGCGGCCACGAGAGCCGCGGTGAGGGATAAGCCGCCCGTGAGGGCGACGACGAGGGAGGCAAAGGTTGTCATGTTCCCTCCTCGTTCTGAGCGCTGGCCGACTGGCACGCCCGAATCCACGATGTCAATTCGAGCTGCTGTACCGGAAGATTGGCGAAAGTGAGAGTTTCCATGCTCAACTCTTTCCCACACCGGGCCGAGAAGAATCAGGCGTGAGTCGGATCAGTGTCATCCTGGGTGCTGATCTGCGGAGCCCTCACTGATCGGTCAGGAGTCAGCCGAGCTGCCGCCCCACGCTGCCGACGACCGCGTCGAGTGGGGTGCCGGACCCGTCGCGGCGCGAACCGCCGGCGGGCAGTGTGCGTGCCACGCCATCCGGTGCCACGGCGAGAGCCGGCCCGCGACCGACCCACGCCAGCGCGAGTTCGCTCTCGCCCTTGAGGAAGCGGTGCGATCGGACGCCGCCAGTAGCGCGTCCCTTCGCCGGGAATTCGGCGTAGTCGCTTACCTTGGCGCTTCCGGGGTCGGCGCCCGGCAACGTCTCAACGCTGGTCGTGACCGTCACGACGACGGCGGCATCGCGCTCGGAAGCCGGGATGGACGAGAAGTACACGACCCGCGCATCCGCAGCCAGGTTGATCCCGGCCATGCCGCCGGCAGCCCGACCCTGTGGCCGCACCGTCGACGCGGGAAAGAGCAGCAGCTGCGAATCGGACGCCACGAAGACGAGCTCGTCGGAGTCGGCTCCCTGGACGGCGCCGACCACTTCGTCTCCGGGCTTCAGCGCGATGATCTCGAACTCGGGCTTGTTCGCCCAGTCGCCGGCCGTCACGCGCTTGACGACGCCCTGTCGCGTCCCGAGCGCGATCGACTCGTCGGACGTCAGCGAGACGAGGGCGAGGATACGCTCCGAGCGGTCGGAGAGTGCGAGGTAGTCGCCCACACGCACGCCCGCCGCCAGCTGGATCGAGTTGGTGGGAACAGCCGGAAGGTCGACGGGGGAGAACCTGATCAGGCGACCCTTCGAGGTGACCGCACCAATCTCGGTACGACTCGTGGTATCGAGGGTCGACAGCACGGCGTCGTGCTTGCTGCGCCGAGCAGGCGGCTGGATGCGGTCGAGTCCGCCGTCGTCATCCGGCTGCTGGTCGACGCGTACGATGCGTCCGGTGGTGCTCAGGAGGACCCGGCACGGTGTGTCCGCCACCTCGAGCACGACGGGCTTGCCGCGTGACGACGTCGTGGCGATCGACGGCCGCGCTTCGGTGAGCAACGTACGCCGCGGGGTACCGAACTTCGCCGCGACCTGCTCGAGTTCGTCCGAGACCATCTGGCTGATGCGCTCGCGACTGGCGAGAAGCGCTTCGAGCTCGGCGATCTCGGCGAGCAGCTGTTCCTTCTCGGTCTCGAGTTCGATGCGCGAGAAGCGGGTCAGCCTGCGCAAGCGCAGTTCGAGGATGTAGTCGGCCTGCAGTGTGCTCAGGTCGAACACGTCCATCAGCCGTGTGCGAGCCTGATCGGTGTCGTCGCTGGTGCGGATGACCTGGATGACCTCGTCGATGTCCACGATGGCGATCAGGAGGCCTTCGACGAGGTGCAGTCGCTCCTGCCTGCGTGCGAGCCGGTATTGCGACCGTCGCGTGACCACGCTGATGCGGTGATCGAGGTAGACACGGAGCAGCTCGCGCAGTCCCAGGGTCTGGGGGCCGCCGTCGACGAGTGCGACGTTGTTGATGCTGAAACCGTCTTCGAGCGGGGTGTGCCGGTACAGCTGTTCGAGCACGGCCTCCGGACTGAATCCCGTCTTGATGCCGATCACGAGGCGGAGGCCGCGCGTGCGGTCGCTGAGGTCGGTGACGTCGGAGATGCCGCTCAGCTTCTTGGAGTTGACGCCGTCCTTGATCTTCTCGATGACCTTCTCGGGGCCGACGAGGTAGGGGAGTTCCGTGACGACGAGGCCGCTCTTGCGGGCGGTGATGCTCTCGACGCTGACCTTGGCGCGCGTCTTGAAGCTGCCCCGGCCGGTCGCGTACGCATCGCGGACGCCGGCCAGGCCGACGATGGTTCCACCGGCCGGCAGGTCGGGACCGGGAACGTACTCCATCAGCTCATCGAGGGATGCGTCGGGGTTCGCGAGCAGATGGCGCGCGGCCCCGACCACCTCGATGAGGTTGTGCGGAGCCATGTTCGTCGCCATGCCGACCGCGATGCCGCTCGCACCGTTGACCAGGAGGTTGGGAAACGCAGCGGGCAGTACGTCGGGCTGCATCAGCTGGTTGTCGTAGTTGGGGACGAAGTCGACGACGTCCTCGTCGAGGTCCTCGGTGAGGGCGAGGGCGGCGGCGGCGAGACGGGCCTCGGTATAGCGCGGGGCAGCCGGCCCGTCATCCAGCGAGCCGAAGTTGCCGTGCCCGTCGATCAGCGGGACGCGCAGCGTGAAGTCCTGCGCCATGCGCACGAGCGCATCGTAGATCGCGCTGTCACCGTGGGGGTGGAGCTTTCCCATCACCTCGCCGGTGA
Organism: Leifsonia tongyongensis; assembly: GCF_010686705.1. Lineage (GTDB taxonomy): Bacteria > Actinomycetota > Actinomycetes > Actinomycetales > Microbacteriaceae > Diaminobutyricibacter > Diaminobutyricibacter tongyongensis. The sequence goes on along the minus strand of NZ_JAAGWY010000002.1, from coordinate 608,441 downwards.
CACGGGCCGACTTGACGTGCCCGCGATCGGGGCGGAGCCCCATCTCGGTCATCTGGTACAGGATGCGCCGCTGCACAGGCTTGAGCCCGTCGCGTGCATCCGGAAGCGCGCGCGAGTAGATCACCGAGTACGCGTACTCGAGGAACGACCCCTGCATCTCGGTGGTGACGTCGACGTCTTCGATTCGTTCCGTCGACGGAGCTGCTGTGGGGTCGTTAGTCGGATTCATGCGTGCAATCTGGGAGGCGTGCCGGGTGGCACCGAGGGGACGTTTCACTACAGCCGGCCCCGCTCGCCTGTGACAAACTGGGCCGGATGCCCCCCATGCTACCGGCCGCCTTCACGACACAGCTGAGCCTTGCCGCTGTTCTGTCAAGTTCGATGGATGCGGTCCTCGGTGTGCAGAATCCGCTCGGTCTGCGCAGGGTCGAGCGGATGATCGTGGTGGTGGTCGACGGGCTGGGCGCGAACTCGCTCCGGGCGCGCTCGGGACATGCGCGATTCCTCGCGCCGTTCCTCACGAAAGCGTCGACGATCGACTCCGGTTTTCCCACGACGACGGCTGCCGCACTCGCTACGCTCTGCACGGGGACGACGCCGGGCACGCACGGGCTGGTCGGCTACCGGGTCCTCGATGCCGCATCCGATCGGATGGTCAACCAGCTCAACGGCTGGGATGACCGGCTGGATCCTGCGACCTGGCAACGGTCGGAGACCGTCTTCGAGCGGGCGACGATGGCCGGGGTGCGCAGTTATGCGATCGGCCAGCCCCGCTACCGCGACTCCGGCTTCACCCACGCGGTGCTGCGCGGAGCCGAGTACGTGCCGGGCAAGCAGGTGGCGGACCGTTTCGCCGCCGCCAGGGACATCCTTCGTCGGCCGGGCCCGAGCCTGACGTACCTGTACGTGAGCGAGCTCGATACGGTCGCCCACGCGTCAGGCTGGGAGTCGCCGGCCTGGACGGCCGAACTGGAGGCGCTGGATGGCCAGCTCGCGACGCTCTCGGCATCGCTCGGGCGCAACGACGGCATCCTCGTCACCGCCGACCACGGCGTCATCGACGTGCCGCAGAGCAGCCATGTGCTCTTCGACACCGTTCCGAAGCTCGTCGCGGGCGTCGAGTTCGTCGGGGGCGAGCCCCGGTGCCTCCAGCTCTACCTCACCGATCGGTCGCCTGCCGCCGCCGACCGCCTGGCGGCGACGTGGCAGGACGTCGAGGGGGAGCGCTCCTGGGTGGCCACCCGGGAGCAGGCCGTCGAAGCAGGATGGTTCGGGGATGCGGTCGACGAGGTCGTGCTTCCGCGCATCGGCGATGTCCTCGTCGCGGCCCGCCGTCGTATCGCGTACTACGACTCCCGTGACCCTCTGCAGTCGGGCCGGAACATGGTCGGGCAGCACGGGTCGCTCACCCCGGAGGAGACACGCGTCCCCCTGATCCGCCTGGGCGCGATCGCCTGACCGGTTCGCCGGCATCAGGCGCGAGCCCGGAACCTCAGGCCAGGTCGTCGTCCGTGCGCGCGCCGAAGACGATTTCATCCCAGCTCGGCATCGAGGCGCGGCCCTTTTTGCCGATACGCCCCTGAGGCCCCGTGTTCGACTGCCCCGTGTTTGTCTGCCCCGTGTTTGTCTGCCCGGAGTTCGACTGCCCGGAGTTCGACTGCGAGCTGGTCGCAGACTGCGGGGGAGGCGCGGGAATCTCGGCGGGCGTCACGGAGATCACGTCCAGCTCATCCAGCGGCACGTCGACGGCCCGGACGCCGTGATCCGGCGACGGCGCATCCGCTTTCTCCTGAAAACTGGCGGCCTCGCGCTCACCGCGACGGCGGCGGAGCGCCTCGAGGAGGTCAGCGGTCTGGTGCAGGTCCTTCGGCTCGACATCGTCGGAGCGCTTGATGGCGGAGATGGAGATCGAGTTGTTCGCCGACGGGATCGTGCGGCTGTAGGCGACGGGTTCGAGGAAAGGAGCCGCATCCGGCCCGAGGAGGTCGCTCGGCGTCTCGTGGAACGTGAAGGCGCCGCTGTCGAACCGCGACTCGTCCGGTTCGGACGAGTGGGGCGCGACGGCCCGCAGGCGGGGAATGAGCGCGCCTTTCAGCTCTCCCTGCTGCGACAGCGTCGTCGCTTCCGAGTTCAGTGGGGCGAGTGAGTGCTTGCGGGCGTCGTAGCCCCACCGTGCATCGTGGTCGATCTGGTCGGCCGTGAATTCGAGCTTGACGATCCAGCCCGCCTCGGCGTCCTTCCAGCTCGCCCAGCGTTCGCCGGAGACACCGAGCGATGCGAGGCGATCGCGGATGACGGCGCCGAAGGTCGCGCCCTCGCCGAGCGGGTCGACGTCGGCGGTCGTGTGGACGGGCACGCTCAGCGCAGAGGCGACGATGTGCTCGCGTTCCGCGACGATCGGGCCCTCGAAGCGCTGGATGTACTCGAGGGTCGCCCCGGTGACGGCGGCCACATCCTCGGCGGACATGCCGGAACGGATGTGAGCCTGCACTTCGCGCGGCGAGAGTTTCGGTGCGTTCGGGGCGGCTTCGGTCTTGCGCTGGCGAAGCCGGGACTGCAATACCTCGTCGATGGCGATGCGGAACCGCTCACCGTCGTCGCTCGCGGCGAGCAGTGCACCGTTCTCGACTCCGATGACCTTTAAATCCTGCATGATGAAATGCCTTCCCACCTCTCCGCCTACGTCGCAAGAATGCCACGTGCCACCCCCATTTCCGGGGAATAACCGTGGCGCGCCGGAAGTTGATCACCGAGCAGTGGCAATGAGCTACGCGAGTGGTTTGCTATTCACTGCGGTTTGATGCAAACTATGGCCGCCGATTGCGAACAATCGGTCGTTAATACGAGAAGTGGATGGGCATGGCAACGGATTACGACGCACCGCGGAAGACCGAAGACGACTCGGAGTCGATCGAGGCCCTCAAGGAGCGTGTCCCGGACAAGATGTCCGGAGTTGTCGACGTTGACGATGCGGACAACCCTGGTGGCTTCGAACTCCCCGGCGCGGACCTTTCCGACCTCGACCTCGACGTCGTGGTCCTCCCGCCCCAGGCCGACGAATTCACCTGTGTGAACTGCTTCCTGGTGAAGCACCGTTCGCAGATCGATCACGAGACGAAGCTCGGACCGATCTGCGTGGAGTGCGCCGCCTAGGAGGCGGAATTCGCAGCCGCGAGTCGACCTTCATCGAGAGCCCGGACCAGACGGTCCGGGCTTCTTGTCGAGAGCAGCCAGTACGGCGCGGGATCCTGGGGGTCGAGAATGGGCACCTTGACGACGGGCTTGACCCAGCCGCGGATGAGCAGCCAGGCACGCGCATCCAGCCGCTGGCCCCGTTCGAGCGCGGCCGCATCCGCACCGTAGCCGGTCGGCTCGCCAACCAGGGCGAGCGGGATGCTCGCACGGCCGGCGAACAGTTCGCTGTCGGTCACGCGGATGACCGGCGATGAAGCGATCAGCATGCCCACGCATCCGGCGTACAGCAGGATGGCCGTGATGATGCCGGCCACCATCGAAATGGGCGCGAAGACGATGATGCTCGCCGGGATGACGAGGGCTGTCGAGATGTACAGCCAGGGAGCGGCCCAGAGCCGTTCACGATAGAGAACCATGGCTCTATTCGATCAGACTTCTGCACTACCCTCGACACGTGACCGATACCGTTGACGTTCCCATCGTCGCCGAGCATGTGCCGGCCTACGCCCACCCTGGCGACGCCGGCGCCGATCTCTGCGCCGCCGTTGCCGTGACCCTCCGGCCTGGTGAGCGCGCTACCGTCCCCACCGGGGTGTCCATCGCGCTGCCCGACGGTTTCGCCGGTTTCGTGGTTCCCCGCAGCGGGCTCGCCGCTCGCCACGGCATCACGATCGTCAACTCACCGGGGACGGTGGATGCGGGCTATCGCGGTGAGATCCGGGTGACCGTACTGAACACGGACAGTTCGATGCCGTACGATATCGCCGTCGGCGACCGGATCGCCCAGCTGATCGTGATGCCGGTGACGCGGGCGACGTTCGTGCCCGTCGACAGCCTTCCGGAGAGCCGCCGCGGAACCGCGGGATTCGGCTCGACCGGCTACAGCGCGGAGCACAGCACCGTGCCCCACGACAGCGTCAAGTCAGGAGAACCAGCGTGACCGACACGAGCAGCACTGATCCCGTCAGCTGGGAGAAGTCGGCGCCGGCGGATCGCGAGACCGAAGGGCCGCTCGACGAGAGCGAAGCCAATCCGGTCCGGCCGTATGTGGACCTCGGCGGGGTGAAGATCCTTCCCCGTGAAGGCCTGCACCTGCGCCTCGAGGTCGAGGAGGAGTCCCAGCGCGTCGTGGCCGTCGGTCTCGACTATGCCAATTCCACGTTGCAGGTCCAGCCGTTCGCAGCTCCCCGCTCCAGCGGACTCTGGCATGAGATCCGCGAGCAGATCGCCGAGCAGGTCGAGCGCCAGGGTGGACGCACGACCGTACGCGACGGGGTCTTCGGGCCGGAACTGGTCGCGGAGATCCCTGTCGCATCGACCCAGGGCCCCGGCGGCGAGACCCGCGTCGCGCGCTTCGTCGGTGTCGATGGCCCGCGCTGGTTCCTGCGCGGCGTGATCGCCGGCGACGCGGCCATCAAGGCAGATGCAGCGGCGTTGGTCGAAGACCTCTTCCGCAGCATCGTCGTCGTTCGCGGCAACGTCCCCATGCCTCCCCGCGACCTGATCCCGCTCCGGATGCCGGCTGCTCCCGCTGCAGGCGACGGAACGATTCCCGTGTGAGCCTGCCGAACATGTCCAGCACCGGCCGACCATCGGAACCGAACGACGACGAGCGCGAGGCCAGTGTGCCCGGCGCCATCGGCGAGAGCCTCGCGAAGGCCGCGCGCACGTCGGGTATCGGTCAGCTCGCCGACAGCGAGACCTCGACCGGCACGGCGCTCATGGCCGCGCTCGGAGGCGTCCGCGGGCTGCTGGAGACCATCCTTCCGGGCCTGGTCTTCCTCATCCTCTTCACCTTCACGACGAACGTGCCGCTGTCGCTGGGAGCCTCCGTCCTCGTCGCCGTCGTGTTCACCGCGGTCCGGATCATCGGCAAGACGCCCGTCACGCAGGCCATCGCGGGCCTGATCGGCGTCGGCGCCTCGGCGATCCTCGCGCTCATCACCGGGCGCGGCGAAGACAACTTCCTGTTCGGCATCGGCCTGAATCTGCTCTACGGCGCTGCGTTGCTCATCTCGATCCTGGTTCGCTGGCCGCTCATCGGCCTGGCGTCCGGCTACCTGATGGGCGATGGTCTCGCGTGGCGTAAGGACCGGACGAAGTTCCGGGTGATGCAGGCGCTGACCTTCCTCTGGTTCCTTCTGTTCGCGGCCCGCCTGATCGTCGAGCTGCCGCTCTACCTCGCGCACACCGACGCCGCGACGACCGGCCTCGGAATCGCGAAACTGATCATGGGCGTTCCGTTGTACGCGCCGCTCCTGCTCGTCACCTGGTTCGTCGTCCGGGGACTCTACGGTGTCGGCGGATCGCCGAAGAACGACGAGAAGCACGAACCAGCCGGCGACGACCGGCCCGAGTCGAACCGGACCTGAGGGCCGCCGTGACGTACGCGCGCACAGGGGAGGGACTGACCCGCGCGGAGGTGGCAGAACGCCACGCGAGCGGGCGTGGCAACACGGTGACGCAACCGACGTCGCGTTCGATCTCGGACATCCTTCGTGAGAACGTCTTCACACTTTTCAACGGCATCCTGACCGTCTGCTTCATCGCCGTGATCGTGCTCGGCGACCTGCGCGACGGATTCTTCTACGGCGTCGTCGTCGTGAACGCGCTGATCGGCATCGTCCAGGAGGTGCGCGCAAAACTCGTGCTGGACCGCGCGGCCCTCCTCGCCGCGCCGGAGAGCCGGGTGAAACGCGACGGGTCGGTCGAGACCGTGGCCCTGGGGGACGTGGTCCTCGACGACCTCCTCGTCCTGAGACCGGGGGACCAGATCCCAGCGGATGCGGTGGTGGTGGAGAGCAACGGGCTCGGCCTCGACGAGTCCCTCCTGACCGGCGAGGCGGACCCGGTGCTGAAGGACGACGGCGACCGGCTCCTCTCGGGCTCCCATGTCGTGAGCGGTACGGGCTACGCGACCGTGACGGCTGTCGGGGCCGACTCGTACGCGAGCAGGCTGACGTCGGAGATCCGCAAGCACTCGCTCGTGCATTCCGAACTGCGTGACGCGACCAACCGCATCCTCGTCTACCTGTCCTGGATCCTCGGGCCGGTCATCCTGATCACCCTCATCGGGCGGGTACTGACCTACGGCGGACTCGCCACCCTCGGCGAGAACGGGCGCTGGCGGCGTGCCCTGCTGGATGCCGTCGCGGCCGTCGTCGGGATGATCCCCGAGGGCCTGGTGCTCCTCACGAGCCTCGCCTTCGGGGTGGCTGCGATTCAGTTGGCCGCCCGTAAGGTGCTCGTGCAGGAACTCGCTGCGGTCGAAGTGCTGGCCCGCGTCGACGTCCTGTGCCTCGACAAGACCGGCACGCTCACGAGCGGCGAACTGGCGTTCGACCGCACCGTGAGTCTGGGGGATGCGGTACCGCAGTCCCACGCAGAGCTCGCCCTCGCGGCGTTCGGGGCCGACGACGCCGGGAACGCGACCGCGGGCATCCTGTCGCGGCACTTCCGCTCGGATGCCGTGACCGTCGAGCGACGCATCCCGTTCAGTTCGGCGACGAAATACAGCGGGGTCGTGCTGTCCGCGAGCGGCGAACGGTCGTCCTGGCTGCTCGGTGCGCCCGAACGGCTTCTGACGGAGCATCCCGACGAACTCGCCCGCGCCAACACGATCGCCGCGACCGGTCAGCGCACGCTCGCCCTGGTGCGGGCCGTCGATCCGCTTCCGACCGAGGTGCATGCGCCCATCCGGGGCGTGCGCGTCGAGCCCGCTCAGCTCGTCGTCTTCGAGGAGTCGGTGCGACCGACCGCACAGGCGACGCTCGCCTACTTCCGCACTCAGGCGGTCCGCGTCGTGGTCATGTCGGGCGACAATCCGGTGACCGTGTCGGCGATCGCGCGCACCCTCGACCTGGAGGGCGAGGCGGTCGACGCGTCGAAGCTCGACGGGGATGCGGAACTCGCGGCCGCCCTGCAGACCTCTGACATCTTCGGCCGGGTGAGCCCGGAGCAGAAGCGCACAGCCGTGGGCATCCTCCGCGAGATGGGACGCACGGTCGCGATGACCGGCGACGGTGTGAACGACGCCATGGCGATCAAGGATGCGCACCTCGGCATCGCGATGGGCACGGCGACCGCGGCGACGAAGGCCGTCTCCCGTATCGTGCTGCTCGACAACCGCTTCGACCGGCTCCCCGACGTGCTCGCGTTCGGTCGTCGTGTCATCGCGAACGTCGAACGGGTCTCGAACATCTTCCTCGCCAAGACCGTCTACGGAATTCTTCTCGCCCTGGTCAGCGCTGTGCTGCTGCTGCCGTTCCCGTTCCTTCCGCGGCAGCTCACCCTCGTGTCGACGCTGGCGATCGGCATCCCGTCGTTCGTGCTCGCCCTCGCGCCCAACCGGCGCATCTACACGCCAGGGGTACTGCGGCGCATCCTCACGTATTCGATCCCGACGGGCACCATCGCCGCCGCCGCATGCGTGCTCGCATACCTGCCGCTCTACCGGAACATCCCGCTTCAGGAGGCCAGGAGCATCACGACGGTGACCCTGTTCTGCGTGTCGCTCTGGATCCTGTGCGTTCTCACGCGGCCGCTCAGCTGGCCGAGGCTCGCCCTGCTGGCCGGTGTGGTCGTCGCGATGGTCCTTGTCTGCGTGCTGCCCCTCCCGAGGGAGTTCTTCATGATGCATATCCCGGTGTCGCTCGAACTGCTCTGGGGTATCGTCGTGGGTGCGATCGGGGCGGTGGGAATCGAAGTCTTCTACCGCTTCGCGAAGCGGCGCGGACTGGTGTTCGACCGGGAATGACCGGGCATTCGACACGTCCTGCTGCGTAAAAGTGCTGTGCTAGATTTATCTCGACGTCAAGATATATTGAACATGGGGGCTGGTCATTTCCACGCCTGCCGATGAAGGAGAGGGCAACGTGTCTGCGGTAAACAGCTTTGGAGCAAAGGACACCCTCCGGGTCGGGTCGACGGACTACGAAGTCTTCCGGATCGACGCCGTCCCGGGCTACGAGAAGCTCCCGTTCAGCCTGAAGGTCCTCCTCGAGAACCTGCTTCGCACCGAAGACGGCGTGAACATCACGGCCGACCACATCAACGCCCTCGGCGCGTGGGAGCCCACCGCCGAGCCCGACACCGAGATCCAGTTCACTCCGGCGCGTGTCATCATGCAGGACTTCACCGGCGTGCCCTGCATCGTCGACCTCGCGACCATGCGTGAGGCGGTCTCCGCCCTCGGTGGCGACCCCCGCAGGATCAACCCGCTCGCGCCGGCCGAGATGGTCATCGACCACTCGGTCATCGCCGACCTGTTCGGCACCGAGAATGCGCTCGAGCGCAACACCGACATCGAATACGAGCGCAACGGTGAGCGCTACCAGTTCCTCCGCTGGGGCCAGACGGCCTTCGACGACTTCAAGGTCGTCCCGCCGGGCACCGGCATCGTGCACCAGGTCAACATCGAGTACCTGGCCCGGGTCACGATGACCCGCCAGGTGGGCGACGCGCTTCAGGCCTACCCCGACACCTGCGTCGGCACCGACTCGCACACCACGATGGTCAACGGTCTCGGCGTTCTCGGTTGGGGCGTCGGCGGAATCGAGGCGGAGGCGGCGATGCTCGGCCAGCCGGTCTCGATGCTCATCCCGAAGGTCGTCGGCTTCAAGCTCACCGGTGCCATCCCGACCGGCGTGACCGCCACCGACGTCGTGCTCACCATCACGCAGATGCTGCGCAAGCACGGTGTGGTCGGCAAATTCGTGGAGTTCTACGGTGCCGGCGTCGCCGAGGTGCCGCTCGCGAACCGCGCGACCATCGGCAACATGAGCCCCGAGTTCGGCTCCACGGCCGCCATGTTCCCCATCGACGAGGTCACCCTCGAGTACCTGCGCCTCACCGGCCGCAGCGACGAGCAGATCGCCCTTGTCGAGCAGTATTCGAAACTGCAGTCGCTCTGGCACGACGCCGACAAGGAGCCTGTCTTCAGCGAGTACCTCGAACTCGACCTGGGCACCGTCGTCCCCTCGATCGCCGGCCCGAAGCGTCCGCAGGACCGCATCATCCTGGCCGAGGCGAAGGATCAGTTCGAGAAGGACCTGGTCGACTACGCCGAGATCTCGCACGACATCGTCGACCTCACCATCTCGGAGTCGTTCCCGGCCTCCGACCCCGGCGAGCTCAGCCCCGAGGACACGAACAGCCACCACGAGCACCACCATCACAGCCACGCACCGAAGTCGGCATCCAGCCCGACGCCAGTGACCATCGCCGAGACCGGAACGTCGTTCACCCTCGACCACGGTGCGGTCGCCATCGCAGCGATCACCTCGTGCACGAACACGTCGAACCCCTCTGTGATGCTGGCCGCGGGCCTCCTGGCCCGTAACGCGGCGCAGAAGGGTCTGACGTCCAAGCCCTGGGTCAAGACCACCCTTGCGCCCGGCTCCAAGGTCGTCACGGACTACTACGAGAAGGCCGGCCTCACCCGTTACCTCGAAGACCTCGGCTTCTACAACGTCGGCTATGGCTGCACGACCTGCATCGGAAACTCGGGACCGCTGATCGAGGAGATCTCGCAGGCGGTCAACAGCAACGACCTCGCCGTTACCGCGGTGCTCTCGGGCAACCGCAACTTCGAAGGCCGCATCAACCCCGACGTCAAGATGAACTACCTGGCGAGCCCGCCGCTCGTGATCGCCTACGCCCTCGCGGGTTCGATGAACTTCGACTTCGAGGTCGACGCGCTCGGCAAGGACAAGGAGGGTAACGACGTGTTCCTCCGCGACATCTGGCCGGATGCGGCCGAGGTTCAGGAGACCATCGACTCGTCCATCAACGAGGGGATGTTCACCCACCAGTACTCGAGCGTCTTCGAGGGAGACGACCGCTGGAAGTCGCTTCCGACGCCCACCGGTTCGGTGTTCGAATGGGATGCGAAGTCGACCTACGTGCGCAAGCCCCCGTACTTCGACGGCATGACCCTCGAGACGACGCCGGTCACCGACATCGCCGGCGCCCGGGTGCTCGCCAAGCTCGGCGACTCGGTCACGACCGACCACATCAGCCCGGCCGGCAACATCAAGGCCGACAGCCCCGCCGGAAAGTACCTCGACGAGCACGGCATCGACCGCAAGGACTACAACTCCTACGGATCGCGTCGCGGCAACCACGAGGTGATGATCCGCGGGACCTTCGCGAACATCCGCCTCAGGAACCAGCTGCTCGACGGTGTCGAGGGCGGGTACACGCGGGACTTCACGCAGGAGGGCGGCCCGCAGTCGTTCATCTATGACGCGTCGCAGAACTACCAGGCGCAGGGCACGCCGCTCGTCATCCTCGGCGGCAAGGAGTACGGCTCCGGCTCGTCGCGCGACTGGGCGGCCAAGGGCACCAGCCTTCTCGGGGTGCGTGCGGTGATCACGGAGAGCTTCGAGCGCATCCACCGGTCCAACCTGATCGGCATGGGCGTCGTCCCGCTCCAGTTCCCCGTAGGCGAGACCTGGGCGTCGCTCGGCCTCGACGGCACCGAGGTCATCAGCATCACCGGCCTCGAGCAGCTGAACGAAGGCACGACGCCGAAGACCGTCCACGTCGTCGCAGAACCCAGTGGCGACTCTCCCGCCGGCAAGGCGACCGTCGAGTTCGACGCGGTCGTCCGCATCGACACACCCGGAGAAGCCGACTACTACCGCAACGGCGGAATCCTGCAGTACGTCCTGCGGAGCCTCGTGGCCTGAGCGCATCCAGAACGAGTGCCGCTGTTTCGGCTGAAACAGCGGCACTCGGTCATTCCGGAGCGCGCACGCCTAAAGTGGAACCCATGAGTATCCTCGAGACCATCTCCGGTCCCCGCGACCTGGACGCTCTCTCCAAGCAGCAGCTCGTCCAGCTCGCCGCCGAGATCCGGGAGTTCCTGATCTCGAACGTCTCGAAGACGGGCGGCCACCTCGGCCCCAACCTCGGCGTGGTCGAGTCCACCATCGCCATCCACCGGGTATTCGACTCGCCCCGGGATGCCATCGTCTTCGACACCGGCCACCAGTCGTATGTGCACAAGCTGCTCACCGGCCGGCAGGATTTCAGCATGCTCCGCCAGCGCGGAGGACTCGCCGGCTATCCTCAGCGCTCCGAGTCGGTCCACGACATCGTCGAGAGCTCGCACGCGTCGAGCTCCCTCTCCTGGGCCGATGGCATCTCACGCGCCTTCTCGATGACCGGCCAAGACGACCGCCACGTGGTCGCCATGGTCGGCGACGGCGCACTCACGGGCGGGATGACGTGGGAAGCGCTCAACAACATCACCGACGACAACACGCGCAAGCTCATCATCGTCGTCAACGACAACGGCCGCTCGTACGCTCCCACGATCGGCGGGATGGCGCGCTTCCTCAACACCGTCCGCACCCGGCGCAGCTACCGCAACCTGTACCTGACCAGCCGTAAGGCATTCGACCGCCTGGGCACCCCGGGGCGGTCGCTCTATCGGGGGATGCGCGGCGGGCTTCACGGCTTCCTCAGCCGGTTCTGGAACAACGAAGCGCTCTACTCGAACCTCGACATCAAATACATCGGGCCCGTCCAGGGTCACGACATCGATGCGATGGAGGAGGCGCTCCGCCAGGCGAAGAACTACGGCGCTCCTGTCATCGTGCACATGATCACGCAGAAGGGGCACGGCTACAAGCCGGCGGTCCGTGACGCCGCCGACCAGTTCCACGCCGTCGGGCAGATCGACCCTGAGACGGGCGAGTCCATCGAGAGCTCGAACAAACAATCGTGGACCTCCGTCTTCGCCGACGAGATCGTCAAGCTCGCCGAGCGCAACCCTCGACTGGTCGGCATCACCGCCGCGATGCTCCGTCCGACGGGTCTGCACAAGTTCGCCGAGCGTTTCCCCGACCGCGTGCACGACGTGGGGATCGCGGAACAGCATGCGGCCACGAGCGCAGCGGGTCTCGCGTTCGGGGGACTGCATCCCGTGGTCGCCATCTACGCAACCTTCATCAACAGGGCCTTCGACCAGGTGCTCATGGATGTCGCCCTGCACAAGGCGGGTGTCACCTTCGTGCTCGATCGCGCCGGCGTCACAGGGCCGGACGGCCCGAGCCATCACGGCATCTGGGACCTGGCGATCCTGCAGGTCGTCCCGAACATCCGCCTCGCCGCACCGCGCGACGGCACTCGGTTCCGGGAAGAACTCGGCGAGGCCGTGGCCGTCGATGACGCGCCGACAGTGCTGCGCTTCCCGAAGGGCAGCGTCGCCCCCGACATCGAGGCGCAGCGGCGCACCGCAGACGGCGTGGACGTTCTCCGCGAGGCGCCGCACAAGGATGTCCTCCTCGTCACCGTCGGACCGATGGCCGACCTCGGCCTCAAGGTCGCCGAGCGGCTCGCCGCCCAGGGTATCGGGGCGACCGTGGTCGACCCGCGCTGGGTCGTGCCCGTGCCGCGATCGATTCTCACTTTCGCCGCAGAGCACAGGATCGTCGTCACCATCGAAGACGGCATCCGCGTCGGTGGGATCGGAACCCGGGTGCGCCAGGACCTCCGCGAAGCCGGCATCGACACCGCGGTCGACGAGCTCGGTCTGCCTGACGCGTTCCTCGATCACGCGACGCGTGAGCAGATCCTCGAAGACGCGGGGCTCACGCCGCAGAAGATCGCTCGCGACCTGGTCGCCCAGGTGCTCGGGAGCAAGGTGCCGGTCGCGCGTCCGCTGCCCCCGGAGGCCGCCAACGGCCAGGACGTCGACCAGCGCAGCGCAGGAGAGAAGCGTCTCTGAACGCTGACGCTGCTTACGGAGCAGCGACCACGATCGGCCGGTAGGGGCTTTCGGCTTCCCTCGACTGGAACTCGAGAATGGCGGGGTTGACGATCAGGCCGTCCCGGATCTCGATCGCCCGGCGGATCGTGTCGTCGGCCTCCCACGCCACCGGACCACCCATCACGGTGCGCACGAACGGAGTGAGCGCCTCGCCGATCTCCCAGGTGGCGGAGTCCCACAGGTAGGACGGGCTGTGGTCGACGGCGTAATAGCGCACATGGTCGCCGACCTCGAAGATCGGCTCGTCGAACGTGGTGGGTCTCGCCCAGGTGAAGCCCATCCCTTCATCGCACGAGACGTCGACGATGAGGCTTCCGGGGGCGAATGCGGCCAGGTCCTCCTCGTCGAGATAAGTCAGTGGCGCGTTCGGATCCTGCAGCGTGCAATTGACCACGATGTCGGCTTCGGCGAGGAACGGAGCCAGGGGCGCTCGGCCGTGTTCGGTGATCACGTGGCTGAGATGCGGGGCGATCACGTCGTGGTCGAACTGCACGATGTGGACGGAGTGGATGGGGGAGCCGACAGCGGCTACATCACGGTTCGTCAGCACCTGCACGTCGTGCACGCCGTGCGCGTTCAGCGCCGTGACGGCCCCGCGTGCGGTCGCACCGAACCCGATCACCACCGCGCTCAGGCGACGACCGTAGTCGCCCGTGAGGCCCACGATCTCGAGAGCGTGCAGCACAGAGCAGTAGCCGGCGAGCTCATTGTTCTTGTGGAAGACGTGCAGCCCGAAGCCGCCGCTGCGTTTCCAGTGGTTCATGGCCTCGAACGCGATGAGGGTGAGCCCCTTGTCGATGGCCAGCTGGGTCATCTCCCGGTCCTGCACGCAGTGCGGCCATCCCCAGAGGATCTGCCCGTCGCGGAGGTCGTGCAGATCGCTGTGCTGCGGTTTCGGCAGCACGATGACGTCGGCCTCGGCGATCACCTCGGCACGTGTTCCGATGCCTCCGACGAGCGGGCGCAGCTGATCATCCGTGAGTCCGAACCGCAGTCCGTACCCGTGCTCCAGCATGATGCCCGATCGCAGGTCGGCGTCGATGCGGTCGAGGCGCGCGGGATGGAGCGGCAGTCGACGCTCCCGCGGTTTGCGTGAGGTCGCGAGTACCCCGAGACTCAGGGGCGGCGGGTCGAAGCTGATCGCATCGAAGAACTTGGTTTCCTGCGGAACATCCATGATGGCTCCCTTGGTGGGCGCCACGATGGCTCCGTGTGCGTGACTCTATGCCCCGAACCTGTGCGGCTGTCAGGTTCGCCCGATCAGGTGAGCCGGTAGACGAGTTCGACGGCGCCGCCCTCGAACGGTGTCGTTCGCACGAGAGGCAGGGGAGCCGTGGGCCGTGCCACGGGCAGCAGCGGCTTTCCGGAGCCGACGAGGACGGGCATGATCGTCACCCGCAGTTCGTCCAGCAGGCCGGCGTCTGCGAACTGGGCCGCCACGTTGCCGCCACCGATGACCCAGACGTCACGATCGCCCGCCGCCTCACGGAGTTCGGCATCGAGTTGCGCGATATCACCGGCCCAGAAGACCGCCAGAGAGCCCTCGATGACCGGCAGGTCGCGATGGGTGAGCACCCAGGTCGGGATTCCCGGGTACGGCCATTCGAGGTTCTGCTGCCTCAGCAGGAAGTCGTAGGTCGCCGACCCCATCACGATCGCTCCGATGCCTGCGACGAACTTCTCGTAGTCGTCTTCGAAAGCGGTGAACCCGAATTGCTCCAGCCAGTCGATACCGTTGTCCGCATCCGCGATGAAGCCGTCGATCGACGAGGCGACGTAGTAGACGGTGTGTGCCATGCGCCGCACGCTACCAGCGACGGCCGACGACGGCATCCGTTTGACTTCGAGTGCACTCTAAGTTCTATCGTGGCCACATGACCACAACACCAGCGGCGATGTCGATCTCCGACGTCGCCGAGCTCACGGGCCTCTCGACGCACACGCTGCGGTACTACGAGCGTGAAGGGCTGATGCTCACGCCGGTCGACCGTTCGTCGTCGACCCATCGTCGTTACACCGAGGCCGACCTCAACTGGGTCACGTTCCTGACGAAGCTCCGGCTCACGGCGATGCCGATCGCGCGGATGCGCGACTACGTCGAGCTCGCCCGCCGGGGAGACGACACCACGGCCGAGCGTCTGGAACTGCTGCTGATCCATCGCATGAACGTGGTGAAGCAGCTCGACGAGATGAAGAAGAGTCTCGCCGCCATCGACTACAAGATCTCGCTCTACAAGGAAAAGGTGAATGCATGAAGAAGATCACACTCGGAACCGGCAAGCTGGAGGTCTCGCGCCTCGGGCTGGGCTGCATGGGCATGTCGGCGTTCTACACCGGTGCTGGCACGGATGAGGCGGGCTCGATCGCGACGATCCACCGCGCCATGGAACTCGGCGTCACCTTCTTCGACACGGCGGAGATCTACGGGCCGTACACGAACGAGGAACTCCTGGCGAAGGCGTTCGCGGGCAAACGAGAGCAGGTCGTCATTGCCACGAAGTTCGGCACCATCCTGCACCGGTCGACCAACGAGCGCGGGCTCGACGGCAGCCCGGAGAACGTGCGGCTGTCGGTCGAAGGTTCCCTGAAGCGCCTGAACACCGACTACATCGACCTCTACTACCAGCACCGGATGGACCCGGGTACGCCCATCGAAGAGACCGTCGGTGCGCTCAGCGAGCTGATCGAGGAGGGCAAGATCCGTCACTACGGGCTGTCCGAGGCGGCGCCCGAGACCATCCGCCGCGCCAACGCGGTCCACCCGGTGACGGCGCTCCAGACCGAGTACTCGCTGTGGTCGCGCGATGTCGAGAAGGACATCCTGCCGACCGTGCGCGAACTCGGAATCGGATTCGTACCGTATTCGCCACTGGGTCGCGGATTCCTGACCGGAACCATCCGGTCGCTCGACCAACTCGACGAGGGCGACTTCCGGCGGTACAACCCGCGGTTCGAGGGTGACAACCTCGCCGCGAACATCCGCATCGTCGAGCAGGTGGACGCCGTGGCGAGCGAGATCGGGGCGGCACCGGGCCAGGTCGCCCTCGCCTGGCTGCTTGCGCAGGGCGACGACATCGCACCGATCCCGGGGACCCGGCGGGTGGCGAACCTGGAGCAGAACGTGGCCGCGGATGCGATCGTCCTGACGGATGCGCAGCTCGCGTCCCTCGGCGCTGTCGCCGCGCCCGTCGGCGACCGCTACGCCGACATGACGCCGCTCAACCGCTGAAACAGGGGAAGGGCGGGCCCTCGGGAGAGGACCCGCCCTTCGCGAACAGCAGCTAGCCGATACCGCGGATCGGCGGGTGGTGGAAGGTGTCGCCGAAGACGCGCTCGCTCGCACCCACACGGTCGAGGTAGGGCGTGATCCCGCCCATCTGGAACGGGAAGCCCGCTCCGAGGATCATGCAGAGGTCGATGTCTTCGGCCGCGTGGACGACATCGTCTTCGAGCATCCGGTGGATCTCGTCGGCCAGGCCGTCTTCGAGGCGCGAAAGGATCTGCTCCTTCGTCCACGGCGACGTGCCGCCGGACACGATCTTCGCCGCGCCCTTGTCCAGGCCCTTGATCTTTCCCTTGGAGTCCTTTTCGAGGAGCGTCCCGTACTCGGCCAGCTTGTGCAGGTTCTCACTGCGGTAGAAGCGGTCGGGGAAGGCGGCGTGGTGCGTGTCGAGCACGTGCGCACCGACCGTGAGCCCGACCAGGTCGAGGAGCGCGGAGGGCGCCATCGGGAGTCCGAGCGGTGCGAACCCTTCGTCGACCACCTCGAACGGCGTCCCGTCGTCGACCGCGTGCATCGCCTCGCCGAGCACTTTCGCCAGCACGCGGTTGACCACGAAGCCGGGGGTGTCGGCGGTGATCACGGCGTTCTTGCGCAGCTTCGCGGCGGTCACCATCGCGGTCGAGAGCGTCGCGTCATCGGTGTTGGGGGTCTTGACGACCTCGATGAGCGGCATGACGGCCACCGGGGTGAAGAAGTGGAAGCCGACGAGGCGTTCCGGATGCTTGAGTTTCGCGCCGATCTGCTCGACCGACAGCGACGACGTGTTCGTCGCGAGGACGGCCTCGGGCGAGACGTACTCCTCGAATTCGGCGAAGACGTCCTGCTTGACCGCCAACTCTTCGAAGACGGCCTCGATGACCCAGTCCGCGTCGGCGAAGAGCGACCGGTCGGTCGTGCCGGTGACGAGTGCGCGCAGGCGGTTGGCTTCGTCGGACGAGATCCGACCCTTGTCGAGCAACTTCGCGATCTCGTCGTGGATGTAGGCGACGCCCTTGTCGACGCGGGCCTGGTCGAGGTCGGTGATGACCACAGGCACCCGCAGGCGTCGCACGAACAGCAGTGCGAACTGGCTGGCCATGTAGCCTGCGCCGATCACGCCGACCTTGGTGACCGGTTTCGCCAGCGCCTTGTCGGGCGCTCCCGCCGGCCGCTTCGCGCGCTTCTGCACGAGGTTGAACGCGTAGATGCTCGCCTGGAACTGGTCACCTGTGACGAGCTCCGCGAGGGCCACGTCTTCGCGTTCGAAGCCCTCTTCCTTCGTGCCGCTCTTCGCCGCCTTCAGCAGGTCGAGTGCGCGATACGGGGACTTCGGGACGCTCCCGATGCGGCTCTCGAGCATCTTGCGGGCGATGCCGATCGCGGCATCCCACTTCACGAGCCGCTCCACTTTGCCGGGAGCGTTGGGCCGCTTCACCGTGATCTCGCCCGCGATGACCCCGTCGGCCCACCGGATGGAGTCTTCGAGGAAGTTCGCCGAGTCGAAGATGGCGTCGGCGATGCCGAGGTGGAACGCCTCGTCGGCCGTAAGCACACGATTCTGCTTGAGCGGGTTCTCGATGATCACCTTGAGGGCGTTCTCGATGCCGATCAGGTTGGGCAGGATGTACGCGCCGCCCCACCCCGGGATGAGGCCGAGGAACACCTCGGGCAGCGCGAACGCCGCCGTCGACCGGTCGATCGTGCGGTAGTCGGCGTTCAGGCCGATCTCGACACCGCCTCCGAGCGCCAGACCGTTCGTGAAGACGAACGAGGGAACACCGAACTCCGCCTGCTTGCCCAGCACGTGGTGGCCCAGCTGGGGGAGCAGCCTGGCGACCTCTGCGCTCGGCAGCTCGCCGACCTTGCTGAGGTCGGCGCCGGCCGCCAGGATGAACGGCTTGCCCGTGACCGCGACTCCGTGGATCTCACCCCGCTTGGCACGTTCCGTGAGCGTGTCGAACGTCGTGCCGAGCTCCAGCAGCGTAGCCGGGCCCATCGTGTTCGGGCGGGTGTGGTCGCGACCGTTGTCGAGGGTGACCAGGGCAAGCGTCTTGCCTCCGCGCAGCGGCACGTCGCGCATATAGGAGTGCGTGACGACCTCGTCGGGGTCGATGTCGAGCAGCGGGCTGAAGTCGAGCTTCGAGTAGTCGGTCATTGACGCCTAGGCCTTTCCGTTGAAGTGGGGGTTCTCCCAGATGACCGAGCCGCCCTGGCCGAGTCCGATGCACATCGCCGTCAGGCCGTAGCGCACCTCCGGGTGCTCTTCGAACTGCGCTGCGAGCTGGATCATGAGGCGCACGCCGGATGCGGCGAGCGGGTGACCGATGGCGATCGCGCCACCCCACTTGTTGACGCGGGGGTCCTCGTCATCGATGCCGAAGTGGTCGAGGAGCGACAGCACTTGGATGGCGAAGGCCTCGTTGAGTTCGAACAGCCCGATGTCGTCGATGGTGAGTCCCGCCTTGCGCAGGGCCTTCTCGGTCGACGGGACCGGACCGATGCCCATGATCTCGGGCTCGACGCCGGCGAAGGCGAAGCTGACCATGCGCATCTTCGGACTGAGTCCGAATTCCTTCACCGCGTCTCCGGAGGCCAGCAGGCTCGCCGTGGCACCGTCGGTGAGGGGCGACGCGTTGCCCGCGGTGACGCGTCCATGCGCGCGGAACGGGGTCTTCAGGGTGGCGAGGCCTTCCATGGTGGTCTGGGGGCGCATCCCCTCGTCCTCCGTCGCGAGGCCCCAGCCGGTTTCGCTGCGGATCGCGACCGGAACCAGGTCGGGCTGGATCTTTCCTGCGGCGTAGGCCGCGGCCACCTTCTGCTGGCTGCGCATCGCGAAGCGGTCGGCACGCTCTTTCGTGAGCTCCGGGAAGCGGTCGTGGATGCGCTCAGCGGTCACGCCCATGTTGAGGGCGTCTTCGCTCACAAGGCGCTCCGCGAGGAACCGCGGGTTCGGGTCAGCGCCGAATCCCATCGGGTGCCGGCCCATGTGCTCGACTCCACCGGCGATCGCCAGGTCGTATTGACCGAACCCGATCCCGGCGCCGAGAGTCGTGACGCTGGTCATCGCACCCGCGCACATGCGGTCGATGGCGAAGCCGGGGACGGACTTGGGGAGGCCCGCCAGGAGGGCGGCAGTGCGACCGAGGGTGAGCCCCTGGTCGCCCTGCTGGGTGGTCGCTGCGATGGCCACGTCGTCGATCCGGTCCTTCGGAACGTTCGGGTTGCGCTCCATCAGGCCGATGATGGCCTTGACCGCCAGGTCGTCCGCCCTGGTGTTCCAGTACTGCCCTTTTTCGCCGGCTCGCCCGAACGGAGTACGGACTCCGTCGACGAAGACGACATCAGCTTTCTCGGCCACAATGCCTCCCACTTATCACGTCGGCTTCGATCCTAAGGTCGGCCGTTCGGCGGAAAGAATCGTTTGCCTGAACCTACGAATCGGCTTCGGCAGGGTCGTCGGCTTTTTGTACAGCATCCACAAACGACTGAGCGATCACCTGTGAGGTTGCCTCAATTTGCCAGGGTCTGGCGCCCAAATGAGCGAGAGAATCGCCGATCGCGGCTGCCGTCGGGTCGGTGGGAGGCGACCAGGCGATGCGCCGCAGCGTCTCGGGGGTGAGCAGGTTCTCGACCGGGATCGCGACGCGCTCCGACAGTTCGGCGATCGCCGCCCGCGCCGCCTTGAGCCGGGCATCCGCTTCCGGATTCCGGTCGGCCCAGGCACGGGGCGGAGGCAGGCTGTCGGCGTTGCCGCGCATCACCGGCAGGTCGGTGGTCGTTCGACCGGCTTCGATCGCCGCCCACCAGCGGTCCAGTTCGGTACGGCTCGCCCGGCCGTTGAACTCGCGGAGAGACGCTAGTGCCCGCTTGCTCTCCGGCAGGATGCGCGCGACGGCCGTGAGCGACGCATCCGGTACGAGACGCCCGGGCGCGATGTCGGTCTGTCGTGCGAGTTCGTCGCGCGCCAGCCACAACTCGCGCGCGACCGCGAGGTTGCGGAGCCCGCGGATGGAGTGGACGCCCGAGAGCCGCCGCCACGGCTCCGCACGCGCCGGCTTCAGGTCGCGCTGGAGTTCGTCGTCGAATTCCTGGGCCGCGATCTCGGTCTTTCCCGCTTCAGCTAGCAGGGCGGCCATGGCGTCGCGAAGGTCGGGGAGCAGCTCGACGTCCAGGGCGGCGTAGTTCAGCCAGGGCTCCGGGAGAGGGCGCGTCGACCAGTCGGCCGCCGAATGCTCTTTCGCGAGGTGGATGCCGAGGAGCTCTTCGACCACCGTCCCGAGGCCGACCCGCGGCATCCCGAGGAGTCGAGCAGCGAGTTCCGTGTCGAAGATGTGCGCAGGGTCGAGACCGACCTCGCGAAGGCAGGCCAGGTCCTGGGTCGCCGCATGCAGCACCCACTCGTCGTCTGCGATCGCGGCGTCCAGCTCGTCGAACCGCCCGACGGCGGGAGGATCGAACAGGAAGGTGCCTGCGTCGCGCCGGAAGATCTGGATCAGATAGGCGCGCTGTGAATAGCGGAAACCGGATGCGCGCTCCGCATCCACGGCGATCGGTCCGGTGCCGGCTGCGATCGCCTCCGTCGCCTCGAGGTACGCCCCACGTGAATCGATGACGGTATGGTCAGCCACGATTCGCCCGTCTCGGGGAGAGGAGGCTCACGCCCTCTCCCGTAGGAGGCAACCCGGCAAGCATGCAGAGCAGTTCGCCCCAGCCTTCGACGTGGGCCGCCACATCGTGCTCGAGGGGGGTCCAGGATGCGCGCAGCTCGATCTGGGAGCCGTCGGCCTGCCTGGCCAGTTCGCCGAAACCGGTCGAGATGATCTTCGTGGCCGTGCCGGACGCCGCGGTGTATTTGGCGCCGCGGGCGTCGAGGGCGTCGACGAGCCACGACCACGCGACCTCGGCGAGGAACGGGTCCAGTCCGATCTCGGTCTCCAGCGGCGCCTGCGCGAAACAGACGACGCGGAACCGGCCGCCCCAGGCCTCCGGCTCGTCCGGATCGTACAGGAGGATGAAACGGCCCGTGCCGAGATCCGAGTCGCTTCCGTGGCGTGCCGGCCGCACATCCGCCGAAAGCGCCACGGCGTAGGGTGCGAGCTGGCCCGGCGCCGGTATCTCGGTGATAACGAGCTCCGGCCGTGCCTTGGCCCTGCGAATCGCCTCCAGCGCCGCAGTGAACTCCGCTGGAATGTGCGGTGCTGAGGGTGTAGTCGACACGTACGAAGACTAGAGTTCGTAAGCGTTGCGCGAGCGAAGGCACGCCGCGGCAACGGAGGGAGGCGGCACGTGGCCGGGACGAACGGACGAGCGAAGATCCTCTGGACGGCGATGGGCACGGTCACCGTGCTCAGCCTGGCGGGCATCGCCTTCGTCGGGTATGCGATGGCCCGCGTTGCGCGCGCCGTCGTCGTACCGGTGCGGAAGCGGCCACAGAATCAGCGGATCCTGGCGGTCGACCCGGTCGAGAGCACGGTCACGCTGGCTGGGACACCGGATGCGTCGGTGCCCGGGCGGTACGGTCTCTGGTTCGACGACGACAGTGGTTACGCACGCATCGGCGGCGTGGTCGACCGTTCGAACGGGACGGTCACCCGCACCCTCATCGACGTGGTCTTCGGCGAGCTCCACCCCACGAACCGTGCCCGCCTGAGCGGGTGGTACTACCTGACTCCGGAAGAACTCGGATTCGACGTCGAGAGCGTCGAGATCGAGACGACGCTCGGGCAGGCGCCCGCCTGGCACATCCCGGCGGGGGAGATGGGCGCCGACCAGTCCCGCTGGGTCATCCAGGTGCACGGCTGGGGGGCGGCGCGACCGGAAGGCCTGCGGGCGGTGCCGGTGTTCCACGCATCCGGGTACTCGTCGCTGCTGATCTCGTACCGCAACGACCCCGACGCGCCCGCCAGCGAGGACAAGCGCTACGGGCTGGGCGGGACCGAATGGCTCGACGTCGAGGCGGCCATCCGTTTCGCGAAGGACCGGGGGGCGACGTCGATCGTGCTCATGGGCTGGTCGATGGGCGGCGCAGTGGTCCTCCAGACGATCACCCGCTCGCCGTCGGCCGACCTGATCACAGGCCTCGTGCTCGAGTCGCCGGTGATCGACTGGATCGATGCGCTCGAGTACCAGGCGAAACTCCTGAAGCTCCCGCCCGTCATCACGCTGGGGGCACTGCGCATCATCGGCTCGGAGTGGGGCGCCCCGATCACCGGGCAGGGCGCGGCGATCGACTTCGCCAGCATGGACTTCGTCGCGCGCGCGGCCGACCTGAGCCTGCCGATGCTCGTACTCCACAGCGATGACGACGGCTGGGTCCCCTCGACGAGTTCACGCGCCCTCGCGGTCGCGCGACCGGATATCGTAACGTTCGTGCCGTTCGCGACAGCACTGCACACGAAACTCTGGAACTACGACGAGGAGCGCTGGCGCCGCTCGATCGCCGAATGGCTGACGGCACACGTCACCGATTCGAGCCGGTCGCGGGAGCGCTCCGCCTAGGCGGCGGCCAGTTTTTCGCGCACCTGCCGCTTGGTGCGGCCGAGGAGCGCGGACATCCCACGGATGCGCAGCGGGGACACCGCCTGCGTGAGGCCGAGCATCTGCGGATAGTCGTCCGGAACGGCGAGCACCTCGTCCGCGGTCAGCCCGGCGAGTCCCTGGGCGAGGATCGAGGCGAAGCCACGCGTCGTCGGGGATTCGCGCGGGGCCGTCGCGAAGAGGTGGACGACATCGTGCTCGTCGACCTCGACGAAGATGTAGACCGGCGACTGGCATTCCACGACGCGCTCGAACAGGTCGGGGTGGTCACGGTAGCGCTCAGGCAGTTCCGGCAGGTCGTTCGAGAACTCCAGCAGCAGCTGGAGTCGATCGGGCTGTTCGAGCGCCAGAAAGTCCTCGCGGATCTCCGCGAGGGCAGGTGCCAGTGTCATGTCGGTCATCGATCCCATTCTCCCAGCATCCACAACGCGCAGGAGCCGGCGGTTCTTCCCCGTGGGAATGAACCGCCGGTCACACAGCGATCAGCGCGTCGGAACCTCGCCGCGTTCGGTGCCCTGCACGACGGGCACACGCACAGCGCTGCCCCACTCCGTCCAGGAGCCGTCGTAGTTGCGCACGTTCTCGAAGCCGAGGAGGTGGGTGAGGACGAACCAGGTGTGGCTCGACCGCTCGCCGATACGGCAGTACGCGATCACGTCGTCGCCTTCGACGAGACCGGCCTCGCCCTTGTAGATCGCATCGAGGTCGGCGCGGGACTTGAACGTCGCATCCGGTGCCGCGGCGCGCGCCCACGGCACGGAGGCGGCCGACGGGATATGGCCGGCGCGGAGCGCACCCTCGGTGGGGTAGCCGGGGATCTCGGTGCGCTCTCCGCTGTATTCCTCGGGCGAGCGGACGTCGATGAGCGGCTTGCCGAGGTGCGCGAGCACGTCGTCCTTGAAGGCGCGCACCGTGTGATCATCGCGCTCGACGACGGGGTACTCGGCCGGGGCCGGCGACGGCACGTCGGTGGTGATCTCCCGGCCTTCGGCGATCCATTTGTCGCGGCCGCCGTTGAGGAGCCGGACGTCCTGGTGCCCGAACAACGTGAAGATCCACAGCGCGTACGCAGCCCACCAGTTGTTCTTGTCGCCGTAGATGACGACCGTCGAGTCCCGGGAGATGCCCTTCGAGCCGGCGAGACGGGCGAAGGCCTCACTGTTCACGAAGTCGCGCTCGACCGGATCGTTGAGATCCGTGTGCCAGTCGATCTTCACGGAACCGGGGATGTGGCCGGTGTCGTAGAGCAGCACATCCTCATCGGATTCGACCACGACGAGGCCGGGGGCGCCGAGGTGCTCCTGGAGCCACTCCGTGCTGACGAGCCGCTCGGGATGCGCGTAGTCGGCAAAGGACGGGGACGGATCGGCCTCGATGGCCATGGGCTACCTCCTGCTGGCGCCTTGTGGGCGCGGGAACAATCGTGTCGGGTCGGTTTAGGCTTGAGGCCGGACTCCACTCACGAACCTACGCATCAGGCTACGCGGCGCGAACGGGTCCTGTAAGACTTCGACACAAAGGTGCCTTCCCCATGACTCTCGAACAGACCGGTGCCGTCGTGCGCCTCACCGAGCGCACGCCGTCGATCACCGGCGCCGAGATCGCGGCCGAGCTCGTGCCGCCGCCCCAGTTCGAGCACGCCACGTTCGAGTCGTACCGGCCCGACCACGACTATCCGTCGCAGGCGGCGGCCGTCGAGAAACTGAAGACGTTCGCGAAAGCCTGGGAGCCGCAGCGCCCGGCCGGCTTCTTCAGCCGCAGTCGCAAACGCATCGAGACGAAGCCCGGCGTCTACCTCGACGGCGGGTTCGGCGTGGGCAAGACCCACTTGCTCGCAGCGCTCTGGCACGAGGCGCCCGGCCGCAAGTACTTCGGCACGTTCATCGAGTACACCGCCCTTGTCGGGGCTCTCGGCTACGCCGGAGCCGTCAAGCTCCTCAGCGGCTCGACCCTGATCTGCATCGACGAGTTCGAGCTCGACGACCCGGGCGACACCATGATGATGACCCGCATGCTCTCCGAGCTCGTCGCATCGGGTACGCGCATCGCCGCGACGTCGAACACCCCGCCGAACGCCCTCGGTGAGGGCCGGTTCGCCGCCAGCGACTTCCTCCGTGAGATCCAGGCGCTCTCCGGCCACTTCGAGACGGTGCGGATCGACGGACTCGACTACCGCCGGCGCGACACCGAGGGCCGCGCGCTCACAGTCGACCCCGAAGCCTTTGAGAAGACCGTGGTCGCACTCGCCTCCCGTGGCGAAGCCGTGACGAGCGACGCGTTCGACGACCTCGTCGCGCACCTCGCGACGGTCCACCCGTCGAAATACATCAAAATGATCTCCGGCATCGACGTCATCGGCCTCACCGACGTGCAGGTGCTCCACGACCAGATGGCCGCACTGCGTCTCGTCGCGTTCATCGACCGCGTCTACGACGCCGAGATCCCGGTCGTCCAGACCGGCGTACCGCTCAACACCGTGTTCGATGACGAGATGCTCGGGGGCGGCTACCGCAAGAAGTACCTCCGCTCGGTGTCGCGCATGATCGCGCTGACGACCGGCGAACTGCCGCCCCACGGCGACGAAGACTGACCTCCCGGCGTTTGCGCGGCTCTCTGGGTGCGGATCCGAGGGCGGCCGAAACACGATGTTTACACGCATCCGCCAGCCGTAACACCCGCGAAACACGAGGGCGCATCCACCGAAACCTCTCACGGCGAAACTGACGACACCCCGAAAAGCGCCACACCTGATTGCGTCGACCGGGACATCGTGTGCAATCACAAGAGAGGTAGACCATTCGTATGTTGCTTCACTCAGCAGCGGCCTATGACGCCCAGACCGCAGTCAACTCCCTTTGGCTCCTCGTCGCGGCCGCGCTCGTTCTGATCATGACCCCCGGGGTCGCCTTCTTCTACGGAGGCATGGTTCGCGCCAAGAGCGTCATCAGCATGATGATGATGAGCTTCGGCGCCATGGCCATCATCGGCGTCCTCTGGGTGCTCTACGGCTACGGGCTGTCCTTCGGCCCGGCATCCATCCCTCACGTCCTCGGTACGCCCGACTGGGGCCTCATGAGTCTCATGGGCAAGGACGGCGTCACCCCCGACCTGAACGGCCTGGCGTTCGCCGGATTCCAGGCGACATTCGCCATCATCACCGTCGCCCTGATCTCAGGCGCCATCGCCGACCGCGCGAAATTCGGCGCATGGATGGTATTCGCGGCCATCTGGGCGACTGTCGTCTACTTCCCCGTCGCCTTCTGGGTCTTCAACCTGAAGGACGGCTGGATCGCGACCATCCTCCACGTGAACGACTTCGCGGGTGGTACTGCGGTCCACATCAACGCCGGTGCGGCCGGCCTCGCCCTGGCCCTCGTGCTCGGCAAGCGCGTCGGCTTCCAGAAGGGCATGGCCAAGCCGCACAACGTTCCGCTGACCCTCCTCGGCGCCGCGCTGCTGTGGTTCGGCTGGTTCGGGTTCAACTCCGGCTCGGAGGCTGCCGTCGACGGCGTCGCAGGAATCGCGTGGATCAACACGCTCGCGGCCCCTGCAGCGGCAACGATCGGCTGGCTGATCGTCGAGAAGATCAAGGACGGCAAGCCGACGTCGATCGGTGCAGCATCCGGTGCAGTCGCGGGCCTTGTCGCGATCACCCCGGCCTGTAACATCCTGACCCCCGGCTTTGCGATCCTCCTCGGCCTTCTCGCCGGTGCGGTCTGCGCCATCGCGGTCGACCTGAAGTTCAAGCTCGGCTTCGACGACTCGCTCGACGTGGTCGGAATCCACCTCATCGGCGGTCTTCTTGGGACGCTCTACATCGGTGTCTTCGGGTTCACTCACGTCTACGACGCGGCGGGTAACGCGACCGCCCAGTACTCGAGCCTGTTCTACGGCGGCAGCTTCCAGCAGCTCGGGGTGCAGGCGATCGGCGCCTTCTCGGTGATGATCTACTCCTTCGTCCTGGCGTATGCCATCGGCTGGGTCATCCAGAAGACGATGGGCTTCCGCATCAAGAACGAGGACGAGCTGGCCGGTGTCGACACCGTGGTCCACGGTGAAGAGGGCTACGCGCTCGAGAACGCCTGATCCTCCCGGTAGTGGTGAGCGGGGTGTCGCCTTCGGGCGGCGCCCCGCTTCTCGTTTGCCCCGCTTCCAGAATTAACGCAAGTATTCTTTGGATGGCGCACCGCGTGGCTGCGCTGCGACCGTCCGCACACGCGAGGAAGGGTCCATGGACACTGCTGCCCAGGTGGACGCCCTCCTGCTCCTGGTTTCCGGCGCCCTCGTCTTCGCCGTCGTTCCGGGGTTCGCGCTGCTCTACGGCGGGATGATCAGCAGCGCCGGTGCGGTGTCTGCGATGCGCGCGACGCTCGCCGGTGCCGGCGTGGCGGGAGTGCTCTTCGTCATCGGCGGCTACGGGATGCTCTTCGGCCCGCCACTCGTCCCTCACGTCGTCGGCGTCCCGGGTGCTGTGCCCGGAGATGCGTTCGCCCTCGCCCGCGCCTGCTACGCAGGTGCGGTGTGCGTGCTCGCGGTGACGATCGTCGCGTCAGCGGTCGCTCCCCGCGTGACCCTGCGCGGCTGGGTCGTATTCGCCGCGATCTGGGTGGCGGTCGTCTACTTTCCGGCGGGTTTCGCCGTGTTCGACCTGACCGAAGGATGGGCGACCGCGACGCTGGGCGTCGTCGACTTCGGGGGAGCGATTCCGGTGAGCATCGCTGCGGCCGCGGGCGCCGCGGGGTTGCTGCTGGTCTGCGGGCGGCAACCGGCGCACGAGATCCGGGAACGGCGCAACGTTCCGGTGATGGCGGCCGGGGGAGCGCTCGTCTGGTTCGGGTGGTTCGGGCTCACCATCGGCAGCGAGGGCGCCGTCGACGGTTTCACGGGGCTGATCTGGATCAACACTCTCACCGCATCAGCTGCCGCGACGATCGCGTGGGTGACCGTCGACCGCATCATGATGCGCCGCCCGACGGTGACGAGCGCCGTCTGCGGAGCGGTGGCCGGACTGATCGCCATCACCCCTGCATCCGGAATCGTCACGACCGGCTGGGCACTGCTCCTCGGCGCACTGTCGGGAATCGCGTGCGCCGTGATCGTCGACGTGGCTGCGCGCGCGCAGTTCGGGACACCGATGGTCGTCGTGGTCATCCATCTCGTCGGCAGTCTCGTCGGACTGCTGTTCATCGGGCTGTTCGCAAACGGCACCGGGATGGTCTACAGCGGCAACTTCGATCAGCTCGGCGCCCAGGTGCTGGCGGCGCTCATCGTCGCGGTGTGGTCGTTCCTCGTCTCGTGGGGTGCGGCCGCGCTCATCCAGCGCACGATCGGGCTCACGGCGACCGCCCACGTGTCGTGGCGCGAGGACGCTCCCGTCGAACCGTCGGCGGGCTAGCCCGAGAGGGGCCGGTCCAGGCGGTAATGTTCGGTGGGTGTCGACGATCTCACGTGTCCTGTCCGCCATCGCTGCACTGTTCCGGCCCGCCGAGCGGCCTCCGCGCCCTACCGCCGACCTCCAGGCGTCGCCCGGGCAGCACGGACCCAGCGCGACGGTCGAAGTCGACCCTCGACGGATCGGGCCGGTGACCATGTCGTATGTGCCGCGCGTCGACGGCGATGCCGACCCTGGCGAGATCGTCTGGACGTGGGTCCCCTTCGAAGAGCGCGACGGGCGCGGCAAAGACCGCCCGGTGCTCGTCGTCGCCGCCGAGAGAGAGGGCACCGTCCTCGCCGTGCAGCTGACCAGCCAGGAGCATCCGGGCCGTCTCGGCTACGTTCCCGTCGGGACCGGTGCGTGGGACGCCCAGCGACGCCCCAGCTTCGTCAACATCGACCGCGTGTTCCGCCTTCACCCGGGCGGGATGCGCCGTGAGGCGGCGGCGCTCGACGAACGGCGCTACGGTGCGGTGCAGGCTGCGCTCGTCGCCCGGTACGGCTGGTCGGCGACCTGATGCACCCCGCCGGCTCAGGGCCGACGCTGCGACTGCCCCGCCTCCGCGAGAGCTTCGGCGACCGCCTGCTCGACGCTGAGCTCGCGGCCCTCGGCGATCGCCCGGTCGAGCTGTGCGCCCGCACCGTCGGCCACCAGCTGGTCGAGGTACGCCTGGTGGAAAGTGAACATGGGACCGTTGTGGAGACCACTCCGTTCGCGTAGTGCACGGGACGCGCCTGCGAGCCTCCCGGCCCGGTCGATGTCGCCGGCGAGGGCCGCAATGGCGACCATCCCTTCGAGCCCGTACGCGAGCCCTTCGACATGGCCGAGCCCAGCCGACACGGTGACGCTCAATGCGAAGTCGTCCCGCGCCTCATCCACCGCCCCGAGCTTCAGCTGTGCCCACCCGAGGTGGTACGAAGCGATCCGCTCTCCGATGTCGTCACCGGTGGCCTGCGTCAGGGCCAGGCTCTTCGAGAAGCGGTCGAGCGCCTCCGGGAGCTTCTGCTGCAGGAGCGCTACGCGACCGAGCAGCACCAGCGCCATCGATTCGCCCCACTGGCTCCCGCTCTCACGGAAGAGCCGAAGACTGATCTCCATCACGTCGCGGGCCCGCTCGGTGTCCGGCTTCTCGCCGGCCATCAGCGCCAACGCGAGCGAGATCCGGGTGAGGGCCTCGCCTTCGCGGTCGCCCGAGCGGTGGAAGAGCTCAGCACTGGTCGACAGGTCGGCGGCGACACTTCCATCAGGGTCGCGCCAGAACATGATGGTGCGGCTGAAGTACAGCGCGATCGCCCGGGTGTGGTCCGAGAGCGCATCCCCCGAAGCGAGTGCGAGATCCATCCAGGTGCGCACCTCGCCCAACAGGCCGGTCACCCACCAATACAGGTAGAGGCTGAACGCGAGATGGGCTGCGCGATCCCAGTCGCGGCTGCCGAGGAGGAAACGCTCAGCGCCGCGCAGGTTCTCCCGTTCCTCACCCAGGCGAAGGATCCACTCACGCTGCCCTTCTCCCTTGAGCTGCGCCTCCACGCGATCGCAGAGCTGCAGGAAGAACCGCGCGTGCGCATCCTGGACGAGCGCGAGGTCGCCGCTCTCGGCAAGGCGCTCCCGCGCGTATTCCCGCACGATGGCCTGCATGGTGAACCGCGGGCGGTCAGCGCTGACGCTCTGGCTGACCAGGCTGCTGTCGACAAGGGAGGTGAGGTCGCTGAGCACGTCGCCTCCCGCATCCCGATCGCTGTCGACCCGATCCCCGTCGGCCTGGTCTCCGTCGGCCTGGGTTCCGTCGGCGCCCACGAACTCCGCGGCCTCGAGCGAGAAGCCGCCCTCGAAGACGCCGAGACGCGCGAGCAGGCGGTCCTGGCCCGGCTCGAGGAGTTGGGCGCTCCACTCGATCGTGCGGCGCAGGGTCTGCTGGCGTTCGGGGAGGTCCCGCGACCCCGACACCAGCACGCTGAGCTGGCGGTCGAGCCGGTCGAGGAGTTCGGCGGGGGAGAGGACGCGGATGCGAGCCGCAGCGAGTTCGATGGCCAGCGGCATGCCGTCCACCGTCGCACAGACGCGGGAGACCGCATCCGCATTGTCTGCAGTGATCTCGAAGTCGGGTTTCACCGCACGGGCGCGCTCCGTGAAAAGGCTCACCGACGATTCTTCGGGGAGCGGTCCGACGTCGTAGCTCTGCTCGGCGCTCACGCGAAGCAGGACGCGGCTCGTCACGAGCATCGCAATGCCCGGCACCGCGGCCAGCAGGGCCGTCAGCGACCGGGCGGCGTCGAGGACCTGCTCGAAGTTGTCGATCACCAGCAGCATGTTCCGGTCGTTCAGAGCCGTGACGAGGTTGTCCATCAGCGGTGCTTCGCCGGTGTCGCGGACGCCGAGTGCCTGCGCGATCGCATTGAGCACACGGTCGGCGTCATGCACCGACTGCAGATCGACGAAGGCCGCTCCGTCTTCGAAATCGGGGGCGGATGCGCGCCCGGCCGCGAGAGCGAGCCGGCTTTTCCCAATGCCTCCCGGTCCGATCAGCGTGATGAGCCGCGCGCCCGCGGTGAGCATCCGATGGACGTCGTCGATGTCGCCCTCGCGACCGATCAGGTCGGTGAGGGGCACGGGCAGGCGGACGGGCGCGACGACGCGTTCGGCGTTCGCGGGGACGTCCGTGGAGGGTGCGACCTGGCTCTGTTCGAACCGCTCGGCGAGAAGGGTGGCGAGATCGGCTTCGACGAGGGTTGCGAGTTCTTTGGGGGTCTCGAAGTACTTGTACGCCGCCAGATCGTCATGCCTGATCCGGTCCAGCAGTTCGGTCAGCCGGGGTTCGCGGTTCTCAGCGGGGCCCTTGACGTAGAGCAGTCGGGGCAGTTCGGCCGGGCACAGGTTGTATTCGTCTTCGAGCCCGGACACCTCCTCGTCGGGCGCCACCCAGCCGTAGCGCTCCCAGTACAGGCCGATGAAGACGTCGCTCTGGTCGAGGTAGGCCCGATAGAGCTCGCGCGGAGGATGGGGCCTGGCACCCAGTTCGAACATGACCGGCGCGAGGTGAAGGCGTTCTATCGCGGCACGGGCCGCCCGTCGTTCGGGTGCGAGTTCCTGAAGGGTGGAACTGACGAAGATCCGCAGCCGCTGATCCGGCGTGCGAATAACATGAGCGCTCCTCATGTGTTGCATTCTGTTGCCGTTTGACGCAATAGTCCAGTGTTGAACGACCGGTCAGCGAGGATTTCGTGTGGGTGGGCGATACCGGACTCGAACCGATGACCTCTTCCGTGTGAAGGAAGCGCGCTACCAACTGCGCCAATCGCCCCTGTGCTGCCGTTGCCGGCTGCGAGTTTCGATACTAGCCGACAGGGGAGGCCGAACGCACATTGGCGCTGGAGCTATGGCGATTGCATCGCAATCGCGCGATGCCAGCGCCGAGCTAGCTGCGCTCGCGAGGAAGACCCCGGGCCTAAGGCGAGTACCCTTGCGGCAAGCAAAGAAGGGGGGTCCGGCTCATGCCGTTCTTCGTGATCGAACGAAACTACGCGGATCAGATCGAGATTCCGCTTGAGGCTGCGCCCGAAATCAATCTCATCAACGATGAAGAGGACGTCCGGTGGCTGTACTCATTTCTCTCGATCGATCACCGCAAGAGCTACTGCCTCTACGAGGCCCCGTCGATCGAGGCGATTCGCGCAGCAGCGGCCAGGGCTGGGATGCCCATCGACTCGGTCGTCGAGGTCGAGGGCAGGGTCATGCCGAGTGGTCAGCTGATTCCTCTGCACTAGATCAGTGCGTGCTCGCGGGCATATCTTGCCGCGGCCGTGCGGTTGGTCGATCCCGTCTTTGACAGGATGCTTCGCACATGATTGGCGGCCGTGTTCTCGCTGATCACAAGTTGTGCTGCGATCGCTTTGTTGCTCATCCCCTCGGCCACGAGCCGCAGCACTTCGACTTCTCGCGGAGTGAGCCCGTCCCGCCGTGGCGCGCTTGCAACGGGCGCGCTCTTGTCGAGTAAGCGAAGCACTCGGCTCATGCGGGCCGGCTCGGCTATCGACCGAGCGCGATCGGCCAGCGCGGTCGCCCTTTCCGAACCCGGATCCTCGCTACGGAGGCATGCGGCGGTGGCGGCCAGCGTGTAGGCGACGTGAAGGGGCGCGTCCATTCGTTCGTTCATCTCGAGCGCCGACGTGAAGCGGTCGAGCGGCGCGCCGAACTGACACAGCGATTCGATTTCGCCCAGATAGCAGTCCGCGCTCCCGAACACGGCGACGAAATAGCCCGCCATCAGGTTCAGCCCCTGGTATTCGAGCAGCCAGGGATGGATGACTGCGGCCAGTCCCGGATCACGCAGCCATACGGCCGCCTCGGTCATGAAGGCGAGGCACGCTGGCCAGTCCGAGGACTGGTGCGCGGCCGGATGATCGTGCTCGAGCATCCACGACAGCGTTCTCCGCGCAGGTTCGACCAAGTCGAGTTCCGTGTAGATGGAGAGAAGGCCGGGTGCCCACCTCGACACGGGCGACTCGTCGCCCGTGATGAACGAGCGTACGGAAGCGAGGGTGCCCCTTTCGCGACGGAGCATGAAGCTCTGCAAGGCGCCGGCGCCCGCCGTGGTGTCCGACCGGAACTCGCGCTCCGCGCGCTGGATAGCGCCGATAATCGATTCGGTCTCATCGAGCTGCCCGGCGGCGAGGGAGCGTCCGAATCGCACGCATTGCGCGAAGTAGGTCCAATACCAGCCCCAGTGTCGCGCCGTCTCTGTCAGGTCGCGTTCGGCCTGATCGAGCCCCGCTCGGTCGCCGGCGACATAACAGGTCGCGCTGCTCACGTAGGCCGCGCCGCCGAACGCCTCATTGTGCGGGCCGCCTGCGATGCGGGACAGTTCGCTGCTCCGCTCGAGCCGCGCTGTGATGCCACGAGGGCCCAATGTGTGTGAGACGCCCAGTCGCAGTGCTTCCGCGAGTGCCTGCCGGTCCCCGAGCCCTCGCGCGAAAGCGATCGCTTGGTCTCCCAGACGTGTCGCTTCGTCGAGTTCGCCGGTGAAGGCGGTTGCACGGCCCAGGGCCGCCAGCCCCTGCACGTAGAGAGCGTCGTCCGGCTCTGCTGGAATCCTCGACAAGGCCGAACTCAGCAGCCCGACCGCCTGGTCCCCGTGCAATCCCGGCCGCCAGCAGGCCTCCTCGAATTCGATCGCGGCACGGATGCACGACCGGGGGTCGCCGTCGTCGATCACCCGCATGGCGCCCGCGCGGGCCTGTGCGAAGTCCGAGACGAGTATCCAGCTGTGTACCGCCCGGAGTCGAAGAAGGTCACGCGCTTGCGGGTCTGGTACCAGGTCGGCCGCGTGCTCAAACGATCGCGCGGCGTCCTCGTGCGCCAGCCGATCGTCCGCCGCCTCTGCCGTGCGGGTGAGGTACGCGGCCGCACGGTCGCCGTAACCGAGCGCTCGTGCCTCCGTGTAATGGTGGGCGAGTCTCTGTACGAGGCGCGGCGCGGCGGGGAAGCTGCTCTCCAGCGTGTGGGCGACGAGCGCATTCATCGCCATCAGGTCTGCACGGGAAGCATGCTCGATCAGTGCCTGTCGCGCTATCGCGTGCGGGAACCGCAGCGCTTCCCGAGAAGGCTGGGGGGCCTCAAGAAGGCCCGACCCTACCGCGCTGTCGATGGCCGAAAGCGTGACCTCGACGCTCGAGCAACTCACTGCGATAAGTTCGGAGAGCTGGAACTCCTGACCCATAACCGCCGCCAGTTCGAGGACATCGCGCTGTTCGGTCGTGAGTACGGAGATCCGCGACCGCATGAGGTCCGGCGTCGTGCTCGGCAGTTCGAGTATGAGCGTGTCGTCAAGACGGCTGGATTCGGCAGAGGCGATGACGTGCCGCCACGTCTCACGCACGAGGAACGCGTTGCCACCGGTCAGTGCGCGGAGGACGACGGCGGATCCGGACGCGACGTCGGGGGATACGTCGCCCGCGACGGTCACGAACTGGGCGATCTCTTCGACAGTGAACGGTGCCAGCTCACGCCGTCTCACCCCCTCGAGTCTGCCGAGATTCGCGAGCACGTCTGCCAGCGGATCGGAATGATCCGGCAAAGTCGACCGGAACGTGCCGATGACGAGGAGCCGTGCGTCGACGGTGTCCGCGACGATTCGCGCGAGCAGGCGCAGAGCAGACGGCGCTGCCCAGTGAAGGTCTTCCGCGACGAGGATGATCGGCCGGACCTCAGTGGCCGCGAGGAGCAACTCGATCACAGCTTGAAAGAGCCGGGCCTGACCGATCTCCATGCCTTCTGTCATCACGGGGCTTGCGAACGCCTGCTCGAGCAGGTGCGCAGACTGCGCGAGGTCGCGGCCGCCGTCCGTGACGTCGACGAGCGCCAGGAGATCCCTGATCGGGATGTCGAAGGGCTCGAACGGTGTGCCGAGGTCCTGGACGCATGCTCCCGTCAGCACGACTGCGCCGTCGTCGTGCAGTGCCGTGCACGCCGTGCTCACCAGACGGGACTTGCCGATGCCGGGAGCGCCACTGATGAAGACAGCGCGCCCCGCCCCGAGCTTGACGTCGGACCACGCGGTCTCCAGTTCGGCGACCTCTTCGCGTCGGGCGACGAACGGTGGTTGTCCGGGAGTCACCCATCGTGGCGGAAGGGTCGTAACAGACCATCCCCGCATCTGCCCACACTAGCGCGACGCGATCGGACGGGTCCATGACTCGAAATGACTAGGGGGACGCGCCTGAAGGATGGTCAATTCCGGTCATGCGGTCGGTGCGGCCTGCTCCTACCGTTGGGCTCAGGGCGTTCAGGCCCTCATGCCACCCACCTTCCAGGAGGAGATCATGACCGTCACGACGACCCAACGGCCGGCGTCCGCTGAGGGGTGCGAATCCGGGCGCCGGTCCTTCGAAGCATTTCTTCTCGAAGGCGAACGGCACATGATTGCCGAAGGAATCGATGAGTCGGCCGGCTTCGCGGAGTTCTTTCGCGCTGTGCCTGCCGACCTCCGGACGATGATTGCAGGCTACTTTCACAGGCAGTCCTGGCTGAGTGATCTGCAGAGACAAGGCATTTCGACTGTCGGTGTTCGAATCGCCGGTGACGCCTCTGCTGCTTCGCAAGAGGACTGCACAGGACATCCCGATTCGGTCGTGCGCCAGTCGAAGTCGATGCCGATCGACCGAGTCGGGAGCATCGATCTGTTCCTCGAAGAGCTGGCCATCGATCCGACGTCAGAAGGGCCAATCGGTCACTCTCGCTCATCCGTGTTCCTCGATGTCACCACGGTCGATGCGCGGGGTGAGGTCGCGACGACAGGCAACCGGGTCTGCCGGCGCAAGGACTGCACGCCAGCAGCCTTCTGCGATCGGGTGCTGGCGACCATCGATATCGATCGGGCGGACGAGGACTGGCCACGCACGATCTCGTTCGAGGTCGATGCCCTCGAAGGAGTTGACGATCGCCTTCCCGAAGTCATCGGCGCAGCTCGCGGGTACCTGCGTAACGAGTTAGCCGGGATGCTCGCAGACCGTGGCGGACGCGTGAGCCTGGGTGGCGTCATGGCACTCGATGTCGCTGATCATGTCGACTCTCACGTGCGGGCTTGGCTGGATTGCTTCATCTCCTGGTTCACCGACCTGTTGCCGAGCAGTCCGCGGGAGGCAGGAGCGGTCGCTCTGGGGAGCGCCCAGTTCACCGCGACGCTGGGTGGACCGGAGCTCAGCTACGCGTACCGCAATGGCCACACCGGCAGACTGATCGAGATCTCTGGCCACTCCCTGGTTCGAAGCCGGCCAGAGGTACACACTTTCGGGGCTTCGGGCGGAGAATTGAAAGCGCGGTTCAGGCTGGGGCTCCGCGGTTCCGGAACGCTCAAGGAACCGCCGGCTGCGGACATCGGTTCGCAGGTTTTGGAAGCGGTCGGCATGGGGCAGCGGAGATGAACCGCTGCGAGAGCGGGCTTGTGCCCAACAATCGAACGCTTGTGTCGAGGAGACCGAGATGACTATGACATCACGCGGCGCAGTCGGTGCGCCGTACGAAGAGCTTGCAGCTGAGTTGAGCGGGAGCCTGACGACCCGCAGCGATCCCGGCTTCGATGCGGCCCGTGCCGTGTACAACGCCATGATCGACAAACGGCCCGCGGCGATCGCTCGATGTCGCGACGTTGCCGATGTGATCGCGTGCATCCGCTTCGGTCGCGAGAACGGTCTCGAAATCGCAGTACGCGGTGGCGCGCACAATGCCGGGGGACTCGGAACCTGGGACGACGCCCTCGTCATCGATCTTTCGTTACTGCGCACCATCGAGATCGATCCCGAGACTCACACGGTCCGCGTCGGTGGCGGATGCACCTGGGGGGAGGTCGACCAGGCGACGGTGTCGTCCGGCATGGCCACCCCCTCGGGGATCCTCTCCACGACGGGAGTCGGTGGACTGACTCTTGGCGGAGGGATCGGCTACCTTGCGCGCCGGTTCGGCCTCACCATCGACAACCTTCTCGCCGCTGAGGTGGTCCTCGCCGACGGTTCGGTGGTGACGGCGAGCGACACTGCCGACAGCGACCTGTTCTGGGCCCTGCGCGGCGGCGGCGGCAACTTCGGCGTGGTCACGTCGTTCACGTTCCGCTGCCACGACATCGGTGACCACGGGACGATCATCGGGGGCCCGGTGCTGTACGACTTCGCCGACACCGCGGCCGTGATGCGGTGGTACCGGCAGTTACTGCCGTCCCTTCCGGAGGAGCTGAACGGCTGGCTCGGCGTGCTCACGATCCCGGCCGGGCCGCCCTTCCCCGAGCACCTCTGGGGTCGCACGTCCTGCGCGATCGTCTGGTGTTACACCGGATCGCCAGAACGCGCCGATGAGGTGCTCGAGCCGATCAGGACCTACGGATCGCCACTGCTCGTCGGGCTGCAGTCCATGCCATACAACGCGTTGCAGGGCGCATTCGACGCGATCTACCCGCCCGGTTTGCAGTGGTATTGGCGTGCCGACTTCTTCACCGAGATCACGGATGCCGCCATCGACGTACACGTGAAGTACGGCTCAATGCTGCCGACGGCGCATTCCACGATGCACTTGTACCCCATCGACGGCGCCGCGAGCCGGGTCGCCGAGGACGCCACTGCTTTCGCCTACCGCGACGGTGGCTGGGCCGGCGTGATCGTCGGCGTCGATCCCGACCCGGCCAACGCGGATGTCATCTCGAAGTGGACCCGCGACTACTGGGAAGAACTGCACCCGACCTCGGCAGGCGGCGGCTACGTCAATTTCTTGATGGACGAGGGCGCGGACCGGGTCAGAGCGTCGTACCGCGGCAACTTCCAGCGGCTGGCAAGAATCAAGGCCGAATACGACCCTGACAACACCTTCCACATCAACCAGAACATTCCTCCGGCCGTCGCGGACTAGAACGGTCATCGGCAGCCGACGGGCTAGGCCCTCGAGGTACAACCCTCGAGGGCCTTCGACACGCGCGGATAACGAAACACAACCGTGTCAGTTTGAATATCGAATGACCTATCGGCTACAGTTTCAAAGCACGCAGAAATGCGGGCAATGCGGATGTGGCGCAGTGGTAGCGCATCACCTTGCCAAGGTGAGGGTCGCGAGTTCGAATCTCGTCATCCGCTCGAGTACAGCTTGATCGCAAGATCGACTGCTCATGGTGGACAGCCCGATGTATTAAGGTTTGGCCGACACGGTGGATTGGCCGAGAGGCGAGGCAGCGGCCTGCAAAGCCGTATACACGGGTTCGAATCCCGTATCCACCTCCAACCTGAAGCACACCAGCAACAGGCTTGGGCGATTGGCGCAGCGGTAGCGCGCTTCCCTGACACGGAAGAGGTCACTGGTTCGATCCCAGTATCGCCCACCAGAAAACCCCCGGATTTCCGGGGGTTTTTCCGTTGTCGGGGACCGTCGTGCACTATACGTGCACCATCGTTTTCGGGCATCGCTAGAGTCATGGCTAATGCGACTCGCCGTCGGCGCGCGCGAAGGCCGGAAGGGGCCGAGCACATGGGTATGGAATTCAGCGGGCTTGATGACATCGGCGATTTCCTGAATGGCGAAGGTGAGCGGCTCGTAGCCGAGAACTTAGCCCAGGTGGCTCGGCAGAATGGCCAGAGCAACGTCGACAACATCGCGCTCGAGCTCGAGGGCAACGACGGCACATTCGACGAGGCGCGAATTCGAGCACTTGCCAACGAAATTCTCGCCGAGCCGGCGGAGGATCACTGATGGAAGTTTGCGCGAAGTGCGGGAGCAAGCCTGTGTACAGAACCGTGAGCGTTGGAGACTACGACGATCCGACCGCGACGCAGCGGGTAGCGGATCACTGCTCCAATCCGATTTGCGAGTATTACGACCCCTCGAACGTCGACTACGACACGTTCGTGACCCGATAGCCGGCACGGCCATGAGCGACACTCACTACACCCAGCCCGGCTGGTATGACGACGGCTCTGGGCAGCAGCGTTGGTGGGACGGCACCCAGTGGACAACCACCGTCGCCAGCCCGCCGCCGCCGCTCGTGAAGCGCCGCAAGTCAACCTACGGCCCGTTGTCGATCGTGCTGCCGATCGCCTTCTGGTTCGTCTCATTCGTCGCCGACACCGCAACAAGCATGAACGGCGTCCTCTTCGTCGTCGGGTCCGCGTTCGGGGTCGTCGTCGGGCTCACCCTCGGAATCATAGGAGCCACCCGCAAAGGCGAACCGCACGCATCGAGCATCGTCGGGATCATCCTCAGCTGCGCCTACGTTCTCTTCCTGATCCCGTACCTGGTCGGCGCCGCCTCAGGTTAGGGCAGCCTAACCCCGCCTTGTGGAAAAAACGTCAGGGACAGATCGGCATGACTGGCGGGTCTATAGCAGGTCGCCGAGTTCGGTCGTGACCCCCCCGCCCCCGGTCAAGTTGCCTGGGGGGTCTACCATGGCGCCCACGCGTTACTCCATAGCTTGAGAGGATCTGCTGCGAATGGTTGCTATCACACTGGAGGCGAGAGACGCCCTCCACCGTCGTCTGAAGGCCGCCGACGAGGGCTGGGCGCACTTCGGTCGGTTCCCGGGGTCAGAATCGTACAGGTTCGGGTACTTCGATCTTCTCGGGCGAATCCTCCTACTCGCCGGCGATGAGCCGATCGAGTACTTGTCGGCAAAATGCAGCACCCCGAGGCACGACCCGCAGACAGGCGAGGTCATCGCACTGACCGAATCATCTGTGATCAGCGCGAAGGCCGAGCTTCGTGGAGATACCCAGGCGACTGTCAAGGCACACACCTACAGCCGGTCGGAAATCGCGAAAGTCGAGATTCTCGAATCGGGGATCTACAGTTCAGACATCATCGCGACTGTCCCGCATTCGATCCTTGTGACGACAGAGGCGAACGGGGATATGACTCTCCCCTTGAGCGACGTCCGCGCTAACGACGCCGACCAAATCTGGGACGTACTCGATTCGCTCCTTGCCGACGTTCGTAGAGCGTGTTCGAGATGATGCATCTCGAGCTAGCGTCAGCCGCAAAAAGTCCCAGACCCGTACACACTGAATTTGTATGACTGGCGGGTCCGTAGCAGGTCGCCGTGGTGGCTTCGAAGGGGTGCCCCCGGGTTAGTCGTCTTCGATCACGCGAGCGATCGCGGCTGGAGTCAGGAACGGTCCGAGATTGAGTTCGGGTCCGGCGCCCTCGATCTCGGCGTCTGTGTCTTTGGCCACGGGGTCAGCCGTTGTTTAGGCCGTACACGCGGATGACGCCAGAGATGTGGCCTGCAGCTGGGGTGAGATAGAAACCATCGAAACCGAGCGCGCTGCTTTGGCTGAGCTGCCGGACCGCGGTCGCCGCTGCCGAGGTCGGCGGGTTGTTCATGGCCGCGGCGGTCGCGGAGCCGTAAATCGGTGCGGGGACAACACTGCCGCGGGTGCTATCGAAGCAGTGCAAGTCGAGAGTGATCTTGTGGATGGTCTGCGACGCCGCTGCGATCGGCCAGGAGCCGCTTGCGAGGACCTGATTATCGACCGGCGTCGACGTACCCACCCCCGCCATGACCTGGGAATCGTAACCGGACGCCAACTGGACGTTGCCGAACGACATCTGCATGTTGATGCCCGCGTTGGTGTCCGTGGTTAAATCGAGCTTGACGAGGTAATTCTCGTATACGGGCGAGAACACCCCGATTACTCCGACCAATGACGACAACCCCGAGACGGTCACCTTCCCGAGCGGAGTCGAACTGATCGTGCCGCCGCCCGTTTGGAGCCCGGTCGGTGCGATCATTACCAGGCCGAAGGCGTTGGCTGGACCGATGAGATTGTCGTTGAGAACGTAGCTTTGGATCTTGTCGCCAGGGTTGACGAGTGTCATGGTGTCAGGTCCGATCTAGTGTTTATGCCCAGTTAGCGCTACGCCAACCCGACCGAAAAAAATGATAGAGACTGGCGGGTCCATAGCAGTGTGTGTGTTTCGGTTCGAAGGGGGCCCCCGGTAGCACGGGCCCTGACCACTGCTGAGGATCAGGGCCCGGTGCTACCTCAGGCGGCGCAGGTCGGGTCATCGGGGGAAGGTACCCCTCACCGGTCTTCGTTCCCTTGTCGGCCGTGAATGAGGCGGCCGGGGGTGACGTTGACGCCAGGTCGGGGTGATCTACTGGACCGTCAGCACTCGGAACGCCGTGGGGTCGAGTGCGTCGGCTCCAACCCTCCAATAAGCGAACCATCCACCTTGCCCTGCGGGGCGTCCGGTTACCTGGTCCTGGAGCAGGGGCTCGAAGATCACGGTCATGCCGAGGCGGTCGACGATCTGGTACTTGTCGAAGTCGCCGGCCACGAGGATCTTGCTGCCCGTGGTTGTGGTGCTCACCATGCCGGACGCTTCGGCTAGGCGCAGACCGAGCACCTGTGCGGGTGCACCTTCGCCCAGATTTGTCCAGTAGGAGCTGCCACCAGCTGTGTCAAATTGGCGCGTTTTGTTGATAATTGCCACGTTGCCGACCACCGCGGGCGTCTTCCCGAGTCGTGCACGGGCCGGGAGAGCCTGCTGCAGCGCGTAGACATCGGCGATCGCGTACGTCGCAACAGAAGCCGTGGTCACGGCCGTGGTCGCTGCGGTGACGATGCCCTTCGGCACACCACCCGAGCCGGCGCCGGTGGAGAAGGCACCGTTCTCGAGGTTGTTCTTCGCGTCGCCGAGAATCTCGG
Source organism: Leifsonia tongyongensis (assembly GCF_010686705.1). Classification (GTDB taxonomy): domain Bacteria; phylum Actinomycetota; class Actinomycetes; order Actinomycetales; family Microbacteriaceae; genus Diaminobutyricibacter; species Diaminobutyricibacter tongyongensis. Next base: position 567,060 of record NZ_JAAGWY010000002.1, on the reverse strand, counting down.
GGAGTTGCGTGCTGATGTCCGTGTCGCCGATGGCCTCGTAGGAGCCGAACACCCACGCCGCGGCCTTCTGCGGGGTGATGGTTATCTGCGAGAACGTCGGTGTCGCGTCGGCAGCTACACCGGCTTCAGCGAGCCACTGTGCGGTGACACCCGCCGAACCGACGCCATTCCAGGAGTTCGTTGCCGTCGTCGCAATCCGGCTGATCGACCGGAACGGGTTCGCCGCGCCCGCGTTGTTGAGGATGATCGTCGGGTCGAGGGTGAACGGCACCAGGAAGCCACCGTTCGCACCCGTCAGGGACAGGGCGGCACGGACGGATTCGGTGCGCTGGAAGGCCAGCTGTTCCTCTGCGGTCCACATCAGGTGCCCTTGTACCGGGTTGCGGATTACCTTCTCGAAAGCCGTTCGATACGCCGGGTCGGTGCCGGCCAGAACGAGCTCAGCCGCGCCGCGCTCGTGGGGCTGGTCGACGAGGCTGGCCATCAGTTCACGGCCAGCGTGCGGAACGTCCCTGATGGCTTCGATCGCGTCCTGCGCGCGGGTACGGAGGCCGTCCGGAGTCTCGGTGCGGGTGATGTTGTCACCGAGGTCGCGCCAGGGGTTCGAGTTGCGTGTGCGTGTGGCGTGTGCGTCCATGCTGAATGATCCGTCCTGTACGTTTGCCGGGTTCTGGTATGCCTCTTTCAGCCGCTCGAGCTTCTGCGCGCGGGCGCGCTTTGTTTCGTCTTCGTCGTCGCGGGCATTGTGCGCCTCGACGAGCATGCGGATCTCTTCGGCCTTCCGGAATGCGCCTCGCTTGTAGCGCTCGTACGCTTCGGCCTGGCCTGCCGACATAAGTGCCGGGTCTGTGCCGAAGCGCGCTTCGATGCTTTCGACGTGGTCCTGTAGCTCGTCGAATGAGGCGGTCATTTCGTCTATCTGTGCCTGGGTTGTCATGGCGTTTCAACTCTCTGACGGGCAGGCCGCGAATCCGGCACCGACTGATGTCGTCGGAACGTGCGGCGTGCGTTGGGGAGGTTTCGACTGTTCCCGTGGGTGGCTCGACGGCGGCCCAAACGGTCTTTGCACGGTGCTCAGCTTGGCGGTTCCCGGATGGCCCCCAGGGCGGTCCGGAACCACGGAGCCAGGAGCGGCCGTGATGTCACTCATCATGATACGCGACAGGGCCGACATCGCCGCGTTGGCGCGCCGCTGACCGTCGTCGCTGCTCGCATCTTTTGCTGCACACGGCGGTCCATCTGTGGCCGGTGCGCTGCTTTGGGATGAATTCGACGCCGCAGGCCGGGCATGTCACGGGCGCGACGACTCGCTTTGGTGGGTGCACCCACGGTCGGTGTGGTTGCGGTGCTTGGCGCCGGCATGCGAGGCAGCGTGCTTCACCCGTTGGCAGGCTCCCGCGCGAGGCGGACTTTCGCTCGCCGCACATGTTGCAGATGTACCACCCCATCATGCGCCGCCTTCGGGTGTCTCGCCGGTGTTCAGCCACGCCCACGTCGTGACCCCGATTACCGCGCCGCCCCACAGCAGTTCGACGACGTCGGGGTCGTCTTCCGCCGGACGTAACCGCATGCCCTCGTCGAGGACGGACAGCACCTCGCACTCTGCACGCCGTTCAGGCGTCAGCGCGTCGAGGCAACCCTTCGCGAACTCCTGAACACGGCGGTCGACATCATCAAGCTCGATCTCGTTGGTCACTGGGTATCTCCTTCGGTGCTGTCGGGTGCGGCCAGGGCGGCGGCACGCTGTAGGGCTCGCTCGTGGCGGGCTGCTCGTGCTCGGTCTTGCTCTTCCTCGACGAGCTCACGGTTCGCCTGGTCGCAATCACGGCATCTGACGAGAAATGCCTCACCGGTGTGGCGCTCGCAACGTGCTCCGAGGTCTAGTTCAGACAGCAATTCGTTCCCCCTTCGAGTTATCCACAGGCCAGAAGTGAGGTGGGGCTGGGTGCCGGGATTCTCCTGAGGGTTGTTCCTTGTGTTCCTCAGTGGTTCCTCGGGGGTACGGATTCCGACCCCGCGGCGGTACGGATTCCGATCCGCTGAGGGGTACGTTTTCCGTACTTTCGAGGGGTACGGATTCCGTACCAAACGTGAGGACGTACTCGGCGCGTGTGCCCTCGCGGCCGCGGCGTGCGTTCCTGATCGCTCCCGCCTGCACCAGGCCCTGTGTCGCGATCTTGACGCGCTGGAATGCGGCAGCCCGTTCGGCCTCGATCGCTGGCGCGTTCGGGTCGCCTTGCGGGGGAGCGTCTGGCACCATCCGGCCCAGAGCGAGCGCACTCGATTCCCGTGCGGCGAAGTACCTGGGCGGGTTGTCGCTGTCGAGCGCCGTGAGCGACATCCACAGCAGCAGCAGCTTCTCGTTGGGCTTGAGCGTGACGCGGGATGCGAACGCGAAGGCTTTGCCCACCAGTTGGGCGCCCACCCTAAACATCCGAGGCGTCGGGGGCGACGTACTGCAGCGGCCGGCCGACATGCTCGAGGCTGGCGATGCTGACGCGGATGAGGCGGGGGCCGATACGTTCGGCCGAGAGCTTGCCGTCAGATATGAGGCGGCGGACTGTCTTGGTGCTTACCGCGAGGTGCTCGGCGGCAGCCTGGATGGTGCACCAGTCGGGCGATGGCAATTGAGTAGACACGACGATTCGACTCCTAAACAGGAATTTGAATCGAAGTGGTACTCACCCATCTGCGTGCAGTCAGTCATGTGGCAACTGCACCGGTATCGGCTGGCAGCTTTGCCTTCTAGCCCGGCGTTCGAACGCAGCTTCGCTGCGCAAGGCCATTAGACCAGAAGCGGAGAGGAATACCCATTAATGCCCGCGCGTGTCGTGAAAAAGTCCCCCGACCTGGGAGTGGAGGCCGGGGGACTTCTAGGCGTTGATCATCAGGCAGCCTCGAAGAACTCTCTTACGTCGATGTCGAGAGCCTCTGCGAGGCGTCCCAGCTGCGCAACGTTCACGGGTCGGCGCCCGAACTTGATGTCGCGGGCGATGTCCACAGACACGCGAAGGATCTCGGCGAGCTCTTTGGTGCCCATGTATTCGCCTGCGAGGTGGTATCGAATCTTGCCCGCTACGACTTCCGTGATCGTCCGCCGTGGTCTGGTCGGGCTCGCTCGAAGCAGTAGCGGGCGAGGTGCCATTGCGGTGTGCATCAGATTCGGCTGTTCAGTCGTTCGCAATCGGCGGCAGCGGCCTGCACGTCAGCTGCGAGTTGCACGGCCTCGATCGCGGAGAGTTGATCGTTGGCTTCGACACCGACCGACCACGTCGGCATGTCGTCAAATCTTGAGACCGTCACCCGCCAGTTCCCGTTTCCCATTTCGGGACGGTAGTGCATCGGCGCGTCGAGATCATCGCCGAAGTCAGTCTGCTTGTGCCCGATACCGTATGACTCGCACATCGGCTCGGTGCACTCTACGAGGACTACAATTCTGGTGTTCATGGGGTTTTCCTTTCAGGGTTTCCCGTGGATGGCCCTGGCGCCGCTCACACCGGCACTGGGGCCCTTTTCACGTAGCAGGGGGGCTGCTACCTTCACGCGAGATCGCTCATACGATTCGCGAGTTCTATGTCGCGGCCGGCGCTGTGCTGGTAGCGCATGGCCGCGGCGGCTGTCGAGTGTCCAAGTCGGTCCTGGATCTCTTTGAGGGTCGCGCCAGTCTGGGCGAACCGTGTCGCGCCGTAGTGGCGGAGGGCGTGAAAGGGCATGTCCGTCCGTTTCGCGGCTGCGCGGGCTGGGTACCAGTGCTTGACGAAACTGGACTCTGCAAGGTGGCTGTGCCCGTCGCGTGCGGGGAACAGGAGCGAGTCGGGGAAGTCTCCGACGTTGTCCCTGAGGTGCCCGAGGACATCGGGGTGGATGTGCCGGGGTAGAGCGATCGCGCGAACGCCCGCGGCGCTCTTTGTAGGGCCTACAGTGAAGCCGACACCAGTCGTGTGCGTGACTGCCCGGGACACGTCGACGATGATGGTCTCGACCTCGGGCCCGTTCTTGATGATCTTGATGTCCTTGCGCCGTAGCTCGGTGAGTTCACCGAATCTCGTTCCTGCCCACGCGGCGAGGAGGACGGCCGCCCGGTAGCGGGGTGTGATGCTGTCGAGGATCTTCTGGAGCTCGGCCGCGGTAGGCGGTTCGACCTTCTTGCCTGTGGTGGCGTTCTGCGCGCCGCGGATCATGCACGGGTTCGTCACTATGCGCCCATCCTGGACGGCGGTAGCGAGTACCGACTTGAGGAGCCCGTATGCGCGTGCGGTCTGCGTCTTGGTGCCGCTCTCCAACTGGGCCGCGTACCAGCTGCGGACCATGTCGGGGGTGATCATCGCGACACGTTCCGCCGCGAGTGGCGCCAGGGGCCCGCTGAGGAGCCGTTGATACTCAACGCGAGTTCGGGGCCGCAGGCCTTCGCCGTGGCGGTTCACGCGGGTGCGGAGCCAGTCCTGAGCGAAGTCGCCGAGGGTGTCTGCCCGAGCCTTGGTCCGGCCGGCCGTTCGGGCCGCATCGGCGGGGGACCAGTTGCCGCTGTCGAGTGCGACGCGCTGCAGTGCGAGCCAGCCGCGTGCGTCCGTTGCGTTGTCGAACGTGCTCGACGCGGGATATCGGACCCCGTCGAGCCCTACGTAGCTCGCCTGGTAGCGACCGGAGGGCAGCTTGCGCAGCTTGCCGAACGCCTCACGGCGCTTCCTGGATGCCATTTCAGACCTCGTTTCGTGCACCAACGTGCACTATCTCGTGTCATTTCGTGTCCACTCGCGTACAACAGTGACCTTAACAGAGCGATGACGAGTTCCGCTAGATTACGCGCCGAAATGGCCCAAATCGTAGTCGTGGAGCGGATCTCTGACAGTTGCGCTGATACTGGTTCGATCCCAGTATCGCCCACCAACTAAAACCCCGGCTCGCCGGGGTTTTTTTCTGCCTTGGCCGCTCGACCGCGGCGTCCGTCACGGAATACGATCTGCCTAACGTCGGCGAGGTTCCGTGAGGAGTCGAATGAAGGGCACCGGTGAACGCGAGCGGTCATCGCGGCGTGCGTTCGTCGGTGGCGCACTCGCCGTCGTTCTGCTGACCTCAGGCGTGGCCGTCACCGCCGCGCTCGCATCCGGCGTTGCGGCGCCGACCGTCGAGCCGAAGGAGACGTCATCGCCGGGCAATGTCGTGTCGACCGGAGCGCCTGCCTGGGCGACCTCGTTGCCCGCCCCCGAGGTGGTGCCGAACATCTCCGCCGAAGAGGCGGCTTCGCTCACGAGCAAGCCCTGGAGCCTCATCTCCCTGGACGGCGACAAGCTCAGGGTCGTCTATGCAGTGGGGGACAGCTGCGCGACCGCGAAGGGGTTCGCTGTCGCCTATACGACCACGTCGGTGACCCTGTCGGCGCTGAGCCAGATCGACGCGACGCACGGTGGCTGCTTTGCGGTGCTCACGGTCGCTGCGGCCACCGTCATGCTGCCGGAACCGCTGAAGGGTCGTGCGCTCGTTCATGGCGCCGTCGATCCGCGGTCGGCGGACCCCGAGATCGGCAACTGACGGGCGTCCTGACGGATGCGGAGTGGTTCGGACGCCCGATCGGCCGCTACTACAGTTGAAGAAACCAATCGACGACTCTAGGAGTGGAACAAGGTGGCTGACGGCTTCGAGCTCTTCACCGATCGTTCCGTTGTCGCCATGCGCGTCAACGGCCAGCTGAAGGACCTCGCCACGCAGGTCACGACCACCGACACCGTCGAGCCCGTCACGATCGACTCGCCCGACGGTCTCAACATCCTGCGGCACTCGGCCGCGCATGTCCTCGCGCAGGCCGTCCAGTCGATCAACCCGGAGGCGAAGCTCGGCATCGGGCCGCCCATCACCGACGGGTTCTATTACGACTTCGACGTCGCCGAGCCGTTCACTCCGGATGACCTCAAAGTGCTCGACAAGGAGATGTCGCGGATCATCCGCGCCGGTCAGCGCTTCGTGCGACGCGTCGTGACCGACGAGGAGGCCAGGGCCGAGCTGGCCGGCGAGCCGTACAAGCTCGAGTTGATCGGTCTCAAGGGCGCAGCGCTCCCTGGTGACACCGCCCATTTCGACGCCGAGGAGAGCGTGGAGGTCGGCGGCGGCGAGCTGACCATCTACGACAACGTGGACCCGCGCACCGGCGAGACCGTCTGGAAAGACCTCTGCCGCGGACCGCATCTGCCGAACACGCGCATGATCGGCAACGGCTACGCGCTCACCCGGGTCGCTGCGGCCTACTGGCGCGGCTCCGAGAAGAACCAGCAGCTGCAGCGCGTCTACGGAACGGCGTGGCCGACCAAGGACGAACTCCGCGCGTACCAGACCCGCATGGAGGAGGCCGCCAAGCGCGACCACCGCAAGCTCGGCGCCGAACTCGACCTGTTCAGCTTTCCCGAGGAGATCGGTTCCGGCCTCGCGGTCTTCCACCCCAAGGGTGGGATCATCCGCAATGAGATCGAGAACTACATGCGCGAGCGGCTGATCGCGAACGACTACGAGCTGGTCAACACCCCGCACATCACCAAGGCGCACCTGTACGAGATCAGCCAGCACCTCAACTGGTATCGCGAGGGGATGTTCCCACCGATGCACCTCGACCAGGAGGTCGACGCCGAGGGCAACGTGACACGCCAGGGCCAGGACTACTACCTGAAGCCCATGAACTGCCCGATGCACAACCTCATCTACCGGGCGCGCGGGCGCAGCTATCGCGAGCTCCCGCTCCGGCTTGCAGAGTTCGGCACGGTGTATCGCTACGAGAAGTCCGGCACCCTCTCGGGCCTGACCCGCGTGCGCGGCCTCACCCAGGACGACGCCCACATCTACGTCGCAGACGAGCAGATCAAGGACGAGGTGGCGCGCCAGCTCGAGTTCGTGCTCGAGACCCTGCGCGGGTACGGTCTCACCGACTTCTACCTCGAGCTGTCGACGAAGGACCCCGACAAGTACGTCGGCTCCGACGAGAGCTGGGAGCAGGCGACCGAGACTCTGCGCGAAGTCGCCATCGAGTCCGGTCTCGAACTGGTCGACGACCCGGGCGGAGCCGCCTTCTACGGCCCGAAGATCAGTGTCCAGGCCCGCGACGCGATCGGCCGCACCTGGCAGCTGTCGACCGTCCAGCTCGACTTCAACCAGCCGGAGCTGTTCGAGCTCGAATACAACGCCGCCGACGGAACGCGCAAGCAGCCGGCCATGATCCACCGCGCGCTCCTCGGATCCATCGAGCGCTTCTTCGCCATCCTGCTCGAGCACTACGCGGGCGCCTTCCCGGTGTGGCTGTCGCCTGTCCAGGTGGTCGGAATCCCGGTCGCGGATGCGTACGGTCCGTTTCTCGACGACGTGATCGCCCGGCTCCGTGCGCGCGGCGTGCGCGCCGAGGTCGATCACTCCGACGACCGGATGCAGAAGAAGATCCGTACGCACACGAAGGCCAAGGTGCCCTACCAGCTCATCGTCGGCGAGGAGGATGCTGCTGCGGGAACGGTCAGCTTCCGGTTCCGCGATGGCAGCCAGCGCAACGGCGTGACGGTCGACGATGCCATCGAGCGGATCGTCGCATCCATCGCGTCACGCGAACAGGTCACCACGGCATGGCTCGAGTGACGATCGACGACCCGAGTCACCTGGTCGGCGTACCCGACGAGTTCCAGCGGCTCTGGACTCCGCACCGCATGGTGTACATCCAGAACAACCAGCAGCCGGACAAGGACGAGTGCCCGTTCTGCCGCGCTCCGAAGCTGAGCGACGAGGATGCGCTCATCGTCGCGCGCGGAACGCATGCGTACGTGATCCTCAACCTGTTCCCCTATAACAGCGGACACGTGCTGGTCTGCCCGTATCGTCATTTCGCGATGTACGACGAGGCGACACCCGAGGAGGTCGCCGAGATCGGCAGCCTCACGCAGACCGCGATGCGCGTCATCACGGAGGTCTCACACAACGACGGCTTCAACATCGGGATCAACCAGGGTGCGATCGCAGGCGCAGGCATCGCGGGCCACCTGCACCAGCACATCGTTCCGCGCTGGGCGCAGGACGCCAACTTCTTCCCGATCATCGCGAAGACGAAAGCGCTGCCTCAGCTCCTGGGCGAGGTCCGTGCGACGATCGCGGCGGCATGGCCGTCACAACCCGACGAGTAGAATCGTCACAGCGTAGTTCCCGCCGCAGCGGCGCTGGAACGTATTGGGCGTGCCGCGCGAGGCAGCGGCACCAGGAGAGGACACAGTGAGCGACACATCCACCGCCGAACAGTTCGGTTCGAGCCGCGTCAAGCGGGGGCTCGCCGAGATGCTGAAGGGCGGCGTCATCATGGACGTCGTGACGCCCGAGCAGGCGCGCATCGCAGAGGATGCCGGCGCTGTCGCGGTCATGGCGCTCGAGCGGGTTCCCGCCGACATCCGTTCACAGGGCGGCGTAGCGCGCATGAGCGACCCCGACCTGATCGAGGCGATCATCGCCGAGGTGTCCATCCCGGTGATGGCGAAGGCCCGCATCGGCCACTTCGTCGAGGCGCAGGTCCTGCAGGCACTCGACGTCGACTACATCGACGAGTCCGAGGTGCTGAGCCCCGCCGACTACGTGAACCACATCGACAAGTGGGGCTTCACGGTTCCCTTCGTCTGCGGTGCGACGAACCTCGGCGAGGCGCTTCGCCGTATCAACGAGGGCGCGGCGATGATCCGTTCCAAGGGCGAGGCCGGCACCGGTGATGTGTCGGAGGCGACCAAGCACATCCGCAAGATCAAGTCGGAGATCGCGGCCCTGTCGTCGATGAGCAAAGACGAACTGTACGTGGCGGCCAAGGAGCTCCAGGCGCCCTACGACCTCGTGGTCGAGGTCGCTGAGACCGGCAATCTCCCTGTCGTGCTGTTCACCGCCGGTGGCGTCGCGACGCCCGCCGATGCGGCGATGATGATGCAGCTCGGCGCCGACGGTGTCTTCGTCGGGTCCGGCATCTTCAAGTCGGGCAACCCGGCTCAGCGTGCGGCAGCCGTGGTCAAGGCGACGACGTTCTACGACGACCCGTCGGTGATCGCCGAGGTCTCGCGTGGACTGGGCGAAGCGATGGTCGGAATCAACGTCTCCGACCTGGCTGCACCGCACCGCCTCGCCGAGCGTGGCTGGTAGCCCAGCCGCGCCAGGGGCGCCGCGTGTGGGAGTGCTCGCGCTCCAGGGCGATTTCCGGGAGCACATCGCCGTTTTGCGGGGACTGGGGGCGGATGCCGTTCCCGTGCGTCGCGCATCCGAACTCGACGACGTCGCCGGGCTCGTGATCCCGGGAGGCGAGTCGAGCGTGATGGACAAGCTGTCGCGCACCTTCGGGCTCGCGCAGCCACTGAAGGATGCGATCGCGGCCGGCCTGCCGGTCTATGGGACGTGCGCAGGCCTGATCATGCTGGCGGACACCATCCTCGACGCCATCCGAGGCCAGGAGAGCCTCGGCGGGCTCGATGTTGTGGTCCGACGGAACGCGTTCGGCTCGCAGCTCGAGTCCTTCGAGACCGACCTCGACATCCCGGCGGTGGGCGACGAGCCCATGCACGCAGTGTTCATCCGCGCGCCGATCGTGGAGAGCGTCGGCCCGTGTGCGACACCGCTGGCGGCCCTGGCGGACGGGCGCGTGGTCGCTGTCGAACAGGGCAACCTCATCGGAACCTCGTTCCATCCGGAGATGACGGGGGACACCCGGTTCCACGAGTACTTCCTGAAGCGAGTCCGGGAACGCGCGGCCTACAATGGTCAGGATCTTCAGAAGTAGTTAGGGAGCAACGTGTCCGGGCATTCCAAATGGGCGACCACCAAGCACAAGAAAGCCGTGATCGACCAGCGTCGCGCGAAGTCGTTCGCGAAGCTGATCAAGAACATCGAGGTCGCGGCCAAGATCGGCGGGGCCGACCTTTCGGGTAACCCGACCCTCGTCGATGCGGTGCAGAAAGCCAAGAAGACCTCGGTCCCGAACGACAACATCGATCGCGCGATCAAGCGCGGTGCGGGTCTCACCGGCGAGAGCATCGACTACACGACGATCATGTACGAGGGTTACGGACCCAACGGTGTCGCGCTGCTGATCGAGTGCCTGACCGACAACAAGAACCGGGCTGCTGCGGATGTGCGGACCGCGATGACCCGCAACGGCGGAACCATGGCCGACCCGGGCAGCGTCGCCTACAACTTCCACCGCAAGGGCGTCATCGTCGTTCCACAGAGCGACGGGGTCTCCGAAGACGACGTGCTGCTGGCCGTCCTCGACGCAGGCGCCGAAGAGGTCACCCCGCGTGAGGAATCGTTCGAGGTCCTGACCGACCCGTCCTCGCTGGTCGCGACCCGCACCGCTCTTCAGGACGCGGGCATCGACTACGACTCGGCCGACGTCGAATTCGTCGCGTCGATCCAGGTCGAGGGCGACGCCGAGACCGCCAGGAAGGTCTTCCGGCTCATCGACGCGCTCGAAGACTCCGACGACGTGCAGAACGTGTACACGAACCTCGATCTCTCGGCCGAGGTCCAGGCCGAACTCGAGGCAGAGTAGAACCCGGCCGATGCCGCTCCGCGTGCTCGGGATCGACCCCGGGCTGACCCGCTGCGGTGTCGGGATCGTCGACGTCGAGCCGAATCGCACCGCCAGGCTGGTCGAGGTGCTTGTGATTCGCACGCCGCCGGGCATGCCGCTCGAGGAACGCCTGCTGGCGGTCGGCGACGGCATCGCAGAACTGCTCGACCGGCACCAGCCGCAGGCGGTCGCCATCGAGCGCGTGTTCGCACAGCACAACCTGAAGACGGTGATGGGTACGGCACAGGTGAGCGGGGTGGCTTTGCACGCCGCTGCCAAACGCGGACTCCCCGTCGCCCTGCACACACCGAGCGAGGTCAAGGCGGCGATCACCGGTTACGGTTCAGCCGACAAGAAGCAGGTGCAGGCGATGGTGGCGCGCATCCTCGGGCTCTCCGAGGTGCCGAAACCCGCGGATGCGGCGGATGCGCTCGCGATCGCGATCTGCCACGCGTGGCGGGGGAGCGGCTCCCATGCTCCGGCAGCGGGGGCCGGCGAGTCTCCGCTCACCCCTGCCCAGGCCGCGTGGCACGCCGCGGAGCGTTCCAGCCGGGCGTCGGCGGCGCCCCGTAGGCTGGCGAAGTGATTTCATCCCTCCGTGGCACGGTCCTCGCAATCAGCGGTGGATCGATCGTGATCGAGGTCGGCGGTGTCGGCTTCTCCGTCCAGGTCACCCCTGACCACGCCCTGTCGTTGCGACTGGGAGACGAGGCGATGGTCCTGACCTCGCTCATCGTCCGCGAAGACGCGCTTTCCCTGTTCGGGTTTGCCGACGCAGAGCAACTGCAGGTCTTCGATCTGCTCACCGGCGTTTCGGGTGTCGGTCCGAAGTCGGCCATCGGCGTCCTTTCGGTGCTCTCGCCCGAGCAGATCGCCGAGGCCGTGACTGCCGAAGACGACGCGCCGTTCCGCAAGGTTTCCGGTATCGGGCCGAAGACCGCGAAACTGATCGTGGTGTCGCTCTCGGGAAAGCTGGCGGTCACCCGGCGAGCCCCCCGCACGACGGCGGCGGCGCCCCCGTCGTCGCTGAGTGAGAGCGTCCTCATCGCCCTCGTCGGCCTCGGCTGGCCCGAGAAGGTGGCAGCGGATGCGATCGCCGAGGCCGTCGCAGAGACCGACGAGTCCGCGCGCGACGATGTCCAGTCCCTGCTGCGGCTCACGCTCTCGAGGCTGGGCCCGGGTCAGACCGCAGCACGGAGATGAGCATGGCAGACCAGAACGATCTGACCGCACCGGAGCTCGAATCCGAGTCCGAGCTCGCCTTCGAAGGCGCACTGCGCCCCCGTTCACTCGCCGAGTTCGTCGGCCAGGCCAAAGTGCGCGGTCAGCTGCAGCTTCTGCTGACGGCGGCGAAGATGCAGGACCGCACGGCCGACCACATCCTGCTGGCCGGCCCGCCCGGTCTGGGCAAAACGACGCTCGCTATGATCGTCGCCTACGAAAGCGGCCGGCCGCTGCGCATGTCGAGCGGGCCGGCGATCCAGCACGCGGGTGACCTCGCCGCTCTGCTGTCCTCCCTCACGCCCGGCGAAGTGCTGTTCATCGACGAGATCCATCGCATGGCTCGCTCGGCCGAAGAGATGCTGTACCTCGCGATGGAAGACTTCCGCATCGACATCATGGTCGGCAAAGGGGCGGGTGCGACGTCGATTCCCCTCGACCTCGCACCATTCACGCTCGTCGGTGCCACCACGCGCTCCGGCCTGCTCCCCAACCCGCTCCGGGACCGGTTCGGTTTCACGGCGCACCTCGAGTTCTACGATGAGGCCGAGCTCAGCCAGGTCCTCACGCGGGCCGCGATCCTGCTCGATTTCGAGGTCGACCGCGAGGCACTCGCCGAGATCGCCGGCCGGTGTCGCGGCACACCGCGCATCGCGAACCGCCTGCTGCGCCGGGTGCGCGACTTCGCACTGGTGCACGGGGGCGAGGCCGATGTCGCAGCCGTCCGTGCGGCGCTCGACCTATACGACGTCGACCCGCTCGGGCTCGACCGGCTCGACCGCGCGGTGCTCCAGGCGATCCTCGAACGCTTCGACGGCGGCCCCGTCGGCCTCAACACGCTGGCCGTATCGGTCGGCGAGGAGGCGGAGACGATCGAGTCCGTCGTCGAGCCGTTCCTCGTCCGCATCGGACTGCTCTCACGCACGCCACGAGGTCGGGTGGCCACTCCGGCGGCATGGAGACACTTCGGCGCAGCGCACTCCCAGCAACCTTCCCTCATGGATGACCTATAATTCAAGCTGGCCCATCGGCCACTCACAAATAAGCAGGGCGTCACTGCGTGCCGCCCTCTGGAAGGCCCCAAACTTTTCATGGATCCGTTAACTATTGTCATGCTGGTCGTCCTGGCCGGCCTGGTGTTCTTCATGTTCCGCAACAGCCGCAAGCGTCAGAAAGACGCGGCTGCGCTTCGCGAGAAGATCGTCCCCGGCGCCGAGGTCATGCTGAACTTCGGTGTCTACGGCAAGCTGCTCTCGATCGACGAAGAAGAGAACCAGGCGCTTGTCGAGACGACGCCGGGCACCATTCTGAAGGTGCACCGCCAGGTGATCGCCCGGGTCGTCGAGCCCAAGGAGATCGAGCCTGAGGTCGAGACGTCGACCGAGCCCGAGCTTAACGAAGACCACGCCATTCCCCTCACCGAGCCCGAGTTCGGCGAGCGGATCGACGACGTGGCCAAGAAGCCCGGCGCGAAAAGCGACGACTGACCCCATTCCCTGTGTGCCCACGTCTGTTGAGGCGTGGGCACGCTCGTAGAAAGCTGAGTTCGTAGGTGGCAAAGTCGACCCCGGTCAAAAAAGCCTGGCGTTCGTTGAGTTGGCTCGGTGCGATCATCGTCGTGCTGCTCGGCACCCTTATCGCGGGTGTCGTGTTCAGCAATGCGACCCTGGTCCCGAAGCTCGCTCTCGACCTCGAGGGCGGGACGCAGATCATTCTCGCTCCCGTGCTCTCGAACGGGCAGCAGGTCCAGCAGCAGCAGCTCGACCAGGCCGTCTCGATCATCCGGCAGCGCATCGACGCGTCCGGCATCTCCGAGTCGGAGATCAGCACTGAGGGTGCGAACAACATCGTCGTCTCTCTGCCCGGAACACCGGACGAGGCGACGCTCGCCCGTATCAAGGCGAGCGCCAAGCTCGACTTCCGCCCGGTGCTCGTCGCCGGAGCGCCCACCAACACGGTTGTCGGAGCCGACGGCAAGTCGACGCCGGCGCCGTCACCCGCTCCGAACCTGCAGTCCACTCCGTCGACCAAGCCGACCAACGGCAGCGACAAGGCATGGGTGACGCCGGCACTCCAGGCGCAGTACGACGCCTTCAGCTGCTCGTCCGACGCGGCCAAGGTCACGAACACCGCGCCGGCCGACAAGCCGCTCATCACCTGTGACGACAAGGGAACGACCAAGTACATCCTCGGCCCCGTCGAGGTCCGCGGCCAGGACATCTCGGACGCTTCGAGCGGCCTGGTCCAGAGCCAGAGCGGCGTCAGCACCGGCGCTTGGGGCGTCAACATCGTCTTCAACAGCGCCGGCACCAAGGCCTTCGCCGACGTCACCACCCGCCTGAACGGCCTCACGGGTGCCCAGAACCAGTTCGCGATCGTCCTCGACGGCAAGGTCATCTCGGCTCCCGCGACGCAGGCGGCGATCACCGACGGCCGCCCGCAGATCACCGGCAACTTCGACCAGACGACGGCCAAAGCACTTGCCGACCAGCTCAAGTTCGGTGCACTGCCGTTCAGCTTCAACGTGCAGAGCCAGGACACGATCTCGGCCACCCTGGGTTCGTCGCAGCTTCTGAGCGGACTGATCGCCGGCCTCATCGGTCTGCTGCTGGTCGTGATCTACACGCTGTTCCAGTACCGGCTGCTCGGGCTCGTCACCATCACGTCCCTCGGTGTCGCCGCACTCCTGACCTACCTCACGATCTCGCTGCTGTCCTGGCACTACGGCTACCGGCTGTCTCTCGCCGGCGTCGCCGGCCTGATCGTGGCGATCGGTTTCACAGCGGACTCCTTCATCGTCTACTTCGAACGAATCCGTGACGAACTCCGTGACGGGCGCGGTCTCGAATCCGCCGTCGAGGCCGGCTGGAAGCGCGCCCAGCGCACGATCTACGCATCGAAGGCGACCAACCTCCTCGCCGCCGTCGTGCTCTATGTGCTCGCCGCAGCGAACGTGCGCGGCTTCGCCTTCACCCTCGGACTCACAACGATCATCGACGTTCTCGTGGTCGTGCTGTTCACGCATCCCACCCTGCAGCTGCTGGCGAAGACCAGGTTCTTCAACAGCGGAAGCTCGTGGAGCGGACTCGACCCCGACGCCCTCGGCGCGGTCTACCGGGGTGCGGCGCAGTTCCGCGCTCCCTCGGCCGCGGTCAGCGCCGGCAAGGCGGCCTCGAGCAGCAAAGAGGCCGCGCGCCGCCAGACGATCGCGGAGCGCAAGGCCGCCGAGCTCGTCTCGGCGAACTCCGGGAGCAGCACGGATCGATCGAACGACGGGAAGGACTCCTGATGGCCGCCAGTCGCCTCACACGGTTCGGAAACGACCTCTACACCGGCGCCCGCTCGTACGACTTCGTCGGCAAGCGCAAGATCTGGTACACGATTGCGATCGTGATGGTCATCGCGTCCATCATCATCCCGATCGTCAAGGGCGGATTCAACTTCGGCATCGAGTTCCGGGGCGGATCGCAGTTCCAGATCACGAACGTTCAGACCACGTCGCAGACACCTGCGCAGGATGCGGTCGCGAGCATCGTGCCCAACGCCGTCGTCCACGTCACCAGCGTCAACAACAACGCTGTGCGCGTCCAGACCGACCAGCTCACGGCCGACCAGAGCCGTCAGGTGGCGGATGCGCTGGCCAAGGCCTACAACGTGCCGACCACCGAAGTCGCGTCCTCGTTCATCGGCCCGACCTGGGGCGCCGACGTGACGCGACAATCGATCCAGGGTCTCGTCGTCTTCCTGCTCCTCGCATTCATCGCGATGGCGCTGTACTTCCGTACCTGGAAGATGTCGGCGTCGGCGATCATCTCGCTCTTCCACGACCTCATCATCACCGCGGGCATCTACGCCCTCGTCGGTTTCGAGATCACTCCGGCGACGATGATCGGCTTCCTCACGATTCTCGGATACTCGCTGTACGACACGGTCGTCGTGTTCGACAAGGTGCGTGAGAACACCAAGGAGGAATTGGAGCTCACGCGGCGAACCTTCCCCGAGGCGGTGAACCTCGCCGTCAACCAGACGCTCGTGCGCTCGATCAACACGGCGGTCGTCGCTGTCCTGCCTGTCGCCTCGATCCTCTTCATCGGTGCTTTCGCCCTCGGTGCGGACACGCTCCGGGACATCTCGCTCGCCCTTCTCATCGGAATCATCGTCGGCACCTATTCGACGATCTTCCTCGCGGCCCCGATGTACTCGCAGTTCCGCGAGGGCGAGACGGCGATCAAGAAGCACGATGCGAAGGTCCGCGCGACGCGGCCGAAGGCAGCCGCAGCGCCCGCGTCCGTCCCCGTCGCCGCGAAATAGCGTGGAATAAGGAGCTCGTGTGCCCGGTTCTCCTCTCGGTGGGTACGAGGTGAGAACCGCGCGCGCGGCCTTGGACGGTCTGCACACGGCAGAACATAGAGGCGTCACCCGCGATAATAGAAGACGGGAGGCACGCTGATGGTCGACACGACAACGCCACAGACTGCTTCCCTGCGCCGTCTTGTGCCGCGGATCTTCTCCCGGGCGCAACCCGCCGGCGCCGTCGATACCCTGATTCGCACTGTGCGGATGCACCACCCGAAGGCCGACCTGTCGCTGGTCGAGCGTGCCTACGCAGTCGCCGAGAAGGCCCACGCCGGACAGAAGCGGCGCAGTGGCGAGCCGTACATCACGCATCCCGTCGCAGTAGCCCAGATCCTCGCCGACCTCGGCATCGGGTCGAAGACCATCGCAGCCGCACTGCTGCACGACACGGTCGAAGACACCGAGTACACCCTGGACGAGTTGCGCGATGCGTTCGGCGACGAGATCGCGATGCTGGTCGACGGGGTCACCAAGCTCGACAAGGTCAAGTACGGCGACAGTGCGCAGGCCGAGACCGTTCGCAAGATGATCGTCGCGATGTCGAAGGACATCCGCGTTCTGATCATCAAACTGGCGGACCGCCTGCACAACGCTCGCACCTGGGGCTTCGTCCCGGCCGAATCCGCCACCCGCAAGGCCACCGAGACGCTCGAGATCTACGCTCCGCTGGCCCATCGGCTGGGCATCCAGGCGATCAAATGGGAGCTCGAGGACCTCTCGTTCGCCGTGTTGTACCCGAAGCTCTACGCCGAGATCGAAAGCCTGGTGCGACAGCGCTCGCCTGAACGCGAGCGTCTCGTGCAGCACGTCATCGACGCGATCAACGACGACCTCAAGTCGGCGCGAATCCGCGGCAAGGTCGTCGGCCGGCCCAAGCAGTTCTACTCGATCTATCAGAAGATGGTGGTCCGGGGTCGCGAGTTCGACGAGATCTACGACCTGGTCGGCATCCGGGTGCTGGTGAACTCGGTGCGCGACTGCTACGCCGTACTGGGCCAGATCCACGCGCGCTGGACACCGATGCCGGGACGTTTCAAGGACTACATCGCCACGCCGAAGTTCAACCTGTACCAGTCGCTGCACACGACGGTCATCGGGCCCGAGGGCCGCGCGGTCGAGATCCAGATCCGTACTGAAGAGATGCACCAGCGCGCCGAATTCGGTGTCGCAGCGCATTGGAAGTACAAGGAGCAGGTCAACGGCAAGAGCTCCGGCCCCTCCGGCAAGGTCGACACCGACCTCGCGTGGCTCGCTCACCTCTCCGACTGGCAGGCCGAGACGGCCGATCCCAGCGAATTCCTCGACTCGCTGCGGTTCGAGATCGGTGCCAAAGAGGTCTACGTCTTCACACCCAAGGGCAGGGTCATCGGGCTGCCGACCGGTGCGACTCCGGTCGACTTCGCGTACGCGGTCCACACAGAAGTCGGTCACCGCACCATGGGTGCGAAGGTCAACGGCCGTCTGGTGCCGTTGGAGAGCACGCTCACGACCGGCGACGTCGTCGAGGTCTTCACCTCGAAGAACCCCGATTCCGGTCCGAGCCAGGACTGGCTGAACTTCGTCAAGAGCCCTCGCGCGCGCAACAAGATCCGACAGTGGTTCACCAAGGAGCGTCGCGACGAGGCGATAGAGCAGGGCAAAGACGCGATCGCGCGCGCCATGCGCAAGCAGAACCTGCCGCTGCAGAAGCTGATGACCCAGGACTCCCTGGCGGAAGTAGCCGCGCAGCTGCGGTACGAAGACGTCTCGGCGTTGTACGCGGCCGTCGGCGAAGGTCACGTCTCGACGCAATCCGTCATCGAGAAGGTCGTCGCTTCGCTCCAGACCGAGGCCGAAGGCGACGCGGGCGAGATCGAGCTTCCGGTCAAGGGACGGTCGCGTCAGCTCCGGAACAGCGATTCGGGTGTACTGGTGCGAGGTGCGCCGGACATCCTTGTCAAGCTGGCCAAATGCTGCACCCCCGTCCCCGGCGACCCCATCGTGGGCTTCATCACGCGCGGCGCGGGAGTCTCCGTGCACCAGGCGAGCTGCCACAACGTGCAGTCGCTACTGCAGGAGCCGGAACGCATGATCGACGTCGAATGGGCGCCGAGCTCGAAGAGCGTCTTCCTGGTGCAGATCCAGGTCGAGGCGCTCGACCGCTCCGGGCTGCTGTCGGACGTCACGCGTGTGTTGTCCGAGAACCATGTCAACATCCTCTCGGCGACCGTCACGACGTCGAGCGACCGTCTGGCCCTCAGCCGGTTCGTCTTCGAGATGGGCGACACCACCCACCTCGACCGTGTGCTGAACGCGGTGCGCCGTATCGACGCGGTCTACGACGTCTATCGGGTCAGTGCAGGCTGAGACCAGCAAGCTGAGACCCGAGCGGGTTGAGACCCGAGAGGCTGAGACCCGAGCGATCGATCGACGCCAGACGGGCGAGCGCACGCCGGACACCCGGGTACCGCGGCTGTGTGCGGATGCACCGGGCGCACTCGCTCACCCCCGATCCGCCGAGCTGCAGGACGGCGAGCACATCGAGCGCGTCAGCAGCGGCGAACGGCTCGCGCGTTCTCAACAGGTCGATCGCCGTTCGGAGGTGGGACGTGATCTTCAGTGCGCCGAGTTGCAGAACATCGTCGCGTTCGAGCCGGCATTCGCGGTACTCGAATCGGAGGGAGTGGTGCGGTGTCGTGCGGTTGGCCATGTCCATGCACAACTGATGCCGGAACGGCGCCTCTGCTCGCGCTCCATACACCCAGAGCGCTGAGGATCGCTCGACGATCATACGATCGGGCACCAGTGGTGCGAGCGCCGCAGCCCTGAGCTCGACGCTGTCCGGTTCGCCAAGCACCGCGAACGCCTCGTCGACTGCGAACAGCTGTCCGTCGATTCGGGCCGCGCGGAGCTCTGCTGGCGGCAGGTCGACCTGGTCGAGGAGGCGGGGA
Source organism: Leifsonia tongyongensis (assembly GCF_010686705.1). Taxonomy (GTDB): domain Bacteria; phylum Actinomycetota; class Actinomycetes; order Actinomycetales; family Microbacteriaceae; genus Diaminobutyricibacter; species Diaminobutyricibacter tongyongensis. The sequence continues at coordinate 547,998 of NZ_JAAGWY010000002.1, read as the reverse complement.
AGCAGTCGCGTCATACGACCATCCTGGGGCGCCGATTCGTCCGCATGGTCGAGCGCACGCGGATGTGTGGATGAGCGACCCCTGTGCAGAGCCGCTATCATCGCTACTTCAGCGCGTCGAGCCAGACCTTGCGAGCATCCAGAGCCTCCTGCGCGGCCGCGACCTTCGCTTTGTCGCCGCTGGCCTTCGCTTCTTCGAGCTCAGCCTCGAGCTTGGCGATGGCAGCCGTCAGCTGGCTCGCCAGGCCTTCGGACCGCGCCTTCTTCTCCGGGTTGTTGCGCTGCCAGTGGTCGTCGTCCAGCTTTCGCACGGCAGCCTCGACCTTGCGGAGGCGCTCTTCGACGACCTTGACCTGGTCGCGCGGGACCTTTCCGATCTCGTCCCACCGGCGCTGAATGGAACTCAACGTCGCGCGGGCGGACTCGCGATCGGTCGCGGTCAGGAGGGGCTCGGCTTCGGTCAGGAGCGCGAGCTTGGCTTCGAGGTTCGCCGAGAACTCCTCGTTCTCGCGGGCGTCGATCTCGGACTTCGCCGAGTAGATCGCGTCGCCGGCAGCCTTGAACCGGGCCCAGAGCGCGTCGTCGTTCCGCTTGCCCGCACGGCCGGCCAGTTTCCACTGCTCGAGAAGCTCGCGATAGGCGGGCACTCCGTCGGCGCCGCGGGGGATGAGGGCCTCGGCCTGCTCGATCAGCTGGGTCTTACGGGTGCGGACGTCGCGGTGCTGATTGTCGAGCTCGGCGAAGAACGCCTTGCGGTTGTGCTCGATCGTCGCGCGTGCGGCGCGGAACCGCTTCCACAGCTCGTTGGCCTCGTTCTTGGGCAGGCGCGGCCCGTCGTGCTGATGGGCCTGCCAGCGCGCGAAGAGGGTGTCGAGGGATGCCGTCGTCTGCTTCCACTGCGTCTTCGCCGGATCTTCCGCAGCGAGCGCCTCGGCTTCGACCACGATCTCGGTGCGTTCGGCGATGGCGGCGTCGACCGCAGCGCGCGCCTCTGCCGTCTGCTGTTCGGTCAGTTCCTCGACCGTTCCGCCGAGCTTGGCCAGGCGCTCCTGGAGCGAGGCCAGATCGCCGACGGCATTTGCCGACGCGACGTGCTCGCTCAGGGTGGCGACGGCCTTGGCGATATCGGCCGCCGGTGCGCCGCGGCGTGCACGCTGCTCGAGCAACGTCACCTGACCCGCCAGGTCCGTGTACTTGCGTTCGAAGTAGGCGAGCGCCTCTTCTGGAGTGCCGTCGGGGTATTGACCGACCGCCCTCTCGCCTTCGCCTTCGCGAACGAAGACGGTGCCGGTCTCATCGACGCGACCCCACGGTTGCTGATCAGTTGTAGCCAAGAGCCTCACCTTGCTGACGACGACGGCCACGACGACCGCCTCACACTGCGTTTTAGCCTATTGCACGCGCACGGGGCGTGCAGAGGTGCTTATTGAACCGTTATCCCCGTGATCGTCGTCGTGACGTTCGGCTTGCCGTCGGTCGTGCCGCCCTGGACACCCTTGGCTGCGACCTCGCTGATCAGCTTGTCGAGACCGCTCGTGACCTTTCCGATGACGGTGTAGCCGCCCGCCGTGTCGGAGGGGATGGTGGAGGTCTTGTAGACGATGAAGAACTGGCTGCCCTGGCTGTTCGCGTTGTTGCTCGAGCGCGCCATCGCGAGCGTGCCGGCGGGATACACGTTGTTCGTGGGAGCGTTCTCGATCGGTCCGTAGCTGTAGCCCGGGCCGCCCGAGCCGTCGCCCTTGGGGTCGCCGCACTGCAGGACGTAGATTCCCGAGGTCGTCAGGCGGTGGCAGCTGAGACCGTTGTAGAAGCCCTTCTGGCTCAGGGCGATCGTCGATGACACCGCCTGCGGCGCCTTGGCTCCGTCGAGGCTGATGCCGAGCGGGATGTCGTTGATCGTCATCGTGCCGGTCCACTGGCGATTGGCGGCGAGCGTCTTCGGCGGCAGTGTGTAGGCGGCAGCGGAGGGCGACGGGCTCGCGACGGGCTTGCCCGGCCCGGTGTTGAAGTACAGGAGCTGCGTGAGCACCGCGAGGACGACGACGACCAGGACTCCGATTCCGGCGAGCCAGTTGTCGCGAACGCGCCGCCGGGCCTTGGCCTCGTGCACGGTCTGGCGTGCCTGGTAGGCCCTCAGCCGCTCGCGCGCCTGGCGCGCTTCGCGATCGTTCTGCTTGTTCGGTGCCACGTGAATTCCTCCGAGGGGGCGCGCCGTCGTGCGGGGGGAGTCTGCGGCCCGGAGCGCCACCGCGCAGGACCTCAGATGAACTTTATGCGACCGAGCTATGGCGGCCAAATGCTCCTGTGGATCGTCGCGCGGCGGTGTCGGCGGAAGCAACTAGCCTTGACCCATGGTCGATGTGCAACCGGGGCTCCGCAGCGGAGCAACACCCCTCGCCGTGCGCATGCGACCGAAGAGCCTCGACGAGGTGGCGGGCCAGCGGCACCTGCTCACCCCGGGCTCACCACTCGTGAGCCTGGCGTCGGACACGACTGGTGAGCGCGGCTCGGTCTCGGTCATCCTGTGGGGCCCTCCGGGAACGGGCAAGACCACGCTCGCCCAGGCCATCGCCCACTCGTCCGGCCGAAGGTTCGTCGAGCTATCGGCCGTCTCCGCCGGTGTCCGAGATGTTCGGCAGGTCATGGAAGAAGCGCTCTCGACCCGTGACCTGTACGGGATCTCGACGGTGCTGTTCCTCGATGAGATCCACCGGTTCACGAAGGCCCAGCAGGACGCCCTGCTCCCCGGCGTCGAGAACGGATGGGTGATCCTCGTTGCAGCGACGACGGAGAACCCGTCGTTCTCCGTGATCTCGCCACTGCTGTCGCGCTCCCTGCTCCTCACCCTCGAGACGCTGAGCGACGACGACCTGGGAGTCGTCGTCGATCGCGCACTCGTCGACGAGCGCGGTCTCCGTGACCGCTTCGTGCTCGAGGCGGATGCACGGTCGGCGATCATCCGTCTCGCCTCCGGTGACGCACGGCGCGCGCTCACCGCCCTCGAGGCGGCATCCGTCTCCGCTGACTCGTCGACGCCGGCGACGTCGGCGGACAGACCAGTCATCACTGCCGAGCTGGTCGCACAGGCCGTCGACCGGGCCCTGCTGCGTTACGACCGGAACGGCGACGAGCACTACGACGTGATCAGCGCCTTCATCAAGTCCGTGCGGGGCTCCGACGTCGACGCGTCGCTCCACTACCTCGCGCGCATGATCGAGGCGGGGGAGGACCCGCGCTTCATCGCCCGGAGGATCATCGTGCTCGCCTCCGAGGACATCGGCATGGCCGACCCGCAGTCCCTGGTGATCGCTGTCGCAGCGGCGGACGCGGTGCAGCTGATCGGCATGCCCGAGGGGCGCATCCCGCTGGCCCAGGCCGTCGTCCACCTGGCCACCGCTCCCAAGTCGAACGCTGCGTACATGGCCCTCGACAAGGCGATCGCCGACGTGCGGGCCGGCACGATGGGTCGCGTGCCGAAACACCTGCGCGACGCCCACTATCCCGGTGCGAAACGGCTCGGCCACGGCAAGGGCTACAAGTACCCGCACGACGACGAGCTCGGCGTGCTGCAGCAGCAGTACCTGCCCAACGAACTCAAGAATGCGATCTACTACGAGCCGACCGAGCACGGCAACGAGCGGGACGTGTCGGCGCGGCTCGCCAAGCTCCGTCGCATCGTGCGCGGGCACTGACGACGATCTGCTAGAATCGATCAGCCTAGAAGCGGGTGTCGCGTGCGGCTGCGTCGACAAACGTTCTCGAAGGGAAAGGCCCTGTAGCCGGGCTTCCCTGGCACCATCCCTCTAATACTGCAGGACGATCCTGTGTGCCTGCATTTCACACTGTTAGAGAGACAACCGAAAGGACCTCGTGTCTACCAAGTCACGTACCCGTAGCAAGACCCGCCTGTCGCGGTCACTGGGCATCGCCCTGACCCCGAAGGCAGCCAAGTACCTCGAGAAGCGTCCGTACGCCCCCGGCGAGCACGGTCGCACCAAGCGCAAGGCCGACTCCGACTACGCCGTCCGTCTGCGCGAGAAGCAGCGTCTGCGTGCCCAGTACGGCATCCGCGAGAAGCAGCTTCGCATCGCGTTCGAAGAGGCCCGTCGCACCCAGGGCCTGACCGGTGAGAACCTGGTCGAGCTCCTCGAGATGCGTCTCGACGCTCTCGTGCTCCGTGCCGGCTTCGCCCGCACCACGGCCCAGGCCCGCCAGATGGTAGTGCACCGTCACATCCTCGTCGACGGCAAGCTCGTCGACCGTCCGTCGTTCCGCGTCAAGCCGGGTCAGCTGATCCACGTCAAGGCGCGCAGCGAGGGCACCGAGCCGTTCCAGGTGGCAGCGGCCGGCGGTCACGTCGACGTCCTCCCCAAGACCCCGGCCTACCTCGAGGTCGAGCTCGACAAGCTTCACGCGCGCCTTGTGCGTCGCCCGAAGCGTGCCGAGGTTCCGGTCACGTGTGAGGTCCAGCTCGTCGTCGAGTACTACGCAGCGCGATAACTTGCGTCTACGCTAGGAAGCGGGTCACCTCACGGGTGGCCCGCTTCATGCGTTTTTCGGGCAGGATAGATACGGGCGGCCGATAATATGCCGTTGGCGGAATGGATGGTGGACTCGTGACGGGTGGCGACATCGCAGGGCTCATCGCGGCGGTGGTGTTCGCCGTCCTGGTGGGGTTCCTCGCCCTGCCCCTCGTGAAGCTCGGCCGGGTTCTCGACGAGACGCGGTCCGCCATCAAGGATGCGAGCGACGGGCTCACGCCCATCCTGGAGGAGACGGCGACCACCATCCAGGAGACCAACAAGCAGCTTGCGCGGGTCGACGTGATAACCAAGAACGTCGCGGACGTCACGGGAAACGTCTCCGCACTGGTCGCCCTGTTCGCCGCCACGGTGGGTGGCCCGCTCATCAAACTGGCCGGCTTCAGCGCCGCGGTTCGCGCGGCGTTCCGGGCGACGGCGGGCGCCGGCAGGGCCACCTCCGACGATTCCACAGGGCGCTCCGGCTCCCGGCGGAAGCGCGGTAGCACGCACTAAACTGACCCGAGGCGTTTCGTTCGTGAACGGCGCCCCATCAACCAGGGAGTACGCACCATGAAGAGTTTTCTGTGGCTCGTCGTCGGCATCGCGATCGGTTTCGCTGTCGCGCACAAGGTCAACGAAACCCCTCAGGGCAAGCAGTTCTTCAGCGGCCTCGACAAGAAGGCCCGCGATTTCGGTTCGGCTGTGTCAGACGGCTACCGCAAGCGTGAGGCCGAACTGCGCTCAGCGATCGAAGACGCCGAGGCCTGATCCGCCTCTGCCGCCTTCGTCCGTCCCCTCTACCTACCGGAACCCATGCAGACTGCCGAAATCCACAGGCGCTGGCTCGATTTCTTCGCTGCCCGTGCCCACACCGTCGTCCCTTCCGCTTCGCTGGTCAGCGACGATCCGTCGTTGCTTTTCACCGTCGCCGGAATGGTGCCGTTCGTCCCCTACCTGACCGGTCTCGTGCCCGCGCCTTTCCCGCGCGCCACGAGCGTGCAGAAGTGCATCAGGACGAACGACATCGAAGAGGTCGGCAAGACGCCCCGCCACGGCACGTTCTTCCAGATGTGCGGAAACTTCTCGTTCGGCGACTATTTCAAGGAGCAGGCGATCACCTACGCCTGGGAGCTCCTGACGACGAGCGAGGCCGACGGCGGTCTCGGGTTCGAGCCGAAGGACCTGTGGGTCACGGTCTATGAGGACGACGACGAGGCGCGCGAGATCTGGCGTCGCGTCGCAGGGCTTCCGGATGACCGCATCCAGGGCCTCGGGAAGGACACCAACTACTGGTCGACCGGCCAGCCCGGACCGGCGGGACCCTGCTCGGAGATCTTCTTCGACCGTGGACCCGCCTACGGGATCGACGGCGGACCGGCGACCGACGACGACCGCTACGTGGAGATCTGGAACCTGGTCTTCATGCAGTATCTTCGCGGCGAGGGCACGGGCAAGGCCGATTTCGAGATCCTCGGCGATCTTCCCCGCAAGAACATCGACACCGGCATGGGCCTCGAGCGTGTGGCGTTCCTCAAGCAGGGCGTCGAGAACATGTATGAGATCGACCAGGTGCGTCCGGTGCTCGACCGCGCGGCCGCGCTCGCGGGCAAAACGTACGGCGCGATCCATGAGGACGACGTGCGGCTACGCGTCATCGCCGACCACGTGCGCAGTGCGCTGATGCTCATGTCCGACGGCGTCACGCCGTCGAACGAAGGTCGCGGGTACATCCTGCGTCGCCTCCTTCGCCGCACCGTGCGCTCCATGCGTCTGCTGGGCGTCGAGACGGCGACCTTCCCCGAACTGTTCACAGCATCGCGCGATGCGATGATGGCGGCGTATCCCGAAGTCGCGTCCGACTTCACGCGCATCTCCCGGCTGGCGTACGCCGAAGAGGAGGCGTTCCTGCGCACGCTGACGAGCGGCACGGGCATCCTCGACACCGCCGTGGCGAACACACAGCGCGCCGGCAAGTCGGAGCTGGCCGGTGACACGGCGTTCCTGCTGCACGACACCTACGGCTTCCCGATCGACCTGACGCTCGAGATGGCCGAGGAGGCGGGGCTCAGCGTCGATCGCAAGGCGTTCGACTCCTTGATGGCGAGCCAGCGGGCTCGCGCGAAGGCGGATGCGAAGGCCAAGAAGACCGCACTGGCCGACCTCTCGGTGTACAGCACGTTCCGCTCGCTCGGCGAGACGGTGTTCACGGGGTACACGGAACTCGAAACCGAGTCCAGCGTGCTCGGCCTGATCGTGGACGGCGAATCCGTGCGGACGGCGCGTGCCGGCCAGGTCGCCGAAGTGATTCTGGGAGCCACCGCGCTCTACGCGGAGTCCGGTGGTCAGGACGCCGACGCCGGCCTCATCGTCGGACCGGGCTACGAGCTCGAGGTCCTCGACGTGCAGAAGCCCGTCAAGGGGCTGATCAGCCACACCGTGCAGGTGCGCAGTGGCGAAGTCGGAGTCGGTTCGCCCGCGACGAGCGTCGTCGACCGCGAGTATCGTCGCGGAGCACGTCAGGCGCATTCGGGCACCCACATCATCCACGCGGCGCTCCGCCAGGTGCTCGGCCCCAACGCCCACCAGTCCGGTTCGTACAACAAGGCGGGCTACCTGCGACTCGACTTCTCCTGGAACCAGGGTCTGTCGGCGGAGACACGCTCGGAGATCGAGGAGATCTCGAACAACGCCATCCGCGACAATCTCGAGGTCGTCACCCGGGAGATGCCTCTCGCACAGGCGAAATCGCTCGGAGCGATGGCGCTCTTCGGTGAGAAGTACGGCGAGACGGTGCGTGTCGTCGACATCGGCGGCCCGTGGTCGCGCGAGCTCTGCGCGGGAACGCACGTGACGTCCAGCGCTGAGATCGGGATGATCAACCTCGTCAGCGAGTCTTCGGTCGGTTCGACGAATCGCCGTGTCGAGTCCCTGGTCGGCATCGAGGCTTTCCGCGATCTGGCGGCGGAGCGAGCGATCGTCTCCCAGCTGTCGGGGAGCCTCAAGACCCCACGCGAACAGCTGCCCGAGAAGATCGCCGACCTGGTTGCGAGCCTGAAGACGGCCGAGAAGCGGATCGCCGCATTCGAGGCGCGCGCTGTGCTCGACAAGGTTCCCGGGCTGCTGGACTCGGCCGCTCACCACGGTGGTGTCCGCCTCGTCGCCCAGGAGACCGGCACGCTGAACTCTGCCGACGATCTGCGGCTGCTCGTCACCACCGTGCGTGAACGGCTGGGCTCCGACCCCGCAGTGGTTGCACTGGCGGCCGAAGTCGGCGCGAAGCCCGTGGTGATCGTCGCCACCAATCAGGCTGCACGTGACAGCGGCGCCAAGGCCGGCGCTCTCGCTCGCATCGCGGCGGGTGTTCTCGGCGGCGGCGGGGGCGGCAAGGACGACCTCGCACAGGGCGGCGGCGCCTCGGTCGAGGCGATCCCCGCGGCGTTGGCAGCCGTGACCCAGGCGATCGCCGGATAGGGGCCAAGCGGTGCGTTCAGGCGTGCGAGTCGGCATCGACGTCGGCAAAGTGCGGATCGGCGTGAGCCGCTCCGACCTGCACGGGATGCTCGCGACACCCGTCGAGACCGTCGCACGCTCCGAAGATGGTGCAGATCGTCTGAGGATCGCCGGAATTGTTACTGAAGTCGGAGCTTTCGAAGTTATCGTGGGACTTCCGCTTGCGCTTTCGGGTGCTCATACGGCATCCACCGATGACGCAGTCGATTTCGCCCGGACGCTTGCGGCCGACCTGGATGCCGATGTGAGGCTGGTGGACGAGAGATTGTCGACCGTCTCAGCGCATTCGGCGCTCCGGGCGTCAGGCAAGAACTCGAAAACCGCACGACCGGTGGTGGATCAGGTCGCCGCCACGATAATTTTGCAGCACGCCCTCGATGCGGAGCGTGCCGCAGGACGCCCTCCCGGCACTCTCGTCGTACCGAACATTGGAAGCTAGCTTGTCGCACACCCCTCCTTCGCCCGGGCACAGGGGCCCGGTGGCGCCGGACGACGGCCCGCGCGACGAGTTCGATCCGTTCGACGAGCTGTTCCGGACCCCCGCTGAGTCTCCGGCCGACGCTCCGGTCGTGCAGCCGGAGGGCCGGCCGCTGACGAGACGCGAGGCTCGCGCGGCCGAAGGGCGGGGCGTGCCGGTTACGGGCCCGGAGACCGTTACCTCCGCGGCACCCGATGAAACGCAGCACCACGAGTCGCCGCTGGCCTGGCGTCAGCAGCATTATGTCTCGCACCAGAAGCCGCGCAGGAAGAAGCGCAGCCTGAAGCCGCTCTGGGTCACGCTCGTGATCCTGCTGATCCTCGGCGGGATGGGCGCGGCGGCCTATGCGATCTTCCAGCCCCAGATCGCCAAGATCGTCGCGAGCTTCGAACCGAACGACTACAAGGGATCCGGTAAGGGCGAGGTGCTGGTCACCATCAAGACCGGTGACAACGGCTCCGACATCGCCACGACTCTTCAGAAGGCGGGGGTCACGAAGACGTTCGACGCGTTCTACGGTCTGCTGCTGAAGCAGCATCCGGAGCCCGTGTTCCAGCCCGGCGCCTACCGGCTGGCGAAACAGATGAGCGCACAAGCGGCACTCACCATGCTGGAGGACCCGAAGACGCGCGTCGACCAGACTGCCGTGATTCCGGAGGGCACCGCGGAGAAGGACATCCTGCCGCTGCTGGCTGACGCGACGAAACTCCCGCTGGCCGACCTTCAGAAAGCTGCGGCCGACGTCAGATCGTACGGTGTCCCTGCCCAGGCGAAGACGCTGGAGGGTTTCCTCTTCCCGGCGACCTACAAGTTCATCCCCGGCACGAGCGCGCACGCTGTGATCAAAACGCTCGTCGACCGGAGTTTCACCGCCCTCGACCAGGCCGGGGTGGCGCCGGCGGATCGCTGGAAGACCGTCGTGCTCGCATCCATCGTGCAGCGAGAAGCCGGGCTGGCCCCCGAGTATCCGAAGGTGTCGCGGGTGTTCCTCAACCGTCTTGCGCAGGGCTGGAACCTCCAGTCGGATGCCACGGTCGCCTATGGAACGGGGCACACCGACACGGTTACGACAACCGACAAGGAACGGGCTGACGCCTCCGACCCGTACAACACCTACGCTCACCCCGGGCTGCCGGTGGGACCGATCTCCAACCCCGGGGATCTCGCGATCAACGCGGCGGTTCACCCGGCCACCGGCCCGTGGATGTACTTCGTCACCTGGAACCTGAAGACCGGTGAGACGATCTTCTCGACAACGCAGGCACAACACGACGCCGCTGTCCAGAAGTGGCAGCAATGGATGAGGGACAACCCCGGGTATGGATAGCAAGCGCGCGAAGCCGGCCGATACGACCCCCGCCACGGAGGCAGAGGCCGACCCCTCGGAGACCGTCGAAGCACTCGTCGAGGCCGATGTCGAGACGGAGCTGGACGAGTTCGAGGAGGTCGAGGTGCTCGACGACGCTGTCGACAGTGCTCAGTCCGCCGCCGACGAGTCCGCGCCCGACGACGGCGCAGAGCCGGCAGAACTCGAAGAGCTCGACGAAGCCGCAGAGCTCGAAGAAGCCGTAGAGCTCGAAGAGGCCGAAGCTGCGGCTCCTCGCAGGCTTGCCGTGCTCGGCTCGCCGATAGCGCACTCCAAGTCGCCTGCACTTCACGCTGCCGCCTATGCCGCCCTTGGCCTGGACTGGTCGTACGAAGCCGTCGAGGTCGCCGAAGATGCGCTTCCGGCGTTCATCGACGCGTGCGCGCGTGATGCCGAGTGGCGTGGTCTGTCGCTGACGATGCCCCTCAAGCAGGCCGTCATCCCTCTGCTCAACGACACCGACCGCGTGGCCTCGGTGACGGGCGCCGCGAACACGGTGCTGTTCGACGATTCCGAGGCCGCGGTGGCCGAGCTCGCCCCGCATGACGCGGAGACGGAGTCCGACGGGGAGCACGATGGCGCTTCCGTCGTCATTCGCGGCTTCAACACCGACGTCGCGGGCATCGTCCGGGCTCTGGCAGCGGCCGGACTGACGAGTGCCCGCTATGTGCTCATCCTCGGCGGGGGAGCCACGGCCGCTTCGGCGATGGTCGCCGCGGCCGAATTGGGGGCCGAGAAAGTCGTCGTCGCTGCACGGTCGCTCGAACGGAGCGTCTGGCTCGAGCCGCTTGCGCACTCGCTCGGCCTGATGATCGCGATCCGTTCTCTCGGCCAGGCCGATCGCACACTCGACGTACCGGACCTCGTGGTGAGTACGCTGCCCGCAGGAGCGGGGGCGGATGTGCTCTTCACCGACTCGACGCGCCGTCGCGCGACCCTGCTCGACGTCTCCTACGACCCGTGGCCGAGCACCTTCGCACGTGCCTGGGCCGGGGTGGGCGGCACCGTCGTATCGGGGCTCGCGATGCTCACCCATCAGGCCCTGCTGCAAGTCCGGATCTTCGTCAGCGGCGATCCTCTTCAGCCCCTCGACGACGAGGACGCCGTCCTCGCGGCGATGCTCGCTGCAGTGGGGATCGATGCCACCGGCCGTCTCATCGATGAGGAGGCCGACGAGCCCGTCGACGAGTAAGGGCCTCCACCGCGTCACATCGGAATTCCGCGTGCATCCGCTATGCCAGAATCGATAGCATGCTTCGTTGGCTGACCGCCGGAGAGTCTCACGGCCCGGAACTCATCGCAATCCTCGAGGGCCTGCCGGCCGGCGTGCCGGTCGCGCTTGACGGCATCCGTGCCGACCTCGCGCGCCGCAAGCTCGGCTACGGTCGCGGAGCTCGAATGAAATTCGAACAGGATGAGCTCACTCTCTCGGGCGGCGTGCGTCACGGTTTCAGCCTCGGCAGCCCGATCGCCGTTCGGATCGGCAACACCGAGTGGCCCAAGTGGGTCGAGGTGATGAGCCCGGAGCCCGTCGACCCCGAGCAGCTATCCGGAGGCCGCGGCGCGCCGCTCACGCGCCCGCGCCCCGGTCACGCCGATCTCGTCGGCATGCAGAAGTACGGCTTCGACGAGGCGCGTCCCGTGCTGGAGCGCGCCAGCGCCCGCGAGACCGCCGCCCGTGTCGCTCTGGGAGCCGTGGCCCGCTCGTTCCTCGAACAGCTCGGCATCACGCTTGTCAGCCACACGCTCGCGATCGGTCCCGTCCGCGTGCCGGAGGACAGCCCGCTGCCGCTGCCGTCCGATGTCGCCGCCCTCGATGCTGACCCGCTCCGCTGCTTCGATCCGCAGACCTCCGAGCGCATGGTCGCCGAAGTGGACGCCGCCCACAAGGACGGGGACACTCTGGGCGGCGTCGTCGAGGTGCTGGCGTACGGCCTGCCGCCCGGACTCGGATCCCACGTGCACTGGGATCGGCGCCTCGACTCGCAGCTCGCAGCCGCCCTCATGGGCATCCAGGCCATCAAAGGTGTCGAGGTCGGCGACGGCTTCCTCACCACCACCCGCCGGGGCTCGCAGGCGCACGACGAACTCGTCCAGGCCGACGGGGGGATCGCGCGCACAAGCGACAAGGCCGGCGGAACCGAGGGAGGCATGAGCACGGGGACCGTGCTTCGCGTCCGCGCCGGCATGAAGCCGATCGCGACGATTCCGCACGCGCTCCGCACCATCGACGTGGCAACCAGCGAGGCCGCACCCGCCCACCACCAGCGCTCGGACGTGTGCGCCGTTCCCGCTGCCGGTGTCGTCGCGGAGGCGATGGTCGCGCTGGTGCTCGCCAACTCCGTCCTCGAGAAGTTCGGGGGAGACTCCGTCACAGAGACCGCCCGCAACCTCACCGGATACCTCGACGCCATTCCGGCGAATCTCGCCACTGCGCGCCTGGTGGCGCCGTACTCCACGTGACCGTCGTCCTCATCGGTCCGCCCGCGGCCGGCAAGACGCGGATCGGCAAGCGTCTCGCCACCCGGCTGGGTCGCCCGTTCATCGACACGGACCACGAGATCGTCGCCGAGCACGGGCCGATCGCGCAGATCTTCGCCGATCACGGCGAGCCGTATTTCCGACGACTCGAACGCGAGGCCGTCGTTCGCGCGCTGGACCAGCACGCCGTCGTGTCTCTCGGCGGAGGCGCGGTGCTCGACCCGCAGACGCAGGCCGACCTTGCGGCAGCGTCCGTCATCCTGCTGACGGTGGACGCGGACGCCGTCGCGGCTCGCATCGGCACAACGAAACGCCCCCTCGTGACCGACCTGGCCTCCTGGCAGGCGCTCGTGGACAGCCGCGCAGAACTCTACGCATCCCTCGCCGACTACAGCACCGACACATCGACGCGGCCGCTGGACGCCATCGTCGAAGAGATCGCCCTATGGGTGGAAGGAAACCGATGACCGAGTCCCACGACAGCGCCACCGAGATCATCGTGCCGGGGGAGCACCAGTACACCGTGTCCGTCGGGCGCGGCCTTCTCGCCTCGCTCGGTACGCATCTCGGCGCGGGGGTGAAGAAGGTCCTGATCGTGCATCCGCCGACGCTCGGAGCGGCTGCCGCCGAGCTGAGGGAATCCCTGCTGGGACAGTATGAGGTGCTGCTCGCCGAGATCCCCGACGCCGAAGCCGGTAAACGTGTCGAGGTCGCAGCGTTCTGCTGGCAGGTACTGGGGCAAGCCGACTTCACGCGAACGGATGCCGTCATCGGGTTCGGCGGAGGCGCGGTCACCGACCTGGCGGGGTTCGTTGCGGCCACCTGGCTCCGAGGCGTCCGGCTCGTGCAGGTCCCGACCACCCTGCTCGGGATGGTCGACGCGTCGGTCGGCGGGAAGACCGGCATCAACACCGCCGAGGGCAAGAACCTCGTCGGAGCGTTCTATGCGCCGGCGGCGGTCGTCGCCGACCTCGACACCCTCGACTCGCTGCCGCGCAACGAGATCCTCGCTGGGTTCGCCGAGGTCGTGAAGTGCGGTTTCATCGCCGAACCGGAGATCCTCGACATCATCGAGGCGGATGCGGATCGCGCGACGGATCCGCGCACGCCCGAGTTCCGCAGGCTGGTCGAGCTGTCGATCGGCATCAAGGCCCGCGTGGTGGGCGAGGACTTCACCGAGGCCGGGCTGCGCGAGATCCTGAACTACGGTCACACCCTGGGCCACGCCATCGAGCACGCCGAGCGCTACCAGTGGAGGCACGGTGCGGCTGTCGCGGTGGGCATGATGTTCGCTGCGGAACTGGCCCGGCTGAGCGGCAGGCTCTCCGACGAAGTGGCCGACCGGCACAAGCGCATCCTCGAATCGCTGAGCCTCCCGGTGACCTACCCGCTCGGCCGCTGGCAGACGCTGCTCGCGACCATGCAGCGCGACAAGAAGGCACGCGGCGGGATGCTCCGGTTCATCGTGCTCGACGACATCGCCCGGCCGACGGTGCTCGCCGGCCCCGACGCCAGCCTCCTCTTCGCCGCTTACCAGGAGATCGGATCCTGACGATGACGGAACGAACCGTTGCGCAGAAGCTGCAGATCAAGCCGGGGGATATCGTCGCGCTCGTCGCGGGCACGGACGGCGACGCTGTCCGGCTCGGAGAACTGCCCGATGGCGCCCGTCTCACACGGGAGGGCACGGCGGAGGCATCCGTCGCGATCGTCTTCGTGGGCACCCGGGCCGAACTCCTCGAGCGTTTCGCATCCGAACTGCCCGGGCTCATGAATGCCCGCGCGGTCTGGTTCTGCTACCCCAAGGGGAACCGGGCTGACCTGAACCGCGACACGATCATGCGGGAATCCGGGGCTTTCGGCTGGCGCCCCAACAGCAACGTCGCGCTCGACGACACGTGGTCAGCGGTGCGCGTCCGCCCGCTCGAGCCGGGCGAAGCGCCGGTAGGCTGAGGCGCCATGAGCACAGTGCTGGTCCTGAACGGCCCGAACCTCGGGCGCCTCGGAACGCGTGAACCCGCCGTCTACGGGTCGGCGACACTGGACGACCTGCGCGCGCAGCTCGTTGCGGATGCGCCCGAGCTGACCGTCGACCTGCGACAGACCGACGACGAAGGGGTGATGCTGGGCTGGCTGCACGCGGCGGTCGACGAGCGCACCCCGGTCATCCTCAACGCGGGCGCCTGGACCCACTACTCGTACGCGCTCCAGGATGCGGTCTCCATGGTCACGAAGGCCGGGATCCCCGTCGTCGAGGTGCACATCTCGAACCCGCACGCCCGGGAGGAGTTCCGTCACACGAGCGTACTGACTCCCGTCGTCACGGGTGTGATCGCCGGGTTCGGGTTCGAGTCCTACCGCCTCGCGCTCGCGTACATTCGCCGAAACGCGCTCTGACAACTAGAATCTCTTGTGGTCGCCGGGCATCCGGCACCCATCGGGACCGAAGTGTCCTCTCGTCGGCTGCAGGCGCGCGTGTCGCCGTCGGTCCACTCACGCTTCCTCAATCGAACGGAATACTCTCGCATGGCTTCAACCGCTGACATCCGGAACGGCGTCGTCCTCAACATGGACGGCCAGCTGTGGACGGTGATCGAGTTCCAGCATGTCAAGCCCGGCAAGGGCGGCGCATTCGTGCGAACCAAGCTGAAGAACGTCACCAGCGGCAAGACCGTCGACCGCACCTTCAACGCGGGCGCCAAGATCGAGACGGCCAACGTGGATCGTCGCGACTTCCAGTACCTGTACCAGGACGGCGACGGCTACGTCTTCATGGACACCTCCGACTACAACCAGCTCACCGTGTCCGGTGTCGTCGTCGGCGACGCCTCGAACTTCATGCTCGAGAACCAGTCGGTGACCGTTGCGTTGCACGAAGGCGAGCCGCTCTACGTCGAGCTCCCCGCATCCGTGACCCTCGAGATCACTTACACCGAGCCGGGCCTGCAGGGCGACCGCTCGACCGGCGGAACGAAGCCGGCAACGGTCGAGACCGGCTACCAGATCCAGGTGCCGCTGTTCCTCGAGACCGGAACCAAGGTCAAGGTCGACACGCGTACCGGGGACTACCTCGGCCGCGTGAACGACTGACCGCCGTCTCGCGATGAGTGCACGGACGAAAGCGCGCAAACGGGCGCTCGATGTGCTGTACGGCGCCGACCTGCGCCAGATACCGCTGAACCAGGCGCTGGCGACGGAAGCGGAACGGGCTGCCAGCGAACCCCAGCGTGAGGCATCGTGGCTCTATGCGCGCGAGATCCTCGACGGCGTGATCGACAACGGCGATGAGATCGACGAACTGATCGAGACCTACTCGCAGGGGTGGACGCTCGCGCGCATGCCGGTGGTCGACCGCGCCATCCTGCGGATCGGCATCTGGGAGGTCGTCTTCAACGACGAGGTTCCCGACGGCGTCGCCATCTCCGAAGCCGTCGAGGCCGCAACGGTTCTCTCGACCGAGGACTCGGCCGGCTTCATCAACGGGCTCCTCGCGAAGATCGCCCAGACCAAATCCGCGGGCTGACCGCGATCCGACCAGGAAAAGGCAGCCTCATGGCTCGACGCCGC
Organism: Leifsonia tongyongensis; assembly: GCF_010686705.1. Taxonomy (GTDB): domain Bacteria; phylum Actinomycetota; class Actinomycetes; order Actinomycetales; family Microbacteriaceae; genus Diaminobutyricibacter; species Diaminobutyricibacter tongyongensis. The sequence goes on along the minus strand of NZ_JAAGWY010000002.1, from coordinate 532,074 downwards.
AACACGCTCATCCGCGCCCTGACGACGGCCGGCGCCCTCGTCCTGGCGGCTGCGATCAGCATTGGAGTGGGCGCCTGCTCCAGCGCAGCAACCATTCCCACGCCGACCGTCTCGGTGCCGACCGGCACGAGCGGGGCCGTGCACTTCGATGACGGTTTCATCCAGGTCGGTTCGGGTGCGAAGACCGTTGATGTCTATTTCGATCCGATGTGCCCGTACTGCCAGGAGTTCGATCTGACGAACGGGGCCACCCTCGCCGGCGCCGTGGCCGACGGCACCGCGACCGTGCGTCTTCATCCGCTCATGTTCCTCGACCCGTCGTCGAGCGGTACGCAGTACTCGAGCCGCGCATCCGCTGCCCTCACCTGCGTCGCGGAGTCGACGCCGGATGCCACGCTCGACTACCTCACCGCGCTGTACAAGAACCAGCCCAAGGAGGGCAGCGACGGACTGCCCGACAAGAAGCTGGTGTCGATGGCGACGGCGCTCGGTGTGCCGGACATCTCGTCGTGTCTGGCGACGGGAGCGAACCAGGCCTGGGCGCAGTCGATCACGCAGCATGCCCTGGCCGGACCGATCAAGAACGCCGACATCACGCAGATCAAGGGCACGCCGACGGTTCTCGTCAACGGCATCTCCTACGGCGGGAGCATCACCGACGAGAAGGCGTTTGCGAAGTTCCTCGACTCGCACTGAACCCGCTCGAAGACAGGCTATGCTCGTCGAGGTAGACATCCTTTAAGAGCCGTCCTGTGAGGCGGGAAAGGGGGTCGGCATGACGGTGCGCACAGTGCTCCAGCAGGCTGACATCACCCGGGCGTTGACTCGGATCTCTCACGAGATCCTGGAGTCCAACCGGGGCGTGAGCGATCTGGTCATCCTCGGCATCCCGACACGTGGTGTCGCCCTCGCCCGCCGGATCGCGGAGACCATCGAGCGGATCGAGCCGGGCACAGGCGAATCGATCGTCGGGTCGCTCGACGTCACGATGTACCGCGACGACCTGTCGCGCAACCCGACGCGGGCGCCGTCTCCGACGTCGCTGCCCGGTCCGATCGACGGCAAGACGGTCGTCCTCGTCGACGATGTCCTGTTCTCCGGCCGCACGATCCGGGCCGCCCTCGATGCGCTGAGCGACCTCGGGAGACCACGCGTCGTGCGCCTTGCAGTGCTGGTCGACCGCGGGCACCGGGAGCTCCCCATCCGCGCCGACTTCGTCGGGAAGAACCTGCCGAGCGCCGCATCCGAACGCATCAACGTCCGTCTGACCGAAGTCGACGGAGACGAGTACGTGACCATCGATTCGCCCGACGGGATCGTTTCGGACACCACACGGGAGGCGCGCTCATGAGGCACCTGCTCTCGACCAAGGGTCTCGATCGCGACGACGCGATCCGGCTGCTCGATGTCGCCGAGGACATGGCCGACGTACAGGGACGGGAGGTCAAGAAGCTGCCGACGCTGCGGGGCAAGACCGTCGTCAACCTCTTCTTCGAGGATTCGACGCGCACCCGCATCTCGTTCGAGGCCGCGGCCAAGCGCCTCTCTGCCGACGTCATCAATTTCAGTGCGAAAGGGTCGAGCGTGTCGAAGGGCGAAAGCCTGAAGGACACCGCTCAGACCCTCGCCGCCATGGGCGCGGATGCGGTCGTCGTGCGTCACCCCGCCTCCGGCGCACCGCACACCCTGGCCTCCAGCGGCTGGATCGACGCCGGCATCATCAACGCAGGCGACGGCACGCACGAGCATCCCACGCAGGCCCTGCTGGATGCGTTCACGATCCGTCGGCGCCTCCACGGGGCCGGCTCGCGCGGCCGCGACCTCGACGGCGTGACGGTGACCATCGTCGGCGACATCCTGCACTCGAGGGTCGCCCGCTCCAACGTGTGGCTGCTCGACACCCTCGGAGCCCGGATCAGGCTGGTCGCTCCTCCGACGCTCCTTCCGGTGGATGTGAGCGGCTGGCCGGCCGAGGTCGGCTTCGACCTGGACGAAGCGATCGACGCGGGCAGCCCCGATGTCGTGATGATGCTGCGCATCCAGGCCGAGCGGATGAACGCGGCATTCTTCCCGAACAGCCGCGAATACGCGCGGCGCTGGGGGCTCGACGACGAACGGCTCGCCCGCCTGCGCCCCGATAGCATTGTGATGCACCCCGGCCCGATGAACAGGGGCCTCGAGATCTCGGCTGCTGCGGCCGACTCACCGCAGTCGACCGTGAGGGAACAGGTCGCGAACGGGGTGTCTGTGAGGATGGCCGCGCTGTACCTCCTGCTGTCCGGAGATCGGGAGGACTCGTAAATGGGAACTGACAACGCACGCGCTCGGCACCTGGTCCGTGGTGCGACGCTGGCCGACGGCACGACGACCGATCTGCTCGTGGAGAACGGCCGGATCGCCGACACCGGAACCGGGCTCTCCTCCGCAGGCGCGACCGTCGTCGATGCGGACGGTCTGCTTGCACTTCCCGGGCTGGTCGACCTGCACACACACCTGCGCGAACCCGGCTTCGAGCAGAGCGAGACCGTTCTGACGGGCACGCGCGCCGCCGCGGCCGGGGGTTTCACTGCCGTGTTCGCCATGGCGAACACCTCGCCGGTTGCTGACACTGCGGGCGTTGTGGAGCAGGTCCTGTCCCTTGGCGACCGCGCAGGCTATGCGACCGTGCGGCCCATCGGCGCGGTGACGGTCGGGCTCGAGGGCGAGCGTCTGGCCGAGCTCGGAGCCATGGCGGATTCGCGGGCGAGGGTCCGGGTCTTCTCCGATGACGGCAAGTGCGTCTCCGATCCGCTGCTCATGCGGCGAGCCCTCGAATACGTGAAGGCGTTCGACGGCGTCATCGCGCAGCACGCCCAGGAGCCACGCCTGACCGCCGGCGCCCAGATGAACGAGGGCGCCCTTTCGGGCGAACTCGGCCTCACCGGCTGGCCCGCTGTCGCCGAGGAGTCGATCATCGCCCGAGACGTCCTGCTCGCTGAGCATGTCGGCTCGCGCCTGCACGTCTGCCATGTGTCGACGGCGGGATCGGTCGACGTGGTCCGGTGGGCCAAGGCGCGCGGGATCGACGTCACCGCAGAGGTGACGCCGCACCACCTGCTGCTCACCGAAGAGCTCGCGGCCGGCTACGACGCACGGTACAAGGTCAACCCGCCACTCCGACGCCGCGAGGACGTCGAAGCGCTTCGCGCCGGGCTCGCCGATGGAACGATCGACATCGTCGCAACCGACCACGCACCGCATCCGGTCGAAGCGAAGGACTGCGAGTGGGATGCCGCAGCGTTCGGGATGGTCGGGCTCGAGTCCGCGCTTTCCGTCGTCCACGCCGCGGTGGTCAGGAGCGGCCAGCTCGACTGGAACGACGTCGCGCGCGTCCTGTCGAGCGCACCAGCGGCGATCGGGCGACTGACCGGTCACGGCACCATTGCCGCCGGCGCCCCGGCCGAATTCCTTCTGTACGACCCACAGGGGAGCCGGACCTTCTCGACACGCGATCTCGTGGGCAAGGGCGTCAACTCGCCCTACCTGTCGATGGACCTGCCCGGTCACGTCGTTGCGACCTTCCACCACGGCTACCCGACGGTTCTCGACGGAGCCGTGCTGCCGCCGGACGAGGTGGCCGCCCAAGCGGCTTTCTGGATGGAGTCCAACAATGGATAAGCTCGTTCCCACGCTCGTGGCGATCGCGGTGGCAGCCCTCATCCTCGTCGTACTCCTCGTGGCCTGGCGCCGGCGCGCCCGGCGCGATGCCGGTCTCGGAGCGAGTTACGAACTGCCGGCGGATGCGGCATCCCCGACTTTCGAGGCGGAGACCCTGTACGTCGCGACGACGGTTCACGACAAGCCCCTCGAGCGTCTCGTGCTGCCGGATCTCGGCTTCCGCGGTCGCGCGACGGTCTCGGTCGCCGCCGATGGCCTTTCGCTCGCCATCACCGGGGCGAACCTCGTCTTCATCCGCGCATCCGCCCTCCTCGGCGTCGGTGTCGCGACCTGGGCGATCGATCGCGTGGTCGAGACCGACGGTCTGGTCCGGATCGCCTGGACAACAAACGGCGGCACGGTCGTCGACAGCTACCTCCGGGTCATCGACCCGGCCGAACGGGCGTCGATCATCGGCGCCGTGACAGACATCCTGCCGGAAGCGGCGCGCGGGCGGTCGCCCGGTGCGATCGGCGACCCCGGCACGGAACAGACCAACGAAAGGGAGGTGTGAGGTGGCAGGGTTCGAACCCGCAGTCCTCGTCCTCGAGGACGGCAAACGCTACGTCGGGCGCGCCTACGGCGCGACGGGCCGCACGCTCGGCGAGGCGGTCTTCGCGACAGGCATGACCGGATACCAGGAGACGCTCACCGACCCGTCCTACGCCGGGCAGATCGTCCTGATGACGGCGCCGCATATCGGCAACACCGGCACGAACGACGAAGACATGGAGTCGCGTCGCATCTGGGTGGCCGGCTACGTCGTGCGCGAACCGTCGCGCATCGTCTCGAACTTCCGCGCGACCCGCAGCCTGGACGACGACCTCGTCGCCGGGGGTGTCGTCGGAATCAGCGGCATCGACACCCGCGCCGTCACCCGTCACATCCGGTCGGCGGGAGCCATGCGTTCCGGCATCTTCTCCGGGCCCGATTTCGAGCTCAGCGACAGCGAACAGCTCGACCTCGTGCGCAGCGGCGCCGAGATGTCCGGCCGCAACCTCTCCGCGGAGGTCTCCACCCCCGAGCCGTTCACCGTGCCCGCGGTCGGCGACCGCATCGGGTCCGTGGCGGTCCTCGACCTCGGTGTCAAGGCATCCACCCTCGCCTACCTGGCAGCCCGCGGCTTCGACGTCCATGTGCTCCCTCAGATGGTCTCGGCGACCGACGTGCTCGAGCTGGAGCCGTCGGCCCTGTTCTTCTCGAACGGGCCCGGCGACCCGAGTGCATCCGATCGCCATGTCGCCCTGCTGCAGGAGGTGCTCCGCGCCGGCGTGCCCTACTTCGGCATCTGCTTCGGCAACCAGCTGCTCGGGCGAGCTCTCGGCTTCGGCACGTACAAGCTGCCCTTCGGCCACCGCGGGATCAACCAGCCCGTTCTCGACAAGTCCACGGGCCGCGTCGAGATCACCTCGCAGAACCACGGTTTCGCGGTCGACGCACCCATCGAGGGCATCATCGAGTCGCCGGCCGGCTTCGGCCGGGTCGAGGTCAGTCACTTCAGCCTCAACGACAACGTCGTCGAGGGCCTGAACTGCCTTGACCTCAACGCGTTCAGCGTGCAGTACCACCCCGAGGCGGCCGCCGGGCCCCACGACGCCAACTACCTGTTCGACAGGTTCAGGGACATGGTCCTGAGTACCCAGGGAGACGCTGAGTAATGCCACGCAGGGAAGACATCAAGAGCGTCCTGGTCATCGGCTCCGGGCCGATCGTCATCGGGCAGGCGTGCGAGTTCGACTACTCGGGCACCCAGGCGTGCCGCGTGCTGCGCGAGGAGGGCGTGCGCGTCATCCTCGTCAACTCCAACCCGGCGACGATCATGACCGACCCCGACTTCGCCGACGCGACCTACGTAGAGCCGATCACCTGGCAGGTCATCGAGACGATCATCGCCACGGAGCGACCGGATGCGATCCTGCCCACCCTGGGCGGCCAGACGGCGCTCAACGCGGCCATCCAGCTCCACGAGCACGGCATCCTCGAGAAGTACGGCGTCGAGCTCATCGGGGCGAAGTTCGAGGCGATCCAGAAAGGTGAGGACCGCCAGATCTTCAAGGATCTCGTCATCGCGGCGGGAGCGGATGTCGCGCGCTCGCACATCGCGCATTCGGTCGAAGAGGCGGTCGGCTTCGCAGAAGACCTCGGCTACCCGCTCGTCGTCCGTCCCTCGTTCACGATGGGCGGCCTGGGCTCCGGATTCGCCCACACCGAAAAGGAGCTGCGCCGGATCGTCGGCGACGGCCTGCACCAGAGCCCCACGAGCGAGGTGCTGCTGGAGGAGTCGATCCTCGGCTGGAAAGAGTACGAACTCGAACTGATGCGCGACACCGCCGACAACACGGTGGTCGTCTGCTCGATCGAGAACGTCGACCCGGTCGGGGTGCACACCGGCGACTCGATCACGGTGGCCCCGGCGCTCACCCTGACCGATCGCGAGTACCAGAACCTGCGCGACATCGGGATCGACATCATCCGCGCCGTCGGGGTCGACACCGGCGGGTGCAACATCCAGTTCGCGGTCGACCCGGCGGACGGGCGCGTGATCGTGATCGAGATGAACCCGCGGGTCTCCCGGTCGTCCGCGCTCGCATCGAAGGCGACCGGGTTCCCGATCGCGAAGATCGCCGCCAAGCTCGCCATCGGCTACCGTCTCGACGAGATCCCCAACGACATCACGAGGGTGACCCCGGCCAGCTTCGAGCCGACGCTCGACTACGTCGTCGTGAAGGTTCCGCGCTTCGCCTTCGAGAAGTTCCCCGCCGCCGATCCGACCCTCACGACGACCATGAAGTCCGTCGGCGAGGCGATGGCGATCGGCCGCAACTACGCGAGCGCGCTCCAGAAGGCGCTCCGTTCTCTCGAGAAGCGCGGCTCGTCCTTCCACTGGGGCACCGAAGACCGCACCTTGGAACAGCTGCTCGAGTCGATCGCCACCCCGACCGACGGCCGCATCGTCGATGTGCAGCAGGCCCTCCGCCTGGGTGCGACGATCGGGCAGGTCTTCGAGGCGACGAAGATCGATCCCTGGTTCATCGACCAGATCGTGCTGATCAACGACATCGCCGAGCAGGTACGCACCGCTGAGACCCTCGACACGGACACGCTCCGCTACGCGAAGGACCACGGATTCTCGGATGCGCAGATCGGCCAGCTCCGCGGGTTCGGCGAGGCGGACGTGCGGGAGATCCGCCACATCCTCGACGTCCGGCCCGTCTACAAGACGGTCGACACCTGCGCAGGCGAGTTCCCGGCGCTCACGCCGTACCACTACTCGAGCTACGACCTCGAGACGGAAGTCGAGCCGAGCGACAGGCGCAAGGTGGTCATCCTGGGATCCGGCCCCAACCGCATCGGCCAGGGCGTCGAGTTCGACTACTCGTGCGTCCACGCATCCTTCGCGCTGCACGATGCCGGTTTCGAGACGATCATGATCAACTGCAACCCGGAGACGGTCTCGACCGACTACGACACGAGCGACCGCCTCTACTTCGAGCCGCTCACCCTGGAGGACGTGCTGGAGGTCATCCATGCGGAGAGCCGGACCGGCGAACTCGTGGGAGTCGTCGTGCAGCTCGGCGGGCAGACGGCGCTGGGGCTGGCCAAGGGGCTGCAGGCCGCCGGGGTGCCCATCCTCGGGACCACCCCGGAGGCGATCGACCTCGCGGAGGAACGCGGCCTGTTCGCGGAGATCCTCGAGAACGCGGGCCTCCTCGCGCCCCGCAACGGGACGGCGCACGACTTCGCGGGCGCAGTCACCGTGGCCGAACAGATCGGCTACCCGGTGCTCGTCCGCCCGAGCTACGTGCTCGGCGGTCGCGGAATGGAGATCGTATACGACAGCCCGTCGCTCGCGGACTACTTCGAGCGGGTCGCCAACCAGGGCATCGTCGGCCCCGCCCATCCGTTGCTGGTCGACCGCTTCCTCGACGATGCGATCGAGATCGACGTCGACGCCCTCTACGACGGTGAACGCCTCTACATCGGAGGCGTCATGGAGCACATCGAGGAGGCCGGCATCCACTCGGGCGACTCGAGCTGCACACTTCCGCCTGTCACGCTCGGCCGCCAGGAGATCGATCGGGTGCGCGATGCGACCCTCAAGATCGCCGAGGGCATCGGTGTGCGTGGGCTGCTGAACGTGCAGTTCGCGATCGGCGCCGGTGTGCTCTACGTCCTCGAGGCGAATCCACGCGCGTCGCGCACAGTGCCGTTCGTGTCGAAAGCGCTCGGAATCCCGCTCGCGAAGGCCGCGTCGCGCATCATGGTGGGGGAGATGGTCGCCGACCTGATCGAGGAGGGTCTTCTCCCGGTGCAGGACGGGTCGGTCATCCCGATGGACTCGCCGGTCGCCGTCAAGGAGGCCGTGCTCCCGTTCAAGCGGTTCCGCACGCGCGAAGGCCAGATCGTCGACTCCGTGCTCGGCCCGGAGATGCGTTCCACCGGTGAGGTCATGGGCATCGACAAGGACTTCCCCCGGGCGTTCGCCAAGAGCCAGTCCGCCGCCTACGGCGGGATGCCCCTCGGCGGCACGGCGTTCGTCTCCGTCTCCGACCGCGACAAGCGCTCCATCGTGCTGCCGGTGCTGCGCCTGCAGCAGCTGGGCTTCGAGATCCTGGCGACTGAAGGCACGGCCGAAGTGCTCAACCGGAACGGGATCCGCGCGCGTGTCGTTCGCAAGTTCAGCGACGCCCCCGACGGCGAGGCCCCGTCGATCGTCGACCTGATCAACCGCAATGAAGTGGATGTGGTGATCAACACCCCGAGCGGCCGCTCCGCCCGCGCAGACGGCTACGAGATCCGCGCCGCCGCCGTCGCCGGCGACAAGCCGCTGTTCACGACGATCGCAGAACTCAGCGCTGCCGTCGCCTCGGTCGACGCCATCCGCGAAGGGTTCGAGGTCCGCTCGCTTCAGCAGTACGCACTCGATCGGGCGGCGCGGCTGTGACCGCTTCGACGACGGCGTTCGGGGACCGGCTGGCGTCGGTCTTCGCCGAGTTCGGCCGGCTGTGCGTCGGCATCGATCCGCACCCTCACCTGCTCCGCGAGTGGGGTCTCGAGGAATCGGGCGGCGGTGCACGGGACTTCGGCCTGCGGGTCGTGGACGCCGCGGCGGGCCGGGCCGGCATCGTGAAACCCCAGGTCGCCTTCTTCGAGCGTTTCGGCGCGGCGGGTTACGCTGCGCTCGAAGATGTGCTCGCTTCGGCGCGCGCTGCCGGCCTCCTCGTGATCGCCGACGCGAAACGCGGCGACATCGGCACGACCGTCGAAGCGTACGCCCAGGCCTGGCTCACGCCGGGCTCGCCCCTGGAGGCGGACGCGATGACGATCGCGGCTTTCCAGGGAGTCGGCTCGATCGCTGAGCCGATGGCGCTGGCCGAGGCGTCGGGCAAAGGACTGTTCGTTCTCGCCGCCACCTCGAACCCGGAGGCGGAACTGATCCAGCGCGCCGTCCTGCCTGTGGAGAACGGCAGCGCGCGAACGGTCTCCCGTGCCATCATCGAAGATGTGAAGGCGTTCAACGAAGCCCAGTCCGCGCATCCCTTCGGGTCGATCGGTGTCGTCATCGGAGCGACCCTCGATCTCTCGCGATTCGGCATCGACACCGGCTCACCGGCCGGCTTCAACCCACCGCCGGTCCTCGCGCCCGGTTTCGGCCACCAAGGGGCCGCACTGTCTGCGGCCCGCTCGATCTTCGGCTCGTACGCGCCGGCCACGATCGTGAGCGAGTCCCGCGCAATCCTGGCTGCGGGCCCCGAACGCATCGCGGAGGTCGTCGGGGTACGTGCCGAGCAGGTTCGGGCCGAACTGGGGGCCGAGATTGGCTGAGCTCGGCAACCGCCCGACCCCGCCCGACGTCGACCGGGTCGCCGCATCGCGCGCGGCGATCGCGGCACGCCGTGCCCGGGCCGCAGTCAAGGCCACCATCGCGAGCGGAGACGTATCGTCGCTGACCGTTCTCGACCGATCGTCCGAGGAGCCCGAGGGCATCGAGGGCCGACTTCGGGTGACGGAGTTCCTGCTCAGCGTGCCCGCCATCGGCACGACCAAGATGCACGAGGCGCTCGAGAGACTCGCGATCTCCCCGGCGAAACGGCTCGGCGGCCTGGGCAAGCACCAGCGGGTGCGCCTGCGTGAATACCTCGTCGATCGCGAGGCTGCGAACCACGGACGGCGTCCCAACCGGCTCGTCGTGCTCGCCGGACCGACGGCCGTCGGCAAGGGCAGTGTCGCGGGTTACATCCGTGAGAACTATCCCGATGTGCTGCTCTCCGTTTCGGCGACGACGCGGTCACCCCGTCCGGGTGAAGTCGACGGCGTGAACTACTTCTTCGTCGACGACGCCGAGTTCGACCGCATGATCGGGGCGGGGGAGCTGCTCGAGTGGGCGACCGTCCACAATGCCTCGCGCTACGGCACTCCTCGCCGTCCCATCGAACAAGCGCTGGAGGCGGGGCGCAGCGTCCTCCTCGAGATCGACCTCCAGGGCGCGCGCAGCGTCCGGGCGGCGATGCCCGAGGCCCGGTTGATCTTCCTCCTTCCGCCGACCTGGGAGGAGCTGGTGCGCAGACTCATCGGGCGAGGCACCGAAGACTCGGCCGAACAGCAGCGCAGACTGGAGACCGCTAAGGTCGAACTCGCCGCCCAGGACGAGTTCGACTACCGGGTCGTGAACAGCGACGTGGCCGATGCCGCTCGCGAGGTCGTAGACTTGATGAAGATCCGCACGGCGCCGTCGCGCTCGTAGCCGTCGCCGCGCCCCACCGAGACTTCACTGTGTTCGCCTCGCAGCGTGCGTCTCGCAGCGCTCGTCGACCGACGACCAGACCTCTATCAAGGAGCAGTACACGTATGGGAACCAACCTCAAAGGCATCATCGACCCGCCGATCGACGACGTCCTCGCCAAAGTCGAATCGAAGTACGCGCTGGTGATCTTCGCCTCCAAGCGCGCTCGCCAGATCAACGACTATTACGCCGACCTCCACGAGGGCAGCCTGTTCGACAACGTCGGTCCGCTCGTCGACTCGACGATCGACGACAAGCCGCTCTCGGTCGCGCTCCACGAGATCAACGAGGACAAGCTCGTCATCAAGCCGATCGTCGAGTAGCGGTGTCGAGGGTCGCCAGAAGGCGGCCCTCATCCGGTTCCGTTGATCTTCCTGAGGGGTGGCCGCTGTGAGCACGCGACTGACGATCGTCGTCGGAATTACGGGCGGCATCGCCGCGTACAAGGCCGTCGGAGTCATCCGCGCCCTGGTGCTCCAAGGGCACTCGGTGCATGTCGTCGCCACCGAGGCGGCGCTCCGCTTCGTCGGGCGGCCGACTCTCGAGGCGATCAGCCGGAACCCGGTCGCCACCGACCTCTACGAAGGCGTCGCCGAGGTCCGGCACGTCGCCATCGGCCAGTCGGCCGATCTCATCGTCATCGCTCCGGCGACGGCCAACACGATCGCCAAGCTCGCGGTAGGCCTCGCCGACGACCTGCTCGGCAATACCGTCCTGGCCAGCACGGCCCCGCTGGTGATAGCGCCGGCGATGCACACCGAGATGTGGCAGAACCCCGCAACCGTCGCGAACATCGCGACGCTCCGGAGTCGCGGTGTGACCATCGTGGGTCCGGCCGTCGGTCAGCTCACGGGTAAGGATTCCGGGCCGGGCCGGATGGAGGAGCCCGACACGATCGTGCGGGCTGCACTTGCTGCGATCGAAGGCGGCGCGACGCGGGACGCAGCCGCCCCGGCCGTCGCCGCGGCAACCGCCCCCGGTCAGCCGGCGACCGTGGTATCGCTCAGCGAACGACGGAGGGCAGGAGAATTCGTCCGGCCGGCGCGCGGCGGGGATGACCTGGCCGGCCGTCGGATCGTCATCACGGCTGGCGGAACACGCGAACCGCTCGACCCGGTGCGCTTCCTCGGCAATCGGTCCAGCGGCCGACAGGGCATCGCCCTCGCGGTCGCGGCGAAAGCCCGCGGCGCCGACGTCACGCTGATAGCGGCCCACCTCGAGGTCGCACCGCCCGAGGGCGTTCGTCTCATCGAGGTGGGAACGGCGAACGAACTGCAGGATGCGGTGACCGAGGCCGCGCGCTCGGCCGACATCGTCGTGATGGCCGCGGCCGTCGCCGACTATCGACCGGCTGTCGTGCGCTCCGACAAGATCAAGAAGACCGATGCCGGTGACCGGCTGACACTCGAACTGGTCGCGAACCCCGATGTCCTCAAGGGACTCGCCGCAGCGAAGCGCGACGGCCAGACGATCGTGGGATTCGCCGCCGAGACCGAACAGGATCCGTCCGCCCTCGTCGAGCTCGGCCGCAGCAAGCTCGAGGCCAAAGGATCCGATTTCCTGATCCTCAACCAGGTCGGATGGTCGCACGGTTTCGCCACAGAAAGCAACGAGATCGTCGTGCTGAAAAGGGGCGGCGATATAGTGATGGAGGCCTCCGGAACGAAGCTGTCGGTGGCCGATCGTATTCTCGACGTCATCGCCTAACGCAAACCAGATGTGGACGGGCCCGAACATGGGACAACCTTGACTGAACTGCGCCTGTTCACCTCCGAATCCGTCACCGAGGGCCACCCCGACAAGATCTGCGACCAGATCTCCGACAGCATTCTCGACGCCCTCATCGCCGAAGACCCGGCGAGCCGCGTCGCCGTCGAGACGCTGGTGACCACCGGTCTCGTGCACGTCGCGGGAGAGGTCACGACCAGTGGCTATGTCGACATCCCGACACTCGTGCGCGACCGCATCGTCGATATCGGCTACAACTCGTCCGATGTCAGCTTCGACGGTCGTTCGTGCGGCGTCTCCGTGTCGATCGGAGCGCAGTCTCCCGACATCGCCCAGGGCGTCGACAATGCGCTCGAAACCCGCGCCGAGCAGAGCGGCGACGATCTCGACCGGCAGGGTGCGGGCGATCAGGGCATCATGTTCGGCTATGCCACGACCGAGACACCGCAGTACATGCCGTTGCCGATCTGGCTGGCCCACCGCCTCGCCGAACGTCTCGCCGAAGTGCGCAAGGACGGTACGCTCGACTACCTCCGCCCCGACGGAAAGACCCAGGTGACCGTCGGCTACGAAGGCTTCGTCCCGAAGACCGTCCAGACCGTCGTCCTGTCGACCCAGCACTCACCCTCGATCGACTCCGAGACGCTCCAGGCCGAGGTCATCGAGGAGGTCATCAACCCGGTGCTTCACGGAGCCGGTCTCGACGCATCCCATGTGCGGAACCTGATCAACCCGACCGGCCGATTCGAGATCGGCGGCCCCAAGGGCGATGCCGGGCTCACCGGCCGCAAGATCATCGTCGACACGTACGGCGGCGCAAGCCGGCACGGCGGGGGAGCCTTCAGCGGCAAAGACCCGTCGAAGGTCGACCGCTCGGCGGCGTATGCGATGCGGTGGGTGGCCAAGAACGCGGTGGCTGCGGGCTTCGCCGACCGACTCGAGCTGCAGGTGGCATATGCGATCGGCAAGGCGGCACCGGTGGGCCTCTACGTCGAGACGTTCGGCACCGGCGTGATCCCCGACGAGCAGATCATCCGGGCGATCCGCGAGGTGTTCGACCTGCGCCCGGCGGCGATCATCCGTTCGCTCGACCTCTTGCGGCCGATCTACGCCCAGACGGCGACCTACGGGCACTTCGGCCGCGAACTTCCCGACTTCACGTGGGAACGTCTCGACAAGGTCGAAGACCTCCGGTCTGCCGCAGGATTGTAGGCGTGGCGGCGACAGGCAGGGTCGCCCGCGTGCTGATCGACTCGGCCCTGCCCCAACTGGATCATCTGTTCGACTACCGCATTCCTGAAGAGCTTCTGGGGGACGCGATACCCGGCGTACGCGTCAAAGTGCCGTTGCGTTCCGCCGGCCGTATCGCCGACGGCTACCTCATCGACTTCCCGGACGCGGAGTACGAGGGTGCCCTCAGCGACGTGGACGCCGTCGTCTCACCCGTTCCCGTGCTCTCGCCGGAGGTGTGGGCGCTCGCCCGCAGGGTCGCCGACCGCAGCGCCGGCACAGCGAACGACGTCGTGCGCCTGGCCGTACCCGGCCGGCAGGTGCGGGTGGAGAAGGCGTGGCTCGCCGCACGCGCTGCCGAGGCCGCCGGCGGCGCACCCGACCCGGCCCCCTTCGCCGCCTCGCCCGTGCGCGGCTACGAACCGGGGCGTGTCGAGAGCGCCGTCGCGGGAGAGCAGCGGATCGCGCTGCAGGCGCGACCGCACCTCTCCGAACTGCCCGACGGCACGTGGGTCGGCGAATGGGCGGTCACCCTCGCCTCGGCTGCGGCCGGCTGCTGGGCATCCGGCCGCTCGGCGATCGTCGTGGTCCCCGACTATCGCGACCAGGACCAGCTCGCCGCCGCCCTGGCCGCGATCGCACCGCGCGAGGCCGTGGTGCGGGCAGATGCGCGCCAGTCCAACGCCGAACGCTACCGCGCGTTCCTCGACGCTCTCGCCTCACCCCGCATCGTCATCGGCAACCGTTCCGCCGTCTACGCCCCCGCGACGGAGCTCGGCCTCATCGCTGTGTGGGACGACGGCGACCCGCTGCACGCCGAGCCGCTGAGCCCGTACGTCCACGCCCGTGATGCGGCGCTCGTCCGCCAGGAGCTTCAGGGGGGCGCGCTCATCTTCGCCGGCCACAGCCGGAGCGCTGAGGTGCAGCGTCTCGTCGAGGTGGGCTGGCTCCTCGACGTCGCGCCCGAGCGGGCGATCAGTCCGAAGGTGTTGCCGACAGCGAACCAGGCGGCGAACGATGCCGCCGCGCGCTCAGCACGCATTCCCTCGACCGCGTGGCAGACGGCGAAGGCTTCGCTCGAGTCGGGTCCCGTGCTCGTCCAGGTGGCTCGGCCCGGCTATGCGCCGGTGCTCGCCTGCGCCAACTGCGGCCAGGCCGCACGCTGCAACCGGTGCGAAGGTCCGCTCGGCCAGACGCGCTCCGGGGCGACGCCGTCGTGCGGATGGTGCGGTGCCCTCGCCACAGACTGGCACTGCGACAACTGCGAGCACACGCGCTTCCGCATGGTGACCGTCGGCGCCGGACGCACCGCGGAGGAACTCGGCCGGGCGTTTCCCGGTGTCCGCGTCGTCGTCGCCGACGGGGAGCATCCGCTCCAGACCATCGGCGCGTCGCCGGCTCTCGTCGTAGCGACCCGCGGCGCCGAGCCGATCGCGGCAGGCGGCTACCGCGCGATCCTCCTGCTCGACGGCGAACGGATGCTCGCACGCGAGACCCTGCGCGTCGCCGAGGACTGCATGCGCTGGTGGTCCAACGCGGCGGCCCTCGCCGCGCCGGGAGCGCCCACTGTGCTCGTCGGCGTGGGGGGAAGACTCGCACGCGATCTCGCCACCTGGCGCCAGGTCGATTTCGCGCATCAGGAACTGGCCGACCGGCGCGCGCTCCGCTTTCCGCCCGCGGTGAGACTCGCATCCCTCACCGGATCGGCCGAGGTCGTCGACGAAGCGGTCGCGGAGGTCGACCCGGCCATCCTCATCGATGTCCTGGGGCCGGTTCCGCTGGCCGACGGCGCCGCGCGGACGATTCTGCGGTTCGATTACGCGCACGGCCCGGAAGTGGCTTCAGCCGTGCGGGCCGCCATCGTCCGGAACGCGACCCGCCGCCGCCGGGCGCCGGCCGGCAAGGGCGGCTTCCGTCCTGCTCCCAGCCTGAAAGTCCGTTTCGACGATCCGGAACTCGCCTGACCTCCCTCGACATCGAAGATGCGAGAGACTGGGAGCTGGAAACGCACCCGACCGGAGAACCGTGATGACAACCGCACACCGCCTGGACGACCTCGGATGAGGCTGGTCTTCGCCGGCACCCCCGCGGTCGCCGTTCCCGCCCTCGACGAACTCGCGAAAGGTCCTCACGAGATCGTCGCCGTCATCACGCGAGACGATGCCGCGCTGGGGCGCAGGCGCGTCCTGACGCCGTCACCGGTCGCGAGCGCCGCGATGGACCGGCACCTGGCGACCATCAAGGCGAACCGGCTCGACGCATCCGTCACCGAGCGCATCGCCGACCTGCGACCGGATCTCGGGGTCATCGTCGCCTACGGCGGGCTGGTGCGCGAGCCACTGCTCTCCGTTCCGCGCTACGGCTGGATCAACCTGCACTTCTCGCTGCTTCCGCGCTGGCGGGGAGCGGCTCCGGTGCAACGCGCCCTGATCGCCGGCGACCGGGTGACCGGGGCGTCGGTGTTCCAGCTCGTCCCTGAACTCGACGCGGGCGATGTGTTCGCCGAGGCGACGCGTGCCATCGGGCCGGAGGAGACGGCCGGCCAGGTTCTGGATGCGCTGGCCGGCATCGGCGCGCACCTCCTGGCGAGGACGGTGGACGCGATCGGAGACGGCACTGCGCTCGCATCGCCGCAGACCGGTGAGCCGACCCTCGCGCCCAAGCTCACCATCGATGACGCACACATCGACCTCGCGGGAGACGGCGCACGCGCCATGGATCGCATCCGTGGCGTCACCCCGGAGCCCGGCGCGTTCGTGATGCTCGCGGGCCAGCGGTTCAAGATCCTCGAAGCACGGCCTGCCCTGCACGAGTCGGCCCTGCAGGCGGGCCGGGCCGCGCTCAGAGACAAGCGCGTCCTCGTCGGAACGGCCACCCACCCCCTCGAACTCGTCACCGTGCAGCCGGCAGGCAAGCGACCGATGCCCGCCCCCGACTGGTGGCGGGGACTCGCCGACGCCGAGGTGGTGTTCTCGTGAGCGAACGCGGCCCCCGCATCCAGCCCGCCCGACGGGTCGCCTATGACGTCATCGCGGCCGTCCGGGAGTCGGATGCGTACGCCAACCTGCTCCTTCCCACCCGTATCGCGCGAGCGTCCCTCACTCCGGCCGATGCCGGGCTCGCGACCGAGCTGACCTACGGAACCCTGCGGATGCAGGGCTACTACGACCGTGTCATCGCCCGAGCGGCCGGAAGAGCAGTCGATCGCATCGATCCGCCCATTCTGGACGTGCTGCGCCTGGGCACGCACCAGCTGCTCTCGATGCGGGTGGCAAGCCATGCGGCCGTCGACGAATCCGTGTCCCTCGCGAGAGCTGTGGGTTCGCGTTCGGCGACGGGCTTCACGAACGGGGTCCTTCGGGAGATCAGCCGCCACACTCCCGACGAGTGGCGCGAGCGGATCCTCTCCGACGCGTCGAGTGCCGACGACGAGCTCGCCGCTGTGTACTCGCATCCGGTCTGGGTGGTCCGGGCCTTACGGCGTGCCCTCGAGGCGGAAGATCGCGGTGCCGAGCTCGAGGACCTGCTCGCGGCCGACAACACCGCGCCGCGCGTCAACCTGATCGCCCTTCCCGGGATCGCCGAGACGCCGCCCGAGGCAGGAGCGGACCGCTTCTCACCCTTCGGCTTCACGCTCGGCGGCGGCGATCCCCAGGGGATCGTCGAGCGGAACGACGGCCGCATCCGGGTGCAGGACGAAGGCTCGCAGCTCGCTGCACTCGCACTGAGCCGTGCGCGTGCGGTCGTCGCGGGCGAGGAATGGCTCGACCTGTGCGCGGGCCCCGGCGGCAAGGCCGCTCTACTCGCCGCTGAAGCCCGGCTCGGAGGTGCGAGCGTGATCGCGAACGAACTCGTGCCCGCCCGTGCCGACCTCGTGCGACGCGCACTGGCCGGCCTGCCCGAGCCCGTCGAGGTCTGGGAACGGGACGGCACGACCATCGGCGAGACGGATCCTGGGCGGTTCGACCGCATCCTGCTCGACGCGCCGTGCACCGGCCTCGGCGCCCTCCGCCGGCGCCCGGAGGCACGCTGGCGCAAGACGCCACGGGACGTCGCCGAGCTGACCGGGCTGCAGGCCGCACTCCTCGACAGCGCGTTCGCCGCCCTCAAGCCCGGCGGCGTGCTCGCCTATGTGACCTGCTCGCCCCACATCGCGGAGACGAGGCTGTCGGTGGCGGATGCGGTGGCCCGCTGGGGCGACGCCGCCGAACCGCTCGACACGGCGTCCGTACTCCAGCAGGTGTCCCTCGAGCGGATGGATCTCGCCGGCGACCCGGCTCAGGTGCAGCTCTGGCCGCACCGTCACGGGACGGATGCCATGTTCATCGCCCTGCTGACGAAACGGCCGGCGTCCTGAACGACGCCTGCGCACCCTTTCACTAGGCTGAAAGGCATGCCCGCCCGGATCAACCCCAGCATCCTCGCCGCCGATTTCGTCAACATGGAGCGCGACCTGGGAAAGATCGCCAGCGCCGACCTGGTCCACGTGGACGTGATGGACAACCATTTCGTGCCCAACCTGACGTTCGGTCCGCAGATGGTGGGACGCATCCAGGACGTCTCGGCCATCCCGCTGGACGTGCACCTGATGATCACCGACCCGGAGCGCTGGGCGCCCGGGTACGCGGAGCTGGGCGCCTATTCGGTGACGTTCCATGCCGAGGCGGCCACGGACCCCGTCGGACTCGCTCGTCGCCTCCGCTCGATGGGCGCCAGAGCCGGCATCGCACTCAAGCCGGGCACACCGGCCGACGACTACCTGGACCTCCTCGAGGAGTTCGACCAGGTACTCGTCATGACGGTGGAACCCGGTTTCGGCGGCCAGAGCTTCATGCCCGAGACGATGCCCAAGTTGCGGCAGCTGCGCTCTGCGGCGACGGCTCGCGGTCTCGATCTCTGGCTCCAGGTCGACGGCGGCATCACCGAAGAGACCATCGTCACCGCCGCCCGGGCGGGGGCCGACACGTTCGTCGCTGGATCCAGCGTCTTCCGTGCCGACGACCCGGCCAGGCAGATCTCACTCCTGCGCGAGACGGCCGACCTCCACTTCTGACACGGGCGCCGCACTGTCCTCCACCGGCCGGCGAGCGGGAATCGCACTGAGGGCGAGAACCGCGATCAGCGCTGCGAGCGAGAAGGCGTAGAAGCCCCAGGGATAGGCGATTCCGAGCCCGACCAGGCCTCCGGCGACCAGCGGGCCGACGATCGCTCCCGCCCGGCCGATGCCGGCCGAGAACCCCAGGGCGGTGCCGCGCACCGACGCGGGATAGGCGCCGGTGACGTACGCGTAGATCAGCACCTGTGCCGAGAAGACGAACACACCGGTGATGAACACGGCGAGGTAGAGGATCACGATCTGGTCCATCCGGATGCTCAGGACGGCGAGGAACACGGCCGCCAGCAGGAACCAGGTGATCGCGACGCGGCGGATTCCGAAGCGGTCTCCGACCACTCCGGCGAGGATCAGCCCTGCGACGGCACCGAGGTTGAGGACCATGAGGAATGCCAGCGAGCTGCCCAGGTCGTAGCCCGCAGCGCGCATGAGTTCCGGGAGCCAGGTGTTCAGCCCGTAGACGAGGAGGAGACCCATGAACGATGCGCTCCAGATCGCGATGTTCAGCACGAGGAACCGGCGGTGGAGCAGCTCACGTGGGGCGCCGGACGGGGCACGGCGGGCAGGGTCCGGCCGGCCGGCCAGGTAGGCCGTGGATTCGGGGAGCGCGACCCAGAGCAGCGGCAGCACGACCAGTCCCGCGACCCCGCCGACGATGAACATCATCCGCCAGTCGGGGATGATGACGAGCGCGAGGAGCGCGGTCAGCACGGCGCCGACATGGTAGCCGGTCATGGTGAGCGTGACGGCCCGTCCGCTCCGCCCCGCCGGCGCGTGCTCGCCCACGTAGGCGATCGCCGTCGGGAGGCAGGCACCGAGACCGAGCCCAGCGACGAAGCGCAGGATTCCGAAGACCAGGATGCTCGGGGCCGTGGCGATCGCCAGCGTGCAGATGGAGAAGACGAGTACGCACGCGAGGAGTGGCCGCCGCCTCCCATAGGAGTCGGTCAGCGGCCCGACCAGGAAGGCGCCCAGACCCACGCCGATCAGTCCGACCGTGGCGACGATCGTGACGGCGGCCGGGTCGAACCCGAGCTCGCCGGTGCTGAGGAGGGTCGGGATGACCGTACCCAGGACGACCAGGTCGAACCCGTCGAGTGCAACCACCGCCCAGCAGAGGATCGTCGGCCAGGGGCCGGTGGAGTGGACGTCGTTCTTCATGGAGCCTCCTTGCTCGGCAGCATGCGCCACCCGGTTTTCGGATGTTCGATATACATGCATATATGCTTTATAACAACACTTGGTTTTATATCACGGACGGCCGAGGCCGCGCTTGTGCCGACCGGACGATCGCACGCCGCGGGAACCGATAGCCTGTACTGGTGAAAACCTTCGACGACCTCTTCGCCGAGCTCAGCGACAAGGCCACCACCAGGCCCGAGGGGTCCGGTACGGTGCGAGAGCTCGACGCCGGCGTGCACACGATCGGCAAGAAGATCGTCGAGGAGGCCGCCGAGGTCTGGATGGCCGCTGAGTACGAGACCGACGACCGCGCGGCCGAAGAGATCTCGCAGCTGCTCTATCACCTCCAGGTGCTCATGCTGGCGAAGGGGCTGACCACGGCAGACGTGTACCGACATCTGTGACCTGAGCTCACGTCGTCGAACACACCAACCTGAAGGCTTGCCAATGCTCAAGATCGCCGTACCCAACAAAGGCTCCCTCGCCGAGACCGCAGCCCAGATGCTGCACGAGGCCGGCTATGTCGGCCGTCGCGACCCGAAGGAGCTGATCGTCGCCGACCCCCGCAACGGGGTCGAGTTCTTCTACCTGCGTCCGCGTGACATCGCGACCTACGTCGGCTCCGGCGCGCTCGACGTCGGCATCACCGGCCGCGACCTGCTCCTCGACTCCGGATCGGCCGCGGCCGAGATCGCCGCGCTCGACTTCGCAGCCTCGACCTTCCGGTTCGCTGGTCCCACCGGGGTGTTCACCGAGCTGGAGGACCTCGCCGACAAGCGTGTCGCCACCAGCTACCCCGGACTCGTCGGCGACTTCCTCGCCGCCAGCGGCGTCACGGCCGACCTGATCCGCCTCGACGGCGCGGTCGAGTCCGCCGTGCGGCTCGGGGTGGCGGATGCGGTGGCGGACGTCGTCGAGACCGGCTCCACCCTCCGCAAGCAGGGCCTCGAGATTTTCGGACCTGTCATCCTCGAATCGGAGGCGGTCCTGATCTCGTCCCCGACGAACGCGACGGGTATCGACACCCTGCTGCGGCGCCTCCAGGGCGTGATGGTGGCCCGCCAGTATGTGCTCATCGACTACGACCTCCCGGCACGCCTGCTCGAGAAGGCCGTCGCCCTCACTCCGGGCATCGAGTCGCCGACCGTCTCTCCGCTGCGCGACCCCGAGTGGATCGCGGTGCGCGCGATGGTGAAGCGCGACGGCACGAACCACATCATGGACGACCTGTACGAACTCGGCGCGCGGGCGATCCTGGTCACTCCGATCCACGCCGCGCGGATCTGACATGTCGCTATCGGTGAGGGTGATCCCGTGCCTCGACGTCGCCGCCGGCCGTGTGGTCAAGGGCGTCAACTTCCAGAACCTGCGTGATGCGGGCGACCCGGTCGCCCTCGCCCGGCGGTACTACGAACAAGGCGCCGACGAACTCACCTTCCTCGACGTGACGGCGACGGTGGACGACCGTTCGACGACTTACGACGTCGTGCGCGCGACCGCCGAACAGGTGTTCATCCCGCTGACGGTCGGTGGGGGAGTGCGCAGCACGGAGGACGTCGCGCGCCTCCTCGGAAGCGGCGCCGACAAGGTGGGGGTCAACAGTGCCGCCATCGCGCGGCCCGACCTCGTCGCCGAGATCGCGGACCGGTTCGGGGCGCAGGTGCTGGTGCTGTCGCTGGACGTCAAGCGGTCGCCGGCCACGCCATCCGGATTCGTCGTGACGACTCACGGCGGCCGCACGGAGACCGCACTCGACGCGCTCGAGTGGGCAGGCAGGGCGATCGAACTGGGCGCGGGCGAACTCCTCGTCAACTCGATCGACGCGGACGGCACCAAAGCCGGCTTCGACCTGGAGCTCATCCAGCTCATGCGCGCCATCAGCTCGGTGCCCGTCATCGCCTCGGGCGGTGCCGGCGCAGTCACCGATTTCGCTCCAGCCATCGCTGCGGGCGCCGATGCCGTGCTCGCAGCGAGTGTGTTCCACTCCGGCGAACTGACGGTCGGAGATGTGAAGCGCGAACTCGCGCTGGCGGGAATGGAGGTGCGCTCGTGACGGGCACAGCAGTGGATCGCGCGATCATCGACAGGGTTTCGTTCAACCGCGACGGCCTGGTACCGGCGATCATCCAGCAGTGGGACACCGGCGAGGTGCTCATGATGGGATGGATGGACGAGGAGGCGTTCCGGCGAACCATGACCGAGGGACGCGTGACGTTCTGGTCGCGGTCGCGAGGGGAGTACTGGCGCAAGGGCGACACGTCCGGAAACGTCCAGTACGTCAAGGGCGCTGCCCTCGACTGCGATGGAGATACGCTGTTGGTGAAGGTGGAGCAGATCGGCGTCGCCTGCCACACCGGCACTCGCACATGCTTCGACGGCGACCAGCTCGCGCCGGTCGTCGGCAGCGCACCGACCGATTCCTGACACCTTTCGCAACAGGAGACCCCGCATGACCTCCGCAACCGGATCGCTTGCCGCGACAGGCTCGACGACGGCCGCCGACTTCGCGTCCCTGCTGTCCGACCACCGCGTCGTGCCGGTCGTGCGCGAACTCTTCGCTGACGGCGAGACCCCGGTCGGCATCTACCGCAAGCTCGCGGCGGGGAGGCCGGGCACGTTCCTTCTCGAGTCGGCGGAACAGGGTGGCATCTGGTCGCGCTTCTCCTTCGTCGGCGCGTCCTCGTTCGGCGTCCTCACGCAGGACGGCGACGATGTCAGCTGGCTCGACTACGGCGTCTCGCGCGAGCGTGCGCTCGGAACCAGCGAGACGGTCGCACCCCTCGTCGCGTTGGCCCACCTCTACGAGCGGTGGCAGACGCCGCGGATCGAAGGGCTCCCGCCCCTCACCGGCGGCCTGGTCGGTTTCATCGGGTGGGAGGCGATCCGCCAGCTCGAGCGCCTTCCCGACCAGCCCGCGGCCGACTTCAGCGTTCCGGGCCAGGCCCTCTGCTTCGCGGCGGATGTGGTCGCCATCGACCACCGGTACGGTACGGTCAAACTCATCGCCAACGTCCTGAACGACGGGGTCGACGCCGCCGACACGATGTGGGCGGAGGCACAGGAACGACTGGATTCGATGCAGGCGCGGCTGGCGCAGCCGGCCGAGGCGTGGCTCGCCGAAGTCGATCTCTCGACTCCCGCGAACCCGGTGTCGCGCACCGAGCGCGACGACTTCCTCGCTGCAGTCGTCACCGCCAAACGGCACATCCACGACGGCGACGTGTTCCAGGTCGTGATCTCGCAGCGCTTCGAACTCGACTGCGCCGCGCATCCGCTCGACGTCTACCGGGTGCTCCGCAGCCTGAACCCCAGCCCGTACATGTACCTGCTGAGCCTCGAACGACCGGATGGGGGAGAGTACTCGATCGTCGGGAGCTCGCCGGAAGCCCTCTTCAAGGTGCAGAACGGGCGTGCCTTCACGCATCCGATCGCCGGGTCGAAGCCGCGCGGCGCCACACCGGAAGAGGACCTCGAGTTCGAGACGACGCTTCTGAGCGACGACAAGGAGCGTGCAGAGCACCTCATGCTGGTCGACCTCGCACGCAACGACCTGCTCAAGGTGTGCGAAGCGGGGTCGGTCGAGGTCACCGAGTTCATGCGCATCGAGCGGTTCAGCCACATCATGCACATCGTGTCGTCGGTCGAAGGCGACATGCTGCCCGGCACGACGGCCATCGACGTCTTCAGGGCGACCTTCCCGGCCGGAACGCTTTCGGGTGCGCCCAAACCGCGTGCCCTCGAGATCATCGACGAGCTCGAGCCGGCACAGCGCGGGGTCTATGGAGGGGTGATCGGCTATTTCGGCTTCGCCGGCGACGCCGACCTGGCCATCGCGATCCGGACCGCGACGATCATGGACGGCATCGCCCGGGTGCAGGCGGGCGGCGGTCTCGTCGCCGACTCCGATCCGGTGAGCGAGTTCCAGGAATCGCAGAACAAAGCGGCGGCGCCCCTGCGCGCCGTGGCCGTCGCCAATGCGATGCGACGGGTGACGTGACCCCATGACGGACGGAACGATGGCAGACGACGCGAAGACCGGTGCGGGTCCGGCGGCGAGCCGTCGAGCGAAATACACGACGATGCTCGCGATCGTCATCGGCGCCGGTCTCGCGCTGCTGGCGTCGACGCAGCCGTGGATCACGGTCCAGCTCGCCGCCGCCGCGAACCATGCCGGCGATGTCGTCGTCCAGGGCTCTGCTGCCGCGCCGGCGCTCACCGCGCTGTCACTGGCGGGCCTCGCCCTGGCCGCGGCGCTCGCGATCGCCGGGCCGATCGTGCGCATCGTGCTCGCCGTCCTCGGCGTGCTGATCGCCGTGTCCATCACCCTGTCGGCGGGAATCGCGCTCGGCGACCCGGTGCAGGCCGCGGCCGCCGCGATCACGGGAGCGTCAGGCGTGTCCGGCGGAACCTCCGTGGCGCGACTCGCGAAGAGCGTCGACGTCTCGCTCTGGCCGTGGATCGCGATCCTCGGCGGCGTCGTCATCGCTGCAGCCAGCATCGCCGTGATCCTCACGTCGCGCCGCTGGCCCGGCCCTTCGCGCCGCTACCAGGCGGTCCGCTTCGAGGACACCGCGGACGCGGCCGGCTCGACGGGACCGGCGGACGACGGCGTGCCGGATGTTCTCCGCGCGCCCGACCCGGCCGCGCCGTCCGACCAGACCGGCCAGGGCGTGCCCATCGACAGGGACACGGCGATCGACAGCTGGGACGAACTCAGCCGCGGCGAAGACCCCACGCGCTGAGTTCGCTCTGAGCTGCCCGCCGTCCCTGCGCGCCGTGCCGCCGCCGCTTCGCTAGACTTGTCCGGAACCAACCAGAACCAACGTGCGCCCGCGATGGCGGCGCACCCGACACGCGGGAGTTTCATGAGCACGGAGTCAGTGGATCCAGGACACGGTCATTCGCCGGCGGCCTGGACGGCCGTCATCATCATGCTCATCGCGTTCACGATCGGCACTGTGGCGTTCGTGCTCGACCTTCCGCTCGTCGTCTGGGGAGCCGCGGGCCTCCTCGTGGTGGGGCTCATCGTGGGTTGGCTCATGGCCCGCGCCGGCTACGGCGTGAACGGCGACAAGTACACGCCGAAAGAACACTGAGGCGTGCTCTCCGACCTCGTCGCCGGAGCGCTTGCCGATGCTGAACGTCGACGGGCCGCTCGCCCGCTTGAACTCGTCGAGGCTGCGGCTTCCGACCGTTCTCCCGCGCTCGACGCCCTGACCGCGCTCCAGCCGGCCGAACGCGTCAAGATCATCGCCGAAGTGAAGCGGGCGAGCCCGTCCCGTGGCACGCTGGCGGAGATCTCCGACCCCGCATCGCTCGCCGTCTCGTACGAGACGGGCGGGGCGAGTGCGATCAGCGTGCTCACCGAGGAGCGGCGCTTCAACGGCTCTCTCGCCGACCTCGAGGCGGTGCGCGCGAGTGTCAGCCTGCCGGTCCTCCGCAAGGACTTCATCGCCGAGCCCTACCAGGTGTTCGAGGCGCGCGCCGCAGGCGCCGACATCGTGCTCCTCATCGTCGCGGCCCTCGACCAGTCGACCCTGCAGTCGCTCTTCGACCTGTCCACGTCGCTCGGCATGACGACGCTGGTCGAGACGCACTCCGCCGACGAGGTGAGCCGCGCCCTCGACATCGGCGCGAGCCTGGTCGGCGTCAACGCACGCAATCTCTCGACCTTCGAGCTGGATCGCGACCTGTTCGGCGCGCTTGCCGACCAGATCCCGTCCGGTGTCATCCGGGTCGCCGAGTCCGCCGTCAAGACGGCGGCCGACGTGGCCCACTATCGTGCGAGCGGCGCCGACGTCGTGCTCGTGGGCGAGGCACTCGTCACGAGCGACCCCGTCGCAACGCTCGAAGAATTCCTGGTGGTCTGATGTCCCTTCGTTCCGAGACCGGTCCGTACTTCGGCGACTTCGGCGGCCGATTCGTGCCCGAATCCCTCATCGCCGCGCTCGACGAGCTCTCCGTGGCCTGGGAGGAGGCGAAGGCCGATCCGGCGTTCGCCGCCGAACTCGACGCTCTCAACCGCACATACACCGGCCGGCCGTCGATCATCACCGAGGTGCCCCGCTTCGGCGCCCACGCCGGCGGCGCGCGGATCATCCTCAAACGCGAAGACCTGAATCACACGGGCTCCCACAAGATCAACAATGTGCTCGGCCAGGCCATCCTGACCAAGCGCATCGGCAAGACACGCGTGATCGCGGAGACCGGGGCCGGCCAGCACGGTGTCGCGACCGCCACGGCCGCTGCGCTCTTCGGCATGGAATGCGTGATCTACATGGGCGAGGTGGACACCGAGCGCCAGGCGCTCAACGTGGCCAGGATGCGGCTGCTGGGCGCCGAGGTCGTGTCGGTCAAGACCGGTTCCCGCACCCTGAAAGACGCGATCAACGAGGCGATGCGCGACTGGGTGACGAACGTCGAGAACACCAACTACATCTTCGGCACGGTCGCCGGCCCCCATCCGTTCCCCGCCATGGTGCGCGACCTCCAGAAGATCATCGGAGAAGAGGCACGGGAGCAGGTGTTGCAGCTCGCCGGCCGGCTCCCGGATGCGGTGGCCGCGTGCGTCGGCGGCGGCTCCAACGCCATCGGCATCTTCCACGCCTTCCTCGACGACGCCGACGTCGCCCTTTACGGTTTCGAAGCCGGGGGAGAGGGAGCTGAGACTCCGCGGCACGCTGCGACGATCACGAAGGGTCGCCCTGGCGTGCTCCACGGCGCCCGCAGCATGCTGCTTCAGGATGAAGACGGCCAGACAACCGAATCCCACTCGATCTCGGCCGGCCTCGACTACCCGGGCGTCGGGCCGGAGCACGCCTGGCTTGCGAGCATCGGGCGTGCCCAGTACCGCCCCGTTACCGATGCCGCGGCGATGGATGCGCTCCGGCTGCTCAGCCGGACCGAGGGCATCATCCCGGCCATCGAATCGTCGCATGCCCTGGCCGGCGCGCTGGAACTCGGCCGCGAGCTCGGGCCGGAGGCGATCATCCTCGTGAACCTGAGCGGGCGCGGTGACAAAGACATGGAGACCGCCGGAAAGTGGTTCGGCCTGATCGACGAGGATGCGGTGCAGTCGTGAGCCCGGTCACCACCAGCAGGGTCGAGACCACGATCGCCCGACGCAACGCCGAATCGAAGGGCGCGCTCGTCGGTTATCTCCCCGCCGGCTTCCCGAGCCTCGCCGCCAGCATCGATGCAGCGGTCGCGCTGGCCGAGAACGGCGTCGACATCATCGAACTCGGCCTTCCCTACTCCGATCCGGTCATGGACGGCCCGGTCATCCAGCAGGCGACGCAGACGGCGCTCCAGGGCGGATTCCGCCTGCGGGACGGCTTCACCGCCGTCCGTGAGATCACCGCGCGCGTCGATGTGCCCGTGCTGCTGATGACCTACTGGAACCCCGTGCTCCAGTACGGGGTGGATCGCTTCGCCGACGACCTGGTCGCTGCCGGTGGAGCCGGTCTCATCACCCCCGACCTCATTCCTGATGAGGGGGCGGCCTGGATCGACGCATCCGACCGGAGTGGTCTGGACCGCGTG
Organism: Leifsonia tongyongensis; assembly: GCF_010686705.1. Taxonomy (GTDB): domain Bacteria; phylum Actinomycetota; class Actinomycetes; order Actinomycetales; family Microbacteriaceae; genus Diaminobutyricibacter; species Diaminobutyricibacter tongyongensis. The sequence goes on along the minus strand of NZ_JAAGWY010000002.1, from coordinate 504,799 downwards.
TTCCTCGCCGCACCCTCATCGACGGATGCGCGCCTGAGGCAGGCCGTCGCCTCCAGCCGCGGCTTCGTGTACGCCGTCTCCACGATGGGGATCACGGGTGCTCGCGACGACGTCGACACGGCGGCGCGCACCCTCGTGAAGCGGCTTCGCGAGGCTGGCGCGACGAGCACCTGCGTCGGGCTCGGGATCTCGAGCGCCGCACAGGTGTCCGAGGTGCTCGACTACGCCGACGGCGCCATCGTCGGATCGGCCCTCGTGAGGGCGCTTGCCGAGGGCGGCGTGGAGCACGTCGCCGCGGTCGCCGCAGCGCTGGCCGACGGAACACGCAAAGCAAAATAGACTAAGTTGACCGTGGCGCGAGTGCGCCGGAGCGCCGTCCTTCTGCGACGGCGAGGTGAAAAACACGAAAGGTGAGTCATCGGGTGTTTGCCGTGTTGAACAGCTTGCATGCGAGCATTCCGAGCCCGCCCCCGGAGTGGGCCTCGTTCACGCTCGGTCCGTTCACGATCCGCACCTACGCGCTCTGCATCCTCGCCGGCATCGTCCTGGCCACCATCTGGACGTCGCGTCGCCTCACGAAGCGCGGCGCCGAACCGGGCGTCGTGCTCGACGTCATCCTCTGGGCCGTTCCGCTGGGCATCATCTTCGCCCGCGCGTACCACGTGTTCACGCATCCGGCCGATTACTTCTACCCGGGCGCCGACCTCTGGAAGACGCTGTTCATCTGGGAGGGCGGGAACGCCATCTTCGGTGCGCTGATCGGTGGCGCCGTCGGCGCCTACATCGGCTGCCGCATCTCCGGCCTGCGGTTCTGGTCGTTCGCGGATGCGCTCGCTCCCGCCATGCTCCTCGCCCAGGCCGCCGGCCGCCTGGGCAACTACTTCAACCACGAGCTGTTCGGTCTTCCGACGAACCTCCCGTGGGGCCTCGAGATCGAGTCGAGCAACCCGGCGTTCCCCGCCGGCCTCCCCGACGGCACGCTCTTCCAGCCGCTGTTCCTCTACGAGATCATCTGGAACGTCATCGGCATCTTCCTCCTGCTCTGGATCGAGCGGCGATTCCGGCTGCGGTGGGGCAAGCTGTTCGCCGTCTACCTCATCTGGTACGGTCTCGGCCGCTCCTACCTGGAGTCGATCCGCATCGACCCGAGCGAGTACTCGTTCCTGGGCATCCCGTTCAACGTGTGGGCCGCCTTCGCCGCGGTGGTCCTGGGTGTCGTCATCTTCATCGTGCAGACCCGCCGCCACCCCGGGCTCGAGCCGAGCGTGTACCGTCCGGGTCGCGAATGGCACAAGCCGGATGCTGAGGTAGACTCTGACGACACCGATTCGGACGACGAGGATCAAGGCGACGAAGCCGTTGACACCGAGCAACCGGGCGCAGCCAAGGCCACAAGCACAATTGGCACCGCGTCGTAATCCGGTGTTCAAGGCCCAGGCGACCCCGAAAGCATCACACTGACCGCACGACGCCCAACGGGCGGCGGTTCCCATGTTCCCGGGCCGACGGCGTCCCACCTCAGTAACTCTTCACGTGAGGACGGTCGATGATGGCGCTCAAGCCTCCCTTCTCCCGCTCAGGCACGCAGTCCGGATTCAGCGCGGTGCCCGCGCGGCAGGGCCTCTACGACCCCGCGTTCGAGAAGGACGCGTGCGGGCTCGCCATGGTGGCGACCCTTCGCGGCACCGCCGGACACGACATCATCGATGCCGCACTCAACGCGCTGCGCAACCTGGAGCATCGCGGAGCGGTGGGCTCGGACGCCGGCACCGGTGACGGTGCGGGCATCATCACGCAGATTCCGGATGCGTTCCTCCGCGCGGTGTCAGGGCTCGACCTCCCCGCTGTCGGCCGTTACGCGGTCGGCAACGCGTTCCTGCCTTGCGAGCCGGACGAACGCGCTGCGGTGAAGGCTGCGATCGAGGCAATCGCTGTCGAAGAGGATCTCATCGTCATCGGCTGGCGCGACGTCCCCGTGCGGCCGGACGAGATCGGGTCCCTGGCGCGCGACGCCATGCCCGCCATCGAGCAGCTCTTCGTCGCGAGCACGCGGGAAGGCGAGTCGGGAGCGTCGGTCGGCGGGATCCTGCTCGACCGCCAGACGTTCCGAGCTCGCAAGCGCGTCGAACGCGAGCTCGACGTGTACTTCTCGTCGCTGTCGAGTCGCACCCTGGTCTACAAAGGGATGGTCACGACGCTGCAGCTCGAGCCGTTCTATCCCGACCTCTCGGACCAGCGTTTCGCCTCCAGGCTGGCGCTCGTGCATTCCCGGTACTCGACGAACACGTTCCCGTCGTGGCCACTGGCTCAGCCCTTCCGCATGATCGCCCACAACGGTGAGATCAACACCGTGCAGGGCAACCGCAACTGGATGCGCGCGCGCCAGTCCCAGCTCGAGAGCGACCTGCTCGGCGACCTCGCCCCCGTGTTGCCGATCGTCACTCCGGGCGCGAGCGACTCCGCTTCGTTCGACGAAGTGGTCGAGCTGCTGACCCTGTCCGGCCGTTCGCTCCCGCACGCCGTGATGATGATGGTGCCGGAGGCGTGGGAGAACCAGACGGAGATCGACCCGGTCCGCCGTGATTTCTACGAGTACCACTCGATGCTCATGGAGCCGTGGGACGGGCCCGCGGCCATCGTGTTCACCGACGGGTCGCTCGTCGGCGCGACGCTCGACCGCAACGGCCTGCGTCCCGGCCGGTATGTGATCACCGGCGACGGCCTGGTCGTCCTGGCCAGCGAGATCGGCGTGCTCGACATCGACCCGAGCCGGGTCGTGCGGAAGGGCCGCCTGCGCCCGGGGAAGATGTTCCTCGTCGACACCGTCGCGGGACGCCTCATCGAAGACGACGAGATCAAAGCGGAGCTCGCAGCGAGCGAGCCGTGGGGCGAGTGGCTCGAGCAGGGCCGGATCAACCTCAAGGATCTCCCGGAGCGCGAGCACATCGTGCACACGCCAGCCTCCGTCACCCGGCGTCAGCGCACCTTCGGCTACACCGAGGAAGAAGTGCGCGTCCTTCTCACCCCGATGGCGAAGACCGGCGCCGAGCCGCTCGGCGCCATGGGCTCGGACACGCCGGTCGCGGTGCTGTCCGAGCGGCCACGGCTGCTGTTCGACTACTTCACCCAGCAGTTCGCCCAGGTCACGAACCCGCCGCTCGACTCCATCCGCGAAGAGGTCGTGACGTCGCTGAAGCTCGGCCTGGGCCCTGAGCGCAACCTGCTCACTGCCGGCCCTGAGCACGCCCGTCAGGTCGTGCTCGACTTCCCGGTCATCGACAACGACGAGCTCGCGAAGATCCAGCACATCGATCCGCGCGCAGGCAGCCGGCTGACGACGACCCTCAAGGGCCTCTACCGAGCGGATGCGGGACCGGATGCGATGCAGGAACGGATCGCCGAGCTCTGCGACGAAGTCGACGAGGCGATCGAGGCCGGGGCGCAGTTCATCGTCCTCAGCGACCGCGACTCCAACCGCGACCTCGCACCGATCCCGTCGCTGCTGATGCTCGCAGGCGTGCACCACCACCTCATCCGCACCGAGAACCGGATGAAGGTCGGCATCATCGTCGAAGCGGGCGACGTGCGCGAAGTGCACCACGTCGCACTCCTGATCGGGTACGGCGCGTCCGCGATCAACCCGTACCTGGCGATGGAGACCTGCGAAGAGCTGGTGCGCAGCGGCATGATCACCGGTGTGACGCCGGAGAAGGCTGTCAGGAACGTGATCAAGGCGCTCGGCAAGGGCGTGCTCAAGATCATGTCGAAGATGGGCATCTCGACGGTGTCCTCCTACGCCGCCGCCCAGGCTTTCGAGGCGGTCGGCCTCAGCCAGGCGTTCGTCGACCAGTACTTCACCGGAACCACCAGCAAGCTGGGCGGCGTCGGAATCGAGGTCATCGCGGCCGAGAACCTGGCCAGGCACGCGAGCGCATACCCGCTCGACGGCGCCACGATCGCCCACGAGCGGCTCGCGACCGGGGGAGAGTACCAGTGGCGCCGCGACGGATCGCCGCACCTCTTCAACCCCGAGACGGTGTTCCGCCTGCAGCACTCGACACGCACCCGGCGGTACGACATCTTCCGCGAGTACACGCAGCTGGTCGACGACCAGGCGGCCGGCCTCATGACCCTGCGCGGGATGTTCAAGCTGCAGACCGGCGTGCGCCCGCCCGTGCCGCTCGACGAGGTCGAGCCGATCGAGTCGATCGTCAAACGGTTCTCGACCGGCGCGATGAGCTACGGTTCGATCTCGAAGGAAGCCCACGAGACGCTGGCCATCGCCATGAACAGCCTCGGCGCCAAGTCGAACACCGGTGAGGGCGGCGAAGACCTCGACCGCCTGCTCGACCCGGAGCGGCGCAGCGCGATCAAGCAGGTCGCATCCGGTCGCTTCGGCGTCACCAGCATGTACCTCACGCACGCGGACGACATCCAGATCAAGCTCGCTCAGGGCGCGAAGCCCGGCGAGGGCGGTCAGCTGCCTCCGACCAAGGTGTACCCGTGGATCGCGCGCACCCGTCACGCGACGGCAGGAGTCGGCCTCATCTCGCCGCCCCCGCACCACGACATCTACTCGATCGAGGATCTCAAGCAACTGATCTTCGACCTCAAACGCGCGAACCCGAACGCGCGCGTCCACGTCAAGCTGGTCAGCGAATCCGGTATCGGCGCCGTCGCCGCAGGTGTCGCGAAGGCGCTGGCGGATGTCGTGCTCGTCTCCGGCCACGACGGCGGCACGGGCGCAAGCCCGGTCAACTCCCTCAAGCACGCGGGCACGCCATGGGAACTGGGTCTCGCCGAGACACAGCAGACCCTGATGCTGAACGGGATGCGCGACCGCGTCGTCGTGCAGGTCGACGGCCAGCTGAAGACCGGTCGTGACGTCATCGTCGGCGCCCTGCTCGGCGCGGAGGAGTTCGGCTTCGCCACCGCTCCGCTCGTCGTCTCCGGCTGCGTGATGATGCGGGTGTGCCACCTGGACACGTGCCCGGTTGGTGTCGCGACACAGAACCCGGAACTGCGCGCACGGTTCAACGGCAAGCCGGAGTTCGTCGTGAACTTCTTCGAGTTCATCGCACAGGAGGTGCGCGAGTACCTCAGTGAGCTCGGATTCCGCACCATCGAGGAGGCCATCGGCCATCACGAGCTCCTCGACGTGAACGGTGCCATCGACCACTGGAAGGCGTCCGGGCTCGACCTGTCGCCCATCCTGGTCGGCCCGGAGTTCCCGGAGACCGCCCCGCGCAAGAACGCGCGACCGCAGGACCACGAACTCGACAAGCACTTCGACAACGCCCTCATCGCGCAGAGCGCCGCCGTGCTCGAGAAGGGCGGCCACATCGAGCTCTCGCTTCCCATCCGGAACACCGAGCGTGCCGTCGGCACGATGCTCGGTCACGAGGTGACAGTCCGCCACGGGGAGAACGGACTGCCGAACGGCGCCATCGACGTCACGCTCACCGGGTCGGCCGGACAGTCCCTCGGCGCCTTCCTGCCGAGCGGAATCACGCTGCGGCTCGAAGGCGACTCCAACGACTACGTCGGCAAGGGTTTGTCCGGCGGCCAGATCGTGCTGCGACCCGACCGCAACAGCGTGTTCCCGGCCGAACGCAACGTCATCGCCGGAAACGTCATCGGCTACGGCGCGACCCAGGGCAGCATGTTCATCCGGGGCATCGTCGGGGAGCGGTTCCTGGTGCGCAACTCGGGCGCCACGGCGGTCGTCGAGGGTGTCGGAGACCACGCGCTCGAATACATGACCGGTGGCCTCGCGGTGATCCTCGGAGGCACCGGCCGCAACCTCGGGGCGGGAATGTCGGGAGGCACGGCGTACGTGTACGAGCTGAAGCGCGAACGGGTCAACCGGGACGCGCTCGATTCGGGCGAACTCGAGCTGCTTCCGCTCGGCAGTGCCGACGTGGAGATCGTCCGCGACCTCCTCGAGCGCCACGTCGCCGAGACCGACTCGACCCTGGCGGCGAAACTGCTCGCCGACTTCGACGAGACCATGGCGAAGTTCGTGAAAGTCCTTCCGCGCGACTACGCCGCGGTACTCGAAATGCGACAGAACGCCGTCGACGAGGGGCTGGACCCCGACGGCGATGTCGTCTGGAACCGAATCCTGGAGGTGACCGGTGGCTGACCCGAAAGGCTTCCTCAAGGTTACGGAGCGCGAGCTCCCCAAGCGTCGCCCGGTCTCCGTGCGCCTGATGGACTGGAAAGAGGTCTATGAGGCCGGTAACCCGGCCGAGTTGCGCCGGCAGGCCGGCCGCTGCATGGACTGCGGTATCCCGTTCTGCCACCAGGGCTGCCCGCTCGGCAACCTCATTCCCGAGTGGAACGACCTGATGTGGCGCGGCGAGGGCCGCCAGGCGATCGAACGCCTGCACGCGACCAACAACTTCCCGGAGTTCACGGGCCGGCTCTGCCCGGCGCCGTGCGAGTCGTCCTGCGTGCTCAGCATCAACCAGCCCGCGGTCACCATCAAGCAGGTCGAGGTCTCGATCATCGACCAGGCCTGGCAGAACGGCTGGGTGCAGCCGCACCCCCCGGAGCGGCTGACGGGCAAGACCGTCGCCGTCGTCGGGTCCGGTCCCGCCGGGCTCGCGGCCGCCCAGCAGCTGACTCGTGCCGGACACACGGTGGCCGTCTACGAGCGCGACGACCGCATCGGCGGTCTTCTCCGGTACGGCATCCCCGACTTCAAGATGGAGAAGAAGCACCTCGAGGCGCGTCTCAACCAGATGATGGCCGAGGGCACGCGGTTCCGCGCCGGCGTGAACATCGGCGTGGACATCACCTGGGACGCACTGCGCACGCGCTACGACGCCGTCGTGGTCGCGACGGGCGCGATGGTCCCACGCGACCTTCCCATCCCCGGGCGTGACCTGAGCGGCGTGCACTTCGCGATGGAGTACCTCGTGCAGCAGAACAAGGTCGGCGCCGGCGACAGCGTCCCCGACCAGATCACCGCGGAAGGCAAGCACGTCGTCGTCCTGGGCGGCGGCGACACCGGCGCGGACTGCATCGGCACGGCTCACCGCCAGGGCGCGGCATCCGTCACCAATCTCGCCATCGGCAAGCAGCCACCGGAGGAGCGGCCGTCGCACCAGCCGTGGCCCATCACGCCGACGCTCTTCGAGGTGCAGACCGCGCACGAAGAAGGCGGCCGTCGCGAATACCTGGCGTCGACCGTCGAATTCCTCGCGAACGACTTCGGCGAGGTGCGGGCGATCCGCGTCGCCGAGACCGAATACCTCGACGGCCGGCGGGTACCCAAGGCCGGCACCGAACGGGAGATCCCGGCCGACCTCGTACTCCTCGCGCTCGGTTTCACCGGCCCCGAGTCGGACGACCTCGGCAGCCAGCTCGAGGTGCCGTTCGACGGACGCGGCAACGTCGAACGTGACGGCGACTACCAGACGAGCCAGCCCGGTGTGTTCGTCGCGGGAGACGCAGGCCGCGGCCAGTCGCTCATCGTCTGGGCGATCGCCGAAGGACGGGCAGCGGCATCCGCTGTCGACCGGTATCTTGAGGGAGAGACGCAGTTGCCTTTCCCGGTGAAGCCGACCGACCGCGGCATCCTCGTCTAATCGAAACGAACATCACGCGCGGCACTGCCGCACGCCCCGAACCCACAACGAATGAATCGAGCGCCGCTCGCGGTGCAGAATCACGGAGCAAAAGGAAGAAATGAGACGGGCAAAAATCGTCGCGACCCTCGGGCCGGCGACATCGAGCTATGAGAACATCCGCGCGATCATCGACGCGGGTGTGGATGTGGCTCGCATGAACCTGAGCCACGGAAGCTACGACGTGCACGAGGCCGTCTACGCCAACGTGCGGCGAGCGACGGAGGACTCCGGGCGCGCCGTCGCGGTGATGGTCGACCTGCAGGGCCCGAAGATCCGGCTCGGCAAATTCGAGGCGGGCCCCTACGAGCTCGCCGAGGGCGACATCTTCCGCATCACCACCGAAGACCTCATCGGCACCAAGGAACTCTCGTCGACGACGTTCAAGGGCCTGCCCCAGGACGTGAAGCCGGGCGACTTCCTGCTGATCGACGACGGCAAGGTCAAGGTGCGGGTGCTCGAGACCGACGGCACCGTCGTCACCACCGAAGTGGTCGTGGCCGGCCCGGTGTCGAACAACAAGGGCATCAACCTGCCGGGCGTCGCGGTCAACGTGCCGGCGCTCTCCGAGAAGGACGAGGCTGACCTCCGCTGGGGCCTCAAGCTCGGCGCCGACCTGATCGCCCTCTCCTTCGTGCGCAACGCCTCCGACATCGAGCGCGTGCACGAGATCATGGCCGAAGAGGGTCGCAAGATACCCGTCATCGCCAAGATCGAGAAGCCCCAGGCCGTTGACAACCTCGAAGAGATCATCGAAGCGTTCGACGCGATCATGGTCGCGCGCGGCGACCTCGGTGTCGAGCTGCCCCTGGAGGCCGTGCCGATCGTGCAGAAGCGCGCGGTCGAACTCGCGCGCCGGATGGCCAAGCCCGTCATCGTCGCCACCCAGATGCTCGAATCGATGATCTCCAGCCCGGTGCCGACGCGCGCCGAGACCTCGGACGTCGCCAACGCCGTGCTCGACGGTGCCGATGCCGTGATGCTGAGCGGTGAGACCAGCGTCGGCGAGTACCCGGTCATCACGGTGCAGACCATGGCCAGGATCGTCGTGTCGACCGAGGAGCACGGTCTCGACCGCATCGCGCCGCTCGGCACCAAGCCGCGTACACAGAGCGGCGCGATCACGCTCGCCGCGGTCGAAGTGGCCGACTTCGTCGAGGCCAAATACCTCTGCGTCTTCACCGAATCCGGGGACTCCGCGCGCCGCATGTCGCGACTGCGCAACGCCATCCCGATCCTCGCCTTCACTCCCGACCCGGCCATCCGCCGCCGCATGGCGCTGTTCTGGGGCGTCGAGTCGTTCGTCGTCGACCGCGTCACCCACACCGACCAGATGGTCGCCCAGGTCGACGAGGTGCTGAAGGCGAACGGCCGCGCAACCGACACGGAGAAGGTCATCATCATCTCGGGTTCCCCTCCCGGAATCCCCGGCACGACCAACGACCTTCGCGTTCACAAGGTCGGTGACGTGCTGTAAGTCGTCTCCCCGAACGGCCCGCGACATTCATCCGTCGCGGGCCGTTCGCGTTCGGCTACGCTGTCGGGCGTGACCGCAGACGAGCCAGGTGCTCCCGTCGGCGCAACATCGGATGTCCCCGGTGCCGCCGAACGGCGCCATGCGAGCTGGCTGGAACTCTTCTTCGATCTCGTGTTCGTCGGCTTCGTCGGTCAGTTGGCCCTGCGTCTCCACGGCAACCCGTCCGTCGGTGACTTCGCCGTGTTCGTGCTCCTGTTCTTCCCGGCATGGTGGCTGTGGATCGACGTCCTGCTTACCGCCAACCTGTTCGGACGCCGCGCCTCGGGTGCGATGTGGGGCGTCCTGCTTCCGATCATGTTCGCGGTCGGGGTGATGGCCGCGGCAGTATCGGCCGACTTCTCCGAGCGTGCCTGGGCGTTCGGAGCGGCCAATGCCCTGGCGCGGCTCATGCTCCTGCCGATCTGGCTCATCGCCGCACGGAAGAAGAAGCTCGCCTGGCAGCGCCCGATCGTCTACAACGGCTTGACCGCGGTCCTGTGGGGAGTTTCGGCGGCAGCGCCGGTGCCGTACATCTATTTCGTCTGGGTCGTCGCGATGGCGATAGAGCTGGTGCTGTCGTACGGCATCGGGCGGCGGGCAGACCGGCTGGGCGGCGGGATCGACATCGAGCACATGGCCGAGCGGATCGGGCTATTCGTCGTGATCGTCTTCGGCGAGTCGATCATCAGCCTCATCGTCGCGGCGTCCGAGCACTGGAACGCCGCTGCCGCCGTCACCGCACTGTTCGGTTTCGCGGTGGTCGCACTGCTCGCCTGGTCGTTCTTCACCTACGGTGCGGAACTCGCGGAACGATCATGGCGCGAACTCAACGCGCGGGGCGATGTCGCTGCCCTCCGCGACACGGCGACCTACCTTCCGTTCTTCCTCGTGATCGGGGTGGTGTCGATGGCGGCCGGACTCGGGACTGCCGTCTCCGATGCTGCGGTCCCACTTCCGATAGGCGCTGCGGTGGCGCTCTGCGGCGGCATCGCGCTCTTCTATGCGACGAACGGGGCCGTGTCCCTCCGGTACGGACAGCGGGCGCGGCGCGTGCTCGTCTGGTCGGTTCCGGGAGTGGTCGGGCCGCTCATCCTGATCGCGATCTCCGGGTTCGTCACGGCTGTGGTGCTGGTCGGCATCCTTGCGGCGTTCCTCGCCGTGCTGATCCTGACGATTCGCTTTCGCCGGCCGCTGGCTGACGACTCCTGAGGGGCCGCCGCCAGTGGCGTCTGCTATTCGGCGCTGCTGACGATCGTGCCGATGCCGAGCACAGCGAGGATCGTGGCTGAGACCCGCTCGAGCACCTTCGTGACGCGCGGCCGGCGAAGCCAGACCACCGCGCGGGCCGCGATCACCGACACGATCGCGAGGTAGGCGAGCGCCACGAGCGCGTCGATCGCGCCGAGCAGCATGGTGTTGCCGATCGACGCGCCGTTCGCCGGGATGAACTGGGGCGCGACCGCGAGGAAGAACAGCCCGACCTTCGGGTTCAGCATCGTCGAGATCATGCCGGCCAGCAGGCTCGAGTGGATGCGCGCCCGCGGCACGGCGGGTTCCGCACCCTCTGTTCCGGCTCGGCGGCTCGCGAGGAAAGCACTGACCCCGAGGTAGAGCAGGTAGAGGCCGCCGATGATCTTGACGACGCGGTACGCTTCGGCGGACTGCTCGAGCAGCGCCGCGAGGCCGAATGCCACCGCCGCCGCCCAGACGAGCGAGCCGATCGCCGACCCCATCGACGCGGCGACACCGGCGCGCACCCGCACGAGGCTGTACCGGAGAACGAGGAACGTGTCCGGACCAGGCGTCAGCGCGAGCAGGACGCAGAGCCCGGTGAAGGCCAGTATCGAGGGGAGCGTCATGCCGCCAGTCTAAATGGGGCGCACCTGCGGGCGACAGGTCGGCGTACGCCCGCTCAGGTCAGCGACTCGGCGGTGGTCTCGAGGTCGGAGCGCGGATGCTCGCGCTGGGTCGCGATCGTCACACCGGCGGCGAGACACACGACGACGATGCCGACGACCTGCACGGGCGTGAACGACTCGCCGAGCACGAGCACGCCGAAGATCGCTGCGATCACCGGGCCGAAACTGGTGATGATCGCGTACAGGCGCGGCGGGATGCGGCGCAGGATGAACGTATCGAGGCTGTACGGAATCGCGGACGACAGCACCCCGGCCGTCACCAGGAGCGCGATGACCCGCAGATCGATCTTCGCGTAGTCGACGACGATCAGTGCGATCGGCAACAGGATGGCCGTCGCCACCACGCTTGCGACGCTCAGCCCCTCGAGCCCCGGCAATCCGACAGCGACTCGACGGGTGAGCAGGATGTAGGCCGCCCAGGCCGCGGCAGCCGTGAGTGCGAACACGACTCCGAGCGGGTCGATGGTCCCTGTCGTACCGGTGAGCAGAACGACGCCGGCGGCCGCGATGATCGCGCACGCGACGTCGAGCAGGCGCCTGGACCCGGCGAGGGCCAGCGCGAACGGACCGAGGAATTCGATGGTCGCGGCGATACCGAGGCCCAGGCGTCCGACAGCCTCGTAGAACGAGAGGTTCATCGTGGCGAGGACGATACCGAGCGCGAGCGCCGGCCACAATCGCTGCCAGGTGAGTTCGCGACGCTTGGGGCGGTAGAACGGGAGGACGGCGATCGCGGTGATCACCTGGCGCACGGCGACGACGACGACCGCGCCGACGATCGGGATGAGCAGGCCGGCCACAGCTGACCCGAAGTTGATGCTGACCTCGGTGGCGACCTGGGTGCCCGCGCCGATAAGGCGGTCGCGTTTCGAAGTCACTCGTCGAGCCTAGAGGGCGCGGTCACTCGTCGCGAACCGTGCCGCGCACGTCGGATGGAGCCGTCAGCCCTCGAGCTCGAGTCGCATGATCGCACGGGTCGCCGAGGGGCGCCGGACGACGGTGAACCCGCCGGACTCGAACAGCGACACGGTGCCGTGGAACCGTTCGGCCGCCGTCAGCGAAGGCCGCGCAGCGGGGTCCACGGGGTAGCCCTCGATCACGGCCGCCCCGCCCGAGCGCGCATATTCGACCGCGCCCCGCAGCAGCTCACGAGCGACACCCTTTCGACGGTGTTCGAGCCGGACGACGAAGCAGGTCACCGCCCAGAGATCGGCGACCGGGTCGCCGTCGAGACGTTTGGTGATCGGGGAGCGCGCGAGACCGGGGTAGGCCGCGTACGGTTCGATCGCCGACCATCCGACGGGTTCGTCACCCTCCCAGGCGATCACGCCGGCCGTCGGCGAGACCGAGGTCTGCTCATGGAGAAGCTCGCGCTTCTCTTCTCGACTGGCGGCGCGATACTCGGCACCGGTGAGCTTGAACCACTGGCACCAGCATCCGCTCGGGTCGCCGCGCTGGCCGAAAACCCGCTCAAGCTCGGGCCACGTCTCTGCCGTGGCAGGCACCACTCGCATCGTCGTCGACGTCATGGGCTCAGGCTAGCGGCGACCGCCGACACGTGAATGTCTACGGAACGAATGTACGGACGGATTGCGCATCCGGGCCACCTTCCTAGGATGGAACCACCCGAGTCATCCCGTCCTGTGCCGCCAGCGGCACCGAGAATGCATGGAAGGACTTCGTGAACGCCGAAACCGACGCATCCGCCGGCCCCTGGGCCCGCCGGGCACGATCCGAACTCTCGCCTGAAACTCTCGACCAGCTGGATGCGTGGTGGCGCACCGCCAACTACCTGTCGGTGGGCCAGATCTACCTTCTGGACAATCCGCTGCTCCGCACACCGCTGACCCGCGATCACATCAAGCCCCGGCTGCTCGGTCACTGGGGGACCACGCCGGGACTCAACTTCGTCTACGCGCACCTGAATCGTGCGATCCGCGAGCGCGGGCTCAACACGATCTACATCGCGGGCCCCGGGCACGGCGGCCCGGGGATGGTCGCCAACGCGTACCTCGACGGCACCTATACCGAGATCTACAACACAATCGACCGCACGGAGGACGGCCTGAGGCGCCTCTTCCGCCAGTTCTCGTTCCCGGGCGGGATCCCGAGCCATGCGGCCCCGGAGACGCCCGGCTCCATCCACGAAGGCGGTGAACTCGGCTATTCGCTCTCGCACGCGTACGGCGCCGCGTTCGACAACCCCGGCCTTCTGGTGGCGGCCGTCGTCGGCGACGGCGAGGCCGAGACCGGTCCGCTCGCTACCGCGTGGCACTCGAACAAGTTCCTCGACCCGGCCCAGGACGGCGTCGTGCTGCCGATCCTCCACCTCAACGGGTACAAGATCGCCAACCCGACCGTGCTCGCGCGGATCCCCGAAGAGGAGCTCTTCGAGCTGATGCGCGGCTACGGGTATACGCCCTACCTCGTTTCCGGCGGCTTCGACGGCGAAGACCCTCGCGCGGTACACGAACGGATGGCCGCCACTCTCGACGACATCCTGGACCGGATCGCGGACATCAAAGCCGCGGCCGCCGATGGCACGCTCGACGGCCGGCCGGCGTGGCCGATGCTCATCCTGCGCACCCCGAAAGGCTGGACGTGCCCGAAGGAGATCGACGGGCACCCGGCCGAGAACAACTGGCGGGCCCACCAGGTTCCGCTGCCGGATGCGCGCGACACCGAGGCGCACACGCACCTGCTCCAGGAATGGCTCGAGTCGTACCGGCCCGACGAGCTGTTCGGCGACGACGGGGCGCCGGTGCCGCTGGCCACCGCGCTCGCGCCCGACGGCGAGCGGCGGATGAGCGCGAACCCCGTCGCGAACGGCGGGCTTCTGCGGAAGGACCTTCGACTTCCCGACTTTCGCGACTACGCCGTCGAGGTGCCCTCGCCGGGCGGGTCCGACAGCGAAGCGACGAAAGTGCTCGGCGAGTGGCTGCGCGACGTGATCCGTGACAACCCGCACAACTTCCGCATCTTCGGACCGGACGAGACGGCATCCAACCGCCTGAGCGCCGTGTTCGAGGCGACGGACAAGCAGTGGAACGCCGAGTTCTGGCCGATCGACTCCGACAACCATCTCGCACGCGCCGGCCGCGTGCTCGAAGTGCTGAGCGAACACCAGTGCCAGGGCTGGCTGGAAGGCTACCTGCTCACCGGTCGCCACGGGATCATCAATTCGTACGAGGCGTTCGTGCACATCGTCGACTCGATGTTCAACCAGCACGCCAAATGGCTGAAGACCTCGCGCCGCATCCCGTGGCGAGTGCCGATCGCCTCACTGAACTACCTGCTCAGCTCACATGTCTGGCGCCAGGACCACAATGGTGCATCCCACCAGGATCCCGGCTTCATCGACCATGTGGTCAACAAGAAGGCCGACGTCGTCAGGGTGTACCTGCCGTTCGACGCGAACACGCTCCTCTCGACCTACGACCACTGCCTACGTTCGGTCGACTACGTGAACGTCGTCGTCGCCGGCAAGCAGCTCGCCCCCAACTGGCTCACGATGGATCAGGCCGTGGAGCACTGCACGCGCGGAATCGGCCTGTTCGACTGGGCCGGCACGGAGGTCGAAGGCGAGGAGCCGGATGTGGTGCTCGCGGCCGCCGGCGACATCCCGACCCTCGAGGTGCTGGCCGCCGCCTCCATCCTGCGTGAACGCGTGCCGTCGCTGCGGGTCCGCGTCGTCAATGTCGTCGACCTGATGCGCCTCCAGTCGGAGGACGTGCATCCGCACGGACTCAGCGACCGCGAGTACGACGCGATATTCACGACCGACAAGCCGGTGATCTTCGCGTACCACGGGTACCCGTGGCTCATCCACCGCCTCACCTACCACCGCGCGGGCCATGACAACCTGCATGTCCGCGGCTACAAGGAGGAGGGCACCACCACGACGCCGTTCGACATGGTCATGCTCAACGACCTCGATCGGTACCACCTGGTCATCGACGTGCTCGACCGGGTCCCCGGGCTCGGGGCACGCGAGGGGGCGTTCCGTCAGGAGATGCAGGATGCCCGGCAGCGGGCTCGCGCCTACACGCGCGAACGCGGCGAGGACATCCCCGAGGTGGCGGAGTGGTCGTGGTCGGGGGAGAAGGGCGCGGTCCGGTCGGACGACACGGGCGGCGACAACGCGTAGAGCGCGGAGAACGCCGTGAGAAGCAAGGGTGCCTGTTGACCCGAACAACAGGCACCCTTACTTGCATAATTCTTCCGGATGCGCGGACGAATTCCGGGGTGTTCCGGCGCGAGTCGGATTCTGGAGCGGTCAGATTTCCTTGGCACTCAGAGCGGCGGCGTGGTCACCGGATCGACCGGCGTCAGCGTGGGGATCTTCGCGGTGCGGCCGTCACCTGAGGAACGACCTGTCAGGCGACGACCGACCCACGGGAGGACGTATTCGCGGTAGTACGCGATCGTATTGCGCGAGCGCGGGCCGCCGGGCGCCGACGCGACCTCCTCGACACCCCACTCGGCCGGCACGGACACGGCCAGCGCGGTCAGCACATTGCTGGCGACGCGTGCGTGACCGAGGGCGTTCAGGTGCAGCTTGTCGGAGGACCAGTAGCGGGCGTCACCGAGGCCCTCGTCGGCCCAGTTGTCGACGAACGTCGTGTTCGCACGCGGGAAGAGCACGCGCACGGCCGCATCGAGCTCGTCGCCCCGCTTGCGCATCACATTGCCGAGCGGAAGGTGCCTGCTCGGGTTCGCGCCGCTCAGCAACAGCATGTGGATGCCCGCCTCGGTCACCCGGTTCGCCGCCGTCTCGAGCATGGTCACCACGTTCTGCATCGACACCTTCGGCCGCATGATGTCGTTGCCGCCGCCGTTGAGGCTGATCATCTGGGGCAGTTGGGCGATTGCGGGGGAGAGCTGCTCGTCCAGCAGGGGCCGCAGCTTGCGACCGCGGATCGCGAGATTCGCGTACAGGACCGGCTCCGGGGACGCGGACGCGAGGCCGATGGCCACGAAATCCGCCCACCCGCGCGTCCGGCCGTCGGGGAGCTCGTCGCCGACGCCCTCGGTGAAGCTGTCGCCGATCGCGATGTAACTGCTGAACATGATCCTTACGCTACCGCCACGCGGGTCGGGCGGATGCTCACCCGATGAGCGCGATCCAGCTGCGCAGGTGCTCCACGGTGACGCCGCTGTAGCCCGCGGTCGAGGCGAAAGCGGTGCGGACCGCATCCGTCTCGGAGACCAGGGCCGCTTCACCGTCGTCGGCGAAGGTGAGCTGCGGGCCGCCTGCGACCTCCGGGGTGTCCGTCTCGACGCCGATCGTGAAGGGCTTTCCGGCGGCACCTGCAGCGTCGGCCGCGGGCTGCGCGAGTGCGACGATGCCGTCGGATCCCGCGGCGTGGTCTGCGAAGGCCACGATCGCGACGCTGTCCAGCTCGGGGAGCAGGGCGTCGAACACCGTGCCGGCTCCCGAGGGGACCGTGGCGAGCCACCAGGGCAGGTCGACGCCGAGAGGTAGCGGACCGGCTGCCGACTTGGCGGTCTGGAGAAGCGTGACGAACGCTGGCGTGATGCTCGCGAAGTCGGGGTGCGCCTGCCCCGCCCACGGCTCGATGTCGAGTTGGACCGCGTCGAAGGGCGCCGCGGCACGGGCATCCGTGATCCACTGGGCGACCAGCGTCGGGTTGGCGAGCCAGGACGCGTCGCCGCCGAGAGCCGAAACGCGCACACCGACGCTGTGGAGTGCATCCACCGACTCGGCGAGCCACGTGCCGATCGCTCCCTGGTTCGCCGCCCATGGCACCGACAGGTAGACCGACGTCAGGCCGTGCTCGTGGGCGAACGCGGCGAGCGCGGCGGGGGCGAGGGCGGCCTGACCGAGTCCGCGATTGTCAGCGGACGGGTCGACGGAGTTGCCCCACGCCCACATGCTGGTGATGGCTGATGCGCTGGGGCTCGCTGATGCGGTCGCGCTCGGCGGCGTCTCGTCAGCGTTTGCAGCTGTCGCGGTCATGAGTAGGGCTCCCGTCCCGGCCAGCCCGGCCATCAGCGCCGCGATAGCGACGCGGCCGAGTCGCCGCAGAGAGATCTTCGTCGGCGCCATTTCTTCCCTCATCACTGGTCCGCGGAGGCCCTAAGGGGCGCGGATGCCGGTGCTGCGTTTCGGGACGTCAGCGAAAACGGTGGAGCTGGGTAAGCGTTCCCATCATGCCCTATGTTCGGGTCAGCCGAGAGACGGCTTGATGTCGCGGTTGATCGAGTCGAGAATCTTCGCGTTGAAGTCGACGCCCAGCTGGTTCGGAACGGTGACCAGCACGGTATCGGCCAGTTGTACCGCCTCGTCCTGGGCGAGCTCGGCCGCGATCTTGTCAGGCTCGCCGACGAAGCTGCGGCCGAAGCGGGCGAGACCGCCGTCGAGGTGGCCGACCTGATCCCGCGACTCCACCTCGCCCCGTGCGCCGAAGTACCGCCGCGTCTCGTCATCGATGATCGGGATGACGCTGCGGCTGACGGAGACGCGCGGTTCGCGTTCGTGGCCGGCCTCGCGCCACGCATCCCGGAACATCCGGATCTGCTCGGCCTGGAGCTGATCGAAGGGAACACCGGTGTCCTCCGTCAGCAGTGTGGAGCTCATGAGGTTCATGCCCTGATTCGCCGTCCAGACCGCTGTCGCGCGCGATCCGGCGCCCCACCAGATGCGTTCGGACAGTCCGGGGGAGCGCGGCTCGATCGCAAGCGGCTGCTCCACGCCCGTCATCTCCGGATTGGACATCGCGGCACCGGCGCCCGCTATCACCGCACGGAAGACCTCGGTGTGACGACGTGCCATGTCGGCGTCGGTCTCGCCGTCCGCGGGGACGAACCCGAACGACTCGTAGCCGCGCATCGCCGTCTCAGGTGAACCGCGACTCACGCCGAGCTGAAGGCGCCCGTCGCTGATCAGGTCGGCGGCAGCCGCATCCTCCGCCATGTACAGCGGGTTCTCGTAACGCATGTCGATGACGGCGGTGCCCAGTTCGATCCTGTTCGTGCGGGCGCCCATGGCTGCCAGAAGGGGGAACGGGGAGGCGAGCTGGCG
The DNA here is from genome assembly GCF_010686705.1 of Leifsonia tongyongensis. Classification (GTDB taxonomy): domain Bacteria; phylum Actinomycetota; class Actinomycetes; order Actinomycetales; family Microbacteriaceae; genus Diaminobutyricibacter; species Diaminobutyricibacter tongyongensis. Next base: position 486,685 of record NZ_JAAGWY010000002.1, on the reverse strand, counting down.
CGCGAAATGGTGCACGCGCACGAAAGCGCCGTCGAGCCCGAGCTTCTCGGCGGCGACCGCGAGCTCGATGGTCTGCACGAGGGCGTCCCTGGCCGTGCGGGCGACCGAGCCGGGGATGGGCTGCCAATGACCGAAGGAGAGGAATCCGATGCGCTTCACGATGAAGGCAGCGTATCCGCCTTCCGATGTATTCCGCACGGTATCCGACCGTGCGACGCTTGGAGTAGTTCACAACGACTTCGCAGCCAGGAACAAGTGCTCCGGGACCACGCGAGGCGTACCCTCGAATCAGGATCACCCGACTGGAGGACCCATGTCGACTCGTGTGTGGCTGCGCTGGCTTCCGGCCGTCGTCGTGCCTGCGGTGATCGCTGCAGGAGCAGTGATCATCCCGATGCAGGCGGGCGCCGCGGTGAACCTGCCCGCCAAGACGCCGAGCGAAGTCCTCGCCCTGGTCGCCGGCAGCCAGGTCGAGACGTTCTCGGGCACGGTCGAGCAGAGTTCGAACCTCGGACTCCCTGAGCTGCCCACCACGGGGCCCGGCTCGAATTCGAGCCAGGCGTCGATGCTCGACCTCGTGACCGGTTCGCACACGGCACGCGTGTACGCCGACGGCCCGACGAAGGAGCGCATCCAGGTCATGGATTCGCTGGCGGAGCGCGACGCGATCCGGAACGGCACCAACGCGTGGCTGTACACGTCGAAGGACAACACGGCGACCCACATCACCTTGCCGTCGAAGACCGCGAGCGCGCCGGCTTCGCCTGAGCAGGCGCTCACCCCGTCGGAGGTCGCCGACAAGCTCCTCGCCAAGGTCGACCCGGCCACGACGGTCACCCTGGGCGACAACCAGTCCGTCGCCGGGCGCAACGCCTACGAGCTCATCCTCACGCCCAAGACCTCGGGGACACTGGTCGGTTCGGTCGCCATCGCGGTCGACGCCGAGACCGGGCTTCCCCTGCGGGTCGTCGTCGACGCCCGCGGACAGCACGACCCGGCATTCAGCGTCGGATTCTCGTCGATCGATCTGGGCACCCCTGCCGCGAGCCTCTTCACGTTCGCGCCGCCCGCACACGCGACGGTGAAGGAGCAGGCCCTGCCGACCACACCGGGCACGCACACCGAGACGGGAACGCACGCGAAGCCGACCGTCACCGGATCGGGCTGGGACGCGGTGGTCGAGCTGAAGGTCGGGTCCGTACCGGCGTCCGTGACGAGCGACCCGCTCTACGGCGAACTGACCACGCCGGTGTCTGGCGGCCGCGCGTTCTCCACATCGCTCGTGTCCGTGCTGATCACCGACGACGGCCGGGTATTCGCCGGGGCCGTCCCGGTCTCGCGCCTCGAAGCCGTGGCCGCCCAGTGACAGGCGACCGCCGGTGACAGACGACGTTTCGCTCGCCCAGCCGGCGATCGAGACGGTCGGACTGACCAAACGCTTCGGCTCGCACACGGCCGTGGACAACATCGCGCTGGCGGTTCCACGCGGTTCGGTCTTCGGGTTTCTCGGCCCCAACGGGTCCGGTAAGACGACCACGATCCGCATGCTGCTCGGTCTTGCGGGCGCCACGGCGGGGCAGATCCGCGTGCTCGGCGAGGAGATGCCGAGAGGCGTGTCCGACGTGCTTCCACGGGTCGGCGCGCTCGTCGAAGGTCCCGCCTTCTATCCCTTCCTGTCGGGGGCTGCGAACCTGACGCGGCTCGACTCCGCCAACCGGCGGTCGTCCCCACGCACGCGGCGCGATCGTGTTGCGGAGTCCCTGGAGCGTGTCGGACTGTCGCACGTTGCACGGAAGCGGGTCAAGGCCTACTCCCTCGGCATGAAGCAACGGCTCGGGCTGGCGAACGCCCTCCTTGCGCCACGCGAACTACTGGTGCTCGACGAGCCGACCAACGGACTCGACCCCCAGGGCACGCGTGAGGTGCGCAACCTCATCCGTTCACTCGCCGGCGGCGGCACGACCGTGTTCGTCTCCAGCCATCTGCTCGCCGAGATCGACCAGATCTGCACCCACGCGGCGATCATGAGCAATGGCTCGCTCGTCGCCCAGGGCACGCTCGAAGACCTGCGCCGCGCCGGCAGCCCGGGAGTAGAACTGCGAACGCCCGATGCGGTGGCTGCACGACGCGTGCTCGGCTCGCTCGGATTCGAGGTGGATGCGGGCGCTCCGGAAGGCGCATCCAGCGACCCCGCCGCCTCCCGCGACATTGTGGTGGCCGCGCACACCGACCGCGCATTCGCACCGGAAGAGATCGTCGCCGCGCTCGTGGGCGCCGGGGTGCGCATCCGCGGCTTCACCGTCACCAGTGCCAGTCTCGAGGAGCGGTTCGTCGCCCTCACCGGCGAAGGGTTCGACGTTGCCGAGTGAAGCCGCGGTCGCGGCGGCCCCGGAGGCGGCGGAACGCTCCGCGTCGGGTTGGAGCCTGCTCTGGTCCGAGATCTCCGTGCTCTTCCGCCGCTGGCGCACGTGGGCGCTGCTCGCCGCACTTGCGGGCGTCCCGATCCTCATCGCCGTCGCCGTGCGCCTCCGGGAGAACGGCGCGAACTCGGGGCGCGGCCCGCAGTTCCTCAACGAGATCACCCACAACGGCATCTTCGTGACGTTCACGGCGCTCGTCGTCTGCGTTCCGCTGTTCCTCCCGTTGACCATCGGCGTCGTCGCCGGCGACACGATCGCGGGGGAGGCGTCGCACGGCACCCTGCGCTATCTGCTCGTCGGACCGGCCGGCCGCGTCCGTCTCCTCGTCGTCAAATACATCGGCGCCGCTGCGTTCTGCGTGGCTGGAACGCTCGTCGTGATCGTGGCCGGCGTGCTCATCGGAGCCGCGCTGTTCCCGATCGGTCCGGTGCCGCTGCTCTCCGGCGACACGGTGAGCATCGGCGATGCGCTCATCCGCCTGCTGCTGGTCGCCGCCTATGTGACCGTCTCCCTGCTCGGCCTCTCGGCGATCGGCCTCTTCCTCTCGACACTCACCGATGTGCCGGTCGGCGCCATGGCCGCGACCATCGTGCTGTCGATCGCATCCGAGGTGCTCGACTCGCTGCCGCAGGTCGACTGGATCCACCCGTGGCTGTTCAGCCATTACTGGCTGGGATTCGCCGACATGCTACGGCAGCCGCTGTCGTGGGAGTCGTTCGGGCAGAACGCGCTGCTGCAGCTGGGCTACATCCTGGTGTTCGGCGCACTCGCTTTCGGCCGGTTCACGACCAAGGACATCCTGTCGTAGGACGCGGAGCGCTTACTCGTTCGCGTGCTGCTGCCGGAGCCAGACGAGGATCTCGGTCGCTACGTCGCGCCAGCCGTGGTCGATGGTGAGCGAGTGACCGCGTCCGTGGAACTTCGTGAGGTCGGTTACGGCGTTCGAGTCCCGGTACTGTTTCAGGGTCGCCTCCGTCGTCACATCGGGAACGGTGTGGTCCTTCGTGCCCGACACGAGCAGCAGCGGCCCACGGTCCTCGTTACCGGTGTCGACCTTCGCCTGCGAGTGCACGCGGAAGTTCGCGGATGCGGCTTCGAACAGCGGACGGGCCGGTGACGGTATCGCCCACGCGTCGAACAGCTCCTTGGACTCCTCGTCGGTGAGTTCGTTGCCGAAGCCGAACTTGAACTCCTTCTCGGTGAGCGCCACGGAGCGCTTCAGGTTCGCCGGGTTGCCGAGACCGGGAAGCGCGGCCTTCAGCTGGGCTAGCGGCAACGGGAGCACGCCTTTGATCTGGGCCGGGTCGATGGCGACACCGGCGTTGCCGTAGCCCTGCCCGATCAGCTTCTCGGTGATGAGACCGCCGAAGGAGTGGCCGATGATGACGGGAGGGGTGTCGAGCGCCTCGATGATCGCAGCGTAGTGTCCGGTGATGTCGTCGATGCTCTTGTCGGCTACGGCATCCGGATTCGCGCGCGCCTCCTCGACGCTTCCCGGCTCATCCGGCCAGCCGGGGGCGACGGGGTCGTAACCCTCGTTGCGGAAGAAGTCGATCCACGGATTCCAGCTGGTGGCGTGAAGCCACAGACCGTGGATGAAGACGACGGGCTGACCTGCCATGTGCGTTGACCTTTCACCGGGCGCCGCCACGCGGCGCGTTCGACCGAGCGGAGTGAAACAGTGTGAAAGCCGGCGATCGTTGCACCACCGACCCCGCACGCCACAGGCTATGCCCGCAGGCCGACGCGGATCAACGGTCTGTTACCGTGGGCACATGTTCGACTGGCTCTGCGCCGCGTGCGCGGTCGAGTATTCGCCCGGCGAGCAGCCCCCTGCCGAGTGCCCGATCTGCCGGGATGAGCGCCAGTACGTTCCGCTCTCCGGCCAGCGGTGGACCTCGCTCCAGCAGCTGGCCGAGCAGGGCAGCAGGGTCGAGATCACGGAGGGGGAGCCCGACCTCTATGTGCTCAGCACCGTACCCGAGACCGGGATCGGCCAGTTCGCGAAACTCGTGCGCACGAGCGAAGGCAACCTGCTGTGGGACCCGACCGGGTTCGTCGACGAGGCCGCTGCGGAGAGGGTCCGCGAACTCGGTGGCGCGCGCTTCGTCGTGGCCAGCCACCCGCACATGTACGGCGCACAGACCACCTGGGCACGGCTGCTGGATGCGACGGTGCTGGTCGCCGACGCCGACCGCGACTGGGTGCAGCGGGCCGATCCGCGCATCCGCACCTTCAGTGGCGATGTCGAGCTCCTTCCCGGCGTCACGGTCAGGACCATCGGCGGTCATTTCCCTGGAAGTGCGATCGTGCACTGGCAGCAGGGCGCAGAGGGCCGTGGAGTGGTGCTCGCCGGGGACACGTTCTTCCCCGGTCCGTCGGGTCGCTGGGTCACCTTCATGCGCAGCTACCCGAACGCGATTCCGCTCTCGGCCTCGGTCGTCGCACGGGTCGCAGGCGCTGTGACAGCGCATCCGTTCGACCGTGCCTACGGCAATTTCGGCAACCGGATCATGACGGATGCCCGTGGAGCGGTCCAGCGCTCGGCCGACCGCTACATCGCGTGGGTCAGCGGGGCGAACGACCACCTCACCTGAGACACGGGTTTCGGGAACGAGTCGCTACGTAAATTGCGCGTTAACAGGCGAGAAACCTTCGGCGCGCACGGGTGAAAACCCATTGGGGACGCCTATCGTCGCTTCATCGATCGGAGTACGACGACAGGCGGTGAACACGATGTACGCAGACGTATTCGATCTCGTGGATGCGGGCGAGGGACGCTGGGACGTGCAGCAGCACGGCACCCTGTTGGTGGCCGGCCAGGTCTGCCGGACCCACATGGGCTTCGTGCTCTGGGACTGGCTCGACCGGCAGCTCGGCACCTACGACACCATCGAGGAGGCGTTGCGCGCGCTCGTCCGGTTCGGTGACCGGGCGAGCGGCGCGACCTCATACTGACGCCGGCTCCCCGTACGATGTGCGGATGGCCACTTCAGCGGATGTCCGGCTCCCCGACGGGCGGACCATACGCGTCTACGACAGCGGCACGACCGGATCCGGCGAGCTGACGGTCGTCTGGTTCCATGGCTCACCCCAGACGGGCGCACTCCTCACGCCGCTCCTCGATGCGGCGACGGCGCGCGGTATCCGCCTGCTCTCGTACGGGCGGCCGGGGTACCGGGGCTCGACCCGGGTGCCCGGACGTGCGGTGTACTCGGCGGCCGACGATGTCGCCGGGTTCGCCGACGCGCTCGAGCTCTCGCAGTTCGCGGTCATGGGCGCATCCGGGGGAGGACCGCACGCGCTCGCGTGCGCCGCACGTCTTCCCGGCCGCGTGACGGCGGCGGTCACGTTCGCCACTCTCGCTCCGTTCGACGCCGGATTCGACTGGTTCGCCGGCATGGTCTCGGACGGCGCCTTGCGGGCAGCGGTGGACGGCCCGGATGCCCGAACGAGGTTCGAAGAGACGGCTGAGTTCGATCCGGCGAGCTTCAACGCCCGCGACTATGCGACGCTCGCCGGCTCGTGGAAGTCGCTCGGCGCCGATGTCGGCGTCGCGTCGGCGGACGGGCCGGACGGCCTGATCACCGACGATCTCGCCTTCGTCGCGCCGTGGGGGTTCGACGTCGCCGCCATCGCCGCACCGACGCTGCTCGTGCACGGCGGCGACGACCGGGTGGTGCCCGCCGCCCACTCGGATTGGCTCGTCCACCACATCGACGACGCGGAACTCTGGCTCCGCCCGCGCGACGGCCACATCTCGGTCCTGGAGGCCGCACCCGTCGCGTTCGACTGGCTGCGCGCGCACGCCGGCTGATCCGGTCCTGGGGCGGTTCTCAGTCTTCCGCTGGGCCCAGGTCGACGGTCGCGAGCACCTGTCGTCCGCCCGGCGATGAACGCGGTGCCATGTCGACGAGGGCGACCTGGGCGAGGGTCAGCTCGTCGCCTTCTGCGGCGTGGCGCTCACCTTTGACGGTGACATGCGGCCGGTACGGGCCGGGCTGGAAGGACCGCTCGCTCGAGGGAGCTGCGAACGGATGGAGGGCTGTGACGAGCGCATCGTGAAGGCCGGTGAGTCGCACGTCGTCCTCGACCAACGCCACGGGAACATCGTGCCGCCGCCCGAACATCGCTGGGCGTCCGGCGCGCACCTCGAAGCGCGGAAGGCCCGCCGTGGTCTCGGCGATGACGCGCGCGAGGTCGTCGACCGTCGCGTGCGTGCTGAACGGCGGGACGACCGTGATGTGGAGCGGCCACTCCCGCACGGCGAAGCGCGTACCCGCGTGCAGCGGCTCCAGAGGGACGACGACGACGACCCGCAGCATGTGCCGAGTCTAGAAGCTTCGAAGGTCCGAAGGCTGTCGCACCCCATTCCCAGTCCACCCGGCCAGAGTGAAGGTCTGGCCTCTCGAAGAACGGGTACCCACGGGACGATGACAGCACCGGCCATCCACAGCATCCCGGCGGAACGACGACACGCGCGGGTGCTCCCTGCCGTCCTGACCGATAAGGCCTCGCTGATCGTCGCTGTGATCGCGTTCGCCTGCGCGGTCGCGGCATGGCTCCGCATCCCCTCGATCGCGCGCAACACCCTCTGGGCCGAGGACGGCCGCAACTTCCTGCAGGACGCCGTGAACCACGGGCCGTTTGCCTCTCTCGCCATCCCGTACGCCGGCTACCTGCACACGATCCCGCGCATCGTCGCCTCCGTCACGGTGACCTTCGTTCCGGTCGCGCAGTGGGCGGATGCGATGACTGCAGGCTCCTGCCTCGTGGCGGGCATCCTCGCGGCGGTCGTGTACGTCTGCACGCGGGACGTCGTCCCGTGGCTGCCCGGGCGCATCCTGATCGCCGGACTGACCGTGCTCGCTCCGCTCGCTCCACGCGAAGTGCTGGGCAATGCGGCCAACCTCCACTCGCTCGTCCTGTGGACCGTCTTCTGGATGCTGCTCTACACGCCGCGAACGCGAACCGGATCGATCGTCCTCGGCGCCGTCGCTTTCCTCGGGGCAGCAACCGAGATCCAGTGCCTGTTGCTCCTGCCTCTCGCCCTCATCCGATGGCGTGAGCGGCGGCGCTGGCCGATCCTCGGCGGCCTGGCCGCGGGGCTCACGATGCAGCTGTTCGTCACGCTGCTCTGGCCGAGACCGCAGTCCGGGCATCCGCCGGTCGAAACTCTTTCGATCGCGTACGGCTACCTGATCAATGCCGTCATGCCATTGGTGACGCCGCAGAACGCGATCGGGCCCGTCCTCGCGAGCACCGGCCCTGCCGTCGGACTGGTCGTCCTCACGGCGATCGCCGGGGCGCACGCCTACGTGATGATCCGGGGAGGGACGATCCAGCGGATCGCGGCGGCCGGGCTCGTCGCAGCGTCCATCGGTGTCTACTCGGCTTCGGTGCTCAGCAATCCCAACACGTTCTACGACTACGTCCGGTTCGATCGCGCGCAACTCGAGCAGGTGTGGCTCGCCCGGTACGGAGTCGTCCCCTCGATGATGCTCGCCGCGATCGTGGTGCTCGCCGTCGCGCTTGCCGTCTCGCGCCGGACGGTCGGCACCGCGAAGGGACTGCTCGGCGAGCGGCGGCGGCGGATCACCGGCAGCGTCGCCCTGGCTGTCGTCGCCGCCCTTCTACTCATGCAGTTCGTCCCTCAGGACACGCGCCGCTCAGCCGGACCGCAATGGTCGCCGCAGGTGACCGCAGCCGCCCGTGCCTGCGAACGGCTGCCGGACGACTACGTGTTCCACCTGCGCGAGACGATCACCTGGCATGTCTGGCTGTCGTGCCGCACCCTCGACCCACCGGGCGCTTAGCCGCGACCGACGGTTCAGCCGAGAGCTTTCAAGTCAGCCTGCAAGGCGGCTTCGTCGAAGCCTTCGAGGGACTTGCCGGCGGTGAGCATCTCCTTCGACAGGTAGGCGATGCCCTCGTCCATGTAGGTCTGCAGGAAGTCCGGGTCCATGGGATGCAGCTTTCCCCAGGTGACGATGAGGAAGTGCGTGCCGTCGAACCCGACGAGCGGAATGTAGTGTCCGCCCTCGATCTTGGAACCCGGCACAACCGACCACGGCTGCCCCTTGTTGAACTGGTCCATCGCCGATGCGGGGAACTTCACCCCGATACCGACCGCGCCGAACAGGTAGCACGCCAGCTTGACGTCATCCAGGTTGCCCACGCCGAGAGCGAGGTACGCCGCGACCTTGTGCCGCTTGCCGTCGGCATCGATGATGCCCGTCTTTCGGCGGTACGACGCCGCAACCGACATGTCCGTGCCCTGGTCGCTGTTCGGGTCGGACGGGTTGAAGCCGGTGACCTTCGAATAGTCGGAGAGGACCGTCTTGTCGGTGAAGGTGAAGGCGTGCTTGGCCTCGTCCCCCCACAACATCGTCTCGTGGGCGGCACCGGCCCAGACGCAATCGCCGTACTGGTCGTTGCCCAGCATCCCGATCGGCGCGGACGCATAGAGATCCTGGTGTCCGAAGGTCGGAGGCACCGGCGGCAGTTTCGTCGCGTCGAGGAAAGCCGAGAAGCGGAACGTCACGGCGCCTTCGCGTGCGGGTAGTTTGCCCAGCTTGAAATCAGCCATTGTCATGCTCCTTTGGATCGCAGCAGACGGGCACCCCCCGCCCGGTCCCCATCCTGCCACTGCACGGGAGGGCACAGGGAAGAGATTTTGCGAACAGCGGGGTGGCGCGCAGCGAACCGCGCGCCACCCCGCTGAATCACGTGCAGTCGATGGTCGGAGCGGCCCAGTCGGCGCGGTCGTTGTACCCACCGTCGCCGGCGTCACCGACGTGCAGCACCAGCACCTGCGCGCCCGTCACGTCCACCGTGAACGGCACACCCGACCCGCGGGCGACGACGCCGCTGTCCCACTTCGTCGTGCCGTCGGTGGCGACAGAGAACGTCGCCGTTCCACCCTCCGGCCCGACGTTGTTCACGACATCGTCGATGCCGACGACGCCCGTCAGCTTCGTGCAGGCGCCGCCGAGGTAGTACGTGATGTCAGAAGGACTCGCAACGCCGAGTCCTGTCGGATAGACGGTTCCCGCAACCTTGATCGGGTTCCCGCCACCGACACTCTGGTCGACCGCGGGTGTCATCCAGCCGCTCGTCGCAGAGATCCACGGCTGGTGGGAGAGGGCGAAACCAGTGCCACTCGGTGGTGGCGGCGCGATGGTGACCCGAAGTGCCGGTGACGTGACATCGCCGACCGACGCACTCACCTCGTGGGCGCCGACCGTGGCAGAACCGGGGACTGTCACGCTGAAGTCGACCTTCTCGGCGCCCCCAGGACGGACGAGCAGCGGCTGGCTCCCGTTCGGTTTCGCTGACCAGCCGTCCGGCACACTCAGGGTCACCGAGGGGGAAGCGACCGGTGTCGTTCCGTCGTTACGGAGCGTCACCGCGACGGTGAGCGTCGTGCCGCCGGAGGTGAGCAGCGAGCTCGTCGGAGTGACCGCCGAACCGTTCACCGCCGTCACCTGGGGAGCGGAGACCAGCAGACGCGGAGTACCGGGAGCACCGGTGGCCTTCGCGACCGTCAGCAGGGCAGCGCCGTGCGCCGGCACTTCGGCGCGGATGATGTCCCTGGCCTCCGTGACGGTGTGGGTCCACGCATCCTTCACAGTGATCCGGGCGGCGTCCACGCCGACCGCACCCGCGGTGGTCTGGATCTCGGTCGCCGAGTCGCCGCGGTTGAGCAGCGCGACAGCGACCGAACCGTCGGCCATCGGCTTCACCCAGGTCTCGTCGACCCCTGCGGCGCCGACACGAACTGCCTGCTTGCCGAGCGGGTCCTGATCGATCGCGAGCACGTCGCTGTTGGTCAGGCTGGAGAGGGATGCGGCGCTGAGCTTGCGCGGGTCGCTGGCGATGACGAGCGGCGCGGCCGACATCGACCAGAGCGACATCTGGGTCCGGAACTCCTCGTCGGTCATCCCGAGCTCCGGCCCCAGGTAGTCGGGGTCGTTCCAATGCCCGGGTCCTGCGGCTTCCGGATGCCGGGCGTTGGCATCGAAGTTGCGCAGCATGTCGCTGTACTTCATCATCCCCACGAATCCGGCATCCGTGTAGGTGCGCCACGATTCCGCGATCTGCGGGGCGTAGCTCCACGAGTTCGTGGACTGCTGCGACTCGGGATAGTTGCCCCAGTCGGGTGAGGTCACGGGGTTGCACAGGTTGAAGATGATCGGCCGGTGGCTGCTGTTGTTGCGCAGCGCGGTGGCGAATTCGGTGTAGACCGTCTTCGGATCGAGGTTCGCCGTGATCCCGCACAGGAAGTCGACCTTGACGGCGTCGAATCCCCACGCAGCGAAGGTGTCGGCATCGGTCTGGTAGTGACCGTAGCTGCCGAGTCCGCAACTGCCCGGAATGTACGGGCCCGCATCCGTATAGATCCCGGCCTTCAGTCCCTTGGCGTGGATGGCCGCGGCGAGCGCACCCATGCCACCCGGGAATCGGGTGGGATCACCCTGCAGCTTGCCGTCGGTTCCGCGGGGCGTGGCCGACTGCCAGCCACCGTCGAGCCAGACGATGTCGTAGCCCTTCTTCGCCAGCCCGCTCGAGACCAGGAAGTCGGCGACGTTCAGGACCTGGGCGCTGGTGTAGTCGCCGCCGAGACCGTAGTAGGTGTTCCAGCCCTGGTATGGCGTCGGGCTCAGGCTCGGCTGCCCTACCGATGTTCGAGGCGCGACTGCTGCGCTCTTCTCCGCCGGCGGCGCGGCGGCCGCAGACTGCGCGGCCACTCCGACCGTTCCGACCACGAGCACCGCTGCCAGCACGGCGCTCACTCTTGCTCTCAATCGCATTCGCTTCTCCAGACTTCATCGTCATCCACGCGTCGGGCCGCTCTGTCATCACCATGCAAGCGCGGCGTAAGCGCCTTCGGAATGCAGAAGCAGCGCAATAACTGGACGATCCGACGCATCGGCGCATCGTGCAGGTCTCTCGTCGGATCCGCCATTCCGCGGCGCCCCGGCCCCCCCGTAATCTCACAAGGGGTGTGCAACGTGAAGGGAAACGACGTGGTGAATCAGTGGGTGCTCGCGACCGCGGGCTCCGAGTATGTGGTCAGCCTCTCGCCCGACGGCTCCGGGCTCGTCCTGGACCATTGGGGGCCTCCGCTTCACGGCGGCACGGAACCATGGAGCGAACCCGACCGGTTCCTGCAGTACGCCTTCCCACAAGACGCGGCGCCCCTCGAGTACGCGTCTGCGGGTCACCGCCAGACCGCTTTCGGCGAGTTGATCGTCGACCGCGGTGACGGCGCGACCGGGGCCCGGTGGCAGTGCGAGGACACGGCCGACCCGGCGACGATCGAGACATCGGGGAGCAGGACCACCCTGACCGTCGCATTCCGCGACGAGACCGGCACTCTGAGGCTCACACTGCTCACCGAGGTCGACACGGCACACGACGCGGTGCGGCGCAGCGCTTCGATCGAGAACCTCTCCGACGGGACGATCGTCCTCGATCGGGCGTTCAGTGCCGGATGGCCGCTCCCTGTCGGCCGGCGACCGCGCATCCACTATCTGGCGGGCGCGTGGTCGCAGGAGTTCGGGATGCACGCCATCGACCTCGATCTCGGCACCTTCTCCATCGGCAGCAGGCTGGGCGTGACGAGCCTCGCGTTCAATCCCGTCGTCACCGTCGAGTCGGCCGTCCCCGGCCGGGAGCCGGAAGCGTTCGGTGTGGCACTCGAGTGGAGCGGCAACTGGCGGCTCCAGGTCGAGGCGCCGTTCGCGGGCGACCGCGTGCGCGTGTCGTGCGGTGTCGACGACGAGACGAACCGCATCACGCTGTTCCCCGGTGAACGATTCGACAGCCCCGTTTCCTCGGGGGTGTGGAGCGGAGACGGGCCGGATGGCGTCGCCCGCGCCTGGCACGCCTATCAGCGCGACCGGCTCGCCCGGACCCTCGACACCTCTCACCGGCCGGTCGTCTACAACTCGTGGATGGCGACCGAATTCGACGTGCGTATCGACCACCAGCTCGAATTGGCCGCCGTGGCGGAGCGTCTCGGTGTCGAAGTCTTCGTTGTCGACGACGGCTGGTTCCGAGGACGCACCAGCGACCGCGCCGGCCTGGGGGACTGGACACCGGATCCGGTCAAATTCCCACAGGGCCTCGACCCGCTCGCTGAGGCCGTCATCGCAAAGGGGATGCGCTTCGGCCTCTGGGTCGAGCCGGAAGCGGTCAATCCCGACAGCGACCTATTCCGCGCGCATCCGGAGTGGGTGTACCGGGCAGCGGACCGGCCCCTGCTCACCAGCCGCAACCAGTATGTTCTGGACCTTGGCCGAGCCGATGTCGTCGCGTGGGTCGAGGACACCCTCCGCGGCATCCTCGATTCGACGCCGATCAGCTACCTCAAATGGGACATGAACCGCCCGATCAGCGACGGGGGCCGGCCCGGAGATCCGCACGGGCGGGAGTGGAGCATCCAGCACGCCCGCGGGTACTACCGGATCCTCGCGATGCTGCGACGTGAGTATCCGCATGTCACGATCGAGGCGTGCGCGGCAGGGGGTGGCCGCATCGACAACGCCGTGCTGGCCCTCAGCGACGTGGTGTGGCCGAGCGATGAGACCGGTCCACGCGACCGGCTGCTGATCCAGCACGGGTTCCTCTCCGCCTATCCGCAGCACATCATGAGCTCGTGGGTGACGGATGCCCCGGGAACGAGGGATCGTTCAGCGACCAGCTTCGAATACCGTTTCCTGGTCGCTATGGCCGGGTCCTTAGGGATCGGCGCCGACCTGCTGAAGTGGGATGAGACGCGCGTCGCGCGTGCTGCCGAACTGGTCGGACTGTACAGGTCGCTACGTCACCTCCTGCACACGGCGGAGGTGACGCGCCACGGTGAGCCCAGCGATCCGACGTACGCCATCGAGTACTCGCCGGCAGCGCAGGACGCTGACCCGGTGATCGTCCTCGTCTTCGACCATGACCGCGACCGGGTCTTCGATCACGATCGCGTCCGCATCCGGCCGAGAACCCTGGAGCCGGAGCGCCGCTACCAGTTGCGCGGAACAGGGACCACGGTCACCGGCGCCCAGGCTGCATCGACCGGGGTCGTCGTACCATTCGCACTCGCAGTCGACGCCGACATCCTCGTGTTCGATCCGGTCGGATGACCGCCTACACACTCCACGCCGGAGGGATCACTGCGACCATCGCTCCGGATCGGGGCGGCGCCATCACGTCGATCCTCGCGGCCGGCCGGGAGTGGCTGGCGCAGCCATCGGCCGATGCCGTCCCCGTGCCTCCTCCGATCGTCTTCACCGACGGCGCGATGGCCGGATGGGACGAGTGCGCGCCCTCCATCGACGCGTGCATCGTCGACGGCATGGTCGTTCCCGACCACGGCGACGTGTGGGGCCACCCATGGTCGGTGCTGGACGCATCCGAGACACACCTCACGCTCACGGTGACGAGCGAGGCACTCGGCTTCCGGATGACCCGGAGTCTCGCCGTCGTCGGCGCCGGCACGCTCGGGTTCGACTATGTCGTCGAAGCGCTCGACGCGCCGCTGCCGTTTCTGTGGGCCGCGCATCCGCAGTTCTCGAGTCCGCCGGGCTCGCATGTCGAGCTTCCCACCGATGTCACGACCGTGGTCGACGTGCTCGACGCCGGCCTGCCTGCACTGCCCTGGAGCGCATCCCTCGCCGGCATCGACACCGTGGACACCGGCGGCTGCCGAAAGCTCTACGTCGACCCGGCGACGCGGACCTCGTCCGCCCGGCTCGTCCATTCAGACGGCGCAGCCGTGACGTTCGGCTGGTCGGACGCCGCTCCCTACCTCGGCATCTGGTTCGACAATCGCGCTTACAGCCGCGAGCCTGTCATCGCTCTCGAGCCTGCGACGGGCTACTTCGACTCGCTCGCCACGGCTGTCACGCTCGACCGCGTCGCCCGCGTCGAGCCGGGTCGTCCGCTGGAGTGGTCGCTGGCCGCCGCTTTCCGCGCTACTTGACCGAGCCGAGTGCCAGTCCGCCGATGAAGCTGCGCTGGAAGAACAGGAAGACCAGCGTCGACGGAATCGCTGCGATCACGGTCGCCGCAGCGATCACCGACCAGGACGATACGTACTGACCCTGCAAGGAGAGCACCGCGGCCGTCGTCGGCATCTTCGACGTCGTCTGCAGGAGTGTGATCGACCAGAGCAGGTCGTTGAAGATCCAGGTAAACGACAGCGCTCCCAGCGCGGCGAGCGCCGGTCTCGTCAGCGGGAGGATCATCTGGAAGAAGATCCTGACGGTTCCGGCTCCGTCGATGGAGGCCGCGTCCTGCAGCTCTCCCGGGATGGATCGCATGAAGCCGTAGAGCACGAACGTGTAGAAACCGAGGCCGAACGCCGTCTGCACAGCGATGACAGCGGCCAGCGTGTCGTACACGTTCAGCTGCTGGCTGACCCGCGCGATCGGGATCAGGATCATCTGCACGGGCAGCAGGTTTCCGGCGAGCATGATCAGGAGGATCGTGCGGCGGAAGGGGATCCGGTAGCGACTGAGTCCGAAGGCCGCCGCGGCAGACAGGAGCAGTGTGAGGAAGACCGTCGGGATCGTCACGATCATGCTGTTGACGAGCGCCTGGAACAGTCCGCCCTGCGTCCAGGCGTCGCTGTAGGTCTGGAGCGTGAAGCTGTGGGGCAGGCTTCCGATGCCGTTGGCCGCGATGTCGTCGAAGGTGCGGAACGAGGTGACGACGACGATGACGATGGGTGCGAACCAGGCCAGCGCGATCAGCGACGACGAGGCGTGGAACATGCCGGTGCGCCAGGGGTGTCGCCTGCGCCGTACGGTACGGCGTGCGGGCGGGGCGGGAACGATCGGCGGATGCTCGGAGGGCCGGATGTCGGGCGCGAGTGCGGTCATGATTCCTTCTCCTCCGAGAGCGCACGGACCAGGTAGGAGATGATCACGGCGAGCGCGAGCACGAAGATGACGACGGCGATCGCCGAAGCGTAACCGAGGGCCCTGGTCTGGAATGCGGTCGAGAACATGTAAGTGCTGAGCAGTTCGGTCGAATGGAACGGGCCACCACCGGTCATCGCCCAGACGATGTCGAAGGAGCGGAGCGAGTCGATCACGATCACCGACACGACGACCAGGGTGACGTTGCGGAGCTGGGGGAGAACCACGAAGAAGAAGCGCTGGAAGGCACCGGCGCCGTCGACGCGGGCCGCCTCGAGCACCGCCGGGTCGATCGCCTTGAGCCCGGCGATGAACAGCACCATCACATACCCGATCTCCCGCCACAACGCGGCGACGATGACCGCGTAGAGAGCGGTATTCGGGTCGCCGAGCCACACATGCGTCCAGCTGTGAAGGCCCACGGCGTTCAGGAAGGTGTTGAGGATCCCGTTCGGCTGGAAGAAGGTGTCCCAGATGAGGGCCGTGACGACGAGAGAGAAGACGATCGGGAGGAAGAGGGCGGTGCGATAGAGGCCGACTCCCCGGCGCTCGGACTGGAACAGAAGGGCGACGCCGAGACCGCCGAGGAACGAGATGCCGCCGAACAGGACGACCCAGATGGCGGTGTTCTTCAGTGCCGTGAGAAAGATCGGGTCGGTGGCGAGGGCGGTGTAGTTGGTGACACCTGCCGGGGTGGCCGGGGCGAAGCCGTTCCAGTTGAGGAACGAGAACATCACGCCCTGGATCGCGGGCCAGAAGACCGCTAGCGCCTCGATGACGAACGGGATCAGGACGAAGGCGAACACCGCCGGCGGCGGAACGGAGAACCGCCGCCGCCGGCTGGTGCGAGGTGCGACCGAGGTCACTTGCCTGCCCGGATCTTCGCGGCAGAGGCCTGCCAGGTCGCCAGGATCTGGTCGAGGCCCTGGCCCTTCTGCGAGATGAACTGGGTGACTGCGGTGTCGGCGGGAGCCTCGTAGGCGTCACCGGCATCCCGGTTGAAGAACTGGGTCACCTGGGAGGCCTTTTCGAGCATCGCCTTGCCCTGGGCTGCGAGACCGTCGAGCTTCTGCTTCGCGTCGGGGTTGGCGGCCAGCATCGTTCCATCCGCTCCACCGGCCCCGTTGACCAGAAGCGTCTGGGCCTCCGGGCTTGCCGCGTAAGCGAGGAAGTCCTTGGTCAGGTTCGGCCGAGTGGTCTTCGAGCTTGCGAAGAATCCGTCGGTCGGGGCCTCCTCGGCGGTGGGAACGCTCGAGTCGATGATCGGGAACTGGAAGAACCCGAGATCGGAGCGGTCACCCTTGGGCACCGCGGTCTCCATGAATGCACCGGTCAGGTACATCGCTGACTTGCCGTTCGAGAAGTCGGCCACCGACTGGTTGTACGAGGTGCCGAGCACCGACGGGTCGAAGTAGGGGAGCACCTGCTTGAACGCGGCGAACACCTTGCGCACTTCGGGGCTGTCGAACGATGCCTTGCCCGACAGGAGCTTCAGGTGGAAGTCGGCTCCGTTGATCCGCAGGTCGAGGTAGTCGAACCATGCGGTTGCGAGCCAGGCGTTGTCGCTGAGGCCCGCGGTGATCGGGTTCACGCCCGCCGCCTTGATCTTCGCCGCGTCGGCGAGGAACTCGTCCCAGCTCGTCGGGGGAGTGATGCCGAGCTTCGTGAAGACCGACTTCTTGTAGTAGACACCCCACCAGTAGTAGTCGGTCGGAATGAACACCTGTTTGCCGTCGGCGGTCGTGCTGAGGGTTTTCAGCGCTGCCGGGAAGCTGGTCAGGCTCTTCTTCCACACGTCGGACAGGTCGAGCAGCAGACCCTGGTCTGCGAAGTCCCGGGTAGCCTGGCCGGCATACCACGTGTACACGTCGGGCGGGTTCTGGGCGGTGAGGTAGGTCGGCAGCTGTTTGTCGAACGTGGTCGTCGGCATCGAGTTGACGGTGACCTTGCCATTGTTCTGGGATTCGAATCCCTTCACCATGGCCTTGAGGCCGCTCATCTCGGCGGCGGGAAAGCGGGACTGGAAGACGATCGGGCCAGACGCATCCTTACCGGTGCCGCCTGCTGCGGCGGTACCACCGGTCGAGACGCAGCCGGCGAGAGCGACGGTCGCGGCGATGGCCATGGCGGTTCCCGCCAGCCACCGCTTCGGGTGTCGGGTCATCTTTGACTCCTTAGTAGATATTGAAATGTGTCAGGATGCCAAAACGCTAAGCGCCCCACCGGTCGCGCGAGTAGAAGAAACTCGTTGACTAACTGGACAAAACGCTGGCGGGCGTAGACACTCTCCTCATGCTCATTCCCGACGGATTCCCCGGCCAGCGCATGCTGGTGCTCGCTCGTCCCCGCGTACGCGAATTCCTCAACCAGCCGGGAACGTCCCGTCTCGTGGTCACGGATTGCGGATACTTTCCCGATGCTCAGTCCCACGGGCGCAATCGTCAGCTCCCGATCGGGCAGGCGATCGTGATGGTCTGCACAGAAGGACGGGGCTGGTGCGAGACCGAGGCAGGACATTTCGACGTCGAGGCGGGGGAGGTGGTGATCCTTCCGCCCGGCCATCCTCACGCGTATGGGGCTGACGCCGTCGAGCCGTGGACGCTCTGGTGGCTCCACGCCGCAGGTCCCGAGCTCGCCGATTTCCTGTCCGCTGCCGAGATGGGCATCGAGCGGCCGGTGCGCAGGCCGTCGAACCTCTACCAGGTGGTCTCGCTCATGAGTGAAGTGGTGCAGCGCATGGAACGCGACTCGACCACACCGAGCATGCTCGCCGCCGCCGGCGCGGCATGGCACCTGTTCGCCTTGCTCTCCGCCGACATCGCGTCGTCGGACGGTACCGGTGAACTCATCGACCAGGCCGCCGAATACCTGCGTGCACACGTCGACGAGCAGATCAGTGTCGCCGACCTCGCTGCGATGGCCCGACTCAGTACATCCCACTTCGGTGCGCTCTTCAAGAAACGCATCGGCTATCCCGTATTGCAGTATCACACCCAGCTCCGGATGGCGCGGGCACGCGAGATGCTCGACACCACGGATCGCGGAATCTCCGCTATTGCGACCGAGGTCGGCTATCCGGATGCATTCTATTTCGCTCGGCAGTTCAAGAAAGTCCACGGGGTGACGCCCCGGGAGTACCGTTCACAACACAAGGGCTGATCGGTTTCAGCGTTTTGTCCAGATACTCCGCACGATCCTTCTAGCCGCGAGGCCCTGGCGAAACATAGCGTGATCGGCATGCTTGATGCCGAGAAGACCGACACCACCTCGACCGTCCCCTTCGTCTCGCCAGCGCGCACCGGCGACGACGACCAGATGTCCCGTGTCGAGCTTCCGCCGGTCCCGGAGGAGCTCCGAGGCGATCCGGTTGCTGCGTGGGCGGAGCCGCTCGTCATCGATACGTACATGCCGACAGAACCCAGCCAGTTCCCTGAGTTCTTCGACTACCGCGTCTACCAGGGCTCGTCCGGCCGCGTGTACCCCCTGCCGTTCCATGAACGGATCAGCCAGACGAAGGCGCCGCACACCTGGCAGGCGGTGCACCTCGAGAACGAGTGGGTCCGCCTGGTCATTCTGCCCGAACTCGGCGGGCGCATCTACATCGGCTACGACAAGAGTGCTGACTACGACTTCTTCTATCGCAACAACGTGATCAAGCCGGCGCTCGTCGGGCTCGCCGGCCCCTGGCTTTCCGGCGGCGTCGAGTTCAACTGGCCCCAGCACCACCGGCCGGCCACGTTCCTTCCCACCGACTGGTCGATCGAGCACGAGGAGGACGGGTCGGTCACCGTCTGGTGCAGCGACCACGACCCGTTCACGCGGATGAAGGGGATGCACGGAATCCGGCTCTCCCCGCACAGCTCGGTCGTCGAGGCGCGCGTGCGACTGTACAACCGCACCTCGACCACGCAGACCTTCCTCTGGTGGGCCAACGTCGCCGCCGCAGTGAACGACGACTACCAGTCGTTCTTTCCGACCGATGTGCAGTTCGTCGCCGATCACGCCCGCCGTGCGATCACCTCGTTCCCCCGGGTCGACGGCGACTACTACGGCGTCGACTACCCGTCGCGCGTGACGCCGGAGCGCCCGGACGGCGACCGGCTGGACTGGTACCGCAATATCCCGGTCCCCACCTCATACATGGTGCTGTCCACGGAAGACGACTTCTTCGGCGGCTACGACCACGGCCGAAAGGCGGGTTTCATCCATGTCGCCGACCGCGCGATCGCGCCGGGCAAGAAGCAGTGGACCTGGGGGAACGACGAGTTCGGCTGGGCCTGGGACAGGAACCTGACCGACGACGACGGACCGTACGTCGAGCTGATGGCCGGCGTCTTCACCGACAATCAGCCCGACTTCACGTTCATCGCCCCCGGCGAGACGAAGACGTTCAGCCAGTACTGGTACCCGTTCCGCGACATCGGACCGGTGCATCAGGCCAATCGTGAGGCAGCCGTCCGTTTCGATGTCGAGCCCGGCGCAGACGCGACCGTGATCGGGCTGGGGCTCGCGGTGACGCATCCGCTGCATTCCCTCCGGGTCGTCATCTCCGACGACACCGGCACGGTCTACGAAGCGGATGCGGTGGGAACGCCCGACAGTCCGCTGCTCCTTCGCGCCGAACTGCCCGGCCGCTTCGCCCCGCACGACCTCCGGCTGTCTGTGCTCGAAGCGGGCCGCGAGGTCATCGGCTGGCGTCCGCGCCCTGTCACTGCGCAACTGCCGCCCGCCCCCGCCACCGAACCGGCCCGGCCATCCGAGGTCGGAACCAACGACGAGTTGTTCTACACGGGCCAGTACCTCGAACAGTACCGGCACGCGACCCGCCACCCTGACGGTTACTGGAGCGAGGCGCTCGAGCGCGACCCGGGGGATGTGCGCTCGAATCTTGCGCTCGGCGCGCTTCTCGACGACCGCTACCGGCTTGTCGAAGCAGAGCGACACTTCCGGGTCGCTCTCGACCGCCTGCTGCATCGCGTACCGAATCCCGCCGACGGGGAAGCCCACTACCGGCTGGGCGTCAACCTGGTGCGGCAAGGCCGGGACGCCGAAGCGCTCGAGGTGTTGGCGAAAGCGGCGTGGACGTCTGCCTGGCGCGTCCCGGCGGGCTACGCGGCCGCCGCGATCCACGCCCGGCGCGCTGAATGGGTCTTGACCGAGGTTTCGCTGCGCGACGTTCTGCGCCTGGATTCCGAACACCTGCAGGCGACGTGTCTCCTGGCCGTGATTCTCCGTAGGCTCCATCGCCACGCTGAAGCCGATGCACTGCTCGAGGCCCAGGTACGCCGCGACCCTCTCGACCAGTGGAGCCGGCACCTCCTCGGCCTCCCTCTGACGACGGATGCGCCGACACTGCTCGACGTCGCTCTCGAATACGCGGCCGCGGGATGCGCACGCGCTGCGCTCGACGTTCTCGATCTCGCGCTCGAAGCAAGCGGCGACACGGCTCTGGGGCAGGTGCAGGTCGCGCCCCTCGTGCACTACCACCGCGCCGCGATCCTCCTCGGACTGGGCTGCGACACGGAGGCGGATGCTGCCCTCAGTGCCGCTACGACCTCCGATGCACGCCACTGCCATCCCTCACGACTGGAGGACGTCGCCGCACTCGTGACGGCACTCGAACGCAACCCGGGGGATGCCCGCGCGGCAGCCCTTCTCGGCGACTGGCATTACGACAAGGCCAACTACGCCGAGGCGATCGCCTTCTGGCGGCGAGCGGCAGAAGGCGAACTCGGCGACGATGAGGCCGCCATCGTGCACCGCAACCTGGGGATCGCCGAATTCAACATCCTCGGTGACCCCGCGGCAGCCCGTGAGCAGTTCGAGACGGCGATCTTCTACCTTCCCGGTGACGCGAAACTGCTTTACGAATACGACCAGCTCTGCTCCCGCACCGGCGAGAGCGAGGCTTTTCGGCTTTCCCGGCTCCTCGCGCAACCCGGCCTCGTCGCTTCGCGCGACGACCTGAGCGTCGTCTTCGCCGACCTGCTCAGCGCCGGCGGCACGCCGGAGGCTGCGCGTGAGGTGCTCCTCGGAAGGGTGTTCCAGCCGTGGGAAGGCGGCGAAGGCCAGGTCCTGGCTTCCTGGGAGCGTGCGAACTCGGCGATCGCCTCGTCTCGTCTGGCCGCCGGAGACGCCGCCGGTGCCGTGCGCGCCGCCCTCGACGCTCTCACTCCTCCCCGAACTCTCGGCGAGGCGAGGCACGCGCTCGCGAACACGGCCGATCTCCACTGGATGCTCGGGGAAGCATTCGCCGCAGCGGGAGACGAACGGTCGGCGCGTATCGCGTGGACGGAGGCCGCATCGGCCTCGGGTGACTTCACCGGGATGCGCACCCACCCGTTCAGCGTGAAGACGTTCTCGTCGATCCGTGCCCTACGGCGGCTCGGAAGGGACGCAGAGGCGGAACGGCTCGTCGATGCAGTTCGCGACTATGTCGCCGACCTCCGCGAAAAACCCGCGACGATCGACTTCTTCGCCACCTCGCTTCCGGCCCTGCTGACCTTCCACGAGGACCCGGCCACTTCACGTGATCGCCTCGTGCGGGACCTGGAGCACCAGCTTGCGCTCGTGACCAGCTGAGCCGCTCGCGCGGCGATGGAACCTTTCCGCGCTCCCGATCGCGAGCTCTACGGCGTCGAGATCGGCGCCTCCGCCGGCCTGCCGAGTGGAACGGTGCATCCCATCCTGGCTCGGCTCGAGGGGCTCGGCTGGGTACCTCCCGGTGGGAGGACATCGACCCGTCGGTCGAGGGCCGTCCCGCCCGCCGCTACGACAAGATCAGCGCCGATGGCGGCGGCAGCTCGAGACGCTCTCGCCAGGGCCAACCAGTCTCGGCGTGTTCCGAACTCAGGACCGATTCCACAGCCGGGGTAGTCATGAAAGAGAAAGCGCTCGACCGCAAGGGGCCGCCTCCGCTCGCGCCCCCGTCGTTCCTTCCCTCGCTTCTCGTCGGGGTGGCCTCCCACGTCCTTCCCGGCGGTTCGTGTCGGAGTCGGTATCGGCAGGAGTTCAGGGCAGAGCTGTACGGGATGCCCTGGGGGCGTCAGACCACTCACGCACTCCAGATCGCTGCGTCGTCCTGGTCGCTCCGTTCAGCCATTGCAAGCCCCTGCGAAAGGGGAGTGACATGTTGGCCGTCGTCCGGCGCAAGCCGTTGCTGTGCCTGGTGAACGTGCGCCACCACTGGCGGTGGGAGAGCACCGACGACGTTGACCGCTATGAGCGGTGCAGCAGGTGCGGTAAGGATAAGAATGTGTATCGCGTCGCGTTCGACTGGCAGGGCCGCAACAAGTTCGGACTGTGATCGCGCATTGTGCCGGTGGTGGGACTCGAACCCTACTCAACCCCTGTGGTGGCGGGCAACTTCCGCGTAATTCCGGGGAAGTAGACGCTTACGGACGCCTGCAAATAGGCGCGTACGCGTACAAATGTGGGATTTTTGCGGGTCTCTCGATCGTGTGCCACCGGTGGAACTCCGTCCGCGGTAGCATCTGGCCATGTATCGGCGATCGATGTTCGCGGTGTTGCTAACTCTCGTTGCGCCGACTCTTGTAGGGTGTTCGCTCCTACCGGGGGTGCACGAGTCGAAGAATTCGGCTTCCTCGCCGAGCCCAACCACCGTGTCGAGTCCG
The DNA here is from genome assembly GCF_010686705.1 of Leifsonia tongyongensis. Lineage (GTDB taxonomy): Bacteria > Actinomycetota > Actinomycetes > Actinomycetales > Microbacteriaceae > Diaminobutyricibacter > Diaminobutyricibacter tongyongensis. The sequence goes on along the minus strand of NZ_JAAGWY010000002.1, from coordinate 463,711 downwards.
CTCGCGACGTATCCCGGCCCGGCAGTTCCGTGGCAGGTGGGCATCACCGGAACGCTTCGACTCGTAGACGGATGCGTTGCGATAGGTGATCGTGGGGACGTGATCGCCTTTCCCGCAGGTGAGGCGTCTTGGAACGATGGCGCACTCACATGGAAGCAACACACCTACCGGGTCGGTGACACTGTCTCGTTCGGTGGGGGAGGTGACGGAAGTCCCTCTCAGGTGAAATACCTCCCGCCCGGCTGTGTTGGCCATCGGGCCTTCCTCGTCGGCTCGACCTAGTAGGCCTATGGCTCGGAGAGAGCAAAAGGGGCAGCCCGGGCCATCTTCGGCAAGGCCCTCACGAACGGCGCCTAGGGGTGGGGTCGATTCCTCAGGGGGGGGCTAGCTGCCGGGAAGAGTGTGCCCGGGTTGGCCACGCCGCCATCTTGACTCCCCTCCCCGTGCGTGCCGCTCCTCGCCGCACGGGCCCAGTAATCTAGCGGGATGTCCAACACCTCCGGAAAAGGTCCCGATGCAACGCTTGATGTGCTCGGAACGGAGTGGGTGGCCACTGAAGACGTGATCATTGACGTCGGACGTGGTGGGCGCAGTAAGAAGCGGCGCATCCCGGTTAGCTTCCTCGATTGGACGATCAATGGCGTCGCCCTTCGCTCTCACCCCCCGAAGCCCAGCGTGGCCGGCGAGCGTACTCTATTGGTCCCGGGGAGGGAGGGTCACCCGTATCCAGTCGAGAGCCTGCGCGCCTTGCTCGATGGATATCAGGAGAACGACAAGGCATGGGTCCGCTTTGCAGACGGTCGTACGGCTATCTTGTACTGCTCCCAGTGCGCCGATCTGAACTGTGCAACCATCAGCGCGCGAATCGAATTTGGGTACACGAAGGTCCGGTGGTCGAGCGTTGCATATCAAACGGGACTGAGCGAAGGACCCGATTTCGAGGGGTTCGAGCCCGTCACGTTCACGTTCGCGCGGAATGCCTACGAATCAACGATCCGCGAGCAACTCCGGCGCTGGGGCGGCTAGCAGAATCCATCGCGGCGGCGCTCCGGAAGCCTCCGCAACTTCAGGTAGGCGCGGCGCATTTGGCATACCGCGCGCTACCTACCACCGCAGGCCCTAGCCCTAACGCACGAAACCGCCAAGGATCGCGCCAATTAGGTAAGCGACGCCATCCAGAAAGATGCCCCAGAACTCGCGCGGAGCGTCGCCCCGCTTATGTGCGCGAGCGTGTTTCGACATGGGCAAATCATAGGGGTACGAGTGGGGGGTCGGCTCCGCGATAAGGGCCACCGTGTTATCCACCTGGCAGCAGCAGGGGACGCCGCACTGATTGTCATGCATGAATCTAAGTCTGCTGTTGCGCCCACCGAGTCCGCCGTACACCGTCGCGCCGCCCGGCTCGGGTACCGCCTCATCAAGTCGCGGTCACGCGATCCCGAGCGCTGCGACCACGGAACCTCTGGCCTGGTCGAGTCCGAGACGAGTCTGGTCGCGCTTCCGTCAGTGGCGGGTAGCGCCTACGGGTTTCCCTCGCCGATGTGGTCGAGCTCGGCCACGCGTCCGCCGCCATGACGCTGGACATCTACGCCGACCTGTTCGAAGACGACCTCGACACCGTGGCCGAACGCCTGAGCGAGGGTGCGACCGCAGCAAATGTGGGTTTTTGTGGGGAAACTGAACCTGGCTGGCCGAGGGTATGCCCGCATCCCACGTGGTCACTGGGAAGTCGGTTGCATTCCCGTTGTGCCGGTGGTGGGACTCGAACCCACACGCCCTCTCGGACAAAGCATTTTGAGTGCTCCGCGTCTGCCATTCCGCCACACCGGCGCACAACAACGCCACTCAGAATACCGTAGGCTTTTGCTCGTGACCGACCAAGAAACCGCCCCTGTCGTCCCTCGCCGCGTGGTCGTTGCGGAGGACGAGTCGCTGATCCGCCTCGACATCGTCGAGATCCTCCGAGACAACGGCTTCGAAGTCGTGGGGGAGGCCGGCGACGGCGAGACGGCGGTGGCGCTCGCGACCGAGCTTCGGCCCGACCTGGTCATCATGGATGTGAAGATGCCCCAGCTCGACGGCATCTCGGCCGCTGAACGGCTCTCGAAGGGGCACATCGCGCCGGTCGTCCTCCTCACGGCCTTCAGCCAGAAGGAGCTCGTCGAGCGGGCCACCGAAGCCGGCGCACTCGCCTACGTGGTGAAGCCGTTCACGCCGAACGACCTGCTGCCGGCGATTGAGATCGCGCTCGCGCGGTACGCGCAGATCATCGCGCTCGAGGCCGAAGTGTCCGACATGGTCGAGCGCTTCGAGACCCGCAAGCTCGTCGATCGCGCCAAGGGCCTGCTGAACGAGAAGATGGGGCTCACTGAGCCGGAGGCCTTCCGCTGGATCCAGAAGGCGTCGATGGACCGCCGCCTCACCATGCACGACGTCGCCCAGGCGATCATCGAGCAGCTCGCCGCCAAGAAGTAGCCTTCAGGCCTTCTCGGCTACGAGAGGTCCTTGATCAGGTTCGTGATGCGGATGGTCGAGCAGCGTTGACCCTGATCGTCGGTGACCACGATCTCGTGCGTCGTCAGGGTGCGCCCGAGGTGGATCGGCGTGCACACTCCTGTCACCCATCCGCTGGTCGCCGACCGCGTGTGGGTCGCGTTGATCTCGATGCCGACCGCGAGGCGGTTCTCACCGGCCCAGAGGTTCGCGGACATCGATCCGAGAGACTCGCCGAGCACGACATAAGCGCCCCCGTGGAGAAGGTCGGCCGGCTGGGTGTTGCCTTCGACGGGCATGCGCGCGACCGCGCGATCGAGCGAGAATTCCAGGATCTCGATGCCCATCTTCTCGGCGAGAGCACCGAGCCCGCGCTCCTTCACATATGCGAGCGCATCCAGAGTCATTTCGCCCTTTCCTCGGTCGTCGGCAGTGTCGCAGGTGCCTTGTAGGCTTGCCTGGTGTCAGACTCCGAAAAGCCTACCCTCCTGATCATCGACGGCCATTCGCTGGCATTCCGGGCCTTCTACGCCCTTCCCGTCGACAGCTTCGTCAACCGCGAGGGTCAGCACACGAACGCGATCCATGGCTTCATCGCCATGCTGATCATGCTGCTCACTCGCGAGAACCCGAGCCACATCGCGGTGGCTTTCGACATCTCGCGCTACTCCTTCCGCACGCGTGATTACCCGGAGTACAAGGGCACGCGTGGCGACACTCCTCCGGAGTTCGGCGGGCAGATCCCGCTGCTCGAAGAGGCACTCCACGCGATGAACATCACCACCCTGTCGAAGGAGGACTTCGAGGCCGACGACATCCTCGCCACTCTGGCGAAGCAGGGGGCTGCCGAGGGCTACCGTGTGCTCGTCGTCTCCGGCGACCGCGACACGATCCAGCTGGTCAACGACGACGTCACACTCCTCTATCCGCAGGTCCGCGGAGTGTCCGAGCTCAAGCGGTACGACCGCGAGGCGGTGCTCGAGCGCTACGGTATCGAGCCGTACCAGTACCCTGAGATCGCAGCACTCGTCGGCGAGACCAGCGACAACCTGACGGGGATCGACAAGGTCGGCGAGAAGACGGCCGTCAAGTGGGTGCAGCAGTACGGAACGGTCGACGAGATCGTGGCCCACGCCGACGAGATCAAGGGCGTCGTCGGCGAGAAGCTGCGCGAGCAGAAAGAGAACGCGCTCCGCAACCGCCGCCTCAACAAGCTGATCGACGACGTCGAGCTTCCGGTCGGCCCCGCCGACCTCGAACGGCGCCCCATCAACGAGCAGGCCGTGCGCGACATCTTCGGCCGTCTGCAGTTCAAGACGCTCCTCGAGCGGCTGCTCAAGACGGCTGAGGCCGAAGGCCAGCTCGAGGGCTCGGTCGCCGACGGCGTCAGTTCGGCGGCGACGGCGATTCCGCCCGTCCGGACGATGATCGACGAAGAGCTCGCACTGTGGCTGGCGCGTGCGTCGGCCGACGGCAAGCCGGTCGGCGTACAGGTCGAGCGCGGCCACCTGGGCATCACCGGCTTCGGGCTGGCGACCCAGGACGACTCGGCCTACGTGCCCTGGGCTCCCGGGCGACCGGACTACACCGCCCTCGAGGAGTGGCTCAGCAGCAGCGCGCCGAAATACTTCTTCCATGCGAAACCCCAGTTCAAGGCGCTGAGCCGCGCCGGCCTCGTTGTCGACGGCCTCGCCTTCGACACGCGGCTCGCAGGCTGGCTGCTGCGGCCGGGAGGCGGCCCGCAGACCCTCGCCGAGCAGGTCTACGACGTCCTCGGCGAGTCCTTGCCGCAATCCGATCCCAACCAGCTCGTCCCACTCACCGAACCGGTCAGCGCAGCGACCGAGGCCTGGTACGTGCTCCGCATCGCCGAAGCCCAGTCGATCGCCATCGACGAGGGATCCCGTCGTGTCCTCGACGAGATCGAACTGCCCCTCGTCGCGGTCCTCGCAGAGATGGAGCTCACCGGGGTCACGGTCAACGCCGAGGTGCTCGCCCGCCTGCGCGGCGAACTCACCGACAAGGCCAACGACTACGCCGCCCGCGCCTACGCCGAGATCGGCCACGAGGTGAACCTCGGTTCGCCGAAGCAGCTGCAGCAGGTGCTGTTCGACGAGCTCCAGATGCCCAAGACCCGCTCCACGAAGACGGGATACTCCACCGACGCTGCGTCGCTCGCCGACCTGCAGGAGCAGAACCCGCATCCGTTCCTCGATCTGCTCCTCCAGCACCGCGACGCGTCGAAACTGCGGCAGATCATCGAGACACTCGAACGCGGTGTCGAAGCCGACGGCCGCATCCACACCACCTACGACCAGACGGGCACCACGACCGGCCGCATCTCGTCGAACGACCCGAACCTCCAGAACATCCCCGTCCGCACCGAAGAGGGCCGCGAGATCCGGTCGGCCTTCGAACACGGCGAAGACTTCGAATCCCTGCTCACCGCCGACTATTCGCAGATCGAGATGCGCATCATGGCGCACCTCTCCGAGGACGCGGGGCTGATCGAGGCGTTCAAGTCGGGGGAGGACCTCCACCGGTTCGTGGGCGCGCGCATCTTCGGCGTCACGCCGGCCGAGGTCACTCCCGCCATGCGCACCAAGGTCAAGGCAATGTCGTACGGCCTCGCCTACGGCCTGAGCGCCTTCGGGCTCTCCAAGCAGCTGCGCATCGAGACGTCAGAGGCGCGTCAGCTCATGACCGACTACTTCACCCGGTTCGGTGCGGTGCGCGACTATCTCCGCAACGTCGTCGAGCAGGCGCGCGTCGACGGCTACACCGAGACGATCTTCGGCCGCCGCCGCCCATTCGCCGACCTCACCAGCACCAACCGCGTGCTCCGCGACAACGCCGAGCGCGCCGCCCTGAACGCGCCGATCCAGGGGTCGGCCGCCGACATCCTCAAGATCGCCATGCTGAACATCTCCGCCGACCTCATCGACCAGAGCCTCAACTCGCGCATGCTCCTCCAGGTGCACGACGAACTGATCTTCGAGGTCGCCCCTGGGGAGTGGGATGCGCTCGAAGCGATCGTGCGCAACCGCATGGCGACGGCGGCCGAACTCCGAGTTCCGCTCGACGTCCAGGTCGGGCGAGGCGCGAACTGGGACGACGCGGCCCACTGATCGCGCCGCCATCGCGGACCAAGCCACACGGCTTATAGGGTCGGAGTATGACGAACGCAGAGAAGCGAACTCCCACTCCCATCGACACGATCGCTGAAGAGTGGGTCGACACCCAGCTGGAATTGTTCCCCGAGTACCACGTCTATCTCGGCCGGCCCGGTCGCGAAGGCGAATACGCCGACTACTCGCCTGCGGGCGCGGAGCGGGCGAAGGAGGCCGCCAAGCGCACCCTCGCCGCGATCCGGTCGGCGGAACCGGTCGACGACATCGACCGCGTCACCAAAATGGATCTCGCACGTGAGCTCGAACTCGACATCGAGAAGCACGACGCCGGGTTCGATCAGCGCGATCTCAACGTGATCGCCTCGCCCGCGCAGGGTCTCCGCGAGATCTTCGACCTCGTGCCGACCGACAGCGAACAGGACTGGGTGAACATCTCCAAGCGCCTGCGCAACCTCCCGGCAGCGATGGACGGCTACATCGAGACCCTTCGCTCCGGCGTCGCCAACGGCAATGTGGCCGCCATCCGCCAGGTCCGCGAGGTCGCGGCGCAGGTCGGCAAGCAGACCAGTCCGAACGGGTTCTTCTTCGAATTCACGGAAGGTGCCAAGCCCGCCCGGGGCGAGCTGCCCGCATCCCTCGCCTCCGACCTGGCCGAGGGCGCCCGCGCATCCGCCGAGGCTTACGGCAAGCTGCAGGCGTTCCTCACCGACGAGCTCGCGCAGCACGCCCCCGAGAAAGACGCCGTCGGTCGCGAACACTACGCCCTGGCGTCCCGCTATTTCCTCGGGGCCACCGTCGACCTCGACGAGACCTACGAGTGGGGCATCGAGGAGCTCGCACGGATGGTCGCGGAGCAGGAGTCGATCGCGCGCGAGATCAAGCCGGGAGCGTCCGTCCACGAAGCCATCGCGTTCCTCGACCAGGATCCGAGCAGGAAACTGCAGGGCACGGATGCGCTCCAGAAGTGGATGCAGGAGACCAGCGACCGAGCGGTCGAAGAGCTCGGTCGCTCGCATTTCGACATCCCGACCGAGATCCGCCGGCTCGAGTGCATGATCGCGCCGACCCAGGAAGGCGGCATCTACTACACCCCGCCGACCGACGATTTCGCACGTGCCGGCCGCATGTGGTGGAGCGTCCCCGAAGGTGTCACCGAGTTCGACACCTGGCGCGAACTCACCACCGTCTACCACGAGGGCGTCCCCGGCCATCACTTGCAGATCGCGCAGGCCGTCTACAACAAGGCCCAGCTGAACACGTGGCGCCGCAACGCCGGCACCTCCGGTCACGCCGAGGGCTGGGCGCTCTACGCCGAGCGGCTCATGGAGCAGCTCGGCTACCTCGATGACCCGGCCGACCGGCTCGGGATGCTCGACGGCCAGCGGATGCGCGCCGCCCGCGTCGTCCTCGACATCGGCGTGCACCTCGAGAAGCAGCTGCCCGACGGCTCCGGCCCATGGACCGGCGAATACGCCTTCCAGTTCCTCGGAGACAACGTCAACATGAACGAGGGTTTCGTGCGCTTCGAGGTGAACCGCTACCTCGGATGGCCGGGCCAGGCGCCGTCGTACAAGATCGGCCAGCGCATCTGGGAGCAGCTGCGCGACGAGTACGCCCGCCGTGAAGGGGCCGCGTTCGACATCAAGGCGTTCCACAAGAAGGCGCTCGACATCGGCGGCGTCGGCCTCGACACCCTCAAGTCGGCTCTGCTCGACTGAGGTGGCTGCCGGGTCGCAGGAGGAACGTTCGCCGTACCAGGCGGTGCTCGGCGATGAACTCGCCGAGCTGCATCCGCGGCTGCAAGCGTACTTCAGCGTCATCCCGGCCGGCCATCACGGCTTCGGGCGGGGCGTCTTCGACATGGTCGGGACGCCCCGCCGGTGGCTGTGGCCCGCGCTGGCCGTTCTCAGGCGCGCGGGCGTCGTCTTCCCGGTGTGGCAGCGCGACGTGCCGTTCACGGTCGTCAACCGCCCGGCGGCCGACGGTGCAGGCCCAGCGATCAACGCCGACCGCTTCTTCGCCCTCACCGGGGGCGGCCGGCACATGCGCGACCGTATTGCTGCTGACGGTTCCGGGCTGCACGATCGCCTGGGCTTTCCGGCACGACTCGACACGAGGCTCGAGGCGTCCGTCGTCGGGGGCGCATTGCGGCTCCGGTCGACGCGGGTGACGTTCCTCGCCGGCGCCCTCCGCCTCACGTTCCCACGCCGCCTCGCACCGGTCGTCGAACTGACCGAGAGCTTCGACGACACACTCGGCGCCCAGCGGGTCACCCTCACCGTCAGGGCGCCGCTCCTCGGTACGATCTACCAGTACGCCGGAGCCTTCGACTATGAGATCCGGCCGGGGGAGCCTGCGGGCGAAGGGAAGTGACGCGTGGCCGAACGCATCGTCATCGCCGGTGCATCCGGTTTCATCGGCCGGTATCTGGCGGATGCGTTCCGCGCCGACGGTGCGGACGTCGCCCTGATCGGCCGCGCAGGCCCTGACGCCTCCTGGGGGAACACGGGAGCGATCACCGACCTCCTCGAGGGTGCCGACCTGTTGGTGAACCTCGCCGGAAAGAGCGTCAACTGCCGGTACGGCCCGGCGAACCGCGCAGAGATCCTGCGGTCGCGCGTGGCGACCACACGCGAGCTGGCGGATGCGGTGGCCGGGTGCGAGAATCCGCCCGCCCTCTGGGTGAACGCCTCGACCGCCACGATCTACCGCCACGCGGAGGACCGCCCGATGACAGAGTCGACCGGTGAGTTCGGCACCGGCTTCTCGGTGGGCATCGCGACCGAGTGGGAGCGCACATTCTTCGCCGCCGACCTGCCGGCGACGCGCCGGGTCGCGCTTCGGATGGCGATCGTGCTGGGCGACGGCAGCGCCCTCCTTCCGCTCATCCGGCTCGCGCGGTTCGGTCTGGGCGGCCCGCAGCTCGACGGGCGCTGGTTCTCCACCCGTGCACGCCGTGACGCGGGCACCTTCCACGAGTTCCGCGCCCGGGGCGGTCGCCAGAGGTTCAGCTGGATCCACATCCGCGACGTGTACGGCATCATCCGTTTCCTGCAGGCGCGCACAGGCCTCGACGGCGTCGTGAATGCTGCGTCACCGCATCCGACGGACAACCGGACCTTCATGGCCACGCTGCGCCGCGTGCTGGGAATTCGGGTGGGCCTTCCGGCGTTCAGGTGGATGCTGGAGCTCGGCTCCGCCGCGATCCGCACGGAGACCGAACTGGTGCTGAAGAGCCGCTGGGTGGTCCCCGAACGGTTGACGGATGCGGGCTACGAATTCGCGTTCCCCGACCTCGAGCCCGCGCTGCGGGACATCGTCGGGGCGCGCAGCTTGCCGGAGACCGTCGCCGCCAGCTAAGCTAGACCGTCACCTTTGTGACGTCCTATCCGCCTGCCTTTCGCGGAAATCAAATACTGCAGTACCCCGCGAACGGCCTGAACTATGTCCATACTGGAGCACTTACTACATGACAATCGCAACGACCGACAAGGCGCCGAAGCAGGTCGCCGTCAATGACATCGGATCTGCTGAAGACTTTCTCGCCGCGGTCGAAAAGACGCTGAAGTTCTTCAACGACGGAGACCTCATCGAGGGTACCGTCGTCAAGATCGACCGCGACGAGGTTCTCCTCGACGTCGGCTACAAGACCGAGGGTGTCATCCCCTCCCGCGAACTTTCCATCAAGCACGACGTGGACCCGAGCGAGGTCGTCCAGGTCGGCGACACCGTCGAGGCACTCGTTCTCCAGAAGGAGGACAAGGAAGGCCGCCTCATCCTGTCGAAGAAGCGCGCTCAGTACGAGCGTGCGTGGGGCGACGTCGAGAAGATCAAGGATGCCGACGGAGTCGTCACCGGAACGGTCATCGAGGTCGTCAAGGGCGGTCTCATCGTCGACATCGGCCTCCGCGGCTTCCTCCCGGCTTCGCTCATCGAGCTCCGCCGCGTGCGCGACCTCACGCCGTACCTCGGCCAGGAGATCGAGGCGAAGATCCTCGAGCTCGACAAGAACCGCAACAACGTGGTCCTGTCGCGCCGCGCGCTGCTCGAGCAGACGCAGTCCGAGAGCCGCACGACGTTCCTCAACAACCTCCAGAAGGGCCAGGTCCGCAAGGGCGTCGTCTCGTCGATCGTCAACTTCGGTGCGTTCGTCGACCTCGGCGGCGTCGACGGTCTCGTGCACGTCTCGGAGCTGTCGTGGAAGCACATCGAGCACGCCTCCGAGGTCGTCGAGGTGGGCCAGGAAGTCACCGTCGAGATCCTCGAGGTCGACCTGGACCGCGAGCGCGTCTCGCTGTCGCTCAAGGCGACCCAGGAGGACCCGTGGCAGGTCTTCGCCCGCACCCACGCCATCGGCCAGGTCGCACCGGGCAAGGTCACGAAGCTCGTTCCGTTCGGCGCGTTCGTGCGCGTCGCAGACGGCATCGAGGGCCTCGTCCACATCTCGGAGCTGTCTGGCAAGCACGTCGAGCTCGCCGAGCAGGTCGTGTCGGTCGGCGACGAGGTCTTCGTCAAGGTCATCGACATCGACCTGGAGCGTCGCCGCATCTCGCTTTCGCTGAAGCAGGCGAACGAGGGCGTCGACCCCGAGGGCACCGAGTTCGACCCGGCGCTGTACGGCATGCTCACGGAGTACGACGAGCAGGGCAACTACAAGTACCCGGAGGGCTTCGACCCCGAGACGAACGAGTGGCGCGAAGGCTTCGAGGCCCAGCGCGAGAAGTGGGAGCAGGAGTACGCTGCAGCCCAGGCTCGCTGGGAGGCCCACAAGAAGCAGGTCGCCAAGGGTCTCGAAGAGGCCGCTGCCGAAGGCACTGCCGCGTCGGGTGGTTCGACGTTCACGAGCGAGCCCGCTTCGGCCGGCACCCTCGCCGACGACGAGTCGCTTGCGGCTCTGCGTGAGAAGCTCTCGAGCAACTCCTAAGCAGTCGATCACCGGAACGGCCGGGTCCTTCGGGGCCCGGCCGTTCCGGCATTAAGCGGCAGGCGGGTGGCCCTAGCATGGAGGGGTGCAGCTGATTGGTCTCACGGGCGGGATCGCGTCCGGCAAGTCGACGGTGGCCAGGCGCCTTGCGGAACGCGGAGCAGTGGCGGTGGATGCGGACCAGATCGCGCGCGAGGTGGTCGAACCGGGCACCCCGGCGCTTGCGGAGATCGCACAGACCTTCGGCGATGGTGTTCTGAACGCAGACGGCAGCCTCAATCGAGCCGCGCTTGGCGCGATCGTGTTCAGCGACGAGTCGTCCCGTCTCCGGCTCAACGCGATCACGCATCCGGCCGTTCTCCGACGGTCGACCGAGCGTTTCGAGGAGGCACGGCGTGCGAATCCGGACGCCGTGATCGTCTACGACGTGCCGCTGCTCGTCGAGACCGCCAACGCCTATCCGTTCGATCTCATCGTCGTAGCGCACGCGGACGCCGAGACGCGCATCCGGCGTCTCGTCGAGCTGCGCGGGATGGCGGCGGACGAGGCGACGCGGCGCATCCGTTCGCAGGCGTCCGACGAGGAGCGGCTCGCCGTGGCCGACGTCGTCATCGACACGGACGGAAGTCTGGAGCACACGCTCGAGCAGGCGGATGCGCTCTGGGAGCGGCTGACCACCGCCTGACCCGGCGGCACCGGTAACCCTCTTTCGCCGAGAGCGCACACCTGACCCGATGTCGGCGGCGTTCCTTAGACTTGGGGCTATGGAAACGACTCGCGCTGTCCGCCCGTTCGAGGTCATCAGCGAGTACAAGCCGAGCGGTGATCAGCCGCAGGCCATCGCCGAACTCACCGCCAGAATCAACGCCGGCGAGACCGATGTGGTGCTGCTCGGCGCCACGGGCACCGGCAAGTCCGCGACGACGGCCTGGCTCATCGAGGCCGTACAGCGGCCGACGCTCGTCCTCGCGCACAACAAGACCCTCGCCGCCCAGCTCGCCACGGAATTCCGCGAGCTGCTCCCGAACAATGCGATCGAGTACTTCGTCTCGTATTACGACTACTACCAGCCCGAGGCGTACGTACCGCAGACCGACACGTTCATCGAGAAGGACTCGTCGATCAACGCGGAGGTCGAGCGACTGCGACACTCGACGACCAACTCGCTCCTCAGCCGGCGCGATGTCGTCGTCGTCTCGACGGTCTCGTGCATCTACGGTCTCGGCGCGGCCGAAGAGTACCTCGGCGCGATGGCGGCCCTGCAGGTCGGCGACAACGTCGGGCGTGACGCGCTCATCCGCAAGTTCGTCGGCATGCAGTACGAGCGCAACGACGTCGACTTCTCGCGCGGCAAGTTCCGCGTGCGCGGCGACACGATCGAGATCATCCCGGTCTACGAGGAGCACGCCGTGCGCATCGAGCTGTTCGGCGACGAGATCGAGGCGCTCTACGCCCTGCATCCGCTGACCGGCGAGATCATCAACCGCATGGATGCGGTGTCGGTCTTCCCGGCGACCCACTATGCCGCCAGCCCCGCGACCATGCAGCGGGCGATCGGCACCATCCAGACCGAACTCCACGATCGGCTCGTCGAGCTGGAGCGCGAGGGCAAACTGCTCGAGGCGCAGCGGCTGAGGATGCGCACGAGCTTCGACATCGAGATGATGGAGCAGATCGGCTTCTGCTCGGGCATCGAGAACTATTCGCGGCACATCGACGGCCGGCAGCCCGGCGAGGCGCCGAACTGCCTGCTCGACTACTTCCCCGACGACTTCCTCGTCGTGATCGACGAGTCCCACGTGACGGTTCCGCAGATCGGGGCGATGTACGAAGGGGACTCGTCGCGCAAGCGCACGCTCGTCGAGCACGGATTCCGCCTGCCGAGCGCTCTGGACAACCGACCACTCAAGTGGAACGAGTTCAAGGAGCGCGTCGGCCAGACGGTCTACCTCTCTGCCACGCCGGGCCGGTACGAGATGGGCATCGCCGACGGTGTGGTCGAGCAGATCATCCGGCCGACGGGCCTGATCGACCCTGAGATCGTCGTCAAGCCGACCAAGGGGCAGATCGACGACCTGCTCGAGGAGATCCGCGTGAGGGCGGAACGGGACGAGCGCGTGCTCGTGACCACGCTGACCAAGAAGATGGCGGAAGAGCTCACCGACTTCCTCGCCGAGGCGGGCGTGCGGGTTCGCTACCTGCACTCCGACGTGGACACGCTGCGGCGCGTCGAGCTCCTGACCGAGTTGCGCGCCGGCGTCTACGACGTTCTCGTGGGCATCAACCTGCTCCGAGAAGGCCTGGACCTGCCTGAGGTCTCGCTCGTCGCGATCCTCGACGCAGACAAGGAGGGCTTCCTGCGGTCGTCCACGTCGCTCATCCAGACGATCGGCCGCGCGGCGCGCAACGTGTCCGGTCAGGTGCACATGTACGCCGACGTGCTCACGGATTCGATGAAGCAGGCCATCGAGGAGACGACGCGTCGCCGTGAGAAGCAGGTCGAATACAACACGGTCAATGGCATCGACCCCACGCCCCTCCGCAAGCGCATCGCCGATATCACCGACATTCTGGCGCGCGAAGAGGCTGACACCGCGGCAATCCTGGCCGGACGCGAACAGCGCCGGAAGAGCCCCGTCCCCAACCTGCGGCGCGAAGGCATCGCCGCAGCCGGTGCCAACGAGCTGGAGTCGCTGATCGCCGACCTCAACGAGCAGATGCTCCAGGCGGCCGGCGAACTGAAGTTCGAACTCGCGGCGAGGCTGCGAGACGAACTCTCCGACCTCAAGCACGATCTCCGCCAGATGGAGAAAGCCGGACATCTGGGCTGATTCAGGCACCGGCGGTACGGTGAACGAGTGAGCGTCGCCGTCGCGTCGGCGAGCACGACCGGCAATCGAGGCGGGTGAGGCGAGGCGGATGAAGCAGCGGACCGTCCTCGTCGTGTGCGTGGTGCTCGGGATCACGCTCCTGGCAGGCATCCTTCTCCAGGGGCCGGCCACGTTCTCGGGCATCCGGTGGGTTCCGGACTGGACGCAGCCGACGGTGTCACCGCATCCTGAACCGGCCCCCACTGCCGAATCGGGTACGCGCAGTTCGCATCCTGGGCTGCCGTTCGTCATCGACGGCACGCCTCTGCTATGGATTGCCATCGCCGCCTTGATCGTCCTCGCCGGGCTCCTGCTCGGAAGAATGCTCCGGAGGCGGCAGGCGTCCGGCCGGCCGCTCGACAGCGCCCGACTGCTCGACGCGGGCCCCGCAAGCGAACCGGAACCGCCATCCGCTCCCGACGCCCCCGCTCTCCAGCGCGGATTCGACCGCGCGCTGACGACGCTCTCGGAGGATCGTCTGCCCCGCGATGCGATCGAGCGGGCCTGGCTCGGCCTGCAGGAGGCCGCCGAAGAGTCCGGGGTCCAGCGACGTGCGGCGGAGACGCCGGCGGAGTTCACGCAGCGCGTGCTGGCCCGGGTGCACGCAGACGACGATGCCGCACGCACGCTGCTCGACCTCTACCTGCGGGTCCGGTTCGGGGACACACCCGTGACCGAACTCGACGTGTCCGTCGCCCGCCGCTCGCTCGAGCGGCTCGCAGCGTCATGGGAAGGCGTGCCCGGCGCGACCCGACCGCTCGGGGAGGGGAGTGCATCATGACCGAACAGTCGCCCCGCCGCCTGCTCCTCCGGCCTCCGCTCCGCGGACGGCTGATCGTCTGCGTCCTGCTCGGCGGGGGTACAGGGCTCGTCGCCTGGTATTTCGGAATGGATGTCGCGCACGCTGTTGCGCTCGGGCTGGTCGTCGCGGTGGTTGCAGGCGTACTCGGCGCCGTCCCCGAGCATCGCCCGGCCGACTGGATGCGCGAGCGGACTCCCATCGAGAGCGGCATCCGGCGTGACGTGAACCACTTGTCCTGGTCGCTCCACTCGCGGTCAGGAGCGGTAGCGGCATCCGCCTTCCGGCGCGTGCGCGACCTGGCGAGGAGTATTCTCGCCCGGCACGAACTCGACCTCGAGGAGCCCGCCGACGCAGCCGCGATCGAACACCTCCTGGGCAGCGAAGCCTGGAACACGATCCGCCCCGGTGAGCGGCCCCTGCCCCAGCTCACGGCAGTCGAGGCGACACTCGACGCTCTGCGCGGCCTCGACGTCCGCACCCCTGAGACCGCAAGCCGTACCGAGGAGCCCCGATGATCGTCGACCCCGCAACGACCGACCGGCCGCGCCCCCTGCCCGTGCGGGAGGTGGCGACACTGGCCGAGGCGATCCTCGACCGGGTGTCGACGGTGGTCGTCGGCATGCGAGAGCCGCTCGAACTGGCCCTGGCGACCATCCTCGCCGGCGGCCACGTCCTCTTCGAGGACGTCCCGGGCCTCGGGAAGACGCTCGCGGCCCGGAGCCTGGCGACCGCGATCGGACTCGAGTTCCGTCGGCTGCAGTGCACGCCGGATCTCCTGCCGGCCGACATCACCGGGTCATTCGTGTATGCGCCGGCCGAAGCCGATTTCGTGTTCCGACCCGGACCGGTGTTCACCGGTCTCTTCCTCGCCGACGAGATCAACCGCACCTCGCCGAAGACGCAGTCGGCGCTGCTCGAGGCGATGGCCGAAGGGCAGGTGACCGTGGAGGGCCGGAGCTTTCCGCTGCCCGTACCCTTCCACGTGATCGCCACCTCGAACCCGATCGAGTACGAAGGGACCTACGCACTGCCTGAGGCCCAGCTCGACCGGTTCATGGTGCGCCTCGCTGTCGGCTATCCCGATACGGCGGGCGAGAGCCGGGTGCTGCTCGCGCGCATCGCGCGGCACCAGGAGCGCGCGGTGATCGAGCCCGTCGTCACCGCGGAGACGCTGCGCGCGATGCAGACCGGTGTCGAACATGTGGACGTCGATCCGGATATCGCCGCCTACTGCGTCGCCCTCGCGGCCGCGACGCGACATCATCGGTCCGTGCAGGTGGGCGCATCCCCGCGCGGCTCGCAGAGCCTTCTCCTGGTGGCCCGCGCGAAGGCCGTGATGGCTGGGCGCGACTTCGTCATCCCCGACGACGTGAAGGCCGTCGCCGTCCCCGTGCTCGCCCACCGCCTCTCGCTGACCGTCCAGGCCTGGACCGGAGGAGTACAGCCCACCCAGATCGTGACCGAGCTCGTCAACACGGTCGCGGGGCCGCCGGTCGTCGGAACCAGGGCCCCGGGGCGGACCGCGAGCTGACCATGGACGAGACCGGCGCCGCGCGGACTCCCGAGCAGGGACCTGCGCCACCTGCACCCCCCACGAGCGTGTCCAGCCACGGATGGTCGATGAGCGCGGCGGTGTCCGGCGGCATCGTCGTCGCCCTGATCTGCCTCGGGATGGCCCTGGCCGTCGCGAACGTCGAACTCGCCCTGGTCGGCCTTCCGCTCGCCGTTGCGGCAGCGCTCGCCTGGGACAGGCGACCGCCGTCCCGGACACCATCGAGGTTCACCTCCGCGACGAAGCGCGGCCGCGAACGCACGTCCCTCGACTACACGATCGGGATCACGGCGGGAAACGGCCTGGACGCCGTACATGTGCGGCTGAGAACCCTCGGTGCGCGCGAGCGGGACTACCTCGTCGCGCCGGCGACGGCCGCCGCGCTCCGGGGCACCATCCCGGTCCTGCACTCCGGTCCGCAGCGGTTCGTGGAGACGCGGTACCGGCTGATCGGAGCGGATGCGGCCTTCCTGTCGGACCCGACGCTGCCGCTCTTCACCGAACGGGTCGTCGAACCGCCGTACACGGCGCCGCGGAGTCTTCCGCTGCCTGAGCGGCTGACCGGACTGACCGGACCTCATGATTCGTCCCGTCCGGGCGCGGGCGGCGAATTCCGCGACATCGACCGTTTCACGAGTGGCGACCGCCTGCGGCGCATCGACTGGCGGGCTACGGCGCGGCGTGCGCAGGCGCCGGGGGAGCTGTACGTGCGTCGCACGACGGCGACCTCGGATGCGGCCATCCTGATCGTCCTCGACAGCAGGGACGACGTGACCGACGGAGTGTCGGAATGGAGCAGCGGCGCACCGCGCAACAGGGGGGTCAGCTCCCTGGATCTCGCCCGTGAGGGGGCGAGCTCTCTTGCCGCCGGCTACATCCGGTCGGGCGACCGCGTCGGCTTCCACGACCTCGCGACCCAGACCCGCGCGCTCCGGCCCGGAGGAGGAGCGCGGCACCTCTACCGGCTCCTGGACGCCATCGCGCGCACGCGTCCGTCGGGCTACGCATCTGACCGGGTGCGCGCGCCGCAGGTCGTCCCCGGTGCGGAGATCATCGTCTTCTCGACGTTCCTCGATGACGAGGCCGCGCATCTCGCACTGCTCTGGCGGGCATCCGGGCACCGCGTCATCGGTGTCGACGCGCTTCCGAACCCGGTGACCACCGGACTGGTCAGACGCGAACTCGTCGCCTTCCGGATCGTGACGATGGAGCGCGACGAGCGGCTTCATCGTCTGCGAGCGGCGGGGATCGACGTGGTCCGCTGGGAGCGCTCCGCCGACCATCCGGATCGCGAAGCGGTGCTGCGGATCCTGAGCCGGCCGCGAGGTGTCCGATGACCTCGGAACCGACCACGCTCGAACCGGGTGCGGCCCACCTTGCAACCGGAGCCCCGGTCATCGGCGCGCACCTCCCCGGCTGGGCGCTGCGGGCCGTCTTCCTCCTCGTGGCGGTGAGCCTGGGGGTCGCCGAGGGGACGTCGGCGTTCTGGAGCGGTGTCGTCATCCTGCTCGCCGCCGCAGCCGTCGCCGTGCCGCGCTGGATGACGGCCTGGGTGATGCTCGTGGTGCTCGCCGGAACCGTGCTCACGCGCCAGCCCGAGCCGCTCGACTGGCACCCGTACGTCCTGGTGGCGGGCGTGCACGCAGAGCACGTGCTCGCCTCGTGGATGCTCGTGGCGCCACCGCTGTCGAGGGTCCAGTTCCGTGCACTCGCGCCGTCCGCCGTCCGCTATGCCGCGATCCAGGTGCCCACTCAGCTGCTCATCGCGGCGACACTCTGGCTGGCCTCCGCGACAGCGCCGAGCGCTGCGCTCCCGGCCATCGCTGTCGTCGCGGCGGGCGCACTCGCGGCGCTGGCGTTCATCCTCCTCGGACCGCTTCTGCGGGAGCGGCGACCCTGATCGCTCCGATGTCGGAGGGGTGGCTTAGACTCGCCGCGTAGGGGCGCACAGCGCGACAGGGGAGCGCTACAATCGAAGATATGTTCGACTGCGGTGTACTCGGACAACCGGGGTGGGGGCGCACCGCGCGGTCGGGGCGACTGTCGCCGAGAGCGAACGTGGATCGCCACGTCGCACGAATAGCGGAGAATTGATCGAGTGAGTATCAACCAGGTGACCGGATCGCACCTCAGTGTGCGGGGTGCACGAGTGCACAACCTGCACAATGTCGACCTCGAGATCCCGAGGGATTCGCTCGTCGTCTTCACCGGGTTGTCCGGCTCAGGCAAGTCGTCACTGGCCTTCGACACGATCTTCGCCGAGGGCCAGCGACGCTATGTCGAGTCGCTGTCGGCCTATGCGCGTCAGTTCCTCGGGCAGGTCGATCGGCCCGATGTCGACTTCATCGAGGGGCTCAGCCCCGCGGTCTCCATCGACCAGAAGTCCACCAACCGCAACCCGCGGTCGACGGTCGGAACGATCACCGAGATCTACGACTACATGAGGCTGCTGTGGGCGCGCATCGGCGTCCCGCACTGTCCCGTGTGCGGTGAGCCGATCCAGCGGCAGACCGTGCAGCAGATCGCCGACCAGCTCATGGAGCTCGAACCCGGTACGCGGTACCAGATCCTCAGCCCCGTCGTCTCGCAGAAGAAGGGCGAGTTCGTCGACCTGTTCAAAGAGCTGGCCGCCGGCGGCTATTCACGTGCACTGGTCGACGGCGAGCAGATCCAGCTGAGCGATCCGCCCACTCTGAAGAAGCAGTACAAGCACGACATCTCGGTCGTCGTCGACCGACTTGTCGCCGGCCCCGACATCCTCAGCCGGCTGACGGACTCGCTCGAGACGGCACTCCGGCTCACCGACGGGCTCGTCCAGGTCAACTTCGTCGACCTCGAAGGGCCTGGGGCGTGGCGATCGTTCAGCGAGAAGCTGTCGTGCCCGAACGGGCACCCCATCCAGCTCACCGAGATCGAACCACGTACGTTCTCGTTCAACGCTCCGTTCGGTGCATGCCCCGAGTGCTCCGGACTCGGAACCCGCATGTCCGTCGACGAGGCCCTGCTCCTGGCCGACGACGACCTGAGCATCTCCGAGGGCGTCATCGTCCCGTGGACCACGCAGGGCAAAGGGCTCTTCAACTACTACGAGAAACTGCTCGACGGTCTGGCCCGTGACCTCGGGTTCTCCCTCACAACGCCGTGGCGCGACCTGAGCGAAGAGGTCCGCAACGCTGTCATGCGCGGAGACAACTTCGAGGTCAAAGTCCGGTGGAAGAACCGGTACGGCCGCGAGATGAGCTACACCTCGGGTTTCGAGGGCGTCGTCCCCTACATCGAACGGCAGTACATCCAGGCCGACACCGACACGCAGCGCGCACGGTGGGCGGAGTACCTGCGCGAGGTGCCGTGCCCGGTATGCGACGGCAAGCGGCTCAAGCCGGAGGTCCTGGCCGTCCTCATCCACGGAGCGAGCATCGCGGACGCGTCCGAGCTGAGCCTCACCGACGCTCGCGCGTTCATGGACAAGCTGCACCTCACCGATCGGGAGACCAAGATCGCAGCCCAGGTGCTGCGCGAGATCCAGGTCCGGCTCGACTTCCTCATCCAGGTGGGCCTCAACTACCTGAACCTGTCGCGGGCGGCGGCGACGCTCTCGGGCGGCGAGGCGCAGCGCATCCGCCTCGCGACGCAGATCGGGTCGGGCCTCACCGGTGTGCTCTACGTGCTCGACGAGCCGAGCATCGGCCTGCACCAGCGGGACAACCGCCGACTCATCGAGACTCTGGTGGCACTCCGCGACCTCGGCAACACGCTGATCGTCGTCGAGCACGACGAGGACACCATCCGCACGGCGGACTGGATCGTCGACATCGGGCCGGGCGCCGGCGTCAACGGCGGCCATGTGGTCCACTCCGGGTCGTACGACGAACTCCTCGCGAACACGCGATCGCTGACCGGCGACTACCTGGCCGGTCGTCGGGAGATCGAGACACCGGCGATCCGTCGCCCCGTCGACCCCGACCGAATGATCACCGTCGTCGGCGCCGAGGCGAACAACCTCAAGAAGGTCACGGTCGAGTTCCCGCTCGGCACCTTCATCGCGGTCACCGGCGTGAGCGGGTCGGGCAAGTCATCGCTCGTGAACGACATCCTGTATCGCGTGCTCGCCAACCGGCTCAACGGCGCCCGCAAGCTGCCGGGCAGACACGGCAAGGTCACCGGGCTCGACAATCTCGACAAAGTCATCCACGTCGACCAGGCGCCGATCGGGCGCACGCCGCGCTCGAACCCCGCCACGTACACCGGAGTGTTCGACCGCATCCGCACTCTCTTCTCCGAGACGCTGGAGGCGAAGGCCCGGGGCTACCTTCCCGGCCGGTTCTCGTTCAACGTCAAGGGCGGCCGCTGCGAGGCGTGCTCAGGCGACGGGACGATCAAGATCGAGATGAACTTCCTGCCCGACGTGTACGTCGCGTGCGAGGTCTGCGGGGGAGCGCGCTACAACCGCGACACCCTGTCGGTGCACTACAAGGGCAAGAACATCGCCGAGGTCCTCGACATGCCGATCACCGAGGCCGCGGAGTTCTTCCGTCCGATCTCGGCGATCCACCGCTACCTGCAGACGCTCGTCGATGTCGGGCTGGGCTACGTGCGGCTCGGTCAGAGCGCGACGACACTCTCCGGAGGCGAGGCGCAGCGCGTGAAGCTGGCGACCGAGCTGCAGCGCCGGTCGAACGGCCGAAGCGTGTATGTGCTCGACGAGCCGACGACGGGCCTCCACTTCGAAGACGTGCGCAAGCTCCTGCTCGTGCTCAACGGACTGCTCGACAAGGGAAACACCGTGATCGTGATCGAGCACAACCTCGACGTGATCAAGTCCGCCGACTGGGTCATCGACCTGGGGCCGGAGGGCGGTGCGGGAGGCGGTCGGGTCATCGCGACGGGAACACCGGAACAGGTCGCCGAGACGCCGGGCAGCCACACGGGTGTCTTCCTCAAAGAGATCCTCCCGGCGAGCGAGCGCGCCAAAGGCGCCGCGTAGGCTACCGCCGTGGCCGATACCGTCAGCTACCGGCCCAAGGCCGGGGAGATACCGACGCAGCCGGGCGTCTACCGGTTCCGGGATGCGAACCGCCGGGTGCTCTACGTCGGAAAAGCGAAGAACCTGCGCGCTCGCCTGAGCAACTATTTCGCCCCCCTTCACAACCTGCACGATCGCACGCGGAAGATGGTCACGTCGGCATCGTCGGTCGAGTGGACGGTCGTCGCGACCGAGTTCGAGGCGCTCCAGCTCGAGTACACCTGGATCAAAGAGTTCAACCCGCCGTTCAACGTGCAGTTCCGCGACGACAAGACCTACCCGTACCTCGCCGTCACACTCGGTGAAGACGTACCGCGGGTCACCGTCACACGCAACCGCAACATCAAGGATGCCCGCTACTTCGGCCCGTACACGAAGGTCTGGGCGATCCGCGACACGGTCGACCTGATGCTCAAAGCCTTCCCGATGAGGAGCTGCTCGGACGGCGTCTACCGCCGTGCGGAGATCACGGGGCGCCCCTGCCTGCTCGGCGACATCGGCAAGTGCGCCGCACCGTGCGTGGGCCGGGTGACCAAGGACGAGCATCGCGAGATCGCGGAGGACTTCGTCTCGTTCATGGCCGGCAACGACACCCGGTACATCCGCGACCTCACGCACCGGATGAAGGCGGCTGCGAGCACCCAGGACTACGAATCCGCTGCACGGCACCGGGACGCCATCCAGGCACTGGAAGCGGCGATGTCGAAGAGCGCCATCGTGCTGCCCGAGAACGTCGACGCCGACATCTTCGGCATCGCCCACGACGAGCTCGCAGCAGCCGTGCAGCAGTTCATCGTCCGCGGCGGCCGCATCCGAGGTGTGCGCAGCTGGGTGGTCGACAAAGAACTGGATGTGGATCTCGGCGAGCTCGTCGAGATCGTGCTCCAGAACGCCTACGAAGGCGACTCGACACCGCCGCGCGAGATCCTCGTTCCCGAACTCCCGGAGGACGCGGCCGAGCTCGAACTCTGGCTGACCGCCCGGCGGCAGGAGAACGGCGACCCTGCGTCGTCGCGCGGTCCGCTCACGGGACGGGTCGGCATCCGGGTCGCCCAGCGCGGCGACAAGGCCGCCCTTGCGCACACGGTCGAGATGAACGCGAAGAACGCGCTCATCCTGTACAAGACACGGCGCAGTTCGGATTTCGTCGCACGTTCGAAGGCGCTGGGCGACATCCGGGATGCGCTCGGCATGGACGAAGCGCCGCTCCGGATGGAGTGTTACGACGTCTCCCACCTCAGCGGCACGAACATCGTCGCCTCGATGGTCGTGTTCGAGGACGGGCTGCCGCGCAAAGACCAGTACCGCCGGTTCAGCATCCCCGAGTCGACCGATGACACCGAGTCGATCTACCAGGTCATCACCCGGCGCCTCGCGTATCTCCGACCGGGCGGCGAGGACGACGCATCAGAAGGCGACGAACCGGTCCTCGACGAGCTCGACCCCAACGCACTCGGCGACACGGCGCCCGGCGATGAGGCCGTCGACCGCGACCCGCTCGAAGACGAGCTCGCTGCCGCGGCCGAGAAGCGTCGCGCCCGGTTCTCGTACCCGCCCAACCTGCTCATCGTCGACGGCGGGCAGCCCCAGGTCGCGGCGGCGGCCCGGGCTCTCGAAGAATCGGGAGTGCAGGGCATCCAGCTCGCCGGCATCGCCAAGCGTCTCGAGGAGATCTGGCTGCCGGACTCCGACTACCCGGTCATCCTCCCCAGGAACAGCGATGCACTGTTCCTGATCCAGCGCATCCGCGACGAAGCGCACCGCTTCGCGATCACGTACCAGCGTTCCCGGCGCAAGCGCGACATCGGCTCGGTGCTGGGCGAGATCCCCGGGCTCGGACCCTCGCGGGTCAAAGAACTCCTCAAGCATTTCGGCTCGGTCGCCCAACTGAAGAAGGCCTCGCCGGAGCAGATCGCAGAGGTGAAAGGCATCGGACCCTCCCTAGCTGGGGCCATCCATGATCGCCTCGGCACTCGATAGGCTGGAGCCACACCGACCGAGCGGAGGCGCGACGCCCATGACCACCGAGAACGAACAGCAGGAAGTGCTGATCGTCACAGGAATGTCTGGCGCCGGCCGATCAACGGTGGCGAACGCGCTCGAAGATCTCGACTGGTATGTCGTCGACAATCTGCCTCCGCAGATGCTCCGACCGCTCATCGAGCTGGCGAGCCGTGCAGGCTCCACCCTTCCGCGCATCGCCGCGGTGGTCGACGTCCGCGGCCGCAACTTCTTCGCCGACCTGCAGGACATGGTGCAGAGTCTCCGCGACGGAACCAAGGTGCGTGTGCTCTTCCTGGAGGCCACGGATGCGGCCCTCGTGAGGCGCTTCGAAGCCGTTCGGCGGCCGCATCCGCTGCAGGGCGGCGGGACGATCCTCGACGGCATCACCGCCGAGCGCACCCGCCTGCGTGAGATCCGCGAGTCGGCGGACATGATCGTCGACACCTCCGACCTGAACATCCATCAGCTCGCCACCAGCATCACCGAGACCTTCGCAGCGGAGGACACCGCCGGCGTCCAGGTGACCGTCATGAGCTTCGGCTTCAAGTACGGGCTCCCGGCCGACGCCGATCTGGTCTCCGATGCACGGTTCCTTCCGAACCCGTTCTGGATCCCTGCTCTCAGGCCGCTGACCGGGCAGGATGACGAGGTGCGCGACTACGTCCTCGGCCAGCCGGGTGCACGCGAATTCATCGATGCCTATGTGGCCGCGCTGACCCCCGTGCTCGCCGGCTACCAGCGTGAGAACAAACGGCACGCCACGATCGCGGTAGGCTGCACGGGGGGGAAGCACCGTTCCGTGGCGATCGCCGAAGAGCTGGTCACACGCCTGCAGACCCTCCCGGGGGTCGCCGTGAGTGCGAAACATCGTGACCTCGGCCGTGAATGAATCCGGCACGACAAGCTCGGTCTGACGACCGGAAGACAGACATACTCGCTCGCTCACGCGATCGACGCGAAAGATAGGACAACGATTGGCTCTCACCGCCGACGTCAAAGATGAACTCTCGAAGGTCGAGGTCAGCAAGACCACGGTCCGCGCGGCAGAACTGGCGACCATCCTCCGGTTCTCCGGTGGTCTGCACCTGATCTCCGGGCGCATCGCCGTGGAAAGCGAACTCGACACCCCCGAGCTCGCACGACGCGTGCGCAAAGACCTCGCCGAGCTCTACGGCGTCCGCAGCGAGGTCTCGGTCATCTCGGCGTCAGGGCTGCGCCGCACCAGCCAGTACCTCGTCCGCGTCCTCGACGGCGGCGAAACCCTTGCGCGCCAGACCGGACTCCTGGATGCGCGCCGCCGACCCATCCGCGGGCTGCCGAACCGGCTCACCACCGGGTCGCGCGAAGAGCTCGCCGCCGTCTGGCGTGGCGCGTTCCTCGCCCACGGCTCGCTCACCGATCCCGGTCGTTCGGCAGCGCTCGAAGTGACCTGCCCCGGAAACGAATCCGCGATGGCGCTCGTCGGCGCCGCGGGGCGCCTCGGGATCGCGGCGAAGGCCCGCGAGGTGCGTGGGGTTCATCGCGTCGTCATCCGCGACGGCGACGCGATCAGCGCCATGCTCGTGCACATGGGCGCCACCGGCACGGTGCAGAGCTGGGAGCAGCTCCGCCAGCGCCGCGAGGTGCGGGCGACCGCCAACCGCCTGGTGAACTTCGACGACGCCAACCTGCGGCGTTCGGCGCAGGCCGCTGTCGCCGCGTGCGCGCGCGTAGAACGAGCACTCGAGATCCTCGGCGACGACGTTCCCGACCACCTGCGCTACGCCGGCGAGCTCCGCCTCAATTTCCGCGACTCCAGCCTCGACGAGCTCGGCCACCACGCCGACCCGCCCATGACGAAGGATGCCGTCGCCGGCCGCATCCGCCGCCTGCTCGCGATGGCCGACAAGCGCGCTGTCGACCTGGGCATCCCGGGCACGGAGGCCAACCTCCCCGCCGATCTCGACGACGTCTGAGTCAGGCACGATCACCGGGGCTTCTCAAGGGTGAAAGGTGCGCGTTCAGCCACGGCTCCTCCTCACTAGACTGGAAAAGTCGCTCGAAAGCCGCCGCGAATGGATCGCGGTCGGCAACGATATGAGGAGATGAGTAATGGCTGACTACACGCTCGCAGACCTTCCGTACGACTATTCGGCACTTGAACCGAACATCAGCGGTCGGATCATGGAGCTGCACCACGACAAGCATCACAAGGCGTACGTCGACGGTGCCAATACCGCCCTCGCCAAGCTCGCCGAGGCACGCGACGCTGACGACCTCACCTACGTGAACAAACTCCAGAAGGACCTCGCGTTCAACCTGGCCGGTCACGTCAACCACACGGTGTTCTGGAACAACCTCTCACCGGACGGCGGCGACAAGCCGGGTGGCGAGCTGGGTGCCGCGATCGACGAGTTCTTCGGCTCCTACGACAAGTTCCGCGCGCATTTCACCGCCTCCGCGCTCGGGATCCAGGGGTCCGGCTGGTCGATCCTCGCCTGGGATTCCCTGGGCCAGAAGCTGATCATCGAGCAGCTCTACGACCACCAGGGCAACCTGGCGGCCGCGACCATCCCGCTGCTGCTCCTCGACATGTGGGAGCACGCCTTCTACCTCGACTACGTCAACGTCAAGGCCGACTACGTCAAGGCTTTCTGGAACATCACCAACTGGGCGGATGTGGACCTGCGCTTCCGGGCAGCACGCGAAAAGACGTCAGGGCTGCTGCTACTGTCGTAGCGGGAAGGGTGTCCCGGGTGGCCACCGCCCGGGACGCCGCCGTCCGCATTTCAACCCCCATATCCGCGCCGCTCGGCGCTCGTGAGTAACAGGAGACATTTGTGTCCGTAAAGATCGGAATCAACGGGTTCGGTCGCATTGGTCGTAACTTCTTCCGCGCCGCGCTGGCCAAGGGCAGCGACCTCGAGATCGTCGCGGTCAACGACCTCACCGACAACAAGGCCCTGGCGCACCTTCTGAAGTACGACTCGATCACCGGCCGTCTCGACGCGACCGTCGAGCTCGAGGGCGACAAGATCGTCGTCAACGGCAAGCCGATCATCGTTCTCGAAGAGCGCGACCCCGCCAACCTCCCGTGGGCCGAGCTGGGCGTCGACATCGTCATCGAGTCGACCGGCCGCTTCACGAAGTCCGAGGATGCCCGCAAGCACATCGCAGGCGGAGCCAAGAAGGTCATCGTCTCCGCACCGGCCACCGGCGACGACGTCGCCACCATCGTCCTCGGCGTCAACGAGGAGACCTACGACAGCGCGGTCAACGACATCATCTCGAACGCCTCGTGCACCACGAACTGCCTCGCACCGCTCGCCAAGGTGATGCTCGACAACTTCGGCATCGAGCGCGGCCTCATGACCACGGTCCACGCCTACACGGCCGACCAGAACCTGCAGGACGGCCCGCACAGCGACCTCCGCCGTGCCCGCGCCGCAGCAGCGAACATCATCCCGACCTCGACGGGCGCCGCGAAGGCCCTCGGCCTGGTCATCCCGGCTCTCGTCGGCAAGCTCGACGGCTACGCCCTGCGCGTTCCCGTGATCACCGGTTCCATCACCGACCTCACGGTCGAGGTGTCGCGCCCGGTCACCGTCGCCGAGATCAACGCGGCGTACAAGGCTGCTTCGGAGGGCCCGCTCAAGGGAATCCTGAAGTACACAGAGGACCCGATCGTGTCGACCGACATCGTCAGCGACCCGCACTCGTCGATCTTCGACGCAGGTCTGACCAAGGTCATCGGCACGCAGGTCAAGGTGGCATCCTGGTACGACAACGAGTGGGGTTACTCGAACCGCCTGGTCGACCTCACCGAGTACGTCGCAGAGCGCCTCTAACGCAAGGGAACCGACGTGACGCTTCGCACATTGGATTCACTCGGTTCGCTCGCCGGCAAGCGCGTCATCGTCCGCTGTGATCTGAACGTTCCCCTCAAGGACGGCCAGGTCACGGACGACGGCCGTGTGCGAGCGTCGATTCCCACGCTGAACGCCCTGATCAACCAGGGCGCCAAGGTCGTCGTGATCTCTCACCTCGGCCGCCCGGAGGGTGCACCGGATTCCCGGTACAGCCTCGCCCCCGTCGCTCAGCGTCTCTGCGAGCTTCTGGGCAAGCCCGTGACATTCGCGCGCGACACGGTCGGCGGCGGGGCACAAGCGGCCGTGAACGGCCTGGAGGACGGCGACGTCGCCCTCCTCGAGAACCTCCGGTTCAATCCGGGGGAGGCGAGCAAAGACGATGCCGAGCGCGAAGCGTTCGCCTCGCGCCTGGCCGAGTTCGGCGATGCGTTCGTGAGCGACGGCTTCGGAGTCGTCCACCGCAAGCAGGCGAGCGTGTACGAGCTGGCGAAGCTCCTCCCGAGCGCGGCGGGTCAGCTGATCGCCACCGAGCTCGATGTGCTCGACCGCCTCACGGAGAGCCCTGAGCGGCCGTACGTCGTCGTGCTGGGCGGTTCGAAGGTCTCCGACAAGCTCGGCGTGATCGGCCACCTGCTTCCACGTGTGAACTCGCTGCTCATCGGTGGAGGGATGCTGTTCACCTTCCTCGCAGCGCAGGGCCACAAGGTCGGCTCCAGCCTTCTCGAGGCCGACCAGCTCGAGACGGTCAGGGGCTACCTCGAGCAGGCGGAGCAGCTGGGGGTCGCGATCGTGCTCCCGCGTGACGTCGTCGTCGCTTCGGCGTTCAGCGCCGACGCCGACCATGTCGTTCGCCCGATCGACGCCATCGAGGACACCGAGTGGGGCCATGCCGGACTCGGTCTCGACATCGGCCCGGAGACCTCCGAGCTCTTCGCGGAGTACATCCGCGCCGGCCGCACCGTCTTCTGGAACGGACCGATGGGCGTCTTCGAGCTCGCACCGTTCGCGGCGGGCACGAAGGCGATCGCCCAGGCGCTCACCGAGGTTGGCGGGCTCAGTGTGGTGGGCGGCGGCGACTCAGCGGCCGCCGTGCGCGCACTCGGTTTCAGCGATGACCAGTTCGGTCACATTTCTACCGGTGGTGGGGCGAGCCTCGAATTCCTCGAGGGCAAGCACCTGCCCGGCCTGGAGGTCCTCGGATGGCAGCAGTGAGCTCGTCGGTGCGGCGCACGCCGCTGATCGCCGGCAACTGGAAGATGAATCTCGATCACCTTCAGGCGATCGCGTTCGTGCAGAAGCTCGCGTGGACGCTGAAGGACGCCGGTCACGACTTCAACACCGTGGAGGTCGCGGTCTTCCCGCCCTTCACCGACCTGCGCAGCGTGCAGACGCTCGTCTCGGCGGACAAGCTTCCTCTCGCGTTCGGTGCGCAGGACGTCTCCGAGCACGAGTCGGGCGCGTACACCGGCGAGATCTCCGCGGTCTTCCTGTCGAAGCTGGAGTGCCGTTACGTCATCATCGGGCACTCGGAACGCCGCACCCTGCACGCGGAGACGGACGAACAGGTCGCCGCGAAGGTTGCAGCCGCCCTGGCGCAGAACCTGTCGCCGATCATCTGTGTCGGCGAGACGGCCGAAGACCTCGAGCAGCACGGGCCAAGCGCGATTCCGGTCACACAGCTCCGCGCGGCCCTGGCGCACGTGTCCACGGCCGCAGACATCGTGGTGGCGTACGAGCCCGTCTGGGCCATCGGATCGGGTCAGGCGGCGACGCCGGAGCAGGCGGAGCAGGTCGCCGCGGCGCTCCGCGCCGTGCTCGTGGATGTGCTCGGTGAAGACGTCGCCGCCAAGACGCGCATCCTCTACGGAGGCTCGGTCAAGTCCGGCAACATCGCCAGCTTCATGCGCGAACCCAACGTCGACGGGGCCCTGGTGGGCGGCGCAAGCCTCGACGTCGACGAGTTCGCGGCCATCGTGCGATATCAGAAGCACGTCGGCCTGTGACGGCTGCGGTTATACTGGTCTGTGGTCTTCCCGGGCGCTGAGCCCGGTCGTTCCCCGAAAGGTTTCTCGTGCAAATTCTCCAGGTCGTCCTGCAGGTGCTTCTGGGCATCACCAGCCTCCTGCTGACCCTGCTCATCCTTCTGCACAAAGGTCGTGGGGGCGGCCTGTCGGACATGTTCGGGGGTGGCGTCACGTCCAACCTCGGAGCATCCGGAGTTGCCGAACGCAACCTCAATCGCATTACGGTGATCCTGGGCTTGATCTGGATCACCTGCATCGTCGTACTCGGACTGATCACCAAGTTCGATACTGGCGCCTGACCACAGCACATCGGCCTTCGGGCCAGAGGAGGAACAATGGCATCCGGTGGAAGCGCAATTCGGGGCTCGCGCGTCGGCGCCGGTCCGATGGGGGAGCAGGACCGCGGCTACCACGCAGAGCGTATCTCCGTGTCGTACTGGGACGCCCTCGGCAACGAGACGGTGCGGCATTTCGCCGCGAACCTGCCTGAGGACGAGATTCCTGAGATCATCGACTCGCCGTCGTCGGGCCTGCCTGCCGGCCGCGACAAGGACAACCCGCCGTCGGTCGCCAAGCTCGAGCCGTACAAGACGCACCTCGCCTATGTGAAGGAGCGTCGCACCGAGGACGAGGCTGAGCAGCTCCTCGAGGACGCCCTGACGCAGCTTCGTGCGCGCCGCGGCAAGCTCAGCGCAACCAACTAGGTCTCACGAGAAAGCCCCCGCCGGACACATCCGGGCGGGGGCTTTCTGTGTTCTTGGACTCCGTCCAAAAACATCTGGGGCAGCATGCGTAGGGCGCTCGCGCGCGGCCGCAGCATGCCACGGCGTGCCGGGCAGGGGACCGGCGCGCTAAATCAATAGGACGGCGCGATGAGGTTCGCCGGCACCTGGGCGGCCGCGTCCTGGTCGACGAAGAACACGGTGCGCTTGCGGCCTTTGGCGCCGGCCACCGGTACTTCCGTGTAGCTCGCACCCGCAAGCGCGAGGCCGAGCGCGGACGCTTTGTCGTCGCCTGCGAGCACCAGCCAGATGCGATCCGACGAGTTCAGCACCGGACGCGTGAGGCTGAGCCTCTCGGGCGGCGGTTTGGGGGAGTCGCGCACGGCGACGACTGTCGCGTCGGTTTCGCGGATGCCCGCACGGTCGGGGAAGAGCGAGGCGATGTGACCGTCAGGCCCGACGCCGAGGAACGTGATGTCGAAGCGCGGGTATCGTGCACCGTCGGCCGCGTATGCCGCGAGCTCGTCGGCGTAGGCCACCGCGGCGGCATCCAGGTCGTCGAGTTCGTCGGACGCAGCGAACGGGTGCACGTTCCCTGGCGGTACCGCGATGTTGTCGAGCAGAGCCTGCCGCGCCGCCAGTTCGTTGCGGTCGGCGTCGCCTTTCGGCACCCAGCGCTCGTCGCCCCACCAGAAGTGGACTTTCGACCAGTCGACGCTGTCGCGGGCGGGCGAGTCATTGACGGCCTGGAGCACGCCGATCCCGACCGTTCCCCCCGTCAGGACGATGTTGGCACCCCCGAGGTCGTCGATGATGTCGACCGTCTTCGTGAGGAAACGCGCGGCGACCGAACCGGTGAGGGCCTGTTTGTCGGGGTGGACCAGCACACGTCGTTCGTTCGTCATCGCTTCGCGCCCACTCCTTCGTCGGCGGCCTCAAGCTCTTCGAGGCCCTTGGTGATCACCTCGCCGTACAGATCGTCGGGGTCCAGCCTACGCAGTTCCTCGGCCAGGCAGTCGCGCAGGTTGCGGCGTGGCAGCGAAAGATCGTGGGTGGGCTGACCGGGCTCCGAGAGGCGGGCCACGTCGGGGATCTCACGTTCGAGTTCGATGACTCCGGAGGCGCGACCGAGGCGCACACCGTGGATGCCGCTCGATCCGGTCGCGCGCGATGTGAGGTCGTGCTGCACCGGCACCTGCAGTTGAAGGCAGAGCCATGCAGCGAGCAGCACGGTCGAGGGGGAGTCGGCCGCGCCCGCGACCTCGACGCTCTCGACGGCCTCGTACGGCGGCTGGTCGAGCACCGCGGCGAGCTGTGCCCGCCAGAGCGTCAGGCGCGTCCAGGCGAAGTCCGTGTCGCCCGGCTTATACGTTCTGGAGAGGTGACGGAGTGCTTCGTGCGGGTCGGGCTGTGCCGACGCGTCGGTGATGCGCCGGGTCGCGATGCGGCCGAGCGGTGATGCGGAGGCCACTTCCGGTGCGGCTCCGGGCCACCAGGCCACCACAGGAGCGTCCGGCAGGAGCAGCCCGGTGACCAGGCCCTCCTCGTCGCTGGCGGTCTCTCCGTAGGCGCGCAGCACGATGACCTCGCTCGCGCCTGCGTCGCCGCCGACCCGGATCTGTGCGTCGAGCCGGCCTTCCGACAGGGTCGGCGCCCCATGGTTGGGGTCTTCCGTCGAGACGACGATGACACGCATCGGATGCTCGCGCGAGGCGTCGTTCGCCGCCTCGATCGCTTCCTCCTCCTGACCCAGATGGGTTGCGATCACGAGAGTGAGGACGCGGCCGAGGGCGACCGCGCCGCCCTCTTCGCGAATCTTGACGAGCGCTTTCGAGACCTTGCTCGTCGTGGTTGCGGGGAGATCGACGATCATGGGCGCCTCCAGGTTCGGCCGTCGCGAGCGAGCAGCTCGTCGGCGGAGCTCGGGCCCCACGTTCCGGGGCGGTACTGTTCGGGCTGGCCCAGTGTCGCCCAGTACTCTTCGATCGGGTCGAGGATCTTCCAGGAGAGTTCGACCTCTTCGTGACGCGGGAAGAGGGGCGGGTCGCCCAGGAGCACATCGAGGATGAGCCGCTCGTATGCTTCCGGGCTCGCCTCGGTGAACGCGTGACCGTAACCGAAGTCCATGCTGACGTCACGCACCTGCATCCCGGCGCCGGGAACCTTGGATCCGAAGCGGATCGTCACGCCTTCGTCGGGCTGGACCCGGATGACGAGCGCGTTCTGTCCGAGCGCGGTGGTCTGGCTCTCGGCGAACAACTGCTGCGGCGCCCGCTTGAAGACGACGGCGATCTCGGTCACCCGCCGGCCCAGGCGCTTGCCCGCCCGGAGATAGAACGGAACCCCGGCCCAGCGCCGGGTTCCGATGCCGAGCTTCATCGCCGCGTAGGTCTCGGTGGTCGAGTGCGGGTTCATGCCGTCTTCTTCGAGGAAGCCGACGACCTTCTCCCCGCCCTGCCAACCGCCCGAGTACTGTCCGCGGGCGGTGGCCGTGCTCAGGTCGTCCGGCAGCCGCACGGCTGCCAGGATCTTCTCCTTCTCGGCGCGGAGGTCGGCCGCGTCGAAGGAGATGGGCTCCTCCATCGCGGTCAGCGCCAGGAGCTGGAGGAGGTGGTTCTGGATGACGTCTCGCGCGGCGCCGATCCCGTCGTAGTATCCGGCGCGGCCGCCCACGCCGATGTCCTCGGCCATCGTGATCTGCACGTGGTCGACGTAGTTCGCGTTCCAGATCGGCTCGTACAACTCATTGGCGAAGCGCAGGGCCAGGATGTTCTGGACGGTCTCTTTGCCGAGGTAGTGGTCGATGCGGAAGACCGAGTCGGGAGGGAAGACGGACTCCACCACCTTGTTCAGCTCGCGGGCCGACTTGAGGTCGCTTCCGAACGGTTTCTCGATCACGACGCGCCGCCAGTGCCCCGGCTCCTGCTTCGCCAGTCCGGACCTGCTGAGCTGCTCCGTGACGAGGGGGAACGCTTTCGGCGGGATCGACAGGTAGAACGCGTGGTTGCCCATCGTGCCGCGTTCGACGTCGAGCTTCTCGACCGTCTCCCGGAGCCGCTCGAACGACGCCTCGTCGTCGAACTCGCCGGACACGAAGCGGATGCCCTGCGCGAGCTGCTGCCAGACGTCGTCCTGGAACGGTGTCCGCGAGTACTGCTTGACCGCGTCGTAGACGACCTTCTCGAAGTCCTGGTCCTCCCAGTCGCGGCGGGCGAAGCCGACGAGGGAGAATCCGGGCGGGAGGAGACCGCGGTTGGCGAGGTCGTAGACCGCCGGCATCAGCTTCTTGCGGGAGAGGTCACCCGTCACACCGAAGATGATGAGGCTGCTCGGGCCGGCGATGCGATTGAGTCGCTTGTCGTACGGCACGCGCAGCGGGTTGAACTCCGGGGTGATCTCCACCGGGGACATTGAACTCCTTGATTCGGTTGATGCGCCTAGTTGACCGCGTCGAAGAGAGGCACGAGGTTCGCCTCCGGGTCGGTGAGGTTGAGGGTGAGGACCGGGCGTCCGTGGTCGGCGAGCACGCTCGCGTCGCCGTTCGCCTGCGCCTGGATCAGCTGCCCGAAGGTGAACGGCCGGTCCGGGATGGCGAGGTCTTCCGGCGCGTTCTCCGTGATCTGCAGGAAGACGCCGACGGCCGGTCCACCCTTGTGGAACTGTCCGGTCGAATGGAGGAACCGCGGCCCCCAGCCGAAGGTGACCGGCCTGCCCGCCTTGCCGGCGAGAAGGTCGCGGAGGCCGGCGAGCTGGGGCAGCGCGATGCGGTCGACGTAGGCCTGGATGGAGACGTAGCCGTCGGGTCCGAGCTGCGCGAGCAGTGCATCCACGGCTCCCGACAGCGTTCCGGCTCCCGCGACGACGGCGGCGGTGCCACGCACCTCGATACCGTCGGCGACGAAGGCCGGAGCGGTCGCCTCGGGCCGGTTGTCGAGCAGGCCACGCGTTGCGATCTTCGCCGACTCGACGTCGGGCTGGTCGAACGGATTGATGCCGAGGAGCCGGCCGATGATCGCGGTCGCATACTCCCACACGAGGAACTGGGCGCCCAGGCTTCCCGAGACGAGGATCTCGCCGTGGTGCCGGTCGGCCGGGAACAGGTGGCGTGCGTCGGCGTTGTCGACGAGCCGGACCACCTGGAGGTCGGGGAGATTCGCCGACAGCTCCGGCGCGAGCTTGTCGAGGACGACCGGAAGGATGCCCGTGCCCTGCTTGCCCGTGGACTCGGCGATCAACTGCTCCGCCCAGTCCGGCAGTCCGACGATGTGGGTGCCGTCGGAGACGAGCGCGAGCTTGTCCTTGAGCGGGTTGCCGCCGGCGATCGCCGCGGCGAGGATCAGCCCCGGGTTCGTCGGATCGTCGATCGCCAGTTCGAGCGAGATCGTCTCGGCCTCTTCGAGCAGCTCCTCGATGTCGACGCCCGCGAGGCCCGACGGAACCAGCCCGAAAGCGGTGAGCGCCGAGTAGCGGCCGCCGACGTTCGGGTCGGCATTGAAGACCCGGTAGCCCGCCTCGCGCGCCGAGGCGTCGAGCGGCGAGCCCGGATCGGTCACCACGATGATCCGCTCGCGCGGGTCGATGCCCGCATCACGGAACGCCTTCTCGAAGACGCGACGCTGGCTGTCGGTCTCGAGCGTGGAGCCCGACTTGCTCGACACGACGAGAGCCGTCGACTCGAGCCGGTCGCCGAGGGCGGCGAGCACCTGGCCGGGAGCGGTCGAGTCGAGGATGGTCAGCTCGACGGCTGCCGTCTGGGCGATGACCTCGGGAGCGAGCGACGACCCGCCCATCCCGCCGAGCACGATGCGGTCGACGCCCTTGGCACGGAGTTCGTCGCGCAGCGCGACGATCTCGGGCACCAGCGGGCGCGAGATGGCGACCGACTCGGTCCAGCCGAGGCGCTTGGACGCCTCGGCCTCCGCATCCGGACCCCACAGCGCCGCATCCTGGGCGGTGATGCCGGAAGCGACGAGGTCGGCCACGAGCTGGGGGAGAGCGGCCTTGACGGCCTGCTCAGCTGCTCCCGAGACGTGGACCTTGAAGCTCATTTCGCTGCCTCGAGCGCGGCGCTGACGGTGTCGAGGAGTTCGTTCCAGGAGACGATGAACTTGTCGACGCCTTCGCGTTCGAGCAGTTCGGTGACCTCGTCGTACGAGATGCCGAGCGCGTCGATCGCCGCCAGCACGTCGGCGGCTGCCGCATACGAGCCTGTCACCGTGTCACCGGTGATGACCCCGTGGTCGAAGGTCGCGTCGAGGGTCTTCTCCGGCATCGTGTTGACGACGCCGGGCGCGACCAGCTGCGTCACGTAGAGCGTGTCAGGAAGGCTCGGGTCCTTGACCCCGGTCGAGGCCCACAGCGGGCGCTGCAGGTTCGCACCGGCGGCCAGCAGCGCCTTGGCACGGTCGGTGGCGAAGGCCTCCTCGAACGCCTGGTACGCGAGCTGCGCGTTGGCCACGCCGGCTTTGCTCTTGAGTGCGAGCGCCTCGTCCGTGCCGATGGCCACCAGGCGCTTGTCGATCTCGGTGTCGACGCGCGACACGAAGAACGAAGCGACCGACTGGATGCCCGACAGGTCGATCCCCGCAGCGGCGGCCTTCTCGAGTCCGGTCAGGTACGCGTCGATGACCTGGCGGTAGCGCTCGAGGCTGAAGATCAGCGTGACATTGACGCTGATACCCGCGGCGATGGTCTCCGTGATGGCTTCGAGGCCTTCGACCGTCGCCGGGATCTTGATGAGGACGTTGGGCTTGTCGACCTTGGCTGCCAGCTTCTTCGCCTCGGCGACCGTCCCGGCGGCGTCGTGTGCGAGCCCAGGCTCGACCTCGATCGACACCCGGCCGTCGAGGCCGTGCGTGGCCTCGAAGGTCGCGTGGAAGATGTCACTCGCGTCGGCCACGTCGTTCGTCGTGATCTCGAAGACGGCGTCGACGACGTCTGCGCCGGCTTTCGCCAGTTCGCGCACCTGGTCGTCGTAGGCCGCGCCCTTGGACAGCGCGGTGGCGAAGATCGTGGGGTTCGTGGTGACGCCGACGACGTTCTTGTCGTCGATCAGCTTCTGCAGCCCGCCCGATCGGATGCGCTCACGGGAGAGGTCGTCGAGCCAGATGCTGACTCCGGCTTCGGAGAGCTGGGCGGTGGGTGTTGCGTCTGTCATGTCTTCTCTTCCCTTTGGCTTGACGTTCCTGGCTCGGTCTCAGAGGGACGCGAGCGATTCCTTTGCTGCCGCGACGGCATGCTCGGTCGTCATGCCGAACTCGCGGAACAGGGTCTTGTAGTCGGCGGATGCACCGAAGTGCTCGATCGACACGCTGCGGCCGTGGTCGCCGACGTACTTGCGCCAGGTGAGGTCGAGGCCCGCTTCGATCGAGACACGCGCCTTCACCGCTGCCGGGAGCACGGATGCGCGGTACTCGTCGCTCTGCTCCTCGAACCATTCGAGGCAGGGCGCGGAGACCACACGTGCGTTGATGCCGTCTGCGCGCAGCTTCTCACGCGCATCCACCGCGATCTGCACCTCGGAACCGGTGGCGATGAAGATCACGTCCGGCGTTCCGCCCGGCGCTTCTGCCAGCACGTACGCGCCCTTGGCGACGTTCTCGGCCGAGGCGAAGGTGTCGCCGGCCGCGTCGCCGTCGCCGCGGGCGAACACCGGGATGTTCTGGCGGGTCAGCGCGATGCCCGCCGGGCCCTTGCGGCGCTCGAGGATGGTCTTCCAGGCCCAGGCGACCTCGTTCGCGTCGCCCGGGCGCACGACGTCGAGGTGGGGGATCGCGCGGAGCGTCGAGAGCTGCTCGATCGGCTGGTGGGTCGGCCCGTCTTCGCCGAGTGCCACCGAGTCGTGCGTCCAGACGAAGATCGACGGGACCCGCATGAGCGCGGACAGGCGGACCGCCGGGCGCATGTAGTCGCTGAAGATGAGGAACGTGCCGCCGAAAGCACGCGTCGGGCCGTGCAGCACGATGCCGTTGATGATCGCAGCCATCGCGTGCTCGCGGATGCCGAAGTGGAGCACCCGTCCGTAGGGGTTGCCGGTCCACTCGTGCGTCGAGTGCTCGGAGGGCACGAACGACGCAGCGCCTTCGATGGTCGTGTTGTTCGACTCGGCGAGGTCGGCGGAGCCGCCCCACAGCTCGGGCATCAGCGGCGCGATCGCGTTGATGACCTTGCCGCTCGCTGCGCGGGTCGAGATGTCCTTGCCCGGCTCGAACGCAGGAAGGGCCGCGTCGACGCCCTCGGGCAGTTCACCCGTGAGGAGCCGCTCGAGCAGCTCTTTGCGCTCCGGGTTCGCCTCCGCCCAGGCTGTGAAGGCGACATCCCATTCGGCGTGCGCCGCGAGACCGCGGTCGATGGCCTTTCGCGTGTGCTCGATGACCTCGGCGGGGACGTCGAAGGTCTTGGCGGGGTCGAAGCCGAGAACCTCCTTGACGGCGGCCAGCTCGTCGGCGCCCAGCGCCGACCCGTGGATCTTGCCCGTGTTCTGCTTCTTCGGGCTCGGCCAGCCGATGATGGTCTTGAGGATGATCAGGGACGGCTTGTCCGTGACGCCCTGCGCCTTGACGATCGCATCGTGCAGCGCGACCACGTCTTCGCTGTAGACGCCGGACTTCTTCCAGTCGACGACCTGCACGTGCCAGTGGTACGCCTCATAACGCGCCTTGACATCCTCGGTGAAAGCGATGTTGGTGTCGTCCTCGATCGAGATCTGGTTGCTGTCATAAATCGCAATGAGGTTGCCGAGCTCCTGGTGGCCGGCGAGCGAGGACGCCTCGCTGCTCACGCCCTCCTGGAGGTCGCCGTCGCCGGCGATCACATAGACGAAGTGGTCGAACGGGCTCGTGCCCGGCTCGGCGTCGGGGTCGAAGAGTCCGCGCTCGAAGCGGCTTGCGTAGGCGAAGCCCACGGCAGACGAGATGCCCTGGCCGAGGGGGCCGGTCGTGATCTCCACACCGTCGGTGTGCCCGTACTCCGGGTGGCCGGGCGTAAGCGAACCCCACGTGCGCAGCGCCTCGAGATCGGTCAGCTTCAGGCCGTCGCCGGCGAAGTAGAGCTGGATGTACTGGGTCAGCGAGCTGTGGCCGGCAGAGAGGATGAACCGGTCGCGCCCCAGCCAGTGGTGGTCCTGCGGGTCGCGCCTCATCACCTTCTGGAAGAGCAGGTACGCGGCAGGGGCGAGGCTCATGGCAGTTCCGGGATGCCCGTTGCCGACTTTCTCAACCGCGTCCGCTGCAAGAACCCGAGCGGTGTCTACTGCCTTGTTGTCAATGGGATCCCATTGCAGAGCTGCCACGTGAAACTGACCCTTCGTAGAGAGGGTGACGGGCCGTCATGTCCCGCACCGGTTGAGGTAGTGCGCGCCGTGGACGTCATCGGCACCTCACGCAGAAACCGTGGACGACCTACAAACAGGCCGGGGGTGAGAGCGCTTCGGTTGGCGAGCATCTTCAAGTATAGGTAACACGCAGGAAACGTGGCGTCTTCCGGGTTCGCCCGCGCCACCCGCAGGGGCGTGCCCTCCGTCGGCCATGCCCTAGAATCGTGTGGGGGATTCGACCGTTAGAGGAGCAATGGACGTCGCTGTAGAGAGCCGAGTGGAACCGGGTCGAATCGGCGCACGGCGCAAGTTCCGGGCCTACCTGGCGCTGACCAAGCCCCGCGTCGTCGAGCTTCTGCTGGTCGTCACCGTCCCGACCATGATCCTCGCGCAGAACGGCATCCCGAACCTTCTTCTGGTGCTTGCGACTGTCGTCGGCGGGGCGATGAGCGCGGGATCCGCAGGGGCCTTCAACTGCTACTTCGACCGCGATATCGACCGCGTGATGAACCGCACCAAGAACCGGCCGCTCGTCACCGGCGAGCTCTCCGATCGCGAGGCGCTCCTCTTCGCATGGGGCCTGGGGATCGCATCCATCCTCGTGCTCGGCTTCTTCGCCAACTGGCTGGCCGCGGCGCTGTCGCTCGTCGCGATCCTGCTCTACGTGGTCTTCTACACGCTCATCCTGAAGCGCCGCACGCCGCAGAACATCGTCTGGGGCGGAATCGCCGGCTGCATGCCGGTGCTGATCGGGTGGGCCGCCGTGACCGGATCGCTCGCCTGGGCACCATTCATCCTCTTCTTCATCATCTTCCTCTGGACGCCGCCGCACTACTGGCCGCTGTCGATGAAGTACCGCGACGACTACAAGTCGGCCGGAGTGCCGATGCTCGCAGTCGTCCGCGGCCGGGCCGTCGTCGGACTCCAGGTGATCCTGTACGCCTGGGCGACCGTCGCATGCTCGCTGCTGCTGGTCCCCGTCGCGCACATGGGCGTCCTCTACACCGCGGTCGCCCTCGGCGCCGGCGGCTGGTTCATCTACGAATCGCACCGGCTGTACAACCTGGCGATCCGCCACGAACACGTTTCGCCGATGCGGGTGTTCCACGGCTCGATCGCCTACCTGACGCTGCTGTTCCTGGCGATCGCCATCGATCCCCTTCTCCCGTTCTGAGTCGATGCTCCGAACACTCGTCACGGAGCGCCTCACCCTGGACGCGCCCGCCGACGCGGACATCGAGGCGGTCTTCGAGCTCTGCCAGGACCCGGAGATCCACCGCTGGGTGCCACTGCCGTGGCCCTACGGCCGGGACAACGCTGAGTTCTTCGTTCGCAGCTATGCGCCGCACGGACTCGCCAGCGGGGCATACGAGACCTGGGCCATCCGTACCGCCGCGGACACTCCACTGATCGGAGCGATCGAACTGCGTCGTGACGAGGCCGCAGGCAGCGCATCCTTCGGCTGCTGGCTGGGCGAGGCCTCGCGCGGTCACGGCTTCATGAAAGAGGCCGCCAGGGCGGTGATCGACTATGCGCTGGGTGCGGGAGGACCCGGATACACCCGGCTGCGCTGGGAAGGGCTGGTCGGCAACGACGCCAGCAGGAGGATCGCCGTGGCGCTCGGCTTCGTGATCGACGCTGATCCCACCCGCACGGTCGACTTCCGTGGCGAGCCGCGCCCGTCGTGGCTGGGCGTGCTCGACGCGCGGCCGCGCGACGACAGGGGCTGACCGGCGGCAGCACGGGATCCGGCCAGGAACGCTCCGGTTACGATGGAGTGTGCAAACCCCGCTCGCGTATCTGGCATCGCGTTACACCCTCGGTCCACGGTCGCTCCGGTGGGCGACGACGGCAGCGCTGATCGTCAGCATCTTCATCGTGTTCAGCGGGGGAGTCGTGCGAGTCACCGGCTCCGGGCTGGGCTGCCCGACCTGGCCGAGCTGTGAGGTGGGGTCGCTGACTCCGACTCCGGCTCTCGGCATCCACGCCATCATCGAGTTCACGAACCGCATGATGACCGGTGTCCTGTGTGTCGCCGTCGGGTGGGTCATCGTGGCCGCCCGGCTCCAGAAGCCGCGCAACCGCACCATGACCAGGCTCGCGTGGTCGCAGTTCTGGCTGGTGGTCGCGAACGCGATCGCCGGCGGAATCACCGTTCTCACGGCGCTCAACCCGTACATCGTCGCTTTCCATTTCGTCATGGCGATCGCGCTGCTGACCACGACGGCTCTCACGTGGCATCGCGCGCACCTCGGCGAGTCCGCGGCGGTGGCGATCCCACGCATCGCGCGCGTCCTCAGCTATACGCTCCTCGCCGTCACCCTCCTTCTCATCCTGGTCGGCACGCTCGTCTCCGGTTCGGGTCCTCACTCGGGCGATTCCGCCGCCGTGCCGCGCATGACCTTCGACTGGCTCGACGTCACGGTCGTCCACGCCGTCCTGGGCACCGCGACGCTGGGACTGGCGATCGCTCTGCTCGTCGTTCTGGCGCGCATCCCGGATGCGGTCCTCGCGCGCCGCCGCACCGTCACCTTCATCGTCGTCCTGCTTCTCCAGGCGGGCATCGGGGTCCTCCAGTCGCTGACGGGCCTGCCCGACGCACTGGTCGCCCTGCACCTGCTCGGCGCCGCTCTCGTGTGGGTCGGTGTGCTCCGCGTCGTCCTGGATGTGAATCCCGGACTGTTCCCGACGGTCTCGGTCATTCCCGCCGAACCGGCACGCTCACTGTCAATTCGTTGACACTTCAGCGTCCGCTGTGAGCCTGCCTGTAGAATGAAGTGTTCGTGACGCGCGCCCTCAGGCGCCGAGGCAGCGTCGCCCACGTGCTCGAACATATTAGGTACGCACACCAGCCACTCGCACAATCCTGATCCGCGGACGTCGACGCATGTCGTCCAGCGGGGAATGAGCCGGAATGACAGCCGGTTACGTGTGGTAGGAAACGAGGTAGATATGTCAGACATCCTGATCGACCGTCCCGAACTCAACAGCCTGGGGCAGTACGAGTTCGGCTGGGCGGATTCGGACGTCGCGGGCGCGTCCGCACGTCGAGGGATCTCGCCGGAGGTGGTCGCCGACATCTCCCACCTCAAGAACGAGCCCGAGTGGATGCTGCAGCGCCGGCTCAAGGCCCTCCAGCTCTTCGAGCGCAAGCCGATGCCCACCTGGGGCGCCGACCTGTCGGAGATCGACTTCGACAACATCAAGTACTTCGTGCGGTCGACGGAGAAGCAGGCCCAGACCTGGGAAGACCTGCCCGACGACATCAAGAACACCTACGAGAAGCTCGGTATCCCCGAGGCGGAGCGGCAGCGGCTCGTCGCAGGCGTCGCGGCCCAGTACGAGTCCGAGGTCGTCTACCACCAGATCAACGCGGAGCTCGAAGCCCAGGGCGTGATCTTCATGGACACCGACACGGCCCTGCGCGAGCATCCCGAGTTCTTCGAAGAGTACTTCGGCACCGTCATCCCGAGCGGCGACAACAAGTTCGCAGCGCTGAACTCGGCCGTCTGGTCGGGCGGATCCTTCGTCTACGTGCCGCCCGGCGTCCACGTCGACATTCCGCTGCAGGCCTATTTCCGCATCAACACGGAGAACATGGGCCAGTTCGAGCGCACGCTGATCATCGCCGACGAGGACAGCTACGTCCACTACATCGAGGGATGCACGGCCCCGATCTACAAGTCGGACTCGCTGCACTCCGCGGTGGTGGAGATCATCGTCAAGAAGAACGCCCGCGTACGCTACACGACCATCCAGAACTGGTCCAACAACGTGTACAACCTCGTCACCAAGCGCGCCACGGCCGCCGAAGGCGCGACCATGGAGTGGATCGACGGCAACATCGGTTCCAAGGTCACGATGAAGTACCCGTCGATCTACCTGATGGGCGAGCACGCCAAGGGCGAGACCCTGTCTGTCGCCTTCGCCGGCCCCGGCCAGCATCAGGACGCCGGCGCGAAGATGATCCACATGGCGCCGTACACGCAGTCGTCGATCGTCTCGAAGTCGATCGCGCGTGGCGGGGGCCGCGCGGGCTACCGCGGAGAGGTGCGGGTCGACCAGAACGCCCACCACGCGTCGAACAACGTGCGGTGCGACGCTCTGCTCGTCGACACCATCTCGCGCTCGGACACCTACCCGTCGATCGACATCCGTGTCGACGACGTCCACCTCGGTCACGAGGCGACGGTGTCGCGCGTGAGCGAAGAGCAGCTCTTCTACCTGATGTCGCGCGGCATGCCGGAGGACGAAGCGATGGCGATGATCGTCCGTGGCTTCATCGAGCCGATCGCCCGTGAGCTCCCCATGGAATACGCACTCGAACTCAACAAGCTCATCGAGATGGGCATGGAAGGCTCCGTCGGATGACCATTCTTCTCATTCTTCGTCGAAAGGCACTGTCGGCCGCATGAGCATGGCAACAACACCGACCCCCACGACCACGGCCTCCGGCCCCACAGCTGAACAGCACGGAATCAAGAAACACTCCGACGGAGGATGGGGCGTCGTGCCCATCCAGACACGTTCTGAGCGGTTCCATTCGACGAACGTCGAGGACTTCCCGGCCATCACCGGCCGCGAGGCGACCTGGAAGTACACGCCTGTCGCGCGCATCACGGAACTGACGTCGAGCGAACTCGACGGCTCGCCGTACGACGTGACGACGACCGACACGGCCGGCGTGACGATCGAATGGGTCGGCCGCGATGACGCCCGCGTCGGAAAGGCGGGCGCCCCCGAGGAGCGCGCATCCGCGAACGCCTGGACGAGCTTCGAGAAGGCGCTCGTCGTCTCGGTCACGGGCGAGGACGACAAGGA
This sequence comes from Leifsonia tongyongensis, assembly GCF_010686705.1. Classification (GTDB taxonomy): domain Bacteria; phylum Actinomycetota; class Actinomycetes; order Actinomycetales; family Microbacteriaceae; genus Diaminobutyricibacter; species Diaminobutyricibacter tongyongensis. Next base: position 421,183 of record NZ_JAAGWY010000002.1, on the reverse strand, counting down.
ATTCACGCTGACGCGCTCGGAGCTCGGCCAGGGCGCACGCGGCGCGCACACCATCATCGAGGCCGCGCCGTTCAGCCGCGCCACGGTCATCCTCCAGAACACCGGCGCAGCACACCTGACCGAGAACCTCGAGATCCTCGTCGGCGAGTCCGCAGCGCTGACCGTCGTCACCGTGCAGGAGTGGGACGACGACGCACTGCACGTCGCGACCCATTTCGCCTCGGTCGGGCGCGACGCATTCCTGAAGCACATCGCGATCACCCTCGGTGGCGGCCTCGTGCGGCTGAACCCCGCCGCGCACCTCGTGGGATCCGGTTCGGACACCGAACTGCTCGGCGCGTATTTCGCCGATGCCGGTCAGCACCTGGAGCAGCAGGTGTACGTCTTCCACGATGCGCCGCACACCCGCAGCCGGGTGACGTACAAGGGTGCCCTGCAGGGCGTCGGAGCACGCACGGTCTGGGTCGGCGACGTCCTGATCGGACCCAAGGCCGTGGGCACCGACACCTACGAGCAGAACCGCAACCTGGTGCTCACCGACGGCGCCCGTGCCGACTCCGTTCCGAACCTCGAGATCGAGACCGGGGACATCCTCGGCGCCGGCCACGCGAGCGCGACCGGGCGTTTCGATGACGAGCAGCTGTTCTACCTGCAGTCCCGCGGGATCACCGAAGACGAGGCGCGCCGCCTGGTCGTCCGCGGCTTCCTCGCGGAGATCGTGCAGAAGATCGGCTCGCCGGCCCTGCAGGAACGCCTCACGGATGCCATCGAAGCCGAGCTCACGGCCCTCGAGCCGTCGACATCAGCCGGTGCGGAGACCGCCGGCCCGAGGGAGAACTAGGTGGGCACGCGCGTCTGCTCGGTCGACGAGCTCGTGGAGAACCAGGCCGTCCGGGTCGTGCTCGACGGCATCCCGATCGCCGTCGTGAAGGACTCATCCGGCGCGGTACACGCCATCGGCGACACCTGCACGCACGGCGAGATCTCGCTCTCCGAAGGCTTCGTCGAAGACGAGACCCTCGAATGCTGGGCCCACGGCTCGCTGTTCTCGCTCGTCACGGGCAAACCCCTGAACCTGCCGGCCTACGAGCCGGTCCCCGTCTACCCGGTCGAGCTGATCGATGGAGACGTCTACATCGACCCGACCGCAACGAAAGAGATTTAGAAGCACATGTCAGTTCTTGAGATCCGCGACCTCCACGTCACCGTCGAGACCGAGCAGGGCACCAAGCCCATCCTGAACGGCGTCGACCTGACCATCCGCGAAGGAGAGATCCACGCGATCATGGGACCGAACGGCTCCGGGAAGTCGACTCTCGCCTACACGATCGCCGGCCACCCGAAGTACAAGGTGACGAGCGGCACGATCACCCTCGACGGTGAGGACGTCCTCGCGATGACCGTGGACGCCCGGGCACGTGCCGGCCTCTTCCTCGCGATGCAGTACCCGGTCGAGATCCCCGGCGTGACCAACCAGAACTTCCTGCGCACGGCCAAAACCGCGATCGAGGGCGAGGCGCCGGCCATCCGCGGCTGGGTGAAGGAAGTGCGCGAGACGATGACGAAGCTCCGCATGGACACGTCGTTCGCCGAGCGCAACGTCAACGAAGGATTCTCCGGTGGTGAGAAGAAGCGCAACGAGATCCTCCAGCTCGAGCTCCTGAAGCCCAAGATCGCCGTGCTCGACGAGACCGACTCCGGCCTCGACGTCGACGCGCTCAAGGTCGTCTCCGAGGGCGTCAACCGCGCGAAGGAGAACACGGGTCTCGGCATCATGCTGATCACCCACTACACGCGCATCCTCCGCTACATCAAGCCCGACTTCGTGCACGTGTTCGTCGCCGGCCGCGTCGCCGAGGAGGGTGGTCCCGAACTCGCCGACCGACTCGAGGACGAAGGCTACGACCGCTACACCGAGACCCCTGAGCCTGCTGTCGAAACCGACGTACCCGCTCCTGCAGAGGCGTAGGCTGCTGCCATGGTCGCAACACTGAGCCCGGCACTCTTCGACCAGGTCGAAGAGGCGCTGAAAGACGTGGTCGACCCCGAGCTCGGGGTCAACGTCGTCGACCTCGGCCTGATCTACGATCTCGGCTGGGACGACGAGAACAACGCCCTCATCATCTCGATGACGCTGACGAGCGCCGGATGCCCTCTCACCGACGTCCTCGAAGAGCAGACGGCCGAGGCGCTCGACGGAATCGTCGAAGCCTTCCGGATCAACTGGGTCTGGATGCCGCCGTGGGGTCCCGAGCGGATCACCGACGACGGGCGCGACATGATGCGCGCCATCGGCTTCGCCATCTGACCCGCCTCGCGCGACCCCGTGCGCGAGTTGACGAATACCCTTACCTCCGGTCATGGAGACATGACGACAGAATTGGATGACGCCTGTGCTCAGTGTGCACGACCTTGAGCTCAGAGTGGGAGCCCGACTTCTGATGGAAGGGGTCGACTTCCGTGTCGCCGACGGCGACAAGATCGGTCTCGTCGGGCGCAACGGCGCGGGCAAGACCACACTCACCAAAGTGCTGGCGGGGGAGTCCCTCCCGACCGGCGGCCGCGTCGAACGCAGCGAAGAGATCGGGTACCTCCCACAGGATCCCCGCTCCGGCAACCCGGAAGACCTGGCCCGAACGCGCATCCTCGACGCCCGCGGCCTCGGCAGCATCGTGCTCGGGATGCAGAAGTCGACCCACGACATGGCCAGCGACGACCCGGCGGTCAGCGCTGCAGCGATGAAGACGTACGGCCGGCTCGAAGAGCAGTTCCACATGCTCGGCGGCTACGCGGCCGAAGCCGAGGCCGCATCGATCGCCAGCAACCTGAACCTGCCCGACCGCATCCTCGACCAGCAGCTGAAGACGCTCTCGGGCGGCCAGCGGCGACGCATCGAGCTCGCGCGCATCCTGTTCTCGGATGCGCGCACGATGATCCTCGACGAGCCGACCAACCACCTCGACGCCGACTCCGTCGTCTGGCTGCGCGAGTTCCTGAAGAACTACTCGGGCGGCTTCATCGTGATCAGCCACGATGTCGAACTCGTGGGCGAGACCGTCAATCGCGTCTTCTACCTCGATGCCAACCGCCAGGTCATCGACATCTACAACATGGGCTGGAAGAACTACCAGCGCCAGCGCGCGGCCGACGAGGAACGCCGCAAGAAGGAGCGCGCCAACGCCGAGAAGAAGGCGGGGGCGCTGCAGCTGCAGGCCGCGAAGTTCGGTGCCAAGGCCACCAAGGCCGCCGCCGCCCACCAGATGGTCGCCCGTGCCGAGAAACTGCTCGCCGGGCTCGAGGACGTTCGCTCGGTCGACCGGGTCGCCAAGCTCCGCTTCCCGACGCCGGCGCCCTGCGGACGCACGCCGCTGCAGGCGAGCGACCTCTCGAAGAGCTACGGCTCACTGGAGATCTTCGCCGCCGTCGACCTCGCCATCGACCGGGGCTCCAAAGTCGTCGTACTCGGGCTCAACGGTGCAGGCAAGACGACACTGCTCCGGATGCTCGCGGGCGTCGACCTGCCGGACACCGGCCAGATCGAACCGGGTCACGGCCTCCGCATCGGGTATTACGCGCAGGAGCACGAGACCATCGATGTCAAGGCGTCCGTGCTGCAGAACATGATGTCGTCGTCACCGAGCCTGACCGAGACCGAGGCCAGGCGGGTGCTCGGCTCCTTCCTCTTCACGGGCGACGACTCGCACAAGCCGGCGGGTGTGCTCTCGGGTGGCGAGAAGACCCGGCTCGCACTTGCGATGATCGTCGTCTCCGGTGCGAACGTGCTCCTGCTCGACGAGCCCACGAACAACCTCGACCCGGCCAGCCGCGAGGAGATCCTGGACGCCCTGGCGCACTACGAAGGAGCGGTCGTGCTCGTGAGCCACGACGAGGGCGCGGTGGAGGCGCTGAACCCGGAGCGGGTGCTCATCATGCCCGACGGCGTCGAAGACCACTGGAACAAGGACTACCTCGACCTGATCTCGCTGGCCTAGCTCCAGCGCTTAGCTCCAGCGCTCCAGCAGGTCGTCCTCGACCTCGGCGTCGGTGCGGGCACGCTGCGACTTGCGGCGCTCGCGCTCGGCCGCGCGCGCCTGTTCGGCCGGGTCGTCCTCATTGAGCTTGCGATACTCCGTCCGCAGCGCGTAGCCGAGCCCGAAGAAGCCGATCAGGGCGAAGATGATCCACTGGATCATGTACGACCAGTGCAGACCCTCGTCCTGGGTTGGCGCGGCTGTCACGGTCGGTGTGGGGGCGGATGCGGGGCTCGGGTCCTGCGAGTCGAGCAGTCCGTATGCGGCCGTGTACACATCCCCTCCGATGCGCGTGCGGATGTCGGGGAGCTCGATCGTGGCCACCTGGTCGCCGATGCCGCTGCGACCGTCGAGTCGCGGCTCGCCGGGTTTCAGCCGGGCGATGACCGTGACCTGGCCGCCGGGTGCGGCCGGAACGGTGTCGGGCGCATCCGTGCGGTCGCCGGTGGGCACCCAGCCGCGGTCGACGATGAAGAGCGAGCCGTCGGCCAGCCGGAGAGGAGTGAGGACTTCGAAGCCCGGGGTGCTGTTCAGCGGGCGGTTGCGGACGAGGAGTTCATCATCCGTCACATACGTTCCCGTCACGGTCACCCGCTTCCACTCCTGGCTCCGCGAGAACGATGTCAGTGTCGGCAGCACCTGCTGGAGCGGGACCGGCTGCGAATTGAAGTTGGCGTCGAGCAGCGCGTTCGCCGCCGCCGCCTCCTTGCTACGCGCCAGCTGCCACGCGGACAGTCCGCCGCACGCGATGGCGAACACGATCGCGAACGCGATATAGCCCAGCCAGCGGCGGGAGAACGCGAAACGCCAGCCCTTCACGAGGCGGCCCCGCCGGCGACCTGGGGCGCCGGGTCAGCGCCGACCGCGACCACGCGGAGAGGGAAATCACGGGCGGCCAGGAACTCGCGCAGGAAGTCGACGTGCTCGTCGCACGCCAGCCAGACCTTCACGCGATCCTCCGAGTGGATCTTCGGGTTGCGCCACTCGATACGCCACACGGCCGTCTCGCGGCAGTTCGCGCGTGAGCACGTCAGCGCCTCCGGTTCACCGAACCCGATCACGTGCCATGCTCCCTCTGTTCGCCTTCTTCATCCTCGTCGTCCGGGTCGGCTGCGGCACTCCCGTCCGCGGGCTCGCCCGTGCGCGCATCCGATTCCGCATCCCCGCCCGGCGCGTGCGCGGGAGGGGTCATGGGAAGGATATTGCCCGGACGCTGAACGGTAGCTTGACGCGGATCCGATCCGACGTTCGCGATGACCACAGCGAAATAGGGGAGGAACACAGCGCCGATCGCCGGGATGATCGCCCAATAGCCGGGAACGAACAGGATCGCGATGATGCAGAGCACACGGATGCCCATCGCCACCGAATACTTGATCATGCGGCGGCGCCGCTCCTCGTCGGGAGAGAGCGGAAGGTTCGTTATCGACTGTTGCTTCATGTCCGTCACCGGTGCCGCGAATCGGGCCCGATCCGTCCCCTCAAGCCTACGTCCAACCCAGACCATAAACTGGTACGCGTTCGATGTCAGGCACACGGCCTGGACCCAGGAGAGGACCAACGGATGACAACCCCACGCACCGTGCTCGTGACCGGCGGAAACCGCGGAATCGGTTTCGCCATCGCCGAGGAGTTCCTCGCCCAGGGGCACCGTGTCGCCGTCACCGCACGTTCGGGCGAAGGCCCGGAGGGGAGTCTCACCGTTCGCGCAGATGTGACCGACACCGCTGCCGTCGACGCGGCGTTCGCCGAGGTCGAGGAGAAGCTCGGCCCGGTCGAGGTCGTCGTGGCCAACGCGGGGATCACCCGCGACACGCTTCTCATGCGCATGACCGAGGAGGACTTCGACGCGGTCGTCGACACGAACCTCGGAGGCTCCTTCCGTGTGATCAAGCGCGCGTCGAAGAACATGCTCAAGGCCCGCTACGGCCGCATCGTGCTGATCTCGAGCGTGGTCGGCCTGTACGGGTCGGCCGGCCAGGTCAACTACGCCGCCTCGAAGGCCGGGCTCGTCGGCATGGCGCGTTCCATCACCCGCGAACTGGGCGCCCGCGGCATCACGGCGAACGTCGTCGCCCCGGGGTTCATCGAGACGGACATGACCGCCGAGCTCCCCGAGACGCAGCAGGCCGAATACAAGCGCAACATCCCGGCAGGGCGATTCGCGACCCCGAACGAGGTCGCGAAAGTGGTGGCCTGGATCGCCGGCGACGACGCCGCCTACATCTCGGGAGCGGTCATCCCCGTCGACGGCGGTCTCGGGATGGGGCACTGACGCTGGAGCTGAATGGATTGCATCGCATTCCCGCGACGCCAGTCCGAGCAGCCACGCTGCCGAGGCTGACCCTTACCCGCGCAACCCCAACACCGCCAGCACCTGCGACAGGTCCTGGCGGTCGATGACGACATTCGCCTCGGCGCGGACGCGGGGCTTCGCGTTGAAGGCGACGGACAGGGCTGCTGCGGCCATCATCCGCAGATCGTTCGCGCCGTCTCCGACGGCGACCGTGCAGGCCACGGGGATGCCCGCATCGGCTGCCCACTCGCGCAGCGCGGCCGCTTTCGCCTCCGCATCCACGATCGCACCGACCAGCCCGCCCGTGAGCACGCCGTCCACCACCTCGAGCCGGTTGGCGCGCCAATGGTCCAGCGCCAGACGGTGACCGAGCCCGTCCAGCACCTCGTGGAAGCCGCCGGACACCACACCCACTCGTCCGCCCGCTGCGCGGACGCCTGCCACGAGCTCCGCAGCACCGTCGGTGACACGGACCCGTTCGCCGACATGCTCGAACACCTCGACCGGCAGACCCGCGAGAGTCCGCACCCGCTCGCGCAGGCTCTGCTCGAAGTCGAGCTCGCCACGCATCGCCCGGTCGGTGATCTCCGCGACCTCGGTGCGCGATCCCGCCTCCTCGGCGAGAAGCTCGATGACCTCATCGTGGATGAGCGTCGAATCCGCGTCGAGCACGACGAGGAATCGGGGCGAACCCGCGGTCTGTTCAGGTGGGGCGCTGGGCGCAGTTGAGGCGCTGACAGCGCTGCTGGCGCTGGGCGCGGCGGAACGCTGCGTCATGGAACGACGTGTACTCCCTTGCCGACGACGGTGATCCCGGACTCGGTCACGGTGAAACCCCTCGCACGATCACGCGCAGGGTCGGCTCCGACGGAAGCGCCGGCTGCCACGACCACGTCCTTGTCGAGGATAGCGCGGGTGACGAACGCGTTCGGCTCGATGACGGCCCGCTCGAAGACGACCGAGTCGACGACGTGCGCGCCCGACTCGATCTTCGCCCACGGCCCGAGCACGCTGCGTTCGAGGTGCGCGCCCGAGATCACACTCCCAAGCGAAACGATCGAGTCGATGGTGACCCCGAGCGACCCGCGCCCGTCGCGCACCAGCTTCGCCGGCGGCGAGTTGAGCTGCTGGCTGAAGATCGGCCACCAGCGGTTGTAGAGGTTGAAGACCGGCAAGGCGGAGATCAGGTCCTGGTGGGCCTCGAAGAACGACTCGATCGTCCCCACATCCCGCCAGTAGTAGCGGTCGCGGTCGGTCGAACCGGGGACGTCGTTGCGGTTGAAGTCGTACACGCCCGCCTCACCCCGGTTGACGAAGTCGGGAATGATGTCGCCACCCATGTCATGGTTCGAGTCGGGTCGGTCACCGTCACGGATCACGGCCTCGATCAGAGCATCCGCGTCGAAGACGTAGTTGCCCATGGAGGCGAGCACCTCGTTCGGCGAGTCGGGCAGCCCGACCGGGTCGGTCGGCTTCTCACGGAACGCAGCGATCCGGTCCGGATGCTGCGAGTCCACCTCGATCACCCCGAACTGGTCGGCGAGACCGATGGGCTGGCGGATCGCGGCCACGGTCGCCGGCGCCCCGGACTCGATGTGCGCGTCGATCATCTGGGCGAAGTCCATGCGGTACACGTGGTCGGCTCCGACCACCACGACGATGTCGGGCTTCTCGTCGCGCAGGAGGTTGAGACTCTGCAGGATGGCGTCGGCCGATCCGCTGAACCAGCGCTTGCCCAGCCGCTGCTGGGCGGGAACCGAAGCGATGTACGAGTTCAGCATGCCGTCGAGGCGCCAGGTCTGCGAGACGTGCCGGTCGAGACTGTGCGACTTGTACTGGGTCAGCACGACCACCTGGCGCAGGTTCGAGTTGATCAGGTTCGACAGGGCGAAGTCGATCAGGCGGTACTGGCCGGCGAACGGGACCGCTGGCTTGGCTCGATCTGCTGTGAGCGGCATCAGCCGCTTCCCTTCGCCACCTGCAAGGACGATGCCGAAGATCTTTGTGCCAGCCATGGCTCAAGAGTAGAGGCAACCCCTCGGCTGTACTAGCGTTCAGGTCATGCGAGTCGATCTGCTCACCCGTGAATATCCGCCGGAGATCTACGGGGGTGCTGGAGTGCACGTCGCCGAACTGGTGCGCGCGCTCCGGGTCGACACCGACGTGGTCGTCCGCTGCTTCGGCGCTCCCCGTGAGGAGCCCGACACGTACGCCTACGGCGTTCCAGCCGAGCTCAGCGAGGCCAACGGCGCCATCGCAACGCTCGGCGTCGATCTGCGGATGGCGCAGGATGCCGGGGGAGCCGACCTGGTGCACTCGCACACCTGGTACGCCAATGCGGCGGGCCAACTGGCCTCGTTGCTGCACGGCATCCCCCACGTGATCACCGCGCACAGCCTCGAGCCGTTGCGACCCTGGAAGGCCGAACAGCTCGGCGGTGGCTACCGCGTCTCCAGCTGGATCGAACGGTCCGCGTTCGAGTCGGCGGATGCGGTCATCGCGGTCAGCGAGGGGATGCGGCGTGACATGCTGCGCAGCTACCACGCACTCGACCCCGACAAAGTCAAAGTCGTCTACAACGGGATCGACCTCACGCGGTGGAAACCGCTCGAGGACGACGATCTCGCGCGGTCCCTCGGTGTCGACCCCGACCGGCCCGCCGTGGTCTTCGTCGGGCGGATCACCCGGCAGAAGGGGCTGCCGTACCTGCTCAGGGCCGCGCGCCTCCTGCCCGCGGAGGTACAGGTCGTGTTATGCGCCGGCGCGCCGGACACCGCAGAGATCATGGCCGAAGTCACCCGGGGCGTGGAGGCGCTCCAGGCCGAGCGGGAAGGGGTCGTGTGGATCGACCGCCTGCTCAGCCAGACGGAACTGCGCGCGGTGCTCACCGCATCCACCGTGTTCGTCTGCCCGTCCGTCTACGAACCGCTCGGCATCGTCAACCTCGAAGCGATGGCGTGCGGCCTGCCGGTCGTGGGGACAGCCACGGGCGGCATCCCCGAAGTCATCGTCGACGGCGTAACCGGGCGCCTCGTGCCCATCGACCAACTGCAGGACGGCACAGGAACACCCACCGACCCCGACTCCTTCGTCGCCGAGCTCGCGGCGGCACTCATCGAGGTCGTCCACGACCGCGACCGGGCAGCTCTCATGGGAAGCGCGGGCCGACTGCGCGCCGAAACCGCGTTCAGCTGGACCTCCATCGCCGAGCAGACACGAGAGATCTACCGGTCGCTGCTCGCCTGAAATCGCCCGGTAGGCTAGAACCATGGCCAGCGTTCTCAAGCTCACAGATGTGTCCATCGTCCGCGACGAGAATACGATTCTCGACAGTGTGAACTGGACCGTCGAGCCGGACGAACGGTGGGTGATCCTCGGCCCCAACGGTGCGGGCAAGACGACGCTGCTGCAGATCGCGGCAGCCGCCATCCACCCGACGAGCGGCACGGCCGACGTGCTGGGGGAGCAGCTCGGCAAGAGCGACCTGGCCGAACTGCGTCCGCGACTCGGGTTCGCCTCGAGCGCCATGGCACGTCGCATTCCGCGCAACGAGAAGGTGCTCGACGTCGTGATGACAGCAGCGTATGCCGTCACCGGCCGCTGGAACGAAGAGTACGAAGAGATCGACGAGCGTCGCGCCCACCGCGTGCTCAACGAATGGAACCTCGATCACCTTTCGGAGCGGGCATTCGGAACGCTCAGCGACGGCGAGCAGAAGAGAGTCCAGATCGCCCGTGCCGTCATGACGGACCCTGAGATCCTTCTCCTCGACGAACCGGCCGCGAGCCTCGACCTCGGCGGCCGCGAAGAGCTCCTCGAGCTGCTCGGCGGCTTCGCGAGCGACCCGCGATCGCCTGCCATCGTCATGGTCACGCACCACGTCGAAGAGATCCCACTCGGGTTCCGCAACGCACTGCTGCTCCGGAAGGGCGGAGTCGTCGCTCAAGGCGTCATCGACACCGTCATCACCTCGGAGAAACTCAGCGACACCTTCGGTCGTGGCATCGACCTGACCGAGTCCGACGGCCGCTACAGCGCGCGGGCATCCGTCGCGGCAGAGTCCTGAACCATCTGCTAAACTCGATAGCTGGCCCACGAGCCATCATGCTTCTCGCCCCGCGCGACACACGTGCAGCGCAGCGGGCAAGACACCCTAATCACTAAGCAACAAGGAAGCCCTGATGAAGACCGACATTCACCCCGCGTACGCTCCGGTGGTTTTCCGCGACCTGGCCTCGGGTGCGACGTTCCTCACCCGTTCCACGGTGACGAGCGACAAGACGATCGAGTGGGAAGACGGCAACACCTACCCGGTGATCGACGTCGAGATCTCCTCCGAATCGCACCCCTTCTACACCGGCAAGCAGCGCATCCTCGACTCGGCCGGCCGTGTCGAGAAGTTCAACTCGCGCTACAAGGGCTTCGGCAAGTAACCAGCTTTCATCGATAAGGCGACCGGCTCCGGCCGGTCGCCTTTTCGTCGCGCGGCGCGCTGGAGCTGAAATACCCCCGTCAGCGGACCGGCCAAGCACCCGAGGTTGTGAACAGCGGGTTGTGCTCGCGTCGCATGTAGGCCTGGAAGTCTTCGGCCTGCTCGAGGCTCCACTGCACCTGGCGGCGGTGCAACTCGGCCGCCTCGAGGGCCAGCTCCTCGGCATGGGCCCGGGCGATCGCCTGAGCGACCCGGCCCGCGGCGATCGCATCGGCGCCTGCGTCGTGCGCGTCGGTGAGGTCGACGCCGTAGAACAGAGCGGTCAGCTCGAGGGTGCGCTTGCCTTTGCGGTATTTGTCGACCGCCCTGTCGATCACGAGCGGATCGATGACGGGACCGGGCGCTGACAGCGGCACGATGCCGTACCGCAGCGCTTCGCGGTTCAGGAGCGTGAAGTCGTAGGGGGCGTTGTACGCGACGACCGGAGTTCCGCGTTCGAAGACCGCGCGGAGTGCCGACACGATCTGCGCGACGGCCTGGCCCGCGGGAAGGCCGCGCGCCCGGGCATGCTCCGTGCTGATGCCGTGGACAGCCGTCGCCTCGACCGGGATCTCGACTCCGGGATCGACGAGCCAGTCGTTGCGTTGGATGACGAGACCTTCGGCATTGAGCAGCCCGACATGGGCCGACACGATCCGGGACGTCTCGACGTCGATCCCCGTCGTCTCGAGATCGAATACGCCCAGTTCCTCGTGCCAGTTGCTCATGGTCCAAGGCTAGGTGAGACCACCGTCAGTCCCGTGCGGACACACGCACGACGCTGTCGAAAGGTCAGCGCTGGGCGGGCTCGATGTGCAGCCAGTAGAAGTTCTGCGTGCCGAGCGTCAGGCTGAAGCGACCGTCGTCGGCCACCGTCGGGAACTCGCCTCCGCCGAACAGGTCGAAGAGACGCGACCCTGCGAACTCCGGCGCCTCCAGCGACACGGCCACGGGGTTGTGCGCAAAGCTGAACACGCACAGCACGTCCTCCGGCAGGTCACCGAAATGCGTGCCGCTGCCGGCATACGACCGGACGAACGCGAGCACCGACTCGTGGTCGGTCTGCAGCACCCGGATCGACCCCAGCCCGAAGACCGGATGCGCCTTGCGCACGTGGATGACGTTACGGATCCAGTGCAGCAGCGAACGCGACTGCGCGAGCTGGGCTTCCACATTGATCTGGTTGTAGTGGTAGACCAGCGACTGCACGACGGGGAGGAACAGCTTGCCGGGATCGGCGGTCGAGAACCCGGCATTGCGGTCGGGCGTCCACTGCATCGGCGTACGCGAGCTGTCGCGGTCGGGCAACCAGATGTTGTCGCCCATCCCGATCTCGTCGCCGTAATAGAGGAACGGGCTCCCCGGGAGCGAGAACAGCAGAGCGTGCGCAAGCTCCAGCTCGGCGCGCGAGTTGTCGAGCAGGGGAGCCAGGCGGCGACGGATGCCGATGTTGGCGCGCATCCGCGGGTCGTAGGCGTACCAGCCGTACATCGCCTGCCTGTACTCCTCGCTGACCATCTCGAGCGTCAGCTCGTCGTGGTTGCGGAGGAACACACCCCAGCCCGCCGACTCCGGGATGTCCGTCGTCTCGGACAGCACCCGCACGAGCTCTCCTGCCTGCTGCGAACGCAACGAGTAGAAGATGCGGGGCATCACGGGGAAGTCGAACGCCATGTGGCATTCGGGCTCCTCTTCCGTGCCGAAGAACGCAGCGACCTCACGAGGCCACTGGTTGGCCTCTGCAACCATGACGCGGCCCGGGTATTCGCGGTCGACCATCGCGCGGAGCCGTTTGATGAACTCGTGCGTCGGCGGCTCGCCTTCGCCGTTTCCTTCATCGGACTCGTAGAGGTATGGGATCGCATCCAGCCGGAAGCCGTCGACGCCCATGTCGAGCCAGTACCGCACGATGTCGAACATCGCCTCGTGCACAGCGGGGTTCTCGAAGTTGAGGTCCGGCTGGTGGGAGAAGAAGCGGTGGAAGTAGAACTGGCGCCGCTCGGAGTCGAAGGCCCAGTTGGAGTCCTCCGTGTCGATGAAGATGATTCGGATGTCCGGCCATTTGTCGTCGGTGTCGTTCCAGACGTAGAAGTCCCCGTACGGCCCCTCGGGGTCGGAACGCGACTGCTGGAACCACTCGTGCTGGTCAGACGTGTGGTTCATCGGAAGGTCGATGATCACGCGCATGTTGCGTTCGTGCGCCTTGGTGACCAGGTCTTTGAATTCGTCGATCGTCCCGAATTCGGGCAGGATCGTGCGGAAGTCCGACACGTCGTACCCGCCGTCGCGCAGCGGGGAGGTGAAGAACGGCGGAAGCCAGAGGGCATCGACGCCGAGCCATTGCAGATAGTCCAGCTTCGACGTGAGACCACCGAGATCACCCGACCCGTCACCGTTGCTGTCGACGAAGGAACGGATCATGACCTCGTAGAAGACCGATCGCCGATACCACTGGGGGTCGAGTGTGAGGCCTGGCAACGTGATCGGCGCGGTGAAGCTCACGTTTCTCCTTCCGGGTGCCGTGACGTTCTGCAAGCGATTACAACCGTTCGAGTCTAGGTCTTACTACGGGTGCCGTGTCTAGTACGCGCCTGTGGGAGGGCTCCGGATGTCCGGTGTGCGCGGCCTCGCTGCCTAAACTTGAGCCTGATGATCGCTTCTTCGCCTTACGACGACCGTCTCGGCCGCATCCCCGTGCGCGCCGGCGACGCTCACGTCCTCGGCAGTACCACCCGGTACTGGGACTACGGCGACCCGTCCGCCGCCACATCGATCGTGCTCGTGCACGGTTTTCGCGGCGACCATCATGGTCTCGAACCGGTAGTGGCGCACCTGGACGGATTCCGGCTGATCTCACCGGACCTTCCCGGTTTCGGCGAATCGGAGCCACTCCGTGACGCGCACCACGACATCGACGGGTACGCCGCCTGGCTGCGGGCCTTCGTCGCGTCACTCGACCTGACCGGTCGCGTCGTGATCCTCGGGCACTCGTTCGGGTCGATCATCGTCTCCGCGGCTCTCGCCGGCCGTGCTGTCGACCCGGCCGACGCCCTCCACCCAGCCGACGTCGTCCTCGTGAACCCGATCGCCGCTCCAGCGCTCACAGGCCCCCGCGGCGTCCTCACGCGTCTCGCCGTGTTCTACTACTGGCTGGCCTCGGTGCTCCCGGAGCGTCTCGGGTTCGCCCTGCTGCGCAACGGACTCATCGTCCGGGTGATGAGCGTGGCGATGGCGAAGACCGACGACAAGGCTCTCCGCCGCTGGATCCACGATCAGCACGACCGCTATTTCAGCGCGTTCTCCGACCGGCGGGTCGTGCTCGAAGCGTTCCGCGCATCCGTGGGCAACGACGTCAGCGAGTTCGCGCCGCGCATCCCGGAGCGCACACTGCTGATCGCGGCGGACAAAGACGACATCACACCTGTCGCAGCCCAGGAGCGGCTGGTGGCACTGTTCCCGGATGCGCGCCTGCACGTCATCGCCGACGTGGGCCACCTCATCCACTACGAGGTCCCGGCCGAAGCCGCCGAGCAGATCACGGCCTTCCTCGCACAGCCGACCGCGGACGGCTCGCGATGAAGATCGTCTTCGACTGCCGGTACACGCGCATCGGGCGTCACGACGGCATCAGCCGTTACACGGCCGGTCTCGTCACCGCGCTCGCCCAGCGCCATCCGGTCACCATGCTGATCAGCGATCACCGCCAGTTGGAGCTGCTCCCCGACCTGCCCTGGGAGCTCATCAGCGCGCCCACGAGCGTGCGGGAACCGTGGGTGGCTTACCAGGTGAACAAGCTCAAGCCCGATGTCGTCTTCACGCCCATGCAGACCATGGGCGGCTGGGGACGCGGCTACCGGCTGGTGCTCACCGTGCACGACCTCATCTACTACCGCAACCGCACCCCTCCGCGCGACCTGGCCTGGCCCATCCGCTTGCTGTGGCGCCTGTACCATCTGGCCTGGTGGCCGCAGCGGATGCTGCTGAACCGGGCGGATGCGGTGGTCACCGTCTCGCAGACCACCAAGAATCTGATCACCGAGCATCACCTGACCAGGCGGCCGATCTCGGTGGTCATGAACGCCGCGGACGCGCCAGGCGAACCGCATGCTGCGCCCACGGTGCGAACGGAACCCGTGTCGAAGTCGCTCGTGTACATGGGCTCGTTCATGCCGTACAAGAATGTGGACACGCTGGTCCGTGCCGCCGCTCAGCTTCCCGACTACGAGCTGCACCTGATGAGCCGTATCGACGAACGCGAACGGGAACGCCTGACCGCGATCGCACCGGGAGCCCGGATCGTCTTCCACGACGGCGCCAGCGATGAGGAGTACACGCAGGCGCTACGGGACGCGACGGCGCTCGTGACCGCATCCCTGGATGAGGGGTTCGGCATCCCGCTCGTGGAGTCGATGACGCTCGGAACGCCGGTCGTCGTCAGCGACATCCCCATCTTCCGCGAGATCGGAGGATACGCAGCCCTGTACTTCGACCCGACGTCCGTCGACGAGCTGGTCGCACGCATCCGCGAGCTGGAGGCACCTGGCGTGTGGGCGGGGCGGTCCTCGGTGTCTGAGCGTGAGGCGGGCCGCTTCACCTGGGACGCTTCGGCGGAGCACCTGATGACCGTGCTGACCGCCGCGGCCGCACGATCGAGGCGCCGGTTGCGCTGAACGACGCCTGGCTGTGCTGAACGCCGCCGGGGCTGAGCGCCGGAGCTAGAGGACCGACGCTGTGAACAGGTCGCGTTCCTCGAGCCCGACGTTGAACCGGTCGAGTTCGAGCTTGCCGTCGCGGTACACGAACGTGTGCACCGAACCGTTCGGGATGACTTCGCCCGGCCCGGGAAGAGCGTGGCCGGTGACGTGACGCACCAGGGACCCGATCACCCCGCCGTGACTGACGACGATGAGCGATTCGCCGTCGTGGTGCTCGGCGAGGTCGAGGAGCGCCGGAAGCGCGCGTTCGACCACGGCCTCCCGGGTTTCGCGGCCGGGGACCGGCGTCCCTTCCGGCCACCGGGCCAGGATCTCCGCGCCGGTCAGTCCCTCGGCTTCGCCGTATCGGCGCTCGGCGATCCCGTCGACCGGCGTGGGTTCGCCGAGGTCGACATGCCCGGCGATAATGCTCGCGGTCTCTGCCGCGCGACTCAGGGGACTCGTGTAGATCGCATCCCAGTCGCCCGCGGCGAGCGCCCGGCCTGTCGCATCCGCCTGCGCCCGCCCGGTGGAGTTCAACGGCACGTCGGTCGAACCCTGGATGCGCCGGGCGAGATTCCAGTCGGTCTGACCGTGGCGCACGAGAGACAGTCTGGTCACGCGATCCCTTTCCGGGGACGGCCGGCCAGACAGCGCCGCCTTTGCCGGGGTGCGATCAGGCGGTGAGCCGGGCGGAGAGCTCCACGAGCGTCTCCGTCGTCCCTGCGTCCAGCTTAACCGTCGCGCGCGTGTCGCCTTTGGTGACTCCGCGGTTCACGATGATGATCGGGATGCGCCGACGTCTGGCCTGTTCGAGGAGCCGGATACCCGAATTGACCACGAGGGACGAACCGGCGATGAGGAGTGCGTCGGAACGCTGGACGAGCGCGCTCGCTTCGCGATACTTCTCCGCCGGGATGAACTCGCCGAAGAACACGACGTCGGGCTTCAGGCGGCCGCCGCAGACCGTGCAATCCGGGACGACGAACGCCTCGATGTCGGTCACGATCGCGTCCCCGTCCGGTGCGATCTCCACCGCATCCGGCTGGTCGAGCCAGGGATTCGCCTCCTCGATCCGCGCCGAGATGGCCTCGCGTGCGAAGATCTGGCCGCAGTTGAGGCAGAGCACGCGGTCCATCGCGCCGTGCAGGTCGACGACCTTGCGGGAACCTGCGCGCGTATGGAGTCCGTCGACGTTCTGCGTGATGACCCCGGTCAGCGCACCCCCCGCCTCGAGGAGCGCAAGGGCGCGATGTCCGGCGTTCGGTTCGGCGGCCCTGAAACGTCGGTACCCCAGGTGGCTTCCCGCCCAGTAGCGCTTGCGATGCGCGTCGCTGCCGAGGAACTGCTGGAACGTCATCGGCGACCGTTTCGGTGCGCCCTCTCCGCGGTAGTCGGGGATGCCCGAGTCGGTGCTGACGCCTGCGCCGGTGAGGACAGCGAAACGGCGCGTCGCCAGAAGTTCGGCTGCGCGGTCGAGGTCGCCCTCGACCGGAGCGGCCGGCTCGGTCACCAGCGCAGTCATCCCCACCTCCGGATCCGGATGCACGGACGCACGAAAGCGCACCGTCCATCCTGAGTGTAAACACCCCAGTTTTCCGGTTTGTTTCCGGCAACTGGCAATGTAGGAGCGCGACGGACACCAGAAGCGACAGGACGGCGGCACCGACATGCTCATCAGGCGCATCAGCGATCTCAGCGACCCGGCGCTCGACGACTACTCGCGGCTGACCGATGTGGCACTCCGACGCGTGAGCGAGCCTGCCGGCGGCCTGTACATCGCCGAGTCGACGAAAGTGATCACCCGTGCCATCGCCGCCGGCCATCGTCCCCGCTCCGTGCTGTTGCAGGAGCAGTGGCTGCCCGACGTCGAGCCGCTCCTCGCGGCCTTCCCTGAGGTCCCGGTCTTCGTCGGCGACAGCCCGTTGCTCGAACGGCTCACCGGCTATCACCTGCACCGCGGCGCCCTGGCCGCGATGCACCGCCCGGCGCTTCCCGACCCGCGCGACCTGCTCGCGCCGGCCACCCGGGTGGTCGTGCTCGAAGACATCGTGGATCACACCAATGTCGGGGCCATCTTCCGGAGCGTCGCCGGTCTTGGCGCGGATGCCGTACTCGTCACGCCCCGCTGCGCCGACCCGCTGTACCGGCGGAGTGTGCGGGTGAGCATGGGGACCGTGCTGCAGGTGCCGTGGACTCGTCTGCCCGAATGGGATGAGGCGGCGCCGATACTGCACGACGCCGGATTCACCATCGCTGCTCTCGCACTCGCCGACGACGCCGTCAGCCTCGACGTGTTCGCCGCCGATCCACCCGGCCGGGTCGCGCTCGTTCTCGGCTCGGAGGGCGACGGGCTCAGCCGGCACGCACTCGGTGCGGCAGACACCGTGGTAACCATCCCGATGCGTCACGGCGTGGACTCGCTGAACCTCGCATCCGCCAGCGCCGTCGCGCTCTGGGCACTCCGCGACCGCTGAGCGCGGCGGCCCCGAGGCCAGGTTCGGGCGGGGTCTGCGACGCTCGGGGCCCTTTCAGGGCTTCCACTGGATGCTCGCATTATGATCTAACGCGTGCCAGACCAGCCCCGCCGTGCGACACGTGAGACGACGAAGCGTCGAACGTACCGCAGGCGGCGCATCGTGGTGTTCGGCATTCTCGGCCTGTTCCTGGTCAGCGCGATGTACGTGACGGGGTCGCTCGTCGCTCCGATGCCTGCGACCGCCGCCGTCACCGAGCACGAGACGGCGATCGCCCAGCCGGCCGCCCAGCTGTCCTGGCCGGGATTCGGCGCAAGTGCGATCACTGCGCTCGACTATCCGGGAGTGTCCGAGTTCCACGGGACCAACGCGAGCCTTCCGATCGCCAGTATGACGAAGACGATCACCGCGCTCGTGGTGCTCGCGAAGAAGCCGCTCAAAGCGGGTGACGACGGTCCGAGCATCCGATTCACCGCCGCTGACGTCGCGGTGTGGAACCAGGTCATCGCCGATGGCGGGTCGTGGGCACCGGTCGTGGCCGGCACGTCGATGACGGAGAAGCAGGCGCTCACCGCGATGCTGCTCCCGTCGGCCAACAACTACGCGATCTCCCTGGCGAACTGGGCCTTCGGAAGCGTGGGCGCCTACCTCAAGGCCGCGAAAGCCTGGCTGTCGTCGCACAACCTCAGCGGCACCCATGTCGTCGACGCGAGCGGGCTCGACCCGGGCAGCCGCAGCACCACCAAAGACCTGATCGCCATCGGGAAGCTCGTGCTCGCTGACCCCGTGCTCCCGTCGATCGTCGCGACGAAAGAGGCCACCCTCCCGGGCGCCGGCCTGCAGCAGAACACCAACGTGCTCCTCGGTGTCGACGGCATCGACGGGATCAAGACCGGCAACACCGACCAGGCGGGCAACTGCCTGCTGTTCTCGGCGGATGTCGCGGTCGGCTCCAGCACGGTGCGCGTGCTCGGCGTAGTCGTCGGCGCGCCCACCCACGACGCGCTCTGGGCGGCGGTGAAGACCCTGCTGGTCAGCATGCAGAACGGCTTCCATGAAGTCGACGTGGCCACCGACGGACAGGTTTTCGGAACCTATACGACAGTGTGGGGTGCGAAATCGAAGCTCGTCGCGACGTCGACCAAGATGTTCCTGGTCTGGTCGGACACACCGGTGAGCGTGTCGATCCAGACCCGGCCCGTGCAGACCGGCAACGCGGGCGAAGTCGTCGGCGAGGTCTCGTTCACGCTCAACGGCAAGACCGAGACGGCGCAGCTCGCACTCCAGTCGAAGCTTCCCGATCCGGGATTCTGGTGGCGTCTGGGGCACCCGGGCGGTCTGGGGGCCTGAGGTACCCGGGCTCGACCGAGGCCCGGTAAGACCAGGCACGCCGACTCAGTCCCCGGGGTAGCCGGGGTAGGTGAACGGCGCCGCCTCGGGCCGCTTGGGCAGGATGTGGTCGCCCGACGACTGGTGGCGGATGCGGCGGACCACCCACGGCACCAGGTATTCGCGCGCCCACGAGAGGTCCTCCGCGCGTGCCTTCCGCCAGGTCCGCTCCGGTAGCGGTTCCGGCTGAAGCGGTTGCAGGTCGTTCTCGACGTTCAGCGCAGCGAGCACCATGCGAGCGACGGTGTGGTGGCCGAGCGGGGCGAGGTGCAGGCGGTCGGGCGCCCACATCCGCGCATCCTGGATCTCGGTCAGCGACCACTGGTCTGCGACGATGCAGTCGTAGCGTGCCGCGACAGCGCGCACGTTCTCGTTGTAGATCGCGACCTTTCCCCGGATACCGCGGAAGACGGACGAGAAGCCGACGTCGACGCCGGTGAACACCACCACGGTCGCCCCATCGGACCTGAGCCGGGCGACCGCGGCGTCGAAGAGCGCGGCGATATGGTCCGGGTCGGTGCCGGGACGGATGACGTCGTTTCCGCCCGCCGAGATCGTCACCAGGTCGGGGCGCAAGGCGAGCGCCGGCTCCACCTGTTCGTCGAGGATCTGCTTGATGAGCTTTCCTCGCACCGCCAGGTTCGCATAGGCGAAATCGTCGGTCTGGCTACTGAGGACCTCCGCGACCCGGTCCGCCCAGCCGCGGTGGCCTCCGGGGCTTCGCGGCTCCGGGTCTCCGATACCTTCGGTGAACGAGTCGCCGATCGCGACATAACGGGACCAGGGATGCTGCACGTCGGCCATGCATCCATTCTGCACGCCTTCACACCACGTATACGTTCGCGGCCAGCACGCTCGGGCCGGCCTTAGCGTCAGGGCTGCGCGCCGCCGCCCTGTGCTGCATCGGCGGCACTGAGCCGCGCGATCGCGTCGCGAGTCGTGCCGTAGATCGTCGATCCGGCGTCGAGCCCGAACTCGGAGAGGACCCGGGCGAGGTCGGGTCGCACCCGGCAGTATCCGAAGGAGAGACCACGCTCGAGCACCCACTGTTTCGTCGCGGCGACGGCGTCCGCGCCGGTGACGTCGATATCGCCGATCGCCTCGCAGTCGATCACCACGTGGCGGACCTCGGCCGGCGCCGCGGCCAGCACCGCTCCCTCGACGGCATCCTTGAACGCGGACGCGTTCGCGAAGAACACGCGCGCGGCGAAGCGGATCACGAGGATCCCGGGGGCGGTCACCTCTCCTCTCTCCTGGACCGGGAGAATCGACCCCTGGGGGACACCCTGGGCGTTCAGCACATCGACGGCGGGGTCGGCCGCCGATTTCGCCAGGTTGACGAGGGCGAGGACGAAGGCGATCAGGATGCCCTGGATCGGGCCGAGCAGCAGCGAGGTGAGAAAGCAGACGGCCGCTACGGCGAACTCGAACTTGCGCAGCCGCCAGAGAGCTGCGAACTCGCCGAAACCGAGCAAGGGGACGACGGCGACCGTGATGATCGCACCGATCACGGGGGAGGGGATGTGCTCGAGCAGGCCCGTGCCGAAGATGACGAGCAGCAGGGTGATCACCGCTGTCACGAGGGCCGGCACCTGGGTGCGGGAGCCGGCCTGGTCCATCGCCGCCGTACGCGAGGTGGACGACCCCATCGTGAAGGCGCCTGACGCACCGGCGGCGACGTTGGCCGCGCCGAATGCGAACAGGTCCCTGTTGAGATTCACCGGGTAGTCGCGTTTGGCGCCGTACGCGCGAGAGACCAGAAGCCCCTCGCCCATCGCGACGACGGTCAGCGCTGCCGCACTCGGTATGAGAGCGAGCCACATGCTCCAGTCGATGATCGGCCAGGTGAGCTTCGGCGGCCCCGCCTGGATCGTTCCGAGGACCGCGACCCCCTGGTTCTCGAGTCCGGCTGACACATCCAGGATGGTCCACAGCACCAGCACGACAAGTGCCCAGGGCACACGCGCGAGCCACCGCCGGCCGAGGAGGATGATCGCGATCGATGATACGGAGATCAGCACCGACCAGGGGTTCACCGTCGGCAGCCCGGTGAACAACTCGCCCAGTTTGACGAGGAACTCCTCGCCGGAATGGATCTTCACGCCGAGCATCTTCGCGACCTGGTCGAGCAGGATGTCGAGGGCCAGACCTCCGACGAAGCCCGTCAGGATGGGCTTCGAAAGGAAGTTCGCGAGAAACCCGAGCTTGAAGAACGCACAGGCGAAGAACATGACGCCGCCGATGATCGCCTGCGCGAGGGCGAGGGTCGCGTAGTCCTTCCCTCCGGCCACGGCGAGCCCGCCCAACGATGATGCGACCAGCGCCGACGCAGCAGCGTCGGGAGAGGCGACCAGCTGCCTCGACGAGACGAGGAGCGCCCAGATCGCGGCGGGGACGATCAGGGCGTAGAGCCCGGCCGTCGCGGGGAGCCCGGCGATCTGCGAGTAGCCGATGTTGACCGGCACGGCGATCGCGAGAAGCGTGACACCGGCGAGAAGCTCCCGACCGACGTTGTGCATCGTGAGCCCCGGCAGGAGCAGTCGCGGCCTGGCCTCCGGGTTGAGAACGTCTTCGCTCACGATTCGACCTTTCGACCGCACGCCCGTCGAGTGCGAGCATAGCCGTCGCCCCGAATCGCGACCAGCGCGCCGACCACAGTCGGCGCGCACCTGCTGCTTTACTGCCGTCATGGACAAGATCGCGGCCTTCTTCGAAAGCGCGAACCTCTCCGGCTGGGACATCCTCCTCGCGGTCCTCGCGCTCATCGCCGGGTTCGTGTTCGGATCCCTCGCCAAGAGAGCCGTACTCGCCGTCGGACGCCGATGGCCCAGGGTGAGCAGCGCCCTCGTCGCACTGCTCGCCCGCATCGTGAAATACCTCATCGTGCTGCTCGGCGTGGGCGTCGCGCTGGCGTTCCTGGGTGCGAACCTGCAGCCGCTCATCGTCAGCGTCATCATCATCGGGCTGATCGCGGCCCTCGCACTGCGCGACATCGCCGCCAACTGGGGAGCTGCGATCGTGCTGCAGTCCCGGCGCCCGATCGATGTCGGCCAGTGGGTGGAGATCCAGGGCTACGTCGGCTCTGTGCAGGACCTCACCGCGCGCTCGGTGATCGTCCACACCATCGACGGCCGCAGTGTGCACATCCCGAACTCCCTCGTCGTCGACAATCCGCTGGTGAACCTCAGCGAGCGCGGGGCCCTGCGCACGAGCATCCAGGTGCGGATGCTGACGACCGAGCGTTTCGCGACGCTGTCGGCCCTCGTCGCGGAGGCCGCCGCATCCGCCGACGGACTGGGTGACCAGCCCGTGCAGGTGCGGGCGACACAGTCGGGAAGCGACCGGATGACGTTCGGCGTCGACTTCTGGCATGACCCTTCGGCGTGGGAGGCCGTGACGTCCAACGTCGTCGTGGCGGTGACGAACGCTCTGAAGGATGCAGGAATCGAGGCGACCGTCACCTCCCTGGAGATGGCCGACCCGATCATCCCGCAGCCGTCCGTCTGAGTCGGCCCGGACACCCGCCGAAGCTGGCGGTGCCGAAGGTGTCAGTGGGAGCCGGTAAATTGGTTCCAAGTGGATACACCGACCTCGCCGCCGACACCCGAACGCCCGGGTGCACATGTCGGTACCTTCGCCGCGGAGCACCTGTCACCGTCCTTCCCGGAGCGCGCGGCCTGGGGGACGGCACGCAAGCTGCGCGCGTGGCAGGCGGAAGCTCTCGACGCGTACTTCGTACACGAGCCTCGTGACTTCCTCGCCGCAGCGACGCCGGGGGCCGGCAAGACCACGTTCGCACTCCGGCTCGCTACGGAACTCCTCGCGCGACGCGTGGTGGAGCGCGTGACCGTCGTCGCACCGACCGAGCACCTCAAGAGGCAGTGGGCAGAGGCCGCCGAACGGGTCGGCATCCGGCTCGACCCGACCTTCAGGAACGCCGACGGCCGTTACGGGCGGCACTACAAGGGCGTCGCCGTCACCTATGCCCAGGTCGCCATGCGGCCGAGCCTGCACCGTGACATCACCGATTCGTATCGCACTCTGGTGATCCTCGACGAAGTCCACCATGGCGGAGACGCCCTCAACTGGGGCGACGGCATCCGCGAAGCGTTCGAGACCGCAACCCGGCGCCTCGCCCTCACGGGAACCCCGTTCCGGTCCGACACAGCGGCGATCCCGTTCGTGACCTACCTGCCCGACCGCCACGGCATCCGCACCTCGCAGACCGACTACAACTACGGGTACGGTCGCGCCCTCGAAGACGGTGTCGTGCGCCCGGTCATCTTCATGGTCTACGCCGGGCACATGCGGTGGCGCACCAAAGCGGGCGACGAGATGGAGGCGCGCCTCGGCGAAGGCAACACCAAAGACATCACCTCGCAGGCATGGCGGACCGCGCTCGACCCCAAAGGCGAATGGATCCCGGCCGTGCTGAGTGCCGCGAACCGTCGGCTGACCGAGGTACGCAATTCGATTCCGGATGCAGGTGGCCTCGTCATCGCCACCGATCACTACACCGCGCGTGCCTACGCCGACATCCTCCGCCAGCTCACGGGAGAGCCGGTGACGGTCGTCCTCTCCGACGAGAAGGAGGCCAGCGACCGCATCGAAGAGTTCTCGAAAGGCACGACGCGGTGGATGGTCGCGGTGCGCATGGTGTCAGAAGGTGTCGACGTGCCGCGGCTGTCCGTCGGCGTGTACGCGACCAGTGCATCCACCGCCCTGTTCTTCGCCCAGGCGATCGGGCGTTTCGTCCGAGCCCGCCGGCGCGGTGAGACCGCGTCGGTGTTCCTGCCGAACGTCCCGATGCTCATGAGTCTCGCGGCGCAGCTCGAACTCGAAAGGGATCATGCCCTCGACCGCATCCGCACCGGTGACGAAGAAGGTGACCTCTACAACCCCGAAGACGCCATGGTCGCCGAAGCGAACCGGGACGACAAGGCGTCGGACCGTCTGCAGGACCTCTTCGCGTTCGAAGCGCTGGCGTCTGAGGCGAACTTCGATCGAGTGCTGTACGACGGCGCCGAATTCGGCAGTTACGCGGTCCCGGGAAGTGACGAAGAACACGACTTCATCGGGCTGCCCGGCATTCTCGAACCGGAGCAGGTACACGAACTCCTCACTCAGCGGCAGGCCCGACAGGCTCGTCGGGGGTCGTCGCGACCGCAGCACGGAGGAAGCGCCGAGAATGCCGCACACCCGCCGGCGCCCCTGTACCGCAACCTCAAGGAGCAGCGCAGCCTGCTGAACAGCCTGGTCGGGCTGTACGCGAAAAACACCGGTGAAGCGCACGGCCTCGTGCACGCCGAGCTGAGGCGGGTGTGCGGGGGTCCTGCGGTCGCGCAGGCCAGCGTCACGCAGTTGCAGGCGCGGATCGACTTCCTCAGGCGGCGGCTGGGCTCCTAGGCCGGGCTCCTGGGCGGGGCTCCAGGGCTAGGGCTCCAGGGCCGGGCTCCAGGGCCGGGCTCCTAGGCCGGGCTCCTAGGCCGGGCTCCCAGCACCGGGCTCCGTGCGCGGAGCTGTCGGTGTCTCGTTCTAGGCTTGTGTCATGACGACTGAGAACGGTTTACACGACGACGAGCCGCACCGCGAAGGCCTCGCGCAGCGGCTCAACTGGTTGCGGGCGGGCGTCCTCGGCGCCAACGACGGGATCGTCTCCGTCGCCGCCATCGTCGTCGGTGTCGCCGGTGCCACCAGCGCCTTCGCACCCATCCTCACGGCCGGTCTTGCCGGGCTGGTCGGCGGCGCGGTCTCGATGGCCCTCGGCGAGTACGTGTCGGTGAGCAGCCAGCGCGACAGTGAGCACGCGCTCATCGCGAAGGAGAAACGTGAGCTCGCGGAGATGCCGGAGGAGGAGTTCGAGGAGCTCGCCGGACTCTACGAAGCGAAGGGACTCTCACCGGCGACGGCGCGGCAGGTCGCACACGAGCTGACCGAGCACGACGTTCTCGCCGCGCACCTGTCGGCGGAACTGAACATCGACCAGAACGACGTCGTCAGTCCGTGGCATGCGGCGTTCGCCTCGGCTATCGCCTTCACCATCGGTGGAATCCTTCCGCTGTTGTCGATCCTGTTTCTTCCTCCGTCGATCCGAATCATCGTCACGTTCGTGGTGGTTCTCATCGCTCTGGCGATCACCGGCTATGTCGCCGCGTACATCGGTGGAAGCTCGCGCGGCAGGGCGGTGGTGCGTGTCGTGATCGGTGGTGCGCTCGCGCTGATCGCGACCTTCCTGATCGGGTCGCTGCTCGGCACCTCGGGTGTGGTCTGAGGCGTTCAGCGCTAGCGGAAGTCGCGTGAGGCCGTCCGTATCCCGGTCGTGAGGGTTTCCAGGCGATCCGCGATCACGTTGACCACTCCTTCTTCTGACCGCTCGAGCATTCCGCGGATGATCATCGCCGGCGCTTCCCTCGCCACCCGACGGTAACGATTCCAGACACCCACCGGGCACACCACATTGACGAGCCCTGTCTCGTCTTCGAGGTTGAGGAAGGTCACCCCGCCTGCAGTAGCCGGGCGTTGCCGGTGGGTCACAACGCCGCCCACCTCGATGCGCCTGCCCGTTTCGGCTCCCATCAGCTGTTCTGCGCGGTACACCCCTCGTTCGCTCAGCTGCGGCCGGAGGAAACGGATGGGATGGTCGTCCGTCGAGATCCCCGTCGCCCACAGGTCGGACGCCAGCTGTTCGGGTGGAGTGAGCAGCGGCAGCAGCGGCGGCTGCACCGTGATCGTCGTCCCGTTGAGGTAGTCGGCTTTCTCCTGAGCGGCGTTGCCTGCCTCCCAGATCGCCTGGCGGCGGCTGAGTCCCAGGGTGTCGAATGCTCCCGCCGTCGCGAGTGCTTCGAGCTGGGCCACGTTCAGGCCGACACGGCGCACCAGGTCGCCCAGGTCGCGGTAGGCACCCGCGGTGGTGCGTTCGGCGACGATCCGTTCGGCGAGTTTCTCTCCGATGGAGGTGACCCCTGCGAGTCCGAGCCGTACCGCGAATCCGGCATCGCGCCGGTGTGCACTCTCATCGAGCGGCACGGAGCGGTCGAACGGCATGATCGGCGGCTGGTCGGCGTCCAGGCACCGGTCGGAACCCGTGGCCGCCGCGGGTTCGACGCCTGTCGCCGGCTCGATCGGTTCGAGCACCGGGAACACGTCGGATCGCAGGATGTCGGGTCGCAGTACTTCGACGCCGTGCCTGCGCGCATCCGCTGTCAACGTCCTCGGCGAGTAGAACCCCATCGGCTGCGCCCGGAGCAGCGCGGCGAGGAAGGCCCCGGGGTAGTGCAGTTTCATCCACGAGCTCACATACACGAGCAGAGCGAAGCTGATCGCGTGGCTTTCGGCGAATCCGAAGTTCGCGAACGCCTCGATCTTGCTGTAGATCGCATCCGCATCGACACCCGTGATGCCGTTGCCGGCCATGCCTTCATACAGTTTGTCTCGCAGCGTGCCGATCTTCTCCTGGCCGCGTTTCGATCCCATGGCTCTCCGCAGGAGGTCGGCGTCCTCTGCCGTGCAGTTTCCGACCGCGACCGCCATCTGCATCAGCTGTTCCTGGAACAGCGGCACCCCGAGGGTGCGTTCGAGCACCGGTTCGAGCGACGGGTGCAGGTAGGTCACCTTCTCTGTGCCGAGTTTGCGCCGGATGTACGGATGCACCGCTCCGCCCTGGATGGGCCCTGGCCGGATCAGCGCGATCTCGATGACCAGGTCGTAGAACTCGCGGGGCTGAAGACGGGGGAGTGTGCCGATCTGTGCACGGCTCTCGACCTGGAACACCCCGATCGAGTCCGCACGGCACAGCATGTCGTAGACGCCTTGCTCCTCTTTCGGGATCGTGTCGAGGGTCCAGTGCTCTCCTATCGCCGTCGAGATCGTCTTCATCGAGTAGTCGAGTGCGCTGAGCATCCCCAGCCCGAGCAGGTCGAACTTGACCAGGCCCATCCATGCGCAGTCGTCTTTATCCCATTGCAGCACCGTGCGGTTCTCCATGCGGGCGTGTTCGATCGGGCACACCTCGCCGACCGGTCGATCCGTGAGCACCATCCCTCCCGAGTGGATGCCCAGGTGCCGGGGGAAGCGCAGTACCTGTTGTGCCAGCTCGACCACATTGTCGGGGATGTCATGGTCGACGCTGGTCTGCACTGAACCCCAGGAGTCGATCTGTTTGGACCATCCGTCCTGCTGGCCCGGGCTGTAACCGAGTGCTTTCGCCATGTCACGCACCGCGTTCTTGGGGCGGTAGGTGATCACGTTGGCGACCTGCGCCGCGTTGAGGCGTCCGTAGCGACGGTAGACGTACTGGATGACTTCTTCGCGGCGATCCGAGTCGAAGTCCACATCGATGTCGGGTTCCTCTTCGCGCATGCTCGACAGGAACCGTTCGAACGGCAGGTTGTATTTGATCGAGTCGACGGCGGTGATGTCGAGGAGGTAGCACACCGCCGAGTTCGCTGCCGAACCCCGGCCCTGGCAGAGGATGCCCTGCGAGCGGGCGTATTTCACGATGTCGTACACGATCAGGAAGTAGCCGGGGAAGTCTTTCGCCTCGATCACGTCGAGTTCGCGCTGGATCCGTTCCCGTTTCGCGCTGTGTCTCGTCGAATCCAGGTCGGGGTATTTTCGTGCCGCCCCCTGCCAGGTCAGCTCGCGAAGCCAGCTCATCGGAGTGTGGCCATCGGGGACATCCTGTTTCGGGAGTTTCGGGCGTGCGCTGCGCAGCCGGAACGACAGGTCGTCAGCGATCTCGACCGTGCGCTCGACCGCTCCGGGGTAGCGCTGGAACCGTGTCGCCATCTCCCGTCCGCTGCGCAGGTGTGCACCATCGGATGCGGGCAGCCAGCCGTCCATCTCGTCCAGACTCCGGCGAGCACGCACGGATGCGAGGGCCGAAGCCAGCGGATATTGGGCAGGGGTCGCATAGTGGACGTTGTTGGTCGCCACCATGGCCAGCCCGTGCCGTGTCGCGATCTCCGCCAGCACATCGTTGTCGGTGCTGTCGAGAGGATTGCCCTGGTCGAACAGTTCCACGAGAACGTTCTCGTGTCCGAACCGTTCGACGAGCTTCATGACCTCGCGTTCCGTTGCTGCAGCATCCGGTGCCGCATTGCGTACCGAAGCGCCCGCCCCGTGCATGCCGCCCGCGAGCGCTTGCCGCACCGCCCCTTTGCGGCAGCCGGTCAGCACCATCCATTCGCCGCCGGCGCGGTCGGCCAGGTCGTCGAGGTCGTAGAGGGGTCGGCCTTTCTCCGCACCGGCCAGCTGGCCTGCTGTCAGGGCTCCGGCCAGGCGATGATATCCCTCTTCTTTTTTGGCCAGCACGACCAGGTGGCTTCCTTCCGGGTCGGCTTCGCCGTTCTGCGGTTTGCTCAGGTCGAGTGAAAGCTCTGCACCGAACACCGTTTTGACCCGGTCGTAGCCTTCGGCCGCCTCCGCGAGGTGCACGATGCCGTACAACCCGTCGTGGTCGGTCAGTGCCAGCCCGTGGAGGCGGAGCCTGGTGGCCTCTTCGAGCAGTTCTTCAGGGGAGCTCGCCCCGTCGAGGAAACTGAAGTTGGAGTGCGCGTGGAGTTCCGCATACGGAATGTGGTCCGCATCCGGTTGTTCATCCAGCAGTTTCGGCGGCTGGTATGGCTCGCGCTTACGGGACCAGGCCGGACTGTCTCCGCCGTCTCCGTCGCCGTCGTGCGGCGGCCCGCCCGTACGACGTGTGTCGGACAGGCGGCGTTCGAATTCCGCCCACGGGATCGGAGGGTTGTTCCAGCCCATCAGGCATCCCTTCCTACGGTTCCGGCAGTGACGTCAGTCATAGCGGCCCTCCGCCGTCCATTCGTCACCGTCGAGCATGAGCAGCCATGCCGTGCCGTCTGCAGCGACCACCTGGAATCGCTGGATGCTGCGGCTCTGCTGTGCATCCCACCACCGCTCGAGGATGGGCCACGGCCCCGCCCACGCACTGACCTCGCGTGCGTCGCGGATGGACCCCGTGGTCGAGAACAGCGCCATCTGCGCGGTGACCGTACCGCGGTCGTCGACCCGTACCGGTTGGCCGTCGGAGGCGAACACCCCCACACGACGCCGTGTCTCGAACACTGTCGCTGGTGCCGGTGCCGGCAGGCTTCCCGGCCACGGCTGTTTCGTGCCTGCAGCATGTGTCGCACGGTCACCCCATGGGACCAGCTGCTGGCGTTCGGCCAGCACACGGCCCCCACCGATTGTTGCGGTCAGAACTGCCTCATGGCCGAGCATGCTCTGCACCCGGGACAGGCCGTGGTGGATCCGTTCGTCGGCTCCACCGCCCCACAGTCCTTCTTCGTGATGGCCGATGTCGTCGACGCTTTCGGGGGTGACCCGCACACGCGCGATCGGGGAACCCAGCCCACTGTCGATCGCCCCGCTGCCCTGCAGTTGCCAGCGCACCCGGTCGACCACATCGGTAACGCTGAACAGTCGGGGGTGCAGCCACGTGCGTTCGCTGACCTGACCCGATTCGGCAGTCACCTCGATGCGGATGGAGGTGCACACCAGTCCCGCTTTCGTGAGCCCAGCGATGAACGTGTCGGCTGTCGCACGGAACGCGAACGTCACCTGGTCGATCCGGTCGAGTGGCGGTTCGAATTCGATGGTGCGGTCGAGCTGTTTCGGGGGAGTGCGTGGCACCACCCCGGCGCTGTCGAGTCCGCTCGCCAGCAGGTGACCTCGTGCTCCCTGCTCTCCGAACCGTTCCCGCACATCGGTCGTGTCGAGTGCCGCGAGGTCACCGAGAGTATGGATGCCGAGCCGCCGGAACAACGCCGTGAGTTCCGTCTGGGGGAGCAGCGTCACCGGGAGTGGTGCGAGGAAGGTCGGCGATTGTCCCGCCGGGATGATGCGGATGGCGTCGTACCCCGTGCTCCTGGCTGCCTGTTCTGCAGCGAACGGCCCGTCTGCGATACCCACTCGGCCGCCGGCGATGCCCAGTCCTTCGAGGCAGCGGAGAAGCTCCGCTGCAGCGCGTTCTTCGCTGCCGTAGTAGCGGCTCGGACCGCGTGCACGCAGTACGCAGGTTCCCGGACGCACGAGCTGTACGCCCGGCATGATCTCCTCGATTGCTGCCAGTACGGGTTCGAAGGTGCGTGTGTCGAGGATCGGATCGTACGGGAATACCTGTAGTTGTGTGCATCGTGCCTGGGCTTCGCGGATGCGCAGACCACGCTTGACCCCTTCGGCCCGCGCTGCTGCCGAGCAGGCGAAGACGAGGTTGCGGTCGACCAGCGCCACAGGGATGTCGTCTGCGATCTCGTGGGTGTGCATCGTCGCTGTGACCGGCCAGTCCGGGCACCACAGTACGATCGCCCGCGTTACCGTCGGCACGGTCGTGGTTGGCACGGTTGTGATCGGCACGGTTGTCGTCGCCATCAGCCCACCGCTTCCAGCGCTACGGAAGTCAGCGACTGCTGGTGTGGCTGCTGCGAGCGTGACGCCGTTCGTGTTTCTTCTTCTGTCGGCCGGAAGTGTTCACCCGGGTCAGGCAACCAGAGGCGCGCGCTGCGTGAAGCGCCCATACCGCCACGAGCCGTCGCTGTGACCGTGACCTGGCGTGATGAGAGGAAGCCGTTTCCCGAACCGAGCCCTTGCCATCCGCTGTCTGAGATGCTGAGCTTTGCTTCTGCCTGGGGCCAGTCGCCGACCACGATCAGGGTCGCATCACGTTGCCGGAGTCGTGCACCGAGCCGAGCGATGTCGCCGTCTTTGGCTCGCCCCGGAGGCGCGACGACCACTACCGTCAGCACGTCGACCACAGCAGCCGTGACGGTGAGCCATTGATCGCCCGGGTGAGGGACGAGCACCAGCCTTTCCAGATCGATACCGAACCGACCGGCTGCTTCTGCACCGAAGTCGGGCATTCCGACGACGCCACACCACGCGCCTGCCTTCGACGGACCGGCAAGCAATGCCATCAGAAGTGTCGTCGAGCCTTGTATCGAATAGGCGGCTCCAGCCCGCAGTGAGCCACCCGGGAGAAGGCTCGCAATAGCAGGGTGCGTCTGCAGGTTTCGGGTTTCGAGTTTCGTCGCCTGCATCTGCCGGATCCGTGCCTGCAGATCGCTCACCTGGGCCAGGTCTGGCCCCGGTTCGGTGAGGGTAGCTGCAATCGAAGACACACTTCAATTTTCGAACATATGTTCGAAGAACGCAAATGGTTTAACTCTTGTGTGGAGAGCTTGGCAGGCGGATGCGGCCGCCTTTGCGGGGCGTGCGGCTCGGGTCGAGGTGCGCCGGTGGCGTGAACCAGGGAATGTGTTCGCGGACCTGGATGTCCCAGCCGTCGTCGTGCACCCGATGATGGTGGTGCGAGCAGAGCAGGATCCCGTTCTTCAGATCGGTCGGTCCGGTATCCCGATCCCACCAGCGGATGTGGTGCGCCTGCGTGTAGGACGGTGGATGTGGGCAGCCGGTCCAGGCGCACCCGCCGTCCCGGTCGGCCAGGGCGTGCTTCTGCGCCGGGGAGAACAGTCGTTGCTTCCGGCCCAGGTCGAGAACTTCACTGTCACGCCCTAAGACCATGGGGATCAGGTTCGCGTCGGCGGCGAGCCGCCGGGCGGTCGCCGCGGAGATCGGGGTGGGTACCTCGTCGATCTCCGCCGCACCTTTCCCGGAGCGCAGGTCGGCCAACGCCACTCGGACGATCATGGTCACCGGCGGACTGCTGATACCGGACGTGCAGCCGGCCCGGTGCCGGAACACCTCGACCGCCCCATCCGACCGCAGCTGGGCCATACTCCGGGTCTCCGGCATCGCCGCCGTGTCCGGTGTGTCGGGTTCGGGGTCTTCGAACCGCACCCCCGTCGGCCGAGTCGACGCATTGCGGGCGTCACCGGTGTGACCGGAGTCGCCAATGTCGCCAGTGTCGCGAGAGTCGCCAGTGTCCCGAGAGTCGCCTACGTCGTGACCGTCACCGGTGTCGCGGGATTCGCCTACGTCGTGACCGTCGCTGGTGTTGCGGCCGTTGCGTTTGTCGTGGAGGTCGCGGGTGACGTAGGCGGTGATCTGCGGCACCACATGGCCGGCGGATTCGGCGTCGAGGCGCCAGTCGATCCGGGTCATCCCGTCCCGGGTGGTGGTGATCGTCAACGACCTCCGCCTGCGCTGGATCTGCTCGCGGGGTTCGGTGCCGTCCTCATCCAGCCGGTCGCGGAGCTGGATCGCCGACCGGCGCATCTGCTCGACGGTCAGGGCCGGCGCATGCTCGACCAACAGTCGCTCACCCATGCTGCGTTGCTCCAGGCTGCAGCCGTCGCCGGTCTTACCCAGCTCCCGGATAATCACTGCCGCCTGCTCCACCGACACGTGACCGGTGGGCGCAGCGCCGGTCTTCGGGTCGCCCGAGGCTTCCGGTTCTCCCGGGTCACCGGCATCGTTGGGGTCACCCAGCAGTGCGGCAGCCAGTTCGGGAAACTCCGGCGGTAGTTCTTCGCCGGTGAGCGTGTGTTTCGGTGCGGTCGCCCTGGCCACCGCACACAGTTGGCGGGCGTGCGGCAGGCTGGTGCGCCACAGTTCCGCCAGGAACGACCCGATATCACCGTGCCCGCCGGCCCGCACCGGATCCGTGGCTGGGTCCAGGCTGACGGCCCGGTCCAGGGCGGCGATCCGCCGCAACGCCACCCGCTCCAGCACCGCCCGCACTGCGCCGATCGCCGCCAGCGAGCGGGCGTGCAGTTGCGCTTCGCTCAGACCGGAAGCATCCGCATCCGCTACCGCCACAGCATCCGCATCCGCTTCGAGCGCGCGCAACGCGTCGAGCGCGGCAGCGACCGCGTCGAGATCGTCAGCGGCGGGGAAGGTCATGCACCAAGCCAACCAGCAACGCGAACACCAGCATTTGCCGGAGTTCTAATCGGTGGACAACTTCAATGACCCCACCAATGTGGAGGACAGTTCCAAGCCCTGCGGCGGTCACTCATCTGCCTACCAGTGGCTTCAAACAAAAAAGAGCCGGGCCCGAAGACCCGGCTCTCGCCTTGAACTATCCACCCCGGGGCGAACCCCGAAGCAGCGTGTTCAGAGACTCACTCAGTGAGCTCAGATGGGGCGGATGTTCTCCGCCTGCAGACCCTTGGGGCCCTGCGTCACCTCGAACTCGACCTTCTGGTTCTCGTCGAGCGAGCGGTAGCCCGAGCTCGCGATCGCGGAGTAGTGCGCGAACACATCGGCACTTCCGTCATCGGGAGCGATGAAACCAAAGCCCTTTTCTGCGTTGAACCACTTGACCGTACCTGTTGCCATGACAAACTCCTCCAGGAGCGTTAATTGACCTCGAACGCCGAGGCCTCGGTCGCGTGTTGTAAGCCTGCTCCTGAAAGGATCGCAACGTTCCGGGGGTTCCGGCACGCAACCGCTCCATACATGCAAAACACAACGACTTGCCCTAAGCCTACTCACAGGTAGCTGCGAATCCACAGTAAGCGCGCGTTTTGACAGGTTCGCCGTTGCCAAATCGTTAGTCTCGTCAGTCGGCCGTGACGAAGTCGATGAGCTGTTCGACACGTCCGAGAAGGTCCGGTTCGAGGTCGGTGAACGACCGCACGGAGCCGAGGATGCGCTTCCAGGCACGCGCGATATCGGCCTGGTCCGCGTGCGGCCATCCGAGCGTTTCGCAGATGCCGTGCTTCCATTCAATGGATCGGGGAATCACCGGCCACGCCTCGAGGCCCAGCCGAGCAGGCTTCACCGACTGCCACACATCGACGTACGGATGCCCGACAACGAGCACGCTCTTCCCGTACGGTCCGCGCACGACCTGCTCCGCGATCCTGCTCTCCTTCGACCCGGGGACGAGGTGGTCGACCAGCACTCCGATCCGACGGCCTGTCGCTGGGGCGAAGTCCCTGATGATGTCCTCGAGGTGATCCACGCCTTCCAGATATTCCACGACGACACCTTCGACACGCAGGTCATCACCCCAGACTTTCTCCACCAGCTCGGCGTCGTGCCTGCCTTCGACGAAGATCCGGCTCGCACGCGCGACCCGGGCGGGTGCGGCGGCGACACTGAAGGATCCGGATGCGGTCCGGGCTCGCGCACCGGCATCCGCCGACCGGGGGACGACCAGCGTCACCGGCTCACCGTCGATCAGGAAACCTCCACCGAGCGGAAACACGCGCTTCTTGCCGAGACGGTCCTCGAGCTCGACGGTCGAGCGTTCGAGACGTGTGACGGCACCGCAGAAACCACTCGCGGCATCCTCGACGACGAGGTCGCGCACCGCCTCCACATCGGGAACGGGTCTCTGGCCTGCGGTCTTCCACCCCGATGCGAGCACATCGGAGCCGTAGCGGTCGTATGTCACCCGGCGAGCGTAGTTCGCGAGTGCGGCGTGACCGCGACGGCACGCTGTCAGTCGAAGATCCGCACCAGATTCCAGCTGCGTCTCTCGTCGTCGTGCCGCACATCGAAGACGTGCGCTTCGCCACGATCGCTCGTCGCCTGGAACCTCCAGCCGCCGATTCGCCGCGGAACACTGCCGATTCCGTACTCGTTGGGTTCGAACGGTCGCCACCACTCACACGTGTCGGCCCAGACGGTCGGGGTGTCGGTGACACGGTAGCGTGTCGACCGCCACACGAGCCTCACGGGCACTCCGTCATCCGTCGTCCACACTGCGACGGCCTCATCGATCTCCGCCATGTCCACCCGCCTCACTCGCATGTTCGAACATATGTTCGATTGATCGAGTGTACGCCGCTAGCGACCCACGGTGAAAGTCGGGATCGACCGTTTCGGCGTGTCGCGACCGGGTCCACAATGAGTTCATGACCGACTTCACCGATCCGTCGGAGTCCCGGATCCGCCTGAGTCACGCCGAACGCGACCAGGCCGTCGCGGCTCTCGAAGCGCATGCCCGGGATGGCCGGCTCAGCGACTCCGAGCTGGCCACGCGCAGCGCTTCGGCTCGCGCCGCAGTCACACGGGGAGACCTTGCCCCGCTGTTCGCGGACCTTCCCGGCGGGCTTCCCGGTTCGAATGCGACAGCGACGTTCGCGCCGACCGGTGAGCCCAGTCGCTACAACGACCGTTATAGCGGGGGATCCACGGAGGGGTGGCGTTTGGTCTGGACATCCATCATCCCGTTCATCGCGCTGATCCTGTTCTTCCTCACCGGCTTGCTGTGGGGATTCGCTTACAGCTGGCTGTGGTTCTTTCTGATACCTGTCGTCGCGATCATCGCCTACGCGGATGGTGGCCGGGGCCGCGAGCGCAACAGGGACCGCTACCGCTGACCGTCGACGAACCGACGCCGCGACTCAGCCGAGCGCCGTACCGAACAACAGCCCGAGCAGGTATGTCGCAGCCGCGGCCCCGTACCCGATTCCGAGCTGGCGCAGTGCCCGTCGCAGAGGCGGTCCGCCTGAGAGCAGCCCGACGATCGCGCCGGTCGACAGGAGCACGACGCCGACGAGTACGGCCGCGACGATCACCGCGGTCGTGCCCTGCAGCCCGAAGAGGTAGGGGAGCACGGGCACCAAAGCGCCGGATGCGAAGAAGCAGAAGCTCGAGATCGCAGCACCCCAGGCGGTCCCGACCGTTTCGTGCCTGTCGACGCCCTCCTCGCGGGCCTCGTCGAGAGCGCCCGCATCGCCGCCATCGCGCTCGACGGTGAAATCGCGGAGCACCTCGGTCGCATGGGCGGCGGCTTCGTCCGGGCTCATCCCTCGCGCCCGGTAGACGAGTGTGAGCTCGTTCGCATCGACGTCCAGGTCGGGGAGCGCCGTGCGCGTCCGCGGATTCGGACTGGATGCTTCGAGCAGTTCCCGCTGCGACCGCACGGACACGTATTCGCCCGCACCCATCGACAGGGCGCCTGCGAGCAGCCCGGACAGTCCGGTCAGCAGCACCACGTGGGTGGGAACCCCGCTGGCGCTGATCCCCAGCACCAGCGCGAGGTTGCTGACGAGTCCGTCGTTCGCACCGAAGACGGCGGCCCGGAAGGTTCCCGAGAGGCGGTTGCGACCGCGTGCGGCGAGAGCGCGCACGACTTCTTCGTGGATCTGCTCGTCCGCGGCCATCGAGGGGGTCGCATCCGAGTCCGCGGCGTAGGGCGACCGGGCTTCGGCGCGCTGCGCGAGGGCGAGGACGAAGACGGACCCGAATCGGCGTGCGAGGAACCCGAGGATGCGCGTGCGCAGGTCGCCTCTGAGCGGTTTGCCCACGCGGTCGCCGAGCAGTTCGAGCCAGTGGGCTTCGTGACGGCCCTCCGCGTCTGCGAGCGCGAGCAGGATGTCCCGCTCCTCTCCGGTCCGCCGTCCCGCCAGGTCGCGATAGACGGAGGCTTCGGCCCGCTCGTCGGCCAGGTACTGTCGCCAGCGTTTGATGTCGGCTGCGCTCGGCTCGCGTGGGGGAGCGGCCGAGGGGTTGGCCGGCGTGGAGGGTGCGTTCATGTCCGTTCCTTCGGTCTCGACCGAAGCACGGTGAGTCCGACGCTTCGGCCATGGCAAGGAGACGCTTTCGCGTCGTCGTTTGTTGTGTGGCCGAAGGTCTCGTTCGCCCGGTTGACGGGTGGTGCACCGGGCTGTCACAGCCAGTATGTCGACACACCGCCGCCGGAGTCGCTGTACGCGGACCGGCGGGAACTACTCCCCTTCTCCTGACATTCTACGGGATGCGGCCGGCGCATCTTCTGCGGCCCGCACGAACCGAGCGCCCCACGAGCGTGCGCGCTCCGCGAACCCGGGTGGCGACACGACCGTGAATTCCGCATCGACGACACCGAGTGCGAAGAGGGCCCAGTCGTAGCCGTCCGAGGTGATCTGCGAGCGGGTGGTCGTGTCGTCGACGGCCTCGGATCGCGCCCATTGCCCGATCGTCGCCTCGACGTGGGCCAGGGGCGCATCGATGACGACCTCGATCTCGACCGGGGCCGGTGCGAGGCTGCCGAGCGATTCGCGGACGAACGAGGCGGCGTCGTCGGCCGGCAGTGCCCGTGGACGGAACCGCGACCCGGTCGGCCGGGGTCCGCTCACGCGGTCGAGCCGGAAGCTGCGCCAGTCGAACCGGCTGAGGTCGTAGGCGACGAGATACCAGCGACGGCCGACCGAGACGAGCCGGTGCGGCTCGACGTGTCGGCGACTGGACTGTCCGTCGCGGGCGACGTAGTCGAACTCGAGCCGCTCTTCGTCGCGGCAGGCCTGCGCGACCCCGGTGAGCACATCCGGGTCGACGCTGGGCCCGGGGCGCAGGGTTCCAGCCACAGTGGCGGAGCGGAGCGCATCCACTCGCCTGCGGAGCCGGGGCGGCATCACCTGCACGACCTTCGTCAACGCTCGCACGGAGGCATCCTCGATTCCGGCTATGCCGCCCTGCGCGGCTGTGCGGAGCCCCACGGCGAGCGCGACGGCTTCTTCGTCGTCGACCACGAGTGGGGGGAGGGATGCGCCCGCCGCGAGCTGGTAACCGCCGTCGACGCCCCGGGTCGCGTCGACCGGGTAGCCGAGGTCGCGGAGTCTGTCGACGTCACGGCGGAGGGTGCGGACGGAGATCTCGAGACGGTCGGCGAGTTCAGGCCCTGACCAGTAGCGGTGCGTCTGCAGCAGCGAGAGCAGCTGGAGCGTTCGTGAACCGGTGGTGGCCATGACTCCATTCTCGCCCGATTACGGTCAAAAACTGTCCGCTATCGTCTTCGCATTGCTGCGGTTCTCATCCGGATGCCCGGGCACCAGCGCCTTCGCACCGGGCAGGGACAGCGTCAGCACCGCACCCAGGATGTAGGGGCTCTTCTCCAGTTCCCGTCCGATGGCGAGGAATTCCGCAGCGACATCCGATTCCGGATGGTCGCCCGCGAGGTCGACGGCAGCGACCAGGTTGAACTGCTCGGGCCCGACGAACTCCAGGTGCAGGTACGTCACCTTCTCGATCTCGTCCCGCTCCAGCAGAACGGCGAGGACGCTGTCGGTGACCGCATCCGACGCCGGCTGGCCGACCAGGAAGCGCCGGTTGCGGTCGATGAGGATGATCGCGACGATCCCGAGCAGCACGCCGACCAGGATCGAGCCGATCGCGTCGTACACGGCGTTTCCGGTGAGCTGGTGGGTGAGCACGCCGAGGAAGGCGATGACCAGGCCGATGAGGGCTGCGGCATCCTCGGCGAAGACGGCACGGAGCGTCGTGTTGGAGGTGACGAGGACGTGCTCGAGGGTTCCGGTGCCGCGTTCGTCGGCCATCCGGTGCGCCTGAACGTACGACTGCGCGAACGAGATCCCTTCGAAGACGAACGAGACGGCCAGGACGACGTATGCCACCCCGAAGTTGTTCACCGGTTCGGCCCGCGTCAATTCGGCGAAACCGTGGTAGATCGATACCACGGCACCTGCCGTGAAGAGGCCGAACGCGGCGATCAGGGACCAGACGTATGCCTCGCGGCCGTACCCGTCGGGATGCGCGGAGTCCCGTGGCCGGACCGACCGTCGCTCCGCGAGAAGCAGGAAGACCTCGTTGCCCGTGTCGGCCCACGAGTGCGCAGCCTCGGCGACCATGGACGCCGAGCCCGTGATCACCGCAGCGAACGTCTTCGCCACGGCGACGAGGAAGTTGGCCGCAAAGGCGATGATCACCGTGCGGAGGCGTCCCGCCGCTTTCGTGGGTCCGCTCGTCCCGGGATCTTCGCTCATGCGGCACACACTAGACCGTCCTGCGGACCCGGGCGACTCGCCCGCGTCGAACCGGGCATCCGGGAGCCAGCAACTAACCTGAGGACATGTCAGCTGTATGGGTGCGCACGGCGCTCGTGGTCGAGGACCACGCCTTGATGCGAGCGCTCGTCTCGGATGCGCTCACGCACGCGGGGTTCGATGTGCATGCGCGGTCGTCGGCATCGGAGGCGATCGCCGATTTCGACGTCATCGACCCCGACGTTCTCATCACCGACATCGACCTGGGGGAGCGCCCCAACGGAATCGAGCTTGCCACCATCGTCCATGCCCGGGCACCGCATACTGCTGTCGTCTTCCTCACGAACTATCCGCGTACGGCGGCGTCGACGGGCGTCTCCGGGCTGGGGGCTCGTGCGTCGTTCGTCAACAAGTCGGCCATCGACTCCGTCTCGGACCTCGTCCGGGCCGTCGAGGAGACCCTCGCCGAACGGCCCGTCACCGTGGTCACCGACCATTCGTCAGCCGAAGCGCGCATCACGGGACTCAGCAGGACGCAGCTGGACACGCTGCGCCGGATCGCACTCGGTTGGTCGAACGTCGAGATCGCCCGCCAGCGCGGGACGAGCATCCGCGCCCTCGAACGCACCGTGACCCGCACCTACGAAGCCCTGGGTCTCGCGAACGACGCAGCGGTCACTCCACGCGTGGCTGCGGCGAATCTGTACGTGCGCGTCTTCGGCCTCCCCTCCGACGACGATGACCAGGCGGACGGTGCGGTCCGAGACCTGAATTCGGCATGACGGGCCGCTACCCCTGGATCGGTCGCGCCTTCGGAGACAACGCCATAACGGTCTGGTCATGGCTGCTGACACTGCCATTCGCCGTGACCGTGATGGCCGGCTATGAGTTCCTGCACGTCGGCCGGCCGCCCTTCCGCGCCTTCCTGATCGCGCTCTCGGTGCATGTGCTTCTCGGGGGAGTGCTCCTTGCGGCGCGATGGACTGTCCTCCGCCCGGGGCGAGGGCGGCATCGCGCGCTGACCGCGCTGCTCCTCTTCGCCGCCATCGGCGTCGTACGACCCCTGCTCGCGGTGGCCATCGCGGCGCAGACCGGACTCATGGCGACGCCGGGAGACGTGCTCTCCCGCGCCACGATCAACGTGGTCAGCGCTGTCGTGCTCCTGCCGCTGATCGCGGTGGTCGTCGACATCCTGCGCGAGCACGGGGAGGTGCAGCGCCGGCTGATCGCTGCGCGCGCCGCCGTGGAGGAACGCCGAGTCGACGCCGACCGTCGCGTGGATGTGCTGCGGGCCGAGTTCACGACCACCATCGCACAGCGCATCGACGCAACGATGGACACCGTGGGAGACGGGCTGGGGACGGCGGATGCGGCGCTGCTGCTCCGAAGGATCTCCGACGACGTCGTGCGGCCGATGAGTCACGAGCTGTTCCGTGATGCTGAGACGGCGGATGCGGATGGCAGCGATGCCGGCGACGGGCCGGCCGGCGACGCAACCTCTGCCGGCATTGTTCGCCCGGTCCGACTCACCGAGCGCCTGCGGAAGGTGGCCTCCGGGCTCCAGCCCGATCCACCGATCGTGATCGCCCTCGTCTACCTGGTCTTCGTCTTCCCGCATCTCCTGACGACGTACGGGGCGGCCGTCGCCGTCATCCTTACTCCGGTCATCGGAGGCATCTACCTGGCTGGAAACGCCGCAACCTATTCGATCGGGTCCCGCATCGGCAATGCGGCGTGGCGGATCACCGCGATCGTCACGTGTTACACCGCGGTGGCCCTCCTCGCCGCCCTGGAGAGCTCGGCGGCGCTGTCGGCCTTCGGTCACTCGGCCCAGTTCTACTGGGCCGAGGTCGCGAGCTACCCGTTCGTGGCGATCGTGATCGCGGTCATCCGCTCGGTCTCCGTCCAGCTCCACAGCGACGAGGATGCACTGGCCGGCTCGCTCCGCGAACGGGTCCGCGTGGCCTCGCGTGCCCAGCGGCGCCTGGCCGATGCGCGGCTTCGAATGTCGCACGTGCTGCACTCGGCGGTCCAGGCCGAACTGATCGCCGCGTCGCTCGGACTGCGCAGCGGTGCCGGGCCTGAGCGTGACGCGTCCGCTGTCGTCACCGAGACGGTCGCCGGCATCAAGACGGACCTGCTGGCGCGCATCCGCGAGGAACCAGCGCCTGCCCGCGCCGGGATCGAGGCGATCCTCACACTGTGGGGGAGCGCACTCCGGATCGAGGTGGGTGTGGAGGACGACGTGTGGGAGCTTCTCGACGACGATCCGGCACGGGCCGCCTCGGTCGTCGACGCGCTGTCGGAAGGGCTCACGAATGCTGTCCGCCACGGTCGTGGGACCGCGGTGGACTTGCGGATCATCCACGACGCCGAGCGCGATCTCGTGGTCGTCGAGGTCCGTTCCGAGGGACCCCTGGGCGAATCGCCGTCCTCCGACCCGGGAATCGGCCTGGACGCGCTGAGGCGCAGCGCGTCGGCTGTGAGTCTCCGATCGGACGACGAGCACGTCGTGCTCACCGTCACCGTCGGCTGAAACGCAGGCCTGTGTCGCATTTCCCGGCCATGGGGCGACTGTGGTCGGTGGCGGTTCGTATCCTCGAAACAGAACACCGGGGCCGCCTTCTTCACGACCCGAACGTGAAGAGTCGGCCCCGGATTCTTTTTGTGCGGAGAAGACAGCACAATCTCAAAGAAAGAATGCCCCGATCTCGAGGACCGGGGCATTCCCTGTTACTGCTGTCTCAACACAGTGTGTCCGAGGGGGGACTTGAACCCCCACGCCCTATACGGGCACTAGCACCTCAAGCTAGCGCGTCTGCCATTTCCGCCACCCGGACAGGTGAATCAGCCGCTGACGAATCAGCCGCCGACGTAAGACCTTAGCACGAAAATCGATGCCCGTTCGTCGCAGTGGTGGGCCCCGTTTCGCACCCGGTAGCGTTGGGGGATGACCAGCGCGCCCGACGATACGACCCTCGACGAAACGGCGGTCATCGCCCGCGACCTGATCCGTTTCGACACGACGAATTACGGCGAAGGGCGCTCGAACGGAGAGAGCGAAGCGGCCGCATATGTCGCCGCACGGCTCGAAGCGATCGGCCTCCGGACGCAGTCGTTCGACTCCGACCCCGGACGCACCAGTGTCGTCGCCCGGGTCGAGGGCAGGGACAGGTCGAAGCCGGCCCTCGTCGTCCACGGCCACCTCGATGTCGTGCCGGCGGACCCGCGCAACTGGACCGTCGACCCGTTCGGCGGAGTGATCAAGGACGGCATGCTGTGGGGCCGCGGTGCGGTCGACATGAAGAACATGGATGCGATGATCATCACCGCGCTCGGGGACATCCTGGGCTCGGGGCGGCTGCCCGAACGCGACCTGGTCGTCGCGTTCTTCGCGGACGAGGAAGACGGCGGCCGGCGAGGCTCCCACCACCTCGTCAGGAATCACCCCGAACTCTTCGCCGGGGCCACCGAAGCGATCAGCGAGGTCGGCGGCTACTCGATCGAACTCGACGGCCGCCGCGCCTATCTGATGCAGACCGGCGAGAAGTCGCTCGTGTGGATCAAGCTCGTCGCCCGCGGACGCGCCGCCCACGGCTCACGACTCATCCGCGACAACGCGATCACCAAACTGGCCGAGGCCGTCGTCGCGATCGGCCGTCGCGACTGGCCGATCCAGCTGACGGCGACGACCAGCCAGCTCCTCGCCGAACTCGCCCGGCTGCTCGACGTCGACCCTGAGCGTGTGGGTCCGGACGAACTCGTGCTCCGCACCGGTACGGCTTCGGGCTTCATCCTCGCCACCCTCCGGACCACCACCAACCCGACCCTGCTGAACGCGGGCTACAAGCACAACGTGATCCCCGACACGGCCGAGGCGCTCATCGACATCCGCACCCTCCCCGGCGAGGAGGATGCCGTCCTCGACCAGGTGAGGGACCTGATCGGACCGGACATCGAGATCGAGGTCATGCACCGGGACGTCGGTCTGGAGGCGGCGTTCGGCGGCCCGCTGATCGACGCGATCGTCGACACGCTCGCAACCCACGACCCCGGCGCACCGGTGCTGCCGTATCTCCTCTCCGGCGGGACCGACAACAAGGCGCTCAGCCTGATCGGCATCACGGGCTACGGCTTCGCGCCCCTGCGGCTGCCCGCCGAGCTCGATTTTCCCGGCATGTTCCACGGCGTGGACGAGCGCGTGCCACTCGACGCGCTAGTGTTTGGCAGGACCGTCCTGCGGGACCTCCTCCTGACGTACTGAGCCCGCGCTACTGAACCCGGCACCATGCCAGCGCCAGCCCCGGAAAGCCGCACATGAACTTCATCAACGCCCTGATTCTCGGTTTCGTGCAGGGACTCACGGAATTCCTTCCGATCTCTTCGAGCGCGCACATCCGCATCGTCGGGGAGCTTCTGGGCACGGGAGCGGACCCGGGGGCGCGCTTCACCGCGATCATCCAGCTCGGCACGGAGACCGCCGTCCTCATCTATTTCTGGAAGGACATCGCCCGCATCGTCAGCCGCTGGTTCCGGTCGCTGTTCGGGCGCGTGCCCCGTGACGACCCGGATGCGCGGATGGGCTGGCTGGTCATCGTGGGCAGCATCCCCATCGTCGTCCTCGGCGTGCTCTTCCAGAACCAGATCGAGACGACCCTCCGCTCGCTGTGGATCGTTGCGGCGACGATGATCATCTTCGGCATCCTGCTGGGCATCGCGGACTGGGTCGGCGCGAAGACGCGGCGCCTGAAGGACCTCACCTGGGGTCACGGCATCATCTTCGGCTTCGCACAGGCACTCGCGCTCATCCCCGGAGTCTCGCGCTCCGGCGGAACCATTACGGCCGGACTGTTCATGGGCTACCAGCGCCGGGCAGCGGCACGATATTCGTTCCTGCTGGCCCTGCCGGCGGTGTTCGGCAGCGGCTTCTTCCAGCTCTACAAGTCGATCAAGTCGCCGTGCGTGGCCGGTGCGACGAACTGCACGCCAGAGGTCTTCGGCCCTCTCGAGACGGCAGCGGCGACCGTCGTCGCCTTCGCGGTCGGACTCGCGGTGATCGCCTTCTTCATGGGCTACATCTCACGGCACAGCTTCCTGCCGTTCGTGGTCTACCGCCTCGTCGTCGGCGTACTGCTGATCGTGCTGCTCTCGACGGGCGTGCTGGCCGCCTA
This sequence comes from Leifsonia tongyongensis, assembly GCF_010686705.1. GTDB lineage: Bacteria > Actinomycetota > Actinomycetes > Actinomycetales > Microbacteriaceae > Diaminobutyricibacter > Diaminobutyricibacter tongyongensis. The sequence continues at coordinate 377,020 of NZ_JAAGWY010000002.1, read as the reverse complement.
GGCAGCATCCTCGGAGGCGTCGCTCAGTTGCGCCACGGTTCGTCGGGCCGGCCGCCCGCAGGCCCGTCGCGCCCGTCCCCGCGCCGGCGCAGGTACCTCTCGAACTCCTGCGCGATCGCCTCACCGCTCGCTTCGGGGGAGTCGACCGTGTCGCGCGCCTGTTCGAGCTGCTGGATGTACTGAGCCATCTCGTCGTCGTCTGCGGCGAGCGCGTCGATGCCCGCCTCCCAGGCTGCGGCCTCCTCGACGAGGTTTCCCCGCGGAATGGTCACATCGACGAGCTCTTCCAGCTTGTCGATCAATGCGAGCATCGCCTTCGGGCTGGGTGCGTTGTGGACGTAGTGGGGCACCGACGCCCAGATCGAGACGGTCGGGATGCCGACAGCCTCCGCGCCTTCGGCGATCGCGCTCAGGATGCCGACCGGACCTTCGTAGGTCGAGCGCTCGATCTGCAGCTCGCTTCGCACCGCCGTGTTCTCACTCGACGCGAAGATCGAGATCGGACGGGTGTGGGGCACATCGGCGAGCATTGCACCGAGGAAGACGATGGCCGTGATGTCGGCTGCGAGCGCGGCGTCGAGGATCTCGGCGGTGAAGCTCTTCCAGCTACGCGACGGCTCGGTGCCGAGCAGGAGATAGATGTTCCCGACGTTGTTGCCGCTCACCTGCAAGTTCGCATCGTCGGCCAGTCCGGGGGCCGTCTCGCCGGGGCGGACAGGGCCGTACATGACGGCCGAGGGCCATTCGAGGCGACGGCGTCCGTCGTCGTCGGTGACGACGGTCGGCCGGTTGAACTGGAAGTCGAAGTACAGTTCCGGATCGACCTCGGCGATGGGCACGACGTCGAGCACGTCCTGCAGCGTCCTGACGGCGCCGCTTGCGGCCTCTCCTGCGTCGTTCCACCCCTCGAACGCAACGACCAGCAGCCGGCCGCCGAGGAAGTCCATGCCCTGTGTCACTATCCAGGTACCCCGTTCCGTCGCGACGACCGTGCGGCCGCCATCCTTCAAGGATAGGCCCGAGGCGCGCCGACTAGACTTTGACCCCGTGACCTCCCTGACTCCGCCCTCCCTTCCTGCCGCCGTTCTGTGGGACATGGACGGGACTCTCGTCGACACCGAGCCCTACTGGATGGCCGCAGAAGTCGAACTCGTCACGTCGTTCGGCGGGGTGTGGACCCACGACGACGGACTCGCCCTCGTCGGCCAGGGCCTGTGGATATCTGCCGCCATCCTGAAGTCGCGCGGCGTCGACCTGGAGCTCGACGAGATCGTCTCGTGGCTGACGGACCGCGTTCAGCGGCAGCTCGACGACGTCGGCGTGCCGTGGCGACCGGGTGCGAAGGAGCTTCTCGCCGACCTGCGCGAGCGGGGCATCCCGACCGCACTGGTGACGATGTCCGTGCGCCGCATGGCGGAGCAGATCGTGGCGAACATCCCGTTCGACGCGTTCGACGAGATGGTGACCGGCGATGAGGTCACGAACCCGAAACCGCATCCGGAGGCCTACCTCAGAGCCGCAGAGCTGCTGGGCGTCGAGCCGCAGCACTGCATCGCCATCGAGGATTCGGTGGCCGGCCTCGCATCCGCGGTCGCCTCCGGTGCCACCACGATCGGGGTCCCGCACGTGATCCCCCTGCCCGACACGGACGAGCACACGCTGTGGACCACGCTGGAAGACCGCACGGTCGACGACCTCATCGAGCTGGTCACGGCACGGACGGCTGCACGATGAGCGCCTCGGAGCTCCCGCAGAGCAGCGGGCCGTTCCGCGCCGGCGATCGCGTCCAGCTCACCGGCCCGAAAGGCAAGCTGAACACCATCACGCTCGAGCCGGGCAAGGTCTTCCACACGCATCGCGGCGTTCTGGAGCACGATGCGATCATCGGCCTTCCCGACGGATCGGTCGTCACCAACAACGTCGGGGTCGAGCACCTCGCCCTTCGCCCACTGCTGAACGATTTCGTCATGTCGATGCCGCGCGGCGCCGCGATCATCTACCCGAAGGACGCCGCGCAGATCCTGGCCCTGGCCGACATCTTCCCTGGCGCGACCGTCGTGGAGGCCGGCGTCGGGTCGGGCGCGCTCTCGCTGTGGCTCCTTCGTGCCATCGGGCCGACCGGATCGCTCCGGTCGTTCGAGCGGCGTGACGAGTTCGCGGACGTCGCGCGAGGAAACGTCGCGACGTTCCTCGGGCGCGACCCCGCCAACTGGTCGGTCACGGTCGGCGACCTTCAGGACACGCTGCCCGAGACGGTCAGGGCCGAGACGGTCGACCGGGTCGTCCTCGACATGCTCGCGCCGTGGGAGTGCCTGGACGCGGTCACGGAGGCACTGAAGCCGGGTGGCGTCGTGCTCTGCTACGTCGCCACGGTCACCCAGCTGTCGCGCGTCGCCGAGGCGATTCGCGCATCCGGTCACTACACGCATCCGCAGTCGAGCGAGACGATGGTCCGCGGCTGGCACGTCGAAGGCCTGGCCGTGCGCCCGGATCACCGGATGATCGGCCACACCGGTTTTCTCATCACGGCGCGACGACTCGCACCGGGCACGGTCCTTCCTGAGCTCAAGCGACGCCCGTCGAAGAGCGACTACAGCGACGACGATGTCGAAGCGTGGACGCCGGGCGCGCTGGGCGAACGCCAGGTCAGCCCGAAGAGCCTGCGCAAGCGGGTGCGCGCGGCGGGCACGGGCGCCGAACTCTCCAAGGCGAGGAATCTCGCCGGAGACGACGCTACCGAAGCCGATCCGGGCGCGCAGGGGACTCCTTCGTCCATCAACTAGCATGGGATGCCGGAGGCCAGCCCTCCCTTTCCCGTCGACCGCACCGAAAGAGGACTCGTGCATCGCGCATCCGCACTGTTCGTAGCCGCAGGACTGCTCCTTGTCACGCTCACGGCGTGTTCCACCGACCCGAACGCGAACTGCGACACAGCACTCACGTCGGGGAGCGCGTCGGATGTCATCCACGTCTCCGGGAAATTCGGCGAGCAGCCCACGGTGAAGTTCCCCACGCCGGTCCGCACGTCCACCTCGCAGCGCACGACGGTGATCACGGGATCGGGCCCTGAGGTCCACACGGGGCAGGAGGTCGTCGTCGACTTCTCCATCTACAACGGGACGAACGGTCAACTGATCCAGACGACGAAGTACGACCCCACGTCCGCGTCGGCCCTCGTCGTCGGCAAGACCATCCCCGGCCTCGACAAGGGCCTGCAGTGCGCGACGGTCGGCTCACGGCTCGCCATCGCCGTCTCACCCAAGGACGGCCTCGGCGCGAGCGCATCCAGTGTCGGTGTCTCCCCGACGGACACCGTCGTGATCGTCGTCGACGTGAACAAGGCCTACCTGCCGGCCGCGAACGGCGCACCCCAGCCGGGTCGCCCCGGATTCCCGACGGTCGTCATCGCGCCCGGCGGTCGCCCCGGCGTGACGGTGCCGACGACGAATCCTCCGACCTCGCTCGAAGTCGCCGTGAACAAGCAAGGCGACGGCAAGACGGTGACGAAGTCCGACACCGTGGTCATCCACTACACCGGAGTGCTCTGGAAGGAGCGCACCGTGTTCGACAGCACCTGGGATTCTGGCACGCCCGCCACCCTCCAGCTGTCGACCGGTCAGACGGCCGCAGGCACCTCGCTCCCGAAGGGCCTTGTCGAGGGTCTCATCGGGCAGAAGGTCGGTTCGCAGGTGACGATCATCGTGCCGCCCAGCAAGGCGTTCGGCTCGCAGGGCAGCGGCCCTGTGCCGCAGAATGCGACGCTGGTCTACGTCGTCGACATCCTCGGCATCGTCTAGCAGCTTCCGCGTCCGGCCGGGCGAGCGGCCTTAGGATGAGAGAGTGCCTTCCTCGTCTTCGTCGCCTCCGCGCGTGCCTGTCGAAGAACGCCTCTTCAGCCTCGTCCTCGCCCTGCTCGCCACCGAGACGGGGCTGACGAAGAGCGAGGTCCTGTCGACCGTGCAGGGCTACCGTCAGCGCTACTCGGCGTCGGGCGACAACGCCAGCCTCGAGCGCCAGTTCGAGCGCGACAAAGACGACATCCGCGAGCTCGGCGTTCCGCTCGAGACGGTGGAGTCACCCGGTGATGCGGGCAACAACCAGACCCTTCGGTATCGCATTCCGAAAGGCGCATACGATCTCCCCGCCGACGTCGTCTTCTCGGCCGAGGAGATCACCCTGCTCGGCCTCGCCGCGACGGTCTGGCGGGAAGGCTCGCTCTCCGCGGAGTCGCGGCGCGCGATCATGAAGCTGCGATCCCTCGGTGTCGAGTCCGACGAGCCGATCCTCGGCTACGCGCCGAGGCTCCGCGTGCGTGAGAGTGCTTTCGAGCCGCTCAGCGTGGCCCTCGAGCGCCGCACGATCGTGCAGTTCCCCTACCTGAAGCCGGGTGAGTCCGCATCCCGCCTCCGTACGGTCGCGCCGCTGGCGCTCATCCAGCACCAGGGTCGCTGGCACCTGCACGGCACCGACCAGGACGCCAACGGACCGCGAACGTTCCTGCTGTCGCGCATGGTCGGCCGCGTCACGCTCACGAACCGCACGTTCGAGCCCGTCGGCACCGATTTCGCGGCGCACGCGCTCGACGAGCTGGAGCGGATCTGGCGGAGCAATCTGGCCGAGATCGAGGTCGTGCCCGGCACCGATGCCGCGACGCGGCTCAACAAGCGGTACGGCGACCACGCACCCGGCAATACGCGCCTCAGCGTGAACTACTCCGACCTGAACATCATCGCCGACGAACTCGCGAGCTACGGCCCGGAGGTCGTCGTGCTGTCGCCGCCGCACCTTCGCGAACGGGTCAGGTCGCGGCTCGCGGCCACGTTCGCCGCCCACGACGACACGGCGGGGGAGGGATCCGATGGCTGAGCGGCGACGCCCGATGCAGGCCCAGGACAAACTCGCCTTCCTCCTGGCGCTGGTGCCGTACCTCATGGATCGCGATCGCGTCAGTGTTGCGGAAGCGGCCGAGCATTTCGGTGTCGAGAAGTCCCAGCTCCGTGAGGCCGTGCGGCTCATCGCCGTCTCGGGCGTGCCGGGGGAGACCAGTTCGTACCAGCACGGCGACCTGTTCGACATCGCGTGGGACGATTTCGAGGAGAACGACCAGATCGTATTGACCCACCTGGTCGCGATCGACGATTCGCCCCGGTTCTCGGCCAGGGAGGCTGCCGCGCTCATCGCGGGGCTGCAGTACCTGTCGGCGCTTCCCGAGAATGCGGATCGGGACGTGATCGGCTCCCTGATGGCGAAACTCGCCCGTGGCGCATCCGCCGTCCCCAGCCAGCTCGCCGTGGCGGGTTCCGCGACCGACGAGTCGCTGCACCTGATCCGGGATGCGGTCGCCGACGGCACCCAGCTCGAGTTCGACTACCTCAACTCACGTGGTGAGCACGAACGGCGCCGCGTCGACCCCTTGCGGATCGAGTCGGTCGACCAGGACTGGTACCTGCGCGGCTGGTGCCATCTGCGCAAGGCGATCCGGACGTTCCGTCTCGACCGGATCAGCGATCTGCGCGCAACAGACGAGCCGATCACCTACCGTCCTGCCGACGTCACCCTCCCGGAGACGCTGTTCGAGGGCTCGCCCGACGACCTGATCGTCGACATCCAGGTGTCCGCCTCGGCGCTTCCGCTCATCGCCGACTACATTCCCGAGGGCGCGGACCTCACGGAGGACGGCAGCTTCGTGCGCACCAACGTGCGGGTGGCGCACTATCACGGTCTCAAGCGGCTCGTCGCCGGGCTCTCCGGCATGGTGACCGTCCTCGGGCCGCCCGAGGCGAGGGCCGCCGTGGCCGAGTGGGCTGCAGCGGGCGCCGCCCGCTACGCATAGAATCGCAGGCATGCCGTGGTGGTCGTGGGTCGTCATCTGGGTGGTGCTCGTCCTGGCGCTGCTCGGGATGCTCGCACTGTTCGGATTCCGCCTCTTCCGCAAGCTCATGGCGGCTCTCGATGAACTGGGCAAGCTCGCCGACAAGACCGAGCTCCTCCAGCGACGCGCGGAGGAACTCGGCGAGCAACGGTTCCGGCCGGCGGTCTTCGCCGACGCAGGCGCCCTGCGCGCCGCCCGCGACCAGGACCTCGCCGATCGTGAGCGCCGTCGGCAAGCTCGCAGGGATTCACTGGTGAAGCGCGGTAAACTTCTCGTGAAAGCGGATCCGCAACAGTTTTCGCACCTGACCCGAAGGACCTGATCCCATGTTCGGCAACCTCACCGGATGGCACCTGCTCGTCATCCTCGCCATCGTCCTGTTGCTGTTCGGTGCGCCGAAGCTTCCGGGCCTGGCGAAGAGCCTCGGCCAGTCCATGCGGATCTTCCGTGGCGAGGTCAAGGCGATGAAAGAAGACGACTCTGCTCCCGGCGCGACCCCGCCCGTGGATGACGCTGCCGCCGCTCCGACCGACGCCTCCGTTTCGCGCCCCGCCACGACCTCGACCGAGCCGCACCCGAAACCCTAGGTCGTGGCCTCCTCCGTCAAGCGAGGCAAGAACCGCGAAGGCCGCATGACGTTCGGCGAGCACTTCGTCGAGCTTCGCAAACGTCTCTTCCGCTCCGCGCTCGGCCTTCTGGCCGGTTCGGTCGTCGGGTGGTTCCTCGCCGGCTGGGTGCTCGACGCGCTGCGTGAGCCGATCGTCCAGATCGCGAAACAGCAGGGCAGGCTCGCCGAGCTGAACTACGACAACATCACGGGCGCTTTCGACCTGAAGATGCAGATCGCGATCACCATCGGTGTCGTCATCTCCAGCCCCGTGTGGCTCTACCAGATCTGGGCGTTCCTCGTGCCCGCCCTGAACCGCAAAGAGCTCAAGTACGGCCTGGGCTTCTTCTTCACGGCCGTGCCTCTCTTCCTCGCCGGATGTGCGGCGGGCTGGTTCGTCGTTCCGCACATCGTGCAGCTGCTGACCAGTTTCGCGCCCAGCCAGGACACGGCCTTCATCCAGGCGAAGGACTATTTCGATTTCGTCCTGAAGCTCGTGGTCGCAATCGGCGTGGCCTTCGTGCTGCCGGTGTTCCTGGTGCTGCTCAACTTCGTGGGGGTGCTGAGCGCGAAATCGATCCTGCGCTCCTGGCGCTGGGCGCTCCTGGTGATCGTGCTCTTCACCGCGATCGCGACTCCCTCGGCGGACGTCGTCTCGATGTTCCTGCTGGCCATCCCGATGGTCGTCCTCTACTTCGCAGCGGCGGGAGTGGCCTGGCTGCATGACCGGAGGGCCGCGCGCAACGCGGTTCGTCTCGAGACGGAACTCGCCACCTGACCTTCGGCACCGCGCCCCACGGCACTGTGCCCATCCGAGGCACCTAAGCTGGGACGGTGACCGACCAGCTCTCCCCGGCCGAGCGCTACGCTGCTTCGCGGTCGCGCGCCACCCAGCCGAAACTCGAGGCCTTCCGCAACCGGTTGCGGTTCGAACTCGACCCGTTCCAGCGCGAGGCCTGTGCGAGCCTGGAAAGCGGCCGGAGCGTGCTGGTCGCAGCTCCCACGGGAGCAGGCAAGACGATCGTCGCCGAGTTCGCCGTCTTCCTCGCCATGCAGGAGCCGTACGCGAAGGTCTTCTACACGGCGCCGATGAAAGCACTGAGCAACCAGAAGTTCCAGGAACTCGTCGGCGAATACGGTCCGGAGAGCGTCGGGCTCCTCACCGGCGACACCAACATCAACTCGCACGCCAGGATCGTCGTGATGACGACCGAGGTGCTGCGCAACATGCTGTACGCCGACTCGGACCTGCTCGCCGACCTCGCCTTCGTCGTGATGGACGAAGTGCACTACCTCGCCGACCGGTTCCGGGGCGCTGTCTGGGAGGAGGTCATCATCCACCTTCCGCAGGAGGTCCGCATGGTCTCCCTCAGCGCGACCGTGTCGAACGCCGAGGAGTTCGGCGACTGGCTGCAGGCTGTACGCGGCGAGACGGATGTGGTCGTCTCCGAGGAGCGTCCGGTGCCGCTCGAGCAGCACATCCTGATGCGCACGAAACTGATCGACCTCTTCGATTCGTCCGGGCTCGCCGCGACCAACCGGGTCAATCCCGAGCTCGTGCAGATGGCCCGCTACGGCGGTCGCCCGATCAGCGCTCGTCAGATGAAGGATGTGGGCCGCTACCATTCGAAGGGCGGCCGCCCCGAGTCCTTCAGGATGGATCGCGCCGACCTCGTCGACCTGCTGCAGGAGCGCAACCTGCTGCCCGCGATCTTCTTCATCTTCAGCCGGGTCGGCTGCGACCAGGCTGTTCGCCAGGTGCTGAGGGCCGGAGTACGGCTGACCGAGGCGCATGAGCGCGACGAGATCCGCGCGATCGTGGAGGAACGCTGCAGGACCCTCCTCGATGAGGACCTCGCCGTGCTCGGCTACTGGGAGTGGCTCGAAGGGCTCGAACGCGGCGTCGCGGCGCATCACGCAGGCCTGCTTCCGGCGTTCAAGGAGGTCGTCGAGGAGCTCTTCCGGCGCAAGCTCGTCAAAGTCGTGTTCGCGACCGAGACCCTCGCGCTCGGGATCAACATGCCCGCGCGCACGGTCGTGCTCGAGAAGCTGGAGAAATTCAACGGTGAGGCGCGCGTGCCGATCACGCCGGGGGAGTACACCCAGCTGACCGGGCGGGCCGGCCGTCGGGGCATCGACGTCGAGGGCCATTCGGTCATCCAGTGGCAGGACGGCCTCGACCCGCAGTCGGTCGCTTCGCTCGCATCCCGGCGCAGCTATCCGCTCAACTCCAGCTTCCGGCCGACCTACAACATGGCCGTCAACCTCATCGACCAGTTCGGCCGGGAGCGCACCCGGGAGATCCTCGAGTCGTCGTTCGCGCAGTTCCAGGCCGACCGTGCCGTTGTCGATTTGGCCCGCAAGGTGCGGCAGCAGGAGGAGTCCCTCGCCGGATACGAGCAGGCTATGACCTGCCACCTCGGCGATTTCAAGGAGTATTCGGCGATCCGCCGCCAGCTGAGCGACCTCGAGCGCCAGGGCGCGCGGCTCGAGGGACTGAGCCGGGGCGAGCGGGAGAAGCGCCAGCGCCAGCTGAACGCGCTCCGCAAGCGCATGAAGGACCATCCCTGCCACCGGTGCCCCGACCGCGAGCAGCACGCGCGGTGGGCGGAACGATGGTGGAAGCTGAAGCGGGAGACGGATGCGCTCAGCCAGCAGATCCGTTCGCGCACGGGCGCCGTCGCCAAGGTCTTCGATCGCGTCACCGACGTGCTCGTCGAACGCGGCTACCTCTCCATCGACGACGACGGCGGTACGTCTCTGACCGTGCACGGCGCGACGCTGAAACGCATCTACGGCGAACGCGACCTGCTCGTCGCCGAGTGCCTCCGCCGGAACGTCTGGAACCAGCTCGACGCTCCGAGCCTGGCGGCGATGGCGTGCGCGCTGGTCTTCGAACCGCGTCGCGACGAGGGCCTGGTGTCCGACCGGTATCTGCCGAAGGGCGCATTCCGTCCCGCGCTCGAGAAGACCACCGAGCTGTGGAGTGTCCTCGACGACCTCGAGCGCAACAACCGCCTGCCGGGGAGTGAACCCATCGCCACCGGGCTGTCCCTGGCGATGCACGGCTGGGCGCGTGGAGGCAGCCTCAACAAGGTTCTCGAGGATGCGGACATGGCAGCGGGCGATTTCGTTCGCTGGACCAAGCAGACCATCGACCTGCTCGACCAGCTGTCACTCGTCGCCCAGGGTCCGGTGGGGCGGACAGCGCGGCAGGCGCTCGAGTCGATCCGGCGCGGCATCGTGGCGTATTCATCCGTTGCCTAGCTGGCTGTCGGCGCGCACCCACACGGATGCCCTAAGCTCTCACGACGTGAGTCCTGCTGTGCGCCCGCCGCTGCCCCTCTGGCTGGCGCTGATCGTCGCCGCCGGGGCGGGGCCCATCCTGGATGCCGGGTTCCCCGACCGCGACTGGTGGCCGCTGGCGTTCGTCGGCGTCGCGTTGATCCTGTGGAGCCTGCGGGGGAGGAGCACCCGCAGTTCGCTGCTCGTCGGCTTCGTCGCCGGACTCTCGTTCTACCTCTTCCATGTGCAGTGGACGGCCCTCTACCTCGGCCCCGTGCCCTGGATCGCACTGTCGGTGCTCGAAGCGCTGTTCTTCGCTCTCGGCAGTCTGCTGATCACGCTCGCCTACCGCTGGGTTCCGGTCGCCTGGCCGACGAGACTCGGCCGGCTCGGCCTGCTCCCCGTCGTCGTAGCCGGCCTGTGGACGCTCCGCGAGTACGTGGCGGGCAACTGGCCGTACGGCGGATTCTCGTGGGGGCGTGTCGCCGAGTCGCAGTCGCAGAGTCCGTTCGCACCCCTCGTCGCCTGGTTCGGGATGTCGGGCCTCACCTTCGTGATCGTGTGGCTCGTGGCCCTCGCGCTGGAGTGCGCGTTCGAGCTCGAGGTCCGGCGCGCGTGGCGGGTCTCGATCGCCGTCGGCGCGATCGCGCTGGTGCTGGTCATCCCGGCGTGGCCGGCGACCACCCACGGGACCACCAGGATCGCCGCCGTGCAGGGCAACGGGCCGGCGGGCTACTTCGACGGCGCGGCCCCCGGCGATGTGATGCAGACGCAGGTGGATGCCACCCGGAAGATCATCGACGAGAAGGCCGACATGGTCGTCTGGCCCGAAGGCTCGGCCGACATCGACCCGACGCGCGACCAGGATTCCGCGAACACGATCAACGATCTCGCGACCGCGATGAACGCGCCATTCATCGTCGGGACGATCACCTACCGCAACCGCGAGTACTTCAACACCTCGCTCCTCTGGGAGCCCGGAAAAGGTGTCACCGACTACTACGACAAGAAGCACCCGGTACCGTTCGGCGAATATGTCCCCGACCGGTCGTTCTGGCGGATGTTCGCGCCGAGCCTGATCGACCTGATCGGCCGCGACTACACGCCGGGAACCCGCGACAACGTGTTCGACGTCAACGGGGTGAAGGCCGGGATCTCGATCTGCTTCGACATCGTCGACGACCAGCTCCTCACCGACATGATGAACGGCGGCGCGCAGGTCATCCTGGCCCAGACCAACAACGCGGACTTCGGGCGAACGGATGAGAACATGCAGCAGCTCGCGATCGCCCGGCTCCGCGCGATCGAGGCCGGTCGCTCCCTGGTGAACATCTCCACGGTCGGCAGCAGCCAGATCATCGGTCCCTCGGGGGGCACGATCGCGAGTATTCCCGCGTACCAAGCCGGTTCGATGATCGCCGATGTTCCGCTCGGCACGGCGACGACGCCGGCGACCCTTCTCAGCCGGGGGATCGAGTGGCTGGTCTCCGGACTCGGACTCGCGGCCCTCGTGATCGCGTTCTTCGCCGTCCGGTCGGGGCGGTCGCCACGCACAGCTTCCACCGTGGCTCGCACAGAGAAAGCCGCCTCACACTCGGTGTGAAGCGGCTTCGTCGGTCAGGCGGCGGCGCTTGGTGTTCTCAGGCGCCGATCTTGTGCTCGCCGCGACGTGCGCGCAAGTAGGCGAGGCGCTCCTCGAGGAGTTCCTCCAACTCGGCACGGGTGCGGCGCTCCAGCAGCATGTCCCAGTGGCTGCGGGGGGTCTTCGCGTCGGAACGGTCGACGACGACAGGCGTGTCATCGACGAGCAGTGTCGCCTCATGGCCGCAGTGCTTGCACTCCCAGGTCTCCGGTGCCTCGGCCTCTGCCGAGAAGATGACCTCGGTCTCCTTGCCGCACTGTGCGCACAGGTAGGTGTAACGGGAACGCGGGGAGTAAACGACGCCTTCTTCGCTCTGTAAGCTCTGGGCGCCAAGTCTCATTCCGCGCAAACTGCGATCTGCCATTGTGTGGTCTCCTTCTCGCGATGCATCCACAGTTATAAACCGTCAAGCTGGGTTTTCTCTTTCCGTTTGCGAGTTCTTCCCAGCAGGCTCTCAGATGCGGGCGTCGACGAGTGCTTTCATGACGTCGCAGCGATCGGTGACGATGCCGTCGACGCCGAGGTCGAGGAGGCGCGTCATGGCGGCCGGATCGTTGACCGTCCACACGTGGACTTCCCGTCCTGCCGCGTGGATCGCCTCGACGGTCCGCCGCGTCACGACGCGCAGGGGGCCGGAGCGTTCGGGCACCTGGACGGCGACGAGCCCTCGCAGTGCCCGACGGACGAGCGGCGCGATCGCGAGCTTCCCGCCGACGACGGCTGCGAGCACGCGGCTGACGGATGCACTGCTCGCCACCCCCGGGAGGGCATCCGCCGTCCGTCGCCTGCGCCCCTCGTCGAACGACGTGATGAGCACGCGGCCGGTCGCGCGTGCCTCCAGGATCGCGTCGGCGGCCGGGGCCGCGGCGGCCGCATCCTTGATGTCGATGTTGAAGCGCGCAGCCGGAAACGCATCCAGCGCCTCGGCGAGGGAGATGAAGCTCTGGCCGCCGCCCAGGTCGATCCGCCGCAGTTCCGACATCCTCAGCTGACCCACACCGACCTTGCGCCCGACGAGGCGGTTCAGGTCGGAGTCATGGCTGATCACGGCGACACCGTCGGCGCTCGCGTGCACGTCGGTCTCGAGGTGCGTCGCGCCCGCGCTCAGCGCCTTCAGGAAGGCGAGGAGCGTGTTCTCGGGGGCGTCCAGCGCGAGACCACGGTGTGCGATGATCCGGGGGTACGAGGTGGAGAAGTAGTCGCCCTCGTACCCCTGGACATGCGGGGAAGCAGGGCTAGGCATCCGCCCCGGGCGATGCCGGCGCGGACGATTCGGACACCGACGTCTGCGCCCCTGAGGTCTCCGGCGCTGCCGGGGAGGCCGGAACGCTCGGTGTCGCGGGCACGGGCGGGGAGGCCGGCGGGGGAGCGGCGACCGAGGACATGGCCGGTGGCGCGGGCGGTGTCGGCTGCGGAGCCGTCGCATCCGGACCGCCGAACGCCTTGCCGATGCCCTGGAGTGCCTCCGTCAGCTCACTGGGGATGATCCACAGCTTGTTTGCCGCGCCTTCCGCCAGCTTCGGCAGCGTCTGCAGGTACTGGTAGGCGAGCAGCAGATTGTCCGGTCGCCCTTCGTGGATGGCGCTGAACACCGTGGTGATGGCTTTCGCTTCGCCCTCCGCGCGCAGCACAGCCGCCTTGGCGTAGCCTTCCGCGCTGAGGATGGCGGCCTGCCGCTGGCCCTCGGCGTTCAGGATCTCGGACTGCTTGCCACCCTCCGCGGTCAGGATCACCGCGCGGCGATCACGCTCGGCGCGCATCTGCTTCTCCATCGAGTCCTGGATGGAGAGGGGCGGGTCGATCGCCTTCAGTTCGACGCGCGATACTCGGATGCCCCACTTGCCGGTGGCTTCGTCGAGCACGATGCGGAGCTGCCCGTTGATCTCGTCGCGCGACGTCAGCGCTTCTTCGAGGTTGAGACCGCCGACGACGTTACGGAGTGTCGTGGTGGTGAGCTGTTCGACGGCACCCAGGTAGTTGGCGATCTCATACGTCGCCGCCCGCGCATCCGTGACCTGGAAGTAGACGACGGTGTCGATCGAGACGACCAGGTTGTCCTCGGTGATCACGGGCTGCGGCGGGAATGACACCACCTGCTCGCGCATGTCGATCAGTGGACGCACGCGGTCGACGAACGGCACGACGATGTTCAACCCCGGAAGGAGTGTCTTGTGATAGCGCCCCAGTCGCTCGACAACGCCCGCCGTCGCCTGGGGGATGATCCGGATCGACCGGAACAACGCGACCAGAACGAAGATCGCGATGACCGCGACGATCACGAACACCACGATCTGTATGACGAGTTGCGTGGCGTTCAATGGACGCTCCTTTCAGCGGGCGCGACCACGGCGGTCGCCCCCTCGATGGACACAACGGTGACGTGCTGGCCAGGGACGATGTCGGGTGTGCCGGGGGCCGTGCGTGCGGTCCAGGTCTCGCCGACAGCGAGCTTGACCTGGCCTCCGACCGGGGTAACGGTTGAGACGACGGTCCCGGACATGCCGATCAGTGCATCCACCAGCGTCTTGGCGGGGTCGCCGCCGCGCCGGAGCACTTTCAGCAGCGGTGGCCTGATCGTGAACAAGAGCAGGACCGAGAGCACGGCGCCGATGATCAGCTGGAGCCACCACGGCGCACCGAAGAGCCCGCTGATCAGGCCTCCGACGCTCCCGATCGCCAGCATCAGGAAGACGAGATCGACTGTCAGCATCTCGATGATGACGAAAATCAGTATGAGAACGAGCCAGACGATCCAGGCGAATTCGTCCATCTCCGCTCCCTTCTTCAGTTGATCTGACGCTATCAGTTCCGAAGGCGGTGGAGGCGGAACGCACTTGGTAGTCTCAGGGAGGAAATCCCGCTCTCTGCGGGTTGAAAGACGATCCCTAGGAGTGCTCCGTGTCCAACCCGCTCGCCCCCGGTTCCCTCGAAGGCAGACGCGTCCTGGTGACGGGTTCGTCACGCGGGATCGGAGCCGACACCGTGCGCTACTTCGCCGAGGCCGGCGCTCGGGTCGTCATCAATTTCCGCAACAAGGAGGCGCGCGCCGTCAAGCTCGCCGACTCCATCCGCGAAGCCGGCGGAACCGCGATCACCGTGGGCGCCGACCTGACCGATCCGGCTTCCGTCGCCGCCATGTTCGACACGGTGGAGGACGAATTCGGCGGGCTCGACATCCTTGTGCTGAACGCTTCGGGCGGCATGGAGTCGGGCATGGCTGCGGACTATGCCATGCAGCTGAACCGCGATGCGCAGGTCGACGTCCTGACGTCCGCTCTGCCGCTGCTCGCCCCCGGCTCGCGCATCGTCTTCGTCACCAGCCACCAGGCGCACTTCATCCGCACGACGCCGACGATGCCCGAGTACGAACCGGTGGCGCTGAGCAAGCGGGCCGGTGAGGATGCGCTGCGTGCCCTCATCCCGTCGCTCACGGAGAAGGGCATCGAATTCGTCGTCGTCTCCGGCGACATGATCGAAGGCACCATCACGGCTACGCTGCTCGAACGCGCCAACCCCGGTGCCATCAGCGCCCGCAAGGACGCCGCGGGCAAGCTCTACAACGTCAGCGAGTTCGCCGCCGAAGTGGCCTCGGCGGCCGTCGACCCTGTACCCGAGTCGCACACCCGCTACGTGGGCGACACGTCCGACTTCGTGCCGGTGGACGATGAAAGCAACTGACCTCGACCTCCTGACCGGGGTCTCGGCTCCGACGATCCATCCGAACGGCGGCCGCGCCGTCGTCTCGGTGACGCGGCCCGATCTCGGCGCAGATGCCTATGTCGGCCAACTCTGGGCGGTGCAGCTCACCGGGCACGCCGCCCCGAGGCGGTTCACCCGCGGGTTCCGTGACACCGCGCCGAAGTTCTCGCCCGACGGCCGGCTCATCGCCTTCCTGCGAGCGCCGGTCAAAGGCCCTTCGCAGCTCTACGTCGTGGATGCCGCCGGCGGCGAGCCCATGCCGGTCACCGATCGCAAGCTCGGCGTCAGCGAGTTCGCCTGGTCGCCTGACGGTCGTCAACTCGCGTTCGTCAGCCGCGTGCCGGAGGCGGGGCGGTACGGATCGGTCGAAGGCATCGAGGCGAATGCGGAACCGCCGCGACACATCACCACACTGAAATATCAGTCGAACGGCCTCGGTTACATCACGGACCGGCGGGCGCATGTCTTCATCGTCGCGGTCCCGGATGTCTGGGGCGAGCCGGTCGTCCAGTCGGCAGCGACCGCCGAAGGCGCCGCAGCGGTCGTCCCGACGGTCGCCGAACCGAAACAGCTGACCACGGGGGAGTGGGACGACTCATCCATCGACTTCTCGCCGGACGGCCGAACGGTGACGTTCGTTTCGGCCCGCCACAAGAGCAGTGACGATGACCTGCGGTCGGACGTGTACGCGCTCCGTCTCGACGGCAGGGGAGCCGAACCGACGAACCTGACGGGGGAGTACGGCGACTGGTCCATGCTCGACGCGGCATATGGACTGAACGGCGCCCTGTACTTCACGGCTCAGGATGTCGGCCCCGGCGGACGCGACTTCGTCGCTCGCAACGCCGCCCTGTACGTCATCGACCCGGATGGGGGAGCGCCGAGACTCCTGACCGACCCGGAGACCATCGATCTCAGCGAATCGGACATCGTCGCGTACCACGACGACGCCGTGCTGGTGCGCGACCGCAGCCGCGGCGCGCTCCGGCTCCTCGTCGTCAGCCAGGCGGGCGAGCTGCGCGAAGTGACGGACCGGACACGCGAGATCACCGGCGCGGCAGCGGCCGGCGACACGCTCGTCGTGAGTTTCGCGGATGCGACCACCAACGGCGATGTCGCCGTCGTCGACGACGGTAGCCTGCGAAAGCTCACCGACTTCTCGGCGCGACTGCGTGCCAGCGGTGTGCTGCCGGCGCGCGAACTGGTCGTCCCGGCGCGCGACGGGTACGACATCCACGGGTGGGTGGTCGCGCCCCCGGGCGACGGACCTCATCCGGTGCTGCTCAACATCCATGGCGGTCCCTTCGCACAGTATTCGGTGCGCATCTTCGACGAGGCGCAGGTGTACGCGAATGCCGGCTACGCGGTCGTCATGTGCAACCCGCGGGGTTCGGCCGGGTACGGCCAAGAGCACGGGCGGGTCATCCGGCAGCAGATGGGTACTGTCGATCTCACCGACGTGCTCGACTTCCTCGACGGCGCGATCGCCGACAACCCGTCCTTCGACCGGGACCGTCTCGGCATCATGGGCGGCTCGTACGGCGGATACCTGACGGCGTGGACGACGTCGCACGACCATCGCTTCGCCGCCGCCATCGTCGAACGCGGCTACCTCGACCCCGAGGCGTTCATCGGTACGAGTGACATCGGCAGCTTCTTCAGCGACGAGTACACCGGTACCGAACAGGGCCGGATGCGCGCCCAGAGCCCGCAGGCGCATGTGGACGCCGTTGAGACGCCGACGCTCGTGCTCCACTCGGCGAGCGACCTGCGGTGCCCGCTCGGCCAGGCCGAACGGTACTACGCGGCCCTCAAGCGCAGGGGAGTAGCTGCCGAGCTCCTGGTGTTCCCCGGCGAGGACCACGAGCTCAGCCGAAGCGGTCGGCCACGCCACCGCCGTGAGCGCTTCGACGCGATCCTCGACTGGTGGGCGCGCTACCTGCCGAGTCAGGCGAACGCGCGCTGACCGTCCCCACGGTCGCGACCTCGACGACGAAGGCCCCGGTCAGCTCGACCGGGGCCTTCGCATTGATGGGAGAACTATTTGGGCTGCGCCGACAGGTCCTTGAGAGCCTGACGCCCGAAGGTGAAGGCGCGGACGATGCCGATGATACCGAGGACGATCAGCGCGATCGCGACGATGAGCACCAGCCAGAACGCCGACCATCCGGGGATGACCAGCACGATGATCCCGGCGATGATGCTCACGATGCCGAAGGTGATCGCCCAGCCTCGTGAGGCCGCGCGTCCCGATTCCGCCAGCGCGATCACACCCTCGATGATCCAGCCGATGCCGATGATGGCCACGATCAGGATCAGCAGCGCCGCAGCGGCGGTCTGCGAGTTCTTGATCGCGATGATTCCTGCGACGACCAGCAGCAGTCCGAACAGGATGTCGAGCGTGCGGTGGCCGCCGCTGATGCCGCGGCTGAAGATACCGAGCGCGAGCCGTACGATTCCGGCGATCAGGAAGTAGATTCCGAGGAAGATCGCGAGAACGGACAGGGTGCGGTCGGGCCAGAACAGCAACACGATTCCGAAAATGAGCGCGACGATGCCGCTAACCGCGAACGCCGCGCGGATGCCGTTGATGGCGGATCGTGTCAGGTCCCGCGCATCAAGGTCGAAGTAGCTTGGTTCGGCATCCAGAGGATCAACAGATGTCATGGGTACGCACCTTTCTCCGACGAGCCGGCTGGCTCGACTGCATGTAACGCTGACGATAGCGCTGTCTCACACAGGTTGCACTCAGTTTTCTCGCCGTGTTTCAAGAACGGCTCAGGGCGCGGGAGCGCCGGGGGACTGCGTTATGTCAAGTAAACCCTTCGCCGGCCGTCGAATATGAGAGTCCCTTCAGGCTGGACGCAAACGTGAACCGCCGAGCCACCGTTCTCCGTGTGAAGGGCGGGTGGCCGCAGTGGCGCCGCTGCCGACTCGCGCCGTACGACTGCGGAACGGTGACACCCTGATCAGCGACCAGTTCAACGACCGCGTGATCGAGGTCAGCCCCGCCGGTCACATCGTCCGCCAGGACGGAATCCTTAACATGTCCGGTTTCAGCACGACGACCACAAACGCCGAGCTGTATGCCCCGTACGACGCGAAAGTCGTCGGTGACTACACCGGGCTCACGCCGCCGTTCGGGTTCGAGTTCTCCTCGAGCCGCTGACCGGCGATATGACACCATCGCCACGCTGATAATGCACATTATGTCAAGTCATGCTTCGGAGCCCACACATGGCCGCTCCCCTACGCATCGAAGGTGAGAAGCACCTTGCCCTTGGCCCGACGTGACTCGACCCGCGCAAATGCGTCGGCGAACTGCTCCAGCGGAAAGCTGCTGTCGATCTCGACCTTCAGCAGTCCCTCGTCGATGAGTCCGGCAAGCTCGGCGAGCCCGTCGCCGTCGGGGTGCATGAAGAAGTACTGATAGTCGACTCGGGCAGCTCGTGCGCGCCTCCGGATACCGCGACTGCGGCTGCGAAGCGCTGCATTGATCGCGAGCCGCTTGATCCCCCGCACCTCGTCGTCGAGGCTTCCGGATGTGAGCGGACCGGCGACCGACAGGATGCTCCCACCCGGCACCACTGAATCGACGAGATCATCGAGGGTCGGTCCCCCGACGAGATCGAACACCTTGTCGAAGCGCTCCGAACCGGAGGAAATCGAGCGCGCCCGGTAGTCGATGACCTCGTCAGCGCCGAACCTGCGAACAAGAGCATCGCCCTCAGCAGAGGCGGTCGTCGTCACGTGCGCTCCAGCATGCTTCGCCAGCTGGATAGCGAACAACCCGACTCCGCCTGCGCCGCCCGTGATGAGCATCCGGTCTCCCGTGCCGACCGCAAGGTGCGCGCGGCCGAGTCCCTGGAGCGCGGTGAGTCCGGCAAGCGGAACGGCCGCGGCCTCGATCAGGGAAAGCGTGCGCGGAGCCTCTGCGACGAACTCTTCTGCGACGCTGGCCTCCTCGGCGAAAGCGCCGAGAAGCCGCTTGTCCACGCGGGCGAAGACACGATCGCCGGCCGTGAACGCCGTCACGCCCTCACCGACGCCTGCGACGATTCCGCTGAGCTCATTGCCGGCGATCTTCGGGAACGTGTAACGGATGACGCTTCGAAGTGCACCGTCGCGCTGGTGGACGTCGATCGGGTTGAGGCCGGCTGCGTCAACCCTGATCAGCACCTCCCCCGCGGCCGGACGGGGTGCGGGACGGTCCGTGAGCGTCGTCGTCTCCGGACCGCCGTAGCCATTGTAGACGATCGCTCGCATCGTCTCAGCGTATGCGCAGCACAGCTCCCCGACCACCCGGATCCATTCACAATCGAACATGAGAATCGCTCGCCACGTCGGGGGGTTTGTGTTTCAATGGCCTGTGGCAGGCGCCTTCCGTCAGTCGGCGCCGTGTGCCGTCGAGGAACGGGGGTTTCTCATGGCCCAGAACAATTCTCACGAAGGCCTTGGCTCCGGCCGTGCACCGACGCGTCGTCGCGTCCTGAGATCGGCGGGCGGCGCAACGGTTCTGGTGACGCTCGTAGCGAGCCTTCTCCTGCCCGGGGTGGCGCGAGCGGCGACCCTGACACTCCCGGACATGAAGATCATCGTGCCGACCAACCTCATCTCGGTCGCCGTCGACCCGGTCTCAAACCATCGGATGCTCCGCTATACGCACATCACTG
The DNA here is from genome assembly GCF_010686705.1 of Leifsonia tongyongensis. Lineage (GTDB taxonomy): Bacteria > Actinomycetota > Actinomycetes > Actinomycetales > Microbacteriaceae > Diaminobutyricibacter > Diaminobutyricibacter tongyongensis. The sequence goes on along the minus strand of NZ_JAAGWY010000002.1, from coordinate 357,242 downwards.
AGGATGCCGGCACCGGTCCCTTCCAGATCAATCCGACGTACAACCCCTCCACGGGATTGGCCACGTTCACCCAGACACTGTTCAACAGTTCCGCGCCCGGCGTGTGGGCGGTGGACCACACGGTCCCGCTCGCCGTCAACGGTGCCTTCGTCGGCGGATCCGACTACCGGTTCCCGCTGACGAAATTCACTCTCAACTCCCGGAACGCCGACGGGACGATCGGCGCGGTCGTAGCGACGAGTCCGAAGACGGACTACTGCATGACCGGGGATACGCGTGTCGGTGATGTGCCGAACACGCCGTCACAGACCTTCATCCCCGTCTCGAACTGCGACGATCCCACCAAACCGCTCGGATGGAGCGTCGGATGGGGCGACCAATACGACCAGACCGACGCCGGCCAGCCGATCGACATCAACGCACTCCCTAACGGCACCTACGTACTGAAGGCCACGGTCGATCCAGAACACGTCCTCACCGAAGGCGATCGAACGAACAACGTGACGACGACCGTCCTCACGATCAGCGGTACCACCGTCACGGTCGGAGCGCAGGCTCGGCCGGTCACCGTTCCTCCGACGGTGTCGCTCACGAGTCCGGCGCCGTCGTCGACGGTTTCCGGCACAGCACAGCTGACGGTCGCCGCAGCTGCCACCGCCCCCGCCACGGTCTCGTCGGTGCAGTATCTGCTCGACGGCAACCCGCTCGGTCCGGTGCTGACGTCATCGCCCTTCGCGTACACGTGGACGATCGGCAGCACGTCACCCGGATCGCACGATCTCAGCGCTCGCGTTACGGACAGCGCCGGAAACGTGGCCACAGCCGCGGTGGTCGGCGTGAACGTGGCCGCCTCGGGCACTCCCCCGGGTTTCACGGTCGATCGATCGATCTCCGCTACGGGCCATGGAACGGTATCGACAGCGTCCTTCTCTCCACGATTCGCAGGTGAGACGTTCGTCGCGTTCGTCTCCGCCGACGGCCCCGCCCTCGCTGCCGGACAATCCGCGACGGTCAGCGGAGGCGGCTTGACCTGGCGGCGTGTTTCGCAAGCGCACACGCAATTCGGCGACAGCGAGATCTGGACGTCGACAGCATCGGGAACACTCGCCTCTGCGGTGACGTCGACCCTGTCCCAGGCCGGTTTCGATCAGCAGCTCGCGGTGCTGACCTTCGCCGGCGCGGGCGGAACGGGAGCGAGCGCGACCGCATCGGCCGCCTCCGGTGCCCCGAGCGTGAACATCGTCCCGTCGAAGACCGGTTCGCTCGTCTATGCGGTGGGAAACGACTGGGACGCCGCGATCTCACGGGTACCCGGCACCGGTCAGGCACTCGTCGCGCAATGGGCTGACAGCGCGACCGGAGACACGTTCTGGGTGCAGGGTTCGACCACGGGAACCCGCGTGAGCGGCGCGAGCATGCCCGTCGGCGATACCGCACCCACGGCGGATCGCTGGAACCTCGCCGCGGTCGAGGTCGTCCCGAGCACGTCGACACCGCCCGACACGACTCTGCCGACGGTGGCCATCACGAACCCGGCGCCGGGACAGACCGTGTCCGGGACCACTCCGGTAGCGGCGACCGCCACGGACAACGTCGCAATCCGGTCGGTGCAATTCCTGCTCGACGGCAACGCCCTCGGCGCTCCGGTGACGACCTCGCCTTTCGCGCTCCAGTGGAATACCACCACCGCCAGCGCGGGGGGTCACACGATCTCGGCCGTCGCGACCGATACCAGCGGCAACCAGGCCACCTCAGCACCCGTAGCGGTCACCGTGACGAATCCCGCGCCTCCTATGACCTGCTTCGTCATGCAGGCTCAAACGTCGGTCCACGGAACCGGTGCGGTCACCACTCCGGCATTCCACACGGCCATGGCGGGCGAGCTGCTCGTCGCATTCGTCGCCTCCGACGGACCGGCCGCAACAGCCTCGCAGACGGCGACAGTATCCGGTGCGGGCCTCACCTGGACGCTCGCACGGCGCGCGAACGGACAGTACGGGGACAGCGAGATCTGGACTGCTCCCGCCCCGGCCATCCTGACGAGTGCGACCGTGACCTCCACCCCATCCGTCGGTGGATTCGACCAGGCGCTGACGGTCATCGCGATGGAGGGCACGAGCGGAATCGGTGCGTCGGCAGCCGCATCCGCCGTCTCCGGAGCAGCCGCAGTGAGCCTCACGACGACGTCGGCGACGTCCCTCGTGTTCGCGGTCGGCAACGACTGGGACAACGCGACCGCCCGGGCGTTCCCGACCGGTCTGGTTCTTCTCGACCAGTGGACGGACACGCGGACCGGCGACACGATGTGGAGCGAGTACACGAACCAGCCGACCGGGGCCGCGGCCTCCAGGATCACCATCGGGACGACCGCGCCCACCACGGATCGGTGGAACTTCGTGGCGGTCGAACTGAAGAACGACGATTCCTGAGGCGCATTATCGTCGCGCCGAACGATCAGGCATGAGCGGCTAAGCGGTCTGTGTGCCGCCGTCGACGACGACGACCTCCACTCCGGCGGCCCGCAGGCGGTCGAGCTCGGTGGGATCGGCCGTGCTGTCGGTGATCAGCATCGCCACCTGCTGGATCTCGGCCATCTGGGCGAGCGCGACCGCTCCGATCTTCGAACCGTCGGCCACGACGACCGTGCGCTGAGCCTTGGCCACCATCGCCCGGTTGGTGCGCGCCTCCGTCTCGTCGTGCGTGGTCACCCCGCTCGACGCGCTGATTCCGTCGGCTCCGAGGATGGCCGTACCGACGTTGACGGAGTTGAAGGTGCTCTCGGCAAGTGCTCCGACCAGCTCGAGCGACTGCGGGCGCAGGAATCCGCCGGTCATCACGACGCGCACGCCGGCGTATCCGGAGAGCAGGTTGGCGATCGTGAGCGAGTTCGTGACCACAGCGATGTCGCGATGGTCGGCCAGCGCGCGTGCGACGCTCGCGGTCGTGGTCCCGCCGCTCAGCGCGATGACGTGACGCTCCGCCGGGAGCCGCTGCACCATCGCCTTGGCGATCGCCCGCTTCGCCTCCTGGAAGCGGGTGTCTCTCAGCGCGACCGGGATCTCCCGTCCTCGCTCCAGCGCCGACACTCCCCCGTGCGTTCGGACGACCAGGCGCTGGTCGGCGAGGTCGGTGAGGTCGCGCCGGGCGGTTGCGGCAGAGATCCCGAGGGTGCCGGAGAGTTCGGCCAGGCTGATCGATCCGCGCTCCGAAACGAGGTCGAGGATGGCGACCAGGCGTTTCGCACGGCGTCCCGACGTGACGTGCGCGATCACGGTCTGCGCTGCAGGAGCATCCACGACAACAGTCCTTTCGGAGATTCTGATCGAAAGTGATCAATGTTTGTGATCACTTTATCGGCAATACGCTCATTTTATTGCGCGGGGTCGACAAAGTGTCGCAAGATCGCTCCATGCCTCAGATTGTTTTCCTCGGAGCGGGGAGCGTCGTCTTCACCCGCCAGCTTCTCGCCGACCTGTTCCGTTTCGACGACCTGCCGCCCCTGCGCGTCGTCTTGCACGACATCAATCCCGAACGTCTCGAGGTCGCCCGGGGAACGGCCGAACAGGTCGCCGCCCGCTTCGGGCGCACCGCCGAGGTGGTGGCGACCCTCGACCGGCGTGAAGCGCTCAGCGGCGCCGACTTCGTGATCAACATGATCCAGGTGGGCGGCATCGACGCCACCCGCATCGATCTGGAAGTGCCTGCCGCCGCCGGGCTGCTCCAGACGATCGGCGACACGACCGGCGTGGGAGGCGTCTTCCGCGGCCTGCGCACCTTCCCCGTGCTCTCCGGCATCGCCTCCGACATGCGCAACCTGTGCCCGGATGCGTGGTTCCTCAACTACACCAACCCGATGGCGATGAACGTCTGGTGGATGTCGGTCGTCGCTCCCGACATCAAGACCGTCGGCCTCTGCCACAGCGTCTACTGGACCGTGCACGACCTCTGCGAGCTGATCGGCGTGCCGATGGAGGGCACCCACTACCGGGCGGCCGGCGTGAACCACCAGGCCTGGCTCGTCGAGTGGTCGCGCGACGGTGAAGACCTGTACCCCCGCCTGCGCGAGGCGATCGAGCGCGACCCGGAGCTCCGCCGCCGCGTGCGCGTCGAGATCTTCACCCGTATCGGCTTCTATCCCACCGAGACCAGCGAGCACTCATCCGAGTATCTCTCCTGGTTCCTCCGCTCCCCCGAGCAGATCGAGAAGTTCCGCCTCCGGCCGCTCGAATACCTCGGCATCTCCGAGGAGAACGTCGCCGAGTTCGAGCACGCCAAAGCCGCTCTTGCCGCGGGTGATCCGCTGGAGCTGGAAGACGGTGCCGCCGAGTACGCGCCCCAGATCATCCACTCGGTCCTGACCGGCACGGAGCGCATGATCCACGCCAATGTCGTCAACCGCGGCCTCATCGACAATCTGCCCGAGGGCGCTGTGGTCGAGGTCCCGAGCCGGGTCGACAGCACGGGCGTGCATCCGCTGCCCTTCGGCGCGATCCCGACGCAGGGCGCCGCGCTCAACCGCACCTACCTCTCCGTGGCGGAACTCGCCATCGAGGCAGCCCGCACGGGCGACCCTGAGCTGGTACGCCGCGCCGTGCTCACGGACCCCAACGCAGCCTCCTCCCTCACGCCGGATGAGATCTGGGCCCTGTGCGACGAACTCACCGCCCGTCATGCACCGCTCCTGCCCGTCGCGCTCGGCGGAACGCTCGAGACCCCGGCACGGTGACGCGGCGACGGTTCCGCACGGCCATCGCCGCGCAACGCCTCGCCGCGTAGAGCGGGATAGCCCGCCGGGCATTCTCCCGCTGCAGCGATCGATCAATCAAAATGAGCGATTTGCACAATTCCTTGCTCAAACGCTCACTCTGCGCCAATGATAAGTCCAACGCGCAACGACACGCGCAGCACCATCCACGACCCTCAGGAGCCCCTTGTGACACTGACTTCCCGCGAAATCGCCAGCCAGCCGGCCATCTGGCGCCAGGCGCTCGAAAGCCGCACCGCCCGCGCAGCCCAGCTCCTGGTCCAGCCGGGCGCGCGGATGCTCGTCCTCGGCTGCGGAACGTCCGCCTTCGTCGCCGAATCGTTCGCCGCGCTCCGCGAGCAGGCCGGCTTCGGCGTGACGGATGCCGCTTACGCTTCCGAACCGTGGACGTGGCGCGACTACGACGTCGTCCTCGTGCTCAGCCGCTCCGGCACCACCACCGAAGTCATCGAGGCACTCGAATCCCTGCCTGCCGGCGTTCGCACGATCGCCGTGACCGGTGTCGCCGACTCCCCCGTCGCCGGGCTTGCCGACGATGTGCTGCTGCTCGACTTCGCCGACGAGGAGTCGGTCGTCCAGACCCGCTTCCCGACCACGTTCCTCCTGCTCGCACGTGCGGCACTCGGCGAAGAGATGGGCAGCGTCGCCGCCGAAGCGCAGACTGTGCTGTCCCGTCCGCTCGACATCGACCTCGAGGGCCTGACGCACTTCGTCTATCTCGGCAGCGGCTGGACCTACGGGCTGGCCCAGGAGGCCGCTCTGAAGATCCGCGAGGCCGCGCAGGCGTGGGCGGAGTCCTATCCGATGCTCGACTACCGCCACGGGCCGCTCGCCGTCGCCGACAGCCGATCACTCGTGTGGATCATCGGCCGCGCCGAGCCGACGCTCGTCGCCGATATCGAGCGCACCGGCGCCACGGTGCGGGTCGGCACGGCCGATCCCCTCGTCGAACTCGCCCAGGCGCAGCGCCTCGCGGTGGCCATCGCGGAGCGGAGCGGACTGAACCCCGACGCCCCCCGGCACCTGACCCGTTCGATCGTGCTCAGCTGACCACCAGCCTCGGCAGGGCAGAATCCGATATACCAGCAATGTACATTCCAGCAGAATCAATCCGGCTGAATTCCGTAGAACCCGAGAAGAGGAACCAAAGATGTTGACTCCACTCCGCAAGCGCGTGCTCCGCGCCTCAAGCGCCCTGGCCGCCACAGCCGTGCTCGTCGCGCTGGCGGGATGCAGCGGATCCCCCGGCGCGACGACCCTCGATCCGAAGGCCAAAGTCCAGATCGACGTGTGGTCCGGCCAGTCCGACGCCGCCGAGAAGGCGATCGAGAGCCTCGCGAAAGAGTTCGAGAAGGCGCATCCCAATGTCACGGTCAACCTCTCCCCCGGCGCCTCGTCCACCGACCAGCTGCTCCAGAAGCTGTCGGCGGGTTTCGCCGGCAACCAGTACCCGGACGTGTCGTACGCTTTCGGCTCCTGGGCGGGCCAGCTGGAAGCATCCGGCCGCACACTCGACATCTCGAGCGAGGTGAAGAAGCCCGAAGTGAAGTGGGATGAGTTCACCGCCGCAGCCCGCGGCACGGCCCAGCCCTCGGGAAAGAAGGTCATCGGCTTCCCCGCGGTCGTCGACAACATCGGCCTGCTCTACAACAAGACCCTCTTCGACAAGGCCGGCCTCGCCTACCCCACCGCCGACTGGACGTGGGATGACTTCCGCACTGCAGCGAAGAAGCTGACCGACGCGGCCAACCACATCTACGGCTACGGCTACTCCGTGTCGGGCAGCGAGGAGACAACGTGGCAGTTCTGGCCGCACCTGTGGCAGAACGGCGGCTCGATCCTGAACGACGCCGGCACGAAATCCGAATTCGCCTCGTCCTCCGGCACCGACGCGCTCTCGTTCCTGCGTTCGATGGCTGTCGATGACAAGAGCGTCTACCTCGACCAGACCGACGAGAAGTTCGGCCAGCTCTTCGTCAGCAACCGCATCGGGATGATCACGTCGGGCCCGTGGGAGCTCTCGGACCTGAAGACCGGCGGCACGAAGTACGGCGTGGTGCAGCTCCCGGGAACGAACGGCGACCACCAGACGGTGTCCGGTCCGGACATCTGGGCGCTGTTCGACCACCACGACGCGAACCGCGCGTACTGGGCCACGCAGTTCGCCGAATGGCTGACGTCCGACACCCAGGATGAACGCTTCAACGTCGCGCTCGGCAATCTGCCGCTGCGCTCCTCGGAGGCGTCCTCCGCGGCCGTCGCGGCAGAGTCTGCGCAGTACCCCGGCTACAACGTGTTCGTCGCAAACTCCCAGAACGTCAAGCAGACCCGCCCCACCAGCAAGGGCTATGCGGCGCTCTCGGTCGCGATCGGCAAAGCGATCTCCTACGTCCTGCAGGGTCAGGGCGAACCGAAGTCGTCTCTCGAGCAGGCGGCCAAGACGGCCGACGCCGGACTCGGCAAGTAACATGCCCTCCCGCACAGTCAAACGGCGGCAGGGGGTTCTGTCAGCCCTCACGGGCTGGGGCTTCGTGGCTCCAGCCACGGTGATCATCCTGGGGCTTTCGATCTTCCCCGCGCTCTGGGCTTTCGTGTTGTCCTTCCAGAGCTGGGACGGCTTCAGCGAGGCCACGTGGGTCGGCGGCCAGAACTATGCCGCCCTGGTCGGGGATGCGGACTTCTGGAACGCCGTCTCGAACACGGCCGGTTTCACCCTCCTGTTCGTCCCGTCGTCCGTTCTGCTCGGCCTCTTCCTCGCGGTCGCGCTGAACCGGCGCATCCGCTGGATGGGCTTCTACCGCACAGCGATCTTCGTTCCGTTCGTTGCCTCGGCCGCATCCACAGGAATCCTCTCGACCTACCTGTTCAGCCCGCAGTTCGGTCTCGTCAACAACGTGCTCCGGGTGCTGCACCTGCCGCAGCAGGGCTGGCTGGACGACCCCCACCAGGCGATGCTGGTCATCGCGATCATGTCGCTGTGGGGTTCGGCGGCCTTCACCACCGTGATCTATCTCGCGGCGCTTCAGGATGTTCCCTCGGATCTCATCGAGGCCGCACGGATCGACGGGGCGAACCGGTGGCAGACCTTCTGGCGGATCGTGTGGCCGCAGCTGGCGCCGGTCACGGTCTTCGTGGTCATCTGGCAGACGATCGAGGCCATCCAGCTCTTCGACCTCGTGTACACGACGACACGCGGCGGCCCGCTGGACGCCACCAAGACGATCGTCTACTTCCTCTACGACAAAGCGTTCCACGCGTTGCAGTTCGGCTACGGCTCGGCCGCCGCCTATGTACTCTTCGCGGTCACGCTGCTCATCACGATCGGCGTCGTCGTGTTCTCGCGGCGCCGGGGATCGGAGGCCTTCTGATGGCGACGGTACTCGACGAGGTCTCAACGGCATCCCTGACGGTGTCGCGGGAGGCGGGAACACGCGGTGGCCGGCGGAGGCGACGGATGAGCGGCTGGCACTTCGTGCTGTTCCCCGTGGCCATCCTGTTCCTCGTGCCATTCCTGCAGATGCTGCTGGCCTCGTTCTCGCCGGCGAAGGATCTGGTGGCGTTCCCGCCGCCGTTCATTCCTTCACGACTGACGCTAGACGGCTACGTCAGGCTCTTCGGCCAGACTGACATCCTCCTCTGGCTGGGCAACACCGTGATCGTCTCTGCGACAGCGATCGTGTCGAACATCGTCCTGTGCTCGGTGGCCGGCTACGGGTTCGCGCGGCTGAAGTTCGCCGGGCGCAACTTCGGCTTCCTGATGATTCTCGCGACCATCATGATCCCGACCCAGCTGCTCATGATTCCGACCTACATCCTGTTCGCGAAGCTCGGGCTGCTCAACGGTCTCGGAGCTGCGATCGTCCCGTGGCTGGCGACAGCGTTCGGCATCTTCCTGATGCGCCAGTTCTTCCTCTCCCTGCCCGCGGAGCTTGAGGAGGCCGGCGCGATCGACGGCTGCAACCGGTGGCAGATCTTCTTCCGGATCGTGCTGCCGCTCGCGCGTCCCGCGATCGCGACGCTCGCGATCTTCACCCTGCTCGGCGCCTGGAACGATCTGGTCTGGCCGCTCATTGCAATCAACAACCAGTCGGCGTTCACGCTGCAGCTGGGCATCGCGAACTTCCAGGGCATGCACCAGACCGACTGGAGCCTGATCATGGCCGGCAACGTCGTCGCGACGATGCCGCTCATCCTCTTCTTCCTGTTCGCCCAGCGGCAGTTCATCGCCACGATGACCTTCTCAGGTCTGAAGGGATGAGCGGAATCGACGTTCTCGTCGTCGGCGATGCCAACCCGGATCTGGTGCTCACCGGCGACACGGTCCCCCGCTTCGGCCAGGCGGAGCAGCTGCTCGACTCGGCGGACCTGCTGCTCGGCGGCAGCGCAGCGATCGTCGCGTGCGGGCTCGCCCGGCTCGGCGTGCGCACGGCGCTCGCCGCGGTGATCGGGAATGACCGGTTCGGCGCGCTCGTGCTCGATCGGCTCTGCGAGAGCGGTGTCGACTGCTCGGCTGTCGCGGTGGATGCAGAGCGGCCCACCGGTCTTTCCGTCATTCTCTCCGGGCCGGACGACCGGGCGATCCTCACGCTGCCGGGGACCATCCCGGCACTGACGGCGGATGCAGTGCTCGAGGCCGTCAGGCGCCTGCGACCCCGACACGTCCACTTCGCGTCGTACTTTCTGCAGCCGGCGCTTGCCGCAGCGCTGCCGGGGCTGCTCGATGAACTCTCTGCGCGCGGTGTGACTCTGAGTCTGGACACCAACTGGGACCCGGCCGAGCGGTGGGCCGGCGTTGCCGATGTGCTGCGGCGAGTCGATGTCTTCCTGCCCAACCGCGAGGAAGCGCTCGCGATCGCGTCTGCGGTGCGGGGTGCCCCCGCGACCGACATCGACGACGCCGCCGCGTTGTCGGCACTCGGCTGCCGAGTCGTCGTGAAGGCCGGCGCTGAGGGTGGGCTGGCCTTCGAGAACGGCGCGCGGATGGCGGATGCGCCGGGACTGGTCCTCGACGTGGTCGACACGACGGGCGCGGGCGACAGCTTCGACGCAGGGTATCTCGCCGCGTATGTCGACGGGGTGGGCGACGAAGGCGAGCGCTTGCGATGGGCGGCCGTGGCCGGCTCGCTGTCCGTGCGCGGACGCGGCGGGACCGGCGCTCAGGCCACGCGGGCTGAACTCACGCGCGCCCTTGGCTGACCACTTACGCTCCCGTCGCGGCCTCCCACGCGAAGCCGTCCGGGTCGGTGAACGGTCCCGCGTCGCTGCCGATGACGATCCGGTGCGAACCGCTTCCCTCCGGCGCGACGCCCGCATCCTTCGCCAGGGCGCGGCGGGCGTAGAGTCCCAGGCCGATCGGGCTCGACGGGGTCGAGAACTCGATGTACTTGCCGAAGCTCTTGCCCACGGCGAGACCGTGGTCGACATAGAACTGCTTGCTGGCGGACACATCTTCCGCCGCGAGAAGGAGCACGATCTGGTCGATCTGCCGGGTCTGCGGGCCGTCGTCCTTCTTGGCCGACGTCGCGACCTTCCAGATCGACCCGTCGGGCGACTGGACGACCCCGCCGACTCCCCACAGCGATTTCGAGACCGGTTTGAGCGCGGTCGCGCCGGCGGCGACAGCCGAATCGATCAGGCTGCTCACGGTCGAGGGCTGGGACACGATGAGTGAGAGGGTGAACCCGCGAAACCCCGAGGTCGCCGCGTCAGACGACTGCGCCCGGACCTGGTCGCCCAGACCGAACGCGGCGTTGTAGAACTCTTCTGAAGTTGAAGGGTCAGCCGATTCGAGGCTGACGTAGTCGATGGATGTCATGGTGCTCACGCTAATTCGGCCCGACGGATCGGGGCTTCTCGATTCCTGCTCGATCGGGACGGCGCTTCGCCGCTCTGGAATGGGAAGCCCTCCACGGGTAACGTCGCCCTATGGCCAAGCAGATCTCGGATGCTGAATTCTCCGCCGCAGATGGCGTAGCCGAATGGCGTGCACTCTTCTGGGGCGCGAAAACGCTCTACGAAACCGGCGACTTCGCGACGGGCGCAGCGTTGGTCGCCGCTATCGCGGAAGAGGCGGATGCGTTGGGTCACGCCCCTCTGATCGACCTGCGTCCTGACACGGTCACTGTGCAGGTCATCACGCCCGGGGTCGGACTGAGCGACCTCGACCTCGAGCTGGCGCGACGTGTCTCCCTCGTCGCGGCTCGGCTCGGACTCAGGGCCGATCCGGCAGCCGTCCAGCATGTGCAGCTCGCATTCGACGCGGCGGACCCGTCTGCGGTGATGCCGTTCTGGCGCGCAGCACTCGGCTACGTTGCCGTCGGACCCCAGGACCTCGTCGAGCCCAATCTCATCGGCCCGACCGCGTCGTTCGCGGAGAAGCAGTATGTTCCGCCTCGGAACCGCATCCACGTCGACGTCTCGGTCCCTCACGACCAGGCGCAGGCCCGCGTGGATGCCGTTCTCGCGGCCGGCGGCCGGATGCTCGGTGACACGTATGCGCCGGCCTGGTGGTCGCTAATCGATCCCGAAGGCAACGTCGTCGACATCGCAACGTGGCAGGGTCGCGACTGGCCATGATCCTGCGTGCCGTGCTGGCAGGATCGTGGGCAGCGATCGCGCTCCTGCTCACGGGCTGCGTCGGCAGCACGGGCTCCCCGCCCACACCGGCGGCGTCGCCGACCGCAGCATCCGCGCCCGCCACCGGCACGGTCGGACGACCGTCGCCGACGCCGACGGCGGCAGCCGCGGCGCCCCTGCAGCACGTGGTCATCATCGTCGAGGAGAACAAGCCGGCGACGGAGATCCTCGGAAACCCCGCTGCGCCCTACCTGAACGCGCTCTCGCGCCAGTACGCGACCGCCACCCGGTACTCTGCGGTCGCGCATCCGAGCCTCCCGAACTATCTCGCCCTGACGAGCGGGACGACCGCCGGCATCACGACCGACTGCAACCCGCCGGGCGGCTCATGCCTGGTCACCGGTCCGAACATCGCGCAGTCCCTGGACCGCTCGGGCCGCACGTGGAAGATGTACGCCGAAAGCATGCCCGGCCCCTGCCAGACGGGCAACACGACCCTCTATGCGGTGAAGCACAATCCGTTCCTGTACTTTCCGAGCGTCACCGGCGATGCCGCGTATTGTGCGTCGCACGTCGTTCCGTTCACCCGGTTCGCGGCAGACCTGGCGTCCTCGGCATCCATTCCGAACTATTCGTTCATCAGCCCGAACCTGTGCAGCGACATGCACGACTGCTCGGTGGCGACCGGCGACGCCTGGCTCGCTGCGACAGTGCCGGGCATCCTTCGCTCCCCCGCCTTCACACAGCAGCGCTCCCTGCTCGTCGTCACGTTCGATGAGGGTGACAGCTCGGACAATGTGGTTGCGTGCATATTCGCCGGCTCGGCGGCCGCCGTGCACGTCAGCTCGTCGACGCCGTACACGCACTACTCGCTGCTACGGACGATCGAGTCGACGTGGAGCCTGGCCCCGCTGACCGCGAACGATGCCAATGCGCAGCCGATGACCCCTATGCTTCGGTGACATGGGGCCCATCACCCGCGTCTCCGTCATCAGCACCGGGCAGGTGCGCATCCGACCGCAGCACGAGCGATCCAACGGCACTCCGCTCGCCTGGTGGCTCTTCACGTCGCGCACCTGGACGGCTCCCCGGCCGATCAACGTCTACGTGATCGAGCATGAGCGCGGGCTCGTACTCTTCGATACCGGACAGGACCGGCACTCGGTCACCGACCCGGACTACTTCCCCGGTGGGATGACCCGGCTTCCCTATCGCCGCCTCGCTCGCTTCGAGATCGAACCGGATGAGACACTCACCGCCCAGCTCGGCCGACTCGGCTATGCACCGGGCGATGTGGCGGTGGCCGTCCTGTCCCACCTGCACCAGGACCACATCGGCGGCCTTCCTGAACTGACCGGGACGCGCATTCTGGTCGGGGCCGCAGAATGGGCCACCCTGGATGCACCGTTGCCGGAGTTGAACGGTCTGATGAGGAATCACATCCGCATCCCCGGCCTGAACTGGGAACAGGTCCAGTTCGGCCCGCTCGGCGACGAATCGCTCCGCCCCTTCGAGAGCGGGCACGACCTGTTCGGCGACGGCAGCCTGGTGCTCCTCCCTACCCCGGGCCACACCCCGGGATCACTGTCTCTGCTCCTCCGGCAGGAGGGGCTGGCGCCGATGCTGTTCGTCGGCGACCTCACCTACGACATCCACCTGTTCGACGATGACCACGTGCCCGGCGTCGGCCGCAGACGTGACCTGCTGGCGTCCACGCAGCGGGTGAAAGCCCTGCGCGACGCCCAGCCGGGCCTGATCGTCGCGGCAGCTCACGACCCGGGGGCGGCGGATGCCGTGCGCCGTGCAGTCGAAGGGCCGTTCTAGATCGGACGGCTTAGATGACAAATCCTCAAGTTTGCTGTGCACCGCTCCCCCGGCCTTGTGAACCGGATGCCGCGGTGAAAGACTCGAAACGACGTCCGGGTCTCTGAATCGGGCCGTCACCTGGGGCGGTGGATGGTTCACCGATGTCACACACGAGCAGAATCAGCCGAGAAGGTCTGACGACTCCACGACGGGGGTACCCTCGCCGCGCGGGAGCGGTGTGTGCGATCGCATCCCTCTGCCTGCTCGGATTCGCCGATCCGAGCGCCGAAGCCTCGAGCTGCGAATCCCCGCCAGGCTCGACCTCGCAGACCGATCCGGTGACGACGCCGACGCCGGCAGCGACGCCGGCGCCGACAGCGACGCAGCCACCCGCTGGGTCCTCCGACGACACCGGCACCACGGCCGACCACTGCGATTCGACCACACCGCCGACCCGAGCGCCCGGCTCCGGCACCACACCCGACCCGATGAAGTCCCCCGACCCGGGCGATCCGCTCACAACGCCGACACCGACTCCTACCCCAACGCCAACGCCAACGCCAACACCGACTCCAACGCCAACCCCAACGCCAACACCGACCCCAACACCGACCCCAACGCCAACACCGACCCCAACACCGACGCCGAAGCCGACGCCACACCCGAACCCGACGCCACACTCGTCGGTCGACGACGAGCCGATCGCTCCGACCGCAGCGGCTCCGCAGCCGAACACGGCGCTGACTCAGAACGCGGCGATCAGCGCACTCGCTGCACGTTTCGAGGCCGAACTGGCCGCGTCGACCGCCAAGGTCGCCGACGCTCGTGCGCACTACGCGAACGTTTCGGCTGAGTACAACGCGGCGAAGGGCGAGTTCGATCAGGCGACCGAGCTCGCAGCGGATGCCGAGAAGCGTGCCGAGGCGGCCGAGGCGACAGCGACCGCATCAGCCCGGCTGCTGGTGCGCGAGGTGCGGGCGGGCGGCAATCCGCTCGCCTCGGCCGACCCGCTCGCGGCGATCCTCGCCGGAAGTGGCGGCAATCTCCTTCAGCGGCTCGGCTCGCTCGACCAGCTGGCACGCGAGACGGCCTCTCCGACGGAGGCGGCAGCTCGCGCCGAACACGACGCCATGTCGGCGCGAACGCTGCGGGCACAAGCCGACAAGGCGAAGGATGCTGTTGGCGCGATACCCGTCGACAGCCGGAAGCAGGCTGCGGCGACGGCATCGGCAGCGGTCGACGCGGCGGAGGCGAGCCTCGCCTCCGTGCAACTCCAGATCGCGTCGACCGGCACGGTGACCCGGTTCCCGAACTTCGTGGACGACGGCCGACTGGGCGGTCTCGGATGGGTCGACCCGGTTCGCGGCCCCATCACCGACGGCTATGGTCCGCGACCGTCACGCCCACTGGGCACCGGCCCCTTCCACTACGGCGACGACATAGGCGCCGCGTGCTCGACCTGGATCGTTGCCGCGGCCGCGGGGACCGTTGAAGCCACCGGTCCGAACGGCTCATACGGCAACTGGGTGATGATCGATCACGGACATGGAGTACAGACCGTCTATGCGCACATCAAGGACGGCGGCACGATCGTGCACGTCGGTGAAGCCGTGGTCGCCGGTCAGCCGATAGCACTTGTCGGCTCGACCGGCGCATCCACGGGCTGTCACCTGCACTTCGAGGTGCGGGTCGATGGTCAACGCATCGACCCGCAACCCTTCCTCGCAGCGCGAGGCGTGATCGTCGGACAGTAGGCCCGAGCGCAACGCCTACGGTTTGGGCCCGGCGATGTTCACGAGCCAGGTGATGCCGAACTTGTCGTTGAGCATGCCGAAGCTGTCGCCCCACGGCGCCTTCTCGAGCGGCTGGGTGACCGTTCCGTCGACGGCCAGCTTGTCCCAGTACCCCCGAAGCTCGGCCTCATCGTCACCGCTCAGCGAGATCGAGAAGTTGTCGCCGGGGGTGTAGTCCATGCGGTTCGGGGTGTCGGCGCCCATGAGAACAAGACCGCCTGGCGAGGTCAGCTGACCGTGCATGATCTTGTCGTTCTCGGCCGGGTCGTCGCTCGCCTGGAACTCGGCGAAGGTGCTCAGGTTGAGCTCACCTCCGAACACCGTCTGGTAGAACTCCATCGCCTGCTTAGCGTTGTCTCGAAAGCTGAGGTAGGGGTTCAGAATCGTTGGCATGTCGCGCCTCCTTGTTCATCGAATTGCGTTTCAGGCTACCGACGACCGCCGACATGCGCACCGGTCGATTCCACAACGGAACGTGCGGTCGCGGCCCCGCCGGCGCCATGCCGGTATGCGTCGACGATGAGGTCTCCCCGGATCTCTGCAAGACGATCGACAAGCCGCGCGATCAGCTGGTCGTTCATTCCGGAAGCCGTGAGATCGAAAGGGCCGATGGGTAGTAGTTTCCCGACGCGAATCCGTACGATTTCCCATCCGGCGCCCCTCAGGAGCCGGTCCTTGCGGCGGTCCGACTCCTCGCGTCGCCCGACGTGCTCCAGGCCGTCACGGCCCGTGGTGTCGTACTCGATGGCCACCTTGAGCTCGTCGATGACGATGTCCGGCCAGACTTCGACCTGCGAATAGAAGGGCCTGGCGATCTTCACGGCGTTCAGGCTCAGGTCGACGTCGAGGACCTGTCCGAGGAGCTGCCGGAGCTTCGCCTCCACGGCGGATGCGGGTTTCGGGGCCCACGGGCTCACGAATCCGGCCCCGACCGGGTAACGGTCGGCCGCGGCCGCGGCGTGACGGCAGGTCGGGCATCCCCGTCCGCGGAGGACGGAATCGATGGTCGCTTCGAACGACGGGTGCCCTTTTGCGCAGATCCACCGGTAGCGCTTGTCGGTTCGTGTCTCCGATTCCAGTTCGCTCCGACGGCCGGGTACGGCTCTCGCCACGAGTTCGGCGCGCGTGATCCCGACCTCGGCGAGTCTCCGGCACACGGCGCACCGCTCCCCCGGCGCGAGATCGCCGATCGCGCGGGGATCACGAGGGTGCCCGCACGCGAACAGGGTCGCGGGCTCCCGCACCGCGCCGATCGGCGACCGTCGGCGCTGTGCGAGCTCGCTGCATTCCGGGCACCAGGTCGAACGCCGTCGCGACCCTCCTGGCCGGCTGCGCTGCTCGTCGGGCGTGGCCACGAAACGGTGTCCTGTGTCGCACTCCCAGACGAGGAAGACGTCAGCGCCAGGCGGTACCTGGCTGAGGACGATCCCGCCGTTCAGGTCGGGATGGTACTGGCGGATGAGTGTCGGGTAGCGTTCCCAGTCCGTGCGGTAGGTACCGACCGGGTACGGCACCGCCGTTCCCTTCGTCCACT
Organism: Leifsonia tongyongensis; assembly: GCF_010686705.1. GTDB lineage: Bacteria > Actinomycetota > Actinomycetes > Actinomycetales > Microbacteriaceae > Diaminobutyricibacter > Diaminobutyricibacter tongyongensis. The sequence goes on along the minus strand of NZ_JAAGWY010000002.1, from coordinate 340,768 downwards.
GGCGGCGCGCCCACCACTGCTGCACGCTCTCCGGCACGGTCCCGTCCTCCTCCGTCCATTCCCTTGAGGAACTGTACGTCCGACGACCGTCATCCGGCGAAGATCGGCGGCTCGCGGTCCGCCCACGGCATGGCCTGCTCGAGCTGCGCCGCGACCTGCAGCAGGCTGTCTTCCCGGCCCATCCCCGCGACGAGCTGCACTCCGATCGGCATCCCCGAGCGGGACTGACCGAGCGGCAGGCTGATCGCGGGATGCCCCGAGACGTTGGACGCCGCGGTGAAGGGTCCGAATTCGAGGATGCGCTCGAGCCAGGTCCGCGCCGTCCAGCGTGGATCGTCGTAGTCGAGTGTCCGATGAGCGAGCGGAAGCTCGGCCGTCACGGGGGTGACCAGGACGTCGATCCGGTCGAACACGTCCTCGACCGATCCGGTCACCCGACGCTGCGCCCGAACCCACGAGTCCAGGTCCGCATCCGTCATCGACGCTGTCTCCGAGACGATGGACCGGGAGACTGCCTCGAGCAGCCGTGTGTCCGGCCGGCGCGGCGCGAGCAGCAGCGCCTTCCCGGCCGCATGGATCGCGAGAAGAAGCGCATCGACGACGTCCCTCTGGTCGAAGCCCGTTGCGACCTCGGAGACGTCGTGTCCGATCCAGTCGAGCATCTCTGCTGCGCCCCGCGCTACCGCTGCCACCTCCTCGTCGACATCGACCGTCGACCCGGCGAGCGTGGTGAACCCGATTCGGAGCCGCCCTGGGTCGATCTGCGCGAGCTCTCCGTAGGGCCGCACAGGTCGTGGCAGTCCGCTCGGCGCCGCTACGGCGTCCAGCAGTGCCGCCGTGTCCCGCACCGTGCGGGTGAGTGCGAAGTCGACACCCATCGGCATCCCTCCGAACACGTCGGGCCCGGAGGTCGTCCTGCCGCGGCTGGGCTTGAGCCCGACGACACCGCAGCAGGCAGCCGGAATCCGGATCGACCCGGCACCGTCACTGCCGTGGGCGACCGGGACCGCACCTGCCGCGACGAGCGCCGCCGCTCCCCCGCTCGAACCGCCTGTGCCGCGCTCGAGGTTCCAGGGATTGCGCGTGACGCCGTGGAGACGGGACTCCGTCGCGAAGTTGAGGCTCAGCTCGGGAGCGCAGGTCTGCCCGACGGCCATGAGACCAGCGCGGCGGAAGCGGCGCATGAGCTCATGGTCCTCGTCGGCCACCCCGCGGATGGCCCGGCTGCCGTAGGCGAACGAGACGCCCCGTGCAAACGGTCCGCTGTCCTTGATCACGAACGGCACGCCGCCGAACGGGCCATCCTCGTCTGCGACGAGCGACGTTTCGAAGAGCGGCTGAGCCAGGGCTCCCAGATCGTCGGCGACGCCCATGATCGCCTCCCTGGCGACCGTGTCGACGTCGGCCGCGCTCACCTGACCGTCGGCGATCAGCTGCCGGAGCGCGACGGCGTCCAAGCGCGCGTAGTCGGTGCGGTCCAGGCTGCCTCCTCCGTCGGGCGTGTCCGTGAAGCTCCCTCCAGTCTTGCATCCGGTCGGCGTAGGCTCGCAGCAGTCGGCTGAGGAGGTTCAGGATGCGCGTCGAAGGCAGTGTGGCGCTGGTGACCGGAGCCAACCGCGGCCTGGGGAGTTCGTTCGCGACAGCACTGCTCGACGCGGGCGCCCGCACCGTCTACGCCGGAGTCCGCGACCCGTCGTCGGTGTCCGACCCGCGCCTCGTCCCCATTTGGCTGGATGTGACGGACCCGGCCCAGGTCGCAGCGGCCGCAGAGAGCTGCGCCGACGTCGACATTCTCGTCAACAATGCGGGCGTCATGCGCGCGAGCCCGTTCATTGCCGCCTCCAGCATCGACGGTGCGCGGGACGAGATGGAGGTCAACTACTTCGGGATGCTCACCCTCTGCCGCGCGTTCGCCCCGGTGCTCGACCGCAACGGTGGCGGCGCCATCGTGAACATGCTCTCGGCCGCGAGCTGGGTGACGCCGACAGCCACGGGCTCCTACGCGGGGTCGAAGGCTGCAGCGTGGGCGCTGACGAACGGAGTCCGCGTCGAGCTCAGGAGCCAGGGAACCCTGGTCGTCGCCGTGCACGCCGGGTTCATCGACACCGATATGGCCGCTCGCGTGCACGTCGCGAAGCTCGACCCGGGCGTCGTCGCGCGGATGGTCGTGGACGCCCTCCGCTCGGACACCGAGGAAGTGCTGGCCGACGACGAGACACGGGCTATCAAGGCAGCCCTCCCGCACGCGCTCGAGACGTTGTATCCGCCGATCCAGGCACGCTGGGACGAGCGGCACCCGCGCCCGCCTCGGCCGTGAGATGCGCATCCCCCACTAGTCTGCGGATATGGCACATGTGCTCACGTGGCTCACGCAGTCCGGTGTCGTCCAAGGGATCATCATCGGCGCCACGCTCGCCTTCCTGACGGCCATCCTGATCATGAACGTCGTCGCCAGGACGCTGACCACGACCGTCGACGGCTGGAGCAGTATCCGGGCCTCGGGCCGCCCGGGCAACGGCGTGCTCGCGCGAGCGGCCACCGCCAAAGCCCTTCCCGTGGTCAACGTGTTCGAAGAGGCCGCGTACTGGACGACCACCAGGGACGGCTCAGGGCAGAGGCTCAGCGGCAGATTCGACTACATCCTCCGTTTCCCGGCCGGGCAGCTGCCGCCGAATGACGCCTTCTGGTCGCTGACCGTGACGGATGTCGTCGGGTACATGGTGAGCAATCCGATCGGCCGGTCGAGCTTCGACGATCGTTCCGATCTCGTGAAGAACGACGACGGTTCGATCGACATCCACCTCGGGCACGCGGCTCCGCCCGGCCTCGAACGGAACTGGCTCCCCACTCCCTCCGGCGCCTTCAAGCTGATGCTCCGCGCCTACCTGCCCGGACCGGCGATTCTCGATGGCACCTACCGCGTGCCGCCGGTCGAACGGGCGGCCTGACATGAACCGCCTCATCCTGAAATACGCGACCCCTCTGACGGCGCTCGTCCTGGTGGTCTTCGCCTGGGTCGTCTACCGGCGCGTCGCGACCGGCAGCGACATCGTCGTGCTGGCTGTGACAGGGGTCGTCGTGTGGGCGATCGTCACGCCGGCCTTCATCATCCTGTGGCCGCGCCTCACCGTCGGAGGCTTCAAGAGAGCGATCCTCCGCCGCGGTCTCGGCGGCGGCCCCATCCCCGTCAACACCCTCTACGCCGAGCCGAGCGTGTCGTCCGCGTCGGCCTCGAACGGGAGCCTGATGGGAACAGGAACCGACGACCTTCTCTACATCGCCGGATGGCTCGACCTGAGGAACGGGCCGCGCGTACTGCACGTGCCGGAGATGGCGGGCCGGTACTACAGCGTGCAGTTCACCGATCCATCGAGCGGCGCCAATTTCGCGTACGTCGGCACACGGACGACGGGAACGGAGGCGGGCGACTATGTTCTCTGCGGACCCGGCTGGACAGGCACGGCACCGAGCGGCATGACCCGGATCGCTTCGCCGAACCACTCCGTGCTCGTCATCGGCCGCGTCTTCGTTGCGAGCGAGCGCGATCAGCCGGTCGCCTACGCGCTCGCGCAGCAGATCCAGCTTTCGCCACTCGCGTAGCCGACGGCCGGCATTCCGCTCCTAAGCCGTCCCCGCTTCGAGGTCGGCGATCGTCTTCAGGATGCGCCGTTGCCGGGTCTCGGCCGCTTTCGCAGCGTCGACAGCCATGACCAGGCGCCGCCTGTTGCTGTAGTTCAGTGCTCCGAAGGCCGCCTGCGCCTCCGGGCTGGACGACAGCGCGCCGGCGAAATCGGCCGGCACCTCGACCTCGCGGGGCGCGGTGTCCAGTTCGAGGTCGACATCGATCCGATTGCCCGCGGTGACCCCGGTGCTCTGCCTGACCTCCGCGCTGATCCCGAGCAGGTAGCGTCCGCCCATGAAGGCGACGCTGCTGCGATAGGTGTAGCCGTCGATAGTGACACTGACCGGCGGTCGCCGCCCTCCCCCGAGGGCCTCGACGACGTCGGCGGGAATCTCGATGCCGGTCGCCGTCTTACCGTGCGATTCGACGGTCGCCTGGATTCTCATCGCCAGTCCTTCACGTGTCTGCCAGCGCTTCGCCGAACCCCGACTCGACGAGGTCGGCCAGCGCGTTGACCGCTGCCTCCCCATCCGGATCGTTGCTGACGATCTCGGCCGATGCGCCGACATTGAGGCCGAGGGACATGATCCCGAGGAGGCTCCGCGCATCCTTGCCGTTCACGGTCACCTTGACGTCGAAGGTGTTCGCCAGCTTCACGAACTCGGCGGCGGGCCTGGCGTGCAGTCCGTCCTTGTTCCGAAGCGTCACATCGCGGACGAATCGGACCTCGGATGAAGGCCCCGACCCGGCAGACCCAGCACCGGATGCGGGTGGGGACGCGCTCTCGGCCATCCCCTCCCACGCCTGCCTGGCTCCCTCGGCCGCAGCCACGACCGCAACGAGGTCGCCTCCGGTCTCGGCGGCGACAGCAGCGGCGACGCCTCCTTCGACGAACGGCGCGTCCACGATCGCGACGCGTAACCGTTGATCGTCCGGAAGCTGGTCGTGCACCGTCTCCGCGATCATCAGGGCGGAGCCGAGGTCGCTGAGGACGACGGCGCCGGCGCCGGCATCCGCCTCGTCGATCGCCGAGGTGACCTTGACGAAGCTCGTACCGATGCCCCCGCCGTCGGTGCCGCCGGCCGCGACGAGCGCGACCGACGGTGCCATCTGTCCCGCCACCTCGGCGATCCCGTTGGCGAGCTCGGCACTGTGCGACACGAAGACGATTCCGACGCGAGCCGGGTCGCCGTCAGTCATCGTCGGCCACCACAGCAGCGGCACGGAGGATGATCGCCGTGGACTGGGCGCCCGGATCACGGTGCCCTGCGGAGCGCTCGCCGAGATAGCTCGCCCTCCCCTTGCGTGCGACCAGAGGCTCCGTGGCGACGGCTCCCGCCTCGGCGGCGGAGGCCGCCGCAGCGAGTATCGCGGCAGGCGACGCGCCATCCGCCGCCGCAGCCTGGGCGGCCTCGACAGCCGGTGTCCACGCATCGATCATGGTTTTGTCGCCGAGTTCCGCTTTGCCACGCGACACGATCCCGTCGCGCGCCGCGGTGAGCATCGACACCACCACGGCGCCGTCGAGCTCCGTCGCGGCTCCCAGCGGGTCCGCCGCCTTGAGGAAGGCCGTGCCGTAGAGCGGTCCGGACGCCCCGCCCACCGTCGAGATGAGTGTCATCGCGATCGAGCGCAGCGCCGCCGACGGCGTCGCGTCGTCCGGAAGCGCAGCAAGCGCGGTGACGACGGCGGAGAGGCCGCGGTCCATGTTCTCGCCGTGGTCGCCGTCGCCGATCTCCCGGTCGAGGTTGTTGAGCAGCGCCTTGTTCTCGGCGATCGCCGCCGCCGAGGCGCCCATCCAGCTATCGACCCAGCCCGTGTCCAGCTTCATGCCGTCACTCCCATCGTGTGTGCTGCGCCCATCGTGTGTACCGGTGCCTCAGACGCCCCAGCGGAGCGCAGGCGTGTTCACCGGCGCATCCCAGAGGGCGGTCAGTTCGTCGTCGAGCTTGAGCACCGTGATCGACACGCCCTGCATCTCCAGGGAGGTGACGAGGCTGCCCACCAGCGAACGCTCGAGCGTGATGCCGCGCTCGTCGAGGATCTCGGCCGCGCGCCGGAACACGATGTACAGCTCCGACTGCGGGGTTCCGCCCATCCCGTTCACGAACAGCAGGACTTTGTCACCGGATGCGAACGGCAGGTCGTCGAGGATCGCCGACATCAGGCGGTCTGTCAGTGCATCCGCCGGCTCGAGCTTGATGCGCTCTCGCCCGGGCTCACCATGGATGCCCACACCGAACTCGATCTCGTCGTCGGCCAGCTCGAACCCCGGCTCCCCTGCGTGAGGGACCGTGCCCGCCGCGAGTGCGAGACCCATCGAGCGGACCTGTCCGTTGACTTTCTCAGCGATCGCCGTCACTGCATCCAGATCGTCGCCGCGCTCCGCTGCTGCTCCTGCGATCTTCTCGACGAGCACCGTCCCGGCGACGCCGCGCCGCCCGGCCGTATACAGCGAGTCCTGCACGGCGACGTCGTCGTTGACGACGACAGCTCGCACCGTGGTCCCTTCCGCTGCCGCGAGGTCGGCTGCGGTCTCGAAGTTCAGAACGTCGCCCGTGTAGTTCTTGACGATGTGGAGGACCCCCGCGCCCCCGTCTGCCGCCTTGGTCGCACCGACGATCGGCATCGGTGTCGGTGATGTGAACACCTCACCCGGGACCGCGGCGTCGAGCATGCCGAGCCCGACGAAGCCGGCGTGCAGGGGCTCATGGCCGCTGCCACCACCGCTGACGAGGCCGACCTTGCCCTGGACGGGACCGCCGGCTCGGGAGACGAACCGCGGATCGTGGGACACCATGACGATGTCGGCGTGCGCTCGGGCGAACCCGTCGAGGGTCTCGTCCACGACGTCGGGGACGTCGTTGATGAGCTTCTTCATTGAAACCCTACCTTTCAGCGTGTGGCCGCAACCCACTCCTCGAGCTTCGAGGCAGCCGCCCCGGAGTCGATCGCCTGGGCGGCGACCGCCATTTTCGAACGGAAACGATCCAGGATGGCATCCTGAACCCTCGACGGGTCGAGCGCGAGCTCGTACGAAACGAGCCCCGCTGCCGCGTTGAGCAATACGATGTCGCGCACGGGGCCTTCCTGCCCGGCGAGCACGGCACGGACGACGTCGGCGTTGTGGGCCGCGTCGCCTCCCAGGAGGTCGGCGATCGTCGCCCGGGGAATACCGAGATCCCGCGGATCGATGTCGTGTTCGGTGACCAGGCCGCGTGAGACCTCCCACACGTGGCTGTGACCGGTGGTCGAGAGCTCGTCGAGCCCGTCGTCACCGCGGAACACGAGCGCCGTCGCGCCGCGCGTCTGGAAGACGCCGACGATCAGCGGTACACGGTCGAGCTGGGCCACCCCGACGGCGGACGCCTCGGGGCGCGCCGGGTTGCAGAGCGGACCGAGGAAGTTGAAGACGGTGGGGATGCCGAGCTCGGCACGCGCGGGGCCGGCGTTCGCGAATCCCGGATGGAACGCGGATGCGTACGCGAACGTGATCCCGGTGCGCTCGAAGACCTCCGCGACCTTCTCCGCAGGCAGGCCCAGGTCGATTCCGAGGGCCGCAAGCACATCCGACGACCCCGAGGACGAACTCGCGGCGCGGTTGCCGTGCTTGATGACCGGCACTCCCGCAGCCGCCGCGACGATGGCAGCCGTCGTCGAGACGTTCACGGTGCCGAAGCGGTCTCCACCGGTACCCACGATGTCGAGGGCCATCGGATTGACCGGCAAGGGGATGGCGTGGTCGAGGATCGCGTCGCGGAACCCGACGATCTCGTCGACGGTCTCGCCTTTCGCGCGCAGTGCGACAAGGAACCCGGCGAGCTGCGCAGACGTCGCCTTGCCGGTCATGACCTGCTCCATCGCCCACGCCGCATTGGCGACGCTCAGGTCTTCGCCGCCGAGCAGCGACGTAAGGGTGGACGACCAGCTCGGAGATTCCGTCATACAGCGATCCTACTGAGGCGGTGCAGTGCTGTGCCCAACCGCGTTCGAGCCTGCAAACTAAGGCAAGCCTAACCGGAAATCCGGCGCAGACTGGCCCGACGAATGAGAAAACCCCGACTCCTTTTCGGCCATAATGGAACCGTGACGAGCACCTCAATATCTCCTACGGCGAGTGCGCCCTCAATCAACCGGCCCAACGTCGTGGCTGTCGGCACCATTGTCTGGCTGGGCAGTGAGGTCATGTTCTTCGCGGGGCTCTTCGCGATCTACTTCACGCTGCGGTCGACATCGCCCGCACTGTGGGCCGCTGAGACCGCGCACCTCAACATTCCGTACTCGCTGACGAACACGATCATCCTGGTGTCGAGCTCGTTCACCTGCCAGTTCGGGGTGTTCGCCGCAGAGCGTCTTCAGCCCCGTTCCGTGGGCTGGAAGCCGAGCCAGTGGGGCATGGTCGAGTGGTTCACGCTCACCTACGCGCTCGGTGCGGTCTTCGTCGCGGGCCAGATCATGGAGTACGCCACGCTCGTCACCGAGGGCATCAGCCTGAGCTCCAACTCCTACGGTTCCGCCTTCTACCTCACCACCGGCTTCCACGGTCTGCACGTCACAGGCGGCCTCATCGCCTTCCTCCTCGTCATCGGCCGCGCGTTCGCGGTCAAGACCTTCGGTCACAAGGAGGCGACGAGCGCCATCGTCGTCTCCTATTACTGGCACTTCGTCGACGTCGTCTGGATCGGGCTCTTCCTGGTCATCTACGTTCTCAAATAGGAATCAGGAGCAGACCTCACCACCATGCGCGCCAACACGCACACCACGGCCCGACCGAGTCGACAGGCCCGTTCGAGCCGGCCGGCCGGTCCGAATCGCAAGGCCGGGCGCCGGCACCCGCTGGCGACGATCGCACTGATCGCGATCGGCCTCGGCCTCACCGGCGGAGCCTATGCGGCATTCAACACGTCGACCGCATCCGCAGCACCGACGGTCGCGTCGCAGGAGTCCGTCGACCAGGGCAAGAAGCTCTTCCAGGCCAACTGCGCGACCTGTCACGGTCTGAACGCGACCGGAACCAGCAACGGCCCGAGCCTCATCGGCGTCGGTGCGGCGGCCGTCGACTTCCAGGTCGGCACGGGCCGCATGCCGATGGCCATGCAGGGGCCCCAGGCACCCGAGAAGCCGGTCCAGTTCACCGAAGCCGACATCAAGGCGCTCTCCGCCTACGTCGCATCGCTCGCCCCCGGGCCGGGGATTCCTGACGCGTCGCTGCTCGACGGCAAAGGCAACGCCGCCAACGGCGGTGAGCTCTTCCGCGTCAACTGCGCCATGTGCCACAACGTCGCCGGCGCGGGTGGCGCACTCACCGAGGGCAAGTACGCTCCGCCGCTGAAGGGCGTCAGCGCCCAGCACATCTACGAGGCGATGGTCACAGGGCCCCAGAACATGCCCGTGTTCAACGACCTGAACATCTCGCCGTCCGACAAGCGCGACATCATCACCTACCTCAAGTACATCGAGAAGAACCAGTCCCCGGGCGGATTCGAGCTCGGTTCGCTCGGCCCCGTCGCCGAGGGCCTGTTCCTCTGGATCTTCGGTGTCGGCGCCGTCATTGCGCTGACCGTCTGGATCACAGCGAAGTCGAACTAGCCGGTACTTGACATGACACAGCGCACGAAGGAGAACAATGGCACAGGACGATAACGGCGGCACCGAGCTGACTCCGGCCGGCTCGTCGGCCGTCGAAGTCCACAGGGAGGGCGACCCCGGTACGGCGGTCATCCTGCACGACCCTGTCGAGAACCCGGGATTCCCGCCGCACCGATTGCGTGTGACGGACATCGACCCGAAGAAGGCACGCCGGGCCGAACGGGTGATCTACACCTTGTTCTACCTGTCGATCGCCGGAAGCGTCTGGGCCATTGCCGCCTACATGGCATTCCCGATCGAGGACAACGACCCCGGTTCGGTCCACCTAAACAACATGTTCATCGGTCTCGGCATCGCGCTCGCGCTCCTCGCCATCGGCATCGGCGCCGTCCACTGGGGCAAGGCCCTCATGCACGAGCGCGAGGGCATCGACCTGCGCCACCCGACCCGTGGCAAAGCACAGACCACCGAACGTGCGGCCGAGATCTTCCGCATCGCCGACGAGGAGTCCGGATTCAACCGGCGCACGCTCATCCGCAACAGCCTCATCGGCGCGCTCGTCGTCTTCCCCCTTCCCGCCGTCGTCCTCTTCCGCGGTCTCGCGCCGCAGAACGAGAACCCGGTGACTCTCCTCTCCCACACCATGTGGAAGAAGGGCCTGCGTCTCACGCGCGACCCGTCCGGTACGCCGATCAAGGCCGCGGACGTCACGCTCGGTTCCGCTTTCCACGTGATCCCCGAGGGGCTCAACGAGAGAGAGGACGCCCTGGAGCAGAAGGCGAAAGCCGCAGTGCTGCTCATGCGCCTCAAGCCGGAGGACCTCCACGTCTCCCCCGGCCGCAGGGACTGGAACTACGACGGAATCGTCGCCTACTCCAAGATCTGCACCCACGTCGGCTGCCCGGTCGCACTGTACGAGCAGCAGACCCACCACCTGCTGTGCCCGTGCCACCAGTCGCAGTTCGACATCACGCACGAGGCCGAAGTCATCTTCGGGCCGGCCAAACGCCCGCTGCCCCAGCTGCCGATCACGGTCGACTCCGAGGGCTACCTCATCGCACGCAGTGACTTCACCGAGCCAGTCGGACCGAGCTTCTGGGAGCGCAGTTGAGCACGTCAGCAGCCGCATCGTCTGCGGCACACTTCGAAGGGCCCACCACGGTGGCCCCCGCCAAGAAGGGCGGGTTCACGGCGGCCGCCGCGAACTACATCGAAGACCGCACCAGCATCTCCGGCGCGGTCAAGGAGTTCGGTCGCAAGATCTTCCCCGACCACTGGTCGTTCCTCCTTGGTGAGGTCGCCCTCTACAGCTTCATCGTCATCCTGCTGACGGGGACGTTCCTGACGTTCTTCTTCCAGGCCTCGATGGCCGAGGTCGTCTACAACGGCTCGTACGTCCCCCTCAAGGGCGTATCCATGTCTGCTGCGATGTCGAGCACCCTGAACATCTCGTTCGAGATCCGCGGCGGTCTGCTGATGCGCCAGATCCACCACTGGGCGGCCCTGCTGTTCGTGGCTGCGATCGGCCTTCACATGCTGCGCGTGTTCTTCACCGGCGCCTTCCGCAAGCCGCGCGAACTCAACTGGGTCATCGGCTTCACGCTGTTCATCCTGGCGATGGCCGAGGGCTTCACGGGATACTCGCTTCCTGACGACCTGCTCTCGGGCAACGGCCTCCGCATCATCGACGGACTGATCAAGGGCATCCCGGTCATCGGGACCTGGACCTCGTTCCTCCTGTTCGGCGGCGAGTTCCCCGGCACGGCGATCGTCGGCCGGCTGTACACGCTCCATATTCTGTTGCTGCCGGCGCTGGTGGTCGCCTTCATCGGGCTCCATCTGGTCTTCGTCGTCATCCACAAGCACACCCAGTACGCGGCGCCTGGCCGAACCGAAGGCAACGTCGTCGGCTATCCGGTCCTCCCGGTGTACGCCGCGAAGGCCGGCGGCTTCTTCTTCATCATCTTCGGTGTGATCGCACTGATCGCCTCGCTGTTCACGATCAACCCGATCTGGAACTACGGTCCATATGACCCATCGCCGGTGTCGGCGGGCACACAGCCCGACTGGTACATCGGCTTCGCCGACGGTGCACTGCGCCTGATCCCACCGGGCTGGGAGTTCGTCTGGCTGAATCGCACGTGGTCGTTCAACATCATCGTCCCGCTCGTGGCGATCGGCGTCTTCATCGTGCTGGTCTGGTTCTACCCGTTCATCGAAGCCTGGATCACGGGCGACAAGCGTGAGCACCACCTGCTGGACCGCCCGCGCAACGCGGCCACCCGCACGGCGATCGGTGCAGCAGGCGTGACGTTCTATGCGGCCCTCTGGGCTGCGGCGAGCTCGGACATCATCGCCGTGCACTTCAAAGTGACCATGGAAGGCGTGATCCACGCGATCCAGGCCATGGCGATCCTCGGACCGTTCATCGCCTACTTCCTCACGAAGCGCGTCTGCATCGCCCTTCAGAAGAAGGATCGCTCGATCGCGCTCCACGGCTTCGAATCGGGTCGTATCGTCAAGCTGCCCGGCGGCGAGTTCATCGAGGTGCATGAGCCGCTCGACGAGTACGAGCGCTGGCGCCTGGTGAGCTTCGAAACGTACGAGCCTCTGATGGTCCGCCCGAACGACAAAGGCAAGATCACCTTGGGCACGCGGATGCGCTCCGGGCTGTCCCGCTGGTTCTTCGAGGACCGGATCGTTCCGCCGAGCAGGGGCGAGCTCGAGTCGAGTTCCGGTCACCACTAGGTCCGGACGTCCAGCTCACGGTACGAATGCGCCGGCCGCGATTTCGATCGCGGTCGGCGCATTCGCCTTCTCGGACCGGTACGGCAGCCCGCGACAGGAGGAACGAATGTCTGCTGAGACGCTCGCAGAGTGGCTGACGTGCCCGGTGTGCAGGGAGCCTTTGGCCGCGGTCTCAGGCAGCATCCTGGGCTGCACGACCGGGCATCGCTACGACGTCAACAAGCGCGGCTACGTGTCGCTGCTCGGTCCGCGCTCGCGGGTCGTCGGAGACACCGCTTCGATGCTGGATGCTCGTGCGCAGGTTCTCGATCGGGGAACCTATGCGCCCATCGTCGACGCCCTCAGCAGGATCCTGAACACGGCCCCGGGGGCCAGCCGCATCGTCGACACCGGCACCGGCACCGGCTACTACCTGCGGTCGCTCCTCGCGACTCGCCCAGGCGTTCGCGGTCTCGCGATGGATCTCTCCCCCGCCGCCGTCTCACGAGCCGTCAGAGGTTCGGGCGCTGTCGACGGTCTGGTCGCCGACACGTGGCGGCCGCTTCCGATCCGGGACGGCATCGCCGACCTCGTGCTCAACGTCTTCGCTCCGCGCAACCTGCCGGAATTCCACCGCATCCTGGCACCGGGCGGCCTGCTTGCAGTCGTCGTGCCGCGCCCGGAGCACCTGCAGGAACTCCGCGAAGGGGGGCGGATGCTCGACGTGCCCGCCGACAAGGCTGCCACGCTGATCGAATCCGCCGATTCGCTCTTCGGGCTCGCAGCGGAAACCGCTGTCGTGTTCGACATCGCGTACGACACTGCTGTCGCGGACTCCTTGGTGACGATGGGTCCGTCAGCACATCATGTGACGGGGCCCGCCCCGTCGCAGCCGGCCGCGAAGTCCACGGTCACTGCGGCTGTCGACGTTCTCGCGTTCAGGTCGCGTTAGCCAGGTCGCGTTAGCCAGGTCGCACGAGCCAGGTCGCGTTAGCCAGGCCCCAGGAGTCAGGTCGCGTTAGCCGGGCCGCACGAGTCAGGTCGCGTTAGCCGGGCCGCACGAGCCAGGTCGCGTTAGCCGGGCCGCACGAGCCAGGTCGCGTTAGCCAGGCCCCAGGAGTCAGGTCGCGTTAGCCGGGCCGCACGAGCCAGGTCGCGTTAGCCAGGTCGCACGAGCCAGGTCGCGTTAGCCAGGCCGCACGAGCCAGGTCGCGTTAGCTAGGCCGCACGAGCCAGGTCGCACGAGCCAGGCCGCACGAGCCAGCCAGGGACACGCTCGCCGCGATCCCTACCCAGCGGTCACCAGCCAGCCGTCAGCGAGCGAAGTATCCGCGGTAGTACTCGTAGGTCCAACCGACCAGGCAGACGATCGTGAACGCCACTCCGATGTACGCGAGCCAGAATCCCACGGCGATTCCGAGTACGACGAGGCCCGCGCCGAACGCGAGGGCGATCGGCCACCAGCTCCACGGGCTGAAGTGCCCGAGCTCAGGATCGCCGTCGTCGATGTTGGCGTCGAGGAGGTCCTCCGGCAGTTCGCCGCCCTGCGACCTGTGCGACCGACTGATGTAGAAGGCGAGGAAGGTACCCAGGATCGTGCTCAGCGTGAGCGCTACCGTACCAACCCACTCGACCTTGCCGTAGTAGAGAAGGCTCCACACCGTGTAGAGGACCGCCGAGAAGAGGAAGAACCCCGCAAGGATCCAGAACAGGTTCGCATTGGCCCTCATGTCACTTCACCTTCTCGCTGTCGAGGTCGTAAACAGGTCCATCCGGTGCGTCTTTGCCCGCTCCGATTCCGAGGGGGATGCCCGCCTCGGGGTGGTTGAGGTCGAACGCGGGCGACTCGCTGCGGATGCGCGGAATCGACGTGAAGTTGTGGCGGGGCGGCGGGCAGCTGGTCGCCCACTCGAGGGACCGGCCGTAACCCCACGGGTCGTTCACCGTCACTCGCGGTGCGTTGCGCGCGGTGAGGTAGACGTTCACGAAGAACGGGATCATCGAGATGGCGAGGATTCCAGCGCCGATGCTCGACACCTGGTTCATCCAGGTGAAGCCGTCTTGCGGCAGGTAGGTCGCATACCGTCGCGGCATACCGATGACGCCCAGCCAGTGCTGAATCAGGAACGTCGTGTGGAAGCCGATGAAGAGCAGCCAGAAATGCCACTTCCCGAGCCGGTCGTTCAGCATCTTGCCGGTCCACTTGGGCCACCAGAAGTAGAAGCCGGAGAACATCGCGAACACGACCGTTCCGAACACCACGTAGTGGAAGTGGGCGACGACGAAATACGTGTCCGAAACGTGGAAGTCGAGCGGCGGCGATGCGAGGATCACACCGGTGAGGCCACCGAACGTGAACGTGATCAGGAAGCCGATCGCCCAGAGCATCGGCGACTCGAACGTCACCGAGCCACGCCACATGGTTCCGATCCAGTTGAAGATCTTCACACCGGTCGGCACCGCGATGAGCATCGTCATCAGCGAGAAGAACGGCAGCAGGACCGAGCCGGTCACGTACATGTGGTGGGCCCACACGGTAACGGACAGGGCAGCGATCGAGATCGTCGCGTAGATCAGGGTCTTGTACCCGAAGATCGGCTTGCGGCTGAAGACGGGGAACACCTCGGAGACGATGCCGAAGAACGGCAGCGCGATGATGTACACCTCGGGGTGGCCGAAGAACCAGAAGAGGTGCTGCCAGAGGAGCACACCGCCGTTACCGGGATCGTAGATGTGCGCATCGAAGACGCGGTCGGCCGCGAGGGCGAACAGCGCCGCCGCGAGGACGGGGAACGCCATCAGCACCAGGATCGAGGTGACGAGCGCGTTCCACGTGAAGATCGGCATGCGGAACATGGTCATGCCCGGGGCGCGCATCGTGATGATCGTGGTGATGAAGTTGACTGCACCGAGGATCGTGCCGAAACCCGACAACCCGAGGCCGAGGACCCAGAGGTTGCCTCCGACGCCTGGTGAGAAGGTGGTGCTCGACAGCGGCGCGTACGCGAACCATCCGAACGATGCGGCGCCTTGCGGAGTCAGGAACCCTGCGACGGCGATGAGCGAGCCGAAGCTGTAGAACCAGTACGCCAGGGCGTTCAACCGCGGGAATGCGACGTCAGGGGCGCCGATCTGGAGCGGCATCAGCACGTTCACGAAGCCGGCGAACAGAGGCGTCGCGAACATCAGCAGCATGATCGTGCCGTGCATGGTGAACAGCTGGTTGTACTGTTCCTTCGTCTGCACGACCTGGAGGCCGGGCTCGAAGAGCTGGGCGCGGATGATCAGGGCCATGACGCCGCCGATCAGGAAGTACAGGAACGAGGTCACCAGGTAGAGGTAACCGATCGTCTTGTGGTCGGTCGAGGTGATGTAGCTGACCAGGAGGTTGCCCTTGCGCTCCACATTGCCGGCGTTGAACGCCTGCGTTGCCTTGGGGAGCGGGGTAACCGTCGATGCGGGAGCGGGTGCTGTCGTCGTAGTCATGGATGCCCCTACTGGTTGACCTTCGGCGCGGTGGTGCCGGGCAGGTTGTTGTTGCGGTCGTACTCGATGCCGAGCTGGCCTTCAAATCCCTTGTCACGCAACGACTGGATGTGTGCGTCGTACTCCGCCTGCGACACGATCTTCAGGTTGAAGAGCATCGACGAGTGGTACTCGCCGCAGAGTTCGGCGCACTTGCCGACGAACGTACCCGTGCGGTCGGTCGTGCTGAAGTACATGTAGTTGGTCTTGCCGGGGATGACGTCTTTCTTGTAGAGCATCGCCGGCACCCAGAACGAGTGGATCACGTCGCGCGAGTCGAGCTGGATGGTGACCGTCTTGTTGACCGGCAGGTACAGGACCGGGATCTGGCTCTCCTGGACGGCTCCGGGCTGCGCGCTCTTGTCGTCGGGCTGCGCCTGGATTCCCGGGTCGTAGACGTTCTCGTTCACGTAGTTGAAGTCCCACGCCCACTGCTTCGCGAGGACGTGGATCTTGATGTCGGGGTTGGCGTACGGGTGCTCCTCGGCCTCCTGGTCGCGCGCCGTGAACGCGAAGAAACCGAGGATGAGGATGAGCGGGACGATCGTGTAGAAGATCTCGATCGGCATGTTGTAGCGCAGCTGCGGCGGAAGGCCGGTCTGCCCCTTGCGCCGGCGGTAGACGATGACGGCCCAGATCACGAGGCCCCAGACGATCACACCCACGATCAGCAGCACGATCCAGCTCGTCACCCAGAGGCCGCTGATGCTCTCCGTGTGGTTCGTAACGGGAGGCTGACCAGCGACGAAGCCGGGCAGGAATCCGTGGAGCTGGGCCTCGGTGCACCCTGCCAGTACGAATGCAAGTGTCGCTGCGACCGGAATAGCAGCCCATCGGAGACGACGATTGTGACGCACCGGTGACCTTTCGAGAGACTCGTGAACAGTTCAGAACCAACTGTATTGACCGGTACTACCCTACTCCGAGACACACGCCGGAACGAACCAGAAAGGCCGCCCCGAAGGGCGGCCTTTACGGGATTCTTGTGGTATTTAACGGCTAGTGGAACGAGTCTCCGCAGGCGCAGCTGCCGGATGCGTTCGGGTTGTCGATCGTGAAGCCCTGCTTCTGGATCGTGTCCTCGAAGTCGATGGTCGCGCCGTCCAGGTACGGGACGCTCATCTTGTCCACGATGACCTCGACGCCGTCGAAGTCGACCGTCGCATCGCCGTCGAGCATGCGCTCGTCGAAGTACAGCTGGTAGATGAGGCCGGAGCAGCCGCCCGGCTGCACTGCCACGCGCAGGCGCAGGTCGTCACGACCCTCCTGCTCGAGCAGGCTCCGGACCTTGCCGGCGGCCGTGTCGGTGAGGCCCACGCCGTGGGCTTTGGTCTCAGCGAGTGTCGTGTCGGTCATTGCGCTCCTGACGAGGTGTGAAGGATATCGATCGAAATCTAACGCGATTCTACGTCGGAAAACTCGAAAGACGCCGTGATCATTCCGTTGTGCGGCGATCCAGCCGGGAGAGCAGGAGCGCCTCGGTGAGGACGGCCCGCTTGAAGACACCGAGATGCAGCGACTCGTTCGGGCTGTGGGCCCGCGAATCCGGGTCCTCCACACCTGTCACGAGGATCTGCGCGCCGGGGAAGACGCGCACGAGGTCGGCGATGAAGGGGATGGAGCCGCCGACGCCCATCTCGACGGGTTCGGTGCCCCATGCATCCGCCATCGCACGCTTGGCCTCGGCGACCGCCCAGCCGGACGTGTCCACGAGGAAGGGGTCGCCCAGGTCGACGTCGTCGATCTCGATGTGGGCGCCGAACGGGGCGTTGTCGCGCAGGTGCCGCTCGATCGCCACGTAGGCGTCCGACGCCCGCTGCCCCGGCGCGATCCGCGCACTGATGCGCACAGCGACCGAAGGGGCGAGGGTATTGGATGCGTTGGCCACGCTCGGTGCGTCGATTCCGGTCACCGTGATGGAGGGCTTCGACCAGATCCGGCTCAGGATTGTCCCCGACCCGATCGGAGTCACTCCGTCGAGGAGTGCGGCCTCCTGGCGCAGCTGCTCCTCGTCGTAGGCGGGGGTCTCCCCGTCGTGCTCGGTCAGGCCGTCGACGCCGACGGAGCCGTCCGGGGCGTGCAGGGTCGAGAGGAGGCGGACCATCGCGAGCATCGCATCCGGCACTGCCCCACCGAACATGCCGGAGTGCGACGCGTGGCCGAGGGTCTTCACCGTCAGCCGGAACGTCACATTGCCGCGCAGGCCGACCGTGAGAGCCGGGGTGTCGAGATCCCAGTTGTCGGAGTCGGCGACGACGATGACGTCGGCGGCCAGCGCGTCACGGTTGAGCTCGAGGAAGTTGGCGAACGAGCGCGAACCGAACTCCTCCTCCCCTTCGATGAAGACAGCGAGTCCCAGGTCGAAGTCGGGCCCGTGAGCCTCGACCAGGGCACGGATCGAGGCGACGTGCGCCATCACGCCTGCCTTATCGTCCGCCGCCCCGCGCCCGTAGAGGCGGTCACCGCGCACCGTCGGCTCGAACGGGGAGGTGTCCCAGTCCTCGTCCTGGCCCGGCGGCTGCACGTCGTGGTGGGCGTACAGGAGAACGGTCGGGCGGCCGTTGCGGGCGGCACGCGTAGCGAGGATCGCCGGCTGGCCGAGTTCCGGTCCGTCACCGATCGGGGCCTGGGCGATGCTCACTCCGTCGAACGCGCCGGTCGCCTCGAGAAGTGCGGCCACGGCCGTCGCGCTCGCGGCGACGTTCTCCGGGTCGAACGCCGACCACGAGACCGACGGGATGCGCACCAGGTCCGAGAGATCGGCGATCGTCGAGGGGATACCGCGCTCGACTGCAGCGCGCACTCCCGCCTCGAGTCCGACCGACCCGGCTCCGTTCGTTCCCGGCGTAGCCGACTGTGCATCATTCGTCTGTGGGGGGTTCGTCATGCAGGTAATCTTAAGCGGACATCAATCGAGGGTTTACCGTGGCAAAACGAGACACAACGCCGGGCGCGACCGTTCCGGCGAACCAACCGGTCGCAGAGACGGCAGAAGAAACGGCAGCGCGGATCGCGGGCAAAGGTGCCCCGACGCCGACGCGTCGCGAGCAGGAGGCTGCGCGAAAGCGCCCGCTCGTGCCCGACGACCGCAAGGAGGCGGCGCGCCAGGCCCGCCAGAAGACCGCTGAGGCGCGCGAGCGGGCTCGCGTCGGCATGGCCGCCGGCGACGACAAGTACCTCACGGCGCGCGACCGGGGGCCGCAGCGTCGGTACGTCCGCGACTACGTCGACGCGCGTTTCAACATCGGCGAATTCATGATCCCGGTCATGCTCCTCGTCATCGTGCTGACGTTCTTCCCGCAGCGCGATGTGCAGACGTACGGCATCATCGCCCTGTGGGCGTTCTTCGTGATCGCCGTGCTCGACTGCTTCTTCCTCGGCTACCTGGTACGCAAGGGCCTCGCGACGAAGTTCGGAAAGTCGAAGGTGGAGAAGGGCGTGCGCTGGTACGCGGCGATGCGCGCACTGCAACTGCGCGTCATCCGCCTGCCGAAGCCGCAGGTCAAGCGCGGACAGTACCCCAGCTGACGTGACGATCGTCGCTGCTGCGGACGGCTCCGCCCTCGGCAACCCCGGTCCCGCCGGTTGGGCGTGGTATGTCGACGAGAACACGTGGGCTGCGGGCGGCTGGCCGCGCGCCACGAACAACCAGGGCGAGCTGATGGCCGTCATCGACCTGCTCGACTCGACCGCGCACCTCGATGATGACCTGCGCATCCTGTGCGACAGCCAGTACGTGATCAACGCGGTCACCAAGTGGATGCCCGGCTGGAAGCGCAAAGGCTGGCGCAAGGCCGACGGCAAGCCGGTGCTGAACCGGGAACTGCTCGAACGCCTCGACCGCGCGACGATGGGCCGGCGCTACACGTTCGAATGGGTGAAAGGTCACGCGGGTCACGAGCTGAACGAAGCGGCGGATGTGCGGGCACGGGCCGTCGCGACCGCCTACCAGAACGGGTCCCCCATCCCGATCGGGCCGGGGTGGCCAGGGCGCGGGGACGAGACGCGGAGGGCCGAATACGGGGATCTGACGGCGCCGGTTGTGCCGGCCGGCCCTGCAGCATCCGTCGCGCCGGCCGCGGTGGAGCTCGACCTGTTCGGCGAGGACGACGTCCTTGACGCACCAGACGACCGCGAGCAGGTGATGCTGCTCGAACGCGAGCTCCTCAGCCCGGCGGTTCGGGCCGATTCGTCGCGTGTGGCAGCGATCCTGCATCCGGATTTCGAGGAGATCGGGAGTTCCGGCCGCATCTGGAGCCGCGACGCGATCGTGAACGAACTGGCCGGTGAGGACACTGAGAGTGCCGACATCGAGGTTCTCGGATGCGAAGTGCTGGCTCAGGATGCGGTCCTGCTGACAGCGCGCACGTCGGACACGCGCGGTTCGGCCCTCCGCAGCTCCCTCTGGCTTCGTGTCGACGGCCGCTGGCGTCTGCGGTTCCACCAGGGAACGCCCGAGGCCTGACCGGCGCGGTCGCGGATTGCGGTCCCCGTCGCTTGGTTGCCAAAAGAGCGCGGCCCGATCGATTGGTTGCCAAAAGAGCGCAGTCCCGATCGATTGGTTGCCAGTATTTTGGCGCCCAATCGCGCCAGCGTTCGGGGCGGCGGCCCCGTCAGGGGCGGCGGGCGAGTCCGCGGTTGATCTGGCGCGCCCAGAGCGGTCCGCGGTAGAGGAAAGCCGTGTATCCCTGCACGAGCGTGGCGCCTGCGGCGAGGCGTTCCGCCACGTCGGCCGACGTCTCGACGCCGCCCACGGAGATCACGCACAGTTCGGGCGGCACGACCGTGCGGATGAGCCGCAGCACCTCCAGGGACCGCGCGGCGAGTGGCGCACCCGACAGGCCACCGGCCCCGGCGGCTTCGACCACTGCCGGGTCGGTGCGCAGGCCGTCGCGGGCGATCGTGGTGTTCGTCGCGATGATGCCGTCGAGTCCGATCCGCACCGCGAGCCCGGCGATCTTCTCGACCTGGTCGTCGGTGAGGTCGGGGGCGATCTTCACCAGGAGCGGAACGTCCCCGGCTTCGACTTTGACTGCGGACAGGAGCGGTTCCAGCTGTTCGAGTTCCTGCAGCCCACGCAGGCCCGGCGTGTTCGGTGAGCTCACGTTGACGACGAGATAATCCGCGACAGGCGCGAGAGCGCGCGCGCTGGCCAGGTAGTCCCCTGTCGCGTCTTCGACCGCGACGACGCGGCTCTTCCCGATGTTGACACCCAGGACCGGCCGATTGCTCCGGTGCGCGACCTTCGCCAGTCGAGCGGCGGCCGCCGCCGCTCCCCCGTTGTTGAATCCCATGCGGTTGATGACAGCGCGATCCGGAATCAGCCGGAACAGGCGGGGCTTCTCGTTTCCGGGCTGGGCGATCGCCGTGATCGTACCGACTTCGACGTGCCCGAAACCGAGTTGCCCGAGACCGATGACGGCCTTCCCGTCCTTGTCGAATCCGGCCGCCACGCCGAACGGGGAGTCGAACTCGCGCCCGAGTGCCCGTGTCTTGAGCGACGGGTCCGGGCGGGTGAAGCGTCGCACCAGGCTGCCGATCCCGAGGGCCGGAAGAGCCTGGATGACGACGAAGGCCAGATGGTGGGCCCGCTCAGGGTCGAGCTTCGACAGGATGAGGGAGAAGAGTGTGCGATACATGCCTGTGCAAGCGTACCGGCAGGCGGCGCGACGGAAGCGTGCGCCGCGGACGACTCAGTTGCGTGCGCCGCGGACGACTCAGGTGCGTGCGTCGACAGTCTCCGACGCGTGGTCGGATGCGTGCTCGACACGCAGCTGGGTGATCGCGTCTTCGAAGTCGTCGAGCGAGTCGAACCCCTGGTAGACGCTGGCGAATCGCAGGTACGCGACCTCGTCGAGCTCGCGGAGCGGCGGCAGGATGGCGAGCCCGATGTCGTTCGCATCGATCTGGGAGGCGCCCGTCGACCGGATCGTCTCCTCGACCTTCTGCGCGAGGACGGCGAGATCGGAGTCCGTGACCGGGCGTCCCTGGCAGGCTTTGCGCACGCCGGTGACGATCTTCTCCCTGCTGAACGGCTCAGCGACGCCGCTTCGTTTGATCACACTCAGGCTGGCCGTCTCGGTCGTGCTGAATCGTCGCCCGCACTCGGGGCACTGGCGTCGCCGCCGGATCGACATCCCGTCGTCGCTCGTGCGGGAGTCGATGACGCGGGAGTCCGGATGGCGGCAGAAGGGGCAGAACATAGTGCTCGAATCCTAACCGAGTTCGCTTCTAAAGCGCCCTGAAGCGGGCGGTGACAGCCTCACCGTGGGCCGGAAGGTCTTCGGCGTTCGAGAGCGCGACGATCTTCTCGGCGACGTCTCCGAGTGCGTCACGGTCGTAGCGGATGACCTGCTGGGGCCGGAGGAACGAATATGCTCCCAGGCCGGGCGAGAATCGGGCCTGGCCGCCGGTCGGCAGCACGTGGTTCGAACCGGCGAGGTAGTCGCCGAGGCTCACCGGAGAGTTGGCCCCCAGGAAGATCGCCCCGGCGTTCTCGATGCCGACCAGGACCGCGTCGGGATCGGCCGTCTGGATCTCGAGGTGCTCCGGCCCATAGGCGTTGCTGAACACCGCGGCGGCGGCAAGGTCGTCGACGAGCACGATCGCCGACTGCTGGCCCCCGAGGGCGACAGCGACCCGCTCCGCGTGACGTGTGACGCCGGCGAGCCGGGTGAGCTCTTCGGCGACACGGGCGGCGAGCTCCGCACTGTCGGTGACGAGCACGGCCGCCGCCGCCTCGTCGTGTTCGGCCTGGCTGATCAGGTCCGCGGCGACCAGGGCTGCGTCTGCCGTGTCGTCCGCGATCACGAGGATCTCCGTCGTGCCCGCTTCCGAGTCGATCCCCGCCTGCCCGCGCACCACGCGCTTGGCGGCGGCGACGTAGATGTTGCCCGGCCCGGTGATCACCTGGACGGGCTCGAGCCCGATCTCCTCGACACCGTACGCGAGTGCGCCGATCGCGCCAGCGCCGCCCATCGCGTAGACCTCGTCGATGCCGAGCAGACCGGCAGCGCCGAGGATGGTCGGGTGCACTCCCCCGCCGAACGCACGCTGCGGGGGGCTGGCGAGCGCGATGGAGCCGACGCCGGCCACCTGCGCGGGCACGGCGTTCATCACGACGCTCGACGGGTAGACGGCCTTGCCTCCCGGGACGTACAGCCCCGCGCGGGCCACAGGCTGCCATCTCTGGACGATGGTGGCGCCTGGGCCGATCGTCGTCTGCACCTCGGCGGGTACCTGGGCGGCCGTGGCCTGCCGTACGCGCGCGATGGCTTCTTCGAGGGCCTCGCGCACGTCGGCGGGAAGCCCGCGCACCGCCGCATCGATCTCGGGGGCAGGAACGCGGATGCTCGCAGCGCGGCCTCCGTCGAACGTCTCGGCCTGTTCGTCGAGGGCGGCACGGCCCCGCGCGCGGACGTCGTGGATGAGCTCGGTGGCGACATGAAGCGCAACAGAGACGTCGACGGCGGGTCTCGGCACCAGACTGGTGAAGACGGCGCGATTAGGCTGGATTCCGCGAAGGTCGATGGTCTGCATCATGGCCCGTCAAGCCTATCCGTTCCGCCCTTCGCGCCCTGATCCATCCACAGGCAAGGAATAACGATGGAGCGAACATCGCTTTATGCAGACGTATGAACACCTTCGCGAGCCCCGAGCGCCGGTACCCCTCAGACCGAGTGGAACCCGACGTCACCCCTGACCTTGCGGCGTTCCGGCAGTCGTTCCGGCGTCACGCGGCCGGTGTGGCGATCATCACGGCGCTCAGCACGAGTGGTGACCCGGTGGGCTTCACGGCCACCTCCCTCGCGTCGCTCGCGGCTGTGCCGCCACTGGCCACGTTCAACATCGCCAGGAGCGCATCCAGCTGGCCCGCCCTCGCTGAGACGGAGCGGCTGGTGATCCACACGCTCGGCGTGCGCAACCGCACCGTGGCGCAGAAGCTCGCCGCGGCCAACAGCCAGCGATTCGACGGCGATCACTGGTACCGGGGGCCGCACGGTCTCCCGATCATCAAGGATGTGACGAGCTGGATGATCGGGCGGATCGTCGAACGCTTCCCGGTGCACAACAACGCAGTGGTCGTCGTGCAGATCGAGCAGGGCGAACTGGGCGACGACGACCTGCCGCTGCTGTATCACGAGCGCACGTATTTCGCACCGGGCGAACCGGCCTGACGCTCGGCACACGCACGATCCCGGGGATTCAGCTCAGGCAGTTCGGACCGAGAAGACCTTTCAGCTCACCGTACAGATCGGCGCTGACCGAGACCGGGTACGGAACTTCGAACACACGCGCGGTCTGGCCCTTGATCAGGCGGAGCCGCACCTCGTTCTTGCCGGCGTGGCGGATGAGGACGTCGTTGAGCGCCTTGACCGTGTCGGTCGTCGCCCGCTGGTCCGGCAGGGAGATCACGAGCGGTCCAGAGCCGAGGCTCTGACCGAGGTCGGGCGTGAACAGGCTGAACGCATGGAGGTTCATGCCGTCGTCGCGCATGCTGACCCGGCCGCGGACGACCACGATCGAGTCGCCGACGAGAGCAGGAGCGAACTCCTGGTAGGCCTTGCCCATGAACATCACGGTCATCTCGCCGCCGAAGTCCTCGACCGTGATCATGCCGTACTGGTTGCCCGAGTTCTTGGCCGTGCGGTGCTGCACCGAGGTCACCAGGCCCGCGATCGTGACCGTGTCGCCGTCCTGGGTCGACTCCGACGCGATCAGATCGGCGATGCCCGTGCTGGCGTGCTTCGCGAGCTGGAGTTCGAGGCCGGCCAACGGGTGGTCGGAGACGTAGAGCCCCAGCATCTCGCGCTCGAACGCGAGCTTGTCGCGTTTCGCCCACTCCGGCCGGTCGGGCACGCGCTCGTGCACTTCGTCGAATTCGAACATCCCCGCGAAGAGGTCGACCTGTCCGTTCGCCTCGTTGCGCTTGAGGCTCACCGCCGACTCGACGGCGTCTTCGTGGATCTCGACGAGTGCACGCCGGGTCGCGCCCAGCGAGTCGAAGGCGCCCGCCTTGATGAGCGATTCCATCGTCCTCTTGTTGGCGACGTGGATGGGAACCTTGGCCAGGAAGTCGTGGAACGACTCGAAGCGGCCTTTCGACTCGCGTGCAGAACGGATCCCGTCGACGACGTTGCTGCCGACATTGCGCACCGCACCGAGTCCGAAGCGGATGTCGGAACCGACTGCGGCGAAGAAGCCGATCGACTCGTTCACGTCGGGCGGCAGCACCTTGATCCCCATGCGGCGGCATTCGTTGAGATAGATGGCCATCTTGTCCTTGGAGTCGCCGACGCTCGTCAGGAGCGCGGCCATGTACTCCGCGGGATAATGCGCCTTCAGGTAGGCCGTCCAGTACGAGACGACGCCATAGGCGGCCGAGTGGGCCTTGTTGAAGGCATAGTCCGAGAACGGAAGCAGGATCTCCCAGAGCTTGGTGACGGCTCCCATGGAGTAGCCGTTCGCCTGCATCCCGGATGCGAAGCCCTCGAACTGCTTGTCGAGCTCGGACTTCTTCTTCTTGCCCATCGCCCGCCGGAGGATGTCAGCCTGGCCGAGCGAGAACCCGGCGACCTTCTGGGCGATCGCCATCACCTGCTCCTGGTAGATGATGAGGCCGTAGCTGGTCGACAGGATCTCGGCGAGCGGCTCTGCGAGTTCCGGGTGGATCGGAGTGATCTCCTGGATGCCGTTCTTGCGCAGCGCGTAGTTCGTGTGGGAGTTCGCACCCATCGGACCGGGCCGGTAGAGCGCGATCAGAGCCGAGATGTCTTCGAAGTTGTCGGGCTTCATCAGGCGCAGGAGCGACCGCATCGGGCCGCCGTCGAGCTGGAACACCCCGAGGGTGTCGCCGCGCGAGAGCAGGTCGTAGGCGGCGCGGTCGTCCAGTTCGAGCTCTTCGAGCACCGGGCGGATGCCGCGGTTGGCCTCGATGTTGTCGAGTGCGTCATTGATGATGGTGAGGTTGCGCAACCCCAGGAAGTCCATCTTGATGAGCCCGAGCGACTCGCACGCCGGGTAGTCGAACTGCGTGACGATCTGGCCGTCCTGCTCCCGCTTCATGATCGGGATAATGTCGATGAGCGGATCGGACGACATGATCACGCCGGCAGCGTGCACGCCCCACTGCCGCTTGAGGTTCTCGAGCCCGAGAGCAGTGTCGAAGACCGTCTTCGCCTCGGGGTCCGTCTCGACCACACCCCGGATATCCGCCGCCTCTTTGTAACGGGGATGCTCGCGGTCGAAGATGCCGGTGAGCGGGATGTCCTTGCCCATCACGGGCGGCGGCATCGCCTTGGTCAGCTTCTCGCCCATACCGAACGGGAAGCCGAGGACCCGTGAGGAGTCCTTCAGCGCCTGCTTGGCCTTGATCGTTCCGTACGTCACGATCTGCGCGACGCGCTCCTCGCCGTACTTCTCGGTCACGTACTTGATGACCTCACCACGGCGGCGGTCGTCGAAGTCGACGTCGAAGTCGGGCATCGAGACGCGGTCGGGGTTGAGGAACCGCTCGAAGATCAGACCGTGGCGGAGCGGGTCGAGGTCGGTGATCTTCATCGCGTAGGCCGCCATGGACCCCGCTCCCGATCCACGGCCCGGCCCCACACGGATGCCGTTGCGCTTGGACCAGTTGATGAAGTCGGCGACGACGAGGAAGTACCCCGGGAACCCCATCTGGGAGATGACGCCGATCTCGTAGTCGGCCTGCTTGCGCACCTCGTCGGGGATGCCCGCCGGATAGCGCTCGTGGAGTCCGGTCTCGACCTCCTTGATGAACCAGGTCTCCTCGGTCTCGCCGGCGGGCACGGGGAAGCGCGGCATGTAGTTCGCCGAGGTGTTGAACTGGACGTCGCAGCGCTCCGCGATCAGCAGCGTGTTGTCGCAGGCCTCGGGGTAGTCGCGGAAGAGCTGGCGCATCTGGTCGGCCGATTTGAGGTAGAACTCCTCGGAGTCGAACTTGAAGCGGTTCGGATCGTCGAGGGTGGAGCCGGACTGCACGCACAGCAGCGCCGCATGACTCGTGGAGTCGTGCGCGTGCGTGTAGTGGAGGTCGTTCGTCGCCACCAGCGGCAGGTCGAGGTCTTTGGCGAGCCGGATCAGATCGCTCATGATCCGGCGCTCGATGCCGAGACCGTGGTCCATGATCTCGCAGAAGAAGTTCTCTTTGCCGAAGATGTCGCGGAACTCCGCCGCCGCCTTCTTCGCCTCGTCGTACTGGCCCAGTCGCAGCCTCGTCTGCACCTCGCCGCTCGGGCAGCCGGTGGTCGCGATCAGCCCCTCGGAGTACTGGCTCAGGATCTCGCGGTCCATGCGCGGCTTGAAGTAGTAGCCCTCGATCGACGCCCTCGACGAGAGCCGGAAGAGGTTGTGCATGCCCTGGGTGCTCGCCGAGAGCAGGGTCATATGCGTGTACGAACCGGCGCCGGAGACGTCGTCTTCGCCGCCGTCACCCCAGCGCACCCGGGTGCGATCCTGGCGCGCCGTACCCGGCGTGAGGTAGGCCTCGGTGCCGATGATCGGCTTGATGCCGGCGTCCGTCGCCGTCTTCCAGAAGTCGAACGCACCGAACACGTTGCCGTGATCGGTGATGGCGACGGCGGGCATCCCCTGCTCGACCGCCGCATCGATCAGCGGCTTGACGCGCGCCGCACCGTCGAGCATGGAGTACTCGCTGTGGACATGGAGGTGAACGAACGAGTCGCCGCTTGATGGCACTGTTTCTCCGTCTGGCGCTGGGGATGTATGTCTAGCCTAATTGTCACGGAGGACATCGAGCGCGTGCTGGAGGTCGGCCGGATAGTCGGTTGTGAAGCTCACCCAGTCGCCTGTGGAGGGATGGTGGAACGCCAGCTGGACGGCATGCAGCCACTGCCGGGTGAGTCCCAGCCGAGCGGACAATGTCGGGTCGGCGCCGTACATCGCATCGCCGACGCACGGATGGCGCTGGGCGGCCATGTGCACCCGGATCTGATGCGTCCGGCCGGTCTCGAGGTGGATCTCGAGAAGGCTCGCGGACGGGAAAGCCTCGATGGTCTCGTAGTGGGTGATCGACGGCTTCCCGTCGACGATCACGGCGAATTTCCAGTCGGAACGCGGATGGCGGCCGATCGGCGCGTCGATGGTTCCGGTGAGGGGGTCGGGATGGCCCTGGACGACCGCGTGGTAGATCTTCTCGACCTCGCGATCGTGGAAGGCGCGCTTGAGGGCCGTGTACGCCCGCTCGGATTTCGCGACGACCATCAGCCCGCTCGTCCCGGCGTCGAGCCGGTGCACGATCCCTGCCCGTTCGGCCGCTCCCGAGGTGGAGATGCGGAAGCCGGCGGCCGCCAGGGCGCCGAGCACCGTCGGTCCGGTCCAGCCCACGGACGGATGCGCGGCGACGCCGACGGGCTTGTCGATGACGACGATGTCGTCGTCGTCGTAGACCACCGTGAGCTCGGGTACCGCGATCGGCACGATGACCGCCTCGCTTCGGGGCTCCCAGAGGACCTCGAGCCAGGTACCGGCGCGCAGGCGATCCGACTTGCCGACGACGGCGCCGTCCATGGTGACCCCGCCGCGCTCGGCGATCTCCGCCGCGAAGCTGCGCGAGAAACCGAGCAGCTTTGCCAGGCCCGCATCGACCCGGGTGCCGTCGAGGCCGTCCGGCAGCGGGAGGCTACGAGACTCCATCGCGCGGCCTACGCTGCGTCGGAGCGCGACTCCGGCCTGAGCGGTGCCTCGCCGTCGGTGCTGCCGGTGTCCGCTTTGGGGCTGTCGGTGTCCGCTTCGGGGTTGTCGGTGTCCGCTTCGGATCGGGTCGGGGTCGACGAGGACGCGGATCCGTCGCCATCCGCCGTCGTTCCGGTACCCGTGCCGCCGTCGCCGGTGTGGCGCCTGCCGTCGAGACCCACACCGCGGATCGTGAGGATGATGAACAGCACCATGCTCGAGACGATGGCGACGTCGGCCATGTTGAAGATCGCCGGAAGCAGCGGGATCTGGATGAAGTCGACCACGTGACCAACGCCGAAGCCGGGCTCGCGCAGGAGCCGGTCGGTGAGGTTGCCCAGCAGCCCGCCGAGCAGCAGTCCGAAAAGGACGGCCCAGGCGACGGACCTGATCTTCGGGGCGTACCAGATCACGAAGATCAGGACACCGACCCCGACGATGGAGAAGATCCAGGTGGACCCGCTCCCGATGGAGAAGGCCGCACCCGAATTCTTCACGAAGCGGAACTGGAGAAGTTGACCCAGGACCTGGACCTGCTCGCCTTCGACCAGGTTCTTGACGACGAGGAACTTCGTGACCTGGTCGATCGCGTACACGCACAGTGCGACGATGGCCAGAACGACGAGCGCCCGAACGCTGACCTTCGCCTTGGCGCTAGCCTCCAAAGCCCTGGAACGTCGGCGGCTGCGGAGCCGACTCCTGCGAACCGTCGTTCGACGGCCCTGCGGGAAGCGCGGTGGCCGGGGCCGACGCTACGACCGGGACCTGGCCGGAGGACGACGACTGGTTCGCGGACGCCGGGGCGGCGTAGCTTCCCGTGCCCGAGACACTCGACGTCTCGAGGTCGCGCAGCTGGCCCTCGATGTAGTTCTTGAGCTGCTGGCGGTACTCGCGCTCGAACGTACGCAGTTCGTCGATACGGTGCTCGAGGAGTGCGCGCTCCTGGTCGAGCTGGCTGATCTGTGCGCGCTGCTTCGACTCCGCCTCGGCGACGACACGTGCCGCGGTGGCATGACCCTCGGCGATGAGGGCGTCGCGCTTCTCGACGCCTTCTCGAACGTGCTCTTCGTGGAGGCGGCGAGCCAGCTGAAGGAGGTTGTTGGTGCTCGACGGGTCGACGGTGTCGACCGGGGTCGGGGCGGCGTAGGCGGGCGCTGCCGCCGCGACGACGGGAGCTGCCACGGTCGCAGCCTGCTCAGGAGCCGCCTGCGCTGCCTGCGCGCCACTGCGCTGGAGTTCGGCGATACGCGACTCGCTCGCGACCAGGCGCTGCTTCAGCTCATCGTTCTCCTGATTGAGCCGGCGAAGTTCGACGACGACCTCGTCGAGAAAATCGTCGACCTCGTCCTGGTCGTAGCCCTCACGGAACTTCGTCGGTTGGAAACGCTTGTTGACTACATCTTCCGGAGTCAGCGCCATGTCAAGCCACCTTAGATCTTGAAATGCGAACAGAAATCGTGTTGCGCCAACGCTAGCAAAGTCGAACCGAGGTCCGCACGCCGCACGACACGCGAGCGTCGGCTGCGACCAACATTACAGTGCGGTCCCTTGCGCAACGCCGAGCGACCTCAGCGAAATAGCACAGTGACGTACAGGCCGACGATGCATACGAGCATCGTGAGGCTCCAGCCGAAGTCGATCGCGACCGGGCCCATGGACAGCGGTGGGATCAGTTTGCGGAAGAACTTGATCGGCGGATCGGTCACGACGTACATGGATTCGGCGAGCACGAGGCCGAAGCCGTGCGGACGCCACGACCTGCTGAACGCCCGCACCAGGTCGACGACGAACCGCGCCCAGAGGAGGAAGAAATAGAGCAGCAGGAGGTAATAGACGATGGTCGCGAGGATGGAGACGACGGTGGACACGTCTTAAGTATGAGGGAGCACGCGCGTAGCCCGGTCATCGACCGGTCTGCCGAAGTGTGCCCGCTCAGCCCTGCGCGAAGAAAGAGGCTTCGACTTCGGCGTCCTGGCCGCCGTGCTCGCCGGAGACGACGACGTGCGACGGCGAGAGGAGGAACACCTTGGCCGTGACACGCTCGATCTTGCCGTAGAGGCCCTGCGAGAGGCCGCTCGCGAAGTCGATGAGACGCCTGGCGTCGCCTTCGCTCATCTGCGAGAGATTGATGATGACGGGGACACCTTCGCGGAACGACTCGGCGATGACCTGGGCATCGCGGTACTGGCGGGGGTGGACCGTGAGGATCTCGTTCATTTCTTGGACCGTCGCATTCCGTGCGGAGTTCGACTTGCGCAACGGGGTGACCGGTGCGCGTCCGGCCACAGGGGCGACCGGAGCGGGATGGGGAACGGGTGCGACGGGCGACGGGTGCGCCGGCGGCTGGTGTTGCTGCGGCGGCTGCTCGTCGTATTCGAGCTCTTCGTCGGCCAGGCCGAGGTAGACCATCGTCTTCTTCAGCGGATTGGTCATCGCATCCTCCGTGTAAACCTTCGCGCGTGTGAACCGAGGTCGATGCGCTGCCGCACCGAACGGAACCTTCTCTTCGAGATTAACCGTGCGCCGGTCGATTCCCGGTAATGGCGGTCCCAATTCGTAGGTGTGTCGCCCCTTCGGCGATGGCTTCGGCATAATCCTGGCTCATCCCCGCCGAGATCGCCGTCGCCCCCGGCGAGAGGCGCCGCACCCGTTCGGACGCGGCGCGCACCCGGGCGAAGGCCGCGCGCGGGTCCTCATCGAGCGGCGCCACCGCCATCACGCCGAGGAGTCGTAGGCCCGGCGTGTCGAGCACGTGCTCGACGAGTGGTTCGAGGTCCCGCTCGGCGACCCCGCCTCGCCCAGGGTCCGGGGTCAGATTGAGCTGGACGAAGCAGTCGACGGTGGCGTCCTCCGAGCGGAGCGCGTCCACCAGTGACAGCCGGTCCACAGAATGGATGACCTGGGCGTACGCACGCACCTGACGCGCCTTCTTGCCCTGCAGCTGTCCGACGAAATGCCAGGTGAGATCAAGGTCCGAGAGCTCCGCCGCTTTCGCCTGCGCTTCCTGGTGCCGGTTCTCGCCGACGTCCGTGACCCCCAGTGACGCGAGTTCGCGGATGAGGGACGCCGGGTGGAACTTAGTCACGACGATGGTCGTCAGCTCCCCCGGGTCACGCCCCGCTTCACGCGCGGCATCCTCGATGCCGTGCCGTACCGCTGCGAGTCGCTCCGCGAGGGGGCTACTTGAGGAAGTCGGGGATGTCGAGGTCGTCATTCTCGTCGTCGAAGGCAGGATCGATGGGAGCGGCGTCGCCGACGGGGCTCTCCGCAGCCGACCAGGTCGGTGCGGGGGCTGGCATGTCCGCAGGGTCGAGAGCCTGGGTGTCGGGAAGCTCGGCGGCAGCAGCACCTGAGGCGACGAACGTCGTGCGACGCGTATCCGCACCCGCGTGCCCGCCGGGCTCGCCGCCGTCGAAGCCGGCCGCGATCACGGTCACACGCACCTCGTCGCCGAGAGTGTCGTCGATGACGGCACCGAAGATGATGTTCGCCTCCGGGTGCACGGCCTCCTGCACGAGTCGCGCTGCATCGTTGATCTCGAAGATGCCGAGGTTCGAACCGCCCTGGATCGAGAGCAGCACGCCGTGGGCTCCGTCGATGCTCGCTTCGAGCAGCGGTGACGCGACAGCGAGCTCGGCGGCCTTGATTGCGCGGTCGGCGCCCCGGGACGAACCGATTCCCATGAGAGCCGAGCCCGCGCCCTGCATGACCGACTTGACGTCGGCGAAGTCGAGGTTGATGAGGCCGGGGGTGGTGATCAGGTCGGTGATGCCCTGGACACCGGCGAGCAGGACCTGGTCTGCGGTGGAGAACGCCTCGAGCATGCTGATGCCGCGGTCGCTGATCTCGAGGAGGCGGTCGTTGGGGACGACGATGAGGGTGTCGACTTCTTCTTTGAGTCGCACCACGCCGGCTTCCGCCTGCTCGGAGCGCCGTTTGCCTTCGAAGCCGAACGGTTTGGTGACGACACCGATGGTGAGGGCGCCGATCGATTTCGCGATGCGGGCGACCACGGGTGCGCCGCCTGTGCCGGTTCCGCCGCCTTCACCGGCCGTGACGAAGACCATGTCGGCCCCCGCGAGGGCCTCCTCGATCTCCTCCGCGTGGTCCTCCGCAGCGCGACGCCCGACTTCGGGGTCGGCCCCGGCTCCCAGACCGCGGGTGATCTCGCGACCCACATCGAGCTTCACGTCTGCGTCGCTCATCAGAAGAGCTTGAGCATCCGTATTGATGGCGATGAACTCGACGCCGCGAAGCCCGAGCTCGATCATCCGGTTGACAGCGTTAACGCCGCCACCGCCAATGCCGACGACCTTGATCACGGCGAGGTAGTTCTGGTTTGATGTCACGTCCGGCCTCCGGTGGGAACCTTCAACCTCAAGTCGAGGCTTAAAGTTATGCTCAGTATGCAATTCCTGACTCGACGTTAGGTGTCGCCCGCTCCCGACCCGGTAAGCGCCCCGCGTGTCGCCAAAGTCCAGTGTGCACGGACCTGCTGATCACTTCCTGACGACGCTGTGCGGCGACGATACATCGAAGACGCTTCCCGAGGTCGCGCCCGCCGACTTCATGATCGCAGCGAGATCCGCGGCCTTCAGCTCGGACTGGTCCGGGCTCCCCCACACGACCTTCGCTCCACTGCCGCTGAGCGTGAACGTGACGTCGTCCTTCGTGGCCGCCGTGATCGTGTCGACCGACCCGAGCACGTGCGCGGGCAGCGCCTGCAGGACCGCGACGGCGGCGTCGAAACCGCTCTTCGCATCCGTACTGCCCGCCGCGCCCGACGCGCGGATGACCGGGAACCCGGCCGGACGGGTGGCGCTCGTGCTGATGGTCACCTTCGCGGCGTCCACCAGCCGGAACGTCGTGCCGACGGCGATGACCCCGACCGGGACACGCTCGACGATCCGCACGACGAGGGTGCTCGGGGGGTGGCTCTCGACGCTGAAGCTGCGGATGAGCGGAAACGCGGCAAGGTCGGACCGGATCGCGCCGAAATCGACCAGCGGAAGGGGTCTGCCGAGCTGGTCCTTCAGGGCCGCCGTCACATCGGACGCCTTGACCCGACTGGTGCCGACGACATCGATCGTGCGCAGGGCCATCAGGGGCGACAAAGCGGTGAGCGTGACGGCGACCACGAGCAGGGCGGCGGTTCCGAGGGCGCCGAACCAGAGCATCCGCCGCCGTCTCGTGCGCTTGGTGAAACGCCGCACCTCGCCGCGCTCGATGCGCGCACGCTCCTGGCGGGCGCGGCGGAGCGCAGTGCGTATCTGCCGGTTCGACGGTGACCGGCCCGGGTCATCGGGGGTACCGCGGCCCGCACGCTTCGCCGCCGTGGCTGTTGCATCGGCTGTTACAGAGGCAGTGACGGGGGCCGTGGAGGACTTTGCGGGCGCGGACGGAGACGCCGAGTCGGATGCCGACCCGGCCCGCTCCGAAGAAGCGGTCGCATCGGACGAGGCGGTCGCACCGGATCCCGACCAGAATCCCGCCGGCGCACTCGGCGTGCTCGCCGGCGCTTTCGGTCCGACCAGAGGGATCGGTTCGGTGGTGCTCCGATCATCCGCTGCCGAGTGGACGGGCGGAGTGTTCGATTGCGGCGTGGCCTTCGGCGGCCGTGACGGAGCGGATGAACGCGCCGTCGTTCCGCGTTGCGACGTCGACGGCGGCTGCGGCGGCCGGTCGAACCCCTGGGGACGCTTCATGCCGATCGCGGTGTCATCCGCGGACGCGCCGCAGCGAATCGAGGAGCTGGGGGACGATGCGATACACGTCCCCGCAGCCGAGGGTGATCACGAAGTCGCCGTCGCGGGCGATCTCGGCGGTGTGGTCTGCCGCGTCCTGCCAGTCGGCGATGAACGCGACATGCTCGGGATGCTCGAACCGCTCCGACACGAGCGCGCCCGTCACGCCCGGCTCCGGATCTTCTCGCGCTCCGTAGACGTCGAGCACCACCGTCTCGTCGGCGTACTTCTCGAGGGTCTCGGCGAATTCCCTGGCGAACAGACGGGTACGGCTGTACAGGTGGGGCTGGTGCACCGCGATGATACGGCCGTCGCCGACCACCGTGCGCGCTGCGGACAGTGCTGCAGCGACCTCGGTCGGATGGTGCGCGTAGTCGTCGTAGACACTGACACCGCCGACGGTCCCGTGCAGTTCGAATCGCCGCTCGGTGCCGCCGAA
Organism: Leifsonia tongyongensis; assembly: GCF_010686705.1. Lineage (GTDB taxonomy): Bacteria > Actinomycetota > Actinomycetes > Actinomycetales > Microbacteriaceae > Diaminobutyricibacter > Diaminobutyricibacter tongyongensis. The sequence continues at coordinate 306,408 of NZ_JAAGWY010000002.1, read as the reverse complement.
GGTCGCGATGGCTTCGAGCGATGCCGCTGGGTCGAAGCCGAGCCCGACGAGGACGGCGAACGCGCCTGCGGCGTTGACCGCGTTGTGACGGCCGGGGATGCGCAGGCGTGCGCTGTACTCGCTGCCCCCGTAGGCGAGTGAGAACGACACCGGGCCGTCGGTGACGATGGAGTGGACGCGCACGTCCGCATCCGCCGCCTCACCGAAGGTGATGATCCGCTTGTCGGTGAGCCGCGACGTGACGTGCACCGCTCCAGCGTCGTCGGACGACACGACGACGAACTCGCTCGACGCCTGCGCGAAGGTGACGAACGCCTGCTCGAAGGCTTCGAGGGAGCCGTAGTGGTCCAGGTGGTCGGGGTCGACGTTGGTGATGAGGGCGACCGACGTGTCGTAGAGCAGGAAGCTGCCGTCCGATTCGTCGGCCTCGACGACGAACAGCTCACCGGAGCCGGTCGCGGAGCTGACCCCGAGCGACTCGATGACCCCGCCGTTGACGAAGCTCGGATCCTCGCCGATGCCCAGCAGGCCGGTGATGATCATGCCCGTCGAGGTCGTCTTGCCGTGGGCGCCGGCGACCGCGATGAGCCGCTTGTGGTTGATCAGCCAGGCGAGCGCCTGCGACCGGTGCAGCACCGGCAGGCCCTTCTCTTTCGCGAGAACGTACTCGGGGTTGTCCAGCCACAGGGCACCCGTGACGACGAGCGTGTCCGCATCGCCGACGTTCGCCGCATCGTGGCCGATCGTGATCGTCGCACCGAGGTCGCGCAGAGCCTGCACGTTCGACGAATCGCGCACGTCCGACCCCGTGACCGTGTATCCCGCCTCGAGGAACAGGCGCGCGATTCCGCTCATCCCCGATCCGCCGATGCCCACGAAGTGCAGAGCGCCGAGCTCGTCGGGGATGGTCATGGTCAGGTCGGGCTTGATCACGTGTACTGCTTTCCTTCTCGGTTCAACCGGCCGCTCTCACGGCACCCTCCAGTATGACGCTACGCGCTCGGGAGCGAAGTGTGGATGAGCGACACCATGCGGTCCGAACCGTCGCGGACGCCCACGCTCGCCGCCCTCTCCCCCATGGCGCCCACGCGGTCGCGGTCGCGCAGCAGCGGGACGAGCTCCTGGTCGACCCATGCGGGCAGGAACCGGGCGTCGTCGACGAGGATCCCCCCGCCGGCGCCCACCACTCCGGCAGCGTTGAACCGCTGTTCGCCGTTGCCCACCGGGAAGGGTACGTAGACGGCGGGGATGCCGAGCGCAGCGAACTCGCAGACCGTAGCGGCGCCGGCGCGCGCCACGGCGAAATCCGCGATGGCGAGAGCGAGATCCATCCGGTCGCAGTAGTCGAGCAGCCGGTAGTGCTCGATGCCCGGGTCGGTCAGTTCGCCGCGGCCGCCCTGGATGTGCAGCACCTGGTAGCCCGCATCGACCAGCTCTGCGACGCGATCGAAGACGGTCTGGTTGATGCGCCTCGCGCCGAGCGAGCCGCCCGTCACCAGCAGGGTGGGGCGATCCGCGGCGAGACCGAACTCGGCCGCGGCGGCAGGCCGGGACGCAGCCCGGTCGAGGTCTTCGATCTCCACCCGCAGCGGCATCCCGACGAAGTGCGCGTGCGGAAGGCGGGTGCCCTCGAACGCGACGCCGACGTACGGGGTGTATCGCGCACCGAGGCGATTGGCGAGGCCGGGCCGCGCGTTCGCCTCGTGGAGCACCTGCGGGATCCGTGCCTTCCGTGCCGCCGAGTATGCGGGCGCCGCCGCGTAGCCGCCGAACCCGACGACGACGTCGATCCTCCGCTCGCCGATCAGGTCCACGACCCTCGAGATCGTTCTGCGGTACTCCGCAGGAAAACGTGCGGCGGCCGCGTTCGGGCGACGCGGGAACGGCAGGCGCGGGATGACGGCAAGTTCGTAGCCGCGCTCGGGCACGAGCCGGGCTTCGAGGCCTTCCTGCGTGCCCAGCACGAGCACGTTCGCGTCGGGGTCGTCACGGCGGAGCCGGTCGGCCACAGCGAGCAGAGGGTTGACGTGGCCGGCGGTTCCGCCGCCGGCAAGGAGGTAGTTCGTCATGCGCGCGACGTGATCCCGTGTGCGGCGCGCTCGTTCTCGCGAGTGGTCTCTCGGGCGAACGACAGGACGATACCGATAGCGATCATGGAACTGATCATCGCAGTTCCACCTGCGGAGATCAGGGGAAGGGGCACACCGAGGACGGGGATCACCCCGAGCACGACAGCGATGTTCACGAAGGCCTGGGCGATCAGCCACACGAGGATCGCTGCGGTCGTGACCTTCGCGAACGGGTCGCTGCTGGCGTGGATGATCCGCAGGAAGGTGATGGCGAGCAGCACGAACAGGACGAGCACCACAACCGCACCGATCAGACCGAGCTCCTCACCGATGATGGCGAAGATGAAATCGGTGTCGGCTGCGGGCAGCCACGACCACTTGGAGTGCGAGTTTCCGAGCCCGACCCCGAAGACGCCCCCGGACGCCAGCGCGTAGAAGCCGTTGTTGATCTGCCAGGTGACATCGGGGTTGGCGGCGCTGTGTCCTCCGAAGAACGCCATGATGCGGCCGACGCGACTCTTGCTCGACAGCGCGACCAGCACGGCGAGGACCGAGATCACGATGCTGCCGACGGCCAGGTGCCGCAGTTTGACGCCCGCGAAGAAGAGGGCGCCGAGCACGATGCCGGCCATGATCACCGTCGTGCCGAGGTCGCCGCCCAGCGTGACGAGGAGGATCGAGCCGCCCGCGACTGGGACGACGGGGATGACGAGATGCTTCCAGTTGCCGAGAAGGTCCTTCTTGCGCGCGAGAATGACACCGAGCCAGACGACGAGAGCGACCTTGATCGCTTCGGACGGCTGCCCGGTGAAGCCGCCGACGCGCAGCCAGTTGCGGTTGCCGCCGATCTCGACGCCGAGCGGAGTGACCAGCACCAGGACCTGGAAGAAGCAGGCCAGCCCGAGCAGGACCCAGACGGACCGCTTCCAGAACGCGCTCGGCAGCCGCGAGACCAGCAGCATCAGCGGCAGGCCGACCAGTGCATAGATCCCCTGCGACCAGAACCGCGAGAAGAAGTTGTCGGTGTCGGTGTGCGATTCGACGGAGGACGACGACAGCACCATCACGAGGCCGAACACCACCATGAACAGCGTGATGCCGAGCAACATGAAGTAGTTCGCGGATTCGGCCTGGAAGACGCGACCGAGCGAGATGCGGGCAGACGACCCCGCATCAGAGTCTGCGTTTTCCCCCGCGCTCTGCTGCGCCTGCGGCATAGGCCGGGGAAGCGGGCGGGACACGCCACCCACCCGGGGAGCGCGAACGCTGCGGGGCGGGTTTGTCATCCGGTCACCTGCTTTCTGAGGAGCGCGAGACGCCGTCGCGACCGTCTCCCATCCGGAAGACTAAACGCATGATGCGGGCAATCAGCGACGACCCGTCGGGCAGCGGCGATTTCACGGTGCGGCAGGTGGATTCAGCGCCCACAGGCGGTGGGCGGGCTCAGTCGTCCGTCTCGTCGCCCAGCAGCTCGTTGACCGCCTCCTGGAAGCGCCTGCCCCGTTCGGCATAGTCGGTGAACTGGTCCATGGAAGCCGCCGCCGGCGCCAGGAGGACGGTGTCGCCCGACTGCGCCACCTCGGCCGCGAACTGCACCGCTGCGCGCATGACCTCGGCCGGGGTGTCCGCCTCGACCTCGAAGACGGGCAGGTCGGGCGCGTGGCGTTGCAGCGCATCCCGGAGCTGCGCACGGTCGACCCCGATCAGGACGACGGCGCGCAGATGATCGGTGTGTCCCTTCACCAGCTCTTCGACCTCGACGCCCTTGAGCAGTCCGCCGGCGACCCATACGACGGACCGGAACGCGCGGAGGGAGGCGTCGGCGGCATGCGGGTTGGTCGCCTTCGAGTCGTCGACCCAGCTGACACCGCCCTCGATGCGGATGAGTTCGATGCGGTGCGCATCCAGCCGGAAAGCGGTGAGCACTTCGCGGATGACGCCAGGCTCGACGCCGTACGAGCGGGCGAGGGCGCTCGCGGCCAGCACATTCGCGACGACGTGCGGGGCGCCAAGCCCCGCCTCGCGGAGATCCTCGAGTGTGGTGAGCTCGATCGCGCTCGTGAACCGGTCTTCGAGGAAGGCACGATCGCAGAGGATGCCGTCGACGATCCCGAAATCACTCGGACCGGGGACGTCGAGCCCGAAGCCGATGGCGCGCGCGCCTTCGATCACCTCGGCCTCCTGCACCATCAGCTCGGTCGCGTGATCGGCGCGGTTGTAGACGCACGCCACCTGGGTGTTGTCGTACACCTTCGCCTTCGCCGCCCGGTAGGCGTCGAACGAGCCGTGCCAGTCGAGGTGGTCGTCGGCGATGTTCAGGCACACACTCGAGAACGGCGAGAGCTCGCCTCCCGGGTTGCGGTTGATCCAGTGCAGCTGGTAGCTGGAGAGCTCCACCACGAGCACGTCGAAACCCTGGGGGTCGCGGATGGCGTCCAGCACCGGGATCCCGATGTTCCCGCACGGCGCGGCGCGGTATCCGGCCGCCGCGAGCATGGTCGCCGTCAGCTGCACCGTGGTCGTCTTTCCGTTGGTGCCGGTGACCGTGATCCAGTCCGCGGGCTCCCCCACTTTGTCGCGCAGGCGCCAGGCGAGCTCGACGTCACCCCAGAGCGGGATCGCGCGCAATTCGGCCCACCGCAGCAGCGGGTGGTCGTAGTGGAAGCCCGGTGAGACCACGATCAGTTCGGCGTCGAACTCGAGCAGGCGCTCGGGCGGGTTCGCGAGATCGGGATCCTCGACCAGCTCGGCGCCGATCACACCCAGGAGCATGGCGCGCTCGTCGTCGGCCTTGGCCGTGACCACGAGGACCGTCGCTCCGAGCTCGGTCAAGGTGTCCGCGACCGAGAAACCCGTGACGCCGAGGCCGAAGACCGCGACCCGCAGGCCCGACCAGTCGGACCGCCAGCTCGTGAGACCGGCCAGCCGGTCGGCGGGAGACTCGGCCGGCTCCGGGGACGGGACGTCGCTCATCAGCGCGCAAGCCATTCAAGGTAGAACGTTCCCACACCGGCGGCGACGAGCAGGCCGCCGATGATCCAGAAACGGACCACCACGGTGATCTCCGCCCAGCCTTTCAGCTCGAAATGATGATGGATGGGACTCATCAGGAAGATGCGTTTGCCGTGCGTGAGTTTGAAGTAGAGGCGCTGCACGATCACCGACCCGGCCTCGATCACGAACAGGCCGCCGATCAGGAGCAGCAGCAGTTCCGTGTGGCTCAGGATGGCGAGGGCGGCGACGGCCCCGCCGAGGGCCAGCGAACCGGTGTCGCCGAGGAAGATCTGGGCGGGCGACGTGTTCCACCAGAGGAAGCCCACGATGGCGCCCACGATCGCGGTCGCGACGATCGCCAGGTCGAACGGATCGCGCACGTCGTAGCACTTGTAGAGGTTCGCCGGGTCGATCTTGCTCGCGAAGCACGACTGGATCGACTGCCAGAACCCGATGATGATGTACGAGCCGATCGCGAGGATCGAGGCTCCCGCGGCCAGGCCGTCCAGCCCGTCCGTCACGTTCACGCCGTTCGACGTGGCGGTCACGATGAAGTTGATCCAGATGAGATACAGCGCGTACGCCAGGATCACGCCGATCACCCCGAACCGGGTGAGCGACATGAAGTCGATCGGTATGTCGCGGATCACGGACACGCTCGTGGATGCGGGCGTCACGCCGTTGCGCGGGAAATTGATGGCGAGGATGGCGAAGACCGTGCCGACGACGACCTGGCCCGCCACCTTCGCCCACCCGCCGAGACCGAGGCTCCGCTGGTTGCGGGTCTTGAGGAAGTCGTCGATGAAGCCGACGAGCCCGAGTCCCACCATCATGAACAGCACGAGCAGCGCCGAGACCGAGGTCGGATCGCCGTTGATCAGCAACGCGGCGAAGTACCCGAACAGCGTCGCAAGGATGATGATGATGCCGCCCATCGTGGCGGTGCCGCGCTTCGCGTGGTGGCTCTGCGGACCGTCGTCGCGGATGAACTGACCCCACTGCAGGCGCCGGAAGAGCCGGATGAACAGGGGCGTGAGGAAGAGCGTGAAAGCCATCGACAGGGCACCGGACGTCAGAAGATCTCTCACGAGAACAATTCTCCCAGTCGATCGCCCAGAAACCGGAGGCCGGCGGAGTTCGAGGACTTCACCAGCACCGTGTCGCCCGGTTTCAGGGCGGATGCGAGGTGCTCGTAGGCGGCATCCGGCGTGTCGAAATAGAGGGACTCGCCATCCCACGATCCTTCGTTGATCGTCGAGATGTGCATCCGTCGCGCGGCCGGTCCGACGACGACGAGCTGACCGATGTTGAGGCGGACGGCCAGCAGGCCGATCCGGTCGTGCTCCTCGCCCGAGAATTCGCCCAGTTCGCTCATCTCGCCGAGCACGGCGACCGTGCGTTCGCCCGGCCCTGCGATCTGCGCCAGCGTCTTCAGTGCGGCGGCCATCGAGTCGGGGCTGGCGTTGTAGGCGTCGTTGATGATGGTGACGCCGCGTGCGCCCCCCATCACCTCCATCCGCCAGCGTTCCGCCCGCTGGACCGACTCGAGGGCCGAGACGATGTCGTCGATGCCGACCCCGAGGGTGTGGGCGGCCGCGGCTGCTGCAAGAGCGTTCATCACGTGATGTTCGCCCAGCACGCGGAAGTTCACCGGCCGTTCGACGGTGTCCGAGCCGCCATCCTGCGCGGGCAGGACCAGGGTGAACGAGGTTCCCCTGGCGGTCGACACCACTCCCGTCGCGCGCACATCGGCACGCGGGTCCAGACCGAACCACAGGACGCGGGCCACGGTCTTGTCGGCCATGGATGCGACCCGCGGGTCGTCGAGATTGAGGATGGCGACGTCGGTCGGGAGCAGGTCGGTGACCATCTCGGTCTTCGCCTTCAGAGTCGCCTCGATGCCGCCGAATTCGCCGGCGTGTGCGAGACCGACCTTGAGCACGACCCCGATGTCGGGGCGGGCCATCCGCACCAGGCGGGTGATCTCGCCGATGCCGCTCGCACCCATCTCGGCGACCAGGAATTCGGTCTCGTCCGTGACCTCGAGCATCGTGACGGGCGCGCCCACCTCGTTGTTGAAGGACGCGCGCGGAGCGATCGTCGGTCCGCGCTGCTCCAGGATCGCACGCAGCAGGTTCTTGGTTGTCGTCTTGCCGTTCGAACCGGTGATGCCGACGATCTTCAGCAGACCGTCCGCGCGCACCCGGGCGATGACCTCCGTCGCCAGGGCACCGAGCGCGACGACGGTGTCGTCGACGACGAGCTGGGGAACCGGCAGATCGAGTTCATGGTCGACGACGATGAGCGCGGCGCCGTTCTCCACGGCCTGTGGCGCGAAGAGGTGTCCGTCGGTGAATTCGCCGGGCTTCGCGAAGAAGATGGAACCCGCCGTCACGTCGCGGGAGTCCGTGTGGGACAGTCCGGAGACCGTCGTCGCGGGCGTCGCGCCGGTGTTGCCGAGCACAAGCCGCCCAGCAGTCGCTGCAGCGATCTCCTCCAGGGTGAGTGCGATCATCTACAGCCACCCCGCCTCGCGGAGCGCAAGGCGGGCGTCCTCACGCGCGGAATACGGGATCCTCTCCCCCGCGACCTCCTGGTAGTCCTCGTGACCCGGGCCGGCGTAGAGGACCACATCGCCCTCGCCTGCGAGCGAGAGCGCCTTGCGAAAGGCGGCACGCGGATCCGGAACCTCGTAGAGCTCGAGGTCGGGCACCGCGTGGCGGGCGCCCTCGAGCAGGGCGGCGCGGATGGCGGCCGGGTCTTCATAACGCGGATGGAAGTCCGTGATGACCACGGCATCCGAGCCGCGCGCAGCGATCGCCCCCATGTCGGTTCGTTTCGTGGTGTCGCGATCACCGTCGGCACCGAACACCATGACGATCTTGCCGTCGGTGACCTTGCGGAGAGCGCCGAGCGTCGACAGGAACGCGTCAGGGCTGTGCCCGTAGTCGATGAAGACGACCGGTCCCGTTTCGCCGGAGATGCGCTCGGCGCGGCCCGGGATGAACGCATCGATCCCGCCGTCGCGGTCGAGTGCCTGCGCGATGGCGCCGAGGTCGTAGCCGGATTCGACGAGCATGACGATCGCGAGGGCGGCGTTCGCAGCCATGTACCAGCCGAGCAGGGGAACGCGGGTCTGCAGGTGACGTCCGTCGGGGCCCTCGAGCACGAACTCCGTGTGGTCGACACTCTCGTCGACCACGGTCATCGTCCACTCCGCGTCGCCGCCCGCCGAGCTCGACAGCGTCGTGACGGGAATGCGCGACCGTTCGACGAGCGTGCGCCCCCAGTCCGAATCCACCGTGACGACACCGCGGCGCGCACGGTCGGGCTGGAAGAGCTCGAGTTTCGCGGCGAAATAGTCGTCCATCGCCGCGTAGTCGTCGAGGTGGTCGTGACTCAGGTTCGTGAAACCGACAACGTCGAACACGATGCCGTCGACGCGGTGACGGGTGAGCGCCTGGGCCGAGACCTCGATCGCGACGGCGCGGACCGCCTCTTCGCGCATCCGGGCCAGGAGAGCATGGAGTTCGCTCGCCTCCGGCGTGGTCAGCTTGCTGGAGATCGCCGTCGATCCGATGCGGCGTTCCGCGGTCGAGCTCAGCCCCGAGACGACGCCCAGCTGGCCGAGGATCGCGTTGAGCAGGTAGACGACACTCGTCTTGCCGTTCGTCCCCGTCACCCCGAACAAGGTGGCCGCGTTCTCGTCGGTGCGGTAGATCCACGCAGCGACGGCACCGAGGGCGGCACGCGCATCCTGGGTCACGATGACCGGAAGGCCCGAGTCTGCGGCGATGGCCGCGCCCTCCTCGTCGGTGAGCACGGCAACGGCCCCGGACTCCGCCGCAGCGGCAGCGAAGCGTGCGCCGTGCGCATTCCGCCCAGGCACCCCGACGTACAGGTCGCCGGGTTCGACGGCCGCCGAGCTGAGGGCCACGCCGGTGACCTCGACGCCGTCGAGATCGCCACGGCTTTCGAGCCCGAATTCCGCCACGAGTTGTGCGAGCGGTCGGGCGACGGGATGCTCGGGGCGCAGTGCAGAGGGCGCCGATCCTGTCACGGGGCTCACTTTCAGTAGTACGGGTTGTAGTTCGCGGGGGCAGTCGTCGACGGCTTGACCCGGAACGTCTTCAGCACCTGGCTCATGATCGTTTTGAACAGTGGCGCCGCTGCTGCCGACGAAGTAATCGTAGTCGGGTACCCGATGTTGACCGAAACGACATATTGGGGATCGTCGACGGGAGCGACGCCCATAACAGACACGTAGTAGTTCGGCAAATAGCCGCCTTTTCCGTCCGGCTGCTGGGCCGTACCGGTCTTCGCGGCCACGCGGTATCCGGGGATGTTGAGCTGCTTGGAGAGCTCGCCCTGCTGCACCACCGACTCCATCATCCCGAGTGTCTGCTGCGATGCGGAGGTGCTGATCACCCGCACCGGCTTCGGCTTCGGTACGTCGCTCATCGTGCCGTCGGCCTGCCTGCAGCCGTCGATGAGCTGGAGCGGGATGCGCTTGCCGCCGTTCGCCAGCGCCTGGTACGCACCGACCATCTGGATCTGTGTCGCCGAGACGCCCTGGCCGAACATCGTCGCGTACTTGGTCTGGTCGTCCCACGAACTGACCGGATGCAGGATGCCGGACGACTCGCCGGGGAAACCGATGCCCGTGTCCTGGCCGATACCGAACGCCTTCAGGTAGTTGTACCTGACTGTGTCGTCCATCTTGCTGCCGAGGATCGACATGCCGGTGTTCGATGAATTCATGAGCACGCCGGTCAGCGTGAGCCGCTCGGTGTCGTGGAAGCCCGAGTCGTGCAGATCGGCGCCGTGTCCGCTGACGAAATGGTAGGGCGCGAGCACTTGCGTCTCCGGGGTCGCCTTGCCGTTGTCGATGAGGGCGGAGGCCGTGAGCGCCTTGAACGTCGAGCCGGGCTCGTACGGGTTCGCGAACGGGAGGGCGCCCCAGTAGGTGGAAGGCGTTCCGTCGACGTTGTTCGGGTCGACCGAGGGGTACTGGGCGACCGCGCGGAGCTTGCCGGTCTTGACCTCCGCCACGGTGACGAAACCGAACTTCCCGCCGAGCGCCGGGACCACCTGGGCGAGCTCCTGCTGGGAGAACCACTGCAGGTCCATATCGAGAGTGGTGACCAGCTGGCCGCCGTTCTTCGCCGGCTTCTCGACGACCGTGCTCCCCGGGATGGCGACGCCGTCGGCGCCGAGCTGTGAGGTCTCCTTGCCGTTCTGGCCGGCCAGGCAGGCGTTCTCGCTCAGCTCGAGGCCAGCCTGCGCGTTGCCCTCGCCGCTGACGAACCCGATCAGGTTGCCCGCGACCGCGCCGTTCGGGTAGGTGCGCGACGGGGTCTTCGTGAAGCTCAGCCACGGAATGTTCAACTTGTCGAGCTGGTCGAACATCGTCACGTCCATATCCGACTTCACGAGGGCGTACTTGGACCCAGGGTCGGACTTCAGAGCGTTCTGGATGAGCGCGAGGATCGCCGGGCCGCCGCGACCGGTGATCCGGCCGATGTCGTTCACAGCCTTGGTCAGCGACTTCTGGCCGTCCTGCTTGCCCGATTCGTTCGCGTCGAACGGGGACAGGGCGGCCGTGTAGCGCCAGACGCTGCCCGCGAGGGTGTTTCCCGCCTCGTCGACGATGTTGCCGCGGATGCCGTAGAGCGGCTGCGAATACGACTTGGCGTTCACCGACGCCCGCTGGAGCTCGTCGGCGCGCACGATCTGGATGTCGACCAGCTTCGCGCCGAGCACTCCGACGGTCACGAAGATCGCAGCGACGGTGACGGCCGTGCGCCGCCGCATCGACTTGCGCGTCATCACCGTGCTGGCCGCCCTCACTACTGGTCGTATCGCTGGTCGTATCGCTGCTGGTCGTATAGCTGTCGGATCAGTGCGTCACCGGGGTCGGCAGCGCTCCGTTCAACGGTACGGTCGGCGGTGTGGCATGTGCGGCAGGCACGCTCGCGGTCGACGGATTCACAGTCTTGGGCGACTTCGCAGCCGACGGGTGCAGGGACACCAGCGGAACGCCTTTCAGCAGGGCGTTCGGCACCAGGTTGCCCTGGCCGCCGGTGACCGTGCCCGCCGCCGGCGACGCGGCCTCCGGCGCCCCGAGGATGGCGCCGTCGGAGAGGCGGAGATAGGCGGGGCTGCTGTTGCTCACCATGCCCAGCGCGTTGGCGCTCGCTGCGAGGTACTGCGGGGATGCGAGGCGGTCGAGGTCTTCGGAGGCGGCCTGGTAGTCGCGCTGCAGCTGCTTCTGGCTGTCCTGCAGCGTGTTGAGCTGGTAGGCGCCCTGCGAGATCGTGATGCTCAGCAGCAGCTGCGCGATGACGATGGCGAGGAGTGACGCCACCGCGACGATCGCGTACACGGTTCGGGGGCGTGCACGACGCTGGCCGCGGGTCGAGACGACCTCGAGATGGCTGGTGTGCTCCTCATCGTGCGTGAGAGGCGCAGTTCTGCCGACCCACAGTGCCCGCCGGTCCTCGGCCAGGTTCGTGCTCATGAGCCCCTCCTCACACGTTCGGCTGCTCGCAGGCGAACTGATGTCGCCCGCGGGTTTGCCGCCTTCTCGTCGTCATCCGCGAGCTCGGCGCCGCGGATCAGCAGTTTCAGTTCAGGCCGGTGCTCGGGCAGTTCCACCGGAAGGCCGGCCGGCGCACTGGAGGTCGATTTCGCCTGGAGGATGCGCTTCACGATGCGGTCCTCGAGCGACTGGTAGGACTCGACGACGATGCGGCCGCCGACCGTGAGAGCGTCGATCGCCCGGGGGATCGCTCGTTCGAGCACCGCGAGTTCCTGATTGACCTCGATGCGCAGCGCCTGGAAGACGCGCTTCGCCGGGTGGCCCTGGCGCTGCACCGCTACGGGGGTCGCCTGCGTGATCACGTCGACGAGCTGGGCGGAGCGGACGAACGGATGCTCCTGCCGCGCCTCCACGATGCGGTGCGCGTACCGCTGCGCCAGGCGTTCCTCGCCGTAATCGCGGAAGATCCGGCGCAGGTCGGCTTCGCTGTAGGTGGCGAGGACGATCTCTGCGGTGAGTTCGCTCGTGGAATCCATACGCATGTCGAGCGGCGCATCCTTCGAGTACGAGAACCCCCGGTCGACGCGGTCGAGCTGCAGGGAGGACACACCCAGGTCGAAGAGGGCGCCGTCGATCTGGTCGAACCCCAGCCGATGCACCGCGTCGGCGATCCCGTCGTAGACGGTGTGCACCAGGTGGACCCGGTCGCCGAAACGGGAGAGCCGCTCCCCCGCGATGGCGAGAGCCTCCGGATCGCGATCGAGACCGACGAGCACCAGGTCGGGGAATCGTTCGAGGATCGCCTCCGAGTGTCCGCCCATGCCGAGCGTCGCATCCACGAGCACCGCGCCGGGCGCCTGGAGCGCCGGCGCGAGGAGTTCCACGACGCGCTCGAGGAGCACAGGCGTGTGCAGGCGATCCGCTGGAGTGTTGTCGTCGGTCATGGCATCCGGTGCTGCTCCTGGATCCTGATCCCCATCCATTCCGACCTGGCACCGGGGAAGTGTGTCAGGGCGGCGAATGGCTGGGAGTCGGGCGCCAGGGGCTAGAAGAGTCCCGGGATCACCTCCTCCGTGGTGTTGGCGAAAGATGCTTCCTGTTCGGCGAGGTAGGTCTCCCACGCCTCTGCGTCCCAGATCTCGGCGCGGCTGCCCGCACCGATCACGATCAGTTCGCGGTCGAGGCCGGCATAGGTGCGGAGGGACTGCGGCACGGTCACCCGGTTCTGCTTGTCGGGTGTCTCCGCGCTGGCGCCGGAGAGGAAGACGCGCAGATAATCCCGGGCCTGCTTGCTGGTGACCGGCGCCTGGCGGATCTTCTCGTGCAGCGACTCGAATTCGCGCTGGCTGAACACGTAGACGCAGTGCTCCTGGCCGCGGGTCATGACGATGCCGGACGCGAGCTCATCCCGGAATTTGGCCGGCAGGATGATGCGCCCTTTGTCGTCGAGCTTCGGGGAGTACGTGCCAAGGAACATCGGCTTCTCCCCCCACTCTTCCGGCCAAGGTTGCGGTGTGCCTCCACTTTACTCCACTACCATCCACGATTCAATGAAATATGCTCGGTTAGCCCCACATTGGGGTCAAAGAGGCCCGGAAAATCAAGGAATTCGTCGGTGGAGGGAAATGGAGGGGTTCGGAGTCCCCGCGCGCGTTGGCAGGCATAAAAAAAGGGCCGATCCGAAGATCGACCCATATGTGTTCCGCCGGTGGTGGCGGGTGGAGGAAGGCTAGTTGTGCCCGTCCTGCCTCTTGTCCCACCGGTCGTTGAGTTTGTCCATGAAACCTGGCTGCGCTGAACCGGATCCGCCGCTGCGATTCGCGGGACGATCGGCCACATCCTCCGGAGCGGCTGCGTTGCGCCGCGGGGGTGCGATGGCGAGAAGAACGCCGCCGAACATCAGGACGAAGCCCAGAACTCCGACGATCGGCACCTGTATGAACACACCGGTGATGAGCACGCCCACGCCGACGACGGCGAGAAGGATGCCGAGGACGATCGACCGGTATGCCGGTCGGCCCCGTCGGCCGCCCACCGTGGCGACGAAGTCTGCATCGTTGTGATAGAGGCTGCGCTCCATCTCTTCGAGGAGGCGCTGCTCGTGTTCTGAAAGCGGCATCCAGGTCCCCCTCTGCTCGGGTTCGACGCGTTGTGAAGCTGATTCTAGCCCCGCCGCGGTGGCTAGGCTAGGCGTGTGGGAGAAAGCATACGATTCGTCGACCTGGTGCAGTCCAGAATCGATGATTTCCTCGACGCCCGCTCAACTATTCTCGTCTCGATCGGTACCGAACTCTCCCCGATCCAAGCGTTCTCTCGGGACTTTCTCAGCGGCGGAAAGCGGTTCAGGGCGCTGTTCTGCTACTGGGGCTGGCAGAGCGCCAGATCGGTCGGTTCAGACGCTCTTTCACCGGTCGTCGAGTCGACCGGAGCACTCGCTCCGGTCGTTTCCGCAGCGAGTGCGCTCGAGTTCTTCCATGCTGCGGCGCTTGTCCACGACGACATCATCGACAACTCGGATACCCGCCGTGGGTCGCCGGCTGCCCACCGCCGGTTCGAGGCGCTCCATCGTGACGAAGGCTGGGCCGGCAGCCCCGGCGATTTCGGCTCGGGCGCCGCACTTCTCTTCGGCGATCTGCTGCTCAGCTGGAGCGACGAGCTCTTCGACGAAGGGCTCCAGGAGCTTCCCAGCGTGGCCGCCAGACGTGCAGCGCGTGCCGAGTTCAACCGGATGCGTATCGAAGTCACCGCCGGCCAGTACCTCGACATTCTGGAAGAGCGTGCATGGAACACCCAGGACGAGGCAGAGCACCTTTCCCGTGCGGAACGTGTCATCGTCTACAAGTCGGCCAAGTACAGCGTCGAGGCGCCTCTCGTGATCGGGGCGCAGCTTGCGGGAGCCACCGTCGGTCAGATCGACTCCTTGCGGAGCTTCGGACTCCCTCTCGGCATCGCCTACCAGTTGCGTGACGATCTTCTCGGAGTGTTCGGGGATGCATCCGTCACGGGAAAGCCGAGCGGAGACGATCTGCGCGAGGGCAAGCGCACCGTGCTGATCGCTCTGGCCCGCAAGGCCTTGTCGAACGGGCAGCGCAGGCTCCTCGACGAGTTGCTCGGCGACCCGGACCTCACCGCGCAGCAGGTGGACATGCTCCAGCGCACTATTCGGGAGAGCGGTGCCGTCGACGCGATCGAGGAGATGATCGGCGTCAACGTCGAGCGGGCGATCGTTGCCGTCGATGGTGCCCCGCTGGCACCACAGGCCCGCGCCCAGTTGCGTGAACTGGCGACCACGGTTACCCGGCGCGACTATTGAGGCGCTGCGTCACGTCCGCGTCGGGTCGTAGCGCTCAGCGGATGCGGCGCGCTCGGTGGATGCGGTGCGCTCACTGGATGCGGCGCGCTCAGCGGATGCGTGGAACTCGGTGGAGGCGGCGCGCTCACTGATGCGGCGCGCTCACTGATGCGGCGCGCTCAGCTGATGCGTGGAACTCGGTGGAGGCGGCGCGCTGGGTGGACGCGTGGCGCTCGGTGGATGCGCCGCGGTCGGTGGCGCCGAAGTGGGCAGCCGGCGTCGGCGCAGTGGCATCGGGCGGGGTCGCGCAGCCGCATCGACGTTACGCGGCGGGATGAGCGAGAACCGGCCGGAAGCGCCGCCTCGAACAACCTTCCACCCGTTGTTGTGCAGCAGTAGGTGATGGTGTCGGCAGAGCAGGACGCCGTCGGCGAGGTCGGTGCGGCCGCCTGCCGACCACGGATCGATGTGATGCGCCTCCGTCCATGAGGGCGGTCGATCACAGCCCGGCCAGCGGCATCCCCCATCGCGCGCTGCTAGTGCGACCCGTTGCGGTCCGGTGAAGAGCCGACGGGTACGCCCGACGTCGAGCACTTCGCTTGGACCGCCGAAAACGATCGGGAGGATCCCCGCGTCGCATGCGATGCGTCGTGCCGTCGATGCGCTCACCGGCACCGCCGACGTCTCGAACCACGCAACCCCGTCACGACGGTCACGGCCCTCGGCCCGACCCTGCCGCCCGACCTCGCCGAGTTCGCCGACCTCGCCGAGTTCGGCGAGTTCGCCCAGTTCGCCCATGAGGTCGGCATAATCGATCGACACCCGAACGGCGGGCCTGGCGGTTCCGAAAACAGTACCGGGGTCCGCAGCGCCGGCGATGCGGATCATCTCGACGACAGAGTCGAGCGCGAGCTGCTCCGCCGATCGTGTATCAGCCATGACCCTCTCGGCGCGGGCCTTCTCGGCGGGGTCGACGAACCGCGGTCCGCCGCGCCGGGGCGCCGTGACCGCATCGATGGCCGAGACGATGATGGCTGAAGACTCCGGGTCGAGGAGGCCGCTCAACCGGCGCATCCCATCGATCTCCGGCCCGACGCGCAGGAACCGCTTCGATCGCAACAGCTCCTCGCGCTCTGAGACTCCGGCACGGTCGAGCGTGTCGCGTGCCGCGCCCGCCATACGCGCGACGGCATCGCTATGCGCAGTTTGCGACTCGCGGACGAGCGTCTCGACGACAGGAGCGACCTGGTCGGCGTCGTATCGGCCGATGATCGGGCTGAGGGACCTCAGGATGCCGTCCGCCGAATCCAGCGCGATCGCGCCACTCGTGAGACCGTCGAGAACCGGCCCGAAACTCGCCGACGGAGGGGCTTCGTCCAGCGCTCCCGAACTCGGATCATCGCCACCGTTCGCGATGTCGTCTGCGTGCGGTCTCGATGCCTCGGCGATCGCGGACCCAACCCGGACAAGCGCGGCCGCGTGGCGATAGCTCGACCCGCACAGCTGGCGTACCAGCGTCTGCGGATTGCGATGCCCCAGCCGCGCGGCAAGGCCTGAGTGACCTGCAATCTGCCCGGACCGGGCCGCGATCTCGCCCGCAAGCTGCGCAGACGCCGCATCCACCATGCGCCCGAGCCTCGACACAGCGACCAGCCGCTGCTGCAGCACTTCGTCATCGATCGCACGGACGCCGTCGACCATCGTGCCGAGCAGACCGGCCAGGCGCTCCCCAACACCTTCCAGGTCATTCGCATCGTGCAGGTCGGTCGCCATGCATCGAGTCAATCAGCGATAGCCGCGGCGATGGCCGACGGCCACCGGATCTGTGGACAGCCTTGTCGCGAGCCCCGTTGTGGAGGAACCGCAACGCTCCGCCTGAGCCCGTCACGCTGAGCCCGTCACGCTCAGCCCGTCACGCTCAGCCCGTCAACGCGCACCGATTGCGCGGAGCGGATCGCCACGACGAACGCAAAGGCGCTCCTGCTATCGATCGCTGCCGCTTCGATCGCTGCCGCTTCGATCGCCGCCGCTTCGATCGCCGCCGCTTCGAGCGCCGCCGCTATCGATCCGCTGCCGCTATCGATCCGCTGCCGCTATCGAGCGCTGCCGCTATCGATCGCTGCCGCTGCGAAGTCGCCGGATGACGTCGTCGATCCTGCTGCGTGCATCCGATTCGTCGACCTCGAAACAGTACGGATCCGTCTCGCCGACTCCCCAGGGGACGAGGATGTCGAAATCGACCTCGCGGAGGATGGCGAGGCTGTCGAGGTAGTCGGCGCGGCTTCCCGGATCGAGCACGACTGCTTTCCATTCCCCGTTCTCGACCCAGAGAGAGTCGCCGGTGAACAGGAACCGGTGCTCGCCGCTGTCCCACAGGTAGCACGTGCTGCCGGGCGTGTGGCCGGGTGCAGGGATGACCTCGAGGTCTCCATCGATGACGGCGTGCTCGGAGAACGTACCCGCGACAGGCATGGAGCGGGCGGTCGCCGCGCTATCCCGCTCGTGGACGAACGTCGGGGTTCCCGACTGGGGCGCCCCGTACATCGCCTCGTGGTGGTGATTGATCAGCAGGCGGGTAGCCCCTCCCAGCGCCCGAATCATGTCCGCGTGCGAGTTCACCGCAGGCGAGTTGTAGACGAGCACGTTTCCGGCTGGACGCCGGATCAGGAAAGAGCGCACCAGGACGTTCGCCTGGTACGGGAGCCGTGAGGGCGGCAGAACGTACAGCCCCGCGAACGGTGTCTCAGGACTCCCGCTCGACGTGGGCATGAAGGCTTCCGGTGGATACCGGCCGGCTCAGGCGAGCGCCTGCGCGACCCGTCGCACTTCGGCCTTGCGACCGGCCCGAAGGGCGTCGATCGGCGCAACCCCGAGCGTGTCGTCGTACTCGAGCAGCCACGCGACCGCTTCGTCGTCGTCGAATCCGTCATCGCCCAGCACGATCAGGGTCCCCCGCAATTCGGTCAGGGGCTCATCGTCTTTGAGGAAGGCGGCCGGAACCTTCAGCACGCCGTCGACGCGCACGGCGGCAAGGTGCCGGTCTTCGATGAGTCTGCGAACGCGGCTGACGGACAGGCCCAGGCGTTCGACGAGATCGGGGATGGTCAGCCACTCTCTGGCGGCGGATTGCTCGGTCACCCTCCTAGAGTGCCACGTGCAGCGCCGGGTGACGAACGCATTCGATTGTTACGATTGTGTAAACCCCAATCACTTCAGTCACACTAATTGACTCCTTATACATTGTGTGTCAGCGTGGAAGACCGACGGGGCAAACGGACGGGGGTCACCATGTCACGAGCAGTTCTCGCCACCGTGCCCATCGCCATCGCGAGTTCGCTGGCGATGACGCTGACGCTGATCACTCCGGCTCAGGCGGCCGCACCCGACAAGGGCGGGACCGCCCCTTCCGGGGCGAAGACGCCGGATGCGGCGGGAGCAGCGACAGGAACCGTCACGCCGCCGAGCGCGGCTTCGGACACCGCATCCGAGCCCCGATTCGATGAGGCCGCCGTCCCCGCCAACGCTGTACCCGCCAACTACACCGTGGTCTCCGGCGACACGGTCAGCGGAATTGCGGGGCGCTACGGATTGTCGACCGCGAGTGTGCTGGCACTCAACGGATTGAGCTGGAAGAGCCTCATCTTCCCCGGGCAGGTACTCGCACTCGGCGGCTCGGCCTCACCGAGCCCGATCGCGCCGAAACCGGCCACCGCACCGCGGCACGCGACCCCGCCGGTCCACGCTCCCACCACCGCCCGCCACATCGTCGTCGCAGGCGACACCATCAGCGGAATCGCCGAGGAACACGGCGTCTCCACGCAGGCTGTGCTCTCCGCAAACGGACTCGACCGGTCGAGTCTCATCTTCCCCGGCCAGTCCATCACGATTCCGCTCGGGAGCACCGCCGCACTCCGTCACGCGGCTCCCGCTGCCCGCATCCCTTCCCCGTCAGCTTCGAAGCCGGTCGCTCCGGCACCGAGCGCGCCCGCCCCGGCTCCCTCGCGGGTTATCGCCATGACCGACGAGATGCGCGCCAACGCTGCGATCATCGTCTCCGTGGGCCGGCGGGAGGGTGTCGACGACTACGGTCTCGTGATCGCTCTCGCCGCTGCCATGCAGGAGTCGCGTCTCCGCAATGTCCACTACGGCGACCGCGACTCGCTCGGGATCTTCCAGCAGCGCCCGAGCACGGGATGGGGAACCCCCGCTCAGGTCATGGACCCGTATCGTGCGGCGCGGGCCTTCTTCGGCGGCCGCGACAACCCCAACCCGGGGCGCACGCGCGGGCTCCTCGACATCCCCGGCTGGCATTCGATGCCCGTCACCCGAGCCGCCCAGGCCGTTCAGCTCTCGGCCTTTCCGAACGCGTACGCGAAGTGGGAGGCGTCGGCACGTGCGTGGGTCGCACAGTTGCGCTGACCCAGCCTTCTCCCCCGCCGTTCACGGTGTTTTGTCCGGTTCGTGAGCATCCCCGTCCCTAGACTCAGAGGGTGACCACGAGCCAGACCGATCCGATGATCGGCCGTCTTATCGACGGCCGATATCAGGTGCGTTCGCGGATCGCCCGCGGGGGCATGGCGACGGTCTACCTGGCCACCGACCTGCGCCTCGAACGCCGTGTCGCCATCAAGGTGATGCACGGTCATCTCGCCGATGACAACACGTTCAAGAGCCGCTTCGTGCAGGAGGCACGGTCGGCGGCGCGCCTCGCGCATCCGAACGTCGTCAACGTCTTCGACCAGGGCCAGGACTCCGACATGGCGTACCTGGTGATGGAGTACTTGCCGGGCATCACGCTGCGCGACCTCCTGAAGGATTACGGCAAGCTCACACCCGAGCAGACGATCGACATCATGGAGGCGGTGCTCAGCGGGCTCGCCGCCGCGCACAAAGCCGGAATCGTGCATCGGGACCTCAAGCCCGAGAATGTGCTGCTCGCCGACGACGGGCGCATCAAGATCGGCGACTTCGGTCTCGCGCGTGCCGCCTCCGCGAATACGGCCACCGGTCAGGCTCTCCTCGGCACGATCGCCTACCTCTCACCCGAACTCGTCACCCGCGGCGTCGCCGACGCACGCAGCGACATCTACGCGCTCGGCATCATGATGTACGAGATGCTCACCGGCGAGCAGCCGTTCCAGGGTGAGCAGCCGATGCAGATCGCCTACCAGCACGCCAACGACACGGTGCCGACACCGAGCAGCAAGAATCCGGCGGTTCCACCGGAACTGGACGAGATCGTGCTCTGGGCGACGGCGAAAGACCCCGATCACCGTCCAAAGGATGCCCGGGAGATGCTCGACCGCGTCATCGAGGCCGAGAAGTCGATCCGCGGTGAGACGGCCCCATTCCAGCAGACGATGGTGATGCCGCCGGCGCTCGGCGCGGGTCTGGGGGACGCGGACACGCAGATCATCAACCCGGCCATCCGCCAGCAGGTCGCCGCTTCGGCTCCCGACAACGTCAGCCGCCTCACCAGGACTGCCGAGAAGCGGCGCGCCAAGGGGTGGTGGCTGTTCATCCTCGTGCTGCTGCTCGCGGGCGTGGCCGGTGGGACCGGGTGGTATTTCGGCTCGGGCCCGGGTTCGATGGTCGCGATCCCGGATGTGTCGGCGAAGGCTCCGGATGCGGCAGCCACCACCCTGAAGAACCTCGGCTTCGAGACGAAGCAGGGCGCCGCCTACAGCACGACGATCGCGAAAGGTCTCGTCGCGAGCACAGATCCCGCGGCGGGCGCGCACGCCAACCGCGGAAGCACTGTGACCATCAACGTCTCGCAGGGTCCGCGCCCGATCCAGGTACCGAAACTCGCCGGCCTGTCGCAAGACACCGCGATCGAGCAGATCACCGGCCTCAAAGCCGTCGTCGGAACCGTGGACAAACAGTTCAACGCCACCGTGCCGAGCGGCACCGTCATCTCCGCATCGTCGGCGGACGGCAAGGATCTCTCGAACGGCGGGCCGTACTTCGAAGGCATGAAGGTCAACCTCGTGGTCTCGGTCGGTGCGATCCCGAACGTCAAGGGCTCATCCGTCAACGACGCGACCGCGAAGCTCACGGCCGTCGGGCTGCACACGACGCCGGGACCGCAGTCGTACAGCGACACCGTCCCGAAGGATGCGGTGATCTCGGCGATCCCACAGAAGGATGGTCCCGTGCGCCCCGGCGACACGCTCGCACTGGAAGTGTCCCGCGGGCCGGCGCCCGTCCCGGTGCCCGACGTCGTCGGCAAGACGTGGGATGTCGCGAAGAAGGCCCTCCTCGACGCGGGCTTCAAGCTTAACTATGACGCGACGGCCGATCCGTTCCAGGCGATCGTCAAAGTTGCAAAGACCGACCCTGCTGGAGGCATAGATGCACCAAAGGGATCAACTGTGACGGTGACGTTCCAGAGCCTGTTTGGCTGAGCCCGGCTTTCAGCTGTGCCGGCCGCCGAGCTCCTCGGCGACGAGGAACGCGAGCTCGAGCGACTGCATGTGGTTCAGGCGCGGGTCGCAGAGCGACTCGTAGCGGGTGGCGAGGGTGGCCTCGTCGATCTGCTCGGAGCCGCCCAGACACTCGGTGACGTCATCCCCCGTCAGCTCGACGTGGATGCCGCCCGGGTGCGTTCCGGCCGCCCGGTGCGCTTCGAAGAAGCCTTTGACCTCGTCGACGACGTCGTCGAACCGTCGCGTCTTGTAGCCGTTCGGCGTGGTCAGCCCGTTGCCGTGCATCGGATCGGTCACCCAGAGCGGGTTGGCGTCGCTCGACTTGATGGCTTCGAGCAGCGGGGGCAGCGCATCGCGGACCTTCCCCGCGCCCATCCGCGTGATGAACGTGATGCGGCCCGGCTCCCGCTCGGGGTCGAGCTTGTCGATCAGCCGGAGCATGTCGTCGGGGCTGGTCGTCGGCCCGAGCTTGACGCCGATCGGGTTGCGGACACGGGAGAGGAAGTCGACGTGGGCGCCGTCGAGGTCACGGGTGCGCTCGCCGATCCAGATGAAATGGGCCGACGTGTTGTACGGCGTGCCGGTTCGCGAGTCGATGCGGGTCATCGGGCGCTCGTAGTCCATCAGGAGACCCTCGTGACTGGAGTAGAACTCCACGCGCTTGAGCTCGTCGAAGTCGGCGCCCGCCGCCTCCATGAACTTGATGGCGCGGTCGATCTCGCCCGCGAGTCCTTCGTAACGCTGGTTGGCCGGGTTGGCCGCGAATCCACGGTTCCAGCTGTGCACCTGGCGCAGGTCGGCGAAACCACCCTGCGTGAAGGCGCGGATGAGGTTCAGGGTGGATGCGGCGGTGTGGTACCCCTTCACCAGCCTGCTCGGGTCGGCGACCCGCGATTCCGGGGTGAAGTCGTATCCGTTGACGATGTCGCCCCGGTAGGCCGGAAGGGTGACACCCCCACGTGTCTCGGTGTCGCTCGACCGCGGTTTCGCGAACTGGCCGGCCATGCGCCCCATCTTGATGATGGGCATCGACGCACCGTAGGTGAGCACGACGGCCATCTGCAGCACGGTCTTGACCCGGTTGCGGATCTGGTCGGCTGTGGCACCCGCGAAGGTCTCAGCGCAGTCGCCGCCCTGCAGGAGGAAGGCCTTGCCGTCCGCCGCACGCGCCAGCCGCTCACGCAGCTGATCGACCTCACCGGCGAACACGAGAGGCGGAAGCGTCGCGATCTCGGCGGATGCGGCGCGAACCGCTTCGATGTCGGGCCAGTGCGGCTGCTGCTTGATCTCGAGGTTGCGCCAATAGTCCAGCCCTGCAATCACAGAATCGTCAGCCTTTACGACGGGTTCGGTGGTGTCTTGCACTGGATTTCCGCTTCGTGATCGAGGTGGCAGGAAGGCGCCGAAAAGTCGGCGCCTTGATCTGAGCCTATCGCGAAAGGGTGCCCCTCTTTTCTTTCACGCTGGTCGCGTAGACGTCGACGTATTCCTGCTTGCTGAGGGCGTGCAGCTCGTACATGATCTCGTCGGTGACCGATCGCAGGATGAACCTGTCGCCCTCCATGCCTTCGAAGCGCGAGAAGTCGAGCGGCTTTCCGATGATGAGGCCGATCCGGCCCACCTTGGGGATCCGCTGGCCGATCGGCATGATCTTCTCGGTGTCGATCATCGCGACGGGGACGACGGGCACCTGGCCTTCGAGGATCATTCGCGCGACACCGGTGCGGCCGCGGTAGAGCTTGCCGTCGGGGCTGCGCGTACCCTCCGGGTAGATGCCCAGGATCTCGTCACGCGCGAGAACGGCGAGGCCCGAATTCAGCGAATCCTCGGATGCCTTGCCTCCCGACCGGTCGATCGGCAGCTGGCCGGTGGCGAGCATGAAGTTGCGGGTCATCCACCCTTTGAAGCCTTTGCGGGTGAAGTATTCGCTCTTCGCAAGGAAGGAGACGTGCCGGTCGACGATGAGCGGCAGGAAGATCGAGTCGATGAACGAGAGGTGGTTGCTCGCGAGGATCACCCCGCCCGTCTTCGGGACGTTCTCGAGGCCGACCACCCACGGACGGAAGATGCCCTTCAGCAGCGGACCGGCGATCAGGTGCTTCATGATCCAGTAGAACATGGGCGCTTAACTCTCCTCGACGAGTGAGACCAAGCCTAACGCTGCGTAGCGTGCAGCCGTGCGAGATCTGCAGCTCCGACGACCCCGGCATCGTTCACGAGTTCGGCGATGCGGAACTCGGGTTCGGGGTGATACCCGCGCGCCGGGAGGTTCTCGAGGTACGCGAGACGGATGGGCTCGAGGAGCAGGTCGCCGGCCTGCGCGACGCCGCCGCCGAACACGAAGACCTGCGGATCGAGAACCGCGCCGAGGCTCGCACAGGCCTGGCCGAGCCAGTCGCCCAGCTGCCGGAGGGCTGCCAGGGCACCGGGGTCGCCCGCGAGGATCAGCTTGCTGATGTCCTTGCCTTTGAGTGCGCCCTTGCGGGTCCGCACGTCGGCGAGGGCCTGCCCGATGCCGCCTGCGTCGGCGAGCTCGCCGGCGAAACGCTCGAGCGCGCGCCCGGAACCGTACTGTTCGATACAGCCGTGGGCACCGCATCCGCACGGCAGCCCACCGGGCACGACGCGCATGTGGCCGATTTCGGCTCCGGCGCCGAAACCGCCACGGAAGAGCCGGTCGTTGCTGACGATGGCGCCGCCGACACCGGTGCCGATCGTGAGGATGACCATGTCGCTCACGAGGCGGCCGGCCCCGTAACGGAATTCAGCCCAGCCTGCCGCGTTCGCGTCGTTCTCGATGATGACGGGCATGGCGAGACGGGACTCGAGCTTCTCGCGGAACGGCTCGTGGCGCCAGTTGATGTTGGGCGCGTAGTAGACGATGGACTGGGCGGCATCGATGAAGCCCGCGGCCGCAACCCCCGCACCCACGATCTCCTCTGGCCCCTCGGAGAGGCGTTCGATCATCTCGACGACGGCGTTCTCGATCTCGTCCGGCTGTGCGGCGGTCGTCGGCTGGCGGTCCTCGCGAACGATCGTCCCGAACTCGTCGACCACGGCTCCGGCGATCTTGGTTCCACCGATGTCGATACCGATCGAATGCACAGGCGGGCGCCTTTCTCGAAGGAGGGAGCTGGGGTGACTCGGATGTGGGGTATCTCGACTCAGAATGCCCCGACCCGCACCATCTAGAGTGTAGTTAACCAATTTGCCGAAGGCCATTTGGTGCGAAACCCACAAGTGCGCTGGTCGCGCCCAGGCCCCCACCGGTACCAAAGGAGTTACCTGTGCAACAGTTCGATGTACCCGCCGTTGTCCCCGCCGACCCCGAGGCCAACGCCACCGACCTGCTCATCGATCGAGTCGCCGCAACGCCCGATGCCCCGCTGTTCGCCCTTCCGAAGGACGGCGGCTGGCAGGATGTCTCGGCTGCAGAGTTTCTCCGCCAGGTCATCGCCCTCTCGAAG
Organism: Leifsonia tongyongensis; assembly: GCF_010686705.1. Taxonomy (GTDB): domain Bacteria; phylum Actinomycetota; class Actinomycetes; order Actinomycetales; family Microbacteriaceae; genus Diaminobutyricibacter; species Diaminobutyricibacter tongyongensis. Next base: position 281,617 of record NZ_JAAGWY010000002.1, on the reverse strand, counting down.
GGCCTCGTCGCGTCCGGCATCCAGCCGGGCGACAAGATCGGCCTGATGTGCAAGACCCGCTACGAGTGGACCCTCATCGACTTCGCGACGTGGTTCGCCGGCGCCGTACTGGTGCCCGTCTATGAGACCTCGTCGCCGACCCAGGTGCACTGGAACCTCAGCGACGCCGGCGCGGTGGCGGTCATCCTGGAGACAGCCGACCATTTCACGAAGTTCGACGAAGTCCACCCCGAACTCCCCCTCATCGGGAACGTCTGGCAGATCGACCTGGGCGACCTCGACAAGCTCGTCGCCGCCGGAGTCGACGTGCCCGATGCCGAGATCGAGCGTCGCCGCAATCTGGCCCGCGGCGACGACATGGCCACGCTCATCTACACCTCAGGCTCCACCGGGAAGCCGAAGGGATGCGTCCTCACGCACTCGAATTTCGTCGAGCTTTCGCGCAACGCGGCCGTCGCACTCCGCGATGTGCTCGAGGCGCCGGGTGGAGCATCCACCCTCCTGTTCATCACCACGGCACACATCTTCGCGCGCTTCATCGCCGTGCTCAGCGTCCACTCGGGCGTCAAGGTGGGCCACCAGCCGGACACGCGGCAGCTGCTGCCGTCGCTCGCCTCCTTCAAGCCGACCTTCCTCCTGGCCGTGCCGCGCGTCTTCGAGAAGGTGTACAACTCGGCGGAGCAGAAGGCCGAGGCCGGCGGGCGCGGGAAGATCTTCCGGCAGGCCGCCGAAGTGGCGGTCGAGCATTCGAAGCTGGTCGAGGCCGGCGACCGGATCCCGCTCGGGCTCCGACTGCGCTTCGCGCTGTTCGACCGGCTCGTCTACAGCAAGCTCCGCGAGGCCATGGGTGGCCGCGTTGTCTACGCCGTCTCGGGATCGGCGCCTCTCGGCGCCCACCTGGGGCACTTCTTCCACAGCCTCGGGATCAAGATCCTCGAAGGCTACGGCCTCACCGAGACGACCGCGCCTGCGACGGTCAACCTGGCCACGAAGTTCAAGATCGGCACTGTTGGGCCGGCCCTGCCCGGTGTGTCGGTGCGCCTCGCCGACGACGGTGAGATCCAGGTCAAGGGTGTCGACGTGTTCAAGGAGTATTGGAAGAACCCGGAAGCGACCGCTGCGGCCTTCGAGGACGGATGGTTCAAGACCGGTGACCTGGGCTCCTTCGACGAGGACGGCTTCCTGACGATCACCGGTCGTAAGAAGGAGATCATCGTCACGGCGGGCGGCAAGAACGTGTCGCCGGCCGCCCTCGAGGACCCGATCCGCGCGAACCCGCTCGTCAGCCAGGTGATCGTCGTCGGCGACCAGAAGCCGTTCATCGCCGCGCTGGTGACCCTCGATCCCGAGATGCTGCCCGTGTGGCTGGCGAACAACGGTGAGGACAAGGAACTGACACTCCGTGAGGCGTCGGTGAACCCGGCCGTGCTGGCGGAGATCCAGCGCGCGATCGATGTCGCCAACGGCACGGTGTCACGGGCGGAGTCCATCCGCAAGTTCGTCGTGCTCTCCACGGAGCTCAGCGAATCGAGCGGGCACCTCACGCCGAAGATGAGCATCAAGCGCCATGTCATCCTCGACGACTTCTCCGATGTCATCGACGGGATCTACAACAGCGCACCCGCGACGCAGGGCACCTCGTTGTCTCACTGAGCGCTGGAGCTCTGGCGATTGCACTGCAATCGCGCTACGCCAGCTCCGGGCGAGCTGCGCTCGCCCGGCTCGACCTCTCGCGGTGTGCTCGCGAATACGAGCGCTAGACGGAGTCGCGCCAGGAGTGCGCGGGGGCGTAGCCGAGAACGCGCCGGGCCTTGTCGATCGACAGGAGCGTATCGTTCAGGCCGAGGTCACCTTTCACGGGGACACCAGGGAAGACCTCCGCGACCAGGTCGGCATTCGGCCGGCTCATCACCGTGTCGGCCGCTGCGATGATGAAACGGTGGAAGCCCGTCGCGTCCCAGTCGAGCGCCCGCTTCACCGCCTGGGCTCCATCGCGCCCGTCGATGTAGCCCCACAGGTTCCACTTGCGCAGCAGCGGATCGGCGTCGAACGACGGGAACTCCGCGTAGTCGGATTCGTCCATCACGTTCGAGAAGCGGAGTGCGACGATCTTCAGCGACGGATCCCACCGGACCAGCTCGATCGCCATCTGCTCTTCGAGGTGCTTGACCAGCGAATACGTGCTCTCGGGCCGTGCCGGGTAGTCCTCGTCGACCGGGATGTACGGCGGCGGCACGTCGAAGGGCAGGCCGAGTACGGTCTCGCTCGACGCGTACACGACGTTCCGGATGCCCGCCCGCCTGGCCGCCTGGAACACGTTGTAGGTGACGCGGATGTTGTTGTGGAACGTCGCCGCATCTCCCAGGATGCCGGGGGCCGGGATAGCCGCGAGGTGGACGATCGCGTCGAACCCGTCGATCTTGTCGTCGATGCCGAGGATGGCGTCGAGGGTCTGCCCGAAATCGGTCAGATCGACTTTCACGAAGCCGGGGCCTCGCTCCCCTGCCGTGTCGAGGTTGACGACCTCGTTCCCCGCTTGCGCGAGCGTGCGCACGACCGTGCGCCCCAACTTTCCTGATCCACCGGTAACCGCAATTCGCATACTGCCAGTCTAAGGAACCCCGGCGACTCTAAAACCAGTCGCTCGCGCGAACCTGCTTCATCGCTTCGCGACGGCTGTCCTTGTCGAGCCGGTCGAGGTACAGCGTGCCGTTCAGGTGGTCCGTCTCGTGCTGGAGCGCCTGGGCCATCACGCCGGTGCCGGAGAGCTCGACCGGCTTGCCGTCGAGGTCGATGCCGGTCACCCGGGCGAATGGGTAACGCATCGTGGGGAACCACAGTCCCGGCACCGACAGGCACCCCTCGTCGACCGGTTCGGGTTCGCCCGAGAGCTCCACGATCTCGGGATTGAGGATGTAGCCGACGTCGCCGTCGACGTTGTAGCTGAACGCACGAAGGTTGACACCGATCTGGGGAGCGGCGACCCCGGCGCGACCGGGCGGCAGCACACTGTCGATCAGGTCTTCGACGAGCCCGCGCACGCCGGCGTCGACCGAACGGATCGGGTCGGACATGGTCTTCAGCACCGGGTCTCCGAAAAGGCGGATCTGGCGTTCGGTCACGTGTCTTCCTTCGTGGTCACAGGGCCTCCTCGGCCTTCAGCAGGGCGTTCTCGACGACTTCGCTCGCGGCCGGATGCGGCCAGTACTGCCCTCGGGCGAGGCCGCGCACCGACATCCCGAAGCTGGCCGCGAGCACGAGCGGCTGGATCAGGATGCTCGCCTCCGGCCCGATGATATGGGCCCCGAGGAGTTCCCCCGTGTCACGGTCGACGACGAGTGTGCAGAAACCGGTCTCGTCTTCGGTCGCCCAGCCGTAGGCGGTGTGCCGGTAGTCCTGTGTGACGGCGACCGCGTCTATGCCGTCGGCCAGCGCATCCGCTTCGGTGAGCCCGAAGTGCGCGATCTGCGGCCGGGTGAAGATGGCGTGGGGAACCGGGCCCGGTTCGCCGCCGATCGGGGCGTCCGGGTGCAGGATGTTGTGGGCGACCACCCGCGCCTCGTGGTTCGCGACGTGCTTCAGTTTCGTTGCCGAGCTGATGTCGCCGAGGGCGTAGAGCCCGGGCACCGGGGCGCCGCGGCTGAGCATCCGCTGCCGGCTGTCGACGACGAGCCGGCCGTCGCTGTACAGGTCGAACCCGGCTGCGGCGGCTCCCAGGGTGTCGGTGTTCGGGATGCGGCCCTGGGCGACCAGGACGATCTCGGTCTCGAGCTGAGTTCCCGACTCGAGCGTCACCGCGAGGTGGTCTCCGACACGGTCGATCGCTTCGACGAGCTCCTCCGTGAGCAGGCGCCAGCGTTGGGCGGCAGACGCGGTGAATCGCTCGGAGACCGCGACGTCGAGTCCGCGGAGCAGCCGCTCCGACCGTGTGACGATCGTCACGTCGACACCGAAGGACGAGAAGACGTGGGCGAACTCGACCGCGACCGGTCCGCCCCCGACGATGACCAGCGATTCGGGAAGCGATTCGATGCGCATGACCTCGTCGGAATCGAGGATGGCCGGGTCGGGGTCGTAGGCGGCGAGCAGCGGCCGGGGCCGCGACCCGGCCGCGACCACGATGCGGTCGGCCCGCAGGCGCACCCCGCTCGCGCTCATCAGAGTGTGCTGGTCTTCGAAGCCGAACGTCTCGCGGAAGACCGTCACGTTCGGCGACGTCGCCTGGCGGAATAACAGCCCTGCATCGGAGACAGCGTCGGTGCGGGCGAAGATCCGGTCGCGCACGCGCGCCCAGTCCACGGGGTCGACGGAGGCGGACAGTCCGAGGCGCGACCCGGCCTCCGCCGCGGCCGCGACATCGGCCACGTGAACGAACATCTTGCTCGGAATGGATGCGGCGTTCAGGCTGGTGCCGCCGAACCGCTCGCCGTCATCGATGAGCGCCACCGACCAGTGCGCGAATTCAGGCCCAACCAGGGCGTTGCCGGATCCCGCGCCGACGACGATCAGATCGAACGTCCGCGCATCCGCCCCGTCGCCTGGGGCAGGCTCACGAGCCACGATTGGCCGGCAGGCCCTCGACCACGAGGGCTGCGAGCACGCGAGCCGCATCCTTCGTCAACGGCTTCAGGTCTTTGTACGAGACGACCGACCCCGCCGCGAGTTGCGGGTCGTACGGGATGCGCACGATCTCGCGCACGCGGGAACGGAAATGCGACTCGATCTCGTCGAGCTTCACGAGATTCGTGCCCTGCGTCGCGGTGTTGAGGGCGACGATCGCGTTGCGTACGAGGTCGCCGTAGCCGTTGGCCTCGAGCCAGGTGAGCGTCTCGGATGCGAGGCGCGCCTCGTCCACGCTGCCGCCGGAGACGATGACGACCGAGTCCGCGCGCTGCAGCGTGGCACGCATGACCGAGTGGACGATGCCGGTGCCGCAGTCGGTGAGCACGATGGAATAGAACCGCGCCGCGAGGTCGGCGACGACGTTGTAGTCGTTCTCGTCGAACGCCTCGGACAGGAGCGGGTCGGTGTCCGACGCGAGGATGTCGAGACGGGTCTCGTCGCGCGACACGAGGGCCGAGAAGTCGGTGAAGCCGTTGATGCTCGGGGCCTTGTGCACCACATCCCTGACGGTCGCCCTGGTCTGCTTCGGGACGCGCTCCGAGAGGGTGCCGCGGTCGGGGTTCGCATCGACGGCGATGATCCGGTCTTCCCGCGCATCGGCGAGGGCCATGCCCAGCAGCGTCGTGACCGTCGTCTTGCCGACGCCGCCCTTGCGGGTGAGAACCGGCACGAAGCGCGTGCCGCCCTCGAACTGCTTCTGGATGCGGTGGTCCAGCTCCTTGCGCGCCCGCACCTTCTTCGAGTCGCCCAGGTTCACGGTGTGGAAGCTGATCGCGTACAGGAAACGGTACCAGCCGCCCTCTGGCGCCGGACGCGTCTTGCGGTTCACCTCGAGCAGACGGTCGGCAGTGAGCATGGCGGCCGGCTCGGGCTGTGTCGAGTGCTCCCCGCGCAGCCGGTCGCGCCGGGACTGCGAGAAGGCATCCGCATGGTGGCCGTGCTCGGAAGTCTCGAGCGCGGTCGAACCGGTCATGGTGGGGGTCGGACCGGTCGAGGCACGCGGCGTGACGATGGCCATCGACCGCGTCGTCGGCTCGCTCCCGGTGATGAAACCGGGATTGACCGGGACATCGTCGATCGCGACTGCGATCTCGTCCTCGGGAATCTCCGGGGTGGGCGCCGGCGGAAGGTCGACGACGATGCTCAGGCTCTCCGGAAGCGTGACAGCGAGGTCGTCACCGTCGTCAGGATGGAGTTCGCTGTGGAACTCACCCGCCTCATCCGTCGATTCGGATTCGAGGACCTGACCTTGCGCATCGCGCTTCTCCGGCTTTTCTGCCACGTGAACAGTCTCCTTCAATCGTCACAGTCCGTGACCCAGTTTAGCGTGGAGGCTGAAAACACCCCGTCCGACGGCTTATATGACGGGCGTGATGACGACGAGGAGGTCCCCTGCGTCGACCTGCTGCGTCTTCGGGATGGCGAGGCGTTCGATCGTCCCGGCGATGGGCGCGGTGATCGCGGCCTCCATCTTCATCGCCTCGATCGATGCGACGCTCTGCCCTGCGGCGACCACATCGCCGATGCCGACCTGGAGCGTGACGACGCCGGAGAACGGCGCTGCGACCTGACCCGGCTTCGCACTGTCGGCCTTCTCAGCCGCCTTCGCCTCCACCGTGATGCCGCGGTCACGCACGAACACGGGCCGGAGCTGCCCGTTCAACGTGGTCATGACGGTGCGCATCCCCTTGTCGTCGGCCTCGCCGATCGCCTCGAGACCGATGTACAGGCGCACGCCCTTGTCGATCTCGATCACGTGCTCGGTGCCCTGCTTGAGCCCATAGAGGTAGTCGATCGTGTCGACGACGGAGAGGTCGCCGAACAGTTCGCGGATCGACTCGAAGATCCGTGTCGGGGCCGGGAACAGCAGCCGGTTCAGTGTGGCGCGACGCTCTGCGCTCGAACCGGCCAGCAGTGCAGCATCGGCCTCGCTGAGGTCTTCGACGCCCACCTTGACCGTCTTGCCCGCGAGGACCTTGGTGCGGAACGGCTCAGGCCAGCCGCCGGGCAGCTCCCCGAGCTCGCCCGCCATGAACCCGACGACCGAATCGGGTATGTCGTAGTTCTGGGGGTTCTCGGCGAAATCGTCCGGATCGGCGTGCACGGCCGCCAGGTGCAGGGCGAGGTCGCCGACGACCTTCGACGACGGCGTGACCTTCGGGATGCGGCCCAGGATGCGGTTGGCCGCGGCATACATGTCCTCGACCAGCTCGAAGTCCTCGGCGAGCCCGAGCGCCTTCGCCTGCGTGCGCAGGTTCGACAGCTGGCCTCCGGGGATCTCGTGCTTGTACACGCGCCCGGTCGGGCCGGGAAGACCCGACTCGAACGGCCGGTACACCTGGCGCACGGCCTCCCAGTACGGCTCGAGGTCGCTGACGGCGGCCAGCGACAGGCCGGTGTCGCGCTCGGTGTGTGCAAGGGCTGCGACGAGAGCGGATGCGGATGGCTGGCTCGTCGTGCCGGCCATGGGGGCGCTGGCGACATCCACAGCATCCGCACCGGCACGGCTGGCCGCGAGCAGCGTCGCGAGCTGGCCGCCCGGGGTGTCGTGCGTGTGCACGTGCACCGGGAGGTCGAAACGCTCGCGGAACGCCGACACCAGCTTCTCGGCGGCCGAGGGGCGGAGCAGGCCCGCCATGTCCTTGATCGCGAGGATGTGCGCACCGGACTCGACGATCTGCTCGGCGAGGCGCAGGTAGTAGCCGAGGGTGTACAGGTCTTCGGCCGGGTCGAGCAGGTCGCCCGTGTAGCAGACGGCGACCTCGGCGATCGCCGTGCCTGTCGACAGCACGGATTCGATGGCTGGGCGCATCTGCGAGACGTCGTTCAGGGCGTCGAAGATACGGAAGATGTCGACGCCGGTCTCCGCCGCCTCGCGCACGAACGCATCCGTCACCTGGGTCGGGTATGGCGTGTAGCCGACCGTGTTGCGGCCGCGCAGGAGCATCTGGATGTTGATGTTCGGAAGTGCCTCGCGCAGGGCGGCCAGACGATCCCACGGGTCCTCGCCGAGGAAGCGGAGCGCGACATCGTAGGTGGCGCCACCCCAGGCCTCGACCGAGAGGAGCTCAGGTGTCAGCCGGGCGACATAGGGCGCCACCGCGAGCAGGTCGCGGGTACGCACGCGGGTCGCGAGCAGCGACTGGTGCGCGTCGCGGAACGTCGTCTCGGTCACGGCGAGAGCGGTCTGCGCGCGGAGAGCCTGGGCGAAACCGACCGGTCCGAGCTCGAGGAGCCGCTGCCGCGATCCCGCCGGAGCCGGCGCGCTCAGGTCGATCTTCGGCAGCTTGTCCTCGGGCTCCGCCGTCTCGGGCCTGGGGCCGTTGGGCAGGTTGACCGTGACGTCGGCCAGCCAGTTCAGCATCTTCGTGCCGCGGTCCTTGGAGGCGCGGCCACGGAACAGCTCCGGCCGCTCCTCGATGAACGAGGTGCTCACATTGCCCGCGATGAAATCGGGGTCGTCGAGCACGGCCTGCAGGAACGGGATGTTCGTGGAGACACCGCGGATGCGGAACTCGGCCAGGGCGCGGCGGGCGCGGCTCACCGCGGCGGCGAAATCGCGCCCGCGGCAGGTCAGCTTCGCGAGCATGGAGTCGAAATGCGGGCTGATCTGTGCGCCCGGGTTGATCGTTCCGCCGTCGAGGCGGATGCCGCCGCCGCCAGGGGAACGATAGGTGGTGATCTTGCCGGTATCCGGACGGAAACCGGCGGTCGGGTCTTCGGTCGTGATGCGGCACTGCAGTGCGGCTCCGCGGATGTGCACCGTCTCCTGGCTGAGGCCGAGGTCGTCGAGCGTCTCCCCCGCCGCGATCCGCATCTGGGACTGCACCAGGTCGACGTCGGTGATCTCCTCGGTCACGGTGTGCTCGACCTGGATGCGCGGGTTCATCTCGATGAAGACGTGCTCGCCCGCGCGCTCCCCTGCAGTGTCGAGCAGGAACTCGACCGTGCCCGCGTTGACGTAGCCGATCGACTTCGCGAATGCGACCGCGTCCCGGTACAGGGCCTGGCGGGTCTCCTCGTCGAGGTTCGGCGCCGGCGCGATCTCGATCACCTTCTGGTGCCGGCGCTGCACGGAGCAGTCGCGCTCGAACAGGTGCATGGTGTTGCCGTCGGCGTCTGCCAGGATCTGGACCTCGATGTGACGCGGGCGGAGCACGGCCTGCTCGAGGAACATCGTGGGATCGCCGAACGCGCTGTCGGCCTCGCGCATGGCCTCCTCGAGGGCCCCGCGGAGCTCATCCTTCGTGTTGACGCGTCGCATGCCACGACCGCCGCCACCGGCGACGGCTTTGGCGAAGATCGGGAAGCCGATCTCGTCGGACTGCGAGATCAGGAGGTCGATGTCCTTCGACGGCGGGGTCGACTTGAGGACGGGGACGCCGGCGGCGATCGCGTGCTCTTTGGCGGTCACCTTGTTTCCGGCCATCTCGAGCACGCGCGGCGGCGGACCGATGAAGGTGATGCCCGCCTCTGCGGCGGCCTCGGCCAGCTCGGGGTTCTCGGACAGGAAGCCGTACCCGGGGTAGATGGCGTCTGCGCCGGACTCCTGCGCGACCCTGATGATCTCTTTCACGTCGAGATACGCACGGACCGGGTGCCCCGGCTCGCCGATCTGGTAGGCCTCGTCGGCCTTGAGCCGGTGCATCGAGTTGCGGTCCTCGTACGGGAAGACCGCCACGGTCTGGGCGCCCAGCTCGTAAGCGGCCCTGAAGGCTCGAATTGCGATTTCACCGCGATTGGCAACGAGGATCTTGCGGAACATACGAACCTTTCGAGCAGGGGGCGCACCACACAGCAAACGGTTAGGTTCTCTAAGACTAGTGAAGGTAACGTAGCTGTTTGTGCATGTACTCAGCGTTAGTTCCCTCAAAGGTGGTGTCGGTAAGACAACGGTGACGCTGGGCCTCGCTTCCGCGGCATTCGCGAAAGGGTTGCGCACGCTCGTGGTCGACCTGGACCCGCAGTCCGACGTCTCGACCGGCATGGACATCTCCGTCGCCGGTCACCTCAACGTGGCCGACGTCCTCGCGTCGCCGAAAGAGAAGATCGTCCGCGCCGCCATCGCCCCGAGCGGGTGGACCAAAGGCCGCACGGGCAAGATCGACGTCATGATCGGATCGCCGTCGGCCATCAACTTCGACGGGCCGCATCCGAGCATCCGCGACATCTGGAAGCTCGAAGAGGCACTCGCCAACGTCGAACACGACTACGACCTCGTGCTCATCGACTGCGCGCCGTCGCTCAATGCGCTCACGCGCACCGCCTGGGCGGCCAGCGACCGGGTAACCGTCGTCACCGAGCCCGGTCTCTTCTCCGTTGCCGCCGCCGACCGCGCGCTGCGTGCGATCGAGGAGATCCGCCGCGGGCTGTCGCCGCGACTGCAGCCGCTCGGCATCATCGTCAATCGCGCTCGGGTGCAGTCGTTGGAGCACCAGTTCCGTATCAAGGAACTGCGCGACATGTTCGGGCCGCTCGTACTCAGCCCGCAGCTGCCTGAGCGCACCTCGCTCCAGCAGGCGCAGGGTGCGGCCAAGCCGCTCCATGTCTGGCCGGGCGAGAGCGCGCAGGAGATGGCGCACAACTTCGACCTGCTGCTGGAGCGCGTGCTGCGCACCGCCCGCATCGGGGAGTATGCAAACCAGGTTTAGAGAAATCGCATCGCGATTTCACCCGGTTTGCCGAGCGAGCTGTGCTCGCGAAGCCCGCCGCGCTCGTTAAGCCCGAGTGCACCCTGTTGTACTAGTGCGCTCGCGCGCAACTCGTGCGAAGTAGGACCTCGGCAGGCGAGATGCGGCGCACGCGACGCGAGCGGTCAGGACGCCTTGACCACGCGGCGCGCGGCGAGCTCGTCCATCGGGTCGACCGTCTGGGTGTCGAGTTCGACCAGGCTGCTCTCGACCTCGCGCAGCACCTTGCCGACGGCGATGCCGAACACACCCTGCCCGCGGCTGACGAGGTCGATGACCTCGTCGTCCGACGTGCACAGGTACACGCTGGCCCCGTCGCTCATGAGAGTCGTCTGCGCCAGGTCGTTGACGCCGGCCTGACGGAGCTGGTCGACAGCGGTCCGGATCTGCTGAAGCGAGATGCCGGTGTCGAGGAGTCGCTTGACGAGCTTGAGCACGAGGATGTCGCGGAATCCGTACAGGCGCTGCGAACCGGACCCGGCCGCACCGCGCACGGTGGGCTCGACGAGACCCGTTCGCGCCCAGTAGTCGAGCTGGCGGTAGCTGATTCCGGCCGCGCGCGCGGCGACGGCGCCGCGGTAGCCGGAGGTGTCATCCATCTCCGGGAGCCCGTCCGTGAACAGCAGACCGAGGTCGTACTTGGGCGAGTCGTTGTTTCGACTGAGTTCACTCATTCGTTTGCCTCTCACCCCGGACTGGACCGCGCCGGTTCGACGGCGCTCCATCCACGGTACCCATGCTCAGGGTCGCTATCAATGACATTCGGTGAAACCGTCCCGGCGTGTCGAAGTCGGTCACGGAATCAGCCGCCCGATGGCCGAACGGATGAGACTCTCGCGGACGACCTCGAGCTGGCCTGCGATCTCGCGTGCGAGTTCCGCAGCCTGGGCGCGACCGGACACCTCGTTACGTCGCACGATCGGCACGAGCGCGCTCTCGATGAGCCCCAGTTCACGGTCTGCTGCCGCGCGGAAACCACGAAGGTGACGCGGCTCGATGCCGCATTTCTGCAGTTCGACGAGTGCTTTCAGCACGCCGAGTGAGTCTTCGCCGTAGACCTCGGCGGGAATGATGAGCGACGCCGAGACCGCATCCTGCAGAAGTGCGTTCGAGGCGCCCGCCTCGCGCAGGAGGTCGGCCTTCTTGAAACGACGGCCGGTGGCGAGCATGGAGGGGCCGGATGCGGTGGACGCGCCCGGGATGACCGGCGAGAGTCCGGCATCCAGATCGTCCAGGTACGCGCGGATCACCTTCAGCGGAAGGTAGTGGTCTCGCTGCATGGCGAGGATGATCCGCAGGCGCTCGACGTCGCCCGGTGAGAACTTGCGATAACCGGACGCTGTGCGTGCCGGCGCGACCAGCCCGCGTTCCTCCAGGAAGCGCAGCTTCGACGACGAGAGGTCAGGGAACTCGGGAGTCAGGTGAGCGAGAACCTGACCGATGCTGAGCAAGGCCTGCCCAGCAGTGCGAGCCTGAGCGGCTTGCCGCTCCACTAGTGTGTTCCCGCTGCCATCAGCGCGGAGCGCATCTACTTGGACGCCGAAGCGGCGAGGTCGTGCCTGGACGCGTAGAACGTGAGGCGGAACTTGCCGATCTGCACCTCAGCCGTGTCGGCGAGGAGCGCAGCCTCGATCCGGACGCCGTCGTAGTACGTGCCGTTCAGCGATCCGAGGTCTTTGACCTCGAACGCCGTGCCGCGACGGGTGAACTCGGCATGTCGGCGCGAGACCGTGACGTCGTCGAGGAAGATGTCGGCGTCAGGGTGGCGGCCCGCCGTCGTGATGTCGGCGTCGAGAAGGAACCGCGCGCCGGTGTTCGGGCCGCGCCGGACGATGAGGAGCGCCGATCCGGAGGGCAGGGCGGCGATCGCATCCTGCTCTTCGATCGAGACGTCGCCGTCGACCGGGTACATCTGCGACACGAATTCTTCGCCGAAGCGCGCGGTCGTGTCCTCGTTTCCCCGGGATGGTTCGCGCAGGGGGTTCGCGGGCTCGTTCTCCGGCATGTTGTTCTCCGGTTCGTCTTGGGGGTTGTTCTCGTCAGGCACCGTCGACCTCCTCTCCTTCCAGCGTATCGGATGGTCCCCCGTCGGAATCGGCCGGAAGGCGTATTACTCGACGAGTTTCCCCGATGTATACGATTCCGGCCCACCAATAGAGGAATGCGCCCCAGAGTGCGAACGCCCATCCGAGAGGTAACGATATCGGTGCGACAGCATCGAACGCCTCCCCCAACATGAGGAGGGGTAAGGCCACGAACAGGCAGAACGTCGCGACCTTTCCGAGATGGTGGACGGGCAGCGGACCGTAGCCGTGGTTGGCGAGGATGACGCCCAGGACGGCCAGCATCACATCGCGCGCGAGGATGACCGCCACCAGCCACCATGGCAGCACGTCGCGCCACGCCAGGCCGATCAGTGCCGCGAATATGTAGAGCCGGTCGGCGGCAGGGTCGAGGAGCTGCCCCAGCCTGGACACCTGGTTGAGCCGCCGGGCGAGGTAGCCGTCGAGGAAATCGGTGATGCTGGACGCGATCAGCACCAGCAGCGCCAGGGCATCCTCGCCGACGATGATGAAGGCGAGGAAGACCGGGACGAGCGCAAGACGGAAGAAGCTCAGGATGTTCGGCAGCGTGAACACCCGCGAGCTCACATGAGTCGCACCGTTTCCTTCCACAGCGTTCGAGTCTAGTTATCCCGACGCCCACTAGGATTCAGCCGTGGACCCCATCTTCGTGTGCCTGTGGATCCTGGGGGGCGTCTGCGCCCTCACCTGGATCCTCTCGCTGATCACCACCGAGCACTCCTGGGTCGACCGCATCTGGTCGATCGTGCCCGTCGCATACGTGTGGGTGTTCGCAGGATCAGCGGGGCTGGCGGATGCGCGGCTCAACCTGATGGCGACGCTCGTGACGCTCTGGGGCATCCGCCTGACCTTCAACTTCGCCCGCAAGGGCGGCTACGCCCCGGGAGGCGAGGACTACCGCTGGGAGACGCTGCGCGGCCGGATGTCCACCGGGCAGTTCGCTCTGTTCAACCTGTTCTTCATCGTGATCTACCAGAACATCCTGTTGCTGCTGATCACCCTGCCCGCCTGGACGGCCTACCAGCACCGCACACCGCTGGCCGTCCTCGACGTGCTCGCTGCCGTCGTCTTCCTTGCCTTCCTCGTGGGTGAGACGGTTGCCGACCAGGAGCAATGGAACTTCCAGACGTGGAAGAAGGCCGAGGTCGCGGCGGGCCTGACGCCGAACCCGCGTTTCGTGCAGACCGGCCTCTTCCGGTTCTCGCGTCACCCCAACTTCTTCTTCGAGCAGGCTCAGTGGTGGGTGGTGTTCCTCTTCGGCGCGATCGCGGCCGGGTCGCTGCTTCAATGGACCGTCATCGGCGCGGTGCTGCTGACCGGCCTCTTCGTCGGGTCGACCATCTTCACGGAGAGCATCACCCTGTCGCGCTACCCCGAATACGCCGACTATCAGCGCAGTACGTCTGCGGTCGTTCCCTGGTTCCGTCGCGCTGGCCGCGGGAACGCCGAGCGCATGTGGTCGGAGTCGAGATAGTCGGCGACGCCGATCAGGATGAGGCTGAAGATGATCTGCTCCGTCACCATCCAGAGCGGGTACAGCCCCGGGATCGCGGCGATCACCAGCGTGACGATCGGGAAGATCTTGCTGAAGAGCCGGAGCCGCGAATACGCCCAGTAGTAGCCCTTCTGTGCGCGCCAGGCGAAATAGAAGAGTGTGACGGTCATTCCGAGGACGACGGCGGAGCGCATCCATACCGCCCACTGGACGGGGTGCCCGGTCAGCTGGAGGACGGCCGCGATGGCCACGGCCGTCACCCCGAGCACGAACTCCGCGACGAGCAGCCAGGTGATGACGACAAACGACCGCCTGGTGCGCGGATCGTCGCGCGCCTCGGGGGCGATCGTGTAATCGGCGTGGCGTCCTCCGGCGATCCGGTCGAGCTTCGCCAACAGGTTTTCCATGCTTCGACGATAACCCGTGCGACATGCCGTCTCCTGACTGCGGTGTCGGTGGCGAGCGCGTAGCGTTGAAGGATGTCGTGCATCCGCTTCAACACACCGGCCCAGCGGCAGGCCATGCGCGAGCAGGCGCCCGCGATGCTCACGCCGGAAGAGGCCGCTGCCCTGCATCCCTCTCCCCCGGTCACCGAGGGCAAGCTCCGCCGCCTCCGGCTGCTCGCAGTCCACGAGAATCCGAAGATCCGCGAATCCGTCGCGAGCAGCTACAACACCCCGGACGACGTCTTCCTGGCGCTGGCGTCCGACCCTGACGAAGGGGTCAGGGCCTGCCTGGCCCGCAACGAGTCGACGCCGTGCGACGTCCTCCGGATGCTCGCAGACGACAGCTCGGAGACCGTGCGCGGGTGGGTGGCGGTCAACTATTTCGTTCCCGAAGACGTCATGGAGCGGCTGGCGAACGACGCGAGCCGCACGGTACGCAGCCTCGTGAAGTGGAAGACGCAGCTGGCCGACGCCCGATGAGCGGGCAGGTTCCCGTGAGCGTGCGGGTCGACAGCTGGACGTGGGCGGTGCGCCTGTTCAAGACGCGCTCGCTCGCCGCAGCCGCCTGCCGCGGCGGTCACGTGAGGGTCAACGGCGACAAAGCGAAACCGGCACAGCCGGTGCGCATCGGCGACGAGGTGCGGGTGCGGGAGTCGGGGGTCGAGCGCATCGTCACCGTCCGCAGGCTGATCGTCAAACGGGTCGGTGCATCCGTCGCCGTCGAGTGCTTCGATGACCTCACGCCGAAGCCGGCCACTCCGGTCGAGGTGCCCGCCGCGGTCATCCGTGAACGCGGTGCGGGGCGCCCGACGAAGCGCGACCGGCGCGTCCTCGACCGTCTGCGAGGTCACGGATCGTGACCGGGGCGCGTGCAAGGGTCGGGATCTCCGGCTGGACGTACGCGCCGTGGCGCTCCACCTTCTACCCGAAGGGTCTCGCACACAAGAACGAGCTCCGCTATGCGGCCGAGCGGATGGACTCCATCGAGCTGAACGGTAGTTTCTATGCGCTGCAGAAGCCGGCGAGCTACCGTCGCTGGGCGGAGGAGACGCCCGAGGACTTCGTGTTCTCCATCAAGGGCGGCCGGTACGTCACCCACATCCGGCGCCTGCAGAACCCGACGGAGGCGCTCAGCAGCTTCTTCGCATCCGGACTCCTGACCCTGGGTGACAAGCTCGGCCCACTGCTCTGGCAGCTGCCGCCGAACCTGCCCTTCGACAGGGCGCTGGTCGACTCCTTCTTCGCCGCGCTGCCGCGCACCGCGATGGAGGCGGCGGCTCTCGGCCGAACCTCGACGCTCGACGAGGGGCGGACCTGGACGGCGGTCACCACGGACCGGCCGCTGCGTCACACGATCGAGGTGAGGAACGAGAGCTTCGTCGACGACGCGTTCACCGAGCTGGCGCGGTCCTACGGCATTGCGATCGTCGTCGCGGACACCGCCGGCCGCTGGCCGTTGCTCCGCGAGGTCACCACGGACTTCATGTACCTGCGGCTCCACGGCGACGAGGAACTGTACACGAGCGGCTACACTCCGGCCGCACTGGACGCGTGGGCGCACGACATCCGAGGGTGGGTCGACGGATCGGCATGCCCCGACGGCGTGGGGCGCGACGTGTACGTCTACTTCGACAACGACACGAAGGTCAGGGCCCCGGTCGACGCGATGGCGCTGCGAGAGCGCTTGGCCGGAGCGTAGGCCTCAGTCCTGCAGGACGGAGAGCACGTTGCCCGCCGGATCGCGGAACCAGGCGATGTCCGGACCCTGGCCCGCCGCCTTGCCGCGCGCGATGCCCTTCTCGTCGGTCGGGAACGCCCCGTCGTCGTAGATCTTCGTAACCACACCGCGCGCGTTGAGCTCGTCGACGGCGGCGTCGATGTCATCGACGACGAAGTTGAGAACCGTGAAACTGGCCGGCTCATGATTGGGCTTCGGGTAGACGAACACGGTGCCCCCGCCGCCAGGCAATGCGAGCTGGAGGTTGCCCATCGCCCCGTCCGACGCGTCGAGTCCCAGGGTTTCCCCGTAGAACGCCTTCGCAGCGGCGACGTCGTCGACGCTGAATCCGCTGAATGCGCGAACCGGTGAGAACATGCTGAACTCCTTCGCTGTGCGGCCGTCTGCCGCACGCCCTCACGCTACCCCTGCGGATGCGTTCGCGCTCCGGCGGCGGAACTCAGACGAAGCGGATGCCTTCCTGCAGCCGGGTGCGCAGGTCGAACACGCGGTCGACGCTTTCGCGTTCCGCACCGGTCGCTCCCGTGCGCAGCACGTTCGGGAGGAGCGATCGCCGCACCAGGAGCGCTCCGGCGAGACGTCCGCGCTGGATGCGGTCGTAGGGCACAGCGAGAGCCGAGTCGGGTACCACGATGATCAGCCCGGTGAAGCGCACGCCGACGTAGCGCGAGAAGGTCTTGGCGTCACGCTGGAGCTCGTGGAAGGGCTCCTCATCGTCGGCGATGCCCGCTCCGACGATGTCGCCCTTCGAGAGCTTGACCTCGGAGCCCCAGTCTTCACTGCGGACGGCGAACAGGCCGGCGGGACCGAGCACGACATGGTCGAGTTTCGAGCTCGACTTCGGATGCACGGCGACATCGTTCCACACGGTGAAGCCGATGCCGAGTCCCGCAACGGCCCGTGCGGTCGCCTCTTCTGCGAGTGCTTTGGCGAGCAGTGCGCGGATCTCCCGGGGAGCTGATCGCACGAGTCGCGGGTCGTACGGGTCGGAGAGCTCTGCGCCACGTCCGACCCATTCGCGCATGAGGCGAAGGTAGTGTTCGCGGGCCTGGCCTCCCGGGTGACCGTAGGTGCGGGCCCGGACGGCGGTGCCGCGCGGCGACGGGGCCGTGAAGGTGGCGCTGAAGCCATGGCCGGCGCTGCCTCCCGACGTGGCGCCAGCGCTATCCGGGATGCTCTCCCCACGGTCGAAGGCGGCGCGGTCGGCCGGGTCCCCGACCAGTTCCCAGGCGCGCTGCACCTCGGTGAAGCGGACAGCGCTTCCGCCGGTGTCCGGATGCGTCTCCCGGAGCAGGCGGCGATAGGCACGACGCAACTCGTCGTGGCTCGCCGACGCGCTGACGCCGAGCACCTCATACGGGGTCGGCGACGCTGGGCTCTCGCTCATGCTGCGTGCGGGTCTTTCTCGGTCGTGGTCGGCCATGAGGCCGCATTATGACGATACCGGGTGGTGGCTCGGAGTCCGCCTCCAACTGGCTGTGAGCGACCCTCCAGCGTCATGGCGCATTGCGGCCAGAAAGTGACCGCAATGGTTCCTAGGCTGGAAACAGAGAGTAGGACGGATCGCGAAACGGTTTGCGATCCCAAGCGAGAGAAGGATTGTCATGAACTGGAAGATCGAGCTCATCTTCGTCCCCGTCACCGACGTCGACCGCGCGAAGGCGTTCTACGTCGACCAGGTCGGGTTCAACGCCGACTTCGACCAGACCGTCAGCGACGAGCTTCGTTTCGTGCAGCTGACTCCCCCAGGGTCGGCGTGCTCGATCGCGTTCGGCCGGGGCCTCAGCGACATGGAGCCGGGCTCGCAGCGCGGCATCCAGGTGGTCATCCCGAATGCTGAGGAGGCACGCGCGCACCTCGTGGCGAACGGCGTCGATGCGAGCGATGTCGACCCGCAGCCGTGGGGCAGGTTCGTCACGTTCTCGGATCCGGATGGCAACCGCTGGACGCTGCAGGAACTCGTTCCGCAGTCGTGACAGGACGGATGTGACACGACGGTCTTGACACGGCGGCGCTGAGCTGTATATTTGCCATATCAGTTATAAAACCGATTGGTTATGGATATGGCAGATCAGCTCAGCGCCGTCTTCGGCGCTCTTGCGGACCCCACACGCCGTGAGATCCTCCTGCGACTCATGGACGGCGACGCCAACGTCGCCGAACTGGCCGAGCCCTTCGCGGTCAGCCAGCCTGCCATCTCGAAACACCTCAAGGTGCTCGAAGGCGCCGGGCTCGTGTCCCGCACGCGCGTCGCGACCTCCCGCCTCAGCCACCTCGAAGCCGAGCCGCTGAGGGAGGCGACGATGTGGATGGAGCGGTACAAGCACTTCTGGAACAGCGGTTTCGACAAGCTCGACGCCGCCCTCGCCTCCTACCAGGCGAACAGCGCGCAGGGGGCGGCCGACGACGAATCGAACGAAGAGGAAGGGAACGAACGATGACCGACAGCAGGCCGAGCGAGGTGGCCGACACCGACGTCTACATCACCCGGGCGTTCAATGCGCCCCGCGAACTGGTCTTCCGGTTCTTCACCGAGCCGGAACACCTCGCGAGCTGGTTCGGACCGGCCGGGATCTCCGTGCCACTCGACAGCGTCGTCGTCGAGCCCCGCGTCGGCGGACGCTGGGAGCTTGTGATGGTGGACAACGCCGGCCACGGCCCGTTCCCCATGCGCGGAACGATCGTCGAGTTCGTGGAGCCCGAACTGATCGTGATCGAGGTGTCCGCCGAATCCGGGCCGGTTGACCTCGACGCGGTGACACTCCGCATAGAGTTCCACGATCACGGGGACCGCACACGCATAACGCTCCACCAGGGCCCGTTCAGCCCCGAGATGCGGCACGCCACCGAAACGGGCTGGCTCGAATCGTTCGACAAGATCGACAACATATTGGCCGCTCGGGCGGCCACCGAGACAGGAGAGACGCGATGACCGACCAGACCACGCTGGTGACCGAGACCACCACATCGGCCGACGGGACTCCGATCGCCTTCGAACGCATTGGTGCCGGGCCCGCCGTCGTCCTGGTCGACGGCGCCCTCTGCCACCGCGCCTTCGGTCCGTCCCGGCCGCTCGCTGCGGCTCTTGCCGAACGGTACACGGTCTTCGCCTACGACCGGCGCGGGCGGGGCGAGAGCGGGAACACCCTTCCCTACAGTCCGCTGCGGGAGATCGAGGACCTGCAGGCCGTCATCACCGCCGCCGGCGGCGACGCGTACGTGTACGGCATTTCGTCCGGCGCGGGCATCGCGCTCGAAGCCGCCGCGGCTGGGGTGCGGATGCGCCGGCTTGCGACCTACGAAGCGCCGTACGTCGCCGCGCGGTGGAAGGACCCCGCCGTCGACCACCTCGCACACATGGAGTCGCTGATCGCGGCGGACAAGCGCGGCGCGGCGGTCAGCTACTTCCTCGTCCCGATGGTCGGGGCGCCGGCTTTCGTCCCTGTGATGATGCGGGCGATGCCGAAAGTGTGGAACCAGATGAAGGCCGTCGCGCCGACCCTGCCGTACGACCTGAGGGTCATGGGCTCGTTCACGGTGCCGGCGGAGCGTTTCGGGTCCATCGTCGTGCCGACCCTCGTGATGGTCGGAGGAAAGGCGGCACCGCCGATGCGCGACGCTCAGAAGGCGGTCGCTGCCGCGATCCCTGGGTCGCGGTTCGAGGTGCTGGAGGGGCAGACCCACCAAGTGTCGGAGAAGGCGATCGCGCCGCAGCTCGAGGCGTTCTTCACCGACTGAACGAGAACCAGATGAGCAGCAGGGTGACCGCGAAACCGCACGCATAGTTGATCACGAGGAAACGCCTCCACCCGCCGTTCGCACGTTCGGAATCGGCGTCGCTCACCGACCAGTACGGTGTGGCCGCGAGGATGTACGGAACAGCGAGAAAGGCCGCGAGAGGTCCTGGCCAGGCGGTCGCCAGCATTGCCAGCCCGGCGAGCGCCCAGGCCGCGACGGCGAAGCGCACAGTTCGCCGGGCACCCAGCACCGTGGCGATCGAAGCGAGCCCGCCCGCGCGGTCCGGCACCACATCCTGAACGGCACCGAAGGCGTGACTGCCGATCCCCCAGAGAAGGAACGCCGCGAGCAGTGACCAGAGCTGGGGCGTGAAGACGGCGCCGGCGAGAACGAGGCCGTAGACGGCGGGGCTCACGAAATGGATGCTCGACGTCACGGAGTCGACGAACGGCACCTCCTTGAAACGCAGGCCGGGCACAGAATAGGCGAGCAGCGCGAACAGGCTGAACGCCAGCACGAGCCACGAGAGCGGCGACCCCACCGCGACGAGCCAGACAAGGAATGGAAGGTTGAGCAGCGCGGCTGCGACGAGCACTCTGCGGTGCATCCGGCGATCGAGAACCGCGCCCTCAACGCCGCCCTTGCGCGGGTTGCGCTGGTCGGACTCGAAATCGAAGACGTCATTGATCCCGTACAGCGCGAGGTTGTACGGGATGAGGAAATAGAGAGTGCCCACGACGAAGGTCGCGTCGACCTCGCCTGTCGCCAGGAGGTAGGCGGCGGCGAAAGGAAAGGCCGTGTTGATCCAGCTGAGGGGGCGCGAAGCGAGCAGTAATTGGCGCGTGAGGTGCGGGACTGCCGTGTCGGTCATCCGTCGCCCTTTCGCCGGAAGAGCAGCCACAGTGCGGGCAGGAGGATGACTGCGGCGACCGGATAGGCGAGATCGAGCGCCGGCATCAGGCCGATCGCCGGGCCGGAGACCTCCGGGCTCGCGTACCGCATCAGTCCAGCGGCGATCATCAGGTTGTCGAACACGACGGTCAGCGCGATGAGCACGAACGCAGCGATCGCGGCAGGCGCGCGCCAGCGCCGGATGAGCTCCCGGCGGTCGACCGCCCGCGTTAGCGCGCCGAGGAGGGTCACGACTGCGATCGCGAGGAAACCGGCAGCAAGCAGGCCATACGTCATGGGCGGCGCCTCCCCCGGTCGAGCACGAGCCGCGCGCCCGCGATCAGGATCATCGTGAGATAGCAGAGGAACGCGAGGAAGAAGAGCTCCTCGATCGGCAGTTCGGGGGCGATTAGGACGCCGGTGCTGATGGGCGCCTCGCCCCGGGCGAAGATGCCCAGAGCTATGCCGAGGAGATCCCAGACGACGAAGAACACCAGCCCGATCACGCCGACCACGGTGGCGCGCCAGGCGTCTCGCCAGAAGAACAGGCGGAAGCGCCGGTCGAGCAGCACCATGCAACCGAGCGCGCCGAGCAGGCTGAGAAGGTAGAGGATGCTCACAACGGCTCCGCGAGTGGTCCGGTCGACGTGTCGCCGCGCAGCCGTTTCACCACGAGTTCGGCGCTGATAAGGCACATCGGCAACCCGATTCCCGGAGTCGTGCTTCCACCCGCGTAGTAGAGGCCCGCGACGCGCGCCGAGGCGTTGCGTCCCCGCAGGAACGCGCTCTGCCGCAGGGTGTGCGCAGGCCCGAGCGCGCCGCCCTTCCACGCGTTGAGGTCGCGCTCGAAGTCCGCCGGGCCGATCGTGCGGCGCAGGACGATGCGGTCCCGGAGGTCGGGGATCCGCGCCCAGGCCGCCACCTGGTCGATAGCCGCGTCGGCGATGGCCTCCACCTGCAGCGACCCGCCCCCGTCGAGACCGCCGTGCCCGATCGCGGGGTCGGCGGGTACCGGCACGAGGACGAAGAGGTTCTGGGCGCCGTCGGGTGCGACGCCTGCATCCGTCGCGCTCGGCCGGCAGACGTACAGCGAGGCGGGCTCCGGGACGGACGACGGGTCACCGAAGATCCGGCGGAAATCCCCGCGCCAGTCCTTCGTGAAGAAGAGACTGTGGTGGGCCAGCCCGGGGAGGTCTCCGCCGACGCCGAGCAGCACGAGCACGGCGCCAGGGCCGGAGACACGGGAATCCCACCAGCGCTGCGGATACGTGCGGTGCTCGAGCGGAAGCAGTGCCGTCTCGGTGTGGTGCAGGTCGGCGGCCGAGACGACGACCTCGGCCGGAATGCGACGCGAGCCGATCGCATCCGTCACATCGACACCGACCACCCGCGGACGGTCGTCACCGACCGTGAGCACGGCGGATGCGATGGCCGTCACCCGCGCGCCCGTCACGATCTCGGCGCCTCCGGCCTCTGCAAGCGCCCTCACCCTGTCGATGAGAGCGACGAACCCGCCACGGGGGTACAGCACACCGTCCTCGAGGTCGAGGAAGCTCATCAGGTGATACATGCTGGGCGCGTCGAACGGCGAGGTTCCCAGGAAGACGGCCGGGTAGCCGAGCACCTGCTGCAGCCTGCGGTCGCTGACGTAGCGCCCGATGAATCGGTCGAGCGGCTCGAGGAGCAGCCGCCCGAGCCTCGGGGCGCGTGCGAGCACGTCCCTGGTCAGCAGCGGGCGGAAGGATGCGAAGGTGCTGTACAGGAAGCGGTCGACGGCCATCCGGTACGTCTCGCGGGCACTCCGCAGATAGCGGGAGAGGGCCGCGCTCGCGCCCGGCTCGAT
Source organism: Leifsonia tongyongensis (assembly GCF_010686705.1). Taxonomy (GTDB): domain Bacteria; phylum Actinomycetota; class Actinomycetes; order Actinomycetales; family Microbacteriaceae; genus Diaminobutyricibacter; species Diaminobutyricibacter tongyongensis. The sequence goes on along the minus strand of NZ_JAAGWY010000002.1, from coordinate 259,069 downwards.
GCGCTCGAAGGCTGCGAGGTTCCTCACGAGGTCGGCCGTGATCTCAAGCGGCTCGGCCTCCCCCTCGAAGAAGACCCGGTACCCCGGGTCGAGTCGCACCAGGTCGAGTTGTTCGCGGGTGTTCGTGCCGAGAAGCCGGAAGAAGTGGTCGAACACGTCGGGCATCAGGTACCACGATGGTCCTGTTTCGAAGCGGAAACCGTCGCGCTCCCACGAGCCCGCGCGCCCGCCGACCTCGTCCCGGGCCTCGACGACCGTCACACGGTAGCCCTCCCTGGACAGGAGCGCCGCTGTCGCAAGCCCGGCGATCCCCGCGCCGATCACGACCACGCGATCGCCCCGGCCGGCTGGGACGGTCGGTGTCACCGCGCTCCCCCGCCCCACCCGGCGGTGGCGCGGACAAGGATGGCCAGTTTCGTTCGCGTCGGCACGCTCACCCGGGTGACGGCCAGTGAGCGTGCCGGGGTCGCACGGATGCGGTCGCTGAGTTCTGCGAACAATCCGTACACGGCGACGATCGCACGCCGGCAGTTCTCCGGCAGCTCAGGGATCGCCTCTGCCGCGGCGCCGAGGTCCGCGTCGATGTCGACGACGAGGTCGAGCTTCTGGCGCTCCGTCAGGCGCGCAGGGTCGATTCCGGGAAAGTAGTTGCGCCCGAGCTCCGTCCAGTCGACAGCGAGGTCGCGGAGGAAGTTGATCTTCTGGAAGGCCGCACCCAGTTGCCTGGCGCCCGACTCGAGCCGCGCCCTGCAGGCGTCGTCGACCGGCTGCTCGGCGAGGAAGGCGCGCAGGCACATCAGCCCGATCACCTCGGCCGAACCGTAGATGTAGGCGGCGAGTTCGTCGGCCGAGAAGTCGACCGGGCTGAGGTCGCGCCGCATGGACCGGAAGAACGGCGCGGTCAGATCGGTCCCGATTCCGACCTGCCGCGCAGTCGTCGCGAAGGCGTGCACGACCAGGTTCGTGCTGTACCCGCTGCGTATCGCCTTCTCAGTGTCCGCTTCGAGCTGGTCGAGCAGATCGCGTCGGCCCGCGAGATCGACTCCGGCCTCTTCCGCTGCGCCGTCGACGATCTCGTCGGCGATCCGGACGAGCGCGTAGATGTCCTCGACCTGGGGACGCACGCTCGGCGCGAGTAGGCGGGTGGCCATACTGAACGAGGTCGAGTACTCGTGGATGACGCGCGCCGAGCTCGCGTGGGCGGCCCGGCGGTACAGGGCGAGGTCGGTCGGATGCTCGACCGTCGTGACCGCTGCGGATGCAGCTTCGCGCGTCACGAGGCCCTCCCGATGCAGGTGCCAGCGAACCCTTCGAGCTGGGACGCGAGCCCGGCCGGAACGGCGGCGACGTCGAGTGCGGCGACCGCATCGCGGACGTGATCGGCGACGAGGGACTCGACGAAGGCGCGGGCGCCGCAGAGCTCGAGCGCCGAACGGAGCCTGTCGGCCTCCTTCGGACTGAGGTCCGGTCTGCCGAACAGATCGTCGACGCGAGCCCACTCGTCGGTCGCGCGTGCAAATGAGACGAGGGGCGTCTCTTTCCCTTCGCGGAGATCGTTGACGACGCTCTTGCCCGTGACGCCCTCTGCGCCGAACGTGCCGAGAAGGTCGTCCCCCAGCTGGAAGGCGACACCGAGCAGCCTGCCGTACTCCCCCAGGGCGCGGATGCACTCTCGATCGGCGCCGCCCAGGATCGCCCCCGCGATCAGCGGCGCCTCGAACGAGTACGCCGCGGTCTTGCGCTCGGTCATGTCGAGCGCATCCGTCAGCCGTGGCTCGGTCACGCCGACGCTGTACGACACATCGGCGAGTTCGCCCGCGGCCGTCACGAAGACACCCCGGTCGAGCACGTCGAGCAGGGCGATTCGGGTGTCGCGATCGACGTCGAGCCGGGCGACCAGCGACTGCGAATAGTGAATGAGCAGATCGCCCGCCAGGATCGCAGCGGTTCGCCCCCACTGTTCGGCTCTCGCCTCACTGATCGCCCGGCGGCGTGCATCCAGGCCGAATTCTCCGACCACGTTCGGCACGCCGCGCCTGACCTCGTCGCCGTCGATCACATCGTCGTGCAGGAGGAAAGCCGTGTGCAGCAGTTCGAACGCGACGGCGAGCTCGACCGCTTGCGCCGCATCCGACCCGTGCACCCCGCCGTGCGCGACGAGAACCAGCATGGGGCGCAGTCGCTTGCCGCCCGCGCTCGCACGCGAGGCAGCCTGCCAGAGGTGCTCGTACTCACTCCCGTAATGGGCCGCATCGTCAAGGCGGCCGGCGAAGAATGACCGGATGCGGTGCTCGACGTCGACCATCAGGTCGGGCCGGGCCGGAGACTCGATCTGGGTCATCGCCATCATCGTCACCATCCTTTAGCTAGCCAAGTTAGTAAATAACTTAGCACGCTTCTTGCCGGTGCAATAGGATGGTTCCATGGCTTCGGGACGGGATGATGCGCGGAGGATCTCCGGCTCGCTCCTCGACCCCCGTGTCATCGACCCGCGGCAGGAACTCGTCATCCACGACGACCTCAGCGAACAGGAGCTCGACCAGGTCGTCGCGGTGCTCACCGCGATCCGCGACTGGCGAGAGGCCGAGCAGCGCCTCAACTTCGAGTCGCGCACCCACATGAAACTCAACGAGACCGACATGAAGGCGCTGCGCTACATCATCGCCTCGATGAACCAGGGCGTCGAGGTCACGGCCGGCGCCCTCGCCGAACACCTGCACGTCTCCACCGCCTCCACCACCAAGCTGCTCGACCGGTTGGAGCGAGCCGGCCACATCGAGCGCCACCCGCATCCCACCGACCGTCGCGTGATCACGATCGCGATCACCGACGAGACACATCAGGAAGTGAGGCGCACGGTGGGCCGCCAGCACGCGCGACGGTTCGAGGTCGCCAAGCGACTGACGCCTGCGGAGCGCGAGGTGGTCATCCGCTTCCTCACGGAGCTCAGCTCCGTCTCTGAGCCCACCGCAGACGCCTGAGGCGAGCGCGTCAGGGACGATCGGCGCGCGCGTGCGCTTCGCGCGACACCACCCGGAACGACGACGCGTCCGTGATGAGGAGCAACTCGACACCCTTGGTGTGGCGGAGGACGACGAGCGTCGGCTCGCCGCTGGCGATCGCGCGATCCGCCTGGTTCAGGAACGCCTGCGACATCTCCGCGCTCGTGAAATAGTGATGTCCCCCGTGCTCGACAACCCAGGATTCCCCTCGTTCCATGGTGTCTCCGATCGTTGGGGCAACCCTAGGCGCGCAAATGAGTGTGGCAAGGGGATTGACAAAATGGGCCGATCCTGCAGCCCGCCTGAAATGCATGGAGCGCGACGTGGTGTTGTAGTTTCTCAGCATGGGCAAGCTCATTTACGGGACGACGACGGAGATCGGTTTCGAAGACCGGGTTCTCGCGCACCTGCAGATCGTCATCGGCTTGAAGCTCAGGCGCAAGGAGGGGTTCTTCTTCTCCTGGCGCGATGAGCAGAGCGTCGGCGACGGACGCAGCGCGATCTGGATCGACCCCGCGATCCCCCTGCTGTTCCGCTACAACGGCGGCCGTCAGCCCAAGATCAACAAGGAGTGGCTCGAGGCGCTCACGCTCTCGTCGAACAGTGCGCAGGGACTCCAGCTCACCGAGGAGATCGGCGCCCTCGGGCGCGACGAAGCGAACGCCGAGATTGCACCGCAACGACGGTGAACCTGAGTGCGCGTCGAGAGCCGGTTGTCCTTCGGCGTCGAGACGCCTAGCGTGGACGGTGTGGTGCTGATGACAGCACCGGAACAGCTGCAGGAAAGCGAGGCTGAACGCTCATGACAGCCGCAGACTCCACCCCCGGTTCGAGCACGCCCGCCGACCCGACACCAGTGAGCGCGCCAGCAGGCGGCGCAACGGCCGACGATACGGACGCCTCGCAGGGCGACCGCCCGGGCGACATCCCGTTCGACCAGGCCACGGCCGAACACGAGAACCCCGACCTGGCCTGAGTTCAGGTCAGCCGAGGCCCGGTCAGGCGAGGCCCGGTCAGGCGAGGCCCGGTCAAGCGAGGTACTCGCGCAGCTCGGGGCAGCGCAGCCGTTCGAGGCTCCGCGTCTCGAGTTGACGCACGCGTTCGCGGGTGATGCCGTAGAGTTCGCCGACCTCGTCGAGGGTCAGCGGCTTATGGCCGTCGAGCCCGAACCGGAGCCGGACCACCCGCGCGTCTCGCGCCGGAAGCGTGTTCAGGCGCTTCTCGAGGTCATCGTGCCGGAACGACAGTTCGACCGCCTCAGGCGGACCCGGGAAATCGTCGTCTTCGATGAGATCCCCGAGTTCGGCGCCATCGTTCTCGCCGACGGGCACCGCCAGCGAGACGGTCTCCGAATTGCTTCGTTCGAGCTTGCGCACCTGGTCGGGGTGGAGGTTCGACGCCTCGGACAATTCGGCGAGCGTCGGGGTGCGGCCCAGCTCACCACCCAGGTCGCGCCGGATGCGGTCCAGCTTGTCGATCTTCTCGACGGTGTGCACGGGGATGCGGATCATCCGGGCCGTGTCCGCGATGCCCCGGAGGATGGACTGGCGGATCCACCAGGTCGCGTAGGTCGAGAACTTGTTGCCCGTCCGATGGTCGAACTTCTCCACAGCACGGACGAGTCCCAGGTTGCCTTCCTGGATCAGGTCCATGACGGGCAGCCCGCGTCCCGCATACCGCTTGGCGATGCTCACGACGAGACGCAGGTTGGCTTCGATGAAGCGGTCGAAGGCCTTGCGTCCGTCTTCGGCGAGCCACATGAGCTCACGTCGTTGTGCGGGTGTCAGCCCTGGGCGGGTGAGCAGGCGCTCGTCGGCGAGGATGCCCACTTCGATGCGCTTGGCGAGAGAGACTTCCTCCTCGGCCGTCAGCAGCCGAGTCCGGCCGATGGAATTGAGATAGTCGCGAACCGGATCAGTCGTTACTTCGAGCGCAGTCATGTCGGTCTCCGTGTCTTCTCTTGTAGCGGTCCGGCTACGGTCGGGCATCCGGACCACGGTCAGATAAACATGCGAGCTCGACCCCCGACAAGGGGTTGACACTGCCTCGGCCGATCAGCTATAAGGCAAGCAGCTCGACCAGTGCGCGTTCAGGTGCGCGCCCCGACGCCACGTCGATGACCTCGCCGGCGCGATAGTGGTCGAACACCCGCGGGTCGATGTAGCTGTTGCGGGCGATTGCCGGCGTGTTCCCAAGCGCTTCGGCGGTCTCGGCGACGGCCGACGTCATCCGCTTCCTTCGCTGTGCGTCGGAGCCTGCGGTGCCCAGCTGGGCGAGGGCCCTGGCTGCCACGATCGTCCCGTGCAGGGTGCGGAAGTCCTTCGCGGTGAATTCGCCGCCCGTCTTCGCACGGATGTACTCGTTCAGCGAAGCGGGACGGATGGTGTGCCACTGCGTGTCACGCCAGGCGAGCAGCCGCGATCGCGGCCCTCGCGTCTCGACGATCTCTCCGAGCAGGGCGGCGACGTCGGCATCCGCGACCGTCGACGCCCATTTCTGACCGCTCTTGGCCGGGAAGGTCAGGGTGACCTCGTCGCCGTCGATGCGGACATGCCGGCACAACAGCGTGGTGAGGCCGCGGCTGCCGTTGGTCTGGAGGTACTCCTCGCTGCCGATGCGGAGAGAGCCGAGGTCGATGATGCGGAAGGCGGCCGCGAGCGTGCGGTCCTGGCCGAACTGGTCGGAGCGCAGGTCGCGGGTCACTCGCCCGCGAGCCGCGGGCAGGGTCTCGGCCAGCTGCAGGGCGCGGTCGAACTTGATGCGGTCCTGGTGCTGACGCCACGACTCGTGGTACAGGTACTGCCGGCGCCCGGCCTGGTCCGTGCCCACCGCCTGGATGTGCCCGTTGGCGTCGGCGCAGATCCACACGTCGACCCATGCGGGCGGGATGACGAGCGACCGGATGCGCTCCAGCTCACGCTCGTCGACGATCGCGTTCCCCGCCTCGTCGACGTACCGCGGACCCTTCTTCGAGGTGAGACGGCGGTATCCGGGCCCGGCCGGGTCGCTGTGCCTGAGCCGCGTCACGCGGGCTTACGCTTCTTGCCTGCCTGGGTCGACGATTCGGCTTTCGCCGGTTTCTTCGAGGCGCGGCTGCGCTCCACACTGCGCTGAAGCGCCTCCATCAGGTCGATGACCTCTCCGCCGCCCGCCTGCTTCTCGGCCTCCTCGCCGAACGTCTCTGCGGTGTCGACCGTGTCACCGCGCTCGAGTTTGGCATCGATGAGTTTGCGGAGCTCCTCCTGGTATTCGTCCGCGTACTTCTCCGGGGCGAAGTCTCCGGCGAAGCTCTCCATGAGGGCGTTCGAGAGGTCGAGCTCGCGCTCGGTGAGCCTCGTCCGCTCCTCGAGGGCCGGGAAGCTCGCCTCGCGCACCTCGTCGTCCCAGAGAAGCGCCTGGAGCATCAGCACGTCGCCGTGCACCCGGAGCGCACCCAGACGGGTCTTCTGACGAAGCGCGAAGAGCACGATCGCCGTGCGGTCCGCATCCTCGAGGGTGCGGCGCAGCAGCGTGTACGCCTTCACCGACTTCGAGTCGGGTTCGAGATAGTAGCTGCGGTCGAACATGATGGGATCGATCTGGTCGCTCGGCACGAACTCGACGACGTCGATCTCGCGGCTGCGCTCCGCGGGCAACGACGCGAGATCCTCGTCGGTGAGGATTATCGTCTTCTCCCCCGCCTCATACGCCTTCGCGATGTGCTCGTAGGGAATGATCTTGCCGTCGATCTCGCAGCGGCGCTGATACCGGATGCGCCCGCCGTCGGCGTCGTGCACCTGGTGAAGCTGCACGTCGTGGTCCTCCGTCGCGCTGTACACCTTCACCGGGACGTTCACGAGTCCGAAGGTGATAGCGCCCGTCCAAATGGCCCTCATGGCACCTATTCCACCACTGATCGGCTCTATTTCAACCTTTACTTGACGTTTTGGCCCGGCGTAGCGTGTGGGCATGGCGAAGAGCGACACGGAGATCGTCGACATCGACGGTCGGCGCATGAAGCTCACCAACCTCGACAAGGTGATGTATCCGGCCACCGGGACGACCAAGGCCGAGGTCATCCACTACTACGCGACGGTCGCGGATGTGATGCTCCCCCACACCCGGGGACGCCCGGCGACGCGCAAACGCTGGGTGCACGGGGTCGGCACCGAAGACGAACCGGGCGAGGTGTTCTTCCAGAAGAACCTCGACTCCTCCGCACCCGACTGGCTGCACCGCGGCACCCTCACCCACAAGACCAGCACCAACACGTATCCGCTCGTCGACGACCGGGCGACCCTGGTCTGGCTGGCGCAGATCGCATCCCTCGAGATCCACGTTCCGCAATGGCGGTTCGGCCGCAACGGCCAGCCGAAGAACCCCGACCGGCTCGTCCTCGACCTCGACCCCGGCGACGGCGTGACGCTTGCGGACTGCGCGGAGGTCGCGCGGTTCGCCCGCGACATCCTGACCGACATGGGACTCGATCCGTTCCCGGTGACGAGCGGCAGCAAGGGCATCCACCTCTACGCTGCGCTCGACGGAAGCCAGAATTCGGATGCGATCTCCGCGGTTGCGCACGAACTCGCGCGGGCCCTCGAAGCCGACCACCCCGACCTGGTCGTCAGCGACATGAAACGGGCGATCCGTGCGGGCAAGGTCTTCGTCGACTGGAGCCAGAACAACGCGGCCAAGACGACGATCGCGCCGTATTCGCTGCGCGGCAGGCTCCATCCGACGGTCGCGGCACCGCGCACGTGGAAGGAACTCGCGTCGAAGGACCTCGCCCACCTCGACTTCGAGGAGGTGCTTCGACGGGTGAAGAAGAGCGGCGATCCCCTGGCCGCGCTGTCGGCGGGCCTGGACGATCCCCACGCGGCAGCAGCCGACCGGCTCACCACCTATCGCAGCAAGCGCGACGCGTCGAAGACACCCGAGCCGGTGCCGGATGAGGTCCCGCATTCGACGACGGGCCGCACCTTCGTGATCCAGGAGCACCACGCCCGGCGGCTGCACTGGGACTTCCGGCTCGAACACGACGGAGTGCTCGTGAGCTGGGCTCTGCCCAAAGGTGTTCCCACGGACACGGGCACCAACCATCTCGCCGTACACGTCGAAGACCATCCCCTCGAATACGGAGCCTTCGAAGGAGATATTCCGCATGGGGAATACGGCGCCGGGCACGTCGACATCTGGGACGCGGGAGACTACGACCTCGAGAAATGGCGCGACGGCAAAGAGGTGATCGTGACGCTGCACGGTTCGAAGGGCGGCGGTCTCGAAGGCGACAAACGGTTCGCGCTCATCCACACGGGCGGCGAAGGCAAGGCCGACCAGAACTGGCTCATCCACCTGATGAAGCCGGCGGATGCGCCGGACCAGCGACCGAAGACGAGCGCGTCGGGCACGAAACGGGATGCGACACCCGCACCCCGCGCATCCGCGTCGACGATAGAGCCCATGCTCGCCACGCTCGGGAGCGCCGCCGACATCCTCGACGAGTCGGACTGGGCTTTCGAGATGAAATGGGACGGCATCCGCGCGATCGCCACCGTCTCGGAGGGGCGGTTGGCCCTCACCAGCCGCAACGGGATCGACCAGACGGTCAGCTACCCCGAGCTTCAGGAACTCGTCAGCCTCGTGGGCGACCACGAGGCCGTGCTCGACGGCGAGGTGGTGACCCTCGACACCCGTGGACGCCCCGACTTCGGGCTGCTGCAGACCCGGATGAAGCTCACCCGCCCGCACGAGGTGGAGGCCGCGGCCAAGCGAGCGCCCGCCCATTTCATGCTGTTCGACCTGCTCGAACTCGACGGAGCGAAACTGGTGGGCAAACCGTACGACGAGCGGCGCGACGCCCTGCAGAAGCTGGTGCGGCCGCCGAAGGGAAGCAGCATCCAGGTGCCTCCGGCGTTCGCCGGCGACCTCCAGCATGCGGTCGCCAGCAGCAAGGAGCTCGGGCTCGAGGGAGTCATGGCGAAGCAGCGCGACGGCACCTACAGCCCAGGTCGCCGCTCGCGCACCTGGATCAAGATCAAGAACCACCGAGACCTCGAAATCGTGATCGTCGGCTGGCGACCCGGCAACGGTCGTCGGGCCGACTCGATCGGGTCGCTTCTGCTCGGGTTCCCCGACGGCGACGGGCTGCGGTACGTCGGCCGGGTCGGTACGGGGTTCACCGACGCCGAGCTCGACGATCTTCTCAAGCTCCTGAAACCGCGGTCCCGCAAGACCAGCCCCGTCACCGACGTGCCATCGCTCGACGCGCGCGACGCCCACTGGGTGCGTCCCGACCTCGTCGGCGAGGTCGAATTCGCCGAGTGGACGCCCACCCGCCGGCTCCGACAGCCGTCGTGGCGGGGGCTGCGGCCCGACAAGTCCGTCGCGGACATCAACGTCGCCGAGGCGTAGCGCGGGATGCTCCGCTAGTCGGTGCGCAGGCGCAGGGCGACCAGCGGGCAGAGCGCCACCGCCTCTTCGGCCGCCTCGAGGTCGCCTGCCCCGACAGGGATGTCACTCCGTGCGGCGACCCCGCCCTTGAGCGCAACCGGGAAACCCCACTCATCGCGCCCGATGAGTCGTGGCAGGAGTTCCGCGCACAGCCCACGGCCGTCACAGGCCGTCCAGTCGATGTGCAGTCGTGCAGAGGACATCTCGCGTCCCTTCCCGGCTCAGGCCCTGGCCGCTCGCGTGCAACGACCCGACAGGTGCGCCTTCACGTCATCATCGAAGGCGACGAGGGCGCTCTGTACGAGACGAGCGGTGCCGTCGGGATGATGGCAGGCACCACGGCCGGTCACCGAATCGGCGAGACGCGCGACGTCAGCTACACCGTGCCGCTGGACCTGACCTGCCGCCAGCGCGGACATGCGCTCTGCAAGGGCGGGCAGGCCGAACATGCACGGACCGCACTGCCGGGCGGACTCGGCGGCCAGGTATTCCACGATCTCCGCCGTCGACGCGAGCCCGCAGCGCTGACGCCCGATCACGATCAGTACGCCGGCGCCGGGCTGCGCGCCTGCCGACGCGAGACCGGATGCGGAAAAGGGCACGTCTAGCTGCGTCGAGCGCAGCCAGGTTCCGTGATAGCCGCCGACGAGCACGGCTGAGACGCGGTCTCGATCGACTCCGGCCGCGGCGAGGATGTCGCTCAGCCGCATGCCACCGGCAATCTCGAAGACACCCTCTCGACCGACGTCGCCGGACACCGTCACCAGGCGCGTCCCCGGGTCACGAACCGCCCCGGCTTCACGGAACCAATCCGCCCCGTGGCGCGCGATGAGGCCGATGTGCGCGAGGGTCTCGACGTTGTGAACCAGCGTCGGTCGCTTGCGCAGGCCGCTTTCACTGAGGCGACGGACATGATCGCGTGGACGCGCATCGTCGTTCTCGATCGAGTTCACAACGGCCGACGCCTCACCGGAGATGAAGGTGTCCGGAGCCGCCATGAGCGTGATCGCGCGCGCGTCGCGACGTTCGGCAACGGCCGCCCGGACCGAATCCAGGCTCCCCTCGGAGGCATAGACATACAGGCGCGACCTCCCGAGGGCCGCGCCTGCAGCGAGGAGACCGTCGATGACGAGGTGAGGCGCATTCTTGAGGAGGACGGCGTCCTTCCAGCTTCGGGGCTCGCCCTCGGCACCGTTGGCGATCACGGTCGCCGAACCGCTGAAGGCACGTGCGTTCGCTGCGTCCTCCGTGGCGCCGAGTTTCCGCCAGGCTGCGAAGCCTGCTCCCCCGCGCCCGGTCAGCCCCGAACGCTCCAGCTCGTGCAGCAATCCGGATGCGACGGCGCGGGGGTCGAAAGCACCGTGAACCCTCAGGTGCGTGGCGTAGTCGGCCGCAGCACCGGCGGCGAAGATTCGGTTCAGGCTCACCTGCGCGTCCTTCTGCCGGCTGGTCGTCGGGCTGTCGGTGATCGTCACGAGAGGGTCTCCTGTCGGACACGGTCGGTCTCGCCGAATCGGGCGGAGAGGCGCCAGATCACGGCTGCAAGGACCAGCGCGGCGGAAATGATCGCGAACAGGATGAACCATCCGCTCGTCCCGTTGGTTCCGTTGCCGATCGAGTGGAGCACCGCGATCGGCCACATCGCATACGTGAACCAGTGCACGAACCGGAAGGTGCGGGCGCCGATCCGCCGTCTCAGCAGGCCCGTGACCACTATCGCGATCACCAGGTCGAAGGCGACCGTGCCGAGCCCCTGCCACAGCGGCTTGAACGATCCGACGAACGGGATCACCACGTCGGCGAGTGTGAGCTTCGAGAATGGGTCGAGGATGAGCGTGCCGACGTGCAACACCAGGAAGACTGATGCGAGCAGCGCGACGTTGCGATGAACGAGCGCGACGGAGAAGCGCGGCATCCCGGGCAGCGGCCGACCCGAACGGTTGGTGATGCCGAGAAGGACCGACACCGTGAACAGAGCGAGTGCGATGACGCCGCTGGCGCGACCGAACGCCCAGAGCGCCTCATTCATGGCCCACCGCCGCGGCGTGCTGGGCTGCCGAGTGCTGCGCCTCCTCGGCCGGCCAGTTGCCCGTCGTGACGACACGTCCGTCGCGGTCGACGAGGCGCGCATCCGCACCGGCTGAGGCCAGCCATGCCGGTGCATCCGTTCCCCTCACGATCGCGGCCGTGCTCAGTGCGTTCGCACGCAGGCACGACGCCGCCGCGACCGTGGCGCTGCGCCAGACCGGTTCGACCGGCAGTCCGAAACGCGGGTCGAGGATGTGGTGACGCGGGAGGCCGGACTGGCTCCAGCGCCGCTTGCGTGTGCTCGACGTCGCCATCGCAAGCCCCGAGGGAAGGGCAACCTGCTGGGCGGGGTCGGCCTGTGTGTCCTGCACGAGGATCTCCCAGTGTGCGTCGATCGCCGGCCCCGCGGTCGCGATGTCGCCTCCGAGGGAGATGAGCACGCCGCAGCCGAGTTCGTCGGCGATGCGCTCGGCGATACGGTCGGCGGCGACCGCTTTGGCCGTCGCGCCGAGATCGAGCCGCAGGTCGTCGGGCACGGTGAGACGGTCGCCATCGAGGAGGACCCGGCGCCGGCCGGGGCTGCGGCGCTCGAGACCGACAGTGATGTCGACAGGGAGGTCGCCGTCGGCGGGAGGGTCGAGGCGCGCGATGTCGCGGTCGTAGCCGAGCGCGAGCAGGTCGTTGCCGAGGGTGGGGTCCACCGCCCCGTCGGTCAGCGCCGCAGCCCAGAGCGCCGCGCGGATGAGATCGGCGAGGACCGGGCTCACAGGCGCGGGCGCGCCGAAGCGGGGCGCCGACTGCAGGATCGAGAGTTCGGAGTCGTCACGGAAACGGCTGCACGCGAGGTCGACAGCCTCGGTGAGCTCACGCGTCATCCGTTCGGCCCGCGCGAGAACGCTCGGCTTGGTCACGACGAGGTGGGCGGAGGTGCTCCACAGGTTCCAGTCGGCGGTCGCGGCACACATGTCACGACCCCGAGGACTGGCCCTGCGACGGGCCGCCCTGGCTCTGGCCGACCGAGGAGGAGCCGGATGAGTTGGAGGTGCCGGATGTGCCGGAGGTGCCGGATGTGCCGGAGGTGCCGGATGTGCCGGATGAGGATGAGGATGAACCGGATGAGGAGGAGCCGGCCGAGGAGGAGCCCGTCGAGGATGAGCCGGTCGACGAACTGCCTGACCCCGTCGACGACGATGACGAGGTCCCGGTGGACGACGACCCGGTGGACGACGACCCGCTCGACTGCGTGCCCGAGAAGAGCACGACCGAGGTGATGCCCGCTGCGGCCAGGCTCGACAGCCCGACGATCGAGGTCACCCAGACGGCGACGCGCTTTCCTGCTGATCGAGAATCCATGGTGGCCACCTCCGTGTCGGGCGATTCGTCACTGCGATGGATCAACCTTCAGGCGCGCGCGTCCAAGCAGACTGAGCGTTACCCATCATTTGTCTAAGACACGCCCTTCGCGCTGGATGGTCGCCGCAGCGTAGGATTCTGGCTGTGAGCCAAGCACAGATCGCATCGTCCCCGTACCCTGTCGAAGTCGTCGAAGACGATGAGGTCGGCGGACTCGTCCGCAGTCTGAGTGCAGAACTGCCGAGCGCTCTCGGCAACCTCCTCGCCACCATCGTCGTACTGGCGACCCTCGTCTTCGGCATCTGGAGCCTCGTCGCCACCTGGACCTACCAGCCGCAGAACGCGCTGCCGCTGTTCCAGGTCGCCGTCGCAGGCACCGTGGTGGCGCTCAACGCGCTCTACGCGCGCCGCACGTTCAGCTATGTGATCACGCTCATCGGCGCCATCCTCTGGCTCTGGGTGTCGGTCACCCCGTTCCTTCCGTTCTGGCAGGTCGTTCTCCAGGCCGTCACCGTGACGATCATGCTCGCCGGTGTGGTGTTCTCGCTCGCGGCCGTGGCGCTCAGCAAGAAACCGAGATTCTGAGCGAGCGGATCCGCGACCGCAACGACGACGCGGAGCCGCCGAACGATTCCGTGTCGACCGGACCAGAAGGACCCACGCTCGCCAGGCGACGCCATTTCGTCGACCTCTCACCGCTGAGGGAGAGCCCGGCATTCGCGCGGCTGTGGATCGGCGGCTCCATCTCCGGCATCGGCGGCCAGATGACGATCGTCGCCGTCGGGTTGCAGATCTTCGCGATCACCGGATCGACGCTCGCCGTCTCGCTCGTCGCTCTGTTCGCCCTTCCGCCGATGGTCGTCTTCGGACTGTACGGCGGCGTCCTCGCCGACTCATTCGACCGCCGCACGGTCGCACTGGTGTCGGCGATCCTCGCGTGGACCTCGACCCTCGGGATCGCCGTCTTCGCCTGGCTCGACATCCGGGTCGTGTGGCCGCTCTACGTCCTCACCACCATCAACGCCGTCGCCGCCACCGTCATCGGGAGCACACGCCAGGCGATCACCCCGCGGCTCCTCCCCACCAGGCTCCTTCCGGCGGCCAGCGCGCTGAGCGGCATCAGCATCGGCGTGATGGTGACCGTCGGCCCGGCGCTCGCCGGCCTGCTGGTCGCGACAGTCGGCATCCCCTGGACGTACACGATCGACGTGGTCCTGTTCACTGCCGCGTTCCTCGGGATCTTCACCCTGCCGCGCATCATCCCTGAAGGCGAACGGCAGAGCCCGGGCCTCGAGTCGGTCATGTTCGGCCTGCGGTTCCTCAAGACCGCTCCGAATATCCGGATGACATTCATCCTCGACATCATCGCCATGACCTTCGGGCAGCCGCGCGCGCTGTTCCCGGCGGTCGGCGCGCTACTCATCGGCGGCGGACCGGTGACCGTCGGCATCCTCACCGCCGCGGGCGCGGTCGGAACGCTGGTCTGCAGCGTGTTCTCGGGCCGGATCGGGCATGTGCGCTGGCAGGGCCGCGCCGTCGGGCGGTCGATCATGGCCTACGGCGCGTGCATCCTCGGTTTCGGCATCGTGCTCGCCGTGGTGACGTTCGGTAATGCGGGAGCGGCGGTCGGCCAGAACATCGCGGACGCCAACCTGCCGGCCCTCGTGCTCGCGTCGGTCTTCCTCGCCGGCTCAGGAGCGGCGGACAACGTCAGCTCGATCTTCCGGACCACGATCCTGCAGGCTTCCGTTCCGGATGTGATGCGCGGCCGGCTCCAGGGCATCTTCACCGTCGTCGTCGCCGGCGGACCCCGCCTCGGCGACCTGTACGTCGGCATCCTGGCGCTGACGGGTGTGCTCTGGTTTCCGCCCCTGCTCGGCGGCCTCGTGATCATCGTCGCCGTCGGGGTGATCCTGCGGCTGCAGCATACGTTCCGCCACTACGACGCGCTCGACCCGACACCCTGACGGGTAAGGCAGGTCATTCGAGCCGTTTCGCGAGCCACGGGTAGTCGATGACGACGCCGTCCTCATCCACCGTGAGGTCTGCCATGAAGGCGCGGTTCGCGCTCTCGTAGCGCACCACGGCAGAGCCGACCTCGGCGTCGAACGAGCGCACTCCGCTGTACACCTGGTCGCTGCGGATGACCTGCAGCGACGGCAGGTCGACCCACGCCATGACGAGTGCGGTCGCCGGACCCACCGCGTCGAGAAGCCCGAGCCGGAGGATAGGCATCGAGTTGGTGACCGGGCACAGCGCGAGATCGCAATCGTTGGCGCCGTCGATCGAAGCCGCATCCACAATGCCCGGCGACGGCAGGTCGGCTTCCCCCTCGGTCTCCGCCTCCGAGGTCCAGTGGCCCGCCGGATCGCGAACGAGAGTGAGGTGGCGCCACCAGCCGAGCCCGGTGACGCCGACCTCGAGGCGCTCGGTCACCCATCCGGAACCCGTCTCGAGGGCCCAGCTCGTCGTGTAATCGGCGGCACGGGAGGTGCCGAGCGCGCTGAAACGGTCGGCAGCGAGGGTGATGGTGACGGCTTCGAGCCGATCGGGGTCCTCGTCGCCGCTCCACGCGACGAATCGTGTCCGTTCCGCGGGGTTCGTGCTCACGGCTCCTCCTCCGTCGTCGCCGGTGATCGTCACGGTACGCGCATCCACTGACGCCCGCAGCGACGAGGGCGCGAGCGGGCGTCGGGTCACACGCCGCGTTCGACGTAGCGGCCGACGGGTCGCAGCCGCAGGGGTTGTTCCCGGTATTCGGCGAGAGCGTGAGCGATCCAGCCGACCGACCTCGCGGTCGCGAAGATCACCTCGCCCGCGTCGGCGGCCATACCGGTCGCGAGCGTGAGTGCTGCGAGCGCGAAATCGACGTTCGGATGCGCACCCGTGCGCGCCACGAGCATCCGCGTCGTCCGCTCGGCCGCTTCGAGAACGGGCTCTGCTCCGTCGACCGCGGCGAGCATCCCCAGGATCGCCCGCGCCCGCGGATCGGTTCCGGGATAGAGCACCTGCCCGAATCCCGGCACCGCTCCGCGCCGCGTCGCAACGGTGTCGGCGACCACACGTTCGGGCGTCTCGCCGGACACGATGCGGGCGAGCATCCGGGCAGCCTCCGCGCTGGCGTTGCCGTGCAGCAGCGAGTCGAGGGCGCCGAGCCCCGCCGTCACCACCGCGTACACGTTGGCCCGGGCGGAGGCGGCGGCGCGCGCTGCGAGCGTCGAGACGGCCATGTCGTGGTCGATGAGAAGGACGAGTGCGGCGTTGAGCGCTGCGACGGCGGCGGGCTGTGCTGGTTGCGGCGTAAGCCGGGACCAGAGGTCGGCGGCGAGGCCGGATGCGGCTGCAGCCCCGGTGTGGGACTCGGGACCGGACTCGGCGCCGGACCGGGCGCCGGGCTCGGGACCGGACCCGGCGCCGGACGGGGCGCCGGGCGCGGGACCGGACTGGGGAAGCACGGCGACCATCCCGGCGACGAGGGCCTCCCCCGCCGCGACCACCGTCGCGGGATCGAGCGAATGCCGCAGAGGATCGAGCGCGGCGAAGGTGGTGACGGCCACCTGCTGACGGTCACGGAGCGTCGCCGACTCGGGCATCGCATCCGTCACTCTCCGCGCCCGCGCCACCGCGTCCGGCTGTGCGCGGAAACGGGCGCGCACGTCGTCGACCCCGGTGAGCACCCAGTGCGCCACGCGTTCGAACGGCTCCTGCTCGGCCAGTTCGGTCGCGTCGCGTCCGCGATAGTAGAGCCTGCCGTCCTCGATCAGGGTGAGGTCCGTCTCGATCACCATGAGCGGCCGGCCGTCGGAGTGTCCGTGGGGTGTGGGATCCGTGCGGGCGCGCGACCGGCGGCTGGCCGCGAAGCGCTCCACGTCGAGCGAATCGAATGCCGAACCGTCCGGTCCCCGGGTTCGTCGGAGCCGCCCGCGGGCGACGTAGGCGTACAGCGTCTCGAGCTTGATGCCCAGCCGCGCGGCGGTCTGTTCGGCGGTGAGCGTCGGCAGGTCCGGCTCGGTCATCGAGATCCTCCGAGGTTGATTGAATCAACGTTGACGTATGCATTGAGCAATATCAGACTGACCATAGCACCACCCGCACCAACCGAAGGAGACGGCGATGCTCACCACCGACCGCATGGACGACACCCTCATCGACGTACCCCGCGGACTCACCAACGTCGTCGCCGCCGAGACCGCACTCGGAGACGTCCGTGGTCACGAAGGCTTCTACCACTACCGGCAGTACTCCGCCGTGGAACTCGCGAGCGAACGCACCTTCGAAGAGGCCTGGTACCTGCTGGTCTTCGGCGACCTGCCGACACGGCCCCAGCTCGACGCCTTCAAGCGGCGCGTCGCCGACGCACGCACGATCCCGGATGAGGTCGCCGCGATGCTCCCTGCCATCGCGCGGGTGACGGGCGGAACGGATGCGCTGGCCGGGCTGCGCCTCGCGCTCGGCGCGGTGGCAGCGGTGGACGGCATCCGGCCGCTGTACGACACGGCAGCGGATGCGCGTATCGACGACGCCATCCGGGTCGCCGCCGTGACGCCCGCACTGCTCGCCGCCCTCCACCGGCTTGCGGCGGGCGAGCAGCCCATCCTGTCGCGTCCCGACCTCGGGCACGTCGCGAACTACCTCTACCTGCTGTCGGGCACGGCACCGGATGCACGCACCGAGCACGCGGTCAGCGCCTACATGACCGCGGCGATCGACCACGGCTTCAACGCCTCCACCTTCACGGCACGCGTGATCGCCTCCACCGGAGCCGACCTGGGCTCTGCCGTCGTGGGGGCGCTCGGCGCGCTCGCGGGTCCGCTGCACGGGGGCGCGCCCAGCCGCGCGCTCGACACGCTCGACGCGATCGGCAGCCCGGACCGCATCGACGCCTGGGTGACGGATGCGGTGCTGTCCGGCGGGCGGATCATGGGGTTCGGGCATCCGGTGTACCGAACGGAGGACCCGCGCTCGCGGATGCTCCGCACGATCGCGGAAGGGTTCGGCGGGTCGCGAGTAGAGTTCGCGACGGCGGTCGAGAAGCGAGTGCTCGCGTTGCTTTCCGAACTCAAGCCGGGGCGGGAGCTGCACACGAACGTCGAGTTCTACGCGGCTGTCGTCATGGAGCTGTGCGGAATCCCGCGGAGCATGTTCACGCCGACGTTCGCCGCAGCGCGGGTCGTCGGCTGGACGGCGCACATCCTCGAACAGGCGGCTGACGGGAAGATCATCCGCCCCTCGTCGCGGTATGTCGGGGAGCCGGCACCGGCGCCGCTGCCGCCCGCCGTATGAGCCGCGGCCCTGCCGGCCGCGGGGTCGGGCGGCTGCGAGCCGTGCGGGCGGCGGGCCGCGAGGGCGGCGAGCCCCGCGGCGTCGCGCGGCCGCGAGCCGCGCGGGCGGCGGGGTCGCGAGGGCGGCGGCCCCGCGGCGGCGAGCGTCGCCGTTCCGGTCGAGAGTGCTCGTTCCGTCTGTAACAATCGACCGGAACGGGAACATTCGGCGGGCAACCCCGGCCCACAGGGAGCAAGCGTACGCTCAAGGGGTGTCAGACGTCGGCTGGGTCGAGGCGTCCGCCCGCGATGTCGGCATGGATCCCGCCGGACTCGAACGCGCGGTCGCCCTCATCGACGCGCGCCGGGCATCCGCCCAGTTGTGCGTGTTCCGCGACGACCAGATCGTGCTCGACCGGGCGTTCGGATGCGCATCCGACGCCCTGTTCTGGACGTTCTCGGTCAGCAAACCGTTCGTCGCCCTCGCCATCCACCTGCTCGTCGAACGCGGCCAGCTCACCCTCGACGACCCCGTCGCCCTGCACTGGCCCGAATTCGCGCGTAACGGCAAAGACCGCATCACGGTGCGACATGTGCTGACGCATCGCGCGGGTATCCCCTTCTCGAGCGGCGGACTCCTCGGGGACGTCGCAGCGATGGCCGACTGGGACCGCTCGACCGCACTCGCCGAGAACGCGACACCCTGGTGGCCGGCGGGGAGGGTCGTCGGGTACCACATCCTCAGCTACGGGTTCGTGCTCGGCGAGGTGGTCCAGCGCGTCAGCGGGATGCCCGTGCGCGACTTCGTCCATGCGAACCTGCTGGCCCCGCTCGGGCTCAACGACATCGAGCTCGGCCTCGCCGACGCGGAATGGCCGCGGCATGTCCCGCTGCGCGGACAGGTCATGACCGACCAGGTGCGCCGGGTCGTCTTCAACCGCAGGAACGTGCGGCAGTCGGTGATACCCGCCGCGGGCATCTCGGCGACGGCTCGCTCGGTAGCGACGTTCTATCGGATGCTGTTGGCGGGCGGCGAACTCGACGGCGTTCGGGTACTGCAGCCGTCGACGATCGAGGAAGCACGGCGAGTCTCCAGCGACGGCGAAGTCGACCAGCTGATGCACCACCCCGTGCGGTGGGCGCAAGGATTCCAGCTCGGCGGGCCGTACGGCACGCGGCGGCCGACCGGGACGCACTCCGACCCGAGGACGTTCGGCCACAACGGCAGCAGCATCTGCAACACCTGGGCGGACCCGGGGCGCGGACTTGTGTTCGCGTACCTGACGAACCTCGGGGCGCCGCGTCGCGCATCCCTCCGCCACAACGCCGACGTCTCCGACGCGTTGCTCGACGCCTGCCGCTGAGCGCGGCCGGCCCCTGGCGTCGAGTGTCGCCGTCCCCGCCGAATGTCACTGCTGCGCCGGTGATTCTCGGCGGGAACGGTGACACTCGCGCCCCCGATGTGCGTGCCGGGCGGGCTCGGCTGGCGACAGGGCCCGTTCCGGTCGAAAGTGCCCGGCGGAACAGGCACGCTCGACCGGAAAGGGCACACTCGGGGCGCACGGTCGCGCGCCGCGCCCGGCGAGCCGCCGGGGTCCCTCCCTGCCGTCGAGAGTCGCCGTCCCCGCCGAATGTCACTGCTGCGCCGGTGATTCTCGGCGTGAACGGCGACACTCGCGCCCCCGATGTGCGTGCCGGGCGGGCTCGGCTGGCGACAGGGCCCGTTCCGGTCCAAAGTGCCCGGCGGAACAGGCACGCTCGACCGGAAAGGGCACACTCGGGGCGCGAGTGCGCGGGTGCGCGCGTGGGCGAGTGCGCGGGTGCGCGCGTGGGCGAGTGCGGCGGGCGCGGTGCGCGGCGGGAGGGCAGACGCGGCGCGCGGGCCGCTCAGCGTGTGAGGTCGTCGGTGGCGGTGCGGCCCGCGGCGGTCGCCCGCTGCAGGAAGTCGGCGAGCACAGCGAGCTGGGCCTCGTCGTAGTCGTCGAGGATCGCATCCATCGAGGTGTTCATGCCGGAGTACAGCCGGAACAGCTCCCCGGCGCGATCGGGCAGTGCCCGCACCTGTACGGCGCGGCGATCGGCGGCGTCGCGTTCGCGCACGATCCAGCCGTTCTTCTCGAGCCGGTCGAGGATGCCGGTGATCGTCGCAGGGTGCAGCCCGGCGCGGCGCGCGAGTTCACTGGGGCTGATCGGCCCGTGCATCGCGATCACGTCCAGGCAGTCGAGGTCGACGTCGCGGAGGTCGGCGCGCGAGCCGACCTGGTGGTTGAGCAACGAGATCTGGTTGTTGAACTCGCGCATCGTGAGCTTGATGGACGTCGCCGCCCGACGTCGTCGTCGCGCCGTCTCCTCATCCCCACTTAATTTGGTTTCCATATGATACCTTTTTCATATTGTACGGTGAATTGAGGAGGACACGTTGAACATAGTCGTTTTCGGCGCGAACGGCGGGACCGGGCGCCTTCTGGTGCGTCGGGCCCTGGATGCCGGACACACAGTCACTGCCGTCACGCGGCACCCCGACGCCTTCACCCTTGGTGACGGCGCGACCCTGCACGAGAACCTGTCGGTGCTGGCGGCGGACGTGCACGACCCGAACGCTGTGGACCGCGCAGTCACTGGTCACGACGTCGTGCTCTCGGCGCTCGGCGTCCCCTACGCGCGCAAACCGATCACCGTGTACTCCGTGGGAATCACCAACATCATCGCGGCGATGGACAGGTACGGCATCCGCCGATTGGTCTGCGTGAGTTCGAGTGCGACGGATCCCGCCACCCGTTACCACGACACCGGCGGCGGCTTCATCTTCGAGAAGGTGCTGAAGCCGTTCATCACGAAAACGCTCGGCAAGGAACTGTATGCGGACATGCTCCGGATGGAGCGCCTGGTGCAGGCGAGCGACCTCGACTACACGATCGTGCGGCCCTCCGGGCTGTTCGAGACGCCTGCCGTGACCGAATATGTGGACGCCGAGATCGAACTCCCCGAGCGGTTCACGTCGCGCGCAGATCTCGCCGCGTTCATGCTGAGGCTCGGCGAAGGAGACGAGTATTCGCGGACGTCGGCCGCGGTCGCGACCGTGTCGACGCATCCGCGGGTCATCGACCTGCTCCGCCAGGAGGCTTTCGCCCGCTCCTGACGCGCGCCGTGTACGACGCGCCGAGCGGCCGAGAGTCGCCGTCCCCGCCGAATGTCACTGTTGCGCGTGTGATTCTCGGCGCGAGTGGCGACACTCGGCGCTGGTGGGTGTTGGCTGGCGGGCGGGCCGGCGCTGGGGTCAGCCGGCGGCGGGGGCCTCGCCGGGGATGGAGATCCGCTTCGGCAGGGCGAACACCAGCAGGAATGCGGCGACGCTGAGCGCGGCGCTGACGCCGAGTGCGTTGGCTGCGGCATTGGTGAAGCCCGTCGCGACTGCTGCCGGCGTGTGCCCCGTGATCGTCAGCGTTCCGAACAGGACCGAACCGATGATCGCGATACCGATTGCGCTTCCGACCCGCTGCATCACGCCGATCACACCGCTAGCGGAGCCCGCTTCCGAACGGTCGACGGTTGCAACGATGAATTGCGCGTTGGGTGCGATGAACAGTCCGCTGCCGAAGCCGGCGATGGCCAGGGGCGCGAGCAGGTCCCAGTTGGTGAGGTCGGCTGCGACGACGGTCAGCAGCACCAGCCAGATCCAGACGAGTCCGATCACGACGAGGCCCGTACCGATGATGAGTACCGTGCGTCCGAGCAGCTTCGAGAGGCGGTCACTGAGCGCGGCACCGACGATGCTGCCGATGGCGAACGGGATCGAGACCAGGCCCGACTCGAGCGCCGTGTGTCCCAGGCCGGCCTGCCAGAGCAGCGAGATCGTAAAGAAGATGCTGGTGAACGCCGCGAAGTACACGAGCGCCAGCACCACACCGCCGGTGAACTGCGGATGCGTGAACAGGTGCGGTGGAACAAGCGGCGATCCACCGGCATTCGCAACTCTGACTTCCCAGAACGCGAAGGCGACGATCAGCAGTGCACCGGCGACGAGCGTGACGTAGGTCCAGGCCGGCCAGCCCTGGTCCTGGCCTTCGATGAGCGGCACGAGTATCGCGATGAGCCCGGCCGAGAGCAGCAGCAGCCCGAACCAGTCGGTGCCGACACGGCCTTCGCCGACTTTGCCGGCGGGCAGGATGATGGCGGCGGCGATGAGGGCGAGCACACCGATCGGGATGTTGACCCAGAACACGAGGCGCCAGCCGTTCTCGTTGCCGAATGCCTGGATGATCAGGCCACCGACGATCGGGCCGAGCGCGGTCGACACGCCGATCACCGCGCCCATGATGCCGAACGCCTTTCCGCGGACCTGGGGCACGAACAGCAGCTGGATCATCGCCGTGACGGCAGGCACGAAGATACCGCCGGCGAGTCCCTGGATGACACGCGCCACGATCAGCTGCATGTCGTTCTGCGCGAGACCGCAGAACAGGCTGGCCGCGGTGAACAGTGCGAGACCGGTGAAGAACACCCACTTGTGTCCGATGCGGTCGCCGACGCGACCGGATGGGATCAGGGCGAGGCCGAACGCGAGGGCGTAGCCGGAGATGATCCACGACAGCGTCGCCTCGGAGGCGTTGAGGCTGGTGCGGATGGTCGGCAGCGCGACGTTCACGATGGTGGTGTCGAGGAGCGCCATGAACATGGCGACCATCAGGACGATGAGGGCGTTCCACGCGCTTCGCGGCACGACGGGCGCGGGCGGGCGGCCTCCGGCGGCGGTCGGGGCGGATGCGTCGGCCGACGCCACCGTGTCGGTCATCGGTGTGCCGGCGGTTGCGACTCCTACACCGCGTGCGCCGGCCTCGCCGGCCGTCGCCACGCCGGCCGCGTGTGCGGACGTTGCACCCGTCGCGGTGGTTGCCGTTCCGGTGCTGTTGGCGCGGTCGGAGCTGCCCACCGCATCCGGTTCGACCGGGGCCGCGTGTGCACCCGAGTGCGGTTCCGGGTTCGCCCCGTCGGGTATCACGTCGGGGAGCGCGTGGGCTCCGGCGTGTGCGCCGTGATGGGTGCCGGCCGCGTGGTCCGGGTGGTCTGCGTTGCCGGGGTGGTCTGCGTTGGCTGGGTTGCCGGGGTCGGCTGGGTTGCCGGGCTTGCCTGGGTTGTCGGGTGTCGGTTCGTTGGGCGAGGTGTCAGTCATCGGGGGTGTCCTTTCGGGCGCGTTCGTCGGCGATGATGTCGGGAAGTTGTTGGAGGAGGTCGTTGTGCCAGGCGACTTCGGCGCGCAGTCGTTCCGTCTTGTGACGCATGACGAATTTTTCAGCTTTGGTCAGGTATTTGTCGACGTGGATCCGGTGCGATTCTGTGTCTGCGATCATCGCTTGGAGCGTCTGGATGCGCCCCTGGATCGTGTCGGGAAGGTGGTCGAGCCGGTCGGTGTCGAGTTTGGTGAGCGCGAGGTCGAACGGGTCGGGTTTGATCACGATGGCGCGGAGCCCGTCGAGGCGCATGCTTCGGAGGGATTCGCGGCCGGCTTCGCTGATCTGCCAGACCTGGCGTTCAGGGTACGCGCCTTCGCGTTCGACCCGCGTTTCGACGATGAGCCCTTCTGCAGCGAGTCGTTTGATGGCTCCGTAGAGGGCGCCGACGGTGATGTCCGTCCAGAGGTTCACGTGTTCTTGTTCGGCGAGCAGTCTGAGCTGGTGGCCGTGCATCGGGCCTCGCTCGTCGAGCGATCCCAGGATGAACAGGCGGATGGATGACACGCGACTACTCTCGCACGACTAGTCTTTGGCGTCAATTCGGTTTCTGGTCTGGTGGCGCCGTTTCTCTCCGGCTTGTTTCGTTGTCGCTGTTGCCGGTGAGCGGTCAATTGTGCCGCGGGCTCGGCCGGTTTCAGCGTTTGGGTCAGGGGTTGTTTTGGGCGTTGAATCCGCCGTCGTCGTAGTGTTCGTCGTTGACGAAGCCCCCTCCGGATGCGTTGAGCGCGATGTTGTATGCCGTTTGTTCGCGTTCTTCTTCGGTGTCGGTTGTGCCGTCTTCGTAGTCTCGGACGATGTCGTCTCCGTCTGCGAGTGGTTCGCCGTCCCACTCGTATTCGCTGTCGTTTGTGTCACCCTTGCGTGTCATGGGTGAAGGGTACGCGCGGTCGGGGGTTGGCGGCCATCCCCCGTCTTGTGAACTTTTGGGCGTGGGCGCCGACGTGTTGGGCCGGCGCCCGAGCGCGTTCAGGTGTTGTAGGGGACGGCGATGTCGCAGACGTCGTCGTCGGGTTCTGCGGCCATGAAGTCGGCGAAGTAGATTTCGCGTGGCGCCAGGCGCGGCGTGAGTTTGTGTTCGGTGAGCCACGCGTACACCTCGTCGTAAGCCTGCAGGATTTGCGGGTATTGGACCTGCGCTTTGGTGATGCGCGTGTAGGCCTCCTCACCGGCAGCCTCGACGAGCACCTCGGTGGGCGGCTCGACGTCGTCAGTTGTCACTCCCGCGCGGACCGGCACCGCGTTGCGCACGTCGCCGTCGGTGTCGTCGTTGACGGGTGTTTCGTAGATGGTGGTCAACGGGCCGGCCCATCCCCCGAAGCGACCGGCTTGTTCGGCGAGCCTGTCTGCGGAACCTTGGATGAAGCCAGGGATCTCGGGTGGGGACACCCGTTTCACTTCCGTGAGGTAGGTCGTTTCGGGCACTGTCCTGCTTTGTACGGTCATGGTGGTTTCCTTCTCTGCTGAGACGACCGAGATCACGTAGGCGGCGAGGTTGTGCTGGCCCCACAGTTGCGCCTCGCGCCGTTTCCAGTAAGCGTCGATGAGCTGCGCCCGCTCGGCACCCTTGCTTTTGAGCACCGCGCGGATGCTCGCCAGAGGCATTTCGAGAGCACGAAGCATATTAATGAGGCGTGCTTCGAGTAGCTGATCTTCGCTGTAGTAGCGGTACCGGTTGGCGGGGTCGACGTGGACGGGCTCGAGGATGCCTTGTTCGGCATACAGTCTCAGCGCTTTCGCGCTGAGCCGGCTTCGCACCTGGAAGGTGCCGCTGAGGATGAGTCCCACGCGTTCCTCCCTCGTCGTGATCTCGTGTGGCGGCTGCCACTATTCCACTGTCGGGGCCGCCCTTGGGGCAAGGTCAAGCACTGTGAACCGCGTCAAGTACCAGCGTCCGTTTCGGCGACGATCATTCCTGCGGGCGTCTTTGGCACCGGTCCTGGCCACGGACCGAGCTTGGAGCGCGCGACCTCCGGCGTGATGAAGACGAAGCTCCGGCTAGGGGATGGGTTGACGTCCCATCCTGCATTTCGGAAACCAGCAGCGAGGTCCGAATTGGATAATCCCTCGATCCTCAACGCAAGAGTCTCGTTCGGCTCCTCCACATTGACGGACCAGGCAAGCCGGGCGAGGAAATCGGCAAGGTCTTCCCCCTTCGCCACGTTGAACCCGGGCGACAACCAAAGAGTGACAAGTGTGGTTGATTCCCGCTTGAATCCGTTGAAGCTGCCTCCGCCTTCAACCACGGCGTCCTCGACGCCCTCGATTGATCGAACTTGTTCAACGGCTCTTTTCACGCTCTGGCCGCCCTCGCTGACCGACGTGCACCCAGTGCAGAGCGGAAGTAGTGCGACGGCCGCGACGGCAGTCAATGAACGAATCAGATGGAAAATCATGCCAGGTCACTCAATGGTTTTTGCATAGTAGTCGTGGACCGCGAGGTTCCCGTCGAAGTATCTTGCAACCTTCGAATCGGCGCCGAGCTCAGGATTGTTTGCTGCCATGCGGGCGTAGCGGTCGAGATTGTGTGCGATGTCAGGACGGATCAGAGACCCGGGACTCTCGCCTGCAAAGTACGGCGCGCTTTTGCGCAAAGTTGTCCATTCGACTGGATTTGTAGCGCCGTCTGTCGCGCAAACGATGTCCTGAGTCGCTTCCAAAGCGATCACATCAACGTCATCTGGAATGGAAAATCTTGCGATCGGTGAGCCCGCGGTGATCACTTGACGGATGTTGTAGCTAGTGTCGCTCGACGCTAATGATGCAGCCGTGATACCGCCAAGGCTGAATCCCGCCAGCAGAATCGGAGGACCGTCAGGATCAGCAGGGATCCCGGCTGCTTCCATCGAGTCAAGGACTGCTCTAGCGAGAGCTGTCTGCCTCCCCCCGACCATCGAATGAAGATCCGCGGTCAGGTCGCTAGGAGCAGTCATACGTTGTAGGTCAAAAGATTGTGTGCTCGGGATCTGAACGATGTACGAGGTGATTCGCCCCTCCTGATCGGTATTGGTAATGACGCGAATGGTTGCGAAGCCGTCTTTGCCTATGTCGTCGATCTGTCGGCCGCTTGCAAGCAAGGAGGTGATGTCAGACGGAACAATGCGCTCGTTTGCATCGACACGAAAGGCGCCATCACTTCCAAAGACGGCATTTGAACTCATCGCGGCGCGAAGTCGTGCCAGCTCAGCAAGCCGCTTTTCAGTCAACCCTGAGGGGCCGAGCTCTGCGGGGCGGTCGATGAAGAAGCCGAAGGTGTTGCCGGACGCGATCAGGCCTCGAAGGATGTCGTCGTAGAACGGGCCCGTCCTGCCCAGGGACGACTCAAACCGAGTGATCGCGTGCGCGAACGCTCCGTTCATTTCAAACGCCGAGGCGATGTTCGCGCCGAAGAGGGCGCCGAAAAGCGCACCCCCACCCATCACCCACTCTGGATTGTTGCGGTAGTCCTCGAGAGTCTTCAGTAGTCCGGGTACGAGTGCGGCGACGAACTCGTCGCCGAAGCCCGCGACGAGGGAATCGACCGCGACCTTTACACCGATGATCGCCGTACCGAACAAGACCCCGGCTGACTCGGCTGCGGCCAACCCGGCAAGTGCTTCGTCACCGGCCCGCGTAGCGAACGCTCCGGCGGTGCCGGCGGCGTTCCCGAGCCCAGTCGCCGCAATGGCCAAGGCGTCTTCAGCAAGTCGGTATGTCGTCACAACCGTGGCTGAGATGACCGCAGCGCTTTCTACTGCCGTCGCATGAATGACGAGCCGACTGACGGCAACCGCCACGGCACCCTCCGCGTTTGCGCCAGTGAAGGGCGAGAGCGGCAAAGACGCTACGAGATCGGGATCGCTCGCTACGCGCGCGACGTAGCCGATCCGGGAGCGAACGAACTCGGTGTGCGTGCGCACTGACGTCGACAAACGATCGATGTCGTCGAACGAGACGAGGAGAGTCGAACCCCCCTCACGCGACATCTCTGGTCCTTCGAAGGCCGGCGACCATCTCGAGCAGATCCGCGCGAATCAGAGATCGAGAGACCTTGGCCAAACGCATTCGGCCGCTTTCGGCGAGGGACTCACCGGAAACAGGGAACTGCCCCGGGATCACGGTCATCGAGATCCACCCGTCGTCGCCGCGGAACCAGTCCCCCATGTACAGGCAGCGGGCCTCCCTGTCGAGAAGTTCGAGATGAAAGCCTGCATCCATCTGGCGGGTAAGACCCGACATGAGTTCGACGTCCTGGTCATCGCCGCTGCGCGAGGTGAGGGATGCGAGGAACTCCTGGTTCCCCGCTCGGACGGCTTCGACGACTGCTCTCGAGTCCACAAGACCGATCGTTGTCGACGTGAGGGGCGAGTTCGTTCCCGGCGAGTTGTCCGCAACCAACTCGAGAAGGTGCTTGGTCAGTTCGCCCAGGTACATGAAGGTGACCACGATCCGGGCCGTGGGATCAAGAGCACCTCGCCTCTGGACTCGCCGCAGCCCCGCACAAGCACCACGGTTGACGCTGATCAGCTCCCGCGATTCCTCGGCGGGGCTCCACGCGAAGATGCGGAGCGCACGCTCGGCCACCGCGTGAAGGGAGAGCGCGAAGAGCAACGCCGGAGCCACTCCCTCTGGATCGCCGTCTGCCTGGGGGCCGACAAGACCACGCTCCTTCAGGGACGCGTGTCCGGCCGCGATTGCGGTGTCCTCGTTAGCGTCGTCCGGCAACGGACTGAGGTCGCTCGCCGTGTACCCGGACGGCAGAACGAGCTCAGGGACAAGCTCGCACACCGCGCGAAGCTCGTCGATGGACAGTTCGAATCTCCAGCTCTCGGCCACTACTGCGCCCACCCCTTTTTCTCGAACAGTTGTCTGAAATCCAGCCAGTCCCTCGACCCCGCCGCGGGAACGTCGCGAGCAGCCGAAGCGATGGCACCTTCGACGGCGCCCACGGTGTCCTCCCCCGCCTGACGGACTGCTCGGGCCGCCTCATCGATTCGTGCAGTCACCCAGGCTTGCGCATCCTGGATCGCTCGCTTCGTCCCTTCAACAGCCGTAACATGACGCTCGAGCGCCCCGGCTGCGTCCTGAAGTGCGGACGCATGTGCACCGATCTCGCCGGCCAGCCCATGCAGCTGATTGCGGAAGGAATCGCCGGCTGGGGACTTCCATGTCATCGCGTCACTCTGAAGAGTCAGCGTGGTCGCGCTCCCCCTCAGCTCGTCCGCGATCTCCCTAAGAGCGTTTGCCCGCGCGCGAACGCTAACCATTTCTCCGTACATCCTGGTTCCTGGTTCCTCTTCGTGAACGACGGGGCGATCAGCGGCCGAGGCGAGCGGCCAGGCTGGCGTCAACCTCGTGAAGCGTTTGAGCGGTCGTACGGAGGAATTGGGCAAGATCGTCGAGGCCGCCGATCGTATTCCGCGCCCCCGACGTGAAGCGGCTGTATGCATCCGCGAAGGCACCGGAGGACTTATCGGTCGTGAAGCCCGCAGCTGTCAATGAGGCGATCTGCGACTGAAGTTTCGCCAAGGTCGAATTGATCTCGTCGCGACCGGCCACCAGTCGGTCGGCGTTGCCATTGATTTCCTGATACGAGACGTTGATATTGGCCATGGTTTCCCCCTTGGGCATGATGAATCGAAATTAGAGAAGGTCCATGCCCCGCCCGGAATGACCTGTCTCATCGAGTCTAGGGAGCCCCCTCTGTCGAGGTCCAGCGAATCGGCGACTTGTGGATTACTACAAATGCATTGAATGTAGACCACGTCAACATGGTCCCGATCCCGGTCCGGTATGCGCCACCTGGACGCGCTCCATTCGGCCGTCCCGCACGAGAATTCCCCGGCCAAGGGGGAATTCCGAGCGCCGAATCCTCGGAAACTGTACACGGAAGAGACTCATCCCATCGCCCTCTTCCGGCTGAAGGACGATGCCGGATCGGGCTGCTTTCAGCTGACCGGTGATCGCCCAGGCGCTCGCCCCGGTGACAGTGTCGGTCTCAGCGATCACCGAGGCACCCGTGCGACGCGCGACACCGATGAGTCGGGCAACGGCCGTATCGGCCGCAAGTCCATCGAAGTCTCCGACACCTTCGATCACTATGACGACGTGTTTGACCCTTTCGGCGATCGAGGCTTCGAGACGGGCGGCGAGGCGTCCCGCCAATTCATCGGCCGAGTCCGGTGAAGCCGAGGCTTCAACCCAGTTCTCGGCCTCCGCAAGCTCCCCACGTCGACCGGCGAGGAGGTAGAACTCGGCCGCTGGGCGAGCCTTCCGCGCGTTTCGGATGAGCGTGCGCATGGCCGTCGACCGACCGGAGCCGAGCGGGCCGGTAACGACGAAGATCCCCTTGAGGGCAACGGTTACTGGACTCAGTGTTTCGTGACCGAGCCCGAGCACAGCGCGTCCGTCGTGTGTTGACGGCAGGGCATCCGATCCGATCAGAGTGGGAAGCCTTGCAACGGGCGGCGCCGCGTTCACGCGACTCTCCAAAGTGGTCGCGAGGAGCGCAATCCGCTCAACGTGGTGGGTGGCGTCGCGACCGCCCCCCGGCGCGCCGATTTGAAACTCTTGGCCATCGCACACTGCTCGGCCGGGTGGGGCACCATCCAGCGCATCCGCGGACAGCCCTGCCGCGGAGTACTCTCCCTCCCCCGCCAGCCGCAGGACGATGGTCGCCTGCACGTTGGCCTGGATCGTCGTCGGAATCGCACCGGGACGATCCGCGGTGAGGATGAAGCTCACCCCGAGTTGTCGCCCCCGCGAGATAAGTTTCACGAACTCGTCGAACAGTGAATCGGATGCGCGGAATTCGTAGTCCGTCCGGAAAGCGCCCATCCCGTCGACCAGGATAAGGATTCGCGATTCGGGCTTGCCGGTGATCCGGCGGAAGTCGGTCAGGGATGCAGCACTGACTGCGCCGAATCGCTCTGCCCGATCTTCGACGACTGTCTCCAGCCAGCGCACAAGCCTCCCGAGTCGTTCGTGGTCGTCTCCGGCGATGATCGAGCCGACGGTGGGAAGCTGTTCGAGCTGGCGGAGCGCACCGCCCGCGAAATCGAGTCCGTAGATCCAGATGGGGTGGGCATCCGCTGATCGAGACGCGGCGAAGGCGATACTGCGAAGCAGCGTCGTCTTGCCCGACCCGCCCGTTCCGACAGCGGCCACGTTGCCGTCCCGGTCCGGGCTGAGGACGAAGGGGACTTGTCGTTGCGCTTCGGGCTCATCGGCCAGGCCAATGGGGATGCTGCTTCCGTCCGCGGCGGGCAATGTATCGAGGTCGAGGGCATCGGGCAGTTCATCGAGCCAGGGTCGCCTGGGAGTCTGCAGTGCGCAGCGTTCCGCCGCGTGCGTAATCACGGAGACGAGCCGCTCGCTGTCACGCGGTCCCGTATGTGGTCGAGCAGCGCCAGGCTGGGCCCACGCGGCCCCGTGGCCGAAGGCCAGCTCGGTGACGGCGATCTCGGACTGCGCGCTCGCTTCATTGGTCCAGCCGCCTGCGAACGCTGACTGGAAATCGATCACCCGACCAGGACCGAGCTTTGCCGCCGCCCGCCCCGGAGTCCCCGGGTCGAAGTACGCCGCGGCCGCGATGCCGAGCACATCGGTGCTGTCCGCTTCATCGGCAACCCTCAGTGCCACGCGCAGGTTCGTGTTCGCCCGCAGGCTCTGGGTGATGACGCCCGCCGGGCGTTGGGTTGCCATGACGAGATGGAGCCCCAGAGATCGGCCGCGCTGTGCGATATCGATGACCCCAGCGACGAAGTCGGGCACCTCCGAAGCGAGCGCGGCGAATTCGTCGATGACGATGACAAGCGATGGCGGCGCATCCGGATCCGATCTGCTCTCGAGTGTTTCGAGATCCTTGGCGCCTGTTCGGTTGAGCAGTTCCTCGCGATACCGCAACTCGGCCTTCAGCGACGTCAGCGCGCGGTTGACGAGCCGCGGCGTCAGGTCGGTTACGAGCCCGACCGAGTGAGGGAGGTCGACGCATTCGGCGAACGCGCTGCCGCCTTTGTAGTCGACCAGGAGGAAGTTGAGCCGGTCGGATGAATACTCCGTCGCGAGTGCGAGAATCCAGCTTTGCAGGAACTCGCTCTTGCCCGACCCCGTCGTACCGCCTACTAGCGCGTGCGGCCCATGCGATCGCAGATCGAGTTGCAGCGCGCCGCCTGCACTCTGGCCGACCAGCGCACAGATGCCGCCCGGTTCACGTTGCGCGCCCGGCGACCAGTGTTGCGTAATGCTGTCGTTCTTTCGCCATCGCCTGATGACCGCATCCGCTTCGCCCGCGACCGGGTCGCTGAACAGGTCGAGCAGCGCAACACGTCGAGGGAGGTCTGATTCGTCGAGAACCTGCGCCCCCGAGTCTTCGATCGGAGCGAGGAGCCGGGCGGCCTGCTGCGCACTCATCACGTCCAAACCCTCGATTGCGGTCAGCGGGACGCGACGACCCGTACGGACATGGCCGACGGTGGCGCGGCCGAATGCGTCCACGTCGACGAAGGTGCGACAGACGACAGGAAGAGCTGCCGCATCCCGTGCCACCCACAATGTGAAGACACCGAAATCTGGTCCGTTCTCTGCGATCGCGACGAGGCGTGCCCGGTCGACGGCGTCTGCCGGCGCAACGATCGAGACGACGGCTGGGGTGGCCGGGAGGCGGTCCACGGATGCCCCATGGTCGGCGTCGAAGCGAAGGCCTTCGTCGAGACGGCCCCGCACGAAGGTGCCTTTGCCTGCTCCTGCTGCGCGCCGACTTTCGATCAGGTCCTCAAGCTCAGCCATGAGGACGTTCGCCGAGTTGAAATCGCTCGCGAGGCAGCCACGCTGCAGCGGACTATGAGGTGAGTCGACATGCGGCAGCCATTTCAGCCAGGACCATTCGTCGCTCAGGTTCTCTGCCCCGAACGCCGCGATGACCAGGTCGGCCGGCGAATGCAGCCCCGCGAGCTGAAGGACGATGGCACGGGCGATGTCTGTGGCGATGATGCTGGATCCTGCGACGCCGATTGCTCCTGCCCGCTCGAAATTGTCGATGACCGGGACTCCATCGAGCTCTGCGAACTGGTCGGCCGTCGTCGTCAGCTCATCCCAGTCGGAGGCGGTCGAATTGCTCCGCGCCGGCAACGTCACCGTGTTTCGGGAAGGCAGCGTGCCGAGACCGAACCTCACCTCGAGGAAGGTCGTGTGTTCCGGTCTTCTGGTCCACAAGGCAGGCGATCGGATGTGAATGGCGCCGAGAACATCGCTCGTCGACGGGGATTCGGCAATCCGCGCTTGCCGTTCGCGTTCTCGCTCTGTCGTCAATGCCCGCTGGGCAGAATCCAGAGACGAGCCGAACCGGTCAGTGGCGTCCCGCTGCTTGCGGCGGTTCTGGATGCGGTTGTCGACCCAGGTCCCGATCATGATGATCGGCGATAAGGCGATGAACAGGAGGCTGATCACCTGGTGCGTAACCGCGAACAGCGCCACACCCATACCCAGCGGCGCGAACATGGCGAGCAACGGGAATCGTGCCCTATCGATCGTGCCGGGCGGCTGCGGAAGAGCGAACTCTGTGCCGCGGTAGACCGGCTCGACTCGCGGGGAGCGGGTGAAGGAGCTGTCGCCGGCGCTGGTCGCGCCCCGCTTTCCATCGATCATGGGGCCATTGCCGACCGACCACGCCACCTCTGGTGCGCTCAAAGCCCCCGCGGCGGGGAGCCATCGCAGCTCGTCGTCACCGATGCGGATGCGCGACCTCGGGGTCAGCACCGCGCGGGCGGCCGCCCTGCCGTCGACCTCGATGCCGTTGGCCGAGTTCAGATCAGTGATTTCCGCCGTTTCACCTGCAGTGATGCTGGCGTGTCGGCGCGATGCGAGACCGTCTGTGAGCTGGATGTCGGCGGCAGGGTCGCGTCCGATGATGTTCACACCTGCAGTCACGACGAACCGCCTGCCAGCGTCTGGTCCCGCGACTACTTGAAGAGCACCCGCCGGTTCGCTCGAGTCATCGCCGAGACTCCGCTCGCCGACGGGAACGAGTTCGATCGTGCATCCTGACCGCAGCCCGGATTCGTGGACCGAGAGCAGCGGGCTGAGCTGGTGGGCGTGAAGCTGTCCCGGATATTCGACGCGGAGGGTGACGCGTGGGTCGCCCGAATCTTCTGGATCCGCGCGTGACGGGTCGGCGCGCCTCAGGTGGCTGGCCAGTTCCTGAACTGTCGCCGTGACGTCGACAGTCACCTGGATGTCGCGCGCGGGTTTGCCACGCTCTTTCAGTGTGAGTTTGAGCCGCATGTGCCTCCCGTGCTCTGCTTTCGAGCCTAGAAGAGTTGGCTCGCGCGGCGCTTGGGGTGTGGATAACGTCGTCGGGCGGCCCGGTCAGCGGGTTGCGCTGGTGCCAGCCGTGGCGAGCACTCGATTCGTTAGTTCACGTCCAACGGTCGCCCTTCGGTTGTCCCGAAGGGTCGTATCCGTCGCTACAAATACTGCACTTTCGGACAAGTGAGCCCGGTTGGTCTGACGCACGCACGATCGCTGGCATGATCGGAGGAGCGAATCAGAGAGACGGCACAACAAGATGAACTTGCGACACCTTTTCAGCCGCCAGACGAGGATGGCGCTGAGCGCTACGCCAGGTAGAAAGGTGATCACTTGGGGAGAGTCCGCGGTCTTATGTGCCGTCGTGTGGCTCTGGCCGACGGTCCTTCCGTGGTGGGGTTGGCTGATTGTTGCCGTGGCGGACGGCGTCGGTTTCGCATTTCTGGGCCGGTATTGGGCAGACAAGGATCTCGGCATAGCCGAGGCTGCTGAAGCGTAACGGCGCTTGTCCCTTGACTATTCGACGAGGCGGATGAACGCGCTCAGCTCCGCTACACCTTCGGGTCTGATCGGCAGGTACTCCGTCAGCTCGGGCGAATAGACAAGGAATGCTGCCCATTTCGCACGCGAGATCGCGACGTTGAGGCGATTCTTCATGATGAGGAACGACATCCCGCGCGGAACGTCCAGCGCCGACGACGCAGCGAGTGAGACGATCGCGATCGCCGCTTCCTGGCCCTGGAACTTGTCGACGGTCCCGACGCGGACGGCGCCGAGTTCCGCATCCTCTAGCGCTTCGTGCACCATCGCGAGCTGGGCGTTGTACGGCGTGACCACGATCACGTCGGATTCTGTCAGCGGTTCTCTGAACCGTCCGGACGACGGGTCGGTCCACTGTGAGCCGAGCACCGACCGGACGAGCTCGACGACGACCGCGGCTTCTTCCGGCGATTCGGTCGCGTTGCCCCAGTGTTCGACCGGAACGACGTGGAGTCCGGGCTCGACGCCATCGAGGATCCGCTCTGACGCCTCGAGTTGTGAGCTCAGCTTGCCTTCGTACGAGAGCTGCGAGACGGGAACGGTCAACGCAGGGTGCATCCGCCGGCTTTCCGCAAGGAAGTATCCGAGTTCGGGCGGCAGCACGTCGTGTCCTTCGCTGACCCAGCCGAGTGCGGAGCCGTCGACGGGCTCTGGATGTGTTCCCTGGCTGACCTGGGGCAGCTGCTGCGGGTCGCCGAGAAGCAGCAGATTGCGCGCGGCGACGCTGGCGGAGATGGTCGACGCCAGCGAGAACTGCCCGGCCTCGTCGACGACAAGCAGGTCGAGGCTTTTGCGCGGGATACGGGCGGCGTTCGCGAAATCCCAGCCGGTGCCGCCGATGACGTAGCCGACCTCACGCCGCTCGAGTGCGAAGAGGAGCTGACCGTCCTTTTCCAGTGCTGTGTACGAAGGGGTGGCGCTGGCGGCATCCGCTTTCGGCACTTTGCCGACCAGTCGCGGGTCGAGTCCGGCACGCACGACAGCGTCGAGCAGGTGTTCGACCACGCTATGGGATTGGGCGACGACGCCGATCTTCCACTGGTGTTTGGCGACCAGGTCGGCGATCACGTGGGCGCCGAGGTACGTTTTGCCGGTTCCGGGTGGGCCCTGAACGGCGAGATAGGACCGTTCGAGCCCGAGCAGGCTGCCGACGACGGAGGGCACCAGGTCGGGACCGGGCGGGGGCAGTGCTCCAGTGCGGGTCCGCGGCGGGACACGACGGAGGATGTCGACCATCGGGTCACGCGGCCACTCCGGCCCGGCGATTTCGGTCTGCGCCGCGAGCAGCACACTCCCCCACTCGTCGATGGCTTCGATGAGCCGGTCTGCGCGTGGCGGGCTCGCCGGCGTCAGCGCGCTCGGCAGCACAGAGTAGGGCTCCACGTCTCGCTGCAGCGTCTCTTCGACGATCACCGACCCGTCGTCTTCGACCTCAACGATTCGGACGGCCTTGTAGGTTCGCGCTCCTGGCTCGGCGGTCGGGTTGGCGAAGGGTCCGGGGTATTCATACAGCAGATAGGGGCCGGCCTGGTCGCTTGCCTTCGGGTTCGAGCCTGGTCCCCATTGCCCTCGGAGCCGCAGTTCACGCCGCTCTGTTCGTTGGCCGTTGTCGCGGTACCAGTCGCGCACGACCACCGCGGATTCGACGATGAGCGCGTCGCGCGTGTCGCCCCATTCGTCGAGCGGCTGCACGAGGCGGGTGAAGTGTTCTTGCCAGAACGTCTTGTTC
This sequence comes from Leifsonia tongyongensis, assembly GCF_010686705.1. Classification (GTDB taxonomy): domain Bacteria; phylum Actinomycetota; class Actinomycetes; order Actinomycetales; family Microbacteriaceae; genus Diaminobutyricibacter; species Diaminobutyricibacter tongyongensis. Next base: position 223,215 of record NZ_JAAGWY010000002.1, on the reverse strand, counting down.
TCGCGCCGGTGGTAGTCGATCGCGGCCGCTGCGAACGCGAGAGCGCGCTGGTCGTAGGTGCGGTCGGGGTCGAGGGGGTTGCCTGCCAACGCCAGGAGTCCGTCCCTGATCGGTGACGGTTCCAGCTCGATGTCGGCATTGTCGGGCGCCAGTTGGCCGACCGGGATGCCGGAGCGGGCTGCGTGCGCGAGGAGGTAGTCGCGGAGGCGGAGGGTGGACACGCAGTCGTAGCGGTTGTAGTCGGCGATGGAGTCGAGCATCCGCTGCCCTTCGGCGATGTCGCCGGTGGCGATGAGGTCGCGCGCATCCGCGTATTCGGTGATCGATGCGGCCGCGTTCTGCACTTCACCTTCGCGGAGCTGGTCGCCCATGTAGAGGGGTTCGAGCTTCTTGATGGAGTAAGACCGCGACCCCACGCGCAGCGCTTTTCGCACGATCGCGTACAGGTCGACGAGCACGTTTTCGCGCAGCAGCTGGTCGACTTCGGCCTCGCCAACGCCATGGCGGGCAGCTAGGGCGAGCAGGTGGGTGCGCTCATATGCCGCGTAGTGGTACACGTGCAAGTCCGGGTAGCGGCGGCGGCGTTCGCCGAGCCAGTCGAGGAACGCGCGCAACGCCTCCCGCTCTTCGCCGAAGTCGTGCGCCCAGAACGCGGTGAAGTCTTCCTCGACGTCGATGGAGCCGAATAGGTAGTCGAGCCCCCAGCGCTCCCCCGGGCCTTCGGTGTAGAGCGGGTCGCCTTCGAAGTCAAAGAAGATGTCTCCGGGGCTGGGCGTCGGGAGTACGGCGAGAGCGGATGGGTCGTAGAGGACCACGGGCGGCGGCTCGTCGGTGCGCGCATCCCTCTGCAACCTCGCCTGTGTCTTGAGCGAGGCGAGGGTTCCATCCGCGATGCCGTTGACGTGTGTGAGGTCGGTGGTCGCGAGGTCGTCGATGGTCAGGATGCCCTCTGCCGCAAGGCGCGCGCGTTGCGTCACGCGCATCCCGGCTACCAGAAGGACGTCGCGGGATGCCTGGATCTCGGCATCGCACTCCTCACAGCGGCCGTCCACCATGTAGCGCGGGTCGCCCCATTGCACCGCCTGGGTGTCTTCGAGGCGTTCTTGCACGATTCGGAGAAGTCGCTGGCGCCGCTTGCGGTACACCGGCGCGATGTCGTCGAGGCGGTGCACGCTGATCGTGCCGTCGCCGAGGAGGAGCTCGACCGTGGGTGCGACGCGGACCCCTAGGTGTTCGAGTTGTTCGGCGTAGGCGGCGAGCTGCAGGAGGGCCGTGACGCGTGCGCTGCGGGCGAGTTTGGTGTCCTGCACCTGGTAGCTGCCGTCGGGCTGGCGGACGATGAAGTCGGCGAACCCGAGGAAGCTGCCGTCGAAGAAGGTGGCCTGGAAGACGACCTCGGCCTGGTCGGCGAAGGCCTGGCGGGTGGCGGCGACGGCTTGGGCCAGGTTGTCGGCCGTAAGGGGGCTGTCGGGGCGTGCGATCTCGACGGTTTTCGCGCCATGTTCTTGTTTGTAACGGACGAGGACCCGGGCTTCGTGTTCGTCGCCGAGCCGGCTGGTGCGCACGTACATCGGGTCTTCGGGAACGTCGAGCTTGTCGATGCGGCCGAGCTTGACGTCGAGTTTGCGGAGGAAGGCGAACTCGCACTTCGACGCTTCGGTGAGGTCACTGGCGCTGGTGACGACGCTGCCGTCGAGAATGAACACGCGACCCCCTTTCGCTGCGATGTTGCTCGCTGACTCGAGCGTATCGGGAGGGTGTGACAGTGCTAGTCGACTTGTCTGCCATACTCGACGCGGGTTCCGTTAGTCGGCTTGCTCTTGCCGCGGCGAAGCGGAGGCAGACGAAGCCGGTGCGACCGCGAGACTGTGAGCTGCGCTTCCCAACGCTGGTCGTTCTTGAGCACCCAAGTGCCGACACGCGCCGCCATGATCACGACCGCTAACCCGGCATAGAGCAGCACGGTTAACCAGATGGGATGCTCTGCATCCTGTGCTCCGATTACACCGCCAATAGCTCCTGCGAAACTCATGGCGACAAATCCGAAAAGCCGGGAATTCATAAGTGGAAACCTCTCGGCTATCGGTGTGCGGCGCAGTATGTGTCCAGCCTGCTGGATTTACATAACGAACGCAATGCTTGCATTCAATGACCGATGGCACTGTTAGTTCCTCTACCCGATCCATAGGCACTTCCCACGCCCTGCCCCAACTGTTGTTCCCACTGCGACCGAGGTTCTTGACCCTTTGTATGTTCCGATGGGGAATCATTACGCCTCGGCAATCGGCGCGGATGACTCAAAGCTCACCCACCGCGAGAAGGACAAACTCGTTCGCCGGCACAACTCCCTCGCCTACACAGGTTGTGTGCTCTCCCTCGTCGCTTTTCTTATCAACCCATTTGCGATCCTGAGCATTCTCGGAATTATGTTCGCCGCTATTGGGCTTGCCAAATCGCATGAGCTGGATGGTCGCAGTCGTGTCACAGGGCGCGGCACCGCCATTGTGGGAATCGTTCTCGGCATAGTGGGCGCGGCATGGTTTGCCTGGGCCATCAGCCGACAGTTCGGCTAAAGCGCCAAGCCCGGGGCCCCTGGGTTGGGGCTGCACGAGCAAGCCGGTCGCTGGAACGCTAAACAAATGAGCTTTCGATACGGCCCGAACGGGCAGCAGCCCTCCCAGATGGTGTACGTGCAGTATGCGCCCAAGCCTCCGAGCAACGGGTTGGCTATTGCTGGGATGGTGCTCGGAATCGTAGGCACGGTGCTTTCCCTCATTCCGATAGTGGGAATTTTCCTATGCTGGCTGCCCGCGCTCCTTGGAGTGATCTTCGGCTGTATCGGTCTTGGCACCGCAAAACGCAACAATGGCTACAGGCGTGGTGAGGCGATCACTGCAGTGATCTGTGGGCTGTTGCCGATTCCCCTCGTCATGATCGGGTTCGCGGTTGTCGCTGCGCTCGGGGCGTCTTCCTCCACGCAGTAGGTCGAATCTCAATGTCGAGCAATCGTGTCGGGCTCAATGTTTGAGTAGGTTTGAGTCGCACCTTGCTGAGCGACATCGAATGAGACGAGATCGGGTGAACCAGCCCATTCAAGTTGTTGCGGCAGTCATTGCCTCAGAGAATCTGATCCTGGCGTGCAAACGCTCCCCGCTGAAGTCTGCTGGGGGTAAGTGGGAATTCCCCGGCGGCAAAGTTGAACCCGATGAGTCCCCAGAGGCCGCGCTGATTCGCGAAATCCGCGAGGAGCTTGGTGTCGAGATTGAGCTCGGCGATCGCATCAGCAGGACCGAAACTCGAGTGGGCGATCTGTCCATCGATCTGGCGTCGTATCGCGCGATCACTATTGGACCCGCGCCGACCTCGAGCACGGATCACGACGAGCTACGGTGGCTGCCGATTTCGGATCTTGCGCAGCTTGATTGGGCAGCCCCTGACATGCCGACCGTCAACGCGCTTGTTAGAACCAAACAGATGTAGTCCGCCCCGGACGCACCCGGCTTGAGTGGGACTCGACTACTTGACTCCCGCGACGTGAGTTCGATGCCAAGCAAAGTACTTCGCTGACTTTTGCGAGTATGCGGAAACCTGCCTCCCAGCGATCGCCCCAATCCTCGACGAAACGGGTGCGGTAGTTGTCGACCCACGAGTTTGTTGTACTAACCCCATCGAGTCGACATGAATGAGTCCACCTTCGTACAAGGCGTCACAACCGAAAAGACACGCGGCCATAATCACGGCGAGATCTCGACGCTCGGACTCCGAGCACGCGTATCTCGGCTTGATGTGGGCGGCAGCCAAAAGATTCGACGGGTAAGTCTCACCGCAGATTGCACACTCGGACTGCAACGAGCCCTTGAGTAAAAGGAGTCGAATCGCACGCTGTTCGAGTCGAATTTTTCGAATGCGGGTCGCATCAGTGGGGCCATCCCCGAGGAGTCGAACATCTACCGTCGCGCTATCGGATCCCGTTACGTCTGTAGAAACATCATCCAATCCCAGATGCTCAAGGAGTTCCATGCCATCGCGGCCCGATAGGCCGAAGAAGTACCCCTGCTTGACGTCTCCGTTTCGATCAAACGGACTTCCTGCGTAGCTCTTTGCGAGCCGGACCGATTCCGGGATTGAAGCGAGCGGGATAGGAACATCAAGTTCGAAATAGGTAGTCCGAACTTCTCGTCCGGCGTCGTCCCAAGGACGATTGTCGAACGGCGTCTTTGCCGGCCGTGAGGATAGTTGCACCACGCTAATTGCTCTCAGGTAGCCGTTTGCGTAGTGGAAAACGAGGTCGCCAATGCTTGCTTCATCCAGAGCGTCCCAGTGCCCGAAACGGCGACCTTCTGATGTCGCAATCGGCGCCCAGAGAACTCCAAGGCGGAGTTCATCCGCGTACGTTTGACCCTGATTTACCCACCAGAAGTTTGTTGACTGTATGTCGTTAGACATTGGATGGCTCTCTGCTGCATCCGGATCCGCTGGGCTCGATCTGGCAGACGCCACCGGGCCTCGAAAAATGCAAGCAATTGTGACGCTAATCCCCTTGCACCGCTAACTCGACCCCCAGATCGCGTGTCCGGAGCCACCCGACTAGTGCGCAACTGCCCGCTCCGGCGGCGGTCACAGGCGCCAACACTCAAGGCCACACTCGTTCCCTCCTTCCCAAAACCCTTGGACCCGCGCCATGATCGAGACAGCACTTCTTGAGCAACACTCACGGCTGAGGATGAGCGGAAGAGGGCATCATGGGGGATTCAACTCTCGACGACGCGGCAAACCACACAGTCGACGGCGCCGAAGCGGAGCCACCGGAACGGGAACAGAAACCCGTGCACGAACACGAGCACGCGCATCCACCCGCGAAAGCCCGTGCGAAGACCGCAGCCGAACCCCCACAACGCCCCCGCAACACCCCACCGATCCGCCTTCCCAACCGACGGCTCCTCCGCACCTACGCTTTCGACCCGATGTCGACGCGGCTCTCGGGCCGGTTCCTCACCCTGGACATCCCGTTCGAACGGGGGCTCGACCCGGGGCCGTCGGGTGAGCTCATCCAGGTGGTCGACTTCGATGCGGCTCACGACGTCTGGTACCGGCCGGTCGATCTGAACGATCCGTCGATCCTCGCGCAGAGCGGGTTGACTCCTTCCGAATCCGATCCGCGCACGCACCAGCAGGTCGTGTACGCCGTGGCGATGAGTGTGATCGAGCGGTTCGAGCGGTTCGGGGGGCGGCGGTTCCGGTGGCGCGGCGGCCGGGAGCTGCGGATCGTGCCCCACGCCTTCGAAGACCGCAACGCGTTCTTCGACCCTGAGCGTCGCGCGGTGCTCTTCGGCTACTACCGCGCCGACGAGCGCGACCCGGGAGCGAACCTGCCGGGCCAGGTGATGTTCACGTGCCTGAGTGTCGATGTGGTCGCACATGAGGTGACGCACGCGATCGTGCACCGCATCCGCAAGTATTTCTCCGAGGCGACCAACCCGGACGTGTTCGCGTGGCATGAGGCGTTCGCCGACCTGGTCGCGCTGTTCCACCACTTCCTGTTTCCCGAAGTGGTCTCCGAGGCGGTCGCCAACTCGCGTGGTGAGCTCAAGAAGGGCTCGGCACTGCTCGACCTGGCCCTCGAGTTCGGCGAATCCACGGGGCGTGGCGCTGCGCTACGCTCGGCGCTCGGGTCGCCGCGCACGCCGAAACAGTTCCTCAACGCGACCGAACCGCACGAACGCGGATCCTGCTTCGTGGCGGCGGTCTTCGACGCCTACCTCGACACCTACATCGAACAGATCTCGGACCTGCGCCGCATCGCGACCGGCGGCACAGGCGTGCTGCCCCCTGGGGCGCTCCCGCCCGACCTGGTCAAGCGCGTGACGGTCGAAGCCATCCGCAACGCGGACCGGCTGCTCGGGATGGTCGTGCGCGCCTTCGAATACCTGCCGGTCGTCGATGTGACCTTCGGGGATGTGGTGCGCGGCATCGTTACGGCCGACCGCGCGCTCTACCCCGACGACGCGTTGCACCTCCGCACGAACCTCGTCGAGGCGCTCCGCCGCCGGGGCATCTACCCGCCGGCAGTCTCCTCCCTCGCGGAGGCTTCGCTGGTCTGGCCGACGCCTCCCGCGCCGCTCAGCCTCACGGTCGGCGACCACCGGGTCGACCTCGCACCGCTCATCGAAGACGCCACCCGCAACCTCGACACCTACGGGGAGGCGTCGACGATGGTGTTGAGTGCGGAAGACGACGACCCCGAAGTCGTGTCGATCGACGCGGATGCTCCACCTGAGGCTCCGTCGGCCGAACACAACTCCACGACAGCTGTGGACCTGCTCGCCTGGGGCAAGGCGCACGCTCACGAACTCGGTCTCGACCCCGACCTGAGACTGGAACTCGTCGGAGTCCACGCGGTGTACGTGCAGGCGTCCGACCTGCAGCCGCGCCCGATCGTGGTGGCACAATTCGCTCAACGTCACGAAGAGCTCGAAGACCAGAACCTTCCGCGCGACAAGCGGGTGCCCATCCGCTCAGGGACCACGGTGATCGCACGGGTCGACGGCGAGGTCGTACACCTCGTGCTGAAACCGCTGCCGCTCGTGAACGCGAAGGCGCTGGACGACCCGCAGACGTTCGAAGGGCATCCGTTCGCGGATGAGGTCCAGGCGTTCGCGCAATCCTGCAACGAGATCGGGCAGAAGCGCGCCAAGGGGCTGCAGAACTGGAGCGACCAGGTCACCTCGGCGGATGCGCTGGCCGCCTGGACGGACCAGCCGTCGCAGCTGCGGCTCACCTTCGCGCAACTCCACGCCGACCAGGAACTGCAGTTGCTGATCGACGCGAAACAGGCGGCGGCGCGGAAGGCGCGCCATGCGCACCGCCACCGCGGGCAGGGGGCGGGTCATGTCTGAAGCCACCGCTGTGACGACGGCAGCTGCGGCGACCGCCGCCGATGCGACTGCCAGCACGACAAGCCCGGGCACCGAGGCAACGCCTACCGCCACGACAAAAACGGAGACCACCGTCTCGGTCCGCATGTACAACGTCGGCTTCGGCGACTGCTTCGTCGTGACCGTGAGCCGGGGCGACCAGGTCTGGCGGATGCTCGTGGACTGCGGCGTCCACAGCCAGGGCCGCGCAAAGGTGGACGGCGTGTCCCGCACGATCGCCGAGGTCGTGAAGGCGGTCATCGCCGACCTCGCCGAGGTCACGCCGACGGGCACTCCCCCGCGCTTGGACGTCGTCGTCGCAACCCATCACCACCAGGACCACATCACCGGCTTCGCGGTCCCCGACTGGGAGTCGGTCGATGTCGGCGAGGTGATCGTCCCGTTCGTCGAGGACACGGCCGACAAGGACGCGCAGGCGCTGCGCAACTCGCTCGTGTCGACGGCGACGAAACTGAACGGGATCATCGAGGCGACCGCCAAGCGACGGGAACGCCGCGGCAACGGCTTCACGGATGCTCTCTCGCTGGCCAATTCGTTCGCGATCAACTCGATGGGCAACGCGGCGGCCACCGACCGGCTGCTGCACCGGAACGGCCAGCACTTCCTGGAGCCGACGCACGACATCTTCTTCGCGCCCGACCGCGACCCGGCGAAGAACGTCCTCCCGACGCCGATCGACGGGGTGAGCATCCACATCCTCGGGCCCTCCCGCGACCCGAAGCAGCTGTCGCTCATGAACCCACCCGCGTCGGCGGAGTGGCTGCAACTCGACCCCGACCAGGGACTCGACGATGACGACACGCCCGCGCTGTTCCCGGCGATCTACGTGGTTCCCGATGACGAACACGACGAGCTCCCGGCTGAGCTCACCAAGGCGCGCGCATCCCTTCGCCTGTCGCAGCTTGCGACGAGCGACGAGGCGCTGCTCGGCGCGGCTGCTGTGCTCGAACGCTCCGTCAACAACACGAGCGTGTATTTCGTGCTCGACGTGGCGGGGACGCGACTGCTGTTCGTCGGCGACTCCCAGGAGGGGGCGTGGGAGCACGTGCTCGACGATGCGGCGTCCCGCGAGCTGGTGAGCAACGTGGCGTTCTACAAGATCGGCCACCACGGGTCGCACAACGCGACGCCGAAATCGTTCGTGGAATCGGTGCTCGGCGACGGCGCCTACGCGATGCTGCCGTGGGGGCTCGTCAAGAAATGGGCGGACACGATTCCGAAAGCGGAGCTGCTCGCGGCGCTCGCCGAACACAAGGTGCACCTGATCAGGGCGGATGCTCCGGTCGCCGATACTCCGCAGATCGAGGTCGGCCCCGGGCAGCTGTGGAGTCAGGTGACGTTCACGGTGCCGTAGGCGACGCCGGCGCAGGCTGGGCGGGAAGCACCATCAGGGTCTCCCAGGTGGGGTCGGCCCACTGTGGGGTCTGGGTCAGGTGCGGTGCGTAGAGACCGGCACCCTCGATGCGGGCGCGCACGCTCGAATGCAGGACCGCATCCGCCGGGATCGGCCGCTTGCGGTCGATGAGGATCTTGTAGATCCACGGGTTCGTGTGGATGATCCCGTTGACGTTGTCCGCGCTCACCGCGCAGGCTTTCGCGTACGCGGCGGGTTCGACGAGCATCCCTTCTTCGATCGCTCCCTCGACGATCCACTTGAGCGAGACGGTCGAGAGGCGCGGGTCGTCGGGGAACGTTCCGCCGACATCCGTGTGGACACCAGCGAACCAGACCTCCTCGAGGCGGGAATCGTCGGTCGGGGTCACGAGATATTCGCGGAACGGCCTGCGCTTCTCGTCGATCGACACGGCGTGACGCACGCGGGCGTCGTTCACGAGCTTCCGCGTGTACGGCCACTTGATGTCCCATTTCAGGAGACCGGCCGCCTTCACGGTGTCGAAGGCACCCAGGTAGGCGATGGGCACGGTCGTCCGATCGCGGGTGACCTTGCGGGAGAAGTTGCCCGAGAACTCGTCGATGTCGGCCCAGTGGTCCTTGTCGTCGCCGCGCCGGCGGGCGAACTCGGCGACCGCGTACGGGACGAGGTTCTCCGAGCCGGGATACAGCAGGCCGATGGTGCGGAGCATCCCCGACAGTGCGCGCGCCGTGTAGGCGCCGCGGCTGAACCCGAACAGGTAGATGCGGTCGCCGGGGTTCCACTCCTGCATGAGCCAGGTGTACGCCTCGCCCAGGTTCTGGCGCAGGCCGTTGCCGAACGCGAGACCGCCGAGCCGCGACAGGGCGCGGGCGACGACGCTCCAGGATGCGGCAGATGCGAACGTACCGACGCCGGGGTCGTAGTACGCGATCTGCTTGTCCGGATCGCTCAGGTCGAGCATCGAGAACACTTTGATGACGTTCGAGTCGCCTGTCGCGCGCGGCTGAGCGCCTGTTCCGTCGAGACAGATCACCAGGTTCTTGCCCATCGGACACCTCCGCAGGTCGCCGTGCAGCACGGTTGGGATACACGGTAGCGGGGCCGTGCCCGCGGTGGCTAGAGGCTCGCGCGCTCAGCCGAACGTGGCGAGCACGAGCTGCAGGGCGAGGCCGGCCAGCGGGATCGAGAAGGTGAAGACGAGGCCGAAGGCGAGCCCGGTCAGGCCGGGCCCGAGGCCACGGTAGGTCGGGACGCGGAAGAAGCTGACGGCCGCGAAGAGGATCGCCGCGACTGCGACACCGGTGCCGATGAGGGAGAACGCGACGGCGACCCATCCCACCGCGCCGAACGGAGGCATCCGCCAGGCCAGGTCGGCGAGCACGACGGTGACGACGAACAGCATGGCCGACGTCGCCCCGAGGTTGAGGCTGCGGTAGGCGAGCACGTTGCGCAGGTGCCTTCGGCCGACGACATCCGCGCCCGGCCGACGGCCCCTGAGCGGGAGATAATCGTCATCCTCGTCGTCCTCATCGTCCTCATCGCCCTCATCGCCGCGATTCGCGCGTCCGGCTTCGAGACCTGCGCCCTCGTCGCCCGACGAGATGATCTCTGCGATGCCCGGTGACGGCTGCCGCGTGTGGTCGCTCCACGAGAGTCCCGTCCACCAGCGCTGGCCCAGACCCCCGGTGGGGTCGGGATACCAGCCGGCTTCGGGAGCGCGGGCGTCGGTCATGCGGAGCCTTTCGTCGGACTCAGGGCATCCACAGGTTAGTGAGGCGCGCATCCCTGCCACGAGCCCCAGAGCGCGGGCCAACCCCAGCTCGCCGGCCAACCCCGCCGCGCCGGCCGGTCACGCGACCGTGCCGCCCTCGAGGTACTCCTTCAGCCGTTTCATCATCCGCTCGTTCTCTCTCACGGTCGTTCTCACGACGATCGGATGCACGGCCGCGAGAAACCCGCTGGTGACGATCTCCCCGGTGCGCACGACGCGCGTGCCGCCGGCGACCGGCGCCAGTTCGTAACGGATCGTGATCGCGAGCTTGCCGTCCGTGCGCGCCTGATGGAAGACGAGAAGGTGGTCGGGCTCGTATTCGCGGACCGTCCCGTGCAGGCGCATGCCCTGGACCTCATCCGTGTACGTCGTGCCTTTCACGATCGGGTCATCCGACACCTGGACGGTCGCGCGGTAGGTGCTCGACGGGTCGAGCCACCGCGGGAAGCCGGGAAGGTCGGCCAGCAGCGCGAACACCTCCGCCGGCGGTCGCGCGACGTCGGTCGTGATCGTCCTCGTGGATCTCATCGCCACGGATCCCGGCGACTCAGCACGCCCGACCGCCCTGCGACCCGGATCTTCAGTCCTCGGCGGACGGGCCGAGGTCGGCCGAGCCGACATACCGGTAGAGGACGCGGCCGCCCGGCTCCCACGACTTGTTCTCCAGTGTGAACTCGGCAGCGAGGTTGTCTGCTCCGTAGGTGCCGATGTCGCGGATGGCCGGGGCGGGTCTGCCGCCCGCCAGCGACTCGATCGACTCCCGGTAGATGGTGCCGTCCGGGTTCACCAGGACCGCCGTGTAGTGGCTGGACTCACGAAGGTCGGCGGCCGGGTACCAGTCGCGGTGGTCGATCTGCACCATCGCCGAATCGTCGAGGTCGCTCTTCGGGCGCACGCCGGTGGCCACTCCGTCGACCCAGCGTTCTCCGTCGAAGTAGCTGTACAGGTTGCCGAGGGGGGCTTCGAGGTCCTCCTCGTCGCAGTCGGAGGCGTTCAGGTGCGCGAGCGGGCTGGTCATGTGGCCGATGGTACTGCCGACAGGATGCGGGCGGAAGGGTGCACGGACCTCATCCGTTCTTCGCCGCCGCCTTCGCGGCACGCTTGAACTCGCGCACCCGCGTGAGCGATTCCGGGTCGACGATGTCGGCGACCGACCGGTACGAGCCGGTCTCGCCGTACGGTGCGGAGGCGTCCTGCCAGCCGGAAGCCGCGACGCCCCACTGCTTGCCGAGCAGCGCGAGGAAGATCTTCGCCTTCTGCTCGCCGAACCCGGGCAGCGACTTCAGCCGCTCGAGCACCTCGGCGCCGTCGGGATCGCCCTGCGTCCAGATCGCAGCGGCGTCGCCTCCCCAATCCGCCACCAGGGCAGCACACATCGACTGGATGCGCCCAGCCATGGACCCCGGGAAACGGTGCACCGACGGCGGCTGCTTCATGATGGCGAGGAAGGCGTCCGGGTCGTACGACGCGATCGTCGAGGCATCGAGGTGGCCGCCCATCCGGTCGCGGAGCTTCGCAGGACCGGAGAACGCGGTCTCCATCGGGATCTGCTGATCGAGCAGCATGCCGATCAGGAGTGCGAGCGGGTCGGTGGACAGGAGAGCATCCGCTTCGGCGTCGCCGGTGATGTGAAGGTCGTGGGCCATTCATCCATCGTGGCACCGCGAACCGCTGGCCGCGACCGCCAGGCTGTGATGCTTAGGCGGTGATGCTCATCCGGTCGATCGAGTCGCCGGAGACCAGGAACGTGAACGTCGATGGGCCGTTGAACCCACCGCCGCCGACGCGCGCTCGCACGGCGACTCCATCGGGGATCTCCACGAAGACCAGGTCGTCGAGCGTGACCTGCAGTCCGATGAACTCCCGGTCGCTCCATCCGCGGATCTCGTCACGTCCCGTGAACACGCGCCCCCAGTCGTCGACAGTCCCCGTCGCCGCGAAGGCGTCGAGGAACCGCTCGGTGTCGTGAGCGTTCGCCGCCTCGATGGCTTCGCTCACCACCGCCGGCACGCCCTCGGGGACATGGATGCGCATGAACCCAGTGTGGGTCACAGAACCGCCGAAAAAGGGGAGGCAGCGCGCGAGTCGCCACGTGGTTCGCCGATTTCGGACGATTCGCCGATCTCGGACTATTCAGAGACCCCCTCGGGTTGTCAGCATGGGGATAGGTCTACGGAAACGGAGAGCATCATGGCGCGTGTCGTGCAATACGAGAAGGTCGGCGGACCGGAGGTCCTCGAGGTTGTCGAGGTGCCGGACCCGACGCCGTCCGATGATCAGGTGCTCGTGGAGGTCAAGGCCGCCGGCATCAATCCCATCGACCTGAAGCTGCGTTCGGGCGAGCGGCCGGCGCCATTCAACGGGCCGAGGCGGCTCGGCTCGGATGCGGCAGGCGTCATCCTCGAAGTGGGCTCGGCCGTGTCCGGGTGGGCGCCGGGCGACGAGGTGATCGTTCGCGGTGCGCACGGTGCGGATGCGACGCAGGTGGTCGCATCCGCCGCCCAGCTGGTGCGCAAGCCCGCATCCATCACCTGGGAGCAGGCGGCAGCCCTCGGAACGCCGGTGAGCACCGCCTACCAGGTACTGAAGTCGCTGGAGGTGGGCGAAGGCACGACGCTTCTGGTGCATGCGGGGTCGGGCGCCGTCGGGAGCGCCGCCATCCAGTTCGCGGTCGCGTGGGGTGCGACGGTGATCGCGACCGGCAGCGAAGCGAACCAGCAGCGGATGCGCGACCTCGGCGCGATACCGACGACGTACGGTCCCGGTCTGGCCGAGCGCGTGCGCGCTCTCGCACCGGGCGGAGTGGATGTGGTGTTCGACGCGGTGGGCACGGACGAGGCGCTCGACGCATCCTTCGAACTCGTGCCGGATCGTTCGCACATCGGCACGATCGCCGCGGGCGCGCGCGCCGCCGACCTGGGGATCCGCGCCTGGGCGGGCGGCAGCCCAGTGCCGCTGACGCCCGAGGAGCAGGCGTTGCGCGCCGAGGCGTACCAGGTGGTGGCCGGCCTGCTGGAGCGCGGTGAGTTCACCATCGACGTCGCGCACGTGTATCCGCTCGACGAGGTGGCTGCCGCCCATCGCGACATCGAGTCGGGCGCGGTCACCGGCAAGGTCGTGCTCGTCCCCTGAGCTTCTCTCGGGGCGACCCCGGCTCGCTGGCCTCGGCTCGCTGGCCTCGGCTCGCTGGCCTCGGCTCGCTGGCCGGCGACTTGGCACTCGTGGCTGCTTCGCGGTGGCCAGAACAACCACGAGTGCCAACTCGCGAGGCGCGGGGGCGGGAAAGTGGGTTGTGAGCGCAGTGTGATTGGGCGTGGAATGGGGGCGGGAGGCTGATCATGAAGATCTCATTCATCGGGCTGGGGCGGATGGGCCGCGAACTCGTTGTCCACCTGATCGATGCCGGACACGAGGTGACGGTCTGGAACCGCAGCGCTCCGGCCGCGGAAGACGCGGGAGCACGTGGCGCGACCGTCGCCGGGAGCGCCGCCGAAGCCGTCGCCGGCGCCGAAGTCGTGGTGTCGGCCCTGTTCGGCCCGGAAGCCGTACGCGAGGTGATCCTCGACGCCGGTCTGCCGTTCGCGCCGTCGGCACTGTGGATCGACGTGACCACTGTCGCGCCCGCCGATGCGGCCTCGTTCGCGGCCTGGGCGGCGGATGCGGAGGTGCGATACGTGCACTCCCCCGTGATCGGCTCCCTGGCTCCCGCGCGGGCCGGGCGGCTCGCCGTCCTGGTCGGAGGGGCACCGGATGCGGCGAAGGAAGCGGCAGGGATCGTCGCCGTCTGGGCGGACCCCGACAAGCTCCGGATCGTGGACACCGCTCCGAAGGCGGCCACCGGCAAGCTGATCGCCAACCTTGCGCTGGCCGTCTCGATGGAGGGCGTCGTCGAAGCCCTCCGGCTCGGCCACTCGAACGACCTGAGCACCGATGACGTGCTGTCGGCGCTGTCATTGACCACGCTGGCGCCGCTCGCCGCGAGCAAGGGCGACATCATCCGTGACCGCTCGTTCGATGACACGCAGTTCTCCATCGACCTCCTGCTCAAGGACACTCGGCTGATGATCGCCAGCAGCCGCGTGCCGCTGCCGGCTGTCTCAACAGTTCATGAGGCGCTCGAGGATGCGTCCCGCGACGGCCGCGGCGAGAAGGACATCGCCGCGCTGGCCGAGCCCGACGCCTGAGCCTCTCCGCGCCGCTCCGCTGGCGCGGCCGACCCGGCTGCGGCAAGATCGAGCCATGGAACCTTCGGTCTCGTCCCCTGTCGCGCCGATGCTCGCCAAGGCGGTGGATGCGGTCCCCGACCAGGAGAGCGTCGCCGGCGGCCTCAGTTTCGAACCGAAGTGGGACGGCTTCCGCGCCATCGTCTACTTCGACGGCGAGAAGGTCGAGATCGGCAGCCGCGGCTCTAAAATGCTCACGCGCTATTTTCCGGAGCTGACGGATGCGTTCGCCCGGCTCCTGCCGGGACCGTGCGTCCTCGACGGCGAGATCGTCGTGCCCACAGGAGCGAGCGGCAGTGAGCGGCTCGACTGGGAGGCCCTCTCGCAGCGCATCCACCCCGCCGACAGCCGCGTGCAGAAGCTCGCGGTCGAGACGCCGGCGATGTTCGTGGCGTTCGACCTGCTCGCCGACGGTGACCGGAACCTGACCGGCGTCCCATTCGCCGAGCGCCGCGCGGAACTCGAGCGACTGATCGGCCCGTTGCCGCATCCGCTGCACCTGACCCGGACGACGACGGATGTGGACCTCGCGCGCCGCTGGCTCGTCGAGTTCGAGGGTGCGGGCCTCGACGGCGTCGTGGCGAAGCCGCTGGCGTCGGCGTACGCGCCCAACAAGCGGGTGATGCTGAAGATCAAGCACCATCGGACGGCGGATGTCGTCGTGATCGGGTACCGCATCCATTCGAGCGGTCGCGGCGTCGGCTCGCTGCTGCTCGGGCTGTACGACGACGACGGCCAGTTGCGGAGTGTCGGTGGTGCGTCAGCGTTCAGCGATGCGCGCCGGCTCGAGCTGATCGACGAGCTCGACCCGCTCGTCGAGCGGGACGCCGACGGTGAGATCGTCAAAGGCGAAGGCGAGCGGAGCCGTTTCTCGTCCAGCAAGGACGTCTCATTCGTTCGCCTGCGGCCCGAGCGTGTCGTCGAGGTGCGGTACGACCAGATGGAGGGGATGCGCTTCCGGCACACCGCCCAGTTCGACCGCTGGCGCCCCGACCGCGAGCCCACGTCGTGCACATTCGCGCAGCTGGACCGCCCGATCGCCTACGACCTGAGCCAGGTCATCAGCTGAGGCGGGGGTCGCAGGTCGGCGACCCCCCGCATCCTCAGCAGTTGTGCATCGCGGCGACGGCGGGGCTCAGTGCGCCCGTGCCGCCGATCAGCGTGACGGCGCTGACGCCGCGGCCGGCGAGGTCGGCCTCCGAGCCGTCGGGTACACAGACCGGGTTGACGACGTAGAGCGGCGAGCCCTTCACGGCTGCGAGGACGGCGCCGGAAAGCGCATCCGCGAACGAGGTGCCGGTCGCGAAGTAGGCGGCCGTGCCGGAGGTGAACGCGTCCGAGTTGATCAGCTGCGAGGTGGTGTAGCGGTCGGCGCCGAAGATGCGGTTGACGGGTCCGGATGCGCCGAGCTGGGTCGCAATGCCGGCCGAGACCACGTTCGGGCCGCCGATGACCGTGAAGGCGTTCGCGCCGTGCGCGGTCAGGAAGTTGGTCGTCGCGGTGTCGAGCGACGACTTCGTTCCGTTCACCAGGAGCACCGGGAGGCCGGCAGCTCCGGCCGCAGCGGATGCCGACAGGGCATCCGGGAAGTTCATCCCGGTCGCGACGTACACCTTCGTCATGGGTGTCGATGTCGGGAAGGCGACGTTGATCACCTGGCGCGCGGTATCGAACCGGTCGGTGCCCGCCACCCGGGTGACCGTTGCCGCCAGCGGCTTCAACTGCTGTTCGACCGCCGTCGAGATCGCGCCCGTCCCACCGACGATGTAGATCGTCGACGGGTGCAGAGTCGTGATCTCGGCCTTGACGCTGGCCGGAAGGCGGTTGGGATCCGTGAGAAGCAGGGGGCCGCCGAGCTTCGCCGCCGGAGCAGCCGCAGCAAGCGCATCCGCGAAACCGGTGCCGGTTGCGACGAACACGACGGGCGCGGCCGTCGGGAACGCCTTCTGCGCGACCTGCACCGAGGTCTGGTAGCGGTCCGTCCCTGAGATCCGGGCGACCGTCGGGTTCCAGCGTGCCGACTTCACGTCGAAGACTGCCACGCTACCTGTGATATGAGAGTCGTCGCCGTCGATCGTGACCCAAGCCTGCTTGCCATTGGGGGAGAAGACTAAACTCCATGGTCCGCCACCGCTCACGGCGTACCGGTTGACGACAGCCTTCGAGGAGGCATCGATCACCGCAACGGTGCCGCCGTTCCAGTTGAGCACCCACGCCTGCGAGCCGTCCGGTGAGACCTTGACGGCGAATGGGCCGACGCCGACGTTGGCGATGGTCGACAGGACCTTGTTCTGCGAGGTCGACACCACCGAGACGGTTCCGGGGTGAACCGCGTCACCGGAATTCGTAGCAAAAAGCGTGGAGCCGTCCGGCGTGATGGCGATGCCGTCAGACCCCGCCCCGATCGGAATCGTGGTCTGCACGGTGCCGGCTCCGACGTTGATGACGGTGATCAGTCCCGCACCATTGCCGTTGAAGGCGGACACGACATAGGCAAGCGAACTGTCCGGGCTGAACACGACATCGAACGGAATCCCGCTCACGGGGATATAGTCGACCACGCTGCGTGTGGCCGGATTGACGACCGCTACAGAGCCGGTCGAGCTATTGGCCGGCCAGTCCATGGCGTACGCCTTCGAGCCGTCAGGCGTGAACGCGACATCCCAGAGCTGGTCGGTCCCGGTGATCGTGCCGAGATTGGTGTTGTGCGCCAGGTCGACGACGGTCAGCCCACCAGAATTCCCAGCTCCGTTTGCGTAGGCCACAAGTGCCATCGTGCCGTCCGGGCTGATCGCGAGACCGTTGGCTCCCTGGCCGTCGACGGTCGTCCCCCACAGCTTGGCGTGCGTGGTGGCGTTGTAGGTCGTGAGGTTTCCTTCGATCGCGCCCGGGGGCGCGGTCACGACGACCGCCCTGGCGCCGTCCGGGGTGAACGCGATGCCACCGGGGTTGTTTCCCACGCCGAAGGTGGGCGCCTTGTACGAGTCGGTGGCGGATGCGGGGGTCGCTGCCGCGAGCCCGATGCCGGCAAGGGCAACGGCGGACAGCGCAGCGACGAGCTTGCGCGAACCGCCCGCCCGCCGGGTTCGATCGGTGGACAGGCTTGTTTGTTCGCGCATTTCTCCACGCATTCACCCATGGCGCGAACGGGCGTCCGCTGCTCTGACGCAATTATGCATGAATGCAGGCTTCCGTGGACGGTGCAGTCACCCCCAATTTCAGGGGCGCTTCACGCACCGGATGCGGTCAGGCTTTCTTGCGCGGCTTCGCGACCTTCGGCGGCAGTTCGGAGACGCTCGCCAGGGCCCGTTCGATCCACGGCGTGATGAGCTCCGGCTTGTCCGACCAGTCGGCCGGAAGGCCCACATAACCGCCCATCGGCCGCTCGGCGGGCCCGAAGGGGCCTGTGCCGTCCACCGCTGCGAGTTCGTCGCGGGTCACGTCGTCGAGCACGCGCACCCCGATCACGTCGCCGAACAGCCCGGCGAACATGTTGCCGTGCACGAACGCGCCCAGGTTGCCGAACATCGGCTTGACCTCGACGTCCGGCGCCTCCGGCACGACCGACCGGAAGAGCGCCTTCGTCTCCTCGCCCGGTTTCGGGATCTGCACGTCAGGCCCCCATCGCCGCGGGCACGTTGTGGATGTTCGCGGCCTCGGTGGCGACCTGCTTGGTGATCATCCCCTTCATCAGGACCATCGCGCCCTTCGGGGTGAGGTCGATCGTGAAGGTGACCTCGGTCGTGCCGGGCACGATCTCCCGCAGCACGAACGAGCCGACGGGCCGAGCGGGGCCGGCGATCGTCTCGAAGTCGAGCCGGGTCGGCGCCTCGAAACGGGTGATGCGGTAGTCGCCTTTGATCGCGCGCCCGCCCGGACCTTTCATCGTCTGGGCGTAGGTCGTCCCGACTCCGGGGCCGGTACCTGCGACGTGTTCGATCGAGACGACGTCGGGTCGCCACTTCTGTTCGTTCATGCCATCGGCCAGAAAGTCGAACACCTCGGCGATGGTCCGGTTCACCGTCACGGTCTCAGCGGAATGCGCCATCTGTCCTCCTCGTGCTTCGATTCGTGCTTCGATTCGTGCTTCGATTCAGGCTTCTTTGCGGGCGCGGCTCGGCTGCACGCGCGGGGGCTCCCCCGGCATCTTGGGATAGTCGGGCGGGAACGGAAGCTCGCCGAGGCCATTCTCGAGATCGCGCGCCCACCATCCGAGCAGTTCGTCGATGTTTCCCGGCTTCGCGCCGAAATCGGCCCACGGGTCACCGACGGTCCGCAGCCTGTCCGGCACGGTCAGCACGGTGAACGCCTTCGGGTCGGTGGTCTCCAGCTCGTCCCAGGTGATCGGGGTCGAGACGGGTGCATGTGCGAGCGCGCGCGGACTGTAGGCGCCGGCCATCGTGCGATCACGGTTCGCCTGGTTGAAGTCGACGAAGATGCGTTCCCCGCGCTCCTCCTTCCACCATGCTGTCGTCACTTTGTCGGGCATCCGCCGCTCGAGTTCGCGAGCAGCCGCGATGACCGCGTGGCGCACATCCAGGAACTCCCGTACCGGTTCGATGGGCGCGAACACATGCAGGCCGCGGTTGCCGGAGGTCTTGATGAACGCCTCCAGTCCCGCCTCGGCGAGCACCTTGCGCAGTTCGATGGCGGCCGGGATCGCGTCATCGAAATCCGTGCCCGGCTGCGGGTCCAGGTCGATGCGCAGCTGGTCGGGATTGTCCGAGTCCTCGGCCCGCGACGGCCACGGGTGGAACACGATCGTGTTCATCTGCACGGCCCACACGGCCGCAGCGGGCTCGTCGATGATGAGCTGCGGATGCGACCGGGCGCTCGGGTAGATCACCATCACCGATCGCACGTAGTCGGGTGCGCCCTTGGGCGGGTTCTTCGAGAAGAACTGTTCGCCGTCGATGCCCTCCGGGAAGCGCTGCAGCGACAGAGGGCGATCACCGTTGGCCGCGACGAAGGCGTCGCCCACCGCGATCAGGTAGTTGGCGAGATCGAGCTTGGTGAACCCCAAGTCGGGCCAGAGAACGCGGCTCGGGCTGGAGATGCGCACCTCGCGATCACCGGAAGGACCGTTCACCGTCAGGACAACAGCTTCGCTCGCCATGCGACAACCGTACCCGCTGGGGATGTTCTGCACACCGTTCGGTCGTAGGCTGGCACGGTCATGAGGATCATCAGCTACAACCTGCGCAAACATGCCGCCGGCGGGGAACTCGCCGATCTCGTCGACGAGAACGACGTCGACGTGCTGTGCCTCCAGGAGGCCGACAGCGAAGCGCTTCCCGAGCGGCTCGGCCACCTCATGCTCGCCGACTCCACCAAGACGAACCGCCTCGGGCTGGCGATCTACACGAGCGCGGAGCGATACGACATCCGGTCGACGAAAGTCTTCGCGGTACACAAGTCGATGCACGACCGGGTGCTCGCTCCGGCGCACGAACGCCTGCTCGCCGCGCACCTGGTCGATCGTGAGAGCGGGCAGGATGTGCTGGTCGGGTCGTTCCACGCGGCGCCGCTGACGGCATCCAATTCGCTGCGCCGCAAGCAGATCGCAGCCGCCCACGAAGGGATGCGGTCGCTCGCGGCCGACCTGCCCGCGGTGATGGTCGGCGACTTCAACTATCCGTGGTTCATCCGGGGGCTGGAGCGCCGGCTCACGACGACCGGCTACGAACTCATGCGCAGCACCGAGCCGACCTATGCGCGCTACAAATTCTTCACGGGGTACTTCGACTTCGTGACGTCGACCGGGTTCAGTATCGACCGAGTGGATGTGCTGCCCGCCGGGGCCTCCGACCATCGGCCGATCTCGCTGGCCGCCCACATCACCGCCGCCGCCTGATCCGCGCGGCGCCGCTCTCGACCGGACGTGCGCGGCGGCGTACGGTGGAGCCGGGCCACGGGGTGGTGACATGGACTGGCTGGCGGCGAGCGACTACGGGTTTGCACGTGAGGTGCTCCAGCGCGGCACCGCGGCGATCTACCTGATCGCGTTCATCTCCGCCGTCAACCAGTTCCCGGCGCTTCTGGGCGAGCACGGTCTGCTGCCCGCGCCCGACTTCCTGCGGCTGAGCTACGCGCGACGCCAGCCCACCCTCTTCCGCTGGCGCTACTCCGACCGGCTGCTGCTGGCCGTTGCCTGGACGGGAGCCGCGATCTCGGCGCTTCTCGTGCTCGGCATCCCGCAGCTCGCACCCGGCTGGGTGCCGCTCATCCTGTTCCTCGTCATCTGGCTCGCCTACCTGTCGATCGTGAACATCGGCCAGACGTTCTACGCGTTCGGCTGGGAGAGCCTGCTGCTCGAGGCCGGCTTCACCGTCGCGTTCCTCGGGGGCAGCCAGGAGGCCCCGCCGATCACGGTCATCATTCTGTTGCGCTGGCTGGTGTTCCGGCTCGAGTTCGGCGCGGGGATGATCAAGATGCGCGGCGACCGGTCGTGGCGCAACCTGACGGCGCTGTACTACCACCACGAAACCCAGCCGATGCCGAACCCGGTGAGCCGTTACGCGCACCTGCTGCCGAAGTGGTTCCATCGCTTCGAGGTGCTCGGCAATCATTTCGCCCAGCTCATCGTGCCGTTCTTCCTCTTCGCACCGCAGCCGGTCGCATCCATCGCCGCAGCGATCGTGATCCTCACCCAGCTGTGGCTGGTGTTCACCGGCAATTTCGCGTGGCTGAACGTGATCACGATCGTCCTGGCGTTCTCGGCGATCAGCAACCCGGTCGCGCATGTCATCGTGCCGCTCATCCCGCCGACCGGAGCGACGGATGCGATGCCGCCCTGGTTCGCGTTCCTCGCGCTGGTCGCATCCGCGCTTCTGATCGCCCTCAGCTGGTGGCCGGCCCGCAACCTGCTGTCGCGCCGCCAGCTGATGAACGCCAGCTTCAACCGCTGGCACCTCGTCAACGCGTACGGGGCGTTCGGCAGTGTCACGAAGGAACGCTACGAGGTCGTCGTCGAGGGGACCGCTGCCGAACAGCCGGGCGGCGAGGCGGTCTGGCAGGTCTACGAGTTCAAAGGCAAACCGGGCGACCCGCGGCGGATCCCCCGGCAGTTCGCCCCCTACCACCTGCGGCTCGACTGGCTCATGTGGTTCCTCGCGCTCGGGTCGCACGACTCGCGCTGGTTCCTCGTCTTCCTCTCGAAACTGCTCGACGCCGACCGACGGACGCTCAAGCTCCTGCGCGTCGACCCGTTCGGGGGCACGCCTCCGACCTGGGTGCGGGCCAGACTGTACCTGTACCGTTTCGCTACACGGCGTGAACGGCGGGAAGAAGGAGTGTGGTGGATGCGTGAAGAGGCCGGGATCCTGGTCCCACCGATCTCGCGTTCGACGCAGGCCCGTCGCGGGTACGGCCGATGATCGACGCGACCGTCGTCGGCAGCGGGCCTAACGGGCTGGCGGCCGCCGTCACCCTCGCCCGGGCCGGCCTCGAGGTGGTGCTCGTCGAACGGGCTTCGACCGTGGGCGGGGGCCTGCGCACCGCCGAGCTGACGCTGCCCGGGTTCCGGCACGATGTGTGCTCCGCCGTGCATCCGGCCGCCCTCGCGTCGCCGTTCTTCCGCGCGTTCGGGCTGACCGAGCGGGTGCCGTTCGTCATCCCGTCGGCCTCGTACGCGCATCCGCTCGACCACGGTGTGGCCGGGATCGCCTGGCACGACCTCGAACGCACGGTCGCCGATCTCGGACGGGACGGCAACGCCTGGCGTTCCCTGTTCGGCCCGCTCGTGGACCACATCGAGTCGGTGACCGACTTCACCGGGTCGCAGCTGTTGCGCATCCCTCCACATCCGCTGGACGCGCTGGCGTTCGGCCTGCGTGTGCTCGAACAGGGAACGCCCGCCTGGAACGAGCGCTTCAGGGAACGGATCGCGCCGGCGATGCTGAGCGGGGTGTCCGCGCATGCGGTCGTGTCGCAGCCGTCGCTCGCCGCCGCCGGCACCGGGCTGCTGCTCGGCGCCCACGCGCACGCGGCAGGCTGGGGTTTCCCGGTCGGCGGCTCCCAGTCCATCGCGGATGCGCTCGCCGACGACCTGGTGGCCCACGGCGGACGCATCGTGCTCGACACGGATGTCGCGAGCCCCGCCGACCTGGAACCGTCGCGCGTCACGATGCTCGACACCTCCCCCGCCTTCCTGGCGCGATTCGGCGGCGACCGCCTTCCCGCCGGCTACCGGCACGCGCTGCAGCGTTTCCCTCGTGGCGGTGGCGTCGCGAAGGTCGACTACGCACTGTCGGCGCCGGTTCCGTGGACGAATCCGGATGTCGCCCTCGCGCCCACCGTGCACCTCGGCGGTTCGCGCGGGGCCATCGCGCGCTCCGAACGCGAGGTCGCCCGAGGGCGCATCCCGTCATCCCCGTTCGTGCTGGTCACCCAGCCGAGCATCCTCGACGACACGCGGGCGCCGCTCGGCAAGCACACGCTGTGGGCGTACATGCACGTGCCGGCCGGGTCGATCTACGATCCGACCGAGGCGATCACGCGGCAACTCGAACGGGTCGCGCCGGGGTTCCGCGACACGGTGCTCGCAAGCGCGACGATGACGGCGCGCGACGTGGAGGCGAACAACCCCAACGACGTCGGCGGCGAGATCATGGGTGGCACGGTCAGCGTCTACCGGCTGCTCAGGCGCCCGGTGCTGTCGCCGACACCGTGGGCGACACCGGTGGACGGGCTCTACCTGTGTTCGGCTTCGACTCCCCCGGGGCCGTCAGTGCAGGGGATGAACGGGTGGTACGCGGCGCGACTGGCGGCACACACGCATTTCGGGATCGACGTGAGCTTGGACGACCTGCGGCCGGACGCCAATCGGGGCGACTCGCACTAGGTGTTTCCGAGCGCACTCGTACGTACGCGTGCGCTGGCGAGGAAGAAGTGCGGTGGGAACGAAGAAGTGCGGGGGCGACGGCGGGGGCGGACGGGGCGCTCAGTACCCGCTGCGCTCCTCCGCCAGCCGGGCCAGGTCACGCCGGATGAGCAGGTTGAGTCGTTCCGGCTTCTCGCGCTCGTAGTCGGCCTTCAATCCCTCCACGCCCGCGAACGCGTCGAGCGACGCTTCGATCGCCGACCCGATCTCGTGCCACGCATCATCCCGCGACGTCTCGACCAGCCCGCGGAGCGCTTCTTCGTCGTCCGCCTGCCGACGCAGCGCGCGGGCCAGTTCCTCGGCGACGCGCTCCCTCCGCCTGAGGTTGAGGTCGTCGACGGCACGGTAGTCGTGGATGTGCGCGCCCTGCCCATCGAGGGCGACCGCGAACTCCCGCTCCTCGGCGATGCGCGCACCGGCCGCATC
This sequence comes from Leifsonia tongyongensis, assembly GCF_010686705.1. Taxonomy (GTDB): domain Bacteria; phylum Actinomycetota; class Actinomycetes; order Actinomycetales; family Microbacteriaceae; genus Diaminobutyricibacter; species Diaminobutyricibacter tongyongensis. The sequence continues at coordinate 199,604 of NZ_JAAGWY010000002.1, read as the reverse complement.
CGATTCGTCTGCGAGCTCGCGCAGCGCGTCGGCCGCGACCGGCAGGTAACGCTCGGCGTCGAATCCGGATTCGGTCCGGATGGCGTCGACGACGATCCGGTTCTTGACCGTCATGCGAGCCGCATACTCGGCGATCATGATGCCCTCGTCGAGGGCATGGTCGAGGGTCGTCGGCATCGGAGACACGAGCTGCGATTCGTCGAAGGGACGCATGGGGGGCGCGGCAGATTCGCGTCGGCGTCTGAACCAGCGCATCCGAACCCTTCCGTCGCGACCCCTCCCCCCATTGTCGCGGGTCGCCCGTGCAGTGCAACACAGAGTCACACGCCGTGCGCGGATGCACCCCGATCGGCTAAGACCGTAAGACCATGTCTCGCATCTTCACCAGCAAGATCAACCCCGGCCGCGCCCGCTGGGAGCTCGAGGTCAGTCCGGCCGGGGACGTGTACGCCTTTCCACTCACGCTGCCGATCGCCGAACGGCAGGTGCTGGGCGGCCATTCCCGCTACCTCGTCGGACACTTGGCCGAACATGACGGGCAATGGACGGCGACCGCGGCCTACGGGCTGGTCCTGGGCACAACGTTCCGCCACCGGTCGTCGGCGCTGGCCGCGATCGCCGACGAAGCCGAACTCCGCCCGGTTTCCTAGCGAGCGCGGCCGAGGTCGGCCGCTCAGAGCCGGGTGAGGCCGTCGGCGATGACGACGAATCCCACGAGCACCAGGATGAGCGCCGACACGACCGAACTGTTGTCCTCGAGCCATCGCCGCGCGTGCACCAGGGGCAGTTCCGTGCGGGTCGGCGCCACGAGACGCGCGATGATCGGGATCGCCACCGTGGACGCGGACACGAGCGTATAGATGACGATCACCCCCACGGTCTCGCCCGGCGTCAGCCCGTCGCCGCGGAGCGACAGCCCGGCAGCCGCACTCAGCAGGATCGCCTTCGGGCGCACGTTCAGCAGCAGCGCGAATCCGAACGACGATAAAGGGCCGAACGAGCTCACCGCACGGAGCCACCGAGGGATACCGGCGGTCTGCTTCCGTCTCCCGCGCGCCCAGTTGACGACCGACAGCGCGATCAACGCGACCCCGATGACGATGAGGAACGAGCCGAGAAGCACCTGCGACGTCTTCGGCACGGTGCCCGGCACTGCCTGTGCGAGGGCGATCAGCAGGACGAGCACGAGGGCGATGCCGACGATCCAGCCGATCAGGAACGGAATCGCCGCCCGATTTCTGTTCTTCGAGAGCAGGATGAGAATGGTCGCCATGATCGGGATCGAACTGAGCGCGAAAGCGACAGCCAGGGGAAGCACATGCCCCACGGCCGCCAGCATCGGTCCCGCCCCACTTTCCGGGGACTGCGCGCGGGCGCCCCTTCGTGAACGATAGTGCGCATCCCGCGCCCGCCCACATCACCCCGTTGGGATGATGTGGGCCGACCGCGCAAATCCCTAGCGTGAGGCCATGACAAGCAGTCTGGGACTGCCCAGAGGAACCAACATCCTGGTCGCGCTCGGCGCGGCGACGCTGACGGCGATCGGCATCAGCTCGATCAGGGGCATCCTCGCGCCCGTCCTTCTCACGCTCATCCTGACGATCTGCGCGAACCCGGTGCGAACGGGGCTGCTGAAGCGCGGTGTGCCGGGAGGAATCGCGACCGGCTCCGTCATCCTGGTCGTGTTCGGCCTGCTCGCCGGGTTCACCTACACGCTCATCCTGGCCACCGCCCAGTTCGTCGCGATGCTGCCGAACTACCAGAAGCAGTTCGAGCAGATCGGGGCGAGTATCGGCGCCTGGCTGACCAGTCTCGGTGTCGGACCCGATCAGGTTCAGGCCGTCGAGAAAGGACTGACGCCGAGCAACCTCGGGCACGTCATCTCCGGTCTTCTGGGCAGCGTGGTCAGCATCACCGGAGCTCTGGTGATCATCCTGACCATGATGATCCTGATGGCGGCCGACGCTGCCTATGCCCATACGATCCTGCACCAGCTGGGCACCCGCAATCCCAACCTGGTGTCGGCGGTCACCGACTACGCGTCGAATGTGCGGCGCTACATGGTGGTGACGACAGTCCTCGGTGTCGTACAGGGCGCGCTGAACTCGATCGCCCTCTACATCCTGGGCGTGCCGGCCGCGCTCCTCTGGGGCCTCCTGGCGTTTCTGTGCAGTTTCATCCCCAACATCGGCTACTTCTTCGCGCTGATCCCGCCGGTCGTGTTCGGCTTCCTCGTCGGGGGCTGGCCGACCGTCATCGCCGTCATCGTCGTGTACGGAATCATCAACGCAGTCGTGCAGTCGATCATCCAGCCCCGTGTCGTCGGTCACGCCGTCTCGCTCAGCCAGACCATCACGTTCTTCTCCGTGCTCTTCTGGGCGGTGGTGATCGGCCCGATCGGTGCGATCCTGGCCATTCCGCTCACGCTGCTCGGCAAGACGATCCTCGTCGATTCCGACCCGGATGCGCACTGGTGGCGCCCGGCGCTCGGCCCGACGACAGAGACGCGCGACCTGCAGAAGGCGGAGGAGGCGGAAGCCAAGCACGAGCGCAAGGACAGGCGCGAAGCGAAGAAGCACCCGCCCTCGTCGGGCGAGCCCGCCCCCGCCGACGCAGCCTGAGCGCCCGGCGGCTACAGGCCGGTGCGGGCCTCGAGCCTGCCCGACGCGATCGCCTCCAGGAACGCTTCGTAATCCTGCTCGTTCTGGTCGGCGTACGCCTCCGCGAAGTCGGCGATCAGCTCGTCGAAACGGCTGCTGCCGCCCATGTACGCGGCGATCGCGACGCGGTCTCCCGAGCGGGCGTGGGCACGGGCGAGGGTTTCGCCGCACACCTGCGCGTAGAGCTTCAACCCGATCGGACGGACCTTCTCCATGTCGAGCGAGCCCTTCCAGTCGTGCAGCTGTCGAATGTAGAAGTCGCGCAGCAGACCGTCGATGCCGGTGACGGTCTCCCAGCCGAGGAAGATGTCGCTCGCCGACTGCATCAGGCGCTGGCCGCGAACCACGCGTTCGCCGTGCGAAGAGAACTCGCTGGGTGCGACGAAGCGTTCGAGCACGGACGCCTGCGCTTCCTTCGCCTGGAGCAGAAGGTAGTCCTTCGTGTTGCGTCCCTTGAGGAGCACGACCCACGCCCGCGTTCCCACGCTCCCGACACCGACGACCTTCCTGGCCATGTGCACGTACGTGTACTCCTCGACCGGGTGGTGCTTGAGCAGCAGCGTCTGCGTGTAGTTCGCGATGAGGTTCAGGATGAAGGATTCGTCCTCCCGGCGCTCCACCGCATCCGGAACGATGTTCTCGATCGGTTCGATGAGAGGCGGATCCGCCAGGATGCGCAGCTGGCCGTCGACCTCGCCGACCAGCTTCTCGAACGCACCCATGCTGTCCTTGGTCCGGGCTTTCGCGATCATCTGCGCGGTGCGTTCGACCTGCGCCTCGCCCGCCTTCTCGTCGCGCTGCTGCTGCTTGACCCAGTCGAGCATCGTGTCGGCATCCATGTGGTCATACCACGCGGCGAGGACCGGGATGGACGCCGAGAACCGCATCTGCTTGCGGTACCCCCGCACCGCAGCAGTGGTCGCCTCCCGCCGATCCGTCGGCGTGAAACCTCGGTATCGTGCCGCGATCTCGAAACTCGTCACCAGCCGCTTCAGGTCCCACTCCCAGGGGCCGGGCAGGGTCTCGTCGAAGTCGTTGAGGTCGAAGATCATCGTGCGCTCCGGTGTGCCGAACAGCCCGAAGTTCGACAAGTGCGCATCGCCGCAGATCTGGGCGGTCATCCCCGAGTTGAGCGTGCCCGCGAGGTCGGACGCCATGATCAGGGCCGCGCCACGGTAGAAGGCGAACGGCGACACCATCATGCGCCCATACCGGATGGGCACGAGCTCGGGGAGCCTGCTCGCGGCCTGCTCCTCGAGGAGCTCGACAGGGTCGGGCCGATCGCCGGGCGGCTCCCACAGCGACTGCGCGGAACGCGGCGTTCGCTCACGGGCGGCGCGGCCCAGTGACTCCCTCGCCTCGAAATCGTGCAATGGGACTTCGATCGTCGAATCCATGACGCATCCTTTCGGTTCGACCCCTGACCCTCGACCCCCGACTGTGAAGCTCGACTCCACCGCTCAATGGGTGAACGACGTGACCAGCCCTTCCGTCGGCATCGGCGAATCGAGCGCATCGAGATAGGCGGCAGCCTCGGCGATGTCGACGACGAGGCTCTCCGCGAGGTTGCGGCTGAGCCCGTTGCGCACGACGATGCGCTGCACGACGATGTCGGTCAGGTCGTCGGGCATCGGGTAGGCGGGGATCAGCCAGCCCTTCAGCCTCAGCCGCTCGGAGAGGTGGTACAGGTTCCACTTGTCCGTGTGACCTTTCGCCAGCTGCCAGGCGAAAACGGGTATGTCGGTGCCGTCGTTCCAGAGCTCGAAGGCGGGCATCCGGCCGATCTCGCTCGCGAGGTACACGGCCACGTCCTGGGACGCCTTCTGCACGCGGTAGTAGCCGTCGAACCCGAGGCGCAGGAACAGGTAGTACTGCAGCAGCACCTGCGCGCCCGGCCGGGAGAAGTTGAGGGCGAAGCTGGGCATGTGGCCGCCGAGGTAGGTGACGTCGAAGACGAGCTCGCTGGGCAGGTCGTCGACGGTGCGCCAGATCACCCATCCGAGACCCGGGTACACCAGTCCGTATTTGTGGGCGGACGTGCTGATGGAGGCGACCCGTTCGAGCCGGAAATCCCAGATCAGGTCCGGTTGCAGGAACGGCGCGATCATGCCGCCCGACGCGCCGTCGACGTGGATGGGGATGTCGAGCCCCGTCGACTCCTCGATCTTGTCGAGCACACGCGAGATCTTCTCGACCGGCTCGTACATGCCGGTGTAGGTCACGCCCATGATGGCGACGACGCCGATCGTGTTCTCGTCGACATACGACTCGAGGTCGTGGCCGTCGAGCACCTTGTGTTCGAGCGAGATGGGGACGTAGCGCGCTTCGACGTCCCAGTAGTTGCAGAACTTCTCCCAGCACACCTGGACAGCGCTCGACAGGATCAGGTTCGGCTTGTCCGCAGGTTTGCCTGCGGCCCGTCGTGCCAGCTGCCAGCGCCGTTTCAGCGCGAGGCCGGCGAGCATGCACGCCTCGGACGACCCGATGGTCGACGTGCCGATGGCGTTCTCCGGGTCGGGTGCGTGCCAGAGCCCGGCCATCATCTTCCAGCAGCGCGTCTCGATGGCGGCGGTCTGCGGGTACTCGTCCTTGTCGACCATGTTCTTGTCTGCGGACTCGGCGTAGATCTTGTTCGCGAAGGGGTCCATCCAGGTGCCGACGAAGGTCGCGAGGTTGAGCCGCGAGTTGCCGTCGAGCATGGCCTCGTCGTGCACGATCTGGTACGCGGTCTCCGGCAGAGACTCGCTGGGGGGAAGGGCATTGAGTGGGAAATCGGTTGATTCACCGGCACGGGCGAATATCGGGTTGAGTTGGTTCTGGTCGCCGATGCCGGTGAAAGCGTGTGGCACGTCGCCGTGCTTCAAGGTTGTGGTGGCGGTCATGCTGCCACGCTAAGAACTCGGTCGTCGCACGGCATCATCCCATGCGGGTGATGTCCCGCCGATCTCGCCCGGTCACGGCTTGCGCGGGTTGGCGACTTTCGTGTTGAGGTCGCCCTGGGCCGCACCCGATCCGGATGCGCCGCCACCGCGCCCACGCAGCAGGAAGGCCGCACCGACCGCGACGATCGCGCCGGCGATCGGACCCGCCACGTAGACCCAGTACGACGTGAAGTCGCCCGCCACGAGGTCGGGCCCGAACGTGCGGGCCGGGTTCATCGATGCGCCAGAGACGGGGCTCGCCCACAGGCCCGCGAGCGCGATGTACGCGCCGACACCGAAAGCGCCGATGACTCCCAGGTTCTGCGCACCGGATGCGGTGCCGAGGATGACGCTGACCAGACCGAAGGTCAGCACCAGTTCCATGACGAAAGCGATGCCGGCCGCATAACCGCTGGCCGGGTAGTTGGAGCCGTACTTCGCCGAGACGGGAAGCACCCCCGCGAGGAACCAGGCGGCGAGGGATGCTCCGGCCAGTTGTACGACGATATAGCCGGGTACTCGCGCCCACGGGAAATCGCCTCTCAGTGCGAATGCGATGCTCACCGCCGGGTTGAGGTGTGCGCCCGACACCTTGCCCATGAACAGGATGATCGCGAAGACGGTGAGGGCCGGCGCCGTGACCGCGGCGGTCCGTGAGATCGTGTTCGGGAAGGCCTGGCCCATCATGCCGCCGCCGGCCGCGGCGAGCACGAGGAAGAACGTGCCGAGCAGCTCCGAGAAGAGCCTCCGCCACTCCTGAGAGCTGTCGTGGAAGTCTTCGATCGCGCGGTCGACACTTACCGGCAGGTGCGTGATGCGGCCGTGCACGATGTCGGAGACGATTTCGTCGCCCGGTTTTTCGAGCTCGTTTTCCTCGGTCATGGCGACAATGTAGTCCTCTCGCGCGCGTCGGCGATCACCCGGAAGGGATGATGTCGCCTGGGCGAACCCGCGCTACATTCGGCCGATGGCGGCCGACCAGTCCTTTCGCCTTCGCCGTGAGGCGTGGGGGTTCGCGATCGGCTCGCTGTTCTTCATGGTCGGCGCCATACCGTTCTATGCGGAGGCGGTCGGCTCGACGGTCGACAACCTGACGTTCTTCATCGGTGCGCTGTTCTTCACCGCGGCGGCGCTCATCCAGCTGGGGCTGAGCGGCCGGCGGCCGCCCCGCCGCGGAACGAACCGGCCGGATACGTTCGACTGGTGGTCGGCGGCGGTGCAGTTCGTCGGGACCCTCTTCTTCAACATCAGCACGACGGATGCGCTGCTCCACTCGATCAACGACGCTGCGAGGGTCAACGGCGGCTGGCGACCCGACGTGCTCGGGTCGGTGTGCTTTCTCGTCTCGAGTGCGTTCGCGGTGGTCGCGACGACCGAGCGCGACAAGCTGTGGGATCCACAGGCGCGAACCTGGCAGTGCACCTGGCTGAACATGACCGGGTCGGTGCTGTTCGGGCTCTCGGCGATCGGCGCTTACGTGATCCCGCAGACCGGCGACCTGCTGAGCGTGTTCTGGGCGAACGCGGGAACCCTGTTCGGGGCGGCGTGCTTCCTCGTGGCGGCGCTTCTGAGTCGCCCGGCGCGCGCCGCGACGCCCGCGAGCGCTTGAAGCGTCACGCGACGGAGGCGCGCACCGCCCAGGCGCGCGCGACGAGCGGGATCGACCCGTCGCCGCGGATCGGCAGGCGTTCGCGGATGCGGTCCCGCAGCCGGTTCCGCGCGGGCTCGTCGAGAGACATCGCGTAGGCGGGAGCCGGGCCCTGTCCACCGAGGAAGGGCTGCCAGTAGTCGTCGAAGTCGGTGAACGTCGTGGGCACGTCGATGGAGCGCGCATGCGGGCCGGTCAGCCCGGCGCCGGCGAAGAGCTCTTCCAGCCGCCCCGGGTCGCTGATCGGAAACCGGGAACCTTCATCCGGTGCGGTTGCATCGAGCTCGACCGCCGCATCCCAGAAGTAGCGCAACAGTTCCATGCGGCCGACGTAGTCCCAGACGTAGGCGGCGATCGCACCGCCGGCACGCGTGACACGTTTCGCCTCGGCGACGGCTGCCCGCGCATCCGGAACGAAGTTCAGCACGAGACCCGAGACCGTGACGTCCACGGATGCGTCGGGCAACGGGATCGCATCCGCCCCCGCACGATGCAGCTCGGCCCGGGCGCCCAGCCGCTTCTTCGCCTGGGCGAGGAACGCTTCGGACGGCTCGACACCGACCGTCGAGGAGGGCTCACAGCGTTCGACGATCTCGGCCGTGAGCGCCCCGGTTCCGCACCCGACGTCGAGCCAGCGCAACCCGGGCGGCAGCCCGAGCCAGTCGAGGAACACCTGGGCGACGCGGGTGCTCCACCGGCCGATGTAGCGCTCGTATGCAGCGGCATGCTCCCAGGTGTCGGCCGCGTCCGTCTGCGTCACGGCATCCTCCTCACCCCGTGCGAATGCTGTCCATTCCAGTGTGCTCCGTATCGGCCGACATTTCGTCCCCGCAGGACGTCAAAACCCGCGAATGTCAATCCCTTTCGCAACGCTCCCAACAGGAGTTGAGTAAGAGTCATGAACCACCGAAGACTCCAGACGTATGCCGATTTCGGAGTCGACGTCGTCGAGATCTCCGCATCCGAATGGCGTGTGAGCCTGATGAACGGCGACGAGGCCGATCCGCATTCCCTTCTCGGGTTCGTCCAGCAGGTCGGCGGCATGTTCGAAGTCACCGAGATCTGCCGACCGGGAAAGCGCACCTACCATCGCCGGTTCGAGTCGGCGCTCGCACAGCTGCGGACGGCTCCCCCGCTCACCCGTGTACTCGAAAGAGCCGAGCTGGAAGGGTCGACCGCCTGAGCCAGGTCGCCAAGCGAGGCCGGGCACACTCACGCCTGCCGCAGCGACTCCGTCGCCGGCCCCTCGAGCACGTCGCCGTCCGGCGCGAACCGTGAACCGTGCAGTGGGCAGTCCCAGGTGTGTTCGGCGTCGTTCCAGTGGACGATCCCGCCGAGGTGGGTGCAGACAGCCGACAGTGCGCAGGTGCGCCCGTCGATCGTGGACACGGCGACCGGATGCCGGCCGGCGTGCCCCACATGCCCGGTGCCTTCGGCGGGCGGGCTCATCTCTTCTGCGATGTCGGGCTCCGCCCTCTCCGCCGCCGCCCAGACCTTCGCCATCGTCGTGCCGACGCGGACGTTCATCCCGATGCCCGCAGCGAGATCGGCCGGATGCGTGCGACGGTGGTGCATCACCTGCGCCCAGTCGAGCGTCTCACCCGTCAGGTCGGCGGTCAGGCTGAGCGCGGCAGCCACACCGTTCGTCATGCCCCACTTGTTGTACCCGGTCGCGAGGTAGACGCGCCCCCGGCCGCGGGGGAACCACCCGACGAACGGGATCAGGTTTCCCGAACGGTAGTCCTGCGCCGACCACCGGGACACCTCGACCGCCCCGGGGAAGTTCTCCACCCCCCACTGCGCGAGTCCGTCGACGTACGCCAGCTCCGACGGGACGCGCCCGGTCGGATGACCGTTGCCGCCGACGAGCAGCAGTTCGCCGCCCGGATCGGGAGCGGTGCGTAGCGAGTGCGTCGGCCGCTCGATCGACAGGTACATGCCGCGCGGGATCGCATCCTCACCGCCGGGGACGCGCATCGCGACCACATAGGAGCGACGCACCTCCGTCTTCGCGAAATAGAGCCCGCGTTCCAGGATGGGTGCGCCGGTCGCCAGGACGACGGCGTCCGCCGTCATCGGCCCGGATGCCGTCCTCACGGTCGCCGGTTTACCTGCGTCCACGCCGACCACTCTCTCGCCCTCGACCACGAGACCGCCCAAGGCCGCACATCGTCGGCCAGCGCGAGCAGCACATCCATCGGATCGAACTGGGCCTGGTCGCGGAGTCGCAGTGCGCCCTCGATCGCGAACGGCAGCTCGGTCCGGTCGTCGCGCTCGACGGCGAGCCCCGCGACCCTGGATGCCTCGAGCTCGGTATCCAGGAGCGCCGCGCCTTCGCTCGTGGTCGCGAACGTCCAGGCGTCGCGGCGCTGCACCGGCACGGAGCGCTCCTCGAGGTAGTCGAGCAGCCAGCGCCGGCCGGCCAGGTTCGCGTCGACGTAGGCCTGGAGCACCCGGTCGTTGGCGTGCTGGCGGATGCTGCCCAGCACGTCGCCCTGCAGCAGACTCAGCTTCGCCGAGGTGTTGCCGGTCGCGGCAGCGCCGATCTGCCGCGCCTCGATCACCGCGACGCGCATCCCCGCCCTGCACAGCATGAGCGCCGTGGCGAGCCCGGTGATGCCTGCGCCGATCACGATCGTGTCGACGTGCTCACCTGCCGGGTACGGATCGGTGTTGGCGCGACCAGCCCGCGCCAGCCAGAGCGATGTCATGACTGCCTCCCGCCTGAACGGCCCGCGTTGGCACCGGGCCACACGCCGAACGTACGCCTGATCGGGTCGAACGGTCCATCTCGGGAAAACTTCGGCCAGACTGGAGCCACGCAGGTGCGGTTTCGGCAGGTGCGTATTCGGGAAGAGGATCCATGGCTGAACCAGGTGACGGCCGCGTGGCCGTCTACATCGACTTCGACAACATCATCCTGTCGCGCTACGACCAGGTGAACGGCCGCAACGCCTTCCAGCGCGACCGGGCGAAGATCACGGCCGGCAAGAACGCCGACCCGGAGGTCGCCGAGCGGCTCGCCCGCGCGACCGTGGACCTCGGCGCGGTGATCGACTTCGCCTCATCGTTCGGCACACTGGTGCTCACCCGGGCGTACGCGGACTGGTCGACACCGATGAACGCGGAGTACCGCGGGCAGCTGGTGGGGCGTGCGGTCGACCTGGTGCAGCTGTTCCCGGCGGCGGCCTATGCGAAGAACGGGGCCGACATCCGGCTCGCCGTCGACGCCGTCGAGGACCTGTTCCGCCTCTCCGACCTCACACACGTGGTCATCGTCGCCGGCGACTCCGACTACATCGCCCTCGCGCAGCGGTGCAAGCGCCTCGGCCGCTACGTCGTGGGTGTCGGGATGGCGGGCTCGACGAGCAAGACGCTGGCTGCAGCGTGCGACGAATTCGTCAACTACGACGATCTGCCGGGCGTGGTGCCGCTGAAGCGGGCACCGAGCAGGACGGCGGCCCCTGTCGAGGGTCCTGCTGAAGCCCCGGCCAAGGCGCCTTCGGCCCCGACGACGAAGCGACGGTCGAGCGGCAAGAAGGCGGCCGAGGCATCCGCGGAGGCGCCTGCCGAGGCGCCTGCCGAGGCGCCTGCCGAGACGAAGATCGAGCCGGCGGCCGAACCCGCAGCTGCGCCTGCGCGCTCGCGCCGCACGTCCCGGTCGGCCGGCCCGGCCGAATCCGAGGCGCTCGCGGTCGCCTTCTCGGATGCCGAGCAGGGTGAATCCGCCGACACGGAACCGGATGCGCCCGCCGAGGATCCCCAGGAACTCGCGTCGCGGCTGCTCGAGCGCGCGTTGCGCCTCGGGCATGAGAAGGACGACGCGGATTGGCTGCACAGTTCGTCGGTGAAGTCGCAGATGAAGCGGATGGACCCGTCGTTCAGCGAGAAGACGCTCGGTTTCCGGTCGTTCTCCGATTTCGTGAAGTCACGCTCCGACATCGCCGACCTGGACGATTCGACCACGATCGTCCTGATGCGCCTCTCGCCCGAGCGGGCCGGGCGCTGACGCCCGGTTGCGCAGCTGCGACGCATCCGGAACAAAACCTTCCTGAGAATGGTTCTCATCACTGGAAGGGAAACCCAGACATGAAGGTACGCAACTCGCTCAGTTCGATGAAGACCCAGCAGGGATCGCAGGTCGTCCGCCGCCGCGGGCGCACATTCGTGATCAACAAGCTGAACCCGCGCTACAAGGCCCGCCAGGGCTGACGCGCCCACCGAGCATCCGTCGAGCACAGGGTTTTTCCCGCTAAGACCGCGTCTTTTCGGGAAGAACCCTGTGCTCACGCGTGTTTTGGGGGCGCGCGCACCCGATCCCGTCGAATAGCATTCGGATCGCGGGGCATCGTCGCTTCGCGGTACAGCGCTCGATCGGGGGCAGCATGGGCACACTCGTGTACGACGGCACCGCCGAGTTCACCTTCGACGACCGCGTCCTGGCGCACCTGCAGATCGTCATCGGCCTGAAACTGCGCCGCCGCGAAGGCTTCCTGATGACGTGGACCGACCGCACCCGCGGGGACGACGTCATCACCACGGCGTGGTTCGACCCGTCGCTGAGCCTCCTCTTCCGTTACTCCGGCGCGCAGATCCCCGCGATCAACAAAGACTGGCTCATGCTCCTGACCGAGTCGTCGAACTCGTCGGCGGGGCTGCGGCTCGACGACGAGCTCCGTGCCGAGATCCGCGAGGAGATCCCGGAAGGCACCGCCGCGAAGCGACGCCGCCACGCCAGCTCCTGACGCGGCGCTACGACGACCCGCTTCAGTTGACGCCGGGGATGATCACCCAGTGCAGGGCGAGCACGATCCAGACGGCTGTGAGGATGAGGGCGATGATCGTCATCGCGCCCCCCCGTCGCTTTCCGGGCAGCACGAGCTGGACGACCAGGACGATCAACGTGACGATGGCGAGCGTCACCGCCCCGAACGGGATCGAAGGGAAGAACAGCGAGAGCACCCAGAGGGCGCCCACCACGATCTCGATGATGGCGAGGATGGGTGTCCCGCGCCCACGGGTGCGGGCGGCTCCGTCGATGACGGCGAGGACGCCGCCGACGAGGCCGATGAGGAGGAGCCAGGAGAACGTGATCATGCCGTTCCTTCGGTTCGGGTTTCTGGACGGGGGTGTCTGCTGCGAATAGTACGCGCATCCGATCCTTGTCTCGCCAGCAGCCATGGCGTACCGTCGCCATTGATGTGTCAGCAGGGGAGCTGACCGCGAAGGAGTAGGACCGTGATCCGTCGCCGTTTCGTCGTGCCTGTCGCCGTCACCACTTTCGCCCTTGCGGCAATCGGACTCAATTCGGTCAGCGCCAGCGCGGCGACGGAGGCCACGGGCTCCCCCGGAGCTGTCAGCCACCAGGCCCAATCACGCAAGGACTGCGTCGGCACCGCCCGCAACACCGGCTCCACGATCTGGTTCACCGTCGCGAACGGGATCCTCAGCGATGTGTACGCTCCGACCGTGGACGCCACGAACGTCCAGACGATGCAGTTCCTCGTCACGGACGGCTCGAGTTTCGCCGACCTGCAGGAACGCGACACGACCTACACGGTCGCCTCGGACCCGACCGGGATGATGTGCACGGTCACGTCCACGGCGAAGAGCGGCGCGTACCGACTCGTCACCAGCTACCTCACCGACCCCGCCCGTGACAGCGTCGTCGTGCACACGACGTACGTTCCGCTGACGAAGGCAGCCCGCGACTACGCGCTGTACCTGCGGATGGATGCGAACGCGGGCGGCAACGGAGGCGGCGGCACGGCGAACGGCGGCGCGGACAACGCCGTCGTCGACACCTCGACGGGAACCCCGGTGCCGGTCTCGTACGACACGCACACGACCAGCCAGGCGAACCGTACGGCCTACGCCGTCCCCTCCTTCCTCGCGCTGCGCGCGGACCGGCCGTTCTCGGCCGTGAGCAGCGGTTTCGTCGGAACCGCGAGCGATTCGATCACGCAGCTGGACAGCATCCACACGCTCAGCCCGGCCACGGAAACCGCGACCGGCGGCAACGTGGAGCAGACGGTCGGCGTCACGCGCGACCAGCACGGTTCGGCGACGATCGCGCTCGGTTTCGGCACCACGCAGGCTGCAGCGGTTGCGACAGCCGGGTCGACCGTGCAGAGTTCGCTCGCCAGACTGACCGCCTCCTACCTCGGCGGCTGGGCGAAATACGACACCGGCCTCAAGCGACCGAACCTCGACGGAACAGGACTCACGAACAGCCAGCGTCGCACCGCCCTCCTCGACTACTACCAGTCGGCGAACGTCGTGAAGGCCTCTGAGGACAAGCTCCACCCGGGCGCGATCGTCGCAGGCCTCGACGCTCCCTGGGGCCAGTCGATCGTCGCCAACGACCCGAACAACCTGTTCACGAGCGGCTACCGCGAAGTCTTCTCGCGCGACCTGTACGAGGCGTGGACGGCCCTCTACACCGACGGCGACCTCGCCACCGCACAGGACACGGTGCGCTTCCTGCTGACGAAGAGCCAGCAGGCGAACGGATCCCAGCCGCGCAACTCTCTCGTCGACGGCACCAAGGCGGCGGATGCGTTCAACGACCAGCTCGACGAGACGGCGTACCCCATCCTGATGGCCCTCCAGTCGGGGCTCGCCTCGGACAACACGCTGTGGCCCCACGTCAGGAGCGCGGCGAACTTCCTGATCAGCCACGGCCCCAGCTTCGGCGTCGAACGCTGGGAGGAGCAGACCGGCTACTCCCCCTCGACCATCGCCGCCGAGATCGCCGGGCTCATCGCCGCCGCGAGCATCGCCGACGTCCACGGGGATGCGGCGAGCGCGCGGGTCTGGCGCGCCACCGCCGACCAGTACCAGCGCACGATCAAGGCGTGGGGTGTCACGACGACGGGGCCCCTGTCGAGCTCGCCCTACTTCATCCGGCTCTCCAAGACGGGCGACCCGAATGCGGCGATCTCCTACAACGTCGGCAACGGCGGCCCGACCCTCGACCAGCGGTCGATCGTGGACGCCGGCTTCCTCGAGTACGTGCGGCTGGGCATCCTGCCCGCGAGCGATCCGGTCATCGCGAACTCGCTGGCCGTCACCGACGGGACCATCCAGCGGCACACGGCGAACGGACCCGGCTGGCTGCGGTACAACGGCGACGGCTACGGCGACTGCGTGGCCGGCTCCGGCAACAGCTGCACGATCACGGGCGCACCGTGGACGAACGCGTTCAGCGGCACCGGTCACCCGTGGCCCGTGCTCGGGGCCGAGCGGGCGCAGCAGTACCTCGCGCTCGGACAGTCGGGCAATGCGGCATCCGTCCTCGTCGCGATCAACGCGATGAACTCGGGCGCAGGGCTCGTGCCCGAACAGGTGTGGGACCAGCCCGACCTCGCACGGGCGCCGTACGGGTCGGACCCGGCCACTGCATCCATCGGTTTCGTGAACGGCGAAGCCGACGGGTCGGCCTCCCCGCTGTCGTGGGGTTCCGCCTCGCAGGTGCGGCTGACGGCCGACCTGTCGGCCGGACGCAGCGTCGACCAGCCGGTCCAGGTGCGAGACCGCTACATCACCCACACGCAGAAGGGCACCGCACTCACGGTGACGTCGCCCGTCGACCGCACGGCCGCCGGCGCGACCATCACGGTGACGGGGACCGCCGCACCGCACGCGACCATCGACATCGCCGATGTCGCGACGGACGGCAACTCGGTGACGACCCACACCACGCTGACGGCAGCCGACGACGGCTCGTTCAGCGCCGACATCACCTCGGCCGTCGGCACGAACGTGCTGGTCGTCACGAGCACCGCACCCGACGGCGGCACCGCGCAGACGGTGCGCTCCGTCGTCAACGACGTCGTCAACGGCACGCTGATCTTCACCACGGACGACCCGACCGGCGACGACAACGGACCGGGAACCTACGCGTATCCCACCGCCGGCGACTTCCATGCAGGGGCATTCGATCTGACGAAGTTCCAGGTCTACGACACCGGGACCACGGTGACGTTCCGTGTGCAGACGGCCGACCTCAGCCCGACGTTCGGTTCGACGAACGGCGCACAGCTCGTCGACGTCTACGTCGGCCAGCCCGGTGCGGCGAGCACCTCGACCGCGTCGAGCTACCCCGGGATGAACTACCAGGTCACCCCCGCGTGGAGCCGGCTGATCGAAGCGCAGGGCTTCGGCGGGAACAGGTTCGTGGATGCGTCCGGAGCGTCGGCCGGCACCGTCACGGTGAGCGCGAACCAGGTCTCGCGGTACACCACGTTCAGCGTCGACAAGACGGCGCTCGGCGGGACGCCGACGAGCGGCTGGACCTTCGTGGTGACCCTGACCGGCCAGGACGGAACGCACGGCTTCGACCAGACCCGCGCCTTCACCAGCACGCCGGGACAGTACAGCTTCGGAGTGTGCGCATCCGGCGCGTCCGGCCCGCTGTGCGCGGGCAATCCGAACACGGTGCCGAAGGTGATGGACACGATCCCGCCGGCCGGCGTCACGCAGTCGGACGAGCTGAACTTCCTCATCCACAGCCCGGTCGTCGTCCACGGACTGACGGTCCCCTGACCGTGACGGCGCGCATCCCGGACTCGCCCGGGGCGCGGCGCCGCGACGGGGGCGCGCGGGATTACGCTGCGCGCATGGACGCTTCATCGCGAACCATCAAAGCGGCCCTCCTGTACGAGGACGGCCAGACCCTCGACAGCGTCGTGCTCGTGCCCCTGATCGGCGGATGCCCGCCCGGGCAGATCCGCGTCACGACGACGTTCTGCGGCGCGCTCGCCTACGACGTCTACCAGCTCGAAGACGATTCGGACTACTCGCTCATGCCGGCGTACCCCTACCTGGCGACCATCCCGCTGACCACCGAGGACCTGCGACAGGACGCCGCGACCTGACCCGACGTTCGGCCCGGTCTACCGTTTGGCGTGCGTCCACTCGAGCAGGCGGTCGACGGGCCAGGTCGTGACGATGCGCTCGGCGGGAACCCCGTTGGCGGCCGCCCGCTCCGCGCCGTAGGAGAGGAAGTCGAGCTGCCCGGGCGCGTGCGCGTCACTGTCGATGCTGAACAGGCAGCCCGCCTCGAGCGCGAGCTGGATGAGGTCGTCCGGCGGGTCCTGGCGTTCCGGCCTCGAATTGATCTCGACCGCGACATCGTGTTCCGCGCACGCGGCGAACACCCGCGCGGCGTCGAACTCCGACGGCGGCCGCGTCCCGCGGGAACCTGAGACCAGGCGACCGGTGCAGTGCCCGAGGACGTTGGTGTGCGGGTCCCGGATGCCGCCGAGCATCCGTTGCGTCATGACGATGGAATCGGCCCGCAGCTTCGAGTGGACGCTCGCGACCACCACGTCCAGCCGCCCGAGCAGTTCCGGCTGCTGGTCGAGCTCGCCGCTCTCGAGGATGTCGACCTCGATGCCGCTCAGGAGGCGGACGCCGTGCGTCGAGTCGATGCCGGCGACGACCTCGAGCTGCTCGCTGAGACGCTCCGGGCTCAGCCCGTTCGCGACGGTGAGGGTGGGCGAATGGTCTGTCAGTGCCTGGTATTCGCGCCCGAGGAAGCGCGCACCGTCGACCATGAGCTCGATGGACGTCGTGCCGTCGGACCAGTCGCTGTGACTGTGCAGGTCACCGCGGAGCTGCGCGCGCAGTTCGGCGCCACCGGATGCGAGGGGCTGGGTGTTCCGCTCGCGCAGGGTCTCGAGGCGGTCGGGCACCGCGCCGTCGACGGCCTCGCTGATGACCGCGAAGGTCGAATCACCGATGCCTTTGGTCGATTTCATGCGGCCGTCGTGGACGCGCTCGGCCACTTCATCCGCGCTGAGGCCGGCGATTATTCCGGCCGCCTTGCGGAAGGCCTGCACTTTGAACGTCGGTGCGAGCTCGCGTTCGAGCCAGAAGGCGATCTCGTTCAGTGCGTCGGTGGCATCCACTGGTCCATCTTGCACCCGGGTGGCAACCTGCCTGAGTGTCCAGCCTCGGCAGACAGACCTGTCCGCGCGCCTCAGCTTGACGACACGCGGGGCGCGTGGTTGCATTACTTTCATTCCCGACCATCGAAACCGTCCCCCCAAAAGAGTGAAATGACCGAATTCCGCACTGCAGACCCCGGATTACCTTCGGAATCAGCAGGTGCCATGACCAGCGAGGTGACCCGAACAGCCTCGCTGGAAACCGCGGGCGGAGCCAGCGACTCCCGCACGGCACAGATCTCCCTGCGGGCGCTCCGCAAGACCTTCGGGACGGTCACCGCCGTCGACAGCATCGACCTCGACGTCTACGACGGCGAATTCTTCGCCATGCTCGGACCCTCCGGCTCCGGCAAGACGACCGTGCTCCGGATGATCGCCGGCTTCGAGACCCCGACCTCCGGTTCGGTCTTCCTCGGCGGCACCGACGCGACAGCGCTCCCCTCCTACCGTCGCGACGTCAACACGGTCTTCCAGGACTACGCGCTCTTCCCGCACATGACGGTCGCCAAGAACGTCGAATACGGTCTCCTCGTCGACAAGGTCGCGAAAGCCGAGCGCACCCGCCGCGTCGGAGAAGCGCTCGAGATGGTGCGCCTCAGCGGGTTCGGCGACCGCAGGCCGAACCAGCTCTCCGGCGGCCAGCGGCAGCGCGTCGCGCTCGCCCGTGCCCTCGTCAAACGCCCCCGGGTTCTGTTGCTCGACGAGCCCCTCGGTGCGCTCGACCTCAAGCTGCGCGAACAGATGCAGCTCGAGCTCAAAGCCATCCAGCGCGACATCGGGATCACCTTCGTCTTCGTGACCCACGACCAGGATGAAGCGCTCACCCTGTGCGATCGGCTCGCGGTGTTCAACAACGGGCGGATCGAACAGCTGGGTGGCGCACGCGACGTGTACGAGCATCCGGCCACCGCGTTCGTCGCCGGATTCGTCGGCTCGTCCAACTTCATCAACGCGGATGCGGCACAGTCCATCTTCGGCCTGACCGGCTCCTTCGCGGTGCGCCCGGAGAAGGTCGCGATCGTCTACCGGGGCGAACCCGTCCCGGCCGGGGCGGTCCGCGCGGACGCGGTCGTCCGCGACGTCGTCTACGCCGGCTCGGTCACCCGCATCGTGACGGACGGCCCGGAAGGCCTCTCCCTCAGCGCGACCGTGCTGAACGCCACCGGCGGCCTCGACCCGCGCATCCAGCGCGGAAGCGAGGTCACCGTGCATTGGCCGGAAGCGGCCCTGCGCCGCATCACGGACTGACAACACCCCACCCCCACACAGCAGAGAGGCACATCAATGAAGACGATGTTTCGCACAGCGAGCGCCGGAGCGGCAGTACTGCTCGCCGCTACCATGCTCCTGTCCGGATGTTCGGCCGGAACCACCACGACGGGCACTCGCGCCCAGCCGCCGAAGGAGAAGATGCAGTCCTCCGTCGGCACCGGCGAAGGCCAGCTCAACCTGATCGCCTGGGCGGGCTACGCCGAGGACGGCTCCAACGACAAGACGGTCGACTGGGTGCACCCGTTCGAAGCCCAGACCGGCTGCAAGGTCCACACCACCTACGGCGCGACCTCCGACGACATGGTGCAGCTCATGCGCTCCGGGCAGTACGACGGGGTGTCCGCATCCGGTGACGCGACGCTCCGCCTGATCTACGCGGGCGACGTCGCCCCGGTCAACACCAAGCTCGTCCCGAACTACGCCACGATCTCGCCCTTCCTCAAGAACGGCAAATGGAACTCGGTCAACGGCCAGATGTACGGCATCCCGCACGGCTGGGGCGCCAACCTGCTCATGTACACACCGTCGACCGTGACCCCGGCCCCCACCTCCTGGTCGGCCGTCTTCACCGACTCCGGCGCCTACAAGGGCAAGGTCACCGCGTACGACTCGCCCATCTACATCGCCGACGCGGCCCTGTACCTGAAGGCGACGAAGCCGTCGCTGGGCATCACCGACCCGTACTCGCTCACGGCCAAGCAGCTCGCCGCATCCGTCGCACTGCTCAAGCAGCAGAACACGAACATCGGCGAATACTGGTCCGACTACACGAAGGAAGTCCAGGCGTTCGAGTCCGGCACCTCCGTGGTCGGCACCACCTGGCAGGTCATCGCGAACCTGATCAACTCCGACAAGAAGGTCAAGGTCGAAACGATCATCCCGAAGGAAGGCGCGACCGGATGGTCGGACACCTGGATGGTCTCGACGAAGGCGAAGCACCCCAACTGCATGTACCAGTGGATGAACTGGATCACGTCGCCGAAGGTCAACGCCCAGGTCGCCGAATGGTTCGGTGAGGCCCCCGCTCAGACGCTCGCGTGCTCGGAGACCTCCGACCCGAACTTCTGCGCGATGTACCACGCCACCGACGCCGCGTACGCGAAGAAGATCGCGTACTGGACGACCCCGACCAAGGACTGCGTGGACGGCAAGGGCACCGACTGCACCTCGTACACCGATTGGGTGAACGCGTGGCAGAAGATCAGGGGCTAGCCGTACGGCGACCCAGCTACCTCTCCACGAGGCCCAGGGCACGGCTGGCGCTGCTCCTCAGCGTCCCGCTGCTCTGGCTCGTGGTGATGTACCTCGGGTCGATCGCCGTCATGCTGGTGTCGGCGTTCTGGACGGTCGACGACTTCACGGGCGCCGTCGTCCACACGTTCACGCTCGACAACATCACACGCCTGTTCACCGATCCGCTGTTCGGCGAGGTGGCCCTGCGGACCATCCTGGTCGCGGTCACGGTGACGGTCATCGACGTGGTCATCGCGGTGCCGATGGCGCTGTTCATGAGCAAGGTCGCTTCACCGCGGGGACGGATCGCCCTCGTCGTCGCGGTGACCACCCCGCTGTGGGCGAGTTACCTCGTGAAGGCGTACGCCTGGCGCATCCTGCTCGCGCCCAACGGCCCGATCGCGTTCGTGACCGGCGGGAACACGCCGGGCTACGGGCTCACTGCCACGATCATCACGCTCGCCTACCTCTGGCTGCCATACATGATCATCCCGGTGTACGCCGGCTTCGACCGGGTGTCGGACTCCCTGGTCGAGGCCAGCTTCGACCTGGGCGCGAGCACCTGGCGCACCATCCGTTCGGTGGCGTTGCCGCTCGTTTTCCCGGCGATCGCGGCAGGGTCGATCTTCACGTTCTCACTGACGCTCGGCGACTACATCGCGGTCGGGATCGTCGGCGGCAAGACCCAGCTGCTGGCGAACCTGATCTACGGCCAGCTCGTCACCGCCAACAACCAGCCGTTCGCGGCCGCCCTCTCGCTCATCCCGCTCGTCGCAATCGTGCTCTACCTGTTCGCGATGCGCCGCACCGGTGCCCTGGAGAACGTCTGATGAAACTGCCACGCTCGCTGCGCGTCACCCTCACCATCTGCATGGTGATCGGGCTCGCCATCCTGTACATCCCGCTGGCGCTGATCGTGCTGAACTCGTTCAACAGTTCGCGCACGTTCGGCTTTCCCCCGACCTCGTTCACGCTCGAATGGTGGCAGCGGGCCTTCCAGAGCAGCGGCGCGCTGAGCGCGCTCGGCACGTCGGTGATCGCCGGGCTGTGCGCGATGGTGATCGCACTCCTCCTGGGAACGATGGCCGCGTTCGCGGTTCAGCGGTTCGAGTTCTTCGGCAAGAGCACGATCAGCTTCCTGGTCGTGCTGCCGATCACCCTTCCCGGCATCGTGACCGGTATCGCCCTCAACGCGACGTTCGTCCAGGTGCTCGGGCCCTTCGGTGTCGCGCTGGGCCTCGCGACGGTGATCATCGGTCACGCGACGTTCTGCATCGTCATCGTGTACAACAACGTGCAAGCGCGGCTGCGTCGCGTGGGGACGTCGTTCGAGGACGCCTCGGCCGACCTCGGTGCGTCCGGCTGGCAGACCTTCTGGCGCGTGACGTTCCCGGGCGTGCGCGGCGCTCTCATCGCGGGCGCGGTCCTCGCGTTCGCGCTGAGCTTCGACGAGATCGTCGTGACGACGTTCACCGCCGGACCCGCCATCCAGACCCTGCCGCTGTGGATCTTCAGCAACCTGTTCCGCCCGAACCAGGCGCCCGTCATCAACGTCGTGGCTGCCGTGCTGGTCGTCGTCGCGGTGATCCCGGTCTGGCTCGCCCAGCGGTTCTCGGGCGACTCCGCCACGAGCCGCGTCTAGCGTACGCTCGCCAAGGTCGGCGCGCGTGCGCCACAATGAGCACGTGTCCAAGAAGATCGATTCAACGCTCAAAGAGCTCATCAAGGCGCTGAAGAAGCACGCCGAGGTCACGGGGGCGCCCCGCGTTCCCATCAAGCGAGCGCAGAAGGCCGCGGCGCGCGTTCAGGCGGCGGTGAACGCCTACACCGAGGCCGTCCACACGAAGACCGGCCTGCCCAGCCCGTTCACCGACCTCATCGAGCCCGGACTCGACGAGGACACGCTGCGCTCACTGAAGAGCGAACGGGATGCGGTGCTCAGGCGCCACAACGTCTTCGTCGCCTGAGCAGCGTCAGCAGAATCATGCACACGCCGTAGAGCACAAGTGCCCAGCCGGCGATAGCGAGCGCGAACAATCCGATACTGGTGCTTCGGAGGTAGGCGATCCACCCCACATACGGAATCGCATACCAGACCTTGCCTCTGATCTGGGCGGCCTGGACCGGTCCGGCGTCGGCGACGGCGTTGTTGTCCCCCTTGACGATGAACGTCCGCGATGCACCCGAATCGACCATGACCTTCACGATCCGATGCGTGACCACCTCCGGTTTCCCGGAGACCAGCTGGTAAGTGATGATGTCGCCCACGTGCAAGTCTTCGGCATTGCGGCGCTGGACGACGACGAAGGTGCCCGGGGAAAGGCCCGGCTTCATCGAGGATGTGAGGATCGTGTACGTCGCCGATCCCGTGGCAGCCGGCACCGCAACGGCAAACACCCCGATGGCGAGCACGACGGCGAGAAGGCCTGAAGCCAGCGCGGTGCCAACGACGGTGAGAACGGTGCGAGTCATCGTTGCCGGACTTTCCCTGCTGTGGCCCCCCGCCGATTGAGCCTGACAGCCAACGATGCCCCCGCGGCCGTCAACATCGCGCCGACAGCGCCTGCGCCCCACACCCCCGTGAGGCCGGTCGCCGCCAAGTCCCCGTCGGGAACGGGCGGTGACGATTCAGCAACCGGACAGCCGACGGCGTTCTGCCCGGCGCGCTCCGACAGCAGAACTTCGAGGCGGAACCGGATCGGGACGCCCTGTCCGTGCGTGGCCGTGAGATTCCCGAGCGTCAGGACGGAGTTCACCCGAACGCTCTGACCGGGCTCGATCAGTTGACCTTCCAGGAGAGTAAGACAGGGACGTGCGCCTGAAACGGGCAGCGATATCCCTGGGTGAGCCGACGTTCCTGCGGAAAGAGCCAGGGAATCGAGCACATCCCGGTTGGGAATCACAACCGTCGTCAGGACGACACGCACGTAGCCCGGGGACGAGCCTTCGTTTCGTACGACGAAGGAATCCGTCGCTGCGGCTTCCGGTACGAGAATCCGACCGTCGAAGAGTCCTGCGTACGGGGTGCCGAAGACCGATCCCTCCCCGGAGACCTCCACGATAGCGGGGGACGGAGCGGGAGCACCGGTGTGCCCAGGTGTCGGCTGAGGACCTCCGATTGCACCGGCGACCAATACAGTCAGGAGCGCAAGCAAGCTCATGGTCACTCCCCTAACCCGTCGGGGGCGGGACGGTGAGTTGAGTTGCGGCGAACATCTGACTCGTTGATCCATTGCAGGTTGCGAGCGCCAGAGGGCCGGGCGTGACTACGGCCGCCAGGCACAGCCCGGTCGGATCGTTCACGAGCTGGAATACGCCAGAGCCGATCAGCTGGGGCTCCCACTTCTGGGACGGGTTCAGATCGTTCCTGACCTCCATGGTGACGGTGCCGTTGCCGTTCGCTGTTGCGTAAAGGTTCGCGTTGACGGCGCTGCGGATCCCGACGAGTGACCCCGAAGCGGGCGCAAGCGTGAACCACTGATTCGCGAAGCCGGGATCGAACGAGGTGTGGCACGTCCAGGTCCCGAGTAGGGTACCGGGCGCGGCATTGATCCCACCGGTCACGTCGAGGCACCTGGACAGATCGGATGCGGGCCGGAAGGTGTACCAGAAGTTGCCCAGCGTTGAGAAAGGGTAGATGGAGGAGGAACCGACCGTTGAGTTCGACGATGACTGGGCGCTGAAATTGTGGAGTGTCAGGCGTGCCTGAACACTGGCGGCGAAGGATAGTGAACCTGACGACGAGGCTGCGTCCTGACGGGCGTTGACGGTGCTGCGGACGCAGATGGTCCGCGTCGACCCGGCAGGGACGGACGACATCGTCGAAGTCACCCCGCTCGCCCAGACGCCGGTGACCGCATCGGGACCCGGAGTCGACGTGTCAGCGCATCCCGACGAATCCGGAGCCGACCAGACGACCAGATTCGTCACCCCCGCCAACGGGCCCGATGAGCCCGTGAAGGTCACCGCCAGGTCCGCAGATGGTGCGGTGGCCCCGGCCGCGGTCGAGTTCGAAATCGTCACGGAGGCGGTGGACGAGAGGGAGGAGTTGGTGAAGGTCAGTGCCGGAAGCGGGCCTCCCGTCCCCACAGAAAGGCTGCCGGCGCTGACGGACCCCGTAGCGGTCAGGCTGGCACTCCAGCCTCCCGAAGCCTGATTCGCTGAGAGATAGAGAGTGAATCCGTCGAGGACGGTCGTGCCCTGCGCGCTTGACGCGATGCCGGGGTCGAGGGTGACGGAAAGGCAGTAGGTGACGGCCTGAGAAGGAGTCTGTGTCTGCCCGACCTGCACGGGGGTCCCCGCTATCGGCGTGAGGGAAACGACGTCCGACGGGCAGGGACCCACACCGACCGCGAAATGAACGTCTGTGCTACTGGCCGCAACAGGATCGAGCGAGGCGGCCAGCACGAATGGGGTCGTCCCCGTGTTGGCTACAGTGAAGGCCGCCTGCCGGGATTCGCCCGGCAGCATCCCTGCCCAGGTCGATGGTGTGAACGGGGCCGTTGTTCCTGTCGACGAGGCCACGTCCCCTTCCGCGACCGTCGCGGTCAGCGTTCCGGCGACAACCGTCGTCGCACTGATCGGGGCAGACCCGTTCCAGAGGGCGAAACTGCCGTGCGTCGCAGTCAGAACCGAACCGAGGATCACCGTGACGACCAGCGCGATGCGCGCGACAGCACCCCCGAGGGGCAGCGACGCTCCGTCACGGCCCCTCCTCGGCGTCGGTGACCCCGGCAGACGAATCACTGGTGTGCCGGAATTTCAGGAGGCGATCTGCTGAAGCACGAACTGCATCCCGCCGAGCTGTACGGTCTCGCCCTGGGCTTCCGTGCCTGTGACGGAATCGGCAGGGAAGTCGACCGTCACGGTCACGGGTGCCACAATCGGCGTGGCTGAATTGGGGTCGGTCGGCACGACGTCGTACACGTTCGGCTGGCCGGCGACGGGAGTGAAGCTGCCACCGGTCGCCGCGCCGAAACTGAGTGTGATCTGCAAGGCTCCCAATAGTTGGGGGTCACCGGTGATCGACGACGGATCGATCGTCACCTGCGACTTCAGATTGTCGCCTTGCGCAACGACCGACACCTGGGCGGTGTAGGTCTCCGAATCGCCGGGCACCCAGTGCTGGAGCTGCTGTGACCAACTGCCCCCGGTCGCGACAACGGTCAGCACACCGGAGGCGACGTTGCCGGCGTCGATCGTCGCAGCGTCGTTCCAGAGCGCCAGGGAGCCGGATGTTCCGATCAGCAGGATGAGACCGGACCCCGCTGCAACGAGACCCATCATTGGTTTCTTCATTGTGACTCTCCATTCGTGCGGGCTGTCCCGCCTGACTGTCAGACACACTCTGCGGACGCAGATAACGCGCGGGGTGCGGAGGATTCCTTTCCCCCGGTACGGCGGCCGGGCGTGCCCATCACCTCGAGCCCCTCGACAGCGACCACCGTGGTCGGCGGACTCGCGCACACGGGTCTCCACATCGGCCAGGCCGCATCCATTGCCGCACTGCTGGCGCTCGCAGGTGGATTCATGCTCGCAGCAGGCACCGTGTGGCGTCGCCGCCGGAGGATCCGCAGAAGTGACATCACCCGATGAGGGTGATGCACCCGCCAGCGCGACGCCGTTACATTCGAGCGACTGACGCTCCCGTCAGGGCCGCGCCGTCTGAAAGGTCAACTCTCGTGAACTTCTGGGACTTCGTTTCGTTCTTCTTCTGGACATTCGTCTTCATCGCCTACCTGATGATCCTGTTCTCGATCATCGGAGACCTCTTCCGCGACCACAAGCTGAACGGCTGGTGGAAGGCGGTGTGGGTGATCTTCCTGGTGTTCCTGCCGTTCCTCACGGCACTCGTCTACCTGATCGCGCGCGGGCGCGGGATGGCCGAACGCCAGCGGGCAGCAGCCGAAGCCGCCCAAGCCGACGCCAATTCGTACATCCGCTCGGTCGCGGCCACGCCGTCATCGCCGGCCGACGACATCGCGAAGGCCAAGGCGCTTCTCGACTCCGGCACGATCACCCAGCCCGAGTTCGACGCCCTCAAGGCCAAAGCCCTCTCGGGATCCCCCGCCGCAGCCGCCCCCACCGCCTGACGCGCAGCGAGCACAGAAAAAGTGGGGGAAAGAATCGCTTCTTTCCCCCACGATTGCTGTGCTTGCGCGCCTACTAGGCTGCTGCGGCGAGACCGGCAGGGGCCGCTGCGGCGACGATCAGGTCGCCGTCGCGGGCGTCCACGCGCACCGTTCCGCCGTCGACCAGTTCGCCGCTGACCAGCAGGTCCGCGACGCGGTCGTCGAGCTCGCGCTGGATGAGCCTCCGCAGCGGGCGAGCGCCGTACTCGGGCTCGTAGCCGTTGTCGGCGATCCACTCGACCGCGGCATCCGTCGCGTCCAGCTCGACGTCGCGCTGCCCGAGCCGGGCGGCCGTCGCTGCGAGCAGCAGGCGCACGATGTCGCGCAGTTGAGCCTTGTCGAGCTTCCGGAACAGCACGATCTCGTCGATACGGTTCAGGAACTCGGGCCGCATCGCCTCACGGAGCTTGCCCATGACGCGGTCGCGCAGGTCCTTCTCGGACGCGAAGCCGCTGGCGTCACCGGATGCGCCCACGGGCACGAATCCGAGCGCACCGCTCCTCGACGCGAGGAACTCCGAACCGAGGTTCGAGGTCATGATGACGACCGTGTTGCGGAAGTCGACCGTGCGGCCCTGGCCGTCGGTGAGGCGTCCGTCGTCGAGCACCTGCAGCAGCAGGTTGAACACGTCGGGGTGCGCCTTCTCGATCTCGTCGAACAGCAGCACCGAGTACGGGTTGCGCCGCACGCGTTCGGTGAGCTGGCCGGCCTCGTCGTAGCCGACGTATCCGGGAGGGGCACCAACCAGGCGTGCGACGGTGTGACGCTCGCCGAACTCGCTCATGTCGAAGCGCAGCATGGCCTTCTCATCGCCGAACAGCGACGCCGCCAGGGCCTTCGCCAGCTCGGTCTTGCCGACGCCGGTGGGGCCGAGGAACAGGAAGCTGCCGACCGGTCGACGCTGGTCGCCCATCCCGGTGCGGTTGCGGCGCACGGCCTTGGAGACCGCGACGACCGCGTCGTCCTGGCCGACGACCCGCCGGTGCAGTTCCGTCTCGAGGCGCGCGAGACGCTCGCGGTCGGCTTCGCCGATGCGGCTGACCGGGATGCCGGTCGCACGCGAGATAACCGCGGCGATCTCGGGCTCGCCCACCACGGCTTCCGCCTGCGGCTTCGTGCTCATCGTGTCGAGCTCGGCCTGGACGGCCTCGATCTCGTCACGCAGGCGCGACGCGTCCTCGTAGTGCTCCGCCGAGACGGCCGAGTTCTTCTCGGCCTCCAGGTTCGCAAGACGCTCGAGGAGGGCGGATGCGTCGACCCGCTTGCCGAGAGACAGTCGCAGTCGCGCGCCGGCCTGGTCGATCAGGTCGATGGCCTTGTCGGGCAGGAAACGGTCGGAGACGTACCGGGCGGACAGCTCGACGGCGGAGCGGATCGCGTCGTCGGTGTAGCTGACACCGTGGTGCTCTTCGTAGACCTTGCGCAGGCCAGCGAGGATGAGCACAGCGTCTTCGATGCTGGGCTCGCCGACCGTCACCGGCTGGAACCGGCGCTCGAGGGCGGGGTCCTTCTCGATGCGGCGGTACTCCTTGAGCGTCGTCGCGCCGACCATGTGCAGGTCGCCGCGGGCGAGCCGGGGCTTCAGGATGTTGCCGGCGTCCATGCCGCCGCTCTCACCGGATCCGCCCGCGCCGACCACCGTGTGGAGCTCGTCGATGAAGACGATGAGCTCGTCGCGGCCTGCGCTGATCTCGTCCATCAGCTTGGTGAGGCGCTCTTCGAAGTCGCCACGGTAGCGGGTGCCTGCGACCATCCCGGCCAGGTCGAGCGAGACCACGCGCTTGCTGCGCAGCTGCTCGGGCACGGCGCCGTCGACGACGGCCTGCGCGAGTCCTTCGACGATGGCGGTCTTGCCGACGCCCGCCTCACCGACGAGCACCGGGTTGTTCTTGGTGCGCCGGGACAGGATCTCGACGGTCTGCTCGATCTCGTCGAGGCGGCCGATGACCGGGTCCAGCCTGCCCTCGCGGGCGAGCGCCGTCAGGTCGGTGCCGAACTGGTCGAGCATCGGGGTGGCGGACGCCTCGGCGCCCTCGGGCACCGGAGCCCCGTCGGGGCCGACGCTCGTGGTCTGGCGCATCGCCGACGTCAGCGCGTCCGGGGTCACGCCGGCCGCCTGCAGCACCTGCCCGGCAGGCGAATCCTGCACGATGACGAGCGCGAAGAAGAGGTGCTCGGGGTCGATGTAGGTGGCACCGGATGCACGGGCGACCTGGTACGCGTGGAACAGCGCACGCTGCGCTGAGGGCGTGATCGATGCGGAGTCCGCGTCGACGAGGTTGCCGCTCTGCGGGAGCCGCTGCTCGGCTGCCGCGGCGACCGCGGCGGGGTCGACGCCGATCCGGCGCATCGCGTCGGCGGCGGGCTCCTGGTCGACCATCACGCGGAGGATGTGAAGTGAGTCCAGCTCGCGGTGGCCGTGTTCGAGCGCGAACCGGCCGGCCTCCGCCAGGACCTCCTGGGTACGGCGGCTGAGGAAGCGGCTGATGTCGATCGAGCGCGATGAACGAGCGCGCTCACCCGCGAGATAACGCGCGAGGAACTCGTCGAACGAGTTGCCGGCGTCGCCCTCGGGAGTGAAGTTGTCGGGCACGAGATCTCCTGTTTCTTGAAAGTTGAGTCGTGTACGCTCAAGTTCAACAACGGAGACCCCGGGATATTCCCCTAGCCCGTGGACAGTTTCACAGGCGTGTCCGTAGGGGCCTGGGAGCCCTCGCCGGGGTTGACGGAAGTCACGATCGCGTTCGGATCGTTGCGGCCCGCTCCCTTGACGGTCACGTTCGTGAAACCGGCCGCCGCCAGCGCAGACTGGGCGTTCGCGACGGACTGGCCGACCAGCCCGGTCGGGATCGTCCCCGGCGTCGCCGTCTGCGCGCCGCTGCCGTTGCTCACCTCGATCGTGATCGAGTCCCCGCTGCTGACCCGGCTGCCGGCGCTCGGGTTCGTCGAATCCACCTGCCCGGCGGGCTGCGAGCTGTCCACCTGATTCGGGTCGATCGTCACGGTGAGACCGAGGTTCTGCAGCTCCGACTGGGCCGCCTGCGGGGTCTGGCCCGAGACATCCGGAACCGTGACCTGCGTGCCGTAGAGCTGCGCATCCGACGGCTGCGTGAACGGAGCGCCGCCGTAGGCCGCGTTGATCGCCTGCAGGATCGGTCGTGCGATCTCGAATTTGACGTTGCCGCCGCCGACACCGTTGAAGTTCAGGCTGCGCAGCGGGGTCGAGCCGGAGACGTTGCCCACCCAGGTCGCCGTCGACACCTTGCTGGTCGAGGTGACGAGCCAGTTCTGGAGGGAGTTGTCGGTGGTGCCCGTCTTGCCCATGATCGGGACGCCGTCGCCCGGGTTCGCACTCGCGGCGGTCCCGCCCCCGCGCAGGACGCCCTCCAGGGCGTAGCTGACGCCGGCTGCGATGTTCGGTGCGATGCCCTGGGTGCACTTCGACGGGGTGACTGCACGGGCGGAGCCGTCCGCGTTGATCACCCGGTCGATGGCGACGGGTGTGCAGACCACGCCACCGTTGGCGATGCCGGCGTACGCGGTCGCCATCGTGAGGGGGGAGAGGTAGTTGGTGCCGAGCACCATGGACGGGAAGGAGTTCAGGGGATTGTTCGGGGACGCGGGATGCACATCCAGCCCCTTGGCCGCATTCAGGATCGAGCACAGGTCGATCTTCGTAGCCATCATCGCGAACGCCGTGTTCACCGACTGGGCGGTGGCCGACATGACGGACAGGTAACCGGCCGAGCCCTCGTCGTTGGACACCTGCCAGTCCGGCCCCGCGATATTGGCGCACGTGTTGGTGAAGTCGGAGGTCGGGAAGTCGTAGTGCGTCGCGTCGATGCTCTCGTAGAGACTGTGCCCTGCCTGGAGCCAGGCGGCGAGGTCGAAGGCCTTGAACGTCGAACCGGTCTGGAATCCCTGCGATCCGCCGTACGCCTCATCGGTGTTGTAGTTGACGGCCGTCGTGCCCGGGACGGCCTGGTCCGTGTTGTTGAAGGATCGGTTCTCGACCATCGTGAGGATGCGACCCGTACCCGTCTCGGTCGAGACGTTCGACGCCCCGAGGTCGATGCCCTGGGCCGACGCGGGGATGTAGGAACTGAGCGACTTCTGGGCGACGGCCTGGAGGTCGAGGTTCAGGGTGGTGTAGATCTTCAGCCCACCGCGGTTGAGCGTGCCCCAGCGGTCGGCCGACGTGGCGCCGAAAGCCGGGTCGTTGAGCACGACGTCGCGCACGTAGTCGCAGAAGAAGGCTGCGTTGTACTGCGCGGCGGTGGCGCACCCCGAGGTCGTGGGCGTGATCGTGGGCTTCACCGGGGTGGCTTTTGCGGCTGTCCGCTCCGCCGCCGTGATCTTGTGGTTCACGTACATGCGGTCGAGGACGTAGTCGCGGCGTTCCTTCGTCAGTTTGTAGCCGTTGGCGGCACCGTTGGCCGCGTTCTTCGGCTGGTCGATCCGCAGGTTCGAGGGGTTGTTCAGGATGGCCACCAGGGTCGCCGCCTGAACCAGGCTCAGCTGCGAGGCCGAGATGCCGAAGTAGTAGTGAGCGGCGCTCTCGATTCCGTAGATCTGCCCGCCGAACCCGACGACGTTGAGGTAGCCCATCAGGATCTGGTTCTTGCTGTACACCTTCTCGAGCCCGACCGCGTACCGCATCTCCTGCACTTTGCGCTGCAGGGTGACTCCGGCCGCGCTCTGGTAGCACGCCTGCACCGCCTTCGCGTCGGTGAGTGCGTCGCACTGCTGCACCTCGACGTTCTTCACATACTGCTGGGTGATCGACGATCCACCCTGAACCGATCCGCCGGCGACGGTCGAGAGCGCTCCGCGCACGGTTCCCAGGATGTCGACGGCGCCCTCCGCATAGAAGCGCGGGTCTTCGGCCGCGATCGTCGCATCCTTGACGGTCTGCGCGACCGCATTCCACGTGACGTTCACCCGGTCCT
This sequence comes from Leifsonia tongyongensis, assembly GCF_010686705.1. Lineage (GTDB taxonomy): Bacteria > Actinomycetota > Actinomycetes > Actinomycetales > Microbacteriaceae > Diaminobutyricibacter > Diaminobutyricibacter tongyongensis. The sequence goes on along the minus strand of NZ_JAAGWY010000002.1, from coordinate 168,837 downwards.
GCGCGTAGAAGGACGCGATCGGAACCTCGACTCCGCCCTTCTTGGCGTAGATGGCGGAATTCTGGGCGAACGGCGCGATCTTCAGGCTCGAGGGCAACTCGTTGAAACCGTTGATCCCGGCAGACGCCGCGGCTCCCACGCCGAGGAGCCCGGGAAGCATGACGGCCGCGACGAGCACGGCGGCCATCAGGCAGGCGACGCCGATCTGTGCGAAGACGCCGAGACGGGTTTTCGCGGGCGTGATCTCATAGTGCCGCAGAGGTTCCAGCCGTCTCCTGAGGTCGGCCATGCGGTCGCGCGGGAAAGAGAGCGGGGGTATGTCCACCGTCCCACCGTCCCACTGGTTTACGTGCATTTGCCTGACAGGTTGGTGTGAACCCTGTCCGAACCCTCATCAGGAGACGGTGGATGCACCTATTTCACGGCGAGGATCTCGATGGTGCGGATGTCCGGGTCGGCCGCGAGAAGGTCGGGCGCCACCTGCCCGAGCGCCTTCGGGATCTCGCCGTTCAGGTGCGCCTGGCGCGCATCCTCGGTCTCGAAGGTGTCGAAGATGCCGTACGTGGTATCGCTCACCTTGAAGGCGTACCAGGTGATGGTGCCGTCCTCACCCGCGGCGATGGATCTGCCGCCCTCGAGGAAGGCGCCGAGCTCGTCCCCCTTGCCCGGCTTGGCCTGCAGCAGCGCCAGGATTCCCAGTTTCACGGTCATGGTGTTTCTCCGTCCGATGTCGAGTTCGGCTCCGATTCCCGAATGTACGCCGTCGGGGCAGCTCTGGTGCAGGCTCGCAACAATGTCACAGCCGACCCATCGCGCTGTTCGGCGGCGTAGCCTTGGAGAGCGGACAGCGGCGCTGTGACCAGACCGGTGACCGGCGCCGCGCCCCACACGAACAGGACTGCACTGCGATGACACTTGCCGACCCGACGACGCGCGCGCTGACGATCGACGACGTCGAACGCCTGCGCGACGACTTCCCGATCCTCCGGGAGCGGGTGAACGGGCATCCGCTCGCCTACCTCGACTCCGGCGCGACGTCGCAGCGCCCGCGTGCGGTGATCGATGCCGAGGTCGACTTCGCGCTCCACTACAACTCCGCCGTTCATCGCGGGGCGCACACGCTCGCCGCCGAGGCCACCGACCTGTTCGAGAACGCACGCACGACGGTCGCATCGTTCGTCGGCGTCGATCACGACGAGATCGTCTGGACGTCGAACGCGACGGAAGGGCTGAACCTGGTCGCCTACGCGATGTCGAACGCGAGCGCCGGACGGGGCGGCGAGGCAGCCGAGCGGTTCCGGCTCGGCGCCGGTGACGAGATCGTGGTGACCGAGATGGAGCACCACGCCAACCTGGTCCCGTGGCAGGAACTCGCGGCCCGCACCGGGGCGTCGCTCCGCGTGATCCCCCTGACCGACGATGGCGCGCTCGACCTCGCCGAGGCCGCGAACGTCATCGGCGATCGAACCCGGCTGGTCTGCTTCACGCACGTCTCGAATGTTCTCGGCACGGTGAACCCCGTCGAGAGGCTGACGGCTCTCGCACACGCGGCGGGCGCTCTCGTCGTTCTCGACGCCTGCCAGTCCGCACCGCATCGCCCGCTCGACCTCCGCGCCCTCGACGTCGACTTCGCGGCTTTCTCGGGCCACAAGATGCTCGGCCCTACGGGTGTCGGCGTCCTCTACGGGCGAGCCGAACTCCTCGACGCCCTCCCCCCGTTCCTCACCGGCGGCTCGATGATCACCACGGTGACCCTCGACCACGCCGAGTACCTGCCGGCGCCGCAGCGGTTCGAGGCGGGGACGCAGCGGGTCTCCCAGGCGATCGGCCTGGCCGCGGCGGTCGGCTACCTCGACGCTGTCGGTCTGGAGCGCATCCACGACTGGGAGTTCTCGCTCGGGCAGCGGCTCGTCACGGGGCTCGCGGACATCCCGGGCATCCGCGTTCTCGGCCCCGGTCCCGGCGAGGACCGCGCCGGTCTCGCGAGTTTCGTCGTCGACGACGTGCACGCCCACGACGTCGGTCAGTACCTCGACGAACTGGGGATCGCAGTGCGGGTGGGTCACCACTGCGCGCAGCCGCTCCACCGCCGGTACGGCATCACTGCCACGACCCGGGCGAGCGCCTACCTGTATTCGACACCGGATGAGGTCGACGCCTTCCTGAATGCCGTCGCCGACGTGCGCCCGTTCTTCGGACTCGGGCGATGAACGACCACGGCGCGGCGAGCTCTCACGGCGTGGACGGCGGGGACGGCATGTCCCTGCGCAACCTCTACCAGGAAGTGATCATGGATCACGCACGCCGACCGCACGGCTACGGGCTCACCGAGCCGTCGGGCGCCGAATCCCACCAGATCAACCCGACCTGCGGCGACGAGGTCACGCTTCGCGTGCGAGTGGATGCGTCGGGCCGGCGGATCGAAGCCGTGAGCTGGGAGGGCCACGGCTGCGCGATCTCGCAGGCGTCCGCATCCCTTCTCTCCGACGTCATCCACGACCTCGAGCGCGACGCGGTGAACGCGCGGATCGACGCGTTCCGCACGATGATGCAGTCGAAGGGCACGGTCGAGGGCGACGAGGAGCTGCTCGGCGACGCCGTCGTACTGGCCGGCGCATCCCGCTACGTCGCGCGGATCAAGTGCGCGATGCTCCCCTGGGTCGCGCTCGAGGACGCCCTCACTCGCGCCTGAGCCCTACAGCCGCGTCGAGTCGGCGGTAACTCACCTCAAAACCGGCGGATGAGGTGAGTTACCGCCGACTCGATGCACAAGGTGGGCGGCGGGTCAGCCGCCGATCGCGCCCATGCTGCGCTCGGGTGGGATGAAGTCGGCCGCGTCGATCCCGTGGCCCGCCTGCTTTCCCCACATCGCGCCGCGCCACCACTGCGCGATCTCGTCGTCGGTGGCGCTCCCCCGCAACAGCGGCCGCAGGTCGGTCTCGTCGTCGCCGAACAGGCACGAACGGACCGTGCCCTCGGCCGTGATCCTGGTGCGGTCGCAGTTCTCGCAGAACGGCCGGGTGACCGACGCGATGATGCCGACCGTGTGCGGGCCGCCGTCCACCGTCCACTCCTCGGCCGGCGCCGACGGGTCGTCGCGACCGATCTCGTCCAGCGCGAACCGCTCGCCCAGCTTCTCCAGGAGCTCGGCCGCCGTCACGAGGTTGTCGCGCGTCCAGGTGTGGTCGGCGTCGAGCGGCATCTGTTCGATGAACCGCAGCCGGCATCCGTTGGCGATCGCCCACTCCAGCAGGTCGGGCGCGTCGTCGAGGGTCGACCGCATCATCACCGCGTTGAGCTTGAGCGGGGTCAGACCGGCCGCGTGCGCCGCGCGGATCCCCGCGAACACCGAGTCGAGCCTGTCGCGCCGGGTGAGCTCCGCGAAATGCTTGCGGTCGACGGTGTCCAGCGAGATGTTGATGCGGGTGAGACCGGCTGCCACGAGACGGGCGACCCGGTGCTCGAGGCCGACGGCATTCGTCGTGATCGACAGGTCGATGCCTGGTGCGACCGCAGCGCTGAGCCCGATGATCTCGTCGAGGTCCACGCGCATCAGCGGTTCGCCACCGGTGAAACGGACCTCGCGGATGCCGAGGTCGCGCACGCCGATGCCCACGAGCCGCGCGATCTCCACCGGCGTCAAGAGGTCGTCGCGCGCGATCGGCGGAAGGCCGGCCTCCGGCATGCAGTAGGTGCAGCGCAGCGAGCACTTCTCCGTGACCGAGATGCGGAGGTCACGCGCGACGCGGCCGAACCGGTCCACGAGGCCGGGGACGTCCGGTCGATCGGCAAGGCTCGGCATCTGCGCCGGATCGCGCCGGATGCGCGGGATGCCCACACTCACCAGGGTCATGCTGTCACTGTACGTCCTCCGTGGCGCGCCACCCAAGCCGTGGATCAAGTCCACAGCGCGATCAGGTCCACAGGGCGACGTGGACCTTCGATCCGCGGCCGGAGAGCCCACGCGATCCGCCCGGTGCCACCATGGCCGCGGTCGCTTCGGCGGTGGTGACGAACCGCTGCAGGATGCGCGCCGTGATGCCGGCCCGCCCGCGATCGAGGATCGTCGCCCACCAGAGCCCCCCGACAGGTGTGCCCGCGACCGGCAGACGCACAAGCGAGCCGCTCTCCAGCTCCCCGGCGACAGCATGCGCGAGGGCGAGCATGATCCCCTCGCCTGCGCGGACGGCGGCCAGCGCATCCGTCTCGCTCGTCAGCCTGACGATCCGGGGAACGCCGGCCAGGTGCGAGAGCCAGCGGCCCTCCTCGGTCTGCTCCTCGATACCGGCCGACCCGGCGAACCACTGCGGGGCGAGCAGTTGCGGGAGCGGGATGGGGCCTGTCAGCGAGCTGAGGCGGTGCGACCGTGCCGCGACGAGGACGCGCTGGTAGCGCAGGAACGGCACGACCTCCATCGTCGCCTCGTCCGCTTTCGAGGGTCGGGCGCCGAGCGCGATGTCGTAGGCGCGGTCCGTGAGCAGCGCGGCCACATCCGCTGCCGATTCGACGACGACATCGACGGATGCCGCCGGCACCCACTTGGTGAAGACATCGAACAGCCTGCCTGCGGCGTGTTCGGCGAAGGCGGCCGTCGCCAGCACCCGCAGCTCCGGCCTGGCCGCTTCGGCGTGGGCGACATCCCACCGGGCCTTGTCGGCGAGACCGACGATCTCCTGCGCGTGGTCGGCGAGCATCCGCCCGCCCGGGGTGAGCGCGATCCCGCCACCCGAACGGACGAACAGGGCATCGCCGAGGTCCAGGCGGAGCGCGGCCAACGCGGACGAGACCGCCGGTTCGCTGATGCCGAGTTCCAGCGCCGCGGCGCGCAAAGAGCCGAGCCGTGCCACCAGTGCGAAGGCCCTGAGCTGGGTAAGCGTCATCGACAAGGCGTCATAACCTTTCGCTTAAGTCGATATTGACACTCGCGAATCCACGGAGCAACACTTTCCCCAACGGGTGCCGCACACCGTCGTGCGGCCCTCCGAAGGAGTGCATTGTGCAAATCCCGGCTCCATTCGATTACGCCCGCGCAACAGGCGTCGACGACGCCATCGCCCTGCTCGAGCGCCACGGACCCGAATCGCGGGTCATCGCAGGCGGCCACAGCCTGCTGCCGATGATGAAGCTCCGGCTCGCCAGGCCCGAGTGGCTCATCGACATCAACAACCTGTACGAACTCGATTTCATCACCGTCGAGGACGACCAGGTCCGTGTCGGCGCCCTCACCCGGCACGCCGCCCTGCTCGACTCGGCCGACATCGCCCGGCTGCTTCCGATCATCACCGACGCCGAACATGTCATCGCCGATCCCGTCGTCCGCAACCGCGGCACCATCGGCGGCTCGCTCTGCCAGGCGGACCCGGCCGAAGACCTGTCCACGGTCTGCGATGTGCTCGGGGCGATCGCGGTGGCCCGCGGCCCGGGTGGGGAACGGACCCTGACCATGGAGGAGTTCCATGTCGGGCCGTACGAGACGGCGCTGGCTCCGAACGAACTGCTCTGCGAGCTCCGCTTCCCGCTGAGGGCGCGGACGTCGAGCGCCTACGAGAAGGTGGAGCGGCGCGTGGGCGACTGGGCTGTCGTCGCGGCGGGGGCTGCGGCCACGCTCGCATCCGACGGAACGATCGCGGATGCCGCAGTGGGCGTCACGGCCGTCAACCTCGACGGGACGGTTCCGGGCATCGACGACCTCGTCGCCGGCAGACCACCGGGCGAGGACCTCTTCGCCGAGGCGGGCGCGCTGGCCGCCGAAGCGTGCGACCCGGTCGCCGACCAGCGCGGGCCGGTCGACTACAAGCGGCATCTCGCCGACGAACTCACCCGCCGGGCACTGCGGCGTGCATGCGCACGCGCTGCCGGCTCACAGGAAGGCTGAACCATGCAGGTCACCATGACCATGAACGGTGAGGAGATCACCCGCGAGATCGAACCGCGCGTCCTGCTGGTGCACTTCATCCGCGACGACCTCGGCCTCACCGGAACGCACTGGGGATGCGACACCTCCAACTGCGGAACCTGCGTCGTCCTGATGGATGGGCTACCGGTGAAGTCCTGCACGGTGCTCGCCGCGATGGCCGACGGTCACGACATCCGGACTGTCGAGGGGCTCGCCTCCGGCGGAACCCTCGACCCCATCCAGCAAGGCTTCATGGAGGAGCACGGCCTGCAGTGCGGTTTCTGCACACCGGGGATGATGCTCACCACCCGGGCACTGCTCGACCGCAACCCGCACCCGACCGAACTGGAGGTCAGGGAAGCGATCTCAGGCCAGATCTGCCGCTGCACCGGGTACGCGACCATCGTCCGTTCCGTGCAGTGGGCAGCGGAGCATCCGGCGCAGACCGCCGAAGCACCAGAAGAGGTGGACGCATGACCATCGTCGAAGAACACACCCCCAACCCGGCCGCCGGCGACGAGCACCGCCCGATCGGCTACGGACGCCTCCAGCGCAAGGAGGATCCCCGGTTCGTGCGCGGCAAAGGCCACTATGTGGACGACATCGTGCTGCCCGGGATGCTCCACGGAGCGATCCTGCGCGCCCCGGTCGCCCACGCCCGCCTCGTCTCCATCGACACCACCCAGGCGCTGGCCAACCCTAAAGTGGTGGCCGTCATCACGGGCAAGGACCTCGAGGGGCTCGGCCTCGCGTGGGCGCCGACGCTCTCCTACGACGTCCAGGCCGTACTCGTCACCGACAAAGTGCGGTTCCAGGGCCAGGAGGTCGCGTTCGTCGTCGCCGAGGACCGTTACGCCGCACGCGACGCGCTCGAACTGATCGACGTCGAGTACGAGGTGCTGCCGCCGCTGGTCGACGCACGCAAGGCGCTCGACCCGGACGCCCCGGTCATCCGCGACGACCTCGAAGGCCGCACCGACAACCACATCTTCGACTGGGAGGCGGGCGACGCCGCCGAGACCGACGCGGTGTTCGCATCCGCCGACGTGGTGGTATCGCAGGAGGTCGTCTACCCGCGCGTCCACCCTGCACCGATGGAGACCTGCGGCGCCGTCGCCGACTTCGACCCCATCGACGGAAAGCTGACCCTGTACGAGACGAGCCAGGCGCCGCACGCGCACCGCACGATCTTCGCCATGGTGGCGGGCATCCCCGAGCAGAAGATCCGCATCGTCTCGCCCGACATCGGAGGGGGTTTCGGCAACAAGGTCGGAATCTATCCGGGCTACATCCTCGCGACCGTCGGCTCCATCGTCACGGGCAGGCCGGTGAAATGGATGGAGGACCGCAGCGAGAACCTGATGTCGACGTCGTTCGCGCGCGACTACATCATGCAGGGCGAGATCGCGGCGACGAAGGACGGGAAGATCCTCGGCCTGCGCACGAACGTGCTGGCCGACCATGGCGCCTTCAACGCCACGGCGCAGCCGACGAAGTACCCGGCCGGCTTCTTCCACATCTTCACGGGCAGCTACGACCTTCAGGCGGCCTACTGCAAAGTCACCGGCGTGTACACCAACAAAGCGCCGGGCGGGGTCGCGTACGCCTGCTCGTTCCGGGTCACGGAGGCCGTCTACCTCGTCGAACGGATGGTGGATGCGCTCGCCCGCCGACTCGACATGGACCCGGCGGAACTCAGGCTGAAGAACTTCATCAGGCCCGAGCAGTTCCCCTACCCGAACAAGACGGGCTGGGAGTACGACTCGGGCGACTACGAGAAGACCATGCGGCTCTCGATGGAGATCGCCGGCTACGACGAGTTGCGGCGCGAGCAGGAGGAGAGACGGGCCCGCGGTGAGCTCATGGGCATCGGCATCTCGTTCTTCACCGAGACGGTGGGCGCGGGGCCGCGCAAGCACATGGACATCCTCGGCCTCGGAATGGCCGACGGCGCCGAACTGCGCGTGCATCCGACCGGCAAGGCCGTCGTGCGCATCTCGGTCCAGTCGCAGGGGCAGGGGCACGAGACGACCTTCGCCCAGATCGTGTCGGAGGAGCTCGGCATACCGCCCGAGGACATCCAGGTGGTGCACGGCGACACGGACCAGACGCCGTTCGGGCTCGGCACCTACGGCAGCCGGTCGACACCTGTCTCCGGCGGTGCGGTCGCCCTGGTCGCTCGCAAGGTGCGCGAGAAGGCGAAGTTCATCGCGGCCGCGATGCTGGAGACCCGGCCGGAGGACCTGGAGTGGGAGAAGGGCCGCTGGTTCGTCAAGGGCGACCCGAGTGTCGGCAAGACGATGGCCGAGATCGCCCTCGGCGCGGTCGGAACGATCGAGCTGCCCGAGGGCATCGACGGCAACCTGGACGCCGAGGTCACCTACGATCCGCCGAACCTGACCTTCCCCTACGGCGCATACATCTGCGTGGTCGACGTCGACCCGGGCACGGGTGTCGTGAAGGTGCGGCGCTTCATCGCCGTCGACGACTGCGGGACCAGGATCAACCCGATGATCATCGAGGGCCAGGTGCACGGCGGGCTCACCGACGGCGTCGGCATGGCGCTGATGGAGATCATCGAGTTCGACGAAGACGGCAACAACCTGGGCGGCTCGTTCATGGACTACCTGATCCCGACCGCGATGGAGGTGCCGAACTGGGAGACCGGCTACACCGTCACCCCGTCGCCGCACCACCCGATCGGCGCGAAAGGCATCGGCGAGTCGGCGACAGTCGGCTCGCCCCCGGCGATCGTGAATGCGATCATCGACGCGCTGTCGCCGCTCGGAGTGACCACGATCGACATGCCGTGCACGCCCGCCCGCGTCTGGGAGGCCATGCAGGGCAGGGCCACTCCCCCTGTGTGATCGGAGCACGCGTGATCGGAGCAGGAGTGATCGGAGCAGGCGTGATCGGCCCAGGCGTGATCGGCCCAGATGAATAAGCACGGAATGAACTCGATGAAGGATGCACAGGCGACCCTCGCGGCGGAACTCGCCTCCCGCCGGGAGCCGTTCGTGCGCGCCACCGTCGTCCGCGCGCAGCATCCGACCAGTGCGCGCGCGGGCGATGTCGCGCTGGTCAGGTCGACGGGCGAGATCCACGGGTTCGTCGGCGGCAACTGCGTCGAGGCGTCCGTGCGCGAGTACAGCCTGCGGGCGCTCATCACCCAGGAGCCCGTGCTGCTGCGGGTCGTCCCCGGCGAGCCGTCGCGTGTGAACGAGGAGGGCGCCGTGGAGGTGTCGAATCCGTGCCTGAGCGGCGGAGCGATCGAGGTGTTCCTCCAGCCCGAGGTGCCCGCGCCGACAGTGCTCGTCGTCGGCTCGACCCCTGTCGCCCATGCGCTCGCCGCGCTCGGCGGCCAGCTCGGTTTCGAGATGGTGCTCACGGATGGCGCTGCCATGGCGCCCGGCGCGACGGACGCAGCCGTGATCGTGGCCTCGCACGGCAAAGAGGAGGAGCCCGCGCTCGAACGGGCCCTGCGCGCGGGCGTGCCGTATGTCGCATTGGTGGCGAGCGACATCCGTGGAGCTGCCGTCCTGGCTTCGCTCGACGTCGACGACGAGAAGCGCGGCCGGGTCTTCACGCCCGCCGGAATCGAGATCGGGGCCGTCACCCCAGCCGAGATCGCGCTCTCGATCCTCGCCCAGCTCGTCGCCGAACGCTCCCGTGAGGCGGAGCCGGAGGCGCCCATCCTGACGGCGACCGACCCCGTCTGCGGCATGGAGGTGGTCGCCGTCGAGACCAGCCTGCATGCCGATGTGGACGGCACCCGTTTCTACTTCTGCTCGGAAGGCTGCCACAGTGCCTTCCTCGCAGACCCCCAGCGCTATGTCGGCGCCGACTGACGGCCGGGTCGCCGGTCTCGTGCTGGCGGCGGGCGGCTCCACCCGGCTGGGGCGACCGAAGCAGCTGCTTCCCTACGGTGACGGTGTGCTCCTCGATGCGGTGCTCCGGCTCGCGCGCCAGTGCGGCTTCGACCAGGTGGTCGTCGCTCTCGGGGGTGCGGAGGAAGCGGTCAGGCAGGTGGTGGACCTCGACGGCGTCGAGATCGCAGACAACCCCGACTTCGCAGCCGGATGCTCCTCCTCGATCGCGGCGGCCATCCCGAAGCTCGAGGAGAGCACCGACGTGCTCGTCCTGCTGCTCGGGGACCAGCCCGGCGTCCGCGTCGAGGCGGTCAAGGCCCTGCTCGGAGGGCGGGGTGGGGCGCCGATCGCCGTGTGCCGCTATGACGACGGGATCGGGCATCCGTTCGCCTTCGACCGCACCATGCTGCCCGCCCTGGCCGCGCTGCACGGTGACAAGGCCGTGTGGAAGCTCCTCGAGCAACGGGCCGCCGACGTCGTCGAGGTGCCGGTGCCCGGCGTGATCCCGACCGACGTCGACACGGAGGACGACTACCGCAAGGTGCTCGCCGAGCTGCAGGCGACCGGATGACGGCCCGGGCGCGCACGGGGGCCGAAGACGACGTGCGGCGGCGGATACCCGATGTCGCTGCACTGTCGACCGCGCTCGAGGCCGACGACTACCTGGCGGATGACGCGCTCGCGACCGCCCTCTTCCTTGCGGTGCGCCTTCCGCAGCCGATCCTCCTGGAGGGTGAGGCGGGTGTGGGCAAGACCGAGGCCGCCAAGTCGCTGGCGCGCGCGCTGGGAACGCCGCTGTTCCGCCTCCAGTGCTATGAGGGCATCGACGCAGGCGAAGCGCTCTACGAGTGGAACCACCAGCGGCAGCTGCTGGGAATCCGTCTGGCCGAGCTGGGCGACGGCACGATAGACGAGACCGACCTCTTCGCGCCGCAGTACCTGCTGCGCCGGCCGCTGCTGTCGGCGATCGAGCACCAGGGACCGCTACCTGCGGTCCTCCTCCTCGACGAGATCGATCGCGCGGATGCCGAATTCGAAGCGTTCACCTTCGAGCTCCTCGCCGAGGCGGCGGTCACCATCCCTGAGCTCGGGACGATCCGCGCCGCGCATCCGCCGATCGTCGTGCTGACCTCCAACCGCACCCGCGACCTCCACGACGCCCTCACCCGCCGCTGCCTGTACCACTGGATCGACTTCCCCTCGCCGGCGCGGATCGCCGAGATCGTGCGCCGTCGCGTTCCCGGGAGCTCGGAGCCACTCGCCCTCGAGGCGGCCGCGGCGATCCTCCGCCTCAGGACGCTCGACCTGGCGAAACCGCCGGGCATCGCCGAAGCGATCGACTGGGTCTCGGCATTGGCGATCCTCGGTGTCGACCAGCTCGCGGCGCCCGTCGTCGACCAGACCTGGGGCTCGGTGCTGAAGAACCGGGACGACCTCGACCTGGCGGCTGCCCGCGGGGCCGACTGGGTGGTCGGCGGCGCCCATGGCTGAGTCGGGGTCGAACGTGACCGTGCTGCCCAGGCCCGCACCGCGGGTCGAGGCGGCGGCTTTCGCTGCCGGGCTCACCACCACCCTGAGGCGTGCCGGGCTTCCGGTGCCACCCGAGCGGACCGGCTGGCTAGCCGAATCGCTTCGGCTGGTCCCGCCCGACTCGCGCGACGCCCTCTACCGCACCTGCCGCACCGTCCTCGTCTCGACGCACGCCCAGCTTCCCGTCTTCGAGGCGGTGTTCTCCGCGGTGTTCGACGGCCGGCTCGACCCGGCGGACAGCCGTGGCGACCCGAACGCGCCGCCGTCCGTCGGGTCGGAGCCCCGCACCCGCCCGACACCGCCGGACAGCAGGCCCTCCGTGCCGCACCCGGTCGAGGCCCCCCGGCCGCCCGGCCCCGCCACCACGGACCGCGACAGCGAAGGTGACGAGTCCGGCTCCGACGACGGACCGGAGCGGGATGCGGTGCTCGCGGTCGCATCACGCGAAGAACGACTGCACGACATGGCCTTCGCCGACCTGTCGGACGACGAACTCGCCGGGATGCGGCGCCTGGTGCAGAGCATCACGGTCGCGACCCCGGTGCGCCCGAGCAGGCGCCCGCGCCCGTCGGCGCACAGCAGCGCCCGCCTGGACCTGCGCCGCACCCTCCGCACGGCCCAGCGCACCGGCACGGACGCCACACGCCTTGTCTACGCCCACCGCCGAACCCGTCCGCGTCGCCTCGTGCTGCTGTGCGACGTATCGGGCTCGATGGAGCCGTACACCCGCGTCTTCCTCAGCCTCCTGCAGGGCGCCGTCGTCAATGCCGCGGCGGAGGCGTTCGTCTTCTCGACCCGGCTGACCCGGCTTACCCGGCAGCTGACCGTGCGCGACCCCGACCAGGCGCTCGCCCGCGCCGCGGCCAGCGTCCCCGACTGGGCGGGTGGCACCCGACTGGCCGACAGCATCCGCCGGTTCATCGACGACTACGGTCGACGCGGGGTCGCACGTGGCGCCGTCGTCGTGATCCTCTCCGACGGGTGGGCACAGGATGCGCCGGACGAGGTCGCGGCCCAGATGAAGCGGCTGCGGCGGCTCGCCCATCGCATCGTGTGGGTGAACCCCCGCAAAGTCGCAGCGGGCTTCCAGCCGCTGGTCGGTGGGATGGCGGCCGCCCTCCCCTACTGCGACGCCTTCGTGAGCGGGCACAGCTACGCGGCCCTGCAGGAGGTGGCCGCGGCCATCAGGGCCGACCGGCCGCACCCCGGCGAGGTCCGCCATACTCCCAGCGAGATGAGCCGTACCCCTAGTGAGATAAGGAGGGCGTGATGGAACTGGACACCAGCTTCTCGGTCGTCGCCCCGATCGAGACGGTGTGGAAGATCCTGCTCGATTTCGACCGGGTCGCCGCATCCGTGCCGGGCGCCGAGATCCTTGAACGGCCGTCGGACGACACCCTCACGGTCGGGATGAAGGTCAAACTCGGCCCCGTGTCGCTGCAATACAAGGGAACCGTCACCATCGTCGAGCTCGACGAAACCCAGCACCGGGCGGTGTTCCGCGGCAAAGCCCAGGAGACGCGCGGCCAGGGGACGGCCGACGGCAGCGCGACGATGCAGCTGACGCAGGACGGCGACACCACGACCGGACGTGTGCACGCCGACCTGAACCTCTCGGGCAGGGCCGCGGCCATGGGAAAGAGCGTCATCAACTCGGTCACCCAGCAGATGATCGGGCTGTTCGCCGCCAACCTGCAGCAGCTGGTGGAGGACGAGCTCGCCGGTGGGGCGGCTGGCGCAGCGACCGCGACGGCGCCGACCGAACCCACGGCCGACCCGCCGACCCCCCCGGCGCCCGCATCCGCTGCGACGCCGGCACCTCCGCGCGCGCAGGTGGCCGCGGAGAATTCGCTCAACGGGCTCAGCCTGGTCCGCGGCGTCTTCGCCGATCAATTGCAGAACCCCTTCAAGCTGGCTGCGGCTCTGCTGGCAGCCGGCTTCATCGGCTTCCTGATCGGCCGGGCACGGCGGCGCTGAGTGCGAAACTGGAGACGAATGCGCTCGACGGAGAGTGATCGATATGCGTGATGTTCTCGATGCCCTGATGGCGGATTGGGATGCCGGGCGCACGTCCGGGCTGGCCACGGTGGTGCGCACGTTCGACTCCGCGCCGCGGCCGCCCGGCGCCTCGATGCTCGTCACCGCCGACGGCAGCGCGGTCGGCTCGGTATCCGGTGGCTGCGTCGAGGGTGCGGTCTACGAGCTGGCCACCGCGGTGACGGCGGATGGGGTCCCCCAGCTCGTGCGCTACGGGATCAGCGACGACGAAGCCTTCGCCGTCGGGCTCACCTGCGGCGGAATCCTCGACGTCTTCGTGCAGCCGGTCTCGCGCCGCACCTTCGAAGGACTCGACGCCGTTCGAGACGACATCGCCGCAGGCCGCCCGGTCGGCGTGGCGACCGTGATCGAGCATCCGGATGTGCTCTGGCTCGGTCGCCACGTCGTCGTCCGGACCGACCGTTTCGAGAGCGAGCTCCCCTCCGAGCGGGCCAGCGCCGCCATAGCCGACGACACGCTCGGCCTCCTGGCGACGGGGCGGAACGCCACGCTCACCTACGGCACCGACGGCGAACGTCTCGACGAAGGGATGCGGATCTTCTTCGACAGCTACGCGCCACGACCGCGGATGCTCGTCTTCGGCGCGATCGACTTCGCGGCCGCGCTGGCGCGCCTCGGCGCCTTCCTCGGCTACCGCGTGACCGTCTGCGACGCACGCCCCGTCTTCGCGACGCCGGAACGGTTCCCGGAGGTCGACGAGGTGGTCGTCTCCTGGCCCGACCGGTATTTCGCGGACCAGGCCGCGCTCGGCCTCATCGACTCGCGCACGGTCGTCTGCGTGCTCACCCACGACCCGAAGTTCGATGTTCCCCTGCTCGAACTCGCGTTGCGCGGACCGGAACTGGCGTACATCGGGGCCATGGGCTCGCGGCGCACCCATGACGACCGTCTCGCGCGGCTGCGCGCCGCCGGGCTGACCGATGCCGAACTGGCGCACCTGCACAGCCCCGTCGGTCTCGACCTCGGCTCTCGCACTCCCGAGGAGACCGCCGTGTCGATCGCCGCCGAGATCATCTCGCGCCAGTGGGGCGGAAGCGGCGAGCCGCTCACCCGGCTCGACGGGCGCATCCATCACGACGACCTGGTCGAGACCTCTCAGCCGAAGAGCACCACGAGCATGTAGCCCATGACGAGCGCCATCACGACGTTGGTCGCGGCCGCCAGCTGGGATGCCACCGGAGCCGTCGTCGTTCTGGATGCGGTGGCGGGCGCCCGGCCGATCGGGCGCGCGTCCCCGATGCCGGCGACGGCGATCACCGGCAGCCGATCCACCACGATGACCGCGTAGCCGGCCATGAAGACGACGAAGGCGTAGGCGAGGGTCGCGAGGGAGGCGAGCCCGGCATCCGCCCCCGGGATCGGTCCGTCACCGACCGAGAACATGTAGACCATCGCAGCCGACATGACGAGGTGCGGGACATGGTGCCCGGCGAAGCGCCGACCGGAGGCGCGACGTGCCGCGTCCCGTGCGACGCTGACGGCGAACCACAGTGTGACGACGATCCACACGACGAGCCATGCGGTCGTCGCCGCACGGCCGGTGGCGATCAGGAGTTGCGGGATGAGCACCCCGGCCATGGATACCCCCATGAGCAGGTTGTGGATGTCGACCTCGGCGTCCGTCGGCCGGTGCGACCGCCAGGCGACAACGAGTCGCGCGAGGGCCGACGCGCCGGCGACAAGGACGACGACGCCGAGCACGGCGCCCAGCCAGACGGGCCCGATCATGGGTCGCTCCGCGACGGCCAGTACGCGAGCGCGATCAGGGCGAGCAGCGGCCCCGAGTCGGGATCGGTCGACATCCCGCCACCGGGGTCGCCGAGCGACTCGCCGACCACCCAGATCCAGGCACTCGCGACGAGCGCGAGGATGACGCCGACGCGCATCGCTGACACGGGAAGGAACACGGCCACGGCGATGACGGCCAGGATGGCACTGCCGGCGACGAGCCCCAGCGTGACGAGACCGGCCGGGGCCAGCGGGCCGCGCACCAGGGCGAGCAGTGCGAGGCCGCCCCAGAGAACCGCCCAGACGACGCGCGCCGCGACCGGCCCGACCGGCTGCGTCGCGACGAAGTCACACGTGGTCGGCTTCTGCGTCGGCCAGAGAAGCACGCCGAGCACCGCGTAGAGGACGACCGCGCCCGGCGCGCCCGTCAGCGGATCCGCACCGCCCGAGAACAGCCCGCCGAGCCCTTCGCCGAACCACCAGACCAGGAGCGACCAGACGATCGACACGGCGAGGGCAGGCTTCACCGAGCGACGCCAGGCGATCCCCAGGCCGATGGCGAGCTGCAGGGCCGCGAACCCCGTGTTGATCAGGACCGGCTCGTGTTCGACGATGCCGGATGCCCACCGGATCGGACTCGCGAGCCAGCCGGGATTGCCGTTCGCGGCAGCCGCGAGCACCTGGGTGGCGAACGCAGGGGTGAACATGAACGGCTGCAGCTGCAGCAGGCCGTCGAGCAGCCAGAGTGCAGCGAGCGCGAGCTGCAGCGCGCGACGCGCATCGGTCGTGAACGGTATCGGCTGACTGGCCGCCTCCTCATGAGCTCCTGCCACGGGAGCCCCCGTGGACCGGCTCACGCGACGGTCTCCTCGCTTCGCTTGCGCCCGGCCACCTCGTTCGGGATGCCCGACGACAGCAGGAGGGAGCCGAGGGTGATGGCGATCAGGCCGAAGAACGCCGTGCTCAGCGATGAGAGCTGGGATTCGCTGTAGATGGTTGCCAGCTGCTCGCTCTGGTCAGCGTTGAGGCCGTTCTCCTTGCCGATCTCGGTGACGGTCGACACCGGCACGATCGCGACGCCGCCCTGAGTCTTCTCGCTGATGGTCGACTTGACGCTGTCGGGCAGGGTGCTCGAGGCGACTCCGGCTGCGAACGAGGTCGTCAGCGCACCGATGAGTATGGACCCGATCAGCGCAGTGCCCAACGACGAACCGAGGTTCTGGAACACGCCCTGGAGCCCCCCCACCTCGCTCGTCTCCTTCTCGGTCACGCTCGACATGTTGACGGCGCCGAGCTGCGAGGCGAGCAGTCCGAGCGCCGCACCGGCGAGGAACATGCCGACCGCGAACAGGGCTTCCTGCAGGTCGGGCGTCACCGCGCCGAGGAGCAGGACGGCGCTGCCGACGAGGATCCACTGCCCCACCCGCACGATCCGCCTGGGCGACCAACGGCTCGAGAGCCGGGTGCCCACGATGGAGAAGAGGATCAGGGAGATCGAGAGCGGAAAGATCCGGATGCCCGTCTGGAGCGCATCCAGCCCGAGTGTCATCTGCAGGTACACCGGGACCATGAAGAACAGGCCGGCGGTCACGGCGTACTGCGCACCGAGGACGCTCAGGCCGCTGCGGAGCTGGCGGATCGAGAACAGGCTCACGTGAACGAGCGGCGGACGGCCGCTGGCGACCAGCCGGCGCTGCCGTCTGAGGAACCCCCACAGCAGGACGATCCCCGCCAGGATCAGCCAGGCGGTGAGTGAGATGCCGAGCGGGGCGATCGGCACGCCCGCGATGACCGGTGAAGCGAGCGGGGTGATCCAGCCCCAGGTCTTGCTCTGCAGCATCCCGAACACCACGAAGACGAGACCTGCGGCCGAGAGGAGCACGCTCCAGAAGTCGATCCGTTCCGAACGCGGCGCGGCCTTGTCGGCGATGATGCGCGCGAACAGCACCACGACCGCCATGATCACGACCTCGGCGACAAACACGATGCGCCAGCTGGCATACGTGGTGAGGAACCCGCCGATGAGGGGACCTGCGGCCACGGCGGCGCCGGACACGGCACCGATCACGGCGAAAGACGTGATCCGGTCACGGCCCGCATAGTTGTCGGCGACCAGAGCCGCGATCGCGGGGATGACGAGCACGGCGCCCAGACCTTCGACGATCGACCAGCCGAGGAAGAGCACCGCGATATTCGGCGCGAGCGCGGTCGTCAGCGACCCGAGCGCATAGACGATCGACCCGATCACGAACGCCCGCCGCCGCCCCCAGATGTCGCCGAGCTTCGCACCGAAGAGCATGAACGCCGCCATCGTGAGCGTGTAGAAGGTGATGGCGGCCTGCATCGCTGAGACGGTCGTGCCGAGATCCTTGACGACGGTCGAGATCGAGACGTTCATCACCGTGCCGTCCAGCACCATGACGAACTGGGCTGCGCCGAGGACGATGACGACGGACCACTTCTTCATGTTCTGCCTGCTTCCCCGATCACCGCCGTGGAGTCCGGCCCCGTCGTGTCGACGCCGGGCCGGTGTCAGCCAAGTATTCTCCTCGCGGCACGCCCAGCGGAAGGTGTAGGACGGAAGCGACGGAAGGAACGGCCATGGGCACACTGATCGCAGTCGAGTTCCTGAGCCTCGACGGAGTGATGGAGGAGCCGCGGTGGAGCGGGCCGTGGTTCGACGACGAGGTCGCCCGGTTCCAATTCGACAACCTGATGGAGAGCGACTCGCTCCTGCTCGGCCGGGTCACCTACGAGGGGTTCAAGGAGGCGTGGCCGGCGACGTCGGACCCGCAGGGCTTCGCCGACCGGATGAACGCGCTGCCGAAGCACGTCGTGAGCGCGACGCTGACCGAGCCGGAATGGAACGCGACCTTCGTCTCCGGCCGGGTGGTCGACGCCGTCAGGCAGCTGAAGGCCGACACCGATGAGCGGATCATGCTCGAGGGCAGCGCCACCCTGTTCAACGCCCTCTACGCGCACGGCCTCATCGACGAACTGCGACTCATGATCTTCCCGATCACCCTGGGCAGCGGAAAACGGCTTTTCGACGAGACGGGCCAGACGAAGACGATGGAGCTCGTGAAGTCGCAGCTCTCGCCGAGCGGGGTCGCGATTCTCACGTATCGGCCGGCGTAGGCGCGGAGACTCGCCTCGCGGTCATGTCGGTCGTGTTCATCACGACTGCCGCGCGGGCCTGGCGGGCGAACGCCGGCGCGAACGGTTTCGCGGCCCGGGCGAGCATCCGGAGCATGCCGAGCGGGACGTGACGGATGCCGGTCGCCATGGGGGACGCGGCGACCGCGGCTTCGGCCAATCCGGTGAAGCTCTGGCAGCGGCCGCCGGTCACGTCGAACTCGCGGTTGCGGTGCGGATGCTCGCCGATCGCCGCCGTGATCGCATCGGCCACGACGGCAACGGGAACGAAATCGATGAGGTTCGCCCCTGGGCCGAAGACGATGGCCTGGTGCCGGTCTCCGACGTGCGCGCCCACGATCCCCGTCCAGGTTTCGAGGAACGGGGTCGGTCGGATGATCGTCCAGGTCAGGTTGGTCGCTTTCAGGGCGCGCTCGGCCGC
This sequence comes from Leifsonia tongyongensis, assembly GCF_010686705.1. GTDB lineage: Bacteria > Actinomycetota > Actinomycetes > Actinomycetales > Microbacteriaceae > Diaminobutyricibacter > Diaminobutyricibacter tongyongensis. Next base: position 150,179 of record NZ_JAAGWY010000002.1, on the reverse strand, counting down.
GAACTTGGCGCGGTGCAGGCTCATCGGATGATCGGCGGAGGCGCCGTAGGCTGAGACCAGGACGATGTGGCGGACTCCTGCCTCGGCCGCTCGGCCGATCGCAGCGATGTTCGCGTCGCGATCGATGGTCTCGGGGCTGATCCCCCGCGGCCCCACGAACCCGTGGGCGGCGAGGACGACGACCTCGCAGCCATTCATCGCGCGTTCGACCGCGGGCGTGTCGCGGAGGTCGGCGACGACGACCTCGACCCCGTCGGCCGGGACCCGCGACGCATCCCGGGTCAGCACCCGGACCTGTTCGCCGCGTGCGACCAGGTCGGCGACGAGTGTCCGGCCGAGCGTCCCGCTCGCACCCGTGACGAGGATCATGGCCGTGCATCCTGAACGGCACCGTGTGTTGCGCGAGCGATCGCGCCGTCGATGTCGGGTCCGGATGCGGTCACCGGCTCGAGATAGAACCGGGCGGACGCGATGGCGTCGGCCTCGACGACGAAGACGATCACACCGCGCATCAGATGCTGGGTACGGTCGGGACGCGTACCGGACATCTCCCATTCGCTCCAGACCGTCGACCCGTCGACGGCGGTTGCGAGCAGGTCTGCTCGCAGATCGGGGATGGCGCCGAAGAGCGCTGCCCAGTTGCGTGCGACCTGGGCCGAGCCGCTGAAACTCTGGGCCGGATGCACCGGGGTCACGTTGACGTAGTCGTCGGCGAAGCACGCTGTCAGGGCGTCGAGATCGTGGGCGTTCGTCGCAGCCGCGAGACGGGTGATGACGGACTGCGGATCGGTCGAACCTCGCATGGGAGGCCTCGATTCCATTATTGGTAGCTGGATTCAATACGGTAGCATAGAATGAATCTCATGTCCACGGAATCGAAGCGACGCCCCTACGACTCGCGGGCCCGCCGCGCGCAGGCGCATCGCAACCGCACGGCGATCCTGCGTTCCGCGCGCGAGCGGTTCCTCGCCGACGGGTACGCAGCGACCACGATCGCCACCATCGCCGACGACGCGCAACTCTCGGTCGACACCGTCTACAAAGCCTTCGGAGGCAAAGGCGGGCTGGTCCGGGCTATCTACGACGAGAGCCTCCTCGGCGCGGGCCCGACAGCGGCGCCCGTCCGGTCCGACGAACTGCAGAACAGCGAGGCGGATGCTCGCGCGATCGTCCGCGGATGGGGAACGCTCACCGCCGAGGTCGCGCCCCTGGTGGCGCCCATCCATCTTCTGGTCCGGGATGCGGCGGCATCCGATCCCGAGATGGCCGCGCTGCTGCGCGACAGCGACACGAACCGCCGGGCGCGCATGCGGCACAACGCGCAGTCGCTCGCCGAACGCGGTCAGCTCAGACCGGGCATCACCCTCGCCGAGGCGACCGATGTCCTGTGGGCATTCAGCGCACCCGAGCTGTTCGAGCTGCTGGTGCTCCGGTCCGGATGGTCGGCCGAGCGCTTCGGACGCTACATCGCCGAGTCCCTGGAGTCGGCACTCCTCGCCTGACGCCAACTGCCCGACGGCGAGCGTCAGCTCGCGCGGGGAGCGAAGGAGGCCTCGAAGATCGAGCGGGCGTGCGCGGCGACCGGGCCACGTTCATCCGCTGCGGTCCGCGCGAGCAGGAAGGCCAGCATCGAGAAGGCGAGCATGACGTCGGCGCTCGAGACGTGGGTTCCCACCCGGCCGGCGGCCTTGTCGCGCACGAGGACAGCCTCGACGACCGTACCGACGCGCTCGGCCAGGTGTTCGGCGCGCGGATCACCGAGGTTCGACGAGACCACCTCGATCAGTGCCGTCGACCCGAGCGCCTGCTCGGTGACACCGTCGAAGAGGTCGCTCAGTGTCGCATCCTTGCTGGAGCCGAGCGCCTCGAGTTCGTTGATGTTGTCGTCGAAGACGGCGACGGCGAGGGAGATCCGATCAGGGAAGTGCCGGTACAGGCTGCCCTGGCCGACGCCGGCGCGACGCGCGACCGCGCTGAGCGGCGCGCTGAACCCGGATTCGGCGAAGACGTCGCGGGCTGCAGCGATCAGTGCACGCCGGTTGGCGGGGCCGGCGCTCGGTCCGCGGTTTGCTTTCAGATTGTCCGGCACGGGTGTAGCGTACTACCGGACAAGGATGTCCGGTAGGAGCACCCGTCTACGCTCCCCACGAATCAGGAGGAACAACCCCCATGCCCACAACAACCCGACTGACCGGCGATTCCTCGATCGGGACCTGGCTCGACGACCCCATCGGCGGACCGATCATGAACGAGCTGCTCGCACAGGCCGGCCAGAACGCATCCGTTATGAAGCCGGTGCGCCGCCTTGCGCTCAAGCGCCTCATCAAGCTCAGCCAGGGCGCGTTCACCGCAGAGATGATCGACGACCTCGTGGCGCGCGCTGCCGCAGGAGAGGTGCCTGCCGGCGCCGAGGCAGCCACCGGAGACGGCGGCGCGACCGATGACGCCGAGCACGGCGCCCCCGCTGCCGAGACCCCCGCCGCCGAGACCCCCGAGTGGGTCGAGAAGGTCACCGATGGTCGGTTCAGCGGCAAGACCGTCATCGTGACGGGCGCAGGCTCCGGCATCGGCCGCGCCACCGCATCCCGCATCGCGCGCGAAGGCGGCCGCGTCATCGCCGTCGACATCTCGCGCGAGCGACTCGACGACTTCGTCGCTGAGCTTCCGGATGCGCAGATCGTCGCCGTCACCGGAGACATCACCGACGAGGCCGCGATCGCCGCGATCGTCGCAGCAGCCGGCGACAGGATCGACGGGCTGGCCAACGTCGCCGGGATCATGGACGACATGACGCCGGTCCACGAGGTCAGCGACGACGTGTGGCGCCGGGTTTTCGCGATCAACGTCGAAGGCACGATGAAGCTGACGCGCGCGGTAATTCCCACGATGCTCGCCCAGGCGTACGGATCGATCGTCAACATCGCATCCGAGGCCGCCCTGCGCGGTTCCGCCGCGGGCGCCGCCTACACCGCCTCCAAGCACGCGGTCGCCGGCCTGACGAAGAGCAGCGCGTTCATGTACGGCCCCAGCGGTATCCGTGTCAACGCCGTCGCTCCGGGCCCGACCATCACGAACATCGAGGCTCGGTTCGCGTCCACGCTCGGCGCCGAGCGGGTCCAGCTCGCGATGACCGTGTTGCCCGACCCGGTCGAGGCGGACGCCCTCGCCGCGTCGATCACCTTCCTGCTGAGCGACGACGGCGTGAACGTCAACGGGGTCGTCCTGCCCTCCGACGGAGGCTGGTCGGCGGTCTGATCCCCGCATCCCCATCGATTCATCAAAAATGGCTAGTGGCGCGCGCGCACTAGCCATTTTTGACAACCAGGCTGCTCGACAACTCAGCCGAGGAGCTTGGCCTTAGCTGCGGCGAACTCCTCATCGGAGAGGATGCCCTGCGAGTGCATGGAGGCGAGGTTCTGCAACTGCGCCATCATGTCGTTCGAGGGCGCTGCCGCAGGCGCCGGAGCTGCCGCCGCCTGCTGCGCCTGCTGCGCCGCGACAGCCTGCTGCGCCGCGTACTGCATCTGCGCCTGCTGCTGCTGTTGCTCGTAGGCCTGCGCTTCCGCCGCCTGCTGCTGACTCGCCTCCTGGCGCCCGCGTATGCCCCCCGAAACCGCCGTCGCCGTTCCTGCGACGACCGCCGTTGTGGCTGCCGCGCGCACCAGGCCGCCTCGACCCATCCGTCGACCCAACATGTCTGTCCTCCTTCGGACGATCTACTCGACGCCGCTCAAAGCGGCGATCTCGTTGACGACAGGAGCAGGGATGCGCTCCGTGCGCAGCACCGCCCCGCCTGCGTTGAAAAGGGCCTCCGCGAAATTGCGGGCCCAGGCGTGCTCGACGACGAGGAGCGCCGCCGATGTTCCCGGTTCGAGGTCGCCGGCGAAGTCGGAGACGTCCTCCTCGCCGGCGATGCCGACTTCGAGGAGTTCGAACTCGGGGAGCCCGTACGCGTCCGCCACCTCGTCCACCTCGAGGACGACCACATCGCCTGTCTCGTAGGAGCGCGTCACGAAGAGCAGGTCGAGCAGCCTGACCACTCCCGAGTTGACGAGTTCGACGATCGCGTTGACCACGTCGGGCCCCGGGCGCTCGCCGTCGAAGCCGATCAGGAAGATCTCGACCGGTCCGTACTCGAATTCAGCCATGATGCGCCCCCGAACGCGAAAATCGGCCCTGAACTGCGATTGTCATGTCTCTTCCCTTCGTGTTGATTGATGCTGGTCCGTCCGCGTCGCGTCGGGCGAGCGCGGGTTCACCGAGACGAGCTCGATGTTCAGGCTGGCGACGGTGTCGAGCAGACCGTGGAGTCGCGCCTGGTCCGGGACCGTGCCGACCAGATGGGTGAACCCATCCTCGACTTCGGTCACGTCGAACCCGGGAAACGCACCGAGGACCGCCGGGCTGAGTGTGCCCCGGATCACGATCTCGTAGGTTTCGTTGAGCACGACGCTTCTCCTGCCTGGCCCCGACCTTCCCGTACAGTGTCGGCTCATGCCGCGTCGCCGTCATCATCCGGAGAGGGTGATCCCGTCCGCTCACCCCAATTCGGGTGTGGCTTCGAGCCACGACTCCTGCCAGACTGAGGGCAGATAGAGAGAGCTGGGTTATGGGTGAAAACCACAGCGTTCCACATCACGCGATAGACAGGCCGGCGCTTCGGGGAGTGCTCGACGAAGTGTTGTCGCAGCCGCTCGCGCTCGTCGTGGCGCCCGCCGGGGCCGGCAAGACGGTGCTGCTCGAACAGTGGGCGGAGACGCATCCCGACCGCTCGTTCGTCTGGCTCGACATCGTCCCGGCAGACAACGACCCCGCCCATTTCGCCGCCAAGCTGGTCGCAACCCTTTCCCGCGTCGTACCGCATTTCCTCGACGCTGCTGCGCCCGTATCCATCAGCGGCCGCCGGCTCGGCGAAACCTTCCTCGAGGTGCTGCCGGCGCGCCTGAGGACTCTGCCCGAGACCGTCATCGTCCTCGACGACGTGCACCAGCTCACGAATCGGAGCCTCCTGGACGACCTCGAGCGGATCGTCGAGTTCGCTCCCCCGAACATCCACACCGTCTTCTCGACCCGGATGGACCTCCCTCTCGGCTGGAGCCGACACCGCCTGAACGGTGATCTCGTCGAACTGCGCAGTGCCGACCTCGCCTTCGACTTCGACGACTCGGCCGAACTGCTCGCACGGCTCTGCGGGCGGCCGTTCGACCCCGAGGCCGTCGCGGCACTGGTCACTCGCACCGAAGGGTGGGTCGCCGGGCTGCAGTTGGCCGCGATGACGATGAAGGGGCGTGACGATCCCGAGGAGTTCATCGAGCACTTCGGCGGAACCGACCGGCTGGTCGCCGACTACCTCACCGATGAAGTGCTGCGGGCGCAGCCGTCGCGGCGGCGGACGAGCCTGCTGCGGGCATCCGCCTTCGACGAGATGTCCGCCGACCTCATCACAGAGGTCACGGGAGAGGACGGCGCACAGTCATGGCTCGAGTCGCTCGAGCGCGAATCGATGTTCCTCGTGCCCCTCGACACGCGACGCGAATGGTTCCGCTTCCACAATCTGTTCCGCGACCTGCTGCGCTACCACCTGCGTGCCGAAGAACCGGGAGCCGAACCCACGCTTCTTGCGGGCGCCGCCGACTGGTACCTCGCCCGTGGGGACGTGCAGCGCGCTGTGGAGTACCTGTTGCGCGCCCGGGAATGGGAGCGCGCGCTGACGCTCGTACGAACCAGGGGGGCACACGTCTATGAGCGTGGCGAACTGCGCACGGTGATCCGATGGATGACCGACCTCCCCGACTCCGTGGTGCACGATCGACTCGACCGGCTTTTGCTGCTCGGGTTCCTTCACGGACTGGAGGGTCAGGTCGTGGCGGCGGCAGATCCGCTGCGGCGGGTGATGAACGACCCCGACGCCACCCTCAGCCAGCAGCTCGTGGCCCACGCCATCGTCGCCTGCGAGGCGTGGTGGAGTCCGCGCCCGGAATCATCGGTCGACGCGGCGAAGCGATCCCTAGCGCTTCTGGATGCGAACCCGGGCGCGTCCACGCCCGACCTGCTGGGCCTCACCCACTACGAATCCCTCAGGACGATGACCCTGTTCTCGGGTGGTCGCGCCCACTTCCTCTGCGGTGACCTGGCGGAGGCGAGGCGGTGGCTCGAACTCGCTACGCGCTCCGAGGGTGCCGACTACGCACCCTGGCGCATCAGTTCGCTCGGTTCGCTGGCGCTCGTCGAGGCCTGGTGCGGACGTCTGGGCCGAGCCGAGGAGCTCGCGACCGAGGCACGTGCAATCGCCGAGGAGGCGAACCTGGTCGCGCATCCGTCGACGGCCGACGCCTACCTTGCGTCGAGCCTCGTCGCGGCGGAACGATCCGAGCCGGAGCACGCGGAGCGGATGCTCGCCGAAGGGGTCGCCCGGGCGGCTGCCACCAGGCGCACCCAGCTGATGTGGATCGCACACCTCGTGAGTGCCATGCTCGGCCAAACGGATTCTGCAGCCGAACTGGCGGTCGTGCCGGAAGGGCCGCCGCCACCGGTGGTTCGCGATCGCCTGACCGCGCTGAGGCAGCGCGAGCGGCGGCTTTCGGGCAGGGACTCGCTGCCGTGGGCGGCTGAGCCGGAAAGCTCGGATGCTCCTGCCACGCGCTTCGAGCAGACCGCGTATGCTCTCGCACACCTCCAGCCGCAGCGGGCCCGGGCGTTACTGGGGACGGAAGCCGAGCCACGCGACGACGAGCCTCTCGTCACCGTCGAGCGGCTGCTCCTGCGCGCGTGGCTCGCCGATGTCGAAGGCCGTCCGCCGGCGGCGGAGCGACGGCTCGGGAAGGCGCTTGCGCTGGCGGAGGAGCACGCGCTCGTCGATGTGTTCCTGCGTGCCGGCCCGCACGTCGTCGCGCAGCTCGCCCAGCTTCCGGGTCAGCGGTCGGCTTTCGTCGAGCACGTTCTGGAGCGCGCCGCGACGACGCTCGCCCCCGCAGCTTCTTCCATCCTGAGCGAGCCCCTGACCGAACGGGAACTCGAGATCCTGGCCTGCCTGCCCAGCCGCTCGACGAACGGCGAACTGGCGGACCGCTTCTACGTCTCAGTGAACACGATCAAGACCCACATGGTGCACATCTACCGCAAGCTCGACGTGCCGAACCGGAGTGCGGCCATCGTCCGTGCGCAGGAACTCGGCCTGCTCCGCTGACAGCAGTGCCGGCGGCACCCGTGGGCACCGCCGGCAGCGTCGTGGGAATCAGTGGGCGATGGCCGGCTCTGGGCTCCTGAGCTCGGCCGCGCTGTCGTGCGCGACCGGGACGGCCACGCGCCCGCGACGCCGGAACAGGAGTGCCGAGATGACCGCACCGACAGCGAAGAACAGGGCACCCCAGAGGTAGGCGACCGAGTAGCTGTGCACCGCGGCATCCGTCACGACCGACGGAGTCGGGGGCAGGTGCGAGGCGAGGTAGTCGGCGGCCGCCGTCGCCGCCAGGGTGTTGAGCAGAGCCGTACCGAGCGAGCCGCCGACCTGCTGGCTCGTGTTGACCGTCGCGGAGGCCACTCCGGCGAACGCGCGGTCGACACCGAGGGTCGCCGTCTGGATCGACGCCGGCATGATCGACCCCATTGCGAAGCCGAGGATGAGCAGCGGCGGCAGGATGTCTGCAGCGTACGTGCTGTGCTGGTCGAGATGCGTGAGGTAGAGCATCCCGATCGCGCCCAGCGTCATCCCGAACGGAACCATGAGCTTCGGCCCGAACCGCGGCAGGAAGATGTTCGTCGACAGCTGCGCGGAGGTGACCAGCATGGCGATCATCGGCAGGAAGCCGAGACCGGTCTGGATGGGCGTGAAGTGCAGCGTGGTCTGCATGTAGTAGGTCACGAAGAGGAAGATGCCGAACATGCCCGCACCGGCGATGAGCACGGAGATGAAGGCGGCGCCGCGGTTGCGGTCGAGCACGATGGCCAGCGGCAGCAGCGGATGCGCAGCCCGGCGCTGCCAGAAGACGAACGCGACCAGCAGCACGACCGCCGCAGCGAGGAAGCCCCAGGTGAGCGGTGAGCCCCAGCCGTCGGTCTCGGCGTTCGAGAAGCCGTAGACGAGGCTGAACAGGGCACCGGATACGAGAACCGTGCCGGGGATGTCGAGCTTCGGGCGCGGGCCGGAGCGCTTGACCGACGTCACGAACAGGGCGGCTCCGACGATGGCGAAGAGCGCGATGAAGACGTTGATGTAGAGGCTCCAGCGCCAGCTCAGGTCCTGGGTCAGGAAGCCGCCGAGGAGGAGTCCGACTGCGCCGCCGGCGCCGGCGATCGCTCCGAACACGCCGAAGGCCCGAGCGCGTTCCTTGGGGATCGTGAACGTCGTGGTCAGCACGGCCAGCGCGGTCGGCGCGAGGAGTGCGCCGAATGCGCCCTGGAGCGCGCGGGCCCCGACGAGCAGCCCGAAGGAGTTCGCCGCACCTCCGAGCGCGGATGCTGCCGCGAAACCGATCATGCCGATGATGAAGGTCCTCTTGCGACCCATGAGGTCGGAGAGCCGGCCTCCCAGAAGCAGCAGGCTGCCGAATGCGAGCGAGTACGCGGTGATGATCCACTGGCGTTCGGCGTTGGTGAAGCCGAGGTCGGCCTGGGCCGACGGGAGTGCGATGTTGACGACGGTCGAGTCGAGCACGACCATGAGCTGTGCCAGCGCGACGGTGGCGAGAGTCCACCAGTGACGCGTGGTCGCGGGCGCCTGAGCGACGGCCTGAACAGGGGAAGTTGTGGGGGGCATGTGAACACTATATACGGAACTGGCCAGTTTCGGATAGTAGAAGTTCCGGATATTAACGGTTCCTTAACTGCTATGATGGCTTCAGCAGAACGCGCACGACAAAGGGAGATGGCCGCGATGACGCAGCTCGACCTCACGCAGAACGAGGCCGCCACAGAGCCCTCGGACGACGTGCCCACGAAGCTCGGCCGGAAACGCGACCACACGCGGGATCCCGAAATTCTCGAGGCCGCGCTCGACGTCCTCGCCGAGACCGGCTATGACGGCATGACCATCGAGATGGTCGCCAATCGCGCCAAGGCCGGCAAGGCGACGCTCTACCGCCGGTGGGCATCCAAAGGCGAACTCGTCATCGACGCCGTCGCCTGCATGAAAAGCGTCGACCTCGACCTCGCCAACCTCCCCGACACCGGCACCCTCCGCGGCGACCTCATCGCGATGATCAAGCCGCACACGATCGAAGACGGCGAGAAGAAGCTGCAGGTCATGGCCGGGCTCATGTCCATGCTGTCACGCGCGCCCGAACTCGCCGACGCGGCCAATGCGGCCATCGTCGAACCGCGAGCCAGGGTCAATCGCATCCTGCTGCGCCGCGCCGTCGAGCGGGGCGAGATCTCCGCCGACTGCGACATCGACGCCCTGTCGGTCCTCACGCCCTCGATGGCCGCCTACCGCACGCTGATCCAGCGCAAGCCGGTCGACCGCGACTTCCTCATCTCCCTGATCGACGGCGTCCTGCTCCCCGCCGTGGGTATCACTCCCCCGAGGCCCTGAGCGGCGCCGGCCGGCACGCCGGCCCGTCTGCCCCGGCCACCCGGGCACCTCACGCGTTCACAATTCAGGAGATCTGCGACCCATTTCCCGCGACACGCCCAGGAAAGGGGTCAACTGGGCCAGGTATCCGCCGAATCTCCTGAATTGTGAACGCGGGGTCCGCGCGAAACTTCGCGATCCGGGAGTTCGACACCTGGCTCGTCCCGCCCTCGGCCGGTCCGCGAGCACGCGTGCGCGCCCTCCGTGCCTCCACGGAATTTCGGCCGTCGACCCCTGGATCCTCTTTACTTTCAGGCCCGACAGGCGCACCCTTTTTGTCGAGCATGAAAGTGAGTCATTCTCATGAAAAGGAAATCCGCGCGCCGCCTACTGGTCCTCACAACGGCTGTGAGCCTCGCGGCACTCGCGCTGTCCCCTGCCCCCGCGTTCGCGGCGGACCCCCTCGCAACCGACGTGGTGGTCAGCGCGCACCAGAACACACCGGCGGCGAGCGTGACGACCGCGGCCTTCTCGACGAGCCATACCGGAGAGCTGCTCGTCGCATTCATCGCCACCGACGGCGCGACGACGGCGGGCTCCGCCAAGGTCAACACTGTCACCGGCGGCGGACTCACCTGGAGCCTGCGGAAACGCACCAACAGCCAGTACGGAACCGCTGAGATCTGGCAGGCGGTCGCGCCGACGGCACTCACGAACGCCACCGTGACGGCGAACTACGTGGGGTCGTATGTCGCCTCCCTCACCGTCGCCGCCTTCACCGGCGCCGACACGACGACGCTGGGTGCTGTCGGCGGCGACAGTGCGGCGACCGGCGCCCCGAGCGCCAGCCTGACCTCGACGCGTACCGGGTCCTGGGTCTGGGGGGTCGGCGACGACTGGAGCACGGCCACGCCGCGCACGACCGGCATCGGCCAGACCCAGGTGGACCAGATGCTCGCAAGCGTCGGCGACACGTTCTGGACCCAGCGGCAGACCGTTCCCGGCACAGTCACCGCGCCGTCCACCGTCACGATCAACGACACCGCCCCGACCACGGATCGCTGGAATCTCTCCCTCATCGAGATCCTGCCGGCCGGTACCGGCGGCGTCGACACCGCCCCGCCCGCGGTGGCGCTGACCAGCCCCGTCGGTGGCGCAACGGTGTCAGGGACGGTCACCGTGTCGGCTTCCGCAAGCGACAACGTCGGGGTTGCGAGCGTCGCGTTCGCACTCGATGGGTCGCCGCTCGGGTCGGCCCTCACATCCACCCCCTACTCGCTGCCGTGGGATACCACGTCAGCTGTCGGCGGATCGCACACGCTCACGGCGACGGCCACGGATGCCGCAGGCAACACCGCGACGAGCGCTCCCGTCACGGTCACCGTCGCCAACGCCGCCGACCCGTCGGTCGTCGGATCGTGGGGCCCCGTCGTGCCGTGGCCGGAGGTCTCGATCCATGCGGCGCTCACGAACACGGGCAAGATCCTCACCTGGATGGGCGACTTCAGCCAGGGCGGCCAGCAGTACCTGCTCGATCCGACGACCGGTAGCTACAGCCAGGTGCCCGACGCCGCCGTCGACCTCTTCTGCGCCGGCCAGGCCGTGCTCGCCGACGGCCGCATCGCGGTGATCGGCGGCACCGCGACGAGCGGCGGTCTTGGGATCAAGGCGGTGACGGCATTCAACCCGGTGACCTCGACCTGGCAGCCGCTCGCACCGATGAACTACCCGCGCTGGTATCCGACCGGCACGACTCTCGGCGACGGCCGGGTGCTCGTCACGTCCGGTTCCGACACGACGTCGACCGACCTGGTGCAGGTGCCGGAGGTGTACAACCCGCCGACCAACACCTGGACCTCGCTGCCGGGCGCGACCAAGCTCATCCCCTACTACCCCTTCATGTACCAGTTGCCCGACGGCCGCGTGCTCCAGGTCGGCGCGAGCGAGGACCCGACGCTGACGCAGTCGCTCGACATGTCGACGCTGCAGTGGACGACGATCGACTCGCGTGTGCTCGACGCCGCGTCGGTGACCAGCTACGCGCCGGGCAAGTTCCTGAAGGCGGGCACAGCATCCGACGGGGGCTTCAGCGGCCAGTCCGCCAAGACCGCCTACACGCTCGACATGAACCAGCCCAACCCGACGTGGCAGCCCACGGCCTCGATGGCCTATGCGCGCAGTTTCGTCAACCTCACGACCCTTCCCGACGGCAATGTGCTCGCGACCGGCGGCGGCACGGACAAGTCGGGGCAGAACGAGGCGCTCGCCGTGAAGCCCGCCGAGCTGTGGCACCCGAGCACGGGAACCTGGACGACGGTCGCCTCCCTGACGGCGCCGCGGCTCTATCACTCCGTGGCCCTGCTGCTGCCCGACGGCCGCGTCTTCGTGTCGGGCGGCGGTGGCGACACCGGGGTGACCAACGAAGAGAACTACCAGATCTACTCGCCGCCGTACCTGTTCAAGGGCGCCAGGCCGACCATCACCGCCGCGCCGTCGACGGCGCAGTACAACAGCACCGCGTTCGTCCAGACCCCGGATGCAGCCGGCATCGGGTCGGTCATGCTGGTGCGGACCGGCTCGATCACACACGGCTTCGACCAGAACACCCGCACCATCCCGCTGAGCTTCACGAAGGTCGCGGGTGGCCTGAACGTGCAGCTGCCGGCCAACGGCAACGCGGCCCCTCCCGGCTACTACATGCTGTTCATCGTCAACGGGGCTGGCGTACCGTCGGTCGCAGCGATGACACGCTTCCCGGCACCGTACGAAGACACGGTTCCTCCGTCGGCACCGGGAGCCCTGACCGCCACGGGTGGCACCGGCCAGGCCGCGCTGGCCTGGGGCGCGGCGACGGACAACGTCGGCGTCACGACCTACGACATCTACCGGTCGACGACCGCAGGATTCACCCCGGCCGCGGGCAATCGCGTCGCCCAGGTCGGCGGAACGACCACGACCTGGACGGACACCGGACTGGCCGCCGGCACCTACTACTACCGCGTGGCAGCCGAAGACGCCGCCCACAACCTCGGCCCCGCATCCAACGAGGCGCAGGCGGCGGTGACCAGCTCGGGCACGTACCGCACGATCACGGTCGACAAGATCGCCACCGCGCATCAGGGCACGAATACGTCCACGATCGCCGCGGCCGGCGTCACCACGACCGGCAGCAACGAACTCCTGCTCGCCTTCATCAGCTCGGACGGCCCGAGCGCAGGCGGGAGCGCCGCCATCTCGTCGGTCAGCGGCGGAGGTCTGACCTGGACCCTCCGACAGAGGTCGAACGCCCAGGCGGGCACCGCCGAGATCTGGCAGGCGGTCGCGCCCGCACCGCTCACCAACGTCACCGTGACCGCTACCCAGGCATCCGGCACGTGGCAGTCGTCGATGTCGGTGGTGGGCCTGCTGAACGCGGACGCGTCCTCCGGGGCCACGGTGGCAGCATCGGGTGCGACGGGCGCTCCCGCCGCGTCGCTGACGACCACACGGGCCGGCTCGTGGGTGTGGGGTGTCGGAACGGACTGGACGGCTGCACGAACCCACACCGCCGGGGCGGGGCAGACCATCGTAGACCAGTACCTCCCGCCGGCGGGTGACACCTACTGGCTCCAGCGCCAGACCGCGCAGACCCCCGGGTCCGGCACGAGCGTCACGATCAACGACACAGCTCCGACGACCGACCAGTGGGATCTGGCGTTGATCGAGATCCGGCCGGCTCTGTAGAAACGCGTGCGTCGATTATCGGGAGATATTCGACAATCCCCTAGAACTTTGTCAGGACCTGTGCGTACTCTTCGAGGTCCATCGGTTTGTGCCGAACTGGGGAATAGGGGTGGATGGCATGACGATCCGTTCGCAGAACGTCCCCCGCGCCACGCGTGCACCACTGCGGGTCGGGATGATCTCCCGCAAACGACTCGAACGACTGGCCCGCCAGGACTCCGCCACCAGCGCGCCCGCCGGCCGGTTCGACGGCGACGCGGAGCCGTCGACGCCCACCGTGCAGGCGATCCAGGCGCACGCCAACGGCTACGCGCGTCGCGAAGAACAGCGCTTCTTCTCGCGCATCAGCGCCGAGCTCACCGAGTACCGGATGCTCACCAGGGCGCTCGAGGACGACCTCGCCGCCTACGAGATGAAGACCGACGAACTCGCACCGCCCGACCGCGAAGCGATCGCGGAAGGCCGCGGACCGATCTTCGAGGAGCTCCGAAGACTGGAGCGCCGGATCAGCCGGGGCCGACGTCGGCGCGACGAACTGGGGGCGGTCATCCACGCCCGCTTCACGGCGGCCCGCCTGCGCGCGAGCCGCTACTACGACCACTCGGACGAGAAGATCGCCATCTACTGGGGCGCCTACCGGCGCTCCGGCACCCAGGATCGCCCGGTCGACCGCGCACCCGTGCTCCGGCGCTCGGACTGGCTGACGACGAAAGAACAGACCAAACTGCTCGAACTCTGGCAAGGGAGAACCGATGCCCAGACGTGACCGGCCGCTGGCCGACTATGACGTTCCCACGACGGGGCGCATCCGTCGTCGCCTCTTCTGGCGGCTTCGCAGGATGCGGGATGCCGTCGACGTGGAGACCCTCGAGGTCTTCGAGCACGAGCTCTCGGCTTTCGAGCGCGCCGGCGCCGCCGAGCTGGATCGCCAGCGCACCCGCAATGTGGCGACGTGCGCCGAACGCGTCTCCGCTGCGCAGAAGCGCGAAGAGCTCATCCGCACCGCGATCATCCGCACCGACGACCAGATCAGGCGCGCCGACATCGCCGTCGAGCGCCTCGACGCCAAGCTCCTCGGGCGCGACCCCGAGTTCCACAACTACGCGTGAACGGCTGAAGGAGAAACCCATGGCCAGGGACATCGTCTCGAAACCGCCGCGCATCCGTCCCCGCGTCGGTCACATCTCACCGTTCGCGCACGTGCTCGTGTACCTGCTGCTGCTCGGCATGATCACGGTCGACTACATCCTCCTCGCCCAGGCGCTCACGCTGCTGCTGCGCAACGACAGCCAGTACGGCTCGATCGGCCTGCAGATGTACGTGATCACTTTGGGCATCTCGCTCGCCGTGGTGGCACTGCCGCACATCGTCGCCATCCTGATGCGGCGCATCCAGGCGGGAGTGATGTCGCGGCGCTGGTCGATCCTCGCGATCGGCCTGATCATCGTCTGGGTGGCCGTGCTCGCGGCCATCACGATCGCCCGGATCAAGGCGGGCATCGACGCGCAGAACGCCGGCGGGCTCTCCGGGCTCGTCGGAGGATCGACGTCGACCGGCACCACCGGCTTCTCCTGGTCGGCGCCGGACACGATCATGGCGTTCCTGATGCTCGGCGTCCTCGCGACCTCCGGCGCCGTGAGCTTCATCGTCGCCTGGCTGACGACGCGACCGCTGCTCAGCGCCGCCGAGAAAGCCCATGCGCACGCCGACAAGCTCCGCAGCTATCGCGACCAGCTCATGGGCGAAGCGGTGCAGGCCCGCGAGGCGACGCAGCAGGCGCAGCAGCTGGACCACCAGGATGCGGTGCGCTACACCGGCGCGCGCATCACGTTCGCCGCCCGCGTCGACCTCCTCCGCGCCCAGCTCGCCACCCGGCTCGCGCAGCACGAACGCGACCCCGAGAGCACCAGCCAGATCATCCGCGAGCTGCGTGCGCGGCGGATACCCGAGATCCCCGAGACGCCGGGGACTCCCGAAGTCGCCCCGAGCGTTCAGCCGTCGCAGCTGACCGACTGACCTGCTGACCGACCGAAAGGACCCTATGCTCATCCGTCGACTCGCCCGAGCCGGCTTCGCTGTCGCCACCGTTCTCGCGATCGGCGGCGGTCTGACCGCCTGCGCATCCGCGACGGCGGCCGGCGCGGCCTGCGACCAGTCTCAGAAGCGCAACATGGGCGTGGTCGCCGGCAGCACGGCGAATGCGCCGGCGACCACACTGGCGTCGTCGGCGGTCGCACAGCTGGCGGCCGTCGGAAAGAGCAACGGCAGCGTGACGGTAGTCGTCCCGTCCGGCACGCCCCGGGTGATGGGGACGACGCTGGTCGGCTCCACCGCACAGGATGCGATCGTCTGCCAGAACGACCAGCGCAACAAGCTCAGCCAGATCACCGCGTACATCAACGGTCTGAAGGCGACGACGCCGCAGGTGGACTTCCTCGGCTCGATCGACCGCGCCGCACGCAACCTCGGTTCGAAGCCGATGGGCGTCCTCGTCGTGGGTAGCGGACTGCAGACCACCGACCCTCTCGACTTCGCGACCAGCGGCGTCCTGTACGCCGACCCCGCCCAGGTCGTCAGCGACCTGAGGTCGCGCAACCTCCTGCCCTCCGACCTGAAGGGCGTCACCGTCTACTGGTCGGGGATGGGCGATGTCGCGGGTTCGCAGACCCCGCTCACCATTCCGGCGCGCAGCAACCTCATCGCGATCTGGACCGCGATCGTCAAGGCGGCGGGCGGAACCCTGTCACTGCTGCCGGAGCCCGCATCCGGAACCGCCGTGAGCGGGCTTCCCGCCGTGTCGACGGTTCCGGTCGAGTCGGTGCAGACGAAGACCGACTGGACGCATCCCATCGTCATCCGCAACAGCGACCTGCTGTTCGTGAAGGACACCGCCACCTTCTCCGACCCGGCCAAAGCACAGTCGGTGCTCGCCCAGCTGGTGCCGTCGATCGAACAGAACGGCCAGGTGGTGACGATCACCGGCACCGCGTCGAAGGACCAGGCGACGAACAACGCTCGCGACCTCGCGCTGTCGCAGCGCCGGGCGGATGCGGTCAAAGCCGCTCTCGTACAGCTCGGGGTTCCCGCATCCCTGCTGCAGACCACCGGCGTGGGGTTCCAGTGGTGCGGCTGGAAGAGCGAGACGGATGCGAGCGGCGCCTATTCGGATGCTCTCGCCGAGCAGAACCGCTCGGTCATCCTCACGTCTCCCGGCGTCGGCCTCTGCGGCTGACCGCTGCCGGGCGCCGAGCAGCCGAGCAGCCGAGTGTCACCGTTGGCGTCGAGAGTGACCATTCCGCCGATGACATTCGGCCGAAACGGTGACATTCGCGACGCCGCGAACTCGCGCCGCTCAGCCGCCGACCCAGAACCCCCGGCCGCCGAACCACTCGCCGTAGTCGCTGCCGAAGTCCGCATCCGGGGCTGACGCGCGCGAGCCGAGGTAGGAGCTGACGACGGCGGCTCCCAGGTCGTCGAGTTCCGGCGCGACCACGCGCCCGGAGACCCGCCGGGCCATCGACGCCGTGAACCGGGCCAGCCCGGGGTCGTCGCCCAGCCGGAAGAACGTGGTCTGCGCGCCGAGCCGCCCCGAATTGTCCAGCTCTTCGAACGTGCGCATGATGGTGCGCGGATGCGGCGGGTACGAGAAGCTGACCGAGCCGTCCGGCTCCAGGTGCGATGTCGGCTCACCGTCGGTCACGATCAGCAGCACCGGCTGCGCGTTGGGATGCTTGCGGAAGTGCCGGTTCGCCAGCAGCAGCGCGTGGTGCAGGTTGGTGCCTTTGTCCCACATCGCGTCGAGCGCCGTGAGCTGTTCGATCTCCATCACCTCGGCATGCCGTCCGAACGCGATGAGCTGCAGGTGGTCGCCACGGAAGCGCGACCGGATGAGCGTGTGCAGCGCGAGCGCCGTGCGCTTCATCGGGATCCACCGGTTGTCGAGCGCCATCGAGAACGACGTGTCCACGAGGAGTGCGACCACCGCCTGGGTGCGCGCTTCGGTCTCCTGCACCTCGATGTCGTCCACGGCGACGAGCCGGCCGCCTCCCCCGTCCCCGGCGCGACGACGCACGCCGTTCAGGATCGTGCGCGGAATGTCCCACGGCTCGGTGGCGCCGAACTCCCAGGCGCGGGTCGCGCCCGAGCTCTCGCCGGCCGCCCCCGCCTGGTGGAGTTCCCGCTGGCCCTGCCGACCCGACATCCGGTTCGCGATGTCCTTCAGCAGGGTCTTGCCGAGCTGGCGCATGGCCTTCGGTGTGAGCTTGAGCGCTCCGGCCGAATCACGCCGCAGCGTTCCGCTGTCGCGGAGGGTCTTCTCCAGTTCGCGCAGGGTGCGCGCCGACACGGCAGCGTCGTCGCCCAGTTGCCGCGACAGGGTGTCGAGGTCGATGTCGTCCATCCGGGCGCCGCGGTACGACTGCGACAGCTGCTCGGAGAGCTCGTCGAGGTCCGCGAGATCCTGCAGCACGCCGGTGCCGTCGCCCAGGCCCAGCGATTGCTCGCCGTCGAACCGCTGCGATCCGCGCCAGTCCTCCCCCGGCCGCAGCGCCTGGAGGTTCGCGTCGAGCTGCGAGAGCGACTGCATCAGTTCGGGGGTGCCGAACGCCTGCGCGGAGAGCTGCATGAGCTCGTCCCGCTGTTCCTGCGTCATCGAGTTGAGCATCCGCTGCGCTGCAGCCGAGCGCTTCGCGAGGGAGTCGATGAGCTCATCCACATTCTGCGGGTTGTCGGGGAAGAACTGCCCGTGTTTGCTCATGAAGTCGTCGAAGTCCTGCTCGGTGTCCTCACCGAGCCGGTGCTTCTCCAGCAGGCTGTTCAGGTCGGTGAGCATCTCGTTGATGGCGGCGCGATCCTCGTCGGTCGCGTTCTCCATCGCCTCCTTCATGCCCTCGAACCGCTGGTCGAGCAGTTCGCGGCCCATCAGGTCTTTGATCTTCTCGTAGTCGGCCCTGGCCTGGGGGGATCTCCAGTCGTAGTCGCTCAGCTCGGTCACCGCCGCGGCGGTCGACGCCGGCAGGTTCTCGAGGCGCATCTCGGCGAAGGCGCGCTCGTCGTCATCCATCAGCGCATCGCGTGCGAGCTGCTTGCGTTCCTCGAGCACCGCGTGGTCGAGGAGTTTCTTCACCTCGTTGAGCGTGCCGTCGAGGTTGTGCCTGCGCAGCAGGTCACGCCGGCGTTCGGCCACCCGGCGCGCCAGGTCGTCGAGTCCGGTCTGGTTACGGCCGCCGCGACGGAGGAACTCGTTCATCGCCCGCTCCGGCGAGGTGCCGCCCATGACGGACTCGCCGATCGCATCCAAAGCTTCGGCGATGTCGACGGGCGGCGCGAGCGGATCCCCGCCGTCGTACCGCCGGAAGTGGGTGCGCCCCCTAGCCATAGACCGTCTCGATCCCATCCGTGTCCTTGCCGACCTTGCGGGCGAGGTAGAGGCCCTCGAGCGCGAGTTCGATCGCCGCCGCGATCTCACCCGATCCCACCGCTTCGAGACGATCGGCGATGTCGTCGTAGAGCTCGGACTCGCCGAGCACGGGAAGCTCCGACAGGAACTGCCGCGCCGTCACCTGCTCGCCCGTCGTGACCATGGCGCCGTCCTCGATCGCGGCGACCAGGGGCCCGAAGTCGAGGCCGGCGAAATGCTGGCGCACCGCATCCGCCGTCGCCGTGCGCAGCAGATGCGTGAGCACTTCGGATTCGCGGCCCTCTTCGCCGGTCTCGAACTCGATCTTGCCGGCGAGCACGTCGACCGCCGCCTGCAGGTCGACCACGCGCGCGACGGCCTCGTCCTCACCCTGCGTCGTCGCGCGATGCAGGGCGGCAGCCGCGATCGTCTCGGCGCCGGCGATCGCGAACCGGGCGCTCACCCCGCTGCGCTGGTCCACCGACGACGACTCGCGAAGGTTGCGGGTGAAACGCGCCAGGATCTCCACCAGGTGGTCGGGCACGTCGGCGACCAGGTCGGCCTCCTGACGGATCACGGCCACCTCCGCCTCCAGCCTGGTCGGGTAGTGCGTGCGGATCTCCGCGCCGAACCGGTCTTTGAGCGGCGTGATGATGCGCCCGCGGTTGGTGTAGTCCTCGGGGTTGGCGCTCGCCACGACGAGGACGTCGAGCGGCAGGCGCAGCACGTAGCCGCGCACCTGGATGTCGCGCTCCTCCATCACGTTCAGCATGGCGACCTGGATGCGCTCGGCGAGGTCGGGCAGTTCGTTGATGGCGACGATGCCGCGATGGCTGCGCGGGATGAGGCCGAAGTGGATGGTCTCCGGGTCGCCGAGGGAGCGGCCCTCCGCCACCTTCATCGGGTCGACGTCGCCGATGAGGTCGGCGACGGACGTGTCCGGTGTCGCGAGCTTCTCCACGTACCGTTCGTCGCGGTGCCGCCACGCGACCGGGAGCCGGTCGCCGAGTTCGAGCGCGCGACGCTGCGACTCGTGCGTGATCGGATCGTACGGATGCTCGCCCAGTTCCGCCCCCGCGATCACCGGGGTCCACTCGTCGAGCAGTCCGCCGAGCGTGCGCAGGATGCGGGTCTTGCCCTGGCCGCGCTCGCCCAAGAGCACGACGTCATGGCCGGCGAGGAGGGCGCGCTCGAGCTGCGGGATGACCGTGGACTCGAAGCCGTGGAGACCGGGCCACGGATCGTCCCCGGCCCGCAGTTTCGCCAGCAGATTGTCGCGGATCTCGACCCGCAACGGCTTCTGGAGGTGGCCGGAGGCACGCAGCTCTCCTACCGTCGTGATATTGGGAGCCTGAGTCGCCGTCGTCGTCACCTTTTCAGGCTAAACCCGCGCAGAGGCGATTGGTCCGGACTCAGCGAAAAGGGAGCATCCCGAAACCTGCGCGCCATCTGCGCGGGTGGCCGCGTGCCCGCCAGGTCGGGACGTGCCCGCCACGTCGAGCGGGCGGGCACGTCCCGACCTGGCGGGCACGCGGGAGGCAGACGCCTACAGGGCCGGCATCTCCTTGAGCACGATGTCGGGGAGCCGGATCATCCTGAACGACAGGCCGAGCCCGATGAGCCCGGCCGCGAGCGGCACCAGCAGCGCGATCTGGAGCGCGAGCGGCCGCGCCTCCGTGTTGATACGGATCACTTCGGCTTTCACGTCGGCCGGCTGGCCTTCCAGCAGCGTGGCGAGCTGGGTGTTGCTCATGACCTCGGCGTCGTGTTCGAGGGTCTGGACGATCTGCTGCTGCTCCGCCTCCGGCAGCACCGTGCTGGACGTCGTCAGGTTCGTGAAGATGGGCACGAGGGCAGCAAGCAGGATCGCGCCCGCGAACGCGAGGCCGAACGAGAGCCCGAACGAGCCCGCGGCCGAGTTGACGCCCGCGGCTTCGCTGACCCGCTCATCCGAGATCGGCGACAGCGTGTAGTTGTTGAGCTGCGACACCATGAACCCGAGCCCGGCACCCGAGATCACGAGCGGCACGAGCAGCCACCAGCCGGAGTCCGCGCGCGGCACGATGGGGATGAGGATGACCAGCCCGAGGCACAGCAGCGCGAACCCCCAGCGGATGAGCACCACGGGTCGGCGACGCCCCGCCCGCCTTCCCGCGAGGGCAGCGATCGCGAACATGGTCAGCGACAGCGGCGCGATCGACAGCCCCGCCTGCAGAGCGTTGTATTCGAAGACCATCTGCAGGTAGATCGGGAGCACGATCATGGTGCCGCCGAGGGCGATCTGCTGCAGCATCTGCTGCGAGATCCCGAAGCGGAAATGCTTCGATGAGAACAGTCCAGGGTCGAGGAGCGTCGCCTTGCCGAGCCGTTTGCGCCGCCGGAGCCAGAAGACGAGCCCGACCAGCCCGAGGATGCCGACCGCGAGCAGCGCTCCGACCGACCCGACGCCTTCCTGCCACGCGAGGATGGAGAGCACGATCCCGCCCATGCCGACGACCGAAAGCAGCGAACCCACCCAGTCGACCGCTCGCGACCCGGTGTACGGCACATCGTGCACGAGTTTGATGCCGATGAGCACGATCGCGATGATCACGGCTTCGAGCAGGAACGCGATACGCCACGACAGGAACGTGGTGATGAAACCGCCGAGCAGGGGTCCGACGGCGGCGGCGATGGCGGCGGATGCCCCCACGAGCGCATACGCCCGCGTCTGGCCGGTGCCGTGGAAGTTCCCGTGGATGAGCGACTGCATCGCCGGCAGGAGCAGGGATGCACCGAGGCCGCCGATCACCGCCCAGAACACGATGATCGCGAGGATGCTCTGCGCGAGCGTCATCGCGATGGCGCCCGCCGCATACCCCAGGAGCCCGAGCACGTAGGCGCGTTTGCGCCCGATCAGGTCGCCCACTTTGCTTCCGATGAGGATGAACGCGGCCGACACGAGCGCCTCGAGCGCGATCGCCGACTGGACACTGCTGACCGTCGAGTGCAGGTCGTGCACGACCGCGGAGATCGAGACGTTCATGATCGACGTGTCGACCACGAGCACGAACATCGCCATCGCGAGCAGCAGCGCCAGCCGCCCGTTGAAGGCCGCGGTCTTGTCAGTGGCGTCGGCCTGTTCCTCGGTCACCGCCGGCTCCTGCCCGCTCCGGGATTGCCGTGCATCCCCTCACCCTAGGGTCGGCGCGGCTGCCGCGTCGTCATCCGTTCCGGGTGATGCCGGTCAGCTGGGCCGGGGCGTGCCGAAGCAGTCACCAGCGAACCCGCCAGTTCGGTACGTGCCGGCCAGCTCGAGGTGGCGGGCTTGTCCCGACGTGGCGGGGATGTCCGAGTGCCGCCCGTGGGAGGGCTAGCTGGCCACCCAACAATCGGCACGTAGGATGAATCTCATGACTCGGCCGGCACGCTCACTAGTGCTTTTCCTACTTGTTCTGCCCGCCTTCTTGGTCGGTTGCGCGGCTGTCGGTAGTCAGTCACCCGGTGCAGAAAGCCAAGCGGCAGCGATCAACCCCTTGGCAACCTATCCTGCGCCGGCTACCGGCATGGATGCGCTTCTCAGGGGCACGCTTCGACTCTCGAACGGGTGTGTGACCGTTGAGGGGACCGACGGATCTCTCGCGGTGCCCGTGTTTCCATCGGGCGACGCATCCTGGCACGATGGCGTCCTGACATGGCAAGGGCACGAATACCGCGAAGGCGACTCGGTTGAGTTCGGCGGCGGAGGTGGCGTGCCGTCGAAGATCCAATACCTCCCCGAAGGCTGCGGCGACCATCAGACATGGTTCGTAGGTCCTTAGGGTTCGCCTGGTGCGCGGAGCCGGATGGTGAAGCGCTAGACGTACCAAACGGGCACAATCGCGACGAACCCGCCAGTTCGGTACGTGCCGGCCAGCTCGAGGTGGCGGGCTTGTCCCGAAGTGGCGGGGACGGGCGGGGACGTGGCGGGGATGCGGCGGGGACATGGCGGGGACGCGCCCAGGACGCAGCGGGGCGCGCCCGCTAGTCGAGCTTGGGCAGCAGGTGTACGGGGATCGCGATCGACAGCGCGATCGAGACGATCCCCAGGAAGAAGACCAGTCCCTGCCAGGCCGGCAGGGTCGTCGCATAGCCGAGCACGACGATTCCGCCCAGGAAGAGGACGAACGAAATGATTACTGCGATGCCTGTTCTCATGGGTCACGCCACCTCCGGTGCGGCCGGGGCCGCTTCGTCTCGTGTCTTGATGGTGTCGGCTGGATCCTGCTGGCGCCGGCTGGCGAACAGGAATGGGATGCCGATCAGCTGGATCGCCCCGCCGATCACGAATGATGTTCCGTACCCCCACACGTCTGCTGCGCGGCCGAGGGCGGGCTGGATGAACACCCCGCCCAAGCTGCCGAACAACGATTCGAACGACAGCACCGTGGCACGCTGCTTCGAGGGGATCATGTCGTTGATGTAGGACTGCTGTATCGGCCCCGCGACCGCGAAGACGAAGCCCCAGATAACCAGGAACACCACGGCCAGCCAGAACAGGCTCGTCACTCCGAGCACCACGAGGGCGACGACGCTGGCGATCGAGGCGCCGATGATCGTGCTCGTGCGACGGGCGAACAGCCTGCGCACGCGTGATGCGAGCATTCCACCGGCGACCTGCGACAACGACAGGATCGCAGCAGCGAGACCGGCGATCGAGTACGCCGTCTTGTCGCCGTACAGCTGGAGCAGGTAGGGCTGCAGAGCGTAGAACGCGTAGATGCCGACACCGGATGCGAACGGCGCCGCCAGGATGATGTATCGCACGGAGCGCTTCTTCAGGCCGTGCTCGATCGACATCGCCAGGATGTTCCTGGTCGCCTTGATCGGACCCCTCGACTTGTCGGGCGTGAACCCGAGGTCCTTCATCACGAACGCAGCGAAGACGAGCATCACGACGAGGATCCCTGCACGGATGAGGAAGGGGACCCCGAGGTTGGTCGCCTGCGCGATCACCCCGCCGAGCACGGAGCCGGTGAACATGGCTATGCCCGTGACCACCAGGCCCCGGCCGAAGACGGTTTCGAGACTGCCGGTGTACTGGGTGAAGGTGAGCGCATCCACAAGCCACGCATCCACGGCTCCCGAGAAGAAGGTGAAACCCAGCCCGAGCAGGATCGAGACGATCGCCCACCACACGAACGGCGCATGCATGAGCCAGAGCATCCAGTACAGCCCGGTCGTGACCGAGAGCGTGATGGTGCCGAGCAGGTAGGACGCCTTGCGGCCGATCGTGTCGGCAACCACCCCGGTCGGGATCTCGAAGATCACCATTCCCGCGGTGAAGAAGGCGTTGGCGGCGAATGCCTCGAAATTCGTCAGCCCCGCGTCGAGGAGGAAGATCGTGTTGATGCCCCAGATGAACGAGGCCGCGAGGGTGTTTCCGAGGAGGAGCGTCAGGTAGATGCGCTGCACACGACGGGATGCCGGGTTCATGACCCGGCACCGTTCGCGGCGTCGCCTTCATCCACGAACCCATCATCGACCCGATCGGGTGCTGAGGGCTAGGGTTCGGGGACTACCGTTGAACCATGACGCCTCCGGATACAGCGCCCAGCGAGGCAGACACTGCCAGCGACGCGATCACCTTCTCCGAACTCGGATTGAGCGAGCCGACGCTCAGAGCGCTCAAGGATGTCGGGTACGAGACCCCGTCGGCCATCCAGGCCGCGACCATCCCCCTGCTGCTCGCCGGCCGCGACGTCGTCGGCCTCGCGCAGACCGGCACCGGCAAGACGGCCGCCTTCGCGCTGCCGATCCTCTCGCGCCTGGACACGTCGCAGAAGGTCCCGCAGGCGCTGGTCCTCGCGCCGACGCGCGAACTGGCGCTGCAGGTGTGCGAGGCGTTCGAGAAGTACGCCGCCCACATCCGGGGCGTGCACGTGCTCCCGGTCTACGGAGGCCAGGGCTACGGCGTGCAGCTGTCGGCGCTGCGTCGCGGAGTCCACGTCGTGGTCGGGACCCCGGGGCGCATCATGGATCACCTCGAGAAGGGCACGCTCGACCTCTCCGAGCTCAAGTACCTCGTGCTCGATGAGGCCGACGAGATGCTCAAGATGGGATTCGCCGAAGACGTCGAGACGATCCTCGCCGACACCCCGGACGACAAGCAGGTCGCCCTTTTCTCGGCCACCATGCCCGCGCAGATCCGCCGGATCTCGAAGAAGTACCTGCACGACCCTGAAGAGGTCACGGTCAAGAACAAGACCACGACCTCGGCGAACACCACCCAGCGCTACCTGATGGTGTCGTACCCGCAGAAGGTCGACGCGCTCACGCGCATCCTCGAAGTGGAGAACTTCGAAGGGATGATCGTCTTCGTCCGCACCAAGAACGAGACGGAGACGCTCGCCGAGAAGCTGCGCGCTCGCGGCTATTCGGCGATGGCGATCAGCGGCGACGTCGCCCAGGTCCAGCGCGAACGCACGGTCGAGCAGCTCCGGTCGGGCAAGCTCGACATCCTGGTGGCGACGGATGTGGCGGCGCGCGGCCTCGACGTCGAACGCATCAGCCATGTGGTCAACTACGACATCCCCATCGACACCGAGTCCTACGTCCACCGCATCGGCCGGACCGGTCGCGCGGGCCGCAGCGGCGCCGCGATCAGTTTCGTGACTCCCCGCGAGCGCCGCCTGCTCTCGGCTATCGAGAAGGCGACCCGGCAGCCGCTCACCCAGATGCAGCTGCCCACAGTCGAGGACGTGAACGTCACTCGCCTCGCCCGCTTCGACGATGCGATCACCGAGGCGCTCAACCAGGAAGAGCGCATTTCGCGTTTCCGCGACATCATCGGTCACTACGTCGAGCACCACGATGTGCCGGAGGCCGACGTGGCGGCTGCGCTCGCGGTGGTTGCACAGGGCGAGGAGCCGCTGCTGCTCTCGGCCGACGACGCACTCGCGCGCCGTGTCGAACGCGATGACCGCTCACGGGATGACCGGCCGGATCGTTCCGACCGCGGCGCACGCGATGACCGCGGGGCTCGCGGCGGACGGACCGAGCGTCCCGAGCGTCCCGAGCGCCGCACACGGCCGAGCAGCGGCCCGATGGCGGCGTACCGCATCGAGGTCGGCCGCCGCCAGAAGGTGGAGCCGCGCCAGATCGTCGGGGCGCTCGCCAACGAAGGCGGACTGAGCCGGGAGGATTTCGGGGCGATCAAGATCCTGCCCGACTTCTCGCTGGTGGAGCTTCCGGCCGACCTGCCCGGCGATGTGCTCGACAGGCTCCGGGACACCCGGATCAGCGGCAAGCTCATCGAGATCCGTCCCGACCGGGGCCGGGGAGGTCGCCGGGACGACCGGGACGACCGGCCACCGCGCAAGCCGCGCACCGGCAACTGAGCGCTGGCGATTCGGCTGTGGCAAATGCACGGCAACCATTGACACGCGGGCCTGTCGAGAATTGAATACTCGGCGTCGGCTCGGACTCCACCAGGATCCGGCCCCGTTGGTGACTGCCTGAAGCGTAAACCCGAGGCACCAGGCATTGCGGGGATTCCTCCGACCTGCCAGAAATCAGGTAATGATGCCTCGGAAGCTCTTCGTCCTCATCGCCGCCGCCGCCCTCGCTGTCGCAGGGTTGGGAGCCGCCCAGACCGCGACCGCGGCTCCGCCGCCGCCGGTTCCGGCCTCCCCCGACTTCGGACCGAACGTCATCGTCTTCGATCCGAGCATGCCGCAGAGCCAGATCCAGGCGACTGTGGACAGCATCGCGGCAACGCAGGTCGACAACGAGATGGGGACGCAGCGCTACGCGCTCCTGTTCAAGCCGGGAACCTACGGTTCGGTCACGCATCCGCTGGTCTTCCAGGTCGGCTACTACACCGAGATCGCCGGCCTCGGACAGTCCCCCACCGACGTCACGATCAACGGCGAGGTGAACGTCTTCAACCGCTGCCTCTCGGCGAACAACTGCATCGCGCTCGACAACTTCTGGCGCTCGATGTCGAACCTCACCATCAACCCCGTCGGCGGATCCGGCTGCCGCACCAACACCGAGTTCTGGGCGGTGTCCCAAGCGGCGCCGCTGCGCCGGGTCAACGTGAGGGGCAACCTCACCTTCATGGACTACTGCACCGCCGGGCCGCAGTACGCGAGCGGCGGCTTCCTCGCCGATTCGCAGACGAGGAACATCGTCAACGGTTCGCAGCAGCAGTTCCTGACCCGCGACAGCAGCATCGGAGGGTGGTCGAACGGCGTCTGGAACCAGGTCTTCTCCGGAGTGACCGGGGCGCCGGCCCAGTCCTTCCCGACGCCGCCGTACACGACACTCGCCACCACCCCGGCCAGTCGTGAGAAGCCGTACCTGTACGTGGATGCGGCCGGCGCGTACAACGTGTTCGTCCCGGCCGCCCGCACCGACTCATCGGGACCGACCTGGACGGTCGGCCAGACCCCCGGGCGATCACTGCCATTGAGCAGCTTCTACGTGGCCAGGCCGTCGGACACGGCCAAGGCCATCGACAAGCAGCTCGCCCGCGGGAAGAACCTGCTGCTGACACCCGGGGTCTACAACGTCGACCGCAGCATCCGCGTCAACCACCCGGACACGATCGTCCTCGGGCTCGGTGTTGCGACCCTGACGGCTGTCGACGGTGCGATTCCGTTGACCGTCGGCGATGTGGGCGGCGTCGACATCGCCGGGCTGATGATCGACGCGGGTACCGTGAACTCGCCCGCGCTGCTTCAGCTGGGCACCGGGCACGGCGAGCGGGGCGACCACGGCGCGAACCGGGGCTCCGGGCCGACCGCACTGCAGGATGTGTTCTTCCGGGTCGGCGGCCCGCACGCCGGCAAAGCGACCGTGAGCCTGGTCGTGAACAGCAGCAACGTCATCCTGGACGACATCTGGGCGTGGCGCGCCGACCACGGCACGGGCGTCGGCTGGACCACGAACACCGCCGACACCGGCGTCGTGGTCAACGGCGACGACGTCACAGCGACCGGGCTGTTCGTCGAGCATTACCAGAAGTACAACGTGATCTGGAACGGGGAGAACGGAAAGACCGTCTTCTTCCAGAACGAGCTGCCCTACGACGCGCCGAACCAGGCCGCCTGGCGGCACGACGGGGTATTCGGCTGGGCCGCCTACAAGGTCGCCGACAACGTCACGACGAACCAGCTGTGGGGCGGAGGCTCGTACATCTTCACGAACGTCGACCCGACGCTGCACGCCACCCGCGGCTTCGAGGTGCCGGTGAAGCCGGGCATCCAGCTCCACGACCTGCTCACCGTCAACCTCGGCGCCGGCACACTGGATCACGTCGTGAACGACACCGGTGGCGCGGCCACCACCGCGCACATCGGCGTTCCCGTCTACGTCGTCTCTGGTCCGTAAGGGATCGGGGCCGTAGCGGAAACGGCGGGCGCACGGCACAGTCAGCCGTGCGCCCGCCCTCGCTGTGCCTAGCTGGGGAGCGAGCGCGGCAGCCCGAACGACGGCAGCACGCTGCTGTCAAACCGGGTGATCCCGCTGACGCCGTCGTTTCGGAACTCGAGCACGACGAGACCCGTGCCGTGGCGCATGCCGCCCGCGTTCGAGTGGGAGTACATCGCGAACGCAGGCTGCCCGTTCGCGCGGGTGGGAACGAGGTCGTAGATCCGGCCGGGGCGCATGATGAGGCCGAAGAACCGGCCGACGGCCTCCCGCCCCAGGTACTCGAGGGCCATCGGCGGCATGCTGAGCCGCACATCCGAGGTCAGGAGGGCGACTACCTCGTTCACGTCGCCCGACGTGTAGGCGCGCGCCCACTCCGCGACGAGTGCCCGCTCCTCCGGCGAGCCGGCCGCGAGCATCCGCGCCTGTCCGTCCCGGTCAGGGAGGTCGCGGCGCAGGCCGGCGCGTGCGCGCTTGAGGGCGCTGTTCACGGATTCGACACTCGCGTCGAGCATGTCCGCAACCTCTGCGGCGCGGAAACCCAGCACGTCGCGCAGGATGAGCACGGCGACCTGGCGTGGCGGCAGGATCTGCAGCGCCGTCACGAACGCCAGCGAGATGGATTCGGTCTGTTCGTAGTGCACTTCGGGCCCGAGCGGCACGTCCACACCGTCGAGAAAGCTGTCGGGGTACGGCTCCAGCCAGACGATCTCGCCCATCCTCGAGGGCTCGGGCGGTTCGATGTCAGGAATGTCCCACTCCTTCGCCGCGCGACGACCCGCTGCACGACGCGCGTTCAGGCAGCGGTTGGTGGCGATCCGGTACAGCCAGGTGCGGAGCGACGACCGCCCTTCGAAGCCGCTGAGCCCCTGCCAGGCGGTGAGGAGCGTGTCCTGGAGCGCATCCTCGGCATCCTGGACCGATCCGAGCATCCGGTAGCAGTGCACCTGCAGTTCGCGGCGGTGCGGCTCGACCAGCTCGCGGAACGCCTCACCGTCGCCCGCCTGCGCCCGGGTGATCCGTTCATCCGCGACCGTGCTCATCCGCGTGCCACCCTCCCTGAACTGCCTACCCGTGTACAGACACCGGCCACGACCGAAACTGGGCGGTCGCCCCGCGCCCAGTTCTCCGGATGCACGGTGTCTGCATCTTCGACGACTCGGATGATCCGAGGGTACGTCACCGACGGGGAGGAGACCAGAGATGCTGCTCGACAACAAGATCGCCGTGGTGTACGGCGCAGGCGGCGCCATCGGGAGTGCCGTGGCGCGCGCGTTCGCCGCCGAAGGGGCGGACGTGTTCGTCACCGGGCGGGTCCTGGCGCCCGTCGAACGGGTTGCCCGCGACATCGCCGCGGCAGGCGGGTCAGCCCACGCGGCCGAGGTCGACGCGCTCGACGAGCGGGCCATCGACGTGCACCTCCGATCCGTCGTCGATGCGGCCGGACGCGTCGACATCTCGTTCAACGCGGTCGGCGTGCCCACCTCGACGTTGCTGGGCGTTCCGCTCGCCGACCTCGACGCCGAGAGCTTCGTCCGCCCGATCACCGCGTACACGACGAGCTATTTCCTGACCGCCCGGCTCGCGGCTCGGCGGATGCTCTCCCGAGCCTCCGGCGTCATCATGACCGTCTCCGCACTGCCCGCACGCACCGGCACCCGCCTCAACGGCGGCTACGGACCAGCTCAGGCCGCCAAGGAGGCGATGACCCGCGACCTGTCGGCCGAGTTCGCACCGGCGGGCATCCGCGTCGTCGGGATCCGGCCGCACGGCATCCCCGAGACCGAGACGATGCGGCACTCATACGAGTCCAAGCCGCCCGGGATGACCTGGGAGGAGTTCGAAGGCTGGCTGGAGGGGATGACCCACCCCCGGCGCACCATGACGATCGACGAGGTCGCGAACGTCGCGGCGTTCGTCGCATCCGACCGGGCGAGCGGGCTGACCGGAACCATCGTCAACCTGACCATGGGAAGCCTCGACGACTGATCCGCCGTCGCCTACTGCAGCAGGATCTTGAGGATCATCACCATGGCGCCCAGGCTCGCCGTCGCGAGCGACCCGAGAAGGTGCCCATACCAGGGGATGCCGCGCTTCGAGAACGCCACCCAGCCGACTCCGCCGAGGATAACCACGCCGGAGAGCAGCGCCGCCCAGTAGGCGTTCTGTCCCGCGCGGAGGCCGTTCACCCCGACCAGGAGGATGAACAACGGGGCGGCCGCCGCCAGCAGCAGGCCCTTCGCGCGGTGCAGCGCAAGGCGCACGGAGACACGGAGATGGATGGGCTCGTCCGGCTCGCGCCCCTCCGCCGCAAGCGCCTGCACGAAGACGTCGGTGGCCCAGAACACCAGCACGCTGACGGCGGTGATGGTGAACACGTTGACGAGACCGCGACTTTCGTCGGCGACCGAGATGACCACACTCACCAGGACCGTGCCCGAGACGAACTGGGGCGTGACGATGTTGCGCCGGGCCCAGGAAGCCCGCCGAGGATGCCCTTCCGGGTGCTGAACCGGCGGGATCTTCCAGCCGTCCCGTGCCGCCATGAGCCCCAGCCTAGAACGATGGGGCGGCGCGTCTCACCCGGTTCAGGTGATGCGCGCGGCGCGAACGTCGTGTGCGATGAGAGCTGTCCACCACCGACCCCGAAACGAAGGAACCATTATGGCTGACTCGAACGGCGCCCCTGTCCTCGACCTCCTCGCGCAGATGACGGCCGACTCACTGGCGGCATCCACACTCGACCCGGAGACCCTGATGCTGGTCCGCATCGCGGCACTGGTCGCGGTCGACGCACCGCCCGTGTCGTATTCGCTGAACATCGGTGCGGCCAGCGATGTCGGGCTCGACGCGGATGCGGTCCGGGGCGTCCTGCTCGCGATCGCCCCCATCGTCGGAACCGCTCGCGTCGCCGCGGCGACGGGCAACATCGTCCAGGCCCTCGCGGTCGAGATCGAGCTCGCAGCCGAGGCACTGGCCGACCTCGACGACGAATGAGTCGACTTGGCAGTTGTGGTTGTCTTACGTCGATCAGAGCAGCCACGACTGCCAACTCGTCGCTGGGACGCGTGGAAGATCGCGGGTGACGCTCACTCGGCGCGGGAGAACTCCGACGCTCGGGCGACCTGGTCGGCCGTCAGGCGGACGCCGGTGTAACGCTCGAACTGGCGCGCCGCCTGCAACGCGATCACCTCGGCTCCGGTGATCAGCCGCTTGCCGGCGGCGCGCCCGGCCGCGATCAGCGGCGTCTCCGACGGGAACGCCACGACGTCGAACACAGTGGATGCGCGCTCGATGTGCTCGGGGCCGAACGCCAGCACGTCTTCCGCGTCCCCGCGCATCCCGAGCGGCGTCACGTTGACGAGCACGTCGAAGCCGGGAGCCGGGTCATCCGCCACCCAGGCGAAGCCGTAGCGCCCGGCAAGAGCCGGGCCGGCCTCGGGATTGCGCGCCACGATCGTGAGGTCGTCGAAGCCGGCGTCGCGGCATGCTGCGACGACGGCTGACGCCATCCCGCCCGACCCGCGCACCAGCACGCTCTGACGCGGGTCGACCTGATGCTCGGCCAGCAGCTGCGCGACCGCCTCGTAATCCGTGTTCGACGCCGTCAGGACGCCGTCGTCGTTGACGACCGTGTTCACGGACTGGATGGCGGCGGCCGACGGCTCCATGACGTCGACCAGCGGGATGATCGCCTCTTTGAACGGCATCGAGACCGAGCATCCGCGGATGCCGAGCGCGCGGATGCCGCGCACCGCCCCCTCGAGATCGGTCGTCGTGAATGCCTTGTAGATGAAGTTGAGACCCAGTTCGTCGTACAGGTAGTTGTGGAATCGCGTGCCGATGTTGCTCGGCCGTGCTGCGAGCGACATGCAGACCTGCATGTCCTTGTTCAGGATGGGCATGCCCCATCCTTTCAGGACGCCGGGGTCTGCAGGGTGACCGTGGTCGTATGGGTCTGGCCCTCGCGCAGGTACGTGACGGGCACCTTCTCGCCCGCCTTCGTCGTCATCACCGTCTGCGTGAGGATGTCGACGCTCGTGGCTGCGTGGCCGTTGACCTCGGTGATGACATCGCCCGCCTGGATGCCCGCCTGCGCCGACGGACCGCCTGCGACGACGGATTGGACGTACAGGCCGCCCGGCACCTTCAGGTCTTCGGCCGCGGCAGGCGGGATCGGCGCGACGGAGATACCGAACGACGGATACGTGACCTGGCCGGTGTCGATGAGCTGGGCGACGATCGCCTGGGCGAAGTCGGACGGGATGGCGAAACCGATTCCGACGCTCCCGCCGCCGGACACGCCGGATGCGTTCGGCACGGTCGCGATCGCCGTGTTGATGCCGATCAGCGACCCCTCGCACGTCACGAGCGCGCCACCCGAATTGCCCGGGTTGATGGACGCATCCGTCTGGATGGCGTTGGCGAGGATGGCGTTGTGGCCGTTGTCGCTCGGCACGGGAACCGTGCGGCCGAGCGCGCTGACGATGCCCGACGTGACGGTGCCGGAGAGCCCGAGGGGTGCGCCCAGGGCGACCACGGGCTGGCCGACCACGAGATCGGACGACTTGCCCCACGGCACCACCGGAAGCGAGGAACCGTCGTCGATCTTCAGCACGGCCAGGTCTGACCGTGGGTCGCGCCCGACGAGCTGGGCGGGAAAGTGGGCGCCGCTCGAGAGCAGCACACTGATGGCGCCCCCGGGGACGGCCGTCGAGATGACATGGTTGTTGGTCACGATGTAGCCGTCTTTGCGGATGAACTCACCTGTTCCCGTTCCCGCGCCCGACTCCCCCGCCGCCGACACCGTCACGATCGCGGGGAGGACCTCGTTCGCGACCGTGATCGCGTTGCAGGTGTTGCCGTTTCCGCTGCTGCCCGACGACGATGCCGCCCGCGTAGCGCCGAGGCGGCCGACTCCCCAGCCGAGGAGTCCGCCGACCACGAGCGCGACGATCACGGCGACGATCGCGATCGACCAGCCGCGCCGGCGGCGAGGACGAGTCGGTCTCGCATCCTCGGGTGTCGTGCCGGCCGGCGGCGTCGTGTCGGCCGAAGGTGTCGGCGCTTCGGGAGAAGGCCCGCTGTCGGTCATGTCCACTCCCGAGTGCTCGCGTTCAATACAGCCGGACCAATTCGGTCTACACCTTGGACACGCGGCTGGCAAGCAAGATAACGCGGCCGGTCACAGGTCGAAAAGCGGAGGCCCTCCGGTCGTTACCGACGACTCGGCGGATCGTCGGACGGCTCGAGGGGCGGCACGCCGGCGGCGAGCTCGTCGAAGACGTCCCGGGCATCGGTGTGGCGCGCCAGCGGCGCAGCCTGCCCGAGCCAGAGCGACTGGAGTTCGCCGATTCCCCGTCGTACTGCCTCCGCCCGGAACTGCCCGGTCAGCCAGTTCTGGATGGGGAACGGCGCGATGACACGGCCGGCTTCGATCGAGCGGATGGCTCTGTTCGGTAGCCCGC
This sequence comes from Leifsonia tongyongensis, assembly GCF_010686705.1. Lineage (GTDB taxonomy): Bacteria > Actinomycetota > Actinomycetes > Actinomycetales > Microbacteriaceae > Diaminobutyricibacter > Diaminobutyricibacter tongyongensis. Next base: position 116,689 of record NZ_JAAGWY010000002.1, on the reverse strand, counting down.
GCGCAAGCCGGCCGCTCATCGCGCGGGTGAGCACGCTTGCGTCGGCGGACGCCTCGGCGATCGCCTGCCGGTGCGCATCGTTGGCCGCCGACTGCCGTGTCGCCAGGAAAGCCGTACCGACCTGGACTCCGGATGCGCCGAGAGCGAAGGCCGCTCGCACACCGCGGCGATCGGCGATTCCGCCCGCCGCGACGACGGGAACACGCACCGCGTCGACGACCTGCGGGATGAGGGCGAACGTCCCGACGATCGACTCCTCGGGAACGCGCAGGAACGAGACGCGATGTCCCGCTGCCTCCATCCCGGTTGCGACGATCACATCGACCCCGCTGCGTTCGAGAGCGACCGCTTCGTCGACCGTGGTGGCGGTTCCCAGGAGGACGATCCCGCGGGCGCGGGCGGCATCGACGACCTCGGCCGGCGGGACACCGTAGACGAAACTGATCACGGCAGGCTCGCTCGCGATGACCGCTTCGAGCTGTTCCGCGAAGGTCGGCAGGAATCGGGCGGGCCGGGACGGCACGGGGATGCCCAGCTCATCGAAGAACGGGCGAAGGGCCTCGACGAACGTGTCGAATTCGGCGTCGCTGATCGCGGGTTCGTCGCCGGTGAGCCAGAGGTTGACCGCGAAAGGTCGAGCGGTGCGTGCCCGGATCGCAGCGAAGGCCTGGCCGATCCGCTCGGCGTCATAGCCGTAGAGGCCGAAAGCGCCCAGACCGCCGTACTCGCTGACGTCGGCCGTCAGCTCGGCAGACGACATTCCGCCGAACGGCCCGAGCAGCACGGGGATATCGATTCCGAGCAGCGAGGTCAGCTGATTCATGGGTGCGCCCCTCCGATCCGCACGCAGCATTCGCCTTCCGTCGGTTCGAGCCACACCTCGCGCGGTTCGGCCGACTCGTCGGTGAGGCCGCGTACGAAGGCGGTGTTCGCCGTGCAGATGAGATCCGTGTGTCGTGCCGCCAGCCGGTGGAAGGGGCAGTTCGTGAGCCGATAGCCGCCGTCGCACGCGACGGGCGCGTAGCCGATGCCCACAAGGGTGTCGACGAGCGGAACCTGGTCGCTGCCGAGCTCGTGCCCCCGGACCTCTGCCGTCTGGACGAGAGCGTCGCGCACGGGCACCCCCGTGCTGTCGGAGTACTCGGCCGCTTCGGCGAGCATGTCGCCGGCGAGCACGTATTGGCGGGCGGGAACGGATGCGGTGAGCTCGTCATTCGCTAACGAATACAGCTTCGCCGGCCGTCCGGCGCCGGGCCCGGTGCGGCCGGAACGACGCTCGAATTCGACGGTGAGTGCACCGACGTCGACGAGCCTGTCGAGATGGAATGCTGCCGTCGCGCGGGCGAGCCCGGCCTGCTCGGCGAGCTCGTCGCGCCCGAGTGCGTGGTCACTGCGGCGGACGGCCTCGAAGAGGGCTCGGCGCGAGGGATCGGCGAGCGCCGCGAGGACGAGCGTCGCCGTGTGTGTTGCGGGGTCCGTTGCGGGGTCCGCATGCAGGGACTGGCTCATGCGGTCATCCTATCTCTAAAAAAGTACATCTTGACAAAAGAAATGAAACGAACTTACGCTCAGCACAACTGACGCACACAGCCGATGGTACGAGAAGGGGGCGGCGATGTCGCTGCTGCAGGAGACAGGCGAACGGATCACGGCCTCGCTGCCCGACCGGCGCTCGGAGAACGCGGTGGCAGAACTGCTCCTCGCCCTCGGCCAGGACCTCGACGACCCCAACCTCGTGGAGACGCCACGCCGCGTCGCAGCGTCGTACCGAGAGCTGCTCCGCCGGGAAGCCCTCACCATGACGACGTTCCCCAACGAGGAGGGCTACGACGAGCTGGTGCTCGTGCGCGACATCCCCTTCACCTCGTTGTGCGCCCACCACCTGCTCCCGTTCCGCGGTGTCGCCCACGTCGGCTACCTGCCCGGGGCGCGGCTGCTCGGGCTCTCCAAACTCGCACGAGTCGTCGACCATTTCGCCCACGGCCTGCAGCTGCAGGAGCGGCTCACCGTCGAGATCGCCGACTACCTCGACGCCGAGCTCATGCCCAACGGCGTCGGCGTCGTGCTCGAAGCGGAACACCTGTGCATGTCTATCCGGGGTGCGCTTGCGCCGACCGCGCGGACGCGTACCTCGCGTTTCACCGGCGCGCTGGCCTCGCATGGCCGGGACCACTTCCTCACCGCGCTGCGCGACCGAGACTAGCGCGACCGCGACCAGAAAGTAGCAGACATGTCTACGGCGAAGCCATCCGACCCGGTTCCGACCAGGTCGTCGCGGTGAGGGAGGGCATCGGCTCATGAGTGTGACACGCGAGCTGCGCAGGGCAGGTGTGAGCATCTGGCTGGACGACCTGTCGCGGGAACGGATCCTCTCGGGGGGCCTCGCCCGGCTGATCGCCGAGCGTGATGTGGTGGGTATCACGACCAACCCGACGATCTTCGCGAACGCTTTCGCCGGCACGGGCGCCTACGAGAGCCAACTGGCCGAGCTGCACCGCGCCGGGTCGAGCCCCGCCGAGACGGCCTTCGGGCTGATGACCGCGGACGTGCGGTCCGCCTGCGACGTGCTCCGGCCGACGTTCGACGCGACGGAAGGCGTGGATGGCCGCGTCTCGATCGAGGTGAGTCCCGCGGTCGCCCACGCTCCCGCCGCGACCCTTGCCGAAGCGCACCGCCTGCGGTCGGCTGTCGACCGCGAGAACCTGTTCGTCAAGATCCCGGCGACGGCGGCGGGGATCGCTGCGATCCGCAATGCGACGGCGGCGGGCATCAGCGTCAATGTCACACTCATCTTCGGACTCGACCGCTACCGGGAGGTCGTCGACGCCTACCTGTCCGGGCTGGAGCGGGCGAAGGAGGCGGGACTGCAGCTCGACACGATCCAGTCGGTCGCATCGTTCTTCGTCTCGCGTGTCGACGTCGAGGTCGATCGGCGGCTCGAGGCCCTCGGGCGCGCGGATTCCGGGCTGGAGGGGCGCGCCGCGATCGCGAACGCGCGCCTCGCATACGAGATCTTCGAGCAGACGCTGCGCACGCCGCGCTGGCAGGCGTTGGAGGCGGCCGGCGCGAACTGGCAGCGCCCGCTCTGGGCGTCGACCGGCGTCAAGAGCGCGCGGATGCGCGACACGGTGTACGTCGAAGAGCTGGTCGCTCCCCAGACCGTGAGCACGATGCCCGAGAAGACCCTCGAGGCCGTGTGGGAGCACGGCTCGATCTCGGCCGATGCGATCACCGGAAACCTCGGCGACGCCCGGAACGTCTTCGCCCTGCTCGAGGACGAGGGGATCTCGATGGCCGACGTCGCGTCGACGCTCGAGGCCCAAGGGATCGAGATCTTCTCCGCCTCCTGGGAGCGACTGCTGGGCATCGTCGCGGCCGCCTGACCGTGCGCCGGCAGGCCGCTACGCGTGTGTCCCCGCCGGCTGGAGACGTCCCTGCCACCTCGACGTGGCGGGCTCGTCCCGAGGTGGCGGGCACAGCGGTCATTGTGCGCGCGCGCCGCTCGCGGCAGACTCGGTCTCGGAAGGGAACGCACATGGACGATCTCACCGGAAACGCAGCCCAGCGCGCACACCAGCTGGCGAAGCTCGAAGCGGAAGGAGCCCTGCCGCCCGACTGGGTGCGGCGCCAGCTCGATCTTGTCCTCATCGAGTGGGACGAAGACGAGAAGGCGCTCGACATCGACGCCGAGGGTCGAGAAGACTTCTGATGGTGAACGATCAGCTACCGCCGCTCATCGGCGGCATCCTGATCCTCATCGATCTGGCGATCCGCATCACCGCACTCATCGTCGTGCCCCGGGATCGCAAACCGACGGCAGCGATGGCCTGGCTGCTCGCCATCTTCCTGATCCCGTTCATCGGCATCATCCTGTTCCTGCTCATCGGCAACGCGAAGCTCCCGAAGAAGCGGCGCGAGAAGCAGGCGGAACTGAACCGGATGATCGTCCAGCGCTCTGCGGAGCTCGATCTCGCCGGCGACCGCACCCGCTGGCCCGCGTGGTTCTCGGGCCTGGTGCACCAGAACCACAGCCTCGGCGCGCTTCCCGCGGTCGGCGGCAACAGTGCGACGCTCCTCGGCGACTACACCACCTCCATCGACGCGATGGCCGCCGAGATCGACACCGCGACGCAGTTCGTCAACGCCGAGTTCTACATCGTCTCGTTCGACGCGACGACCAAGGGCTTCTTCGCCGCGATGGAGCGCGCCGTCCAGCGCGGGGTGTCGGTCCGGATGCTCGCCGACTACGTCGCATCCCGCCGCGTGGCCGCCCATGACGAGACCTTCGCCGAACTGGATCGCATCGGTGTGAAATGGAGCTACATGCTGCCGGTGCGCCCGTTCAAGGGCGAGTACCAGCGACCGGATCTGCGCAACCACCGCAAACTTCTCGTCGTCGACGGCCGCGTGGGGTTCATGGGGTCGCAGAACCTCATCGACCGCAGCTACAACTCCCCCAAGAACCTCAAGCGCGGCCTGCAGTGGCAAGAACTGATGACCAGGGTCACCGGCCCCATCGTCGCGGCGACCAACGCGGTGTTCCTCTCGGACTGGTACCTCGAGACCGGCGAATTACTCGGCGAGGAGGCGAACCTCCGCGCCGTCGACATCCCCGCCGACCCCTCGCCCAGCGCGCTGGTCTGCCAGGTGGTGCCGAGCGGACCGGGCTACGACGGCGAGAACAACCTGCGGCAGTTCCTCACCCTGGTCACCTCGGCGCAGGAGCGGGTCATCATCACCAGCCCGTACTTCGTGCCGGACGAGGCGATGATGTACGCGATCACCTCGGCGTGCGAACGCGGGCTCGACGTGCAGCTCTTCGTCTCGGAGATCGGCGACCAGGGCTCGGTGTGGCACGCACAACGCTCCTACTACAAGCCGCTGCTGCAGGCCGGCGTGCAGATCTGGTTGTATCCGGCGCCGTTCATCCTGCACTCGAAGCACCTGTCGATCGACGACGATGTGGCGGTGATCGGGTCGAGCAACATGGATATCCGGTCGTTCGCCCTCAACTCCGAGGTGACCCTGCTCGTGCGCGGCGCGTCGTTCGTCGCGGACATGCGGGCCGTCGAGCGGGGTTACCGCGACGCCGGGCGCCGACTCACGCTCGAAGAATGGGAGAAGGAGCCGGCCTCCGCGACATTCCTCGACGGGGTCGCGCGTCTGACGTCGGCGCTGCAGTGAGCAGGGCGCCGACCAGGCGTGCGGGTCGCCTCACCCGAACGTGAAGACGTAGCCGCGAGCGCCGGCGTCCAGGAACGTGATCTCGAACGTGCGGTCGGCGGTCGGCCCCCGCCAGCGGATGAGCTGGTAGACCCGTGGCTCCCTGATCGTTCCGTCGCCGTGCTCGTCGGTGTCGAGACCGTGCCCGTCGCCCGGCTCCCGGCCGTCGACCGTCACCCGGAACCGCACCGGCACATCGGCGGCCGGCGGCGCCAGCACGAGGTTCACATCCCGTGCATGGAAACGGAAGACGACCGACGCGCCTGCGCGATTCACCAGTGCGGCGCCGCTCTCGATCGTCCATTCGCCCGAGAGCGACCACTGGTTCAGTTCGAGCGTCTCGGTCGCGGCGTAGGTGTGCGGCCGGTCGAACCCTGCATCGCCGGTAGACACGAAATTGCGGCCCTGCTGGTAGCCGAGGTAGGTCTCCGGCGACTCCAGGTGCAACCAGTCGGCCTGGGCTTCGAGCCCCTCGTTGGGCACACTGACCAGGTCGTGGCCGACGCCGGCCGCGCCCGCCTCGCGGAGCAGCTGCCGGATGGCGAGCTCCGTCTCGTCGTACTCGCCTTCACCGAAGTGGTGATACCGGATCCTCCCCTCCGTATCGGCAAGATAGATCGCCGGCCAGTACCGGTTGCCGAAAGCATTCCAGACGGCGTAGTCGGTGTCGACCGCGATCGGATACTCGACCCGCATCTCCTTCGATGCCCAGCGCACGTTGTCGAGCTCGCCTTCGAACGGGAACTCCGGCGTGTGCACGCCGACCACCACGAGGCCGGAGTCGGCGTACCGCTCAGCCCAGGCGCGGACATAACCGAGGGTGCGCAGCCAGTTGATGCAGGTGTACGTCCAGAAGTCGACCAGGACGACCTTTCCGCGCAGCCCCTCAGGGGTGAGCGGCGGGGAGTTGAGCCAGGCGGTCGCACCGTCGAACGACGCGAGTCGCCCCTCGAAAGGCAGGTCGAAAATGGGACGATGCACGTCGGACACGGGAACTCCTTCGTCAGTGCCGGTTCCGGTTTCAGTGGCCGGCGACGTCCAGGATCGCGGCGACGAACGCATCCGGCGCCTCCTGCGGGAGGTTGTGCCCGATGCCGCCGTTGATGGTGCGATGGTCGTAGGTGCCGGTGAACTTGTTCGCGTACGCGCTCGGCTCGGGGTGAGGCGCGCCGTTCGCGTCGCCCTCGAGCGTGATCGTGGGTACAGAGATCGCCGGAGCCTCGGCCAGGCGCGCTTCGAGTTCGTCGTACTGCGGTTCGCCCTGAACCAGCCCCAGCCGCCACCGGTAGTTGTGGATCACGATCGCGACATGGTCCGGGTTGTCGAATGATTCCGCGCTGCGCTCGAACGTCGCGTCGTCGAACGCCCAGTGCGGAGAGGCGGTCTGCCAGATCAGTTTCGCGAAGTCGCGACGGTGGGCGTCGTAGCCGGCCCGGCCGCGCTCGGTCGCGAAATAGAACTGGTACCACCACTGCAGTTCGGCGGCGGGCGGAAGGGGTTGCCTGCCCGCAGCCTGGTTGCCGATCAGGTAGCCGCTGACGGAGACGAGCCCGGCGCACCGCTGCGGCCAGAGTGCAGCCACGATGTCCGCCGTTCGCGCACCCCAGTCGAACCCGGCCACGATCGCCCGATCGAGCTGGAGCGCATCCATCAACGCCACCGCGTCGACCGCGACCACCGACTGCTGGCCGTTCCGCGGGGTCTCGTCGGAGAGGAAGCGCGTCGTCCCGAACCCGCGCAGGTACGGGATGATCACCCGGAACCCCTGCGCGGCGAGAAGCGGCGCAACCGCGGCGAAACTGTGGATGTCGTACGGCCAGCCGTGCAGGAGAAGGGCGGCTGAACCATCCGCCGGTCCGGTCTCTGCGTATCCGACGTCCAGCGTTCCCGCATCGATCTGCCTGAGCTGCCACTCGCTCACGTCTCGTACTCCTCAGAGCTGGTGAGGCGGTAGTAGTAGTGGCTGGCGCCCGTCTCCTCTGGGCCTTCGAGTTCGAACGTCTCGTCCCGGAGATAGCCCGTCGCCAGGATCGTCGTCTGCCCGTAGGTGCGCTGCGGAAACCCGTTCGGCGTGAACTCGACGCCGGGGACTTCCTCGCCTTCGGCCGACCCGGGCCACCGCCTGAGCACCGCCGTGTACGTCTCGGCCATGCATCGACGGTAGACCCTCACGAGGGGCTAAGGGAATGCCCCGGTCGTGATGGATGCGCTTACTGGGCCGCGCGCTCCGCCAGCTGCTTCTCGTATTCGGCGCGGATCTCGGTCATGTCGAGTGCGCGCAGTTGCGTGATGAGGTCTTCGACCGCCTCGGCCGGCAGGGCACCTGCCTGCGAGAAGAGCGGGATGCCGTCGCGGTAGGCGACGAGGGTCGGGATGGAGCGGATGCCGTAAGAACCGGCGAGCTCCTGCTCGGCCTCGGTGTCGACCTTGCCGAACGTGATGTCCGTGTGCGTCTCCGACGCCTTCTCGAAGACCGGCGCGAACATGTGGCACGGGCCGCACCAGTCGGCCCAGAAGTCGAGGAGGACGATGCCGTCGCTGACGGTCGCGTCGTGGTTCTGGCTTGTGATTGCTGTAGTTGCCATGTCAAGTTGAACGCTTGTCGCGGCCTGCTATTCCTGACGGCCACCACCGAGCGTCAGCGGCCGGCCTCTTCCAGCACGATCGCCTGGACCTCCGGATCGGACAGCCCACGGAAGTGCCCTCCCCTCGCCACCAGCCGGTTCGTCGCGCCGGGCAGCTCGCTTCCCTCCGGGATGTGCGGATCGAACGGCCCGAAGATCGACACGATCCGGGCGTTCACCGACACGTCGGAGCGCAATGAGATGCCTGCCGGATCCAGCGGCGAGAAGTCGCGCAGCGCACGGATCGGCATGTACTGCGCATAGCGCGAGCCCGCGAACGGCGTACAGATCGCGATCATCCGGGCGACGCGGGGAGCGCTGCGCTCCCCCACGATGCCCTCACCCACGCTGCCCTCACCCTCCATACGCTCCCTCAGCATGACGAGTTTGCCGATCAGGCCGCCTTTGCTGTGTGCGACGACGATCACCTCGCGTAGATCGCGCTTCACCAGGGCGTCCTCGACCGTGGCGGCGCCCTCGCTGAGCGTCCCGTGATTCGGCCCCAGTTCCGGCATGACGAACACCGGATGGCCGCCCCCGTGCAGCCGGTCGATCAGCGGGCGGAGGAACTGCCACGGCTCATACACTCCGGGGATCATGACGACCGGACGCCGCGAACCGGTCTCGAAGTGCCGCGGGTCCGTCCGGTCGACCGCTGCCCGCGCCTGCCACGCGACCGCATAGGCGTAGTCTTCCGCCCACCACCCGAGGTTGCGCAGCAGCCCTGTCATGCACTGTCCTGCGGATCCGGCGCGTCCTCGGCCGGCGGGCGCAGCATCCCGCGATGAAGCTCGTAGGCGCGGGCGTGCCCCGGCGAGTCCGGATCGTCGACGATCGGCCGGTCGGCCATGAACTGGCGGATGATGTTGGCCAGTTCACCAGGGTGACTGAAATTGATCGCGTGCGCGGCCCCCTCGATCACCACGAGCACCATCTGGTTGTCGATGTGACTCGCGATCTCTTTCACACGCGCGGGGCTCGGCATCAGCGGGTCCCGGTCGCCGAGCACGACAAGGGTCGGAATGTGCAGATCGAGCAGCCGCTCCAGCGACGGGTAGTGCATGAGCGCGCTGAACATCTTCGCGGTGCTGGAGACGCCGAATCGCAGGTAGTCGGGGGTCGCGACGCGCACGAGAGCGCTCGGTTCGCGGCCGCCGTCACGGGCGAGCTGGCTCATTGCACGGGTCAGCGGCTGGTTGTGCATCCCGCCCGCCGGTGACACGAGCACTGCGCGATCGATCCGCTCAGGGTAGTGGTGTGCGAACTCCAGGATGACCGGGCATCCCATCGAGTTGCCGACCAGCGTTGCGGAGCTGGCCCCGCGATCGTCCATGAACCTCGCCGCCGCGTGCGCGAGCCCGGGCACGTCGAGGGCCTTCGCCGGTTTGACGCTCCGGCCGAACCCGGGGAGGTCCGGGACGTAGGTGCGGAATTCGTCCTGCAGCAGCTCTGCGGTGGGAAGAAGGTAGCGGCCCGAGAGGCCGAACCCGTGGAGATGCATCATCACCGGTGCATCGGGCGGCGGATTCTGCGACTCGCGGTAGAAGAGGTCGAGACCGTCCATGGTCGTCCATCGTTCGGCGAGCGCCGATGCGGGATGCCTGGGGAGCCGCGGTGCCATGCCCACAGTCAACACCTTCCCAGCGGCGCCGAACACAGATTTTCTGCCCAGCCCCTCTCACGCTCACGCCCTCTGGCATTACCGTGTAGGGATGACCAATCCACCGCGAGTCGCACACGAGTACATCGTCGAATACGTCGACGGTCCTTTGGCCGGAACCACCGACCGGCGGCTCCTGATCAACGGCAGCGTCGACGAGCGTATCGGCTCGGTCGCGGCGATCGAAGGTCTCGAGTCCCTGTTCTGGTACGTCAAGGGCGCCGAACGCCTCGTCAACAGTGAGAAGTACGTCGCCTACCACTTCGACGCCCCGGACAGCGACCCGGTCGAGACCGACAAAGACCACGAGTCGCTCTGAGCGCACCGCTCAGGCGCGCGTCCCTTTCGGCTGGACGACGAACCCCATCGCGCTGAGCACCTTCACGGCGCCGGTCTTGCCGCCCTCGAAGTCGGTCGATTCCAGACGGTTGCCGGTCGCGAACTCGTAGGCCACGCCCAGGACGGCTTTCGGCGGATACAGCCGTTTCGCCCAGGAGAGCTCGTAGGTCGTGGCGGGCGCGAACCCGTGTTTCGCGAAGAATTTCTCCGGCCCGAGCCGGTCGTACTCCTTGATCGCACGCAGCACGTCCGCGTTCTGCACCTGATCCCAGTCGATGGACGCCATGAGGTCCTCCCAACGTTCGGTTGATCCATTGTGGTGCCGCGCTGGCGACGTCCAACAGGCCGCGATTCGAAGGGGGTCGATATTGCCCCCCATTCGGGGGTACACATGGAGTAACAGCGAAACAGGACGAGGACGTGCGCCCACACCATCCAGCTACGACATTCGGAATCGTTCGAGGAATCTCGTACGGTCTGTTCGGCCCACCCGATGACTGCATGGCACCGGCCAGGGAACTCGGCGCCACGCTCATCCGCGTCTATGTCTACTGGTCGCAGGTCGAACCGCGCCCCGGCGAGTACGACTGGCAGGTCGTCGACGGTCTGATCGCACAGCTCGAGCCCGACGACCAGGCCTGGATCACCGTCTGCTCGAGTTCGCCGTGGGGAACCCGCGTGCCGACCGATTTCCAGCCCCCGTCCCCCGCGCTCTACGACGAGGCCTACGAGCGCTTTGTCTCCGCACTCGTGCAGCGGTTCGGAGGCCGGGTCCGCTACTGGCAGTGCAACAACGAGCAGAGCAACCACGACCTCCTGTGGTCGGGCAATACGGCCGAGTACGCGCACCAACTGGCAGGCTTCGCCCGAGCCGTGCGAACCGCCGACCCGGCAGCGTCCGTCGTCCTCGGCGGATGCGGCTACGACGCCCTCTCGTCACGCTACGGCAGCGACGCCCGCCGGTGCTACGAGACGCTGGCAGCGACATCCGGAGCCGATTTCGACGTGTTCAGCCTCAACCTCTACGGCGACCCGTACCGCATCCCCGAGCACATCGCGTGGGCACGCAGCATCATGCAGGCGAACGGGTATGAGCATCCGATCGTCGTCGGCGAGTACAACGGGCCGACCCTCTTCGAATTCGCGGACGCGAACGCCTCACTCGAGGCGGCGATGATCGCGGCATTCATCGGCATGACCGACGGGGCGCACATCAGGACCGAGTCGATGAGTACGGTAGCGCTCGCGGAACGCGTCGTCACAGAGACCCCCGACCGCCGGGCGTTGCGCCAGCTCTACCGCATGGAGGAGCGGCTTCCGCCGTCGCTGCGGATGTTCATGCACGACGCACCGGACTACCTGATCGCGCAGCGTCACCGCATCGCCCGCCGCCAGCTGGTACAGCGGGTCGCCCTGATCCGTGCCGAAGGCGTCGACACGATGGCGTGCTGGAATCTCGCACCCGAGGTCGGCGACTACTCGGACCCCCTGAACATCATGGACCTCATGTTCGGCTCGCTCGCCCTCATGAACTACCGCAACGGCCGCATCTCGAAGCCCCACCCCGAGGCGGAGACGCACCAGCTGGTCGCGACACGGTTGACGGATGCACGTTTCGTCGAGCCTCTCGCAGCGGATGCGCACGCCCTGGTCTTCCGCGTCGACCACGGCCGTGACCGCGAAAGCGTCCTGGCGTGGCTGAAGACCGACGACCCGATGCAGGAGGACCGGGAGCGGCGCCGGGTGAGCATCCGCTGGAGTCACGGTCTGCCCACAGCCGTCGACGCGTTCGGCGAGGTTCGCGAGATCGTCTGGGACGAAGCCGGCCAGACGATCTCGCTCGACCTGACTGCCACGCCGGTCTTCATCGCCCTGTCAGTCCGCGGTGGTCGCCACGTCGCCGACCCCGGGCACTGACTCCGGTACTGACGCCGATACTGACGCCGCGTCGACCCAGTCGGGGCGCAGCTTCTCGATTCCGTCGAGGATGAGGTCCAGCCCGACACGGAATTCGACGTCGTAGTCATACCCGGACATCCCGAGCTCCATGACCACTTCGATGAGGTACGGGAACTGCGCCGCCATCTCGGCCGGCTGCATGGCCAGCTTCTGGGCGGCGACCTCACCCGACTCCTCCGCCGTGTCGAACGGGAGGGTCTTCTCCTGCAGGAGGAAGCCGTACGTGTAGCTGTCGAGGGTGGAGTAGGCGTGCACGGTCGTCCGGAACGAGAATCCGGCCTGGCGGAGGCACGCCATGACGGCGTTGTGGTGACGCAGGTTCGCGGGGCCAGGTCGCATCCGTGACTCCATGAAGCCGACCGCCCAGCGGTGGCGCACGAGCGCCTGGCGCATCGAGATCGACCGCTCGCGCATGGCGGTCTTCCAGTCGGGACCGGACGGGACGGCGACCTCGCTGAAGACGATGTCGACCATGCCGTCGAGCAGGTCCTCCTTGTTGGCCACGTGCTTGTAGAGGGCCATCGGGACCACGCCGAACTCCTGCGCGAGGGTGCGCATCGTGAGGCCTTCGAACCCGGTCCGGTCGGCCAGGGCCACTGCGGTGCTCAGGACAAGGTCGCGGTTCAGCCGGGTGCGGCGTTGGGTCTCCTGCTGCGTCATCCTGTTCTCCTGTCTGCGTTCGGCTCTTGACAAGTGTACTTGGTACACCTATCGTTGGCGTCATTGGTGTACGTCGTACACCTTCCCTCTTCGCTCAAAGGAAACCGCCATGACCTCAACCAGCCGAACAGCGCTCATCGCGGGCGTACTGTTCCTGATCACCATCGTCTTCTCGATCCCTGCCGCCCTGATGTACGGGCCGCTGCTCACCGACCCGAGGTACATCACCGGCCCGGGTGCAGACACCCAGATCGCGCTCGCGGCGTTCATGGAACTCATCGTCGCGGCGGCCAATATCGGCACGGCGGTCGTGCTGTTCCCCATCCTGCGGAGGCAGAGCGAGGCGCTCTCGCTCGCATACGTCGCCTGCCGGATCGTCGAATCGACCATGATCGTCGTCGGAGTGGTGAGCATCCTGTCGGTCGTCGCGCTGCGGCAGACCTTCGCCGCGGGCGGGGCCGACGCCACCTCGTTCGTCGCCGCCGGCCAGGCGCTCGTCGCGCTGCACGGCGCGACCTTCCTGATCGGCCCGGGCCTGCTCGCCGGACTCGGCAATGGTCTGCTGCTCGGCTACCTGATGTACCGGACCGGACTGGTGCCGCGCCCGCTCGTGTGGCTGGGGCTCATCGGCGGCCCAGTCGTCTTCCTGTCGGGTGTCGCCAACCTGTTCGGGCTGTACTCGCAGGTGTCGGTGTGGTCGGGTGTCGCGACGATCCTCGAATTCCTCTGGGAGACCTCGCTGGCGATCTACCTGATCGTGAAGGGTTTCCGCGCCGTGCCGATCCTCGACGCGGTGGCGGGCGGGGCGTCCGGCGCCGAGCATCCGGTCGCCACCCGCGGGGTCGCCGCGTAGCGCCCGGATCGCCCTCGGCCGACCCGGCCGGCTCAGCGGCCCCGCTCAGGCGGCAGCGCGCCTCAGCTCGTCCCCGTGGACGGTGACGGCGTAGATGATCAGCAGGTTCATCGCGACCAGCGCGAGCGACCAGATCGGCTGCGTCGGCATGGCCAGCAGGCTCGTCACCGCGTTCACGCCGGCGATGATGACCGCGAACAGGCGGGCCCACAGAGCGCCGCGGAAGAGGAACGCCCCGGTCAGCAGCACGATGATGCCGAGGATGAGCGTCCACCAGCCCCAACCCTGCACGTTGTAGCCGACGAGAGCCCCGGTGCTCCCGCGGAAGTACGCGCTGTCGGGCGCGAGCAGCGCCATGAACCCGAAGAGGATGTCGAACGCACCCTCGACGACCAGCAGGACGCCCGCGAACCACACCCAGCCGACCCATCCGGTGACCCGTGTCTCACTCATGGCCGCACCCCTTCCGTCATCTCACACGCTATTCAGCGCGGCGGTGCGCCGGATCACCCCGTGAGGATGATGTCTGCACCGGCCCGCCAACCGAAGCTTCCTATGGGTGCCGCACCGATGCGGCGGAGGATCGCAGTCGGCTGTCGTTGCCGGCCGCTCACGATGGGAGTGAAAAGTTATGGCTGATCAGGCGTATGTCGCCATTGCCGCGCAGTATGCGAGCGAAGACGAGGCGGTGGCCGATTTCGACCAGATCCACGCGCACTACAAGGATGCGGGAAAGCATGCCTCCTTCGACGCCGCGGTTGTCGTGCGCGACGTGGAGGGGAAGGTCTCCATTCCCAAGCGGGATGACGGAGCGAAACACCACGGCGGACGGAAGGGTCTCGCCATCGGACTCGCAAGCGGGCTCGTCGTCGCCCTGTTCCCGGCCGTCGCACTGGGCGGCGCGCTCCTGGTCGGTGGCGGTGCAGGCGCCGGTATCGGCGCTCTGGCCGGTCACCTCTCCAACAAGGCTTCGGCCGAAGACCTGAAGACCATCAGCGAGACACTCGACGCCGGAAGCGCCGGGATCGTCGTCGTGGTCGACCCGGCCGACGCCGACGAAATCCAGAACCTGCTGACTCACGCCACCAAGGTCACCAGGAAGGACATCGCGGTCGACGACGAGCAGCTCGACAACGAGGTGCAGGACGCGACCGAATAGCATCCATTCAGTCGCCGATCAGCAACGTCGCGAGGTAGCGGGTGGGATTGCGGGTGCGGAGCGCGGCTTCGAGCACCTGGCGGAGCGCATCCGCGTTCTCCCCCGACCCCTGTCTGACTCCGCGGCACCGGGATGACGTGTCCCGGGTGCGCTCACGCCTTCGCGCCCGCCCTGCTCCAGAGGGCGAACGCATTGTCCAGCTTGCCCACGTACGGCTCCAGTTCAGGGCAATGCCGCACCAGGACCGAGCGCATCGTGTTGTCGTCGATCCACTTCATGCCTTCCGGGGTATATACCTCGTCGGTGAAGTGGGTCGTGAAGAAGCGGTCGCTGTTGAGCCGTCGCGACGCCATCAGGATGAAGATCCTGAACGCCGTGTCGCTGAACGCGAAGCCTTCCGGACGGTCCTCCGCGAACATCCCGGCGATCAGGTCGACCGAGTCGAGGTCGTCGTCGTACACCGCTCTCAGCTCTTCCACCCATTCTGTGTTGCTCGAGAGTTCGTCGAACGACGACGGCACGGGTAGGTGCAACAGTCGGCGGAACGCTGTGTAGCGAGGAACGCCGAGTTCGCGGCAGCGGAGGATGTCGGTCGCTGCGAGATCCATCAGGGCTCCTGTGTCGGGCCGCGTGAACGTCTGCAGGTATTTCGGGAAATTGTGGAGGGTGACGAGCCCCGGGTTCTCGGTTCCGAACGTGTACAGCAGGTCGACGAGGCGGTTCGCTTTGAGCGCCTCCAGCCCCGCCGGTCCCGCAAGCGAGTCGAATTCGCGGGGGCCGAGGGTCTCGGCGTCCGTCGCGACCGAACGGAAGTCGAAATGATCGGGGATGAGCGGATGCATCCGGTAGACGGCCACGAATTCCTCGGTGAGGGCGAACGGCACACCGAAGTCCTCGGTCGTGCCGCCCGGAATGCCGGAGACGATCTCGCCCGAGGTGAGCCGGCCGAACGCGTCGTGCAGCCGCTCCCCTTCGAGCCCCCACCAGTTGGCATGCAGCGCCTCGACCGCCGTCGGGTGGGCCGTGACCGCCGGCGTCCATTCGACGGTGTGGATCTTCGCGAGCAGGCCGGACAGGATCAGCCGGGCGTGCTGGAACAGCGACTCGTCGTCGAACTCCGGATGCGCATCCGCGAGCATCGCGCAGATCGCGTTGTGCTCCTGGATGAACAGGCTCTGGAGCATCCCGAGCCCCAGCCAGAAGCCAGAAACATGGGTGGGATTCTTGGCCGGGTCGTCCGGAATCGGCGGCGCACCGTCCACCAGGCGCATCCGGCCGCCTTCGTGCTCGCGCAGGAACTGCTGGTCATCGAGGGTGTTCCCGTAGATCTGGGAGCCGTCCCACCAGTGGGTCATGATGTTGACGTACGTCGGCGGGTACTCCGAGTCGGGCGGCGTCGTCGGATCGGGTGGTGTGCGCATCACGGTGAGCGGCGGCGCGGGCCAGTCGTCGTCGGGCGCGAGCGGGATGATCCACGGGTTGTCTGTGGGGCTCGTGCCGTGACGGAACCAGTCGCGGATCATGAACTGCAGCCACGCTGCGATCAGGACGTTCCCGGCCGAGGCCGGGATCAGCTCCGTGCGCGTCATCAGTCTCCGGCTGATCTCGCGGGGGCTCGGTTCGAGCATCCGGTCGCGGTCCGGCCGTGTCTCCTCGAGCGGGACGTTGCGGCCGAACCGGGTGCCCGCCATGCCCATCTCCGGGTGTACGAGGTCGTTCCAGCTGCCGTCCGGCGCGCGTTCCGTCACGTACTTCTCGTCGTACGGCGGCGGTACGACCGCGTTCACCGCCGGAAGCCGCGATGTGTCGTAGAGGTTCTTCTCGCGCAGCGTGTTGCGGATGCCGATCAGTTCGACGAGGCCGAGAACTTTCGGCAGTTTGTACCAGGGAAGCGCCTGGTCGATGTCCTCGGTCGCGCTGTCGAACAGTTTCTCGAACAGGTTCGGCTTGTCCGGGATGTCTGACGTGCTCGCGCCGACAGGTGTGTCATTCATGGGCGACCCCCTCGCATCCAGCCCCGAACGTCACCGCCAGTATGGTCCTCCGCCGCGCCCAGCGAAAGAGTGCGTGCGCTCCCCCGCGTGCGCTCGCGCAACGGGCTCGGGAGCGCCTACGCCTCGTCGCTGATCGGCACCTGTTCGTCGTCGGGCTCGCCTTCGACGTACAGCGGCGGCGGCCAGAATCGGAAGTACAGGTACACGCCCAGGCAGAGCGCGCCGAAAAGCACGACGACGAGCATCCAGAGCCAGAAGGCCGTGCCGAGCACCTCCCAGTTGCCGTCCCACGAGACCACAGCGACGAGGAAAGCCGTCAGCGCCACGAGGTAGACCCCCGACCACAGCAGTTTCGAATGCTGGTACAGCCGCTCCCCCTCGAGGAAACGGAACGGCAGCAGCACCACGACGAGGGCGACAAGGCTTTCCGTCGTGACCGCGACCAGCGTCTCGGAGAGCAGGGCCGATCCGAACGATTCCTCCGTCGCGTGTTCCGCCGCCATCACGCTGAAGGCGCCCCAGGCGGCGATGCCGAACGTGAGCAGGATGACCGTTCGGGTGAGGACGACCTTCCAAGCTGAGGCCTGCATGGCTTTGCTGCTCGCGATGGTGAGTCCGAGGATCAACCCGACCAGGAACCCGGGCGAGAAGTGCAGGAACCGCGACAGCACGACGCCGACCACCGTCAGGATGAGCCCGAGCGGCCGCACGCTGATGGCAACGTCGACATCCCACTGGCGGTGGGCGATGACCATCGTGACGGCGTTGGCGACGTAGCCGACGAAGAACAGGGCGATCGCGCACGCGAGGAACAGCCGGAGGGATGCGAGCGTGAAGCCGAACGTCGGATCCGCGAACCCGAACAGGAGCGCGGTGACGACGACGATGGAGAGCACCCCGACGACCGGTTCGTGGTTGAGCCAGGCGGTCGCCGCCTCGAGCCAGTGCGGCGGCTTCTTCGGCTTGGGCAGCCGACGGGCGAAGCGCTCGTACTGCTCGGAGATTGTCGCGTTCAGCAGGTGGGCGGGCAGGGTCGCGAAGATGATCAGCGCCAGGCCGATCGCGATCGAACCCGACACCTTCTGCGGGTGGGCCAGGATGTCCTGGATCGTCCTGATCGCATTGGTCAGGATGTTCGGGGCGATCGCCGCCGCAGGTGCGCCGGCGGGCTGCGCCCGCCCTGCGTCGGTCGCCCCCGACCCGCCCTGGTCGCCGGTCGGGGCCGGGACGACCGCCGTGCCGTGGGAGGCCACGAACGGCACGGCGGCGAACGGCAGGGGCGCCTGCGCGACGAGCGGCCTCGCTTCGGGGATGGCGTCCGGCACCGAAGCCGGCACAGACGCCGGCACAGAAGCCGGCGCGCTTTCAGGCGCGAGGATCGTGACGTTCACGCTCTTGGTGGCCGTCACATACCCGGCGCCGGCCACCGTCACGATCACCTGATGGTGACCCGGCACCGTGTCGCCCGGAACGGACGCTCCGAGGCTGAACGAGCCATCCGCTCCGACGGTCGTCGCCCCGAGCCGCACCGGGGTCGAATGCAGGTCGACCGCAGTGCTCAGGCCGGGCGGAAGCCCGCGACCGCTGATCGTGAAATGGTCGCGCAAGTGCAGGTGGCCGAGATCGACGCCGAAGATCCCGAACGACCAGCTGTTCGGGTCGATCGTGATCGGTCCCGGCGTGGCAGGAGGCGCGACGGTCACCATCACCGAGCCGGAGGGGGCGGATGTTCCCCCGCGCACGTACGTCGCACAGTCCACGCCGTGCGAGGCGCCGGCCCCGACATCGACCTGGACCGCGGTGAACGCGTAGTCACCGGGGTCTCGTTCGTCGCCGGCGCACGACCACTGCCCGGCGTAGTCGACCGTCGCGGAACACGCGCGGTCGCCGCTCGAACCCGTCACGACGACACGGTCGCCCGCGACACCGCCGCCGCTGAAGCGCAGCGTGCGGTCGTCGTTGACACCGGCCGTCATCGTGGGCGCATCCGGTATGACGAAATACGCTGCCTTCCCGATTCGGAAATCGTCGTCGAACGCGTGCTCGGTGTAGTGCGCTCGGAGCTCCCAGGTCCCTGCCGCGAGTGGGCCGAAGTGGCAGTCAGGCGCCGACTGGTACCAGACGCAGGAACGAGTGAGGGCGGCGTGTCCGTCAGAGGCCGAGTAGAGGTCGATACCGGTCGCACCGTGCTCGAGCGTGCCGAACGTCGAAACCGCTGCGGGCGAGAAGGTGTAGGAGACCGGCGGCACGTTGTCATCGTGATCCGGGGGCGGAGTGGGCTCCGGGTGCGGGTTCGGACGCGGCGTGGGGTTCGGATGCGGGGAGGGCGAGTGAGTGGGCTCCGGGTGGGGCGAGGGCTCCGGGTGCGGCGAGGGCGTGTGTGTGGGCTCCGGATGCGAGACCGACGATTGCGTCGGCTGAGGACGCGGCGCGGACGAATGGGTCGGCACAGGATGTGAGACCGGCGGGTGTGTCGGCTCTGGAGCCGGCGCGGGCACGTGGGTCGGCTCCGGCGTAGGCGCCGGATGCGGCGCGGAGTCGGTCTTCTGGTGCCCCGGATGCGCAGACTGCGACCCGCCGGATCCGTGCCCGCCCGTGTGGGACGAGTCCGATGCCGACGCTGGAACCGCGACGAAGAGCGCCGCGCCCAGGGCGAGTGCGAGGGCCGAGAAGCCGGCCAGAACGCGCCGCACACGGCCTCCCTTCACTCAGCGTGCATGCCGAAAGTGAGACCGTGACGGAACCAGAAGAACGCACTCAGAAAGTGCGATCAGCGAAATGGTAGACGCCTCATCCACCTCTCCGCTACCACAAATTGATTTTTTCTCAAGTCCCCAAGTGCGCCGAGCACACGGTTCTTCCGG
The DNA here is from genome assembly GCF_010686705.1 of Leifsonia tongyongensis. GTDB lineage: Bacteria > Actinomycetota > Actinomycetes > Actinomycetales > Microbacteriaceae > Diaminobutyricibacter > Diaminobutyricibacter tongyongensis. Next base: position 97,354 of record NZ_JAAGWY010000002.1, on the reverse strand, counting down.
TTATGAGCGACTCTTTTCGGGAAGAACCCTGTGCTCGACGGAGCATTAGCCTGAGATACATGTCGAACTCGCAGGCCGGCGCGGTGAGAATCTCCGCGTGGGCGCCGCTGGCGATCCCCGCCTTCCGGGTGCTCTGGTTCGCGCAGCTGGGGAGCAACATCGGCACCTGGATGCAGACCGTCGGTGCGCAGTGGTACCTGGTGGATGCCGCTGCTGGCGCCGCCGTCATCGCGCTCGTGCAGACCGCGAGCCTCGCTCCCTCGATACTGTTCTCGCTGCCGGCGGGTGTGCTCTCCGACGTGCTCGACCGCCGAAAGCTGCTGATCTGGGGCTCGATCGTGAGTGCGATCATCGCCGCGGCGCTCACCGTCGTCGCGGCAGCCGACCTCCTCAACCCGTGGTCGCTCCTCGCGTTCACCTTCCTGCTCGGCATCACCTCCACCCTCACGTCGCCCGCCTGGCAGGCCATCCAGCCGGAGCTTGTGCCACGCGAGCAGATCGGCGCCTCGTCCGCCCTCGGCGGGGTGACCGTCAATGGTGCGCGCGCCGTCGGGCCGGCGCTCGCCGGCCTCATCCTGTCGGCCTTCGGCGTCGCCGTCGTGTTCGGCCTGAACGCGCTCAGTTTCGTCGTCGCCGCGATCGCCCTGATCTGGTGGAAACGGCCCGCCCAACAGGGCCTGGACGACCGCGAGCATTTCGGTGCCGCTCTGCGGGCGGGCGTCCGGTACATCGCATCCGCGGGGCTGGTGCGGCGCATCCTGCTCCGATCGGCACTGTTCGCCTTCCCGGCGAGCGCACTCTGGGCGCTCCTCCCGCTCACGTCGAGACGGCTCGACCTGGACTCCGCCGGCTACGGGCTCCTTCTGGGCGCGCTCGGCGTCGGAGCGATCATCGGGATCTTCCTGCTGCCCCTGGCACGCCGGCGCTACTCGGACAACGTGGTCATCTCGGCGAGCGCTGTGCTCTTCGCGGTCGGCACACTCGCCGCGGCGTTCCTCCCCTTCTTCGCCGCGCTGGTCCTCCTCGTGCTCGCCGGGCTGGCCTGGATCGGCACGCTGACAGTGCTCAACGCTGCGCTGCAGCTGACGCTCCCGCAGTGGGTGCGCTCGCGTGGCGCGGCCACGTACATCCTCGTGTTCATGGGCACCATGGCGATCGGTTCCTTCCTGTGGGGGCTTGTCGCGCAGGTCTTCGGGACGACCGCAGCCCTGACGGCCGCCGCGGTGCTGCTCGTACTGGTCGCGGCCAGCACCCGGTTCCTTCCGCTGCTGCCCGGCACGGGAACCATCGACCGCACCATCTCCCTCACGTGGGCGACCCCGAACCTGGTGTTCGACCCCGACCCGACCGACGGCCCTGTGCTCGTGATCAACCGTTACATCGTCAGGCCGAACGCGGTCGCTCCGTTCGAGACCGCGATGAAGGATGTGGCCGCATCCCGTCGGCGAACGGGTGGGTACCGCTGGCAACTCTTCCGCAGCGGCGAAGACGAGGATCTCCTCCTCGAGTCCTTCATGGTGCCCTCGTGGGCCGAGTTCCGGCGCCAGCAAACGCAACGGCTCACCGGGCGCGACCGCGAGATCCTCGCCGAAGCCCGCGAATACTGCGAAGGCGACCCGGTCGAACGGCACTATTTCTCCACGAAGACCTCGAGCTGAGCGCCTATCGGCACCCCCCACCCGGGGGGTAGCCTGTCGGGCATAGGGCGGTAGGTGCCGGCGCGTGGTGCGCGACGCGACATCGACGGTGAGCCCGTGCATCCGCCCGCAGGAATCACGCCAGCGAGGGACAGGAGAACAGCCATGAGCAACACCGGATCTGACACGTCGATCCGCCCATTCAGCGTCGAGATCCCACAGGCCGACATCGACGAGCTGCGCCGTCGCGTGCAGGCGACCCGCTGGCCCGAACGCGAGACCGTCAGCGACCAGAGTCAGGGCGTGCCGCTGGCGACGATGCAGGAACTCGCCCGCTATTGGGCCTCCGACTACGACCTTCGCCGGTTCGAGACCCGGCTGAACGCGGTACCGCAGTTCATGACCGGGATCGACGGCCTCGACATCCATTTCATCCATGTCAGGTCACCGCACCCGAACGCCTTGCCGCTGATCATCACGCACGGCTGGCCGGGCTCGATCATCGAGATGCTGAATGTGATCGGGCCGCTCACCGATCCTCCGGCACACGGCGGCGACGCAGCGGATGCGTTCGATGTCGTCGTACCCTCGATCCCCGGTTACGCGTTCTCGGAGAAGCCGGCAGCGACCGGATGGGATCCCATCCACATCGCGGATGCGTGGATCGCGCTCATGAGCCGCCTCGGCTACACCCGTTACGTCGCCCAGGGCGGCGACTGGGGTGCGCAGGTCACCGATGTGATGGGCGCGAAGGCACCGGCCGAGCTGCTCGGCATCCACTCCAACATGCCGGGAACCCTGCCACCAGAGTTGTCGAAAGCACTCGCGACGAACGTGCTCGGCGCCGGTGACCCGCCGACGGGTCTCACGGGAGACGAGAAGCGGGCGTTCGACCAGCTCAACTCCCTGTTCACGAAGGGTTTCGGGTATGCGCTCGAGATGAGCAACCGCCCGCAGACGCTGTACGGACTCGCCGACTCCCCCGTCGCGCTCGCGGCCTGGATGCTCGACCACGACGCCCGCAGCCTCGCGGACATCGTGCGCGCGTTCGACGGCTCACCCGTCGACGGCCTCACCCGGGATGAGGTGCTCGACAACATCACGATGACCTGGCTGACGAACACCGGGATGTCGTCCGGCCGGCTGTACTGGGAGAACACGCTCGGCTTCTTCGACATCAAGGGCGTCACGGTGCCGGCCGCGGTCTCGGTCTTCCCGAACGAGCTGTACCAGGCGCCGCGGAGCTGGACCGAGAAGGCGTACCCGAACCTCATCTATTTCAACGAACTCGACCGGGGCAACCATTTCGCGGCATGGCAGGAGCCCGACCTGTACACGTCCGAACTCCGCGCCGCGTTCCGCTCGCTCCGCTGAGGCCCGCCCGATCGGCTGAGGCTGCGCTCGCTCCGCTGAGCCCCCGATGAGCAAGATCTGCGGGTAAGCGGGTGCGCGGGTTCTAGCGGTCAGGCCGCCGGGCCAGGACCTGTGCGCCCAGTCGGCGCGAACTCCCCTTCTCGCGCACGAATGAGGTCGGTTAGCGCCGACTCGATCCTCCATCCGAGCACCCGGGAACAAAGTGGGCCACGCCTCGGTTTACTGACACGTCAACTACTTCATTGACACGTCAACGAGGCGAGGTACCCATGGCCGGGACGCAACGGCACGCACCGAGCGCGACCACGCAGAGACTGACGGACGACGAGCTCGCCGTCTGGCGCTCGCTGCTCGACACGACGACCGAGCTGCGCAGGCTCCTCTCCGCGAAACTGCAGGAGGTCGGGCTCTCATCGGGCGACTACTCGGTGCTCCTCGCGCTCATCGAAGCGCCCGGCAACGCCCTCCGCTCGTCGGAGCTCGCGACCGCGATCGACTGGGAGCGCAGCCGCTTGTCGCATCACCTCGGACGGATGGAGCGACGCGGCCTCCTCCGCCGCGACGACTGCCCCGGGGACAATCGCGGAGCACTCGTCGTGATCACGGCCGATGGTTCGAGTGCGCTCAGGCGTGCATCCGGACCCCACCTGCGCGCCGTGAAGCGCTTCTTCGCCGACGCCCTCGAACCGCACCAGCTCGCAGGTCTCGGCGACGCGCTCGCGAGCGTCCGCGCACACCTCGACACCCTGGACCGAGCCACGACCGAAGGAGAAGCCTCATGACCGACAGCATCCTGACCCGTCCCCGTGTCGCCATCCTCGGCGTCGGCCACGTCGGCTCCGCGCTCGCCCGCATCATGCTCGACTCCGGCTACGACGTCTCGGTCGCCGCATCGGGGGATCCTGCGAAGATCGCGCTGATCGCATCCGTGCTCCTGCCGGGCGCCAAGCCGGAATGGGCGAGGGATGCGGTGGCCGACGCCGACATCGTCATTCTCGCGATCCCCCTGCATCGTTTCGCCACCCTCGACCACAGCATGCTCGACGGCAAGATCGTCGTCGACGCGATGAACTACTGGGCGCCGACCGACGGCGTGCAACCGCAGTTCGAGAACACCGACCTGACGAGCAGCGAGATCGTTCAGGATGCGCTCCCCGGCTCGACCGTCGTCAAGACGTTCAACCACATCGGCTACCACGAGATGGAAGAGGACCGGCGCCCGGGCGGCTCCGCCGACAGGCGTGCGCTCGGGGTCGCATCCGACGATCCGTACGCAGCAGCCCTCGTCGGATCGCTCGTCGACGCGATCGGCTACGACGTCGTCACGCTCGACAGCCTGCGCGACGGCGGCTCGTTCGAGCCGGGTGGCCCCGTCTTCGGCGCGCGGATGACGGCGCCCGAATTCGAGAGCGCCGTCTCACTGGATGCCGTCGCCTGACCCTTCCCCACAGAAAGCACCCACAAATGAATACAGCTCTCACACCCTCCACCGGTCCTTTCCCGCTCGAATTCGGGCTCAACACGTTCGGTGACGTGACCTGGGACGCCGACGGGCATCCGCTCTCGCATGCGGAGACCATCCGCAACCTCGTGGAGCACGGTGTCGCGGCCGAGAAGGCCGGCATCGACTTCTTCGGCATCGGCGAGCACCACACGGACGACATGCCGTTGTCGGCGGCGGATGTCGTGCTCGCCGCCATCGCGGCCCGCACCGACCGCATCCGGCTCGGCTCGGCGGTCACCGTGCTCAGCTCGGACGACCCGGTGCGCGTCTTCCAGCGCTACTCGACCCTGAACGCGATCTCGGACGGCCGGGCCGAAGTGATCCTCGGCCGCGGCTCCAGCATCGATTCGTTCCCGCTGTTCGGTTTCGACCTCAACGACTACGAGGAACTGTTCGAGGAGAAGACGAACCTGTTCGCCCACCTGCTGAAGGGCGGTCCGGTGACCTGGGAGGGTCGCACGCGAAGCGGCCTGCGCGACCAGGATGTCGTGCCGCACCTCGACAAGCCGCTGCCCACCTGGATCGGCGTCGGCGGCAGCCCCGAGTCGGTCATCCGCGCCGCCCATTACGGGTTCTCGCTCATGCTCGCCGTCATCGGCGGCCCGACCGCACGCTTCGCGCCATTCTCGGAACTGTTCCACAAGGCGCTCGAACAGTTCGGCCATTCGCCGAAACCGGTCGGGCTGCATTCGCCGGGGCACGTGGCCGCGACCGATGAGCAGGCGCAGGAGGAGTTCTGGCCCCGCTACCTCGAGGTCATCACTCGTGTCAGCAAGACGAGGGGCTTCGCCGTGCCGACCGAGGCGTCGTTCCGCCGCGAGATCGGACCGGACGGCTCCCTCTACGTCGGCTCACCCGAGACCGTCGCGAACAAGATCGCGGTGAACCTGAAGGCGGTCGGTGCGAACCGTTTCGACCTGAAGTACGCGATGGGCGGCCTCGCCGACGACGCACTCCTGACGAACATCCGCCTCTACGGAGACGAGGTGGTACCGCGCGTGCGCGACCTCCTCGCCTGAGGTCGCTCGATTGTGCAAAGAACGCTGGTGACCGGATGCGGCACTCGCATCTATTGCCAAACAGCGGCCCGTGTCAGGCGGGCTGGGTGCGCAGCTGGGCGCCGAGCATCGCCTCGGCGACCGAGACGATCAGGGCCACGACCTCGTCGCTCGACTTCGTGCCGGCGAGGATGTCCATGACCAGACCGTCCTCGAGGCCGACGAGGGCGACAGCGGCCTCGTCGTAGTCGAGGCGCGGCTGGAACATCCCGGCCGCCACGCCGTCGTCGATGATCCTCCGGTAGATCGCAGCCTGGCGCCGGTCGAGAGCGTGGTCGGCGTCGTTGAGGCGCTCATCCCTGATTCCGGCCGCCCAGAACTCGTACAGGATGCGCGACTCGTGCCCTTCGATGCCTCCGGTCGCTCCCGCGCGGATGGCTGCGAGCATCCGGTCGACCGGCGACTCGACCGCGCCGACGGCCCGCGTGATCGTGTCGATGAAGCGGTCGCTCGCCGAGAAGACGAGTTCTTCGATGATGTCGCCGAGCCCGTCGAAGTAGTAGAGGACGGCCGACGGCTCCATGCCGGCCGCCGTCGCGATCGCGCGCAGCGTCGTGCCCGCGGCCCCTTCGCGCACTGCTACGCCGCGGGCGGCCTCGAGGATGTCGAGGCGCCGCTCGGCGCGTTTGCTGGGCCGTGACATGGTCCCCATTCTGCCGTACGCATCCGCGGAATCGGACAGCGGCGGACGTTCCCTGAACATAATTCAGAAAACGCTTGACACCGGATGCCCACAGTTGTTTGAATGCCATTCAGATTTCCTTGCCAATGACGACGAAGGAGAGGCCGATGAGCTCGACCCCTGCCCACACCGCAACCCCCAGCGACACGCACGACAAAGGGCTCCGCCGAAATGCGATCGGCCTCGGCCGGATCGTGGCCCTCGGTCTCGCCGCTGTCGCACCCGCCTACAGCCTCGCCGTGACACTCGGCTTCGTCGTCGGCGCGGTGGGGCTGCAGACGCCCGCAGCCTTCCTGCTCGGCTTCGTACCCATCCTGTTCACCGCCTTCGCGTTCCGCGACCTCAACCAGGTCATGCCCGACTGCGGCGGTGTCTTCGTCTGGATCAGCCGGGCGCTCGGGCCTGTGGCCGGATGGTTCTTCGGCGGCTGGGTGCCCCAGATCGCTACGTTCATCGCGACGGCCGCCCTCGCCGAGGTCGCCACCGTCTACCTGTTCGATGCCGTCGGCCTCGGGGCGATCGCCGCGAATCCGCTGGCCACGACATCCGTCGCCGTCGTGCTTATCGCACTCAGCGCCGCGATCGCCGTCCGTGGAATCGAACTGGCCGCCTGGGTGCAGTACGCACTCATCGCACTCCAGATCGTGGCGATCGGCGGCTTCTGCGTCGGCGCCTTCATGGCCATGTCGAACGGAACGGCCCCGGGAGCCGGAACAACCCCCAGCCTCGCCTGGTTCAACCCGTTCGCCGTCTCCGACCCCGGCGGTCTCGTCACCGGCGTCGTCCTCTGCCTCTTCATCTACTGGGGCTGGGACTCGCTGATCTCGGTCAACGAGGAGACCACCGACCGTTCGCGCAACCCCGGCCGCGCCGTGCTCATCTCGACGATCATCCTGCTGGTGCTCTACTGCGGCGCATCGGTGGCGGCGATCGGCTTCGGCGGAATCAAACTCATCACCGACCCGAAAACCATCAACGATGTCCTCTCCGTGCTCGGCCCCATGGCCACCGGCCAGATCTTCGGACACATCATCACCCTGGCGATCGGCCTGTCGGCGCTGGCCTGCCTGTTCACCGTCGCCGTCTCGACGCCGCGCTCCTGGCTCAGCATGGCCACCTACCGGGCGCTCCCCGGTGCGATCACCCGCATGCACCGCCGGTTCCTGACGCCGCACATCGCCACCTACTGGTGGGCCGGCATCAGCATCGCCACGATCGTGCTGCTCACCCTGCTCGCCACCGACTTCATCGGGCTGGCCATCCTGGCGATCGGCGTGATGATCGCCGCCTACTACGCGGTCACCGCCATCGCAGCGATCGTCTACTTCGCGCCCGACATGCGCCGCAACCCGGGCCGGCTGATCGTCGCCGGCATCCTTCCGGGCCTCGGTGCGGTGATGATGGTGATCGCGTTCGTCGTCAGCGCCGTCGAGATGGCCGCTCCGGACTACGCGGGCGCATCCATCCTCGGCATCGGCACCGTGTTCTGGATCGGCATCGGAGCGCTCGTCCTCGGCGTCGTCGTCACGTTCGCCCTGCGCCGCCACTACCGCGACTTCTTCTCGGGCCGCACGATCCCCGTGGGAAAGTTCGGCGACACCGACTTCGTCATCGCCGACCCGATCGTCGCCCCCTCCCCCGACGTCGTCGACCTCGACGCCGAACCGACCCTGATCCGTGAGGAGCGCTGACATGCGCGTTCTGTCCATCGCAGCCATCCAAACTGTTCCCGTCCCCGGCGACCTCGAAGCGACCTGGGACCGGTTCGAAGCGCAGGTCGTCGCCGCGAAGACCCTTCGACCGCACGTCAACCTGGTGGTCGTGCCCGAGTTGCTTCTGGCCGCTCCCGGGCCGCTGCTGCTCGAGGACGCCGAAGCGGATGCGCGTGCCGCGACGACGATTCCCGGTCGCGTCACCGACCGGCTCTGCGACCTCGCCCGCGACCTCGGCGTCTGGCTCGTGCCGGGCACGCTTGTGGAGCAGACGGATGACGGCCGGCTGTTCAACACGGCGCTCGCGATCTCTCCCGAAGGGTCGATCGTCGCCCGCTACCGCAAGCTCTTCCCGTGGCGGCCGTACGAGGAGCTCCTCCCGGGGAGCGAATTCGTGACGTTCGACATCCCCGATGTCGGGCGGGTCGGCCTGGCGATCTGCTTCGACGGGAGTTTCCCCGAGGTGTCGCGTCAGCTCGCCTGGCTCGGAGCCGAGGTGATCATCCAGCCGACACTGACGACCACACGTGACCGTGAGATGGAGATCGTGATGGCGCGCGCCAACGCCTTCGCCAACCAGGTCTTCGTCGTCAACGTGAACGGCGCCTCCCCGGTCGGTGTCGGCGAGAGCGTCGTCGTCGACCCCGAGGGCACGGTCATGCAGCAGGCCGGCGGCGGCGAGGAGGTGCTCTTCGCGGTGCTCGACCTCGACCGCGTCGAGGTCGTCCGCGAGTACGGGTCGCACGGCATCAACCGGCCGTGGAGCCAGCTGGCCGACCAGTGCGCGCTGCTCGAGTACCCGATGTTCGGCGGCGCGACGGTCCGCCCGCCTGAGTGGGCCAAACCCCTGTAGCCGTCTCACGGCGCTGGCGGCGCACGAAGTGCCAGCCGACGAACGCGGCGACCACGCACGCGGCGGCTCCCACGCCCAGGGCCAGCCGCGGGCTGATCGAGTCGACGTATCCGATGATTGATGCGCCGATCGGGGTGGATCCGAGGAAAGCGGTCGACCACAGGGCTGTGACACGGCCGCGGTATTCCGGTTTCGCCGCGAGCTGGATGGTCGAGTTGCCGATCGTGATGAACGCGATGCTGCCCATCCCGACCACCACCAGCAGCAGAACCGCGACGGCGACGTTGGGCGCGAACGCGGTGGCGGTCATGGCGACGGCGTAGACGATCGCCGCCCCCACCAGCCGGCGAAGCCCGACCTGCGGTCGCCAGACACAGTAGAGGCCCCCGATCACGGAGCCTGCGCCGAAGGCCCCGAGCAGCCAGCTGTAGGTGGCCGGCGTTCCCGACAGCGTCACATGGGCGAAAAGGGGAAGGCTCACCTCGAACTCGTAGGTGAAAGTGCCGATCAGCGCCATCATCGCCACCGGGGCGATGATCTCGGGGATGCGGACGGCGTACCGGAATCCGCTGCGCAGCTGGCCTTTCGCGCGCCCGACCGAGCCGACCGGATGCAGCGCCGGCACGTTCATCGTGGCCAGGGCGACGATCACCGCGATGAAGCTGGCGGCGTTGACGATGAAGCACCAGCCGATCCCGAGCGTGCCGATCAGGATCGCGGCGGTGACCGGTCCGATGGCGCGCCCGACGTTCACGACCGTGGTGTTCAGCGTCACCGCGTTGCGGATCAGCGGTCGCCCGACCATTTCGGGCACGAACGCCTGCCGTGCCGGGTTGTCGAGTGCCGACATGACCCCGAATCCGAGTGCGACCAGGATGATCGACCAGTAGGCGACGGTGTGGGTGAGCACGAGGACGCCGAGGATCGCCGACAGGGATGCGAGGCACATCGCTGTGACGAGGAGGATCTTCCGCTTGTTCCTGCGGTCGACGATGAGTCCGGCGTACGGGGTCAGGAGGAGGACCGGAAGGTAGCGCGCTGCGGTCGCGAACCCGACGGCGATCGCGGAGTTCGTCAGCTGGAGCACCAGCAGGGCCTGCGCGACGGTCTCGGTCCAGGTTCCGATCAGGCTCACCCCCTGACCGATCACGAACCGGCTGAAGTTCGGCACGCCGAACGCGGCGAACAGACCGGCGTGGAGGTTCTGTTGAGCCGGCGGAACTCCGCCGGTCTGTATGGCCGTGGTCATCAGTACCTGTCTGTCATGAGGCAAGGTGCGCCCGATCGAGCGCAGTTCCCAGCTTTCGCCGCATCCGGGAGCCTGTCCAAGACGCGTCGTCGACCGGTCGATAACCGACACCTATCGGTCGGTCGAATCAGGGTCTTGGACAGCCGGAGGCGTCCCCGGTCAGTCTGAGTGCGACCGGCAAACACGTCACGAAAGGGCAGAGAGCATGCAGAGACGGAAGTACGCGATCCTCGCGGTCTGTTGTATGGGCCTCCTCCTGGTGTCCATCGATAACACGATCGTGAACGTCGCGCTGCCGTCGATCGCGACCCAGCTCGGCGCATCCGTCCAGACCCTCCAGTGGACCGTCGACGCGTACCTGCTCGTCCTCGCCAGCCTGCTCATCCTCTCCGGTTCGCTCGCCGACCGGTTCGGGCGCAAACGCGTCTTCATGACCGGCCTGGCGATCTTCGTGTTCGGATCGGCGATGTGCGGCCTGACCATCAGCGAGACCTGGCTCGTCGCGTTCCGGGTGGTGCAGGCGATCGGCGGTTCCATGATGACTCCCGTCGCGCTCGCGATCGTCACCAACGTCTTCACCGGGCCGGGCGAGCGCGCGAAGGCGATCGGCTACTGGGCTGCCGCGAGCGGCCTCGGGATCGCGCTCGGGCCGCTGCTCGGAGGATTCCTGGTGGATGCGTTCGGGTGGCGGTCCATCTTCTGGGTGAACGTGCCGGTCGGACTGGCGGCGATCATCCTGACCGCCCGTCTGGTACCCGAGTCGCGGGCGCGCGCCCCGAGGCGATTCGACCCCATCGGCCAGGGGCTCGTCTTCCTGGTCATTGTCTGCCTCACCTTCGGAATCATCGAAGTGCCGGCGCTGGGCTGGGGCTCCCCGGTCATCTTCACCGTCTTCGAGCTGGCCGCGGCGGCCATCGTCATCCTGGTGCCGTACGAACTGCATCGCCGCCAGCCGCTCGTCGAGATCCGGCTCTTCACCAACCGCGCGTTCAGCGCCGCCTGGAGCACGACACTCGTGGGGTTCGTCGCCTTCGCCGGCCTGCTCTTCGCCAACACCTTCTACCTGCAGGACTCGAGGGGGCTCAGCGCTTCGGCGGCCGGGCTGCTCTCGCTGCCGCTCGCCGCGTCGGTGATCATCGCCGCCACCGTCTCAGGGCGTCTCGTCGCCAGGGGGAAGACCAGGGCCACGCTGGTCTCGTCCGGGATCGCGTTGACGGCCGCTCCCGTCATGCTCGCCTTCTTCGGGCCGACGACCCCTCTCGGCTGGATCGTCATCCCCTTCATCATCTTCGGAGCGGGCTACGGGCTGCTGAACGATCCGGTGAACAACACAGCGGTCTCCGAGCTGCCGAACGATCAGGCCGGCGTGGCCGCAAGCCTCGTCGCCACCTCGCGACAACTCGGTTCCGTGCTCGGCGTCGCGATCATCGGCACCTTGCTGAGCACCGGCCGACCGGCTGCACTCACCACCGTTCCGAGCGGATTCGGAGTGGCCGTCAGCGCGGTGCTCGCCGCGTGCGGGCTCGCCGTCGTCCTCATCAACCTGCTTCCCGCCCGGCGCTCCGCTCTCGTGCACCAGACCCCTCCCACGGCATCCATCGCCGCACTACGCCCCTGAGGACGTCAGCAATTCAGGAATTCCTGTGGCGAGAGTGACAACCACGAGCCCGACAAAGGCAAAAGGCCTGGTCGGATGTGCTGCTCACGCGCATCCGACCCCAAAGTTCCTGAATTACTGACGGCAACGCACCAAGACCGGGTGGCGCCTCAGGCGGCGACCCGCCGAAGCACGACCAGCGAACGGTCTGCCAGCGTGATCGTCGTCTTCTCCAGCGGTGCCGGCGCAGCGTCGGCCTGGGAGGTGTCCAGAAGCACCTCCCAGCGCAACGGCACCGCGCGCGGCGGAAGGGTGAACTCGACCGGCGCCGAGTCGGCGTTGAAGAACAGGATCACGTCGTCGTCGGTCAGCTGGTGACCGTCGGCATCCCGGCGTTCGAGGCTCTGGCCGTTCAGGAAGACGGTGATCGACTTGTTGAAGCCGGCCGACCAGTCCTGCATGGTCATTTCGACCCCGCTCGGAGAAAGCCAGCCGATGTCGGGCAGGGGGTCCCCATCCGCCCGGTCCACCGGTTTGCCGTCGAAGTAGCGGAGGCGCCGGAACGTCGGATGCTCGGAGCGCAGCTTCGCGACGGCAGCGGTGAACGCGATCAGTTCGTGGTCGGCCGTGTCCCAGTGCATCCACGTGAGTTCATTGTCCTGCGCGTACGCGTTGTTGTTGCCGTGCTGCGTGCGTCCGAGCTCATCGCCGTGGAGGATCATCGGCACGCCCTGCGACAGCAGCAGCGTCGCCAGGAAGTTGCGTTTCTGTCGCGCGCGCAGAGCGAGGATCGCCGGGTCGTCGGTGTCGCCTTCGACGCCGCAGTTCCAGCTGCGGTTGTCGTCGGTGCCGTCGCGGTTCTGTTCGCCGTTGGCCTCGTTGTGCTTCGAGTTGTACGAGACGAGGTCGGCGAGCGTGAATCCGTCGTGCGCGGTGACGAAGTTGATCGAGGCGCTCGGCCGGCGCCCGTCGTCTTCGTACAGGTCCGCCGACCCGGTCAGCCGGGAGGCGAACTCCCCCAGCGTCGCCGGCTGTCCCCGCCAGAAGTCGCGCACGGTGTCCCGGTATTTGCCGTTCCATTCCGTCCAGTTCGGCGGGAAGTTGCCGACCTGGTAGCCGCCGGGGCCGATATCCCACGGCTCGGCGATGAGTTTGACCTGCGAGACCACCGGATCCTGTGCCACGACTTCGAAGAAGGTGGAGAGTTTGTCGACGTCGTAGAACTCGCGCGCGAGCACCGAGGCGAGATCGAAGCGGAACCCGTCGACGTGCATCTCGGTGACCCAGTAGCGGAGCGAGTCCATGATGAGCTGCAGCGTGCGCGGCTGCCGAACGTTGAGGCTGTTGCCGGTTCCCGTGTAGTCGAGGTAGTAGCGGAGGTTGTCCGGGCTGAGCCGGTAGTACTCGCTGTTGTCGATGCCGCGGAAGCTCAGGGTCGGCCCGAGCTGGTTGCCTTCGGCCGTGTGGTTGTAGACGACGTCGAGGATCACTTCGAGCCCGGCCGCGTGCAGTGCGCGCACCATCTCCTTGAACTCGGCCACCTGGTGACCGGCGGCGGGGTCGGTCGCGTATGCATTGTGCGGCGCGAAGAAGCCGATCGTGTTGTAGCCCCAGTAGTTGGAGAGGCCTTTGTCCTGCAGGGTGCCATCGATCACGAACTGGTGCACGGGCATGAGCTCAATCGCGGTCACGCCCAGCTTCTGCAGGTGCTCGATGATCGCGGGATGGCCGACGGCCGCGTAGGTGCCGCGCTGTTCCGGCGGGATGTCCGGATGCAGCTTCGTCAGGCCCCGCACGTGCGCCTCGTAGATGATCGTGTCGCCGTAGGCGCAGTGCGGAGGCGTATCTCCCTCCCAGTCGAACGCCGGATCGGTGATGACGCTCAGCATTGTGAACGGCCGGGAGTCGTCGACGTTCAGTGCCGTCTCGTCACCCTGCTCGTACGAGAACAGCGCCGGATCCCAGCGGATGGCACCGTCGATCGCTCGCGCGTACGGGTCGAGGAGCAGTTTGCTCGGGTTGAAGCGCTGCCCGGATGCGGGGTCGTAAGGGCCGTGGACCCGGTAGCCGTAACGCTGCCCCGGCCCGACGCCGCGGAGGTAGCCGTGCCAGACCTGCGCATCCACTTCGGTCAGGTCGACCCGCGACTCACTGCCGTCGTCGCCGATGAGGCACAGTTCGACGCGTGTTCCGTTCTGGCTGAACAGCGCGAAGTTCGTGCCGTTCGGGTCAGCGGTCGCGCCCAGCGGGTAGGCGGAGCCCGGCAGCGTGTCCATGGGCACAGTATTCATGATCTACGAGAGGGTGGCAGCGGTCGAGGGCTGGGGGGCGAGGGATGCGCGACCGGGCAGGAATCCCGCGACGAGCATCCCGATGATGGCGACCGCGACCAGCGGAGAGAGGGCAAGCACGTAGTTGTCGTTCGGCCCGCTCACATTGAGCACGAGGAGGGTACTGACGATCGCGGTTCCGAAGGTCGACCCCAGGTTCGAGATGCTGCGCGAGAGCCCGGAGATCTCGCCCTGCTGTTTCTCCGGGAAGGCCGACTGCACCAGGTTCACGCTCGGGGTGAGCATGACGCCGAGGCCGATGCCGATCGCCAGCAGGCCCCACGCGAAAGCCCACGCGCCCGGCACCGCGCCGACGATGAGGAGCAGGATCAGTCCGACACCGGTGATCAGGAAGCCGGTGACGATGAGCGAACGCTGCGAGAACCGTTGCACCAGCCTGCCGGCGGCGAGCGACGACCCGAGGATGCCGATGGTCGCGGCGCTGAAGATGATGCCGGTCTCGATCGCGTCGTAGCCGCGCACGACCTGCAGGTGGCTCGCCACGAGCATCGACGTGCCCATCAGGAGCAGCCATTGCAGGTTCTGCGTCACCAGCCCGAGGTTCGACACGCGATTGCGGAACAGCTTCGTCGACAGCAGCGGCTCCTTGCCTCGTGCTTCGCGCCTGCGCACCCACCAGAAGAACAGGGCGATGATGGCGGCGCCGCCGATCATCAGGGCCAGGCACAACCACAGGTTGTTGTCGGCGGCGAGGATGCCGAGCACGAATACGATCAGGCCGAGCCCCGAGAGCACCGCCCCGACGAGGTCGTACGGCCGGCTCGGGTCGGCGGGCCGCGGGTCCTTCAGACGTATCGCGAGGATCAGGATGACCACGATGATGAGCGCCTGGAAACCGAATGCGGCCCTCCAGCTGATGTACGAGCAGATCCAGCCGCCGATCAGCGGCCCCATCGCGGCCCCCACACCTCCGGCCGCACTCACGATGCCGAACGCCCGCGCCCGGTCGGCGATGCCGGTCCAGTACATCGTCACCAGAATGTAGACGGGCGGGATGAGAAGGGCCGTACCGGCGCCTTCCAGGATCGAGTTGCCCAGGATGAGCAGCCCGAGGCCGGGCGAGAGCGCACTGACGATGGCGCCGGCTCCGTACACCGCGAGCCCGAGGACGAAGCACACTTTGCGCCCGAGCTGGTCGGTGAGTTTGCCGAACGGGATCATCAGGGCGGCCATCACCAGCAGGAACAGGGTGATCGAGATCTGAATGCCGTGGACCGTCGTATCCAGATCGCGGCTCATGTCGTTGAGCATCACGTTCATGTTCGACCCGGCGAACGAGCAGATGAACTGCGCGAGCGCGAGGGGAAGCAGGGTCCACCATCCGGTGGTCGTACGCGTCACCGCCGACGAAGTCACCATGCCGGGACGTTACCCCACCCAGCGCGCCGCCGGATCACCCCCTGAGGGTGATCGCTGTGGCCATCTCACCCTCCGGGTGACGAATCAGGTCCCTGGGTTGACTGGACGGTCTATGGCTGTGCAGGAGTACATTCTGAGGCACCCAATCGTGTGACGGGCTCCATTGTCCCCCACGTAGGGGGCACGTCAGTATCGGTTCTGTCACTTTCTCAATCGTGAATCGGAGCCGTAAATCATGAGCAACATCGCCTCAAGTCCGCTTGCCACTGCCGCGAAGAAGATCGGCGGGGCCTGGTGGATCCTGCTCATCGCCGGGATCGCCTGGATCGTGATCGGCTTCGTCGTCCTCCGCTTCGACACCTCGACCGTCTACGTGATCTCGATCGTGTTCGGCATCCTCCTCCTCCTCGCCGCCGGCAACGAGATCCTCCGTGCCACGGTCACCGTCGGAGGCTGGCGCGTCTGGCATATCATCTTCACGATCCTGCTCATCGTCGGCGCCGTCATCGCCTTCGTGAACCCCGGAGCAACTTTCGAGTCACTGGCGATCGTCATCGGCATCTACTTCGTGTTCGTCGGAACCTACGACATCATCTCCAGCCTCTTCAGCATCTCGCTCAGCCCCGTCTGGTGGCTGCAGCTGCTGTCCGGCATCGCCGAGCTCATCCTCGGCTTCCTCGCCTCATCCTCGTTCTCCTCCAGCGTCGTCGTGCTCGTCACCTACGTCAGTGTGCTCGCCATCTTCCGCGGCGTCGCAGAGATCGGGGCCGCCTTCACCGTCCGCCAGGCGACGCACAGCATCAGCTGACCGCAGGCGCGCACAAGGACCCATCGAAAGGAAAGAAGGAAACACCATGGCACTCTCGGATCACCTCAAGAAACTGTCCAAGCAAGCCAAGAAGGTCGAAGAGTCGGTCGACTCGTTCAACAAGGACACCGCCGACAAGATCAGCGAAAAGCGCGACGAGGCCAAGAAGTCGCTCGACGAGACGAAGGTCAAGATCGGCGACCAGATGAACGCCGACGCTGCCTCCGCGACCGCCTCGTGGGCGGCCATGCAGAAGTCCGTCTCCGACAGCTTCGACTCGATGCAGGCCGACATCGCCAGGAAGCGCGCAGAACACGCTGCGAAGAAGGCGGAACGCACTGCCGAAGACGCCGAAGCCGACGCGGAAGACGCTGTCGACTTCGCGGTCTATGCACTCCAGGAGGCGGAGTACGCCATCCTGGACGCCGCGTATGCACGCGACCAGGCCGACAAGCTCCAGAGCGCGCAGGGGTAGACGATCGAGCGGATGGGCGTGCACAGTTTCGGTGCACGCCCATCCACCCCGTCGAGCTCGTTCCGAACGGACGACCCCATGTCAGCAGAACAGTCCCAACCCCCCAGCCTCCTCCCGAGACTCACCGCAAACCTGCTCGCGACCGCCGACGACCTGCCGGGTCGGCTGGCCGAAACGATCAGGCGACGCGTGCCGAGCTACCGCCAGCCGTCGCTCGTCTCCGACCAGGAGCTCGACGACTCCTGCGCTGCACATGTCGGTTTCATCTCCTCGCTGGGCCAGCCCGATCCGGAACGCGACAAGACCATCAGGATGATCGGGGCGTCGCGTGCCCGGACGAACTTCCCTCTCCCCGACGTGCTCGACGCCATCCGGGTCGGCTCGGAGTTCATCTGGGGCGAGATCGTCGACCATGCGCGATCGTCCGGGACGGCATCCGACGCCGAACTCGTGACCGTCGCCGGACAGGTGTGGTCGATGAGCGACGAATTCGTAGGCCTCATGAGCGCCGGGTACCGCGAGGAACAGGATTTCCGGCTCATCAACGGGGAGCGCCTGCGGTATGCGCTCTGCGACACCGTGTTGAGCGGTCATGACCAGCCGACCGCGACCCTCTGGCAGGCCGTCGACAGGTTGGGGCTCCCCCGCGACCGGCCTTTCGTCGTCGTCGCGGTCGAAGCCCAGGGTGACGGCGAGGTCCCGACCCCACGCGTCGACAAGCGGCTGCGGGAAGACAAGATGGAGTCGGCGTGGCTGCTGCGCTCCGACGTCGAGCTCGGCATCGTCTCGTGCTTCCACGACCAGATCCGCGTGGTGCGCAAAGCGCTCCAGGGGTACGAGGTGCGCGCGGGGATCAGCCCGGTGACCGACGACTTCGGCCACACTCCGCAGGCCGTCCGGCTGGCCCGGACCGCGCTGGCAGCCTCGGATGCAGGCCAGGTGACGTTCTTCTCCGATTCGGCGATCAACACGATGGCCGCCGGCGCTCCGGATGTCGCGTCCGAGCTCGCCGGAATCGTGCTGTACCGCATCCTCGAGCTTCCCGACCTCGAGCGCGAGACGATCCTCGACACCGTTCGCACCTGGTTCAGCACCGGCGGATCGGTCGCGGAGTCTGCACGGCAGCTGTTCCTCCACCCCAACACGGTGCGCAACCGCCTCCGGCGGCTCGAGACCCTCACCAATCGAAGCCTCTCCGACCCGCGCCAGGCCGCAGAGGTGTATCTCGCCGTCGTCTCCCTTCCGCGACGCCCGGTCGGCTGAAACCCACTCACAGCATCCGTCTATGTCGATAGGAGACCCTCGAACCATGCCAGACAAGAAGACCGAGCGTGAATCGATCGACGATGTCGTCAAGCGACTGAAGAAGAAGTACCCGGATGTGGGCGGCAAACACATCGAGGAGATCGTCGAGGCGAACTACGCCACCTTCAAGCAGGCCAAGCTGCGGGACTACATCGCGGTCCTGGTGGAGCACGGTTCGAAGGTCACCATCGTCGCGGAGAAGCGCAAGAAGAAGTAGCGCCCTCGCACTCGTTGTTTCCCGCCGCACTCGTTGTTTCCCAGCGCACTTCGTTGTACGCGTGCGGTCGTGCGCAATTAGTGCGCGGGGCCGCCGCTGATCAGCTCGCGCATCTCAGCCAGGTTCGCCTCCGACTGGGCGAGAAGGATTCGCAGCCTCTCGATCGTCGCAGCGCTGGCTGCCGCATCCGCGCCCTCGGTCCCGCCATCGGCCTCGGCCTCGGCCGCGGACCGCGCCGTCTCCGTCGCCTCAGCGGTCTCCCCTTTGGGCGACCCCAGGAAGACCGTGGCCAGGTATCCGGTGAAGGTGCCGAAGATTCCGACGCCCACCACGATGATGAGCGATCCGATGATGCGTCCCGCCTGGGTGACCGGATACTGGTCGCCGTAGCCGACCGTCGAAATGGTGACGATCGTGTACCAGAGCGCATCCGAGGCAGTGGTGATGTTCGCTCCCGGCGCGTTCTCCTCGACGCGGAGCACCAGAAGGCTGCCGAACTGCAACACGAAGACACCCATCAGCAGCAGGACGTACAGGGCGCTGCCGGCCCGGTCCCTGATAAGGGTGCGACCGACGGTGCGGATGCCCACCTTGCGAAGCAGCCGATAGACCCTGACCAGGCGGAAGACGCGCAAGATCTTGAACTGCGGAAACGGCAGGCTGGCGAGCAGGTCGGCCCATCCGAAGTGCCGGAAGAAGTAGGCGCTCCGCGACGGCGCGGTCACTATCCGGTAGGTGAAGTCGATCAGGAACACCCCGCTGAAGATGGCGTTCATCACCTCGATGACCTGATTGAGCGCGGGGTCCCTGAGTAGGTACAGGAGGCCGATGTTGACGATCGAGAGGATCGACAGGATGCCGATGAAGATCTCGTATCCGGTGCTCTTCAGTTCACTGCGCTGCTTCTTTGCCATGGCTGGATTGTGGCACGCAGCCACGCCACGGGGATGGCCGAGCATCCGAATTGTTCATCTCCGATGGGGAACGGGGGTCTGGTCCCGGCCCCATGACGGGGTACAGAATGGGCGAGCGTGACGGCGGTCGTCCGATCGCCGCCGGTCGCGAATCGGAGGGGACGCCATGCCGAATGGAAAGCCGAACATTCTGGTCATCTGGGGGGATGACATCGGGATCACCAATCTGAGCGCCTACAGCGACGGCCTGATGGGCTACCGAACGCCCAACATCGACCGAATCGCAGAAGAAGGGATGCGCTTCACCGACTCCTACGGCGAGCAGAGCTGCACGGCCGGCCGCTCCTCGTTCATCACCGGGCAGAGCGTCTTCCGTACGGGGCTGAGCAAGGTGGGCATCCCGGGCTCTGATCTCGGCCTGCGGGCCGAGGACCCGACGATCGCCGAAGTCCTCAAACCGCACGGGTACGCGACCGGCCAGTTCGGCAAGAACCACCTGGGCGACAAGAACGAGTTCCTGCCGACGCTCCACGGGTTCGACGAGTTCTACGGCAACCTCTACCACCTGAACGCCGAGGAAGACCCTGAGGCGGTCGACTGGCCCTCGCCCGAGGACTTCCCCGGGTTCAACGCGATGGCGCGGCCGCGCGGCGTCATCCATTCCTGGGCGTCCGATGATGACGACGACACCGTTGACGGTCGGTACGGGCGACGCGGCAAGCAGCGCGTCGAAGACACCGGTCCGCTGAACAGGAAGCGGATGGAGACCGTCGACGACGAGTTCGCCGACGCCGCCAAAGACTTCATCGGTCGCGCCGTCGCGGCAGAGACGCCGTTCTTCGTCTGGATGAACACCACCCACATGCATTTCCGAACGCATCCGAAACCGGAAAGCATCGGGCAGGCCGGGCGCTGGCAGTCCGAATACCACGACACGATGATCGACCACGACGAACTCGTCGGATCGCTGCTCGACCAGCTCGACGAACTCGGCATCGCCGACGACACGATCGTGATCTACTCGACCGACAACGGCCCGCACATGAACACCTGGCCCGACGCCGGCATGACCCCGTTCCGCAGCGAGAAGAACACCAACTGGGAGGGCGCCTTCCGGGTTCCCGAGATGATCCGCTGGCCCGGTCACATCGCAGCCGGCGTGGTCTCGAACGAGATCGTCCAGCACCATGACTGGCTGCCCACGTTCCTCGCGGCGGCCGGCGACACCGACACCGTGGATGCGCTGAAGGCCGGCAAGACGATCGGCGACAAGACCTTCAAGGTGCACATCGACGGCTACAACCTCCTGCCCTACCTGACCGGCGAAGTGGAGAAGAGCCCGCGGCCGGGCCTCGTCTACTTCTCAGACGACGGCGACGTGCTTGCGATCCGTTACGACAACTGGAAAGTCGTCTTCATGGAGCAGCGCGTCCAGGGCACCCTGCAGATCTGGGCCGAACCGTTCGTCCCGCTCCGGGTTCCCAAACTGTTCAACCTGCGCACGGATCCGTTCGAACGTGCCGACGTCACCTCCAACACCTACTACGAGTGGATGCTCGAGAACGACTTCCTGATCTTCGCCGCGACGGCGCTGACCAGCCAGTTCCTCGCGACCTTCGAAGAGTTCCCGCCGCGTCAGCGTGCGGCGACGTTCAGCATCGACCAGGCAGTGGAGAAGCTCCGCTCCTTCCTCGCGGGAGGCTGACCTGACGACCGAGGCAGTCCGCGCATCCACCGATTTCGTGCGGGTGGACGGCGGCGAATTCACGATGGGCTCCGACCAGCACTACCCCGAGGAGGCGCCCGCCCACCGCGTGCGCGTCGAGGGGTTCCGGATCGCCCGCACGACGGTCACCAACCGCGACTACGCGGCGTTCGTGCGCGCCACCCACTACCGCACCGTGGCCGAGCGCCCGCTCAACCCGGCCGACTTCCCGGATGCACCGGCCGAGAACCTGGTGCCCGGTTCGATGGTCTTCACGGGAACTCCGGGGCCGGTGGATCTCCGTCATCTCAGCCAGTGGTGGGCCTGGACTCCGGGGGCGAACTGGCGCAGGCCGTTCGGGCCTGGGTCGAGCGTGGGTGACCGCCCGGAGCATCCGGTCGTGCACATCGCGTACGAGGATGCGCAGGCGTACGCAGAGTGGGCGGATGCGCGACTGCCGACCGAGGCCGAATGGGAGTTCGCGGCCCGCGGCGGCCTCGAGGCCACACGTTTCACGTGGGGCGACGAACCGGAGGCCGCCGGGGAGGCGCGCGCGAACTACTGGCACGGCGACTTCCCGTGGCGTGCCGCGCCGGGCTACGGGTCGACGGCGCCGGTCGGGTCGTTCCTGGCGAACGGCTTCGGGCTCTTCGACATGGCCGGCAACGTGTGGGAGTGGACGTCCGACTGGTACCAGGGACATCAGGGCGACGAATGCTGTATCCCGGCGAACCCGGTCGGCGGCTCGCGCGAAGGGAGCATCAACCCGGCCGAGCAGTTCGCCGTGCCGCGGAAGACGGTGAAGGGCGGCTCCTTCCTATGTGCGGACAGCTACTGTCAGCGCTACCGGCCGGCCGCCCGCCGTGCCCAGATGATCGACACCGGGATGAGCCACATCGGGTTCCGGCTCGCCGGCCGACTGACGATTACCCTTGCCGAGTCGTCACGAACCCCCTTCTGAGCGCGCGTTTCGGTGACTTCGCGACGACTCGACGGCGCCTACGCGTTGTGCGACAGCGCTAGCGATCGAGTTGGAGCCGCCGCCAGGCGACGACCGTGAGCACCGCGAACACGGCCGGGAGGAGCAGCCCGACGGCCACCGCGATACCGCCGGTCCCATCCGGATGGAGGGCCCACAGCGCAGGCGCCGCCGGGGGAAACCACGGCCCCGACCCCGAGAACACCAGGACCTGTGCGCTCACCACCAGCAGAATCGTCGCGGCGATTCCGCCGAGGAGTCCCCGGCTGACCGTCGCCACCCATGCGACGGGGAGCGCCATCAGCGCGGTCAGTACCACCAGCGCCGGGAGCCTCAGCGCCACGCTGAGGTCTGCCGCCGACGGCCAGCCGAAGCCGGCCGCCACCCCTCCGCCGAGTATGACTATCGTCACCGCCAGGGCGATCACGACCGACCACGCAACGTAGACCGCGAACTTCGCCGCGGCGATCTCGGCCCGCGTCACGGGCAGGGCGAAGAGACCGGTGATCGTTCCCTCGCCGAATTCGCGCCCGAAACTCCAGCTGAGCAGGATTCCGGATGCACCCGCTGCGCCCGCCCCGATGACCTGGAGCGCCGCGCTGAGGTATCCGGCCCAGCCGCCTGCCGCGACGATCGGGCCCAGCTTGGCCACGATCTCAGCGGAACCCGAGGTGGCCGCGACCGCCGTGGAGAGGCAGATCGCCGCGACACCGACCACCACGATCAGGGCCGTGACCAGCGGAACCCGTGATCGCACGGTCTTGCGCAGCTCGACGGACGTCGCCGCGGCCAGACCGCGCGCGTTCATGCGAACCTCCCTGCCGGGGCGCCACGCTTTTCGTCGTCGTGCAGGACGAGGTCGAAGAACGACCTCTCGAGTTCTGTACCGCCCGGGTCGAGCCCGCCGATTAGGCGTCCGGCGTTCATCACGGTGATCCGGTCGGCGATGCGCGCCACCTCATCCAGGTGATGGCTCGAGACGAGCACGGCAGCGCCGGCCAGCGCGCGGTTCCGCAGGATCTCCCGCAACAGGATGGTGCCGGCCGGGTCCAGGAAGCTGGTCGGCTCATCCAGCACCACGAAGTCCGGATGGTGCTGCAGCGCAGCCGCCAGTCCCAGTCGTTGTCGGTTGCCCGACGACAGGGTCCGCGTGCGGTTGCCGGCGAAATCGGCGAGGCGAAAGCCGTCGATCGCATCGTCGACCATCGTCGTTCGCACGGCGGAGGCGACACCGCGCAGTCGGGCAGCGGCGAGCAGGTTCTGCGTGACGGTGAACTCCGGATACGCCAGCGGGGTCTCCACCACCTGGCCGACGCGCGCCCAGAGTTCGGGCCTGGCGTTCCGGATGTCCACGCTGCCGACGCTGACCGTGCCGATGTCCGGCCGGAGCATCCCGAGCAGCAGTTTCATCAGCGTCGACTTGCCCGCGCCGTTCAGCCCGACCAGGGCGTGCACCTCGCCGGGGCGCACCTCGAGGTCGAGGTCGCGCACGCCGGCGCCGCCCCGGTACGACCGGCCGACCCCACGGAGGGTCATCCCCTCAGTCATCGGCGTCATGGCGACACTCGCAATCGATCGACCAGAGCAGCCGGCCCGGCTGCCCGCCGACCAGACTTCCCGGCGCGCCAGCACACAGCATAGTCCGCGCGCTTCGCCCGCGAAACGGTCCCGCCGCACTAACCGAAACGGTCCAGCCGCACTAACAGTTTCCGGTCGCACTAAGTGGTACGGGTGCGCTCGGAAGAAACAAGTGCGGCCGGACAGAACGAGTGCGGCAAGACAGAACGAGTGCGGCCAACGCGACCGCACAGCTGCTCGCTTGCGAATCGTTCGAACATATGTTCGAATTCAGTCGTGAACCCCCCGCGCCCCATCCGCTACGACCAGGACACCTGGCTGGTGATGCGCGACGACGAGGTTCTGCCCAAGGCGGTCATCAAACGTTTCGTCGACCGGCGAGGCGCCGACCAGTACCTGCTGATCCGCTGGGATCTCGACCCGAAGAAGCGCGTGCTCATGGCCGTCTGCGACTCGCTCGAACGGGCGGACACGCTCGTGCTCTACGACAACCGCAAGCCATCCGGCTACTGGAAGGGGCCGCCGAACCCGCACCCGGCGCAGTAGAGCGATGCCTCGGCGATTCGCTACGCGAATGGTCCGACCGCACGTCATCCCGGGGAGGGATGCGCGTCAATCGCCGGGAACGTTAGGTTCGATCTCATGAAGCTCAGCCGGGTCGCCGTGCATTCCGTTGTCCTCGGTGGCGGCGCTGTCCTGCTGGCAACGTTCGCATGGCTCGAAGTGCACGCCTTTTTGGCGTCGGCGTCGCGCCCGAACGAACCGGATGCCGGCATGGTCGACCCGCTCATCATGCTTGCGCTGCTCGTGATCGGGCTGGCTCTCGTCGCATTCTCCGTGGTATCGATTGTTCGATCCCGACGGAACCGAAGCTGACCATCCCAGCGCTCAGCCGCCGCGGCGACCCGCCAGCAGAGCGACAAGCAGCGGGATGACCGACGCGACCATCAGCACAATGCCGAGCACCGCATCCGTCGCATTCGCAGCCCCCGCCACATAGAGCACCGCGCCGGCGATGAGCAGCCCGGCGAACAGGATCGCCGACACCACCCGGCGCGTGGCGCGTTCCAGTCGTGCGACCCGCTTCTCGAGGCGCGGGGTCGCGACCGCTACTGTGCCGTCCTCGAACCGGGTGATGAGCTCATCCAGCCGCTTGGGCAGTCCGACTGCGACGCGGGCGATGTCCAGGGCCTGCTTCGCGACATCCTGCACGGCGTTGCCGCGTTCATCGCGCAGCAGCTGCGTCGCATACGGCTCGATCGAGTTCCACACGTTGAATTCGGGGTCGAGCGCACTGCACACCCCGGAGGTCGTGCCCATCGCCCGGATGATGAGCAGGAAGTGCTCGGGCAGCTGGAACGGCAGCGACCGCACCACATCGCCGAACTGTGTCGCGAACTCGCGGAACTCGCGTGGATCCACTTCGCGAAGCTCCGCGAACCCCATCCCGCCGAAGCGGGCGAACAGCTGCGTCATCGCCCGTTCGAGCTCGGCCGTGTCGGACGTCGGAAGCAGCACGCCCACCTCGCGCATCGCATCCACCATGCCTTTGCCGTCGCGGGTGGCGGCGGCGATCAGGAGCTTCCGCAAGCCGCTGCGGGTGCTCGTGGGAACCTCGCCCATCATGCCGAAGTCGATGAAGGTGAGTTTCCACGGCCGCTCACCGGGCGCGTCGGCGACGGGCGTGACGAAGATGTTGCCCGGATGCGGGTCGGCGTGGAAGTAGCCGTTCGTGAACAGCTGGTCGAACATCACCGTCGCGAAGACCGGGGCGACCTCGGCCGGGTCGATCCCTGCCGCGCGCAGTCCTTCCACGTCGGTGATCTTGATCGCCGTCACGTCGCCGAGCGTGAGCACGCGCCGGGTCGTGCGCTCCCAGACGACCGCGGGGACGGCGACCCGATCGTCGCCCTCGAAGTCGGCAGCGAAGCGCTCGCATCCCGCAGCCTCGTGCAGGTAGTCGATCTCTTCGAGGCTGGTGGTCGCGAACTCTTCGACGAGGGCGGGCATGTTGACGCGGTCGGAGACGAGCCGCACGCGACTCAGCCAGCCGCCGACTCTGCGGAGTGCCGCCAGATCGACGTCGACGATCCTGTCGATGCCCGGTCGCTGCACCTTGACGATGACCTGATCCAGCCCGGTTTCAGCCGCATCCATCGGAGCGAGCCAGGCCCGGTGCGCCTGCCCGAGGGATGCCGCCGCCACCGGCGTCTCGTCGACTCGCGGAAAGGCCCGCGCCAGCGGCATGCCCAACTCCGCCTCGGCGAGCACCCGGATCCCCTCGAACGGTACGGGTGGCACCTCATCCTGCAGGCCTTCGAGCTCGCTGGTGATCTCGGGCGGCAGCACGTCGAGCCGCGACGACATGAACTGCCCGACCTTGATCATCAGCCCGCCGAGCTCGACCGCGAGCGCATGGAACCGCTGGGCGATGCGGCGCAACCGTTTCGACCGGCCGCGTGCCGCGACCCTTTCGAGCCCGATGCGGGGCAGGAACAGGTCGAACCACCACACCACGGCCAGCTGCCGACCTGCGAACCGCAGGATGCGGCGGTAGCGGATGCGCGTGGCACGCGCATCCGGCCCGCTTGCGGAACCCTGTCGAACCGGCGGCACCCTCGTCAGTCCTGAGCGAGGATCGAGTAGAGCTTCCGCCGCGCTTCGTCGAGCACTTCGGCGGCCTGCTTGACCTGCTCAGGCGACCCTGTCCGTCGCACCTGGGCTGCTGCCTGCGCGAGTTCGATGCCCGCTTTAGGCAGCAGATTGGATGGCGTGCCTTCGGTGGCCGTGCTTTCCCATGGCGCCGACGAATCCGCTGCCTCGGCCTCTGCGCGGCCGGCCTCGGTCAGCGCGTAGGTCTTGCGGCCGTTCGACTCCTCGGCGGTGATCAGCCCTTCGTCGGCCAACAGCTGCAACGTGGGATAGACGGACCCGGCGCTGGGTTTCCAGCTGCCACCGCTGCGCTCGTCGATCTCACGGATGATCTGGTACCCGTGCATCGGCTTCTCAGCGAGGAGCGCGAGCACTGCGGCGCGCACGTCGCCTTTGCCCATCCGCGTTCCGCCGCCACGCGCGCCGCCCATGCGTTTCTCGACCTCCGAGAAGATCTGTTCCATCGTCTGCCAGATGCCCTCGCCTGGAGAGCCGCTGCCGAAACCTCCGGCGGAGAATGAACCACCCATGATGTCCTCCTCAGAACCACGAACGATACTCAACGATATATCGTTATGGGAGCAAACGGTAGGTTCCGGATGCGGTCAGCTCACGCGACGAATGATCGCGAAACCGTCCCACCCCTTGAGCCCGACAGTCTGGAGGGCCGTCGCCTCGAGCGCCGGATTCGCGGCGATGTCGGCGAGTGCTGTGCGCATCCCCCGCACTTGCTCGTCCGTGCTGTCCGCGTCGGCCGTGGAGCCTTCGCGCACCACGTTGTCGATGACGATCACGCTGCCCGGGTGGGTCACCTCGAGCACGAGTCGCAGGTACTCCGGGGTGCTCTGCTTGTCAGCGTCGATGAACACGAAATCGTAGGGCTCGACGCCGGCGTCGACGAGCGCCTGGGCCGACGCGCGTGCCGGGCCGACGATGACGTCGACGCGGTCGCCGACTCCCGCTCGCTCGGCATTCGCACGGGCGATCGCGGCGTTCTGCTCCTCCAGTTCGAGCGACGTGACGACGCCGCCCTCCCCGGTCGCGCGCGCCATCCAGATCATGCTGTAGCCCGCGAGGGTGCCGAACTCGAGCACGCGCTTCGCCCCGATCAGTTCGACGAGCATCCCGAGCAGCCTGCCCTGGTTGGCGGTGACCTCGATTCCGGGTGCCGTCGTGTCGCGACTCGACGCGCGCGCCGCGGCGAGCGCCGCATCCTCTCCGACGAGCGTGTCGATCAGGTACCGGTCGACGTCGTCCCACTGCGACTGCGAATCAGCCATGTCGTGTCTCCTTGCCGGTGCTGTGTGTATCCGGCCGTGCGCCAGAATGTGCCGGTTATTCGCCAGAGTGTGCACAATCGTATGCCTCCCCTGTTCACGACCGCACCATCCGTGGGATGGTCATACAAGAGTCGAGAGGGGATTCCGATGGCAACCGACAGCACCCTTTACGCCCCCGTGGCACATCCGCATCATCACCACGGTTGGTGGTGGAAGACGCTGCTCTCCGGCCTCGCCCTGTGGATCGTGACGATCATCGTGACCGCGACCACGCAGAACACGAATCTCGTGCCCACGCTCATCCTTCTCGGCAGCTTCCTCGTGCCGTTCTGCGTCGTCCTTTTCGTCATCGAGCGCGTGACCGGGTCGATCAGCACCCTGCAGCTGGTGCTCGCGTTCTTCGTCGGCGGCATTCTCGGCGTGCTCGGCGCATCCATTCTCGAAGCGCGCCTGCAGCAGTCGTTCGGCGTCTACGGGCTCGTAGGCCTGATCGAAGAGTTCGTGAAGGGCGTGCTCCTCGTCATCGTCGGCTGGCGGGTCACCCCGAAGACAGCGAAGCAGGGAGCCCTCCTCGGCGCGACGATCGGGGCCGGATTCGCGGCCTTCGAATCCGCCGGCTACGCGTTCAACGCGGCGATCACCTCCCAGGGAATCGATCTCACGTCGCTCCTGGAGACGGAGGTGGTGCGGGCGATCCTGGCGCCGGTCGGTCACGTGCTCTGGACGGCCATCCTGGGCGCCGTGATCTTCGGATGCGCGCACCTCAGCGATCGTTTCCGCTGGTCGTGGTGGATTGTGATCGCGTACCTGGGCGGCTCGCTCCTACACGCGGCATGGGATTCGGCTTCGGAGATCGCCGCCTTTACCGCTGTGGCCACGAACGGTGGGGCGATGCAGTTCCTGACGTTCTACATCTTCGGTCTCGCGCTGACGTCGGCGGCGGGCATCCTGACGCTCTGGCTGGTGCTGCGGCACTTCGGGCGGACCGAGGCGCTGTTGCAGCCCGCGACCTGACCACAGCCGAGAAGGGCGACTTCTGAATCCCTACGCCCTCACTTGTTGGACGCGCAGCCGCCCGCCTCGTACGCTCGAAACCATGACTTCCCCTGTGCCTACCATCGTTCTCAACTCCGGCAAGAGCATCCCCCAGCTCGGTTTCGGCGTGTTCCTCGTCGACCCGGCCGACACGCAGCGCGTGGTCGAGGATGCGCTCGAGGTCGGCTACCGCCACATCGACACCGCGACCGGCTACAACAACGAGGCCGAGGTCGGGGCCGCGCTCCGAGCATCCGGAATCCCCCGCGAAGAGATCTTCGTCACCACCAAGCTCCGCAACGACCACCACAAGGCGCGCGATGTCGAAGGCGCTTTCGCCCGCAGCCTCGACGCGCTCGGGCTCGACTACCTCGACCTCTACCTGATCCACTGGCCGATGCCGGCGAACGACTTCTACGTCGACACGTGGCGCACCTTCGAGACCTTCGCAGCGGATGGCCGCGCAGCCTCCATCGGTGTCAGCAACTTCCTCATCCCGCATCTGCAGAGACTGCTCGCCGAGACCGACATCGTTCCTGCCGTCAACCAGGTGGAACTGCATCCGATCTTCCAGCAGCGCGAGCTGCGTGCGTTCCAGGCCGAGCACGGCATCCAGACCGAGGCGTGGGGCCCGCTCGGGCAGGGCAAGTACGACCTCTTCGGGATGCAGGCGATTCAGGATGCGGCGGCAGCGCACGGCGTCCAGCCCGCCCAGGTGGTGCTGCGCTGGCACCTGCAGACGGGCAACATCGTCATCCCGAAGTCGAATCGCCGCGAGCGGATGGCGCAGAACTTCGACCTGTTCGGATTCGAGCTCAGCGCGGACGAGATGGCCGCGATCGACGCCCTCGACGAGAATCGTCGGGTCGGCGGCAACCCGGCCGACATCAACTAGCCGACGCCCGCGCCCGCGCCGCGACCTGTTCAGGAGACACCATGGCCCGCCCCGAACCGACTTACACGATCGAGCAGCTCGAGAGCGAGCCCGTCTTCGACGTCCCCGCGTTCGCTCGGGATGATGCCACCCGGCTCGGCGAGATCGCCGTCGCCGTCATCCGCGAATGGGATCGCAATCTCGCCGTCGACATCCACATCGGCGACGAGCTCGCCTACCGCGCGCAGCTCGGCACGACCGGCCAGCGCAACGCCGACGTCATCCAGGGCAAGAGGCTGGTCGCGAAGAAGTTCGGCCACAGCTCGCTGCTCGCCCGCCTGAAGAAGGACGCCGACCCGTCCATCGCCGACGGCCTCGACGACAGCTACAAATTCTGGGGCGGCTGCATCCCCATCTTCGTGAACGGCGACCTCGTGGCCACGATCACAACCTCGGGCGAACCGGATGTGGTCGACCACGAGGCCGCCGCCGAAGCCGTGAGGCGGTACCTCGGCGAGGTCGCCCAGCGACACGACTTCGTAGGCGCGTCTGCGGGTCACCCTTTGGCGAAAAGGTGACTGCCGGTCACTGATGGACGACCGGTGGCGCGTACGCGATGTTCGTACGGAGCCAGATCCAGCTGCCGTTTGTGCTGTTTCTGACAAGGTCGGCTCGGATCGTCTCGTTCGGCTCGATCGGTCCGGCGGCGATGCGTAACCTCCGCACTCCGAACTCTTCCAGCGTCCAACTTTGAGCGGTAGTCCCGGAATTCGTCGAAACCTCAAGGGTCAACACGGCGCCGAGCTCGAAGATCCAGGGCACAACGACCCATTCGAGCTCGTACGAGCGCGCCTGGGTGATGCCGAAATCCGCCGGAGTGAAACGGACCGAGACCCGAAACCAATCGGGCGGCTGCTCGGGATGCACATCCCACGAGTAGAAGAATGCCGGATTGAGGTTCGGGGCGAACAGGACATCTCCGGTGGCGACGCCGGATGGCAATGCCAGGTTCGCCCCGGTGCCGAGACTGTGGAAAAGGTGTCCGGCATCGATCGAGACGATTGTGCCCGGGTACAGGCCGGAGCCGGGTCCGATCTCACGGAGTTTCTTCGTGAACTCGGCCAGCTCCGAAGCGTCGGGTCGCCGAGGAGCGTTCTGAGAGTCGGTGATGCGGTCCATAGTGCCGCAGAATACGCCGGGCGAGTCGCCGCGGCAACGCTCGCCTGACGCACGACTTCAGCCGATCACTTTTCCGAGCACCTCGTTGAAAGCTTCCGTCGAACTCGGATGCGTGTAGATCGAGGTCCGCAGCTGGGTCGCGGTCACGCCGTACCGAATCGCCAGCGCGACCGTGTTGATCAGCTCCTGCGAGTCGATGCTGAGCAGCGCAGCCCCGAGGATCAGATCGGTGTCGGCGTCGATGATGAACTTCATCACTCCGCGGGTCTCCTCGACGGTGTACGCGCGAGGCATCGCGATGATGTCGGCGACGTTCTCGCGAGCGACGGTGATGTGCAGGCCCTGTGCCCGTGCATCCGCCTCGGTCAGCCCGACCGTCGCAAGCGGCGGCGTGATGAACAGCGTGTGCGGCACCGCCACGCGGTCGGCGGTGGTGCGGATGCCGTCGCCGAGCAGCTGATCGAGAACGATTCGGGCGTCGTCCAGGGCAACGTAGGTGAACTGGGGTCCGCCGTTGACGTCGCCGAGCGCGAAGATGTGCGGCTGGTTCGTCCGCAGGTGCTCGTCGACCTGGATCGCACCACGTGGGCTCGTCGTCACACCGGCCGCGCCGAGGTTCAGTTCCGCCGTCGCAGGCCGTCGGCCGATCGCCGACAGCACTGATTCGGCTTCGACCGTGTGCATCCGCCCATCTTTCTCGTAGTCGATCGCCGCGGTCCTCCCGTTCTCTCGAACCCCGACCACCGATGCGCCCGTGATTATCCGGATGCCGTCGCCCACGAGAATCCCGCTCGCAACCGCCGCGATGTCCGCATCCTCCCGGCCGAGGAGCCGGTCGGCCGCCTCCAGTACCGTCACCTGGGTTCCGAAGTGCTGGTAGATCGCGGCGAACTCGAGCCCCAGGTATCCCCCGCCGACGATGACCAGGTCACGAGGAAGGTGGTCCTTCTGGATGAGGTCGGTGCTGCTGACGAGGTGGGAGCTTTCTGCGAGCCCCGGGATGTTCGGGACGATCGGCTCCGACCCCGTGTTGATCAGGATCGTCGGCGCGGTCACGGTGATGCGGTCGTCGCCTTCTCCGACGGTGACCGTGTTGGCGTCGACGAATCGTGCGGTGCCGGTGATCACCGTTGCAGTGTCTTTGCCGTCGAGGCTCGCGAAGTTGCCGGCGCGAAATGCACTCGTCAGTCTTCGGACGCCCGCGACGGAGTTGGCGAAGAATTCCTGCGCGTCGTCTTCGAGACGCTTCGCGTTGGAGTAGTGGACGAGCATCTTGGTCGGCACACAGCCGACGTTCGGGCAGGTTCCGCCATACATGTTCTCGGACTGCTCGACCAGAATGACTCGTTTGCCCGCGTCGGTGAGGGCATGTGCAGCCGTCTTGCCGCCTTTGCCGAATCCGATGACGAGTACATCCGCTGTGAGGTTCGTTGCTGTTTCCATGTCACTAGTCAACGATTTCGGGATGCGCGATGTAGGCTGTTTCATCGCATGTTTCAGTCCGAAAGTCTCATATGGATGCTGTAAGCCACCTGATCCGACTCGCCCGCGTGGATGCGTCGCTCGACAAGCACTGCATGCTGAGCGTGTCGACCGCGATGGATGTGTCGTACGCGAGCGAAAGAACGGCGCCGTTCCACGTCCTGCTCGAGGGGACCTGCCAGCTCCAGGTCGGCATGCACCTCCTGGAACTCAAGCCCGGCGATGTGGTGCTCATCCCCCGTGGCGAATCGCACCGGATCATCACACCCGGTCACGCGCACCTTCGGGGCGTGACGGAGTCGCTTGGTGACGCTTTCACCACAACGCTCAGCGAGGGCGGCGGCGACCCGGTCATCGATCTCTTCTGCGGGCATTACACGTTCGGCCCCGGTGCCGGCTCGATCCTCTTCAAGAGCCTCCCCGAACCCGTGCACATCTCGTTCGGCGAGACGCCCGAAACGGATGCGGCGTTACGGATGCTCAGTACGCTGATGCGCGAGGAAGCGGCCCGCGAAGGCGAGGGAACGGCAGCGATCCTCTCGTCGCTGTGCAGCGTGCTGCTCACGATGATCCTGCGCACGTCGCGTGGCGCGACAACCGATGCTGCCCTGTGGACCGCATCCACGAGCGCGACGATCACCCAGGTCGTCGAGCGGGTGCTGACGGACCCGGGCGGCGACTGGTCGATCGAGCGCGCGAGCAGGATGTGCGCGATGTCGCGCGCCACATTCATCCGCCAGTTCGAGCGAAACACCGGAACGACGTTCGGCGCGTTCGTGACCAGGGTGCGGCTGATGGTCGCGGCCGATCTGTTACGGACGACCGGGCTCACCGTCGGCGGGGTTGCCGCAGAGGTCGGGTACCTGTCGGAGTCGGCATTTGCTCGCGCGTTCCGGCAGGAGGCCGGGATCACGCCGGCGCGGTTCCGTCGCGCCGCGGCGGGCACCTAAGCGATGATCCCTGCTCATCGGGCCTAACGCACGACCTCGTAAGTGAGGTGCGTCAGGCCGTCACCGACGGTCTGCGTGTTCCGTAGACGCAGCGACATCGTGTCGGCGGATGCACCGAAGAGGCGTTCGCCGGCGCCGAGCACCACCGGGAAGACGGTCAACCGCACCTCGTCGACCAGGTCGTGTTCCAGCAAGGTGTGGACCAGCTGCCGGCTGCCGTAGACGACGATCTCGCCGGACGTGTCCTGCTTGAGCTTGCGGACCTCGTCGACGACATCGCCGCTCACCACCGTCGAGTTGACCCAGATCGGTTCGGTGATCGTCGACGACACGACGTACTTGGGCAGGCTCCGCAGCCGGTCCGCCCACTCGCCGGGGGCGACGTTCCAGCGCGGGCCGAAGTACTCGTCCGTTCGACGACCGTGCAGCAGAGCATCCGCCCCGAGCGCCTCGGCATACTCGATCCTCGCCCACGCCTCCCGGTCGTCGCCCATGTACTCGGCGAACCAGCCACCGCGCGCGAAGCCCGCCTCGCCGGTCGGATCTTCGACCACCCCATCGAGCGACACGTTCTCGCTGACGACGATCTTTCCCATTTCGTTCTCCACCTCGTTGGTTGGTGCTGCTCCGTTGGTCGGTGCCTACGTGTGATGTAGACACCGCGCGCGGGCCGAACTGGGCGCTCGCCCTTCACACCGTCGTCAAGGCGGCTGTCCTACGCGCCGGCGTGGACCATCCCGCGCGGCTCGTTGAGCAGCACACCCAACGGCATCATCGCGGCGCCCAACGCCACGGTGTCGCCCCCGAATCGGCACGGGACCAGCTCGAACTGGCTCCCTGGCCGGTCGAGTGAGGCGGCGCGGATAGCCGATTCGATAGGTGGCGCGAGGGTCTCCATGAGGCGCAGCCCGACCCACCCACCGATCACGACCCGCTGCGGGTTCGTGAGGTTCACCAGTCCCCCGACAGCCGAACCGAGGGTCTGGACCAGCTCCTCCACGACAGCCGACGCCACGGGGTCACCCGCCCGCTCGGCTTCGAGGAGTTCGCCAATGGCCCGCCAGCCCGACCCCTCGAACCGGCCACCCGCCTCCCGCCAGCTGTCGAGGATCGCATCCGCGCCGAGATAGGCCTCGACGCATCCTCGTCCACCGCACCGGCACAGCCTGCCGTTGCGCTCGATCTTGACGTGGCCCCACTCGCCTGCACTGCTCATGTGACCGTGGGCGAGCTCGCCGTCGCTGACGATCCCCAGCCCGACGCCGCGACCGAGGAGAAGGACGAGCGCTTCGTCGACGTCGCGTGCCGACCCGTTCCACATCTCTGCCATAGCCAGCGTCTTCGCCCCGTTCTCGGCGAAGACCGGGATGTCGCTGTCGACGAGTTCGGAGATGGAGACGGCCGGCCATCCGAGACTCTGGGCGTGCAGAACCTGGTGTCCGTCAGCATCCCATTCGACGATGCCCGGGAGACCGAGCCCGATGCCCACGGTCCGCTCCCAGGCGTCAGGGTTGCGTTCGCGCAGCGCGGCGACCGCCTCACGCAGGTCTTGCGAGATCGCCTCCAGGCTCTCGTCCTCTCGGCCACCACGGAATTCACGGTCGACGCGGGTCATCGAAAGGTCGAAGAGCTCCACGGCGACGCCGCGCTCTCCGACGTCGGCGCCGAGCAGGTACGCGCCCGACGGGTTCGGCGCCAGCAGGGTCACGGGCCGGCCACCCTGGGAGGCGACCATCCCTGCTTCGACGACGAGACCCTCGGCGATCAGTTCGGTCGCGATGTTCGTGACCGAACCGATGGACAGACCGGAGTCCCGCGCGAGCTCGGCGCGCGACGTGCTGCCCGCGAGGATGATCCGCCTGAGCGCCTCCCGACGATTGCGCTGACGGACATCGCTCACCCGCGCAGGAGCCGAACCACCGGCGCCGACACTGGTGGAGGCAGAGAGTCCGGTCATAGTTCTAGAACCTACCAACCCGCGCCTCCCGGGATGACGCGCGAGATCGCGGTCCGTGTCGTCGCAACGACGCGCAACCCGCGCTCGCTGGTGTGGATGCGCACCGGAGCATCCTTGCCGGATCGATCCAGCACTCGCGTGGTCGCGGGGTCGACCCTGGTTGCGACCTCGAATTCGAGCCAGTCATCGGTGTCCAGTTCGACGACCAGCTCCTCCGCCGGGTGGTACGGCCGGCCGTCGGATTGCTCGAACGGGTTCGTCGGGTTGTCCCCCGGCTGCCGCCAGTTGATGGCGACGTGGTCTCCGTCGCGAATCCCGGGGACTGTGGGGCTCACGGCGGTTCCGTACGATTCGCCGGCGCCGCGGTACCCGAAACCCCAGCTGGGCAGCACGGCCGGGCCTTCCGCCAGCAGTGCCGCGACGACGTCAGCTCGCGACTCGCAGTTCTCGATACGGATGGCCGCGAGAAGGTCGTCGAACACGCGCTGCGCCTCCGGCCGCGAGATGGCATCCACATCGTCGATCGCGGCCACCACCTTGCCCCAGCCGGCCGGCGGAACCACAGAGACCGGCGAGGTCACGGTCGCAAGTTTCTTCCACGGCCAGAAGTTCCAGCCGATCTCGTAGGTCTCGTACATCCGGAACGCGGTGTAGATCCATTCGAGCGTGTTCTCGCCGCCCTCACCCATATAGATGGGAAGGCCGAGCCGGTCGCGGGCTTCGAGGAAGGCAGCGATGCTTCCGGCGTCCGGCGCCGACCAGTACTTGTGGAACTGGAGGCACGAGTTGTCGTCCCAGACCTCGGTGAACATGTCCCAGTTGGTGCCCCAGTGGGAGCCCTCGTACATGATCAGGTGATCCGGGTCGTGCATCCGGATAGCAGCCGTCAGGTCCTGGTACAGCGCCGCGAGTTCGCCGGCGTACCGGTACTGCCACTCGTTCGGCAGCGGCTCGTTGAGCAGGTCGTAGCCGAGCACCACCGTCTCGCCGGCGTAGCGCTTCGCCAGCTCCTCCCACAGCTGGATGGTCAGCAACCGGTACCGGTCGCTCATGAACAGTTCGGGAATCCCGTGAGGCGAGTCGTCGATGTTCGTGCCGGTCTGGCCGCCCGGCGCTCCGTGCAGGTCGAGCAGCACCCAGAGCCGGTGGCCCCTGCACCAGTCGATGAGGCGATCGATCATCGCGTACCCGGCTTCGATCGGCGCGCCGTCTTCGTCCTGGATGACGCGGGCATTGATCGGCAGCCTCACGTGATCGAACCCGCTGGCCGCTATCTCGCGGATGTCGGATTCGGTGATGAAGGAGTCGCGGAACTCCTCCCAGAACGCATCCGCCGCATCCTCGCCGATCAGTTGCGTCACCAGCGACTCGATCTGGCGTGGCGACTCGGCCCCCGGGCCGAACCGCCACATGTAGCCCTCGGGGAGCATCCAATTGCCGAGACCGACGCCACGGAGCAGGAGCGGCCGGCCGGTCCCGTCGACGAGCCGGGCGTTCTGCGCTCTCACGAACCCGCTGAAGTCCGCTGGGCGCGGTGCGAAGCGTCGGCGTTCGGTCGGTGTCGGTGCGTTGGTCACAGTGATCTTTCCCCCACGTTTCATTTCAAGCCTGAGAGCGCGAAGCCCTGGATGACGTACCGCTGGAACACGATGAACACGATCAGGATCGGCACCACCATGACCGTCGCCGCAGCCATCTGCAGCGACGGATTGACGGCGATCTCCTTGTTGAGCAACGACAGCCCGACCGACAGCGTGTACAGGTGCTGGTCGTTCGCGATGACCAGCGGCCAGAGGAAGCTGTTCCAGCCGGCGATGAAGGTGAGCACGGCCTGGACCGCGATGATCGGCTTCGACAGCGGCAGCACGATGAGCAGGAAGGTGCGGAACTCGCCAGCCCCATCGATGCGAGCGGCCTCGAGCACCTCGGTCGGTATCGTGCTCATGAACTGCCGGAACAGGAAGATGCTGAACCCGCTGACCAGGGTGGGCAGCGCGATTCCGATCAACGTGTTGGTCAGTTTCATACCGTTGAGAATCAGGTACGTCGGAATCATCGTGACCTGGACCGGGATCATCATCGTCGCGAGCACCAGGAAGAACATCCACTGCTTGCCCCGGAAATCGAACTTCGCGAACGCGTAGCCCGCCATCGCCATCAGCAGCAGGCCGATGCCGCCGATCAGCACGACGATGATCGTGTTCGCGAGGTACTGGCCGAAGTCGAGTTCGGTGAACAGGGTGCCGAAGTACTGCAGGGTCGGCGTGCGCGGCACCAGCGTCGGCGGGTAGGTCAGCGATTCGGATTGCGGTTTCACCGAGGTGGTCAGCATCCAGAAGAACGGAAACGCCGTGATGAGGG
Source organism: Leifsonia tongyongensis (assembly GCF_010686705.1). Taxonomy (GTDB): domain Bacteria; phylum Actinomycetota; class Actinomycetes; order Actinomycetales; family Microbacteriaceae; genus Diaminobutyricibacter; species Diaminobutyricibacter tongyongensis. The sequence continues at coordinate 60,227 of NZ_JAAGWY010000002.1, read as the reverse complement.
CGCCGATCGCCAGGGCGGTGCCGATGACCACCGTGAGGCGGCGGCCGCGGCGTTTCGCCGAGCGGTGGCGCAAGGCGCTGAGGCTGGTGGTCAAGGTCGGGCTAGTAGTCAACGTCGGACCTCCGAAGGCGCAGCTGGGCGAGGGTGACGACGGCGATCATCACGAACAGGATGAGCGAGCCCGCGCTGGCATAGCCGAACGCGCTCTGCTGGAACCCCTGGTGGTACAGGAAGATCGAAATGGAGGTGGTCGCTCCGAGTGGGCCACCGTTGGTCAGCACGTACGCCTCGTCAAAGAACTGGAACCACGAGATGATCGTGGTGACCGTGACGAAGAAGATCGCGAATCGCAGCAGCGGTATGACGATCGATCGGGTGATACGCCACTCGCCGGCCCCGTCGAGCGAGGCCGCCTCGACATATTCGCGCGGCACCCCCTGGAGGGCGGCGAGGAAGATGATGATGTTCAGTCCCGTTCCACGCCAGATCGCGACCAGTGCCACCGAGAACTTGGCGAGCGTCGGGTCGGACAACCACTGGACGGGAGGCACGCCGACCAGGGAGAGCAGCCAGTTCAGCAGGCCGAACTGCGTGTTGTACAGGTAGCCCCAGACGAGCGAGATCGCGACGATCGCCGTGATCGCCGGGATGAAGTAGAACGCACGCAGCGAGCGGAAGAACCAGTTCCCGCTGCGGTTCAGGAGCAACGCCACACCGAGCGACAGCAGCACGACCGACGGAACGCCGATGACGACGAAGAACGCCGTGTTGCCGATCGCCTGCCAGAAGTCCGGATCGGCGAAGAGCTTGACGTAATTGTTCGCGCCGATGAAGTTGACATTGCTCCAGTCGGCGAGCCCCGAGATGTTCATGTCGGTCGTGCTCACCAGCGCGGCGACGAGGATCGGGAACACCCCGAACGCAAGGAGCAGCAGCATCGCCGGAGTGACGAAAAGGTACGGCGTGAGGCGCGCAAATCCGGGTCGACCGCGACTCGCGGCGGATCGCCGTCGAGTCAGCGCGGTGCCGAGGGCGTTCGTTGCAGCCATGGGGTGTCCTTCGGTGCGGGGTGTAGAACGATGGATGTGGTGGGCCGCGGAGGCGTGCGGCCCACCACTACCTATCGAGCTGCCATCTTCTACTTTGCGGACATTCCCGCCGTGGACTGGTAGAACGTGTCGAGCGTGCTCTTCGGATCGCTGTGTTGCAGGGCGATCGAGTTGAGCGCCTTCAGGAGGTTCGCTCCGACTCCGCCATCCCAGTTCGGGATGAGCGGCAGCACCTTCGCGTCGGCGAGCTGCTTCGTGTAGACCTTGACCAGCGGGTCGGAGGTGAAGCTCGGGTCGTTCAGCGCGGCCTTCACTGTCGGCAGTTCGCCGTTGATCTTGTACCACTCGAGCTGAGTGCTGCTCTTCGAGATGAAGTCGAGGAGCTTCAGCGAGCCGTTCTGGTGCTTCGAGGTCTTGAAGATCCCGAGGTTGGACCCGGCAAAGAGCGACGTGCCCTTGTCTGCCTCGGGCAGGGTGCTCACCGTCCATTTGCCGGCGAGGTTCGGCGCTGCGGCGTTGATCGCGGCGGCCAGGTACGGTCCACTCACGAGCATCGGTGCCGCTCCGGAGACGAACCCGTGCACCTGGTCGAAGTCGCCGTTCACCGGGACACTCTTGTCGGAGTACAGCCCCGTGTAGAGGTCGACGGCCTTGTGGAAGGCGTCGGTGTTGAAGTCGATGTTGCCCTTCTTGTCGACGATGCTGCCGCCGAAGTCCCAGGTCATCTCCACCGGGAGCGCGTTGTCCCACTGCGGAATGTAGTAGCCGTATTTGTCCGGGCCGCGCTGGGCGAGCGTCTTCGCGTCGGAGCGAAGCTGGTCCCAGGTCGAGGGCGGGCTGTCGATGCCGGCTGCCGAGAGGATGTCCGTTCGCGTGAACAGGACGCGCGTGTCACTGACCCACGGCACGCTGACGATCTTGCCGTTGACCGCGGTCGCCTTGCCGCCGACCCCGTCCGCGAACTTGGCTGCGGCAAGGTTCGGGTAGGCGGAGATCTTGTCGTCGAGCGGCAGCAGCGCACCCGCGTCGGCGAACGACCTGAGCTTCGTCAGGCCGATCTGGACGACATCCGGACCCGAACCGGATGCAACCGAGGTCGTGAGCTTCTGGTCGATGCTGTCCCACGGGATGGCGACGACGTCGACCTTCTGACCGGTGGACTTCACGAACGGTGCGACGAGCTTCTCGAAGTTCTTGCTCGAATCGCCCATCACCCAGACGGTGAGCGGACCGCTCGCGTCTTTGGTGGTGGAGCCGGACGCCGCACCGCTGCACGCGGTGAGGGTGAAGGCCAGCCCGGCCACGACGATCGGGACGATCGCCTTTGTGAACTTACTCATCATTGAGGTTCCTTCTCGTTGGTGCGGGGGTGTGAGGGGGTGGGGTGGGACTTATTTCAAGTCTTATCATAACTATTAACTGAAGTCTGTCAATCACATCCCTGCCAGAGCGTGGCGTGAGTATTTAGGGTGCGACAACCACTTTGCCGAGGGCGCGCCCCTGACCGACGTAGGCGAGCGCCTGCGGCACTTCGTCGAGGGCGAACGTGCGGTCGATGTGGATGCGGAGGTCGCCCGCGATGCAGCGCTCCGCGACAGGCCCGAAGTAGGTCGGCCCCTCGCGCGCAAAGAGGAGTCCCAGCCGGCGGCCGGTGAGCAGGCCGAGCACTGGTCCGACAGTGATGGCTCGCAGAAGCGACCGCATGGATCCGCCGACCATCAGGTAGCGCCCGCCGCGCGCCACTGCCCGCTGATAGGCGAACATGGAGCGGTGCGCGACCAGATCGAGCACGAGATCGTAGGGTTCGCGTTTAGTGAAGTCCTCGCTGCGATAGTCGACCACCTCGTCAGCGCCGAGCTCTCGCAAGAAGTCGAGCTTGCCCGCGTTGTCGACGCCTGTCACGTGCGCTCCGGCGAGCTTGGCGAACTGGATTGCGAAGGCGCCCGACCCGCCTCCCGCCCCGTTGATCGCTACGCGCTGCCCCCGGCGTGCGCCGGCGGTTCCCTGGATCGCGATCGCACCCGCCTGGGGAAGGGTTGACGCCTCGGCGAACGTCAGTGTCTCCGGCTTGAGCGCGAGCGCAGTTTCGGGTGCAACCGCGTATTCGGCGAACCCTCCCTTGAGGCCCAGATTGTCGCCGTACACCTCATCGCCCGGGCTGAACCGCGTGACGGCCTCGCCGATGGCTGCGACGCGGCCGGCAATGTCGGAGCCGAGCACGTGGCGGGACGGGGCGCGCAGCCCTCCGATCCGCGCGTACCCCGGCGACCCCGTCAGCCCTTCCCAGTCCGACAGGTTCACGGAGGTCGCGGCGACCTCGATCAGCACCTGCTTCTCGCCCGGCGACGGCATCGGCACGTCCTCGATCCGCAGCACGTCGGGGGGCCCGTACCGGTCATAGACGACGGCCTTCATCCTGCGCCCATTCGAGCGAGACGCCGAGAATCGGACATGCGGCCGAGTGTACTCGGGCGGCGCAAGGGCAGAACGATGTCCTGAGCGATCAACGCCAGCTCCGGTTGCCTCTCGAACGCTGGACCGCTCCGCGCGCCTGTCGCTGCTCAATCTCAAAACCGCTCAAGTGCTTCGCTCACGTTCGTGCAGCCTTGGGACTTGTTATGGCCGCTTGTTGCCTCTCAGGACTCGGTAATCCTGTCGCACCGGAAGACTACCGAGCGTCGAGGGTACCTCTGGCCCGGCGGTGAAGTGATGACAACCTGCGCATTCAGGATCCGCCACTGCTGAGTTACCTGGGAACGTTTGTCAGCCGAAGGATCCAGAAGTGCCGTGTCCCCCGGGCGCAACCAGGCCGCCGGCGAAGAATCCCAAAGATCAGCAGTTATGACCGCGCTATCTCTATCGATCTCAATACTCAGAGGTTCGACGAATGCCGTTCGGGTATTTCGTTGCTCAAGGATCCAATCTATGAGTCGATCTGCGCTTTCCGACGTCGACGCGGCGCGAGCGTCCCAGGGATCCCCATCCTCCGCAAAGCCATCGGTTTGAGCGGCCGTCAGCAAACTGCGCTTTATGTGAACGCTGGACGAGGAACCAGTAGCGCGTTTCGTCCAACCGTCGAACACGGCGATTACGTCGCGTTCCTTGTCATATCCGAACCCCATGGTCAAACGCTCCCCCTCGATGAGCAGATCATCGTGGTGACTTCGCGTCGTCTGAATCCGATAGTTTGTGCCTTTGCGGCCCGCGCCTTCTCCTGTAATTCTCCAGGCATAGACGAGCATCTCTAAGCGCTCGTGTCCAGCAATTATGCCGAGTCGCGTTGGGTTGGCGCCGCGTCCAAAAACCTCCTGTTGCCGAAAGATCTTCCAGCCCGCTCGCTCAAACGCCGACGCGACGACATCAACAGTGCTCATATCCAGACTCCATTGTTCTCGCGACAAGGGACCAGCTAGTCGACTGCGTAGTAAAGACCGCCTTCGCATACAAAGTTCTCTCTGAGTGCCAACTCCATTGCTTTGAACGACAATCCCTTCGGTGAATGGTCACCGGCGATAAGCGATCCAATGGAAAGCGAGTAAAGATACTCGAGGCTGCGTTCATGGCTTGTCTCTTCACTTAGGACTGGAGAAACATGCTTGAGATGCGCCGCGACGGTCCTCATCGCTGCGCTCAGAACACCGTCAACCGGGACGGTCGACTCTCGTCTACCGGCCTGATAAGTGATTACGAGGTCATAGAACGGGACGAGCTCTGAGCCGCTTCGCCCCTTGTATCCCTTCATCGACCGCTGCACCTTGTTGAGCACGCTTACATCTGTTTGCACCAGCCCGGCGCGGGTCGTAGCGGAAAGTAACGCGGACCATACCTTGTCATCGGAGTTGTGAAACACGACGCTCGCTCGGGCCTCAGGCGCCATCACCCGTCTAATTTCGGCGAACGATGAAGTAAGCAAGTTTTCGTAGTCCAGCATGTTCTTGCCACCGGCAGACTCAGGAAGCGATCGGTTTACCACTATTTCCTTTTCTAAGTCTGTGACGTCGCCGAGCCACGATTCCCAGACGACGTTGCAATCGGCATAAAACAGATTTGCGCCGAAGGGCGGATCCGTAAACACATAGTCGATACTTGAGTTCGGAAGCCAATCCAACTCGTTCGCCGATGATTGCCGCGTGTACGTCAACAGCGTTGGATCAGCGATGTGCGGATGACTTTGATAAAAGCGCATCAATTGGGCGACCTGATGACGGAAGATCTCAAAAACGTTCCCCTCCGCTATTAGTTGCGGGATGTAGAGAGTTCCGGTCAGCGGTCTTTGCCCGCCGCGGGCATTGTAACGACGCATTCGGGTGGCATGCCAGGCTGTGTTCGTAAAGGCGAACTGGAGAGCGCTTTGAGCCCGCGGATCTGACCGAGTGGAAATGAAGTTCCATAGCTCGCTCAGAGCAATCTTGCTTCGATGGGTCCAAAAGTCCGCAACGTTGCTGATCTCTCGAAGATGCAATGCGGATCGCCTATACATCTCACGATCCGGTCCAAGAGCGACTGACGGGATCCACAGTTTGAGTTTCTGTGAGTTGACGCGGGCAATGCGCGCAAGGTCAGCGGTAGATACATTGCCCCTTTGAAGTTTCTTGCAGTCGACACACGCAACGGTCCGCTCGACAGGAGTGTTCTTCGCACCAGCGACGCCGGCACGGGACTGCCGGTTACCGCAATTTTCGCAGGTCAGAATACGGGAACTCCCGCCAGCAGTATCTGCGTGGTCCCAAACCCGCATCTCGTGGCCGCAAGATCCGCAAGCGTGGACATCGCTCCAGATCATATGGCGCAGCAATCCTGCTCGCCCGCACGTCGGGCATGCTGACTCGTAAAGGAATTGCTCCAGCGGTGCGAGTCGCTTGGAAATCTCGAGCAATGATGCGCCAAGAATAGCTCGGTCGATAGCGTGCGTGTGGTTGAAGGCGAGGTGAATCGCGCCCGGCGCCAGATCGGACAGAATTGCGCGCCGCCCTATGTTCTGCGCCGCAAGCCCCGTCATACCGGATCCGCAGAACGGGTCTAAAACGACCCCGCCCGGACGCGTACTTGCTTCTATGAACGGCTCTATTGCTCCAGGTGGAACTTTGGTCGGGTAGGTATGAACCTGATAAGCCTTACTCCCTTTGGATGCAGTCGTAACCGCGGGAATTGGATGCGACGCAGTACCCCCGGTCATATACAGAACCTCGGAAAGCGCTCTGTCCTCTGACACCTCCGTTGGCGTATTTGCCTCCAGATTTTCGACGATTGTCACAGTAGTCCCTTGTTCAGCTGGCTTGTGTCTGATTGTTCCGAAATGCGCCACGCACCGTCACGATTCTCGAAATTGGCCGAGAGGAGCGACTCGACGTCACCATATGAATAGCCCCTAAATGGCCAGTTGTGCTCAAGGAGTGTCCGCATCACGAAGGAGTGCAGGTAAGGGGTACTGCGGAGCCTAGGCGGTGCGCTGCGAAGGTGAGTCGTCAGGGCTGTCACTATCTCGTCACGCACGGCCCTGTCCTGCGCGATCGTCGGTTTCGCTCTTTGTCGCTGGAACGTTGCGGGCCGGAGATGGAGAACCAGATCAAAGCTTGAGACGCGCTCTTGATTTGTCAGTTGTTTGACGCCCTTGAAGCTGGGTTGGCTTTTGTCGAAGGCAATCGCCGACTCGAGGTTGAGTCCAGCCGACTCGATGGCTCTTTCTAGGCTGCTCCAGACAGCGTCGTCGCTGTTGTGGAACATCACGCTCGCCCACGCCCCGGGCTTTAGGACTCTCACGATTTCCTCGAAGCTCGCAGACATCAATGTCTCATAATCGCTAAGCGTTTTGCCGCCGTGGCTCGCCTTCAGTGATGTGGAGACAATCGCTTCTTCCGTAGTAATCGTGAAGTCATCTAGCCAGGCTTCCCATAAGAAGGAGGCATCCGAATAGTAAATATTTGCCCCAAATGGCGGATCCGTAAAGACATAGTCGATACTGTGGTCGGCTACACCTGACAAGTTTGTTGCCGAGCGTTGCTTCACAACGCTTGAGCCGGGGGAGTTTTTCTGGGCGACGGCCAATTGGCGGACTGCCGCCAGCTTCCGTCGCAACAATGAGAAGACATTGAACTCGTATGTCAGGGAAGCGATATACAAGGTCCCCGACAGCACGTTCGTCGGTCTTTTTGGATTCCATTGATAGCGACGGGACGCTCGATTAACAATCGCCGTCACCGCGAACATCAAGGTTGTGCTTTCCTCTGAATTTCTCGCGCGCGCCCAGACCGCCGCGAGAGCCTCAAGATTTCGATCGGTAAAGAAGTCCGCCGCTGTATGGATACCCATTTTGCCGTGCTGGCCTCGCCACATCTCACGCCATGGTTCGAGCGGAGCTGTTGGGAACCAATCTTTGATCGAGGTTCGTCGAGAACGTGATGCGATCTCGACTTCGCGTGCCGTTAGCCCGCGTTGCTCCCGAGTGCCGCATGATGAACACGCGACCGAAACCAATACGGGACGCGGTGCACCGATCTCGGATTCGCTCTTACGAAAGCTCTGCCGACAGCTCTGGCAAGTTAGGGCCTTCGAAAGCGTGCCGTCGGGTCGACGAGCTGCGTCCCAGAACAGCATTTTTGAGGAGCAGACAGGGCACGTGATGATGTCTGACCAAACGGTGTATTCGATGCGAGCAGATCCATCACAGCGAGCGCATTGAGTGCCGTATAGATCATGCTCAATCTCACTGAGACCGCTAAGGAGATCATTAGCAGCTCGGGATACCGCGTCGGGTGAGGGGGCGGCCACGTGCCCTCGTGCGATATGCACAGCCGCGGGTGAGAGATCCGATAGAACACCAAGTCGTCCGGACAGCATCGCAGCCACACCGGTCATGCCTGATCCGCAGAAAGGATCGAGGACCGTGTCTCCTAGGTCCGTGTAATGCTCGATCATCGGCACGATTCCTTGTGGGGGCACCTTGGTGTGATAGCTGTGCGTACGATAGAAGACCGAACCCTTGCTGGCCGTTACCTGGTCCCGAAATGGTTCACTAACTATTCGACTCAAGATCCGCTACCGACCCGCCCGAACGACAATTTGACACAGATGCCGAGCGCCTCTGAGATCCGATTTAGGGTTGAGATGGTCATCTCGTGTTCACCGGTTTCCCATCGGGCGATAGTCGATTGAGTCGACTGCAAACGCGTTGCTAATTCCATTTGAGTTAATCCGTCATGTTCCCTGACTTGGCGAAGCAGTTGAGCTATTTCCCCCGCGCTCGCCGCACATTCGTACACACGCGGCGTCAGAAAAGGTTGGTCGACCAGCACAGCTCTCATGCTATGTGTCGCCGCCGACATTCTGTGTTTCGACACCGCAGTCCGCGTGTGTGCCACAGATATTCTGTCTCCATGAAGTGTGTGCCTGGGACCAGTTCGTCGGCGCCATTGCTCGCGATCCTGGCGAGTCCGCCGTCTGAAACATCCGGCGCGCGAACGCTCGCACGTGTAGATCTGGCTGCAGGTCTAGCTGGCTGTGACGGTTACGTTGTCGGAAATCTGTTTGCGCAAGCGACTGCAGATGTCGTCGAGATTAGCTCCGTTGGTGCCAATCCCACGCATTGGATGTCAGCACGTCTTCTGCTCGAGCCGTTGCTACTGCAATCGACAAATGTCCTCTTTGCGTGGGGCAAAAGCGAACCCACTGGTCTGGCGCGCGAGTTTCATCGTTCGCAAGTCAATTGGTTAAAAAGCAAAACTTCCGAGATATCGGCAACGGTGTGGATGGTGGGAGATGAACCTCGGCATCCTTCCCGTTGGCAACGCTATACGGCGGCGCGCCACCCGCAGATGGCGTTCAAAGATGCACTTCGTCTGGCGCTCCAAGTGGATATGGCACAACAAGTGGGGACGTAGCTAACGCCACCCAATGCGCGGGTGTGGGATACGTTGATGCTGTGCCCTGGGACGTCGCGGTAGGGCCGTCTTCACGACCTAAAGCGTGATCAGGCAGCTACGTCCTGAGTGAGCAGAAGGGATCCATTTTGGGGCAAGTGTCCGGTGGCTTCGCGGATCTAGAAATTGCAAATAGCTATTCAACGAGTACAGATCAAATGCTCCAAGATTTCTATGCGCCGACGATGGCCAGAGCAATCGAATACGACCGCGCGGTCGGCTACTTTTCGTCCTCCCTTTTCGCACTTATTCCCCTCGCGTTTACCGATTTCGTGGCTCGCGGTGGAAAGATGCGGATCTTATGCTCGCCCTACCTCACGGCCGCTGACGCGGAGGCTGTCGCTGAACTTCCGCTGCGCGAACAACCCGCAACCGCGGCAATCGCGCAAGCCTCATTGCGAGCGTTAGCACATGGAAGTTCGAGAGAAGTCAGTGCGGCGAAGTGCCTGAGTGCGCTAATCGCATGCGGTGCCCTGGACCTCAAGTTCATTGTTCCGCAATACGGCAATGGGCTATTTCACAATAAGTTGGGAATCTTTCGCGAGGCGTCCGGCCGAACGATCGTCTTTTCCGGCAGCGCTAACGAGTCGGCTGCGGCCTGGTCAGGTCGGGGAAACCACGAGCAGATAATTGCCTTCCGAAGCTGGTTGGATCGCGACACCGAACGATGCGAGCAAATGGCACTCGACTTCGACGAGTTGTGGGAGGGCAACCGACGTGGGCTCGTTGTTACCCCAGCCGCGGAAGCCGGCGACCTCGTAATCGGCACACTGCCCCCGGAGCCAATCGACCAGATTCTTGAAGAGTTCAAGGCAGTCTTGAATGGCGGAGGCTCGGCATCGAATCTCGAACTACGCCAGTATCAAGACGAAGTTCTGGAGTCGTGGAGATTGGCTGGTCACCGAGGGATTGTTGCCTTTGCAACCGGCGGGGGTAAGACGCGGACGGCTTTGGAGGCCATCCGAGAGTGGACGGCTGACGGACGACCGGCTTTGATCCTGGTTCCAACTCGCCTCCTACACGACCAGTGGGCAGACGAATTGTCTGTACTCCTGCCGACGATCCCGGTGCTCATGGTGGGTGCCGCGCACCCCAAAGCCGTGTGGGTACAGCGGTTACGCGATTACCTGAGAGACGATCTCGAGGCAGGGCCGCGTATCGTCCTGAGCACGTATCAATCGGCAACTGGCGCTGATTTCGTGAACCGATCGGTCGGTGGCGACCACCTTCTTGTTGTCGCCGACGAGGTGCACACGATCGGCGCTCCCGATACTAAATCGATCATGCAACTAATCGATGCTGGAGCACGCCTTGGACTCAGCGCCACACCCGAGCGATTCGGGGATCCTCTGGGTACACAGGCACTCTTTGAGTATTTCGGCGATGTCCTGGAGCCCAGATTTGGGATCGGTGAGGCGCTCGCAGCGGGTGTCCTGGTTCCGTACGAGTACGAGATCCGGTCTTGTTCGCTAAATGATCTGGAGCAAGAGGCCTGGGATACTTGGACCGACAAGATTGCGCGCGCGCTGGCGCGAGACGACGGCGTGGTCTCTGAGCAGACAAAGCTGATGCTCATTCAACGTTCCCGAATCTTGAAGAGCGCCGCACGCAAGTCCGAAGTTGCATATTCGGTCCTAGCCGATGAGTACCGTGAAGGCGATCGATGGCTCATCTATTGCGCAGATATCAATCACCTGCACGGTGTGCGGCGCGAGCTTGAGTCTCTCGGCCTTCCTTTGCTTGAATACCACTCCCAGGTGTCAAGCGAGCAGACGGCAACCCTCGATTACTTCCAACTACGCGGCGGTGTTCTTCTGGCAATCAAATGCTTGGACGAGGGAGTGGACATTCCATTGATAAACAAGGCGATGATTCTCGCCTCTTCGTCCAACCCCCGCGAGTATATACAGCGCCGGGGTCGAGTTCTCAGGCGAAGCCCGGGCAAGTACTTTGCGCACCTCTTTGACATTCTCGTGCTAGACGCGGACGGAGTTCCCGTTTCGAAAGGGGAAGTTGACCGCGCCGAGGAATTCGCGGTTCATTCCATGAACGTCAGTCCGTCCCGCTATCTTGAACAATTGCGGGCCGCGATGGGGCAAGTCTCAGACAAAAGATCCATTTCCGGCGACCTTGAAGACGACCTAACAGAGAGGGATCAGTGATGGCCGAAAACACGTCGCCTCGAATGATCGCGCTAAAGGCTATGAGCGATGCAAGCAAGAGTTCATCGGGCTTGCTGCCGCCGGAAGCCTGGGAACGCTTGGTCAATGTCGCGTGGGACAGCCAAAGCCAGCTCGGTGATCGCCGTCGGACAATTGCCCAATTGACGGAAATCCTTGACGAATACGCGCGCCTAGTACCGGAGGTCACTAATGAAGATTCTTGAACTGGGACTACTCAACTGGGGACCGTATGAGGGCGCTCATACCCTACCGTTGGATGTCAGTCCAGAAGCGCCGGTCGTTTTGATCAGGGGCGAAAACATGCGGGGAAAGACGTCACTTCTCCGAGCAATCGTGTGGTGCATGTACGGGGCAATGAAGCAGCAGGATGGCCGAACGCCTTTCGAGCTCAGCCGAATGGTCAATTGGGGCGCGCTCGAACTAAACTCCGCAGATTTCGAGGTCTCAATGAAGGCCGAGCATAGGGGCGAGCAGTTTGAGTTAACTAGGTCTGGCCGCGCCACGACCAACAGCTTCGGAGAGACACACGTTGAGTCGGTAAAAGTATCGATGCTAGTTGCAGGAAAGACAGCCGTTGCCGAGAAGAATATCCGTGACATTCTGGACGGCATTCTTAGCGAACAGATTTCCGACTTCTACTTCTTTGACGGCGAGATGTTGAATCGATTCGAAGAACGGCTACGAGAAGACAAGGAGTCAACACGGAGATTCGTACGCGACCAAGTCGAACGGGCACTCGGACTCCCCTTTCTGGCTGCCCTCAAGACTGATCTCGACGACATTCTGGCAACGCTTTCTTACCAGATCCAAAAGATCGCTAAGGGAAGCAAAAAGGCTGTTGAGCTCCAAAACGAGTTGGCTGAAATTGAGCAATTGTTAGGGGTCAAGAGCCGCGATGTGGCGGAACTAACGAGTGCTCAAGAAGTATTGCGCCTTTCCATCGAGCGCCTCGATGCTGAGCTAGAAAGCGCTGCTGATATTCGGGAGAGCTTTTACCGGCGCAAGAGCCTCGAGCGCGAGGTCGAAATCGACACACGAGACCTTGAGGACTATCGGTTGCAGCTCAGCGGCTATGCCGACAAGAATTGGTGGTTCCCGCTAGCGAAGCGACTTCGAGCGAAGTCCGACATCGCCGCTAACAAGCTTCAGCAAGCACGGGGAATCGAAACCGAGCGCATCCGGCTCTCGGTCCAACTCGAGGCGTTGGAGAACCAACGCGGTGATTCGCATTGCCAAAGCTGTGGTCAACTCATGCCACATGACCACCTAGCTGACTTGGATGCCAGGGAAGCGGCAGTTCTGGCTCGACTTGATGAGCTTAATGGCCAGACCGATCTCGAGGGGGTGCAACTTGAAATGTCGCGGTTGGCAGATTTCGCGGGAGGAACTGCTCTGCAAGAGCGGATCGTCGATATCGAAGATGACATCCGCCGTCTCAAAATGCGCCTGGACCGAAAGCGCTCGGAGATTCGTGGATTGGACGAGATTCTCGGCGGGAGCAACCTGGAAATTGCGTCCTTGGAGGCTCAGCGCCGCAGCGAAAAGGACAAGTTAGCGGAGTACGGTCAGGACATCGAGAAGGCCGAGGAGGACACGCGAATCCTGCGTGCTCGACGTACCGAGCTGCGTAGCGAGATCGGGAAACTCCCCGAGGTTGACCCGCTCGATCGTAAGCGCATGAAGGTTTACAGCGAGGCTGTGGAAGTCGTCGGGAATTCATTCGAGGAATTTAGATCGTCCATGCGCGCGCAGATCGAAAGCCAGGCAAGTGAGATCTTCCGGACGTTGACCACGGAGAAGGACTACACCGGTGTTTTACTCAGAGAGGATTACTCGCTGGCGGTGCTGGATGACGACGGCCGGCCGATGAACAACATTTCCGCTGGTGCAAACCAAGTGCTTACGATGTCGTTTATCGGAGCACTCTCAAAGCTCTCGGCGGACGCCCCGATGGTGATGGACACGCCTTTGGGCAGGCTCGACAAAGGCCATCGAGCCTCAATTCTGAGGTGGGTTGCTTCGATGCCCACCCAGGCCATCATCTTTGTACAGTCTGGCGAGTATGATCCGGCTACTGATGCCGAGCTGCTCGGAGGGAAGATCGGCCGAGAATTCGTAATTGAGCGGATCTCGGCCAACAACTCACAGGTGGTCCCGGCATGAGCGAGGCCGATGAAGGACGAGAACGAGACAGCACCACAATCGCCGTTTCGCTGCAAGGCCAGCCAATCCTCGATGAATTGACCAAGGGCTTGGGGTACTTTTCGACAGAGCTCGCTGCCTTCTTGGCCTGCGCGGCCCTTGCTCTCGCGCTTGAACTCGAGCCGGTCACCGACTTAGGGCCGACCGGCCCTACAAAGTGGAACCGCGGGAGCGGAGCTATCTCCGAATGGGCCAAGCTGGCTGAGTGGTATGTCCCAACAGACGAGCCGGTCAGGGCTCTGAGATCTTGCGGTGAAGCGGGATTGAGGCATGTTGGCGCACAGCTGAAGCATGGGTTGTCCCTCTCGGAGATATTCATCGCCGGGGCAGACTAGCCAGCTCTGCCGATATGGAGCATCCGCTTGACGCTTGACGACGCCACATCTCTTCACGAGCACTCCAACTCGGACGACCCGCACGGCCCTCCGGTGCGACACCCGCTTCTCGCTCAAGCCGATCTACAGCGCGTCTTGGCCGAGGGGAGAAACCGACTACGAGGTGTTATACACAGCAAACCGTATGACTGGGAACGGCCGGCTAACGCAGCCATCCTTAAGAGGTGGATGCTCGATCAAGCGCGGTTAGAGCTTTCGCGCGTAAGTATCGAATGGCCATACCGCCGGTCAATTGCTAAGGACGACACCGACGAACTTGTATACGATGGCGATCTTCTTCGGCCTTTATACAATGATTTCTTGCAGCACGATGATGGCGGGGACGAACTCGCCGATACGTCAATTGGCATCGACGAATACTTCCGAAAGATCACCCAAGTCGAACTGCTTTCGGCCAAGGAAGAAATCGCCTTGAGCATGAGGATCGAGTCGGGTCTGTTTGCGAAAGAGCGACTCGAGGTGAGCCACGATCTTCACTCGGACGACGAGCCATTGTTGCGTTGGCTAGTCCGAGATGGTGCACGGGCAAACGAGACGATGCTTCTTGCGAATACTCGGCTCGCAGCCAACATTGCCCGAAGCTACCAGGGCCAAGGGTTGGAGTTGGCCGACCTAATTCAAGTAGGGAACCTCGGCCTTATACGCGCAATTCAGAAGTTTGACTACAAGCTGGGCTACAAGTTCTCCACATATGCAACGTGGTGGATCCGCCAACAGATATCCCGATCCATAGCCGATCTGGGCAGGACAATTCGATTGCCGGTACACGTCGTGGATCACCTGCGAAAGGTGCAAGCGGCGCGGAGGGTACTGGAGTCAGGATCGCCAGAAACGGCGAACACCTCACAGATCTCGGGCGTTTCGGGTCTTGGAGAGTCCTTAGTTACGTCGTTGCGATCGTGGAGCGAAGATGTTTTCTCGCTCGAATACATTCGTGATGAACTCGGGGAGGAAATCGTTGACGACGGCGAAGATGTGTTCCTTTCCGTTGAAAATCGACTCGACTTGAAGAGGCTGCTTGACATGGTGCTCGGAACGATGAGCGAAAAGGAGGCGCAAGTTTTCGCGCTGCGTCATGGACTCGATGGGGGCGACCCACAGACGTTGGAACAGATCGGAGCCTGTCAAGGGTTGACACGAGAGCGCATTCGCCAAATTGAGACCAAAGCGGCGAAACGAGCAAGGTTCCAAATTGCTCCGGACCTTTGAATAGCCAGGACTATTCGACGCCATGAGCCAACTGCGGCACTCCGCGGTCAATCGTTGATGAACATCAGTGGGCGCGACCGCGCGCGGATTGAACTACTACTTCGACAATGTGAGCACCTACATTTTTCATTACGACGCGAACCATCGGTTCCCGTAGGCCTCGCGATAATTGCCGAATCGCCAGCGATGGCCAAGGTGTTGTCACGTCCGGTCGACGACAGGGAACTATGCCCGCAGGCTATGACGTACTAAGCAACAAACGAGCCGGGAAACCGTCTCAGCCAAGTGACTATTTTCGTCCTCGGCTCGACCGAGGACGACCAGGAAGATCGGCGATTGCGGACACTCCCTCGCAAGCCGAGACAAGAACCTCGACTGCCCTGGAGCTCAGCTCGGCCACCGGTACTCGATGATCACGCGCCGAGCGCTTTGGCCCTCTCACGGCCGCGATAGGAGCGAACACGCCGTACTTGTTCCCATTCTCGACTGAGCGCAGCCCCCAACCTCGCGTCTACTAGGTCGCTCCCAGCAAGGAAGAGGATTGACAGTGAAGATTCGCGCATGTGTGCGTTGGCCGCGCTCCGGGCGGCGGGTCCGACACTCTTGGAGCTCACGAACAAGATGACATTACTCTTCAACGCCGCGGAGACACCGACTTCCCTGTCTACTACCTCTCTGCCGCTGATGGCCGACGCCTTACTTTGGATCTGCATTATTTGGTAAGGCGCGTGCACTGATTCGGCAACAACATCAACCTCCGCACCTTCAGTATCTTCACTACGGAGTCGCCAGCTTAGGAATCGGGCGCCCGCGACACGAGCCACCTGAATACACACACCTTCAAGTGCCAATCCTCGCTCGTGATTCGAGCGAGCCTTATCGTTCACGACCGCAAGAAGGTCACGAATTGGCCGACGAAGTGCAGTGGGGTCCTGAAGATGGACCTGCTCAATTACCACGTTCATCAGCGGCTCAGCGATCATGCTTCTGAATTTCTGAGTTGGCACAACCTGATGGGATTTCGCGCCTCGACCGCTCGTCGACTTTGTCACGTCGATCCAGCCGCCGTCCTCCAGACTCCTCAAAGTCGAAGGCGCGAACCTCTTGGCGTCGATGTCGAGGCCTGGTGTCTGCAGCTCCGCAAGCGCCCGAAGCATCGCGCCGCTTAGAGGCGGCACATCCGTCACAGTCGCCATAGCCCGCAACAGCGCTTGCTGTGTCAGAGGCAGCGCAGTCAAGACAGCTAGTTCCCCTGCAGTCGCGCCGATCAGGCCTTTCAGGGTCGACTCGCTAATCGTCCAGTCCTGGGTAAACACGCCGGCTTTCGCAAGCCAAAGCCTCATCGGGTTGATATTCTCACCGGATTTTCCGCCCGGATAGACACCGATCGCAGTAAGGTCCCGCGCAACGCGGCTAGCAGTAACACGCTCTCCTCGTGCCTGGAGAGACTCTACGACCTCGACCAACTGAATCCCTTGGTGCTCCAGAAGTAGGTGCGTCGCGAAAATTGCGTGTAGCTCGCCTTCCGATCGCGTCCCGAGCAACCTCTCCGCCAAAGGTGTCAGCACGAACGACTCATTACCACTAACCAGACCATGAGCTCGAAGAGCGAGGAAGGCATTGCCTCCTGACTTGACCTCATTGTGCGGGTCATTGGGTTTGGAAAAGAACCTTCTACCTATGGCAGCGTGCAATTCATTCCTGTTGCCCGAATATGTGCTTGCCATCGTTAGTAACTCGCGCAGATCGATTTGGTTGGGGCTCAACTGTTTCGCAAAGGGCAAACGCGACTCCGGCATGGCCACGAGCATACCGTGCGAAATGCCCTCTGACCGGCATGCAAACCGTCGCGAGGTGCCCTTGGAGGGAGCGTGCGTACGCAAACCGCACGGCCAACAGTAATCGCTAGGACGCGCGACGACCGTCTTGTCGGCAGACCCAAAACACATCGCACACAGCCAGAGAACCGTGTAGATCTCCGGGGGGCCGAGCTCCGACCTCGGCATGCGCGCGTAAACGACGGCGGACCAGGTTGGCTTCTACCACTGCGGACTGGTACACATCACGGCCGACGGGGTTGCGCAGCTCGCGGTGGAGCCCGTGCCCCAGTCGCTGGCGATCGATGGGTCGGTGCCCATGGCCTGCGACTCCCGCACTCCTTGCGATCAGTGCGACCAAAGCCTTTATGCCCTGTCGCTCGAACCCAGTTCTCTGATTTGAGCCGAGATCCCATCGGACTCACGAATCAGTGCAGCGAGTTCGTCGGGCCCTTCGAGCGAGGAATACTTCTCCAAAAGGAGAGAGAGCTTTTGCGCATCTGTCTCGAGCCGGTCCGTTAACTCGATTTGGGCAACGTACGTGCGGAGCTCGCGAACATCCAGCTCGCCAAGCGACACCGATTCCTCTGCTCCCAATCGTTCGCGTGCGGCCGCGGCCTCAGTGATTGCGTGCTCGAGTGCGAAAGTCACTTGACTGATTGAGGGCAACATCGCTTTCTTGTTCCGGGCAGTACGGGCCGCCAAGGTAAGCTGCGCGGCGCGGCCCACCAAGGCAACAGATGCCACCGGCAACAGTGCCGAAAGTGTTGTTGCTAAGACGACCGCCCAGTTCATTTAGTGACCTGTTTCCTGTAGGGCCGAAATATCACCGAGGCAGCAGCAAGGACAACCGCGGCTACTGCGAAATTGAATGACCATAAAAATACAATTCCCGATTGAATGTAACTCGCCAGAACTGGCACGTCGTCGACCAGAGCCGCCAACGCGATAAAGATTGCCGAGAAAATGACGATAAGCAATCTCATGGATCGAAAGGCCCGGCCAAGCAGTTCTCTCGGATGCGAGCCTGAATCCTGCCAGTGATCCGCCTCGAGATTGAAGAGAAACGCATAGGTAATCGCTATCGCATATCCGGAAATAGCCACCGTCGGCAGAGCAATCTCAGGGGGCGATTTCGTTAGGAGGAAGATTATGAGCAGTGGCAAAGTGATAGGAAAGGTTGCCACGATCACCCACTCGTAAAAAAACTTCCATGACGCCTGACCACGTCGAGAGCGGGTCTTGCGTCGCTCCTTCATCGGCGGTGTCGCGGTCATACGTGACAGATTATCGGTCGGTCGCCGCCCTAGCGCTACTTCGACGAGATTCGACTATGTTCGTTGGGCACCGCAGACTTGGAACCAAGGGTCGGTGGGATTCAGGGGCCTGGTCTCTACTCGGCGCCTCTCGGCCACATCAGCGCCAGCCCAGACAATTTGGCCGGTGGAGCGCTCCCAGAGCGGGGAACATCTGAGGAGCCAGGGGTATCTCCCTGCTAGTGCTGAAAACGCTGGGGCCATCAGTCAAACGGCGGCTCGCATCGTATTCATGAGGCTTCTGGCTGCTCACTTGTTGGCCGCCAGACGCCGCCTCCGACCTCAACGTGCCCTACCCGAGGAACGCCGCGACGTCCGCCGCATACTCCTCGTGGTGCTGAAACAGGAACCCATGCGCAGCATGCGGGTACAGCTTCACCTGCGAACCCGGAATCAACCCGGCGAGCAGATACGAGTAGTGCGGCAAGATCATCGGGTCGCTGTCGCCGTTCCCGATGAGCGTCGGCACCGAGATCGCCGACAACCGCTCCAGCGCCGCGTGATTCGGGATGCCCCACCTCACCACCGCGTCGTACTGCGCCAGCCGCGTCGCCCACGTCGTCGGTGCGTCACGATCAGCAGTCCGCGCCTGCATCCGCCCGAACGCCTGCTGGCCGGCCTGGCGGCTCGCATCCTCATGCCCGAAGAACACATCGAGGTACCCCTGGGGATTGAGGCCGCGGCCGCCGATCGCCATGATGACCTCGGGCGCCCAGCCGTGCATCCCGGCAGCACCTTTCGGCGCTGCCGCAGCGAGCACCAGACGGTGAACCAGCTCGGGCCGTGTCAGGGTGATCTCCTGCGCAACGAAACTTCCGAGCGAGAACCCGAGCAGATCGACCCGCCCGAGGTCGAGCGCGTCCAGGAACGCGAGCGCGTGCTGCGCCATCGCCTCCACAGTCGAAGGCGTCTGCCCGGACGACCCCGCGACGCCCGCATTGTCGAACGTGACGACGCGACGACCAGCGGCCAGCGCGTCGATGAGCGCAGGATCCCAGTTGTCCAGGTTGCCGCGGAAATGCTGGAAGAGCACAAGCGGCAACTCCTTCTCGCCGACCTCGCGGTACGCGTAGTCAATGCCGTCGGCCGCCTGCACGTGTTGCGTCTTGGCGGTCGTGTATGACGTGGTCATCGTTGAACCCCCTTCTTCGGGTCGGAAATACTACTTCTGATCGGAACTGTCGCCGCCCTCCGCGGCAGGAAGGTCGCCCAGCCACTCCCCCAGATCCAGCTCCGTCTCGCGCTGCTGGAACCCAGCCCCGAGCGCCGCAGCGAACAAGCGTTGCGCCTCAGGCGTCCGCGCACCCTCACCGAACTGATCCGAGTCGAACCGAAAATCCTCAACCGGCGCCAGCGCGATCGCATTGACGCGCTCCTTGATCGCCACGTGTCCCGCTGCAGGAAACCCCGCGATCCGCTGAGCGAGCCTCTGCACGAAAGAAGACAGCTGGTCGCCGGGAATCGCTCGGTTGATCCAGCCGTACCGCTCGGCGAGCTCGGCCGAGTAGTCGTCTGCGCTCAACATCACCTCAAGTGCGCGCCCGCGACCGAGCAGCCTGGTCAGGTGTTGCGCGGCGCCACCGCCGGGGAGTTGTCCGAACGCACCCTCGAACTGACCGAAGATCGCTGTCTCGAGAGCGGCGAAACGCATGTCGCACGCCAGAACGAATTCGCTGCCCGCTCCACGGACCCGCCCCTCGATCTGCGCGATCGAGACGAGGCGGCTCGCGCTCAGGTACCGGAACAGGAGAGCGATGGATGCTTCACCCGTCAGCCGCGCGGCCTCCGCCCGGTAGGCGGCGATCTGCGTGACGTCCACATGCGAGATGAAGTAGTCGGGATCGGCGCTCATGAAGACGAGCACCTGAACGCCCTCATCCGCTTCGGCCCACTGGATGAGCGAGACCAGATCGCGCACCAGTTCGGGTCCGAGGAGGTTCATCGGCGGCGCCGCGATCACCACCGTGAGTACCCCGCCGTCGCGGCGAACGCGCAACGTCTCGCCTTGTGGGGGCTCCAGCTCGACAGGCTCCTGCGTTGTCATAATTCCTCCGAACCCTCAAGGTCGCGGCGCCGCCGGTCAGGGCGCCCGCCGCGCATCCACCGGAACCGCCCCCAGCCCCGGCCCGGCCGGCGCCACCACAGAACCTCGCAGCCCCCGCCGCGAGGCGACGCCGAGCTTGGTGAACACCTTGCCGAGATGCCACTCGACGGTGCGCGGGCTGATGAACAGCTGCGCCCCGATCTCGGGGTTGCTCCGGCCCTCCGCGGCGAGGCGCGCGATGAGCGTCTCCTGCGCGGTCAGCTGGTTGGCGGTGTCGACCGAGCGGGCGCGCACGGTCTCACCGGTCGCCGCCAGCTCGTGCCGTGTCCGCTCCGCGAACCCTTCCATTCCCGCCTCGCGGAAGAACTCGTGGGCCGCGCGCAGCTGCTCGCGCGCATCCATTCGCCGTCCGCCGCGGCGCAGCCACTCGCCGTAGAGCAAGCGCGTGCGCGCGAGCGCCATACGAATGGATGTGCGACCCAGGCGCTCGATCGACTCGCGATACAAATCCTCGGCCAGAGAATCGCCGGCAAGCAGGGCGCGACACCGCGCCAGGACCCCTAGTGACCAGTCGGTGTCACTCACGCGAGCGATCTCCTCCAGGCGACCCAGCGCGGAAGCCCCGCGATCCGCATGGTCGCTGCGCACCGCCGCCTCGATCAGCTCCGGGTACACCCACGTCGACAGGCCCAGTTCGAACGGATGCTCCGCAGCGCGCTCGGCCGTCACGAGAGCCTCGTCGTACCGCCCGAAGGCGTTGAGGAACACGGCGGTCGTCAGCTCCGTCCCCATGAGAAAGAGGCCCTCGCCGCGCGCGGCGACATCGGCGCGGGCGGCCTCGAGCAGCGCACGGGCTTCGGTCTCGCCGCCACCCCAGGCCGCCCGCAGAAACGCGATGTGCGGACTCAGGGCTGTGCCGGTGGCCTCGGTCACTGCATCCGCCTCGGCAGCGAGCGCCAGCGCAGCCGGGAGATCCCCGGTGAAAAGCTCGACGGTGAAGCGCTCGGTGAGGGCGATCGGCAGCATGGCGAGCGCGCCGCTCCCCCGCGCGAGCCGGACGAGTCGGTCCGTGAGCTCGAGCCAGCTCGTATCGTCGCCCATCGCGCGCGCAGCCCGCGCGGCCGGCCAGAGCCACCGCAGGGCGTCCGCGTCGCTCAGCGGATCGCTTCGCATGGCATCGAGCGCGCCGCGGAGCAGCGGGACTCCGGATGCGTACCCACTCGTGACGAGCACCGCGAATCCATTGAGCAACGGCTCGCACGCCGACGGATGCTCGTCCCCCGCGTCCTTCCAGCGCGCGTCGATGATCGCGTGCGCCACGTCGTCGAGCGCACCTCCGCCGTCGGCCAGCCGCCCGGCGAAGAGCGCTGCCGTGAAGGCGTCGAGGTAGGTCTCGCGTGCAACGTCGGCATCCAGCGGTTCGAACCTCTTCGCCGCCCGGAGCAGAAGTGACGGAGCATCCCGACCGCGCGTCGACGCGAAGGCGATCTCGGCAGCGAGCAGCTGCGCCCGGGCATCGTCGAGGTCGCTGAGCGGTCCGGCCGAGGCGATCGCGAGCATGGCGTGTGCCGCGTCTGTCGCGCCGGCCTGCAGTCGGGCATTGGCAGCGGCGAGCGCACGTCGAGCGCGCTCCCGGGGGTCCGGGGTCAGCTCCATGGACCGGGTCAGGAACGCAGCAGCCGCCGCCCATCCGCCGCGCGCCTGCGCCCGGACGGCGGAGCCCTCGAGCTCGGCGGCGATGCCCTCATCCAGGCCGGCAGCGGCCGCGGCCCGGTGCCACGCGAGGTAGTCGGAATCCGCGTCGCCGCTCATCGCCTCGGCCAGGACCTCGTGCGCCCTCCGCCTGTCCCGTTCAGAGGCCGCCCGGTAGACGGCCGAACGCATCAGCGGATGGCGGAAGCGGACCCGCGCACCGAGTTCGAGCAGCCCGGCCTCCTGCGCCGGCTCGACTGCATCCGCCGGAATCCCGAGCAGCGCAGCGGCCCGCCACAGCACCGTCACGTCTCCGGACGGTTCGGCGGCTGCGATCAGCATCAGCTGACGGGTCGGCTCGGGAAGCGCATCCAGACGCCGGGCGAAGCCGCGCTCGATCCGGCCGGTGAGAGCGGCACGGTCGACCGAGCCGATGCCGAACGCGAGCTCGGCCGCATCCAGGTCGCGGGGCAGTTCGAGGAGGGCGAGAGGGTTTCCGCGCGCTTCGGCGATGATCCGGCTGCGCACGCGATCGTCGAGCGGCCCGACGATGACCGAATCGAGGAGGGCGGATGCGTCGGCGTCGGCCAGACCGTGGACGTGGCGTTCGGGGAGGCCGGCGAACGCATCCGACGGGGTGCCCCTGCCACGGGCATCCGTGTCGCGCGCACCGGTACCACGCGCATCCGTGTCGCGCGCATCCGCAGCCACCGCATCCCGCACGGCGAAGACCATCCCGATCCGTTCGGCAGCGAGGCGCCGGGCCACGAACGCCAGGGTCTGACCTGAGGCGGTATCGATCCACTGGGCGTCGTCGAGCACACAGAGAAGCGGCGTGGTCTCGGCCACCTCCGCGAAGAGGCCGAGCACCGCGAGCCCGACGAGGAACCGGTCCGGAGGCTCACCAGTGCGCGAGCCGAACGCCGTGCCAAGCGCCTGCTGCTGAGGTTCGGGAAGGTGGCGGATGCGGTCGAGAAACGGCGTACACAGCTGAAGGAGCACGGCATACGCGAGCTCGACCTCCGACTCCACGCCGGTGGCCCGCGCGACGACGAAGCCGTCCGCGCGGTGGACGACGTAATCGAGCAGCGCCGTCTTGCCGACACCCGCCTCGCCCCGGAGCACCAGCACCTCGCTGTGGCCCGCAGCTGCGCCGGCGAGAAGCCGGTCCAGCTCCTCGCATTCCACGCGCCTGCCTCGCAGTGCACGGCCCTCATCATGACTCGTCATGGCACTCACCGTCTGCTCCGACACTAGGGATCGCGGTCTCCCCTTGGCAAGGTTCGCCCGGTGCCCGGCACCCGGGGTTTCCGGATGCCCACCCGGGCGCAGACCCGGGTATTACCCGGGCGCGACGGCGGTGCCTGAAGAGCAGGATCGGTGCCATCAACAAGGAAATCTCTTGAAAGGGGATTCGAAATGAACACCACAACCACCACCCTCACCACCGCCTCGATCGACTCGGGCACCGGCCTCCGCGAGGGTTACGCCAAGGTCAGCGACGACGTGACCCTGCACTACGTCGAAGCCGGCGAAGGGCCGCTCGTCGTGCTGTTGCACGGCTTCCCGGCATTCTGGTACACCTGGCGCGAGCAGATCGCTCCGCTCGCAAACGCGGGTTTCCGCGTTGTCGCACCGGACCTTCGCGGCTACAACCTTTCGTCGAAGCCTGGTGACTTCACCGACTACACCGCCGACAAGCCGGCCGCCGACATCCGGGCCCTCATCCGGGAGCTCGGAAGCGAGAAGGCAACCGTGATCGGACACGACTGGGGCGGATCGGTCGCCTGGACGCTCGCCATGAACAGCCCCGAGGTGGTCGACCGTCTCGTCATCCTCAACGCCGCGCACCCGCGCAAGCTGAACGAAGGACTCAAGCACCCGCGTCAGCTGCGGAGGAGCTGGTACTTCTTCTACTTCCAGCTCAAAGGGTCGCCCGAGCGCCACGCGGAACGCGACAACTGGAAGTTCTTCAAGGAGTTCCTCGACGCCAACCCGGCCTACACCGACCAACAGCTAGATCGGTACACCGAAGCCTGGTCGCAGCCCGGCGCGGTCAAAGGGATGATCGACTACTACCGCGCGGCCGTCCGGCTGGGCTCGAAGCAGAAGGTTCTCCCGATCTCGGCACCGACCCTCGTCATCTGGGGTCAGGGCGACCGCTACCTCGGCGCCGACCTCGCCGAGCCGCACGCAGAGGATGTGCCCAACCTGGTCGCCGTGGAGCGCCTCGAGAACGCATCCCACTGGGTGCACCACGACAAGGCTGCGCGTGTGAACGAGCTGCTCGTCGACTTCCTCGCGCCGGTGGGCGAGGGCAAGTAGTCGGCATCGGTCAACAAGGAGAGGGTCTGCCCGACTGGGCCGACCCTCTCCTTATTGGTGAAGCTGTCTGTGGAATCAGTCGGTCACTGAACGAGAGCGGGAGTTCCTAGACGCTCGACGAGTGCTCGGGCGTCTCGCACTTCGCCATCCAACAGGGGTCTGGTGGTCGACTCGCGTTCCTCGAGTGAAAGCGGCTCGAGGGTCAGTCGCATTCCGAGTGCCGCAGCGAGCTCTGCGACAGTTCCAACCGTTGGGTTCGCTCGTCTGCCGCGACCGAATAGCCTTCGAAGCGCACTGGGCTCAGCATTGATGGCACGCGCAAGCGCAGCCTTACTCATGCCGGCGTGTTCACGCGCATCGTCGAGGGCGTTGACGATCGCGTCGGTGGTCGTGATTCGGACCCAATTCGCGACATACTCGCGCAGGAACTCCGGGTCCTTCAAGTCCTCTCGGAGGTCCTCCCAGAAGACATCTACCGCGGCCATAGCGCCCACTCCCTTTCCGGTCCTACGATCAACTATGCCTCAAACCGTGGCATTTATGCAACACTCGATCCCGCGATGCGACCACAGATTTGTTCGGACCCACGTAATGAAACGGGCACAGGCTCGTCCCATAGATGAAGGCGGAAGCGCGACAACAACGGGAGAGCTGGTGCCGTGTGGGGTTCCCCTCTCCGCAGGAAATGTTGGGCATTTCACTGGCGCTCATCGCAGGACTTCTGCTCGCGATAGGAGCGCAATTTCAGCATCGTGGCGTCAGCGCTGTACAGGCGAGGACCACAAACGTTCCTCGTTCGGTTCTTGTCCGGCTCTCCAACCTTCTGCGTCAGCCGAGTTGGCTTGCTGGGACCCTGATCATCTGCCTCGCAATCACGTTTCAGCTGTGCGGCCTCTATCTGGCGCCGATCAGTGTTGTCCAGCCCCTCGGAGTGTCGGGGCTGGTGTTCGCGTCAGTCCTGAACGTGAAAGTGTCACGGATTTCACTCGGCGGGCCCGCGCGGTGGGCGGTCGCGCTGTGCTGCGTTGGCGTCACAATCTTCGTGATCATCGCCGCCCTGGTCACTCGCCCCCGTCCAGCCTCTGCCATTGAAGCCTACGAAATCGTGGGCCTCGTTGCGGCGGTCTTGGCGGTCATCGCCGGCGCGTATGCAGTCTTTCGCGAGACGTTGAAGCCGATGTTCTTTGTCGTTGGGGCCGGAGCTCTCTTCGGGCTGGTTGTAACGCTTGCGAAGATCTCGATGGACCGAGTGGGAGCGCTCATGCAAAGCGATGAGCCGCCAAGTGCAGCAGCAGTCTTACCGATCGTGTTGAGCGTCGCCGGGTTGTCGACTGCTGCGCTCGTTGGATCTGCTCTGGTCCAGCGCGCCTACGCACAGAGCACTCCTGACGTGGTCATGGCCGGGCTTACCGTCATTGATCCGATAGTCGCCGTGACCGTTGGGGCTCTGGTTCTTCATGAATTCACCAGCGCCCAACCATGGGTGGTTCTGCTCTCCATGGGCGCTGCCGCGATCGCGATCGTCGGAGTCTGTCGCCTCGCGGTCACACACCCCAGTGCGAAGACCCAACGAATTGCACCCCTCCTGCGAGACCAACTCAGTCAATAGAGGCGGAATCCATCTGGCGTGTCGAACGCCGAGGGGTGAATACTGGGCGCCGAGTGGATCGGGGTCGCACATGAAAGCACGAGTCCTGAAAAGTGTCGTGGTCGCAACAGCCGTTCTTTCGCTGCTGACCAGTTGTGATCTCTTTGCACCCCAGGACACCCTCTACATCAAGGAGACGAGCGATGGCGTCAGCGGCTCGACCGGCAAGGTCTTCGTCGGCAACGCCGTCATCGTCACCACGACCGGCAAGGTCGGCAATCTCGTCGCCACCCTCGTGAACAAGGACTATCTGCCCCACCCGGTGCAGATACAGCACGATGTGAGTTCGGAGTCCGTGAAGCTGACACTGGATCCGGCCGCATCCCTTCAACTGGGAACCCCCGGTAACACGGTCGTTCTCATCACCAACCTGAACGCGACTCCCGGGTCGCTCGTACCGGTCTACTTCCAGTCCGGAATCAATCCCGGCGTCCTGCTCAACGTGCCCGTGCTGACCGGCGCGCAGCCTCAGTACAGCGATCTCACGCCCGAAAAGATCGCAGCACGTGCGCTGAAAATCACTACAACTGGGTGATCTTCGAGGAGATCGGCTGAAGGCGTTGCGACCCGCTCGCGGAGGCGCGCAGACTGGCCCACGTGAATCTGGTGGACCTGGCGCGCTTGCAGTTCGCGTCGACGAGCATCTACCACTTCCTGTTCGTACCGGTCACGATCGGTCTGGCCTTTCTCGTCGCCTTGCTCCACACTGCGTGGTTCCGTTCCCGCGACCCGCGCCACAAGCGCCTCACGAAATTCTTCGGCACTCTCCTGCTGATCAACGTCGCCATCGGCGTCGTGACCGGCCTCGTGCAGGAGTTCCAGTTCGGCATGAACTGGTCGAAGTACTCGGTCTTCGTGGGCGACGTCTTCGGCGCACCGCTCGCGATGGAAGGTCTCGCCGCGTTCTTCCTGGAGTCGACCTTCCTCGGCTTGTGGATCTTCGGCTGGAACGTGCTGCCGCGCGGAGTGCACCTGCTCTCGGTGTGGCTGGTGGCGGCAGGCGCGATGCTGTCCGCGGCGTTCATCATGGCCGCGAACTCGTGGATGCAGCATCCGGTCGGCTACGCGACCAGTTCGACCACCGGGCGCCCGGTGCTCAATTCGATCGGCGACCTGTTCACCAACCGCGTGTTCGTGTGGGGTTACATCCACGTGATCCTCGCTTCGCTGGTCACCGGGGCGATCGTGATGCTGGCCGTCTCGGCGTGGCAGCTCAGGCGGGGGCGGATGCTGTTCAAGACCTCCGCAGTGCTGTCGCTGGTGGTGCTGGTGCCGGCATCCGCTCTCGCCCTCGGCGTCGGCAGCCACCTCGGTGTCATCGAGACCACCTACCAGCCCATGAAGATCGCGGCCGCCGAAGCGCAGTGGACGACGTGCCAGCCGTGCTCGTTCTCGCTGTTCCAGATCGGCGGCGGCAATAACGACGAGACGCCCACGCAGATCATCGAGGTTCCGCACCTGCTGTCGCTGCTGGCGACCGGCACGTGGGACGGCAAAGTGGTCGGCCTGAACGAACTGCAGCAGCAGTCGGTCCAGCAGTACGGGCCGGGCAACTACGTGCCGAACGTATTCATCCAGTACTGGTCGATGCGCGTGATGGCGTACCTCGGGACGCTGGTGTTCCTGTTCTCCCTGTGGGGCGGGTGGATAGCACTGCGCCGAAAACTGCCGACCTCGCGCGCGTTCCTGTTCCTGGCGACCTGGGCCGTGCCCATCCCGTTCATCATGAACACGGCCGGCTGGTTCCTCACCGAGAACGGGCGACAACCGTGGATCGTGCAGGGGCTGATGAAGACGGCCGACGGAGCCTCGACGACCGTCTCGGCCACCGACCTCATCATCAGTCTCGCCGCGTTCTTCGTCGTCTACGTCATCCTCGCCGTGCTCGATGTCGTGCTGATGCTGCGCTACGGGCGCCGCGACCTCGAGCCGATCGACGAGGACGCTGAGAGCGACACCCATACCGACACGCCGGTGCTCACATACTGACCCGACCCACTACGCACGACCCGACCAGACCCGACCCGACCCTGAACAGATGAGGAGGACCCCGTGAATCTCGCCGACGTGTGGTTCGTCATCATCGCCGTCTTCTGGACCGGGTTCTTCGTGCTCGAAGGCTTCGACTTCGGTGTCGGAGCCATTCACTCGGTCGTGGGCCGCACCGAGACCGAACGCCGTGTCGCCATCAACACCGTCGGTCCGTTCTGGGACGCCAACGAGGTCTGGCTGGTGGTCGGCGCGGCGGCGATCTTCGCGGCCTTCCCCGCCTGGTACGCGACCTGGATCTCCGCGTCGTACCTGGCCATCGTGCTCCTCCTCGTCGCCCTGATCGTGCGCGGCATCTCCTTCGAATGGCGCGGTCGCGGTCGCGGCGACAGCTGGCGCTGGGGGTGGAGCCTCTGCCTGACGATCGGCAGTGTCGTCGCCCCGACCGTGCTCGGGATCGCCCTCGGCGACCTTCTCGCCGGCCTCCCGATCGACAGCGACGGCAACTTCACCGGCACCTTCTGGAGTCTCTTCACTGGCTTCGCCGTCTGGACCGGCCTCACCGTGCTCGCCCTCTGCCTCCTGCAGGGCTCCACCTTTCTCGCGCTTCGGACGACGGATGCGGTCCGCGCCCGGGCGCGCACGTTCGGCCACGTCGTCTCGTTCGTCGACCTCGGCATGGTCGTGGTGTTCGGGGTGTGGATGGCGCTGGTTGCGCATCCGGGACCGGCCACCTACGTGATGCTCGCCCTCGCGCTTGCGGCGATCGCCGTATCCCTCATCGCGCAGTTCCGCGCTCGCGACGGACTGGCGTTCGCGGCCAGCTCGGTCGCGATCGGGCTGGTGGTCGCATCCCTCTTCGTCAGCCTGTACCCGCGCGTGCTGGTGTCGAGCACGAACGCGTCCTACAGCCTGACCGTCGCTGGGAGCGCATCCGGGACCTACGCCCTGACCGTGATGACCATCGTGGCGGCCGTCTGCTTCCCCATCGTGCTGCTCTACCAGGGCTACACGTACGTGGTCTTCCGTCGCCGAGTGGTCGGCCCACCGGCGGCGGCTGCGAAGTGATCAACGTGACGAAGTGATCAAAGTGAACGGAGACAATGATGAACGCATCCACCGCGTCGGCATCCGAGCGTGACGAGTGGTCGAAGGTCGCCGACGTCCTGGTGGTCTTCGGCATAACCGGGGACCTCGCCAGGGTGATGACGTTCCGCTCCCTGTACCGGCTGGAACGCCGAAAGCTGCTCGACTGCCCGATCGTGGGCGTGGCCGTCGACGACTGGACGCTCGAGCAGCTGGTGAAACGCGCGCGGGATTCGATCGTCGCCACCGGTGAAGTGCTCGACGAGGAGGTGTTCAAACGGTTCGCCGGGCGCCTGGCGTACGTGCAGGGCGACTTCGACGACGCGGCCACCTACCAGCGGGTCGGCGACGCGATCAAGGGCACGAAGCACCCGGTGTTCTACCTCGAGATCCCGCCGTTCCTGTTCGGCCGGGTCGCACAGGGGCTCTCGGAGGCCGGCCTCACCGCGACGGCCCGTGTCGTCGTCGAGAAGCCGTTCGGTCATGACCTCGAATCGGCCAAGGCGCTGGCGACCGAGCTGCACAAGTACCTGGACGAATCGCAGCTGTACCGGATCGACCACTACCTCGGCAAGATGGGCTACGAGGAGATCCTGTACCTCCGTTTCGCCAACACGATTCTCGAACCGCTGTGGAACCGCAGCTATGTGGAATGCGTGGAGATCACGATGGCCGAAGACTTCGGCGTCGAGGACCGCGGGCACTTCTACGATCCGGTCGGTGCGTTGCGGGATGTGGTGGTCAACCACCTGATGCAGGTGGTGGCGGCCGCCGCGATGGAACCGCCATCCGGAACCGGAGCCGAGGGGATGCGCGACGCGGCGGTCACGCTGTTCCGTGCGGTGAAGGCCGCCGATCCCGCACATTACGTCCGAGGTCAGTACGAGGGCTACCAGAGCATCGCGGGCGTCGCCGAGGGCTCGACGACCGAGACGTACGCAGCGTTGCGGCTCGAGATCGACAACTGGCGGTGGCAGGGCGTTCCGTTCTACATCCGGACCGGCAAGAAACTCCCGGTCACGCAGACAGAACTGCGCGTCGTCTTCCGGGAGCCGCCGCCCGTCCACCTCGGGCTGGGCGCCGGCGAAGACCGCCGGCCCGCACGCGACGAGTTCGTCGTCAAGCTGGACCCGTCGACCGGAGCCCGCCTGGTCGTCGATGCTCACCGGGCAGACGGCCAGGGCCCGCGGGCGATCACCCTCGACGCGGAGTTCGCCGACGAGGGGGGCGAGGGCGCAACACCGTACGAAGTGCTGCTGCACGCCGCTCTCATCGGCGATTCCGGCAAGTTCAAGGGACAGGACGTGATCGAGGAGAACTGGCGGATCATGCAGCCGCTGATCGACAACCCGCCGGCTGTGCATCCGTACGCGCCGGGGACGTGGGGTCCCGCGATCGCGTCGACCCTCGTCGCCGATCACGGCGGGTGGCAGGGCCCGTGGATCGTGGAATCGGACGGTGACGCCAAATGAGCACGACGTCGCCGTTCCCGCCGATCGCCGACTACGCGTTCCTGTCGAACTGCCACACCGGAGCGCTGGTCGCGCCAGACGGCTCGATCGACTGGCTGTGCGTCCCCGCGTTCGACTCGCCGAGCGCGTTCGGGAACCTGCTCGACCGCGAAGCCGGCTCGTTCCGGTTCGGGCCGTTCGGCATCAACTCGCCCACCGCGCGCACCTATGTGCCGGGTACCAATGTGCTGACCACGACCTGGCACACGCCGGGTGGCTGGCTGCTCGTGCATGACGCCCTCACGATGGGGCCACGAACCGGACCCGACCACGTGACCCCGCACACGCGGCCGCCCGCCGACGACGACGCCGACCACGTCCTCGTCCGGCTGGTCGAATGCCTCGAAGGCTCGGTGGAGGTCGAGCTGAGGTGCGAACCCGCGTTCGACTACGGGCGCGAGCCTGCCAAGTGGACACTCGTCGACAAGGAGGGACACGTCGCCGAGGCCACCGGCTCGGGCCAGACGTTCCGGCTGAGCACAGACATGTCGATCGGCCTCGAGGGCAGTTCCGCGCGCGCCCGCCACACGCTCTCGGTCGGCGAGAAGGCGTACTGCGCGCTTTCCTGGGCCGAAGAGTTCGCCGCCCCGGTGGATGTGGACGACGCCGTCGAACGGATCGACCGCACGGTCCGGTTCTGGCGGCGCTGGCTGGCACGTGCGCGCATCCCCGATCATCCGCTCCGGCACCCTTTGGAGCGCGCCGCCCTGACGATCAAGGGCCTCACCTACAT
The DNA here is from genome assembly GCF_010686705.1 of Leifsonia tongyongensis. Lineage (GTDB taxonomy): Bacteria > Actinomycetota > Actinomycetes > Actinomycetales > Microbacteriaceae > Diaminobutyricibacter > Diaminobutyricibacter tongyongensis. Next base: position 29,112 of record NZ_JAAGWY010000002.1, on the reverse strand, counting down.
GCCGACCGGTGCGACCGTGGCTGCTCTGACCACGTCGCTTCCCGAGACGCCCGGCGGCGAAAGGAACTGGGACTACCGCTACACGTGGATGCGCGACACCACCTTCACCCTTCAGGCCCTGCATTTCCTCAACCTGGACTGGGAGGCCGACGAGTTCATGCAGTTCGTCGCCGACCTCGAACCGGATCAGGATGGCGGCCTGCAGATCATGTACGGCATCGACGGCCGGCGCGACCTGACCGAGTCCACCCGCGACGAGCTCTCCGGCTACGAGGGCGCCAAGCCGGTCCGGCTCGGAAACGGGGCCTTCAACCAGCGGCAGAACGACGTCTATGGCGCTGTCCTCGACTCACTCTTGCTGCACACCCGTCGCAACCAGCACCTGCCGAGGCGCCTCTGGCCACTGGTGAAATCGCAGGCCGAGGGTGCACTTGCGACCTGGCGCGAACCCGACCAGGGCATCTGGGAGGCCCGCGGGGCGCCGCAGCACTATGTGTCCTCGAAGCTGATGGAGTGGGTGGCGCTCGACCGCGCCGCGAAGATCGCGGCGATCAGGGAGGACCTCGAGCTCGAGAAAACCTGGTCGGAGGCCGCGGAGGAGATCCGCGCCGACATCCTCGCGCACGGTGTCAGCGATCGCGGGGTGCTTCGGCAGCACTACGACACGGACGCGCTGGATGCATCCACTCTGCTTGCCGCGATCTTCGGCTTCCTGCCCGGCACCGACGAACGGCTGAAGAACACGGTCGACGCGATCGCGACGGAACTCACCGAGCACGGCTTCGTGCTGCGGTATGTCACCGGCGAGACCGACGACGGCCTCACCGGCAAGGAAGGCACGTTCCTGATCTGCTCGTTCTGGCTCGTGTCGGCGCTCTCCGTCGTCGGCGAGAGGGAGCAGGCCACGGATCTGCTGGAGCGGCTGCTGCGCATCGCTTCGCCGCTCGGCCTGTACGCCGAGGAGTTCGAAGTCGATCGCTCCCGGCACCTCGGGAACTTCCCGCAGGCGTTCTCCCACCTCGCGCTCATCGAGGCCGCGGCCCGGATCATCCTCGCCGACCGGCTCGAAGAGCTGTCGCTCTAACACGCATTCGATCGTCAGGAGACAATCATGGCCGACGACTACGACGTCATCATCGTGGGATCCGGGGCAGGCGGAGGCACGCTCGCGCACCGGCTGGCACCGTCCGGCAAACGGGTGCTGATCCTCGAACGCGGCGACTGGCTGCCCCGGGAACCCCAGAACTGGGATGCGACCGCCGTCTTCGTCGACAACCGTTACGTCTCGAAAGACACCTGGTACGACAAGGACGGCAAATCCTTCCAGCCCCAGGTCCACTATTTCGTGGGCGGAGCGACGAAGTTCTACGGAGCTGCGCTCTACCGGCTGCGTGAGGCGGACTTCGGCGAGCTGAGACACCACGGCGGGCTCTCCCCCGCCTGGCCGATCACCTACGACGACCTCGCCCCCTACTATCAGCAGGCCGAGGAGCTGTACCAGGTGCACGGCGTCCGGGGAGAGGATCCGACGGATCCGCCCGGCGGGCCGTACCCTTTCCCGCCGGTGTCGCACGAGCCGCGCATCCAGCAGCTTTTCGACGATCTGGGACGCGTGGGACTGCATCCGTTCCACTCCCCCAACGGGATCATGCTCGACGAGGCGAATCCCGCCTACAGCGCGTGCATCCGGTGCGCCACCTGCGATGGGTTCGCCTGCCTGGTGCACGCGAAGTCGGACGCCGAGGCGATCGCCGTCCGTCCCGCGATCACGCACGACAACGTCACCCTGGTGCGCAACGCACAGGTCCGGAGGCTCGAGACCGACCCGTCGGGCCGCACCGTCACCTCGGTCGTCGCCGACGTCGATGGAACAGAGCAGCGGTTCACCGGTTCTATAGTCGTCGTCTCAGCCGGCGCGGCGAACTCGGCGAAACTCCTGCTGTCGAGTGCGAACGACAAGCACCCGAACGGCCTCGCCAACGGGTCCGATCAGGTCGGACGCAACTACATGTTCCACAACAGCCGCGCCTTCCTCGCCCTCTCGCTGGAGAAGAACGACACCCGCTTCCAGAAGACGCTCGGCCTCAACGACTGGTACCTCGGCGACGACGACTTCGAGTACCCCATGGGCAACGTGCAGATGGTCGGCAAATCCTCGCCTCCGATGTATCGAGGCGAGCAGCACCTCGCCAAGCTTGCGCCCGAATTCACCCTCAACGAACTGGCCGAGCACGCGGTCGACTTCTGGATCTCGGCAGAGGACCTGCCCGTTCCGGGCAACCGGGTCACCCTCAACAAGGACGGCGACGTCGTGCTGAGCTACACCGAGAACAACCGTGAGCCGCTCGAGCAGCTGTACAACCGGGTGAAGAAGCACCTCAGCCATTTAGGCATGCACCCCCATCATCTGCTTCCGCGCGACGCGTACATGAAGAACGACATCCCGGTCGCCGGATGCGCCCACCAAGCCGGCACCGTGCGCTTCGGCAACGACCCGGCAACCTCCGTGCTGGATGCAGACTGCAAGGCGCATGAGCTGGACAACCTGTACGTGGTGGACACCAGCTTCTTCCCGAGCATCGGGGCGGTGAACCCCGCCCTCACCGCGATCGCCAACGCCCTGCGCGTGGGCGACCACCTGCTCGCGCGGCTCGGCTGAGCGCAGCTCCCTGACGCACTGTCAGCCGACACTCGTCGGGAAAGCGAAACGACATGCTGGCCAGCTGGACCTACCCGGCTAAGCGACATACGCTGACTCGATGGCGAACGGCGCGGCCGTGAAGGGCGTCGAGATCGGTTTCGAACCGGATGACGGCGAGCCGAGACGCGTCGTCTTCCGGTTCACCGGTCCCCGCGTCGCCTACGAGGTGACTTCGTTCGTGAGTTTCAGCGGAGGCAGCGCCGACCTGGGAAACCCCCGTCCACAGGTCTCCCCGAGCGATCCGCCGGTCACCCTCGAGCTGCCGCGGTCGACCGCCGACATCGTCCACGTGGGTGTGATGTGGACGGAGCGCCTGCTGATCGGCCGTCGTTTCCGGGCGGCACGCATCCGGCTGGGTGAGGGACACAATCCCGAGGAGTGGCGGATCGTGCCGGTGATCGGAGTGTTCGCGCCCAACGCCGGCCGCTGGGTGTAGCGGATCACACTTTCGCGCATCCAAGCGTGTTAACGATTCCATTGTCCCCATAGTGGGGGTCACGTCAGGATCGATTGTGGTTCTTCGATCCCTCTCCGATATCCCGCAGCGTGACCGCGCCAAGGCGTTGACCGCCTGGTTTCGAGACGCGGATGCTCCTGCCGAGTTCAGCGTCGAGCACGATCGTGGCCTCAGCGGCCATTTCGGCGCCGGCCGCATCGGCGAACTCGGTGTCGTCGAGTCGCTGGTGACCGGTGTCGACGCGTCACTTCGTCGACAAGCGAAGCCCGGTGCAGCTGACCCGGAACTGCTGCTGCTCAGCATGGTGGAGACAGGCAGAAGCGCTGTTCACCAGAATGGTCGCGAACTCTCGTTTCCACCTGCACGTCTCGTCCTCACCTCGACCCGCTTCGATCTCGATGCCCGCCTGGAATCCAGTCATCGATACTCGGTCGCCATTCCTTACCGGACTCTGGGCCTGCCGGATAGGCTCGTCGACCCGCTCCTGGCCTCCCCCCTACAAGTTGACGAGGCGTTGTCCTCGACGGTGTCGAGTTTTCTGATGCGGGTCGTTCACCAGTCGATCGAAGGCGACACGGCGATGGCTTTGCTCTCTGCGCCGATCGTCGAGATGGTGCGCGGAGTGGTGTCGTCAGCCGCGGGTGACGCGGCGCGAGCGAGAGAACCGCTCGCCGAGACGCTGTACCCGCGAATCATGGAGTACGTGCGCCTGCACCTTTTCGACTACGGACTCTCCGCCTCTCGCATCGCTCGCGCCCACAGCATCTCGGTCAGGTACCTGTACACAGTCCTGGCCCGCGAGAGCCTGTCTCTCGGCGACTGGATCCGCGAGCAGCGCGCGCATCGTGCGGCCGGGCTTCTCACCGCGGCTTGCGACCTCTCGATCGCCGACATCGCACATCGAACCGGTTATGCCGATCAGGCCCATTTCTCTCGGTCGTTCCGCCGCTGGTACGGCACCTCGCCACGCGAGTGGCGGCGGATGCACCGCTAGGCTCCGGACGCCAGCTCGCCACCCGCATCCCGGGCCGCAATAGCAGCAAGTACGAAGTACTCGGCTTCCTGCAGGGCGTAGAGGGCGAAATCGACCGCATCCTCCGCGTCGAGCTCAGCAAGCTGGGCGGCGGTCCTCGGCTTCACCGTCGGGTCGATCCGGCGGGTGTCGGCCTCGGCACGGAGTGTCTGGAAACCGTCGGCGATGGTGCGCTGCAGGTCCGTCAACCGGGTGGTGGTGGCGTCCGTGTCGGCATAGAGCTGCTGCCCGATCGCAACCTTGACGTTCGACAGCGTCTCGTGCAGTTCGCTCGCACGTGTCTTCAGCTTGATGTCGGTCTCAGCCTGGTGGGCCGTAGCGGAGTCTTCGAGATCCTTGGCCTGGCTCCCCAGCCGGAGCAGGAGGTCTGACAGTGACATGAGTGGTCCTTTCGAGAGAGATGTCGATGTCGGCCGGTCCGGCCAGAGGAGCCCCGGGGGTCTCTGGCCGGACCGATCGGGTCAGACGTAGATGGGGTAGGTCGGGTAGACGTACTCGTCGTACCAGAAGGGGGTGTAACCGTAGTAGTCGTAGACGTCGACGAAGTAGTCCTCGTCGTAGATCAGCGTCGGGTCATAAGCCGGCGCGTCACCGACCTTGTCCTTGTTCTGGTCGATCACGACCTCGTCGGCCGTGATCTTCGTCACCGCTTCGACGGGGATCGCCGAGGTGGTCTTCGAGAACAGGTGACCGTGGTTGACCACGAGCGCGCGAACCCGGTTGGTCGTCTGGTCGACCAGCAGATCGTGGACCGTTCCGAGCTCGTCTCCGGCACTGCTGACGACTTTGCGGCCGCGGATGTCCGCATCCACGTCGAGGGTGATCTCGTCGCTCTTGCTCAGCAGGACGAGTTCATTGGGGTTGTATGTTGCCACTTTTCTTCTCCTCAGTTCGGTGTTGAGACGCATCGACTGCTCGACGCTCTGACCAAATTAGGAAGGCACGCGGCCGGAATCTTGTACGAGCGTGAACGACGAAACTCCATTTCGTGCACACTGTTCCGGCGGACATTTTGAGCTCCCCGATCGTGTGACGGATTCCATTGCCCCCCGCGTGGGGGCCGCGTCAGTATCAGACGACTCCCTTATCGTGAACGGACGAAACCGTGACTGATTCGCGGCCCACAAGCCTCCTCCCGCGCCTGACATCGTCGCTGCTCGCCACCTCGTCCGACCTGCCTGCCCGGTTGGCCGCGACCATCCGCCTACGGGTGCCCGGCTATCGCGCATCCTCGCCGGTCAGCGACCAGGAACTGCTCGATTCCTGCAGCACGCAGATCGGCTTCATCCCTTCGCTGGGAACGCCCGATGCGGAGCGCGAACGAACGGTCCGGATGATCGGGGCGGCGCGTGCACAAGCAAATTTCCCGCTCTCCGCCGTCCTCGACGCGATACGGGTCGGCTCGGAGTTCATCTGGGGTGAGCTCGTCGACCACGCGCGCTCCTTCGAGTCCGCATCCGACGCTGAACTCGTTTCGGTCGCCGGGCAGGTGTGGACGATGAGCGATGAATTCGTCAGCCTGATCAGCGCCGGATACCGCGACGAAGAAGAGCTCCGCCTCATCAACAGTCAGCGCGAGCGCTACGCCCTCATCGACACCGTGCTGAGCGGGCATGACAAACCCAACGCGACCCTCTGGGATGCGGTCGACCGGCTGGGACTCCCCCGCGACCGACCGTACGTCGTCGTGGCGATCGGAGCCCAGGGGAATGGCCGTGTTCCGGCTCCCCTCATCGACCGGCGGCTGATGGAACACGAGCTGGATTCGGTCTGGCTGCTTCGCTCGGATGTCGAGCTCGGCATCGTCTCCTGCTTTCACGAGCAGATTCGCTTCGTCCGCAAATCCCTTCAGCAGTTCGGGGTCCGCGCGGGAATCAGCCCGGTCACCGAGGACTTCGGGCAGATCTCGCACGCCGTTCGACTGGCGCGCACCTCGCTCGCTGCATCCGGCGACGGGCAGGTGACCTTCTTCTCCGACTCCGCCGTGAACACGATGGCCGCTGGCGCGCCCGACGTGGCGGCTGAACTCGCCGCCATCGTGCTCTACCGAGTTCTCGAACTGCCCGAGAGCGAGAGGGAGATGGTTCTCGACACGGCTCGAACCTGGTTCGGCACGGGCGGCTCGGTCGCCGGCACCGCGAGGGCACTCTTCGTGCACTCCAACACGGTGCGCAACCGACTGCGCCGGCTTGAGACGCTCACGTTGCGGAGCCTTTCCGATCCGCGCGATGCCGCCGAACTGTATCTCGCCGTCGTCTCACTCCCGTTGCGCCGGCACGGCACACGATCGTCACGCGATGGAACGAAGAGGGAAACATGAAACGGACGACCTGCGGATTCGACGCGAACGGAGTGCGGATCAGCGGTGGCACTGAGGAGATCGCGGTCGCCTGCACGAACGGTGGCTTCGCATGGGTGGACGTTTCAGACGCCGACGCCGCTGGAATGATCGAGCTGGGCAACGAGCTCGGCTTGCATCCCCTGTCGGTCGAGGATGCGACGGCCAGTCGACTCAAACCCAAAGTGCAGTGGTTCGAACAGCACCTCTTCATCGTGATGTGGGAAATCGGAAACGCTTTCTCCCCGGACGAGCCGCGGATAACGGAGACGTTCATTTTCGCTCGTCCCGGTCTCCTCGTCACCGTCCAACGCGGAACGGGGAGGCAGGAACGGGTCGACCTCTCCTCTGTCCTCGACAATGCGCCCACGGGCCTGAGGGGTGGCGTCATGAGCGGAGTTCACGCGATCGTAGCGAACATCATCGACGGATACATCGTTGCCGCCAGCCTGAACGAATCCGAACTGGAAGAACTCGAGGAGCAGGTGTTCGACGAGACAATTCGTGATGACCCCCAGCGCATCTACCGCCTGCGCAAGCGGATCGGCAAAGTGACCCGGGCCGTCTCGACCCTCTCGATCGCGTTCTCCAACAACAAGGGCCGACTGGACGAACTGACGGGCGGCAACCGTGATCTCGAACCGTATGTTCAGGACCTGATCGACGATCTGGCAGGAGTCAGCCAGCTCGGCGCCGACCAGGAGTCCGCTCTGGAAAGCGTGATCGCGACGCACGAGAACGCGATCGCAAGCGAACAAGGCGTCGACTCCCGAAAGATCTCTGCGATCGCGGCGATGCTGGCGATTCCGGCGGTCATTTCGGGACTCTACGGGATGAACTTCCAGAACCTTCCCGGCACGAATCTGGCTTACGGGTGGGTGGGAATCACCGTCGTCATCATCCTCATCGAGGCCTGGGCCTACATCCGCCTCAGAAATCGTGGATGGCTGTAAGCCACGGACGTCAGGCGATCAAGTAAGTCTCTTCGCCGACCTCTACTTCGACCTTCAGACGCCCGCCGACCGCTTCGACGTACCTTCTGAGAGTGTCGACCTGGGTTCGTTCGATATCACCATGCTCGATTCGGGACACACGATTTTGAGTGACGTGCAGCAGGGCTGCAAGTTCGACTTGAGTGAGGTTGTTCTGTTCGCGGAGCTCGCGGAGCCGATAGGCGCGGACCTCATCAAGCATGCGCTTCTTGTGTGCGTCAACACTGGCCCGGTTCACCGGACGTCGAGCGAGCATGTCATCAAGGCTTGTCATGATCCCAAGCTACAACTCTCAGGGTGTATTCGCCGTGCGGGAAGAACGGGATGCCGCCCCCATCCGACGCCATCCTCCCTGTTCGCTTCGACGATACGATCAGCCCGCATCACCGGCAACGATCGGTGGTGCCACGTGCCAGACGGCTTCTTTCAGCCGGGCGGCACTGTTCAGGTACAGGTACGCGAGGATGCCGCTGACGATCACACTGAATGCGTCGTTGACTGGTGCGAACGGCCCAGGCCCAACGCGCAGAAGGTCGACGACGAGCATGATCACACTGAGCGCGGTCAGGACCACGAACACGATCCCCAAGCGCCGGGAGAGTTTCGGGCGGGCGGTCATCTGCCACCACGGGCGAGGAAGCGCAGGGTTCTCGCCGCGACCGCGGAAGATCCGCGCGCCAATCAGATATGCGCCGAGCACGGTTATCAGTGAGTAGATCTGGTAGCCCGGGTCATCGATTCCGGTCCAGTTGAGCAGAGCCCCGCCGATGAGACTGCTGAAGACCAGCCAGAAGCCGAAGACGTAGAGAAGCTTCCCCCACCAGGTGGTGATCCTGAACGGGTACCACCGGTTCATCTGCGCTCCCTCATGTTGTGATCTGAACACTAGCGGTTCAGATCCTCGACGAGGGTACAGGTTGAAGGCGCCTGGCGCGGTGACCGATCCGGATCAGCCGAGCGCCCAGCGGGGGTCGAGCTGGTACGAGCCCGTGTCCGTGCTCACGGCCCGGTGACGCCGAATCAGGTCGCGGCCCATCGCCTGGGCTCGCAGCGCCGCCTTGTCATCCCCTTCGACTGCGTTGATGATCGCGCCTTTCATCAGGATGTGCCAGGAGAATGCGAACTCCTCCGGGTCACGCAGGCCGGCCTCTCTCGCCAGGTCGGCGACCAGCGATCGGATGTACGCGAGATGCTCCATGCTGGCGCGACCCAGCGAGTGATCCCGTCCCATTTCGAGAAGAACGTTGATGAAGGTGCACGCTTCGTAGTCGTCCCGGTGGAACCACTCGTCGAACACGTCGAAGATCGCGAGCAACCTGCCCTCCGGATGCTCCGCCCGGGCCCGCGCGCCGGCGCGAACGATCCCGATCGTCCAGTCGCGTTCGCGGCGCTTCAGGCATTCCTCGGCCAGTGCATCCACTGAACCGAACTCCTGTGCCAGCTCAGCTTCGGTCACGTCTGCGGCTTCCTGGACGTGTGCCAGCGTGAGTTCGTGAACGGAATGGCGGGTGAACAGTTCGTATGCTGCCGACAGAATGCGTTCGTGGTTGGAGGGCATCGCGGATCCGTTCTGTGTGATGGTGAAGGTGGTCTGCTCAACCGGCTGGCGGATAAGATCCGGCGCGCGTGCCGGATCCAGCGGATCGGGGCTGTCCCAGAGGGACGTCGGAACGCCGCCCGAGAGGTCCCAGACCAGTGCCGGTGTCTCGCGGGTGAGGAAGAGCAGCTCCACCCCTCCCGAGTGGGCCAGGACAGTCAGCGGGGCGCCGGGGATGTCGAGATTCGCGCGCGCCGCCTTGATGAAAAGCCGGCCCAGCGTGCGGGTGCTTCGATAGCTTCGCCCGTCGATCAACACTTCGATTTGATAGAGCGTCACGGTCTCCGCGAGCGCGTCGGCTGGCTTTTCGCGTACCTCGACGGACCGTTTCATAAGCCTTGTTCCCCCATGATCGTGGCTTCGATGTCAGCGTGTTCCGGCGTGGCATCGCGAACTTACATGAAGTATGAGGTATGAAAACGCTTGCCCGGAAGTCGGCTCCCGACAATGACGTCTTGACAGCGCGAATTCTCAGGGAGTGACGAGGTCAGGCCCCCACCACGTCCACCACGACCCGATGAGCCAGACGGCCTGTCCGGCGATGAAGACGACCACGATGGCGATGCGGTAGACCCGTGATCGCGGTTGGGCGAGGGCCCCGAAAAGCGGAAACATCGGCGTGAGGATGCGCAGCGTGCTCGTCTGCGGAAAGAAGACGGCAAGAACGTAGAGCGCGTAACTGGCGATCCACAGGCGCAGGTCTGTTCCCAGCCTCCGCACGGGTCGGGTGAAGAATGCGGCAATCGCCGCGGCGAGGGTCAGCGCCAGCAGCAGCAGCCCCCACGGCGGTGCGAAATAGAAGTTCGCGCTCTCGATCCACGGCGTGAACGGCACGAGGGATGGCGAGCCGATGTCGCGCGCGCGCCACGCCAGCTCCGTCGCCGTGTAGGCCGATGGCGAACCGGTCGCCACCCAGGCGATGATCGGCCAGACCAGCCCGAACCCCGCTGCAAGACCCGTTGCGACGAGCGAAGCGGTTAGCTGGCCGGGCAGCCAGGGATCCGCCCGCCTGTTTCGCCACCGCAGTGCCACATGAACGGCAAGGGTCAAGGCGAAAGCGACCTCGCCCGGTCGCGTCAACGACATGATGCCCAGCACCGGTATCAGCCACAGGTAGCGACGACGGACGAGGAGATACAGCGCCAGCGCGACGAGGAAGAGGTTCATCGATTCCGCGTAAGCGACCTGCAGGATCGGCGACAGGGGCGAAACGCACAGCAGGATGAGGGCGAAGCGGGCGGTGTTCGACAGCAAGACCAGGTGCATCAAGCGATCGAACACGAGCACGAACGCGAGAGAGAAGGCGATCGATACGGCCGCGGACACGACATCCCAGGACAGCCCGGTCGACGCCATGAGTACTCGGACCAGGAACGGATATCCCGGGAGAAAGGCCCAGGTGTTGGCGACGACTGCACCCGATGTGCCGTGGGGCAGCACCGACGGGTAGCCGTGGAGCGCGACTTTCTGGTACCAACCCGCATCCCACAGCTGTGAGAGTGTCGCATAGCTGAAGAGGCTGTCGGCGCGCGGGCGTGACGGAGCTTGCGCCGCCGTCACGACCATGATGGTCGTCGTCAGCACCCGCGAAGCCAACCAGATCAGGACGACTCGTACCCACCACGGAAGAGCACGCCGGGCCGCCGGTGTCGGAGCGGTCCCGGGCGCGTCGAGTTGCTCAGCGTCGGAGATGGATTTCATGGGCTCGAGGGGCCGGATGTCATGGTCGTCTGCACAGTATCGGAACAAGCTCCCTGAACGCTATGTTCGGCAGATAGTGCTGAAGGGAGCGAAATCGTGAACACGAACGACGAACCTCTGGGTTACGCAGCGAATATCAAGCCGCTCTTCCGCGAACTCGACCGGAACAGCATGCTCGACCATTTCGATCTCTGGAACTACGACGACGTCGTGAGCAATCAGGATGGCATTCTCGGGCACCTCGTCTCCGGCGAGATGCCCTGTGACGGCCCGTGGCCGGAATCGAACGTCGCCCTGCTGCGTCGCTGGATCGACAAGGGCTCGCGCCCGTAAGGCGAGCGCGATCGCGCCCTCACTGCGATCGCAGCGGCCGGTACGTGATGTGCGTCACGAGGGATGCCACGCGGACCGACACCCGCTCGAGGCGCTGCGGAGGCACGCCGTCGAAGATCCGCTCGCCGGCGCCGAGGATCGCCGGCGTGACATGCAGGCGAAGCTCGTCGATAAGCCCGGCCGCAAGAAACTGGTTGACCGTTCGGGCACCGCCCGCGACGGAGATATTCCGCCCCTCGGCCTCCGCGCGTGCCCGCTCGAGCGCTGCATGGATCCCGTCGGTCACGAAATGGAAAGTCGTTCCGCCCTCCATCTCGATCGGCTCGTGCTCGTAGTGCGTGAGTACGAAGACGGCGTTGTGGTACGGCGGATTCGGCCCCCACCAGCCGCGCCATTCCCGATCCCATTCGCCGCGAACGGGCCCGAACATGTTCCGGCCCATGATGGTCGCGCCCGAGTCGACGATCCCGTCGACCTCACCCTTGTTCTCGTCGTACGTGTCGAACATCCAGTCATGGAGCCAGCGCGAGTCGATATCTCCGAACGGCGACTCCTCTCGCTGGTTGAGTCCGGTCGAGAAGCCGTCCGCCGAAACGGAGATATCGCTGTAAACGATGCTCATACGAGATTATGGATTGCCCGGCGCCTCCGGCCAAGTCTCAAGCTGGTCGATCCAGCCGCCCAGGGAGTACCAGCCGCTCCAGCCGTTGCTCGGCGATGTCTGCCACATGTGCCAGAGCGCCTTGTCGCCGCCACGCGCGAAGATCTCCATTCGGCCATCCTGGTTGGGCGCGACCTTGAGCAGGTCGATCCAGCCGCCGAGCGAGTACCAGCCACTCCAGCCGTTGTTGGGGGCCGTCTGCCACATGTGCCAGACCGCCTTGTCGCCGCCACGCGCGAAGATCTCGAGCCGGCCGTCAGCGTTCCGGCTGACATCCAGCAGGTCGATCCAGCCGCCGAGCGAGTACCAACCGCTCCAGCCGTTGTTCGGCGCCGTCTGCCACATGTGCCAGACCGCCTTGTCGCCGCCACGCGCGAAGATCTCGAGCCGACCGTCGGCGTTTCGGGCGACACTGATCAGGTCGATCCACCCGCCGAGCGAGTACCAGCCACTCCAGCCGTTGTTCGGCGCCGTCTGCCACATATGCCAGATCGCGCCGTCCCCACCGCGGGCGAAGATCTCCAGCCGGCCGTCAGCGTTTCGCGCCACATCCAGCATGTCGATCCAGCCGCCGAGCGAATACCAGCCGCTCCATCCGTTGCTGGGTGACGTCTGCCACATGTGCCACAGGGCGCCATCGCCGCCACGGGCGAAGATCTCGAGCCGACCATCCGCGTTCTTGACAACGTCCAGTCTGTCGATCCAGCCGCCGAGCGAATACCAGCCGCTCCAGGGTCCGCCGGGCGACGTCTCCCAGTTGTGCCAGACGGCGCCGTCACCGCCACGAGCGAAGATCTCGAGCCGACCATCCGCGTTCGTCGCGACCTTGATCAGGTCGATCCAGCCGCCGAGCGAGTTCCAGCCGCTCCAACCATTGTTCGGAGCCGTCTGCCACATGTGCCAGAGCGCGCCGTCGCTGCCGCGAACGCAAACATGGATGCGAACACCGTGCGGCGACACGATGGTGGTTGTCGGAACCCGCAGCCACGCCTCATGAGTGATCGCTCGCATGGAGGGCTCGTCGATGATGCCGATGGTATTCCAGGTGAACATGGCGTAGCCCTGCGCGTTGCCGTCCACACCGGCCGGCACGGTTACCCCGAGCTGTTGTGCCAGCCAGCTCATAGAGCCATAGCCGCACAGGGCAACACTGTGATCCTCGTTGGCGTCTGCGTGCCATCCGGTCCCGAACCAGCCGGTGTGGCCTGTGTACGCCGTCTGAATCTGGTCGGCGGCGACGCCGAGCTTGACCGGCCCATTTGAAATCGCATCCTTGAGGACGCTCGACTGGGTCCAGTCGACGGAGCGTTTGCCGCCGTCGTTGTAGCGTGAACCGTCCTGATTGAAGCCGTCATTGACCATCCAGTCGAGCACCTGGTTGATATAGGCGCCCTCCAGAACTCCGTGGCTGGTGGCCCAGCTGATGACTTCCGCGTCGGAGATGAAGATCTCCGGCTGGTAGCAGGCTTTCGCGAAGGCTTCCTCAGCTGTCACGCAATCGCCGTGGACATCGTTGCCCCACATGGATATGTGGGGCGGATTGACGAGGTACTGGGGTGGCGCGCCGACGAGCTTGGCGGCGTACGGTGTGGCGGTCGCGAGTTCGGACCGCGGGGTGGGAAATGCTCCGCGCTTCGGAGCGTCGATCTTATCGGGCATGGCGTCATACTCCTGCCGATTATGGGTGGACTACGTGTTCGGTGTCGTGGCTCCGAATCGGGCCACGGTGCTGTGGCGTGCGGTGCCTGGCGAACTACGCCGGTGGTGGCGGCGTACCCGGGGTGCCCATCCCGACACCCGAGCTTGACGGCGAGTCCGCCGTCGTGCTTCCGGAGGGCGGCGGAGGAGGGGTGCCTTCTGTGCCCACACCGCCGGCGCTGCCCTGCTGGCCACCGTCTGCACTTGCAGGAGGAGGCGGCGGCGTGCCGGGAGTGCCCTTGGTGCTGCCATCACCCGATTGCGAACCGGCGGCAGCGTCGCTCGAGGGTGGCGGCGGAGTGCCGGGAGCGCCCACGCCTTCGGTTGATGGTGCACCTCCCGAGCCGGCTTGCTGGCTGACTGCGCCGCTCGGGGGTGGCGGCGGGGTGCCGGGAATTCCCATATTGGCTTCTGTATCGCTCACGATCGTCTCTCCTATCCCAGGGTCTGGACGGCTGGGGCTTTCAGCCGAGTCAGATTCCGAATCCGGTTCGTTCGGCACGTCGGATCGCGGCTCGTAAGGCGTGGCCGATTCCAAGACGTCCTTGGGCGTCGCAAAGGCCCCGCGCTTCGGACTTGGGGCGTCTTTCACCATCGCCGCACCTCCGGCTCAGCATTGCGGTCGGCACATCGACCCACGCCAAATCCCCGTGAGACGCGGGCGAAGAAGGCTTTCTGCGCGGGAACTTCGGCGCAGCGAAACCGACATGATAGTCGACCCCCGATTAATCCTCACATTAGCACTGAGTGGACCAAACGGTCTAGCCTCGGGAGAGGCTGAAATGACGACACGCCGAGCTCATTTCTCATCCAGCCTGATGCCCTCAGGCTCGACGGAACCAGCGACCGCCGACACGCTCGGTCAGACGCCACGCGCCCGTCTGAGCGAGCTCCCGGAGGCGCGCGACCGCGTGCTCCGCGACCGGGATGGCGTCGTCGACACCATCCGCGGTGAAACGCACAGTGACCCTGGCCTCACCGGCCACCACGTCGACGCTTGACGCCTCGACGACCGTGCGCTCGGCCACGGCGTCAGCGGCGGCCGGCACAATGGCATCCGGGCGGACGCCCGGTCGGAGCGCACCGACAGCCACGATGACACGGAACGATGGCACCTATCGAGACTACGGCCTCAGCAGAGGCTCGGGTTCAGTGCCCTAATGCTGCGCCCCTGGTGTGACGGAACTCGTAGAGCGCGAACGGGGCCAATGGCTCCCCGTCGATGAGTTCGAAGACATCGACCGCGTCCGCGGCCGTGGCACACGTCACCGCGAGGACATGGGGCAGAACGTCCTCCGGCGCGACCCGCGTAACGACGATGTCTTCGACTTCGGGGTTGTCGTAGCTGAGTAGCGCGGTATAGGCGCGCACGGTGCCCTCCTTGCATTCGCAAGGGGCAGGGTCCGGGCTCCTTTGTCTCCCATGATAGGCCTACCTCAAGTACACATAGAGCGCGGAAATGCGTCCGTCGCGGATGATCGCAACATCCGTTCCATTCACGACAGGGTCAGCGCCGGCGGGACCATACGACCACTCGATGGTGGCGAGGTCCTGGACTTCGTGGAACGGCCCAGGCGCGAACACGAACCCGGGAGTCCGGGCGTGAAGCGCGCGGATCTTCTCATTGATGGCATCGAGGCCGACGGCAACACCGTCGTGGTCGGCGAACCGAGCATCCGGCGCATACAGCGCAGCCAGCTGCGGGAGACGCAGCGACTCCTCCCGCTCATTGAAGACGCCGAGCATGTTGCGGTGGAGGAGATCTTCGAAAACGGTCACGCTTCTGTCTACACCTGAAAGGATGAGGTCGTGTGAGGAGAAACTCATGAGTGCAACAGCCCCCGATGCCTTCAGTCGGCCCCGCGTCACCCCGGTGGGAGCTCTAGCCCGCGGTGTGGCCGCTGGCCTGATCGGCACCATGGCCATGGATCTCTGGTTGTACGGCCAATACCGGCGACAACACGGAACCGAACCCTTCCGTGAATGGGAGTTCTCCGCCGACGTCACCGACTGGGACAAAGCTCCCGCACCGGCCCAGGTCGGACGACGCATCGTAGAAGGACTCTACGAAGTCAAGCTCCCCGATTCACGCGCTGCACTCGCAAACAACGTCATGCACTGGGGATATTCAGTCTCGGCGGCAGTGGGCTACGCAATGGTCGCCGCTTCCTTACGTAAACCTCGTACCAGCTATGGGCTGATTTTCGGCGCAGGCATGTGGGGTCTCAGCTACGCCATCCTGACGCCGATGCACCTGTACAAACGCATCACCGAATACGACGCCAAGACGCTCGGAAAGGATCTGGTCGCGCACCTCGTGTACGGGATGGGAACGGCTGCTGCGCTCTCGCTGCTGCTGTCCCGCGGGCGCGACCGCCGGTGACGATTCGTTGAATCGTCGGCGATGGATGCGCCGGCAAATGGCGGGGCCACCTTTCGGTGACCCCGCCATGTTCAGAACCCGGCCAGTCAGGCCCCTGGCTGGCTGTCGCCGTACGTGCCGCCGGTGTCGCTTCCGACGACGCGACGGTTGTGCATCTCGGAGATGCTGTCGACGCGAACCTGCTCGTCCCAGTTGACCTGATTCCAGCTGCCGAGCACATAGGTCATGTTGTACGGGCCGTCAGCGGGCGTGTTCAGGAACGACGGGGAGACCTGCGTGAAGTAGCTCTCGAGATCACTCGGCAGGGTGCTTGCGCTGCTTGTGAGGAGCAGAGGCGCGTGGAAGCCGAGGTGCGAGAGCGGGGCCGACGCGATCGCGCCCTGCCAGTCGTTGATGTTGACCAGCGTGAATCCGTGGCCCGGTCCCGTGATCTTCCAGCCGAACATTCCGGCAGGGTCCCACATCTTCGCGAAGGCGAGGGCAGTGGCCTCGGGCGAGTCGGGCGCCGGTGCGTTGAACGCGACCGGGTCGTCGTTCGAGACACGAATGACCTCGCCGTACTGGTAGAGCTGCTTAGCGACCGAGGCTGAGATCTGGTCGGGGCCGCCGAACAGGTAGATCCGCGCCTTGCCGCCGCGCCGCTTGAGCGCGTCGATCGTCGCAGTCGGGATCGAATTCCGGTGAACCCAGAACAGACCCGTCGGCATGTGCGCGACCCAGTGCGTCGCCGGCAACGTGTACTGCCAGTCCTTGCCGTCCATCGAGCCGACCACGACGTCCTCCATGCCGGGCATCGTCGCGACCCCGAAGTCGGGGTTCGAGATCGAACCGTAGAGCTTGTCCACGTTGTCAGCGAGTTGCGGGACATCCGCGCCCTTGACCTCGTAGTACTTCATCCCGATGGCCTTGAGCTGGCTCTCAACGCCGGGGTTCGCGGCCGCTCCGACCAGCAGTGCATGGACATTGTTGAAGCGACTGATACCGACAGGTCCGAGCCGCTTCAACTCGTTCAGCGTGATCGCCGGGATCCCGTTCTTCGTGACGTAGAGGATGGGCGCGGCGTCGGGGAAGTGGATCAGCGGCGTCGCGGTGATATCCGTCAGCGGATCGTCGGGCGTTACCAGCGTGACCGCGCGGGTGCGATCCGCGTTGTTGCCTGCGTTTGCGGGAACGTTCTCGGGCAGCGCAGATGTCCAAATGTGCTGGGAGACCGAGACGGCCTCCTCGAACGGGTTGGAACCGTAAATGCGGGTCGTCGTCTTCGTCGCGTACGCCGGCGACAGCGTCGGTTCCCCGGGCGGTGGCGGCGTGTTGACTGCGACGCCGCCCTGCGGCTGGCCGAACGGATAGAGGCTCTTGGAATTCGGATCGACGCTACCGCTCGCCGCCGAGCTCTTTGGCGAGGGTGTCGTGGATGTCGGCGCCTTCGTGGAAGTCGGCGCCGTCGTGGCGGTCGGCGGCACGGCAGAGGCGGAAATTCCCCCGGCGATCGCGAGCGCAACTACCGCGCCGACCCCCGCACCCGCGAGCAGCCCTCGCCTCCCTTCCAACTTGGGTCCCTTGTTGAACACGTACTTCATGACTTACTCCTAATTTGGTGATTCAATATGGCTCTGTTCGGCGGCTGAACGTCGCCGGTCGGAGCCCGGTGCGATGTGTCCCCGGTCAAGCCAGCGGCAACACCTCCTCCGCGTGCTGATACCGGCGCCGGGGATGCGGGCACAGGATGGTCATCGCTCAGTTCCCTTCGGGCACGGGTCACTCGAAACGTCGATCAGTGCGATGCCGAGTCCCTCGAGTTGAGCGAGGACGCCATAAAGCGCCGCCTGATCCCGGAGCACCCCGACGAGGACGCTGTCCTCACCGCGCGACTCGGCGTCGAGTTCGGGAAAGGCCATCCGGAGCGTCTCGCTCAAGACGCCGCGAACTCGGATCGTGTAACGCGCTGGAAGCGCTTCATCAGGCACAGGCCCAGACTCGCGAGTGGCATGGTGAGTCCACCTCGCAAAGATCTTGCGATTCTGTCCCGGTTACGGGCCCCGCGTCTCAGCGGCGGCTGACGGACGGCCCCAAGAGCCGGAGCCCGCGCGCGAGTTCGACGGTCTCGCTGCGCTTGTGAGTGCCGAGCTTCGCGTAGATGTTTCTAACGTGCGTGTTCACCGTGTGGACCGACAGAGACAGCTCCCGGCCGATGGCCGCCGCGGAGAGGTTGCTCGGTAGGTAGCGGAGCACGCGGAGTTCGCTCTCGGTGAGTTCAGCACGGGGCTCTCCCGGGCGATCGGCGGGGCGGCCTCCGGCGAGCACGTCGAGGATCTGTTTGAGCAGCGCGCCGTGTGCGGTGCGATGGGGCGGGATGCGTTCGAGCAAGTGCTGGACCGGCACTGTGACGAACGGCCAGATCAGCGACTCCGGTTCGGCGACCTCGAGCGCGTGTTCGAGCGACGCGTGAGTGCCCGGATCGTCGCCCACGCGGTCGTGGGCGACGGCGTCGAGCAGGTAGCACTGCACGAGCCAGGGCGAGAGGACAGGTTTCGCACCGCCCACAATCGGCTCGAGGGCGACGATGGCGTCGCGAGGATTCTCTTCGGCGAGGTGGATGACGGCGCGTGCGGCACGTACCTCCGCCCACTCCCGGCCGTCCTCGGGCAATCCCGCGAGGACAGCTCGCGCGCTCGCCAGGTCGCCCACCCGCACAAGCTGGTGCACGAGCGTCGCTTGCGCCGGGACCGTCATCAGCTGAGGGGCGACAAGCAGCGCCCGGACCTCGTTCGCGGCGCGGAGCGAGGCGAGTGCCTTCTCATCGCGGCCGCGAGCGATCTCCACCATCCCCCGCACCAGGTTCGCCAGCAACCTCGTCGGCGGGTCGCCGCCCCGAGAGACCGGATCCTCGGCGCGCGCGAGCGACTGCTCGGCCTCGTCAGAGCGCACTTGCCACATGTCCAGAGCTGCGATCATGACCAGTGCAGGCGCGACAACCGGATCGGCCCCCCAGCCTCGCGCCTCGGCTATCCTGATCGCGTCAAGGCACCGTTGCCTGGCCACCGCGAACGAGCTCACCGCGGCGAGCGTTCCCAGGTGTGCGAGGCAACCCACCTCGACGTACGGCCGCCCGGCTCGTCGCGCCAGTTCGAGACCCTGCTCGAGATGCCGCTCCGCCTCCTCGAGACGCACAGCCCAGAGTTCCACGATGCCGAGGATCATCAGCGCGTATGCGCGTACGTCGGCGCCGACCCCGGCCTCACCGGGCCCCTCGTTGTCCGGCGGGGCGAGCAGCCGTTGCACCTCGTCGACGACAGCGCTGAAGTCGCCGCGTCTTCGGGCCAGAGATGCGCGCTCCAGCGCCAGCATGGTTTCGAAGTGGCGTCGCCGTTCGCCGGGAACGACGGCTCTGTGCCGCTCGGCCCGCGCGAGGCTTGTCGCGACGTCGTCGAGTAGCCCTCTCGACAGCTGCTGCGCGGCCAGGACGACCGTCAGCTCGGGATCAGCCGACACGGCACCCGAAGGGAAACCACGGAGAAGGGCGGCAACCGTCCCCTCCCGGCCGTCCAGCACGAGGCTGAGGCTGTGGTCGGCCAGAAGACGTCCGGCAAACGCCCAATCGGCCGCGGACTGTGCGTGACGGACAGCTTCGACGACCTCGTCGTGTTCGGCATACCAATGCGCAGCGGCCCTGTGCAGCTCGCTGACACGGTCAGGTTCGGTCCGCCGCAACTCCAGACTCAGGACTTCGGCGAACAGCTGGTGATACCGGAACCACGACCGGCGAGCGTCGAGGGACGTGACGAAGGCGTTCGCATTCTCGAGTTCGAGGAGGATGCGCTCGCCGCCGCGGCCGCCGGTCAGGAGGTCGGCGAGCGCGCCGTTGACCCGATCGAGCACCGACGTCCGCAGCAGGAGACGCCGTACCTCCTCGGGCTGGTGCTCCAGCACCTCCGCGAGCAGGTAGTCCGCGATCATCCGGTCGCTGCCGCGCAGCTCCCAGACGAACCGCTCTGGATCGGCCTGCCCAGCGAGCGAGAGCGCCGCCATCCGAAGCCCCGCTGCCCATCCCTCGGTGCGGTCGTGCAGCACGGCGAGGGCGTCATTCGAGAGCCCGATCCCGGATGACGCAAGCAGTTCCTGTGTCTCATCGACCGTGAAGCGCAGGTCGCCGGCGCGAATCTCGGTCAAGCCTCCGGCGACGCGCAGCCGATGCAGCCCGATCTGCGGGTCGTGTCGCGTCGACAGCACGACCCGCAGCAGCGGAGGCCGCTGGGCGAGCAGGCGCTCCACCTGGGCGAGAGCCTGCGGCGAGTGAAGCTCGTGGAGGTCGTCAACAACGAGCACGATCCGTTCGTTCAGCGTGCCCAACTCGGCCAGCAGGCGCGCTGCAGCAGCCTCCTCATCGAACTGCGGTGTGGGAGAGAGCTCTTGGAGTAAGGAGTTACCTCCCGCGGCACGGCATAGCTCGCTGACGACCGAGAGCCAGAAGCGCTGCACATCCTGCTCGTTGCGCTCGACGGTCACCCAGGCCGTGCGGTCCTGGAGGCCCGCATCCGCTATCCACGACCGGAGGAGCACCGTCTTCCCGCTACCCGGTGGCGCGGACAGCAGTGTGGTGCCGTTCTCCGCCCCATCCAGCTTCACGAACAGCCGACGACGGGCGACAACGGACTGAGCAAGCGCGCCGTGCATTCCCTGGAAGGCGGATGGCATAAGCGTCGCCGGCCCTACCGGCCCGCGATATCAAGCGAGGCGCGCACCAGCGCCGCACTCAGATTCCCGTGGTGGTACGTCGAGGTTGACACGGACCGCTCCAATATGGCCACCGCTCACATCACGAAACCAGTGTGAGCCATAAGTCGATGCATGTACAAGCTCCTGCACGCCGGCGGGGAGTCAACGCCGGGATTCGTACCTGCTCAGCACCACGCCGCCGGGAAACGTCCGCGTCTCCACCAGGCTCAGATTCACCCAGTTGTCCAGGGCTGTGAAGAACGGCGTGCCACCGCCCACCAGTACCGGATGCGTGACAACCGCGTACTCGTCGATCAGCCCCGCCCGCATGGCCGCCGCGGCGAGCGTGGCACCGCTGATGTCCATGGGGTGGCCGTCGTCGGACTTGAGGCGGGTGATTTCGGTGACCGCGTCGTCTGTGACCAGACGGGCGTTCCAGTCGACCGTGAGGGTCGTAGACGAGAACACTACCTTCGGCATGTCCCGCCATCGGTCGGCGAACTCGATCACCTCCGGTGTGGCGCCCGGCTGCCTGTCTGCGTCCGGCCAGTGGGAGCACATCGTCTCCCACACCTTGCGTCCATAGAGCGCCAGGCCCGTAGCGTCCACTCGATCGGACCACCACTGGAACAACTCATCGCTCGGCATGCTCCAGCCGAGGTCGTCGCCGGGCGCGGCGATGTAGCCATCCAGACTCACGTTCATGCCGTAGCCAAGTTTCCGCATCGTGTCAGGCTCCCTCAATCAGGTGTTCGGTACAGAGGTCTGGGGACCGATCAGTGTGGTGTCCAGCTTGGTCAATGTTTCGAGCCAACCCTGCTCGGCATGACCCGTCAGGTGTTTGGGGAGCCACTGGCGAATCGTGAGCCGCGTTCGCCCGTCGGCCTCGTCGGAGAACTCGACTCGGATTCTCGTCTCGAACGGCTGAACGCCACCCGGCAGCTGGCCAGTGACGTGCATGACACCGTCGACAACCTCGCCTTCCGTGACGTCTGTGAGGTCGACATGGATGCGCACCCGTATGTCGGGATCGGCAGCGGAGACCTCCGTCCATCGTTGGTAGCCGCCCGGCCGCACGTCGAACTCGATCTCGTTGCGCGGTAGCGAATTACCGATCGGACCCCACCAAGCCACGAAGTGGTCCGGATCGGTGAAGGCTCGATAGACGAGCTGCCGCGGCGCGTCGATCGCGCGAGAGATATCGATCTGCGGGCTTTCTGTCTGCATCAGGGCTCCTCGTGGTCCAAGACGTGTCGATAGGCGTTGTGTTGTATCAGTCCGTCGGGTTCGTTGCGCGTTCGGCGGCCTGCACAGTGGCTAGGTGGGCATTGAGGCGCGTGAGGGACGAGTCCCAGAACTCCCGGTAGCGCTCAATCCAGTCGGCAGCCTCGCGAAGCGGGGCAGCTTCGAGATGGCTCGCGCGCCACTTGCCTGAGCGCGTCCGCGAGATGAGCGTCGCACGTTCGAGTGTCTTGAGATGTCGCGATATCGCCGGCATCGAGATGGCGAAGGGCGCCGTGAGCTCCGTGACCGTGGCATCACGCTCTGCCAACTCGGCGAGGATCGCCCGCCGAGTGGGGTCTGCGAGTGCCGAGAAAACGGCGCTGAGCTGATCGGTGCCGTCCACGCCAACCTCCATCATTTAACGAGTACGTTAAATGTATGGAAGGGGAGCGATGGCTGTCAAGGGAGCCGCGCTGATCACCTCAACCGCGAGCCGCGTCCTCCACACGGTGCCAACCAAGGCCTCAGCACGGAAGTGATAGAACCCAAGTCATGCGCTTCTGGCGTAGGGCGAGTTGCCCGATGGTGGCCTGGCTGTGGCTAGACAGCAGGCAGGTCACTCTGTGACGGGGGTGGGTCGATTCTGCTGACGCTGAACGGGTGAAGGAGAGTCGGCTCACCCGTTCAGCGTCGGCTCGCTCATTCGGTGGCTGAACTCGGTGCGACTGTCTCGGGGGTGTCTTCGAATACCCGTCCCATCGCCTCGATGAGGTCTTTCCCCTTGCGCTTCAGATAGATCAGGTAGGCCGTGCCGGCCAGCATCCAGATGATGACGATGTATGGCACCAGATTGTTCGGGAAGGGTGGCACAGGCGAGACCTGTCCGTACACCGGCAAGAGCATCAGAATCGCCGTGATGATCGGCAGGACGGCATGTCGCCCGATTCGAAACTCGCTGGGGTGCTCGCGAAGATAGAAGCGGATGACCGAGAGGCTCATCAGGATGTAGATGATGATCATTCCCAGGCCGAGGATCGTCCCGCAGAACCCGTAGATCACCAGCGGGTCAAGAAACGCTCCCAGCACGAAGACGAAGACGAGACCGAAGATCATGTACGCACCAAGGGCGATGTGGGGAATCTGGCGTTTGCTGGTGCGTCCGAGGATCTTGGGGAGGATTCCTTCTCGTCCCATCGAGAAGATGACGCGGACGACCGCGTTCGTGCCGGACACGAAGTTCGCGAACTGGCTGGCCAGGACGGTGAGGACAAGCGCCCAGCTCGCACCCCAGAACTTCGTCGCCAGTGTGCCCCACGGGTTCGTGTCGGCAGCGAACGCCTCGGCGTGAGATTGTCCGAACCCGATGGCCGCACCGTAGGCGGACAGCACGTAGAAGATGCCGATCACGATCACGGCCGTGAACAGCGCGATAGGAATCGTGCGCTTCGGCGACTTCGCCTCTTCGCCGAGGGTCGCGACCGACTCGAACCCGATGAACATCAGGATCCCCCACAGCATGCCGGTCCCTAGTCCGCCGATCCCGTGGAGGGAGTTCGCCGGATTGAACGGCCCGAACGACAGGCCTTCCGCTCCGCCGTGGCCGAGAATCGTCCCGACGAGGCCGAGGATCACGCCGACCTCGATGACGAGGAAGATGAGCGCAGTCTTGGCCGACTCCGAGACACCGGATGCGTTGATGCCCCAGACGATCGCTCCGAAGATCAGCGCCATCGCCTGCCACGGGATGTTGATATTGAACTGGTCGTGCAGGAAGCCCGAGCTGTAGGTGCCGATCGCCGAGAGCAGCATCGGCGCGAGCATCCCGTAGCTGAGCAGGAGCAGCCAGCCCGAGAGGAATCCGCCCGAGTGTCCGAAGCCGTGCGTGTTGAAGGTGTACGCGAAGCCTGAGGTCGGCAGCTTTCGCGCGAACTGCGCAATCGTGTTGGCCAGTAAGAGGCAGGCCACCAGTGCGAGAACGATCGAGAGGGGCAGGGCGAATCCCGCTCCGGCTGCAGCTGGATTCGTGTTGAACGCGACACTGGTCGCGGGGCCCATGAAAGCCATGCACATGGCGACCGACCCGACGATTGTCAGGCTGTTGCGTTTGAGCGAACTGGTCTTTCCCGGAGCTTTGAGTTTTTCTGGAGCGGACATTACGGGACTACCTTTCTGTGTTCGGGAGCGCTCTGGTCTCTTAGAGTGTCCGGGTGATTTTGCTCAGCCCTGCCGGTGCGTCAGGGTTCAGCCCGCGGTGAAGCGCGAGTTCGCGTGCGAGCTGCTGAAAAGGGATGATCTCGAGCATCGGAACCAGGTCGTCTGGGATGGTCGTCGGCATGACGTCCGTCAGCGGGCTAGGTGATAAGTGTTTGCTGCCCGCGGTCGCGGCCAGAGCATGAATGCGGGCCCCTTTGGCCGCGAGGAGCGGGATCAGGTCCTCCACGGAGGCGCGGCCGCGGGTGATCCGGTTCAGCAGGAAGACGGGGGTGCCTTCGACGACCTGGCCGAGCGGGCCGTGTTTCGCATCGGCCGCGCTCCACCCGGAAGCCGGGAGCATCGAGGTCTCCATCAGCTTGAGCGCGGCCTCCCGCGCGGTCGCCATCGAGAGGCCTCGACCGATGACGAGCGCGCGGTCGGTATCGCGGAGCTCGTCGGAGAGGCTGCGCGCGATCTGCGCAGACGACGTGATCACGCCTCGTGCGGCATCCGCAAGATCCTGAACACTGCGCTGGAGTTCGGTCCATCCGACGTCCGCTGCGCGGTTGATCCAGGCGTAGAGGGCAATGAGTTCGGCCGTATAGCTCTTGGTGGCGGCAACGGAGAGTTCGGGGCCCGCACTGAGATCCACGTGCACGGCTGCCGCAGTAGCGAGAGCGCTCGAGGTGTCGTTGGTGAACGCGATCGTCGGCACGCCCGCAGACCGCGCATCCTGCACGGTGGCGACGAGATCCGGAGAGCTCCCCGACTGGGACAGTGCGACCACGGCCATCGCACGGTGGTAGATGCTCTGGCTATCGTTGCGGCGCACACTAGGGGTGGCGAGGGCAACCGGCACGCCGAGCAGCCCCTCGAGGAGATACTGACCGTACAGCGCCGCGTGGTCACTGGTGCCGCGGGCCACAAGCACGACGAAGCCGGGCCGTGCCTGACGGAGGATTTCGGCAGCGACGTCGAGTGGTCCCTCTTGAGTGGTCACCACGTCGATCCAGCGGGCGGGCTGCTCCGCGATTTCCGCGGAAATGTGCATCCCGGGCTCGGTGATCAGTGCGTCGCTCATCGGTCAGTGCCCTTCGCCGCGGCGATCGCCTGGAGCGCGTCTGCCGGATCGATCGGTCGAGAACCGTTGGACGACCAGATCCCCTCGACCTTCGGGGTGCCTTTCGAGACACCCGAGATCGCGGCGGTCAGTCCGCGGGTGACGAAGACCTGCGGCCGGAATCCGAAGATCACGGTGTCGCCTGGTCGCACATCCTGACGGCCCGAGATGTCGACCTTGGCGTAGTAGTCGATGGCGGATGGCGAAGGCATGTCCACCTCCAGCGCCGCCGACTGCGCGACGGTCTCGTCACCGGTGACCACGATGGCGGTCGTTCGCGGCTGATCGGCGAGCACGGGGTCGACGTAGAGACCGCCGCCGAAGACGAAGGCCTTGTCATCCCAGAGATGCGAGACCTCTGTGATGTAAGCGATCGCAGGCTCTTCCTCGAGGTCTTCGACCGCGTGCCACGGCGTTGTACCAGTGAGACCGTGTCCGGGCTCTACCTGGGTGGCGCCCGCCTCAGCGAGAGGCTCGAGCATCGCGACCGAGGTCGTCCCGGGCGCATTGATCTCGATATCAGTTCGGCCGGCTTTGCGTAGCTCGGCGCTCGCCTGGCGAAGGGTCTCCAGATTGGGAGTGGTCCGCACCGTCCTCGCCTGGACATCGAACAGGGATGCAGGGAACGTTGTGATTCCCGCGAAGCGCGCACCGCGCATCCCGTCGATCTCATTGGCTACCCGAACGATCGATGCCACGTCGAAACCACCTTCGTGGCCGGGATAGAAGACGTCCCCCTTGCCGACGACGCGCGCCATGAGGTTCTGCACTCGGCCGAGACGCTCGGTCGCCGCGGCCGCTTCCCGGGCTTTCGTTTCATTGAACACGGTCCAATACAGCGGGGCGAACGACGCAGCGATCGCGGCCTGGTGCCGAGGAATCTGCACGAGGTGGCCCATGTGGCCAGCGGCTAGACCCCCTGAGGCGGCCGCGATCGTGCACTCGAGATCGACACCGACGGAGTGCGTGATTCCCGCCCGGACGAGGGCGGCTGAGACGTCGGGATTCCGGCCGATCTGCTTGACCATGGCGAAGGCCTTGAGGTTGAGGCGATCCGCTTCCCGACGGATGGCCGTCGCATTGCGCGAGACCGCATCGAGGTCGATCGCATAGCAGTTGGGCGGAAGTTCACCCTTTCGATGCAGGTCTGCGGCGGACTGAAGGAACGAGTTGTTACGTCGGCGAAGCAGTTCGAGGAACATGGTGGCCCTTTCAGGCGAGAGCGGATTCGGTTTGGCGACTGCGGTCGAGTTGTTGCAGGGCGAGGCGGACGGCTCCGATGGCTGCAGCGTCTCTTCCGGCCCGACTCAGGCGAATGTCGACACGAGGAAACCCGAATCGGCCGAGCCAGGTCTTGATCGGGCCCAGAAGTTCGGAGAGCAGACCGATGCCGCCCCCGAGGACGACACAGGCGGGGTCGAGGACGGCGACGACTGCTGCGATCGCCTGCGCCGTGTGCTTCGCCTGCCCGTCCAGCACGAGCGCGGCGGCCTCGTCGCCGCGCAGCGCAAGTTCGAGCACTTCCCCCATCGAGCGGGAGGTTCCTGTCAACGCTCGGTAGCGGTCACCGACCGTCGATCCCGCGGTCGCCTCTTCCAGCGCACCACGATGGTGGTTCGTCGTGTCAAGAGGGTCCGTACCGAAAGGAAGGAGACCGATCTCGCCAGCCGCACCATGTGCCCCCGTGATGAGGGCGCCGTCGACGACGATTCCCATTCCGATGCCTGTGCCGACGGCGATGAAGACAAACGAGCTGGATGGCATGCTCGCCCCGTTCGCCAGTTCAGCCAGCGCCGCCAAGTTCACATCGTTCTCGATCCTGACCTGATGGCCGAGCCGGTCAGCAAGAAGGGATCCCAACTCGAGGTCCTCGGCGACTTCGAGTGGTTGGAGGTTCGGTGCATGTCGCACGGATCCGTCCGGCCCAGCGACGCCGGCAATACCTACAACGGTCCGAGCTACTGCCTCGCGGCACACGCCAGCCTCCGCGATGAGGTCCGAGAACAGTGTGTCGACCTGGTCTACGATGCGGCTTCCGCGTTCGGACGTGGGAACGAGCTTCCTGGCCACAATACGTCCTCGTTCGTCGGCAAGCACCCCGACGGTCTTCGTTCCGCCGATATCGATTCCGCTGACGTAAACGGTCACGGCTTGCCTCCTCGCACGCTTGCCGCTTTTTTTGCAGCCTGAATGGAAATATAGATATCTGGACGCGTCGTGTCAACTATGTTCTGGTATCAGCCCCACATTTCCTTGAATTTCATGCGAATTCGTGGGCTCATGGGATATCTTTACTTGCACGGTGATCAGAAAGGCCAGTGGTGCCCGAGGTTAGAGAATCAAATCGCAGCGCGGTTCTCGGCGAACTCTTTGCGACTTACCCGACGCGTCGCGCCGACCTCGCGTCTGCGACAGGCCTGTCGAACGCGACAGTCTCACGCAGCGTGGAAGGCCTGATCGCCGAAGGCCTGGCTCGAGAGATTGACTCCCCCGTCCAGGGCAGTCGTGGGCGTCCGGCAACAGCGCTGGAAATTGTTCCTGACCGCGCGTATGTCGCAGGCGTCGACCTCGGCGCTTCGAATACGAGAATCGTGGTGGCGGACGCAGTGTGCACGGTGATCTCTGCGCGTTCTGTTCCCACGCCGACCGACCTTGGTGCCGACGACCTGGTGTCCTGGCTCGCCGGAGAGCTGGCCTCCGACGCGGCGCGTTTGTCCGTGTCCCTGTCGCGAGTATCCGTTGGGCTGCCGGGCGCGGTTCACCTGCAGAATCACTCGGTGACGAACGCCCCGAACCTGGCCGTCGTCGAGCGGCCGGGGTTCTTCGACGCTCTCGAGCGGATCGCAGATACACAGCTCGGCATCGACAACGACGCGAACTACGCGCTGATGGGCGAGCAACGGTACGGGGCCGCCCGGGAGGCGTCGACCGCCGTGATGCTGACGATCGGCGCCGGGCTGGGTGCAGGTATCTCGATAGAAGGCAAGCTGTTGCGCGGTCGCTACGGACTGGTCGGCGAATTCGGGCAGCTTCCGGTTGGACCGCTGGGCACGCCTCTCGAGAATATGGTTACCGGCCCCGGAATCATGCGTCACGCCGCGGAACTGGGAATCGCATTACCCAGTCCCGCAGACCTTTTCCTCCCCTCGGACGACAGGGCCGTTCGCAAGCT
This sequence comes from Leifsonia tongyongensis, assembly GCF_010686705.1. Lineage (GTDB taxonomy): Bacteria > Actinomycetota > Actinomycetes > Actinomycetales > Microbacteriaceae > Diaminobutyricibacter > Diaminobutyricibacter tongyongensis. The sequence goes on along the minus strand of NZ_JAAGWY010000002.1, from coordinate 793 downwards.
CCGCCAAAGCTTCGACCAGGCCCTCCTGATCGTGCTCGCCGCCGCCGTCGTGAGTTGCGAGCCCGAGGTCATCGTCCTGGGCGGCGGGATCTCACGATCTCTTGCACCCGATCTCCCCCAACTCGAAGCTGCGCTTCGCGACAATCTGGGCTCCGGACCGAGTCTGCGACTCAGTGAGCTCGGGGAATTCTCCGGGGCGATCGGTGCAGTGATCGCATCACTGCACCGCCTCTACGTGCAACTCGGAATCGACGAGAACGATCTCGCGCGACTTCCTCGCCACCGCGAGGACGCACTGTCTCGCCTCGAGTGATGACTGCACCGCGGTCATGTCTACAACAAGGCGCAAACACAGGAATCGTGCAGCCGCGTGCGAATCACTAGAGCGGAAGAGGTACGCGGACTAGGCCGAGGGCTTGTCGTCGCGCAACTCCCACGGAAGCTCGTCGGGATCGAGCTCAGCAGTCTCGGCGACGACCCCACGGAACGGCTCCGGATCAGCGGGGTGTCCGAGCATTCCAATCTGACCAACGTTGCGGATCGCATCCGACACATTGGCCGGATCCCCGCCACCATATACCGCGTGTCGAACACGCTGCATGAACGAAGCCATACCGCATCGTAACGCCGAGCAGACAGCTTCGGCTGCCAGCCAAGGAAGCCCGTCACGCGAACGTCGCAGAAAGTCTGCCTCCGCCCTTTCATCACAACGCACGATAACCATGCCCTACCTCTTGCTGCGGTTGCGGTGCCGTTTGTGAGGGCAAGAGTGGTGGGGGGGGGGGGGGGGGGG